>CAWFEU010000003.1:0-990818 GCA_963815055.1 uncultured Alphaproteobacteria bacterium | reverse complement strand
CAATCGATGTTCCGATCCGCCTTCCTGGCTCGCGTCGAATTAAATGAACCTGGGTTATACATACAGGGTACGCCATTGATAACACTATATAAAGTACGATATTTTTATGCGGAATTTATGTCGCATTGGAATTTGTCGATTCAAATTCTAATGTCGAACGGGTTCCAACCCCCGATGCTGAAGGAGGGTCGTAAAAATGTCTGTTATTGGGATCGCGTTAGTTGCAATAGCAATTATCGGGCTATGGCTCTGTTTGCCGTCAGAGCATTCGTCAATGAAATGGTTTCTTCGCGGCGGCGGCGACGTGCTTGCAACGCTCGCTATCGTTGGGTGTTTCGGTGTGGGTATCGTTTTCCTCTTCTCAGGCATTACGCCGAAAGGGGGCACACAATCAGCCTCGGCCCCGGCGGCAAATCAAATTAAGTAGTAAAGCCGCGTAAGAGGCCGGTTCAGAGAGGCCGCCCCGTCCCCTTGGCGGCCTCTCTGTCTTTGTCCTTATGCGTGCGTTTAGTCCCACTATTCGCCCTTATCAGGCAACAAGAGGTTAGGGATGGCAGACGACCTCATCCCGTCCGATGTTCGGGACTTCATCCTTCGGTACATTGATTCTGTCGGGCAATTGGAGGCGCTGCTCTTAATGCGCAGCAATCCGAACGAAATTTGGGATGTGGCCAGGATCGCGAAACGGCTCTACATCGCCGAGCCGGAAACCACAGAAATACTTTCACCGCTATGCCAGAACGGTCTCTTGACCATGGCTGACGGCCTTTATCGGTATCAGGTCGGGTCATCAGACCAGGCGGCCATCCTCAATCGGCTCGCCGCGATTTACTCCCGACATCTCATTCCCGTTACAAATGTGATCCACGGCAAGCCCCGCCGCATTCGTCAGTTCGCAGATGCGTTCAAATTCAGAAAGGAGCCCTAGTATGGCGGCTACCATTTATGGATTGTGCGCCCTTACAGCACTGCTGTGTACTTTCCTGCTTATGCAAGCGTATCGGCGTGGCAGTTATCGACTGTTGTTTTGGAGTGGATTGTGTTTCGCCGGTTTAACGATCAATAATCTCCTTCTCGTGATCGACAAGTTAGTCGTCCCCGATATCGATTTGACTGCTTTGCGAGCTTCGGTCGCCTTAATGGCTATGATCGTCCTGCTCTATGGTTTGATTTGGAGCGCAGAATGATTCCGACCTTAAATGCCGCGCTAACCGGAGCGGTTGCCATGGCTTCGTTCGTCGCTACTTTGTTTTTCTTACGATTTTGGCGTCAAACCCGAGACAAATTCTTCCTTTGGTTCGCAATCGGTTTTGCGCTCGACGCGGTAACACGATTTGCTTTCGCGGTGTCGCATCCGTCGAACGAAATGGAACCCTTTTATTACATTTCAAGACTGATCACGTTTGGGTTCATCATCGTGGCTATCGTTGAAAAAAATCGGCCAAGCAAACCAGGCCCATCAAATCCTTCGTATAAAAAGTAGTTTGATCGTTGATCAGAATTTTGGCGTTTGTTGAAAAATGACCGGCCTCGTACTCTTAGGCGTCTCCATTGATTTCGCCCTGTTTGCATTGACCCTGCTCGGTATCGCGCTGTTTCATCGCCACACGTTGCCCATTGCGCTTGCTGGCTTGGGGATCATCACTGGTTACAAACTGGTCTTCACCGGCTTCAGAGACGGGGCGGGTTTGGCTGGCCTCGGGCTTCATTTGAGCCACGAGTTTTCGCTCCTCGCAAACCTTTTTCTGCTGTTGACGGGGTTTGCGCTGCTGTCGCGTCATTTTGAAGAGAGCGCCGTTCCCGACGCGATGAGTTCGTTGCTACCGGGGGGCTGGAAAGGCGGCGTCATATTGCTGTTCATTGTCTTTGTGCTTTCCAGTTTTCTCGACAATATCGCAGGGGCGATCATCGGCGGTACCATTGCGCGTCACGTGTTTGGCGGCAAAGTCCATATCGGTTATCTCGCGGCAATCGTCGCTGCATCTAACGCGGGCGGTGCTGGTAGCGTGGTGGGCGACACAACAACTACGATGATGTGGATTGCCGGCGTGAGCCCCCTAAAACTCCTCGAAGCATATGTCGCGGCTATTATTGCGTTGCTGATTTTTTCAGTACCCGCATCGTTGCGGCAAGAGCGTCATTCGCCCATGACCAATCATGAGCGTCGAGCGCCTACTATCGACTGGGTACGTGTATACATCGTCACAGCGGTGCTGATCGCCGCTCTTGTTGTGAATGTGACTACCAACCTGGTCTTTCCTCAACTACTTGGTCGCATCCCGGTGCTCGGCCTCGCTGTTTGGGCTGTGCTTTTTGCAACAGCATTGTTACGCCGACCGGATTGGCGGGTATTGCCGGAGGCATTCAAGGGCGCGATATTTCTGCTCGCGCTTGTTACCGCTGCATCGATGATGCCTGTCGAGCACCTGCCACCAGCGTCTTGGCCGACAGCGCTCGGGTTAGGGTTCCTGTCAGCTGTATTCGACAATATACCGCTGACCGCTCTTGCGCTTAAGCAAGGTGGCTACGATTGGGGGCATCTCGCTTACACGGTAGGATTTGGTGGCTCAATGATTTGGTTCGGTTCGTCTGCTGGTGTGGCTTTGTCGAACCAGTATCCAGAGGCTAAATCGGTCGGCGCGTGGCTTCGCCATGGTTGGTACGTTGTGGTGGCCTACGTTGTCGGTTTTTTTGTCATGCTCGCCCTAATCGGGTGGCACCCTGCGTAATTTGTATCTGTTCGCTTGTGGCAACTAGCGACCGTTCCATCGGCTATCGCGATCCGAGTCCCGCCGCTTTAGGGTTGTGAAGTTGGTCTCGATCACATGAGCTTTGTCTGTGAGTTCAAAGCAGATTGCGACGATAGCCTCATGCGCGCGCGCGTCTGGACAACTGCGGGCAACATCAGTCAGGCGGGTGGAAAGGTCTCGAAGGTATACGGCGATTCCATACTCCATCGTCGCCTCCTAGCTTCTGTTATCGAATACCGGATAGTCCGGTGTTATGGGCACTGCAAAGATCATCACCGTAATCATAATGAGCGGCGGATATAGGACGACCGCCGCCTCAAATTGAAGGAAGCGAGGCCTGTCCCCGTTTCGTTTAGGAAAGCCGATAAAAGCTAGGGCAGCAGTCACTGCCAGAAGGATCACGCCGATTGCGAGACGCATCAGCTCCTCCGTCCGTCACGGGTGACGAGGCGCATAAACAGGACGCCCCAGCCCAAGCCGAGAAAAAGCGATCCGAACAGCCAAACGTGCGGGTTGGGCCGCTGATACCAGAGCAGCCCGTTCAAGATGAGGAATACGGCCGTCAGGACGACTATGGGCACTTTGCGACACCAAAAAATTTATGCCAAATTTATGCGATGGAATCGCCCAATAAATCAATGGGAAAAAAAGCCATGCCCGGCTTGCGGTGTAGGGAAAATGAGCCGCCTTAATCGCATCGTTCGCACCGACAATGCGGTCACGACCTATTGGCGTTGCCCGGAGTGCTCGCACGTCCAGGTCACTCAAACACCCAGTCAGCTAAACCACGGCGCGCGTAAGCTGAAACCCGGCCGACCAAAATAAGCACGGGCGCGGTCTGCTTCGGGAAGGTCGATTTAAGAAACGTAAAGCCCGACACCGTGAGGTGCCGGGCTTTAGCGTGAATCCTCCCGTTAACTGATTCAAGGCGCTGGTGGCGGCAAAGCGTGCTGCCGTGGTTTTTCTTGCCCGCAAAAGTCTTTACCTAAGAACCGAAACGCGAACAATCGGAATAATCATTCCAATGCCGACGTCCGCTTTTGGCACCAAGCAGACGCGGGCCAGTGCAGCGCACATGTCTGCTTTTGGGGGTAAAGCGGACATCCCCGGACGTACCGCAATCCAGTTAGTTCTGAAAGATTATCCCGTGGAGCCAGTTCAACATCACGTCAAACTGGTCTGGAAAATAATGAAATACAAAGCGATCAAAACCGGAAGCAACACGAGAAGCCAATCGCGCATTCAACCCGCCCCGTCGAAGAGTCGCCCCGATCACAGGGTACCACGTTTGAATGATGAGCACCGGCACTGCTTAAGCGGCCCCAGGGCCGTCCCGTCGCTCACCGCGCCAATATGCGGCGTGGCACTTTTCAAGTCACCAACTATCACTGACGACGACGAAACGCAGCTACTTCGGCCTCGCTGACGTCCTGCGGATAGCACTTCGGCGATGCCCCGCCAGGGCGGCTGTACGCGCTTCGACCGCCGCACATGCTGCCGTTCCGCGCGCGATCATACGGGCACGCGCACGGGTGACCGGTGGCGTAGTACGCGTTGCGGCTGGCTTGGATGATCTGGTCGACGATTGCTTGATCGGATGATTTTGCCGCAGGTTGAGCACTGGCCGCTCCCGCATATATCGCGGTCAGCACAGTAAGGAGCGTGGCTCTGGCAGCTACTGACATTCGGTCTCGTAATCCGAGACAGCAAACTCGAAGTCGTCGTGGGCAGACTGAAGCGTCGAGAACTCGCTCGAACAATCGTCGTGACCGTCGCTGCCCGATATGCACGATGCGTACGTCTGGACGTCACCGGCGACGTCGCTTCTAGCAGACTTGAACTGATCAACGGCATTGCGGCACCCGTCAGGATCGGCCGTGGCCGAGACGCAGACCGTCAGAGCGGAGACGAGGAATAATGCGCCAACAAATTTGCTCATATTAAGTCCCCGCATTGGCAAAAATTAAAGGTGCTAGTGGACCTCGCCGCCGTTCTGGGCCACGGGAGCAGATGGCGGGGGCGCGTGCTGAAAAGTAATGCCGCACCTCTTCTTAATCGATGCTTCTTCGATCGCGTTCATCTGCCCTTTCAAGCGGGCAAGCTCGGCAGTGTTTTCGTCGTTCCCTTTGGTCATCAGCATTACTGGCCAAAAGACAATGAGCCCCACACCCATAGCAACTTTGTCGTTCGTGGCTTTCTGGTCTTGCACGCCCGCCGCCTGCGCGGCGTGGCTCGAAACTCGTTGAGCTTCCTCCGCCAGCTGCGGACAAGTGTAGTTCTCGTAAAGTACGGGCGATGTGTAGGTTGCGCCGACTTGGTCGGCATCCTTGGCGCAGCCACCAACGATGGCTGCGCAAAGCAGCGCGAAGAACGCGGTGCGCATAGAAATATCCCCCAGCCCCGTGGATATTATTGGACAACCATTGCGCGAGCGCAAGGCGGGTCACGCCCGGCCTTATTGGATTGCATCGACCAACGTTGCGTCGTTGTCGTTGCCCACTTTTTTCACCCGGCGCGACACCGGCCACATGAGTAGCTCTCCACCGTTCCGCCACCAGCGTCAGCAGTTGGCCCGTTCGCCGTTCGGCACGCAAACGTTATCCCTATAGCCTTGGCATCGTTATTTGCCGTCATTCCAAATATCGGCGGCGATTTTCCATTCGCCCCGGACCTTTTCCCACACCACAAGATATTTCCCTGATATTTCCTTCGGCGTCGGATCTTTGGTCGTCAACCTGAACGTCCCGATCTCTCGTGCTGCGTGGGGGCCCAATCGCTTTACGTCGAGGACAGTGACTTTCGGATTGCTCACATGCTCCGCCAGGCCTTTCCACATTGCGCCGATCGCAGCCCTTCCTTTCACCATCGCGGCGCTGGGCGGCAATGCGGTTGCGTCAACAGCGTAGAGCTGGGCAAGCCCTTCAAAGTCGCCATTGCCAAACAATTCGACCCATTTTGCATTCACCGCTTCAATCTTGGCTTTCTGAGCGATGGCCGGTGCGACGAATACGGCCAAGAACGCAAACACCAGTGCAATCCTGCGCAACATGGGCTCCATCTATTCAACTCAGAATATGAGTTATAGTTTGATTTTCTATCGTGTCTGCTTTCGGGGGTAAAGCAGACATCGTAAAGTGGCCCATGTGCGGACGCTTCACCAACCGACTGACTTGGCGCGAACTCGTCGCGCTCTACCGCCTGACCGTGCCCGCGGCCCCCGAGCTCAACCTACCTGCGCGCTACAACATCTGCCCCACCACCACGATTGATGCTGTGATCGAACGCGACGCCAAGCGAGAGCTGGTGCCCATGCGTTGGGGGCTGGTGCCGTCGTGGTGGAAGAAGAAGGCCAAAGAGACGCCAGCCACCTTCAACGCGCGCGCTGAAACTGTCGCTGAGAAGGCGATGTTTCGCGCAGCGTTCAAGCGCACGCGCTGTCTGATCCCGGCATCCGGCTACTACGAGTGGAAGGCCATGCCCGACGGCAAGCAGCCGTACTATTTCTCGGCACCTGACGGCTCGCCGCTCACCATCGCGGGGCTGTGGGACGAGTGGAAAGATATCGAGACGGGCGAACCGCTCAAGTCATGCACAATGATCATTACCGTGGCCAACGAGTACGTGAGCAAGATACATGACCGGATGCCAGTGCTGTTGCAGCAGAAGGATTTTGATATTTGGCTGACCGGCAAGGCTGGCATTGAATTGTTGAAGCCAGCGCCCGATGACTATTTGCAAATGTACCCAGTGTCGCGCCGCGTGAACAGCTCGCGCGCGCCGGGCGATGATCCGACGCTGATACAGATAATCTAGTTGTCAGAAGCCTGTACTTATCTAAGTCCGCTGAAAATACATCCGCAGCAGCCCGACCACGAGTGTGACGGTGACGAACAGCAGGATGGCTGGCAGCGCCACCAGCAGCGCGCCCATCATCAGCACCAGCATTGCCGCCGACATCAGCCCCACGATCAAGACCACCAAGATGAGGCTGAACGGGACCGGCGGCGGGCGCCGTTCCACGCCGGGCGGAATGATCTCCGGCTCCGAACGTGGTTTTTCAACTCGCGGATTTGGCCGTCTGTCAGTCATGGGCTACACGTTGAACCATGGGCTACCGTCATCGCCTGTTTGAGCCGTTTATTCCAGCGCGATTGCCGCAGCAACAAACCCCACGGCCAGCGCGATGGTCAGCACGCACAGAACAAGCCACATGGAACGCCCCCACACCCTTACGGTAGCGGGTTTTGGGCCGCAATGACCAGAGGTGCGTTTACGTTCTGAACTTACTGGCAAATGCTGCGGCTAAACCCTCATCAGCAAAACACCACCGGATAACGGCACCATCGGCATCGTGCCTGCCTTGCCCGCGCTGGGGTTTGATGGCGTGCTGGGTGTGAAACTCGTACATCGCATCAAGCCGCGTACCCAGGCCGCCGCGCGGGACGCTGATGTCGACGTGGTGCGGAAAATCCAACTCGGTCCGCGTTGCATTTTGTTGGCCTTTGTAGCGGGACATGATTCTCGCGGGCTTTTGCTCACTCGCAATTCCTAACGGCGATTTGCCGACACAGTGCCGACACGAAATGCAGGCCAAATCGTCCCATGTCGGCCCTTTCAAAAAGTGGCTGTCCCGCAAGGAATTTTGGTGAGCGCGGAGGGACTCGAACCCTCGACCTACTGATTAAAAGTCAGTTACCACTAAAATAGTCTATTGGGCCTATGATGCCTCTGCTAGGGCCGACACCCAATTCCACTCAGTATATTTATCTCCGGTCTGTCGGATATGCGTATAGCGCTTTAAGCTAGTCCAACTACGATGTCCTGAGACCGCAGCGACTTGCGGAATTGTCCGTCCCATCTCGAATAGACGCGAAATTCCTTCATGCCGAAGATCGTGGAAGCGTAAATCGTGGATGCCGAGGAAACGGCACGCGCGTGTAAAGCCGGCGCTGATTGCATCTGTCGTATAAGGAAATATCTTGTCCGCCGTCTTGGGCATCGAATTGACAATCGCAAGCGCTTCCGGTGGTAGCTCGCAATAGACGTTGTTCCCTTTTTTGTCGCCGGGATGCTTCATGTCGCGGACCAAGATTCGGTCGCCGTCCAGATCGTCCCAGCGCAACAGTGTGATTTCTTCCTGACGGCGTGTCGAGAATAATGCGAACGCAATCACTTTTTGCATCAGAACGGAACCGGGCCGGTGATGGTGAACGCGCCCAAAGTGCTCCATGAGCAGGTCAGCTCATCGAGCGTCGGTCGCCGCGTGCGTTCAATTCCTTTTCGGATGAGGCCCAGCTTTTTTAGAACGGTGACGGCGTCGTCAAACTCTTGCCGGGCGAGGGGATATCCCCATGCGGGCCTGGCAACGGTGAAAATGCTGGAGAGGTGCGAGAAATAGTTCCCGCATGTTTGCGGTTCGACATTTTTGGAGAGATCACGGGCAAACGACACCAACGCATGGCTCGTCATGTCGCTACATTTGATTTCGCCGAGATCGCTGTTCTTGAGTGTCTTGAGCACTTGCGCCTTTGTGCCTAGGACGGTGCGTTTTCGACTCCGCAATGTAGCGGTCGATAACGGCCGACAGGGTCGGATCTTCTTTCTGGTTGAGCCCGCCTGGACGCTTGAGTTCGGCCTCGCGTTTGACGACCCAGGCGTTGGCTGCCTGTTTGCGGTCGAATGTTTCGCGCCTCGCGATGGACGATCCTGCCGCCCTTTTTAATGACGATCTGGGCGGTAAAGCCCTTGGAGCCGTCTTTGCGGGAACGTTCTATTATCGAGCCCATTTTTGTCGTACCGGTTTTGTTGTTGGCGGACCAGTCGCCAATGTCGGTCCGTCCAAAAATCTGGGCCGGTACGACACGAGAAAAAAAGTACGACATTGTCGTACCACGGACGGTAAAATAGGGCAAAATGAGCCCGAAATTGGTACGACATGAGCTGTGAATAAAAGTGACCAAGTGACTGAAAAAACAGCAAAAAACGCTAAAAACGCTGGATCCCGTCGCTTTTGTGTCGCTCCGATGATGGAATGGACCGACCGGCATTGCCGATACTTCCACCGTCTGCTGACGCGGCGCGCGTTGATCTATACCGAAATGGTCACCACTGGCGCGGTTCTGCATGGCGATCGTGCGCGGTTGCTCGGCTTCGATCCCGCCGAACATCCGGTGGCGCTGCAGCTTGGCGGCAGCGATCCGGCAGCGCTCGCTCGGGCGGCGCGTATCGGCGACGATTTTGGCTATGACGAGATCAACCTCAACATCGGCTGTCCGTCTGACCGGGTGCAGGAAGGCCGATTTGGTGCCTGCCTGATGGCGGAGCCCGCACTGGTCGCTGATTGCGTCACCGCCATGAAGGCCGCCGTCAGGATTCCGGTGACGGTCAAGTGCCGGATTGGTATCGATGAGCAGCATCCCGAGGAGGCGCTGTTTGCGTTCACTGACGCGGTCAAGGCTGCCGGTGTCGACGCGCTCATTGTGCACGCGCGCAAGGCCTGGTTGAAGGGACTTTCACCGCGAGAAAATCGCGATGTACCGCCGCTCGACTACGCGCTCGTGCATCGACTGAAAACCGCGCACCCGGATCTCGATATCATCTTGAATGGTGGCATTACCAGTCTGGAGCAGGCGCAGACTGCGATTGGTGCACTGGATGGCGTGATGATGGGACGCGCCGCCTACCAGGAGCCCTGCCGATTGCTCGATGTCGACCCGCAGATCTTTGGTGCCCCCGCGCAGTTCAAGTCACCCAAAGAGGCGGCTTTCGCGCTCATCCCCTATATCGAACGCGAACTATCCAAGGGCGTAAAAATCAACGCGATTACCCGTCACGCGCTCGGGCTTTTCCGCGCAGTGCCAGGCGCTCGTGCCTTCCGCCGGCATCTGGCGACCGAAGCGGTCAAGCCAGATGCAAGCGCTACCGTCATGGCTGATGCGTTGGCGCTGCTGCTGGACAGACGGGCGGATTTGGCGCACATCGCCGCTTAGGCTGCATACTCCCGCCGTACATTTTTCAAAGCCTCATGCTGCTGGGATACCCGATCAGCGAGATCGCATTGCTCGCCCTCTGGATAGCGGGGGCGGGCATCCTTGTAGGGTTTCTCGCCGGCCTGTTCGGGATCGGTGGCGGGGCTATCATCGTGCCGGTGCTGTATGAAGTGTTCCGAGTTCATCGGCGTGCCAGAGGATGTCCGCATCCAGGCCTGTATCGGTACCTCGCTCGCGATCATTGTGCCGACGACGATACGATCCTACCTGGGACATAAAAAGAAAGGCGCGGTACTTCCCGACGTTGTCCGCGTCTGGACGCTCCCGGCTATTTTTGGTGTTGCGATCGGGTCAGTGATAGCGTCATTCGCACCCGCGCCGGTGTTCAAGGTCGCCTTTCTCTTCTTTGTTACTTTCATAGCTATCCGCATGTTGTTCGGCGGAGATCGCTGGAAGCTCGGTGACGAGTTGCCGGGACGCGGCGTGCTCGCCATCTATGGCCTTATCACCGGCCTGTTTTCCTCGCTGGTCGGAGTGAGTGGTGGCGCAATATCGAACGCGGTGCTGACTCTTTATGGCCGGCCGATGCATCAGGCGGTTGGAACGTCAGCTGGAGTTGGTGTCCCCATCACCATTGCCGGCGCAATTGGCTACATGTTGGCCGGCTGGCCGCATATGGCACAGCTGCCGCCATTGTCGATCGGCTTCGTATCCCTGCTCGGTTTCGCGCTGATGGCGCCCGTATCGAGCTATACCACCAGCTACGGCGTGCGGCTGGCGCATTGGCTTCCGCGGCGAAAGCTGGAGATTGCCTTCGGAGTTTTCCTGGTTCTGGTAGCGTTGCGGTTTGCCGCGAGTTTGGTCTAGCGGCTGTTGTCTATTGAGTTCCCCGCAAGCGCAGCTTGTCGCCGCGGACCTCCCAGCTTTCCAGCCGGTTGAGGAAGCTCATGCCGAGCAGATTATTTTTGAGCTGCCCCGGCTGGGCCACCAAAGCCGGCACCGAACGCTCGGTGAGGCCTCCGACCGCGAGGCGGTCGAGTGTGACGGCCGCCGCGCGCGTGCGCCCGTTCGCGGTATCGATATTGACCGTGTAGTTGAGGACCTCGATCGGCAAGCCGGCGGCCTTGGCCGCTTCCTGCGTCAACACAACTGAACTTGCTCCGGTATCGAGCACCATCGGAATACGTGTCCCGTTGATATGCGCTGCGACCGCAAAGTCTCCGCCATGTCCGCGCACGACTTCAACGTTGCGCCCATGACCTGCGACATGACCCGGCACGAGTTCTGCTACCACGCGATCGGCGATTTCACGCAACTCAAACCGGTAGCTATAACCGACCACCAGGAGCAAACCGACGACAGCCCAGAAAGCCGCTGCTTCGAGTGCCTTTGATAGGCTTTCGCGGAACAGGGCGAGCACCAGGCCGCCGACGAACACGACCAGCACGATCTTGATCGCGAGCGATCCGACATCGTGCCTAAGCAAATTTGTGATCGCGTCCTGGTCGCTGCTCGCGATCAAGGCGGCAAGCGACAGGGCAACACCAAACAGCAGGGACCAGACGAGGCGGCGGCTCACGGCGTCATTCCATGGCCGTCGCTGTTTTCGCAGCACCCCACGTGGCCAGACGGGCGGGAAGTTCGGCCATCACCCGGGCACGTTCGGAAGCGTCCAATCCGGTCCAGCACGTTATCTCGTCAACCGTCCGGCCGCAGCCTAGGCAGAGGCCGGCGCGGGCATCGAGAGTGCAGATTTTGACGCATGGGGTTTCGATCATGGGTTCGCTCGGGACGAGTTGGGTGCGACCTTAAGCATCATATCCGGGAAGGCAATCGCGTGATTGTCGCAAGGCGTCGGTCTATGTGCCGGCCCGAAACAGCGGCCGGCGGCTGATGCGGCGCTTTTCCTCCGGGGTCAGTTCGAGGTCGGCGGGCGACACGATTGGCGGTACGTGCTCCGTCATTGGCGCGATTGCCGCCACAACTCGCTCGGGAGGAAATGTGACGATGACCTCCGTGCCAATGCGCAGCTTGGACTTCAGCGCAAACGTCCCGCCATGCAGGTCGACCAGGCTTTTGGCGATCGGCAAACCGAGGCCGGCGCCCTGTTCGGCCGATTTGATCGAATTCGAGCCCTGACCGAAGGACGCGAGTGCAACTGGAATTTCCTCCTCGGGGATGCCGGCACCGGTGTCCTTGACGCTGACGTACTGTCCGCCTGAGGCCGTCCAGCCGACCTTCAGCCAGATCTCGCCGCCTTGCGGTGTAAACTTGATCGCGTTCGACAATAAATTGAGACAGATCTGGCGAATAGCGCGTTCGTCCGCCCACAGCCGCGGCATGTCCGGTTCGAAAACTTCATGGATCGTGATGCCGCGATTGCTTGCGCGCAGCTTGAGCAGGTGGTGGCAGTCTTCAACAATGCCTACAAGCGAAACGGATTCCTCGTTGAGCTCGTAGCGGCCCGCCTCGATGCGCGACAGATCAAGGATCTCGTTGATCAGGCCAAGCAAGTGCACGCCGGAGTTATGGATGTCGGCGGAATATTCCTTGTACGCCGGCACCGCATGTTGCCCGAATACTTCGGTTTTCATCACTTCGGAAAAACCAAGGATCGCATTGAGCGGCGTGCGCAGTTCGTGACTCATCTGAGCCAGAAAGCGCGATTTTGCGATGTTGGCTGCTTCCGCCCGGCGACGCGCTTCGTCTGATATTGCCTTGGCTTGTTCGAGTTCGCCGATCAAGGCATCCTTTTCCGCGCGCGCTTCCAATGTTGCGAGCGTGCTCGAATAAAGTCGATAGGTGAGGGCCGCGAAGTAGCCTTGCGCGGTCAATGCCATGAGGGCGAGAATATAGTGACGCAGCGTACCTTGCAGGATGAAATCAAGGGCGATTGCCGTTGTGACGGGAAACGTCGCCGCAAAGACTGCGGTCGGCAGGCTTGAGGCCAACATGCTCGACACCGCCACCACCAGCAGCATCACAAACAGCATAAATGTGCTCGAGCTTTCATCGATCCCGATCGGGTGGATCAGGCTGAACATCCAGGCCAGCCCGTAGAACAGATCGAGCGTGATGAAGCGTAGCCGCCACGCTCGCGCGGAGACCTCGTGCATCGGCTTTTCGAGGAACTGCCGGCACTTGGTGACGATAATGGCGTGGATCACCAACACAGCCGCCGTCCATGCGCCGGCACCTAATGCGCCGGTCCACACGCTCGACATGAAGCCAACGGTGGTAACCAGCAGCAGGATCACCAGCGAAGCTGAGATCCGGTTCTGCGCGTATTGCCGCAACAACTCATAGTCGAAGGCCGGGCGCGTGCCGCTGGTCGACGTCAGGCGGTCGCGCGCTTCGCGCACATATTGCGCGGCAAGGCGCCGCTTCACCGGTGAGTTATCCGGTGGCAGCGCAGTGAGGTCGGGTTGTTCGCCTGGAGTTGGCATTAAATGACGCTGGCACTTGCACAAAACACCGGCGGAGCCTTGCGCAAAATCCTTAAGACCAAGCTTAAGAGGGGCCTAAAATCTCTGGTTAAGGATCGTTTACCCCCTTTGACAGCGGTTTTGGGCCATGTTCGGCTGTTCCGCGAGGGGAAAACGTCTTCGGACGGGGAGGTGGCGATGAAGTTCTACGACAGCAAGGTAGCCCCGAACCCCCGCCGCACCCGCATTTTCCTCGCCGAAAAAGGCATTACGCTGCTGACCGAGCAGGTCGACATGATGACGATGCAGCATAAAACCCCGGAATACACCGCCATCAACCCGTTGCAGCGGATGCCGGCGCTGGTGCTCGATGATGGCACCGTGATCACCGAGTTGATTGCGATCTGTCGCTATTTCGAAATGCTGCAGCCGGATCCGCCAATGTTCGGCATCGGGGCGAAAGATGCCGCCATCGTCGAGATGTGGAACCGACGGGCTGAAATAAATTTTTTCTCGAACGTGGCGGCGGTCTTTCGCCACACGCATCCGGCGATGAAAGAGCTTGAGGTGCCGCAGGTTCCGGCCTGGGCCGATGCGAACAGGCCGCGCGTGGCCTGGTTTCTCGGTCTACTTGACCGCGAGCTCGCCACGCGCGAATTCGTCGCGGGTGACCGCTATACGATCGCCGACATCACGATACAGGTCGCCGTTGATTTCATGAAACCGGCACGACTTGCAGTGCCCGAGGGCGCCAGTAACGTAAAACGTTGGCACACAGCCGTGTCGGCGCGGCCGAGTGCGGCAGCATAGCTCCCGACAACGGCGATCGAACTTTGGATCAGATCACGCACAAAGCCGTGTGCGCGATCACCGATCGAGCAGGGCGATCAGGCTCGATGTGTCCCAACGTTTGCCGCCCATGGCCTGGATCTCTGAGTAGAACTGATCGACCAGGGCAGTAACGGGCAGGTGTGCGCCGTTCTTGCGCGCTTCGCCGAGACAAATTCCGAGATCCTTACGCATCCAGTCGACTGCAAATCCAAAGTCAAATTTGTTCGCTGCCATTGTCTTGTAGCGGTTCTCCATTTGCCAGGATTGCGCCGCGCCTTTGGAAATCGTTGCAATCAGTTTCTCGATATCGAGACCCGACTTCTTGGCGAAGTGCAGACCCTCCGCCAAACCTTGCACCAGTCCCGCAATGCAGATCTGGTTGACCATTTTTGAAAGCTGTCCGGAGCCCGGCGGGCCGAGTAGATTGCAGGCGCGGGCATAGGCCGCGATTACTTTTTCGGCACGGGCGAATGAATTGGCATCGCCGCCGCACATGACAGTGAGGACGCCATTCTCGGCGCCTGCCTGGCCACCAGACACCGGCGCATCGACGAAGTCGAAGCCGCTTTTCTTGCCAGCCGCGTGAAGCTCACGCGCGATCTCGGCGGACGCGGTCGTGTGGTCGACGAAAACCCTGCCCTTTCCCATGCCGGCGAAGGCGCCATTGGGACCCAGAGTCACTTCGCGCAGGTCGTTGTCGTTGCCGACACAGGACATGACGAAGTCCTGACCTTCGGCGGCAGCCTTTGGGGTAGGGGCCGATTTGCCGCCATGTTGCTTGACCCACTGCTCGGCCTTGGCTGCGGTGCGGTTATAAACGGTGACTTCGTGTCCGCCTTTGTTCCTCAGATGCCCCGCCATCGGGTAGCCCATGACTCCCAGGCCCAGAAACGCTACCTTCGCCATAACAGATCTCCCTCGAAAAATTTGCTGTTGGCCGGCCGCGGCCGATGCTTATCTGCCAATTGGTCATTGCCGGGGCAAGGGCGTCAACCACCCTGCATTGACCACTCCGCCACTGCGCTTATGGTGTCGGCGAAATCAGGCCTTTAAGGACATATGGTTATGGCGGTGAGCAAGGAGCAGGTTCTCGCGGCTCTGGCAAAGGTGCTCTCGCCAGACGGCGCGCCCTTGCCGGACGCGCGCGTGCTCTCCGATATCGTTGTCTCCGACGGGAAAGTTTTTTTCTCACTGACGGTGGATGCTGCCGCGGTTAAATCGTGGGAGTCCGTGCGCAAGGCAGCCGAAGATGCCGTGCGCGCCATTTCCGGGGTGCAGTCGGCTTTGGTGGCCCTGACGGCCGAGCGTGCTGCGGGCACCGGTGCCCGTGGACCACAACCAGCGCATGTTGCCACCCAGCCGCGTGCCGGCGGCGCTTCGGCGGCGCACGCGCATCCTGCCGACAAGGTGCAGCCTGGAATCCCCGGCGTAGATGCCGTCATTGCGGTCGCGTCCGGCAAAGGGGGTGTCGGCAAATCGACGACCGCGGTCAACCTCGCGCTTGGTCTGCGCGACCTTGGAATGAAGGTCGGCGTCCTTGACGCCGACATCTACGGTCCGTCGCTGCCAAAGCTTCTCGCCATCAAGGAGAAACCGCAGACGATCGGCGGAACGCGTCTCAAGCCCATTGAGCGATATGGTCTTACGGTGATGTCGATTGGTTTTCTGATTGACGAAGAAACGCCGATGATCTGGCGCGGGCCCATGGTGATGTCGGCGATCACGCAGATGCTGCGCGAGGTGGAGTGGGGCAAACTCGACATCATGGTCGTGGACATGCCACCAGGTACGGGCGATGCGCAGCTCACAATGGCGCAACAGGTCCCCTTGAAAGGCGCGGTGATCGTTTCCACACCGCAAGACCTTGCACTGATCGACGCGCGACGCGGTGTCGCGATGTTCAAACGCGTCAACGTGCCCGTGCTCGGCGTAGTCGAGAACATGAGTTATTTTTTGTGTCCAAGCTGCGGGACGCGCTCGGATATATTCAGCCATGGCGGCGCTCAAAAGGAAGCCGAGCGATTGGGCGTGCCTTTCCTTGGCGAAGTGCCGCTGCATATGACCATTCGCGAAAAATCGGACGCCGGTCTTCCGGTCGTGGCCACCGAACCGGATGGTCCGCACGCCAAAATCTATCGAGACATCGCCGCAAGGGTTCGTGATCAGATCAAGGGTGCGGCGCGGTCCCCGCCGAAGATCGTGATCGAGGCCTGACCTGCGGTTTGGGCCAGCAAAACAGGGCTGCGAGCCCTGTTTTGCCCGTGAATTCCGCTGCCCCGACGAATGGGGAACTTGCGCTCGTTTACCTATCGACGCATTCTCTAGGCGCGCGGGGCAATTGTTGCCGCTCCCTGAACAGTTCAGACAACCGGGAGCGATATAGGGAGGATCCTTCGATGAGACGACGTAAATTCCTTACCGCAGTCGGAGCAGGGGGCGTTGCCGCTGCTGCAGCCACGATTGCCAAGCCGGCGATCGCGCAGTCATCGCCGGCACTGAAGTGGCGATTGACGGCAAGCTGGCCGAAATCGCTCGATACGTTGTTCGGCACCTGTGACCTGTTCGCGAAATATGTGTCGGACGCGACCGACGGAAAATTCCAGATTCAGACGTTCGCCGCCGGCGAAATTGTTCCGGGTCTGCAGGTGCTCGATGCCGTACAGAACGGCACCGTCGAATTAGGCCACAGTGCGCAATACTACTACATCGGCAAGGATCCGACCTGGGCGTTGTTCTGCGCCGTTCCGTTCGGTCTCAATGCTCGTCAACAGAACGCATGGTTCTATCATGCTGACGGCCAGAAACTGATCGACGACTTTGGCGCCAAATTCAACACCAAGTGTTTGCTTGCCGGTAATACCGGCTGCCAGATGGGCGGCTGGTTCCACAAGGAGATCAAGGGGCCTGAGGATTTCAAGGGCCTCAAGATGCGCATCGGCGGCTGGGCCGGCAAAACACTCGGCAAGCTTGGCGTCGTCGCACAGCAGATCGCCGGTGGTGACATTTACCCGGCGTTGGAGAAGGGAACGATCGACGCTGCCGAGTGGGTCGGACCTTATGACGACGAAAAGCTCGGCTTCTATAAAGTCGTGAAGTTCTATTACTATCCGGGTTGGTGGGAGGGCGGGACCGCCAACCACATGCTTATCAACCTTGCTAAATGGAATGAGCTGCCGAAGAGTTACAAATCTATTCTCGAAGCGGCGGCTGCAGCGTGTAATACCCAACAGCAAGGCGACTATGACGCAAAGAATCCGCAAGCGCTCAAGCGACTTGTCTCCAATGGCGTTCAGCTGCGGCCTTTCACGCAGGCCACAATGGAAGCTTGCCTCAAGGCCTCGAATGAAGTGAATGCTGAAACTTCGGCAACCAATGCTGATTACAAAAAGGTGCTGGATTCGCTGCAGGCATTCCGCCACGACGAATACCTCTGGTGGCAAGTCGCCGAATATGGATACGACAGCTTCATGATCCGCAGCGGCGCCAAAGGCTGATTAATTATTGGCTAAAGAGGAGAATGCGCAGGGCTGGCCCGGAAAGCCGGCCCTGACTGCTTTTGGGCACTGCGCCCCCTTACAACTTTGGTTTAGGCAGGGCAGACTGGATTTAGCCGGTGGCCTGCGTCATGGTTCCAGTACTGCCCTACGGGCATACTTAAGCTGGGGCATGCGGAGACTTCTGCTGAAAAAAAACCAAGGAGGGGAAGGGATGAAACGTCGTCAATTTATCAAGGCAGCGGAACTTGGTGTCGCCGCAAGCGCAATTGCCGCTCCGGCGATTGCCCAGTCGATGCCGGAACTCAAGTGGCGTATGACCACAAGCTGGCCGAAATCGCTCGACACATTGTTTGGCGGTGCGGAAGTGATGGCCAAAGCCGTTGCGGAGGCCACCGATAACAAATTCCAGATCCAGGTTTTCGCCGGCGGCGAAATTGTGCCTGGCCTTCAAGTCGTTGACGCGGTGCAGAACGGCACCGTCGAATGCGGCCACACGGCCTCGTACTATTATTTTGGCAAGGATCCGACCTTTGCGTTCGGGACGTCTGTTGCTTTCGGTCCAAACCAGCGACTGAACCAGGGCTGGTTCACATTGGGCGGTGGCAAGGAAGTGCTCAACGAATTCTACAGCAAGTACAACTGCACCGCGCTGCTCGCTGGCAATACCGGCTGTCAGATGGGCGGGTGGTTCCGCAAGGAGATCAATACGGTCGACGATCTCAAGGGCATCAAGATGCGTATCGGCGGGTTCCCAGGGCGCGTTTTGCAAAAACTGGGCGCGGTGCCACAGCAGATAGCAGCCGGAGACATCTATCCGGCACTGGAAAAAGGCACGATCGATGCGGCGGAGTGGGTCGGTCCGTATGATGACGAAAAGCTCGGCTTCTACAAAGTCGCCCCGCACTACTACTATCCAGGCTGGTGGGAAGGCGGATCCATGATCTTCGCGTTTTTCAATAACGAGAAATGGAACGCACTGCCGAAAAGCTACAAGGCAATCCTGGAGCAGGCGGCTGCGTATGCGAACCAGTGGATGGTCGCGAAGTACGACGAAGTTAATCCTGCGGCGCTTAAGCGCTTGCTCGCCAACGGCGTAAAGCTCCACGGCTTCTCACCGGCGATCATGGACGCATGCTTCAAATCAGCGAAGGAGTTGCATGCAGAGATCGCCAAGGAGAACGCATCCTTCAAGAAGGTCTATGACTTCGATGACCACGTATTCCAACAATGGCTACCAGTGGTTCCAGGTCGCAGAGCTCGGTTACGACTCCTTTATGGTCCGCCACTCGCGCGGCTGATCGGACTTTAAAGCAAGCGGCCCCGGAACCGAAGTTCCGGGGCCGTTTTATTTTGCCTGATTGCGCCGCTAATTCTTCGGCGGTTCGTTGAAGTTGAGCGGCGGCAGATCGATCTGGGGAATCTCAATCTTGACCTTGTTTGGATCGATGGTCGACGCGGCCCCCTTGTAGTGCATGACCATTGCCGGAAAGAGGATCACCAACAGCACCATTATCGCCTGGATTACGACGAATGGCGCAGCACCCCAATAAATCTGTCCGGTCGTGACGCCGTCCGTGCGCTTGCCGGTGACACGATCGATGAAGCTTTCGCGAGGTGCAACCGAACGCAGGTAAAACAGCGCAAATCCGAACGGCGGGTGCATGAACGACGTCTGCATGTTCACGCCTAGAATGACGCCGAACCAAATCAAGTCGATTCCAAGGTGTTCGGCCGCCGGCCCGAGCAAGGGAATGACGATAAAAGCGAGTTCGAAGAAGTCTAAGAAAAAGGCGAGCACGAAAACGAAGGCGTTGACGAAAATCAGGAACCCGACTTGCCCGCCGGGCAATGATGTCAACAAATTTTCGACCCAGATGTGCCCGCTTACGCCGTAAAATGTGAGTGAAAATACCCGCGCGCCAATGAGAATGAACACCACGAAGGCCGATAGCTTAGCGGTGGATTCAGTGGCCTGACGGATCAAGTCCCAATTTAGCCGGCGTTTGAGCGCACCGAGAATCAGCGCGCCGCTCGCGCCCATGGCGCCCCCCTCGGTTGGCGTGGCCACGCCAATGAAGATCGTGCCCAGCACGAGAAAAATCAGGAACAGCGGTGGCACCATCACGAAGGTCGTCTGCTGGGCGATATGCGATAGAAACCGGAAGCCAATGAATCGCGTGGTCAACCAGTTGACGACCGCCACGGCGAAAGCGAACGAGATGCTGAAAAACATGCTCAAGACGACAAAATCGGCGCCGTGCGTATCCGAATTGCGCATCACGAACCAGCCAAATAAGCCGCTGATGATCGTGAGAATGGCGAGCGAAGGAAGGCCGCGGCTGCCGGATGGCTCGCGGAAACCAATCGCTTCAGCCGGCAGCCCCGGCGTCGCTTTCGGGAACAACACCGTGACAATAAATACATACGCGGCGTAGAGGCCGGCGAGTACGATGCCTGGAATAAAAGCGCCTTCGTACATGTCGCCGACCGAGCGGCCCAATTGATCGGCCATAACGATCAACACCAGTGAAGGTGGAATAATCTGCGCCAGAGTTCCCGAGGCTGCGATTACACCGCTGGCGACGCGCCGGTCGTAGCCGTAGCGCAGCATGATCGGCAGCGAGATCAGCCCCATCGAAATCACAGAAGCGGCAACAACGCCCGTGGTTGCAGCAAGCAACGCGCCGACAAAGACGACGGCATAGGCGAGGCCGCCGCGTACGGTTCCAAACAACTGTCCTATCGTGTCAAGCAAATCCTCGGCCATGCCTGACCGTTCAAGGACCAAACCCATGAATGTGAAGAAGGGAATCGCCAGCAACGTGTCATTGCTCATCACGCCGTAAACGCGCTCGGGCAAGGCTTGCAGGAAATTTGGCGCAAACTGGCCAAGCTCGATACCGACGATCGCGAAGATAAGTCCGACGGCGCCGAGCGAAAATGCTGCCGGGTACCCGAGAAGCAGGAAGATAACCAGGGCGCCGAACATGATCGGAGCCATATTGGCGATGAAGAATGCTTCCATGCTTGACCCCGACTATCCCCGCAAACGCCTAATGTTTTTCTATTGCGCCGATCAATTCCTCGGCCTCGGTTTCAAGCGAGCTCTTTTGGCCCGCATGTGGATCGGGGATAAGATCACGCATGACTGCAACGCGTTTGATCAATTCCGAAACTCCCTGGATGAACAGCATCGCAAATCCAATCATGATCAGCGCCTTGCTCGGCCACTGCGGCAAGCCGCCGGCATTTCCGGATTGCTCGTTGATCTCTACCGACCTGATAAAGAAAGGAATCCCGGTGACTATCATCACGATTGTGAGCGGCATCAGGAAGAACGCATGACCGATAACATCGATACTGTCGCGCACACGCTTCGGCAGCAGATTATTCACGATATCGATGCGGATGTGCTCATTGGCAAGCAGCGTCCATGGTGAGCACAACAAAAAGACCATGCTGAAAAGCACCCACTGCAATTCCAGCCAGGAGTTCGATGAGGTATCGAAGATCTTACGGACGCTGGCGTTAACTGCCGAGACGATAACAGCCGCCAGTATGAGCCATGCAATTCGCTTGCCGACCCAGGTGGTGGCGGCGTCGATTACACGCGTTAACGGCAGCAATGCCTTCAGCAATGCATCCAGGGTACTCACTTGATTGCTCCCCTCTACGGCCCCTCGGCGTGACCGCCGGCCGGCCTTATTATTTTTAGCTTATCATCCCCACGCCAGGCCCTACGGGCAAGCCCAGCACCTTAATCCGATGCCGCTATGGGGCGTCAATGGAGAATTTGGTCGAACAGGTGGGCGAAGTCGGGCATTTCGGGCGGCCATAATGACGGCCAGGGCCGGCCGGGGTTGAGTGACTATCCGCAGAATTCAGCACCTAACGAAACTGCCGCCCGGCCGAAGAGGGATCGGGTCAGACAATCAAGAATGCTTTAGGGCGTGACCCAGCCGTTGGTAGTTTGGTGCGGCAGGTCGAAATGGGGGGTGCGGTCGTTCACAATCGGGGAGCGTTTGTTGGTAGCCTTCCGTTGCTCTTGGTCAGCCGCCTGTCGTGCTCATATGACGCGGCAGCGCTGGGTTCTTGTGACGGCGGTCGATAACGAAATCATGTCCCTTCGGCTTGCGCGTTATTGCCTCGTCGATCGCGCTGTGCACCAGGCTGTCGCTTTTCGAAGCGCGCAGCGGGCTACGAAGATCAGCGGCATCATTTTGTCCGAGGCACATGTAAAGCGTACCGGTGCAGGTAATGCGGACGCGATTGCACGATTCGCAGAAATTATGGGTGAGGGGTGTAATGAAGCCCAGCCGGCCGCCGGTTTCCTTCACGCGCATGTAACGGGCGGGCCCTCCCGTGCTGTAATCGATATCGTCCAGCGTATATTTCTCGGCCAGCCCCGCGCGCACTATCGACAAAGGCAGATATTGGTCGAGCCGCGATTCATCGACATCGCCAAGTGGCATCACTTCGATGACGGTGAGATCCATGCCGCGCCCATGCGCCCATTCCAGCAAGCCGGCGATCTCGTCTTCGTTTACGCCTTTCAGAGCAACCGCATTGATCTTGACCCTGAGCCCAGCCGCCTGGGCCGCATCGATCCCGGCCATGACGTTTCCGAGGTCACCCCAGCGCGTGATGGCGCGAAACTTGTCGGCGTCCAGCGTGTCGAGCGAAACATTGATGCGCTCGATCCCGCTGGCTTTGAGTTCGGACGCATATTTTTGCAATTGCGAGCCGTTGGTCGTCAGCGTCAATTCGTGAAGCGCGCCGCTTGCGAGATGCCGCGATAACGAGGACACCAGCGTCATGATCCCCCGCCGCACGAGCGGTTCGCCACCGGTTAAACGCAATTTGGTAACGCCTTTTGCAACAAATGCGCTGCAGAGCCGGTCAAGTTCCTCGAGGCTCAACAGGTCGGCCTTCGGAAGGAACGTCATATGTTCCGACATGCAATAGACGCAGCGGAAGTCGCAGCGGTCTGTCACCGAAACGCGCAAATATGTAATTGCGCGATTGAACGGGTCGATCAACGCGCCCGGTTTTGCACGGTCGAGTTCAATATTCGGAGGTGCCGGCGGCCAATGCCATCGTCCAACCTTGCGTCGCGCTTTTTACAGATCGCGCACCTGCTTCATATAGGAATTCTGGCCGCTATTGGCCATAGCGATCGGCGGTCGCGCAGATTCCAGGCTGCGTGGCGTGGCCCCACTGGACCCGTTTATTGGCGCGCTGGTGGCGGGTTTGTCGGCCATGGCGCGGCCGCCTGCGCCGGGGCTGCGCATCGCTGGTGCTGATGCCGGTGCCGGCGCAGCGGCGGCGGCCGGCTTCGGTCGGGCAGGCTTTTTTGCGACAGGCTTTTTGGCAGGCGGCTTCTTTGCGGCGGGCGGTGCGCCCGGCGTGAGCTCGACAACAACCGGATTTGGCCGCAACCGAGGCGGCTCGCCGGTCGCCGTGATGGCTTCGAGTTCTTCAGTTTCGGGCAGATAGCCGTTGAGCGTGAAAGTCACCGACGAGGCGGCATCAACCGGCAGCGCGAGCGAACATGGCGTCCGGCAGGTTTGTCCATTCGACGCTTTTGCTTCGGCGCCAGGCGGTTCGGACTCAAAGCTCACGGTGTCCAAAGAAGGACCCGGCTTAAGTCCATCAAGATTCATCCAATCGGGATTTGACGAGCACGCCGCGAGGGCAAGTGCGCCGCCGATAATCGCAAGAACTCGGTACATCATATTAACCGTCCCACTCGAGCAACTAGCCGCCGCTCGCCCGCGCGAAGGATAGGGGCGTCGTCACGCACGCGCAACATATTGCGCCCCGTTAACCTTACCAAATTAACCATAATTTCCTACCACAGCCCGTCAGATTCCCGAAAAATATGGCCGCGATCGAGGCGGGCAATTGCGAGAAATGATCGATGATCCGGTCCGGCCCAAATTCAGAAATGGGGCGTTCGCTGTAGCCAAAGTCAACCGCAATAACGGGCACGCCGGCCGCACGCGCGGTGCGAATGTCGGTATTTGAATCACCGATCATAACCGCGTGTTGCAATGTTCCGCCGGCCGCCGCGACGGTCCGCCGCAGAATTTCCGGATCAGGTTTTTGAATGCCGAAAGTGTCTTGCCCGCAGATTGCCACAAAGCGGTCCGCGAGCTTAAGTTTGCCGAGCAAGAGCACCGACAGCCGTTCAAGCTTGTTTGTGCACACAGCAAACCGGCATCCGCGCGCGGCGAGCGTATCGAGCGCATCAATGAGTTCCAGGAAACGGCCGGGACCGATCGGCGACATGGTCGGAATAGTGAGCAATGAAATCCGCAAACATTTGCTCGAGCTTTTGAGCCGAAATAGCGCGGCCTTCTGCTTCTATCCCGCGCGCAATCATCGTCTTGGCGCCGCCGCCGATCGCATTCCGTGCAGCCTCGTACGGCACCGGGGGCAATCCCTCGCGCGCGAAAATAACATTGAGGGTATCGATCAGGTCGGGCGCCGTGTCGATCAGCGTGCCATCGAGGTCAAAAATGATAGTGGGAGAGGGCATGGAGGGGATCGCTAGCCTTCGTTCAATGGCTGTTGCAAGGCCGATTTACCAGTCCCGCCAGCTTTTCAAATTACGGCTATTCAGCCAGGACGATCGGGGCTAGATAGGCGCCGCACCATATCGTCAATCGACGCTTGATTGCTCAGCCGGTACCGATGAACGCCGATGCCCAAAAACGCGCAGCCGCCGCTCGCGCCGTCGAATTTGTGCGGCCCGGCATGCGGCTGGGCCTGGGTACCGGATCGACTGCCAAGCATTTCGTCGAACTGATTGGCGAACGCGTTCGCGCAGGACTCGATATCATTGCGGTGCCGACATCCGAGGCGACTTTTGCCGATGCAAAACGTTGCGGCATTCCCCTCACCACACTGGACGAAACCCCCGAGCTCGATCTGACCGTCGATGGCGCCGACGAAATCGGCCCCGGGCTTTGCTTGATAAAGGGCGGCGGCGGCGCATTGCTGAGGGAAAAGATCGTTGCAGCTGCCTCCGCGCGCATGATCGTGATTGCCGACCATAGCAAAAACGTTGCCGTCCTTGGCCAGTTTCCGCTACCGATCGAAGTAACCTCGTTCGGCCTGGCTGCCACGCAGCTTGCGAGTGGACAAGGCAATCGGAGCAATCCAGGCGCCAGGACGCCTGACGCTGCGGCGGGCAAGGATGGCCATGCTTTCGTCACGGATGGCGGTCACTGGATCCTCGACGCTGCACTCGTACGGATTGACGATCCGGCCGCGTTGGCGCATGCGCTTTCGGATGTGCCCGGTGTGATGGAGCATGGTCTGTTTATTGGCCTCGCGCAGATGGCCATTATTGGCGGGCCAGACGGCGTAAAGATCGTCGAAAGGTCTTGAGATCTCAGAGCTAGATGGAGTTTCCAATGAGCGTTGTTGAAGTCATTAAAAGCGCAATGAGACCGGTCGCTGTCGCCCTAGCGCTGGTCGGATTTGGCAGTATTGCTAGCGCGCAGCAGCCATCGGCGGCGGCGGTTCAGACGGCCAAGGAAATCATAAAAGTGACGGGCGCAACCGCGCTGTTCAATCCCCTGATCCCGGGCGTCGTCGGGCAGGCAAAAAATCTGTTTCTTCAGCAAAATCCGGCCCTCGGCAAGGATCTCAACGAAATTACTGTCCAGATGCGCGCTGACCTCGCGCCCCGTTTCGATGAACTGACCGCCGAAATAGCAAAATTATATGCCATCCACTTCACCGAAGCGGAGCTCAAGGATCTACTGGCATTTTACAAGTCCCCAGTTGGCATGAAGTTGATCACCGAGCAGCCGAAAGATCGGCGAGGAAGGCCTGAAATTTGCGCAGGACTGGGCAAACCAGCTCTCCGATCAAGTTATCGCAAAAATGCGTGACGAACTGAAGAAGCGAGGTCACTCGCTTTGATGGATTATTGCCGGCAATCGGTGCGGCGGTCCTGACAATGTGATGGCGGGGCTGATGGCGGACCACGACGTCGACCTTTTTGTCATCGGCGCAGGCTCCGGCGGAGTGCGGGCCGCGCGCATTGCGTCGAGCTATGGCGCGCGCGTGATGATCGCCGAGGAATATCGCGTCGGCGGGACCTGTGTCATTCGGGGCTGCGTGCCGAAGAAGCTTCTGGTCTACGCGTCGCGCTTTTCCGACGAGTTTGAGGATGCGGCCGGTTATGGCTGGACGGTTGCCGAGCCGCAATTTCACTGGCCGACACTGATCGCAAACAAGGATCGAGAGATCGCGCGTCTGGAAGCCGCCTACACCAGCACGCTCGAACGCTTCAATGTGGATTTAGTCAAGAGTCGCGCCGCGCTCGAAGACGCACACACGGTGCGTCTTGCGACGGGTGCGCGCGTGCGCGCGGAAACGATCTTGATCTCGACCGGCGCGTGGCCGCACCTGGGACCAAAAATTCCGGGCCTCGAGCATGTGATCTCTTCGAACGAAGCGTTTCATCTGCCGGAACTGCCGAAACGGATTGTGGTTCAAGGAGGCGGCTATATTGCGGTTGAATTTGCGTGCATCTTTGCGGGACTTGGCAGCGAAGTGACGCTTGTTTATCGCGGCGAGAATATTCTGCGCGGCTTTGACGATGATGTGCGCGAGCATTTGCGGAACGAGATGCGTGGACGCGGCATCACTGTTACGTGCGGTCATACGGTCGCTGCAATTGAAAAGTCTCGGCGATGAATTCAGAGTGCGACTGTCCGATAATAGCGCAATTGCGGCCGACAAGGTTATGTTTGCCATCGGCCGCCGCCCGAACGTTATGGGACTTGGGCTTGAAACCCTGCAGATGAAGATCCATGAGCATGGCGGCATCGACGTCGATGAGTATTCACGATCGTCCGTCCCGAACATCTATGCCGTGGGCGACGTCACCAACCGCGTCAATCTCACGCCGGTGGCGATCCGTGAGGGTCACGCTTTCGCCGACACGGTCTACGGCGGCAAACCGACACCGGTCGATCATACAAACGTACCGACCGCGGTGTTTTCGGAGCCGGAAGTCGGCGTCATCGGCCTGACCGAACACCAGGCGCGCGAGCAACTCGCCATCGTCGATGTCTACAAGACCAGTTTCCGGCCGATGAAGGCGACGCTGTCCGGCCGCAATACGCGCTCTTTCATGAAGCTGCTGGTCGATGGCAATGACCGACCGCGTGGTCGGCTGCCATATCGTCGGCCCCGACGCGGGCGAATTGATCCAGGTCATCGGAGTTGCCGTGAAGAATGGGCGCGACCAAGGCGGATTTTGACGCGACGATGGCGGTTCATCCGACGGCTGCCGAGGAACTGGTCACCTTGCGCGAGAAGGCCATGAGCTACGGCCGCGCCGCTGCGGAATAAGGCCTAAACTAACCGAATTTGATCGAAAAACTGGCTTTTACCGGGGGCTGTCGTGTATAACGCCGCCCGAATGCTCGAGCGTGATCCCGAAAAGCGGAAATCGGTTTTCGGTCGAGACCATGCTCAAACAAACGGTAGTGCGTGATGGCCGAACGTTGGACGCCCGATAGCTGGCGCAAGAAGCCAATTCAGCAGGTCCCGGACTATCCGGACCGGCAGGCATTGGCTGACGTCGAAAAACAACTGGCGACCTTTCCGCCGCTGGTGTTTGCCGGCGAGGCGCGCAGCCTGAAGAAGCAGCTGGCGCGTGTGGCCAAGGGCGAAGCTTTTCTGCTGCAAGGCGGAGACTGCGCCGAGAGTTTCGCCGAGCATGGTGCCAACAACATCCGCGACTTCTTCCGGATGTTTCTCCAGATGGCGGTCGTGTTGACTTATGCCGCGGCCTCGCCGGTCGTGAAAGTTGGCCGCATTGCCGGACAATTCGCCAAGCCGCGCTCCTCGCCGACCGAGAAGCGCGACGGCAAAGAGTTGCCGAGCTATCGCGGCGACATCATCAATGACGTCGCCTTCACCGAAGAAGCGCGGCGTCCAGATCCGCGCCGGCAGATCGAAGCCTTCCGCCAGTCGGCGGCGACGCTCAATCTGCTGCGCGCGTTCGCACAAGGTGGCTATGCGAACCTTGCCAGCGTACGGCAGTGGATGCTCGGTTTCGTCAAGGACAGCCCGCAGTCGCGGCGTTATGTCGAATTGTCGGACCGCATTTCCGAAGCGCTCGGGTTCATGCAGGCCTGCGGCCTCGACCTTGAGAGCCATCCCGAACTGCGCACGACGGATTTCTATACGAGCCACGAGGCGCTGCTTCTCGGTTTTGAGGAATCATTGACGCGGGTCGATTCAACGACCGGCGACTGGTACGCGACGTCCGGTCATATGCTGTGGATCGGCGACCGTACGCGGCAACATGATCACGCACACATCGAATATGCGCGCGGCATCAAGAACCCGCTCGGGCTGAAATGCGGCCCGTCCAGCAAGCCCGATGACCTGCTGCGGCTGATCGATATTCTCAATCCGGATAACGAAGCCGGGCCGTCTTACGCTGATCGGCCGTTTCGGCGCGGAAAAAGTCGGTGACCTGCTGGCGCCGCTCGTGCGCGCGGTCAAGCGCGAGGGTAAAGTGGTGCTGTGGTCTTGTGATCCGATGCACGGCAACACCATTACGTCCGCGAGCGGTTACAAGACGAGGCCGTTCGATCTGATCCTGAAAGAGGTGCGCAGTTTCTTTGAAGTGCATCAGGCCGAAGGCACATATGCCGGAGGCGTGCACCTCGAGATGACCGGACAGAACGTCACCGAATGCACCGGCGGCGCACGCGCCATATCCGATGCCGACCTCAATGATCGCTACCACACGGCGTGCGATCCGCGGCTTAACGCCGAACAGGCGATCGATCTTGCCTTCCTGCTGGCCGAATTGCTGAAGAAAGAACGGTCCGGCCAGGTCAAGCCGATGCCGGCTGTGGCGGGGCTCTGAGCCCTGAAAGCAGCACGTGGGGGACGTCCGCCTTACCCTGCGAGCAGACATCAACCTCGCCTGGTGGGGTATTCGCTTTATGCCAACATTGGCAGCGTATGCTCACATCTTGGCCAGGGCGGCGTAGACCTTCAGGCGCGTATTTCCGACCTTCTTTATGGCCTTGCGAACGGTATCTGCGCTCACTCCAAATTTGCGCGCAACGTAATAGACTTCATACGGTTCGCTACCCGAGATTCGGGCACGGTCGGCCTTGCCACGACTTTTCTTGTTGTCAGCCATCGCAATTCTCCATTTATGTTATCGTCATTAGTGCATGTTACTTCGATCCTGAGCCTTCCTTCAGCTTCTGCATCACTTCATCCATGTTGAAGCTGGCCGCCTTCTGCCGCTGCGGAAAGTCCCGGAACGTCAACAGGAACTGCCCGACGTAGTCTTGTGCGGGGACAAGAAGGAAGGCGTGATCCAGTAGCCAGTCATAATAGGTGTTTGAGGTGATGTCCGCCCGCTCGTACGGATCGGTTCGGAGATTGAAAATCTTCGGAATCCGCAACGTCGTGAACGGCTCCGACCAGACGCGCAATGTTCCCGGGGCGCGCTGCTCCATGAACACGAGCTTCCAGTTGTCATAACGCAAGCCCACCAATTGCTGGTCGTCATTGACGTAAAGGAACGACTCGCGCGGGCTCTTCGCAACTTGTCTCGCCAAGTAGGGAACGAGATTATCGCCGTCGAGATGGACCTTGTAGGTCATGTCGCCGACCTTGTATCCCGTCAACAGCTTGTTCTTCACGCCCGTATCACCGGCCGCTGCCAGAATTGTGGGTAGCATGTCATGATGGGCAACCATCTCGTTGGATACCTGACCCGGCTTGATCTTGCCCGGCCAACGCAACATCGCCGGTACCCGGTAAGCGCCTTCCCAGTTCGAGTTCTTTTCGTTGCGGAATGGGGTCATCGCACCGTCCGGCCAACTGTTCATGTGCGGACCGTTGTCGGTGCTGTACATGACCAAGGTATTATCCGCGATGCCCAGGTCATCCAGCGCCTTGAGGACTGTGCCGACATTCTTGTCATGGTCGATCATGGCGTCGTGGTAGGGACTCTGCCAACGCCCGGACTGTCCGATGCTCTCCGGCTTGGTGTGGGTGCGGAAATGCATGTGGGTGAAGTTCACCCAGACAAACATTGGCTTGTTGGCGGCCTTCTGCCGCTTGATGAAGTCGGCTGCACGGTCCGCAATGTCGTCGTCGATCGTTACCATGCGTGCCTTGGTAAGCGGGCCAGTGTCCTTGCACACCTGCTTGCCGACCTTGCCGAAGCGAGGATCAACCGTTGTGTCGTCTTTATCCGAAGCTTTGCAGTCCATAACGCCGCGCGGTCCGTACTTCGCACGGAACTCCGGGCTTTTCGGATAGTCCGGCAATTCCGGCTCTTCCTCAGCGTTGAGGTGATAGAGATTGCCGTAGAACTCATCGAATCCATGCACGGTCGGCAGAAATTCGTTGCGGTCGCCGAGATGATTTTTGCCGAATTGTCCGGTCGCATAGCCGAGCGGCTTGAGCAGTTCTGCAATCGTCGGGTCTTCCTTCTGCAGCCCAAGCGTGGCGCCCGGCAGGCCGACCTTGGTCAGGCCTGTACGCAAGCCCGACTGGCCGGTGATGAACGAAGATCGGCCGGCGGTGCAGCTCTGCTCGGCGTAATAATCGGTGAACATCACACCTTCGCGGGCGACACGGTCGATGTTGGGTGTCTGGTAGCCCATCATCCCGCGCGAGTAAGCGCTAACGTTGGATTGGCCGATATCGTCGCCCCAGATGATGACGATGTTTGGCTTCTGCTGTGCGACCGCTGGCGCGCTTGCCCAAACTGCAACGGCGACCGCTGCAAGCGAACCAAGTGCGAATTTTTTGATCGAGCTCATAGAATATTTCTCCTGTGCCTTGGTCAATTTTGGCGACGGCCCGCGCCTGAGATATTTGTTGAGCGTCATTGCCCTGGCGGCGTGACGTCGACCTTCTTCCAGGTCTGATCAGGATTGAACGACGTCATATGCTCGGCGAGCTTTGCCGTGCGCTCTCCGAGATCTTTCTGAAAGACGGTGCCCGCGTGATTGACGACGAACGTCATCACACCGGAATTCCCGTACTCGGCCGGATAAGCGACAAGAGCGAAGCCGCCGATCATCTTGCCGCGTACGACGTAATCCAGTTCGCCGCCGGCAGCCATCGGACCCTGGCGCGTCAATATCTTGAAGTAGTAGCCGTGGAACGGAGTGCGACCACCGCCAATCAGATAACCTTGATTGGTTGCCTGGGCGACCAGCTCGCCGAGCGGGCTTGCATCGTTACCCTGTGGCCCAGGCCAATACAGCCCGTCCTTCTTGCCGGGAGTGCTGACAACGCGCTGTGCATATGTGCCGACACCGCCGCCGCGATCCTTTTCGGCGTATTCGTTCTGCGCGTCGACATAAGCGAGGCTGGCCTGTATCGCGCTCAGCTCGTTACGACCGATACGCCGGTACAAAATCTCAAGACGGCCGGCCGCGGTGTCAAACCGCCACCCGCCGGCCTTGCGGACAAGCGGGATAGGAAACGGAAAATCCTCTGTCCCGATAATCATCACGGCCTTGTCGTCGCCTTCCTTGGTCACCTGATGTTTAGCGTCGTAGGCGGCAAGAAATTTTTGGCGGATGGCCTCATCGGCGACCTTGTCGCCCGACGAGACAATATCGACACCATCTCGTCCGAGCACTTCGACCACACCTTTAGGCCAATTGTCTTTCGTGGCGCTCACAAGCGCGCCCACGGCGTCCTCGGGTGACTTGAACGATTGCTGGGCGCTGGCGATGGACACCGATGCAATGAAGATAATTGCGGCAGTCCAGGCGACCAATTTTCCAACCAAAGAGAGGATCTGGGTCATGACGATCTCGCTAATGAATCATTTGCGTGTGCAGGATCGGGGCGGCGGACGGAATTCGCGCGCCCGAGGCAACCCAGTGTTTGTAAGTCTCGAATTTCAACCCGAGTTTTTCGTAGAAAACGCGCAGGTAGCCGTCGCGACCGCGCACGACCGCATCCGGCATGACGGTCTGCACCTCCTGCGCCATCACCCCGACATAGGCTCGGTTGCTGCCGTTATAGCTGAACCGATAAAAGCCGATGCCATTCGAGCCGACCGATCAGAACGATGTCGTGCTTCAGCGTGATATCCGATCGGCGCCCGCCACCGCCACCGCCTCGGCCGCCGCCGCCACCACCACGACCGCCGCCGCCGCCGCCGCCGCGGATCCGCCACCACCACCACCGCGGAAGCCGCCACCACCGCCGCCCATGCTTGCACGGCCGCGCGCGCCTTGCGCGCGCGCCGCTTTACCGGACTGATATTGCCGATGGCATGCGCGCTTGCCGCCGCCGCGACCGCCGGCAGGCCGTTGTCCCTGCACTGGGCCGTTCCACCGGGCCGCTGCCCGTTGGCACCGGGGTCCGGCCACCGTTGGCCGCTGCCCTGCGCCAGGCCGGCCACCTGCAGGCAACCGACCGGGCCTGAGCACCTGTTGACCGCCGCGGCCGCGGAAATCCATGCGACCCGCTGCGCCGCCGCGCATCGAGTTGTTGCCGAACCGCTGCGCACGTGCGGATTATTGTATCGCACGCCCTGTCGATGCCCGGGATTGTGCTGCCAGTTGTCCCCGCCCGACGGGTTGACCCGCGGCCGGTTGATGTTGATGTTGTTATTGCTCCAGTTGATCCCGCCGCCCCAATAATTTCCGCCGCTGCCCCAGCGGCCGAGGGCATAGCCGGCGCCGAATGCGATCCCCGCGGCCAAAAACGCGCCGGGGATATAGCCGGGATATCCGAAATAGTAAGGTGGATAGGCCGGATAGGGCCAGCCGCCGTAAACGACGGCGGGGTCGTAGTAAGGCACGTAGACTGTCTCGGGATCGGTGGGCTCGATGGCAATGACTTGCCTGTTCTGCTCCCGCCTGACCGAGACTTTTTGTTCCTTGGTCGATGACAATTTATTGTTGGCCTGCGCCCGCGTTCGCAGACGCTGAACCGCATCCATGACATCGGGCTGTTGTGCAAGGACCGCATCGCCGAGTTTCTGTGTCCACTCGAGCTTCTCGTTCATCATGGCGAGAACCGACGGAGTGGCCAGCAGCGCCTTCACGCTGTCGTCCCAGCCTTGTTGATCCGCCGCAGCCTTGCGTTCGGCTTCTTTCAGCTTCTTGTTCTGCCGAGACCAGCGTTCGGCCCGCACCAGCTCAAGCGGATAGGTCGACGCCATCAGAACCTGAGCCAGCAAGGTATCCGGATACAGGGCGATGGGCGCGACCAGCTGATCGAGTTCTTCGGGCTTTCAGCAATTGTTGCTGACTGAGTCAGAAGCAGGGCGTTGCAGGCAGCTTGCGCATGTGACTATTGCAATTGGCAGCGCCGTCAACAAGAGAGCTGCAATGATTAATCGCATCGTAGACGTATGCATGTGGTTCTCAAATTCGAATATTTGGGTCATAAACGGAAGTGCCGGCGGTGCCACGTCCGCTTTGGCTCAACGTCCCATTCAATGCCAACCACAAAGAAACCGTGCCCGGCACGGGCTATGCGCGACGCACGCGATCCATGATCAACACCAAGCGTTGCACGCGCTCGATCGGTACACGATTAGGGAAGCCCTGCAGCGAATTGGGCAGAATACCCTCGTTTGCCCCGCGACGGGAAATGCAACAAGTTTGTATCTGTGTGCTGTACGAAGCTGCTTCTAACAGCAGCCGTCAGCCTACTGAATTTGCCGACTTAGCGCCCGGATAGGCAAGATCATCCAAGACCATAGAGGGCAACTAATCGCGTGATCGTACATCGACCGAGCGGATTGAAGCTATGGAAGCGTATGAGTGAACTACGCCATCTCTTACGAAGCGCAATCTGAATGCCGCCATGGTCTGCGCGATTTCGCTGTGGCTGCCCTCAGGCGCAGGAAGGGCGCAGGCGCAACCGCCCAATGTGATTGTTATTCTCGCCGATGATCTCGGCAACGCCGACCTCGGCTATCGCGGCAGCGACATCAAGACGCCGAACATCGACCAGCTTGCCAAGGAAGGAGTGCGGCTCGAATCCTTCCATGGCGAAGCCGGTCTGCACTCCGGCGCGCGCGGCATTGATGACGGGCCGTTACCCGATGCGCTACGGCCTGCAGACGCTGGTGATTTTCCCGAACCACACGTATGGCCTGCCGACCGACGAATGGACGCTGCCGCAGGCTTTGAAACAGGCCGGCTACAGCACTTCGATGGTGGGCAAGTGGCACCTCGGCCATGCCGACCAGAAGTTCTGGCCGCAAAATCGCGGCTTCGATCACTTCTATGGAAATCTCGTCGGCGAAGTCGACTATTTCACCAAGATGCGCGGCGGCATCGTGGACTGGCAGCGCGACGGCAAATTCTTCCAGGAGAAGACTTACTACCTGCCCTTGATCGGCGACGAAGCGGTCAAGATGATCGAGAAGCAGGACAAGAACAAACCGTTCTTCCTCTACTTCGCCTCGCTGGCCCCGCATGCGCCCTATCAGGCACAGAAGGCCGATGAGGACCGCTACGCCTCCACCATCAAGGACCCGACGCGCCGAACCTATGCGGCAATGATCACGTCGGTCGACGACCAGGTCGGGCGAATCGTCGCCGCGCTCGACAAACGCGGAATGCGCGAGAACACGCTGATCATTTTCTCGAGTGACAATGGCGGCCCGCGCAACGCGGTTGTCGCCAGCGGCGCACATTCCAAGGAGGAGCGCGAAGCAAGCGGCGTCGAGCAGGAGTTGTTGCCGGCGAGTAACGGCGAGCTGCGTGGTGGCAAGGGCAGCCTGCACGAGGGCGGCGTCCGCGTGCCGACTATTTTCAACTGGCCCGCCAAACTCAAGCCACGCGTTGTCAACGAACCGCTTCACATGGTGGACATCATGCCGACCGTGCTGGCGCTTGCCGGGGCCAAGGCTAATCCCGAAAAGCCGCTCGACGGCAAGAATATCTGGGCGACGGTCGCCGAAGGCCAGCCCTCGCCCCACGATGACATCCTGGTGAACGTCGAAGCATTCCGCGGCGCCATCATCAAAGGCCAATGGAAGCTCGTGAAGATCGCGCTTTTGCCAGGCAAGACGGAGTTGTTCGACCTGGCAGCCGATCCCGGCGAAAATAACGATGTCGCCGCGCAAAATCCGGACGTCGTCCGCGATCTGGAGGCTCGCCTGATCGCCTATGCCAAGCAGCAGAAAATGAGCGAATGGTTGAAGGCCCAGCCCGACTATCTCGGCGCGCAGGGCAAGACGGTTTTCGACCCCGACTTCGACATCGACGACGGCGGTCTTCCGCACCAGAAGACCGTGCTGCCGAAGAAATAACTCCGTTCCCGCTGGAAACACATGAAGCATATTCAGACGATCATCCGTTCAGGCGCATGCGCGCTTTTGCTTTGCGGTTGTGCCATCCCGGTTTGGGCCCAAGGCGCTGCCGCAACCAATGACGGCTCTGTGCTGCCGTTTCCGCCGGTGCCGTCAGCAAGCGTCGCCGCGGAAACATTGCAGGACTCCAAGCATCAGCGCCGCGTTGGGCCAAATCATCTGCCGAAAGATGCGCCTAATATCGTCATTATCCTGCTCGATGACGTAGGCTTTGGTCTGCCGGATAATTTTGGCGGCCCGATCCACACGCCGACGCTCTCGCAGGCTTGCCAAGGAAGGCATCAGCTATAATACCTTCCATACGACGTCGATCTGCTCCCCCACGCGGGCATCGCTGCTGACCGGACGCAATCCGACAGCGCGTCGGTTCGGGCACTATCGCGGAACGCGCCGTCGACTGGGATGGCTACACCGGGCGTCATTCCCCGGACATCGGCCACGCTCCCAAAAGTTCTCGGCGCCTACGGGTATAAGAGCGCGGCTTTCGGCAAGTGGCATAACACGCCTGCCACGCAAACCACCGCTATGGGTCCATTCGATCTTTGGCCGACCGGCGAGGGCATCGGCTTCGATTACTTCTATGGCTTCCTTTCCGGCGAGACATCGCAGTGGGAGCCTCGGCTTTTCGAAAACCTCAATGCGATCGAGCCACCGCATCATGAGCGCTATCACCTGACTGAAGATATGGCCGACAAGGCCATCGGCTGGATGAAAAGACATCGCGCGTTCTCGCCCGACAAGCCTTTCCTGCTCTATTGGGCGCCGGGTGCCGGCCACGGCCCGCACCACATCTTCAAGGAATGGGCCGACAAGTACAAAGGCAAGTTCGATGACGGCTGGGATGTCATGCGGGAACGCATCTTCAAGCGTCAAAAGGAATTAGGCTGGATTCCGGCCGATACAAAGCTCACTCCGCGCGCCGCCACCATGCCAAGTTGGGCCAGCATTCCGGAGGCGGAACGGCCATTCCAGCTGCGGTTGATGGAGATATTCGCCGGCTTTGTCGAACATGCCGACGTGCAGGCCGGCAAGCTTATCGATGAGCTCGACCGACCTTGGCATTCGCGACAACACGATTGTGCTTTACGTATTCGGAGACAATGGCTCCAGTGCTGAAGGTCAGAACGGCAGCATCAGCGAGCTGCTCGCGCAAAACCAGATTCCAAATACGATCCAGCAACAGATCGAAGCTCTGAACAAAATTGGCGGGCTCGAAGCCCTTGGCGGACCCAAAGTCGACAACATGTATCATGCCGGCTGGGCATGGATGGGAGATACGCCATTCCAACACACCAAACTGATCGCATCGCATTTTGGCGGCACCCGCAATCCGTTGGTCATTTCCTGGCCCAAGGGCATCAAGCCGGACAAAATCCCACACGCCCAATTCCATCATGTCGTTGACGTGGTGCCGACGCTGTACGACATCATCGGCATCAAGCCGCCCAAAGTCGTTGACGGATTCAAACAAGATCCGATCGACGGGGTGAGCATGGCCTACTCGTTTGCAAACGCGTCAGCGCCCACGACGAAGTCAACTCAGTTCTTTGACAACAATGGCAGCCGGGGGATCTATCACGATGGCTGGTTTGCGAGCGCGTTCGGCCCGTTGACGCCGTGGCTGACGGTAAGCCCGGGCCTTGCGACCTGGGATTCGCGAAAGGATGTTTGGGAGCTCTATAAACTCGATGGAGATTTTTCGCAGGCCGACGATCTTGCCACCAAAGATCCGAAACGTCTCGCGGAGATGAAAAGTCTCTTTCTTAAGGAAGCCAAAGCCAATAACGATCTTCCGGTCGGCGCCGGAATATGGCTCCGCATCCATCCGGAAGATCGCGTCAAGACGTCTTACACGAGCTGGACGTTTGATGGACGACGACGCGCTTGCCCGAATTTGCAGCGCCCGGAATTGGTCGCGAAAGCAACAAGGTCACCATCCTGGTCGAGCTCGGCGAAAATGCATCAGGGGTTCTCTATGCGCTTGGCGGAGCCGGAGGTGGCGTGACGCTCTATATGGACAACGGCCAGCTCGTCTATGAGTACAACATGATGATTATCGAGCGGACAATTGTGCACTCGAAAGAAAAACTACTGAGCGGCAAGCACAACATCGAGGTGGATACGACCATTGCCAAGCCCGGCGCCCCTGCGGACGTCGTCGCTCAAAGTGGATGGCAATGAGGTCGCCCACGCCACCGTCAAACGCACCGTTCCGGCGGCCTTTTCCGCGAGTGAAACCTTCGATGTCGGCGTCGATCTTGGTTCCGTGGTCTCGGTCGATTATTTCGATCGGCGTCCGTTCCGCTTCAACGGGAAGATCGGCAAGGTCGAAGTCAATCTCAAATGAGCTGACAACCGATCGCGTGCTCCAAATGCCCCGCCTTGGGGCATGAGCGAGCATGCCAGCTCGACGTTTGCTTTATCCTCGGACACCCAGGGACCCATGAAAGAGTTTTTGAAAACTACATTCGTTGGCGGGGTCCTGTTTCTTCTGCCCGTCGCTTTGGTGCTTCTTGTCCTTAGTCATGCTTTGCGGCTGGCCGGAAACGTCGTCCAGCCTATTTCACATGGCCTTCATTTCGAACATACAGTGGCGGGTGTCGGGACGGCCACGCTTCTTGCTGTCCTTTTGCTCGTCATCATCTCGTTCGCCGCGGGTGTCGTTGCTCGCACCAATGTGGGCCGGCGCATCAACGGATGGTTTGAAAGCTCCTTTCTCGGCAATGTTCCGCAGTACCAGCTGGCGAAGAGCCTGGGCGAGGGCCTCGCGCAGATCGAGGGGGCCGACAATCTCAAGCCCGCATTGATCAGCATCGATGGCGGCTGGCAAATGGGCTACGTTTTTGAGCCGCTCGACAATGGCTGGATGGCGGTCTTCGTACCGCAGGCGCCGACACCATTGTCTGGCAACGTGATGTACCTGCCTGCTGATCGAATCCGCCCGCTGGGCATCCCAATGCTGAAAGCCAGAACGATTGTGAAGCATCTCGGAATCGGATCCGCTGCGGCACTACGTGGCATCAGCCTGACGCCGCCCGCAGGTTAACTAAAAATATATTCCGGGTATCTGTCCTGCAGGCAAGTGCGCCGACTTGGATTTGGCCGCGCGCCAAAGCGTGCGATGGGTTGATCGATCGTTACCCGCACGGGGCACGCGCGGATCCTGGGCCAGCGCCTGTATTTTCAAGGCAAAATCAGAACCAGTTGACCCCCGTGATGATTTTTCGGTTCAGAAAACATAAAGGTAAACGTTCGCAGCTTATTGCTTATTTAATGATGCGCGGCGTTCCTGAACGCGCTCGGTAAAATTGTAACGAGCTCGAAAACTATTGAGCTGAAAACTCCCCGCGTGAATGACGGCTGGGGATGTCATGTTCAAAGTTCAGTTGCGTGGAACGTTGGTTGGCTTGATGGCGCTCTGCGCCGCCGTCGATTCGGCAGTTGCCGCCGACCCATTTATTATAACGTCGGACACCGCCCAATTCACGTCATCATTCGCACTGCGCTACTGGTACGGCCTTGGCAACACCAGCAAGGATCTCTATGGCTTTACCCGTGAAGATCTCGTTTCCCGGCTGACGTATTCCGGTCTGCAATCGCATTCGCTGGAAATGGTTGCGCGTGTCGATCACAGCAGCGGTCTCTTCTGGAAGGGCTACGCCGGCGGCGGGCTGTTGACCCAGGGCAATCTTCAGGACGAGGACTTCCCGCCCGATACGACGCCTTATTCCAGTACGAACAGCACGCTTCAGAACCAATCGCTCGGCTACATCAGTTTTGACTTCGGCGGTGCGTTGCTGCGCGGTTCCGATTTTCGCATCGACGGCTTCGTCGGCTATCACTATCTGCATATGCGGATGAAAGCGTTTGGCTGCCAGCAGACGGCATCCAATCCCGATATCTGTGCCGGCGGTATTCCGACGAGTGTGGCGGTTATCGTGGAAGACGATACATGGCAGGCTGTGCGCGTTGGTCTCAACGCGGACGTTCCGCTGGCCGATCGGTGGCGGTTTGATTTTGAAGCAGCCTGGTTACCTTATGTCTGGTTTTCGGGAACCGACAACCATCTTTTGCGGCCCGATCTGCCGGCGCCGACGTTTCAGGATGGCAACGGTTGGGGCTACCAGCTTGAGGCGTTGCTGTCCTATCAGCTGGACGACTCGATCAGCGTTGGAGTGGGCGGCCGCTACTGGCACACGGAGAGCAGCGGCAGCGCGCATTTCGAGATATTCGGCGGTAGCCCACAGCCGATCGATTTCAAGACCAATATCTACGGGGTCTTTGTGCAGGGCAGCTATCGTTTTGGGCCGTTCTGAGCCGGCGCATGCTCGCTGGGCTGCGATGCAAGGCCCCCCATTGCCGGACCGGATGGCGAGGCGGTAGAGCTTTCCCATGAACGTCCGTCCCGCTGACAGGCTGGCCATCGCCGTTGCCCAGCTCAACTCGACGGTCGGCGACATCGCCGGCAACGCCGAGAAAGTGCGGCATGCTCGCGAGCAGGCGGCTGCCCAAGGCGCCGATCTTCTGGTTTTCCCCGAACTGTTTATTGCCGGTTATCCGCCCGAGGATCTGGTCCTCAAGCCTGCGTTCCAGGCGGGATGCCGGTCGGCAATCGAAGCGCTAGCGCGTGAGACATCCTCTGGTGGCCCCGCGCTGCTCGTCGGCACGCCATGGGTCGATGGTGGCAAGCTCTACAACGCGCTGGCCTTGCTCGACGGCGGCGTTATCTCCGCGCTGCGCTACAAAGTCGATCTGCCCAATTACGGCGTGTTCGATGAAAAGCGCGTATTTGCACCTGGGCCGATGCCCGGACCGGTCAATTTTCGTGGAGTGCGCCTGGGACTTCCGATTTGTGAGGACATCTGGGGCGCCGAAGTCGTCGAATGTCTGGCGGAGACCGGCGCCGAAATGCTGGTGGTCCCGAATGGTTCGCCGTACTGGAGGCAGAAGGGCGATGTGCGGCTCAATATCGCAGTAGCGCGCGTCACCGAGCAGGGGCTTCCAACAGTCTATGTCAACCAGGTCGGCGGCCAGGACGAGCTGGTTTTTGATGGCGTGTCGTTCGGTCTGCACGCGGATTGCTCGCTTGCATTCCAGCTTGCCGCCTTTCAGGAAGCGATCGTCACCACGCACTGGGTGCGCCGCGGCGGAACGTGGCGTTGCGAAAACGGGCCGCGGGTTGCAAGCGTTGAAGCCGATCATGCCGACTATGCGGCCTGCGTGCTTGGCCTGCGCGACTACGTGAACAAGAACGGATTTCCCGGCGTTGTTCTTGGCCTGTCGGGTGGCGTCGACTCCGCGCTGTGTGCGGCAATGGCAGTCGACGCGCTGGGCGCGGAACGCGTCCGCTGCATCATGCTGCCTTATAAGTTCACGTCGAAGGAATCGCTGGACGATGCGGCCGCTTGCGCCAAGGCACTTGGTGTGCGCTACGAGACATTGCCGATTGCGGCTGCCGTCGAGGGCTTCGAGAAGGCACTCACGCCGATCTTTTCCGGAGTTCCGCGTGACGTCACCGAAGAAAATCTCCAGGCGCGCGCGCGCGGCACCATTCTCATGGCAATTTCAAACAAGTTCAATCTCATGGTGGTGACTACCGGCAATAAATCCGAAATGTCGGTCGGCTACGCGACCCTCTATGGCGACATGAACGGCGGCTTCAATCCGATCAAGGATTTGTACAAGACCGAGGTGTTTCGTCTGGCACGATTGCGCAATGCCTGGAAGCCGGAGGGCGCCAAAGGGCCGGATGGTCCGGTGATCCCCGAGAATATCATTACGCGGCCGCCGACCGCGGAATTGCGCGAAAACCAAAAGGACGAAGATTCGCTGCCCGCCTACAGCGTGCTCGATCCGGTTCTCGAGCGGCTGGTTGAGCGAGAGGAGCCGATTTCGGCGATCGTTGCCGCAGGTTTCGACCATGAAACCGTGATGCGGGTGGAGCGCATGATCAACATCGCCGAATACAAGCGCCGTCAGGCGGCGCCCGGGGTCAAGGTGACATTGAAGAATTTTGGCCGCGACCGCCGCTATCCGATCACGAACCGGTTTCGTGATCCGGGCACTCCGATGCCGGCGCCCGATGTTTCATTGGTCACCGGGAAGCCGGCGAAGAGCGAAGCTTTCGATTTTTGAACAGGTGCAATCGGCTGCTTAGTGTGCGGGGATGAATGTCGGCCCGACCGTGCGCACCTTGCGTTTGGCTGGATCGGTTTCAGGGGGCGATTCCGCCGTTGGTGGTGAGGTTGCTGCGGCCGCTGCTGCTGCCGGGGCACGCTGATCCGCACGGATCGGTTTGCCATCCGGGCCGATCCGGGGCTGTGACAACTGCTTTGCATTCTGTTCGGTCACGACGACGTCCCCGGGAGCGACCGTATCATCTGGCCCGATGGCCTTGAGCGTTTGTGCCCAGCTTTCGCCGGGACGGCGGCAGCTGCATTCAGGGCTCATCGCCTTCCGATACTGAAACGCAGTCGGCAGTTCGGTGTAGAGCCGGCCATTCAGTGAAACCGCCTGCGTCATTTCCTCACCGGGATTGTGATAGGTGTAGAGCGAAACCTCTGACGCCGGGCACATGCGCTGGCAAGTCAGTTCATCGTCGCGGAATCGATCTGGCGACGTTGAGTATGAAATCGGAAAGTAGAAACCGTCACACGTGCGCACACAAACGGTGCGGAAAGTGCCGCCCATCGGGCCCGGCGGTGTGGAGTACACACCGCTGCCGTTGCCACCGAACAAGCGATCGAAGAAGCCGTTTTGCTGGCCGGCGAGGGCGGCCGAGCGATATTGCGGTCCACAGCCATTGTCGCCAAGTGCGATCAGCAATGCCTGGCGCTGAGCCGCGCGCTCCGTTGTGCCGCCATTAAGACGTTCAAGGTCGTTTCGCATGCGCTCGAGGCCACTCCGCTGCTGGTCGATCTGCCGGCTGAGTGGACCGCATTGCGCGGGAGGATTGCTGAATATCGAAAAGAAGCCGGAGCTTTCGCAGCCCATCCGGCGCGATTGTGCGACCAGCCTGTCCACCTCGAATTGCTGGCGGTTGACCTGCTCTTCTGATCGTCGAATCTGATCAGCACGCGCTGGATCGGCATTTCCGCGATCGAGCGTTGTGAGTTGGGTTTCGAGCCGCTGGCACACGGGATTCGACGACTGCGACTGGGCGTGAGCCGTTGCCACACCAGAGCATGCAATAAGTCGCTGCTGTGAGTTTGTAGAATGATGACTTCATGGCGGGCACTCTAGTCGGAAAATTCTGGCGGGGCGAGCCTTGTGTCAATGCGCGCTTGCGACTTCGGATCGCAGGTTCCACAACACCCCAGAAATGATGATCAGCGCGCCAAGCAGGACGAAAATGTCGAGCGGCTCACCGTAAAATGCCCAGCCGACAACGGCAATCAGCGGAATACGCATGAAATCCAGTGGGACCACCAAAGTTGCGTCTCCGGATCGAAAGGCGTTGCTCAGGCAATAGTGCGACGAAAGCCCTGCGAGACCGACGCCGAATGCGGGCAAAATATGGCGTGCCTCGAAATGGAAAAAGACAGTAGGGTCACTCCCGATCAGCGACAGAGGGAATTGCATGACCGCCATCCAGAACACGATGCCGAAAGTGCTCTCCGTCATCGTCAGCTTTTTTGTCGTGATCATCGTGATGGCGTAGCCAAACGCGGCCAGCAGCACCAAAATTGCGGCCGGATTAAATCCCGGCAATGCCCGGCCGTAGAATAACCAGCACGCCGATGAGACCAAGCACGATGACACCCAGCCGGCTTGGAGTCATGCGCTCGTGCAGAAACCAGACCGCAAGCAGCGCGGTCCATGCGGGCATGGTGAACTCGAGCGCGAACACCGTGGCGAGCGGCAGCATTGTGAGGCTCAGCGCCCACATGAATTGCGACCCGTAGTGTACGGAGTTTCGGAAAAGATTGAGACCCATGCGCCGGGGCCGTGCGTGAATGCGCAATTCGGGACGTACCGCGAGAAGGGTCAGCAGCACGAAAAGCGCAACGCCGCTGCGGATAGCGAGAATCTCGAAAATGCTCAGTCCGCCGCGGGACAGCTGGCGGATTGAAACCGCCATGAGCGAAAACGAAAGTAATGCGCCGACCATCCAGAGGACGACGCGTGCGAGCTTGCTGTTGATCACGGGCCGTTCGTCGATGTGGGAGAACCAGGGGTAATGCGGAGCGGTGGTCTAGCAGGTCGCCGCGTCCCCGTCACTCGGCGTCGGGCTGGTTTTCCGGGTCGCGCTTTGTCGAACGCCGGAAGCTTCAGGCATGCGGCATCCACTGCGACGATCTTTGGAAATTTGTCGAGAGGCACCTTCAGGCGATGTGCATTTGCGACCTGCGGCACAAGGCATATGTCCGCAATCGTCACATGCGCACCACATGCATAAGGTCCCGGGCATCAGCAGGGATTCCAGCGCAGTAAAGCCCTCGATGATCCAATGATGATACCACGCGTCAATTTCCGGCTGCTCATGTTTGAGCTGACGTCTGAGATATTTCAGAGGGCTGGTATTATTGAGCGGATGGATATCGCAGGCGATCAATTGCGCGATCGCGCGGCATTTGGCGCGTCCGAGCGCGTCTGCCGGCAATAGCGGCGGTTCGGGATGGATGTCGTCGAGGTATTCGATAATCGCGAGCGACTGCGTGAGTACTTCGCCGCTCGACAACTCGAGTGCCGGCACTCGCGCTTGCGGATTGATGCTGCGAAATTCCGGTGTGTGCTGGCGTCCGCCCTCCTTGATGAGGTGGATCGGCACCGTCTCATAGGGAAGCCCCTTGAGATTGAGCGCGATGCGGACCCGATAGGCGGCGGACGAACGAAAATAGGAATAGAGTTTCACGGACTGACCCCGGCTGTGCTCGCCACAATCTAGCCGGGACGGTGGCCGTTGGCGATACGGGGGGCAAGCTGCGCCGAACGCTCGGTGAGCTTGGTGATTGCGCGATCGAGCGCAGCACGATCACCTGCATCCACAGTTTCCAGCAACTGACGGGCAAAATCGAGTGCGGTCGGAGCGAGCTCCGTGTAGATATCCCGTCCCGCCGGGGTGAGCGAGAGGAATGCTTCGCGCAAATCAGCCTTGTTCGCCCGGCGGGTGACCAACTTGCGCCGCTCCAGCAATGCGACCGCACGCGACACCTTGGTCTTGTGCATGTGACTATGTGCCGCCGATTGCCTTGGCGGTCATCGCCCCGAATTCGCCAAGGGTAACCAGCACCCGCCATTCCGGCACGCCGATTTTGTAGCGGTCGGCATAAATGCGGGAGAGCGCCTGCGACACCAGGCTGGCACAGACATTGAGACGATAGGGCAGGAATTCTTCCAGCTTGAGCGCCGCATGGTCGACCGTCGCGTCATGCGCTTTCTGGGCCGTCTCGTCGGTCATTTGATGCTGCTGCGTTCCCCAGCGCTGGCAACTCGTTGCTGTCCGAGGCACCTTCGCGCATGACGGGAATCTTGGCCGAACTTCCGGCCGGGTGCAATGAGGCACGACTATTGGATGCCGCGCCGCCGCTGGCAGGATGGCCAAAAGCGCAGCGCTGCGAGACGCCGCGACAGGACGCCCGGGCCGGGTTCGTCACCCCAGGCGAGGATCCAAATGGACCTGGCGAACTGGATAAAGATCAGACATCTCATCGCGCGGGCCCAGGGTCTCCGTCCGGGGCAGTAACGCGTAGCCTCGCCGACTGTTCCGCGTGGGCGATCGCGCTGGCGTTGGTTACAATTGCAACTAAAACTTTCGGCACTTTTGGACGGCCGAGCGGGCACCACCTCGGGCTCACGGAATTGTTGGTTCGTGTGGTAGCCGATGGTGGTGCATGGTCGTTGGCGCGTTGATCGAAAGAGAGGCGTAGAACAGTGACCGGCTTTGCTTCCACCGAAGACCTCAACGACAAGAAGGTCTCATTCGACCAGATCGGGACGGGTCTCTACGCCTACACGGCCGAGGGCGACCCGAACTCCGGCATCATCGTTGGCGACGACTGTGTGATGGTGATCGACACCCAGGCGACGCCCTCAATGGCCGATCGACGTGATCGCGCGCGTCGCCAAGGTGACCGACAAGCCGATCAAATACGTCTTGCTGACGCACTATCATGCGGTGCGGGTTCTGGGAGCGTCGGCCTACAAAGGGGCCGAGATACTGGCATCCGATGCGACGCGCGGCTTGATCGGCGAACGCGGCAAGCAGGATATGGATTCGGAAATCGGCCGGTTTCCGCGCCTGTTCCGCGCCGCCGAATCCATTCCCGGATTGACATGGCCGACGATAACATTTCCCGACCAGATCTCGGTCTGGTTGGGGCGGCGCGAGGTGCGGATCATGCATATCGGACGGGGCCACACCGCCGGCGACGTGATTGCGATCGTTCCCGATGCCGGCGTTGTCTTTTCCGGCGATCTCGTTGAATACAAATCGGCCTGCTATTGCGGCGACGCACATTTCACCGACTGGCCGGCGACGCTCGATCATCTGGCGGAGATGCAAGCCAATGCGTTGGTGCCGGGCCGCGGTGCGGCACTCACGACGCCCGAAATGGTCAAGGAAGGCATCGAGCTCACCACCGATTTCATTTCGATCTCTTTACGGGTCGGTCCAGGACAGCGTCGCCAAGGGTCGATCGCTGAAAGACGCTTTCGATTTTGCACGGCTGACGATGGATCCAAAATTCAAGAGTTTTGCAATTTATGAGCACTGCCTGCCGTTCAATGTTTCGCGCGCTTATGACGAAGCGCGTGGTATCGAATGGCCGGTGATCTGGACCGCCGAACGTGATCGCGAAATGTGGGCAGCGCTGCAGGGTTAGCGCAAGATGAAGTCTCATGATAGGAGGGCCTGATGTACAGCCATCTCACGCATTGGCACCGCGAACGTGCCGCGGGCTGCACGCTTTTATGATCAAGCGCTGAAGCCGCTCGGCCTGGTGCGGAAGAGGACCGTCAAGATTGCGGCCAGTTACGCGCCGGAGGACTTTGACGGCATCAACGAGCCATTCTGGGTGGTGCGGCCCTATGACAAGGGCGAGGCCAGCCCGGGCAATGGCGTGACCGTTGCCTTTAAGGCAGAGTCACGTGCGGCAGTCGATGCCTTTCATGCGGCGGCGCTCGCGGCCGGCGGCACTGACGTGGGTGCGCCCGGATTGCGCACGCATTACCATCCGAATTATTACGGCGCCTATGTGCGCGACCTTGACGGCAACAAGATTTGCGCCGTTTGCCATGATCCGGTCAAAACAGGCTGAACCGGCGCTTGAATGTTCAGCGCGTGCAGACGATGGCGACCACGTTGCAGGTGCCGTCATGGCAGCTGCCGCCATCGGCATCGGATATCGCTCCGGTGATATCGCTACGATCGGCCTTGTGGTAGGTCGCAGCCTGCGCGAAAGCCTGCGTCTTGCAATAGGCGTTGGCCGCCGCCGCGCCGCATTTTTCTCCCGAGGCGAGACAACGGTCGACGCCGTAGCCGTCGGCATCATTGGCAACGATAAACATGCGCCGCTCGGCCTGCGCGGAAGGCGCAAGGCTGACGCACAACAATGCAACGAGGCTGACGAAAACTGTCCGCATTTCGAAGTGTCCGTGGTGTGGAGAACGCCAGCCAGGGGCCGGCGTCGATTGCGACAATGTGAGTGAAATCGTTAAGAGCGCGCTTAACCGTGCGGTCGGGCCCTCAGTCATCAAATTTTTCCTGTGTTTTTCGAGGGTTCGTCCAGCACCTTGACGATCCGGACGTGACAAATCATTGTGCCGCCATGAACGGCCTTAACCATATCTGCGGCATTTGCCCGGAGATTATTCGCTAGCGCATCACGCTGGCTGCGGCCGTCTTTTCTCAACGTTGAGATAGCAGGACGCCCGGCCAGCGGGGCCGACGGATGTCATTTGCTATGGAACTCAAGCTCTACGATACGCTGACGCGCGAGAAGCGGGTGTTTACGCCGATCGATCCGGCGCGCGTGCGTATGTATGTGTGCGGACCGACGGTCTACGACTTCGCCCATATCGGCAATGCGCGCCCGGTCATCGTGTTCGACGTGTTGTTCCGGCTGCTGCGGCACATCTACGGCGAAAAACACGTCACCTATGTGCGCAACGTCACCGACGTTGATGACAAGATCAACGCGCGTGCCGCCGAACGCGGCATTTCCATCCGCGACCTGACGGAAGAGACCTACAAAAACTTCAAGGCAGGACGTGGCGGCGCTGGGCTGCCTGCCGCCAACCATCGAGCCGCGTGCGACAGAACATATCGATGAGATGAAGACTCTGATCGAGCGGCTGGTGAAATCCGGCAACGCTTATGTTGCCGAAGACAACGTGCTGTTCCACGTTCCGTCGATGAAGGACTACGGAAAGCTCTCCAATCGTCCGCTCGATGAAATGATCGCCGGCGCGCGCGTTGAAGTAGCGCCGTACAAGAAGGATCCGCAGGATTTCATCTTGTGGAAGCCGTCGAAGCCGGGTGAGCCGGCTTGGCCTTCGCCCGCAGGCATCAGAACGCCGGGGCGTCCGGGCTGGCACATCGAATGCTCGGCCATGTCATGGAAGCATCTGGGCGAGACCTTCGATATCCATGGCGGCGGCATCGACCTCGTATTTCCGCATCACGAGAACGAGATTGCGCAATCGCGTTGCGCCTTCCATACGCCGGTGATGGCGAACTACTGGATGCACAACGGCTTCTTGCAGGTCGAAGGCGAGAAGATGAGCAAGAGCCTCGGCAACTTCGTGACGATCCACGAGTTGCTTAAGGATTGGCCGGGCGAGGTGGTGCGATTTACGATGCTGCAGACGCATTACCGGCAGCCAATTAACTGGACTGTGTCGGGATTGCGCGACGGTCAGAAAAAACTCGACAATTGGGTTGCCCTGACAGCTGACATTTCGCCGGGTTACCTGTGTGCGGACGCACTCGACGCATTGATTGACGATCTCAACACGCCAAAAGCATTTGCCGCATTGCATGAATTGCGGAGCGAGGCTGACGAAAGGGCGCAAAACCTGCAGCCGCTTGTCTGAAAGCGAGTGCGCAGCTACTGGGACTTTTGCATGTTATCCGCCTCGGACTGGGCGTCATTCCGTCCGGCATCGATCACAATCGATGAAGGCAAAGTCGTAAACCTGATCGAAGCGCGTAACGCTGCGCGAAAAGCAAAGAATTTTGCGAGTCCGATCGCATCCGCGACGAACTCGCCGCCATGGGCGTCGTGCTAAAAGACTCCAAGGACGGCACCACCTGGGAGATCGCGCGATGATGGCCGTCGCACACCCGAAGCTCGGCTTGCGGCCGTTTCTGCCGGACGACGCGCCGGTGCTGCGCGAAATCTTCCGCGACAGCATCGAGGACCTGACGGCCGACGACTACACCGCGGCACAACAGGAGGCGTGGGCCTCTGTCGCCGATGACGCCGCCGAATTCGGCAAGAAATTGGCCGGTCAATTGACGCTGATTGCCACGCTGGAAGGCTCTCCGGTCGGATTTGCCTCGCTCGAAGGCAAAGAACGTCGTCGGCATGCTCTATGTGCATCCGGCGGCGGTGGGGCAGGGCGTCGGCGCCATGTTGATCGACGCGCTGGAGAAGCTCGCCGGCGGCCGCGGTGTGGGAAAGCTCAGTGTTGACGCCAGCGACAGCGCCCGTGGTTTCTTTGAAAAGCGTGGCTATGTCGCCCAGCAGCGCAATTCGATTTCAGTCGGCGACGAATGGCTCGCCAATACCACGATGCATAAACAACTTGCCGCCAAACGGGAGGCTTCATGACCAAACCCGACACGCCGTTCCCGCGTCACTGGCTCTATTACATCGTGCTCAAATACGGCGTGCTTGCAGCGGCCGTGCTGATTGCACTCTACGTCGTCTACCGGCTGACGTAAGGACACCGAATGAAACGCCACCATGTCATCATGGGCGCCATCGCAATCTTGATCGCCGTCGCGTTGGTCTCGAACTATTACCTTTGGTGAGAACCGCAATGTCCGAAGGAGCGCCTCTATCTCTTCGACACGACGCTGCGCGACGGCGCGCAGACGAACGGCGTCGATTTCACGCTTGCCGACAAGCTGGCCATTGCCGGCATGCTCGACGAGCTCGGAATCGATTATGTCGAAGGCGGCTATCCGGGCGCCAATCCGGCCGACACCGAACTGTTCGCGACGGATCGCAAATTCGACACGACCTTTACGGCCTTCGGCATGACGCGGCGGCCGGGCCGCTCGACGTCCAACGATCCCGGCCTTGCGGCGCTGCTTGATGCGAAGGCCGACGCGATCTGCTTCGTAGCCAAGGCGTGGGACTATCACGTCAAGGTCGCGCTGGAGACGACCAACGAAGAAAACCTCGCGTCGATCCGCGATAGCGTGAAAGCCGCAAAAGCCAAGGGCAGGGAAGTGCTGCTCGATTGCGAGCATTTCTTCGATGGCTACAAGGCCAATCCGAAATATGCACTGGCCTGTGCCAAGGCGGCTTACGATGAAGGCGCGCGTTGGGTTGTGCTGTGTGACACCAACGGCGGCACCTTGCCCGATGAGGTTGAAAAGATCGTCGGCGAAGTCGTGAAGACAATCCCCGGCGATCATGTCGGCATCCACGCCCACAATGATACCGATCAGGCGGTGGCTAATTCCTTTGCTGCCGTGCGCGCCGGCGCACGCCAGATCCAGGGCACGCTCAATGGACTGGGCGAGCGCTGCGGCAACGCCAATCTTGTCTCCATCATTCCGACGCTCAAGCTTAAGCCGGAATTTGCCCAGCAATTCGACATCGGCGTCACCGATGCCGCGCTCAAGAAACTCGCGCATGTTTCGCACGCGCTTGATGAGCGGCTCAACCGCGCGTCCAACAGGCACGCGCCTTATGTCGGCGAAAGTGCCTTCGCGACGAAAGCCGGCATTCACGCATCCGCGATCATGAAAGATCCGGCGACCTATGAGCATGTCGCGCCGGAAACGATCGGCAACCGGCGCAAGGTGCTGGTGTCCGAGCAAGCGGGAAAATCCAACGTGCTGGCGGAGCTCGAGCGCATTGGCATCAAGGCGGACAAAGACGACCCGCGTATCGGCCGCCTGCTGGAAATCGTGAAGGAACGCGAGGCGATCGGTTATGCTTACGAAGCGGCGGATGCTTCGTTCGAATTGCTGGCGCGGCGTACGCTAGGCAAAGTGCCGGACTATTTTGACGTCACCCAGTTCGACGTCAATGTCGAGCAGCGCAACAACGCCAAAGGCGATCGCGTCACGGTCACCATGGCGGTGGTGAAGGTGAAAGTCGGCAACGACAACATGATCTCTGCCGCGGAAGGCAACGGTCCGGTCAATGCGCTCGACCTGGCGCTGCGCAAGGATCTCGGAAAATATCAGAAATATATCGCCGGGCTGAAGCTGACCGACTATCGGGTGCGTATCCTCAATGCCGGCACCGAAGCCGTAACCCGCGTGCTGATCGAGAGCGAAGATGAGGCCGGCGAGCGCTGGACCACGGTGGGCGTGTCGCCCAATATCATCGACGCTTCATTCCAGGCGCTGATGGATTCCATCATTTTTAAGTTGGTGAAATCGAACGCCCCGGCGTGACATGCTTGCTGTCGTCCCGGGCGAGCCACCGGGTCTGCGCGAAGCGCAGCCCGATGGTAAACTTCGCGAGGCCCGGGACCCATACTCCGCAGCTTGTCGATAGACTGCGGCGTATGGGTCCCCGCTTTCGCGGGGACGACGATCAGGGGGCATTCATGATCGACCACATTTCTATCGCGGTGCGCGACATCAAGGCGGCCGAGGCCTTCTATACCGCGCTGCTGGCGCCGCTCGGGCTCACCAAATTGCGTGAGTGGGCGCATGCCGCCGTCGGCTACGGCAAGACCTATCCTGAGTTCTGGATCAACAGCCGTGCGGATATGACACCCGTTGGAACCGAGAGTGGCGTGCATGTTTGTCTGCGTGCTTCGTCGACAAAGGCCGTCGACGCGTTCCATGCCGCCGCGCTTGCGGGCGGAGGGATGTCAGATGGCGAGCCAGGCCTTCGCCCCGAGTACAACGATCGCTACTACGCCGCCTTCATCTGCGATCCGGATGGCAATCGCATCGAAGCGGTGACGTTCGTCGACGCCAAATCGTAATGCCTAAAGCCGGTCGGCAATAACCGCCGGCATTTCTTCCTCGCCTTCCGGCACGGCCGCCGCAGCTTTTTGCAGCATCGGCAGGATGTCGGTCACCTTGTCGGCGACCAGAAGTTCGAAATTGAGATCACCACGAATGAATTCAAGTAGCTTCATGTGCTCGATGAGCGCGCACAGCGGATCCCAGAAATTCCTGATATTGGCAAGCAGGATCGGCTTGCGGTGACGGCCGAGCTGAACCCAGGTCACCTGCTCGACGATTTCTTCGAGAGTGCCGATGCCGCCGGGCATGGCCACGAACGCGTCGGCCATCTCGAACATCTTGCGCTTGCGTTCGTGCATGTCGTGGGTCACGACAAGATCGTCGACGCCCTTTAAGGCAAGTTCACGGGCGACCAGAAATTCCGGGATGATTCCGGTCGCGTGCCCGCCGTGGTTGAGCACCGATTTGGCAATCTCACCCATCATGCCGACGGAGCCGCCGCCGAAAACCAGGCCAATGCCATTTTTGGCGAGGATGGCCCCGAAGGCGCGGGCGCTTTCCACGAAGGCCGGATCGGTGCCCGGCCCGGACCCGCAATAGACGCAGATTTTGCCGATTTTGTTGGTTTTTTCGATTCTATTCATGAGCATGCATGTGCATCCGGCTTGCGGCAGCGTCAAGGCGCGCCAGATAATTCGCAATAAGGCACAGGCGTTCCGCGCGGGCGGGGTGATTACTGCCAAGAATCCCCCTATATGGAAGGCATTGACGGCGCCTTGTGGCCCGTCCTTTCGGGCCCTGAATGAGCGACCACCACCATCGAACGTCTGCCCAACCTGCAAGCGTATCCGCCGATCGCGGTGCGCTGCTCGCGACCATTATCCATCTATGGCCCTATATCTGGCCGGCCGATCGCCGCGATCTGAAACTGCGGGTGATTGGCTCCATGGTGCTGCTGCTGGCCGCCAAGCTGGCGACCATTGCGGTGCCCTTCACGTTCAAGTGGGCAACCGATGCGCTCGCCGGTCACGGCACCGCGCCGGTCGCTGCGTCGGACTGGCTGCTTTGGGCAGTGGCCGCGCCGATCGCGATGACCATTGCCTACGGTGGCATGCGCATCCTGATGGCGGCATTGACCCAGTTGCGCGACGGCCTGTTCGCAAAAGTCGCGATGCATGCCGTACGCCGGCTTGCCTACCGCACTTTCATCCATATGCACGAGTTGTCTTTGCGCTTCCATCTGGAGCGCAAGACCGGCGGCCTCACGCGCGTACTCGAGCGCGGCCGCAATGGCATTGAGACGATTGTGCGGATGGTGATCCTGCAATTGTCGCCGACGATCATCGAACTTGCACTTCATCGTCGTCGTGCTGATGTGGCAATTCGACTGGCGCTATGTCGCGGTGATCATGGCGACAGTCGCCGTGTATATGACGTACACCTATCACGCCACCGAGTGGCGCATCGGTATCCGTCGCAAAATGAACGACAGCGATACCGACGCCAACATCAAGGCGATCGAACTCGCTGCTCAATTACGAGACCGTCAAATATTTCTCCGCCGAAGAACGCGAGGCCGCTCGCTACGACCGCGCCATGGAGCGTTACGAAGACGCCAGCGTCCGCGCCTATACCTCGCTCGCGGTTCTCAATGCCGGGCCAGGCGGCCATCTTCACCTGCGGACTCGCGGCCGTCATGGTGATGTGCGCATTCGAAATCCGCGCCGGCAGCAAGACGGTCGGCGATTTTGTGCTGATCAACGCCATGATGATCCAGCTTTACCAGCCGCTCAATTTCATGGGCATGGTCTATCGCGAAATCAAGCAGGCCATTACCGATATCGAGCTTATGTTCTCGATCCTGGCGCGTGAACCGGAAATCAAAGATGTGACAAACGCGCCTCCGTTGAAGGTCAGCACCGGCACCATTCGCTTCGAGAATGTCAGTTTTGCCTATGAGCCGTCGCGCCGAATCCTGAAAGGCATCAGCTTTGAGGTGCCGGCCGGCAAGACAGTGGCCGTGGTGGGCCCGTCGGGTGCCGGCAAGTCGACGATTTCCCGGCTGCTGTTCCGCTTCTACGACCTTCTGGGTGGACGGATTTCGATCGACGGGCAGGACATCGCGAAGGTGACGCAAAAATCGCTGCGGCAGGCGATTGGCATGGTTCCGCAGGACACCGTGCTGTTCAACGACACGATCCGCTACAACATCCGCTATGGCCGCTGGGAAGCGACCGATGCCGAAGTGGAAGAAGCGGCGCGGCTGGCGCAGATCGATCCTCTGATCCGGATCGCGCCCAAGGGCTATGAGACCGAGGTTGGGGAGCGCGGCCTGAAACTCTCGGGTGGCGAAAAGCAGCGCGTTGCGATTGCCCGCACAATCCTGAAAGGCCCACCAATTCTGGTGCTCGATGAGGCGACATCCGCGCTCGACAGCCATACCGAAAAGGAAATCCAGGACGCGCTCGAACGCGTCTCCCGCAATCGCACGACGCTCGTGATCGCGCATCGGCTCTCGACAATCGTCGGCGCCGACGAGATCATCGTGCTCGATCAAGGCGAGATCGTCGAGCGCGGGACGCACTACGCGCTGCTCGCAAAAAACGGTCTTTATGCCAGCATGTGGAACCGTCAACGTGAGGCTGAAGAGGCGCGCGAAAAGCTGGCGCGCGCGGGAGAAGAAGATGGCGCTCCCAACCGCAACCCGCCACCGGTGGACGATGTCATCAGCGCGGCGGCAGCCGCGACGATCGAAGCGCCGGCCGACGCGGCAGAGTAAGATAGGCCATGTCGATCTACGATTCGATTCGCTCGCAATTTGTCCCGGTTACGCCGGAGGGCTACCCATTCATTGGCGCCTTTGCGTTCGTCAGTATCATCCTGTTTTGGCTTGTGGCCGCCGCTGGGCTGGCTAGGCACGCTGGCGACGATCTGGTGCGCCTATTTCTTCCGCGACCCGCCAAGAGTAACTCCGGTGCGCGATGGCTTGGTCGTCGCGCCTGCCGACGGACGGGTGAGCCAGGTCACCAGCGCGGTACCGCCACAGGAACTGAGTATCGGCAACAAGCCGCTGCCGCGCATCTCGATTTTCATGAGCGTGTTTGATTGCCACGTGAATCGCAGTCCGGTGGCCGGCAAGATCGATAAAATCATCTATCAGCCGGGCAAGTTCCTCAACGCCGACCTCGACAAGGCCAGTGCCGACAACGAGCGCAATTCACTGGTGATCGCGACTGCCGGTGCGCGCGTCGCCGTTGTGCAGATCGCTGGTCTCATTGCCAGACGCATCGTCTGCTTCGTGCAGGTCGGACAAGCCATAAACACCGGCGAGCGCTTCGGCATGATCCGGTTTGGTTCCCGGCTCGATATTTACTTGCCCGAGGGCATCCCGCCATTGGTGGCGGTGGGACAGACCTCGATCGCAGGCGAAACCGTGCTCGCCGATTTGCGCGGCGCGGGTGAAGCCCGGGCATACCGGGCGGGCTGATCCCGCCGCTGCGGCTCCAACGCCGCTATTTTCCCGCCAGGTAGCTCTTCCGCATTGGTTTAAGTGCGACCAACGCGCTGGCGCCCAACGCCAGCTTGGGATTTCCAAGGCAAAATGCGGACCAAACAAAACGGTGTGCGATGTTATTGAATCTATGGCGGAAAACTGGAGAAAACAACATCGGAGCATGCCGCATGCTGCCCGGTGCCCGCGCCGTTGCCCATAATTTCGGCGCGAAGTTCCGCTTACTATGTTGATGGGCTTTAGTGCCGGGCAGCGGGCAATCGTATATATTTGAGGCCATGGTGTTTCCGCCGTTTGATCCTGCACCGCCACCGTTCCGGCGCCGTTTCAAGGCGATTCCGGTGCGCACGCTGCTGCCGAACCTGATCACCCTGCTCGCGTTATGTGCCGGTCTCACCGCCATTCGGCTGGCGATAGAAGAGAAGCTCGATTGGGCGCTGGCGGCGATCGTGTTTGCCGCATTGCTCGACGGTATCGATGGCCGGATCGCGCGGATGCTCAAAGGCACTTCGCGTTTTGGCGCCGAGCTCGACAGTCTCGCGGACTTCGTCAATTTCGGTGTGGCGCCGGCGCTGATTTTATATTTCTGGGGCCTGCACGAACTCAAATCGGCCGGCTGGATCGCCGCCCTGGTTTTTGCAATCTGCGCAGGACTTCGTCTCGCGCGCTTCAATGTGATGATCGACGACCCCAACAAGCCGGCCTGGGCGGGCAACTTCTTTACCGGCATTCCGGCGCCGGCCGGCGCCATTACCGTGCTGTTGCCGATTTATCTGAATTTCCTCGGCGTGTCGGGCGGCCTGATTACGGTGTGGCTGACTTTCATCTACACTCTCGTGATCGCGCTATTGATGGTCTCGCGACTGCCGGTGTTCTCGGGCAAGCGCGTGGGCAAGCGCGTGCCGCCGGAAATGGTGTTGCCGGTTTTCGTTTTCGTCGTGTTGTTCTTTGCGTTGCTGGTCAGCTATCCGTGGCAGGTGCTTACGATCGGCACGCTTGCTTATCTCGCCTGTCTGCCGCTTGGTTGGCTGTCCTATCAGGAATATCAGCGCAAAGACGCGGCAGCGGCGGCCGTGCCGCGGCAACAAGCGCCAGCAGCGCGACATTTCCTGCCAGTCCACCTGACGGCGAGCCGGATCACGAGCGGCCGGCGCGGCTGAACTGATTTCAGCTCTGTTTCAGCGGATAGCCCGGCATTAATTCGTAGGGATGCTTCCAGCCCGGCAGGGCCTTCATGCGCTCGAGCCAGGCGCGCGATCGCCGGATAGTCCTTGGCGATATCGAAACCGAATTCATCCGCTGGATAGTAGAAATAGGCGGTCATCGAAATATCGGCGATCGTCGGCTTGTCGCTGACAAGGAATTTCCGTCCGGTCAGGCGCTTGTTGACGATCGCGAGATTTCCGTCGATCCGGCCCTTGAGGAATGCGAGGACAGCGGGATCGCCGGGAGGCTTGGCGAAGTTCTTGAGAAATCGAAATGGACCTAGGAATCCGTTCACTTTCTGGTTGTCGAAAATTATCCAGCGCAAGGCTTCGAGTTCTTCGTCCTCGCCCTCGGGTTTGAACTTGCCTGTGCGCCTGGCGAGGTAGCTCAGGATCACGCCAGATTGCGTCAGTTTTTTCTGTCCGTGCACCAGTACCGGTACCTCGCCCATTTCATTGACGTCGGTGCGATATTGTGGCGTGCGCTGCACGCCCTGTCCGAAAAAATCGATCCATACCGGCTCCCAATCGGCACCAATCAAATTCAGCATCAGCGCGGCGCGATAGGCATTGCCGGACTGCGCAAAACAATACAATTGAAATTCGGCCATGGGACTCTCGATCTCGCGTTTGTACTAGCGTTCCAGAGTGAGCAGGGACGCCGTTGGTTGACTGACCCTCAAAGCGTGTACCGCCTGGCCGAAGCTGCGCCAGCGGCTGGTTTTCATCGTCCGTAATCGTAAGGACGTTTCCTTCCATTGCCCAGCGGCGGCTCGTGTAGAAATTGCCGGGACAGCCACCATCGGGCGCGACGGCGCCGTTACGGGCGCCCACAGCGCCGCCGAATTCCAGGCCGCAAGAGGGTGAGTTCGGAGCGGTCAGGATCCAACGACCGGTCATAGACGCATCAATCGGCGCGGCCGCCGGCGCCGACGATCCTACAGGAACTTGGTCCCCGGCACAGCCCGTCAGTGTGAAGACGACAAGAACTCCTGTCGCGACCCTGACGGCGGTCATTCTTTGGCGCGCCTCACTTCATCGTCGGAATGACGAATTCCGCGCCTTCTTTGGTCCCGGTGGGCCAGCGCGACGTCACGGTTTTGGTCTTGGTATAGAAACGGATGGAGTCTGGTCCGTGCTGATTGAGGTCGCCAAAGCCAGACCGCTTCCAGCCACCGAACGTGTGATAGGCGAGCGGCACCGGAATGGCGAAGTTCACACCGACCATGCCGACCTGCACGCGATTGACGAAGTCGCGCGCGGTGTCGCCATCGCGCGTAAAGATGGCAACGCCGTTGCCGTATTCGTGCTCCGACGGGAGCCGCACTGCTTCTTCATAGTCGTGCGCGCGCACAACCGAGAGCACTGGGCCGAAAATCTCTTCCTTGTAGATGCGCATGTCCGGCTTTACGTCGTCAAACAGACAGCCGCCCATGAAGTTGCCGTTCTCGTAGCCCTGCAATTTAAAGCCGCGGCCATCGACGACGAGCTTGGCGCCTTCCTTGATGCCGATTTCGACATAGTCCTTCACGCGATTGAGCGCCGACTTTCGTCACCAGCGGTCCGTAATCAGCTTGCGGGTCGGAGGACGGCCCGATCTTCAGGTTTTCCACGCGCGGGATCAGTTTCTCGACCAGGATGTCGGCGGTCTTCTTGCCGACCGGCACCGCCACCGACACCGCCATGCAGCGCTCGCCAGCGGAACCATAACCGGCCCCGACCAGCGCATCGACCGCCTGATCCATATCGGCGTCGGGCATGACAATCATGTGGTTCTTGGCGCCGCCGAAACACTGCACCCGTTTGCCGTGGGCGCAGCCTGTCGAATAAATATATTCCGCGATTGCCGATGAGCCGACGAAGCCGATCGCCATGATGCGTGGATCGGTGAGCAACGTGTCGACGGCTTCCTTGTCGCCGTTGATCACGTTCAGGACGCCTTCCGGCAAGCCGGCTTCGAGAAACAATTCGGCAATCCGCATGGGTACGGATGGATCGCGCTCCGAGGGCTTGAGGATGAAAGCATTGCCGCAGGCGATCGCGGGTGCGGCTTTCCAAAGCGGGATCATCGCCGGGAAATTAAACGGTGTAATACCCGCCACCACGCCAAGCGGTTGGCGCACGGAATAAAGATCGATGCCGGGACCGGCACCCTCGGTGTAATCGCCTTTGAGCAAATGTCGGAATGCCGCAGGCAAATTCCACCACTTCGAGCCCGCGCTGAATATCGCCGCGCGCGTCCGGAACGGTCTTGCCGTGCTCGGACGAGAGCAGTTTGGCGAGGCTGTCGTATTCCTTCTGTACAAGTTCGAGAAACTTGAACATCACGCGGGCACGCCGCTGGGGATTGGTCGCCGCCCAGCCCGGCTGCGCCGCCTGGGCATTGGCAATGGCGTGCTCGACCTCCGCATGCTTTGCGAGGGCGACCTTGGCCTGCACCTCTCCGGTGTTGGGATCGAAAACGTCGCCGAACCGGCCCGATGTCCCTTTGACGGCTTTGCCGCCGATGAAATGGCCGATCTCACGCATGGGTCGCACTCCTCCAGTTCGCTGAGCGGCTTCCAGATCGGCCGCCTGGTTGTTTGGCATTGTTTTTTCAGTGATTTTTGCAGTTTTTCTGCGGCCGGTCACGAGTTGGCGGTCCTTTCCGGGCGTTTTTCTTTCACCAACGGTTAGCCTTTACCGCTCCTTAACAGGGCCAGTCTAGGGTCGTTACGGGAACCGTGTTGGCGTCGTCAGTGCGCGTTGGGTGGGTAGGTTATGGATATTGCGACCAGTTTAGGCCTGCTGAGCGGCGTTGGCGTCGTTACCCTCGTGATTCTGATGGGCGGCGATCTGCACATGTTCGTCAGCGAACATGCGTTCATCGTCATTTTCGGTGGATCCTTTGCCGCAACACTGATCCGCTTCCCGCTTAGCTCGATTTTCCACGGCTTGCCACTTGGCGCCAAGTTCGCCTTCACGCTACGGCGCATGAGCCAACGCGAACTGGTCGATGAGATTGCGGGCCTGGCCGAGGTCGCGCGCAAGTCGGGGCCGATCGGTCTCGAAAAGGTCGAGATCGAAGATCCTTTCCTTGCCAAGGGCGTGCGTTTTGTCGCCGACGGCTACGACGGCAATTTTATCCGCGACAATCTCGAACGCGACCGCGACAACTTCCTTACCCATCTCGACGAAGGCCAGAAGATCTACCGCGCGGTGGGCGATTGCGCGCCGGCTTTCGGCATGATCGGCACTCTTGATCGGCATGGTGCAGATGTTCGCCAACATGACCGACCCATCCAAGCTCGGTCCGTTCATGGCCGGCGCGCTTCTTGCGACTTTCTACGGTGCCGCTCTTGCCAACATGTTCTGTCTGCCGATCGCCGACAAGCTGCATCTCAAGCTGGTCGATGAGGAAATCAATCGCACGCTGATCATCGACGGCATTTTGATGATCCGCGAAGCAAAAAGCCCGACTCTGGTGCGCGAGATGTTGCTCGCCTACCTGCCTGAAAAGCATCGCCACACCGAGGCGGAGGAAGAAGAGGAAGAGGCGGAGCCGGTGGCCGCGTGAGGCCGTTCGATTTCGAGCGATAGAAAATGGCCAGACGCAAGGAAGCTCACGGCGGCGGTCACGGGTGGTTCGTCACCTTCGCCGACCTGATGGGGCTGCTGGTCAGCTTCTTCGTGATGCTGGTTGCGTTTTCCACGCAGGATCAAGCCAAACTCCAGGTCGTCGCCGGCTCGATGCGCGACGCTTTTGGTGTACAGGATCGCGTGCGCTATTCGGGCATCATTGAAATTCTCGGCTTGCCGACGCGTCCGAGACTGAAGAATTCGGCCCACATCGATCCGTCGGAAGCCTCTGCAACTCCGTCGCCAGAAGAGAACGATCGCCAGCGCGCCTATGGCGCACGCTTCAAAGAAGACCGGAAATTTTCGCTGGCGTCCGCCTCGCTGCGCCAGGCGCTGCAGGAGATGCCGGAGATTACCGAAGCGTCCAAGCATATTATGCTTGAAGAAACCAAGCAGGGTCTCAACATCGAGATTGTTGACCAGGACGGACGCTCGATGTTCCAGGACGGCGCGAAAGAACCGAACGAACGCACGCGCAAGATCCTTCAGAAGATTGCGCCGCAACTCAAGGCGATGCCGTACCGCCTCTCGATTGTCGGTCACACCGCTTCAAGCAAAGTGCCGCCGAAGCCCGGATACGGGCCATGGGAATTGTCCGCCGACCGCGCCAATGCGGTGCGCCAGATATTGGAAGCCGAAGGCGTGCCGTCCGGCAATGTCTTCATGGTGGCCGGCAAGTCCGATACGGAGCCGCTTTTCCCCGACGATCCCTATATGTCGCCAAACCGGCGGGTCACCATTACCCTGATGCGGGAAGAACCGCCTTTGCCCGCAGATTTGACCCCTTGAGCGGCAAGACGCAGGCGCCGCCGCCAATCCATTGCGGCGATCGAGCCGGGAAAAAGCCCATATTCTCTCGGTCTTTGCGATGATATAACGCCCGCCTTCAACGTTTTTCGGCGGACCGCGTTTAATTGCAATGAGTAATACCAACGAAACGACCGCCGCCGCAGGCTCCGCAGCCGCTCACGGCGGCTCGGGACGCGCCGCCAACTCTCCTGGCATTGGCGCTCGGTAGTGTTGGCGTCGTCTATGGTGACATCGGGACCAGCCCGCTCTACGCCTTCCGCGAAGCCGCGATTGCCGCAAGCAATAATCAGATGGTGACGCGCGAAATCGTGCTCGGCGTGCTCTCGTTGATCGTGTGGGCGCTCATCATAACGGTCACGCTGAAATATGTTCTGATCCTGCTTCGCGCCGACAATAACGGCGAGGGCGGTACGTTGTCGCTGACCGCACTGGCGACGCGCGCGCTCGGCAGGCGAACCGCGTTCGTCTTCATTGTTGGCGTCATCGGCGCTTCGATGTTTCTCGGTGATTCCGTGATCACGCCTGCGATTTCGGTTCTCTCGGCGGTTGAAGGGCTCAAGCTCGCCAGTCCGGCCTTCACCGAATTTGTTGTGCCGCTCACAGTCATCATTCTGATCGCGCTATTCGCGGCGCAAAGCCGCGGCACTGCAAAAGTGGCGGCCATGTTTGGCCCGATCATGGTGGTCTGGTTCGTCTCGATTGCAATCGCGGGCGGGCTGCATATCCGTGATGATCCGACGGTGCTCACTGCAATCAACCCGCTCTATGGAATTGAATTCCTTTTTCAGCATGGCGCAATTGGCCTGGTCACGCTCGGCGCGGTTTTTCTTGTCGTGACCGGCGGTGAAGCACTTTATGCAGATCTTGGCCACTTCGGGCGCAAGCCAATTCAGACGGCCTGGCTGTCTCTCGTGTTGCCGGCTTTACTGATCAATTATTTCGGTCAGGGCGCAAAGGTTCTTGCCGATCCGGCGGCGATCGAAAATCCGTTCTATCCGGCTGGTGCCCGATACTTTCCTGTTGCCAATGGTCGTATTGGCGACGGCTGCGACGGTGATCGCAAGTCAGGCTGTTATCACCGGCGCGTATTCACTGGTCCATCAGGCAATCCAGTTGGGTTTATTGCCGCGCCTCACGATCCTGCATACGTCCGCGTCGCATGTCGGCCAGATCTACATTCCGCGTGTGACCGATTTCGTTGATGATTGGCGTCCTGTTGCTCGTTGGATTGTTCCGCACCTCCAGCGCGCTCGCCTCGGCCTATGGCATCGCGGTCGCGACCACGATGGTTGTGGACGGGATTCTCTGCATTTGTCGTGATCTGGAGAGGATGGCAGTGGCCGCTCTGGAAAACGCTGCTGTTGATTGCGCCGTTCGTTGTCGTTGATGTTGTTTTCTTCTCCGCCAATTTCCTCAAATTGTTTGAGGGTGCGTGGGCGCCGCTGCTGTTTGGTGCAAGCATGGTGCTCCTGATCCTCACTTGGCGGCGCGGCACCGGAATCCTGATCAACAAGACAAGGCGCACGGAAGTGCCACTCGACACCTTGTTCCGCAGCATGGAAAAGAAGCCACCGCACATCGTGCCGGGGACTGCGGTGTTTCTCACCAGCGATCCCGAGTTCGCGCCAACGGCGTTGCTGCACAATCTCAAGCACAACAAGGTGCTGCACGAGAACAATGTTATTTTGACCATCATCACGGCCGACATGCCGCGTGTATCGGAAGATGAGCGCGTGCGAATTACGCCACTGTCGAAATATTTCGCACGGGTGTCTTTGAAGTTCGGCTACATGGAGCAACCCAACGTCCCGAAGGCGTTGGCGATTGCACGCAAGCACGGCTGGCACTTCGACATCATGTCGACATCGTTCTTCCTGTCGCGGCGCGCGCTCAAGCCGTCGGCGAAATCCGGCATGCCGTCATGGCAGGATCACTTGTTTATCGCCTTGGCGCGTTCGGCCAGCGACGCCACGGACTTCTTCCAGATTCCGACCGGTCGGGTCGTCGAAGTCGGCACGCAAGTAACCGTCTGACGCAACACCCGCATGCCTGATTGCTTCTAAGTAGATGATAGATCTAACTAAATTTGTCCGCTATCCGTTGCATTTTCCGCATGGCTTGATCTGGCGTATTGCGTAAACGGCGGTGCTCAGGAACTGTTTGGGGCGTTATAAGCCGCGTCCCACGGATTTTTGCACTGCAGCAATTCCAGGCCAAATCAAATGTCTCAAAGCATTGCCACCGGCAACAGTCGGTGGAGTTGCCGCTCATGACGCGAGCGAAGCGCCGGCCAAGGTCGGCTTCTGGGCTCTCTCGCTTGGCAGCATTGGCGTTGTCTACGGCGATATCGGTACAAGCCCACTTTATGCGTCTGCGTGAGGCGGTACTCGCGGCGACAGGTACCGGCAATCCGGCCAGCGAGCCGGTGGTGCTTGGCATTTTGTCGCTTGATCATCTGGGCGCTGCTTTTGGTCGTGACTGCCAAATACGTGCTGATCCTGTTGCGCGCGGACAACAAAGGTGAGGGTGGCACGCTCGCCTTGATGGCGCTTGCATCGCGCTCACTGGTGCGCGGCAGCAGCATTGTCATTCTGCTCGGTGTCATCAGTGGGGCGCTGTTTTATGGCGACGCTATTATTACGCCCGGCACTGTCCGTTCTCTCGGCTATCGAGGGTACTAAAGTGGTGACGCCGGCATTCGACGCTTACGTCGTGCCGCTGACCGTGCTCGTGCTCGTCATTCTTTTTGCCGTTCAATCGCGCGGCACGGCACGTGTCGCGTCCTTTTTTGGTCCGGTCACGTTGTTTTGGTTCGCGACGATTGCGGCTGCGGGCATTTGGCACGTCGGACAAAACCTGTCCGTGCTGCTCGCATTCAATCCATGGTACGGCGTAAGTTTCCTGCTTCACCACGGTATCGTCGGGTTTTACACGCTAGGTGCCGTCTTTCTGGTCGTCACCGGCGCCGAAGCACTCTACGCGGACCTTGGCCATTTCGGACGCGGGCCAATTCGATTTGCTTGGTTGGTCGTCGTGCTGCCGGCGCTGCTTGCTCAATTATCTCGGGCAGGGCGCGCTTATTATTGCCGATCCGAAATCGGTAGAGAACCCGTTCTTTCTGCTCTACCCGGACTGGGCGCTGCTTCCGATGGTACTTGCTCGCCACGGCGGCGACCGTAATTGCGAGCCAGGCGGTGATCACAGGCGCCTATTCGCTCACCCGGCAGGCGATCCAGCTCGGCCTGCTTCCGCGACTGGAAATCCGCCATACGTCGGAGTCGTTGTTCGGACAAATCTATATGCCACGCGTCAATACGCTGCTCTTGATTGGCGTTCTGTTGCTGGTGGCGTTGTTCCGCTCATCGAGCGCGCTAGCTTCCGCCTATGGCATTGCTGTGACCGGCACGATGGTGGTGACGGCTATGATGGCGCTGGTGGTGATCTGGCGTGTATGGCATTGGCCGCTCTTTGCAGCAGCTGCGCTGATTGTTCCTTTCTTGTTTATCGATCTGACGTTTCTGTCCGCCAACATGCTCAAGATCGTGGAGGGTGGCTGGATGCCGCTGGCGCTCGGGGCGCTGGTGATGGCGGTGATGTACACGTGGCGCCGTGGCACCCGGCTCCTCTTCTGAGAAGACCAGACGCCTCGAAACGCCGCTCGAATCCCTTGTGAAAAGCCTTGAAAAGAAGCCGCCGGCGCGCGTGCCAGGAACAGCGGTCTTTCTCACCAGCGACCCGGTCAGCGCGCCGACCGCGTTGCTGCACAGTCTCAAGCACTACAAGGTGCTGCACGAGAAAAACGTGATCCTGACGATCGAGACCGCAGACGCGCCACGCGTCGATCCGGCTGAGCGCGTTCGCATCGAGCCGGTGGGAAAAACATTTTCGCGGGTTGTACTGCGGTTCGGGTTTATGGAAACGCCAAACGTGCCGCGAGCGCTGGCGATCGCACGCAAGCACGGCTGGCAGTTCGACATCATGTCGACCTCATTTTTCCTGTCGCGCCGCGCGCTCAAACCCGCCGCGCATTCCGGTATGCCGCGCTGGCAGGACCGCTTGTTTATCGGCCTCACCCGCACGGCCAATGACGCCACCGACTATTTCCAGATCCCGACGGGGCGGGTGGTTGAGGTTGGAACGCAGGTGACGATCTAGGGGCGGAAATCAAAAAGAATGATGCAGCATTGCGGGATTCCGGGTAAAATTCGCCATCGATGGGTAACGGAGTTCCGGTATGGCCGACGAAATGCCGCGCGCGGACGAGGTAACGAACCTTTCGGCCGGAGCAGGTTGCTGCCGGGCTACGCGAAGGACGCATTCTGCTGGTTGACGTGCGCGAACCTAACGAAACGTCGGTCGAAAGTTACCCTGAGGCGGTTATCGTCCCGCTGTCGTGCTTTGATCCGGCTGCAATTCCTGACCCGCAAGGAAAGCAGGTGGTGTTTGCCTGCCGCTCGGGCAGGCGCTCTATTACGGCCTCGGTTGCCGCGCAGGATGCCGGTTATCCGTATAGCGCCCACCTTGCTGGCGGCATCATTGCGTGGAAAGCCGCGGGTCTTCCGACCAAGGCTTGAACCACGCCGGCCTGGGGCACTCCATGCACCGCGCTTTGACGATCGTCGCGATGGCGCTCGGCTTCTGCGCGGCCTTCATCGATGCGGCGGCGGCCCAAAGCGGGCGTGTCGTGAATGTCTACAACTGGTCCGACTATATCGATCCCAAAGTTCTTGAAGACTTTACGAAAGATACCGGCATCAAGGTCCAGTACGACACGTTTGATGCCAACGAAACGCTTGAAACCAAGCTGCTCGCCGGAAAGTCCGGCTACGACGTTGTCGTGCCAACCGCATACTTTCCTTGAGCGGCAGATCAAGGCCGGCGTCTTCCAAAAGCTCGACAAAGCTAAACTCAAAAATCTCGACAATGTCTGGCCGGATATTGCAAAGCGGCTCGCGGTTTACGACCCAGGCAATCAGTACGCCGTCAATTACATGTGGGGAACAACTGGTATCGGTTACAACGTCAAAGCGATGCGTGATCGGCTTAGACGCGAATGGCAAGATCGACAGTTGGGACATCGTGTTCAAACCGGAGAATCTGGCCAAGTTCAAGGATTGCGGCGTGCACATGCTTGATTCCGCTGACGATATCATGCCGGCGGCACTCCACTATCTCGGCCTCAATCCAAATTCGACTGATGCGGCCGAACTAGACAAGGCCGCCGAGTTGCTGATGAAAATCAGGTCGTCAGTGCGAAAATTCCATTCGTCGGAATATCTGAACGCACTTGCTGGTGGGGAAATCTGCCTGGTGGTCGGCTGGTCGGGCGATATCAAGCAAGCGCAGAAGCGTGCAATCGAGGCAAAAAACGGAATTGAAATTGGCTATTCGATTCCGAAGGAAGGCGCGCAGATGTTTTTTGACAATCTCGCCATTCCGAAAGACGCTGGCCACGTCGTTGAGGCGCATGCCTTCATTGACTATTTGTTGCGTCCGGACGTCGCTGCAAAAAACAGCAATCTTGTGGCCTATGCCAATGGCAACCTGGCAAGCCAGAAGCTTATCGATAAGTCGGTTTTCGACGACAAGAGCGTCTACCCTGACGCCGCAACCATGAGCCGCCTCTATACGGTCAGCGCGCGCGATCAGAAATCGCAGCGGCTTCTCAATCGGCTATGGACCAAAATCAAGACCGGCCGCTGACCTGTTGCTCATCTTCCGGACGCCAGCGGCGGTGCAGCCAGAGCCATTGCTCGGGATGTTCGCGAATCCAGCCTTCGATGACCGACATGATGATCTGCATTGTTCCGGCAATGTCGATCTTGCCGTCGGCATCGCGCACGGGTCGTATTTCCTCCGTCAATTCGGCGCGAAATCGATGGTTCGGCAAGCGCACAACGCGGGTGCCGTGGATCGGGCAATCGAAGTGGCGGGCAAGCCGTGCCAGCAGCGGATTGGCCTTGGTGCGGCGGCCAAAAAAAGTAACGTCGACCCCACGCACGTAGTACTGGTCAACCAACATGCCGATATGCGTGCCCGCTTCGAGCGCTTCGGCAATTTTGACCGGAGCATCGAGCCCGGTGGATATCAACTTGCCCATATTGGCTGCACGCGTGGTGTGAAGCCATTTGTCGATGGCAGGAATATTCGGCCGCCGGTAAAGCACTGCGGTATCGACGTTACAGGCGGCGGCGCAAACGGCGGGCAATTCCCAATTGGCGTAGTGCGCGCCAAAAACGAGCGCCGGCTTTCCATCATCGATCATACCGAGAAAACGCTTGATGTCGGCGGCCGGCGCTTCGATGCGGGCGGGCCGTTCGGGATGCCAGGGATCGAAATCGGACAGATGGTCGAGATGAGCGAATTCTGCCGCCACGCGTCCAACATTGTCCCAGACGCCACGCAAGATAGTGTCGATTTCAGTCGGGCGATTTTTCCGGGAAAGCCGCCGTCAGGTTGGCACGGCCGATCTGGTGCTCTCGGGCAATAGCGGGCCGATGCGCCGCATGAATGAGCCGGCGACGTTCGCCATGACGTCCGGATTGATGAGGCGCAGAAGCTGGATCAGCCCGATTGCTATCGTCCCTACGACCGCATTGCCGGCGCGCTTCGTGCCGCGGCTCAGGCGCCGCATCATCCCTGCCATGGCTGGCGCCTCAAAACGTTACGATGACTTTACCAAATACCTGCCGGCTTTCGATCCGCGCCAGGCCGCGTTCGAAATCGGCGAGCGCGAATTCGGAATCGATGATCGGCGTCATGCCCGCTGCGATCTTCGACAGGCTATCGCGGATATTGCGCATGGAGGCGCCAAATGAGGCGAGAATTTTGTATTGCTGCTGGAACAGCTGCATCAGATTGATCGTCACGGTCGGCCCCGCCGTCGAACCACAGGTGACGAGCCGCCCGCCGCGTTTGAGGCAGAGCAGGGAGGCGTTGAATCCTTCGCCACCGACGTGTTCAAAAACGACGTCGACGCCCTTTTTCGAGGTAAGTTTGCGCGTTACGCCCTCGAAGCGTTCGGTCTTGTAGTTGATGACATGGTCTGCACCGAGCGCCTTGGCCTTTTCAGCCTTGGCATCGTCACCGACCGTGGTGATGACGGTACAGCCGAGCGCCTTCGCCATCTTGATGGCGACAGAGCCGATACCGGAGCCACCGGCATGCACCAGAATGGTTTCGCCGGGCTTGAGCTTGGCATTGTCGAACAGCATGTGTTCGGTGGTGCCGAAGGCGATCGGTGCGCAGGCGGCATCGCGCAGCGAGACGCCCGCCGGGACCGGGATCACCAGACGCGCCGGCAGATTGATCAAATCGCGCGCGAAGCCGTCAATGTGAAAGCCCATGATGCCCGCCACATTCTCGCAGAGATTGTCGCGGCCTTCTTTGCAGGCTGGGCAATGACCGCAGGTCTTGGCGCCGTACATCACAACCTTGTCGCCGGGCTTAAAACCCGTAACGCCGCCGCCAATCGCTGCGATTTCGCCCGAGGCTTCCGCGCCGACCACGAGCGGCAATTGCCGCTTGGCGAATGCCATGCCGCGGAAGCCCCATAAATCGAGATGGTTGAGGGCCACGGCTTTAATGCGGATTTGCACCTCGCCTTCGCCGGGAGGCGGAGGAGGGGGCACGTCGGCAAGTTCAAGCTTGCGGTCGGCGATCAGTCTGAGCGCACGCATGATGATTGGCTCGTCTGAGCCGTCAGGCCGGCTCGAGCCCCATCACCAGCGAAACGTTTTGGCCGCCAAAGCCGAACGAGTTCGAAATGGCGTGGCGCAAGCTCGCCTCGCGCGCCTTGTTTGGCACGACGTCGAGCGGAATCGCGGGATCCGGAACTGTGTAGTTGATGGTGGGCGGAATCAGTTGGTGCTGCAATGTGAGCAAAGTGAATACCGCTTCCACGGCGCCGGCGGCCGATAGTGTGTGGCCTATCATCGATTTGTTCGAGGAAATCGGCAGATTTCGCATGCGGTCGCCGAACACCGTCGCGCAACCAAGATATTCCATCTTGTCGTTTTCGGGCGTGCTGGTGCCGTGCGCATTGACGTAATCGATGTCGTTCGGCTGTGAGACCGGCATCGCTGATGGCATTTGCGATACATCCAATGATCGGCTTTCCGTCGGGGCTCGAACGGGTTCGGTGGAATGCGTCGGTCATCTCTCCGCAACCTTCGAGGACGCCGAGAATCTTTGCACCGCGGGCTTTTGCGGAGTCGTAGCTCTCAAGCACCAGTGCGCCGCCGCCTTCCGCCATGACGAATCCGTCGCGGTTCTTTGAGAACGGCTTTGCCGCAGTCTGCGGAACGTCATTGCTGGTGGATAGCGCGGACAGCAGTGAAAACCGGATCACCGCTTCGGGATTGATCGAACCGTCGGTTCCGATGCACAGGGCGGCGTTCGTTTCGCCGCGTCGAATTGCCTCAACGCCGAGCTGGATCGCTGTGGCGCCGGAGGCGCAGGCGGTGGATAGCGAAATCGGCGAACCCTGGGTGCCGAACTTCTCGGCCAGATTGTCGGCGGCGGAACCGAACAGGAAGCGCCGATGATATTCGGGAAATTGCGCGCTGACCCGGAGCATGTCGGCGTAGGTGACTTTGTCGTTGGCGCCGGATTTCGCCCCGATCTCGAGCCGCTGCGGCCATTCCATCTCGATGGGGGGCACCGCCAGGAAGAGCGGACCAGGAAACTGGCCGGCCCCGCCGAGCGCGGATTGTGCGATCGCCTCCTCGGCTGCGAGCGCGGCAAAGGACTCTGTCAGTGCGGCGGCACAAGGCTGCGGCGGCAGATAGTCGATCGTGCCGGCGATCCGGGTCTTGAGGCCGTCGGTAGGGAAACGGGTGATGGCCCTGATGCCGGATTCACCGGCGGTGAGCTTTGCCCAATTGTCGGCTTTGCCCGCTCCAAGCGAGGTGACCACGCCGAGGCCGGTGACCACAACGATTGGCCGTCCCAACTTGTCTTTGCCCGCTGCCATCGCTCACTACTCCTCAGCCGATGCGTTCGACGAGCGCAAGACCTTCGCCTCGCCAGTGCCCGACACCGGTCACCAAGACCTGGTCCAATTTTCCAGTCATCGGCCGTTCCAGCCCCGATGAGTCACAGGGCGGAAACAGACTACCATGGTCCAGCGCGACCGTGGCCAGCGCGATGTTCATGGCGAATTGCGGCTCCATCCCATGGCCGAGATATGAGCCGGTGGCGCGAACGGCAAGGTCGGGATGTGCCTCGAAAAACGCGCGCTCTTCGGCGGTCGCCGGGTTGGCGCCGGTCGCGCCAGACAATGCGGCGGCATGGCCGGTATTTATCTGCCCCTTCAGACGGTCCCAAAGGCCGGAGAGCGTCTGTGTGATTGTGCCAGGCTTCGCCGATTGGCGCGGTCGGACACCACGGCGGAAAGGCGGCCCAGGGGTTTTGCGCCGCGCTTTTCCGCGTGATCGCGCGCCTCGATGACGAGGAATGCGCCAAGCGAGCCCAGCGCGAAGCCACCATTGTCGGTGCCACGCTCCCATACAGGTAAAAATTTGTTCTTCAGCGTCAGCCCGCCAAATTCATAGAGCATCAACATATCGGGACGCTCGCCGTTATGGGAGCCACCGACCAATGCAATTTCGCTTTGGCCCGCGCCAATGCGCGAATGCGCAATACGCACCGAATCGAAGCCGGCCGATTCCTCGCCCATGAATGTGCGCGAGGAGCCGGTCACACCATGCACGATCGAAATATTTCCGGCGAGCAAATTGGAAAGCTGCGCCAGGAACAAAGTCGGGCGCAGATCGCTCATCAGCCGCTCGTTGAGAAATGCTGCCGGATTTGCGGCGCGCGCGATGCCGCTGAGAATGTTTGAATCGACCGTCAGATCGCGTTCACCGCCGCCGGCGGCGACGATCATGTCCATATGTGAGAGAATATCGGTCTTGCCTTTGACGCCGGCGGAATCAAGCGCCAGCCCGGCGGCATAGGTGCCGATGCGCTGCCAGTTTTCCATCTGGCGCTGATCGCCTTTTTTCGGGATCTGCGCGTCGAAATTGATCGGTGCCAGCGGATGCACGATAAATGGCGCGAAAGTCGTCGTGTCGGCGACCGGCTTTGCTTCCGTCAATTTTTGCCAATGCGCGTCGGGGCCTTCACCGAGACACGATACAATTCCAATGCCGGTGACCCAGACTTCCCGGGTGCCCTCAGCCATCGGCCGGCACCACGGACGGGAAGCCAACTCGCGCAGCGGTCTCGCGCATTCGCAGCTTCATTTCGTCGTTAGGAAAATCGAGAACGCGTAGCGTCAATGTGGCATCGCAGATGGACTTACCGTCAAGCGCGATATTGGTCTCGGTAATCGCGTAACCGGAGCCTTCGTGCGCGAGCGTGGCGGTGACAGCCAATCGCTGGCCTGGCCTGACAAACATGCGGAATTTTGCATCCTTGACCGCGGCGAGGAATGCCATGCGTTCGAAATTATTCACCGCCACGACCAGCCAGCCCGAGGTTTGCGCCATGGCCTCGATCAGCAGCACACCAGGCATAAGCGGGAAACCGGGGAAGTGTCCCTCGAAAATTGTGTTTGTCGTGGGGACCGTCGCCTCGGTGCTGATCTTGCGCTCGGCAAGCCTGAGGTCGACGATGCGGTCGATCAGCTGGAAGTACTCAAGACGCATGTGATCCGCGCTTTCAGGCCCCCTTGGCAGCGACGAGCTCGTCGATGCGGGCGCTCAAATTCTTAAGCACGAAATACTGGTCGGTCGTGGCCTTGCCGTCGTTGACTTCCTGCGTCCACTGCTCGAGCGGGAGCTTGATCCCGAAGGCCTTGTCGATGGCGAATGCGATATCCAGAAAATCCAGACTATCGATGCCGAGGTCGTTTATGGCGTGGCTTTCCGGTGTGATGGAGTTGCGCGGAATATCACAGGTTTCGGCGATGATATTGGCGATGGTGTCGAACGTCGAAGACATCGGTAACTCTCTGGTTGATCTGGGATTCTGGCAAGCAGGCGGCCAACGCGCCCAAGGCCCGCGCCGTAGCCCCCTCCATCAGCATTTTCCGTGGCAAGCGATTGGCTGCCCGTATAGCGAAGCAGCGCGACAAGTTCAATGGTGACGGCCACTTAGCAGCGAAATCGGCCCTCTACGGCTTTCCAGGCCTCTGGAACTGCAAGGTGAAAGGACCTACCAGCGTTCTTTGGTCACTTCGACCGGCGAGCAACCGCGGCGTCCAGATAGCACGCAATCCTGATTTTTGCGCATGGTCGCCATTGTGTCGGCGAGCCAAATTCCGACACCGATCAGTGCGACAATGGCCAGAAATGCGGCGACGTTGACAATCATGCGGTGGCGATAGTCGTCGGACTCCTCGCCGCGCTCATATTTTGCCAGGTCCTCGACCGGCGGAGGTCGCGTATGGGTGCCGCCCGTCCGGAAATTGACGACGCGCGAGTCGTCTTCGGACGAAAACTGTTTCTGATCGGTCATCAGCTACCCTAACACGCCTGCTGCTTCGGCTTGAAGAAACCTTTTGAGCAGGGCGATCACGTCGAAGCGACCTTGAAATTTGAATAAGCTGGCGACGCCGCTGATGAGTCGCCGCCCTCGATTGTTGCGTAAAAATAAGGACATTGCCTGTTCATACCAATAGTTAAGGCTGCGTCCGCTATCGTTCCTCGCCCTTTGTTGAGGGCGAGGTGAACGGATGGCGGCCCATGTCCAGGACGACGACCAAGCGCGATTTTCCGGCCCCCACGAATCGGCTTTGAGCCGGATTTCGATCGATGAAGCGTTGGAGAAAAATTGGCTGGATATCTGGTACCAGCCAAAGATCGATCTTCGGCGCAAATGCCTCGCAGGCGCGGAGGCTCTCGTGCGAATGCAACATCCGCAGGCTGGGTTTCTCTGGCCGGAAGATTACATCGATCTGCTCGATAACGATGGGCTGACAAAGCTTGTCGAGCACACGATGCTCACGACTTTACGTCACTGGACAGTTTTTTCCGACGCAGGTTTCAATTTGCGTCTCGCCATCAATGTGCCGGCCGCCTTATTGCCACAACTGCCGATCAAGGTCGCTCGTCGCGGCCCATCGTCCCGCGTCGGACGAGCTGGCCCGGCATTGTCTGGATGTGACGGAAGACCAACTCGTCCGCGATATCGCATTGACGCGAAAAGATCGCCGAAGATCTGAAAGCCATGCGGAGTGGCTGTTGCCATCGATGATTTCGGCGCCGGCTACTCCTCGTTTTCCAGTCTTCGCGGTCTGCCGTTTGCGGAATTAAAAATACATAGTTCATTCATCAGGAACTGCGCCGCAGATTTGACCAACGCCGCGATCTGCCAGACGGCAATCGATTTGGCGCATCGGTTTGGAAGCCTGGCGGTCGCCAAAGGCATCGAAACGATTGCCGACCTTCAGGCGTTGATGGTGATGGGCTGCGATTTTGGCCAAGGCGCGCTGGTTGCGCCGGCGATGCCAAAGGATCGCTTCCTTGATGCGTTGCGCAAGCACATGAATAAACCGGCTGCGCCGGACCAGCTGCCAAGCGACAACGCAGAACACGTCGCTTAGTTTCAAAATAAATTCTCTTTGAAACCAATTACACACCTCCAACGTTCCCTGATCCCGGGGGAAACAAAGGAGGCTGAAATGAGAATGGTCGTTCTGTGCGCGGCTGTTGGCGGAATTCTTGCGGGCGTCATTCCGGCGTCTGCAGAAGTTGTCGTCCGCGATCGCGATCACGACAATGTTGTGGTTCGCGAACACGTTGATCGCGGCCATCACTACGGCTGGGAGAGACACCATGCAGAGTGCCGGACGGTACGGGTGCGCACGCAATTGCCGAATGGCAACGTGATCGTCAAAACCCGCCGCAGCTGCTAAGCGGGTCTGAGTTCAGCCGAATACGATGACCGAGAATTGAAGTCCCGGCGCCAGGCGCCGGGACTAATTCGATTGTGCTCGCTACTCCGGGAACGCAAGCTTTTCGTTTTCGGGTGGCAGCATGCGAAAGACATTGAGGGTCATCGAGATCAGCGAATAGTAGCCAAGTATGCCAACCAGCTCGACGACGGCCGTATCGCCGAGCAAAGACTGCACGCGCTTGTAATTGCGGTCGCTTACGCGCTTCGTCTTATAAAGCTCCTGGATAAAATCATAGATTGCACGTTCGTCCTTTGGCGCTGATTTGTGGCGCGGCGGCCGCGGCGCAGGTCTTCAATTGTTTTTGGTTTCACGCCGCCTTTTTCGGCCATGGGCGCGTGCGCGAACCACTCGTATTGCGCGCGCCACAGACGGGCCGTGCACAAGTATGGCGAATTCCGAGAGTCTTGGCGGCAATGCTGTCCCGTAGCGGCAATGTGCGCCGAGTTTCTGGGCAAGTTCACCGAGATCCGGGGGCGTGCATCCAGACCGCGAATGGGCCGCGAGGGGTGATTGCGGAGCCCCGAGGCCCGGCGCGCAGGCTATCAAGCAAGGCGCGTTGGGCATCGTTCATCCGTGGCTCGTCGATAACGGCGAGGCGTGGCGCCGGGCGCTTGGCGGGCATGTGAGTGTCCTTAAGGGCGGGGGAGGCAGGATAGGTGGCCAAGGCTGGATATTACACAACGCGGTCCCCCGAAGGCCTTCGCCGGGCCATTTCCCGCCAAAGGCGTCGATTATGCGGGTAAATCGGACGGTGTCCCCCGGTAAGGCCCCACGGAGGCGGTGAGGGGCTGTACGCCGTCGCTCAGCGACTACGGCTTTGCCGGGATCGTCGCTGCCGTAAATGCCGCCGCCGGCTCAATTGCCGCCGTTACTTTCATCAGGCCGCGACCGGTCATATGCAGGGCCTTGGCGGCAGCGAGCGACAGGTCGAGAACGCGGCCCTTTGTGAATGGCCCCCGGTCATTTACGACGACAACCACGCTACGATGCGATTGTGGGTCGGTTACGCGTAGGTCGCGTTCCGAACGGCAAAGTACGGTGGGCCGCAGTAAATTTATTTGGGTCGTATTTCTGTCCGCACGCGGTACGGCCTGAGTAGTCGGTACTGTAATAGGCGGCGACGCCGGAAAACTGCCTGGCATTTTGCGCAGACGCGCCCACGGGCAGCAAGCCAATATAACAGCGCCGCTCCGGCTATTTTGACGCGTTGAAGCTCATTCGGCCCTCCGTCCGTCCGCGGTTATCAATCAGCCGGCTATGGCGAAGTTCTGTCGAAATAGTGACGGCACACGCTTCCCGAACACATGCGCCGAGAACGAAAGTTCCACGAAACAGATTCAGAAACTATGAAGAGGCTCGGGCAGGTGCTTTGGATTGCGGCGTCGCGGAGTGCGATTTGCGCTTGCTGTTTCGGGATGCTGATTTTCGAGTCTGAATGTGCTTGAGGGCCAATTCGGCGCGGCTGCGGCAATCCTCGTGTAAATCTTCGAGTTCTTCGTCGGTGAGATCCTCGATCGCGGCGAATTTGTTCTCGGCACCCTTCATGGCCAGCACCAGTTCGGACAGCTTGAGCTGGATCGCCAAAGTGTCGCGGTTCTGCGTATTCTGAATCAGAAACACCATCAGGAATGTGACAATGGTGGTGCCGGTATTGATGACCAATTGCCATGTGTCGCTGTAGTTGAACAGCGGTCCGGTGACGACCCAGACGAGAACGACGGCCACCGCGAGCAGGAACGCGCGTCGAATTGCCTGTCCATAGCGAGATGGCGCGGGAAAACTCAGAAAACTGGTGCGCGAGCGCCGACGAGCGGGACGCGGGCGCGTGGTGATTCTGTTCTTTGTTCTTGTTCTTCATGTTGGATCCGTCTGACCGGCCGGAGGTACCAGTTGCGAGCGCCAACGCGTTGGCGTGTTACCGAAGTTCCATTCGGAGAGCAGGGTGAACAGCAGGCTATTTGAGCTTCGGCAGCGATTGTTTAATGCGGCCGATTGCAGCCCAAGGGTCCGACCGAACGCGCGAAAGCCGCTGCGCCAGGTTTTCAACGGTGTATTGATTGGCGGCCTTCAGGCTGCCCAGCTCGGACCAATCGATTGGGACCGACACCGGCGCACCGGCGCGCGCGCGGGTGGAGTAGGGCGCGACCGCCGTCGCTTCCCGGCTGTTGCGCAGGTAATCGATGAAAATTCGATTTGAGCGGCGGTTTTTGGTCGCCGTTGCCATGTAACGGTCGGGTGCATCTTCCGCCATCGACGCTGCGATAGCATGCGTGAAATCTTTTGCCGCATCCCATGGGACGGGCTTGATCGGCAATACGACGTGCAAGCCTTTGCCACCCGAAGTTTTCAGGAAGCTCTTGAGCTTCAATGCGCTCAGCCGCTCGCGCACCTCGCGCGCTGCGGCGACAACATCCTTCCAACCGGTGCCGGGGCCCGGATCAAGATCGAATACCAGCCGGTCGGCGCGTTCGCGGTCGTTGATGGTTGTGCCGCGAGTATGAATTTCCAGCACGCCGGCCTGCACCAGCGCAATCAATCCGTCGAGATCGTCGATAGAAATGATCTTGTCGCCTTTCTCGGGCACGAGATGCAGATGCTCGGTCGCAATGCCCATGGTGGCGTGTTTCTGGAAGAAGCATTGGCCCGACGCGCCTTCAGGGCAGCGTACGAGCGCAATCGGCCGGCCAATGACGTGCGGCCGCATCCATTTCCAGACCTTGCTGTAGTACTCGGCAAGGTCCTGCTTGGTGATGCCGGCATCATCCCAATAGACGCGATCGGGATGAGTGAGCGTCACCGACCCGACCTTTGGCAATTCTTTGCGCTTGACGACGGGTGCACTGCGTCGCCTGGCCGCAGACAGTGGTGTTGACCGCGCTAATGCGTTTTTCTTCACCTCGCGCACCACGTCTTTTGCTGATTTATCTTCACGCAAGCCCTGAAAAGATGCCTGCCGCACGCGGTCGCCATGGGTCCAGCCATGGAAATCGACTTCGGCCACCAGCTTCGGCGCTAACCCAGACCGGTTTGCGAACGCCACGTTCCTCTGCCGGCACCGCTACGAAAGGCGTCCGCTCGACCACGATCGCCTTGAGCTTGCGATACAGCGCGCGTGCCGTTTCATGGGTAAAACCGGTGCCCGTGCGCCCGGCATAGTGGAGCTTGTTTCGTTGATAGAAACCAAGCACCAGGGCCCCAACCGCATGCGCGTCCGCGCTCGAAGGAACGAACCCAGCCACCACCAGCTCTTGTCTGTCGGAGCATTTGGTCTTGATCCAGTCGCGGCCGCGTCCTGATCGGTATGGCGCGTCGGCGAGCTTTGACACAATACCTTCCAGTCCCATCTTGCAGGCGTGGCGAAGAAGAGTTGTTCCCGGTTCGGTCAAGAACTCGCTAAGTCGTAAGGGCTCACGGCCGCTGTGACCGTTCACCAACGCCGCGAGCGCTTCTTTGCGGGTGACAAGCGGCAACGGCTTCAGGTCGGCGCCGTCGAGATGCAGGAGATCGAACGCATAGAAGGCCATGCGGTCATGCCGGCTTGCCTTGAGATCCTGTTGTAGCAACGAGAAGTTGGAAAGGCCGTCGCGTCCTTCGGCGACCAATTCGCCGTCGATCAGTGCGTCTTTGGCCGGAAGCTTTGCGACCGCTGCGGCGATGGTCGGAAATTTTCTTGTCCAGTCGAGACCCTTGCGCGTGAGCAATTTTACCTTGCCGCGTTCGAGACGTGCCTGGATGCGGTAGCCGTCGAATTTGATTTCATGCAGCCAGTTATCGCTGTCGGGCGCCTTATCGCTGCAGGCGTTGCAAGGCATGGCGCGACAAAGGCGGGGAGGGCGGCCTTCGGGGCGGACGCGCAGATCGATGTTATTGCCCTTTGCAGTCTTGCGGATCGGGCGCATGACCGCTGCACGCACGCGTGTGCGTGGAGATTTCTTTGCTTTCGCTGATCGAGTGCGATTGCTGTGCCATTCCTTTTTTGGTCCTTTGGCGATCTCGTCCATCGAGCGCCCGGTTGCGACCGAAAGCGGCTCCGCCTCAAGGATGTCCTGATCTTTTGCCGAGCGCTCGGCCGCGTCGTGCTGCTTGATCAGAAGCCAATTGTCCCGCTTTTCGCCGCGCCGCCGGTGCATGCGGACCAGATGCCAACCGCCGCTGAGCTTTTCGCCGTCCAGTCGAAATGCCAAATGGCCCTTGGCCAAACCCTTGTGTGGGTCATTTTCCGGTTCCCAGCGTCCACGGTCCCAGATCATGACCGTGCCACCACCGTATTCGCCCTGCGGAATTGTGCCCTCAAATTTGTTGTAGGCGATCGGATGGTCTTCGACCTGAACGGCCAGACGTTTTTCACCGGGAACGAGGCTCGGGCCACGTGTTACCGCCCAGCTCTTCATGACGCCGTCGAGCTCGAGCCGAAGGTCGTAGTGGAGGCGCCGTGCGGCGTGCTTTTGAATGACAAAAGCATGGCCGCGCTTGCGCGCCACCTTGCCTTTTGGTTCGGCCGTGACGCCGAAGCGGCGCTTTGCCCGATAGGTCTTTAGCCCCGATTTTTTTCGACTGCGCATGATCCTGGTTATCCGGCGTTCCGGGATCATGCGCTAGCTCGCACGTCGAACCTTCCGCCGCGGCGTCGATCGCTTGCTGCGTGCACTATTTCGGCGCGTTGCCGCCGGTCGGTGGCGTTCGCCTTGCGCGCTGCGACGCAGCGCATCCATCAAATTGATCACGTTGCTTGGTCGCGGCTCGGACACCACAGGCGGCGCCTTGCCGGCGCGTTTGGCCTTGATCAGATCCTGCAATGCGTTCTCATATCGATCCTCGAACTTGCCCGGGTTGAAATGCCCTTTCTTGGTCTCAAGGATATGGATCGCGAGCTTGAGCATGTCCGCCGGCACTTTGATGTTCTCGATATCGTCGAAGTAATCTTTCTCGTCGCGCACCTCGTTTTTGTAGCGGAGGGCCGTCGCTAATAATCCTTTGCCGCGCGGCTGAAGCAGCAGCAAATGTTCGCGCCGGTAGATCACGACGCGAGCGAGGCCGGCCAGCTCTTCCTTACGCATGGCCTCGCGGATCACCGCAAATGCCTCCTGCGCGACTTCGTCCTGCGGAACGAGATAAAAGGATTCGTCGAGAAATATGCGGTCCACATCCGCCATCGGGACGAATTCCTCGATATCGATCGTATGCGTGCTTTCCAGCGCAACATTGTCGAGCTCGTCTTCCTCGACCAGTACGTATTGGCCTTTTTCGAATTGGTAGCCCTTGACGCGGTCTTCTGGCTCTACCGGTTCACCGGTGTCGACATCTACGACCTCGTTTCGAATACGATTGCCTGTATTCCGGTTGATGATGTTGAAACGAATTCGTTGGCTCGTTGTGGTTGCCGGATAAAGCGCAACCGCGCATGACACCAAAGATAGTTTCAGAAATCCCTTCCAATTCGGACGTGGTGCCATGGACGCTACTCCTTTTACCAAATGGCTGCTGACTCCGTGAACAATTCTATCATCAACCGGTTCCTCGGATCGCAGCGACCCGGCGGCCGGAACTATTGCGCGAAGTTAACGTCGCTTTCGTAATTGGCATTTTTGTCATCAACTGAGGAAAGGACGCCATGTTGAGTTGGGCAGTTCATTTTGTCGCGACTGATCGCGGCCTTGTTGGCTGCGGCATGATCGCGAACAATTAAGTCCCAAAGATTGCTCCCCCAATTGGCACTTTTGCCATCAACTGAGGAAGGGGACCGTCATGTTGGGTTGGGCTGTTACATTTCTTATCGTCGCGCTGATTGCGGCGTTGCTTGGCTTCGGCATGATCGCCGGGGTCGCAATTGAAGCCGCGAAGATCGGCATGAAGAAATCAAGTCGAGCCCGCTTGCTAACGCTGCCGGCTGGGTCGAGGTAAACCAGAACACCATGCAGCATGTGCGCTTCGCAAATGTCTATTCGCTCGCGATGTTTGCTCGGCGCCGAACTCGAAGACGGCGGCGGCAGTACGCAAACAGGCACCAGTCGTCGCAGGCGAAATTCTCAGTGCGATCGCCGGTAAGCTGGTTCCTGGCGTGTATGACGGCTATGCCTCGTGCCCGCTAACTACAGCGCTGGACAAGGCCATCCTCGCCGAGTTTATCTACGGTGGTAAGGTCACGCCGACATTACCGCTCATCCCATCCAAGGAGCGCTGGATCGGCTGGTGGATCAAGCTCACCGGCCTGCCTTTGATGTATTGGCACTACATGCTCAAAGGCCATGTCTGGTTCCCGCGGCATAAGATCGATTTTAAGGAAGAGAGAGCGATCTGAGCGCAGCTCGCCACCAGTCATTGCCGGCCTGGTGTGGGCGGCCGGCCGACTGTGCCGTAATGCCGAGTCGCACGACGTGCAATAAAAACCCCGCGCGGCTTTGGTCGCGCGGGGTTTTTTTCTTCGAGATAACGGTGCGCTCGTCGGCAGCAATCGTCGCCGTTATTCTCCGCCGCTCGCGAGCACAGCACGCGTGGTTTCGTCGGGACCGAAATCCTCGGCGCTGTTAACATGGAGTAACTCGGCCAAGCGCGTTCGAGCGCGGTTGACGCGCGATTTGATGGTGCCGACCGCGCAGCCGCAGATGCCGGCGGCTTCTTCATAGGAAAATCCTGACGCACCGACGAGGATCAATGCTTCGCGTTGATCGGATGGGAGTTGCGCGAGAGCTTCACGGAACTCACGAAATTCCACATGGCCGTATTGTTCAGGTTGCGATTTCAGGGATTCGGCGTGATGGCCGTCACTGTCTTCGACCTCGCGTCTGCGTTTGCGATATTCAGAGCGGAAATGGTTGCGCAGGATGGTGAACAGCCATGCCGACATGTTGGTGCCAGGCTGGAAAGAGTCGATATTGGCGAGCGCGCGCAGAAGCGTCTCCTGCACCAGGTCGTCCGCGCGATCCACGTTTCCGCACAGGGAAATCGCAAATGCGCGGAGGCTTGGCACCGCTGCGAGAACGGCTTTGCGGACCGACTCGTCCATCGGCATCACTGCCTATCCTTTTTTTCATCACCTTCGAGGCGATTGATCAGTTCGTTGAACCGGTCAGGGACGCCCTGGTTGACGACGTCGTCGTACATGGCGCGTAACTGCTGGCCGAGACGAGCTTGTACGTCCCGGCCCAATTTGGCCGGTTTCGCACTTGGCTTTTTGTTACGAGCTGCCGCGGTTTCCATTGGATTTTGCTGTCCCACGGGCTTTCTTTCGTTCATTGTTCAACCCCAACTTCCGAGGCCCTGGGTTGGGCGTCGGTTGCCCCCTTGGTTTCAGTCAAAACCCTTGACCGGGCAGATGGTTCCTTTCGAACGGAACTTTTTTACGGCACTGGCGTTGGCGCGCTACAGGCTGATAGGCGTGTGGGGGGCATAACCCCGATCGGCCACCAGACGACATGATTCGGGAGGGATTTTTGCCGACATCTCAAGCAGTTGCGCAGCATTTGCCTTATCTCCGCCGCTACGCGCGGGCTCTTTCCGGTAGCCAGGCTTCCGGCGACGCCTATGTGGCAGCGACGCTTGAAGCGCTGGTTCAGGACCCGAAAGTGCTCGATACCGACGTTTCGACCCGGATCGCGCTCTATCGGCTGTTCACGAAGATATGGAATTCGATCGGGATCAACGGAAAGCCGGCGGCGGCAGGCAGCGAGCCAGCCGGTCGAGCGCCATCTTGCGCAAATTCCGCCGATGCCGCGCCAGGCATTTTTGCTCGTCGCACTTGAAGGGCCTTTCGGAGGATGATGCGGCAAAGGTTCTCGATATTGATGCGCCCACGCTGCGCGATCTGGTCGAAGAATCCGGCCGCGAGCTTGCGGCAGAGATTGCCACCGATGTACTGATCATCGAAGACGAGACCTTCATTGCTCTCGATCTGGAAGGGCTCGTCGAAAGTCTCGGCCATCGTGTCCTTGGTGTCGCGCGTACCCATGCCGAGGCTGTGGCGCTTGCCAAGGCCAAGCGGCCGGGAATTATCCTGGCCGATATTCAACTTGCCGACGGGAGCTCTGGGCCTCGACGCGGTGAACGAAATGCTGCGGACGTTTGAGGTGCCGGTCATATTCATTACGGCGTACCCGGAGCGTTTTCTCACCGGCGAGCGGCCGGAACCCGCCTTCCTCATCGCCAAGCCGTTTCAGCCCTCAACGGTGTCGGCGGTGCTGAGCCAGGCTTTGTTCTTTGAGCGGAACGCCAAACGACGGGAACGTCGGGCGAGCTAGTTTGCTCGGGTGTTGCTATTTCCACGATCGAGCGTTACGGCCTTTCGGACAATGACAGGTTGCAATTCGCGCTGGCCACGCGAGGTCGGCGCGGGCGACGCGCCGTCGTGACTTTTTCTCCAGCGGCGAGCGCGGTTCCTTCGGATCAATCCGCGCGGCTCTTGCCAATTCCGCCGGCGTTGGAGACGCAACAGTTTGCGCATAGCAGCGTTAAGTTCGTTTGCAGCCGAGAGAGCTCTCAACGCGTTAAAGAACAAATACCTTCAACCTGAGAGAACGGATAGTACAAAAATGAGCTCATTCGTTGACAGGTCGAAACCATGAACGTATTCATAGGAACAGTCGATTCAAATGCCGTCGAGATTCGGTGCCTTTGCCTATGGGGACGCGCGCTGGAATTTAACGAAACGACTGCCAGGGTGCGCAATATGTCTACGGCGCAAAATCCAGAGTTGGCCAAGCTTCAGGCGGACTGTCGGCAGCTGCAGGATCAGATCAGCGCGCAAGCCTGGGAGTTAAGCCAGTTGCGCGTCCGTTTTGCTCGCTATGAGACAGCGCTCCGTGGCTCCAAAGTGACCGTTTACACGCAGGATCGTGATCTTCGGTACACATCTCTCAGCAATTCCATGCTTGGTCGTTCGGTTGAGGATATTCTTGGCCGTACCGATGTTGAGGTTCTTCCGTCGGACGGCGCGGCGGCAATGATCGCCGTGAAGCGCCAAGTCCTCGACAACGGCGAAGCCAAACGCGTGGAAATTCCTGTTGAAGAGGCTACTGGCGTACGCTGGCACGATCTCCACATAGAACCCCTTCGCAATGAGGCCGGCGATGTTATTGGCTTGACCTGTGCGTCGGTCGACGTGACCGAGCGTAAAGAAGGTGAGGCGCATTTAAGATTATTGTTGCGTGAACTAACGCATCGCTCAAAAAACCTGCTGGCGGTCATTCAAGCCATGGCACGGCAGACAGCGCGCCATACCGGCTCGGTCGAGGGGTTCCTCACGCAATTTGGCGCGCGCCTGCAAGCGCTCGCCGCGTCGCATGATCTTCTCGTGCGGGAGAGTTGGTATGGAGCATCACTGAGCGAACTCGTCCGCTCGCAGCTTGGTGCGTACCTCGATGGCTCAAGCCAGGTTTCGATGGAAGGGCCAGCGATCGCGATCAAGCCTGAAGCGGCCCAAAATCTCGGCCTTGCGCTGCATGAGCTGGCAGTGAATGCGGGAAATTTCGGCGCCTTGTCGGTTCCTGGTGGACGCGTGTCCATCACCTGGAGCCGAAGCGATAATCCTGAGGGTGGCTCAGTCGAATTTGATTGGCGCGAGCAACTCGGACCCAAGGTAAAGATCAGGCGCAAGAAGGGGTTCGGGAGCATGGTTATTGAGCGCAACCTGGCGCGTGCGCTCGATGCCAAAGTGAATCTGGAATTTGATCCGAACGGATTGCATTGTCACATTGTCATCCCCGCCAGCCAGATACTGGCGGGCCGCTAACGCTGGAACATAAGTCGACGTCCGCCGTTTCTCTGTCACGCTCGGAATCGACGCGCTTGCGAGCATTGGCGTGTCCCTGGGCGAGGGAGAGCGGCGGTGCGCAGTGTTGTTTCATATATTTTGGCGGCCGCACTGGTTGTGCTGGTGATGGACATCATCGCGCCGCCGGCCGGTTTCGGCCTTGCGGTCGGTGCGTGGCCGCCTGCTGATACAAACGCAACGGCCGCAAATTGTCGATCGCACGCACAAAGGCGACAGATTGCAATTTCCGACCGCGAACGATCGGCGAAAACGCGCCATCCGGCAAACCGGCGATGCTAGTCGGTTGCGAACCGGTTTTTAGCGCGCTGTCGTCAGGCGCACGTGCAAATTATGCCGGCCGCTGTGTCGCCTGATGATCTGGATTTCAAGCGCGATATCGGCAAGTTTCCCGGCGGCAGGGAACTTGTTGTTTCAACGGACGTTGTTAGGCGTCATTCAATTGAAAAAGGAGTTTCACATGCATAGGCCATTGAGTGCTTTCGCTGCCCTCGTGGTCGTCGCGGCAATGGCGTCGCCTATTCCGGCGATGGCGCAGCGCGAACGGACAAAAGTCGGGACGCTGACCTGCGATATTTCAGGAGGTATCGGACTTGATCATCACGTCGCACAAGGACGTGACATGTATGTTCACGCCGGCCCAACCGGGGCCCCGTGAAGTCTACGTCGGCGGCATCAATAAATTCGGCCTCGATCTGGGCGCGACCGCTGGTGGCGAGATGGTATGGTCGGTCTATGCACCGACGACCCGGCGCTTTGGTGCGCTTGCCGGCAACTATAGCGGCGCGAGTGCCGAGGCGACTGTCGGTGCCGGTCTCGGTGCGAACGTATTGGTTGGTGGTTCGGATCGGACCGTCGCTCTGCAGCCGCTTTCGGTGCAAGGGCAGGCCGGCCTGAACGTAGCGGCCGGCGTCGCCGAGCTCACGCTGCGCCCGGCGCGCTAAAGCGGTCTTCGGATTGTCGAATAGCAAAATGCGTACGGCCGCCCGTGTAGGGGCGGCCGTGTCATTTATGCGTTTGTTGCTTAGCCGAAGGTAAAAGCGTCGTGGTAAGCGCCCTGCACCTGTCCGCCCGGCACAGGACCGCCACCCGGCACGTGCACCATGTTGCCGATCACCGCGCATGTTGCGCCATGTAGGCCGTGGCGTGGAATGGCCATCGGCGTGAGTTGCTCCCACGTATCGGTCTTCGGATCATAGGCCTCGTTGGTGCCGAACACCTTGCCGGTAGCTTCGCCGCCGAACACCACGATCTTGCCGTTGATGTAGACGCAGGAGGGACCGCTGCGCGCGGTCGGCAGCGGGGCGCGGAACGACCAGCCGTCGGTCTTGGGATCGTAGACGGCGTTCAGGCTGGTGTTGAAATCGTAGCTATCCATACGCCCGGCGATGGCGTGAATTTTCCCGTCGACGACAGCAACGCCCATATGGTCGCGCTGGCCAACGAAAGGCTGTGTGCCGGTCGAGCCGCGCATGCTCGCGCGGTCAGAATATTTGTCGGTCGCCGGATCGTAGACCTCGTGCCATTCGACCGAGCGTACGTCGCGCCCGCCGAGCAGATGAATCTTGCCGTCGAGCACTATCGCCGACACAGCGCCGCGCGGGCGTGAGATCGGTGCGATCGATGCCCATTGGTCGGTTGTGGTGTCGTAGACAAAACATTTGGAATGCGGGCAGCGGTTCTGTTCGACGAAGCCGCCGAAGGTGTAGATTTTCGTGCCGATTGATACGCCGGCAACGTGATTGCACGGGTGCGGGAAGGGCGCCTTCAGCGACCAGGTGCCGGCTTTCGGGTCGAACACCTGATGGAACGGCTGATCGACGCGATGTTTGGCATAGCCGGCGATTGAGTGGATTTTGCCCTGGCATTCGATCACGGCGTGCTCGCCGGTCGGGATTGGCATGCGCGGCTGCTCGCACCCATTTGCCGGGATTGGCGGCCATCGGCGCGACGCTGGTCATATAGCGTTGTTTCTCGACCGTCTTGGGAATATCGGTGACGGTCTTGTCGTTCAGACCGAGAAAGAGCGGAAGTTCTTCTGCCATGATGAATCCTCAACCTTGGTAAGCTCGGGACTGCGTCCCGCAATAATTTTCTGGTGAGTTCGACGCCCTCGCGCGCGACGTCATAGGGCGAGCGCGCCCATTGGTCGGGGTTGGGCGCTTCGTAGCTGAGATACCCGGTATAGCCTTTTTCCGCCAACAGCCCGAGCATCTCGCGCCATTTGACCACGCCCTTGCCGGGCGGCAGCCGGTCGGTCGGCCGCCGCACGCCGGTCACCGGGTTGGGCGACAGGTCGCTGTATTGGAAGCAGATAGATTTGGTCGGCCGGGATCGGCTCGAAGCCGCGGCCGCCGAAACCGCTGCGCGTGAAGTGGTAGGCATCGACCAGGTAACCGCAGTTTGGTTTGTTGGCGCCCGTGATCAGTTCGGTCAGCACGGGCAGGCTGTTCAGAACATCGTGCTGCGAATTATATTCGATGGCGAGCTTGAGCTTGTACTCGGCTGCAATGTCGCCGGCATCTTTCAGGTATTTGATTGCGTCCGTAATCGGGCCCTGGACCTGGCCCGGCGCACTCATCAGCGTGTCGCAGCGAGCGCGACCGCATTCTCGCAGATTCGCGGAACACCTTGAAGAGCCGCTTGCTCTCCTCGCCAGTGGCGAACAGCCAGCCATATTCGACGCCGAGCACGCCGCAGGGATGCCGCTTTTCTTGATTAGATCAAGGACCTGCGCATTGCTCATGCCGGCATCGAAGCAGCGCTTGAAATCGGTGCGGCGCAATTCGACCGCGTCGTAGCCCGCCTGCTTGGCCGCATCGAGCGCGGTTTCAAGCGGCGTGGTGTCGATCGTCCACATATGCAGGGCCAGACGCCCGAACTTTTGCGGCATTCGTTGAATACTCCGTATTTCGCTATTGGCCTTCGTATTGCAGGATGTAGAGGCCGGCATTTGTGTCGGTGAGATACATCAGGCCGTTTCTGTCGACAAATACATCGCAGGACTGGATCACCTTGGCCGGGTTTGGCCGCTGGTCGACAATTTTTTCCGGAGCCGGCGGCACGAAATACCCGACTTCTCTTCGGCTGGAAGGCGTCGCGGATATCGATAAATCCGCAAACCCGCATTGTGATATGTGGCGAAAACGATGTCGTCGCTCTGGATCGAGCCTGGCCGGTTCTCGTGCAGATTATGGGGGCCGAATTTCGCGCCTTTGGCGCAGAAGTCCTCTTCGGTCGGCGTCGGCATCGTGGCGATCGAGACGGGGTTGCACGGCTCGCGCACGTCGATCAGCCACGTGTAGGCCAATGCCATTGGCGCAATTTGCTGAGGTTGCTTCGTCGGCCAGCACCAGCAGTTTGCGGTTGGCAATGGTAGCGGTGTGTGCGCGCCGCCGCCGAATGGCGGCGCGTAATTGCGGTGGCTCAGGAGTTTTGGGTTCGCCGGGTCACTCAGATCGTGGATCGTGTAGCCGCCATCGCGCCAAGCCGCATAGCCGATGTTGCCTGCGCTGATAAGATGATGCAGAGCCGTCCGTTTGCCGAATGAAGCCGGCGGTGTTTCGCCGTCGGCACGGTTCATGCCGGGCAGCCACCAGCGTCCGGCAAGTGCCGGCTTCTCCGGATTTGACACATCGACCACCGCCAGTACGTGGTCGATAAATCCCTCGAAATGAACGGACACATAGGCATAGCGGCCGCCGACCCACCAGATTCGATGCGCACCGAGGCCGGCGGTGTTGAGAAACCCGATCTCGCGCGGTTTGGCCGGCTGCGAGACGTCGAAGACGCGAACGCCGGCGCCGAAGGGTTGCTCGGTCTGGACGGAATCCGCGAGCGATTTGCCGTAGTAGTCGGCCTGGCTCGCATATTGCTGCATGGCCCAGATATTCGGGCCGTTGACGGCGAGCAGGATGTCTCCGTGAATTTGCAGATGGTGCGAGCGGGTATTTTTTGGAGCGGCAACGAATGCCACTGTCTTGGGATTGTGCGGATCTCGCACATCGACGACTGAATACCCGTCGCTGAACATATGACCGATAAAAGCGTGGCCCTTTATGCAGGATCACCTGCACGCCGTCGGGCCTGCCGCCCTGATCGCAGCGCGAGACAAAGCGAATGTTCCTGGCGGACGCTGCCGAACTCATCTGATGACCGGTCAACGAGTGGGTCTCTAATTCGAAGCAGCGAGGCCCGGCCGGCATATGCCGAGCCGGGCCCCGTGTTGGCGTCCGCGACCGATTAGCCGGTCGGCGGAGCGACCTCGTCGAGACCCCTCTGGCTGCGCCTCTGGACCCATCTGGGTCACCGAGAACGCGGCGATCAGCAGAACCACGGCCAGGGACACGAAGACCGTCGTGAGGCCATAGCCGTTCTGGATCCACAGGATCGTCGGCACGATGAAGGCCGTGGCGAGACGTCCGACGCCGGCGGCCCAGCCAAAGCCCGACGCGCGCGCGTTGGTGGGGAACACCTCCGATGCGAAGATCTGCATCGAGTTTCCGGCGACCTGGATGAAGAAGATCATCACGAACCCGGCGACCAGAAGTTGGGTGTCGGTTGCCGCGTTCGCAAACACGATCGCCATCAAGCCTGCCGCGATGAAGGCGCAGACAGATGTGATCTTCCGTCCGAATTTGTCGAGCGCATACATCATGAACAAGCTTGCGCATGGCACGGCCAACGTCATGCCAAAGGTATAAGTAAGCGACTTCGTAATCGTGAAGCCTTTGGCGGTCATGATATTGGGCAGCCACGTACCAAGTCCGATCGCGACGCCGAAGAACGCCGAGAAGCAGATCATGCCGGCGATCACGCGGGTCGGGAACATCTTGAACACGATTCCAAACGGATCGGACTTGCTGTCGCTGGCCGCGCTGGTCGCAAGTTGCTCTTTTGGACCCGCAATGCCCAGGCGGGCGAGCACGTCAAGGGCTTCCTTGCCACGACCATGCGTCGCCAGATAGCGAGGCGACTCCGGCAGCGCAAAGCGGAATACCCAGACGATGAGCGCGCCGATGCCAATCACGATCCAGACCCCCCGCCAGCCGATTGAATCGCGGAAGAAGAGCGTGAACAGCGACGCGATCGGCCACACGCATGCGCCGCCAATGAAGTGCACAATTGCAAGAATGCGGCCGCGGATCGCTTTCGGCGAATATTCGCCGGCATAAGCGAAGGCAAGCGGCTGTTCGCCGCCGAGGCCAAGGCCCGCAATGAAGCGGCAAACCATGAGCCAGAACACGGACGGTGAGAGCGCGCCAAGAATTGTGAAGACGCCGAACAGCAACAGATTGAATTGGTAGACCGTCTTTCGTCCCCAGCGGTCGCTGAATTCACCTTGGCCAGCTGCGCCGATGAACATTCCGAACACGGTCGCGCTGCCAACCAGGCCGGCCTCGGCACCGGTGGCGAATTTGGATTGAATCATGTCGGGGATCAGTGACCCGAGCACAATCAGGTCAATGACGTCGAAGAAGTAACCAGCGGCGATCAATGCGACCACCTTGACGTGGAGTGGCGAAATTTTCGCGTCGTCCAGTGCGTTGCCGACGAATCCCTCTATGGTTTGAGCCACGGCGATTGCCTCCCTAGTTTCCGTTTTTAATTAAGTACCCTGCAGCCGGCATTAGGATGAGCTACAAATTGATTGTTGGCCAGCCCAATCGCGCGTGATGTGGCCAATCCAGTTCTTGGATCGGCTTTTGTCAGTTTCGATAAGTGAAAACAGGATGATTGGCTGGGGGACTAGGATTCGAACCTAGATAGCCAGAGTCAGAGTTTGGAGTCCTACCGTTGGACGATCCCCCAACAGGATCGCGGCCGTAAAGGCCCGCCGCCATTCGCCGGAGGCCCCTGACATGCGGCAATTCGGCTGATTTGACAAGTCCATAAGCCCGCTGGCGCTCGATTACGCCGGCGTGCCGAGGGCGCGTCACAACCGTCACGATGGCGATCAGGCTGAATGCAGCCACCACCAGGAACACCATGCGCGGGCTGTTGTGGTCCATGATAGCGCCGAAAATCAGCGGGGAAATGATACCGCCAATATTGAAGCCCGTAGTCACGAAACCGAAAACCTTGCCGAATGAACCCGGCGGCGTGACCTCGCGCACAATCATGTCGCGCGAGGGCATGATGATCCCGGAGAAAAAGCCGCTGAGTGACATAACGGCGACCAGGGCGAGCGCCCCGAAATCGATTTCGGCGATCAGTGCGGTAAACACCGCCATGGCTGTCAGTCCAATCGCGGCGACGCTGCCATGGCGTGTCGTGCGGCTGACAAGCACGCCGCCGACCAGTACGCCGATCGCCGACCACAGGAGATTGCCGGACAGCGCCGTGTTCGCAATGGTCGCCGGTGTTCCATAGAGGGCGCCGAGCGCAACGACGGAGTAATTGTAAATGCCACTGCTGATCATCGCGAGCAGCACGAAAAAAATAAGATTGAGCAGGATCGGTGCAGACAACAGCAGCTGCCAACTTGCCGTGGTTTTGTCGGATCCGGCGCGCGCCGGCGCGGGAGTTGCCGCAGCGGCGCCTTGATCGCGGATCGCAAGAAGGATCGCCGCGACAGTGAAGCCCAGCATACCTGCTCCGATGAAGGCACCGCGCCAGCCCCAAATGCTTTGCATCATGAGCAACGTCACTGGCGCAACCGCAGAACCGAGCATGCCGGCAAATGTGTGAATCGAGAACGCCTGACCAATGCGATCCGACGGCACATGCTGCGACAGCAGCGCATAGTCGGCCGGGTGGTAGACGGTGTTGCCGATGCCGGCGAGCGCGAACATCGCGACCAGCACCCAGAATGAATTGACGAGACCGGTAATCACAAAGGCGCTCGCCCCGATCGCGAGGCCGGCGACCAGCAGCACACGCGCGCCCAACCGATCGACGAGAAATCCAGCCGGCGTCTGCAACGCTGCCGTCACGATATTGAATGCCGCAAAGGCAAGTCCGATTTCCGTGTAGCTGACGCCGTACTCCGCCCGCACCAGGGGCAGCAGCGGCGCAAGCAAAATTATGTAGTAGTGCGAAACGAAGTGCGCCGCGCTGACGGCGCCGACAACGCGGAGGTAGGGCGCGCGGCCTGTGCTCAGTATGTCAGCCGCTTGGCTCATGGCGCAGATGCTCCGGCAAAGGCGTGGACTATCGCCCGGCGGACAGATTCAATCCAATGCGTTTCCAGTGGGTTGCCCATGTCTGTGAGGTATATGGGCACGGTCTTAAAAGCGCATGAAAAATCTCACAAGCACACATCTGTGTATTGTAGCCGCCATCCGCGGTGTTAGCCTTTCATCGGTCATCAGACCGGGAACTGACGGGTTCCCGGTCATGCAGGGACGAGCGAGGGCTCCATGATTGCACTTACCGTGAACGGAAAGGCGTATTCGCTGGATATCGAGCCGGAAACGCCGCTTCTCTGGGTCATCCGCGATGAGCTCGGAATGACCGGCACAAAATTCGGCTGCGGCATCGCACAATGCGGCGCATGCACCGTACATGTGGACGGAGAGGCCGTCCGCTCATGCGGTGTCCAGGTCGGTGATGTCGTCAATAAGAAAATCACCACCATCGAAGGCCTGTCGCCCGACAGCAGGCATCCGGTGCAACAAGCCTGGCTTGCAGAGGATGTCCCGCAATGCGGCTACTGCCAATCCGGTCAGATCATGGCGGCGGTGGCGTTTCTGAAGGAGCACCCGCAACCGACCGACGCTGATATCGATGCCAACCTTACCAATATCTGCCGCTGCGGAACTTATGTCCGCATCCGTAGCGCAATTCATCGCGCCGCCGCGCTGATGAAGACCTGAGCGGGGAGGGCATCATGAATAAGATCATGCAGACATCGGTTACTCGTCGCCAGTTCATTGTCGCGTCGGCCTCGGCCGCCGGCGGCCTGATGATCAGCGTCTCATTTCGCGCGCTCGGCGGACGCTTCCGGCGCTCCTGGCGCAAGCCTGGGGCGCGGACATTGCGTCCAACGAAATCAACGCATTTCTTGCCATCGATCCCGACGGCACCATTCTTATTCGCTCTCCGCATCAAGAGATGGGGCAGGGCGCGATTACTGCGCTGCCGATGATTGTTGCCGAAGAGCTTGAATGTGACTGGTTGAAAGTGAAGGTTGAACACGCTTCGCCGGCCAGAAATCTGAAGGAAAAAAACGTCTATGGCTCAGATGACCACCGTTGGCAGCCGCGGCGTACGAACGTCCTGGCAAATGCTGTCTGCAGGCTGGCGCGAGTGCGCGCGTCCGGCTTGATTGCGGCGGCGGCCCAGCGCTGGAACGTGCCGGAGAGCGAATGCGAGGCGGCGAACAGCAAGGTTACTGCACAAGCCGTCCGGACGTAGCCTCGACTACGGTGCGCTCACCGCGGATGCCGCCAAGATCAAGCTCGAAAAAGAGCCGGCGATCCGAACGCCGGATCAGTTCAAATTCATCGGCAAGTCCGTCGCCCGCCTGGACACGCCGCTGAAGATCAACGGCTCCGCCAAATTTGCGATCGATACTCAATTCCCGACATGGTCTATGCGGCAATTGCCTCCTGCCCGGTGTTCGGCGGCAAGCTCAAGAGCGTCGACGAAACGCCGGTCGAATGGTCGACGTGGTGTGCTGCAAGTGGTCAAGCTCGACAATGCCGTTGCGGTCATCGCCGATCGCTTTTGGCGCGCCAAGGAAGCGCTTGCGCTGCTTAAGCCGGAATGGGATGCGGGCGAAGCCGGCAAGACCGACAGCGCGCAATTCGCCAAGCTTTATCGCGACGCTCTCGACGGACCGATGGTGACCGCGCGCAATGACGGCAATGTCGACGATGCTTTCGCGCAAAGTGGAAAGATCGTTGAGGCAATCTACGAAGCCCCGCATCTCGCCCACGCCACCATGGAGCCCCTGAACGCCACGGTACATCTCCAGGCCGACAAGCTCGATGTCTGGCTCGGCTCGCAGACGCCGATGGGCACGTATTCGCCAGGCCGCGGCTGCTTCCGGCCTTAAGCCCGAGCAGATCGCAATCCATAACTGCTTCCTCGGCGGGGGCTTCGGACGCCGGTCGATCAACGACGAAATGCGGCAGGCGATTCTTGTCGCCAAGCAAGTCGGCAAGCCCGTGAAGCTGGTGTGGACGCGCGAAGAAGACATGACGCACGACCGCTACCGGCCGCAGGCCGCAATAAGGATGAAGGCTGCGCTTGGACCTGACGGCATGCCGACCGCATTTGATGCAAAAATCGCGGTCGGGTCGATTTTGCGATCCACCGGCATCAACAAGGTTGAAAACGGTATCGAGGCCCAAGCCGTGGAAGGTTTTGCCAACACCTCCTACAAAATTCCCAACCTGCGCGTCGGCTGCATGCTCAAGAATACACATGTGCCGGTCATGTTCTGGCGCTCGGTTGGCTCCTCGCAGAATGCCTTCTTCATGGAAGGTTACGTCGATGAGTTGGCGCATGCGGCGGGCAAGATGCATACAAGTTCCGACGGGCGCTGCTGGCACACCGCCCGGACTTCCTTGGTGTTCTCGATAAAATCGCGGAGAAGAGCGATTGGGGTAAACCGCTCCCGGCAGGACGTGGCCGCGGCATCGCGATTTTCGAATGCTATGACACCATCATCGGCCAGGTCGCCGAAGTCACCGTCAGCCAGAAGGGGCAGGTGCGCGTCGATCGCGTCGTCGCTGGTGTCGATTGCGGCCATGTGGTCAATCCCGGCATCGTGGAGGCCCAAATCCAGGGTGGCGTGATCTACGGGCTTTCAGCCGCGCTCTATGGCGAAATAACGATCAAGGACGGCCAGGTCGAGCAGAGCAACTTCGACAGTTATGAAGTCGTGCGCCTTGCCGATACACCGAAGATCGAGGTCTACCTCGCGCTCTCCGGCGGCAAGAAATGGGGTGGCATCGGCGAGCCTGGAACGGCCGCGACCGCGCCCGCAGTCGCCAACGCGGTCTTCGCGGCCACCGGCATCCGCGTGCGTTCGATGCCGCTGAAAAACGCCAAACTCGCCGGCCCCGCCTGACGGCGGCCGGCATATAACAAATGGGGCCACCGGAAACGGTGGCCCTGCCGCATTTTCAAGACGCTTGTTCGGCCTTGGCGGCCTGGATGGCGTGCCAGATGCGCGCGGGCGTCATCGGCATTTCCAGGTGACGGATTCCGTAATCCGACAATGCGTCGATGACCGCGTTGGCGACGGACGGCAAGCCGCCTGACGTGCCGGCTTCGCCGCAACCTTTGGCGCCGAGGGGATTGCTCTTGGTCGGCACAGGATGGCTGGCGACATTGATCATCGGCGCGTCATGCGCGCGCGGCATGGCGTAGTCCATGAACGATCCCGTCACCAATTGGCCGTCGGAATCGTAGACGGCCTGCTCGAGCAGCACTTGCCCGAGGCCCTGCACCACGCCGCCCTGGATCTGGCCCTCGACCAGGAGCGGGTTGACGATGGTGCCAAGATCATTGACCGCGGAATAGCGCACCACGTGCGTTGCGCCGGTTTCCGGATCGACCTCCACCTCGGCGATATGGCAACCATTGGGGAATGCGGAGGGGACGGGGTCCGTCACGACATGATCGACATCGAGCGAAGTCGGAACGCCTTCCGGCAGCTTTGGCGCCGCCGCGCAAGCGCGCAGCGAGCTCCAACAGGCCGATCGAGCGGTCGGTTCCGGCAATGACAAAGCGCCCCGCCTTGTATTCGATGTCGCTCGCCGAGGCTTCCAGTACGTGCGAGGCGATCTGCTTGCCACGTTCGATCACGATCTTCGACGATTTAGAGAGCGCGGCGCCGACGAACATCACCGAGCGTGAGCCGCCGCTGCCGCCGCCGAAATTCATGCGGTCGCTGTCGCCTTCGACCATGCGAATGCAGTCGAATGGAATGCCGAGCTGGTCGCTCAGGATTTGCGCATAGGTGGTGGCATGACCCATGCCGAAATCCATGGTGCCGGTGATGATGGTTACCGTGCCATCAGCTTCGAAATGAATTGCGCCCAGTTCCTTGCCGGGCGCGGCCGTCACTTCGAGGTAGCACCCGATGCCAAGACCGCGCAGCAGGCCGCGCTTCTTGCTCTCGCGCTTGCGCTTCTTGAATCCGGCATAGTCGGCCGCCTCCAGTGCCTGCTTGAGGACGCCGAGAAAATCGCCGCAGTCGTAGGTCATGTCCGAGGCTGCCTTGAACGGCAGATCACTCTTGCGGATCATGTTGCGCTTGCGCAGCTCGATGCGGTCGATGCCCATCTCGGCGGCAGCAAGATCGAGCACGCGTTCGACGTAATAATTTCCTTCCGGCCGGCCGGCGCCGCGATAGGCGGAGACGAAAGTCGTGTTGGTGAACACGCACTTTGTCGCCACTTCCATCACCGGCGTGCGGTAGATGCTCGCGAGATTCTTGACCTGGTTGCCCGTCGGCAATAACGGGCCGAACTGCGAGAGATAGCCGCCCATGTCGCCATAGCCGGTCTCGCGCAGTGCGAGGATGCGGGCGTTTTCGTCGAACGCCATCTCGATCACCATGTCCTGCGCGCGGCCATGATGATCCGACACGAAGCTGCCGGAACGCTCGTCTGTCCACTTCACCGGGCGCCCCAGCTGACGCGCGCCATGCAGAATGCAGATGTACTCAGGATAGACCGCCGCCTTCATCCCGAATGAGCCGCCGACCTGGCCTGTGACCACGCGCACCTTGTCGGCAGGCGCACCCAGCACGTCCATCAGCGTGGTCTTCATGCCATGCACGCCCTGGCTCGATGAATAGAGCGTCCACTTGTTGCCCGCCGCATCGTATTCCCCGATGGCCGAGCGCGGCTCCATGGCATTGACCACCATGCGCTGATTGGACGTCTCGAGACGGGTAACGTGTTTTGCCTTGGCAAAAGCCTCGGCGACCTTGGCCGCGTCGCCGAAGTGATAGTCGAGCGCGATATTGTTCGGCACGGCATCGAACACCAGCGGCGCGCCTGGCTTCACCGCGTCCGCCGGCTTGAGCACAACGGGCAGCGGCTCGATGTTGATCGTCACCGCCTCGGCTGCGTCTTTTGCCTGTGCGACCGTTTCCGCAACGACGCAGGCAACCGGATCACCGACAAAGCGAACTTTGTCCGCCGCAAGCGCGGGCCGCGGCGTATATCGGATCGGCGATCCATCCCGGCTCTTCAGCGGCAATTGCATTTGAGTGGCCCATAGGCCGTCAAATCACTGGCTGTATAGATTGCGAGCACGCCCGGCATAGCTTTCGCCGCGGCGGTATCGATGGAGCGGATGACCCCGTGGGGCTCGCGGCTGCGCACCATCACGGCATAGGCTTGGCGAGGGCGGCTGACGTCGTCGGTATATGAACCCTCGCCACGTACCAGCTTGGGGTCTTCGCTGCGACGGACCGGTTGGCCGACACCGAATTTGGTCAGCGAAAGCGCAGGCTTCTGTGGTTCGGTCATCCATTGCGGGATCTGGGGTTTGCGGGCTGGTGTGCTGTCAAATAGAGCAGCCCGGCCGCTTCGACAAGAATAGCTTTTGGGACGGAGGGTTGCGCGAGGCTCAGGCGCTGTTACACTTTTCATGATCGAAAGAACATTGCCGCAACCGTGACGCGCCCAGGGAGTGGCGGCTTACGGGGGTGGCAGGAAGGTTTAGACAGCATGAGCGGCGAGGCCGGGGACAACCCGGGCCTCGACCCCGCTATTAATCGGGCGCCGCCGGCGCGGACCCGGTGGGGTCGGCGGTCGCCTGGACGGGCAGATGCTGGCTCCGGCAATGACCGGGGCGGCGCGACCTATGCAGCGCTTGATCTTGGAACCAACAATTGCCGATTGCTCGTTGCACGTCCGTCCGGTGATGGATTCCGCGTGGTCGATGCTTTTTCCCGGATCGTACGATTGGGTGAAGGGGTGTCGCTGTCCGGCCGGCTCAGCGATGCGGCCGTCGACCGCGCGATTGCAGCCTTGGCGATTTGCCGAAGCAAGATGAAGAATAAAGGCGTGACGCGCGCGCGGCTGATCGCGACGGAAGCCTGCCGGGCCGCGCAAAACGGCACGGAATTTCTCGCGCGCGTCTCCGAAGAACTGGGCCTCGTGCTGGAAGTGATCGATCGCGAGACCGAAGCGTGCCTTGCCGCGACCGGCTGTACTCCCTTGGTTGACCCGCAGGCGGAAGGCGCGATCCTGTTCGACATCGGGGGTGGCTCATCAGAACTCGTGCGGCTTTCCCGCTCCCACAAGACAAGCGGAGGGCCGCCGCTGCCGCAGATTTGCGGATGGATTTCGGTGCCGCACGGCGTCGTAACGCTGGCCGAACGCTTTGGGGGAATTACGGTCACACGAGAATAGTTACGAAGCAATGGTGCAAGAGGTAGCGCACCTGATCGCGCCATTTGTGCGTGAGCATGGCGGACAGATGACAAGCACGACCCACATGCTTGGCACTTCGGGAACCGTCACGACGATTGCCGGCGTGCATCTTAATCTCAAGCGCTATGACCGTAATCGCGTCGACGGCTGCTGGATGAGCGCAGAGGAGATCACCACCGTCGTCGAGCGGCTCTTGGCGATGTCCTATGATGAAAGAATAGCGAGCCCGTGCATTGGCGCCGAACGCGCCGATCTGGTGCTCGCCGGCTGCGCGATCCTCGAAGCGATCCGGCGTGCATTTCCATGTCCGCGGCTGCGGGTCGCCGACCGTGGCCTGCGCGAAGGCATGCTGGTTCAGATGATGCGCGAAGATGGCGCGTGGGACGACAGCAGTCCGGCGGCGCCGTGACAACACGCGGCAAGATCCGCCGTGGCTCGCGCGAAAAGGTTCGCGTCAGAAGCCGTAACCAATCGCAATCGTCCGCGCCAGTGGCTCGAGCGTCAGCTGAATGATCCCTATGTCGCCCGCGCCAGGCGCGAAGGTATGCGCTCGCGCGCCGCCTATAAATTGATGGAGATCGACGACAAGGCGCGATTCCTCAAAAAAGGTGCGAGGGTGATTGATCTCGGCGCGGCCCCCGGCGGCTGGAGCCAGATCGCAGCCAAACGCGTCGGGCGCACCTGAATCTGGACGGGTGATTGCAATCGATGTCTTGCCGATGGAGCAGGTGCGCGGCGTCGATTTCCTGCAGCTCGATTTTCTCGATCACGCAGCGCCCGGGCAACTTAAGGCAATGATCGGCGGACCCGCCGACGTGGTGCTGTCCGATATGGCCGCCAACGCCACCGGCCATGCGCGCACTGATCACCTGAAGATCATGGCGCTCGTGGAATCGGCCGCGGCATTTGCCCGCGAAGTGCTGGCGCCCGGGGGCACCTTTCTGGCGAAAGTGCTGCAAGGCGGCACCGAAGCAGCGCTGCTAGCTGCGCTGAAACGAGACTACCTGAGCGTTAAACATGTGAAGCCGGCGGCAAGCCGGACGGATTCTGCCGAGCTCTATCTTCTGGCGACGGGGTTTCGTGGTGCCGGCGGGGTTACGGATTAACCCGCGCGCTGGTCCGAGGTTTCTGCCGGAGTCGGCAGGCGATCCGCCATTTCCGCGCCCGCTTCCGGCGACAGCCGAATGAAAATTAATACCGAAAGCGCAGAAATTGCGGCGACCACCAGAAACGCGGGTGGAAAGTCGGCTGCTTGCAGCGGGCCGCTCCCTTTAAAATAAACGGTTAGTTCGACGGCCATTGCGCCGATCGCCACACCAGATGAGATGGCGAGTTGCTGCGCGACACTGACAAGCGCGGTCGCGCGCCCGATGCGGTGCGGGTCGATATCGGCATAGGCGATGGTGTTGATGCTGGTGAATTGCAACGAGCGGAAAAATCCGCCGATCAACAGAAGGATCATCATCAATGCAATCGGCGTCGTGGCGGTAAATCCGGCGCAGACGGCGAGGAATGCGGAGCTGATAATCGAATTGACAACCAGGATCGTGCGAAAGCCGAAACGGTGGAGGATGGTGGCTGTCGCCCACTTCATTCCCATTGCGCCAAGCGCGGTTGCAAACGTGATCATGCCTGACTGAAACGGCGTCATGCCGAACCCGATCTGGAGCATCAGCGGGAGCAGGAACGGAAGGGCGCCAAGGCCGAGACGGAAGACAAAGCCACCAACGACGCTCGCGAAAAAAGTCGGTATCCGGAAAAGCGAGAGGTCGAGCGCGGGATTGTCTGTGTGACGGGCGTGCGCCAGGTAAGCGGCAATGAAACAGGCCCCGCCGAAAACCAGCGCGGCGACGACGAACCATGGAAGGAAATTCAGTCCGAGCACCGACAGACCGAACGCCATGCCGCCGATGCCTAGTCCGGCGAGCACCATGCCCACGACATCGAAACGCTCGTGCTTTTCGGCACGGACGTCCGGGATATAACGCGTTGCGAGCACGATACCGAGCAGGCCCATCGGAACGTTGATGATGAAGATCCAATGCCAGCTCGCATAGGTCGTTATGAGTCCGCCGATTGGCGGTCCAAGGACCGGCCCGATCAGGGCTGGCGTGGTCACCCAGACCATCGCGGCGACGAGCTCGCGTTTGCTGATGGTGCGCGCCAGTACCATGCGGCCCACTGGCGTCATCATCGCGCCGCCCATACCTTGCACGATACGGGCGATGACAAAATCCGTAAGCGAACTCGAGAAGGCGCAGCCGATCGACCCGATGACGAAAACCGCTATCGCCACGCGAAAAACTGTACGGGCGCCGAAGCGGTCGGCGGTCCAGCCGCTGGCCGGAATGAAGATCGCCAGTGACAGCAGGTAGGAAGTGACAGCGAGCTTGAGCGCCAGGGGGTTAGTGCCGATGTCAGTCGCGATCGCCGGCAATGAGGTGGCGATCACCGTCGAATCCATGTTTTCCATAAACAGGGCAACCGCGATGATCAGCGGGACAATGCGGTCGCGAGGCATGGCTGGGTTATCCCGGCGGGCTTGATCTGTGTCGATGTCTTCAAGCGTAAAGCGGTGGCAGAAGGAAGGCCCCACCGCGTTTACGAGTTCATAACAGCCATCCGCGATTGCTCTAGGAATCGGTGCCATCCCGTGCTATCGACCGACGCCAACCCAAAAGCGGGCCGCGACACAAGGCGAGGGACCCCCCTCGCGACGGGTTTTCACAACCCCTTGCCAGCCGGGCCGGTGCCTTTTCGGGCGAGACGGAGTTGGCGATGGCCGCAAAAAACAATGCAAGCCCGCACGAGGGCCTCACTTTCGACGACGTGCTGATCAGGCCGGGGCTGTCGGAAGTGTTGCCTTCGGATGTCGATATTCGGTCTCACGTCACCCGCACGATCGCCATCAACATTCCGATCATTGCTTCAGCGATGGATACTGTGACCGAGGCGCAGATGGCGATCGCCATGGCGCAGGCGGGTGGCATCGGCGTGCTCCACCGCAACATGGAACCCGATGAGCAGGCGGCACAGGTCCGCCAGGTGAAGAAATTTGAGTCCGGCATGGTGGTGAACCCGCTTACGATCGAGCCTGGCGCCAGTCTTCAGCAGGCGCTTGATCTGATGAGGGACAATCACATCTCCGGAATTCCGGTGGTCGAAGCGGCCGGGAACGGCCAACCTGGCAAGCTGGTGGGAATCCTGACCAACCGCGATGTTCGTTTTGCCACCGATCCTCGGCAGAAAATTTCCGACTTGATGACAAAAAAGCTCATTACTGTGCGGGAAGGTGTAAGCCAGGATGAGGCGAAGCGCCTTCTGCACCAGCATCGCATCGAGAAGCTATTGGTGGTCGATGCACAGTATCGCTGCGTCGGCTTGATCACCGTGAAGGATATCGAAAAAGCGGTTGCCAACCCGAATGCCTGCAAGGACGAGCAGGGCCGGCTCCGCGTCGCCGCCGCCACGACAGTCGGCGATAAAGGCTTCGCGCGGACCGAAGCGTTGATTGCCGCCGGCGTTGATCTGGTCGTGGTCGATACCGCGCATGGACATTCGAAATACGTGCTGGACGCGGTGACCCGTATCAAACGGCAGTCGAACAAGGTTCAGGTGGTCGCCGGCAATGTTGCGACCAGTGAGGGCGCCAAGGCGCTGATCGATTGCGGCGCTGATGCCATCAAGGTTGGCATCGGTCCGGGCTCGATCTGCACCACCCGCATTGTCGCCGGCGTCGGCGTGCCGCAACTGACCGCGATCATGGATTGTGTGGATGCGGCGAAGGCGACCGGCACTCCGGTGATTGCCGACGGCGGGATCAAATATTCCGGCGACCTGGCGAAGGCGATGTCCGCTGGCGCTGACTGCGCCATGGTTGGCTCGCTGCTCGCCGGCACCGATGAGACGCCCGGCGAAGTGTTTCTCTATCAGGGCCGTTCATACAAGACCTACCGCGGCATGGGCTCGGTCGGCGCAATGTCGCGCGGCTCGGCCGATCGCTATTTCCAGCAGGACATCAAAGATACGCTCAAGCTGGTGCCCGAAGGCGTGGAAGGGCAGGTGCCTTACAAGGGTGCGGCGGCAACCGTCTTGCATCAACTGACCGGCGGCTTGCGCGCCGCCATGGGCTATGTCGGCGCGAAAAATCTCGACGAATTGCATGCCAAGGCCGAATTCGTCCGGATAACGGGGGCGGGGCTCCGCGAAAGCCACGTTCACGACGTGACGATCACGCGCGAAAGCCCGAACTATCCGAGCCGCGTCTAGTTATACCTTTTCCTGATTGGGAAAGGAATGAGGTTGCGTCATGTCTATTCAGTTCGTTCTATTGCCGCTGTTTGTTGAAGTTCTGCTCACCTTTGGCGTGATGTTCGGCATGATGTATTACCGGACATCGTCGCTTCAGCGCGGTGAAACGCGCTTTTCCGACATTGCCTTGCGTGAGCCGAATTGGCCAACGCGGGCCACGCAATTTGCATATGCATTCGCCAATCAATTTGAATTGCCGGTACTGTTCTATGTGCTGACGATCCTGGTGATCGTGACTCACCATGCGGACTTGCTGTTCGTCATGCTGGCGTGGATTTTCGTCATCATGCGCGTGTTGCAGGCAGGGGTACATGTCACGAACAACAATGTTCGTTTCCGTGGTGCGTTCTATGGTGTGGGAGCAATTGTACTTGTTCATCATGTGGATGATTTATATCGTCCGTATCCTGCTCGTCATTGCCATGACGCCGGCCGCACGGCTTGCCGCCGCCATAGAAGTGTTTGCCGCGATCGAAAGCGAACGTCGTCCGGCTGCGGATGCGCTAAAGGCTTGGGGGCTCACGCATCGCTTTGCAGGCTCCGGTGATCGGGCTGCCATCGCGGGGCTTGTGTACGACGGCCTGCGCCGGCGCGCATCGAGCGCGTACCTGATGGGCGTCAGACACGCCCCGCGCGATTCTTTTCGGCATGCTCAAGCGTGAGCGTGGTCTCGATACCGAGGCGATCGCCAAACTGGCCGATGGCGGACAATATGCCCCCGCGGAATTGACTGCCGATGAACGCAAGCATCTCGATGGCATTGGCGGCATCAGCACAGCGCCGCCGCACGTGGCGGGTGATTACCCGGAATGGCTCGACGGACATCTTTCGCGCACTTTCGGTGAAGCCCGGGCGGAAGAAGGTGCTGCGTTGGCGTCGCGCGCTCCGCTCGACCTGCGGGTCAATATGCTCAAGGGCGAGCGCGACGTGGCGGCGGCAATGCTCGCCGATCTCAAGCCAGAGCCCACACGGTGGTCGGCGAGCGGTTTGCGCATACGCCTTCCGGCCGACGCCAAAAGCCCGGCGATTCACGCCGAGCCGGCGTTCATGAAAGGCTTCATTGAGGTGCAAGACGAAGGCTCTCAGCTCGCGGCGCTGTTTTCGGGCGCCAAGCCGGGTGAGCAGGTCATCGATCTCTGCGCCGGCGCGGGTGGTAAAACCCTGGCACTTTCCGCAATGATGCAGAACAAGGGTCAGATTTTTGCTACAGACGACGATAAACGCCGGCTTGCTCCCATTCACGACCGTCTCAAACGCTCGGGTGCACGAAATGTGCAAGTGCGGACGCCGAAGTCCATCGGCGGCGAAATCGTTGATCTTTCCGGCCGCATGGATCTGGTTCTGATCGACGCACCGTGCACCGGAACCGGTGCGTGGCGGCGCAATCCGGATGCGAAATGGCGGATGCGGCCTGGCGCCCTTGAACAACGGACGAAAGAACAGGTGGAGATCCTCGATCGCGCCGTGCCGCTGCTGAAGTCCGGCGGGCGCATCGGATACGTCACCTGCTCGGTGCTGGACGATGAGAATGGCGTCCAAGTTCGGGGATTTCTTTCCCGGCATCCGGGCTTTTCAGTGCAGCCGCCGGCCCAGGTAACGCAGGCGCTTGGGGAGCGTGCCTTCATGTTTGGCAAGGCGGCAACCCTGTCCGCGGAGGGTATCTTGATGACTCCGCGCACGACCGACACGGACGGATTTTTCGTCTCGGTCCTCAGGCAGGACCGGTAAACCCGCTGATCGGCCCTTGGTAATAAAGTGCAAACGGAATTCCTCTATTGCGCCCCAATCCGGGCCAAATTTACCCGCGATGATCGCGTGTCTGTGGAACCCGGGAAGTCTTTGATTTGGGGTATTTCCAATGCTGGTGGCTAGGCGCGAGCCGCCCTTTCACGCGGATCCGCACGACCCGGGGCCGGTCAATCCAAGCGTCTACCCGGCTGCAAGAGCATCGAAGCTTGCCCGGTTTGTGACCGTTATCCAGATGGTGGGTTCGCTTTTGGCCGTTCCGATCGGCATCGCCAGCGCTTATTCGTTCTACCGCGCTAATTTCTCCCCCGAGACGACCTGCCAGAATTTGCGAAGCGGCATTGTCGCGATGCTCGACAAGAGCGTAGATGCGGCGACCCGACGTATTCTTGTCCGACGCGACGTTGAGGCGTTTGAAAAGACCTGCGGGTCGGTCGATCCCGACGCGACGGCCGCATTCAAGACGTTGCTCAACGACGAGAAGACATCGCACGCAGCCGCCGTCGCGACCGCGCCAACTGCACCCAAGATGCAGCACGTCGAAACGCCGTCCAGAGAGGCGGCTCGCAAGGTCGAGCCGCGCGCCCAAACGGTTGTAAAACCGCCGGCGGCAAGTGTCGCAACCGGTGAAGTTGAGCCCGTGCGTCGTGAACCGGCCGTGTCGGATGCACAATGGCTCGATGCGGTCCGTCAGGCGCTCGTAACGCATAAGCAAGAGATGCGCACACCCGAGCCCGCCAAGGTCCCAACCGCAACCGAGCCGGCCGCAAAGCCAATGCCTCACGAGGCTGCTTTGCCAGCGCCCGCGGCGGCTTCGTCGGCGGCAGTCATGACGCCGCCGCCTATAGCACCCGCTCTACCGGCTCCCATTTCAATTGCGCCGCCCCCACCGGCACAACAGGCTGACGTCGATCACCCTGTGCCGCCAGGGGCGATCCCGGACTCTATGCCCGCCGCGGAAAAGGTCGATGCCGGCAAGCCCGACGAGCACGGCCAGTCGCGCGTGCGAAAATGGATTTCGGAAATTCCGCTGCTGGGTTCGGTGGTCGAAAACGGGCGGCAATAGCCAATCAGGCTGGTTGCCAATCGGCGACCGTTAACGTGTCTGCTTCCGCTTGCCAGCGGCCGGCCTTTTCGGGCCGGCGCGTTGCTTGCGCGAGCTGGTCGAGGTAGTTGCTGCGCGAAATTTCACGGAATCCCATGTCGTGGCAGGTCGGCGTCATTAGCTTGCCGTCATTGAACGCAAAGCCCCAATGCGCGAGATGCCGATTGAGCACAGTAAAGCCGATCTTTGAGGTGTTCGCCTCGCGCGAGAACTGCGATTCAGTGACAAAAGCGCTGCCGACCGCAACCCCATAGCCGCCACCGGCAAGATCGCCGCGTTCATTCCAGACTTCGAAGGAATGCGCATAGCCTGCATCAAACAACTCAGCATAAGCACGCATGATTCGCGGCGTGATCCATGTCAGGTGCCAGCGATCCTGGCGATGACCGGCGCAAGCAACGATAACGTCATCGAAGGCTTGGTCGAAAGTCACAGTGTACTTGTCGTTCCGCATTTGCCGGCGGAGCCGTTTGGCAATGTGGAGCTCACTAAAATACAAAACCGACCGCTTCGGTGGCGACCACCACTTCAGCGGTGCGACATGCGCGAACGGATATAGCCCGCGTCGATACGCAGCCAGAAGTGTCGGCAAACTCAGATCGTGGACGATCCCGGCCAGCCCGGGCGGCTCGTCAGCGGCACTTTGAGGGTCAGGGAGCGCGTAGTCCGGTGCGAGGAACTCGTCGAAGCACAGACGCAGAAGGTTCGGCACGCCGCGGATCCGCCTGGGGCTCATGGCCCAGGCAAAACCGAGGGCCCAACGTTCGGCGGTATCGGCGACGCTCTCACGAAATAGCGCAGCGCGGCGAGTGGCGCGCCCGCTGGCCGCTACAGGCAGTCTCATGCGTTCGGTTTCGAAGACCATGGGCGGCTCCCACGCTTCCAGCTGTGAACAAGCCGGATGGGGAGAGTTTTCTAAGCACGTTCGGCGCTAACATTGCGTTACTGCGAACGCCTAAAGGCTTGACCCGGCGGCGCAAAGCCCGCAAAAAGCGGCCCCGAACGGCCTTTGCACACCCGATTCCGGACACGTTCGGGGACACGTCGCCGGCCATGCACGAAAAAATTCTGATCGTCGATTTCGGTTCCCAAGTCACCCAGCTCATTGCGCGCCGGGTGCGGGAGGAAAAGGTCTACTGCGAAATTGTCCCTTATCAGAAGGCCGAAGCTGCTTTCCACGAGATGAAGCCGAAGGCGGTAATCCTGTCGGGCGGTCCCGCTTCGGTGCTCGACAAGGCTGCGCCGCTTGCGCCCAAGGCGATCTATGACGCCGGTGTGCCGGTGCTCGGCATCTGTTACGGCGAACAGGCGATGGCGGCCCAGCTCGGGGGCAAGGTTGAAGGCGGACACCATCGCGAATTTGGCCGGGCCGAGGTGACGGTGACGGAAGATACGCCGTTGTTCGAGGGCGTCTGGTACAAGGGCGAGAAATATCCGGTGTGGATGAGCCACGGCGACCGTGTCACCGCGCTGCCGCAGGGGTTCAAAGTCCTCGGGACATCCCCCAACGCGCCGATCGCAATCATCGGCGATGACAAGCGCAAATTCTACGCCACTCAATTTCATCTTGAGGTGATGCATACGCCGCACGGCGCCGCGCTGTTGCGCAATTTTGTGCGCAAGATCGCCGGTCTCACCGGTGACTGGACGATGCGCGCCTTCAAAGATGAAGCAATTGAGAAAATCCGCAACCAAGTCGGCAAAAGCCGGGTGATCTGCGGATTGTCTGGCGGCGTCGATTCAGCGGTAGCTGCGGTGCTGATCCATGAGGCGGTTGGCGATCAATTGACCTGCGTGCTTGTCGACCACGGTCTTATGCGGCTCGCGGAAGCGCAAAAGGTCGTAGCCATGTTCCGCGATAGCTACAATATACCGCTGGTGCACGTAGATGCTTCCGAAACATTCCTGAACTCCCTCGCTGGCATCGAAGACCCCGAACAGAAGCGAAAGACCATCGGCAAATTGTTCATTGACGTATTTGAAGCGGAGGCAAAGAAAGTCGGCGGCGCTGAATTCCTTGCACAGGGCACGCTTTATCCGGATGTGATCGAGAGTGTGTCGTTTACCGGCGGCCCTTCGGTGACCATCAAATCGCACCACAATGTTGGCGGCTTGCCCGAACGCATGCATATGAAACTCGTCGAGCCGTTGCGAGAACTGTTCAAGGACGAGGTGAGGGCGCTCGGACGCGAGCTCGGCCTGCCGGAGGCATTTGTGGGCCGCCATCCGTTCCCTGGTCCAGGTCTGGCGATCCGCTGCCCGGGCGCGATCACGCGCGATAAACTCGACATCCTTCGGCTCGCGGACGAGATTTATATCGAAGAAATCCGCCGCAGCGGACAATACGACGACATCTGGCAGGCCTTTGCAGTTTTATTGCCGGTCAAGACCGTTGGAGTCATGGGTGACGGCCGCACTTACGATTATGTGGTGGGTTTGCGTGCGGTGACATCGACCGACGGCATGACAGCCGACTTCTATCCGTTTGATATGAAATTTCTGGGTGCGGTCGCGACCCGGATTATCAATGAGGTGAAGGGCGTCAATCGCGTCGTCTATGACGTGACGAGCAAGCCGCCCGGGACGATCGAGTGGGAGTGACCGTGACGATCGTCATTTATGGCATCAAGAATTGCGACACGATGAAGAAAGCGCGTGCCTGGCTCGACAAGCGCGGCGTCGATTATGTCTTCCATGACTATAAGGCCGGCGGAATTGAACGCGATAAACTGGAGCGTTGGGTAGGGAAAGCGGGCTGGGATGCATTGCTCAATCGTGCCGGAACGACCTTCAGGAAGCTGCCGGAAAAAGACAAGGAAGGACTGACCGAGAAGAAGGCGATTTCGCTGATGTTGAAGCAGCCATCGATGATCAAGCGGCCGGTGATTGAATTTGGCGCCGGCAAACTTCTGGTGGGCTTTGCCCCGGAATCCTACAAGGCAGCGTTTTCTTAGCGGGTGTCCGCACCTCTAGCGATTTGACGACCTTGCCCAGATTTGGCGCTTCGCGGCATGGGATCGCATCGACGCCGCCTTGCGAAAATCGGCAAAAATGCCAGCGCTGACCTCGGCGGCCGGGACCGGCTTACCGAAATAAAAGCCCTGCACCTGGTCGGCGTCGGCCTTGCTGAGGAAGTCAACCTGGTTAAGAGTTTCGACGCCTTCGACCGTGACGCGCATGTGCATCTCGCGTCCCAGCGCGATGATCGACTTCACCACTGTCTCGACGTTTCCGCCGGATTTTTCGAAGCTCTCCATGAAGCTGCGGTCAATCTTGATCTTGTCGAACGGAAACTTCCAAAGATAACTCAAGCTTGAATATCCTGTGCCGAAGTCGTCCATCACAATCGAGATTCCCATCGCCTTGAGTTTCTGGAGATCGAGCATTGTCCGTTCACTGTTGCCAAGAAGCAGGGTTTCAGTGATCTCCAGTTCAAGCCGACGCGCCTCGAGCCCGGAGTCCTTCAATGCCGTGGCGACACTTTCCACGATAGCGCCGGATTCGAATTCCGCAGGTGAAAGGTTCACGGCCACAGTCAGATTGTTTGGCCAGGTCGTCGCGGTTTGACAGGCTTCGCTCAGGACCCACTTGCCGATCCGGTCGATAAGCCGCATTTCTTCGGCGATCGGTATAAATGTCGTGGGCGGAATAAGCGTTCCGTCCGGACCCGGCAATCGAACCAATGCCTCGAATCCAATTAATTTATTTCCGCTGATTTCGTACATCGGCTGGTAGTGAAGTTCAAACCGGTTGTTGGCGACTGCATCGCGCAACAGTTTTTCGAGCGCTAGGCGGGCCCGCAATGCTTCGTCCATATCGGGGGTAAAAAAACGGATGCAATTGCGGCCGGCTGCCTTGCCGGCGTAAAGCGCGAGATCTGCGCTCTTGAGCAAGCGTTCCGATGTTTTTCCGTCAGCGAGGCCCAGTGCAACGCCGATAGTGACGTTGGTTTTGAGCTCTTGTTCCTTGAAGTACATGGGCTCGCGCAAAATCGACGCGATCCGCTCCGCAAATGCCTCGGCTTCTGTTTTGTTGCCAACGGCGGTCTGAACGACAACGAATTCATCGCCGCCCAGCCGGGCAACCAGGTCATCCATTCGCGTCAGCACACTCAGCCTCTGGCCGATTGTGTTGAGAAGAAAGTCACCGCCGTCATGCCCTAGAGAATCGTTCACCTCTTTGAAGTGGTCGATGTCAATGAAGTGCACGGCGATTTGGCCGCCAAGTGACGGCAGCACGGCGATCACACGTTCAAGCCGCTCGATCAGGCGGGCACGGTTGGCGAGCCCGGTCAGGGCGTCGTGATGCGCAAGAAAACGAACGCGGCGATCGGCCTGTTGCTTTTCCAATGTGCGGGAATACCAGGCGACTGCGGGGATGCCGAAGGCGGCTCCAGTCAGGAGGCACAGGAAAATTGCCGCAACCGTGAAATCGTAAAAGTAATTGCTGCGTTGTTCCGTTTCGTTGACGAATGCTGCAACGACAGCGGCTGGCCGACCGTTGACCATGACGGGCACGTAAGCTTCTGCGAAATGCGCCGGTTGGTCGGCGGCGGCGCCGTTTTTAATATTGACTTGTGGCTGGCCACGCTCGCCCGCGCGGGCGGCCTCGGCGTTGAATTCGGAAAGATCAACCAATGCGATGTGATCGTTGTCCGCTACGAGTTGCGAGTAGCCGTCGCGATTGAAGATCAGGTAGCGATAGACTTGTCCGGCTTTACGTGTTGCCTCGAAGAAAGCGAGGCTGGAGCTGGATGGTTGCTCTCCATTCGCAATCTGTTCGAGGTCTGTAACATTGGCGGCAACAAATTTAGCCCAATCTTGCGCGTTGCTCGTGGCGTCGGTATCAATCAAATGATCGGTGGTCACTTTAATGGTGATCCAGGTTCCCGCGGTCAGAATTGCCAGTACCGTGACCAGGATACCGATAGCGCGGCGAAATGAAATATCGGACAGGAATGCCATCGCTACTCCTTGGGGGCTTCCGCGCGGGCTTTTGACACTTCGGTCTCCCGCACTTTGGCCAAGGTTGTTTCGGTCAATTTGAGGAGTTCGGTATTGTGGACGTTCGCGGCCGCCCATTCCTGCGCAATCGAATTGAAAGCGCGCTGTGCGGTCACTTGGTCTTGCGGCGACGGGACAACGATGGTGCGACGGTTATCCGCCCTTATTTCATCGAGTACCTTTTTTCCGGTCGTTTCATAGGCTTCGGCGAAACGCTCAGCCGCCCATTCCCCGCTATATTTCCGGATCTGCGCCTTGGCATTGTCCGGCAGCGGTCGAAGACCTTGCGGTTCATCACGAGCGCGAGCGGCGCTACGCTCGTGGCGAGAAGATAGTGATTGCCAGCCAGACGTCCGATACCGACGTCAAATAGCTGCGTGACCGGAACAGTCGCGCCATCGAGCGCGCCGCCGCTCAGCGCCGGCGCGGTTGCATTGAAAGCGAGCACCACAGGGAAAGCGCCCAGTTTGGCCAAGGCAATCGCTTCAGTTGGATTGTTTACACGGATCTTTTGGCCCTTGAGCTCGGCAAGCGAACGGAGCGGCTTGCGGCTGTGGATTGTCTCAGGCTGTGTGGCAAAGGCGCCAATGACGAAATAGTCCTGATAACCGGCCAGCGAATTCAAGGCCACGAGCCGGGTGTAGGTCAGACTTGCTTCGCGCGAGTCCCGGAAGAGGCCCGGCAATTCGACGACTGCGTTGTCCTGAAATCGTTCTGGATTCTGGCCGGGAACGATGAATGCGATATCGGTAGTGCCATCAAGGACCTGTTTGGGGAGTTCGCTCTGGACTTTGCCAAGCGCGCCACTGGGATAGACGTCGATTTTGAGCAGGCCTTCGCCCTCGCCGTTGATGGCATCGACGAACGGTTTCACCGCGGCTTGGTAGGCAACCGAGCGATCGGATGTGAAAAACGAAAGCTTCAACGTAACCGGCTCAGCAGCCGTCGCGAGCGGCAGAAGCAACGGCGTCGCAACCGCTACGCAACTTGCAACGACAACGGCCTTTGAACGTGCGGCCAGAAACGCGCGGACTGAATGTTTTATAATCAGGAGCATTTGCGAGCCTCAATCGGCTGTGTGAAGTTTCGCAGTTTCAGCATTGACCCATCCGATGCTTCCCATTCCGCGATGAGGGCCATGAAGCCGCCACGCGCAACGTTGCAGTCCTGGAGTAAGGACAGAACAACCGTTCGCTGGGAATCGGACTTCAGCATTGCCAACACGTCGGCTTTTCATTGACGGCATCAACGAATGGCTTCACCGCGGCGAGATAGCTCATCGACAGGTTTGATGCTGAAGAACGACAGCTTAATGTGATTGGTTCGGCCGCGGCTATGCGTGGCAGCAGCACGAACAAGGCAACAACGGCGCGCACCACAAAGCGAAGCATCTGTAACTCGTTCGATTGCCCGCGTTAGACAATCTGCGGACGTGCGCGAGCATTGTTAAAATCCAAACATTTATTTTTGCCTGTGCGGTTCTGGAAAAATCGGCGATATCTGCTCCGTATTGTTCCTAGGTATTGTTACGGAGGTTCGCGCGATCGCCGGACCGGCCGTGAATGGCGCGGAAACGATTTTGGGCGTGACGCATTGTCATGGAGCAATGTAAATTGGCTTGATTTTGCGGGTATTTGCAGCCACATGCACACAATGAACAGGGCTCTGAATACCTCCGATTCGATCCCCGTCACGCCAATTGCCGCCGAAGTCGAGCGGCGACGGACATTTGCGATTATTTCGCACCCCGATGCCGGGCAAGACCACGCTGACGGAAAAGCTCTTGCTGTTTGGCGGTGCGATCAATCTCGCCGGCCAGGTGAAAGCCAAGCGTGACCGCCGTTCGACGCGGTCGGACTGGATGGCGATCGAGCGGGAGCGCGGTATTTCTGTCGTCACGTCGGTGATGACGTTCGATTACGATGGCCGCGTCTTCAACCTGCTGGACACGCCGGGTCACGAAGACTTCTCCGAAGACACTTATCGCACGCTGACGGCGGTCAATTCTGCAGTCATGGTCATCGATGCCGCTAAGGGTATCGAGGCGCGGACGCGCAAGCTCTTCGAAGTCTGCCGCCTGCGCGACATTCCCATCGTCACTTTCATCAACAAAATGGATCGGGAGAGCCGCGATCCTTTCGAATTGCTCGATGAGATCGAAAAGACCCTGGCGCTCGATACCGCGCCGATGACCTGGCCAATCGGTCGGGGCCGCGATTTCGCGGGGACTTACGACCTGGCATCCGGCGAGATGCGGTTGATCAGTGACGACGGCAAGACCGTCGAGCGGCAGCCGCTTGATCTTGCCGCGCTCGGTGCAAAAAACGCGATGCTGGACGTCAAGGCGGCTGCCGAGGAGCTGGCGCTCGTCAAGGATGCCTGCAAACCGTTTGATTTTGGTTCATTCCGCGAGGGCCATCTTACGCCGGTGTTCTTCGGTTCGGCGTTGAAGAATTTTGGCGTCAAGGATTTGCTCGATGCGCTGGCTTCATTTGCGCCGGCGCCGCGGGCGCAGGTCTCCAACGTGCGTACTGTCGATGCCCACGAAAACTCCATGACGGCCTTCGTCTTCAAAATCCAGGCCAACATGGATCCGAACCATCGCGATCGCATTGCCTTCGCACGTCTCTGTTCGGGCAAATTGCGCCGCGGCATGAAGGCGAAGCTGGTGCGCACCGGCAAGCCGATGACATTGTCCGCGCCGCAATTTTTCTTTGCGCAGGATCGCTCAGTCGCTGATGAAGCCTATGCCGGCGATGTGGTCGGGATTCCCAACCACGGAACGTTACGCATCGGCGACAGCCTGACCGAAGGTGAGGAAATCGCTTTCCTGGGTGTGCCGAATTTCGCGCCGGAAATTCTCAGGCGCGTGAAACTTGGCGATCCGATGAAGGCCAAGAAGCTGAAAGAAGCACTGCAGCAGATGGCGGAAGAGGGAGTGGTGCAAGTGTTTCGTCCGCTTGACGGGGCGCCTGCGCTGGTCGGCGTTGTCGGACCGTTGCAGCTCGATGTTCTGAAAGTGCGGCTCGCCGAGGAATACGGCCTCGAGATCGGCTTCGAACAGCCGGAGTTCCAGCTTGCGCGCTGGATCGCATCCGGGGACAGCAGGAAGCTGGATGAGTTCGTGCAGGCGAATTATTCGAGTTGCGCGGAAGATCTCGACAACGACAAAGTCTTCATGGCGCGCAATCAATTCGTTCTCGATTATACGCGGGAGCGCGCGCCGGGGATCGAATTCACCGACATCAAGGACGTGAAGGACAAGGCGGCCTAGTTCACTTTCACATTTGCCGCTTTGATCACCGGTGCCCAGCGTGCGATCTCGCCGTCCATGCGGGCGCGCAGTTCCTCCGGAGACGAACCAATCGGCTCCATCAGCTGCGCCGCCAGTTTTTCCCGCACCCCGGTCTGCATGATGATCTCGGCAACGTCCTTGCTGATTTTGTCGATGATCGGCTTTGGCGTGGCGCCGGGCGCGATCAGACCGTTCCATGCGTCGGCCTCAACGTCGATGCCGGATTCCTTCAAGGTCGGTACGTCCGGCAAATAGGGCGAGCGCCGGGCGGTCGAGACCGCGAGAATTTTCACTTTGCCGGCCGCGGCCTGCGGCACGACCGATATCGCTGGAAGACAAGTTATTTGGGTATCATTGCGGATTACAGCCGTGATGGCTTGCGGCGAACTTGTATAGGGCACGTGCACGAGTTTGGCGCCAGCCTTGATGGCGATGGCCTCCATCGCAAGCTGTGACAGCGAGCCGATTGCCGATCGACGCAAAATTGTACTTGCCCGGATTTTTCTTCAACAGAGCGACCAGTTCGGCGACAGTATTGACTCCAAGGTCCGGATTGACTGCGAGCACGCTCGGCTGGGTGACCAGCTGGGCGACGGGCGCGATGTCCTTGCGAGGGTCGTACGGCAGGTTCGCAAACAGCAAGGTGTTGATGGCGAGCGGGCCTCCGATGCTGACGCCGAGAGTCGAGCCATCAGGCGCGGCCTTTGCGACGGCGTCGGTCCCGATATTGCCGCTGGCACCGGGCTTGTTCTCGATGACAAATGCACTGGCTGGATATTTCTGTTGCAGCCGGTCGGCAATCAGGCGCGCCACGATATCCGGCGTCGATCCCGGGCCCGAAGGGGACCACGATCCGGACTGTTTTCGCAGGCCAAGTCTGCGCTAATGCAGGTGTAGCCGCTCCCAGCAGCAGCGAATGCGCCACAATGGCGCATTTGAGTAATCGGTTTGTCGTGGTGAGGTCCATCCGGGCTATGCTCCAACCTAGGACGCGGCTTGCATTGATTGCCGCTATCCTCTACTGCGGCGACAGAATGGAGCGAGTGTAACATGGGCTTAGGTATTCTCGTTCTCGGCTTGGCCGTTTTTCTTGCGACGCACGTATTCGTGTCGTTCCGCGACGCGCGCGCCGATGTCATCGCGCGGTTGGGTCTGCATGCGTATCGTGTGCTGTTCGGGCTGGTATCTCTCGCCGGCCTCGCATTGATCGTCTGGGGATACGGTCAGTACCGTTCGCATGGATTGATACAGGTGTGGTCGCCGCCCGCTTTCATGCGACACATTACTGTTGGCTTGATGTTGTTTGCGGTGATTTTCGCCGTTGCCGCCTTTATCCCAAGTCATATCAAAACTCGTCTGAAACATCCGATGCTCGCCGGCATCAAGACCTGGGCCTTGGCCCATCTTCTGTCGAATGGCGATCTCGGGTCGATCCTGCTGTTTGGCGGGTTCCTTGCCTGGGGCGTTTATGCCCGTATTGCCGCCAAACGGCGCGGCGATCTGGGGCCGAAGAGCGCGCCCGCGGGTTGGTTCAATGATGTCCTGGTTATTGCACTCGGTGTCGTGGTCTATCTCGCGCTTGGTTACGCCTTCCACCCCGTGGTGATCGGTGTACCGGTGTTCGGACGATAACGATGTCGATCCAGGACGAAATTCGGCGGCTGACCGCCCCAGATATACACGCGCGCAAGGGCGGTGAGCCGATCGTCTGCCTGACGTCCTATCACGCGCATACTGCGCGCATTGTCGACAAGCATTGCGATGTCATTCTCGTCGGCGACTCCCTCGGCATGGTGATGCACGGGCTCGAGACGACCGTGCCGGTCACGCTCGAGATGATGATCTTGCAGGGACATGCCGTGATGCGCGGTTCCAAGCGCGCGCTGGTGGTCGTCGATATGCCATTCGGGTCTTACGAGGCTTCGAAAGAGCAGGCCTTCATGAATGCAGCGCGTGTGTTGAAGGAAACCGGTAGCGGTGCGATCAAAGTCGAAGGCGGTAAGCGCATGGCCGAAACCATTCGCTTTCTTGCCGAACGTGGCGTGCCGGTCATGGCGCATGTCGGATTAACGCCGCAGGCGATCAACACAATCGGATCTTTTAAAGCGCAAGGACGCGACGAGAGTGATTGGGCGCGCATCGAGGACGACACGATTGCAGTGTCCCAGGCGGGAGCCTTTTCGGTCGTTATCGAGGCGGTAGCGGAACCGCTCGCGCGCAAGCTCACCGCTGCGGTTCCAATTCCCACCATCGGGATTGGAGCAAGCGCTGCCTGTGACGGGCAAATTCTCGTGCTTGAGGATATGCTCGGCCTGTCGCCGCGTGTGCCGAAATTTGTGAAGCGCTATGGCGAACTCGGCCCCGGCATTGAAAAAGCCATCGCCAGCTATGCCGCCGAAGTGCGCTCGCGCGCTTTCCCAGGTGACGATCACGTCTATCCAATGAAGAGCAAAAAGGGCTAAGGCCCTGAAATATTAACGATTGCGGGCTTTGGCTTTGCCTTAGGCACGCCACATCGTTAGGTTACGGCGCAATTCGGCCCGGGGTGGGCCAATGGGCGGGTCTGGAGCCATTTGTGGCCGATATTTTTCACGAAGTAGATGAGGAAGTCCGGCGCGAACAGCTCAAAAAGCTGTGGGATCGCTACAGCATCTATCTGATCGCGCTTGCCATATTGATCGTCGCCGGCGTGTCCGGCTGGCGCGGCTACGAATATTGGGTGGCCAAGAAGGCCGCGGCGGCGGGTGCTGCGTTTGAAGCGGCAGCGACCTTGAACGAGCAGGGCAAGTACGCTGAGGCGGAAATGGCTTTCGCAAAAGTGGCGGCCGATGCACCGTCGGGCTACCGCGTGCTCGCGCGCATGCGCGTTGCCGGCGCGCTGGCGCAAGTAAAGCCGGCCGACGCGATAAAAGCTTATGATGAACTTTCAGCGGACGCATCGATTGAGGCGACCTGGCAGGATCTCGCTGCCGTGCGCGCGGGCATGCTTCTGGTCGATACAACGTCACTGGCTGAAATGCAGCGGCGGCTTGCTCCTCTCGCAGAACCCTCGCGCAGTTTCCGCCACACCGCGCGCGAACTTCTGGCGCTGTCCGCATGGCGCAACCATGACCTCGCCGCAGCGCGACGGTATCTCGACATGATTGCGACTGATGTTGAAACGCCGGCGGGCACGCGCGCGCGCGCGGAAGTTTTGTCGGGGCTGATCGCCGCCGACAGCAAGAGCTGAGGATCGAGAAATGCGAGCGATGCACCGTGTTGTTCTGCTGGCCGCGTTCGCAGCCTTTGCTTCGACGCTGACGGCGTGCTCGAATTTCGACCCCGACAAACTTGACGTCTTCGGGCTCAGTGAGAAGAAAAAGCTTCCGGGTGAGCGCAGGGAGTTGTTCCCCGAAGGCGTACCGGGCGTGACTCAGGGCATTCCGCCGGAATATATGAAGGGCAATCAGCCGCCACCGGATGTCGCGCAGACGCCGGCAGCCGAACCGGGCAGCCCGGCGGCTGCCGCGGCGGAGCCGGGTAAGAAAACGGCCGTGGTCGAACCCGAGCCCCGGCCAAAACCGAAGCGCAAGCCGAAGCCGCGGACCGTTTCGCAGCCGCCGACGCAGGGCGCGCCACAAAGCGCCGCACAACAGCAACCGGCCCCATGGCCACAGCAGACCCAGCAGCCGGCGCCGCAGCAGGCCCAAGCGCCCTGGCCGGGGCAGGCCGCAGGGTCAGAGCAATGCCGGCAGCCCCTGGCCATCGTCGCCGCCCAGCACTGTTGCGCGCTGACAGGACGTGTCATGCGCGGGTATAGACGTCCGAGAGGACGGCGTCCTTTCGCCCGCCTATGACCCGCGCATCCATCTGGCAAACACATCTTTGAATTTCTCTTGATGGATTGCCGGGCTCAGCCCGGCAATGACAGCTGATGAACTTCACGATTGCCATTGTCGGCCGGCCCAACGTTGGCAAATCGACCTTGTTCAACCGACTGGTGGGCCGCCGTCTGGCTTTGGTTGATGACCGGCCCGGCGTCACGCGCGATCGCCGGGAAGGCGAGGGCCGGCTCGGCGACATAGAATTCACCGTGATCGACACGGCCGGATTCGAGGAGTTGGCGCCTGAAAGCCTGTCCGGCCGGATGCGCGCGCAGACTGAGGCCGCCATCGATCAGGCCGACGCCATTTTCTTCATGATCGACGCGCGCGCCGGGGCAATTCCGGCTGACCACGCCTTTGCCGACATTGCGCGCAAATCCGGCAAGCCGATCGTACTGGTCGCAAACAAAAGCGAAGGCACGGCCGGCGAAGCGGGACGGCTGGACGCCTATGCGCTTGGCCTCGGCGAACCGGTGCCGATTTCGGCGGAACACAACGAGGGTCTATCCGATCTCTACGACGCATTGCGCGCTGCACTGCCGGAACGAACCGCGCAGCAAGTGACGCAAGACCTGCCGGATCGAGGCGCGCCCGATCCGCGTGGCCATTGTCGGCCGTCCCAATGCCGGCAAGTCCACGTTGATCAATCGGCTGATTGGTGAGGACAGGCTGCTCACGGGTCCGGAAGCCGGCATTACGCGTGATGCCATTGCAGTCGAATACGGTTGGCATGATCGCAAGTTCAGGCTTTACGACACAGCGGGGATCCGCCGCCGCTCGCGCGTCGAGGAGAAATTGGAAAAGCTCTCGGTCGCCGATGCGCTCAACGCGGTGCGTTTCGCTGAAGTCGTCGTGGTGCTGCTCGATGTAGACAACGCATTCGAGGAGCAGGATCAGCGCATTGCCGATCTAGTCGAGCAAGAGGGCCGTGCCATCGTTATCGCGGTCAACAAATGGGATTTGAAAGAAAAAACGGCTGGCGCGATCGGCAAGCTGCGCGCGCAAGCGGACGAAAAGCTCACCCAGCTCAAGGGCGTGCCGCTTGTGGCGGTCTCGGGGCTTACCGGCGAGGGTCTTGAACGGTTGATGCAGGCAATCGTGGATGCTTACGAGGTGTGGAACAAGCGCATCCCCACCAGCGCGCTCAATCGCTGGTTTGAACACGCCACCAGCGCGCATCCGCCGCCGGCGGTATCGGGTCGATCGCTGCGGCTCAACTACATTACGCAGGCTAAAAGTCGGCCACCGAGCTTTGTCGTGTTTTGCACGCGCGCTGATGCGGTTCCCGATGCCTACAAGCGATATTTGCTGAATTCGCTGCGAGAGACTTTTGACTTGCCAGGCACGCCGATCCGGCTCGCGCTACGCGAGAAGGATAACCCATTCAAAGGGCGGGCGAAGCGAAAACACTAACCCCCATTCCGATGCACCCCGCTTAACCGGGAATCCAGAAGTAGCGCGACGATGGTCAGATTGAAAATTGTGGGGCGGCATTTGCCGGGTCAAGCGGAATGACGCCAGTCACGCAGGCGCCCGGAAATCCAAAATTTTTTCTCGCGGAAATTATAGATTTTCCCGGTCTCGGTACATTCAGCCAGGCAAAGCGGCACGATTGCCTTGGCGACCTCCTCAGGCGTCGGCAGTGTCAGTGGATCGATGCCGGGGAAGGCGCCGGTGTACATGCGGGTTCGGGTTGGACCAGGCGCGAACAGATTGGCGCGCACCGACGTCGTGGCGCATTCCGCCGCATATGTGCGAACGAGCGCCTCCAGCGCAGCTTTCGAGGCAGCGTAAGGGCCCCAATAAGCCCGTCCCACGTGCGCAACGCCGGACGTGAGGAACACGGCGCGCCCGGCCGTAGACCGCTGCAGCAATGCGTCCATGCAACGGATGAGCTGCCAGTTGGCGGTGATATTGACCGCGATCAGATTGTCCCAATCCTTCGGCTCGATGTGGGAAAGCGGCGACAGCGGGCCGAGGATGCCGGCATTGCCGACCAGCACGTCGAGCCGCTGGTAGCGCTCGTTGAGCGCAAGCGCCAGCCGCGCAATGCCGTCGCTGTCCTTGACGTCCAGCGGCACCAGCGTGGCCGAGCCGCCAGCGGCCTTGATCTTGTCGTCGAGTTCCTCGAGCCCGCCGACGGTGCGCGCAACGGCGACGACGTGTGCGCCGGCCTGCGCCAGTGCGAGCGCCAGGGCGGCGCCAATGCCGCGCGAGGCGCCGGTGACCAAGCGCAACACGATCGGCGAGGGGTTTGGAAAAATTGTCCATTCACTTGTCATGCCCGGCCATAGCCGCTCGAAGTACGGAGTCGCTTTGCTCGCCTATGCGCCGGGCATTCACGTCATTCTTTCTCTGGAGGCTTTAAAAGACGTGGATGGCCGGGACAAGCCCGGCCATGACGCTAATTTGAATTCAGATGGCTTCCGCCAGCAACGACAATTGCCGCGGGCTCGCCTCTTGTGCGCCGAGATCCGTGAGCGCGGTCGGATAGTCGCCAGTGAAGCAATGATCGGTGAATTGCGGCCGCGCCGGATCGCGGCCGGGCAAGCCCATGGCGCGGTAGATGCCATCGACCGACAGGAAGGCCAGGGAGTCGGCGCCGATAAATTTGCGCATGCCCTCGAGATCGTGGGTCGCGGCCAGCAGCTTGTCGCGCTCGGGCGTGTCGATCCCGTAATAATCTGGATGGGTAATCGGCGGCGAGGCGATGCGGAAATGCACTTCCTTGGCGCCGGCATCGCGCATCATCTGCACGATCTTGCGCGATGTCGTGCCGCGCACGATTGAATCATCCACCAGCACAATGCGTTTGCCGGCGACCACGGCGCGGTTGGCGGAATGCTTGAGCCGCACGCCCTGGTCGCGGATTTGTTGCGTCGGCTGGATGAAGGTGCGGCCGACATAGTGGTTGCGGATGATGCCAAGTTCGTAGGGAACGCCGGCCTCCTGCGCGAAATCCGATCGCTGCCGGCACGCCGGAATCTGGCACCGGCACGATGACGTCGGCGTTGGCCGGCGCCTCGCGCGCCAGTTCCGCGCCCATGGTTTTGCGCACGTCGTAAACGTGACGGCCGCCGACGATGGAGTCAGGCCGGGAGAAATAGATGTATTCGAAGATGCAGGGCCGTGCCGGCATTGGCGGGAACGGCTTATGCGATTGTGCGCCGTCTTCATCAAAGATGACGACCTCGCCGTTTTCCACGTCGCGCACATATTGCGCGCCGATGATATCGAGAGCGCAGGTCTCGGATGCAAGGATTGGACAGCCGTCGAGTTTGCCGATCACAAGCGGGCGGATGCCGAGCGGATCGCGTGCGCCGACAAGTTTTTTGTTGGTCAGGCCGACGAATGCGTAGGCGCCCTCAAGTTGACGCAGCCCCTCGATGAAACGGTCGACAAAACGGTTGCGGCGCGCGCGCGCGACCAGATGGAGGATCACCTCTGTGTCGGTGGTCGATTGCATCATGGCGCCCTCGTGCACGAGATCGCGCCGAAGCTTGATGCCGTTCGTGAGATTGCCGTTGTGGCCGATGGCGAAGCCGCCGCCTTCGAGTTCGGCGAACAGCGGCTGCACGTTGCGAAGAATGGTTTCGCCGGTGGTCGAATAGCGCACGTGACCGATGGCAGACGTGCCGGGCAGGCGGTCGATCACCTCGCGACGTGCAAAGGCATCGCCGACGAGTCCGAGGCGGCGCTCGGAATGAAAGCGCTTGCCGTCAAAGGAGACGATACCGGCGGCTTCCTGACCGCGGTGCTGGAGCGCATGCAGGCCGAGCGCCGTGATTGCGGCCGCATCCGGGTGGCCGAAAATGCCAAACACTCCGCATTCCTCGCGCAGTCGGTCGGCGTCTGGATCGAACTCCACGTCGGCCGTCGGCACGAGATCCTGAGGATGTTTATGCATTGGCTATCGTGTTCCGCTGGCCTTGGGTTGCGTCAATGGCAATTCTGAACGTTGGTCCGGGCCCGAATCCGGCGTGTCCTGATCTTCCGGTTTCGGCTTCTTCAACCTCTTCAAGATGGTGCTTTCGGGGTCATCCGGCAACATCGACATCAACCATTGCCCGGTATTTTGCAGGACAACTTTGGACTTGGCGCTGCGCACCCATTCCGGCTGGCTGCGATCGGGTACCAGCCATGCAAAGAACAGGAAGGCGACAACGACAATAATCAAGCCGCGACCCAGCCCGAACAGGAAGCCGAGCGTGCGATCAAGTGCGCCAACGCGGCTGTCGAGCACCATATCGGAGACGCGCGCTGTGATGATCGACACGATGAGCAGTGTGCCGAGAAATATGCCGCCCGCCGAGACGCCCGCAGCGACCATGTCGCTGTTGAAGTACTGCTTCGCCATGGGCAGCACGCGGCTGTACGAATAGAGCGTGACAACGGCGGCGACGCCCCATGCGCCGATCGACAGGATCTCGCGCATGAAGCCTCGTATCAGGGCGAGCAGCCCGGAAATCAGCATGACCGCTAGCAGGATGATGTCGAGCAACGTGATCGGCATCGGGGCTCATGCACTCCGCAGGTTTCGGCGGTCCATGGTGCGCGTGGCGGCTGGCCGGCGCGGCGATTCCGGGCCAGCCATAGCGGCTTCGGACCAGCGCGGCAATGTCGACCTTAAGTGCTTAATTTTAAGCCCATTTCTGCGCTATTGGCCGTGCGCTCGATGAGGCCGCGGAAGGCGGTTTTGACGCGCCCCGTATATAGCGGCAGGTCACCTTGCCGTCACGGGTCTTGTCCACCACTTTTGGCAAACTTGCCCGCTTTTCCGTGTGCGGCGATGTCGGCCACCAGGCTGGCGAGGCTTCCGACGTCGGTAACCTTAAGTCCTGGCTCGGCCGTCTCCGCACGCGCGGTTTCCGGCACTACCGCGCGCGCAAAGCCGAGCTTGGCGGCCTCCTTGAGGCGGGATGCGCTCTGCGCGACAGGCCGAACGGCGCCGGAAAGCGACACCTCGCCGAAGTAGACCGCGTCGGCCGGCAATGGCGCATTGGCAAGCGACGACACCAGCGCGGCCGCCGCGGCGAGATCGCCCGCGGGCTCCTGAATACGCATGCCGCCCGCCACATTAAGGTAAACATCGTGACCGCCGAGCCGCACGCCGCAGTGCGCTTCCAGCACCGCCAGCACCATCGACAGACGGCTTGGGTCCCAGCCGACGACGGCTCGTCTTGGTGTGCCCAGCGAGGTCGGCGCAACCAACGCCTGAATTTCAACGAGCAATGGCCGTGTACCTTCGATGCCGGCAAAAACCGCGGTGCCGGGCTGACCAAGATCACGTTCGGATAAAAACAGTTCGGACGGGTTGGCGATTTCGCGCAAGCCCGAGCCGGTCATCTCGAACACGCCGATTTCATCGGTCGGGCCGAAGCGGTTTTTGACGGCGCGCAGGATGCGGAACTGGTGCGAACCTTCGCCCTCAAAGGAGAGCACGGCATCGACCATATGTTCGACAACGCGCGGCCCGGCGATCTGCCCGTCTTTGGTGACATGGCCAACCAGAATGATCGCGGCGCCGGATTTCTTTGGCAAAGCGGATCAGCGCCTGGGCGCTGCCGCGCACCTGGGTCACCGTGCCCGGTGCGGATTCAACCATGTCAGTCCACATGGTCTGGATTGAATCGATAACGATCAGCCGCGGCGTCTTGCCTTCCGACAGCGTGGCGATGATGTCCTCGACAGAGGTTTCCGCCGCGAGCTCGACGGCGCTGTCGCGCAAGCCCAACCGCTCGGCGCGCAGACGAACCTGTGCCACCGCTTCTTCACCCGAGATGTAGACCGTGCGATGGCCGGCGCGGGCCAACGCCGCGGTGGCCTGAATGAGGAGGGTCGATTTGCCGATACCGGGATCGCCGCCCACCAGCAGGACGGAGCCGCGCACAAAGCCGCCGCCCGTGACGCGGTCGAATTCGGCGATGCCGGAGGGCAAACGGGGAGCGTCATGCGCGTCGCCGGCCAGCGGCTCGAGGACAAATAGACGGCCTTTGCCGGGCTTACGGCCCGGACCGGCAGGCCGCTCGGCACCTTCCTCGCTCAGCGTGTTCCATTCGCCGCAAGCCTCGCATTTGCCCTGCCAGCGGCTGAAGGCGGCGCCGCAGTTCTGGCAAATGAAGGTCAAGCTTCGCCTGGACATTACGGAATCGCCTGAAAAGTTGCGTCTGGACGCTAGATCGCCCAAAAGAACAATACAAGAACATTTTTTAAAAAGTCGCTAATTTTCAGGAGATTGGCCGCCGATCCTGGTCAGCCCGCCCGGTAGATCCGGTGATAGCGGTTGCCGAGGCTCGTGAGCACCTCGTAGCCGATGGTCCCGGCAGCCGCCGCCAGGTCGTCGACGCCAATACCGCCGCCAATGAGCGTCACCAGATCGCCGCGGCGGACCGTGTGGTCAGGGAGAGCGGTAATGTCGATCGCCAGCAGATCCATCGAGACGCGTCCGGCGAGCGGGCAGCGCGTTCCGGCAACGATTGCCTCGGCGCCCGGCGCGGCGTCCGTGGCGCTGGCCGCCCGCGGATAGCCGTCGGCATAGCCGGCGGTAACGACAGCAACGCGGGTTGCGTGTTTGGCGGTCCAGGTCGCGTTGTAGCCGATGGTTTCGCCCTTCGGCACGGTGCGCACCTGGACGATGTGTGCGTGCAATTCGACGACCGCGCGCATCGGGTTGCTACGGCCGGGCGTTGGATTGACGCCGAAAAGCGCGGCGCCCGGGCGCACGACGTCGCAATGGGCACCGCTGCCGAGGAAGATGCCCGATGAATTCGCCAGCGAGCCGGGAATGCCGCGGTAAAGCAGGCGTACATCGCGGAAGAGCTGGATCTGCTTTTCGTTGAGCGGATGCTCAGGCAGCTCGGCACAAACCAGATGGCTCATCAGCAGGGTAATGCCGTGATTTTCCGCGCGAATGCGCGGCGCCAGCGCCGCGGCCTCATCGGCTGATATGCCGAGACGGTTCATGCCAGTGTCGACGTGCAAGGCGGCTCCACCATGCCACTGGTTGGTGGCGCAGAATGCGTCCCACTCCGCGAGTTCGACGAGGCTTCCGATCACAGGTCGCGCATTGATGTCGGCGTAGGCGCATGCCGTGCCGGGCAGCAGGCCGTTGAGCACGTAGATCGCCGGATCCTGCGCGACGCTGCGGACGCGACGGGCTTCGCCAAGATCGGCGACGAAGAATGTCTTGCAGCCCGCGCTAGCGAGCGTACGGGCAACCGGTTCGAGACCGCAGCCGTAACCGTCGGCTTTGATCACCGCCGCGCATTCGGAAGGCATGGCGCGACGGCCAAGTTCTTTCCAATTGGCTTCGATGGCAGGCAGGTTGATGGTCAGAATTCCACCGGCCTCGGCCGCAGAAGGGCCGGTCTCGGTCGCGGGCCCCGCCGGCGTGGCCTCTGGATGCAGATCAGGCTGTAACGCGGTTTCGGACATGACGTGTGGGTTTAGCCGCCCGGGCGCCGGCAGTCCATGCACACCGTTTGGCCTGCTTATGTGCGCTCGGGCAGGTGGTTTTCGCGCGCCAGCGAAGAGAAGCGCGTGACTGCGGCGTCGAACTGCATTTCCACGGTTCCGGTCGGGCCGTGGCGCTGCTTGCCAATGATGACTTCCGCCTTGCCATGCACTTTGTCGGCCTCGGCGAGCCATTCGGCAAACTTTTCGCGGTTGGATTCCAGCGGCTTGCGCATCTGGTGGTAGTATTCCTCGCGATAGACGAACAGCACGACGTCGGCGTCCTGTTCGATCGAGCCGGATTCTCGCAAGTCCGAGAGCTGTGGCCGCTTGTCGTCGCGGCTTTCCACCTGACGCGACAATTGGGAGAGGGCCAGGATCGGAACGTTGAGCTCTTTGGCCAACGCCTTGAGCTTGGTGGTGATTTCCGTGATTTCCTGAACGCGGTTTTCCTGGCTGCGGCGGGTCGAGCCTTGCAACAATTGCAGATAGTCGATCACCAGCAGATCGAGACCGCGCTGGCGTTTGAGCCTGCGGGCGCGGGCGGCGAGCTGTGCCACCGAGAGGCCGCCGGTCTCATCCACATAGAGCGGGATGTGCTGCAGTTCGATCGAGTAGTCCTTGATCTTTTCGAAGTCGCTCTCGCTGATACCGCCACGCCGGATCTGGTTGGACGGAATTCCGGTCTGCTCGGCAATGATGCGGGTGGCGAGTTGTTCGGCCGACATTTCCAGCGAGAAGAAGCCGACAATACCGCCATTGACGGTGACGGTGTGACCATCCGGCTTGACCTCACCGCGCCATGCCTTGGCTATATTGTAAGCGATATTGGTGGCGAGGGCGGTTTTGCCCATGCCTGGGCGCCCGGCGAGGATAATTAGGTCGGACTGCTGCAATCCGCCCATCATGCGGTCGAGATCGTCGAGGCCGGTGGCAATTCCGGATAGCTTACCGTCGCGCTGGAAAGCGTGCGCCGCCATATCGATCGCGGTCGTAAGCGCCTGGGCGAAAGCGCTGGAAGCCACCGTCGTAGCGACCCGTCTCGGCTAATTCGTAAAGCCGGCGTTCGGCGTCCTCGATCTGGTTGCGCGGGGAAAAATCGACCGGCGCGTCAAAAGCGACATTGACCATGTCCTCGCCGACCTGGATTAGCGCACGGCGGATCGATAGGTCATAGACCGTATGACCGTAATCTTCGGCATTGATGATCGTGGTCGCTTCGGCGGCAAGCCGGGCGAGATACTGGCTGACCGTGAGCCCGCCTATATCGACATTGGCATCGAGAAACGTCTTGAGCGTGATTGGCGTGGCCAGCTTGCCGGCGCGGATCAAATCGCGCGCAAGCTGATAAACCTTCTGGTGAATCGGCTCGAAAAAATGCTCGGGATTGAGGAAATCCGAAACCCGGTAGAAGGCCTCGTTATTGACGAGGATAGCACCCAACAGCGCCTGTTCCGCCTCGATGTTGTGCGGAGCGGAACGGTAGAGCGGGGCAGGTTCTTCGACCTGCTTGCGGGCTGTCGAATCAGCGAGGGCCATGGATGTTGGTGCTTACCCGGAAATTGTGGCATAGCACGAGGGTTGTTGGGAAGCGGCTGTCGCGCAACGCTTATCGCACGCAATTCACAATGTATCACATGACGCAATGAGCGGTGGGTAAAGACCGGTTTCTTCTTGACCCTGATCGTGCGCGCGCGAACAGACTCGCCGACTATTCGCCGGCCAGGCGTAGCTTGCGGGCGCCGGGCAGCCTCGGCGACGGCAAAGCGCCGCTCCTCGTCGGTAATATAGTCGCGCGTGATCGGCATGACGCCCTGCCGCTTGGTGAGCTGGATCTGCATCACCATCATGTTCTGCTCGCGGAACGACATCTCCGAGGCGGCGAGATAAAATTCCCACATCCGTACGAAGCGCTGGTCGTAAATGCGCTCGGCTTCCTCGCGGTGTGCAAGGAAACGCTCGCGCCAATGCCTGAGGGTCTCGGCATAGTGCAACCGTAGAATTTCGATATCGGTGACGAGCAGGCCGGCCTTCTCAATTCTCTGCAGGACTTCCGAAAGGGCAGGGATGTAGCCGCCGGGGAAAATATATTTCGCGATCCAGGGATTGGTGGCGCCGGGCCCTTCCGAGCGGCCGATCGAATGCAACACCATCACGCCTTCGTCGGCGAGCAGTTGGGCGCTCTTCTGGAAGAAGGTGTCGTAGTGATTAACTCCGACATGCTCGAACATTCCGACCGAGACGATGCGATCGAACGGCCCAGTGACGTCGCGATAGTCTTCCAGCCAGAAGCGGGCGTGCTCGCTGAGTCCTTTTTCGGCGGCGCGTTCATTGGCGATCGCATGTTGCTCTTGGGACAGAGTGATGCCGGTGACGTCGGCGCCGCCAATTTCGGCGAGATAGAGGCCGAGCCCGCCCCAGCCGCATCCGATGTCGAGCAGGTGCAAATTCTGTGCGCGATTGTTCTGTTCGAGCCTCAGCTTGGCGGCCAGGTGCCGCTTCTTCGCAAGCTGGGCATCGTCGAGTGACTGATCGGGGCTCTCGAAATATGCGCAGCTGTATTGCCGGTCGGCGTCCAGGAACAAAGAGTAGAGTCGGCCATCGAGATCATAGTGATGGGCGACGTTCCGGCGCGCTCGCGGGCGCGGATTGAACTGACTCAGCCGGCGGCGCACGTAACGCAACAGCGCTTGTGGTCGTGCCCAGTAAGGGACTTCGGATTTTTGACCGAGAGCAATGGCGAGCACATCGGCGATCGAGCCTTCCTCGACCACAAACGTGCCGTTCATGTAGGATTCGCCGAACTTAAGTTCGGGATCGAGGAGAATACCCCATTCGGCGCTTCGTGAGGTAAAACGAACCGAAACCGGGCGGCCGGTCCCATCGCCGAAGGTGAAAACTGTCCCGCGCGAGGTCGTAACTCTGAATGTGCCCCGCCGGATAAATGTCTTAAGCAGAAACCGAAGCAACCGATCCATCGGCCGCCTCCATTACTCATGGGACAATGCGCTACTGGCTATGGATTCCCCTTGCCGCCCTATCAACGCAGAGGGCGCAATTATGTTTCAGACCTAGGCATATAATCAAAGTTCCGACGCGTCATCAATCCCGCAATAGCGCAGCGTGGCCATTCGTCGGGTCACGGGTCACAAATTGGGAATTATGCGCTATCAAGACGCTGCTTTGTTGGGCCTGGTTGGGCAAGGTGTGGGGCGGAAGGGTTGGCGGACTATGACAGTGCTACGTTGCGGCATCCGGGCGGCGATCAGTATGGCGATGCTATGCATTGCCGGCGTGGCCGGTGCGCAGGAAAATCTGGATCAGGGCAAAAGTCCCGCCCAGCTATTCGCCGTCGAATTGCGCGATTTGCCACAAATCGCCGCAGGGTCTGGCCAAGGCTGGCGGCATCCTCGGCCTCGATAGTTTCCTGCGTGAACATTACACCGCGAGCAAGGAATCGGCCGGCGCGATAGCCGCCTATCTGAAATCGATGGACACCGGCCCCGCCGCCCCGGCGCGCGCAAAGCGCGCCGCCAAAGGTGATGGCAAGCGCGATGAAAAGTCTAAACCCGACGATAAGAAGAAATCGGGGGCCAAGGTAACCGAGCCGAAGGGGACGGAAAGAAAGCCAGAAACCGGCGCGGAACCCAAAACGTCCGAGTCAAAACCTGCCGAAGCCAAGGCCTTCTGATGGAAGACCCGCTGACATTGTTAGCGCCGGAGCCAAAATCCGGTGAAACGAAACCAAGTCCGCCCTCCGCCGGTGAAACAAAACCGGCAGAGAGCGATAAATCCGAGAAATCAGACTGGCAGCCGGAGGCGATTTACTCTTTGGTTTATTCGGCCGGCTTTTTCTTTTTGCCTTTTTCGGCCTTCGGCGCCGGTTCGGCGGATTCAGCGTTACCGGCCTGCGCGGACGCATCACCTTCGGCCTGCTCGCGGTCCTTGAGCACTTTCGCCTCTGGTTCGAACATTGCCTCCGCGCCGGCAGCCGCCGCAGCGGCTTCCTCCTCCGCCTCGCTCCGGCGCACGGTGACATCTTCACCGCGGGCAATGCGCGCTGCTTCATCTTGACTGCGGGCGACCGTCACGGTGATCGAAACTTCGACTTCCGAATGAAGGGCCAGCGGCACTTTGTACTGACCGATCGTCTTGATCGGTGCATTGAGCACGATTTGCGAACGGCCAACATCGGCACCACCGGTCTTGAGCAGGCTGGCGATATCGCGGGTCGACACCGATCCGAACAATTGTCCGGTCTCGCTTGCTTGCCGCAAGACGACATAGGTCTTGCCATCGAGCTGTGCCTGCAAGCTTGCCCGCTTCGCCCTTCAATTCGAGATTCTTGGCCTCCAGCCCAGCCTTCATCCCCTCGAAACGTTTTTTGTTGTCGGCGGTCGCGCGCAATGCCTTGCCACGCGGCAGCAGGAAATTTCGAGCGAAGCCGTCCTTCACCCGCACGATTTCGCCCATCTGGCCAAGCTTGCCGATGCGCTCTAACAGGATCACTTCCATTGTCTTAACTCCTCGATCTGGTCTTCGATTGTGGTTGAGTTGATTTCACGAAAGGGCGGGCGGCCCACTTTTGCGTGCGACGCGTCCGCGCAGATCAAAAGCGGCATCGATCAGTCCGAGCAAGCAGACCGCCAGTATCGGCCAGCCGATGAGAAATACGGCCGCATAGGCAAGGCCAAGCAAGAAGGGACGAATTTGCAGGCCTTGCGTAATAGCATGCAGCACTGCAAAGCCGAGTACGCCATAGGCCAGCAGCAGGGCTGCCGACGCGATACCGGCCACGATGCCAAGTATTCCGTCGACGAAACTGAACGCGACGGCGAGGGCGAGGGCCGCCGTCAGCAGAGGCGGAAACCGCAGGTCCGAAAGCTGCGGCCAAGGCCGCGCCAGCCGGCCGGAAAACTTTAACAATGCGTGCGGCGAGCCAAAGGTTGAAAAGATTGGTGATGGTCGCAAGAACGGCCGCCGCCAATGGTATGGCGCTCACCAGAAACTCAATCAGCCGGTCAGCTCTCGCCGGCATACCCGAAGGCGTCATCGGCCGGCGTGGCGATCTCTGCGCGCAAGACGTGCATTGAGCGCGCCGCGCAACCCGGCACGAAAGCTTTCGGCGTCCGTTCCGAAATTGGGAATGGCGACGATCACCACCAGCGTGGCGAGAAGCGCGGCCCAGATCACCAGACGCCCGGGCGGATACCATTCGAGCGCGGCTGCTTGCTGGCCATCGGGCGCCGTTGGCCGGGACAGGGCGCGCGAGCATTGCGAGGTAGCCGAGCCACCAGGCGGGAACGCCGGCACCGGCAAGAAATGCAAACAGGAAAACGACGCCGAAGACTGCACCCAAGGTGAGCGCGCCGGTCAGTGAGGCGATGAGCGCAGCCCAATGGCTCCAGCCAAGGCCGGCGATCATGATCGGCAGCGGGGCGAGATAAAAGAGGGGAATGGACAGCCATATGCCCGACGTCACCGAAGCAAACAGCAAAGCTGCCGCGACGCCGGCACCGATCCCAATGACTACGAACTTTATCATCACAAGCTGTCCCGCTCCTCATTGAGCGGTTAGAGACGGAATGAGTACCCGCCCCAACCATCGGCTCCCGGATGGCTCCGGAAGCCTCGTTGTTGAACTACTGGATCACGTAAGGCAGCAACCCCAGAAACCTCGCACGTTTGATCGCCTGTGCGAGCTCGCGTTGCTTCTTCGCGGACACCGCAGTGATGCGGCTTGGCACGATCTTGCCGCGCTCCGACACGTAACGCTGCAAAAGCTTGACGTCCTTGTAGTCGATCTTCGGCGCATTGGCGCCGGAGAAAGGACAGGTCTTGCGACGGCGGAAGAACGGACGGCGGGCGCCACCGGCTTGTGAACCGAATGCCATGGCCTATTCCTCCACCGCTGCGACGACATCGGCAACGTCGCCATCATCGCCGCCTTCGTCGCGGCGCGGCCGACGGCCGCCACGATCTCCCCGATCGCCACGATCGCCGCGATCATCGCGGTCCCGATCCGATTTGCGCATCATCGCCGAAGGACCTTCCTCGAGCGCTTCGACGCGGATGGTCAGGTAGCGCAGCACGTCTTCGTTGAGGCGTTCCTGACGCTCGATCTCGTTGAGCGCAGCCGGCGGCGCATCAACGTTGAGCAGCGTCATGTGCGCCTTGCGGTTTTTGCGAATGCGATAGGTGAGGGACTTCATGCCCCAGTATTCATTCTTGGTGACCTTGCCGCCCAGCTGCCCGATCACCCCGGACAGCTGCGTGGTCAATTCCTCGACCTGCTGCGCGCTCAGGTCCTGGCGCGCGAGGTAGACGTGTTCGTACAACGGCATGAAATGCCTTTCCCTTGTTAGCCTTCCCATGGCCGTGATCCTGGCGCCTAGCCCCTCGAGCCCTTCGGGAAAGGCTCGAATGCTCAGAAGGCGGAAGCACGGGACGCCGGGCACATCGGCCCTACCGGATATCCACGAGGAACCCCATGAACATCCGGCCGTCCGTTCAGCTCCCAACCAGGATCGACGGAACGCGCGGTTTATAGGGGCTTTTTGCGGAAATGCAAGGCAAAACGAGGGCTTTGGCGTAGCCGCGCCTTTAGTTCAGGCGCCCTGCGGGCCTGGACCGCTGCCTTGCAGGCGATCCGCGAGTTTGACCGCAAGATCGGCGCCTTCTTTGATCAGACGGGCGGTATCGGCATCCTGATTGCTTGCGCGTCGCATCATTTCGAGCGCCTCGAGCAATCGGTCGAGGTTTTGCGCAAGAAATTGCTGACGGAACGCCGGATCGCTGCGCGCGCGCGCGATATCGTCCTCGGTGACCAAAGTGCTCATTGTCTGGTCCGTGAAAGGTTCAGCACTAACCATACAACGGAGAGCCGTTTTCGCCAGGTTACTGGCAGCGGCGAAACTTGACAGATGCGATAGCGGGGTGTCTTTCGGCCCGATTTCGGTGTGGGACTTAAAATTAGCGGGAAAGACATGGCGGTTGCGTTCGTTTTTCCGGGGCAGGGCAGTCAGACGGTTGGAATGGGCAAGACGTTGGCGGCAAATTTCGCCGCCGCACGGCAGGTGTTCGAGGAAGTGGATTCCGCCCTTGGCGGAAAGCTCAGCACCACGATCTTCGAAGGGCCGGCCGATACACTGACGCTGACTGAAAATGCGCAGCCGGCATTGATGGCCGTTTCACTTGCGGCCATGCGCGTGCTGCAAGCTGAGGCAGGGCTTGATCTTGCCCGCGAAGCGCAATTCGTCGCCGGTCATTCGCTCGGAGAATACTCGGCGCTGGCGGCGGCCGGTGCTTTCACGGTGGCCGACGCAGCGCGGCTCCTGCGTACGCGCGGGACAAGCCATGCAAAAGGCAGTTCCGGTCGGTGTCGGCGCGATGGCCGCGTTGATCGGTCTCGAATTCGATGCGGCGTCTGCAGTTGCGGCTGAAGCCGCGCAAGGTGAAGTTTGCCAGGCCGCCAATGATAACGGCGCCGGGCAGGTGGTTGTCTCCGGCAACAAATCGGCCGTCGAGCGTGCCGTCGAGATCGCCAAAACGAAAGGTGCAAAACGTGCAATGCTTTTGCCGGTGTCTGCGCCATTCCATTGTGCATTGATGCAGCCCGCAGCCGATGTCATGGCCGAGGCGCTGGCGAAGGTATCAGTGCAGCGGCCGGCCGTGCCGGTGGTCGCCAACGTATTGGCCAAGCCGATCAGCGAGCCAGCTGAAATTGTGCGGGCGCTGGTCGCGCAAGTCACTGGTACAGTGCGCTGGCGCGAGTCGGTTGAATTTATGGCAGGGGCGGGCGTCACGAAGTTTTATGAGGTGGGCGCCGGCAAAGTTTTGAGCGGGCTCATCAAGCGGCTGGCGGAAGGTGCTTCGGTCAGCGCGATCGGCAGTCCTGAAGATATCGCCGCCTTCAAGGCGGGGAGGAACTCATGATGTTCGACCTGAACGGCAAGACCGCGCTCGTGACGGGGGCGAGCGGTGCGATTGGTGGGGCGATCGCACGCGCGCTGCACGCGCAGGGCGCAACCGTCGCAATCTCGGGGACCCGCAAGGATGCTCTCGATTTGGTGGCGGCCGCTCTTGGCAGCCGCGTGCACGTCGTGCCCTGCGATCTTGCCGACAAAGATGCCGTTGAGGCGCTGGTGCCGGCTGCGGAAGAAAAAATGGAGAAGCTCGATATTTTGGTCGCGAATGCCGGTCTCAATCGGGACAATCTGTTCGTACAGTTGCGCGATGAGGACTGGGACAAGGTGATTGCGGTTAATCTGACCGCGACGTTTCGCCTCGCGCGCGCTGCCGTCTCGCGCATGATGCGTCGCCGCTGGGGTCGCGTGATCGGCATTTCCTCGGTGGTTGGCTTTACCGGCAATCCCGGACAAGGCAACTACACCGCCTCCAAGGCAGGCATGGTCGGCATGATCAAGTCGGTGGCTGCCGAATATGCCAAGCGCAATATTACGGCCAACTGTATTGCGCCCGGCCTTATCGCTTCGGCCATGACCGACAAACTCAACGAAAAGCAGCGGGAGACAATTCTCGCGCGCATCCCCGCCGCAAAGCTCGGCACACCCGAGGATGTCGCGGCTGCCGCGGTCTACCTGGCGTCGAATGAGGCCGCTTACGTTAACGGACAAACCATCCACGTCAATGGCGGGATGGCCATGATCTAGCGCATGGTCCTGAAAACTGGCCGCCGGTTTTCGGGACGGATCGCGTGCAAACAGGAGGTAGAAATGCAGGGTTTTCAGGGCTTGCTCGCCCCGCCTCCACACGCTAGTCAACGTATTTGAAGTATGGTAACCGAGCTTCGGCCCGGCTGGGGCGGCCAATAGCTGACGTCAAAAGCGATGTTCCGCGATTGGGGATCGTCTCATCACCGTCAACCACGACGAGGCCATACCGCGATGGTTGCGATCTAGAATTTGGATCGCAGCCCAATTTAAAAAGCACGAGGTTGGAACGATGAGTGACATTGGCGAGCGGGTGAAAAAGATCGTCGTGGAACACCTTGGCGTAGAGCCCGACAAGGTGACCGATCAGGCAAGCTTCATTGACGATCTTGGCGCCGATAGCCTGGACACCGTCGAGCTCGTGATGGCTTTCGAAGAGGAATTCGGCTGCGAAATCCCTGACGATGCCGCCGAAACCATCCTGACCGTGGGCGACGCGGTCAAGTTTCTCGAAAAGAACGCAAAAAGCTGAGCACGCGCCATACGCTGCTGCTCTCGCTTCGCTAGTCATTGGCCAATGAGCTGTGCGCAGTACGGCGGCAGACACGTTTACGCAGTTTGTGCGGGCCTGACTGCGTGTGCGAGTAAATTCGCTCGGAGCCGGCCATGAGACGTGTCGTCGTCACCGGATTGGGAATGCTCACGCCGCTTGGCTGCGGTGTTGAACCGACCTGGGCACGACTGCTCCAGGGCGATAGCGGCGCCAAGAAGATCGATACATTCGATGTGTCCGATATTTCCTGCCAGATCGCGTGCGTAATCCCGCGCGGCGACGGTTCGAATGGCACCTACAATCCCGACCAGTGGATGGAGCCGAAGGAGCAACGCAAAGTCGACCAGTTCATCGTCTATGCCATGTGCGCTGCGCGTCAGGCTCTCGATGATGCAGGGTGGCATCCGAAAAGTTATGACGAGCAGACCAGCACCGGCGTGCTTATCGGCTCCGGTATCGGTGGCATTGAGGGAATTGCCGAAACCGCGATGGCGCTGCATGAAAAGGGCCCGCGCCGTGTGTCGCCGTTCTTCATTCCGGGCCGCATCATCAATCTCGCCTCGGGCTTTGTGTCCATCGCGCACGGGCTGAAGGGGCCGAACCACGCGGTTGTCACCGCATGTTCGACCGGCGCGCATGCAATCGGCGACGCGGCGCGGCTGGTTGCGTTGGGCGACGCAGAAGTGATGGTGGCCGGCGGAGCCGAGTTGCCGGTCAATCGCATTTCGCTTGCAGGCTTCGCTGCGCTGCGTGCGCTCTCGACCAATTTTAATGACGATCCGACACGCGCTTCCCGTCCGTACGATAAAGACCGCGATGGTTTTGTGATGGGCGAGGGCGCCGGCGTCGTGGTTTTGGAGACGATTGAGCACGCAAAGGCGCGCGGCGCCAAGATCTATGCCGAAGTGATCGGTTACGGTATGTCGGGCGACGCTTATCACATTACAGCGCCGGCGCCGGACGGGGATGGCGCGCTGCGCTGCATGAACGCAGCCATTCGCCGCGCCGGAATAACGGCTGGTGATATCGACTACATCAATGCGCATGGCACATCGACGCCGCTTGGCGACGAAATCGAGCTCGGCGCGGTGCAAAAGCTTGTTGGCAATGCCGCCGGCCATATTTCCATGTCATCGACAAAATCTTGCGTCGGACATTTGCTCGGCGCGGCGGGCGCAATCGAGGCCATATTCTCGATCCTGGCGATTCGTGACGGGGTTGTTCCGCCGACCATTAATCTCGACAATCCCTCGGTCGAAACGCCGATTGACCTGGTCCCCCACCAGGCACGCAAGCGTGATGTCGACACCGCGCTGTCCAATTCATTCGGTTTCGGCGGAACCAATGCCTCGTTGATCTTCCGTCGATACGCGGCCTAGGAGTTTACGGCGGCGATCCCCCAAGCTTTCGCCATAATTTTTTCTAACTTGCGCAAGCGGTTGATGTTTCTCCCGCGCGGCGGGACGATGAGCAAAACAGGCCGAGTGGCCGATACAGACAGCGGGAGCGAACTTTAGTGAATTCCATTCTACCGCCGGGCAGTGACGCCAACGCTCCGCCGGCCGGCAAGCCGCCAGTGCCGCGCAGCCCGCGTGTGGCGCTCGAACCGGAGCGGGTGCCGATTCCGAATCGGCGTTCGCGGCGCGTGCGACATCCGCTCGTTGTAGTTGGAAATGCCATCTTCACGCTGCTGGTCGTAGTTTCGATCGCGGTTGGTGCCGCACTGTTCTTCGGAAAGCAGCGCTTCGAGGCGCCCGGTCCGCTGGCCGAGGACAAAGTGGTGAATATTCCGCGCGGCCTCGGCATCCGCGACATAGCCGATCTGTTGCAGCGCGAGGGTGTGATCGATCAACCATATGTCTTCATGGGCGGCGTGATTGTGCTCAAGGCTCGCGGCGACCTTAAATCCGGCGAATACCAGTTCACCAAGCGCGCGAGCCTTGCCGATGTCGTCGACACCATCGTCGAAAACAAGGTCGTGCAGCACAGCCTTCACCGTGCCCGAGGGCTTAACGTCGGAACAGATTGTCGCGCGGCTTTTGGAGAACGATGCGCTTGCCGGCCAGATCAAGGAAATTCCGCGCGAGGGTACCCTGCTGCCGGAGACCTACAAATTTACGCGCGGCATGACGCGCGAGCAGATTATCCAGCGCATGCAGCAGTCACACCGCCACGTGTTGCAGGAGGTCTGGGAACACCGGATGGCCGACTTACCGGTTAAAACTCCAGAGCAACTGGTCACACTGGCCTCGATCATCGAAAAAGAGACCGGTCGGCCGGATGAACGCACCCGGGTCGCTGCCGTATTCGTCAACCGGCTCAAGGGCAAGATGCGGCTGCAGTCGGACCCGACGATCATCTACGGGCTGACTGGCGGCAAGGGGTCGCTCGGCCGGCCGATCCTCAAGAGCGAGATTGAACAGCCGACGCCGTACAATACCTACGTGATTGATGGTCTGCCGCCCGGTCCGATCGCTAATCCTGGCCGCGCGTCGCTGGAGGCCGCCGCCAATCCGGCGCGCACCAAGGAACTCTACTTCGTTGCCGACGGGACAGGCGGCCATGTATTTTCGGACAACTACGCTGAGCACCAGAAGAACGTTGCGCGCCTGCGCGGCATCGAGCACAGCAACGGTTCGCCGCCTGCGCCGGCCGTGCCCGCCATCGGCGGTCAAAATGGCGCACCCGAGCGGCGCCAAACCCTAAACGAGGTCCGAGACTTGTGACGTTACGTTCTCGCGGCTAAGGTCGCCGCACTTTCGGACAAGCACAGCAACACGAGATCAATTCCATGGCTCTGTCGAGCATGACCGGATTTGCTCGCAGCCACGGCGTCGCCGATGCTTACGCCTGGAGCTGGGAAATCAAATCGGTGAATGCGAAAGGTCTCGACTTGCGCTTTCGCCTTCCCCAGGGCTGGGACGCGATCGAGGTGCCGGCGCGCACCCGCGCCACCGAAAAGCTTTCGCGTGGGACCGTCTATGCCAATCTTGCCGTCGAGCGCAAAGGCGTACTGCCAACGGTGAAGGTCAACGAGCCGGTGCTCGACGCTGTCCTTTCAACTCTGAAAGGCCTTGCCGGAAAAATTGACGCTGCGCCACCGAGTCTCGACGGGATTCTTTCATTGAAAGGCGTGATCGAAATCACCGATGAAGATGAGCGCGAGGATGCTCATCGCGCCGGTGAAAGCGCAATCGTTGCGGGCTTCGAACAGGCGCTGGCAGCGTTGATCGCCATGCGCTGTGCGGAGGGCGCTACGCTTGGCCGTCTGCTGTCGGCCAAGCTCGACGAGATTGCGGCGCTTGCCGCGCGCGCAGAGGCTGCGCCCGGGCCGCAAGCCGGAAGCGATCAAGGCACGGCTGGCAGATCAGGTGGCGACGCTGCTGTCGGCCTCCGAACGCTTCGATTCTGACCGGCTGCACCAGGAGGCGATCATGCTCGCCACCAAAGCCGATATCCGCGAAGAACTCGATCGGCTTGCCTCGCACGTGGCACAGGCCAAAAAACTGCTCGCCGACGGCGGCTCAATCGGCCGCAAACTCGATTTTCTGGCGCAGGAACTGCATCGCGAATCGAATACGCTGACCGCCAAATCGAACGACGTGGAGCTGACCAATATAGGCCTTGAGCTCAAGAGCGTGGTCGAACAATTCCGCGAGCAGGTGCAAAATCTGGAGTGATGCGAGATGGCGCATAAGCGGCAACCGGACACCGCCGTGACAAGGCGCGGCATGATGCTGGTCCTGTCGTCGCCTTCCGGCGCCGGCAAGACCACGCTGACCCGCAAATTGCTCGACGGAGGACAAGGGTGTCGCGCTGTCGGTGTCGGTGACGACGCGCAAGATGCGCCCCGGCGAAAAGGATGGCCGCGACTATCATTTCGTCGATCGCAGAGCAATTCGATGCGATGGCCGAGAAAAACGAGTTGCTGGAATGGGCAGAGGTATTTGACAATTACTACGGCACGCCGAAAAAAGCCGGTGATGGATGCGCTTGCCGCCGGGCGTGATGTTTTGTTCGATGTGGACTGGCAGGGCACGCAGCAACTACGCGACAAAGCGCCCAAGTGATCTCGTCAGTATCTTCGTTCTGCCGCCGTCAATTCCTGAACTCGAGCGTCGGCTGCACAAGCGCGCGCAGGACGACTACGAGACAATTCATCGGCGCATGGCGAAAGCCGCCGACGAGATGAGCCACTGGCAGGAATATGACTATGTCGTGATCAATCATGATCTCGATCATACCTTCGCTGACGTCGCTCGCGATCCTCGCTGCCGAGCGCGTCAAGCGTGACCGGCAAGATTGGCCTCTCTGACTTTGTTCGCGGACTTCAGGCAAAGCTCTAGGCCGTCAATACGACCCGGCCCACAATTTTTCCCGGCACGTAAATCATCGAGCGTCCTTGACGCTTGGTCGAGCGGCCGCTCGGCGATTGGCGGCGGTGCAATTTTTTTGGCTCGCACCAGGTCCACCAATCCGCGCGCTTCCGCCAGCGTTCCGGTCATCGCGCCTTCAATTGTCATCGCCTTGAGCGGAAACATGGCGACTGCGGTCGAATAGCCACCGCCGATCAGTCCGGTGACGACGACTTTGCCGCCTTTGGCAACACGCCGGTCGCGAAGTTCAACGACGCGTCGGAGCCTGCGAAGTCGCAGGCGGCGTAAATGCCGCCACTGGCTTTCAACAACGCCTTGCGGGCATTCGGGTCGGACGGGATCGAAAGGCCTCGCGCGCTCCGGCTGCAAGCGCCGCTTCGCGTTTTTTGGCATCGATATCGGCCACGAACGGCGCCTCGCCATACATGGCTCGCGCGAGCGCCAGACCCATCAGCCCGACGCCGCCAAGCCCGACCAACAGAAGTGGTGCGCGCGCCGCACGATCTGACAGCGTCTGAGCGCGGCATAGGCAGTCAGCCCCGAGCACATGAGTGCGCCAGCATAAGACGGCGAGAGCGGCGCGTAGTCGATCAGATAGCGCGGATGCGGAACCAGCACATGGGTTGCAAAGCCGCCGTCAACTGTGGTGCCGAGATGCCGCGGCGCAGTGCAGATATTTTCATCACCCGCCTTGCAGGCGGCGCATTGTCCGCAACCGATCCAGGGATAAACCGCGACTTGCGCGCCGGCTCTGGCGTCGGCATCCGGTCCCACATCCTTCAATCACGCCGGCAATTTCGTGGCCGAGCGTAAAGGGCAAAGTGCGGCCCGCGCGGACGTCGAGCGTCTTGCCGTCGCCCAGTTTGAAAAATCCGTCCTGCATATGCAGATCGGAATGGCAGACGCCGCATCGCGCAATCCGCACCAGGACCTCGCTGCCTTGCGGGCGAGGCGCGTCGATCACCGTCTCGCACAACGGCGCGCCGTAGGCAGTCAATGATTGGCGCTGCATTTTCATTGCGTGCAACCTATCACACCCGGTTTTTCTGCTGGCCAGACGAAAGTACGCGCCAGAGCGACGAAATCCATCGACCGGAATCTCCTCGGCGCGCGCGGTCGGCTCGATGCCCGCTTCGGCGAGCAAAGCGGCGGTATCGACTCCGAGTGTTTTCAGGCTTTGCCGCAGCATTTTGCGACGCTGGCCAAAGGCGGCCTCGGTCACACGCTGCAATGCAGCCGAGTCGCAGGCGAGCGGCACTGGCCGCGGCGTCAGCCGCACGACGGATGACGTCACCTTGGGCGGCGGTACGAAGGCGGAGGGCGCCACATCGAACAGGATCCTGGCTTCCGTTCGCCATCCCGCAAGCACCGACAACCGTCCGTAGGATTTGCCGCCCGGCGCGGCGACAATGCGTTCCGCGACCTCACGCTGGAACATCAGTAGCAGTGAATCATACCAGGGCGGCCATGGATCGACCGTGAGCCAGCCCACGAGCAGAGCAGTCGCGATGTTGTAAGGCAGGTTTGCCACGATCGCGGGCCCGTTCCGGACCGAGTTGCTCAATCGGATCGACGGCAAGCGCGTCGCCCGCCACAATATCGAGCCGGCCCGGGTAACGCCCGGCGATTTCCTCCAGGGCGGCTATCGCGCGCTGATCTCGTTCGATAGCGATAACGCGGCGGGCGCCGAGCGCAAGCAATGCGCGCGTGAGGCCGCCCGGACCCGGGTCCGATTTCAACGACTGTGATATTCTCGAGCGGCTCTGCTGCGCGCGCGATGCGCGCGGTCAAATTGAGGTCGAACAGAAAATTCTGGCCGAGGGATTTTTTGGGCGTGAGGCCATGGCGGCGGATGACGTCGCGTAGCGGCGGCAAGTCATCGATCTGCGCCATCTATTTCGCGGGCACGAGTGCCGGTGCGGTCGCCGAAAGGCGTGCAGCAAGTGTGAGGGCTGCGATCAGGCTTGAGGGGTCGGCCGTGCCTTTGCCGGCGATATCGAACGCCGTGCCGTGGTCCGGCGATGTGCGCACGAATGGCAGGCCCAGCGTCACGTTCACGGCGTGATCGAAAGCCAGTGTCTTGATCGGGATCAGTGCCTGGTCATGATACATGCACAGCGCGACATCATAGGTCGCTCGCGCCCGCGCATGAAACATGGTGTCGGCCGGCATCGGCCCCACCGCATCGATGCCTTCGTCCTGCAGGCGCTTCACGGCTGGAGCTACGATCGCCAGATCCTCGGCGCCAAGCGCACCTTCTTCGCCAGCGTGTGGGTTGAGGCCTGCAATTGCAAGGCGGGGCCGCGATATTCCAAAGCGCCGGGTCAGGTCACGCGCGGCAATCCGTCCCGTATCCGTTATCAATTCGGAAGTGAGCTGTGTCGCGACGTCCTTGAGCGGCAGATGGATGGTCACCGGCACGACGGCGAGTTCGGGAGACCAAAGCATCATGACCGGACGCGTGGCAATGCCGGTGGCCTCTTGCGCCAGCTTGGCCAGGAATTCGGTATGGCCAGGTTCGGCAAAGCCGGAGCGATAAAGCACGTTCTTTGCCACCGGGTTTGTCACGATCGCCGCGGCACGCCCTGCCAGCACATCGGCTACCGCGCGGCGGATAGAGGCGATGGCCGCGGGGCACTCGACGCGTCAGGCTTGCCGGGCGTCGCGGTGATGGCCGATATCGAGCGGCACGATCGGCAGCGCGCGCTGAAAGCATTCGATGGCTTGCGACGGCGCGACGATGCTTACTGTAATATCGACGCCGAGCTGGTGCGCGCGGCGTTTGATGAATTCCGGCTGGCCTATGAGATAAAATGGCGGCAGTCGGAGTTCGGCGCGGCGGCGCCAGAGATGGATTGTCAGATCGGGGCCGATTCCCGCAGGTTCGCCCAGTGTCAGGGCGAGCGGAAGGACGGCGGGCTCGCTCATTGTTTGTTCTTGTATTCGATCATTGCCGATTTTCGGATTTCGTCCAGATACTTCTTGGATTCGGACTCGAAACGTTTGGTGAAAATCTGCTCCCGCAGTTCGCGCTTGAGCGGGGATTCAGTTGTGCTTTCTTTCTTGTTGCAGACCGCAAACATTTGAAGCCCCTGCGCTGTCACTTCGGGCGTTGTCAAACGGCCAACCTGCATGTTGCCAAGCAGATCTCGCAGCTGGGGTGACAGGTCGGCAGAACTGCGCGTAACCGGTTCGCGCACGGCGACGTCACGTAAGCCGCGCGCCATTGCAAGGCCCTCGTTGCATGAGACGAAGCGGCCGCGCAAGTTTTCGGCCTCGCTGCGCTTGGCTGCCATCGTGGCTTCGTTCGATCCGCGCGGGACGACGATCATAACCGGGTAGAGGGTGTAAACGTAGCCCACCGCAGCGGTTTCGCTTTCATTGCGGTCCTTAAGCGCACTGGCGATGTCGCTGTCGCCGACCTGAAGTGAGGAGCTGTATTTGCCGCGGATGAGCTGCTGCCAGGTCAGTTCGGCGCGGATGCGCGCCTTCACCGTATTCGGAGATACCCCGGCGCGCTCAAGGACCTGGCTGAATTGGTCCGGCGTGATGTGCTGGCGGGTCGCCATGCCCTCGAAGGCACTGTTGACCTCGGTGTCACCAACCTCCAGCCCATAAACTTTGGCACGACTGATTTTGAGCCGGTCGTCGATCAGGTCGTTGATGATTTCCTGGCGCGTTGGCGGCTTGTGGGTGGAAACAGTCATGAGCTTTGTGCGCTGCTGGATATCGAATTCGGTAATCGGCGAACCATTCGCGATTACAACGACTTGCGCCTGCGCGATTGACGGCGCGGCAAAAGCGAAAGCGAAGACAACAGCAACGCCCGCCAACCATCGACGACATTTCAACGCTAGTTCCCGGCATCGTAGTGTCCATTGTCTCAGGCACGGTGGTGGTCCGACTATTGCGACGACCGCCCAACGCCCTGGCTTACCGACGTGCCACCCAACGTGCGCAAGCTCAGTTGCAGCATAATCGTATGGTTGGCGGCGACGTTCCCACTATAGGTATAGTTCGTAATGTAGTTCAGGCCGAGAATGAGGCAATCGTCGACATAGCCCACTCCGACGCGGGTTTGATCGAACTTGCCGGCGTTAATGTCGTAACGTGCGGCGCCCAGTAACACCCAATTTGCGTCAAGCTTGACCTGCCCTGTTCCCAGTACGCCTTGTTGGCGATCGAGGATGCCCAATAGCGGCTGCGCAGCGTAGTCGCCGTAGAGCAAGCTGCCGGACCAGCGGTCGAAATTTGCGCGGGTTTCCAACTCGAGTCGCTGCGTAGTGAACCGGTCATTGGCGAATCGGAAGCGCGAAATAAACGCGTACGTACTGTTTGGCTGGTATGCCACCCTCGCCACGTAGTCGGAATTCGGTCGTATCGAGACCGCTGTTGAGGCCCGTATTTGTCGCACTCGCGAGAGCGAACGAATTTTGGCCGAACAGACTGTATGATTGACCAAACAGCGCGTTGACGAATCCGGCCTGGTTGAACTGCGCGGTGTATTGCAGGCCATAGTTGGCGCGCCCGCCGCCTTCGACGCGGTCCCAGCCGGAGAATTTGTCGACCCGGAACAGGTTGCTGTCGTCAAATACCAGGCTTTGCGCATCCTCGTTCGGACACTTTCCAATCTGGGTCTCGTTTGGTCGGGCGATCATTGCGCGATTGGTTCTATTGTTTGGGTGCCCCATGACTGCGACGCTGATAAAGGGATATCGGTACTCGAAGTCCGATCGTCGGCATGCCGCGCACTAGATTGTTATTGCCGGTTTCAATGTAAGTTGGATACGCCCGGATCGTTATTGATCTGCATTGATGCCGCATCGGCGCGGACCGAAGCGAAGGGAGTAAAGACCTGTCCGAACTGATCGGTAATGCTGCGCCGCCATTGCGCCTCGGCGGAAAAACGGCTGTACAGCGCCCGGCGACGCCGCGAAGCAGACAGCTCGCCGTATGTTTTGATCGCGGGATTGGCGGTTTGCGTGCAGGTGCCGTCATTGAGCGCGCTTTGCGTGATCGGGTTGAAGTCGGCCTCGTTGCGGGTCAGACTGGTGAAGTTGATCCTGTAGCCAAGCTCGCCACCCAGAATCGGATGATCGAAGACGTAGTTGTAATCGACGACCGGATGGATGATCGGGATCTGGCTTTGCGCAGTCTGCTTCCGAGAAGCCGAGGTAATAGATCGGTGCGCGCGTCGAAATAGCTGCGATTGCCTTTGCCTGCGAGGTAGAGCTGGGAGACGGCTTCGCTTGCCGGGTTTTGGAATGGATCGTAAGTACGGTACCGCGACAGACGCGGGTTGTAGTCCTGCAGGAAGGTGCGGTCGGAGAGCAGCGTGCCGTCCCAGCCCCACCACCCAATTTTTGTTGAGTGCGAACATGCCTGAGCTTTCCAGGCTGCCGCGGAAATCGCGGTATCCCGGCGTCGTCTCCCGTCGCTGCGTATGAAATAATCCTTATCGAGCTGGCGTATACCCGCGGCGCGGATCGAATAGGCGCCGTTGATCAGGCGCTGGCGGAATTCACCTTCCAGCAGCGGGCCCTGTTTGGTCGTGATCATTGGCGCGAAGGTGGCGTCATAATCGGGCGCCAATGCCCAATAGTAGGGCACATCGAGCGCGGCGCCATAGACCGAGCTCGATGAAATCACCGGCGTTAATACGCCGGTCTTGCGCTTGACGGTCGGATCCGGCGCGGAAAAGTACGGTAGCCAGGCAAGTGGCGTGCCGAAAAATTCGAGGCGCGCGTCCTCGAAGTACATCATCTTCTCGCCCTGGTCGTGAATGATACGCGCGGCTTTGACCTGCCAAAGCGGCGGCTTTCGCGGATCGTCCTTGCAAGGCTGGCAGGCGGTGTAGACACCGTTGTGAAGCACTGTGAAGTTACCGCTCGAACGTTCGGCGCGCGCGGCCGCCATGCGGGTCTGGTCGGGGGCATCGAGCCGCAGGGAATCTGACAAATCCGTCGCGATAGTCGTCGGACAAATCCATGATTTCGCCGTAGGTCACCTTGCCGTCCTGTTCGGTCAGACGGACATTTCCCTCGGCGTGCAAGCGCTTGGTCTTTTGATCATAAATGACCCGGTCGGCCTCGAGCGTGGAGTCGCCGTAATAGATCTGGACATTGCCTACGGCGGCGACGCGGTTATTCGCATAGTCGTAGTTGATCTCGGTCGCCTGCACGAGCATCTGCTTCTGACCGGACTTTTCACGGTCTATGGCGATCTTGGATTTTTTCGGCGAGCGGCGGGCGCTGCGGGAATTGCAATTCCTGTGCGGCCGTCGGGACAGGCGTGATCATTCCGCCGCAAGCCAGCAGGCTGAGGACGGCCGCAAGTATTGCGGCGCCACGACGTCGCGGCCGCGGCGCTGATGGACGAGCGCTAACCAGCCCCGCCATCACCCGTCCTCCTGATACAACAACGCAATAAACCCCGTCACGCCGCCGACGAGCACAGGCAGCCAAGCCGCTGCAACAGGTTGCATCAGCTCAGCTTTGCTCAAATCCTCAATCACTTTCGATAAAACGTAAAGCAGAAACCCAGCCGCCACGCCACTTAAAACCATTTTTTGGACCCCGCCAAAGCGGAAGAACCGTAGACTGACCGCAGCCGCAAGAAGAACCATTGCGGCCAATAAAAACGGGCGGGCCAAAAGCTTCTGGAATTGCAATCTATAGCCTGAGGCGACCAGACCTGCATGTTCCGCGATCTTGATATACGTTGGAAGTTCCCAGAAAGGGGACAGTTTCTGGCGTAGCAAAGCTTTCACGGACTTGTTCGGGCGTCAGGCTGGTCTTGAGCAGGTATTCCGTCTGGTTGGCCGGCAAAACACCTACGCCATAGACCCTGGCGTTGCGCAGCCGCCACACCCCGGGCTCAAGGACCGCCGCACGCGCCTCGATGCGCTGCTTGAAGCGGCCTTCCGTGTCGAAGGTAAAGACCGATACGCCATTGAGGTTGATGCCCTGGTCGCGGCTGCTGACGGCATTGATGATTGCCTGGCCGTCGTCCGTGCGCTGGCTGACCCAGGAGGTGCCGCTGCTCCGGTTGGGGGCGTTTGCAGTTTGCCCAAACAGTTCAGACTTCGAAACGCTTTGATCGCTCCTGGAGTACCGCGGAGATCGGATTGTAGATAGCGGTGGCGAGTATGCCGAATGCGAAGGCCACCAACAGGGCCGGTGTAACGAATTGCCATGCCGACAGGCCGGCAGAGCGGGCGACCACTAATTCCAGGCGCCGCGACAGATTAAGATAGCACGACATGGCGCCGATCAGGACGCAGAACGGCAGAATGCGCTCGACGACCTGCGGCACGCGATAGAACGAGGTCTTTGCGACGAGTGCCGCCGATACATTCGGGATGTCGCCGGCGCGCCGCATCAGCTCGATGTAATCGATCAATGCGACCAGTACGAAGATGCCGGCAAACACCACCAGCACCGCCGCCAGAAAGCGCAGTCCGAAATATCTCGCCAATGTCCCAAAATAGATCGGCATGGCGTCACATCATGAGCGTGGCGAAACGCCGGCTGATGCGCTCGGTGAGCGTTGTCAGCCAGTCGGTAATGAAGGCGGGTGGCTCCAGGATCAGGCCGCGGCGAATTACGTACAATCCGAGGCCGAACGCCGTAGCCATCGCCACATATTGCAGCGACAGCAGCCAGGGTATGGCGGCGCCGAACACGGTCGACGCAAAGCCGATCAGCCGCAATAACGCAACGCCACCGATGGCGCCGAGCATCGACAGTGTACGGCTCTGCCGCGTCGTACGCGGAGCGCCGAGATAGGCATATGCGATTATCACAAACGGCAAGCGGATAAAACGGCGCCATCAGCCGGTCGTGCAATTCGGCGCGGAACTGATCGGGCTGCTCAATGTAGAACTGATCCTTCGGATCAGGAAACAGCAACTGCCAGAGATAACGTTCGCGGATCGAGTATTTCACGGCTTGCGCGCCGCCGGCGAATTGCGAGAGGTCAAATGCGTATCGATCGAACGCCACCATGGCCGGATCCCGCTGTCCGGTCTCGTGCCGCTGCACGACGCCTTTCTGAAGAACCAGAAACGTTCCGCTATTGTTGTCCAGCAACTCGCCGATCTCGGAAAGAACCGTGATGCGCTCGTTCGGATTGCGCCGATCGTCAAGGAAAATGCCGGCGAGTTGTCCGTTTGGGCGCCGCTCGCGAATGTGGATGGTGACGCCGTTTTCGATCGCGGTGAAGCGGCCTGGTTGTACGATGCTGCTCACGACGTTGGCACGCACTTCGGTCAACCAGTCGCGCAACATGCGCAGCCCCTTAGGCGCGAAATATGCGCTGATCGCCCCGACCAGCAGCGACACAACGAGTGCCGCGGCCATGAACGCGCGAAAGAGAATCCACGGCGACATGCCAGCGGCGTTCATCACGATGATCTCGGAATCGTTGGACATTTTGTTGAGCACGTGCGCGACCGCGATCAGCAGCGCGATTGGTGCGATTACGAGGACGAGCAGCGGTATGATCAGCCCTGTGATGCCGACGAATACGAGAATTGTCTGGCCCTGGCTTGTCATGATGTCGATGTCACGCAGTGCCTGGGTAACCCAGATCACCGCGGTCAAGCTGACCAGCACGACAAGGAACGCACCCAACGTGGCGCGGAAGATGTATCGGTTGATAGACCCCATCCGCAGCATCGTCCCCTGATCCGGCACAAGCCGAACCCCGCATGCGGCTTCCCCACCGGACGCGAAGCGTTTCCAGCTTAAAACCCAACCCCCGTCAGATTTACCTTGATCGCCCGACAAAGTGGCCGGGCAAAGGCAAAGCCGTTGAACATGCACAACAAAATGTAAATGTGGCAGGCTGGGACAGGTTTGCGTGTCGTGGTCTGGCGTCCGGCTTCAGGCATCTAAATACCTTCAAATAGTATCGTTTTTTTGCGGATTTCTGTGCCGGGCGATTGGAAAAGCCTCGAATTCTCGCGAATCGGGCCTTTGCATGGGCCCAGTCGGCGGGCCATATGGGCCACGAAAGGCTTCCCCCGAGACCATCGCCCCATCAGGAAAAAGGACCTTAACCGATGACCGACGCCCTCAAGCTCGGATTTGGCAACTTTGCCGCCCCGATCAAAACCGGTTCATCGGGTGTTCTGGTCGTGTTTTGCGACGATGCCCTCAAATTCGGCCCGGCCACCCGCATGGCCCTGGGCTCGACCGCCGATCTGGTCGCTCGCGCCGCCAAGGCTGAACGCTTCACCGGCAAGAAAAACACAACGCTCGAGCTGGTTTTCCCGGAAGGGCTCAAGGTCGGACGGCTTGTCGTTATAGGTGTGGGCAAGGCCAGCGAGTTGAAGTCGAAGGATGTCCTCAGGCTTGGCGGCCTTGCGATGGGCAAGCTGCCGAACGCCGCAAGCGACGCGATAATCTTCGCCGAGTTGCCGGGCGGTGCCATGAAATCCGACCAGGTCGCGGATCTTGCGCAAGGCGTGCGCCTTCGCGCCTATTCATTCGACCGCTACAAGACCAAGCGCAAAGACGAAGAAAAGCCGCCGGAGACGCGTAACGTCACTATCGCTACTGGCGACACCGCGGCTGCGCGCAAGGCCTACGATCCGCGATCCGCGATTTCAGATGGGGTCTTGCTGGCGCGCGATCTGGTCAATGAGCCGGCCAATGTTCTCTATCCGGAGGAATTTGCGCGGCGTGCAAGTGCGCTCAGGAAGCTTCGCGTTTCGGTCGAGGTGCTCGACATCAAAGCCATGAAGAAGCTCGGCATGAATGCGCTGCTCGGCGTTGGCCAGGGTTCGGCGCGCGCCAGTCGCGTGGTGGTGATGCGCTGGAACGGGGGCAAGGCAGGTGATGCACCGGTTGCGTTCATCGGCAAAGGCGTATGCTTTGACACCGGCGGCATTTCGATCAAGCCGGCTGCCGGGCATGGAGGACATGAAAGGCGATATGGCCGGAGCAGCTTGTGTCGTCGGCTTGATGCATGCGCTCGCTGCGCGAAAGGCGAAGGTAAATGCCGTCGGCGTCATCGGGGTGGTCGAGAACATGCCAGACGGCAATGCGCAGCGCCCCGGCGATATCGTAAAATCGATGTCGGGCCAAACGATCGAAATCATCAATACTGACGCCGAGGGGCGGCTCGTGCTGGCCGACGTCATCTGGTACACGGCGCAGCGTTTCAAGCCGAAATTCATGGTCGATTTGGCGACGCTGACCGGGGCCATCATCGTTGCGCTCGGTCAGGAATATGCCGGGATGTTCTGCAACAATGATCAACTTGCCGAACGCTTGACCAAGGCAGGTCTGGAGACCGGCGAGTTAGTCTGGCGCATGCCGCTCGCGCCGGAATACGACAAGATGATCGATTCGAAATTCGCCGATATGAAAAATACCGGTGGAAGTCGCTGGGGCGGGGCGATCACAGCGGCACAATTCATCAAGAGGTTCGTGGACGACAAGACGCCCTGGGCGCATCTTGATATCGCCGGTACCGGTTTTGATTCACGTCAGACCGATATCAACAGGAGCTGGGGATCGGGCTGGGGCGTTCGTCTGCTCGACAGGTTGGTGGCGGATCACTACGAGAGGTAGTTGCAGAATTGGCGGCGAGTGCGTCGCACATGACCGAGATTCTTTTCTATCACCTGCAAAGGCAAAAACTCGAAAACGTATTGCCCGCGCTGCTCGAGAAATCTCTCGAGCGGGCTGGAAAGTCGCCGTGCAAGGATCGTCCGAGGAACGCATCGACGCGCTTGATGCGCATTTGTGGACTTACCGCGATGACGGATTCTTGCCGCATGGCACCTGGCGTGAGCCGGAGGCCGCGCAACAACCGGTATTGCTGACGCTCACCGACAGCAACCCCAATGCCGCGACAGTTCGCTTCCTGATCGATGGGGCGCCAATGCCGGCCGATCCGCAAAGCTATCAGCGTATTGTCCTGCTGTTCGACGGTGAGGATGAGGCGGCGGTTGCGATTGCCCGCCAGCATTGGTCTGCGGCCAAGGAAAAGGGTTTCGACGCAACCTATTGGCAGGCGGATGAACAGGGGCGTTGGGCCAAAAAGGCGTGAAAGCCGCGGGGCCGACCGGGCCAGTGGGCTATCAGCCAATGGCCGATGTTCCTGGTAACCCTCTGGACGAGCACGCCTTGCTGCCTGCCATGGTGATGACGCAAAATACGGTTTAAGGGACAAAAAGATAAACCAGCCGGGGACAGCCATTTTGTCGCGCCATCGCGCCATCGTCGGTATTACGATTGCCTGTGTCACCGCGCTCGCAGCGGCTGGCTGCCAGAATTCAATGCAAATTTTTGAAGACCAGAATGAGGGCGGCTGGTTTTCCAAACCCGTTAACATGCTGGCCAAGCCCGATTGGGCCAGGCCGGCAAACAACGGCTGTGAACCTTGGCCCGCAAGGTCCGCTCACCCCCGAAGACATGGTCAGTGCCGACGGGCGTTGCGCAACGCCAACGGCCGCGGTCCCACAGGCGGCCGAGCCGGCGCCGGTACAGCCGCCGGCGCCTGCCGATCGTCCGGTCGGTTCGGTCGCGGGCGATCTCGCTGGCGCGCCAATGCCGACTGCCACGAAGGCGTCGGCCGATCCCGGCTTGCAGCGATTTGGAGCCGGCACACGCCGGCCCGGTGGTGGCCGGCGGCATTGCCCTTGGTATGACAGAATGTCAGGCCGTGCAGCGCGCAGGCTCTCCGAACAACGTGGCGATCGGCGCCGGCGAGAGAGGCGAGCGCAAAGTGGTGCTGACTTATTTGAGCGGACTCTGGCCCGGCATCTACACCTTCAACGATGGCCGTCTGAAATCTATTGAGCGCGCGCCCGAGCCGCCGAAGCCGGCAAAAGCGCCGCCGAAAAAGAAAAAACCGGTCAAACCGAAGACCGCCAGCCACGAAATTGAACGCGCGGTCGTGCGCTAGCTGATCACGCCGTTTCCAGCGCGGCACTGGCGGCGAGCCATTCTTCTTCCGCCTTGGCAAGCGCAGCAACGACATTGGCGCGCGTCTTCGATAGCTCTGCTGCGCGGGCCGGTTCGCGCGCAAACAGGTCGCCGTCGGCGAGCGTCGTGTCAAGTTTCTGCAGTTGGCGGGTGAGCTGCACGATCGCAACTTCGGCCTGCGAAATGCGCTTGCGTAGCGGCGCGGTCTCCGCGCGCTTTTCGGCCGCGGCACGACGGGCCTGTACCGGATCCCGCGCCGGTGATTTTGCACCGACTGTAATTCCCTGGCTCTCGCCGGACAGCACCTGGCGACGATAGTCGTCGAGATCGCCATCATACGGCTTCACTTTGCCGCCCTGTACCAGCCACAGACGGTCGGCGCAGGCTTCCAGCAGATAACGGTCATGTGAGACCACAATCACCGCACCAGGATAATCGTTGATCGCCTCGATCAGCGCGGCGCGGCTGTCGATATCGAGATGGTTGGTTGGCTCGTCGAGGATCACGAGATGCGGCGCGTTAAATGTTGCAAGGCCAAGCAGCAGCCGAGCCTTCTCGCCGCCAGATAACGTCTTCACGGCGTTGTTGGCGGCAAGGCCGGAAAATCCGATTGCGCCCGCTTTCCCGCGCACTTTCGCTTCCGGCTGATCCGGCATCAGATCGCGCACGTGATCGTAGGGACTTCGATCCTCATCGAGCTCATCAAGCTGATGCTGGGCGAAATAACCGACCTTGAGCGTCGCAGCGCGTGTCACGGTGCCGTGTTCGGGCGCAAGCCGGCCTGCGAGCAGCTTGACCAGCGTGGACTTGCCGTTGCCGTTGGAGCCGAGCAGCGCAATGCGGTCATCATTGTCGATGCGCAGTGACAGGCCTGACAGGACCGGGTGGCCAGGCTCGTAGCCGATATCCACATCATCGGTGGCGATGATCGGCGGCGACAGCAGCTTGTCCGGCGCCGGAAAGTGGATCGGCCGCACTTCGTCCAGGACCAGCGCATTGATCGGCTGCATTTTGGCCAGCATCTTGATGCGCGATTGTGCCTGTCGTGCCTTGGTCGCCTTGGCGCGGAAGCGGTCGACGAAGGCCTGCAAATGCTTGCGCTGTGCGTCCTGTTTCTTGATCATCTTCTGGTCAAGCACCATGCGCTCGCTGCGCAGGCGTTCGAAGTCGGTGTAGCCGCCGCGATAGAGCGTGAGCTTGCGGTTTTCCAGCGACAGGATCTGGTCGACGGCGTTGTCGAGCAGGTCTCGGTCGTGGCTGATGACGATCAGCGTCGCCGGATAGTGCGCCAGGTGATCCTGCAGCCAGAGTGTTCCTTCGAGGTCGAGGTAGTTGGTCGGCTCATCGAGCAGCAGCAGGTCCGGTTCTGCAAACAGCGTTGCGGCAAGTGCGACGCGCATGCGCCAGCCACCGGAAAATTCCGCGCAAGGCCGGAGCTGGTCGGCGGCGGAAAAACCGAGACCCGCAAGGATCGATGCTGCGCGGGCAGGGGCCGCGTGTGCGCCGATATCCGCGAGCCGGGTCTGGATTTCGGCGATGCGGTGCGGGTCCTGTGCGGTCTCGGCTTCCGCCAGCAGCGCATCACGCTCGCGATGAGCACTTAGCACCACCTCGACCAGGCTTTCGGGCCCGTTCGGTGCTTCCTGCGCCAACCGTCCGATCCGCCAGCGCGACGGGATCTCGACATTGCCTTGCTCGGACGAGATATCGCCTGCAATGACATTGAACAGAGTAGACTTGCCGGTGCCGTTGCGCCCTACCAATCCAACGCGCGCGCCCGCCGGAATGCGTGCGGAGGCGCCTTCCATCAGAACGCGACCGGCAATGCGGACCGTGAGATCGTCAATGTTGAGCATGGCCCGCGCCTTTTGGCCGACCGCGCGGTGCGACGCAACCCTTCATTCTGTCATTCCGGACGACGCGAAGCGTCGATCCGAAATCCAGAGGTAATCCCCGAGCCTGTTTCTGGATTCCGGGTTCGCGGGCAAAGCCCGCGCCCCGGAATGACGGTGAATGTGTTTAGCCGATCTTGCGGAGCCCGCCTTCACCCGTCTCGCGCTGATAGATGATCAGATCGAAGCTCGGCGTGCGGTCGTTGCCGATTGCGGAAGAAAGGAGCGCGTGAGCTTGGCCGCGGTGATGCGTTTGGTGATTGAAAAAATGGTCGAGGGCGGGGGAAAGCTTTTGCTCGATGTCCTGTGGATTGACGACGGTCCGGTAACGGATCGAATTGACCAGATTGGCGTCCCGCAAGCCGTCAATGTAGCTGCTGATGAGCGCATCTTCGATGCGCCGCGCCGCACGCAACGCCGCAAAATCGTCGTATATGATTGCATCGAGACTTGGCGGGACATCGCCTCGCCCGGTAAATCGCCGCATCCAGATGCGATCGCCGACCAGGAGATGATTGAGGGTGCCGTGCAGCGACCTGAAGAAGGCGCCGCGATTGGCGCGATAGTCGGCATCCGGGACCTGCGCAGCGGCTTCATAGAGGCGCTTGTTGCACCACGTATTGTACCCGGCGAACATCTGGTAGCGGGCCAACATGTTGCGCTCCTGCAGGCAATTTCGGCCTTTCCGGCACGCGACCTTGCCGCCCGAAAAGCGCCCCGGTATAAGCCGCGCGGCCCGGCTTCGCCAATGAATATGCGTAAACACTCCCATCAGTCTTAGTGAAGGAATATCCGATGGCGCTCGAGCGCACTTTTTCGATCCTCAAACCCGACGCGACAGAGCGCAATATTACCGGCGCGATCAATGCCATCATCGAGAAGGCGGGACTGCGTATTGTCGCGCAAAAACGCGTCCGCATTTCTCGCGATCAGGCGGAAAAGTTTTACGCAGTGCATCGTGAGCGGCCGTTTTTTCGCGAGTTGGTCGATTTCATGATTTCTGGCCCTGTCGTGGTGCAGGTGCTCGAAGGCGAAAACGCGATCGCGAAATATCGCGAAGTGATGGGAGCGACCGATCCGGCCAAGGCCGCCGTCGGCACGATTCGGAAGACTCACGCCAAGTCGATTGGCGAAAACTCGGTCCATGGCTCGGATGCGCCTGAAACCGCCGTCCGGGAAATCGCCCAGTTTTTCTCCGAAAACGAGCTCGTCGGGTAGGCATCCGGCGGCGTTGTGCCGCACTTTTGCTGTTGGCGCCACCCTTTTGGCTTTATAGGCTGATAACAAATCGATAAAACACGTCGTTGCTGCCGCCGATGGCGAAAATCGGCGAACGGAACCAGGGGACGGAACGTGGATGCTTTGATGTCCGAAGTGATGCGCCCGGCATTCTGGCTGGCCGCGGTGCAAATCATGGGAATCAATATTCTCCTGTCCGGCGACAATGCGGTCGTAATTGCGCTCGCCGTCCGCGCTCTTCCGCCGAAAGAACGGTTCTGGGGCATGGTTCTCGGTGCCGGCGCGGCCGCCGTATTGCTCATTCTGTTTACCGGTATCGTCGCGACACTGATGCAGTTGCCGTATCTCAAGCTCGCGGGCGGGCTTGCGCTGTTCTGGGTTGCCGTCAAACTCGTGACGCCGCAAGCGCACGATGCGGAAGATACGCCGGAAGCGGTCGAGGATTTGTGGCGCGCCGTTCGCGTCGTCGTCGTCGCCAACATCGTGATGAGCCTCGACAACGTCATTGCCGTCGCGGCAGCTGCCAAGGGCAATTATTTTCTGCTTGGGCTTGGGCTTGCGGTCAGCATTCCTGTTGTCATTGCGGGCAGCGCCTTGTTCCTCGCGATCATTGAACGCTTCCCGATCGTCGTGTGGGGCGGCGGCGCGTTGCTCGGATGGATTGCCGGCGGATTGTTGCCCGAGGATCCGGTGATTGCGCAATACTTTTCAGAGGCGACGGCGGAAATGCTGGATATTGTGTGCGGAATTGCCGGCGCCATCTTCGTCGTGCTGATGGGTCTGTATCTGGTCAAATCACGACGCCTGCGGGAAGAGCCGGTATAGGCGGACCTCACAGAACCGGAAAGGCGATTGCGCGATGAACAAAACGGTGCGGGGCGTCGATTCGGCGGTTCGCATCGGGGCAACTGCGTGCCCGCATGATTGTCCATCAACCTGCGCGCTGGAAGTCGAGCTGCTCGACGAGCGGACGATCGGGCGTGTGCGCGGTTCGAAGGACAACGATTACACAGCCGGTGTGATCTGCGCCAAGGTTGCCCGCTACGCCGAGCGCGAACACCACGCCGACGCGGCTGCTGCATCCATTGCGGCGCAAAGGCGATAAGGGCACAGATCAATTCGAGCGAATATCCTGGGACGACGCGCTCGATCTCGTTGCCGAGAAATTCCAGCAAGCCGAGCAGCGCTCGGGCGCGGAAAGTGTCTGGCCCTATTACTATGCGGGCACCATGGGCCTGGTGATGCGCGACGGCATCCATCGCCTGCGCCATGTCAAAAAATATTCGGGCTTCCACTCAACGATTTGCGTCAATCCTGCCTATGCCGGTTATGCAGCCGGAGTAGGGCGCATCGCCGGCGTTGATCCGCGCGAAATGGCGAAATCCGATCTGGTGGTGATCTGGGGCACCAATGCGGTGAACACCCAAGTGAACGTGATGACGCATGCGGTGCGCGCGCGCAAAGAACGAGGCGCCAAAATTGCGGCGGTCGATATCTATATGAACGGCACCATGGAGCAGGCCGACCTGCCGGTCCTGGTGAAACCCGGCACTGACGGTGCATTGGCGTGCGCAGTCATGCATTGCCTGTTCCGCGACGGTAAAGCCGACTGGGACTATCTGGATAAATACACTGATGTGCCGCGCGAACTGGAAGCGCATTTGCGCACGCGCGATCCGGACTGGGCCTCGGCAATAACCGGCGCGCCCGTCGAAACGATTGAGGCGTTTGCGCAGCTGATCGGCGAGCGAAAACGCGCCTTTTTCCGGCTGGGTTACGGGTTCTCCCGCTCGCGCAATGGCTCCGCCAACATGCATGCTGCGAGCTGCATTCCGGCGGTCATCGGTGCATGGCAATTGAAGGCGGCGGCGCGTTCCACATCAGCGCCGATATTTTCAAACTCGACAAGACGTTGATCGAAGGCCTCGATGTTTGGGACCGGTCCGTGCGCATGCTCGACCAGTCGCGCATTGGCGCCATTCTGACCGGCGACAGCGAGCCCTGCGCGGCGGGCCGCCGGTCAACGCGATGATCATCCAGAATACCAATCCGGTTTCGGTTTGCCCGGACCAGACGCAGGTTAAACGCGGGTTTGCGCGCGAAGACCCTGTTCGTCTGCGTGCACGAGCAATTCATGACAGAAACGGCGCGCATGGCCGATGTCGTGCTTCCAGCGACGACGTTTCTTGAGCACGACGATATCTATCGCGGCGGCGGCCACCAATATCTCATATCTGGGCCCAAAGCTGGTTGAGCCGCCAGGAGAATGCCGCAACAACCATGAGGTAATTTGTGCGCTTGCCGCGCGGCTCGGCGCCGAACATCGCGGGTTCACAATGAGCCCGCGCGAACTGATCGACCAGATGCTGCAGGCATCAAAACGCGGAACGCTTGCCGAGATCGAAGCCAACCGCTGGATCGATTGCCAGCCGCCGTTCCGGCAATCGCATTATCTCGACGGCTTCCCTTGGCCGGACGGAAAATTCCGCTTCAAGGCTGATTGGCCCAATGTGCCGTTCCGCAGCCCTTACAAGAGCGGGCCAGTGGATGACATGCCGCCTTTGCCCGATCATTGGGTCTCGATCGAACAGGCGGATGAAGAGCATCCATTCCGCCTTGCGACATCGCCGGCGCGCGGTTTTCTCAATTCGACATTCAATGAAACGCCGACCTCGCTGACCCAAGAGCAGAGGCCGACGGTGATGATTCATCCCGACGATGCGGCGGCCAATGGGATCGACGACGGCGATTATGTGGTGCTTGGCAACACGCGCGGCGAAGTCCGCCTTCACGCGAAGGTTTATCCCGGTGTGCGCCGGCGGGTGTGCTGATCGCGGAATCGATCTGGCCGAATTCGGCTTACGCCGACGGGTGTGGTATCAATACACTCGTCGGCGCCGATTCAATCGCGCCCTATGGCGGGGCTGCCGTCCACGACAACAAAGTGTGGGTGCGGCGGTTGGCCCCGCAAGGTGTTCGCAATTAGCCCTTTAGTTTTTCGTCGATGCTGAAACGGCCGGCACCGGTCACGAACAGCAAGATAAGGCCGCCGGCGGCGGCGAGATTCTTCACGCCGAAGGTGTACTGCATCAACTGGACCGCCTGCGGGTAACCCCAGTACCGATGGGCCGTCACAGTCGCGATAACGACGAAGAGAAGCCCCAGCAATGCGCCGTACCGTGTGCCAAGGCCGAGCACGAGCGAAATAACGATGACCCATTCGGCGGTGCGGGCGAGCAGGCTCATCATTTCCGGATTCACGTAGTTGATCGATGTGAGATATCCGACATTTGGCGACCCGAACCAAACAGTGAAGAAAAACATTGCCGCGATCAGGATGCGCCCGATCAACAGTAGACCGTCCGTCATACCGGTCGCGATGCCGTCGGCATGAGACAGCAGTGGATGTGATGATCCTTTAGCCATGGTCTCCCCCCAGTTCAGTTTTTTTAGTCGATAATTGTTGCTTGCCTTGCAACCGCCGGTCAACTCCTTGCAAGGCGACTGTCGAGCGAATATCGCCCCGGCCCATGCACGTAGAGCAGGAGAAGGCCGCCGATGATGGCCAGGTTCTTGTAGAAATTGACCTGGTTGCCGCCCTGGGCGCGCCTTCCATGACCCAGAAGTTATGGGCGATGAACAGCGTCAGAATGACGAAAATAATCAATGCGATTGACGCGCAACGAGTCTTGTAAGCCGACGAGAACGACGCAACCCACCGAAAAGGTCGATCGCAGCGACCAAATACGCAATCACGACAGGCGCCAGAATCCCGCCGATCATGCCCGAGAATTTTACGATGTTGGGGTTGCCGTGTAGCCGGCGATGTTGGTGAATTGCTGAAACCCAAAAACGATAAAGACTGTCGAAATTAGCGCGCGCGCGAGAAGCTGGATCGTATCGGACATGAATACCCCCCGAAAGTAGCGCTGAACAGTTCGTCGACGAGACGGTTAGAGTTCTTTGCCGATCATCCGGTCGAGAGAGTAGGGACCGCCGCCGCGTAATGCGATGGCGAAGAAGATGATGCCGAACATGACGAACAGCTCCATCTGTGCGAACCCGAGCGACCCCTTCACCACGAATGCGATGACGGCCATCTCGATTGCGATGCCCGCGGCGAAAAACCGCGTTGCCAGACCTAGAATGACACAGACGGCACCAATCGTTTCGAGAATGACGACGATATGGCCCAACGGTTCGGCGGGTCCGATGCCGTATTTTACAAGTGATGGGGCAACCGTGAATTGACCGGCCGCGATCTTGCCCCAGCCGTGAAACAGCAGAGAGCCACCGGCGGCGATGCGGATCATCGGGTACCAAAGGTCGGAAACCGCATTGTAGAACCCGGCTAAACCCGGGAAAATAAGTTTCGGCTCACTGCTCGCCTGTCCGTTCATGACGTCGCTCCCCAGTTTTCTATGTGGCCACTCTGATTGGTGGCATCCAAGTATAAACACCGCCCCCGGCGGGGGCATTCACGTTGTATTGAGGGAAAAACTCAAGCTGGAGGCATCACCGCGCCGACATCCGGCACCTGTACGCCGTCGATCAGGCATTGGCCATTTTCGACCCGAATCCTGCCCTCAGCGACTAGTTTGAGGGCCAACGGGTAAATCCTGTGCTCAACCTTAAGGACGCGCGCGGCGAGCGCCTCTTCACTATCGCCTGCGAGCACATTGACCGCACCCTGAGCAATGATCGGTCCGGAATCCATTTCGGGCACCACGAAATGCACGGTGGCGCCGTGTACCTTCGCGCCAGCCTCGAGCGCGCGTTTATGGGTGTCGAGGCCTTTGAAGGCTGGCAACAAAGCCGGATGGATATTCAACATGCGGCCCTGCCAATGGCTGACGAAGTCGGCGGTGAGCAGACGCATGAAACCGGCCAGACACACGATCTCGATGCGGTGCTTATCGAGCGTCGCCTGCATCGCACGCTCGAAACCCGCGCGATCCTTGCCGAATTGCGTGTGTTCGACGACTTCGGTGGCAATGCCTGCCGCGTGTGCTACGAGAAGGCCGCCCGCATCCGCAGCGGTTTGAAAGTACCAGCGCAATTTCGGCCGGGATAGCTCTTGTCTTTCGCGGCCTCGATGAGCGCCGCCATATTGGAGCCGCGGCCGGAAATGAGGACGGCGACGCGCTTGCGGCTCATGCGTCACCCAAGTTTGAGTTTGCCGTCATAGACGACGCGCGCATCGCCGGTTGTCTTGATAATTTTGCCGAGCGTTACGGTAGTTTCTCCGCCGCGCGTAAAAGCTTGCGCGACTGCGTCCGCATCCTTCGGCGATACGACGACGATCATTCCGATACCGCAGTTGAAGGTCCGCAGCATTTCGTTTTCCGCGATGCCGCCTTCGTTGGCGAGCCACTTAAACACCGGCGGCACTGGCACCGCGGCGAGATTGATGTGCGCGCCAAGTCCGTTGGGTAAAACGCGCGGAATGTTGTCCGGAAAACCGCCACCGGTAATATGCGCGAGCCCTTTGACAGCCTTGGTATCGCGGATCGCGGCAAGACATGACTTCACGTAAATCCGCGTTGGCGTGAGAATCGATTCGCCGAGACTTTGCCCGGACGTGAAAGGCGCCGGCGCAGTCCATGACAGTCCGGTTTTTTCGACGACCTTGCGTACCAGCGAATAGCCGTTGGAGTGCACGCCGGTCGAAGCAAGCCCAAGGATGACATCGCCCTCCGCGATGTTGTTGCGTGGCAGCACGCCATCGCGCTCGACGACGCCGACGGCAAAGCCCGCCAGGTCATAGTCGTCGCCTTGATAGACGCCCGGCATCTCGGCGGTCTCGCCGCCGATCAGCGCGCAACCGGCTTCGCGGCAGCCAAGACTGATGCCGGCGACGACCGCGGCACCAATCTCGGGCTCGAGCTTGCCGCAAGCATAATAGTCGAGGAAGAAGAGCGGCTCGGCGCCTTGCACCACCAGGTCATTCACGCTCATCGCCACCAGGTCGATGCCGATGGTGTCGTGGCGGCCGGTATCGATCGCGACCTTGAGCTTGGTGCCGACGCCGTCGGTCGCCGCGACGAGGATCGGATCGCGGTAGCCCACCCGTTTGAGGTCGAAGAGTCCTCCGAAGCCGCCAATTTCAGCGTCCGCGCCCGGTCGGGCGGTCGCACGCACCAGCGGCTTGATCAAGTCGACCATCCGGTTGCCGGCGTCTATATCAACCCCGGCCTGCGCGTAAGTGAGACCGCGCGGTTTGTCTGCCATTCTAAGTCCTCGTCCGCGCCGGGTCGTACGTTGGAATCGCAAGTCGCGCAATGGTCCAACGATCGTTATACTCCACCGATGGGATTGGCGCGGTTCCGGTCCGTTGGGCTGGACGGCGTCCACGAGCCGGGATTGCCTTGAGTATTCCGAACCTCATCACGCTGGGGCGTATTTTGCTGGTGCCGATCGTGGTTTGGGCGATCTCGACGCCCGGCGCCATGTGGATTGCCTTCGTCCTGTTCGTGGCGGCCGGGATCAGCGACGCGGTCGACGGATTCCTGGCCAAACGCTTCGCCATGACCACCGAGCTCGGCGCCTATCTTGATCCGCTGGCCGACAAGGCGCTGATCGTCTCGATCTATATGACGCTTGGGATCAACGGGGATATCCCGCGCTGGCTCGTCATTCTGGTGGTGTCGCGCGATATCATGATCGTCGGTGCGTTTATGCTGTCCTGGCTGATCGGCAGCCCGCTCAAGGTCAAACCATTGATCGTTTCCAAGCTCAATACTGCGGCGCAGATCGTATTTGCATGCGTGGTGCTCGGCACGCTTGGCTTCAACTATGAGCTTCCGAGGCTCACGCTCGCGCTCATGGTGCTGGTCGCAGCGCTCACCTTGTTGTCGGTGGCCGCCTATGTGGCGGAGTGGGTGCGCCACATGAATTCCACCGTCGCGAAACCATGAGCCCGCGCGTATCATCGCGTCAGCGCCGCGAGTTTGCTGCAGATGGCGGAGCGGCCATCCAGCGCCACCATTTTCTGGCTGGGCGCGCTCATTGTAGTCGTGCTGGCGCTGTGGTTGCTCAGCGAGATCCTCTTGCCGTTCATCGCAGGCCTTGCGATCGCCTATTTGCTCACGCCGCTCACCGATCGTCTCGAGCGCCTCGGCGTCAACCGGCTCGCTGCGGCGTTGCTCATCATAACGTTCGTTGTGCTGATGCTGGTCTATCTCATCTTGCTTGTCGCGCCGATCCTCGGCGGGCAATTGTCGTCCTTTATCGACAGCGTGCCCGGCAACGTGACGAAATTGCAGGCGCTGCTGAGCGATCCAAGCCGCCCCTGGATCCAGAAACTTTTGGGCGCCGGCTTCAACGCGGACAAATCGATCGGCGATCTGGTAACGCAAGGCGTCGGCTGGCTCACTTCATTTCTGCACTCGCTGTGGTCGGGTGGACGCGCACTGGTGTCGCTGTTCTCGCTGATCGTTGTTACACCGGTTGTCGCATTCTATCTCATCTACGATTGGCATCGCATGATCCGCACCGTCGATGGCTGGATTCCGCTGGCGCAGCGACAGACTGCGCGGGTGCTCGCGAAGGAGATCGATGCTGCGATTTCGGGCTTTGTGCGAGGACAAACCGGGGTGTGTCTGATCCTCGGCTCATTCTATGCACTAGCCCTGACACTGACCGGCCTCAATTTCGGGCTGCTGATCGGTCTGATTTCCGGGCTTATAACTTTCATTCCCTATGTGGGGTCGATGACCGGGCTTGTATTGTCCCTTGGCGTGGCGATCGCGCAGTTCTGGCCAAATTATGGACCGATTCTGACCGTGCTTGGCATTTTCCTGGTTGGCCAATTCGTCGAAGGCTATGTGCTGTCCCCGAAGCTGGTGGGCGAAAGTGTAGGCCTGCATCCGGTGTGGGTGATCTTCGCGCTGCTTGCTTTTGGATATCTGTTCGGCTTCGTCGGCCTTTGGTGGCCGTCCCGCTTGCCGCCACGATCGGCGTCCTTTGCCGGTTTCGCACTTCGCCGCTATCTGCAAAGTTCATTTTACACCGGCGAGGAATCGAGTTGAGCGACATGGGCAGCTCATTGGCTCCGCGTCAGCTTGTGCTCGCGCTTGATCATTCCGTCAGTTTTGCGCCCGAGGATTTTCTGCACGGCCCCTCGAACGCGGCGGCGATGACTCTGATCGAGCGCTGGCCGGATTGGCCGGATCGGATCGTTGCCATGATCGGGCCGGAGGGCTCGGGCAAAGAGCCACCTTGCCTCGATCTGGGCGAACGTCACCGGCGCGCGCGTATTGTCGGCGAAATTATTGTCGGTCACCGATCTGCCCGCTGCTTTCGCCACCGGTGCGCTGGTGCTTGAAGATCTGGAATTCGCGGGGCTGGATGAACGCGCTTTGTTTCATTTTCTTAATCTTGCGCGTGAGCAGCGCGCCTTCGTTCTCATCACATCTCGCTCTCCGCTCTCGACATTTCCCCGTGACGATCCGCGATCTCGCTTCGCGAATGCGCGCATTACCGAGCGTTACGTTGGCATCGCCGGACGACGCTTTGCTGCGCGCATTGATGGTCAAGCTCGCCGCCGACCGGCAAATTGCGATGGACGAAACGCTGGTCAATTACCTCGCCAACCGCATTGAACGGTCATTTGCGGCCGCGCGCGCCGCAGTCCATCGGCTGGACGAGGAAGCCATGCGCCAGCATAGGCCGGTGACGCGGGCGCTGGCCGCCGAGCTGTTTCGCACTCCTTAACGCAGCTGTGCCATCATCCTTGACGGGACCGGCGGTTCTGGCGCGAACTGTCATCCACCGGCCATTTTTGTCGGCTAAAGCTTCCACCTTTCAGGCATTCTTTCCAATGGCGGATCGCGCGCAAGCTATTGCCCAGGTTGAGGAAATCGCCCCAGGCATAGGGGCAGCTACGCCTATTCCCGACCTCAGATCGAGCCCCGAACGGTTCATCAATCGTGAATTATCCTGGCTTCATTTTAACCGGCGCGTGCTGGAGGAGGCGGCCAACGAGCAACATCCTTTGCTGGAACGTGTCCGCTTCCTGTCGATCTCGGCCAACAACCTCGACGAATTTTTCATGGTGCGCGTTGCCGGTCTCAAGGGCCAGCAGCGCCAGGGCATCACGACGCAAAGCCCGGACGGGCTCACGCCCTCTGAGCAGCTTACGCGCATCGGAGAGGCAGTCTCCCAACTCGCCAGCGATCAGCAGAAGCGCTGGCTCGAGCTTCGTCCGGCGCTCGCAGCAGCCAACGTTGTTCTGGTCGAAGGAAACGACCTCAAGAAGTCGGAACGCCACTGGCTGGAGGAGCACTTTCTCACTCACGTATTCCCATTGCTGACGCCGTTGGCCATCGATCCCGCGCATCCGTTCCCGTTCATTCCCAATCTTGCCTTCTCCATAGCGTTGCAGCTCGCGCGCGTGAAAGACGGCAAGGCGATGAACGCGCTCATCCGCATGCCGCAGAAGATCGAACGTTTCATCCGGCTGCCAGGCAGCGGCGATCACTGCTTTCGTCTGATTACGCTTGAGGAAGCGACTGCGTTGCATATTGGCCGGCTTTTTCCCGGCTACACAGTGAAGGGGCAGGGCGCATTCCGCGCCATCCGCGACTCGGAAGTTGAAATCGAGGAAGAGGCCGAAGATCTCGTACGGCTCTACGAGACCGCGCTGAAGCAACGCCGCCGCGGCTCGGTGATCCGGCTTGAGCTCAACGCCACCATGCCGGTTGAGCTGCGCAGCTTCGTGCAGCGCGCGCTGGCGGTCGCCGACGACGAAGTCTTTCTGGTTGACGGCGTGCTGGCGCTCAACGATCTATCGCAGCTCACCAAACTCGACCGTCCAGATCTCGAATTCGTACCCTACAATCCGCGCTATCCCGAGCGCATCCGCGATCATGGCGGCGACTGTTTCGCGGCGATCCGCCAGAAGGATCTGAGTCGTCCACCATCCCTACGAGTCCTTCGACGTGGTGGTGCAGTTTCTGCAACAGGCCGCCCGCGATCCCAACGTCGTGGCGATCAAGCAGACGCTCTATCGCACGTCGGCGGAATCACCGATCGTGAAGCAGTTGGTCGAAGCGGCCGAGGCTGGCAAGTCGGTTACGGCGCTGGTCGAACTGAAGGCGCGTTTCGACGAGGAAGCCAATATCCGCTGGGCCCGCGATCTCGAGCGCGCCGGCGCCCAGGTCGTCTACGGGTTCATCGAGCTGAAAACGCACGCCAAACTGTCGCTGGTGGTCCGTCGCGAAGCCGGCGAACTTGCGACCTACGTTCATGTCGGAACCGGCAATTATCACCCGGTCACCGCGCGCATTTATACCGATCTGTCGTTTTTTACCGCCGAGCCTGTCATCGGGCGCGATGTCGCGCGCGTCTTCAATTACATCACCGGCTACGCCGAGCCCGCAGAACTTGAGCGCATGGCAATCTCGCCCATCAACCTTCGAAAGCGAATCCTCGATCACATTGCGCAGGAAATTGCCCACGCCAAGGCAGGGAAACCTGCGTCCATCTGGATGAAGATGAATTCGCTCGTTGATCCGGGAATTATCGATGCGCTTTATGATGCATCGGCTGCCGGCGTTTCTGTCGACCTCGTGGTGCGTGGCATCTGCTGTCTGCGGCCGGGAGTGCCGGGACTTTCGGAAAACATCCGCGTTAAATCGATCGTGGGCCGCTTCCTCGAGCACGGCCGCATTTACTGCTTCGGGGCGGGTCATCCGCTGCCGCATCCGAAAGCGGCCATCTACATTTCATCGGCCGATATGATGCCGCGCAATCTCGATCGCAGGGTCGAGGTATTGTGTCCGATTCTCAATGCCACCGTGCATGAGCAGGTTCTCGGCCAGATCATGGTCGCGAACTTCAAGGATAACGAGCAAAGCTGGAAGCTCTTGCCGGATGGAAGTTCCACGCGCATAAAGGCCGCCCCGGGCGAGGAACCCTTCAACGCCCACAAGTATTTCATGACCAATCCGAGTCTGTCGGGCCGTGGAAAATCGCTCAAGGAATCGTCGCCGCGCAGCCTTATACGCCGCCTCATCGAAGGCGCGTAAACGCTCGCCCGCAATTACCCCGTCCGCCAAAGGCCGTCTTGACCACGGGCCGCCCGTTGCCGTTATCGATATCGGCTCGAACTCGATTCGTCTCGTGATTTACGAGGGGCTTACGCGTTCGCCAACGCCGATCTTCAACGAAAAGGTGTTGGCAGGCCTAGGACGACAAGTGCAGTCGACCGGGCTGCTGCCGGCCGATGCGATCGACACCGCACTCGATGCCCTCCGCCGTTTTCGTGCCCTGTGCGATATCCTGCATGTGCGCCGTATCTGGGCGATTGCGACCGCCGCCTGCCGCGACGCACGCAATGGCCGCGCATTCATCGCCGAAGCCGAGCGCATTTGCCGTACCAGCATCACGATTCTTTCGGGCAAGCGCGAGGCCCATCTGACGGCACTCGGGATCGTTTCTGGAATCCACAAGCCCGACGGTATCGTCGGCGATCTCGGCGGCGGATCGCTCGAACTTGTCGATGTGCATGGCTCCCGCGTGCGCGGCGGCGTGACGTTGCCGCTCGGCGGTCTCGCGCTCCAGGACATCACCGGAAAATCGCTCAAGAGGGCGGAGAAGTTCGTCGAGGAAGCGTTCGAAGAACTGGACATGTTGCATGACGGCGAGGACCGTACATTCTACGCGGTCGGCGGCACCTGGCGCGCGCTGGCGCGGCTGCACATGTGGCAGACCGGGTATCCGTTTCACGTCATGCACAATTATCGGATCTCGGCGCGCGAAGCTCAGGAATTCTCCCGGCTCGTGCATCACGTCGATACCGAGACGCTGTCCAAAATCGAGGTGGTGAACGCGGCCCGCCGGCCGTTGCTGGCCTATGCCGCGCTTGTGATGGAAAATCTGGTGCGCACGATCAAGCCGAAGCAGGTCGTCATCTCGGTGCTCGGCGTGCGCGAAGGGCTGCTTTATTCGCTACTCAACTCGCGCGAGCGGGCGCGCGATCCCCTGATCTCGGCGGCGGCCGATCTCAACGTTTTGCGCGTCGCGATCGCCGCACCACGGCGAGGAGCTGATCGCCTGGACCGACCGTTTAATGACGTCGTCCGGACTGGAAGAGACCGCCGACGAGCGTCGCCTGCGTCACGCGGCATGTTTGCTCGGCGATATCGGCTGGCGCGCTCACCCGGATTACCGCGGCGAGCAGTCGATGAACATCATTGCGCACGGATCCTTCGTCGCCATCGATCATCCGGGTCGCGCCTACCTGGCGTTGTCGGTCTATTTTCGTCATGCCGGTTTGAGCGAAGAGGACCTTTCACCGCGTTTGCGCGAACTCGCCACCACACGAATGCTGGATCGCGCGCGCGTCCTCGGGGCGGCGATGCGGGTCGCGTATATTCTCACGGCCGGGCAGAGCGGCGTGCTGCCGAAGACGCCGATGCAGGTCAAACGCGGCAAGCTGATACTCAAGCTGCCCGGTGCCTATCGCAAGCTCGCCAGCGATCGTCTGGCCGGCCGGCTCCGCCAGCTGGCACGGCTTATCGGCCGCGATCCAGTGATCGAGAGCTAGCTCTTTTCGACCGTCACCACGCGGCCTTTGTCGACCGCGAGCGCCAGGCGTCCGTGCTTGAGCGCCAGCGCCTTTTCACCGAACAATTCGCGGCGCCAGCCTTTCAGCGCCGGGATGTCGGCTTCGTCGTCGGCGGCGATGCGGTCGAGATCGTCGACCGTCGCGATGACTTTCGCGGCGACGCCGTGCCGTTCGGCGGTCATCCGCAGCAGCACTTTGAGCAGTTCGACGGTCGCGGCACCGTTCGGCGCCGGCCGGAAGCGTTCGAGCCGTGGCAATGTCTTCTGGTCGCGATCGAGTCCGCGTTTGACGGCTTCGATGATCTGGTCGCCCCAGCGCGAGCGCTCGAAATCCTTTCGGGAGCGAGCGCAAGTGGCTCAGCCGCTCGATCGTGGTCGGGGCCTGCACCGCAATGTCGCCGATCACCTCGTCCTTGATCACGCGGCCGCGCGGAACGTCGCGCGTCTGCGCTTCGCGCTCCCGCCATGCGGCAACTTCAATCAGACACCGCCAACTCCTTCGGTTTGCGCACGCGGCTCTTGAGCCGCTCCCATGCACGCTCCGGATCGGCGCGATAGGTATCGGGTGAGGTGAGGATATCCATCTCCGCCTCGACCCAGCTGCTGCGCCCACGCTTTTCAAGATCGGCGGCAAGCGCCAGATAAACATCGCGCAGATGGGTCACGTCGGACAAGGCGTAGGTGACTTGCGCATCGCTCAGCGGCCGCCGCGTCCAGTCGGTGAAACGGTGCGATTTGTCGAGCGTATCCCCGGTGATGCGCTGGACCAGCTGGTCGTATGAAATCGAATCGCCGTAGCCGAGCACCATGGCCGCGACCTGTGTATCGACGATCGGATGCGGGATCGTCTGGGCCATGTTCCAGACGATTTCGATGTCCTGGCGCGCGGCGTGAAACACCTTGGTCACGCCTTCGTTTTCCATCAGTGCGAAAAATGGCGCGAGATCGATGCCGGTCGCGAGCGCATCAATGACGACCGCTTCGTCGGGCGACGCCATCTGCGCCACGCACAGCAGGGGGTAGTAGGTCGTCTCGCGCAAAAACTCGGTATCGACTGTCACGAACGGATGTCGCGCCATGCGCGAGCAAACCGCGGCAAGCTCCTCGGTGGTGCTGATCAGGTCCATTGCGGGGGCGAGCCTAACCCGATCCGGGTCCGTCATGGCAATTCGTCTTGCGCATGACCCCAAAGGGTGGGCAACGGATCATGCACCATGTTCAGAGGCCTCGGACGCGTGGCATGTGGATGAATTCCCAGGGGCTTGGCATGGCCGGAACGGGTACCTCGATCAGTGTCGGCTCGCGCCGCGCGAAAGCTTCGCGCAACGCCAGGCGCAGCTCGTCGGGGCCGCTTGCGCGACGGCCAGCGGCGCCGAAGCTTTCGGCGTATTTCACGAAATCGGGATTCGCAAGGTCACAGGCAATCAGTCGGTTGCCGAATTGTTCCTGCTGGATGCGGCGCACGTTTCCGAAAGCGCCATCGGCGAAGACCACGGCGACCAGTGGTATACGGTGCCGCATCGCGGTGGCGAGTTCATTGCCGGTGTAGAGGAAGCCGCCATCGCCATTGATCGAGAGCACCGGTACGTCCGAGCCTTGCATGCTGTGCGCCGAGGGCGGTGGCATAACCCCAGCCCAGATTGTCCTGATAGCCGGGCGATAGAAAGGTGCGTGGCTTGTAGACGGGAAAAGCGAGGCGGGCGGCAAAGCCGATCTGGGTGACTTCGTCGACATAGATGCCATCCTCCGGCAGCTCGGCGCGGATCGCGTCAAGAAACGCAAGCTGCGGTGCGATCTTGTTGAGCCGCTGCCGGAGTTTTGCCTGACGCTCCTGCATCTCGTCTCGCCGCGACGCCCGCCGCATATTGAATTTGGCGAGTTCGTCGATGAGCGACCTCAGGATTGGCGCGGCATCGCCAGTCAGTGCGACGTTGGGCTTGTGCAGCCGCGCCGGCTGTTCCGGATCGGCATCGACGCGCACGATCTGTAAATTCTTGTCGACGCCCCATGTTGTCAGCGGTGTGAGCAGCCGCGTTCCCACGGCGAGGACTGCATCGGCTTCTGCCCACAATTCGTGGCCTAGCGGCAGCGTTACGCTGAGTGGGTCGCGTGAGTCGAGCACGCCGCGGCCGCGGCGATAACCGAGCACAGGCGCCTGCAACATGCTCGACAGCAGCGTGACTTCGAGCGATGCATCTTGCGCGCCGCCGCCTGCCACGATCAGTACGCGCTTGGCTTTGCCGAGGAGCTTCGCGGCGGCGCGTACTTTGTCGCTATTGATATTCGGCGGGCCGTACGGGCGGGGGAGCGACAATCGCTTCGACCGGACCACGCTTGCCCCACACGTCAATCGCACATTCGATCGCGGCGGGACCGGGACGGCCCTCGTGCATCGATTGAATTGCCTTGGCGACTTTCGCCGACGCATCAACCGGTCCCTTGATATGCGAATAGATGATCGACCAGCCGCGCGATGATGCCGGCCTGGTCGCGGATCTCGTGCAAATGCCCCTGGCTTTTGCCGATGGCGTCCGCCGGGATTTGCCCGATGATCGCGAGCACGGGTGCATTCATTCCATAGGCGGTGAGCAATGCGGCGCCGGAATTGAGCAGACCTGGGCCCGGCACGACGGCGTAGGCCTGCGGTTTGGCGGTCGCCAGCGCCGCACCCAGTGCCATGTAGGCCGCGCCTTGCTCATGGCGGGCATGAACGACGCGAAGATTTTCGCCCGCGCGCTGGAGGGCATCAAACAGGTCGTCGTTATGGACACCGGGCAGCGCATAGATGGTGTCGAGCCCATGCGCTAGCAATGTGGCCACGGCGGCCTCGCCGGTCGTCATCTCGGTCACAGACCGCGCGAGTCTTTTATTCGGCTTCCTCTTGGGTCTGGCTCTGGGTCGGGTCTTGCGCATGGCAGTTTCCGGCTGTGAGCGGTCCAATGTGCAGATTGCCGGCGCCCTGTCGAGAGCTACGCAACTTCGCGGCTAGTCTTTGTAGACATCGCGGAATAACAACATCTGGCCAAGCTTGTGGCGCGGAAATCCGCAGCGCGGAGCGAACGTCCGGTGTCGCGATACATGGGTGTTGGTTGCGCGAGCGCGAATCGTATCATGTCTGGCCGTGCGCCGGACGGGGAGCGGGGTGAGCTTGTCGATGCTTGACAAAGCCGGCACCCCATGCGCTTTTCGCCGCCTCACATCCATGCCTTGAATTGTCCCGGAAACAGCCAAAGAAACACTAATGCATCGCTATCGCTCACACACCTGCGGCGCGCTTCGCGACAGCGATATCGGCAGCGTCGTCCGTCTCTCGGGCTGGTGCCATCGCATCCGCGACCACGGCGGGGTGCTGTTCATCGATCTGCGCGACCACTACGGCCTCACGCAGGTTGTGGCTGACCCGGACAGCAAGGCGTTCAAGCTTGCCGAAACTCTGCGCGCGGAATGGGTGATCCGCATTGACGGCAAAGTCCGGCGGCGTCCGGCCGGCACCGAGAATCCGGATCTGCCGACCGGCCAGGTCGAAATCTATATCGACGAAATCGAGGTGCTCGGGCCCGCCGGCGAGCTGCCGATGCCGGTGTTCGGCGAACAGGATTATCCGGAAGAGATCCGGCTCAAATATCGCTTTCTCGACCTGCGCCGCGATCATCTGCACGCGAATATCATGTTGCGCGGGAAGGTGATCAACTCGATCCGCCGCCGCATGAAGGAAGGCGGCTTCTTCGAATTCCAGACACCGATCCTCACCGCCTCGTCGCCGGAAGGCGCGCGCGACTACCTGGTGCCTTCGCGCATCCATCCCGGAAAATTCTACGCGCTGCCGCAGGCACCGCAGCAGTTCAAGCAGCTGATCATGATCGCGGGGTTCGACCGTTATTTCCAGATCGCGCCGTGCTTTCGCGACGAAGATGCGCGCGCCGATCGCTCACCTGGCGAGTTCTATCAGCTCGATCTGGAAATGAGCTTCGTCACCCAGCAGGACGTCTTCGATGCCGTCGAGCCGGTCATCCGCGGCGTGTTCGAAGAGTTTGCAAACGGCAAACCAGTGACGAAAAAGTTTCCGATGATTCCTTACGCTGAAGCGCTGCGCAAATACGGCAGCGACAAGCCGGACCTGCGCAATCCGATCGTGATGCAGGACGTCAGCGAAGCGTTCCGCGGCTCCGGCTTCAAGATCTTCGCCAATATTCTGGCGAACAACTCCGCCGCGCAAGTCTGGGCTATCCCGGCGCCGAAAGGCGGCAATCGTGCGTTCTGCGACCGCATGAACTCCTGGGCGCAAGGCGAAGGCCAGCCGGGTCTGGGCTACATCTTCTGGCGCGACGGCGAGGAAAGCGGCGCGGGGCCGCTCGCCAAGAACATCGGGCCCGAACGGACCAGGCAGATTGCCGATCAACTCAAGCTCGGAGTCGGCGACGCCGTCTTCTTTGTTGCCGGCAAGCCGAAAGATTTTGTGAAATTCGCAGGTCCTGCGCGCACGAAAGTCGGGGAAGAACTTGGCCTCATCGCCAAAGGCGGCTTCGAGTTTTGCTGGATCGTCGATTTCCCGATGTACGAATGGAACGAAGAAGAGAAGAAGATCGACTTCTCGCATAACCCGTTCTCGATGCCGAACATGCCGGTCGAGGAATTCCTCGCGCTCGATCCGAAGGACAATGAGAAGCTGCTATCGATCAAGGCTATTCAGTACGACATCGTCTGTAACGGCGTGGAATTGTCGTCGGGCGCGATCCGGAATCATCGTCCCGAGGTCATGAAAAAAGCCTTCGCTATTGCGGGCTACGATGAAACGGTGCTGGAGCAGAAATTCGGCGGCATGTTGCATGCGCTTTCGCTCGGCGCGCCGCCGCACGGCGGAATCGCGCCCGGCATCGACCGTATCGTGATGTTGCTCGCCGGCGAGGAAAACCTGCGCGAGGTCGTGCTGTTCCCGATGAACCAGCGCGCCGAGGACTTGATGATGGGCGCTCCGTCGGAGGCGACGCCGAAGCAGCTCAAGGAGCTGCATATCCGTCTCGATTTGCCGAACAAGTGACGGCCGAAGGCCGTCATGGCCGGGCTTGACGTCACAAGTCGGGTTTACCCGACTTGTGGATCCCGAAAATGCGGAAGTCGGGCAAGCCCGACTTCCGATGCCATCTCGCTTAGATACGCACTGCTCTCCCAATCGGGATCACCGGGTCACGCCGCTGCGCGGCGGCCCGGTGATGACCGCAAGAGCGGTCATTTTTCCGGCAGCGGGATGAACTCGATTTCATCGCCCGGCACCTTGCCGAAATGGCCAGCTTTCCATTCGGCCTTGGCCTGCTCGATGCGCTCCTTGCGTGACGAGACGAAATTCCACCAGATGTGGCGCGGCCCATCCATCGGCGCGCCGCCGACGATCACAAAATGCGTATCGGTCGCGGCGGTGATGGTCACCGTGTCGCCGGGGCGAATCACCAACAGACGCCCGGCTTCAAATCGATCGCCGAAAATATCGAGCACACCATCGATGATATAAACGGCCCGTTCTTCATGGCCGGCGTCGAGTGGCAGCGTCGCGCCCGTTTTGAGCTGCACGTCGCCGAAGATCGTCTCGTGCACGGTCGGCACCGGCGAAGCAGCTCCGTAAAGTGAGCCGACCACCACGCGCACGTTTTGTCCGTTGTCCTTGAGCATCGGGAATTCGGCGGCAGCGTGGTGCGCGAAACCAGCCTCCATTTCTTCCTTGGCGGCCGGCAGTGCCACCCACATCTGCAAACCGTGGATTGGCTCGCCATCGACGCGCCGTTCCGGGCGCGTACGCTCGGAATGGACGATGCCGCGGCCGGCAGTCATCCAGTTGACTTCGCCAGGCCTGATCGCGACCGCGGTGCCCAGGCTGTCGCGATGCATGATTTCGCCGTCGAACAGATAAGTGACGGTTGCTAGTCCAATGTGAGGATGTGGGCGAACGTCCAGGCCATTTCCCGCACGGAATTCCGCCGGGCCGAAATGGTCGAAAAAAATGAAGGGTCCTACCATTCGGGTGCGCGCCGAGGGTAGCGCGCGCCGCACCGCAAAATCACCGAGATCAACAGTCCGCGGCACGATCACCTCGCCGATCGCGTCGCACTGAAAGGTATCGCCTGCGGCCGGATCCTTGCCGGGGAAGAAACTCATCACGTCGCTCCTGCTCGGGTCCCTGCAGGACCTTAATACGGGACCCGGCGGCTCCGCGACGATTAATACAATTCTAACCATAATTGCCTGCTTGGCAGCAGCACACGCGTAGGTCGGGCTTACGCGGCCTTAAGCTTAAGGTGGTCTTTACGGCGCCATGGCTCACTACCCCGGCACCAGGATGGGTGGCTCTGGTTGGGGCTGGAACGGGGTACGTTAGTGCGCGCATTCACGCGCCGGAATGTTTTTGCGGTCATCGTCGGCGCAATTCTAGCCGGCGTTCCACTGGTCGCATTTAATTTCTGGCTTGATGGATTGATTGACCGGCAGGGCGATGCGGAGGTCGGCACCTCTGCGCGGCGCGCCATAGCGCTCGCCGAGACGCGTGTCAGGGATACGATGGCTATGCTGGATGGGCTGGCCGCGCGCGGCATTGATGCCTGCGAGCCAGGCCAGATCGAAGCAATGCGCCGAGCGACCTTTAGCACAATTCCGGTCAAGGAAGTCGCCGTCGTCGGTCCCGACGGCGAGACATTATGTACCGATCTCGGCCTACCGGTCGCACAGCGCACGACGTTGTCCTCCGAGTTGCTGGTCGGCGCAAGCGGCTACTCGTTCGAGATACTTGTATTGCCGAGCGGGGACCGCATGGTGCGGCTCCGCCGCCAGGTCGGCGCCGGTCCCAATGGTGTTGCCGCACTGGTGCCGGCGACGCTGTTTCTTCCGCAGGTGTCCACGCAAGGCGGCCCATTCAGCGCGTACGCGCGCATCGTAACCCGGCAGGGCGCGGTCATTGGAGAGATTGGGCGATCACTCACGCGGGGGCGCCGGACCGAATTTTGTTGCCAACATCGGGTCGGACAAATTTGGTTTTGATGTTGAAATTCTGACGGCGCGCGCCCGCATCGCCGCCGAGCATGCCGACCTCAAGTGGATCGGATTTGTCGGCGCCGGCATTATCATGGTTGCCTTCGCGGCCTTCGTCGCGCTGATCCCGCGGCGCTCGCCGCGCAATCCTCTGACCGAAATCGAGCATGCGCTCGATGCCGGCGAATTCATTCCCTACTATCAGCCGATCGTCGACATCCGTTCCGGCCAGCTTTGTGGCGCCGAAGTGCTGGTACGCTGGCGCAAGCCGGACGGCACGCTGGTCTCGCCTGCCGCATTTATCCCGCTGATGGAATCCGGCGGGCTCATCCACAAGCTTACGCGCAACCTGATGCAGAAGGTCTGTGTCGAAGTCGGCCCGTCCATCGGCCGGCGGCCCGACCTGAAGATCTCTTTCAACTTTGCCGGCAAGCTCTTCAGCGAACCGACGATCGTGAAGGACGTGCAAAATATCTTTTCCGGCTCGCCGATCAAATTCTCGCAGGTCGTACTGGAAGTGACCGAGCGCGATCCGATCGAAAATTTCACCGAAACTCGCCAGATCATTGCGGCCCTGCAGGGACTTGGCGTGCGCATCGCCATCGACGATGTCGGCACCGGCCACAGCGGGCTTTCCTACATGCTCAAGCTCGGCGTCGACATCATCAAGATCGACAAGATGTTCGTGGATGCGATCGGAACCGACCGCAACTCGACCACGATCGTCGAGACGCTGGTCGATCTGGCGCGCAACATGCGCATGGATGTCGTGGCGGAAGGCGTGGAGAACTTCGAACAGGTGATGCATTTGCGCGCGCTTGGTGTGCGGCTGCGCAAGGCTATGTTTTTGCACCGGCCGCTGCCGGGCAGTTCCTTCCTGCAACTGGTTGAGGCGATAGCGCCGTTGCAAAAGCCGGCGGCCGTATCGGTCGTAGGCGAGCCCCTGCGCGCCGCATCCGCCTGACCGGTGGTGGCTATGGGGGGACGTCATTCCGGGGCGCGAGCGCAAGCGAGCGAACCCGAAATCCAGCCACAAGTGCGATGTACCCGTTTCTGATTCCGGAACCGGCCCTGGCGGGCCGTTCCGGAATGACGCGGAAATAATCCGGCGTGACTCTGCTAATTTGATCGGGGCCGGCATTTCCCCTAAAAGCGGAGGACGGGGAGACGGAGGAAATGTCCATGATTCGGCTAGCGACAGTGGCGATTGCGCTTGTTGTGTTCGGGTTCGTCCCGGAACGGCATGCGGCGGCACAGGACAACACGATGGGCGGCGCTATTCTCGGCGGTGCGGCCGGCGCCATCATTGGCGGCGCAGCGACAGGCAGGGCCGGGGGCGCCGTAGCCGGCGGGATTATTGGCGCCGCGGCGGGCGCGATGATCGGCTCACAGCTCGAGCCGCGCCCGGGCGGCTATTATTGGTACGACGACCGCTGCTGGGCCCGATACGGCGATGGCAGCTATCACCGCGTGTCGCGCCGCTATTGCTACCCCCCCATGAAAATGGGCGGCCTTGCGGCCGCCCAGTCTAAACGCCACGCGGGAGGAACCTCGTAACGGGTCGGCTGGTAAACATCGCCGGCCCACGTGACTGTATCTTGAGCACAATCCGTCATGTGCCTGCTGATTTGTCAATCGAATTTTTCAGTGATGTGACAGGGCCGGTAAAAACCTGCGCCGCGGCCATTATTCTGCGGCCAGTTCGGTCTCGATGGCGGCAATCACGCGCGGATCTGTCGGCTCGATGGCGGAAGTGAAGCCCGCCTTCAGGTAGCCGTCGCGTCCGATCAGATATTTGTGGAAATTCCAGCGCGGCGCTTCCAGCGGGCGCTCCGTCGCGGCCCATCGGTAGAATGGATGAGCATCGCGGCCTTTCACTGTGACTTTTTCGGTGATCGGGAAGGTGACGTGGTATTCGCCCTGGGCGGTGGCGTGAATATCGGTGGCGCCGCCCGGTTCCTGTCCGCCGAAGTCATTGGAAGGCACGCCGAGCACGACCAGCCCTTTGTCGCGATAACGCGTCCACAGCTCCTGGAGGCCGGCATATTGCGGGGTATAACCGCACTGCGACGCCGTGTTGACCACCAGCATTGGATGGCCGGCATAGGATGACAGCATGATCTCTCCGCCGTCGAGGCCTTTGAAGGTGAAGGCATAGGCCGTAATGCGGCTCATGGCTGCGCTGTTGGCCATCCGGGGCGCGAAGCCAGTCACCATTGTGGCGCCCAGAATCAGGAAATACCGGCGGTCGATCATGGGCGGTATTATAGCCCGGGCATCGCCCGCCTGCTGCGCAATATTACGTGAAGGACGGCGTCCGCATTCGGTCGCGCGACCGCAATTTCCCCAAGCCAGGACGTAGGAGCTGCAAATCAGGCTGCGAAACGCACCGTCGTCTCAAAGGATGTGCCGCAGGCGTCACATTGCCATAAATGGCGCACGCGGCACCCGTCGAGACACTCCGACCATTCCGGAATGTAAATGCGCTCGCCACACTGCGCACATTCGATTACGGGCCTCGATCGCGCAAACCTTGTGACCTCAGGCGATAGTTCCATGGGGCTCCTCCCGACACGATTGCTTTGGCCCCGTTCCCTCGGGTTGTCCGTCGTGTTCAACTTTAGTGCAGGGGCGAGGCGCGAATAAAGCAGCAGCACTGACATAAGCTATCTGCGCCGCGTGAAATTTTTACGTCAGAACAATCAAGATGGATTCAAAAATTTATCCAGCAGTACCGAAAGCTTTATGTTGTTTTGTCTGCCCAAAAAACTTGTGCCGCTCTACAGCGTTACGCCGAATTTTCCCAACAACCAGATCGTGCCGAGATAGAGCACGAAGGTAAGCACGCAGCAGGCGGCGAGCGTTGTCCAGAAGCTGACTCCCTGACGCAGCATAGCCGGCATGACCAGGAACATCGGCAGGGTGGGGAGCACGTACCAGAAAGTCGATTGCGCGTGCGCGGCAATGCGCTCCGCGTCGCTGGTGTCGTGCCACAGCCAGAGAATTCCGAGAATCGAGACCAGCGGCAGCGAGACAATGAGCGCCCCGAGGGTCGGCGACCGGCGCGCGACCTCGGATACGACCGCGATGATGATGCCCGAGAGTGCGGCTTTGATGGCGAGATAGAGCATGATGCTCCCCGCTGTGGGTGAACTGGCTTTAATATCAAGATCAGAAGGTTACATGGTTGCGCGATGGACAACCATGCGGGCGAAAGGGGGCAGGAAGGCCCCTCCACCTGCCGACGCAGGTCACGACAAGAGCTGGCCCCCGGCAGACAATTCTGGCGGCCAGCGATAAAATGCCTCACGCATCACGGCGTCGGGCTTCCATGAGCCAGAAGACCATCGAGAAACCGCGCACCAAGGTGAAGCCGAAAACCCAGCGGCCGCCGCTGTGGAAGGTCATCTTGCTCAACGACGACTTCACGCCTCGCGAATTCGTCGTGCTCGTACTCAAAGCCGTTTTCCGTATGAACGAAAGCCACGCCTATAAGGTGATGATGACAGCGCACCAGAAGGGCGCCTGTGTGATTGCCGTCTATACCCGCGATGTCGCCGAGACCAAGGCGAAAGAGGCAACTGACATGGGCCGATCGAAGGGCTATCCGCTTTATTTTACAACCGAGAAAGAAGAGTAGGGGGCGCCGATGAAACGGTATTTTTTTCTTCCGATCGTTGCCTGCGTTGCGGCCGGTCCCATCCAGACACAAGCCATGCCGGTCACGCCGATCGCAATTCCCTCTTTGAAAGTTTCTGTCGCAAGCGGGTGCGGGCTTGGCGTGCATCGCGGCCCCTTCGACGGATGCGCAATAATCTATGATGGCAATTACGCGGGCGTCGGCCGCAGCCCTTACAATCATTTCTACATTGGATTTGCCCGCCGCGGCCTCTGCGGCGGTCGCGGCACGCATTTCGCCTGCAATAGCTTCGGACTATGTCGCGTCGTTTGTAACTGACAGCGCGGCGCGCAGCGCAATACCACCATGCAACTTTGCTTATCGCGAGCGACAGTCTGCCACGCGCGACAAATTGCACACGGTGATGTGATTGAGGTACGCGAATGTCAGAGCCGATTCCGGTGTTCCCTTCATATTGACGCCAAATTTGACGGCAGTGTGCAAGGTGTTCCAGCCCGGAACTCCATTACCGATCCCGATTACATCATCAGGGGCGTCTCGAGAACAGGAAATGACCCAATCCGAACTGACATCGCGTTCGCAGCAGTCGACAGCTTGGTCGCACTGGTCGCCTTACATCCTCAGCATCGTACGCATTGTGGTCGCACTCCTTTTCTTCGAACACGGCCTCTCGAAGTTGTTCGGTTTTCCGCAACCGGTGCCGCCGCCCGCATTGTTTTCGCTGGCCTGGTTTTCGGGCGCGATTGAGTTCGTGGGCGGCGGTCTTCTGGCCGTCGGCTTGTTCTCACGTGCTGCTGCGTTCATCATGTCCGGCGAGATGGCGATCGGTTATTTCCTCAGCCATGCGCCGCACAGTTTCTTCCCGATCCTCAATCGCGGCGATGCGGCAATTCTCTATTGCTTCATCTTCCTCTATTTCGCCTTCGCGGGCGGCGGTCCATGGAGTCTCGATGCGAAACTGTGGAGCCGCCGGCCAGCTCCGTAATCCGTCGTGTCGGCGCGGACGCTGGCAATTCTCCGGCCGCCGCATCAGGTTTCCAGCAAAAAACGTGCATTTTGCAAGTCCAACTGGCCCGCGAGGCGTGCCTGGATAGCCGTCTACGCTTGATCTCGCGCGGCGATTATTGAATGATTGCTGCATGGGCAGGGTTGCGGTGGGACTATTGGCTTTCGCGCTGTTGTTTTTTGCGCAGTCACAAGACGCGGCATACGCGCGCGGTGGCGGCATGGGTGGGCATTCGATGCATGTCGGCGGCCATTTCCGGGCGTTCAACCATCATGGACGCGGGAATTTCGCGCGGCATAATCAGAACCAGTGGCCCTGGTATGGCGGCTACTACGCCTTGCCGCCGGATGTTTCCACCAATGGTAATGGCGATGTCACGTCGTCGATTCCGGTGATGTATGTGCCGGTGAGCGTGGCGAGCTGCCACAAGGTGCAAGAAGCGATGACGGTGCCCTCAGAAGAGGGCGGGACAAGGCAAGTCACGGTGACCCGCTGTCAGTGACGCTGATGCGCGTCGACGGGTTCAAATTTCCACGCGCAACGCGACAAAAGAAAAAGGGCGCCGTCACAGACAGCGCCCTTTGCCATTATCACGTCGATTTTAGAACTTGTAGTTTACGCCGACCAGTACGTTTTGCAGATCAGCTTTGGCGCTGACGTTTGCGCACGTTGCACCGACGCAGGCCGTCGTGGTGGCGCTTCGTGTTCCGAAGCCCATGAAGTTATATTCGAGAAAGACCGACCAGTGCGGTACGAACATCCATTCAACACCACCGCCCACCGTCCAACCGGTCCGGTTGCCGCCGGAAATTTGGCCAACTTGCGCACCGGCGGTATTGAATGCGGTTACATCCCATGATGTCCATGCAGCGCCACCTTGTGCATAGAGCAAGATGTTTGGTTGCACGAGGTAGCCGCCGCGGGCGGTCAAGGCATCGAACCAGTGGACATGACTGTTGACGGTGCCGGCCAACAACGGGTCCGAAATTGTCGCACCGTTGTTGATGCTTGTCCCGTCGAACACATTGCGAATACCGATCACCCATTGGCTCATCTGGTAGTCGCAGCCGATCTGGCCACCGCCTGCAAAGCCGCCATTGTTCGGAGAGACGGTTGCACCCGTGTTGACGTCGGTCGCCTCCACGTTTCCCCATGCCCCGCCAATGTTGGCGCCGATATAGCAGCCGGTCCACGTATAGGCCGGAAGCGGCGGCGGCAGGTAAGCAGGTTGCTGGCGTGGCAAGTCAGCTGCTGATGCGATCTGGCCCGCACCGATCGCGAGCAAAGTCGCTGTCAGTATTGCCGGTGCTGTTCGGCGCATGATGATATTTCCCCCGTTCACTTATCCAGCGCATGACTGGCTCTCTGTTTGCGATGCAGTAAATAAATGACATCTGCTTAGAGAAAGTTACTTAGCCACCGATAGTCGTAACGGAGTACCGTCAACGGTAGTCAAATATCTATATTGCGCCGACTTTTCTCGGCTCATTGTTACGAGATAACGAATACTCCATCTCGATTGCCAACGGTTTTGCAAAATCCATCGTTACTTAGATCGCCAGGCGCGGACGCATTCGACAGCGGTTTATAAAATGTAAACGAGCTGAGCGCGCACAACTGCGCGCACAGTATTGATTGTCTCTCGCGTCTGATGGTGACGCGCCGACGGGCGCGTCAGGCTTGCGTGCGTGGCCTTACCGGGGCTCGGCCGCCGCCGCTGGCCGGAGCGCATCGGTGCGCGCGGCTGGCTCAAAGGTCTGCGCAGTCACCTGCGGCGCCTGCGCAATGACTGCGGGGGGCGCCGGTGTGATCGCGGCATTCAACGGCGCCAGCACGGGTGCGACGAAAGTTGCGACCGCATGGCTCAAAGCGGGCAGCAGCGCGGCCTGCTTCCTGTTCTGCGCGTAGAGGTACAATCCTCCGAGCACCATCACGATCACGACCAGGATGACCAGCGCGTTGATGGTTGAATTGGGATTGTCGGTGCGCCGACGCCGCGCCGCCGGTTTGCGTGTCGCGCGTTTCCTGGCCGCGGCCTTTCGTTTCTTCGCCATGTCGTGGAGCTCCCTCGATGGTGTGGCCTACTCACGGCACTGCACCGCAATTTTTATTCCGGAAGCACTGTTTTCAAAACAAACCGGCCCCGGAACAGAACCGTTCCGGCGCGCAATATCGAAGACCGAATCACTGCACGAAGATTAGCCGATTTGCGCCTGCGAGGGGTGAATCCGGACGTCGGTCTCCGCCGTCAGCGGCCGCAGTTCCACATCGGGCCGATTGGCGTCTGCGTGTAGCAGGGACCAAATCCTCCCCCGTTCCAGCGCCCGCGATAAAAGCCGGGCCAGGCTGGACCGAAATATTGCGGCCCATGCGTCCGGTAATATTGCGCCGCGCGCTCGCGCTCGATCACCTCCGGCGGTCGGTAGCCCGGCAGGAAGCCGTAGCCGTGCCAGTGGATGACGTGCCGCTTTTTATGGGCCTTCGCCGCCTGCTCGGGAGCCGCGATGGCGGCGGACATGAGCAGCAGGCCCGCAGCGAGGGTGACCAGAGCTGACATTGTGCGCGGCATCGAGGATCTTTCGCTGGTCATGGGGCGACGCGCGAGTTCACCGCCTTTTTCGTGGTAAAACTGAGACGCGTCTGAGCGACCCAATAGCAAGTAACAATCGGGAAGGGGTGAAAACAATGCCGCAACGTGTGCTGATCACCGCCGGCGCATCCGGCATTGGCCGCGAATTTGCGCGCGCCTTCTCGGCGAACGGGGCCAAGGTCTTTGTCTGCGACATCGACGATAAAGAGCTTGCAGCCATTGCCAAAGAGATCCCCGGACTGATCGCGCGACGCTGCGACATGGCGAGCCGCGTCGAGATCGAACGCATGGTGCCTGAAGCTATCGCGGCGCTGGGCGGGCTCGACGTTCTCATCAACAATGCCGGCATCGCGGGCCTGACCTTGCCCATCGCCGATTATCCGCCAGACGACTGGGACAAGGTCGTTGCGGTCAATCTCACCGCGATGTTCGACGTGTCGCGGCTTGCCATTCCACATCTCAAACGGTCGAAGGCCGGCTGTGTCATAAATATGTCATCGATCGCGGGGCGTCATGGCTTTCCCAACCGCAGTCCATATGCCGCGACAAAATGGGGGGTGATAGGACTGACCAAGACCTTGGCAATGGAGTTGGGCGAGTGGGGCATTCGCGCCAATGCGATAGCGCCCGGCGCAGTGGAGGGCGATCGTATCGTGCGGGTATTCCAGGGGCGGGCCCAGATCAGCGGCCGCTCACTCGATGATGTGAAGGCCGACGCGCTCGCGGCATCGTCGATCAAGAGCATGATCGATCCGAAAGACATCGCACAGCTTGCGGTGTTTCTTGCCTCGGACGCTGCGAAGTCGATCTCTGGTCAAGTAATCCCGATTGATAATGATCGGCAAAAAGCGTAGACGGCGCGCGGGGCGCGCTAGGTTCATTGTACTTTTTTGGAATGGGGGTTTGAGCCAATGTCACGACTCTTGCGTATCTCTTCCTGCGTGGTGCTGTTGTCGTTTGTTGCATTTCCCACGTTCGCGCAATATCCGGCGCCGAAGCCGACAAGCCCCGGCGAGATGGCTGCGATCGACAAGGACAAGGCAGAGAAACGCGCCGCTTGCCAGCGCGAAGCGCGTGCGCAGAAATTAAGTTATTTCAAGCGCCGCCAGTACGTGCGCAACTGCACCAGGCGCTAAAAAAATTGCACGCCCCGCGCACATGTGGCGTGCAGGCAGTTTCTCCAAACTTGACGAATGGGCGCCGAATAATGGGATTATGATACCGTTGGCGTATCGCGTGTGCGCAAAATTGGGGACATCTGCAATTCCGCCATAAAAAGAACGAGGCAATGCTTTTTTGGTAACAGTCGGCCACCGGCGTCATCACCCGCCGGTGGCCTCATCTTGGGGCCGCCGTCTGTGGACGAGCGGCCCCTTTTTTTTCGAAGCTGTGGCTAATGCTCCGAAAAACATCGCGACGCTAGTGCACCGCTCGCTGCCCGGCTGTGACCTGAGTCACAAGGCACTCATTTATTTATTTTTCAGCGCGGGGACGACAGAGCGGCGGACTAAAAAAGACGGCGGCGTAATCGGGCGCATACGCCGTCGAAAGTAAGAGCCAAAAGGCGTGAGGGGACGGGGGGACGTGTTCCGCCTTTCTGGCTAAGGGACGTTCCCTAGCGTGGGGCTTACCCGGGAACGTCGCGGGGTGAAATAGCGACTTACAGGAACCCACCCCACTAAAACCCACTTTCCACCGTTTACAAAAGTAAAGTGCCCAGCCAGCCATGACCGCATTGATCTGGCTCAATGGGTCAGCAGCGGTGCCGTACTTTCTCAGCCATGAATTATTTGCACTGAGCGGCTCCCGACGATCCAGTTGTAGATCGTGCCGAACACCACGGCGATCAGCCATCCAAGCGCGAAACTCCAGATCAAGCCGTCGATCCAGACTTTGCTGGAGTCGATCGGCGCGTCCGACAGCATCGACACCCAGCCGTGCGCGAGGCGCACCGGCAGGAACAAGGCGGCCAGCATGCAAAGTGCGAACAGCACGACGAGCGCCGCAGAAAAGCCCCAGCCCAATCCGTTGATGCTGAGCCGTGAATGTGCATGAGCGACCGCCATAATGGGCTCCCTGGTAAAATAATTAGAAAAGCTAGTGTAATTGAACGTCCTATTCGGAAGCAGGGCCTTGATGTGGGTCAAGGGCGCTTGCGCCGGCGGCCAAATTGCGGTTGCCTGTCGGACCGGTGGTGTGGCAACTCGGGAAACAGGGAAAAATTCCATGAATAAAATGTCCGCGCTGATTCTCGCCGGCATACTCGCAGGCGTCGCAGCACCGGCGTCCGCCCAGATGCGTGATCAGGGCGTCTACGAGATGGTCACTACGCACCAATATGAAAACACGTCGTTCGGGACGAGCACCGCACGCTATCGCAATTCGCATTTTCGTGCTGCGACAGACAGGGTGATCATTCTCGACAAGCGCAACGGTGCGCTATGGGCGTGGTCCGAACCGGAACAGACGGTGATGTATCTCGGGCAGATTTTTCCGCTGACCAGTTCGGGCGTGTTCGTCCGCATCATCCAGGTCGAACCCGAGCAGAAGACGCGCTAGCGGTACAATTTAAGTGCATGATGTGATGACGTCGCGGCTGCGGAGCGGCAGAGCGCGACGCGTTAACATTTTGTCCGGCGCGGCGCGCTGACGCAAATTGCGCGGATCTCGTCGTTTTAGCGGCATTTCTGCGGGCCTTTAACCTTACTTGGTGAGCTTACCGGACGGATCTGCTCGCCTCGCGCAAAGTGCGCCGTTAGAAACCCCCATCCACAGAACGGACCACAGGCGGAAAAACCGATCACTCGGCCGCACCGCTTATGACTGATGGAGGATGGATGTTGAGACACATTACGATCATTCTCGGGGCGCTTCTTCTTTCGATCATCGTTGTTGCACCGGCGGACGCGAAACCGCGGCACGGCGACATTCGCCGGCAAAGCCCGATTGTCTGTGACCAGCGCGGCTGCTCGGATCATGTTGCGCAGACAAATGTTGCGACAACTGCATTTGCAATGGATGCCAATGGCAATCCCGGGCCCTCGGTCATCAGCCGCCGGCCTGACGGTTGCCCGCACGCCTTTTGTGGCTGTGAGGCATCGCTTTATCTGTTCGGCGCCATCCGCGCCGAGCTAAATCTGGCGTCGAACTGGGCGCGGAAATTCCCGCGTACGTCGCCGGCGCCCGGCATGGCGGCCGTGCGCAATCATCACGTGATGGTGCTGATGAGCCATGTCGAAGGCAACAACTGGCTGGTGCACGATGGCAATTCCGGCGGCGGCCTCACCCGCGAACACGTGTTGTCGATCAGCGGCTACACTATCGTGAATCCGCGCGGCACGTGACCGCGCGGTTATCTCACACACAAGGTCATAGGGTGGGCTGAACAACGTGAAGCCCATCCACTGCTTCTCAGGTTTGCATACCAAGGTTTGTTTTCTTTTGCCGGCTCCGATCATTTCGGTCACGCCGATAATGTTCAGTTTCCGCGAACGAACAGAGCGGTTTTGTCGCCCTCAGCTCTTCCGGCAGCAAAGTGAGATCTGAGCGGTTCGATATCAGATGGTCATATCGCCGAATTATTTCGGCCGCTCTTTCGCGCTGCGTTTTGTCAAGTGCAATATACAATTTGACGAAAAACGTCTTGCACCAAACTGCGACCGATTTGGCCGGTCGGATGGCAGAACGCTTGTGCGACATGATGTCTGCGGGGGCTGCCATTAGTTAGTGTACGATCCAGGCCCGGGCGTAAGGGCTTTGGCCATAGTGAGATCTGGCAGCGGCCGGCGACAAAATGATCGCAAAGTCGACGGCGCCGGTTGACTGTTGTCTCAAACTGCCGTCCCACTTTGTCGCCACACCCATCGATGTCGTCACTGACCTAGACAGCTCCGTTATTTAGAGTCTTGGTCAGAAACGACGTTCATTAGGACAAATGCGACAAAATCTCTGTCTGTTGCGACAAGGTCTTAAATGGGCCTCTGGGTTGGTATTTTGGTAACGCCCAGTGCAGAGCTCCGGCAAATAGATTGAGAGCTTGGGCAAGAGAGTATTTCGCTATGAGTTGGCTGCCGAACAAATTCAGAGAAGTGAGGGTTAAATGGCCTTTCCGATTCGACTGATGGCAATCGCGGCCTGCGCACTGCTCGGCGCGACGATCGCTGCGCCCGCGCTGGCGAAGGATGCGCAGCCGTACAATGCGGCGGACGCCGCCCGCAAGTATTGCGGCGGCTCCTACAAGCGCTACTGCAAGAACGTGCCGACCGGAGGCATCGAGTCGCTCAACTGCCTGAAGGAGCACGCGAAGCGCTTGCCACCCGCGTGCCGCAAGGCGGTGGAGGCGCTTTGAGGGAAAGACCTCGGCGCAGGAGCACGAACTTGATTATCATTCCGGCGAGCGCGCATCCGAGCCGATTAAAAATCTCAACGCTATATGTAAGCTTCTCTAATCGGCCGGCTTGGGTCAACTCATCGCGCGCCTTGCAGCAGGATTGAATACACGTGACGTCATTCTTCGATAGTAAATCCAAGCGACTGATCGTGAGTGATTCTGGTACTGACAGGTCGTGACCCGCAAATGACGTGTCTGTGAGGATTATTGCTGGCGAGGACCGTCGCGCCTGGACCGCCATTGATCGACGGAGAACGGGCCCGCCCCGCCGAAAACGAGCGCGGCGAGGCTCGCCAGGTAGAGCAGAATAATTTCATACCCCACGGTGCCAAATTTTGTGCCCGTTGCGGTGACCTCTACGAGCTTCACCGAAAAGAAGCCGTAAGGCAGATGGATCGTGAATAAGGCTGTCAACAAGACAATCATCATCGGCAGGCTCACCAGGGGCACGAAGGCACCAATCAGAATGGCGGATCCACCGATCAGCTCGACCAGGCTAGTCAACCACGCCATCAGATTGGGAAAGGGAATGCCGATCGTGTGTAGAATCACGCCAAAGGTCTCGGGCCCGCGTGAGAATTTTGCGTAACCGTGCGCAATGAATCCGTATCCCACGATCAAGCGCAGTGGAATCGGCGCCCATCGGCTCAACGATTGAAATTTGGCGTGCTGTGTTCGGGAATTTGCAGGAGATCTGGTCACGAGAGTTATAGTCATGGCGCTGTCCTTACAAACCAAGCATTCATTCGCTGTATATTCGCGCTCAACCTGAAAACCGTTACGCCCCCTATGCGCATATCTTGAACAGCCGGATTTGCACGCAATCAGGCGTTTTTCGTCCGAAAATGCGATGCGTGTGACGAAACCGGCTGGGGGCACAGCAATATCGAAGAGCAGCGATGATGATCTTGCATTGATCCAGCGCCGCAGGCGAACGCAGGCAGCTGACAATGAGTCGTTAGCTGTTGGAGGCGCGGCAAAAATTATGCGGCAACGTTTATTGCATGACACTTTTGTGAGTGCCCCAAAGCGTATCGTGAATTCAACGTGTGTTGCTGGTGAACCAGCGCAGCGCCAGATAGTCCGCTCGGCAAGAAATATCTTGCCCTGAACGGAGCTGAACCATGAAAAATGTCATCAAGTTTGTATTCGCTTCTGCGCTGGCAGTATCGAGCGTCGCGCCGGCATTCGCCGGTCACGGCTCAAAGATGAGCCAGCTTGCGCAACACCCTCCGATCGAGCGCGTTCGTCCGCCCAGCGTCTCGGACGCCATGGCATACTCGCCAAATATTGCGCCGATCGAGAACCCGTATGACTTCGGAATTGGTAGTCAGCGCTGAACAACCCCCTCTATCTCGCCGCTGACTACCGAGAGGCCGCCTGCAAGGGCGGCCTCTTCCTGACAAAGGCCGCCGCAATGAATGTCCCGATCCTCCGGGTTTCGCGCCCGAGTGACGACCTCAATGGGCTTTTGCGGTTTTACTGCGATGGTCTCGGGTTAACAGTGCTTTGTCGCTTTGAAGACCATGCCGGTTTCGACGGAATAATGCTGGGACGGGAAGGCGCGCCGTACCATTTTGAGTTCACGAAGAGGCGTGGTCACGAGGAAGGACGGGCTTCAACGGTCGACGACCTGCTCGTGTTTTATTATCCCGACTATGCCGATTGGTACACTGCAATTCAAAGGATGCGGAGCGCAGGTTTTACGCCGGTCCGCTCCTCAAATCCTTACTGGGATCGGGAAGGAGCAACATTCGAAGACCCCGACGGCTATCAGGTCGTTTTGCAGAACTCGCTCTGGGATCTCTGATATTCAAACGGTCGGTGCCTTTGAAAGGCCGCATGCATAGCCCCGTCGCGCTAATTTACGGCCGACGCCGCCAATTGATTCAGCTCCACTTTGACGCGCTAAATCACGCTGTCCCAGTCGCCGGGCTTGTCCTGCCGGAATAGTCTGGCGGTCGGGTACCATGGGCTGTCTGTCCGCTCCAGCAGCCAGCGCCAATCGGTATCGAAGCGGTTGAGGATCCAGACCGGCTTGCCAAGCGCGCCGGCCAGATGCGCGACCGCCGTATCGACGGTGATCACCAGATCCAGATTGTCGATGAAGGCCGCGGTGTCGGAGAAATCGCCGATCGCGCCGGTCAGATCCACGATATCGGGTCCGCTCCAGCGATTGGTTTTGAGCTCGGCGAGCTCGGATTCTCCGGGCTGGCCCTTTTGCACGCTGTAGAATGCGACATCCGGGCTTTTCAGCGCGGCGAATTTGGCAAGCGGTATATTCCGGCGTTGATTGACCGATACCGGTTGATTGGGGCGGATGCCGCCCGACCAGACCAGGCCCACGCGCAACTTCGTTTTTGTACCGAGCCTGTCCTTCCACGCCTTTGACAGGTCGGGATCGGCTTTCAGGTAGGGGGTCGTCGCCGGGATTGTCGCAAGTTCCGTCTTGAAGGCGAGCGGCAAACTCAACAGCGAACAGTGACAGTCGAACGCGGGCAGGGGGCGCCCCGTTTCAACGACCTGCGCGACTCCGCTGAGACTTTTGGCAAGGCGCGTGAGCTGCGGTGGCACCTCCAGAATGACGCGCACGCCACGTTGCGCGACAAGCGGCGCGTAGCGGCAGAATTGAATCGTGTCGCCGAGCCCTTGCTCTTCGGTGAGCAGGATGGTCTTGCCGGCGATGTAGGTTTCTCCTAGCCATGGCGGTTGCGAAGTGCCGCGCGCCGCAATCGGGTCGGCCTTCGTTTTTCGCCACTCATAAAGGCGCCAGCCTTCCGCGAATTGTCCCATCAGCAGCAGGAGAACACTCTTGTTGAAAAGGGCCGCGGCATAGTCCGGCTTGAGTACGATCGCCTGGTCATAGCTTGCCAGCGCCGGTTCGCAGCGGTGCAAATAACTCAAGGCATTGCCGCGGTTGTTATAAGCCTCCGCGTACTCGGGCCGGATGGCGATGGCCAGTTCGTAGCTCGCTGCTGCCTCCTCCGCACGCCCCAGGCGATAGAGGGCGTTGCCGCGGTTGTTGTAGGCCTCGGCGTATTTCGGCGCGAAGCCGATCGCCTTATCGTAGCTCGCGACTGCGTCCGTGTGGCGCGCGAGAGCATTGAGCGAATTGCCGCGATTGTTGTGCGCTTCGGGAAAATTTGGCCGCAAGGCGATCGCCTGGTCGCAGCTCGCCACCGCTTCGTTGTGCCGTTTGAGCGCGTTCAACGCATGGGCGCGGTTATTGTGCGCCTCGGCGTAGTCCTGCTTGAGCGCGAGAGCCTGGTCACAGCTTGCCAGTGCCTGCTCATATTGGTTCAGGGCATTCAGGGCCGCGGCGCGGTTGCCATGCGCATCGGCAAGGTCGGCCTTCAGGGCGATGGCCTTGTCGAAGCTTGCCAGCGCCTCCGCGTGGCGTTGCAGCGCCGTGAGCGCGGAGCCGAGATTGCAGTGCGCGGTGGGGACGGCCGGATTGATCGCAATGGCTTTGCCGATCAGCTCGACGGCTTGCTGGGGCTTGCGGGTCTGGAGGGCGATGACGCCCAGCAAATGCATCGCCTCGAAGGATTTCGGATCGTGCTCGAGGACGTCACGATAAACCTGCTCTGCCTCGGCAAAACGGCCCTGCTGATGCAAAGCAACGCCTTGCCGAAATTTGTCCTGAATCGAAGGAAAATCGTGTTTTGCGGCGAGCGGTGATGTCTGCGGGCCCATGCGTGAGGCTGCTGTCCGTATTTTCGGGCTTTGCGCGATTGCGCGGGTCTCACGCCAACTCGCCGGTGCGAGCCATTATAAGGCGGTTTATGGCTCACAGTGTGTCTTCGAGACGGATCGATGCGCCTACGGGATAGTTTACGACCGCGGCGAGTCATTTGCCGAATCAATTAGCTCGCCGATCTCGATGAGGACGCTTTCCTTTGGGAAGATATTTCGTCTCCAAGTCCAAGTGGTACTGATGAAAGTCAGGTGTATCTTCTGCGCTGTCTAATTTTCCGACTTCGAACGCGCGGCCTCTGCGTTTAGGTCCCATAAGTCGAGCGAATTCGCCCTGAAAGGCTAGCGAGGTTCTCCACTCTTTTTGGGATTGCATTTCGTCTTTGAACGATTTTTGCCCCGGTCGCCGGCCATACTCGTCAAAAATGTCAGAGTGTCCTTTTGAATAGCCAACTACAATTTCACGAGTAAACCTAACCGAGCGAGGATCTGGCATTAGCAGGTAGCGCTCGTTCAATTTTCGCCAATGTTCTGAAGGAATCCGAGATTCAGGATAAAGCCAGTCTTCTTGTGCTGCCGCTACGAAGCGCATCGCTCGTTTTTTTATGATGAAGTTTATTTGATCGACCTCAACACCTGAAAGCAGCCGGCCCGTCTGGATCTGCGTAAAGTTGAACATTGCAGTTCGAAGCGGATTTGGGTTGGGACGCAACTCAATAGCCTTTAAGTACGGATTGCGGACCCAAGAAAGGTTCGTAAGAATAAGAAGCTTTGTTCTGCATAGCGGAAAAAGCGTATGCGTGCCCGTGCGCCAAATTTCTGGGTCACGATGACCGTGGCACCAATCCGAGGCCGGGAAGCAGTCTTCATTGTAGACGGTCACAGGGTGATCCGACACAATAAAGCCAGACCCCTCATTCTCGGTTTCAGCGATTGCCCACACACTTTCGGTCCACGTTGCGCAATGTAAATTTTGAAAACGTTGCATTGCCATTAACGCAGTATTTTTATTCTGCAGATTGGCTAATTCTGAAAGCTCAGCGAGCCCTTTTGGGGTGCGCAGTTTTTGCACACTCATGTAATTGAGCAAAGCGTGGAATGCATCACCGTCGACGCTAGGGTGTGCAAAGTTTGTGAAGTATTCAACCGCGTCGCGGCCTAGGGAATCAACGCGGCCGAAGAAAAATTGTTCGATCTCTGTAGATTCGCTGCTTGCAAATTTCGTCGTATATAGATCGGTTTGTTTAAAGCAGCTATTTGTGCCCCAACGGAATAAGTTTTTCTTTTTGCGCAAAATCCCGTTCGAGTCATTAAAAAACTCTGGTTGCAGATCGAGATACTTAAATTTTTGCTCGCCGCTCGAAGGTAAGAATTGATGTTGGTACCACTGGGGAACGTAATGATTTTCTTTATACCGATTTTCGATCGACATACGCCGCTCAAAGTCTTAAACGCCCATCTATCCCCCTAAAAAGGTGGCTTTTCCGATAGAGGCCGCTCCTGCCACCCTTACTTTTTCTTCTTCGCCGGCGCTTTTGCCTTCGACACCACCTTCATCTTCGGAGCCTTCGCGCCCTTCGCCGGTTTTGGCGGAGGCGGCGGCGCATTCAGCGCAGCTTCGCGGTCGGCGGCTTCCTTGGCGAGGCGGAGCGCGCGCAGGCGCTCGGTCTTAATGCGCTCGGCATTGCCCGCAGCCTTGTATTCCGCCATGGCGGTCGCGCCTTCGCGGGCCTGGGCTTCCTTCTTATGGAACGCGGCTTGTGCGCGTTCCATGTCCTTCGTGTTCTTCGGCGTACTCACGAGCATCCCGTTGTTGACCCGCATGTATCGCACTTCATGCAGGTACCGTTTCTGACCAAGGTGAAATTTCCGCACTCGCCGCAGGCTTCGCCTTCGTAGCCCTTCGCGCGCGCTTCCGCGCGCTTCTCGGACGCCGCCAGTTTGGCATGCACGCGCGCGTCCGTCGTGTTGATCTGCTCGAGCTGCTGCGCGGGCGAGAGCTTGGCTTCCGGCTCGACCTTGAGCGCGGTCGCTGCGCCGGAGAAGGCGGTGACGTTCGAGCCGCCCGCCGCCACGGCCTGCGTGTCGCTGCTCACAACCGAGAGGCGGTCGGTGCGAGAACGCGTCAGCCCTTTGGAAACGTAATTATGCGTGGGCTTGCCTTCCTCCACGCCCTTGCCGAGCGCGTCGAAGCCGCCGGCCTCGCTCGGATCGACATGGGCGAGGTCGAAGCGCTCCAGATAGGAGACCGCCAGCTCGCGGAACACGTAATCGAGGATCGAGGTGGCGTATTTGATCGAGTCATTGCCTTGCACCGGGCCTTGCGGCTCGAAGCGGGTGAAGGTGAAGGCATCAACATATTCCTCGAGCGGCACGCCATATTGCAGGCCGAGCGAGATCGCGATGGCGAAGTTGTTGATGATGGAGCGCAGCGCCGCGCCTTCCTTGTGCATGTCGATGAAGATCTCGCCGAGGCGGCCGTCATCGTATTCGCCGGTGCGCAGATAGACCTTGTGTCCGCCGACCACCGCCTTCTGGGTGTAACCCTTGCGGCGGTCGGGCATGCGCTCGCGCTCGCGCAGCACCGTGATGCGCTCGACGATCTTTTCGACGACCTTCTCGGCGAGCCCCGCGGCGCGCGCCGCGGCGGGACGCTCGATGAAGGACTCGACTGCGTCGTCTTCGTCCTCTTCATCCGCGATCAACTGCGAGTTGAGCGGCTGGCTAAGCTTGCTGCCATCGCGGTAGAGCGCGTTGGCCTTGAGCGCGAGCTTCCAGGAGAGCAGGTAAGCCGCCTTGCAATCCTCGACCGTCGCCTCGTTCGGCATGTTGATGGTCTTCGAGATGGCGCCGCAAATGAAGGGTTGCGCCGCTGCCATCATGCGGATGTGGCTTTCGACCGAGAGATAGCGCTTGCCGGTGCGGCCGCACGGATTGGCGCAGTCGAACACCGGATAGTGCTCGGCTTTGAGATGCGGCGCGCCTTCCACCGTCATGGCGCCGCAGACATGGATGTTGGCGGCCTCGATCTCGCGCTTGCCGAAGCCGATCGTGGCCAGCAGATCAAAGGACGGGGAGGCGAGGTCCTCGGCGGAGATGCCGAGCTTGTCGCGGCAGAATTCCTCGCCCAGCGTCCATTTGTTGAAGACGAACTTGATGTCGAACGCGGTCGGCAGCGCCTTCTCGATTTTCGCGATTGCTTCGTCGGTGAAGCCCTTTGCCTTGAGCGTCGTGTGGTTGATGGCCGGCGCTTGCGCGAGGTTGCCATGGCCGACGGCGTAAGCCTCGATCTCGGCAATGTCGCTTTCCGAATAGCCGAGCGTGCGCAGCGCTTCCGGAACGGCGCGGTTGATGATCTTGAAATAGCCGCCGCCGGCGAGCTTCTTGAACTTCACCAGCGCAAAGTCCGGTTCAATGCCGGTAGTGTCGCAATCCATCACCAGACCGATCGTGCCGGTGGGCGCGATCACGGTCGACTGCGCATTGCGGTAGCCGTGTTTCTCGCCGAGTTCGATTGCGCGGTCCCAGGCGGCCTTGGCATGCGCGATCAGCGTCTGATCGGGGCAGGCGGCATGGTCGAGCGGCACTGGCGGCTGCGATACCTTCTCATAGCCGGTACGCTCGTTATAGGCGGCGCGGCGGTGATTGCGCATCACGCGTAACATGTGCTCGCGATTTTTCTTGTAGCCAGGGAAGGGCCCGAGCTTTTCGGCCATTTCGGCCGAGGTGGCGTAGCAGGTGCCGGTCATGATTGCGCTGAGCGCGCCGCAGATGGCGCGGCCGGCATCGGAATCATACGGAATGCCGGACGTCATCAGCAGGCCGCCGATATTGGCGTAGCCGAGGCCAAGCGTGCGGAATTCGAACGAGCGCTCCGCGATCTCGCGCGAGGGGAACTGCGCCATCATCACCGAGATTTCGAGAACGACAGTCCACAGGCGGACGGCGTGCTCGTAGCTCTCGACGTCGAAATCCATCCCCGTCATTCCGGGACGACGCGAAGCGCCGGGCCCGGAATCCAGATGCAGGTCGGAACCTGGCTTCTGGATTCCGGATCGCCGCTGCGCGGCGTCCGGAATGACAGAAGAGGGCTTGCGGAACGTCAGTAGGTTGAGTGAGGCGAGATTGCAGGCCGTGTCGTCGAGGAACATGTATTCCGAGCACGGATTGCTGGCGCGGATCTCACCGGAGGCCGGGCAGGTGTGCCAGTCGTTGACGGTCGTGTGATATTGCAGGCCCGGATCGGCCGACGCCCATGCGGCGTAGCCAATCTTCTCCCACAACTCGCGGGCGTCGAGCGTCTTCGCGATCTTGCCGTTCTTGCGATAGGTGAGGTCCCACTTAGCGTCGGATTCAACCGCCTTGAGGAAGCCGTCGGTGACGCGCACCGAATTGTTCGAGTTCTGGCCCGCAACGGTGAGATAGGCTTCGCTGTCCCAGTCGGTGTCATAGGTCGGGAAGTCGATGTCCTTGTAGCCCTGCTTGGCGAACTGGATCACGCGCTTGATGAAATTGTCCGGCACCATCGCGCGGCGCGCGAGCTTGATCTCGCGCTTGAGCGCGGGGTTTTTCTCCGGCGAGAAGCAGTCGTCGCCCGAGCCTTCGCAGTTCACGCAGGCCTTGAGCACGGCCTTGAGGTGCTTCTGGTTGATCTTGGAGCCGGTGACGAGCGCCGCCACCTTCTGCTCTTCCATCACCTTCCAGTTGATGTAGGTCTCGATATCCGGGTGGTCGACGTCGACGATTACCATCTTGGCCGCGCGGCGCGTCGTGCCGCCCGACTTGATCGCGCCCGCGGCGCGATCGCCGATTTTCAGGAACGACATCAGGCCGGATGATTTGCCGCCGCCGGAGAGTTTCTCGCCTTCGCCGCGCAGCTTGGAGAAATTCGAGCCGGTGCCGGAGCCGTATTTGAACAGGCGCGCCTCACGCACCCACAGATCCATGATGCCGCCTTCGTTCACTAGGTCGTCGGAGACCGACTGGATGAAGCAGGCGTGCGGCTGCGGATGCTCATACGCGGATTTCGAGCGCGTCAGCTTGCTGTTAAACGGATCGACGTAATAGTGGCCCTGGCCCGGACCATCGATGCCGTAGGCCCAATGCAGTCCGGTGTTGAACCATTGCGGAGAATTCGGCGCACAGATTTGCGCGGCCAGCATGTAGCGCAGCTCGTCGAAATAAGCATGCGCGTCGTCTTCAGATTCGAAATAGCCACCTTTCCAGCCCCAATAGGTCCAGGTGCCGGCGAGACGATCGAACACCTGCTTGGAGGAGTGCTCGCCGATGTAGCGTTCCTTCTCGGGCAGCGCCGCAAGCGCTTCCTCGTCGGCGACCGATCGCCACAGGAACGACGGGACCGAATTTTCCTCGACCTTCTTCAGGCGGGCGGGGACACCGGCCTTACGGAAGTATTTTTGCGCCAGCACGTCGGAGGCGACCTGCGACCAGAATTCCGGCACCTCGACATTGTCGAGCTTGAACACCACGGAGCCGTCCGGGTTGCGGATCTCGCTGGTGGTGAGGCGGAACTCAATACCCGCGTAGGCCGTGTCCTGGCTTCCCTGTCCATCCTTGGTGTAGCGCCGTGCAATTCGCATGTGTCTCTAGCCCCAAATTCCGGGCGGTTAACACCGCCCTTTTGTTTCTGGCGGACCTGTCCCGGTCCGCCGTCGATGCTCAACTCGTCTGACCCATCCCACCTCATCTAGGCCCGATGCTCTGATCTGGCACCGGTTCGATCCGAGGTTTTTAACCCCGGGCACAAGCAAGTCCCTGTCCCAAACGCCATGGTTCTGGCGCGGGTTGAGCTCGCGACTGGAAAGCCGTTCTGAGGGTCCGGAGGGAACCTGAAACTCAACGCCACCGAACACACCAAAGCTAAGTGGACTCTGCCTACGCGTCAACAAGAGATAGAGGTCAAATCTGAAATCAAACACTAAATCTTGTGTCCACCCGGTGAACTTCGGGGACAACGGACCGCAAGAACACAGCCAGTATTGGGCCATCCCGGGCCGGCGGAAAGTTTTTTTCTCAGGCCAAGAGGGTAGGTTTTTATGCCTCCGGCCATGACAGAAAAATGACGGAAAAATGGGACTTCCGCGCGAAGTGCCGACAAAATCGAACGCATGCCCAACCGGGGACAAAGGCGGGAAAAATCGGCGGAACGCCGCTCCGGAGTCTTCTGATTCTCGAAATGAGGTCAGTGCTTTACGCGGGTCGCGCGGCGTGAAGTTGCAGACGGAAGCGATACCCACGGCTGTGAATTCCGCTTTTCGGCAGGTTCAGTGTCAAAGCAGCGTAAAAAATTGCCGGCAACCGGTTTTGTCGGCCGGCGTCACGCCAGCGCGTTAAGTTTGCCATCGATCTAATGGGGGGCGAACACGAAGTCGAAACTCGTGATGTCTGTCGCTGGGGCCGGCATTTTAGCCATGGCGCCGGGTGTTCCTGCGTTCGCGTAGCAGCAAAAGAAACCGTCGTGCCAGGACTTTTGCCTGAAGCGCTGCCAGACCTCGGACTACGGCCAAGCCGTGTGCATGTCGGACCGCGTCCCGAAATGCAGTATTGCCCGGGAAGGGAAGCACTGACGGCGCCGTGAAAAGTCGATGGAACGAAAAAAGGCGGCCTCGCAATGAGCCCGCCTTTTTTACCGGCACTGTCATTTCGAATTTCGGCGCCAGCGAGCCAATTCCTGAGCGACTCGGGCCGGGCGCTGATGAATTCGTGGGCACCATAGCCGCATCCGACCTCCCGGCGCAACTTGCACCGCAACATAGCGGGCGGTTATGACGACCGCAGTCCAGCGCGCTTGCGGGCCGCAGCCTTCGGCTGCGGCGATTCCTCGTTGCCGTCGACGCTGATCTGTCGCGAATGCGGCAGCGCCGCGGGATGTTCGCGCTGCAGGAAGTCGATGAGCTTTTCGCGCACCTCGCAACGCAGGTCGAAAGCCAGTCCACCCGAGCGCGCGCTCATCAGGCAGCGCAGCTCCATGGTGCCTTCCTTGCAGTCGGTCACCTGCAGGGCCGCGACATTGCCGTCCCATTTGTTCGACTGCTTGAGGATCTCGTTGAATTTCGCGCGGATGACTTCGACCGGCGCACGGTAGTCCATGTAAAGCACGACGTTGCCGATCAACGTCGAGCCCTCGCGGGTCCAGTTCTGGAATGGCTTTTCGATGAAATACGTGAGCGGCACGATCATGCGACGCCAATCCCACAGCTTCACGACAACATAAGTCGACGTGATTTCCTCGATCGTGCCGTGCTCATTTTCCAAAGTTACCGCATCGTAGAGGCGGATCGGCTGCGTCATGGCGAGCTGCACGCCCGCCATCAGATTGCTCAGCACCGGCCGCGCGGCGAGGCCCGCGACGATGCCCGCGACGCCTGCGGAGGCGAACAAGCTGATGCCATATTGCCGCACGGCCGGAAATGTCATCAGCGCGGCGCTCAATGTAATGATCGCGAGCAGGACGTCGATCGTGCGCGAGAGCACGCGCACTTGCGTATTGTGCTTGCGTGCCAGCAGATTGTCGTCAACGTCGAGGCGGAAGCGCCGCAGGTAGAGATCGGCGGCAATGTGGAGCGCGATGATCGCGGCCCAGCCGATCAACCCGATCACCGCCACGCCCATCAGCCGCGCGAGCAGCTCGGCCGTTTCCGGACGCAGCGGCGCTACCGGAATTGCGATGATCATCGCCAGGATGAGCAGGGTGAGCCGCGAGAGACCGCGAGTCTGCGTGAAAGTTGAAAAGAGATAAGGATACCGGTCCGCAAGTGCGCTGCGCACCAGCTTGCGCGCCCACCGGTGCAGCACAAGCGCAAGGAGCACCGCGATCGCGAGGACCAACAGTGCGACGACCTGGTCAGGCAGCCAGGTGAGAAGATCCTTGATCCAGATCAGCGCGGCTCTGAGGGATTCCATGTGACCATGATGAATAGAGGGGATGGAGAGTGACTATACCGCCGCCGATTGCTGATGAAATCCTGCGCGGCTGGACAAGGTCCCGGTGAGGTGGCAAAACGCCTGCAATCCAATCGTTTTCAATGCGCGGCGGCAATGAAAAGTTTCCTGCTCAAAGTGTTCACCTGGTGGAATTCCCAGACCTTCGGCACCCAGCTTTGGACCTGGTTGTATGGCGAAGCGGTCGGGGAGGACGAATTCGGCAATCGCTATTACCGCACCATCGGCGGCAAGATCGACAAGACACTCGGATTCGAACGTCGCTGGGTGATCTATAACGGTTACACTGAGGCCTCGACGGTGCCGCCGTCATGGCACGGCTGGCTCCATCATACCGTCGACACGCCGCCGACGCAGGAGAACTACAAGGCGCGTCCGTGGCAGAAGCCGCACCGGCCGAACATGACCGGTACGCCCGGCGCGTTGCGTCCGCCGGGCTCGACGCTTGCGGCCGGCCGCCGCCCCAAGGCAACAGGCGACTACAAGGCTTGGAGCCCCGACAGCCGGGGCTAAAACCGCGGGCTTGAGGCGCCCCGGGCGCCGCCCTTCCAACGCCGTATTCCCCGTGTTAACCGGGCATTGCGATCGGCGTCCGGCGAATCCACGCCGGCCAGGCGCAAAAAGCCGGATTTTGATGGCGCGTAGCATCCGTTCAGTCGCGTTCCTTGCGGTTGCCGCGCTGCTCGTGGCGAGCCCCGCTGGCGCGCAATTTGGTTCGATCTTCAGCGACGGTCCGCCGCGTCCGCCGGCTGACGTGCCCAGCGCGCGGCCTTCGCGGCCACCGCCGGAACAGCAGCCGTATTATCCAGGCCGCGCCGACAATCCACCGCAGCAACCGCTGCCGGCGCCGATGAGCCTGCCGCCGTCGAACCGGCCGGGCGGCGGCACGATCCAGTCGCAGCCCCTGGCACCGCCGCCAGGGGCGCAGTCGGCGCCGCCGTCGCAGCAAAATGCCGCGCCGCCGCCGGCGGCGCTGCCACCCGGTCCCGGTTCGCCGCGCAATGTACCGCAACAAGCCAACACCGCGCCGCAGCCGAGCGATGAAGTCGTGGTCGCGCCGCCACCACAGCGCATCGCCAATCCGACCGCGGTGTTTTCCGGTCTCGACAAGATTACCGGCCGCATCATTTCCTTCGACGTCGCCATCAACGAGACGGTGCAGTTCGGCGCACTACAGGTGACGCCGCGCGTCTGTTACACGCGCCCGCCGACCGAGACGCCCAACACCGACGCCTTTGTCGAAGTCGATGAAGTGACACTGCAAGGCGAGATCAAGCGCATCTTCAGTGGCTGGATGTTTGCCGCGAGCCCCGGCCTGCACGCCGTCGAACATCCGATCTATGACGTGTGGGTCACCGATTGCAAAGGCGGCAAGAATCCGAATGTCGCCGAAGTTCCTCCGGATGCGGCGCCCAAGCCGCCGGCGCGCACGCCGCAACCGCAGCCGCCACAGCGGCGGCAACCGCCGACGCCCCCACGTGCACAACCGCCGGGCTTCCTGCCGCCGCCGAGGTAGTTTTCCCGGTCAATCCGGACGCGCGCGTAGCGCGCGATCCGGAATCCAGATGCCAAGCTCAGCGCAAGCTTTTGGATTCCGGGTTCGCGCGCCGTAGGCGCGCGCCCCGGAATGACGGAATTAGGCGCCGTCCTGAACGATCGCCAGCGCTTCGCTGCCCGCGATCGGGCGAGTAAGCGGCAGCGCGGCGAAATCACCTTCGCCGACAAGCGCGTCTTCGAGCAATCGATGATAACGCCGCTTCGGCACCTCGACTGTGCCAAACGTCTTCAGGTGCTCGGTGACATATTGGGTGTCGAGCAAGCGATAACCACCGGCCTTGAGCCGTGCGACCAGATGCACCAGCGCAATCTTGGAAGCGTCGCGTGCGCGATGAAACATGCTCTCGCCGAAAAATGCGCGGCCGAGCGAAACACCGTAAAGGCCGCCGACAAGTTCGTCGTTGTCATAGACTTCGACGGTGTGGCAATGACCGCGCTCATAGAGCGCCCGGTAAATACGCCGGATGCGCGTGTTGATCCACGTACGCGCGCGGTCCTGCTTTGGCTCCGCGCAACCCTCGATCACGGCGTCGAAATCGCGGTCGACCCACACCGTCCACGATGTCGTGCGCAAGGTGCGCGCGAGGCGCGCCGGAACGTGGAACCCTTCCAGGGGAATGATTCCGCGCATGTCCGGCTCGATCCAGTAGAGGGCTGGATCGTCGGCGCTTTCCGCCATCGGAAAGATGCCGCAGGCGTAGGCCTTGAGCAGCACTTCAGGCGTGATTTCGATGAACGTATTTCCGCGATCTGCCATCGTGCGCTCGCGCCAGCAATGACCAAAACTTGGGCCGATGCTCCCGGGTTGAGGAGCGCGGGGCGGCCGCGTCAGTCGTTTGTTAACCTATTGGATACCATAATTGCAGCAATTTTCTGGATGTGTGGCCGCCCATCGCGTTGGTTTGCAGGGGACAACGGCGAAACGGGGAGAAGGATGCATGGCCGAAACCATGGCGCCGATTTCGGTTTTGCTGGTCGAGGATGAAGTGCTGATCAGCAATCTCGTCGCCGATTGCCTCGCCGCATCCGGCTTTGCTGTCCACGAAGTAACCACCGCCGACGAAGCGCTGCGCTACATCGATTCCGGTGCCAACATCGATGTGCTGTTCACCGACGTGAATTTGCCGGGCGGCATGGATGGCGCCGAGCTGGCGACGCGCGCACGCGAACGTCGTCCGGAAATGCCGATAGTCTACGCTTCGGGGCGTTTCAAGCTGTCCGAGATTGCGCCGCTGGTACCGCGCTCATTGTTCATGTCCAAGCCCTACGATCCGGCTGATGTCTGCGCGCTGCTGACACGGCTCACCGCGGCCGGGCCGCGCTCTTAAGGTTCCATGCCGCCCCGGGCGAGGAACTGTTCCAGCCAGTGAATGTGATAGTTGCCGTCGATGATGTCCTTTTCGCGCACCAGGGCGCGGAACAGCGGCAGCGTCGTCTCGATGCCGTCGACCACCACTTCATCGAGCGCGCGTTTCAGCCGCATCAGACATTCGGTTCGGGTCTTGCCATGCACGATCAGCTTGCCGACGAGTGAATCGTAAAAAGGCGGTATCGTGTAGCCCTGATAGACGGCGCTATCGATGCGCACGCCGAGGCCGCCGGGCGGGTGATAATGCAGGATCTTGCCCGGCGAGGGCCGGAAGGACACCGGGTTCTCGGCATTGATGCGGCACTCGATGGCATGGCCGTGGAAGCGCACGTCGGATTGCTTGAGTGAGAGCTCCGAGCCGGCGGCAACGCGGATCTGTTCGAAGATCAGGTCGATATCGGTGATCATTTCGGTGACCGGATGCTCGACCTGGATGCGCGTGTTCATCTCGATGAAATAGAACTTGCCGTCCTCGTACAGGAATTCGACGGTCCCGACCCCGAGATAGGAAATCTCGCGCATTGCTTTGGCCACCGTCTCGCCGATGGCGTCGCGCGCGGCTGCATTGAGAGCGGGCGAGGGGCTCTCCTCGAGTACCTTCTGGTGGCGGCGCTGCAACGAGCAGTCGCGTTCGCCGAGATGGATCGCATGGCCCTTGCCGTCGCCAAGTACCTGGATTTCGATATGGCGCGGGCGCTCCAGATATTTCTCGATGTAGACGGCGTCGTCACCAAAGGCCGCCTTGGCCTCCGCGCGCGCCGTCGATAGTGCGGTCGACAGTTCGTCGGCCGAGCGGGCGACCTTCATGCCGCGTCCGCCGCCGCCAGCCGCGGCCTTGATCAGAACCGGATAGCCGATCCCGGTTGCAATCTTGGCCGCTTCGGCGTCGGAGGTGACCCCGCCTTCCGACCCCGGCACGACCGGAATTCCAAGTCGTTTGGCGGTGCGTTTGGCCTCGATCTTGTCGCCCATCAGGCGGATGTGTTCGGCCTTCGGGCCGATGAATTGCACGCCGTGGTCGGCGAGAATCTCGGCAAAGCGCGCGTTCTCCGACAGAAACCCATACCCCGGGTGGACGGCGTCTGCGCCGGTGATCTCGCAAGCCGACAGAATGGCGGGAATGTTGAGGTAGCTGTCCTTCGCGGCGGGCGGACCGATGCACACACTCTCATCGGCAAATCGCACGTGCATTGCGTCCGCATCGGCGGTGGAATGCACCGCCACGGTCGGGATGCCGAGCTCCTTGCACGCGCGCAGCACGCGCAAGGCGATCTCACCGCGATTGGCGATTAGGATTTTATCGAACATTGACCGCCCTCATGGTGAGGAGCGCTGCGAAGCAGCGCGTCTCGAACCATGGGCCGCCTGCATCCTTCGAGACGGCCGCTTCGCGGCCTCCTCAGGATGAGGACGGTAGTAGGCAATGCGTGTCTGCATCACTCAATAATCACCAGCGGCTCACCGAATTCGACCGGCTGGCCGTCTTCAAACAAAATCTGAATGACGGTACCGGCGCGTGGGGCCGGAATCTGGTTCATGGTTTTCATAGCTTCGATGATCAGCAGCGTATCGCCGGCTTTGACCTTACTGCCGATATCGATGAAGGGCTTGGCGCCAGGTTCTGGCGCGCCATAAGCGGTGCCAACCATCGGGGAAATGACGACACCGGGGTGCTTGGACAAATCGAGCGGCACTGCGGTGGCTTCGACGGCCGGTTTCGGCGCCACTTCGACCCGCACCGCTGCCGGCGCTGCGACCGTGGTCGCGGCGCGCGCAACGCGCACGCGTTTGCCGTCCTGCTCGATTTCGATTTCCGTTAGCCCGGTCTCATCCAGGAGCCTGGTCAGCTCCTCGATCAGCTCGCGGTCGACAATGGTCTTGCTGGACTTTGCCATATGCTGGCACTCAAGCTTTTGCCTTGGCGTCAGTCAGACTGGCGAGCCCCGCAATCGCCAGCGCATAACCCTCGATGCCGAACCCGGCGATGACCGCCTTCGCCGCCTTCGAGACATATGAAGTATGCCGGAAGGCTTCGCGCTGGTGGATATTGGTAATGTGGATTTCGACCGTCGGGACTGTCGCCTGTACAGCGAGCAGGGCGTCCATGATGGCAATCGACGTGGTGGTGTAGCCGGCCGGATTGAGGACAATGCCGGCCGCCTTCTTGGCGTGCGCTTCCTGGATGTAATCGACTAGCTCGCCTTCCTTGTTCGACTGTCGGCAGACAACCTCGATCCCGAAGCGCGCGGCGGTGTCGCGGCATAGCTTTTCCACGTCGGCAAGGGTCGCGTGGCCGTACTTTTCCGGTTCGCGCGTGCCGAGCAGGTTCATATTCGGTCCATTGAGGACGTAAATTGTCTTTGCCATGGGTCCCCGTCCGGAGCGCGCATGCAAGCGCGTGGATCTGTGCGCTTTATAGGTGGCTGCCGCGTTCAGGGGAAGCCCGGATCGCATTCAGACGCAGGGTTTGGCGCCCCCCAGCGCCTGCGTTTCGGCTGCAGCCCAATCCACCACCTCCTTGAGCGCCGTTAACCTTCTGCGGCCGGCCCCGCGGGCCTCGCCGTAGATTTCGATCTGGCGATCGGCGCTGGTGCCATGCGCGGCGATGGCGTGAAGGCGCCTGATCTCGCCGGCGCATTCGAGCGCTTCGATGTCTTCGGCAATGAAATCTATGACTTGATCGAGCCACTGCGTGAGTGTGAGTGGCGAACGGGAGAATGGCTCGATGAAAGTTGCGCCAATGCCGTAGCGCTGGGCGTGCCATTTATTTTCCTGGGTGATGGCGCGGCCGACGCGGTCGAAACCGGCATTGAGCGCGCGGTCGCGATCGAGCGCGCGCACAAGACACCGGAATAGCGTGGCGATTCCCACAGCGTCGTCAAGTCGTGTGCAGCTGTCGGCAACGCGCAGTTCGATGGTCGGGTTGTTGAGGGAGGGGCGTAACGCCCACCAGATATAACTTGCATCCGGAATGATTTTCGCCCAGGTCAGCGCCGCAACGAACTCGCGATAGTCATCATTGGTGCGGAAGAGTTCGGGAAGCCCGGTGCGCGGCAATTCATCATAGGCCGCGAGCCGATAGCCGACGAGACCGGTCAGGTGGCCTTGCCAGAATGGCGATGACGTCGACAGCGCGAGCAGCAACGGAAGATAGGGCGTCAGCCGCATGATCAAGTTGATGCGCGTATCGATGTCCGGCACCGCGACATGCACGTGCATTCCGCACAGCATATTGCGGTATCCGATCATCTGAAGGTCATCCATGATGGGGCCGTAACGCGCCTTGCGCGTCATCATCTGTTCCGGCCAATACGCGAGTGGAAACGTGCCCATGGCCGCAAGGCGAAGCTTATGCTCGGCTGCCGCCTGCGCGAGCGTGGTGCGATAGTGCGCGAGGTGTGCACGTGCTTCCTTCATGGTGGCGCAAGGCGGTGTAGCGACCTCCAGCTGCGATTGCAGCATTTCGGTCATCACGCGGTCGCCGAGCTGTTTTTGCGCGCTTGCGAGAAATGTCTTGTTCGCGCGGCGCACCGCGTGGCGCGTCTGCGCGTCGAACACGAAATATTCCTCTTCCATGCCCAGCGTATACATGCGCGCAACAACCGCTGGAGCGGTCCCCGGTTCCCTTGCAGTGTTACTGGCGCTCAGCAAAGCGCGGCGCATCGGTCGACGGCCGCGGCGGAAAGGCAGGCGGCCACGACTATTAAGGGATTATTTTACAGTTTGCTATGGAATTTACGTGCACGTCACGCGCGCACCCCTTGCGCAGAATGTGAAGAATCGCCCCCAATACCGCTCGTGACATGGTTTGCCTCAATTTATATGCCGTGCGCGGAATGTCATTGGACCGCTCCGAAAATCTGATCGCAAAAATCGCCTTCGGGATATTGCTCGTCGTCTCGCTCAGTCCGCTGCTGTTCGTGGCGATCCCGGCCATGGTCGACTATCCCAATCATCTCGCGCGCATGTACATCCTCACGAGTGCAGGCACGCCCGCAGCCAATCCGTTCTACGAGACGGCTTGGGCGCTCTACCCCAATCTGGCGATGGATCTGGTGATCCCTAAAATGGCGCAGCTGACCGGCGTCGAAAACGCGACCCGGCTTTTTCTATTGCTGAGCGAGCTTTTGCTCGTGAGCGGCGCAATTGCCGTCGAGTGGGCGGTGAAGGGGCGCATTCAGCTCTCCGCCGCCGCGGCGCTGATGTTCCTGTACGCCTTGCCGTTTACCTGGGGCTTCCTGAATTTTGAATTCGGACTTGCCGTGGCCCTGTGGGGCATCGCATCCGGTATTCTGGTGTTCGAGCGGTCATCGACGAGCCGTCTCGTCGTCAACACGATCTTTGTTGCCGTGCTGTTCGCATCCCACTTTTTTGCGCTGGGGGTCTATGGGTTGACGCTCGGCATCCTCGAACTGTGGCGGGCCTGGGAAAAGAAAGCATTTTACGGCGAAACGGCGATGCGCCTGGTCATACTCGCAATCCCTGCGGCGATTCTGCTCGCCGTCATGAGGTTGACCGGTGGCGCGGTCGGCGGTGGAGAGAATGACTGGCATTTCCAGTTCAAGGCGCTGTGGCCCTACATCATCATGAACGGCTATAGCACGGTGGTGTCAGCGGTGACGACCGTGCTGCTGATCGGCTTTCTCTATGTCGCCGGCAAACGCGGCCTGCTCAAAACTCATCCGGCGGGGATTTGTCTGGCCGCCGGTTTTTTTGCGCTTTATCTCGCGATTCCCTCCCAGCTTCTTGGCACGGCTTTCGTCGATCTGCGGATGATCGTCGCGGCGGCGCTGATTGTGCCCGCCTATTGCTCGCTGTCTTTACCAAGCCGGCGGTGGAAGCTTGCGGCACTCGCTTGCGTTATCGTCGTCACGCTTCCGAACCTCGCCGTCGTCTACAAGGTCTGGCTGTCATACCGCGCGGATTATGCGGACATGATCCGGTCCTTCGACAAGCTCAAGAAAGGTTCGCGTGTCCTGATCGGCGGCAGCAGGGTGGGTGATGATCCGCCGCTCGACGATCTGACCACTTATCCAATGAGCCATGGGCCCACGCTCGCAGTTCACTACGCCGATGCATTCGTGACGGATCTCTTTACCTCAGCAGGCAAGCAGCCGATCCGGCCGCGTCCGGCCTTCGAACGTATTGATGACGGCGCGGCAGGACCTGTGCCGCTCTTTATCCTGACAGCGATCGCATCGGGAAAGACGTCGGACGCGCTGCCGGTCTATATCCGGTCCTGGCCGCGTGACTTCGATTATCTCTATTTGCTTGGGCCGCACGTCGACAATCCGCTGCCCAATCTTCTGGAAGAGCTCGTCGTCTCGCGGCGCTTCGTGCTCTATAAAATTCGCCGCGCCCCGTGAGGGACGCGGCGAAACTAGATTTCGAATTTTAACGACGCGCGAACGCTAGCAGCTCGGCTTGCCGCAACGCGAGGTGTTCACCTTTTCCTTTAGCGCGTCGAGGCCGACCGCGCCAACCACGACATCGTCGCCGATCACATAACTCGGCGTACCGTTGAGGCCGAGCGCTTCGGCGAGCTTGAAGCTCTCTTCCAGCGTAGCCTTCACTTCGGGGCTCTCCATGTCCTTGTCGAGCCGGCCCATGTCGAGGCCAATATCCTTGGCAACTGCGAGCGCGTGTGCCTTGTCGGCCTGACCGCGGCCGCCGAGCAGTTTCTGATGGAATTCGAGATATTTCTTGCCGGTCTTATCCTGCATGCGCACGGCAACCGCGACGCGGGCGGCCTCGACCGACCCGGGGCCGAGCACCGGGAATTCCTTGAGCACGACCTTGAGTTTGGGATCGTTCTTCAGAAGCGTGAGCATGTCGTCCATGGCGCGCTTGCAGTAGCCGCAGTTGTAATCGAAGAATTCAACAAAGGTGACATTGCCGGCCGGATTGCCGAGCACAACCTGGCGCGGCGAGCTGAACAAGGCTTGCGAATATTGCTTGACCGCGGCCTTGTGCTTTTCGGACTCAGCCGCGCTTTGGCGTTTTTCGAGCTCGGTCATTGCCTCCTGAAGCACTTCGGGGTGCGCAACGAGATATTCGCGCACGATGCGCTCGATCTCGCCGCGCTGCGGACCGGAGAATTCGTCGGCGCGCGAGAGTTGCGGCGCGGCGAACGCCAGCAACGCCACACTGGCGGCCGTCAGGAAGCGCGAAAACGAAATCATGGGTTTGGTCCTTGTCATTAGTGAATACCGGCGTTTGTATTTGGTGGTTTGACGTTGACGATGTCGTCGGCGCGCACCCAGGCGGGCGAGCCGATGGGTAGCCTGGTCTTGGCGCGTGTCGCGAGCTGGCGTGCCGTTTTGATATCGCCGCGCGTAAACGCGGCTTGCGCCGATGCGAGGTCGGCATTTGCGAGGTCGCCCCTGCGACCATAGGCCATGGCCAGCTGCGAGTAGGCCTCCGGCGCCTCAGGTTCGCGGGATATTGCCGTGCGCAAAAGCCCCACTGCTTCTTCAGCAAGTTTCGGGCTATTGGTGGCGTTCAGCGCCTGCGCGAGCAGAATTTCGATCAATGGCGTGCCGTGCGAGAGTTCGACGGCGCGCCGTAGCGGCCCGACCGCTTCCGCCGGCTTGCCGCCCTCCAGCAAGGCCTGTCCCTTGAGTTCGTAGAAGTAGGGATTGTTGGGCTGTACCTGGATCAATCCATCAATCTGCGTGAGCGCCTGGCGCAGATCGGAGTGACGATAGGTCGAGATGGCGCGCGCATAGCGCGCTGGCAGGCTGTGGTCGCTCAGCGGGTAACGATTCGCGACCAACTCCGGCCGTTCAAGGAAGCCGGAGAGCTTGGCGCGCATCAGGTCATGCCGCAATTGCAGCTCGGGTAAATCCTTGCGCTCCCAATAGGGGCTCGAGCGTGCGAGGGTCTCGAGCGCCGCAACACGGTCGGCCGGCATGGGATGGCTTTGCATATACGGATCGATATAGCGGGAATTGAACAATACTTCGTTGCTCAGACGTTTGAACAACTCGACCATACCGCGCGGCGATTGGCCTGTGGCGTTAAGAAACTTCACACCGGCGTGATCGGCCTGGTCTTCCTGAGTCCGCACATAAGCCAGCAAAGAGCGCATGATCGCGGACTGCGGCGCCATGATCGCGGCCATGCCGACATCGCCGGCGCCGCTGCGCGCGCCAGCAACCGCGGCGCCAATGCCGGCCATCAGCGCGACGATCGAAGCCGTTTGCGCCGATGCAAGTTGTTCGCGTAGCCGCTGAAGATGCCCGCCCGCAAGATGCCCGGTTTCGTGCGCGAACACGCCGATGATCTCGTTCGGGGTCTTGGCATCGAACAGCGCGCCGGCATTCACGAAGATGTGGCGGCCATCCATGACGAAGGCATTGAACGAACGGTCGCCGAGAACCACGACCCGCACATTCTGTTTGGCAAGTCCGGCGGCGCGCAAGATCGGCGTGGCGTAGTCGCGCAGCAGCTGTTCGATTTCGGCGTCGCGAATGACCGGCATACCGCGCGTTGCGCTGTCTTGCGCGCGCGCAGGAATAGCCGACGGCCCGGCGGCGGCGCCGACGGCGATGGCGGTCAGCAACGCGATCGCCCGGGCTGCTGGCGCCCCGCGCCACGTCCTGATAGGTGTGCCGCTCAACGACATACGATTTATTGGCCCCAAATGGCCATGGTACGACCGGTTCGGCGTGAAACTAGTGACGCCCCATGGGGCGGTCAACGCGGCACGCCATCACGACAGAGTCATGAAAGTGCCGTTTCGCAAACAATCCGGCGAATACGGCAGGAGCGGGGCGGGGGTTGAGATCTAATGGGCCGGAAACGATGCTTGAAGCGGCAAAATTGCTCTTGAAACCATCCAAACGCAGCGATGTTCCGCCGTTCATAGTTATGGACGTCATGGCAGCGGCGGCGCAGCGCGAGGCCCTGGGCGCCCGTGTCATCCATATGGAAGTCGGCCAGCCGGCAGCACCCGCGCCTTCCACGGCCATCAAGGCGGCCCAGGACGCGCTCGCGCATGGACGGATCGGCTACACCGAAACGCTCGGGATCCCGTCGCTGCGGGCGCGGATCGCACGTCACTACAAGGATACTTACGACCTTGATCTCGATCCCGCCCGCGTGGTCGTGACGATCGGGTCGTCAGGCGGATTCGTCCTTGCGTTTCTGACGTTGTTCGAACCCGGCGACCGCGTCGCGCTCGCCAATCCCGGCTATCCGCCTTATCGGCACATTTTGTCCGCACTCGGATGCGAACCGGTCCTTATCCAGACGTCGGAAGAGACTCGCTGGGCGCTGTCGGCGAAATCGCTGATCGCGGAACACCGGCGCAAGGCGCTGCAAGGCGTGGTGGTTGCGAGTCCCGCCAACCCGACCGGCACCATGATGGATGCGGACACGCTCACGCGGTTAATTGCGATTGCGGAGGCCGAGGGCATCCGGGTGATCTCCGACGAGATCTATCACGGGCTCGATTACGCCTTTGCGGCGGAGACGGCGTCGAATGTGTCTGAACGGACAGTCGTGATAAATTCGTTTTCGAAATACTTCTGCATGACCGGCTGGCGGGTCGGCTGGATGGTCGTTCCGGACAGTCTTGTCAGGTCGGTCGAGCGCTTGCAGGGCAATCTGGCGATTTCCGTGCCGACATTGGCGCAATTCGCGGCGCAGGCGGCCTTCGATGGCCGTGAAGAAATGGAAACGGTCAAACACAGTTATGAAGAAAACCGTCGTATTCTTACCGAAGGTTTGCCAAAAGCAGGTATCAACAAATTTTTGCCGGTGGACGGCGCGTTTTATCTTTACGCAAACATTGCCCGCTTTTCCGACGACAGCCTGGATTTTGCAAAACGCATGTTGAACGAAGCCGGTGTGGCGGCCACACCCGGAATAGATTTCGACCCGATCGACGGCAAACACTTCCTGCGTTTCTGCTACGCCGGTTCGGCGGCGGACATGCGCGAGGCCGTCGACCGGATCGGCAACTGGTTGAGGCGGTGAACCGTATTCCGCTCGTTCCCGCGTAAGCGGGAATCCAGGGCTGAGTTAAAGTCGCAGGAAAATGCAAAGATCTGGATCCCCGCTTACGCGGAAATGAGCGGTTTGGGCTGTGTCAAAACTCCACATCCAGCTCGACCATCTCGTCGGGCTCGGCTTTCGCTTCGGCGATCCATTCGCGCATCGGCGGCATTGCCATGATCGTTGCGCAATAGGCGGTGCAATCGCTGTCGAGCTTCACGTCGTAGCACATAAAGCGCGTGACGACTGGTGCGAACATCGCGTCTGCCATGCAGGGGGCCTTGCCGAAAAGGAATGGCCCTTTGTCGGTTGCAAGACATTCACGCCAGATGCTGATGATCCGTTCGATATCGGCCTGGGCGCCCGCCCAGACCTTGAACCCAGAATGATGGGCCTTGAGGTTCATCGGCAGGGCCGAACGCAAGTTCGAAAAACCCGAATGCATCTCGCCGGAAATCGAGCGGCAGCGTGCGCGTGCGGCGAGCGTCTTCGGGAGCAAGCCGGCAGCTGGCATGATCTCGTTGAGATACTCGGCGATCGCAAGCGTGTCCCAGACTTTGATGCCGTCATGGGTGAGGCAGGGCACCAGGAAAGACGGCGACAGAAGAAGCAACTCGGCGCGCGTTGACGGATCGTCGCTGGCGACGGTCTGCTCCGCGAAATCGAGACCTGCCATCTTGCAGAGCAGCCAGCCGCGGAGCGACCAGGCGCCGTAATTCTTGCTGGCAATCGTGAGGGTAGCTTTGGCCATGGGGCGCAAATGTCCCTTGTTCAGCACGGCCCGGCATTCGGCAGCTTAGACGAAAGCACTGCTCTTTCAATATCTTCCCGTAGTGCAAAATTGTCGGATAGCCAGATTGTCCCCAATTTACAGGCGCTATTTGTCCGACCGCGAATTTTATCTCGCAGCGCAACATAAAATGCTCTAGCCTTTCTGTGCGGTTCGCCGGGACCGCCAGGGAATGGATGCTTTATCAGGCCTATCAGGCCCACATCGACATCATGGTGCCGGTGCGGCGGCTGGCCGACATGGCGGCCAGATCAGTGGGGGCGAGGCTCAACGGCTCGGCGCGCCCGACCGTCATGAGTAATTTAACCGCGGCTTACGAGTTGATTGCCCGCGCCGGCCTCACGCATGAACGCCCGCCGTACGGGATCGACAGCGTCATGGTCGGCGACCGTGAGGTGGCGGTAACGGAAGAAGCGGCCGATGTGACTCCCTTCGGTACGCTGCGGCATTTCAGAAAAGAAGTCGTGCTGGCGCAACCGCGCGTGCTGTTGATCGCGCCGCTGTCGGGGCATTTTGCAACGCTGCTGCGGGCGACGGTCAGGACGATGCTGCCCGAGCACGACGTGTTCATTACTGACTGGCACAACGCGCGCGACGTTGCGCCCGAGCACGGCCGATTCGGATTTGACGAATACATCGGGCATCTCATCCGCTTCGTCGAGACAATCGGTCCGGGTGCTCACATTGTAGCAGTATGTCAGCCCTGCGTCGCCGCGCTGGTGGCGGCGAGCGTGATGGCGCAAAGCGACAATCCGGCGCAACCGCGGTCAATGACCTTGATGGCGGGGCCGATCGACACGCGCGTGAACCCAACCAAGGTCAACGATCTGGCGAAGTCGAGAACCATCGACTGGTTCGAACAGCACCTGATCGCGCGCGTACCTTACCGTTATGGCGGCGGCGGCCGGCATGTCTATCCGGGCTTTGTTCAGCTCGCGGCATTCATGAGCATGAATATCGAGCGGCATCTGAAGGCTCATCACGAGCTTTATAAAAACCTGGCGAATGGCGAGGCGGAGAAAGCCGCGCAAACCAAGGCTTTTTACGACGAGTATTTCGCGGTGCTCGACCTAGCCGCCGAATTTTACCTCGAAACGGTGCAGCTGGTGTTCCAGGAGCACGCGCTGCCGTTGGGCGGCGTGACTTATCAAAATCGGAAGGTCGAGCCGCGGGCGATCCAACGGACTGCGCTGTTCACGGTGGAAGGCGAGAAGGACGACATTTGCGCGGTCGGCCAGACGCTCGCCGCGCACGACCTGTGTTCGTCACTGCGGCCATACCGCAAGCGCCACCACATGCAGGCCGGCGTCGGGCACTATGGCGTCTTTTCCGGAAGAACCTGGCAAAACCAGATCTATCCGATGGTAAAGAACATCATTTTGCAGAGTGACTGAACAGTTCGCGCGCGGACGATTAGCTCACTGCCGCTTGAACGCGCCGAGAATGGTGCGTATCCGCTCGCTGTTGATGGCTTCCGACGGCGTCGTGTCGCGTTCCAGCCGTGCTTCGCAGTCCACGAAGTTCGACGAAACAATTTTACCGGTTCGATTGTCGAAGTGGCGCTCTTCGCAGCGCCCTTTCTTGTCAGTCTCGACCACGATGGCCGCGGCCCTGTGAGCCGCTGCACTTTGTTCGACTGACGGTGGCAGCGGTGTGATTTTTGCGAGCGATTTGCTGTCAACACGATCGGGAGCCAAATAGGAGCCGGCTGTCACAAAAATCGCCAGGAAGAGGATGACCGCAAAGGCCGCTGTCGCGATCACGGCGCGCAAGCCTTCGCCAGCCGAAACGCCGTTTCTGGCGCGGCGGTTTTTGCCTTTTGCAGAGGCGATGGCCATGACGCGGTCCGGAATTAAGACATTCAGTTTGCTTGAAAATTTACCATCCGCAATTTGAAGAAGCCTGAACAAATCATTTCAATTTGAACGAAATGCCGCAATTGAAGCCCCATCTTTTATTCACGGTGGCCAATACCTACATCTCGTGGCGTCGCTCAAACCTCCGAAACCACTATGCTTGATTTTGCTTCATCGACCGATGTCGGGGACATCGGCGAGGCCACATCGCCATCGGCGTCGGACACCGAAATTCTCGACGCCTATTCGCACGCCGTAACCACCGTGGCCGACAGCGTCGGTCCGGCGGTGGTGCGCGTGGAGGTCGGCAAAGGCAATGGCCGCAGCGGCGGCGTCGGGTCTGGCGTGATCATCGCGCCGGACGGTCTTGTGCTGACCAATTGCCATGTTGTCGAAGGCGCCAAACATCTCCAGCTGCAGGACGCCGAGGGCCGCGTCATGGAGGCGCGCAGTCTGGGGGAGGATCCCGACACCGATCTGGCGCTGCTACGCGCAGGTTCGGCACGTGACCTTCCTTGCGCCGCACTCGGCGATTCCAAGACACTCAAACGCGGGCAACTCGTCGTTGCCATCGGCAATCCGCTTGGATTCGAATCCACTGTGACAGCTGGAGTGATTTCGGCACTCGGCCGCTCATTGCGCTCGCGCAATGGGCGGCTCATCGAGGATGTGATCCAGACCGATGCGGCGCTCAATCCTGGCAATTCCGGCGGGCCGCTTGTTTCCTCACGCGGCGAGGTGATCGGCATTAACACCGCCGTCATCATGGGCGCGCAGGGCATCTGCTTTGCGGTCGCCAGCAATACCGCGCAATTTGTGCTGGGCGAGTTGATCCAGCACGGCCGCGTACGACGCGGTTATATCGGCGTGTCGGCGCAAACAACCGCGGTGCCGCGCCGGCATGCGCGCGCGGCGCAGATCGAGAACAATTCGGGTGCCATGGTCACTGCGGCCGAGCCGAATGGCCCGGCGGCGCTCGCCGGACTGATGAGCCTTGACACGATCGTCCGCGCCGACGGCGAACCGGTGACCGGCGTCGACGACTTGATACGGCTGCTCAACAGAGAGCGGATCGGACGTGATGTGACAATTGACGCGCTACGCCGCGGCCAGCTGCGGACGTTCACCGTGAAACCGTCCGAGCGCCCCGCCAAACAATCGGCGGCGTGAAGAGACAGCTCGCGAGCGGGCTGTGGCTATTTCGGATACTGCTGGGTCGGCGGCGGCGCCGACATTTGATTTGGCGGCGGAGCCGACATTTTTTTCGCGTTCTTCCTGGCCGCCGGCTCGTAATTGCCCTGCGCCATGCATTTCTTGATGAAGGCGGAGCGCTTTGCGCCTGCGAGCTGCTGACTTTCCGCGCCAACTTTGCAGGTCTCCATTTTTTCCTGCGATGTGACGGCGAGCGCCGGCGCTGCCGCCAGCACGACGGTGACAAGGGCGATAGCCAAAGTTCGCAGCATTAGTGTCGCTCCTTTTGCAGTGGTCAGCTCTTGTCGCCGAGGAGGCGTTTGCCCCACCAGCCGCGTTTCGGCGTTGCTGGCTCCTCAGGCCCGGTGCTGGATATCACCGGATTCGATGGCACGGCGGGCAATGGCGGTACTGCTGTCTGCTCGCTGGCAAAGGGTGCGGGCTCGCGAATGGTTGAGCGCCGTCGTGGCGGCTCCTGCACGCTTGCAGCAGCTGCCGGAGGTTCCATTGCTTCCGGGGCCGGACGGTGCTCGATGGACGGAGCATAGGACGTCGCCGGGGCCGTGTCGTAACTCGGTGGACGATCCATATCCTCGACCGCGTGTTGCAGCTCCGGCTCCGGGCCATTCTCATTGGCCCGGAAAGGCGCCTCGCCATTGTGCGGCCGGTTGCGCCGGCCGCCGCGACGGCCACGGCGCCGCCGGCGGCGTCCGCCGTCGCGCTCGCCTTCGCCGGAATGGCTACCTTCGGGGCGTGGCTGCGGCGGGCTGAGATCTTCGTCTTCGGGTGAGCCCGCATCATGGTCTTCGTGTGCGACCGAGTGCTCCGGTACGGTGTCATGCGTGAAAGCCGGGGCGCCTTCGCGCGGCTCGCCGCCGCGGCCTCGGCCGCCGCGACTGCGCCGGCGCCGGCGCCGTGGGCCGCCTTCTCGTTCGCCATCGTGGCGCGGCGCTTCCTCGTCCGCTTGCGCAGGAGCGGCAGCCTCTTGGTCTTGTGCCTCGACGATTTCTTCCTCGGCCTCGTCGGCAATGAAGTCGTCTTCCTCGACGGTCGGGAGTGGCACCGGCTGTGCGGCGGCAATGCTCTTCGCGGCTTCCACCGTGTGGACCTGCTCGCCGCGGTCGACCACGTAAGATTGCTGGCCGGTCACGGTCGGATCCGCCGATACCGTGAGCGTGACGCGGAAGCGCTCTTCCAGCGCGCGCAGGTGGGCGCGTTTGTGGTTGAGCACATAGAGCGCGACTTCAGCGCGAGTGCGCACGATCAGATTATGGGTTGCCCCCTTGATCAGCATTTCTTCGATGGCGCGCAACAATTGCAGCGCGACGGACGACACCGAACGCACGTGCCCGCTGCCGCCGCAGATCGGGCATTTCTCGGTCGAACTTTCCAGGACCGAGGTCCGGATCCGCTGTCGCGACATTTCGAGCAGGCCGAAATGCGAAATTCGGCCGACCTGGATGCGGGCGCGGTCGTGCCTGAGCGCTTCTTTCAGACGGCGCTCAACGGTACGGTTATTGCGGCCCTCGTCCATGTCGATGAAGTCGATGACGATGAGGCCGGCGAGGTCGCGCAGGCGAAGTTGCCGGGCAATTTCCTCGGCGGCTTCGCAATTGGTCTTGAGCGCGGTGTCTTCGATATGGTGTTCACGCGTGGCGCGGCCAGAATTCACGTCGATGGCGACCAGTGCTTCCGCCTGGTTGATCACGATGTAGCCGCCGGAGCGCAACTGCACCACCGGCGAGAACATGGCGTCGAGCTGGCTTTCGATGCCGTAGCGGGTGAAAAGCGGCTGCGTGTCCTTGTAATGCTTCACGTGCTTGGCGTGGCTCGGCATCAGCATGCGCATGAACTCGCGCGCTTCCTGGTAGCCTTGTTCGCCGGACACGACGATTTCTTCAATGTCCTTTCCATAGAGATCGCGGATAGACCGCTTGGTCAACGAACCTTCTTCGTACACCAGCTTGGGTGCGGTCGACTTGAGCGTGAGATCGCGTACGGTCTCCCATAGCCGCAGCAGATATTCGAAATCACGTTTGACTTCGATCTTTGTGCGGCTTGCGCCCGCGGTGCGAAGGATCACGCCCATGCCTTCAGGCACTTCCAGTTCTTGCGCGATCTCTTTCAGTCGGCCGCGGTCTTCGGCGCTGGTAATCTTGCGGGAAATCCCGCCTCCGCGCGGCGTATTCGGCATCAGGACAGAATAGCGGCCGGCGAGAGAGAGGTAGGTCGTCAGCGCGGCGCCTTTGGTGCCGCGTTCTTCCTTGACGACCTGGACCAACATCACCTGTCGACGCTTGATGACTTCCTGGATTTTGTACTGGCGCCGGAAACGCGGCATTCGCTCCTGCGCTTCTTCGAGCGCGTCGGCGCCACCGACGGATTCGACAGCTTCGTCGTCATGATGTTCCTCGCCGTTGCCATCGGTCGTTTCGGGCGTCGCGCCTTCCGCGGTCAGCGCACCTTCGGCAGCGGCGGAAGGCTGTTCGCCCTCCGCGATAGTATCGTTTTGTGATTCGCCGGCTTCCGATGTGTCAGGCGGCGCGTTGAAGTCTTCTGCCGCCGGATGGTCCACCTGTTCATGGATGGGTTCCTCGGATGAGAAGTCCGCCGGCGCAGAGTCGGACTCCGGCATGTGTGCTGCCGTTTCTGCGAACGGCTCTGCAGTTGGCTCTCCAAACGAGCTGTCTACGGCCAAAGTCTCCGCGGTCCCGGGCGCTGGCCCCTCGGCTGCAAGCGGCTCGCTCTGCACGACGTCGCGCCCGCGGTGACGACCGGCGCTGCGATGGCGATGGCGGCCGCGACGGCCGGCTCGGCTGTCGGCTTCCGCGTCGGCTGCCCGCTGGTCATGCTCTTCCTGCGCGATCAAAGCCTGCCGGTCGGCAACCGGGATCTGATAGTAGTCCGGGTGGATTTCCGAGAATGCCAGGAAGCCGTGGCGATTGCCGCCGTAATCAACGAAGGCCGCCTGCAAGGACGGCTCAACACGCGTGACTTTGGCGAGGTAGATATTACCGCGAAGCTGTTTGCGGTTGGCGCTCTCGAAATCGAATTCTTCGACGCGGTTGCCGCGCAATACGACCACCCGGGTCTCCTCCGGGTGGGTCGCGTCGATCAACATTTTGTCGGCCATTGGAAAATCTCACTGGGCCGCGGAATCCCGACGCGCCCGCGCGCTAAAGACAGCGCAAGACGATCGAAGGAGAGGCAGGCCTGATTGGTGTGGAAGGGAAGGGCCGCGCGGCCGAGAGCTCCGCCCACGCGCACCGTCATAATGACGGCGCGTGGGCGATCGATCTCAAAATACCTTTGCTGCGTCAGTGGCAGCATGAAACTTGCGACCCGTAGCGCTGCGGTCGCGCCTCTCAGGCGCGAACCGAGGTTTCTCATCACTCACGGCTAGGTCGCGAGCGGCCCTCTGGCCGCGCACTGATCCGGGTGTCCTTCACAAGGGTTTCGGCTCGTTTCGCTTGGCCGTCCGCCGACCTCCTCGAGGGGGGTGGTACAGGACCGAAGCGGCCGGGGCCCGAACGCGGCACAACCGGAACTCTAACCATAAGCACACCTTACATACGGCCCTGAACCACCGCTGGCAAGGGAAGCTTTGCAGTTCGGCCACACCCGCACAGGAATAGCCTCACCGCTCAAGTTCCGTTAACCGAAGCGGGCCTTAATAGGTTAAAAAGGGGCTTTAAAGGGTCCGGATTCGTGACAGCCCGTGCGACTGCGATCATTGGCACACTGGCATGCGCGCTGCTGTGCGACTCGGCCGGCATTGCCGCCGAGAGCAGCGTGGCCGCTCGCGCGCCGGCACCACTGGAGCAGCCGGTCGCCGCAACCGATCTACGCATTGGGGGGGACGACAAGCGAACGCGATTTGTCGTTGATTTGAATCGCAAGATTGACGTGGCCGCATTCACGCTCGCGGACCCCTATCGCGTTGTGGTCGATCTGCCGCAAGTCACTTTCAATCTGCCGGCCAAATCCGTTCAGCAAAGCAGGGGGTTGGTAAAGGCGTTTCGCTACGGGGTCATCATGCAGGGCGGCTCCCGCATCGTCATCGACACCAAAGGGCCGGTGCATCTCGATAAGGCATTTGTTCTCGATGCGACGGAGGGCCAGCCGGCCAGGCTTGTCCTCGACATGGCGGCGACGGATCGTGCGAGCTTTCTGCGCACCATCACGCTTGAAAATCGTCCGGCGCATAGTGCGGCAAACAAGCCCGCCGAGGCGCCGCCGCCGAAGCCGGACGGTGACGTGCGCCCGTTGGTCGTCCTCGATCCCGGGCATGGCGGCATCGACAACGGCACCAAAGGCTCGGGTGGAGAAAACGAGAAAGACATCGTGCTCGCCTTCGCGCAGACGCTGCGTGAAAAACTCGAGAGCGGCGGCAAATATCGGGTGGCGATGACGCGCTCGGACGATACATTCATTCCGCTCGCGGAGCGGGTGCGTTTCGCGCGCTCGCGCAGCGCGGCGCTGTTCATCTCAATCCATGCTGACGCATTGCCGCGCAACGAAGGGCAGGCCGAGGGTGCAACCGTCTATACCCTGTCCGAGAATGCTTCCGACGCTGAAGCAGCGCGGCTGGCCGAGGCGGAGAACAAGGCCGACGTCATCGCCGGGGTGGATTTGACCGCCGAGCCCGACGACGTTGCCAATATCCTCGTCGACCTGGCCCAGCGCGAAACCAAGACCTTTTCAATGCAGTTTGCCCGTACCGCGGTTGGCGAACTCAAGACCGCCGCGCGGCTGCACAAGCACCCGCTCAAATCGGCAGGCTTCAAGGTGCTGTTGGCGCCGGACGTGCCGTCCGTCCTGGTGGAATTGGGCTACATGTCGACCAAGGACGACCTCAAGCAGCTCAATTCTGCAACCTGGCGCGCCCGTACGGCACAGGCGCTGGTCCAGGCGGTCGATACCTTCTTTACGCCGCGGGTCGCCGGAGCCGGTGGGGGGCGCAACTGACATGAGCTACTGGCCTCAGTTTCAACATAAAACCCGGCAAACACAGGACCACGCCGCAGCCTTTGTTAAGGACTACGGCGGCTTAGCGGTGGTAAGGTTCCTGCCAGTCTTGTGGCTCGCTGCAACGGCGGACGAAGCCTTTAACCGGGCCCAAGACGGGACCAGTCGATCATGAAGCTCATGCTGCGCTTTTTCGGCTTCCTGTTCGCGGCAGGCACCATCCTCTTCGTGGTGGGTGTGGGTGCCGCCGCCGGCTTGCTATGGCATTTCTCGAAAGACCTGCCGGACTATTCGCAGCTTCAGGACTATGAACCGCCGGTCATGACGCGCGTGCACGCGGCCGACGGGTCGCTGGTCGCTGAATATGCGCGTGAGCGGCGGCTTTACATCCCGATCCAGGCGGTGCCGAAGCTGGTCATCAACGCCTTCCTTGCCGCCGAGGACAAGAATTTCTACGAACATGGCGGGCTTGATTTCACTGGTATTGCCCGTGCCGGATTTGTCTATCTTCAAAACTACGGATCGAGCCGCCGCCCGCAAGGCGCCTCAACCATTACGCAACAAGTCGCCAAGAACTTCCTGCTGACAAATGAACTTTCCATGGCCCGCAAGGTCAAGGAAGCACTCCTCGCGCTCAAAATCGAGCGCACTTACAGCAAGGACAAGATCCTCGAGCTTTACTTGAACGAAATCTATCTCGGCCTTGGTGCGTACGGCATTGCCGCCGCGTCGCTTGTCTACTTTGACAAGGCCGTTAACGAAATCACGATTCCGGAAGCGGCCTATCTCGCGTCGCTGCCGAAGGCGCCAAACAATTATCACCCATTCCGGCAACGCGAGCGCGCGATCGAGCGCCGCAATTGGGTCATCGATCGTATGGCGGAGGCGGGCTTTGTAAAGACCGCCGATGCCGAAAAGGCGAAGCATGCGGCGCTCGGCGTGACCACAAAGGCGACCGGCACCCATATATTCAACGCCGAATATTTCACGGAAGAAGTCAGACGAGAGCTCTATGAGCGCTACGGCGAAAAGAAACTCTACGAGGGTGGTCTCTCGGTTCGTACCTCGCTCGACACCAAGTATCAGGTCCTCGCGCGCAAAGTCCTCACTGACGGCCTGGTCCGTTTCGACGAGGCGCAAGGTTGGCGTGGACCTGTCACCAAGATCGATATCGCCGGCGATTGGGGCGTAAAACTCGCCGAGGTGAAAGCCTTGAGCGACGTCTCGCCGTGGCGGCTCGCGGTCGTTCTGGAAGTGAGCGATCAATCTGCCCGAATCGGCCTGCAGCCGGGTCGTGAGCCAGGTGGCTTCGTCAGCAAAGAGCGCACCATCGGCATTCTCCCCCTCGAAGGGATGAAGTGGGCCAAGACCGGCGGCAAGCCTGTCGCCAAAGTCAGTCAGGTCGTCAGTGCCGGCGATGTCCTGTACGTAGAGCCGGCGAAATCCGACGGCCAATTCGTTCTGCACCAGTTGCCGGAGGTTTCGGGCGCGATGGTGGTCGAGGACCCGTTGACGGGCCGCGTGCTCGCGATGGTCGGTGGCTTCTCCTACGACCAGAGCCAGTTTAACCGGGCCACCCAGGCGCTGCGGCAGCCGGGCTCTTCCTTCAAGCCGCTCGTGTATGCCGCCGCGCTCGATAACGGATACACGCCGTCCACGATCGTCCTCGACGCGCCGGTCGAAATAGACCAAGGACCTGGCGTCGGCGTTTGGAGACCTGAAAACTACGAAGGCAGTTTTGCCGGCCCTTCCACGTTGCGTTACGGCATCGAACATTCACGCAACGTCATGACGGTGCGGCTGGCGCAGGACATCGGCATGCCGCTGATTGCCGAATATGCCAAGCGCTTCGGGATTTATGACGAATTGCCGCCTTATCTGTCCTTCGCACTCGGCGCGGGCGAAACGACGCTACTGCGCATGGTGACCGCCTACGCGATGTTTGATAACGGCGGACGGAAAGTTAAGCCGACACTGATCGATCGCATCCAGGACCGCTATGGCCATACGGTTTACAAGCACGACGAACGCGAATGCGTCGGCTGCGACGCCAAGAAATGGGAAAATCAGCCCGAGCCGTCGCTGATTGATCGGCGCCAGCAGGTGCTTGATCCGATGACGGCCTACCAGATCACGTCGATGATGGAAGGTGTCGTGCTGCGTGGCACGGCGGCGGGTGCTGGCTTTCAGAAAGAGGTCGGCAAGCCTGTGGCCGGCAAGACCGGCACTACCAATGACGAGAAAGATGCGTGGTTCATAGGCTTTACGCCCGATCTCGTCGTCGGCGTCTATATGGGTTACGACAAGCCGCGTCATCTCGGCCGCGGAGCGACCGGCGGCCACCTCTCGGCGCCGATTGTGAAGGATTTCATGAAAGTCGCGCTCGCCGACAAGCCGGCGGTCCCGTTCCGCGTGCCGCCGGGCATCAAGCTCATTCGCGTCGACCTGAAGACCGGAATGCGCGCCGGTCCGGGTACCGAGCGCGCGATCCTCGAAGCGTTCAAGCCGGGGACCGCGCCGCCTGACAACTACTCGGTCGTGGGCAGCGACGGCGATAGCGGCGACGGCCGTGATTTCAGGCGCTCCTGGGGCGTCGGTGTCAGTCCTGACGCCGATCGTGCCGTTCGCTCCGGCACAGGCGGGCTTTATTGAAGCCCGGAACAGCGAGAGTTGCACGAGCGCGGTTGCGACATTAAATCCCACCACACGACGTAAAGGGCCGCTCGGGCGGCAATGGATTTCGATATGCGCGCGGAAACCCAGAATTTGGTCGAAGAAATCAAGCAGTCCGTGCGGCTGCTGAGGAGGCATCTTTGACGTCGACACCGCGAAGCAGCGCCTCGCCGAACTGAACAAAGAGTCGGAAGACCCCAACCTCTGGAACGACCAGGCGCGCGCGCAACGCGTTATGCGTGAGCGCGATGCGCTGGACGATCAGCTCAAGGCTATTAGCCGCATTGAGCAGGAGCTGGACGACCAGGTTACCTTGATTGAACTCGGCGAGAGCGAAAAAGACGACAAAACCATCGCGGAAGCGGAAGCCGCCCTGAAGCGGCTGAAAGCCGAAGTCGCGCGACGCGAGCTCGAAGCACTGCTGTCGGGTGAGGCCGATGCCAACGATTGCTATCTCGAAGTGCACGCCGGGGCAGGTGGTACCGAGAGCCAGGACTGGGCCAACATGCTCATGCGCATGTATGTGCGCTGGGCGGAGCAGCACGGCTACAAGGTTGACTGGATCGAGGAGAGCGAGGGCGAAGGCGCCGGAATCAAATCGGCGACCGTCATGATCAAGGGCCACAACGCCTATGGCTGGCTAAAAAGCGAAAACGGCGTGCACAGGCTGGTTCGTATTTCGCCATTCGATTTAAATGCGCGGCGGCACACGTCCTTTGCCAGCGTCGTGGTTTTCCCGGTCGTCGATGACCGCATCAAGATCGACATCAACGAGAATGACGTCCGCACCGATGTCATGCGGTCGGGCGGGGCCGGCGGTCAGCACGTCAATAAAACGGAATCCGCCGTGCGGCTTACGCACATTCCGACCAATATCGTGGTGAAGTGCCAGCAGGACCGCTCGCAACACCGCAATCGCGCCATGGCCTGGGACATGTTGCGCGCCAAGCTGTTCGAGATGGAAGTCAAGAAGCGCGAAGCAAAGGCGGAGGCCGATCAGGCGGCCAAGACCGACATTGGCTGGGGCCATCAGATCCGCTCCTACGTGCTGCAGCCGTATCAGATGGTGAAGGATCTCCGCACCGGCGTGTCGACATCGAATACGGCAGGTGTGCTTGACGGCGACCTCGACGAATTTATGCAGGCGGCGCTGGCGCAAAAAGCCTTTGGCGGAGGACCGGAACAGGTCGAGGACGTGGAGTAAGGCCCCCACACATTCCCGCGCAAGCGGGAATTCAGAGGAAAGTCGGCCAGGTCCCACAATCTGCTGCTCTGGGTCCCCGCGTGCGCGGGGACGAGCGGAATGTGGCTAGCGTTCGAGGCGCTGTCCGGTTTCTTTCTGCCAGCCTGCCAGCCACTGACGGAAACGCGCGCCGCCGCCTTGTGCCGCGCCGTGCAGTGCGGCAAACACCGGGCCTTCTTCGGAAAACATGAGCACGGCATCGAGCGCTTTGGAGCGGCGGAGCGTGTCGAGCGCCTGAGCGGGGGTCTGAGCAATCGGGCCGGCGACGTTGAACGAAGTATTGACTGCGACTTCGACGCCGATCCGGCGACCGAGTGCCTTCAGAAACAGAAAAGTGAGCCGGTCCGTCTTCTCTCGTACGATCTGGATGCGGCCGGTTCCGTCCGCGTGAACGACGGATGGAATGCGCGTGTGCGCTTCGGGCTTCGCGCGCGCCGTAAGCACCATGTAATTGTAGGCGTTGTAATCGGCATCACTCGCGCCATCCGATAGTTCGAAAAACAGCTTCGCCGCTTCAAGCGTCATCATCGGCGCCAGCGGTCGAATAGCTTCACGATATTTGACTCGTGCGTTGAGATTTTCGCGCGTCTTTGGATTGCACGGGTTAGCCAGAATAGAACGATGGCCAAGCGCGCGCGGCCCCGTTTCGGCTGCGCCCTGATAGAGGGCGAAGATTGCGTCCTGCGCCGTCATATAAGCCATGAAATCCGCGAAATGTGCCAACGCATCGGCCTTTGCGGCGGACTTGAGTTCAATCCATTCGACGTCCGGGCTCGCGCCGAGCGACGCGCGGATATCGCGCTCGGCCGGCGGTGATCCGCAATAGAAGGCGTGTTCGATCGGCGCGCCAATCCCATGGCCGGCAAGGTAGGCGGCCATGTAGGCCGCGCCGACGGTCACCCCGCTGTCGCTCGGTACGGGCGGCACCCAAAGGTGCAGCCGCCCGGTGCGACCCAGCTTGCGCCGATAGAAGTCTTCATCGAAATGCTCGAGCAGCCGCATGTTGGCGAGCGCATTGAGCGCGGTGCCGCCGGTGAGCACCAGTCGCTCGCTATTGGTCGTGCGGATAAAATGATCGATCACGTGGATAAGCGCGTCCTCGAACACCATTTGCGTTGCTGCGGCTTTGTCGAGACGCTCTTGTGTATTCTCCTTGTGCCGGATGTCCTCGATCCGAAGGACCGCATCCGGATTCCACAAATCCTTTTGGCGGATCGGTTCACCCAGAACACGGGTGAGCGCCCTGGTATAGGGCTTGTCCCGGATATCACGCTGCCAGTTCGCGAGGTCACGATTGAGAAAAACTTTTCCGTCCGCCGCGAAGTCGAAGATCGGTTTCAACGCTGCATAGTAAGGGTTTGTTTTGCGGTCATTATTGCCGTAGGCGGTGGCACCCATGTAGCGCCCTTCGCTCGACAGCCAGGTCCAGCCGCCTTGCGTCGAACTGATCACCGAGTAGAAAACTCCGAGCGAATCGAAAACACTGTTGTTGCAATAAATGCGCCGCATGCGGCCGTTCTCGCAGACATACAGCGAGATGGCGCCCATGTCGCCAAAACCGTCGAGCACCGCCACCATCGTAGGGGCTTTGTTGTGCGCAAATGGTGACGCGGCGAACGAAAACCAAGCATGATTATCGTGATGCGGCATGCCAATCAGCGAGACCGGCTCGCTCAGTGCCAGATGTTCGGTGATACGGCGCGACGCACGCATGCCGCGGTCGACGGCGCGCAGATTGAATGCGGGCGTGTCTTGTTTGCGAAGCAGACTGAAACTTGCCGGGGCTTCTTCAAGCACAATACGGACAAGAGTTCGACCACAGCGCCACGTAATCCCACGAGGCGACCCAGGCATCAATGTGTGCGGCGTTGAGGCCCATCGCGGCCATGGCTGAGAGCATTGCGTCAATGGAATGGCGCGGGTAGGCGTTGGTGTGTTTCTCGCCCGAGAAACGTTCTTCCTCGTTGTTATAAATCAGTCGGGGGCCACCATCGCGCGTGACCTCGACGAGCGCGATACCGGAATTGTGGATTCCGACGGCCGAGATGCCGGCGATATAGGCGATCTCGCCGCGCTCGACCTTTTCCCTGATTGCTGAAAAACGCGACCGGGCAAACGCGCTGTCGGCGCGAAAGATGTGGCGTCGTCGAAAAAACGGGTCGAACAACGTCGAGGCAACGTTGAATCCGGCAGTTCCAAGCCATGGATGGCGTGGCTTGTTCCGCATGTCGTGAATTTGCCCCCGGCTAGGCCGCCGATCTATAACTTTTGGTATTTGGCAGGCCGAATGGCAATAGGTCCGCTTTCGCGGGTCAAATATTGCCTAGCCGGAGGCCGGCGCGCATGAACTTCTGCGGATCAATCGCCTCGCCATTGACCCGCGTCTCATAATGCAAATGCGGGCCGGTCGAGCGCCCGGTTGATCCGATCCGCCCGATCACCTCGCCGATGCGTACGGTTTGTCCGACCTTTACCTCGATCTGGGAGAGATGACCGTATCGCGTTGCAAGACCATTGCCGTGATTGATCTCAACCATATTTCCGTAACCTCCCTCGCGGCCGGCGATGGATACGCGGCCGGTGGCCGTCGCGCGCACAGGTTCACCGGTCTCGCCACGCAGATCGATGCCGGTGTGGACGGCGGGACGCCCCAAAAACGGATCCATGCGCATGCCGAAGGGGGAACTCATATCCACTTCTCCGCTGACCGGCTTGCGCACCGGTACAGATATCAGCGCATGGCTATACCGCTCGACTTGCGCGCGCGCGACGTTGATGCGGTAAAGCTGCCGCTCGAATGCGCTGGCCCCCGATTGGGGCGGCCTCAGAGGAACAAAGGGTCCGCCCACTGAAGCGTCAGCATGCGTTCTTGCGGCGTCGACGCCAAGGTCGGCAAGCACGCTGCGCATGCCGCGCGCCTTTACGTCGATGCGCTCTTCAAGATTCGTGAGTGCTGCAGATTGCCTTTGCTCGACCTTGTCGAGCGAGAGCGAAACGCGCGCGAGCATGCCATTGAGGCCGCCTGTCGTCGTACGCTCGGCGACCCGGGTTGCGCTCGTTTGCAGTTCGCGTGACTGCAGACGCGCCTCGCGGTCCGGCGGCGCGACGAAGATAATCGTATCGTTGATTGGCGAGGGCCGCGGCGTTTTCTCGGCCGGCAACATCGTCGGGGGTGCAATCCGCGCCGGTTTGATCGAGCCCGTGTTTGAAGCATCGCCACCAAGTGCCGCGGCCCGCTGTTCGAGTGTTGCCTGGCGTTGCAGCAACACATTGAGTTTTTTCTCGAACTGCTCCTGGTCGAGCAGTTGTCGACTCATTATGCGGTCGACTTGCGCGCGCAATTCGGCAATCCGGTCCTCATACGCAAATTGCATTTCAGCCTGCCGGCCGATAAGGCGGGTGAGGACGTTGTCACGAAATGCGAAATAAGTGCCGGTCGCGATCGACCACACTGCCATGATGACGAGCGCACCCACGACGATCCAGAACGCGACCGGGCCAATTCGAATTTGATGCCCGGCATGCGTGAGCGTGTAGCCGTCATGGCTTCGGTGCAGATGGCGCGACATCGTCCCGGCCGATCGCGCCTGCGGGTGCGCGGTGCGAGTGGTCTGGTTGGTTGCCGGATAATAGGAAGGGGACGAATGCAGCATCGACTCTCCGCGCCAGCTCGGTGGTCATGGAGCCGCCAGCCAGCAGGGCGATATCAATCCGATATGGTTAAGAAACCGGTAAATGCCCCGTAGTATGGTCTAGATTCTCTAGTATTTGCCGTGAATTAGAGACTACGGACGGCTTCCAAAACCTCCTCGGCATGACCAGGTACCTGCACTTTTGGCCAGATCCGGACGATGCGCCCGGCCGCGTCGATCAGATAGGTCTTGCGGATGACGCCCATGAATTTGCGCCCGTACATCGATTTCTCGCCCCAGGCCCCATAGGCTGCGAGCATCATTTTGGCCTCGTCGGACGCGAGCGAGATGGCAAACTTATGCTTGGCTTTGAACCTGTCCTGAGCCACCACCGGATCGGCGGACACCCCGAGAATTGCCGTCCCGGCCCTGGAGAAGTCACGGCGAAGCCGCGAGAACGCGATTGCCTCTCTGGTGCAACCGGGGGTGTCTGCCTTCGGATAGAAATAGAGGACGAGGTTGCTGCCCTTGAAGTCGTTCAGCGAGATTTTGCCGCCGCCGTCCCGCGGCAGGGTGAAGGCCGGAGCCCTCGCGCCCGCAACAAGTTCTCGCCCTGGTTCTCGCCCCATGTGCCTTCCTTTCGTCGTTTTCGAGCGGTCATGTCGCACATGCCATTTGCGTCGGAGGGGCGCAACGGGTTCCACAGATATGTGCCGTGAGCCGCGCCGCGTATTAGGTGGTCCGCCGGCGCGACACATTGACAGCGTCAGACGAGGGACGCGACCAGACGCATGACAGGGAGCGAGCACGAGCACGGTCATCGCGCCCATGCTGTCGCAGTGGGCCACGCGCATCGTCGACGCGTAGCGCATACGCTCGGCGGCCGACGCTGGAACGACCTGCGGTACAGGGCGCTCGGATGGGTTCGTTCATCATTCATGCGGCGTCTGTTTTGGGGTCTGGCAATCTGCGCGGGCGCCGCGACCGTTGTTGTGCTCGGTCTGTGGTGGCGACTGTCAAGCGGGCCCATTGAACTCGATGTGGCAACGCCATGGCTGAAGGCTGCGATTGAGGAAAATTTCGGCGGTCACCATAGCGTAGAGGTCGGCGGCACCCAGCTTGAGCGCGATGAGCGCGGCCGCACTTCGCTGCGCTTGCGCGACATTGTCGTGCGCGATACTGACGGAACGATCGTGGCGAGCGCCCCCAAGGCGGAAGTTGGGTTGTCCGGTCGAAGTTTGCTGATGGGACAGCTGCGCGCCCAAAGCCTCAATCTTGTTGGCGCGGAAATGTCGATCCGGATTGAGCCCGACGGACGGCTGACCGTGTTTGCCGGCGCCGACAACCGGCCGATCGCGACGGCCGCACCGACGGCCAAGCCCGCGCGCCCGGGCGGGCCGGAGACGGAAACCGCACAACAAGGCGCGCTCGGCGCCGAGTTCGAAAATATTGCCGGCATGATGTCTCGGCTGGACGCCGTCGGCGAGACGGGACTTGATGGCCATGATTTGCGCGAGCTCGGTCTCAAAAACGGAAATCTTGTCGTAGACGACCGGCGTAACGGAAAGCGGTGGACGTTTGACGGGATCAACGCGAGTTTGACTCGTCCACGGCAGGGCGGGGTTGTATTCCGTCTCGAGTCCGACAATACCAAGCGCCCCTGGGTACTCAGTGCGGCGATGCGCCCCATTGCCGACGGCATGCGGGCAATTGGTATCGAGGCGCGGCGAGTCTCCACGCGCGATATCATGCTGGCGATGCGGCTGAACCCGGGCGATATCGATGTCGACCTGCCTCTGTCGGCGAGTATTCGAGCTGATGTCGCGGCTGATGGTACTCCACAGCTGGTGCAGGGGCAGTTGATCGCGGATGCCGGCACGATCGCCGCTCGCGATAACAACAAAGTCAGCCTGAACGTCGACCGCGCAGATTTTCGATTTAATTGGGATGCCCGGCGGCACAGTCTGGTCGTGCCGTTCCAGGTACAATCGGGCGGCAATCAGTTCACGATGCGCGCGACGCTGGAGGGATCGCCCGAACAGGACGGCACCTGGTTGCTGGGTGTGACCCGTGGCGATTCCGTAATTGATCCGATCATCGTTGCGCCCGGTGCGGCAGCCGACGACGAAGGCATCGCGATCAACAGGGTGGCCGTGCGGGCGCGAATAGACACCAACCGCAAACGCGTTGAGCTGATGCAGGGCGATTTCAGCCGTGTCGATACGCGCCCCTCGCAAAACATCGGGATCGCCGTCACAGGCAGTCTCGATTACTCGGGCCCCGAGCCGCGTGTCGCCTTCGGGGTCGCCGGAACGCGGATGCCCATGTCGGCATTGAAAAGACTTTGGCCGTTCTTTGCCGCTGCCGCCGTTCGTTCATGGGTCGAGGAACATATTTCCGGCGGCATGGTCGAGCGCGTTGTGGTGGCCGGCAATGCTCCCCTGGAAGACTTCAAGCATGACGGCCCGCCAGTACCGGAGGACGGGCTGTCGGTTGACATCGAGACGAGCGGAACAACACTGCGTCCGATCTCGAGTTTGCCGCCAATCCGCGATGCCGATCTCACGGTTCGCATCACCGGCCGAAACGCCGTTGTCAACCTCGGTCGCGGCACCGTCGAAGCAGCGCCCGGACGAAGGCTCAACATTGCGGGTGGTGTATTCGAGGTACCGGATACCCATCCCAAGCCGGCGCCGGCGCGGTCCAGTTTTCGTATCGATGGTGGCGTGCCGGCCGCCGCTGCGCTGCTTGCAAGCGATGGATTGCGTGACGAAGTTGGGATCACGCTCGACCCCGCGACGACCCGCGGTACGATTTCCGCCCAGGTCGCGGTCAAACTGGCCATCGCCCAGCCGATGCCCGATGACGCGTCTAGTTATCTGATCAGTGCAGACCTCACGAATTTCGCCGCCGACAAGATGCTGCTCGGCCAGAAAGTGGAGGCCTCGACGCTGAAGGCTGTGGCGACAGGCGACGGGTTCCAGATCAAAGGCGACGTGAAGATCAACGGCACGCCAGCGTCAATCGATCTGCGCAAGCAGAAAGGCGAAGCTGATGCCGAATTGCACATGCAGTCGACCATCGACGAAGCGGCGCGTCGCAGGCTGGGGATGGATTTCGGCTCCGCCGTCACTGGCGCCATCCCCATCAAAGTCGTGGGGCGGGTAAGCGACAACGCGACCGACAATGGTATGAGCGTGGAGGCCGATCTCACGCCTGTGAAGATCGACAATTTGTTGCCCGGTTGGGTGAAGCCGGCGGGACGGCCCGCGCGCGCAACGTACAATTTACTCAAAAACGGCAAGTCGACGCGGATCGACGACTTGAGCGTTGATGGCTCTGGCGCGACCGTTCGGGGTTCGATCGAGCTCGACAATGCCAACGAAATTGTCTCGGCAAATTTCCCGGTTTTCTCCCTGTCCGATGGCGACAAGCTTACCTTGAAGGCCGACCGAGGCCCGGATGGGGCGTTGCGCGTGGCGATGCGCGGAGACATTTACGACGGGCGCAATTTCGTCAAATCGTCGCTGGCAAATACCGACAAGACCAAGCAGAAGCAGGAAGACCTTGACCTTGAAGTCAAGGTCGGCACCGTCGCGGGTCACAACGGCGAGACGTTGCGCGGGCTTGATCTGAAACTGTCACGCCGGGCCGGCCGCATTCGTACGTTTTCCATGACGAGCAAAATCGGGCGCGATACGCCGCTCAATGGCGATTTGCGCGTGCGCGCTCGCGACAACCATCAGGTAATCTATTTCGAGACTGATGACGCCGGGGCCTTATTCCGCTTCACCGACATGTACCCCCGCATGTTCGGCGGGCAGATGTGGGTCGCGATGGATCCGCCGACGCAGGAGCAATCGCCGCAAATCGGGACGCTCTTTATCCGCAGTTTTGTGGTGCGCGGTGAACCGGCGCTCGAGAGGGTGGTGTCAGGGGCGCCGGGCACCCCCGGAGCCAATGGGGTCGATTTCAGCGAAATGCGCGCCGATTTCACGCGCTTCCCCGGCAAGATGTCCGTCCGCGACGGCGTTGTGCGGGGACCGCTGGTGGGTGCAACTGTCGAAGGCAACATCGACTACACGCGCGACGACGTTCATCTGCGCGGGACTTTCGTGCCGTTCTACGGCCTCAACAATATGTTCGGGCAGATCCCGATTGTCGGGCTGTTCCTCGGTGGCGGCAACAAAGAGGGATTGGTCGGCATCAACTACGAGGCGGTCGGTCCACCCGGGGCACCGCGCATTTCCGTCAATCCCGTCAGCGCAATAGCGCCTGGGCTGCTACGCAAATTTATTCCGTCGCCCGGAACGTTCGATCCGAATTTCGCGCCGCCATTGCGGTGAGGGTGTGCCACGCGGCGTCATGCCATAACGCGCACACTCGCGTCATGCCCGGGCTTGACCCGGGCATCCATCATGAGGTGCAAGGCGGAAGCGTCCTACGAATTGCTGCGCTTGCGGAATGGCATCATGGATTGCCGGGTCAAGCCCGGCAATGACCTCGCGGAACGGCAAACGTGTCTGTCGTTGCCAAGGTTATTTAGGCTTCAGTTGAAAATGACGTTTTTTGCCGACCGACAGAATATGCACGCCCTCAGCTGTTGCGTTGCTGCTTGATAGCGTCAGCTTTTCGTCGGTTACAACATCGCCATTCAATTTTATTCCGCCTTGTTTGATCTGACGTCGCGCCTCGCTGGTTGACGACACGGCACCCGTTTGAACGGCGGCAATAAGAATTCCTATCGGGTGCTCCACCACAATCGTCGGCAAGGTTTCTGCCGCGGACCCTTCCTCAAAAGTCTTCCGCGCTGTTTCGGCCGCCTGATCGGCGGCCGCGCGGCCGTGCACGAGAGCGGTCGCCTCGGTGGCGAGGATTTTCTTCGCCTCGTTGATCTCGTTGTCCTTGAGTGCTGCCAGTCTGGCGATTTCGGGCAACGGGAGAATCGTGAACAATTTCAGGAAGCGCGCGACATCGCCGTCCTCGGTATTACGCCAGTACTGCCAATAGTCGTAAGGGCTTACCAGGTCGGCATTGAGCCAGACGGCGCCGGCAGCAGTCTTGCCCATCTTGGCGCCCGACGATGTGGTGATCAGCGGTGCGGTGAGCGCAAACAATTGCGCATTGCGCATGCGGCGTCCGAGATCGATGCCATTGACGATATTGCCCCACTGATCGGACCCGCCCATTTGCAGGATGCAATCGTGGCGCTTGTTGAGTTCGACAAAATCGTACGCCTGCAGCACCATGTAGTTGAATTCGAGGAATGATAATTCCTGCTGACGATCCAGCCGCAGCTTGACTGAATCGAAGGAGAGCATCCGGTTGACGGAAAAGTGCCGGCCGACGTCGCGCAGGAAGTCGATGTAGTTAAGCTTGTCGAGCCAGTCGGCATTGTTGCTCATGATGGCGGTGCCGCCTGCGCCTTCGAATTTCAGAAACTTCGAAAAAATCGCGCGGATGCCCTTGAGATTTTCGTTGATCGCATCCTCGGTGAGGACGCGGCGGCTTTCATCCTTGCCGGATGGATCGCCGACGCGGGTCGTGCCCCCGCCCATGAGTGCGACCGGCCGATGACCTGTCTGCTGCAGCCAGTACAGCATCATGATCGGCAGTAATGAGCCGACGTGCAGCGAGGGCGCCGTGCAATCAAATCCGATATAGGCGGTAATCGCGCCCGCCTTGGCGCGCGCGTCCAATGCCTCGGGCTCCGAGACCTGGTGGATGAAGCCGCGCTCGGCCAGAGTATTGAGGAAATCGGATTTATAGGCGCTCATTGCTGCTATCTCGACCGCGGCCTTGTCGCTTTCGTCGGCGGGTGGTGTAACAGGTCCGGCGTTGGATTCAACCAACGAGCGCGGACAAAAAGAGGTGGGTGTTTGGGGGTAGTGAGGGCGATCGGCCCGATGAGCGGGACCTCGCTCGATGGCGTCGACGTGGCGTTGATGTGGCGTTGATCGAAACCGGCGGTGATCGCATTGTAGCATTAGGTCCGACGGACTACCGACCTTATACCGAGCCGGAACGCGGTCTCCTTCGGCAGGCGCTTGCGGCTGGTGCGGCGTTGACTGACCGGTGGCAGAGGCCCGGTTCGGGCGCGCCCTTTGTTTGTCGCTAGTTTGTTTTAGGCAATCGGCGTTTCGGTTTTAAAAATGCCGCGCAAAATGCCGCGTCGAACAGGCGATAATTGTTGGTGATTTCCTCGCCCTTGCGAATGTCGCGGCTGGCGACGATGTGGCCATTGCGCCAATGGGTGTTGGCGTCTTCCGAATGATTCATGTGGTGATCGTGGTCGATGGTCAGCAGCACCTCACCATCGACCCGGTAGCCATAATTCCTGATATAGTCGCGCGCCGGCTTGGGCAGCTTGGCGAATTGCTGCGGGGAGTAGACCCGATCGAAGCTTTCAACAAATCGCCAGACCTTGGCGCCTCTACGGATAAATTCGCCGGCAAAGACGCCAAGCCCGTGAATTGGGCTTCTGTCGAGATAAGTTTTGACAAGCAACATGATCAGTCATCGCGGACGGGCATCCGCGCGTCACCATTCGCTGGCCGAACATGCCGCCAGCCGGCGATGAAGAACTAGGCCGCCGGCTTGCGTTCGGTCTTCAGGCGCTTGTCGAGATAAGCGCTGATCGAAGTGAGCAACGCTTCCACCTTGCCGTCAAAGAAATGATTGGCGCCTTGCACAACTTTTTGCTCGATCACGATGCCTTTTTGGGTCTTGAGCTTGTCCACCAAAGTGGTGACGTCCTTGTGCGGGACGACGGCATCCTTGTCGCCGTGAATGATCAGGCCCGACGACGGGCACGGCGCCAGGAACGAAAAGTCATAGAGGTTTGCGGGCGGGCAGATCGAAATGAAGCCCTCGATCTCCGGACGGCGCATCAGGAGTTGCATGCCAATCCATGCGCCAAATGAGAATCCGGCGATCCAGCAGCTTTTGGCTTCCGGATTGATGGTTTGCGCCCAGTCCAGTGCGGCTGCTGCGTCGGACAATTCGCCCTGACCATGGTCAAAGGAACCCTGGCTGCGTCCGACGCCACGGAAATTGAACCGGAGTGCCGAGAAGCCACGATGCACGAAGGCATAGTAGAGCTGGTAGATGATCGGGTGATTCATCGTCCCGCCGAACTGCGGGTGCGGATGCAGAATGATGGCTATTGGAGCGTTCTTCTGCCGCGCGGGGTGGTAGCGCCCCTCGATGCGTCCGGCGGGGCCGGTGAAGATAATCTCAGGCATTGCTGTCGACCTCAAACCGCGCATGCCTCAATGGGCAGCAACGGGATTTGTTGTGTGCCCGGCGGAACTTAACGATACCCGGCGGGTAGTTTAGAATTATTCTAATTATGTGATTTCCGCTGTTCCCAGCCGTAACACACGCTATAAGGGCCGGGTAATTTCGGGCTTCTACCACGATCCCCAGGGCAAAAAGCAAGCTTTTTGCGGGATCTAGGCCAAAAACGGTAATTAGGTATTGGCGAAAGCCATGGGTGAGCGGACCTATTTTGACTGGAATGCGACAGCCCCGCTGCGCGAGGAGGCGCGCGCCGCCGTTATAGCGGCGCTGGCCCTGACCGGAAATGCGTCCTCCGTGCATGCAGAAGGCCGGGCCGCCCGGCGACTGGTTGAAGAGGCGCGCGAACGTGTTGCCGATCTGGTCGGCGCTGAAGGCAGAAACGTCACGTTCACCAGCGGGGCGACGGAAGCCAACATGTTGGCGCTGACGCCGGCGATCGAAGTCGGCGGCCGCAAGGAGCCGCGAGACCGGCTGTTGATCTCGGCGATCGAGCATCCGTCCGTCCGCAGCGGCGGCCGCTTTCCTGCCGATCAAGTGGAAGAATTGCCGGTGACTGCGCGCGGGCTTGTTGATCTCGCCGCGTTGAAGCGACAGCTCGGCCACTGCCAGAGGCCGCTTGTTTCCGTGATGCTCGCCAACAACGAAACCGGCGTGGTTCAGCCGATCGCGGAGATTGCCAACATCGTGCACGCCGCGTCCGGCGTCCTACATGTCGACGCCGTGCAGGCACCGGGCCGCATTCCTTGCGACATCGTGGCGCTTGGTGCTGACCTGCTGTCGCTCTCATCGCACAAGTTGGGCGGTCCGCAGGGCGCCGGCGCACTCATCCGCCGCGGCGACATTCACATCACCGATTCTTTGATCAAGGGTGGCGGTCAGGAGCGCGGTCAGCGCGCGGGAACCGAGAACGTGATCGCGATCGCGGGCTTCGGTGCGGCCGCTGCCGCGGCAAAGCAGATGGATGGCACCCGCATGGCCGCTCTGCGCGAGCGGGCGGAAGCAGGAATTAAAGCCGCGTCGCCGCAGGCAATTTTTTTCGGCGTCGATGCGCCCCGCCTGCCGAATACGAGCCTTTTCACGGTTCCCGGATTGAAAGCGGAAACCGCCATAATTGCCTTCGACCTCAATGGGATAGCGGTATCCTCGGGTTCCGCTTGTTCATCGGGCAAGGTACAGGCTTCACATGTGCTGGCGGCGATGGGCGTGGAACCCGAACTTGCGCGCGGCGCGGTCCGCGTCAGCCTCGGCTGGAGCACCAACGACGCGGATATCGAGAGACTGCTAAATGCTTGGAATACAGTGGTTTCGTCATTACTTAACAAGCAAGCCAATGCCGCATAAGCGCATGATCCCGAAAAGTGGAAACCGGTTTTCGGAAAAGATCATGCGCCAGAAAGCGGCGTTACCTGTGATGTCACCTGGGATGATCGCAACGCGATAAGCGAACGACCATAACCGACAAATCCAACCCGCGGTCCTTGCAACCGTGAGCGGAGGGAAGAATGCCGGCCGTACAAGAGACCGTCGAGCAGGTCCGCCGTATCGACGTTGACCAATATAAATACGGGTTCGTCACCGATATCGAATCCGACAAGGCCCCGAAGGGCCTGTCGGAAGATACCGTCCGTTTCATTTCGGCCAAAAAGAACGAACCGGAATGGATGCTGGCGTGGCGGCTGGAAGCCTACAAGCGCTGGCTCACCATGCGCGAGCCGACCTGGGCGCGCGTCGACTATCCCAAGATCGATTATCAGAACGCCTATTATTATTCGGCGCCAAAGAAGAAGGCGCTGGCCTCGCTCGACGAAGTCGATCCGGAAATTCTCAAGACCTACGAGAAGCTCGGCATTCCGCTGCGCGAGCAGGAGATCCTCGCCGGCGTCGTCCGTCCAGAGGGCGAGCGGCGCGTGGCGGTAGACGCGGTATTCGATTCTGTTTCGGTTGCCACAACATTCAAGGAAGAACTGAAGAAGGCCGGCGTGATCTTCATGCCGATGTCGGAGGCGATCCGCGAGCATCCCGAGCTCGTGAAGAAATATCTCGGCTCCGTGGTGCCGACGTCGGACAACTTCTTTGCGACGCTGAACTCGGCGGTGTTTTCGGACGGGTCGTTCGTCTACGTGCCGCCGGGCGTGCGTTGCCCGATGGAGTTGTCGACCTATTTCCGCATCAACGAGGCCAACACCGGACAGTTTGAACGCACGCTGATCATCGCCGACAAGGGTGCATACGTCAGCTATCTTGAAGGCTGCACGGCCCCGATGCGCGACGAGAACCAGTTGCATGCCGCGGTGGTTGAGCTGGTGACGCTCGACGACGCCGAGATCAAGTACTCCACCGTACAAAACTGGTATCCCGGCGATGCCGAAGGCAAAGGCGGCATCTTCAACTTCGTCACCAAGCGCGGCGACTGCCGCGGCGCGCGGTCGAAGATTTCATGGACGCAGGTCGAGACCGGCTCTGCGATCACCTGGAAATATCCGAGCTGCATCCTGCGCGGCGACAATTCGCGAGGCGAATTTTATTCGATCGCCATTTCCAATGGCCGCCAGCAGGTCGACAGCGGTACCAAGATGCTGCATCTCGGCAAAAACACGACGAGCCGCATCATCTCGAAGGGCATCGCGGCCGGAAAATCCAACAACACCTATCGCGGTCTGGTCACGGCGCATCGCAAGGCCACGAACGCGCGCAACTTCACCAATTGCGATTTACTTCTGATCGGCCACGACTGCGGCGCACATACCGTGCCTTACATTGAGGCGAAGAATTCATCCGCGGTATTCGAGCACGAGGCCACCACCTCGAAGATTTCCGAGGACATGCTGTTCTACTGCCGGCAGCGCGGGATGTCGGCGGAAGAGGCGACCGCGCTGGTCGTCAACGGCTTCGTCAAGGACGTGTTGCAACAGCTGCCGATGGAATTCGCGGTCGAGGCGCAGAAGTTGATTTCGATTTCGCTTGAAGGTAGCGTCGGATGAATGAAAACTTCGGCAAGCGTGCAGCTGCCGCTGAGGCAGTAAATCAGGCCGCTTCCGTGGAGGCTGGGCGTGAAGCGGCGGCGTCGATGTCGCGCCTCCCGGCGGATGATGCGATCGCACGCGGTTTTTTGCGAGGCCTCGAAAGCGCCGATGGCATTCGCGGGAAGGCGGTCATCGCGGATCAAAGCATGCGCGATACTTGTCGTTGGCTGACTGAAGAATTGAAACGTTCTTTTGCTGCGCTACCGGAACTCAATGAATTCAGCGTGCTCGGCAAAAGACGGTGTGTCTATGTCATCTACCAAGGCCAGGCGATTATTGAGGCCTCTGTTCGGCGGCTTACCAATAAGCCGAGCAGCATTATGCCTTGCGCGCTCCGGTTTGACGATTATTGGCTGCGGAACATTCACCTGCTGCTCGATCCAAGGGGTGAGGGTGATTGGAACTCGGTATTTCAAGCAATTGGGGAATATTGTGCCTGGAAAAAAGCCGGCGTCGTGTTTCAACCAAAACCGTTTGAAGTCAAAGACGATCAATGATGGGAAAGACGATGGCGTTCCTTGAAGTAAAAAATCTGCATGTTGAGGTCGAGGACAAGAAAATCCTCAATGGCCTGACGCTGTCCGTTGAGAAGGGACAGGTCGCGGCGATCATGGGCCCGAATGGTTCGGGTAAATCGACGCTCGCCTATGTTCTGGCCGGCAAGGACAACTACAAGGTCACCGAGGGCGACGTCTTGCTCAACGGCGAGAGCATTCTCGAAATGCCGCCGGATGAGCGCGCGGCAAAAGGCGTGTTCCTCGCATTCCAATATCCGGTGGAAGTGCCGGGCGTTGCCACCATGACGTTCCTGCGCACTGCCCTTAACGCTCAGCGCAAGACGCGGGGCGAAAAGGAATTCTCGACACCTGAATTCATGAAGCTGGTGCGGGACACGGCCGGTCAACTTGGCATCAACCAGGAAATGTTGCGCCGTGCCGTCAATGTAGGATTTTCCGGCGGTGAGAAAAAGCGAAACGAAATCCTGCAGATGGCAATCCTGCAGCCGCGGCTGGCGGTGCTCGACGAGACCGATTCCGGTCTCGACATTGACGCGCTCAAGATTGTCGCGGAAGGCGTCAATCGTTTGCGCTCTCCAGAACGGTCGATGATCGTCATCACTCACTATCAGCGGCTGCTCGAGTTCATCGTGCCGGATGTAGTGCATGTGCTGGCGAAGGGCCGCGTCGTGAAGTCGGGCGGCAAGGATCTGGCGCTCGAACTCGAGGCGAATGGCTATGCGCAATTTGCCGGCGAGGCGGCGTGATGTTGAAGACAAACCCCAGTCGCTCCTTTGTCATTCCGGGACGCGAGCGCAGCTCGCGGACCCGGAATCCAGACACAAGGCTCGTGTCTGCATCTGGATTCTGGGTTCGCGCCTTCGGCGCGCCCCGGAATGACTGGTGAGGCCATGAACGCGGACGTCCGCAATCTGAAGACTGATGCCGAGCAGGCGTTGAGCGCGGCCTATGTTGCGGCACGCGGCTCACTGCCGGGCAAGGGCGCGTTGGCGGCGCTGCGGGAGGACGCGTTTCGCAAATTCGACGCCAGCGGCCTGCCGCACCGGCGTGTCGAGGAATGGAAATACACCGACTTGCGCGCGCTGATGCGCAATCTTTACCCGTTGGCGGCAGCCCCGGACGCGGCGGCGCGCGCGCGGGCAAAGAACGCCGGCAAGCTGCTGGGCGGCGTCGATTGCCGACGCCTGGTCTTCGTCGACGGGGCCTTCGCGCCGGATTTGTCGGATCTTTCGCCGGAACAGGGCGTCACCTTTGGTTCAATGGCCGAGGCGCTTGGCAGGGGCGACCCGCTGATGTCGGCGCATGTTGGCCGAACTTTTGCGACCGATGATGCGGCGGTAGCGCTCAACACTGCTTTGATGGGCGATGGTGCGGTGGTCCGTATCTCCGCCGGCGCCACGGCGAAGCGGCCGATCAATCTGGTCTTTGCCACCGGCAGTGAAAAGCCCAGCTCTACTTTCGTGCGCTCGCTGGTCGTGGTGGAGAAGGGCGCTAAAGCCACCATCATCGAAAGCCATGAGAGTGGCGACGCGCAGGTCAATGCGGTGCTTGAATTGGTGGTCGGCGATGAGGCGCAAGCTGATTATATCAAGCTCACGCAAGCGCGGGCTGTGCATGTTGCGAGCCTGCTCGCCACGATCGGTGCGCGTGCGCAGTTTAACAGCTTTGCGTTCACCGCCGACGCACATCTTGTGCGCAATCAGGCCTTTATCCGATTTGCCGGCGAAGGCACCAAGGCCGGGATTCGCGGCGTCAGTTTGCTGCGCGGCAAGGACCACGTCGACACCACGTTGCTGATTGAACATGCCGCCGGCCATTGCGAAAGCCGCGAGCAGTTCAAAGCGGTGCTGGACGAGCAAGGTCACAGCGTCTTTCAGGGCAAGATCGTCGTTAAACAGCATGCACAGAAGACTGATGCCAAGATGATGACGCGTGCGCTTCTGCTTTCCGATGAAGCCGAAGCCGACAACAAGCCGGAGCTGGAGATCTTTGCCGACGATGTGGTTTGCGGTCACGGCGCCACGGCCGGCGCACTCGATCCGGGCCTTAAGTTCTATCTGATGTCGCGCGGCATTCACGAGAAGGAAGCCGAAGCGCTGCTGATCCAGGCCTTCATCGGCGAGACGCTGGAGGAAATCGCGCATGACGGCATTCGCGAGGCACTGATGATTGCGGCCCTGAAGTGGCTCGGATCGCGAGCCTGAGAGATGGTCAAACGCAGCAACACACTCCGTTCGTTCCCGCGAAAGCGGGAATCCAGAACCAAGAACTGGGTCCCGGCTTGTGCGGGGACGACTGGATATTGGGTTCAGGTCGGAAAATGAATATTCACGCCGCCGACGCTTACGACGTCGCCAAAATCCGCGCCGACTTCCCGGCGCTGGCGATGCAGGTTTACGGCAAGCCGCTTGTCTACCTCGACAATGCCGCCTCGGCGCAGAAGCCGAAGCAGGTGCTCGAGCGGATTCAGAAGGCCTATACCGAGCAATACGCCAATGTGCATCGAGGCCTGCACTATCTGGCGAATGAGGCCACCGAAGCCTATGAGGGCGCGCGTGACACGGTGCGCGCATTTTTGAACGCCGAGCGCAAGGAAGAGATCATCTTCACCCGCAATGCGACCGAGGCGGTCAATCTCGTCGCGTATACGTTCGGGCGCGAGCGCATCAAGCCCGGCGACGAGATCGTGCTTTCGATCATGGAGCATCATTCCAACATCGTGCCGTGGCATTTTCTTCGCGAAAGGCAGGGTGCGGTCATCAAGTGGGCGCCGATCGACGAAGACGGCAACTTTCTCCTTGATGAATTCGAGAAGTTGCTCGGTCCGCGCACAAAAATGGTCGCGATCACGCAGATGTCGAATGCGCTCGGTACTGTCGTGCCGGTCAAAGACGTCGTGAAGTTGGCGCATGCGCGCGGCATTCCGGTGCTGGTCGACGGCGCACAGGCAGCCGTGCACCTGGATGTGGACGTCCGCGACATCGATTGCGATTTCTACGTGTTCACTGGACACAAGCTGTATGGGCCAACCGGGATTGGCGCGCTTTACGGCAAGTACGAGCATCTTGCGGCAATGTCGCCGTTCAACGGCGGCGGCGAAATGATTCGCGATGTGTTCGAAGACCGGATCACGTATGGCGAGCCGCCCCACAAGTTCGAGGCGGGCACGCCGGCGATCGTGCAGGCGATCGGGCTTGGCGCCGCGATTGACTATGTGAATTCGATCGGTAAGCCGCGCATTCGCGCGCACGAAGGCGCCCTTGTCAAATACGCGCAGGAGCGGCTCGGCCAGATCAACTCGCTGCGCATCATCGGCAACGCGCCCGGCAAGGGGCCGATCGTTTCGTTCGAGATGAAAGGCGCACATCCGCATGATGTCGCGACCATCATCGATCGTGCCGGTGTGGCGGTGCGCGCGGGCACTCATTGCGTCATGCCGCTGCTGGAACGCTATGGACTGACGGCGACGTGCCGTGCCTCGTTTGGGATGTATAATACGAAGGATGAGGTGGATATGCTTGCCGCCTCGCTCGTGAAGGCACAGGAATTTTTCGTATGACCGATGATAAAACGAACAACACCCCCGTCGCGGAAAAACCGCCCGAGAATGCCGCCGTGGTTGGATCCGCGGCGGTGCCGCCGGATGAACTGAACAAGCTCACCGACGATATCGTCGCTGCGCTCAAGACGGTCTACGATCCTGAAATTCCCGCTGACATTTATGAGTTGGGCCTGATCTACAAGATCGACATCGGGGATGATCGCGGGGTGAAGGTCGACATGTCGCTGACGTCGCCGAATTGCCCGGCGGCGCAGGAATTGCCGATCATGGTCGAAAATGCGGTGTCGAGCGTACCGGGCGTCAAGGAAACCAAGGTGGAGGTGGTGTGGGATCCGCCGTGGGACCCGAGCCGGATGTCGGATGAGGCCCGTTTAGTGCTCAATATGTGGTGAGTTACATTTCCTGAACGAAGACACTAGATAAAGGCGAGAAGCGAAAAGGACTGCCCTATGGCCACGGCGCGACCCCGACCCCAGGTGATGCGGCTGACCGATGCCGCCGCGCTACGCATCAAGGATGTGATGGCGCGGGCCGACCGGCCGGTTGCCGGGGTGCGTGTCGGCGTCAAGAACGGCGGCTGCGCCGGCATGGAATACACCATGGAATATGCCGTCGATATCAAGCCGACCGATGAGGTGGTCGAAGACAAGGGCGTGAAGATTCTCGTCGACCCCAAGGCCGTCTTGTTCCTGCTCGGAACCGAGATGGACTACAAAACCGAAAAATTGTCGGCTCAGTTTATCTTCAACAACCCGAACCAGACGAGCGCCTGCGGCTGCGGTGAATTGGTGCAACTAACGCCGGCGAAAAGTACAGAGTAGGGCCGTCAGGCCACTTGCGACGCGGCACCGGCCGCCGAAACTTCCGGATCAGTTTCGCATATCACGCGGTTGCGGCCATTTCGTTTGGCGGCATAGAGACATGCGTCAGCGCGCTCGATCATAGATTGCGCGCTATCGCCCTCGTGCAGGGTGGCGACGCCGGCCGAGATCGTTATGCGGCCAAGCTGCTCGCCGGTGGAGCGCTTCATCAGCTCCTTGGCCATCACGGCCCGTCGATGTGTTCCGCAACCGTGATCGCCGCGCGCAAAACCGTGCCCGGCAAAATGATTGCAAATTCCTCGCCGCCATAGCGCGCCGCGGTGTCCTTGCCTTTGACATTGTGCTTCACCGACATGCCGACTAGGCGCAGCACCTGGTCACCAGTCAGATGACCGAAATTGTCGTTGAATGTCTTGAAATGATCGATGTCCGTCAGCAGCAACGAAAGGGGCTCGTTGGTGGCGACTGAATTCGCGATCGCCTTTTCCAGCGTGCTGTCGAAGAATTTCCTGTTGGCCAGCTGGGTGAGCGGATCGGTGAGACTTTCGGTACGCACAACCTCGAGATTTTCCTGAAGCTCGTTGATTTCCTGCTTGGAGGCAAGGAGGCGTTCTTCCAGCTGCTGGTTGGAAAGCTCCATGGCCTTGGTGGTCTGCACCAGGCTTTCAACGATCGCGCGCAGCCCTTCGCGATCTTTTGACAGGTCGAGTTGTTCCGTCGCGCCGGCGAGGCTCTCCGAGTAGGTGCTGGCTGAACCGACGGCGGCGTCGATCATGGCCATGACCTGATCGATCTCACCCTTCACCTGGCTGCCGACTTCATCGATACGCTCGGTCAGTCGCGCCGGCGTCAGATGGTCTTCATAGATTTTGGCGAGATCGGCTTCTGAAATCGTGGCCTTGGCCTTGATTATCGCGTTGACCTGCTGGTTGAGCGCAGGGTGGAAGCCGGTTGCATAGGTGTACCAGATCTCGTAATTGCGTGGAGTGGCGGCCTGGCGCAGCGCCTTCATCTGCCCGAGAGCGATGTCCGCGAACGCGATCGTGCGTTCGTAATCCTCGGCACGCCCGTTCATTGACAGGACCCCCAGTTGCAGGGCCACGCCCCGCGGAGGACGGCACGTATGGCGTCTCTCACCGAAACGGTATGCGAGGGATATGAATCAGGGGTAAATTTGGAACTTATCCGCGCAGCGTAACGTTGCGCGGGACCGGCCTCAGGCCTTAACTGAGACGGGCCGTAACAAAAAGGCCGGCAGATGGCCGCCTTCGGCGTCCTCAACGGGCGGTTGCGGGGCGGGCGCTTTGTGCGTTGGCGCCTGATGTGTTGGCGCCTTGTGGGCCGCATCTTTTTTGGGTCGCCGAGAAGCGGGCTGACGGTCGCGGTGCCGCTCGCGCGGGTGTTCGGCTCGGGCTGGCCGTTCGGTTGACCGCGCGGGGCCTCCTTCTTGCGCCGCGGCGGGTGCGGGTTCACCCGTCATCCAGGGAATAGTCTCGCCAATCAGTCGCTCGATGGCGCCGACCGCCTTGCTGTCGATAGGTGCGACGATGGTGATTGCGGTGCCGCTGCGGCCGGCGCGGCCGGTCCGCCCGATACGGTGCACGTAGTCGTCAGGGTGGTGAGGCACGTCGAAATTGAAGACGTGGCTCACTTCGGGGATATCGAGGCCGCGCGCCGCGACGTCGGAGGCGACCAGTACCGTGACCTCGCCCTTGCGGAATTGTTCGAGGGCCGCCGTGCGTGCGGCCTGGTCCATGTCGCCGTGCAGGGCAACCGCATTGAATTTGTGGCGAAGCAGCGAGCGGTGAAGCTGCGCGACCTCGCGTTTACGATTGCAAAATACGATGGCGTTCTTGTAGCCGGCGGCAGATCGAATGAGACGGCGCAATGTCTCGCGTTTTTCGTGCGGATCGCGGCCGGTCGATACGAGCAATTGCGTGATGGTGGTTGCCGCGGTGGCCGGCTTCGAAACCTCCACACGCACAGGGTTGTGCAGGAACTTGTCAGCAATGCGCTGGATTTCCGGGGGCATGGTTGCCGTGAAAAACAAGGTCTGCCGCGTGAACGGCACCAGTTTGCCGATACGCTCGATGTCGGGAATGAATCCCATATCAAGCATGCGGTCAGCTTCGTCGATCACGAGTAACTCGACGCCGGAGAGCAGCAGCCGTCCACGCTCGGAATGATCGAGCAGCCGCCCCGGTGTTGCGATCAGCACATCGACGCCACGGACGAGCTTGGCATCCTGGTTGTCGAACGACACGCCGCCGATGATCAGCGCGACATTGAGTTTGTGGTTCTTGCCATATTTCTCGAAATGATCGGCGACCTGCGCGGCAAGTTCGCGCGTCGGCTCAAGGATGAGCGTGCGCGGCATCCGCGCGCGCGCGCGGCCCTGTTCGAGCATGGTGAGCATCGGCAAAACGAATGCAGCAGTCTTGCCCGTGCCGGTTTGCGCAATGCCCAGGACATCGCGACGCGCGAGCACGTGCGGAATGGCCTGATCTTGGATCGGAGTGGGAGTTTTGTAGCCTGCCGCATCAATGGCGGCGAGAACTTTGGCGGATAAGCCGAGATGGGAAAAAGCCATATATCCTCAGAGACCGCCCAGATCGCGCCGGACTAATAAACCAGTTGCTTTGCGCGGGAGACGGCCGAATCTTCATGTCTGACCGGTTGTTTGGGAACATAGGGGGCAAAGGGCTAAAGTCAATGCTTCGCAACGCGATAAGTCATATTAATTCTTAATCTTTTCGCCCTTTGGAGCATAGTTGGAGCACTTATGACGCCTGTTTTACCGCTCGTTATGGTCCCCGGACTGCTCTGCAGCGCCCGGCTCTATGCACCACAGATTGCGGCGCTTTGGCCGCACGGTTCGATGACTGTTGCGGACCACCGGCGCGACAGCGAGATGGCCGCGATCGCGGCGCGCATTCTTGCGGACGCGCCGCCGCGTTTCGCGCTCGCCGGTCTGTCGATGGGTGGATATATTGCCTTCGCAATGCTGCGGCAGGCGCCCGACCGGATTGTCAAGCTGGCGCTTCTTGACACCTCGGCGCGACCTGACACCGCTGAGCAATCCGCAGGACGCGAAAAATTTATCGGCATGGCGGAGACCGGCAAGCTGAGCGACATCGTTGACGCGCTCATCCCGCGCTTTCTGCATCGCAGTCACCACAGCAATGAAGCGCTCAAACGGGTGGTGCGTGACATGGCGGCCGATACTGGCGCGGAAGCATTTGTGCGTCAGCAAAAGGCCATCACGTCGCGGCCCGATTCACGGCCGCTGCTTGCGGGCGTCCGCTGTCCGACTTTGGTTGTGGTTGGCGACGGAGACGAGCTCACGCCACCGGAACTTGCGAGAGAAATTTGCACCGGGATTCCCGGCGCGCGTCTTGTTGTGGTGCCCGAATGCGGGCATTTGTCCACCATTGAAAAACCCGATGCAGTCAACGCCGCACTGGCCGAGTGGCTTTCCAGCTGAGCAGGCGGTGCCGGCGCGCATTGCCGTTTGGGAGCAATCATGACAGACGTCCGGGATACCGCTGGCGTGATCGCGCCGCCGCCGTTGGTTGCACTGGGCGCAGTAATCCTTGGCGTTTTGCTCGACTTGCTAATGCCGGCCTATGTGGTGTCGGCAGTGCTGACCCGGAATGGACGGATCGTCATCTGCGTGTCGCTGGTCGCGGCGGGCGTGGCGCTGGCGGTAGCCGGGCGCGGGGCTTTTGTGCGCCATGGCACCAGTGTCAATCCATTCAGGCCATCGCGCATGTTGGTGACCACCGGCATCTTTGCTTACATGCGAAACCCCATGTATGTCGGGCTGGCCTTTCTGGTTGCGGGGGTTGGTGTTGCGCTCGCATCCGATTGGACGCTGGTGATGCTTGTGCCGGCGGCTCTGCTGATCCATTTCGGAGTTGTCAAACGCGAGGAATGCTATCTCGAAGCCAGGTTCGGCGACGCCTATCGCGAATACATGGCCGCCGTACCTCGCTATGGCGTGCCGCTTTAAGCAGGCGATTGTGCAAGCCTTTCCGGTCTTCGTCCCTTTGCCAGTGCCACGTCAGATGCTTATAGGGAACACTGAAACCAGTTTCCGGGATACCTCTCATGCGTACGCAGGTTGGAATTATCGGCGCGGGACCCGCGGGGCTGATGCTGGCGCGGCTGCTGCATCTGCAGGGCATTGACTCCGTCATTATCGAGAATCGCAGCCGGGACTACATCGAAAACCGAATTCGTGCCGGTCTTATCGAGCATTGGGCGGCCGATCTTCTGGCCGACGTGGGTGCCGGCGCGCGGATGCAGCGCGAGGGTATGCCGCATTGGGGGATCAATGTCGGCATCAACGGCGAGCTCCATCGCATTGATTTCAAGGCGCTCGTGAACAAACGGGTGACGATCTATGGACAGCAAGAGGTGGTGAAGGACCTCGTTGCGCAACGGCTTGCGGATGGAGGCTCGCTGCTGTTTGAGGTCGACAACGTCAGCATTCATGAATTGACGGGCGCGCAGCCTAAAATCCGCTTCACGCATGACGGGCGACCACAGGAGATCGTTTGCGATTTTATCGCGGGCTGTGACGGTTTTCACGGAATTTGCCGACCAGGCATTCCCGAAGGCGTGCTCAGTGTGTTCGAACGTGACTATCCATTCGGCTGGATTGGAATCCTGTCGGAAAGCCCGCCGCCGGATCATGAGCTGGTCTACTCCTACACCGATCGTGGATTTGCGCTGTACACCATGCGTTCGCCGACGCTGGCGCGCCTCTATCTGCAATGCGACCACGATGAGGACATCAACAATTGGCCCGACAGCCGTATCTGGGATGAGTTGCACAAGCGTCTTGGCGGCGCTCGCACACTGGTCGAAGGCGAGATGCTGCAAAAAGGTATTACGCCGATGCGCAGTTTTGTAGTCGAGCCCATGCAATTTGGGCGGTTGTTTCTCGCAGGCGACAGCGCGCATATCGTGCCGCCGACCGGTGCCAAAGGCATGAATCTGGCTTTTGCCGATGTCGTGCAGCTGTCACGCGCGCTTGAGGTTTTCTACAAAAACAAACGAAACGATCTGCTGGAAAACTACTCGAAAAAATGTCTGAGGCGGGTCTGGTATGCGCAACGGTTCTCGTGGTGGATGACGCAGATCATGCATCGCTTCCCCGGTGAATCTGCTTTCGATCACCGCCGCCAGCTTTCCGATCTCGACTATGTTACGAGCTCCAGCGCCGCGGCGACCTCGCTGGCAGAACAATATGTCGGGTTGCCGCTGGATTAGTTCTTCAGCACTGTGCGGAGAGGTTGCCGCAGGAGGATGATGGCGACACCGGCGGTGAATGAGAGCAGCGCGAGCATCAGGAAGAAATGGGCTTGGTCCATGCTTGACCAGAAGGTGCCCAGATAGCCGGCGAGAAATCCACCGATAAAGCTCGTCGATAGCCACACCCCCATCATCATCGAGAGCAACGATGCCGGAGCGACCTTCGTGACCAGCGAAAGGCTCGTTGGTGAGAGATAGATCTCGCCGACCGTAATGATGACGAAATAGACAAGTAGCCAAAGCCAGCTCGCCTTGCCTCCGCCGGCACTCCAGGCCGCCGCGACCATTACCAGATAGGCGAATGCGTTCAGCAGGCAGCCGATGGCGAGCTTTGCAATGGTCGAGTGCTCGCGACGGCCTTGCCACCGCCAAAATGCGATGATCAACGGCGTGAAGGCAAAAATCATGAAAGGATTAAACGCCTGGAACCAGGTGACTGGAATCTCGCCGCCGAGGAAGTGGCGATCGGTATACTGATCGGCCCAGAGCGCAATGGTATTGCCTTGCTGTTCGTAGGTCGCCCAGAACAGGCTTACGGGTACGAACAGGAGCAGCAAGCCGATAATTGACCGCCAGGCTGCGCGATCAATCGGTTGTTGCAGCGGCGCGCGTTTTGCAAATGCGTCTTTCGGCAGGTTTGGCGTGGCGATGAGATAAGTGACGAGGCCAAGCGTCATTCCGACGCCGGCAGCGGCAAAGCCATAATGCCAGCCGAACTCTTCGCCGAGCGTGCCGCAGACAAGCGGAGCAAGGAAAGCCCCAAGATTGATGCCAACATAGAAAATCGAAAAGGCACGGTCGCGGCGCCGATCGCCCGGAGGATAAAGGGACCCGACCTGTGTCGAGATGTTTGGTTTGAAGGCGCCGTTGCCCAGAATCAGAAAGCCGAGTGCGAACAGAAACAACTGTTCGAAGGCCATCATGAAATGTCCGATGGCCATCAGGGTCGCGCCCACAATGACGGTGCGGCGCTGTCCCAGCACGCGGTCGGCCAGTAACCCGCCGAAGATGGGTGTCAAATAGACCAGCCCCGTATAGAAACCATAGATCTGCGAGGCGAGGGGCTGCGTAGCAAGCGGCCCGAATATCGTTTCGAGCATGGTCTTGAATGAAATGAGGCCAACGACATTGTCCATTTTCCGGGGGTCAAGCAGGAATTTGACCATGTAGAGGACGAGCAGCGAGCGCATGCCATAGTAGGAAAAACGCTCCCACATTTCGGTCGCGAACAGGTAGGCGAGACCGCGCGGATGACCGAATATGTCACCCCTCACGCCTCGGTTGTATTGGGCAATTGTGCGGGTCGCGCACATAAGAATGTCCGGAGGGACTGCCGATGGGCAAACACTAGCACATTCGACAAAAGCGTTTTCGAATTGCCGCGTCCGGTGTACGCTTTTTGCAAGCGCGACCGAGGGGGACGGGATGCGCAAAGGGGGATTCAATGACGAGGGTGCATAAAAGCATTGTCTGGGCGCTGACGGCGGCGCTCGCCGTTTTATCAGCGGCACCGGGGCGTGCCCAATCTGACTTTCCGAACCGCCCGATCCACTTCATCGTCGGCTTTGCGGCTGGCGGCGGAAATGACTTGTTCGCCCGGTTGGTTGTGCAAAAATTCCAGGAAAATACCGGCGCAACTGCCGTTATCGAAAACCGGGTTGGCGCGGGTGGGCGCATCGCTGCCGAGTTCGCGGCCCGTGCGCCGGCCGACGGTTATACAGTGCTGGTCGGCGCCACCGGGCAGATGTCGATTGCGACCGCCATCTTTCCCGATCTGAGCTACAACGCCAGTACCAGTTTCATTCCTCTCAACATGATAGCCTCGTTTCCGCTGGTGTTGGTCGTGCCAGCGGATCATCCGGCCAAGAACGTGAAAGAACTTGTCGCTTGGGCAAAAGTCCATAGCGACAAATCGAATTACGGGACATCTTCGCCGGCCTTCACCATTGCGAGTGAGTTGCTCAAGCTGAAAACCGGAATGCCGGCCGTGGCAATCCCGTACAAGAGCAGCAACGAGTTAAATCTCTGTGTCGTTGCCGGGCAGTGTCTGTTCACCATTTCCGATGGGCCGCCGGCGATTCCATTGGTCAAAGGCGGCAAGACCCGCGCGCTCGCGGTCACCGGCGCCGAGCGCTCGCCCGAGCTGCCAGACGTCCCGAGCATGGCCGAGGCTGGCTATCCCGAGGTTAACACCCAACTCTGGAGCGGCTTTTTCGTGCCGGCGGGCACTCCTGCGCCCGTCGTCGCCAAGCTCACTGCGGAACTCGGAAAAGCGCTTGCCGATCCCGGCGTGCAGAGTGGCCTCAAAAAGATGGCAGTAACACCAGGCGGGCCAACAGGCGATGCGTTCAAAAAACGAATTGATGCTGACATCAAAACCTTTGCCGACGTTGTGAAGGCGGCCAAGCTGACCTTTAAGTAGTCATCAACGTTATACGTAATTGGTACTGCAACGCGCGCTGCGCAATCGTCTAAATCGATTGCCGCGACGCGTGCCACTGCTATTGTGATCCAAAGCTAGGGTAGTGGTAATATGCGCCTGCTGGCGATTTCTGCGGTAGTTGCTTCTTTCTTCGTGTCACCAGGCGTGAATGCGGCATCGGTCGACGAGTTGTTCCAGCAATTTGGTCTGTTTGGAACATGGGCTGCCGATTGCAGCAAGCCTGCCACGCCGTCCAATCCGCGTGTCAGCATAACAACACCGAGTTCAGGTCTGGTGCTGGAAGATCACAACCTCGGGCCCGATTTTTCGGTCAACCGCTACAGTGTTCTGTCGGCTGAGCGGGTATCGGCGAGCAGTATATCGGTTGAAGTGATCTTTCAGCCCGGCACTGAGGTCGAGGAGCGGCAAAAACTCGTTTTTTCAGTACACGACAACACGCGGCGCACGATGTTCAACCAGGCTGATGGCGGAACGGTGCGCGTCAAAGACGGCGTTGCGCTTGCGCGCGGCAGCAAGACGCCGTTGCTGCGAAAGTGCGAGGAGGGGCCGGTCAGCCACTAAACGTTGTCGCGATCGGCAACCACCTAGACGTCCAGCAATTCCGCGCTGGCGAATTCGGCCTTTTCCTGGATGAATTCAAAGCGCGCTTCGGCTTTGGTGCCCATCAGGCGCTCAACCGATTTGGCTGTTGGCTTCATCTCTTTTTCCGCCAGAACCACACGCAGCAATGTGCGCTTGCCGGGGTCCATGGTGGTTTCCTTAAGCTGTGCCGCCATCATCTCGCCCAGGCCCTTGAAGCGGCTGACCTCGACTTTGGCGTTGGCGTGGAATTCCTTCTTGAGCAGTGCTTCTTTGTGCTTGTCGTCGCGCGCGTAGACGATCTTGCCTCCGTGCTGCAGGCGGAACAATGGCGGCACCGCGAGGTAGAGCCGCCCGCCTTCGATCAGCTTCTGCATCTGCCGGTAGAAGAAAGTGATCAGCAGCGAGGCGATGTGCGCGCCGTCGACGTCGGCATCGGTCATGATAATGACCTTCTCGTAGCGCAGATCCTTCTCGTGATAGTGCGTGCCGGTGCCGCATCCGAGCGCCTGGATCAGGTCGGCAAGTTGCGCATTCTGCGCCAGCTTGTCCTTGCCCGCGGAAGCAACGTTAAGAATTTTCCCGCGCAGCGGCAGCACCGCTTGCGTGCGGCGATCGCGCGCCTGTTTTGCGGAGCCGCCGGCGCTGTCGCCCTCGACGATGAAAATCTCCGAGCCCTCGGAGGCGGACGACGTGCAGTCCGCAAGCTTGCCCGGCAGGCGCAATTTGCGCACGGCGGTCTTGCGCGCGATGTCCTTTTCCGCGCGACGGCGCAGGCGTTCTTCGGCGCGCTCGATTACGAAATCGAGCAGCTTGTTGGCCTGCAACGGGTTGCCGGCGAGCCAGTGATCGAACGGATCCTTGATCGCCTGCTCGACGATCCGCTGCGCTTCGGCAGTGGCAAGACGATCCTTGGTCTGCCCCTGGAATTCCGGCTCGCGCACGAACACCGACAGCATGCAGCCGGCGCCCGTCATGATGTCGTCGCTGGTGACGGGTGCAGCGCGTTTTTCCTGCCCGATGCGGGCGGCATGATCCTTCAAGCCCCGCAGGAGCGCCGAGCGCAAGCCGGATTCGTGGGTGCCCCCGTCGGGCGTCGGAATGGTATTGCAGTAGGAGTTGAGAAAGCCGTCGATGTCGGCAGTCCATGCGACTGCCCATTGTGCCGCGCCATGCGCGCCGACTTTTCCGTGCGTGCCGGAGAAGATTTCCGGATGTACCAGCGTCGCATCTTTGAGCTGTTCAGAAAGATAATCCTTGAGGCCTTGCTCAAAGTGGAAAGTTGCCTTTTCGGGCACGTCCTCGAGGCCCTTGAGCAGGGCCTTGTCGCAGTGCCAGCGAATTTCGACGCCGCCAAACAGATAAGCCTTCGAGCGCGTCATCTTGAATACGCGATCGGCCTTGAAGGCAGCCTTCGGTCCGAAGATCTGCGGGTCCGGCCTGAAGCGGACCTTGGTGCCGCGCCGGTTGGGCGCGCGCCCTGCCTTTTCCAGCTTGCCCTTCGGCTTGCCGCGCTCAAACGCCATCCGGTAGAGCTGTTGTTCGCGCGCCACCTCGACTTCCATGCGTTCAGACAGCGCGTTGGCAACCGAGACACCGACGCCGTGCAGACCGCCCGATGTCTCATAGACCTTCGAGTCGAATTTGCCGCCAGCATGCAGCGTGCACATGATGACTTCCAGCGCCGACTTGCTCTTGAACTTCGGGTGCGGATCGACGGGAATGCCGCGGCCATTGTCGGTGACCGAGACAAATCCGTCCGCTTCCATCTCGACTTCGATCCAGTCGGCGTGACCGGCGAGCGCCTCATCCATGGCGTTGTCGATCACTTCAGCGAATAGATGATGCAGCGCCTTTTCGTCGGTGCCGCCGATATACATGCCGGGACGACGGCGGACCGGCTCAAGGCCCTCCAGCACCTCGATATGCTTGGCGGTATAGCCGGCCTCGGCGCTTGACCCGCGCCCTGCCGGTTTGGCCCGCGCGCTGGTCTTGGCGCGCGCAGACGCCTTTGGCGCCTTGCGGGCGGACGAAGTTGAATTCCGCGCCGAATCGAACAAGTCCGGCTGTTTTGCGGGTTTTTTCTTGGTCGCTGTCTTGGCCATTGAGCCCTTCAAATAGGAATGCGGCGAATCAGTTGCCACCCAATATGCCACGGTTGTCTGAATTTAACCGGCGCAGCCTGCGCCCTGTCACTTAAGGGAAAGTTTATGGGGGAGGGCACTCACAAACTCTAACGACCTCATCCTGCATCGTTTTCCGTGCACCCTCGGGTGTTTGCAGGGTCCGTACCGCCCAAGTGCGGAATCATCGCGGCGACAAATCGATTTGACGCTTGAGGGTCTCGATCAGGGCAGTAAGGCCCTGGTCGGCAGGCGAGATCTGGGCCAGCCGTTGCGCGTAGTCGAGCGCGGATTTGGCGTCGCCGCCGTCGCGGCTGAAGCTGATCAGCGCCAACAGCGTGTCGCGATCGTTCGGGTGGCGCGCGAGATTGCCTTTCAGAACGGTCATTGCCTCTTGAACCCGTCCGCCGGAATGCAGGGCGACGGCATAGACATAGGCATATCGCGCGCGTTCGGGATCGAGCTCGCTGGCTTTGTTCAATTCGGCAAGTGCCTCGTCGTTGCGCTTCAGGCGCACGAACGCCAGGCCGAGCGCGTGATGCAGGCCGGCGTCTTGCGGCGCCGCCACGGTCGTCTCCTGCAAGAGTTTTATGGCGTCTCCGTCTCGCCCTCGCTGCCGATAGAGATCGGCAAGATTGATCGCCGCGGCGGCAAACTGTGGGCTCAGCCGCAAGGCCGCGGAGAATTCGGCTTCCGCCTCGGCGATTTTTCCGCGATGCGCATAGAACGACCCGAGCGCCGTCCGCGCTTCCGGACGGTCGGCGTTGAATCTTTGTGCGGCGACGAATTCGTCGGCAGCGCGGTCGAAACGCTCGCGATCCGCGGGCGGCTGCCTTGGTGTCGGCACCGGTGCGAGCAACGCTGCGGCCCGGATACGAATGCCGCGGACGGAATCGGACAACAGCGGTGCGACCAGGGGCCAAAGGCTTTCGGGCTGGATGCCTTCCACCATGTCGAGAGCGCCAAGGCGCACCATCGGGTCTGGATCGGAAAGGCTCTTTCTCGCCAGATCGAAACTGGCGGGCGAAATGTATGCGTTCAATTCGGCCAAGGCGCCGGCGCGCGCATAAGCCGGCGTGCTACCGTCGGATACGACTGCGGTAAGCATCTTTTCTGCATCAGGCTGCTCCGTCCAGGCGGCGTGGAAGGCATCGGCATAAGTCTGGAAACCTTTCCGGTCCGGCCCATGCCAGCGCTTGATGGCAGCAGCTGCCCATTGCGGTGACTGTTCGCGATGGCAATTATTGCAGGCATTGGGCGTGCCGATTTTTGCCGAAAGATCGGGGCGCGGAACGCGGAAGCTGTGATCATGCCGCGGGTCGACGACCATGTAAGTCCGCGCCTGCATGTGACAGGACGTGCAGGCAAGCGCTGGCTTCACATCATCATGGTGGCGGTGGGCAACGGTATCGAATTTTTCGGCGGTGTGGCATTGCAGGCAGACGCCATCTCCGGGCGCGCGCAGAGCGGCGCTATGCGGTTCGTGGCAGTCGCTGCAGGTGACGCCGGCTGCGAACATCGCGCTTTGCTTGAAGGGTTGATAATTGTAGGGCTCCTCGACGTCGCGTGTCTGACCGTCGGCATAAAAGAGTCGACGCTCGAATGGCGACACCCGATGCGTATCGGACAGCCAGTGGCCCGGGATCCAATTCTCGGAGAATGCGCCGCCGCGTGCGTGGCAGAAGCCGCAGGTCTCAACTTCGGTGCGCAAAAGTGCCGGGGTAATGCTGCGCTGCGGCTTGCCGGTTTGTGGGTTTGCAGCCCAGGTGACATTTGCGCGTTCGTCGAAACGAACCGCAAGCCCCTTGCTGCGGTCCTCGCGCTTGCTGAACGGCCACCAGCTTTGTTGATTCCGCGCCCACGCGACGTGGGCCGATCCGGTCCCATGGCAGGTCTCGCAGCCGACGCTGATTTCGCTCCACGTCGTCGCGAACCGGTCGGTTGCAGCGTCGTAATTCTTGCGTACGCCGGTCGAATGACATTCGGCGCACATGAAATTCCAGTTCTGATTGAGTTTTGTCCAGTGCAGAACATCGTCGTGGCGGATGTTTTCGTCGGGATACAGATGAAACCAGCGCTGACCGCCCTGGTCCTTCGGCCGTGAATCCCAGGCGATCGACAGCGCCTGAATGCGTCCGTCGGGGAATTCGATCAGGTACTGCTGCAACGGGTCGACGCCAAACGTGTATTTGATCTCGAATGTTGCGAGCTTGCCGTCAGGCCCGTCGGTCTCGACGAAAAACTTCCCATCCTTGCGGAAAAAGCGTGAGGTCACGCCATAATATTCGAATGTCACACCGGAGAAATCGCCCAGCACCGATTTGTCGGTGGCGTGGGCCATCGCTTTCTTGTGCTGCGAGGTTTGCCACAGCTTGGCTTCGGCCTGATGGCAGCCGCCGCAAGTTTCGCTGCCGACGTAAGTCGCGGCCGCCGGCGTACCGGAGTTTTCCGCAAAGAGCGCCGACCTTGGGTTACCGCCGACAGTCAACCATACCGCGGTGCCGGCTGCGAATAGCAATATGATTGCGGCCGCGATCCACCTGACGCCTTTGCGCGCGGGCGGTTCGCCGCCGGACGGACCGTCTACCGATGAAGCGCCTTGGCTCTTGTTTGGCTTGAAATCTTTGCCGCGACTCGCGGTTCGAATTGGCCATCGATGAGCTTGTCTCCCGCCCGTACCGTTGCACAAAAACGATAGAGCCGCGAGACGCTGGCGTCTCATCGCCCTGCCGGGAAAATAACCTTCCAGTCTTTCTTCATATCCGCCACCGTCCATTTATTGATGGTCGCGGCGTCCAGCGCCGTGTCGAGTTTTCCGAAATCGGTGTCGCGGTCATAGGCATATTCCCGCTCGGCGTCGGTATGGTGGACGATCAGGCCAAATCGCCGGCCGCCGCTCATGGTTGTCCATTGCAGCATTTGCAGATCGCCGTCGGAATTGCCGAATGCTGCGATCGGACGGCGGCCGATAAATTCGTTGATGCCGACCGGCTTGCCCGCCTTGTCGTCGATGAAATTTACCTCGGGCAAACGGAACAGCTCGGGCCTGCCCTGGCGCATTTCGAACCTGGTCTTGATTGACGAGCCCACCACCTGTTCGGGTGGAACGCCATACACCCGCTCGCTCCACGGCCGCATGAACTCGATGCCGCCACCGGACACGATGAATGTCTTGAAACCGTTGGCACGTAGATAGGCGAGCACCTCAAGCATCGGCTGGTAGACGAGTTCTATATAGGGCCGCTTGAAGCGCGGGTGGCGTGCGGTGGCGAGCCAATCAGTAACGATCTTCGTGAATTCATCGCTGGTCATGCCGGCATGAGCCGCCATCATGATTTCCATAAGGCCGTGCTCGCCAAATTCCGCCAAGGCCTTCATGTCGCCGTCCAGGACCGCCTTGAACGGCTGCTTTTCCTTCCATTCCGAATGCAGAGGCGCCATCGCCTTCACGCGGTCGAGCGCGAAGGCCATCTGGACGTACATGGGATGTTCGCACCACAACGTGCCATCATTGTCGAACGTCGCGATACGCTGCGGCACCGGCACGAAATCCGGTGAACCCTCCCGCGCCACGGCAGTTACAAAATCCATGATCGACTGCTTCGCGGTCCCATCGTTCCAGGAGGGAAGCGGATCGCCCGCGGCAGTCTGCGCCGCGGCGGGCAAGAGCCTTTCGGACAACACTGCGAAAACAGCGAGAGCCGAAAGCAGGGTGCGACGGCTCACACTAGGGAGGAACGGATTCGACGGCATGACTGATACCTTTCCGCAATGCACGCTATGAACGGGCATTATAGTCCGTGGGGGCCGAACGCCACTTCAGGGCGTCAGCACCAAAGCCTTGAGTTCCTTACGAGCCGTACCAAAACTACCGAGCTGGTAAACCGACGCTCCCGCCGGCAAGAATGTGAACGTCTCGAACGGTTCGGCGAGCATCGTCTTCAGGTAAGATATGGTGCCAACACCAATTGTAACGTGCGGATTGAAGTTCTTGCCGGCCGCGATCTTCGTAAAATTGGCCACGTAGTCGAGCAAGAACTTCTGGATGTCGCGGCCATCCTCCGTGCTCATAAATGCCGCGGGGGTTCCGGTTTTCACCATGAAGGGTGCAACGGCGTCGATTATTTTCTGTTGTAGCCTCCGCAAATCCGCCGTTGGCTCAACAACAATTCCCGCAAGACCGATCGGCGGCGAAGGGATGTAGTAGTACTTGAATGCCTTTAATTTCCAGCTTGCTGGTTTCTCGTCGGCCAGCACCTTGTTGACTGCGGCGTAAACTTTTTCGAGGTCAGCCGTGCGGACGAAAGTCTGCAGCATCGTGACGTGCGGATGGTGCGTGGCGTCCAGGGCAAAGCCTTTTGGGAAGGCTTTCAGTAGGCGGGCATTGTCCGCCTGTGCGCGTTGGATCATCGTTGCGTCGGGCTCCAACGCTATGTCGATGGCGATAGCCGGATTTTGCTGTGCGCTGGACGTTTCCGCACAGCCAAGCAGTAATGCCAAGCCAATGACGAGCACAGGAAAGAGTTTTCTATATGCAGTCATTTTGCTTCTACATTGTCTCGATGGTTTTCGTGATCAGGCGGGCAGCCTGTGTCTGCAGGCCACCCGCCTTTATCGTCGTTTCATTTACTGACCAGGACCCTTGGCCGCCTTCTCGGCCTCTTCCATCCTCTTTGTCATCTCAGCCTTGACCGCATCAAGATTGAAGCTCGCGCCGCGCTGCATCGGCGGGAATTCGATGAAGGTCTGGAGTTCTTTTGCTACAAGCTGTTGTACGAACACAAAACGCCAGAACTGATACTTGAACCAGTCGAAGTACTGTTGGCCGCCTTCTTTCGTGCCGTTGTTCGGCCAGCCCGTGCGCTCAAACGGATCAAGGCGCAGGTTCGTGATGTAGGGCACGTCCGGATGGGTTTTTTCACCGAGCCAGCCGGCAGGCTGATCGATGAACCGGAACTTGTAATCATCGATGCGGACCGCGCCGACCGTGCTTTCACCCAGGTAGAAGATTTCGTGACGCGCGGATGGCCCTTTGCCTGTGATGGCATCGATCTGGTTGTAGCCATCCAGATGGTTCTTGTAGGTCCGGTCGCCGATTGTTTTGCCCTTCAGCAATTCTTCGGTGATGTTCGGGTTGCCCGCGGCGGCGGCGAATGTCGGCAGCCAATCCAAGCCGGAGAAGATTCCATTCTGCACGGAGTCGGCCGGAACATGGCCAGGCCAGCGTATGAGCGCGGGCACACGGAAGCCACCCTCGAGGACCGTGCCCTTGGACTGCGCAAACGGCGTCTGCCCGCCATCCGGCCAGGTAAAGACCTCGGTGCCGTTGTCGGTGGTAAAGACGACAATGGTGTTGTTGTCGACACCCATGTCCTTGAGCTTCTTCATGACGATCCCGATGTCGTCATCAAGCTGGGCCATGCCGGCTTCTTCTTCCGACCAGCCGTTCTCCGAATTGCGCAACGCTTCATATTTCGGAGAAAGATGCGTCACGATGTGCATGCGTGTCGGGTTGAGCCAGACGAAGAACGGCTTGTTGTCGGCCTTGGCCTTGTCCATGAACTTGAGGGCAAAATCACGAATCTCGTCGTCCACGGTTTCCATCCGCTTCGGATAGAGCGTGCCGGCGTCTTCGATCCTTTGTTTGCCGATCTTGCCCCAACGCGGCATCACCGTCGGATCATCTTTGTCGGTAGCCCAGCTATGAACCATGTTGCGCGGGCCGACGACATTCAAAAGGTTCTGCGGGTAGTTGGGATGTGCCGGGTCTTCCATCGCATCGAGATGATATAAATAGCCGAAGAATTCATCGAAGCCGTGGACGGTCGGCAGAAACTCGTTCTTGTCGCCGAGATGGTTCTTGCCGAACTGGCCGGTGGCATAGCCCATGGATTTCAGGACTGTTGCAATCGTCACAGCCTCGGCCGGTATGCCTACTGACGCGCCCGCCTGGCCGACCGTGGTCATGCCGGTGCGGATTGGCAGTTCTCCGGTGATGAAGTTCGCGCGCCCGGCGGTGCAACTCGCCTCGGCATAGTAGTCGGTGAACAACATGCCTTCCTTGGCGATCTTGTCGAGGTTCGGCGTGCGGCCTGCCATCAGACCGCGGTGGTAGGCGCCGATGTTCCACATGCCGATATCGTCGCCCATGATGACGAGGATGTTGGGCTTCTGCTGCTGCGCGGCGGCAGGCACACTAACTGCAGCCGTTGCCAGCGCGGCGGCTAGCACGCCGAGCCAGATACTTCCGGTTGTGCGCATGATTGCCTTCCCATGTTATCGGCCATAATCGTCGACGGCGTTGAAGCACCGCATTGGCGAGTTGGCCCGTGGAACTCACCGACTAGGGCGGAATTTGATTATGTTTGCTGGATTCCCGGCGTCTACTGGACCAAGGGGCAATCAGCGCTAAAGCCGCAGCCTGTTGAATGATTCGGTGGCACCCACGAAAAGCCGGAGTTATTGGGCGATGCGATCAGGCCCCGCATCGTAGAATTGTTGCGAGAGCTGTGCGGCAACGTCCTTTCGGAAAATTTAAAGCGCTTTGAATTTATAAGAGACGATCAGAAGTCCGGCTGAAGAATGCTGTCCATACTGGGATAGATGCTGTTATCCGGAACATAACCAGGTCCGGGATCTAAATCGACGGCGTCCATGGCGTTCAATGAGCCACCATTTCCGCCGGGGCCGATGTTCGCCCAGTTCCGGTAGGCAGCGTACGCTTCGGGCGTTCCGACATAGGCGCAATTGCAGCCCGCCGCGTCAGCGTAAACGTAATAAAGCTTGCCGTCCTTCGTACGCTTTACGATCTTGTCGGGCGGCAGTGATCTGAGAATTCTGCTTTTTTCCGGGGTCGTGGCATATTTGACGACGAAACCGGCCTGAGTGAACAAATTGTCCGGAATTACGATGGTTTGCTGCTGGGCGAGGGCGGTCGGAAGGCCACAGAACAGCAGCGCCAATCCGACGACAACACGACAGGTGACCATGTTGAATTCCTCGGATCAGTTGTTGGGCGATGCTGGCGCCCCGGACCCGTCCAGCCCGGGTGGGGGACCTGGGTTCTGCAACTGCAAGGGTAACAGTCCCTGCGCATTTTCCGAGTATGGCTGGGTGGGCGCGAGCTGCTGTTGATTACCGGCGGGGTTGCGAATGCATTCGCCGCCGATACCACTTATCGTTTGAAGGCATTGCTGCTCGGTCGAATAATTGCATTGGGTGGTGCCATCATTGTCCATGATCGCGCACCAGGGAAGATTTTGGGCCGACACGGTTTTTGCAGTACAGAATACTACCGAAAATACAGCAGCGATCAAAAATAATCTGGATCTCGTGCGCCGACGTAAGATCATTTTATTTTATCGCCGGCGGCGAAAAAATGCCAACGCATTCGCCTCGATTGCCGGGCTCCTCTCTTATATTCTTGAAGTCACGTCTGCTGGCACTTCATTGCATTAGATCGCTGGACGCAGTTTCAGTGCGGAAACACCGAGCGCAACGTCGACCGCGACCGAGCCTTCGAGCGAGACCGGCTGCAATGCAAAGGTGCGGGCCGAGCCGCCGATCAAGACGTTGGCACCCGCGCCGAGGCCGATACCTAAATCGCCGGACGCGCCGACGTACTCTCCGGCGAGCGCTCCGGCCGGTATACCGCCGGTCGGTGCCAGAACGGCCCAGCCGAGCACACCCCCCGCGCTTATCCCTATGTTAACCCCGACCATGTTGAGCGCGCCTTGATAAGCCTGCGGCGGTGCATTGGGATTGCTTGGCGTATAGCGGCACTCCATCGACTGATGTCCGGCGATAATGAAGCCGATGCTGGGGTTGACCTTGCACGCAAGCATGCCGACCTGCGTCCAGGTCTTGGGAGCCTGTGCAAGTGCCGGTGTCGCGAGCATCGCCGCCATGAGAGTAAAAACTGCAAAAGTCAAACGGGGCATGTTTTGGGTTCCTTCAAATAGACGTTTAGTGGGCGCGCACCTTGTGTGTTCAAACCCTCAATAGCAGGGCGGATAAGGATAATAGCCGCATGGCGGCCGATAGTATGGACCATAAGCGTAGGGGTGATAATAGGCAGCGGCCGCCGCCGCACCATACACCCCTGCCGCTGCCGCGGCCCCGCCATACCATGCAGCACGACGCGCGGTGCGGCGCGCGACACCGGCATAGGACAGGGGGGTAAAGGGGAGACCAATGATGTCGATGAATACCGACGCTGGACCTGTGGCTCCTTTCAAATCGCCTTCAAGCAAATCTACGTCGAAGGTCAGCCGGTCGCCATCAAGCTTGGGGGCCTTGAGTACGACGACGGCGTCGCGCACGTCCGTTCCATCCCCGCTCAGGACCGAGACCGTGGCGTTTGGGGGATCCTTGGCGAAGCTTTCATTGCCAGCCGTCCACTCTTCCAGAAGATGTGCCGTGAGTGCATGACCGGCCGCTCTCACCGGTCGATCCGCGAAAACAATCGAATTCGGCGAGACGCCATTGAGCGTCAGCTTCTGACCTTGCAGATTTGCGCCACGCGCATTCATGACAATCAGCGAGGGCACCATTTCGGGCTTCGCCATGCCAATTGTTTTTTGTCCAGGTGCAGTGATCGCGTTTGACGTGTTCTGAGCAAATACGACCGATGAAGTGCAGAAAGATCCTGCGATAAGGGCTAGGGCAAGCCTGGACGGGACTATCATTGACGGATCTCCCTGGGGAATTCGCGAGGGCGCAATTTGGACGCGACATACTCTCACTGGCGGTGAACCATTCAAACTGCACAAAGGGGCAGCGACGAACGGACGGTATCGCGCGTTGCTGCTGAGCAGAGCCCTTTTACTTCTCGATTTGCGGTAGAGGTCCGAAGGGGTCTGTCGGGGTCTTTTCGTCAATGCCCGCCGCCTGAAGGCAGGTCAGCAATTCGACATAGCTGGCCGCGGCCGCCCGGTCGGTTTCAATTTGAATGCACCGTGAGATATCGGATCGTTTGAACTGTCGCCATAATATTGCAAGCCGATCACGTGCCGCCTGCTCGTTTTGAATGCACGTTGCAGGTGTTTTCAGCGCTTTTGATACGCGACAAGTCACGGCAACATCGAATTTTGGTACTTCTTGTTCTGCTGCCGCCGTTAATAGCGAGCCGAGAACAGCAAAACATAACGACAGCGCGATCAGGCATCTCATTGGTCGCCCCGAACATTGCGCGTCGTGTGCGTATGATAGCGTCTGCATGTCATCGCAATCGAGCGGGCGGCCCGCCATGACCGCCCGCCTTATCAGTTTGTTGGAATGCCCTTACTCACCCGCGTGACTGATAGTCCTTGCTTCTTGAATGGCGTGAATGATCTGGTCGAGATTGTAGCTCGCCGGGGCCTGCAGGGCTGGGAACGTACGGAAAGTCTCGAGTTCCTTCAGCCACAGGAGTTGTCCGATCGGCACCAGGTTCCAGTCGTAGATGTAGGCCGTGCTCGGCGCCGCAATCGCGCCGCCCATCCCGAGCAGCGTCTTTTGATCTTCGGCGACGGCCTGCTCAAACGGGTCGCGCTTGATGTTGTCAACCTGGGTCCAGTGATAAGTGATCGTCCCGGTCAATCCACCGGTCGCCGAGGATGGCGCCATCGTGTAGTAGAACTTCCAGTTTTTGTAGCGAACTGCCGACGGGTGGGTACCGGTCCAGTAGTACAAGGTATCGCGCGCTGACGGACCTTGACCTTCGAGATAAGCTCGCTGATCGACGCCGTCGAGCGTTGTCTTGACGAAGCCGGGATACTGTCCTGCCTCGATCTGCTTCTTTAAGCCGTCGCCCTTCGGGCCACCGGCAATGTCGGCCAGCGTCGGCAGCCAGTCGAGACCTGATATGATCTCGGTTTTCACGGTGCCCGGCTTGATATGGCCCGGCCACCGCACGACGAGCGGGGCCCGCATGCCGCCTTCCCAGGTCGTGAGCTTGCCGCCGCGAAACGGAGTGACGCCGCCATCCGGATAGGTGATGGCCTCGGCCCCGTTGTCGGTCGTGAAGACAACGATCGTGTTGTCGAGCTGCCCCATGTCCTGCAGCTTCTTGAGCACGACGCCGATGTTGTCGTCGAGCTGCTTCATGCCGACTTCGTTGATGCCCCAGTCCTTGCCGCCCTTTTCGCCCAGCATCGCTTCGTATTTCGGCGAGAAGACTGTCGTGATGTGCATGCGCGCCGGGTTGTACCAGACGAAGAACGGCTTGTTTGTCTTCTTCGGATCATTGCGGTCAAGGTAGTCGACCACCTTGGCGGATATTTCCTCGTCGACTGTCTTCGAACGCTCCAGCGTCAGAGGACCTTCGTCCTTGCACGTCTGGTTCTGCTCCGTACCGTTGGAGGATGTGCACGAGATGACCGGCCGTGGCGGCATCATGCACAGCGTGGTTCTCGGATCGACCGCGCCCGGCGGATCGGAGAGCCCGCGAACGGGCGTGTTCCTGCATGGCGGTACGACAGTCTGTGCGGTTGGGGACTTGTTGATGTCGGGGAAGCTTACGCCCTGCATCGCATCGAGGTGATACAGATAACCCCAAAACTCCTGGACGCCGTGGGCGGTCGGGAGCGAAGCCGCTTTGTCGCCCAGGTGGTTCTTGCCGAATTCGCCCGTGTTGTACCCGAGGTCGAGCAGAACCTTTGCGAGCGATGGTGTGCCCGGCAATAAGGAGCTTGTCGCGCCAGGCAGCTGGGGCATGACCATGCCCGCGCGTATTGGATGCATGCCCGTAAAGAATGCGGTGCGTCCGGCCGTGCAGCTCTGCTCGGCGTAATAGGTCATAAAGAGCGCGCCCTCTTGCCCGATGCGGTCGATGTTGGGCGTCTCTCCGACCATAAGGCCACGATGGTAGATGCTTGGCTGCATGATGCCGATGTCATCACCCATGATGAAGAGGATATTGGGCTTTTGAGCTTGGGCCTGCGCTTGTGCCGGTTTTGGGTCGAGCAGCAGCGCGCTTGCCGCAATCAATGCGGCGTAGCCGGACAGCAAAAGCTTGAAGGCGATTTGGCGCGTAAACATTGGTACCTCCAAATATGGCACTTCAGATGTCGTTTCGAACTCCTCGTAACCGGTTACCCTTCAGTATTGCGCAAGTGCGACGGTTGAGTTCGTTCACGGGTATGCAAGCGCCGAGATCTTCCTCGCGGGCCCAAACTGAACCTCGTCTAATGCTGTGTGAACTGTACTTAGGGGAATCAATCCGGCTTGAACGCGTACGGAGTGACCTTGTGTGATCGCTTTAGTTTTAAGTCGATATTTTGCGATTTTGGCAGTCATGGCCGCGAAGGACCCGAGAAAGAAATTGAATCGTCCAATAAAGGGCCGCCAGACATGGCGGCCCTGAAACTCAAAAGTGTTACAGTTCCTAGAATTTGTAATTCACGCCGATCAAAGCGTTTTGCAGGTTCGCCTTGCCGCTAAATGTATTGGCGGTACATCCCACGCCAGCCACGCAGACCGGCCCCGCTTCACTGCGGGTACCGAAGCCCATGTAGTTGTATTCGACGAATACTGACCAATGTGGAATGAACATCCATTCAACGCCGCCGCCGGCTGTCCACCCGGTTCTGTTGCCGCCGGAGATTTCGGCAACCTGTGCACCGGTCGTGTTGAACGCCGCAATATCCCAGGACGTCCATGCAGCGCCGCCTTGCGCGTAGAGCAGAACGTTCGGCTGGATGAGATAGCCGCCACGTGCCGTCAGCGCATCGAACCAGTGCAGGTGGCTATTGACCGTGCCCACCCCGTTCAATGTCGCGCCGTTGCTGATGCTTGTGCCATCAATGATATTGCGGATGCCGATGACCCATTGGCTCATCTGGTAATCACAGCCGATCTGGCCACCTCCGGCAAAGCCGCTGTTGTTTGGCGATACGGTCGCACCGGTATTGACGTCAGTCACGTCGACGTTTCCCCAGGCTCCACCGATGTTGGCGCCGATGTAGCAACCAGTCCAGACATAAGCAGGTGGCGGCGGCGGCATGTAAGCCGGCGCCTTTCTAGGGAGGTCTGCTGCCGTTGCCTGGCCCAGCGTTAAAGCTAGACCGGCAATTGCGATGAAGGACGAAATTCGAAGCATCACCATTCCCCTGTCTCATGCGTTCGCGTCGCGACGATACTGCGCTTGTGTGGCGCAGCAACTACATTCCGCCAAATCGATAATTCAGGCCGGCTCGTATTTCACTGTGATGCGAAATGTCGAGCGACGCTGCAGTAAGATAGAGATACTCAAGCTTCGCACTTACATTTGGCGTAATCCCGTACTCGACGCCGCCGCCGAGCGCTGCGCCCACCTGCTTGTTTGTGCCTGAACAGTTGACAATTCCGAAGGTGCCGCACGTTCCACCCAGCAATGGTGTGAACGTCGTTTTTGCGCCCAACAGCGCGAGGCCCCCCGTTGCATAGAACAGCCAGTTATCGTGTGCGTAGCCGACACGCGCTCTTGCCGTTGCTTCCCAGTCAACGCTGGTATTCGCGTTGACGGGGCCGCCGACGGCGACGCTGCCAATGGTCGGGACGAACGTGCCCGAACCCTTCAATCCGGCCCAATCCAGGTCCGCCTCAAAGCCTATAACCACATGCCCCGATTGAATCTGGGCGCCGGCCGTCCCACCGAACACGCCGCCGGAAAAATCCACAGAGGCGCCGTCGAAACGGTTGGTGATGAGGTTGAGCGGGTCCTGATGACCCCAACCGCCGCCGCCATTTAGACCAACATAAATGCCCGTCCAGTTGTAGACAGGCGTGGGCGAAAACATTGGCGCCGAGGCAGATCGTCGCGGCAAATCCGCCGCTAATGCAATTTGAGAGAGTCCTGCCGCTGCGATCATTGTCGCAGCAAAGAGTGTTGATCGAGTACGGATCATGACTTTCCTCTGGTGCATGGCTCCTTCTATGATTTTCACACTGGTGCGGCGCAGATTGAACTGCACATAGGGGAAGGTCGGTGACCCGCGATTGCTCGCCGCATTGCGGGAGCGCGGCTTGGGTCTGAGAAGCAGTGATCGTCAGGCAGTCCGGGGCTCAATCACTCCGGGCAAGCGTTCTCGATTGCGTCCATCAGTTGATGCGCGGAAAACGGCTTGTGCAAACAGGTAACGCAGCCCGTCTGAAACGCCTGCTGGCGCACGGCGTCATCATCAAGAGCGGTCATGAAGATGACCGGAAGGGTGGGGCGAGATGACATCAGTTCCTGCCGCAGCTCAATTCCGGACAGCCCCCCGAGGTGAATGTCCAGGAGAAGACAATCAAAACGGTTTGCGGCAATAGCGCTGAGGAATTCTTCGGCCGATGAAAAACTCCTGGTGGCAAATCCGTGCGCGCCCAACAGATTCTCGGCCGCCCTCAATATGCCCGGGTCATCATCGACGACGGCCACAATCCTGCGCCGCTTCAGCATTGGTGATCCGCCTGGGTCAGCCCAACCGGCTGTAAATTCTCAGCCCCGGCATTGTGACAGAAATAGTCGGCGCAATTCACCTGCCCTTTTGGGAGGGGCCAACGAGAGTCAAATACCTGGACCTATGAATATCGATCAATTTAGGGAATTGGTGGCCGTGTTTCTTGAGAACTTTTATCATTTCGGTGCACCCCATCACCGGCTGAAGGGAGCAATCCGAGGCGTTCGGCAATTACCGCGAGCTCAGCGAGTGAGCGCACCTTGAGTTTCTGCACCACCTGGTGGCGATGGAGTTTGACTGTGCGCTCCGATATGCCGAGCTCATACGCGATCTGCTTGTGAGGCTTGCCGTGAACCAGCAATACGAAGACCTCGTGTTCGCGTGGCGTCAATTGTGAGAGATGGGATCGAAGGACCGAAATCTGCCTTTCCTGTTCCCGCATCGCCTCGTAGCGGCCAAGCGCCCGTTCAATTACTTCCAACAACTTCCCTTTAGTAACAGGCTTCGTGAGGAAATCTTCCGCACCTGCCTTTATTGCTTTGACGGTCGTCGGAATGTCTCCATAGGCGCTGATGAAGACCACGGGCAGCCTGCATCCAAGACTGGATAGTTGGTCCTGTAACTGAGGCCCGCTGAGGCCACCCATTTGCAAATCCAGCAATATGCAGGCGGGGCCGTCCTCAAACGAAGTTTCGAGCAACTGCTCCGCCGTTTCGTAGACCCGGACGTTGTAGCCGCAAACAGTCAGCAATTCGTCCATTGCAGAACGGAATGACGCATCGTCGTCTACCACATGAACGATCGAAGCCTGTTTGGTCATGTAGTGCCGTCCCCCGAGGCTCGTTTTTTAATTTACTACCGTCGCAGTTGCATGACCAAGCCGCCCTAAATCACGTTTTTGAGAAGACGTCAGGGCGGCAAATGCAATCGCGCGTTTGTCACAAACAATTAATTGTGCCTATTCCACAATGACTTGCCTGAAGGGAAGTTGTGAGTTGCCAGCCATGCGGATCCGTATTCACCGCCGTGTTGCAGGTCCCTTTTAAGTCATCTGCTGACAGGGGCGAGGCGGCTTAATGAGGCCGGCTTTTCCGGCGAAAGCGAACATGACTGGAGCCCGGTCAGTGCAATGATCAAATCGCAATTTCGATTGTAACGGCGCCGTATTTTAACGATTGCAGAGCCGACTTACCGCCAAAAGCCGACATCGTTGCGCTCCCTTTGGGCGAGTATTGCGCAAAAGTCCAACATTTAATCAAATAGAACAATATGGAGCTAGCGGCGATCGCGCCCGACACATCCCATATTCCGGTAGTCGCGCTGTCGGATATCCCGGCGACAGCGCAGCAGCGTCGCATTGCCTTTGCCGTTGCGGGAGCGCTCTTCGTTATTTTTGCAATTTCCGCGCCGTTCGCGGGCGTTCAATTTCCGCGATATAGCGGCTATCTGCCTGCAATAGAATCAATTGTTTTCGTCAACGACTTTATTACCGCGATCTTGTTGTTCTCCCATTATTCCATAACGCCCTCACGCGCCATTTTGGCGCTCGCGAGCGGCTACCTCTACACGGCGCTGATCGTCATTCCTCACATCCTCACGTTTCCGGGCTCATTTACGCCGACCGGGCTTCTCGGCGCCGGCCCACAGACGAGCGCGTGGTTGTATTACTTCTGGGGCGCCGGGCCGCCATCAGGCGCGATCATCTATGCGTGCTTACGTCGAAGCGACCGGACGACCAGCCCAAGCCAGAAATCAGCGAATTCCGCAATCGCTCGAAGCGTTGCCTTCGTGGTCTGCCTAGTGTTGGGGATTATCTGGATCACCACAAAAGAAAATCAAATTCTTCCGACCATCGTGAGCAGCGGTGATCACTACGTCAATGCAGTGGCCTATGTCGCAAGTCCCTTGGCTATTTGCAGTATGGTGCTTGCAATCGGGCTTCTGTGGGTAGGCAAGCGTTCGATTCTCGACTATTGGCTGATGCTCTCCATTTTTTCCCTCATGTTGCAGCATATCTACGGCGGTTTTCTCGCTACCGGGCGGTACACTCTCGGGTTCTACGCTTCGCGCGGGTTCACGCTTGTCACCTCAATGCTTGTGCTGGGGCTATTGCTGGCGGAGATGGCTCGTCTTTACGCTCGCCTCGCGCGTTCAAATGTTCTGCTCGAACGTGAGCGTCACAACAGGCTGATGAGTTTGGAAGCCGTAGCAGCGTCGATCAGTCACGAGGTCCGACAGCCGCTCGGCGCAATGACGATGAACAGCGAAACCGCATTGCTTTATCTGAGCAGGTCTCCTGGCAATGTCGAGAAAGCGCGGGCGCTATTATCCAACATTGTTGCCGATGGTCATCGTGCAAGCCAGCTTTTACAAAGCATTCGCTCTGTGTTCGGGCGGGACGATCAAAGTGTCGAATCAATCGACGTGAATGAATTGGCGCTTGGGTCACTACGCTATTTCCGTGCGGCGCTGACCGACGGCGACATCGCTACGCAGGCAGAATTGACGCCCGATTTGCCGCCAGTCAACGGCCACAGGGGCCAGCTGCAAGAGGTCGTGAACAATCTCATTCAAAACGCAATTGATGCGCTCACGAGCGCCAAAGATCATCAGCGTAAGTTGACGGTGAGGACCGACCATCAGGTCGATGGCATGATAGCGCTGGAAGTGGAAGACACCGGACCTGGCATCGACCAGCGGGCGGCAAACAAGATTTTTGACGCGTTCACTACGACAAAGTCGCACGGAATGGGGCTAGGGTTAGCCATCTGCCAGACGATCGTCGAACGTCACAATGGACGTATTTCGGTCGTTGCGGCTGAGCGCCGAGGATCCATATTTCGTGTTGTTATACCGGTCGGGGAGGGAAATGCGCCGTGATGTCAAAAAGTCGATGTCGGCACACCCGGCACAGGTCCGCATTTTGGCGGGCTATTCAAGCTTATCATTTACGACTGGGTGTTGCGCCGGAAAAAACCGGCCCCAATTCCATCAGGTCCAATTCACGATGGTGATTGGTGTCCATGGCTGGGTTTTTTCCGTCAATTTTGAATCCCGGAGCGCAATCGAAACCAGACAAAACCCGCGAATACGACCAGCAATGTGATGAAGAGCCCGCCCAGAAATGAGTACAGCATTAGTCCTCCCGGATGGCCTTTTTGAGCGCGTCGAACAGCATTTTTCCGGGAAAGGGCTTGCGTAAATACGCGATGGCGCCCGCAGCCCTGGCCTGGATTTCGACCGCGGCATTGTCATGCCCGGTCATAAAAATGATGGGAAACGTATACCCATCCGCTGCCAACTGGCGGGCCAATTCCACGCCGGATAGATCGCCAAGCTCAATATCGAGAAGCAGGCAACTCGCCCGGCATGTCGATGCGCATGCGAGAAACGTCTGAGCTGAATCAAACGTATGTGCGCTATATCCGTATGCCGACACAAGTGTAGCCATCGCAACGCGTATTTCCGGATCGTCGTCGATGACGGCGACAATCTCCTGCGAATTTGACATCAATTCTCCTAAAGCGGCGCCCGGCTACGCGGCATGTCAGCGCGACATCGGGGCCGTCGCTAATAGGCCTTCTGGCTGCAGGGGTTTTGACGCAGACATTCGCCCGCGCACGCGCGCTTGATAGACACGACAGCCTGTCGGCGTCTTGCTATAATCTGCCAAAGCTTTGTCGTCGCACGCCAGGCTGGAACACAGTATTCGACCTGGCTCTGCAGGCAGGGGGCGAGGTTATGGGCCGTTCCGATGCCAGGCGTCTCGGCACGCTTCCGAACGCAACCGGTACATTAACGCGACTTGCCTACGCCCGCGCCAGAGCGAGCGGAATTGATACGCGGACCCTGCTCAAAAATGCAAATATTACCCTGCAGCAGATCAATGATGCGAAACTCAAGCTCAGGGTTCGTGACCAAATAGAATTTTTAAATCTCGTCGCCTATGCGGTGCGGGATGACCTGTTCGGATTTCATCTTGCCCAGCCATCCGATCTGCGCGAGTTCGGCTTTCTTTATTATGTCGCTGCCTCTTCGGACCTATTGGGTGACGCGTTACAGAAACTCGCGCGCTACAGCGCGATCGCCAATGAAGGGGTATCCCTGACGTATGTTGACGGCAGACACGTTGGCATAAGATTCCATTACGTCGGGGTCAGCCGGCACCTGGACCGGCATCAGATTGAATTTTTCATGGCAGTGCTGGTTCGACTGTGCCGGCAGCTAACGGGCATTCGTTTGGACCCGGTTCGTGTGCGGCTCGCACATCGTCGCAACCATCAAAGCGCGGAATTGACGCAATTCTTCGGCCGCAACGTAGAATTTTCCGCAGCCGTCGACGAGCTTTCGTTCGCGCCGGTAACAAAGGATACACCAGTTATCAGCGCCGACCAGCACCTGAACAAATTGTTGATTACGTATTGTGAGGAGTCGCTTGGTCAACGGCGACACCACCGCGGCACATTGCGCGCGAGCGTCGAGAACGCCATTGTGCCCTTGCTGCCGCATGGCAAGGCCAGCCTCGACGCCGTTGCGCATCAGCTCGGATTAAGTCAACGCACATTGGCTCGGCGTCTCGCTGTGGAAGGATTGAATTTTTCAGCTGTTTTGGGAGATCTGAAGACCGATCTCGCCAAGCACTATCTGGCCGATAATGAATTATCGATTTCGCAAATTGCCTGGTTGCTCGGTTACCAGGAGGTCAGCTCTTTCACACACGCATTTAAGCGTCGGTCGGGAAAAACGCCTCGACTGGCCCGTTCCCGAAAGAATTCCTGAATCCGTCTCAGCCTTCGTTCGCGCTGCGCTTTGCGGCAAAAGCGACGAGGTTCATCCCTTTGCAGCATTACATGTGAAGCGCTTGCAATCCTGATAAATGCCTCGACACTCGGACGCTGATATTTGCTTCAGCGACCGGCAGTCGCGATAGCGTGCGCGACAAGTGTTTATGCATTGTTGTTTTGCGCTCTGGGCTGCGGCGAAGGTGATGGGTGCGCCATCGGCGTCACGCCCATTGAGAATGCCTTGACTTGATGAAAGGAACGCTCCGAACAGTACGACGACGGCAAACTTCCGCGTGTTGCAGTTCATGCTAGCCCCCCAAGTGTTGTCAGCAATTACGCGCTGTTCCAACCATACACCTTTGCACGCACAGCTCAATTTGCTCTGGTGGCAATCCCATCTTGATCTGGTTGTTACGGCAGCACGTATAGCAGGCCTTCTCCGATTTACCCTTCTTTGCAGCCAACTCGTACGATGGCTGCGACACCGTCTGTGCGAGAGATACGCTGGTGGGCGCGATGATATGGAATGCAGTGCAGGCCACTAGAATTAATGCCATACGCATTTGCTAATCTCCTTCTGGCGGCCGGCTAGCACCGCATTGGGCTGCTACCTCACCGGGAACAAAAGCGCGATTGACGTCCGTAATTGCCAGTCGGATGTGCCGGTCGGCCGAACGGCGTTGTAGTATGCGGCTATAGATGCGTTCACCGGTTGATCGCCCACTCTGAAGACGCGACCAAAGCCACCGCCGACCGGCACGGTCCACTGCTCACCTCCCGCTGCGAGCCAGTTCACGGTGATGATGGGCGACGTGGTCAAGTACCACCCATGCTCCATGTTGTAGTTGACGAAAGGCTGGGCGAGACCGGTGTTCACCGCCGGCCGCAACGAATTGCCGCCGACCGACCACTGATTATTGAGCAGAACGCCGAGTACCCAATGCCCTGGCGTCGTCAGGAACACGGCCGTCGGGCCGAACAGGACTCGGCCCGTCCCGAGAATAGGATCGCTGGCAGAGGGAACGGTGAAGACAGGGCCAACACCCCAGATCAGTTTGCCTGGTTTCGCCGGCGACAGAAACAATGACTGGGTAATATCGCCAATACCGTTGGTGCTGCCGTCTTTCGCCGGATCGGGCTGGCTTATCAGCGGAATGATGGTGCGCGAGATGACATTCCAATCCTCGTTCAGGTGCATTGGAACGACTGGCTGGATATTGAGGATTTCCTGCGTGCGGTTGAAGGGCCCCGAGTTAAAATTCGTATTGCTCTGGAACGGCAAGCTCACAAGATCCGCGATCGGATTCTGTGATTGTTTTTGCAGGTCTTCATCTTTGGCGGGCGCGCCTGGATGACCGGCGCGCGACGGCTCAGCCGCAGCGGGCAAACCGCTTTCGAATTTATAATTGATGCCGGCCTTGATCGTTTGGACGTCGTGGCTCAGCCCCACCACAGGGAGGGTGGCCGAATTCCAGCTTGAGAGTGCGAGATAGTCGTATTCGAGCTTGACCGTCCAGTGCGACTTGAAGCCGTATTCAATGCCTCCGCCAATCAGCCAGCCACTGTTGGTGCTTGATCCGTTCCAGCTTGGCGAGCCGGGCACATTCACCGTGGCGCCGCTTCGCACCCAACCGCCGCCCAGCTTGGCGAAGATGAGCCAGCGGTCGTTCACAAGGCCAATGCGCCCCGCCACGGTGCTCATCCAGCGGTTGCTCACAGAACCTAACGTCGGAGCGGGAAGTGTCGGATGATTGAAACGTGCCCAATCGAAATCAGCCTCGCCCCCTATGAGAACGTGACCGGCCTGAAAATTATAACCAGCCTGAACGCCGCCGACGAACTCGGTGATGCCGCCGTAGAAATTGTTGCCGGGAATGTTCAGACTGCCGCTTGTCCACCCACCGCCAAAATTGGCGCCCGCATAAAATCCGGACCAGTTGTAGGGCGGAGGTGCGGCCGGAGTTTTATTGACCGGAGCCTTCGTGGGTAAATCCGACGCGCGAGCGGCTGCCCCGGATAATTCAAGCGCCACGATGCCTGCCAGTAGGAGTATTTTCACGGTGCCCCCCATTCGAGCCGGATCGCCCGGCCCTCTGGGCCGGTACACAGGACAATTTTATTTATTACAAGGGCCGGGACAACAGTATTGCCTCAAGGGGCATGTGTTCCGCGTCCTCGTATCTCCCGGCCGGGTTTTAGATGGATCGAAAGGGCCCATTTGAACGGTTGGGCCGTGTTGAGCGCTACTTCGAATTGGATGCTTGCGCGCCGGGCGACAGGAATGCAGCGATCGCTTTCCACGTCACATTTTTCAGGTCGACGAGCGGCGGATTATCCAGTTCCACCACGGTCTCGGTTTTCGTGTTGCACCCTTCGACAAGTCGGGAAATCTTGATTTCACCGTCCGTATAATACCGGTCACCTTCTCCGTTCCGGCCGTTGAGCGTGGGGCCGACGCCGGAGACCTCATAGATGGCCTCAACAACCTTTGCGGTTTTCAGATCAGTCGTGAGCTGGTCCCGCTCGGCATCGATATTGGGGGCGATGTGGTGTGTAACCTGCGCGGTCAGGTGGCTCAGGCCCACGCCGCGATCGAATGTCGCGGAGCCAAGCCACACGGGCCTTCCTTCTTCCCCCCAATTCAACACCTGCCAGAACCGTACATGTTGGCGGCGGTCGGCGCTTTTGCCGTCGGGTTTTTCGAAGGCCAGGTCTTCCGCTCTGCCTTGATAAAAGAGGGTGCTCACCGGCGCGTCCCGATACGGCCGGTCGAGGACGACGCTGCCGACAATCGCGAGACTCGATCGCAATGTGATTGGATCGGCCGGATACCAGCCGGCCGCATGCATGGCACACAGCACATCTTCTTTCGATCCGACCAGCCCGACATTGATCGCATCGCCGGGAATGCCTTGCGCCGTCCGCGTCACCATCTCGAGGCCCGCGAGGCCCTTTTGATGCTCGTAATGCGTCCAGGCTAGTGGAAGTACAACGTAGGCGAGGACGCCGTAGCCGCCGAGAATTGCAGCAATGACAACGACCGCAATTTTTGTCTTCGAGCGCCGGGGTGCCATTGATACAGCCTAGCGAAATTATCCTAATCCCGACATTACGACGAGGTCCCTTGCAAACGCACCATCGGATGAAGGCGCGTCGCGGAGGGTTTCTGGATTGCCGCGGCCTGATATATGGTGCCGCGATCGGGGACGCGCGCGAATTTAGCGACAAAAAGCGGGAATTGAGGCCGTGCACACTGCGGTAATATCATTGATTGCTCTGGCACTGATCATCGCGGGCGCGCTGCTCGGCGCGTTTGCCCGGACATTTCTGTCGGAAGAGCATCTGAATTCCGACACCAAAGATGTCATCAAGATGTCTGTCGGGCTGATTGCGACACTTTCGGCTCTTGTTCTCGGGTTGCTGATCGCGACGGGGAAAACATCCTTCGATGCGAGGGTTACGCAAGTCAGGCAGATTGCGGCTAACGCCGTTCTGCTTGATCAAACGCTCGCGCAATATGGGAATGACGCCGCGAATGCCCGTGGTGCGCTTCGTCAGACCTTCGGTTTGATGGTCGATCGGGTGTGGAACGAAAACAATTCGACCTCACGGGGGCCGAGCCCGTTCCAGATGACGGGCGCGGCTGACTCATTCATCCAGAGCCTTGTCAATCTGCCGGCGTCGACGGATTTCCAACGCGCGTTGAAAACCGAAATCGTGGGCACCGCCAACGAAATCGCGAAAGATCGGCTGTCGCTCTTCGTGCAGGGCCGCGATACGATTTCCATGCCGTTTCTGACAATATTGGTGTTTTGGCTGACCGTGATATTCGGCGTCTTCGGTCTGCTGACGCGGTTCAACATACTGGTTGCCGTCATCACGTTGCTGTGCGCTGTGTCGGTGTCCGGTTCGATTTTCCTCATTCTCGACCTGAACAGGCCGTTTGATGGCATGATGCGGATCCCCAGCGCTCAAATGCGCAACGCTTTGCCGCCGCTCAATCGCTAGGCTGCCCTAAGCTGCCCAATATAGCCGCAGGCTGGGCAATCCCAACCGTGCCGCTCCCTGGCAGAACAAATTGACAGTCGGCCCATCCGGCCAGTCGAGCGGTGGTGCCCCATAATGCAGCTACCGCAGGGCTATCACCGCCTCGCAAGGCGCGCCGCAATTTGGCTGGCAACCAATCGGAACTTCGCCCGTTATCAAGGCCATGGAGTCCAGCAGCCCAAAAACCGCGCGACGGCGGCCGGAGAGGTCTGACGCCGAGCGATCCGACACCGACCGCCGCTTTCGAGGTGCCCGATTTGCGCTCGCGGTCAGCGATCCGCAACCGGTTGCCGAGGTTGCGCGATTCTGGCGCACCGCTGCGCAGTCGGCGACCATCGGCATGTTCGTGATCCTCGTGGTTGTCGCGCTCAGCCTGGCACGGCCAATGCTGCTGCCAGTGGCATCGGCCTTTGTCGTGGCCATGATGCTTGGGCCATTGTCAGCGCATGCGGAGCGGCATCGTGTTCCGTCCCTCCTGTCGGCGCTGGTCTTGTGGCTGCTGGTGATTGCGGTGTTGTACGGCGTCATCGTGCTTCTGGCGGCGCCGGTGGTGGACTGGATCGGCAAGGTGCCTGATATCGGTCGCAACATTCAGGAAAAACTACGCGTGCTCGACCGGCCACTGGCTGCGCTTCAGGGGATGCGCGACGCACTCTTGCCCGCCGACAAGAAGGGCAGCCTTGGTGTCGATATCATGACTTTCGTTCAGCCGGCCGTAGCGATCGTTACTCCGGCAATCGGTCAGACTTTTATCTTCTTCGGAACGCTGTTCTTCATGCTGCTTGGCCGTTCGCAGATGAGACGCGTGCTGGTGATCTTTTTCGATGAGCGTGAGGCGCGGTTGCGCACGCTCAAGATCATGAATGATATCGAGCACAATCTTACCGGCTATCTGAGTATCGTTGCGGTGATCAATGTCGCGGTTGGGCTTTGTGGCGGCGCGGCCGCGTGGAGCGCCGGCCTTCCGGATCCGGTCGCGTGGGCGGTGCTCGGCTTCATCCTCAATTTCATTCCCTATATCGGCGCGCTGATCATGGAGGCTTCATTGCTCATGGTCGGTCTGGTGACATTTCCGACCCTGACGCACGCGCTGATCGCGCCGTTGTTGTTTCTCGCGCTGGCGACGCTGGAAGGACATTTCATTACGCCAAGCATCATGGGCCGCAAATTGACTCTCAACCCACTCACGGTTTTCCTGTCGCTCATATTCTGGACGTGGCTGTGGGGTCCGATTGGCGCCTTCCTGGCCGTGCCACTGCTCATTATGGCGCTGGTCGTGATTGATCATCTTTTTCCGGAGGATGGCGGAGAATTGCCGGCCTAGCGTGGCGGACGCGGCCGGGTTAGACACGGGGGACCCCGCCCGGCCAGATTCCCCCGATGGATATTCACGCAATCGTCCAGGATACCGTCGATTTTGTCCGCACCAACCAGGCCTGGGCGGTGCCGGTGGTATTTGCGCTGGCATTCGGCGAGTCGCTTGCCTTCATCTCGCTGTTGATCCCCGCATGGGGCGCTCTGGTTGCCATCGGCGCATTGATCGGTTCGAGCGGGATCAAATTCTGGCCGATCTGGGTTTCGGCTTCGCTCGGGGCCGCCTTTGGCGACTGGTTGTCATACTGGATCGGGCTCAAGCTCGAACACACAGTTGCGCATGTGTGGCCACTGTCGCGACATCCGGATCTCATCCCACGCGGCGAAGCCTTCATGACGAAGTGGGGCATACCCGGCATCTTCATCGGCCGTTTTTTCGGACCGTTGCGTGCGTCGGTGCCGCTGATCGCCGGGATTTTCGAAATGCCGTTCTGGCGGTTTCAACTCGCTAATTTCAGTTCGGCCTTTGTCTGGGCGGCGGTGCTGCTCACGATTGGCGACGGCATTTCCAAAGCGGTGAAGTGGATCTGGTGGTAGCCGCATAAAAAATCCGCCGGACTTTTAGCCCGGCGGCCGTTCGAATTCGGTCAGCTATCGGCCGAGCTGGATCAGGCGGATCTCGCCTTTGACCAGATCGGGCACGGCAACCATCAAGCCTTCTTCATTCGGGAATGCACAGAAATCGGCCGGACCTTTGAAGTCGCCCGCAAGTTTCTGCATGCCATCTTTCTTGTTCCATCGCGTGAGCGAGCCGGTCTTCCAGTCGGTGAAAAGAATATCGCCATTCCGCATCTGGTAGAGGCCGTCGAGCAGACCGAAATTATCGGTCTGTGCGATCGGGTCTTTGTCCTTCGCCATCGAATAGATCGCCCGCGGATTGTCCTTGTCCTTGAAGCCCACCATTAACAGGGCACCGCCTTTGCCCGGGAAGACGCCGTTCGGATTGATCGCCTTGTCCTTGAACAGCACGCTGATCTTCGGCGCCATTTTGGATTTGAGGAAGTCGGCCGGTTCCACGCTAACCAATTGGTCGGAGCGGTTGTCGCTCACATAGAGCACGCCTTTCATCCATGTTACGTCATTGGCGAACGTGATCCCCGGGCAATTCCAGTTTCTTGCCTTCCTTGGTCTTGAGGTCGAAGACCCAGACCGAGTCGATATCGGTTACCCAAAGCCGGTTGCCGCGAATCCAAATTCCTTTCGGCTTGTTGAGCACCTGTCCGTTGACGGGAAGGAATTTGTCTTCAAGGACTTTCCCGTCGAGTGAAAGCTTGGTGATCTTGCCCTTGCCATCCTTGTCGGCGGGCTTGAGGTCGGGCCCGAAATCACTTGTGTAGTAGGCTTTGCCTCTTGGATCATAAGCGACAAATTCGACGTGACCAAAGCCGGTGATGGTTTTATCGGAAAGCACTTTCACATCTTTTGCCAACGTGCCGGGTGCCGCCGCCAATTGGAACGCGGCCAGACTTGAGAGCATGACCGCGGCAGAAACTGTTTTTTTCATGAATGCTCCCTGGCAATTAACAGCCGAGAATTCGCCGGGACTTTCATCCCGGCGAAATACCGTCTCGGACGGTAATATAACTATTTCAGCGACGCTGCGCCGGCTTGCGAAACAGTGTCGTCTTGCGCACCAGTGCCGCCGGAGGCGCCAATCGCACCGATGATCTTGCCACCGACTACGATCGGATTACCGCCTCTTGAAGCGGTAAATGCATCGCCGAGCGTCGGCAGATAGGCGAAGAACGCACCTTTGCCGAGCAAGCGTTCGAAAACAAGGGTCGGGCGGCGGAACCGAGCTGCCGCGCGCGCCTTGTTCTGCGATATGTTGATCGACGCGTACTGGCACTCATCCATTTTCTGGAAGAAGACAAGTTCGCCGCTCGTATTGACGACCGTGATGCACATCGGCCAGCCGCGCTTGACGGCTTCCGCCATTGCGGCGTCTGCAACATGTTTGGCTTGCTCAAGTTTGATATTCTCGCCGTACGGCGTGTAGTTGTACTTGTCCGGCACGGTTTCATTCGGGTTCGCCGGATCGGGCGGCACCTGTGCAAAGGCGGCCGAGCTGATCAGCAGCGCGGCGCCCAGGGCACCCGCTAATACAGTCAAACGACTCATTGTATTCCCTCCCAAGTGATTGATTTTCCCGGTGGACCCGGCTGGGCTTTTGTCCTGTATTCGATATCGTAGGACTATCCCCGCCGGCAGCTTAGCCAACCGCCGGGCATTCGCCTATATGGTATGCGAAGGGTCATTGCGCATTCGGAAAACGGAATAAGATCTGCCACCAGGGGGTTATTGCGCGGCCGCCATGACCGAAACTGCCTTCGAATCTGCTCTCGCTGCGCGCACGGCCGAGATGCTCGACGCCTGCACGCGCTGCGGGAAATGCGTCGAGGTCTGCCCGATGGCGAAGCCTGCCGGCGTCGGTGACACCGCGCCCGAAAGCGTGATCGCCGGCGTGCTCGACATTGTTCGGACCGGCGAGGGACCGGCTGCGTCGAAAGCCTGGGCCAAAGGTTGCGCCTTGACCGGCGACTGCATCACGGCCTGCGGCGATGGCGTCAATCCGCGGTTCCTGTTGGCGATGGCGCGTGTGGCGCTCGCTCTACAGTCGTCGGAGCTGCGCGACCGGCGCAAGCAGGGCATCGATAACTTCCGGCTGATCGCGGACGGCGTCAACGTGCTGGCGCGCATGCAACTTGACGAGGACGAACTCGCGCGGCTCGGCCAACAGGTCAATGAGCGCTTGCAGAACGGGTCGACTGCGAAGCCCGGCGAGCGGCCGGACTTTGTCTTCTATACCGGCTGCAACGTGCTCAAGACGCCGCATATGGCGCTGATTGCACTTGATATGATGGACGCGCTCGGCGTGACTTACCGGGTCATGGGCGGGCCGACCCATTGTTGCGGTGTCATTCAATTGCGTGCCGGCGACACCGATGTGTCAGGCCGCGTCGCCACCAGTTCACTCGACAAACTTGCCGAAGGAAAGACAGGTGTCATCTCGTGGTGCGCGAGCTGTCACGTGCAGTTCACCGAGACCACGATCCCAACTGTAGAAAAGGTGAGGGGATCGCGCCCGTTCGAGATGACACCATTCATGTTGTTCCTGAAGACCAGGTTCGAAGACCTTCGGCCGATGTTGAAAAATTCAGTGCCGATGCGGATCGCCTTGCACAAGCATCCGGGGGTCAAGGGCGTGGTCGAGGCCGGTACCGAGTTGTTGCGCATGGTGCCTGGCATCGAGATCGTTGATCTGCATCAGCCGGCGGTCGGCCTCATGAGCAATGCCCTCAATGCACTTCCGGATTACAAACGGGGCCTTCAGCTTGCTGAGCTGGAGGCGGCCGAGGCGGCCGGCGTCGACGCCCTGGTCGCGTTTTATCATGTCGACCATCGTGAATTATGTGCGCATGAACGCGACTGGCTTTTCCGCGTTATCAATATTCTCGATATCGTTGGCGCCAGCATGGGTTTGCACCACGACGATCATTTCAAGCGGCTGAAAATCATGCAGGATGCCGATGCGATCGTGGCCGATTGCAAGGATATGATCGACGCTTACCGAATTGACCCGGCCGTGGCGCGCTCCGTGGTCGTCAAGGCGATGCTGAATGAGCAGCCATTGCCCCTGGTTGGACAGCGGCTTGACCGGGCGAAGGGCGCAGCCTATATGCCCCGCTCATGACGATGCTTTTTGCAGCCAGAGCGCTTCGCCGCCGCTGTGCCACCACGGCACGGGCGTAGCATCGTCATTATCCCGTGCCGCCGGATTTGAGGTCGCGGCACACTTCCTGAACTAAAACCGCTGTTGGCCTTCTTCCGGTAGTTCTTTAAGACTTCTGGATAAGGATCAAGTCATGGCCACGAAAGCGAAGATCGGCGTATTGGGGGCCTCCGGCTATACCGGGGGTGAGCTGGTGCGCATGTTGCTGCGCCACCCGCGAGTCGAGATTGTTCTGCTGACGGCCGAGCGCAGTGCCGGCAAGGCCATGCGTGACGTATTTCCGCAGTTCTCGCCGTTTCCGTTGCCGCAGCTTGTCGCGGTCGATGGCCTCGACTGGAGCAGGATCGCGCTCGATGTCGCGTTCTGTGCCTTGCCGCACGCGACCACACAGAAAGTCGTGAAGGACCTGCTCAAGCAGTCGCCGACAACCAAAGTTGTTGATCTGTCGGCTGACTTTCGGCTCGCTGATACCGCAGCCTATGCGAAATGGTACGGCCACGAGCATCATGCGCCTGAGCTTCAGAAAGAAGCGGTCTACGGCCTTACGGAAATCCACAGACGCGAAATCAGGAAAGCGCGGCTCGTTGCCAATCCCGGCTGCTATACGACCTGCGCGCAGCTGCCGCTGATCCCGCTGATCAAGAACAAGGCAATCGAGCTTGATGAGATCGTCGTCGATGCCAAGTCGGGCATGACCGGGGCGGGGCGCGCAGCAAAAGAAGCCATGTTGTTCTCGGAAGTGTCGGAAGGCTTCCATGCCTATGGCGTGGGGCACCACCGGCACATGGCGGAGCTGGATCAGGAGTTTTCGCTGGCGGCTGAGCGGGAGGTGATCGTGACCTTTACGCCGCATCTGGTGCCGATGAACCGGGGCATCCTTTCGACGATCTACGTGCGCGGGCGGCGCGGCCGGGCGCCCGAAGACCTTCATGCAATACTTTTAAAGTCGTACATGAGGGAACCGTTCATCCATGTGCTCCCGTTCGGCGAAACGCCGCAAACCCGTCATGTCCGCGGTTCGAACATGACGTTCATCGGTGTCGCCAAAGACCGGATCCCCGGGCGTGCCATCGTGATTTCAGCGCTGGACAACCTGGTGAAAGGCGCCTCCGGGCAGGCCATCCAGAACATGAATTTGGTCATGGGCTGGGCTGAAACTATGGGTCTGGAGCAGGTGGCTCTGTTCCCCTGATTGGCTGGTACAATGCAGGGCCTATGCTGGAGACCTACGACCGATGTTCGAGGTCCAGAATCAGCCGCCGCCGCTTGAGCCCTACAATTTGTTTTCGAGCGACCGCGCGCTGCGTGAAGCCGTCGGGCGCGAAGCGGCCGGTTGGGCCGACGGCGAACTGAACGCACTCGGCGCAACACTCGGCAGGCCCGAAACGATCCGGCTCGGCTTCGACGCCAACAAGTTCACACCGCAGCTGCGGACACTCGATCGTTACGGTCACCGCATCGACGAGGTCGAATTTCATCCGGCATGGCACAAACTGCTTGAGCTCGCTCTCAAGGCGGGTCTGCACTCAAGCCCCTGGGCAGAACCGAAGGCCGGTGCCCACGTGGCGCGCGCAGCCGGCACCTACATGCTCGGGCAGATCGAAAGCGGGGTCTATTGCCCGATCGCCATGACCTACGGCTCGGTGCCGACCCTGCGCCACGCGCCGACGATCGCCGCGGAGTGGTTGCCACGAATCTTTTCGCGCGACTACGACCGCCGCTTCCGCCCGGCGCGGCTCAAGAGTGCCGCGCTCATTGGCATGGGCATGACCGAAAACCAGGGCGGCTCCGACCTGCGCACCAACACGACACGGGCGGAGCCGGCGGGCGACGGGACCTACCGTTTGTACGGTCACAAGTGGTTCATGTCGGCGCCCATGTGCGACGCCTTCCTGGTTCTTGCCCAGTCGTCGAAAGGCTTGAGTTGTTTTCTCATGCCGCGCTGGACCCCCGAAGGCGAACGAAACGGCATCCAGATTATTCGTCTCAAGGACAAACTCGGAAACCGTTCGAATGCATCGAGCGAGGTCGAATTTTATGGCGCCTATGCGCAACTCGTTGGTGAGGAAGGGCGCGGGATTCCGACCATCATCGAGATGGGAAACTACACGCGGCTCGACTGCTGCATCGGTTCTTCGGCCTTGATGCGTCAGGCGGTAGCACAAGCGATACATCATGCCCGGCATCGGACGGCATTCCAGAGAAAGCTGATTGACCAACCATTGATGACGAACGTGTTGGCCGATCTCGCGATCGAAGCGGAGGCGGCGCTTGTGTTGACGATGCGGCTTGCCCGCGCCTACGACGAGGACCATGAGGCGGCGCAGGCCATACGCCGGGTGGTGACGCCAGCAGCGAAATTCTGGATCTGCAAGCGCACGCCCTTCGTCACTTACGAGGCGATGGAGGTGCTCGGCGGCTCCGGTTACATCGAGGACAGCATCATGCCGCGGCTCTACCGCGAGGCGCCGGTCAACTCGATCTGGGAAGGATCGGGCAACGTCATGTGCCTCGACGTGCTGCGCGCAATGGCACGTGTGCCGAATTTGCCGGATGTCTTGCGCGGTGAGCTCGGTGGTGATGCGCGCCTTAAGGTCGTTGCCGGCCGCTTGCTAAAACGTCTCGCCGCGCCCGACCGCAACGACGAAGCACCGGCACGCGCACTGGTACGCGAACTGGTGCTGGCGTTACAGGCGGGGCTGCTGATCAAACACGCGCCCGATGCGGTAGCGGACGCGTTTTGCGCATCGCGCCTCGATGGTGAAGGCGGCTCAGCATTCGGGCTGCTACCGCGGGGAGTAGACCTGCAGGCGATCACCGAACGCGCCGCGCCGCTGATCTGATCCACGAAAGGCCTTTCCGCCGCCAACTACAGTTTCCCGAATATCGCCAATGCAAGGGCTACTTGCGCCGCGAACCCGGCGGCAAAGGCGAGGGTGCGCAAAACCGGCACACCCATGGTGTAGACGACAACATGGGCGAGCCGAGCCCAGAAATAGACCGCGCACGCGATCACGGTGCCTTGCGTCGAATAGCCTTGCGCGTCGAGGATGAGGACGAGTGTTGCGAAGATCACCAGATTTTCGACAGCGTTGGTATGAGCGAAATAAAGCCGCTGCGCCCAGGCCGATTGCGGTTTGTCGTTGCGCGCCGGATTGGCCATGGCGCCCATCAGCCCGCGCACCATGATCCGATCGAGGATGTAGGGGACCCACAACAACCCCGTCAGGATGACGGTCAGCGTCAGCCACAGCAGTTCCTTGGACATTGCCATTCCTCCCTCGTTTCCCGCGGTTGGGAGATTATGCGATGCAAAAGGATTTGTCGCGTAGCCGAAGCATCAAGAAGCCGTCATTGATTTGACGACGACGTAAAGTCCGACTGCAATAACTACACCCGAGAATGCGAGGGTGAGCACATGCTTGTGGCCAGCGAGGTGCGTCGCGAGCTTTGTGCCGGCTAGACCGCCGAGCGCGCCACCGACGATGAACAGTATGGCCAGGCGCCAGTCGACCAAGCCCGACCACGCATAGCTTGCGGCGGTCGTCAGGCCGAAGGCAGTGACCGAAACGAGCGAAGAGCCAATGGCATTGATCAGTGGCATGGCCGTTGCGCCGATCAGCCCCGGCACGATCAGGAACCCGCCGCCAATCCCAAAAAAACCAGACAGCGCGCCGACCGCAAGGCCAATGCCGATCAATAGCGGCAAGATATGCGGCATGCTTTCGCGCGTGAGCTTGACGTCGGGATCGCCACTGGATTTGCGCGGTCGCAGCATCAACAGTCCGATGACGACCATCAGCGCGCCGAACAACGTAAGCAGCCTGCCGCCATTCACCAATTTTCCGAGTTGGGCGCCACCGGCTGCACCAGCCATGCCGGCAATGGCAAAAGTGATCGCGCACGGCCATTTCACCGTTTGCGCGCGGGCGTGGCCAGCGAGATTGGTTGCGGCGCTGACGGCAACGGCTATTGCACTTGTGCCGATCGCGATATGCGCGGACGGGACACCAACCACGTAGACCAGCAGCGGCACGGCCAGAATAGACCCGCCACCGCCAACCAGACCCAGAACGAAGCCGACAATACCGCCCGAGGCGACCGCAAGCAGATCGTGCAAGATCGTCATTGCGCGTTTGTTATTTTGCGCATGATCTCGTCCGACCTTTCTTCGCCCGCCGAAGTGGGCTTCGCGAAGGCGGGAAACCGGGCTCCACTTTTCGAGATCATGCGCTGGCCGCCGTGCGCCGGTTCCATGGCATCAATGCCAGGAGATGCGCCATACCGCAGAAGCCAGTGCTTCCGGCAAACAGCAATCCGGCGCCGACAAACCCCGAAAGCGCATAGAAGCCCGGAGCAACGAGGGTGCCGAGCACAACACCCGCGAGTACCAAGCTGCCGGCAGCAATCTGGACCTGCCGTATAATGTCGATCGGCTGGCTGCGGTCGAGGGTGACCGGTAAGCCGGCTTTCCTCCAGGCATCGAGACCGCCTTCGAGGATGTAGGTTTCGCAAGCCTGTGTAGCCGCAGAAAGGCGCGCGGCATTGCCACGGGTGCGCGCACCGGAGCGGCAATGAAAAACCAGCACATCGTCGCCCGCGCGCGCCGGGCTCTCGGCGTCGATGCGGCTCAGGGCATGATGACGCGCACCGGGAATGCGCTCGCGCGCGTGCTCGTCGGCTTCGCGGATATCGATCAGAACGGCGCCCTTGCGCACAAGCTCGGCGGCGCGGGCGGGAGATATCGTTTTCAACTCACTCATCGCAGTCTCCATTGTTGTTCTTCATTTTTCGAAGCCGCAGTCAGGGGCAATAGATGCTTTTGAGCACGGCAAGCAATCGCGCGGCGTTCGGGTCGGCGATCCGGTAAAAGACGGTCTGCGCCTCACGTCTCGTGGCGAGCAAACCGTCTTCACGCATCCTGGCAAGATGTTGGGAAAGGGCCGACTGGCTCAGATCCACGGCGTCGGCGAGATCGCCGACCGACATTTCACCGGCGACTGCAAGCCGGCACAGGATCAACAGGCGATTTTCATTGGCAAGCAGCTTGAGCAACCCGGCAGCCTCCGCCGCCTTGCGCTCAAGTTCAGCTATGCCCGTCGTGCCCGCAACCTTCAATCGGCCGGCCATTTGCAGTGGCATGGTCGTCACTCCATAAATTAGGTGTTGCTAATTTAGATAACACTAATATATAAGTCAAGTCCGAGATCGAAAGAAATGGGAGTGAATAATGAACAACAGCATCCAGCCCGAAATCCGCGCGTTTTTTGACGAGCCAACCAACACCGTGAGCTATCTGGTGTGGGATCCCGCGACCAAAGAGGGCGTGGCGATCGATCCGGTACTCAATTTCGACAATCGCAGCGGCAAGGCAACCGTTAAGTCAGCCGACGCCATGCTCGCAGAGGCCGAGAAGCTCGGGGTGACGATCAAGCAAGTCCTGGAGACGCATGCGCACGCGGACCATCTGTCGGGTGCCCCTTATATCAAGCTGAAAACTGGCGCGTCCGTCGCGATCGGTGATCACATCAGGGATGTGCAACGAATATTCCGTCCGGTGTTCAATGCCACCGATGTATCAGGCGATGGATCGGAATTTGATCATTTGTTCAAAGACGGCGAGCGCTTCAAGGTCGGCCGCATCGACGCTGAAGTAATTTATACGCCAGGCCATACACCCGCCTGTGTCTCTTACAAGATCGGCGATGCTGTGTTTGTCGGCGACACCCTGTTTATGCCCGACTATGGCACTGCGCGCGCTGATTTCCCGGGCGGCAACGCCCGCGACCTCTATCGCTCAATTCATCGCATTCTGTCGCTGCCGGACGAGACGCGGCTGTTTATGTGTCACGACTACAAGGCACCGGGCCGTGAACAATATGCCTGGGAAACGACAGTTGGGGAGGAGAAGGTGCGCAATGTGCACGTGCACGAAGGCGTGAGCGAAGACGATTTTGTCGAAATGCGCGAGGCGCGCGATGCCACGCTCGCGGCACCGCTTCTTCTGTTGCCATCAATCCAGGTCAATATCCGTGCCGGAAAATTTCCTCCGGCAGAGGCCAATGGCGTGCGTTATCTGAAAGTGCCGGTCAAGCTCGCGTCGTGACGCGCGCTCAGACCCAGCTCTTGATCTTCACGTAAGAGCCGGGCGCATCTTCCAGTGGCTTAAGCTTGCCACCGCCGATCTTGCGCGCCGGTACCGTCTTTGGATCCTGGCTCTTGAGCCAATCCAGCCAGTCGGGCCACCAGGAGCCCGTGTGCTCGGTTGCAGTCTTGCGCCAGTTGTCGACGCTGGAGCCCGTCGGTTTCTCGCCGGTCCAATATTGATATTTCGGCTTGGCAGGCGGATTGATCACGCCGGCAATATGGCCGGACCCGGCCAGGACGTATTTCACTGGGCCGCCGAAAAATTGCGAACCGAACAGCACCGATTTGGCCGGAGCGATGTGGTCCTCGAGAGTCGCAAGATTGTACACCGGTACTTTCACTTTATGCAGGTCGACCGTCACTCCGGCAATTTCCATTTCACCCTTGGTGAGCTTGTTATCGAGGTAGCAGTTGCGCAAATAAAACGAATGGTTGGCCGCCGGCATGCGGGTGGCGTCTGAATTCCAGTACAGAATATCAAACGGTAACGGCATCTTGCCGCGCATGTAATTGTTGACGATGTACGGCCAGATCAGGTCGTTTGAACGCAACATGTTGAAGGTGTTCGCCATGCGCGAGGCTTCCAGGTAGCCTTGTTTCTTCATATGCTCTTCGAGTTGCTTCACGCGCTCTTCGTCGACGAAAACCATCAAGTCGCCGGCGTTGCTGAAGTCGACCTGTGCGGCGAACAGCGTGGCCGATTTGACGCGGTTCTGTTTCTTCGCCGCGAGGTAGGCGAGGGCGATCGACAATAGCGTTCCGCCGACGCAATAGCCGATGGCATTGACCTGTTTTTCGCCGGTCGCTTCCTCGACCGCGTCGAGTGCTGCGATCACGCCTTCGCGCATGTATTCTTCGAAATTTTTTTCCGCGAGCCTGGCGTCCGGATTGACCCAGGAGATTACGAAAACAGAAATACCCTGGTCGACGCACCATTTGATGAATGATTTTTCCGGCGTAAGATCGAGAATGTAGAATTTGTTGATCCACGGCGGCACAATCAGCAGAGGAACCTTCAGAACGTCCTTCGTCGTCGCCTCGTACTGAATGAGCTGCATCAGCTCATTCTGGAAAATAACCTTGCCGGGTGTAAGCGCGAGGTTGCGACCGATCTCGAACGGCGAAGGGTCGGATTGACGGATTTTGAGAGTGCCGTGGCCGGCCTTGATATCCTCGGAAAGCATGTGCATGCCGCGGACGAGGTTTTCCGCGTTCGACGATAATGTTTCGCGCAGCAATTCGGGATTCGTCAGCACGAAGTTTGATGGCGAGATCGCATTGGCGATCTGTTTGACGTAAAACTTGGCTTTCTTGCGGGTCAGCTCGTCTACGCCGGCGGCGTCCTTGACCAATCGGTCGCCCCACTGCGTCGTGAGCAGATAGACCTGCTTGAGGAAATCGAAGAACTGGTTCTGCGACCATTCCGGATCCGCAAAGCGCTTGTCTTTCGGATCGGGGGTTGCGACCGGTTCTGTTTGTTCACCTGACATGCGCTTGACCGCGCCGGCCCACAATTCGAGGTAGGCGCGGCCGAGGCTCGCCTGTACCTCGAGTGCGCGGCGCGGGTCGGACATCCAATATTCGGCGATGCGGCCAAGGGACTTCACCGCGTCGGTGACGTCGTCGGACAGGTCGCCGCCGATCTCGCCATTTTCGCGCGGCTTCAGATAGGCGGCGAGCGCCTTGCCGCCTTCCTCAACCATGCGTGCAAGGTTGTGCGAGAATGCTTCGATATCGACTTCGCCCAGCTTGGCGGGCTCTTTGGTTGGCTTGTCCATCCGATGTCCGCTCGATCCCTGCCACCAGTGGCCCGAACCGTGCCCCCTCGCAAGCCGCGTTTCGGCGCATGGTTTCGCCGGCGTTCAGCCTCGCGCATTGTACCGCGTGACCTTGCTACGGCCATATTAGCCCGTTAGCAGGATTATGTTACAATTCATTGAGTCTACATCGGTTTTCCGTTCAGCCGGCAGGGCCTCGCGGACGCATGCGTTTATTTGAACGGAGATTATGGGCGTGCTTGTGGCTCGCTGCCGGGCTCGGCGGTTGCTCTCCCGGCCCGATCATCGACCGGATCCCCGCGGATATCATGGGCTTGCCGGCCGGTGCGCCGGCGCGTCCGGAGACGCCGTATAGTTATCCCGCAGTGCATGACATGCCGCCGGACCGTGCATCAGCCCCCATGACCGATGAAGAGCAGCTGAGGCTAGAGAAGGATCTGGCGAACGTGCGCGACCGGCAGGAAGGCCGTTCTCCGCCCGGGAAAAAGCCTCCTTTGACGGCGAAAAAGGGCCCTAAAGACGCTGACGACGGGCAAAATACTGGCGCGAAGGCGAACCCGTGATAAAAGCCAGCCGGGGTAATGTCTGCCGGCAGGAGAGGGCAGTCAGTACGCGGTCCCGAAAGCCTTAAGCAGAGGTTTTCGGACAAGATCGTGCGCAGGCAGACCGTAGCCTTTAGGGTTTGAGCGATGGAAGAGTTTTACCGCATTCGCCGTTTGCCTCCTTACGTTTTCGAAGAGGTCAACAAAGCCAAGGCGAAGGCCCGCAACGCGGGGGCGGACATCATTGACCTTGGCATGGGCAATCCGGATCTGCCGGCGCCAGCGCATGTCATCGAGAAGCTCAAGGAAACGCTCGGCAAGCCGCGCACCGATCGCTATTCAGCGTCGCGCGGCATTCCCGGATTGCGACGCGCGCAGGCCGCCTATTACGAACGCCGTTTCGGCGTAAAGCTCAACCCGGACACGCAAATCGTTACGACGCTGGGGTCGAAGGAGGGCTTTGCGAATGTCGCACAGGCCATCACCGCGCCCGGCGATGTCGTGTTGGTGCCGAACCCGAGCTATCCAATCCACGCCTTCGGATTTCTGATGGCGGGAGGCGCGATCCGTTCGGTGCCCTCCGAGCCGACAGCAAATTTCTTCCATACGCTCGAACGCGCGATCGTGCATTCGATTCCGAAGCCCACCGCGGTTGTGGTCTGCTACCCGGCCAACCCGACCGCCTACGTTGCGACGCTCGATTTCTACAAGGACCTGGTCGCCTTCGCGAAAAAGCACGAGATCCTGGTGCTGTCCGATCTGGCTTATGCGGAGGTCTATTTCGACGACCATCCGCCGCCGTCGTTGCTGCAGGTGCCGGGCGCCATCGACATCGTCGTCGAATTCACGTCGATGTCGAAGACATTCTCGATGCCTGGTTGGCGGATCGGTTTTGCAGTCGGCAATGAACGCATCATCGCGGCGCTGGGTCGCGTGAAATCCTATCTCGACTACGGCGCCTTTACGCCTGTGCAAGTCGCGGCGACCGCTGCGCTCAACGGGCCGGACGGTTGCATCAGGGAGATGCGCGAGACCTACAAGCGCCGGCGGGATGTTCTGGTCGAAAGCTTTGGACGTGCCGGTTGGCACGTTCCCGCGCCGCGCGCCTCTATGTTTGCGTGGGCGCCTATCCCTGAGCCTTTCAAGAGCCTCGGTAGCGTGGATTTTTCCAAGCTCCTGGTTGAGAAGGCTGATATTGCTGTGTCGCCGGGCATCGGGTTTGGGGAATACGGCGAAGGTTTCGTGCGCATTGCGCTCGTGGAAAACGAGCAGCGCATCCGTCAGGCCGCCCGCAATGTCCGGCGCTTCCTCGACAACGCGCCCGAACAACTGCACAACGTCGTTCCGCTCGCCACACGGCGCTAACCACGGGCGCATACGTTCATGGCCGCAGCGCTGAAAGTGGGTGTCGCCGGTTTAGGCACAGTCGGCGCGGCCCTGGTCGCGCAGGTGACGCGTCAGCGAGATGCGTTGGCCGCGCGTTGCGGGCGTGCGATTGAGATCGTTGCGGTTTGCGCGCGGTCGCGCAACAAGGACCGCGGCGTCGATCTCAGGAAACTGAAATGGTTTTCCGATCCGGTTGCGCTCGCGCGTGATCCTGGCATCGATGTATTTGTCGAACTGATCGGCGGAGCGGGCAATCCGGCAAAAAGCGCGGTCGAATCCGCGCTTGCGTCCGGCAAGTCGGTGGTGACAGCCAACAAGGCGCTGCTCGCAAAGCATGGCGGCAAGCTTGCGGCTCTTGCCGAAGGCAAACATGTCGCGCTCAACTTCGAGGCGGCGGTGGGCGGCGCCATTCCGATCGTGAAAACCTTGCGCGAAGGCATGGCCGGCAATTCGTTCGAGCGCATCTATGGCATCCTGAATGGCACCTGCAATTACATCCTCACGCGGATGGAGCAGGACAAGATGGCCTTCGCCGAATGTCTGAAGGAAGCGCAACGGCTGGGTTACGCCGAAGCGGATCCGAGTTTCGATATCGAGGGCCACGACACCGCGCAGAAGCTTGCGATCTTGGCGAGCCTTGCCTTCGGCACCAAAGTCGACCAGAGCGCGATCTATGTCGAAGGCATTTCGTCGATTACGCCCGCCGATTTGGCGGCGGCGGACGAACTCGGTTACCGCGTGAAACTGCTGGGTGTGGCGGTCAAAACACCGAAAGGGATTGAACAGCGCGTCCACCCGACGATGGTGCGCAAGGATTCGGCGATTGCCCAGGTGATGGGTGTCACCAATGCCGTGACAATTGATGCTGCCGATATCAACCCGCTGACCCTGGTCGGTCCCGGTGCTGGCGGTGCAGCGACCGCGTCCGCCGTTCTCTCCGACATTGGCGATATAGCCCGTGGCGTGCGCACTGCACCATTCGGGCGGCCGACCGCGCGGCTTACAAGCGTGCGCAAGGCGCCAATGCAGCGTCACGAGGGCGGTTACTACATACGTCTCGTCGCCCGGGACAAGCCAGGAACTGCGGCGACGATCGCAAAACGCCTCGCAGAGCAGGAGATTTCCCTGGAGTCGATTGTGCAGCGCCACGACCCGGCGCACCTTGGCCGCGATACCAAGGCGGGTTCCGTCCCCGTTATCCTCATTACCTATGCGACCAGCGAGGATGCCGTTCGCAAGGCCCTTGCGGCGGTGGGTCGCGATAGGGTGATCTCGGGCCGGCCGCAGGTGATCAGGATCGAAAAGAACTGAGCGGCCCGCTGGTGCGAGATCCGCGTTTGTGAGGGGAGCGTCTAATGGCGAGTATTACCGTCCAGCCGGAACTGGTGCTGGAACGCATTCTCAGCCTCGAAATCGTGCGTGTGACGGAACGTGCTGCGGTCTCCTCGGCGCGCCTGCGCGGTCACGGCAAGGACAAGGCTTCCGATCAGGCCGCGGTCGATGCCATGCGGCGCGAACTCAACAAGCTGCCGATCGACGGCACGGTGGTGATCGGCGAGGGCGAAATCGACGAAGCGCCGATGCTGTTCATCGGCGAGAAGGTCGGCACCAAGATGGGGCCAAAAGTCGATATCGCGGTCGATCCACTCGAGGGTACCACGCTTTGTGCCAAGAACATGCCGGGAGCGATCGCCACGATCGCAATGGCGAATGATGGCACGCTCCTGCACGCACCCGATTGCTATATGGACAAGATTGCCATTGGCCCGGGCTATCCAAAGGGCACCATCGATCTCGATGCTCCACCCGACGAGAATATCCGCAGCCTTGCCAAGGCCAAAGGCGTGAAACCAAGCGAGATCACCGCGATCCTGCTCGACCGGCCACGTCACGCCGATATCATCGCCGCGGTGCGCAAGACCGGAGCCGCCGTCAGCCTGATCAGCGATGGCGACGTCGCCGGCGTTATTCATTGTGCGGATCCGAAGACCGGCATCGACATCTATCTCGGAATCGGAGGCGCACCGGAAGGCGTGCTGGCCGCCGCCGCGCTGCGCTGCATCGGAGGCCAGATGCAGACGCGCCTGATCATCGATACCGAGGAATTGCGCGAGCGCACGCGCACGATGGGGATCAAGGACCCGAAAAAGAAATATCAGATTGAAGACATGGTGCGCGGTGATTGCCTTTTTGCCGCGACCGGCGTCACCACCGGCGCCATGTTGAGCGGCGTCAAATTCGGCAAGGATGTCATTGAGACCGACACGGTGGTGATGCGATCTGTTACCGGCACCGTGCGGCGTGTGGTGGCCGAACACCGGCAATTCGAAAAATTCCATCTTGATTGACAATGCGCCACGTCCATCTCGTCGGTAGCGTGCCGCTTCACGATGCGCGCGAAGTCATTACAACGGTCAGCGCTGCGCTCGGGCCGCGCCTGAAGCGCATTCCCGACGGCGAAACCGGCGAGCGCTCCGACTGGATCACCTGGCTGGAGCCGGTTTTTGCCAACAATCCGGCGCTGGAGCAGTCCGACGAGCTGTTCCGTATCCATGCGACGGGCACAGCGCGCATTCGCTATCGGCTGCGCGCGGGCAAGAGCGTACGTGATGTGCGCTTCGACAATCTTTTCTATGCCGACATTGCCAAGGCGTCTTACGCTGAATTTGCCGAACTCAAGCGGCAAGACATGGTCCCGCGCGAGTGCCGCTTTCAGATCGATCTGGTGCCCGCGCATTCGGTGATCTGGCTCTTCCTGCAGGATGACCTTCACCAGCCCCTCGATCCTGTCTTCAACGAGGCGCTCAAGCGCGAGATCGACAAGATTGCGGCTGCGCTCCCGCATGACCAGATTGCCATCCAGTTCGATGTGGCCTCGGCGGTATTCGCGCGGCTGCAGCGCGGCGAGCCGAATGCTTACGGCAAGACGCGGGCGGAGATGCTGAGCACGTTTTCGCGTATCCTGACCGATCTGGCGGATCATGTTCCCGCCGATATCGAGCTCATGTTTCACTTCTGTTACGGGGACTCCAACCACAAGCACGTGGTCGAGCCGACCGACATGGGCGACATGGTCGATGTGGCCAACCGGCTCTCTGCCGATATCAAGCGCACAATCGAGCTCATCCATATGCCGGTGCCGCGCGATCGCGGCGATGACGCTTACTTTACGCCTCTCAAGCGCTTGCATATGAAGCCGGAAACCGAACTTTGTTTGGGACTGGTGCACTACACCGACGGTTTGGCTGGGACACAAAAACGCCTCGCCACGGCAGAACGGCATGTCGGGCACTTTTCGATCGCCACCGAATGCGGGTTTGGCCGGCGGGACCCGGCGACCATCCCGGCTTTGCTGCGAATTCACGCGGATGCGGCCGGCTAACCGGGCTGGCAAGCCAGCACGGCCTTCGTCACTATATAAGGCTTCCGCAATCCGATTCCCGGGGCCACAACGGCCCCGCGTAATGACCTATGGCAATGACGCTGGCCGCAATTCCATTGAATTCAAGCGATCGCTTTTTTCTTGGCGTCGAACGCTCGTTCAGCGGGCGCGCCTGGAAGGACCGTCTTGACGAGCGTGGATCGGCGCGCGCGTTGGCGATCGCCCAGCGTTATGGACTTGATGAACTGCTTGCACGCGTTCTGGCCGGGCGGAATGTGGATGTCGATGACGTCGAGAGCTATCTCGATCCGACGATCAAGAGGCTGATGCCGGATCCCAACACGCTCACGGACATGGCCAATGCGTCGCGACGCATAGCCGATGCGGCGATCCGTGGTGAGAGCGTCGCTATATTCGGTGACTACGATGTCGACGGGGCGACGTCCGCGGCGCTGCTTTGTAGCTATCTCCGGCAATGTGGGCTGGATCCGATTGTTCACATCCCGGACCGGATCTTTGAAGGGTACGGCCCTAATGTCGACGCCATCCGCTCTTTCGCCGAACGCGGCGTGAAATTGCTGGTCACGGTCGACTGTGGCGTGACCAGCCTCGAGCCACTCGCCGAAGCCATGAGGCTTGGTCTGGATACCGTGGTGATCGACCACCATCAGGCCGACGTGACGCTTCCCGATGTTTTGGCCGTCGTCGATCCGAACCGCGCCGACGATTTGTCCGGTCTCGGATACCTCGCTGCCGTCGGCCTGGTCTTTCTCACATTGGTGGCAGTCTCGCGCGAGTTGCGCCGGTGCAATTTCTGGACCGGATCGCGCGGAGAGCCCGACCTGCTGTCGCAATTGCACCTCGTTGCGCTCGGGACCATAGCCGACGTGGTGCCGCTTAAAGGACTTAACCGGGCCTTCGTCGCGAAGGGCCTTATTGCATTGCGTCGCCGTGAGCACCTTGGTCCCACCGCACTGATGGATGTAGCCCGTCTCAGTGGCCCGCCGGAGCCGTGGCACCTCGGATTTCTGCTTGGCCCGCGCATCAATGCGGGCGGTCGCATTGGCCGCGCCGATCTGGGCGTCCGGCTTTTGCTGGAGGAAAATCCGAGCGAGGCTGCACGTATTGCTGCCGAGCTTGACCGCCTCAATCGCGAACGTCAACAAATTGAGCTGACGACACTCGCCCAGGCAGAGGCGGAAGCGCTCGCCGCTCTCGGGCTGGAAGAGAAGGGGGCTGTCGTCGTGACCGCGTCGGAGGGCTGGCATCCCGGCGTCGTCGGGTTGGTCGCCGCCCGGCTCAAGGAGCGCTACGGCCGGCCGGCCTTTGCGATCGCGCTGGAGCCCGGCGGCAGTGGCACGGGGTCCGGCCGCTCGATAGCCGGCGTCGATCTTGGCGTTGTGGTGAGGCAAGCGGTGCGTGACGGCCTGCTTCTCAAGGGTGGTGGCCACGCGATGGCTGCGGGCGTGACGATCAGGAAGGACGCATTGAGCGCGTTTCGCGCATTTCTCGAAAATGCGTTGGCGGTATCGGTCGAGACAGCGCGACGGGATCGAACATTGTCAATTGACGGCGCGGTTTCAGCCAGCGGGTTTAATCTTTCGCTCGCCGAACTCCTGGCGCGCGCCGGGCCATACGGTGCGGGCAACCCCGAACCGATCCTGGCGCTTCCGGGCCATACGCTTGCTTACGTCGAACCGGCAGGTGAGAGTCATATCCGTGCACGTTTCCGTTCGGGCGATGGAAAATTCGTGAACGCCATCGCTTTCCGCGCCGCAGGCCAGCCGCTCGGCAAGGCGCTGCTCGAAAACCGCGGCCGGGCCGTCCATGCCGCCGGCCATATCGCCATCGATCGCTGGCGGGGCGAAGAGCGCGTGCAGTTTCGACTCGCGGACCTTGCTGCCGCATAGCAGGCGCCGACGAAAATTCCGGCTGTCAAATTAGTGTAATATTACCCGTCAGGGCGATTTGTGCGCCTGAGTTTGCGTGGCGTGCTCGTGCACCATCGAAACGATGCCATCGGGGGCCGCCCATGACACCCAATACCCAAACAGACGCGTCGGAGCGACCGACCGGCTTTGAGCAAGTCGGGCGTCTGGTTGATCAGCACGAACAGCTGATTACCATCCTCGCGGCGTCGCTCGGCGTGATGATCGTGGCGGCTATCGCCGTCTTGATGGGAATGGCCTGATCGTTTTACCGGGACGCCGCGCCAGGGCGGGCTCTGTCTCGAAGGCTTTGCGCGCGTCGGAGGCGAACTGCCGGCGCCACATCACGATCACGACTCCTGTGGTGGTGAACGCGAGCGGCAGGGGTCCGAGAAACCATCCGAGATAACCCAGAGCAAAAAAGAACGCGCGCTGGCCGCGATTGAAATGACGACCGGCGTCGGCGCAGAGTTTCGCGGCGCGATGTGCAAAGGCCTGCGCGGCGACTGTGTCTTTTTCTTTCGGCGGAGGCGCGGCGCCGACCATGATCGCAAAATAGTTGAACAGCCGGTATGACCAGGCAAATTTGAAGAAGGCGTAGACGAAGATGATGATCAGTCCCATCATCTTCAGATCCCAGAGCCCGCGCGATGGCGTGGCGCCGAGCGGCAGCAGAGACATCACGGTCATTATTTCATCACCCGAGCGTAGCAACGTCAGCGCTCCGCCAATTGCGATCAGGCTGGTGGACGCAAAGAAGGCCGTGCCATTTTGCAACGCGGCGGTGACCTGGGCATCGACCATGCGCATGTTGCGCATGAGCAGCTGCTCCATCCATTCGTCGCGGTAGGCGTTCATCAACGCGTTGAGGCTGGTGCGCCCCTTCGCGGTTTTCTCAATCACAATCGAGTAGATGATCCAGGCGCCGGCGAACCAGGCGAAGGCGGCAAGATCTGGCAAAGAGAGGGCTGTCATTGGCGTTAGTCGTCTCCAGGCCGGACATGGTGCCTGCTTGCGCGACAGCCTTCAACGGGTCGGCTTGAGTGCCGGGCGAGGCTCTGCCAGCATGCCCGCCATAGGGAGACGTGGAATGCCACAGACGATCAGCGTCAGTTCCAAGGACCTGTGCGAAGCGGCCGAACGCGAAATCGAGACGCTGCCGGTCGAGCAGGCGGTCCAGCTGGCCGGTCGTGATGACGTCGTTCTTGTCGATATCCGGGATATCCGCGAATTGCAGCGCGAGGGGCGCGTCCCGGGCGCCTTCCATTGCCCGCGCGGCATGCTCGAATTCTGGATCGACCCGCAAAGCCACTATCACAAGCCGGTCTTTGCGGCAGACAAGAAGTTCGTTTTCTTCTGTGCTGGCGGCCTGCGCTCGGCGCTTGCGGCGCAGACCGCGCAGCGTATGGGCCTGAAGCCCGTCGCGCATATCCAGGGTGGCTTCGGTGCCTGGAAAAAAGCCGGCGGGCCTGTGGAGGCTCCCGATCCAGCGCCGGGCGGCGCAAAGAAAACATAATACGTTGTCCATGTCCCTCACGCTCGTCATCGGAAACAAGAACTATTCATCATGGTCACTGAGACCATGGATCGCGATGAAGGTCGCTGGCATTGCGTTCGATGAAAAGGTGATCCCGCTCTACGAACCCGGGAGTTGCGAGCAGGCCCTGCAATATTCACCGGCTGGCAAAGTGCCGGTGCTGATCGACGGCGACCAGCGGATCTGGGAGTTGCTCGCCATCCTTGAATATCTGGCAGAGAATTTTCCTCAAGCGAGACTCTGGCCTGACGACGTGCGTGCCAGGGCACATGCGCGCATCGTAGCGACTGAAATGCACGGCGGCTTCCAGGCCTTGCGCAAAAACTGCCCGATGAATTTGTGGTTGCCGGTCAAATCACGGCCGCTGCCGGCGGAAGCCATGGCCGACGTGGGGCGTATCACAGCCCTGTGGGCTGATTGCCGTATGCGCTTCGGGCACGGAGGGCCATTTTTGTTCGGCACATTCGGCGCGGCCGATGCGATGTATGCCCCGGTTGTCGCGCGCCTCCACACTTACGGCGTAGGCATTGATAACACGACGCGTGCCTATATGGACGCAATCATGGCGTTGGCGGCGTGGAGTGAGTGGCGTGGGGCAGCGCTGAAGGAGCAGTGGATCATGAAAGGTAACGAGCCGGACTGGCCACTGGTGCGTGGCGTCTCAGTAGAATAGCTGCGCCCTCCGACTTTTTTGCTTTCGACTATGGTGTTAGCCGACTTTGTAACTCAAAGCGCCAACGCGGTATTTTCCGACCAAAGACGATTTTGTGCATTGCAGTTGTGCGACTATTTGTGACGTGTCTCGTCCCAATTTTTGTCACGATTGCGGTCACGATGAGGGGTTCCTGCCACGGCCGCGTCCGTGATTCCATTTTGGGGGCGACGTTCTTGCGGAGATTTTGTCCGCACGGAGTTGCCTGCCATGCACTATCGCCTGCTCGCGGTTCTCGCCCTTATTTTCGCAAATACTGTGCCAGCCCTTGCGGAGGATCCACCCAAGGACATCAAGGGGCTTTACCTGCTGTCGGATTATCCGGCGGTGACTGTACAGCCCGGCACCACGTCAGTCGTCAGCCTAAAGCTGCACAACTACGATCTCGCGCCGGAGCGCTTGTCGTTGTCTGTCGCCGGGGTACCGTCCGGTTGGACCGCGACGTTGCTCGGCGGCGGACAGCCGATTGCCGCCGCCATGCCGGCGCCTGACGACAGTGTATCGCTCGATTTACGGTTGGACGTGCCAAAAGATGCCGCGATCGGTACCGACACACTGACCGTGAATGCAGAAGGATCGACTTCGCATGTTTCGTTGCCGGTGGCGGTCACGCTCGCCAGGCAATTGCCAGCCAAGCTTTCACTTTCGCCGCAGTTGCCGGACTTGCGCGGGTCTTCGCATTCAAGTTTCGAGTACACCCTGACCATCAAGAATGACAGCGGCAAGAAGTTGCTGGTCAGTCTTGCCGCGCAAGCCCCGCAAAATTTCGACACTTCGTTTACCGAAGCCTATGGCACGCAGCAATTGACCGCAGTTCCGGTCGATCCCGGCAAGACCAAGGACGTTAAGCTGAAAGTGAGGCCGCCGGATTCCGTCGATGCCGGGCACTACCCGGTGGCCGTGCAAATTGGCGCCGAAGGCGCGAAAGCAACGGCCCAGGTTGCACTTGATATTACCGGTCAGCCGAAACTCACTTTGGCGGGCCGGGACGGTCTCCTGAGCATGCGCGCGACGGCGGGTCGCGACAGTTCGGTACCGATCGTCGTGAGCAATACCGGGACCGCGCCGGCCCAGAATATCCAATTGTCCGGTAATGCGCCGGCTGGCTGGAAGGTATCTTTTGAGCCCAAGACAATCGACCGAATCTCGCCCAACCAGCACAAGGAGGTGCAGGCAGTTGTCCGGCCTTCCGACAAGGCGATTGCCGGCGACTACGTCGCAAATCTCAGTGCTACCGCGCGTGGTCAAAATGGAACCGCCAATTTCCGCGTAACGGTCACAACATCAACGATGTGGGGAGTTGCTGGCGTCGGCATTATTGGTGCGGCCTTGCTGATCATGATGGGCGCCGTTGCGCGCTATGGCCGCCGATGAGGGAGGTCGTGATCGAGGCGGCAGGCCTCACCAAGCGTTATGGGACGGCGAAGGCCGTCGATGGCGCAACTTTCGATGTTGCAGCGGCCGAAATTTTCGGCCTGCTGGGGCCGAACGGCGCTGGCAAGACCACGACCATTCTGATGCTGCTGGGGTTAAGCGATATCAGCGCCGGAAAGGCGTCGGTCTTCGGTTACGATCCGATGCGTCAGCCGCTGGCGGTCAAGCGGCGCGTGGGATACCTGCCGGATTTAATCGGCTTTTATGATCACCTGACTGCTGCCGACAACCTGCATTACACGGCGAGATTGATGGGTCTGTCGCTGGAGGTGCGCCGGACCAGGATTGCCGCGGCGCTCGCCCGGGTTGGCTTAAGCGAAGTCGCCGGAAAAAAGGTGGGTCAATTTTCGCGCGGTATGCGCCAGCGCTTAGGGCTGGCTGAGATCGTGATGAAGGATGCCCGCGCCGCAATTCTCGACGAGCCGACCAATGGACTTGATCCGCAAGCCAGCGTCGAATTGCTCGAATTGATCCGGTCTTTCAAGGCGCATGGTGTCAGCATTCTGTTGTCCTCACATTTGCTGGACCGCGTGCAGAGCGTTTGCGACCGCGTGGCCCTGTTTAACGAAGGCCGTATCGCGCTGATGGGCACAGTGTCGGAACTTGGACGGCAGGTGCTTGGCGGCGGGTACGCGGTCGAGGTCGAAGTCGGAGGCGGTGCCGATCTTGCGCAGCGGTATGCTTCGTTGCCGGGAGTGCGAACAGTCGAAGAGCCGGCCCCGGGCCGCTGGCGCCTGACGTGCGACCAGGATGTGCGCGCGGAGGTAGCGGCGGCGACTGTGGCGGCTGGAATGCGACTGATCCAGTTGTCACTCGACCATCCAAGTCTTGAGACTATTTACACACGCTATTTCCAGCATGCTCAGGAGACCCGTTATGCAGCGTGAAGGTTCGGCTTTTCAGGGCCTCGGTGTCGTGGTGCTAAAGGAACTGTCGGATTATTTAGCCAGCGTGCGCATGCGTGTTCTTGAGGCGCTGGTCGTATTGACCGCGCTTGCGGCGGTTTACGGCGCGATCCAGCAAGTTCGCGATGTCACGGCCGAGGATCCGTTTCTGTTTTTGCGGCTGTTTACCACTGCGCGCGATCCATTACCGTCATTTGTCTCCTTTCTGGGCTTCCTGGTTCCTCTGATGGCGATCGGCCTCGGCTTTGATGCGATCAACGGCGAGCACAACCGGCGCACGCTGTCGCGTATCCTCTCGCAGCCCATTTATCGCGACGCGCTTCTGTTCGGAAAATTTCTTGCCGGCCTGTTGACCTTGTCGGTCAGCCTCGTCGCGCTCTGGCTGCTGGTGATTGGGCTCGGGCTTATCATGCTCGGTATTCCACCAGGGGGAGAGGAGATGGGCCGCGCCTTCATCTTTCTGTTGGTGACCATCGCATATGCAGGGGTGTGGCTGGCGCTGGCGATGTTGTTTTCAGTGACTTTTCGATCTGCCGCGACTGCGGCACTGGTGACACTTGGCCTTTGGCTCTTTCTCAGCGTGATCTGGCCTTCCTTGGCGCCGGCGATCGCCGAAGCGCTGTTTTCAAACTCTGATCAGGCAACACTTGTCATTGGCGGTCAGATGCTGGCGCGCCTGTCGCCCGCCACACTTTATGGAGAGTGTGTGCTCGCGCTGCTGGATCCGACCACCCGGACGCTCGGGCCGGTCTATCTCAATCAACTCCAAGGTGCGGTGATGGGTTCGCCATTGCCGCTCTGGGACAGCGTGATGGTTGCGTGGCCGCAGATCGTTGGAACTCGTCGCGGCAACCATCCTCTTGTTTGTTGGAGGATATGTTGCGTTTCAGCGTCAGGAGGTGAGGGCCTAGGCGTTTCGAGGGGGAGCCTCGTCACCCTGAGCACGGAGACTCAGGGGTGACGCTTTTTTCCTTAACCGTTCGATGAGTTCGTCAATGAATGGCCGCTGTCCCGCCAATAGTTTTTTCCTCGCAAGTACGATGCTGAAATAGGCAATCCGGTCAATCTCCGGAAAACTCTGCTGCTTGCCCGAGCGCGGAGGCCATTCCATCTCGAAATGGTTGCTGGTGAAGTTACCGAGATTGAAATCTGCTTCGATCGCGAAGGCATGCACGACCTTACCGCTTTTCTGACGCAGAGGTTTCAGTGTCACGAAGGGGCCCTTCGCGACGAGCCCCGTCTCTTCGCTGAATTCGCGCTTTGCGCAAGCCAGGAGGTCGTCGGACTCCACACTGCCCTTCGGGATGGACCAGGCGCCTTCGTCCTTGTTGCGCCAGTAAGGCCCACCCGGATGGGCGAGCAAGACCTCGAATTGCGGTTCGCGGCGGAAGGCGAGGATGCCTGCGCTGACTTCGGATCGATGGGACATGACCCGTTTCTCTTATCTCTTTGTCGCAACCTGCAAGGAAAAAAACGGTCGGTTCGGTCACGCCGCAAAAAAGCCCGGCGCAAGCGCCGGGCTCTTATTCGAGGGGTGACACTCGCGCATCCTTCTACCACGGACGCTCGACCGAGTTTGTAACGTGCTCACGGTCGGGTGATGTGAGGCAGATGCCCACGCACAGGTAAGGTAACTCCGGGTGCGGGTTGTGCCCGCGGTGGAATTTGGCGATTGGCTCGGCATAGCATTCGCCAGCCTTTGCCTTGACCAGGATGCCCTCCTGAAAATGCGCCTCGAATAGGCCCTGCAGCGCCACAAAAAAAGCTGCGCCGTTGTGGCAGTGCCAATTTGTGTAGCCGCCCGGCACAATCTCGGCGTTGTAAATCTGCACCTTCACTTGTGGATCGCGCGGTAACGACGCGTAGAGTGTGTCGAAAAGCAAATTCCGGTGAAAACCGTGCCCTGGCGGCACAATTCCGTCGAGTTTCAACTTGAGTGATTTATAGTCGCCAAGCGCGGTCTGCATTTTCCTCTCCGCAATAAGACGCGGCAGCCTAATACAACACCGGCGGTCAGGTGAAGCGCACCATAGGAAAAAGCCCGGCGCTGGGCGCCGGGCTTTTGTGTTGAATGTGTGACGTGCGTCAATCGTCGACGGCTTCCTTAACGGTGTCCTTCAGGCCGCCGACCGCGTTCTGGATTTTGCCGGCGGCCTTTTCAGCCTTGCCTTCGCTTTCAAGCTTTGCATCTCCGGTGACCTTGCCGGCAACCTCTTTGACTTTGCCTTTGGCCTGCGCGGCGCTGCCTTGAATGCGATCTTTGTTCATAGCGTCCTCATGGTTCTGATTGTCGGGATCTGAGGATTTAACGCCGAGGGACGCAGAGACGTTCCACGCAGGATACCCTGCGATGCATTCAAGCAGGCCCCGTATACCGTTCACCGAGCCAGGCCCCGCGTCGGCCTACCCGGCGCGGGGCGCATGGTCAGTCATACAGTTTGTCTCGCTACTTCGATCCGGTGGTGCTCTTGTTCGGATTCGGCGAGCAATTCAGATTCTGCGGCTTCGCATCTTTCTCGCAGGCCGCCATGCTCGCATATTTGCAATTTAATGCGCCGCTTGCCGACGTATTGATGCAAAACGGTGAAGTCCCGGTTGCCTGCTGCTTTTGCATGCTGCTGCCCGATGATGGCGAGCCCATAGTGCCTTGAGCCTGGGCGAAGGAAATGCCCGCGACCAATGCGGCTACTGCGGTCAGAGTGGTCAACGTCTTCATTATCTGCCTCCTCGGTGGGAAGTGGGAATATGTCGTCGTCGCACGACACCCCGGAACAACGGAGGGGAAAGGATGGTGTTCCCGGAACCCGGGTGTTTTTTAGGAAAAAGTTTCAGCGGGCACACAAAATGGCAAACGGCCGGGAAAGTTCCCCGGCCGTCGGCTCAAGACCATCGTATTGAGAACTACGCCTCGACGACTGCGACGATCTCGTGCGTACGCGGATTGATGATCACGATCTCATCACCCACGAGGATGTAGTCGTAGCCGCGCCATTCGGGATAAATCGAGATAACCTCAACCGGCAGCGGATACACATGGACGCTGGTCGGAATGCGTGTTCCGACGCTCACCGATACGTTGAGGTGAGCCGGTTCGACCTTGTGCTGCCGGATGATCGTGGTGATCTTTGTGCGCTGCTCGGTCGTCAGCCTTGCAGAGCCGGCGGCGGCACCCTGGCCGGTCGTCGCGCGGTTCTGTTCAGTCGTCGTCTGACTTGACCGCGAAGCACCGTTTTTCTGATCGGTCGCCGTCTGGCTTGATCGAGACGAACTGCCATTTTCTTCGTTCTTCGAACGCACGTCCGACTTGCCGGTGGCTGCGGCACCCGACTTTTCCTTCTCCATGGACTTATCCTTGTCCATGGCGCGGTTGTGGGTCGAAGCCTTGTCGTCAGCATCCGACTTCGGCGATTGGCCGGTCGTTTCGTGTGGCTTGGCGGCCTTCGTATCCGGCGTTGCCTGGCCGGTGGTTTGGGGCGCCTTGTGCTCGCCAGCCTTCATGGACGGCGCAACCTTTTCCGCAGGCGCCTTCTGCTGCGCTGCGGGGGCTTGCTGCGGGGCTTCCTTATTCATGCCTTGTGCCGATGCGGCGCCGGCGCTGAACAGTAACGCCACTGCTACGGTCGACAACAATTTAGCTTTCCTCACGTGATCCTCCTCTGGGTGCCCCCGAATTTCCCGACATTGCCGAGACCTCATCCGCAAACGTTCATCAGGACCCATCGGTTCCGTTTATGAGAGAGTCGTAACGTTTCGGCGGTGCCATTGCGTTCCGGGTTCCCCCGGGGCACCTTTTGGTTCAATCGGGAGGGAGCCTTGGCGATTCTTAAGTCATCGATCGATCGAAACGCCGCCGAGTTTCGCGCAAACGCCGAGCGCATGAGCGCGTTGGTTGCCGAATTAAACGTGCGACGCAGTGAATCGGGCATGGGCGGACCCGAACGCGCACGGGAGCGCCATGTTGCACGGGGAAAGTTGCTGCCGCGCGATCGCGTGATGAACTTGATCAACTCTGGCTCACCGTTCCTCGAACTATCGCCGCTTGCCGCCAACGGCATGTATGAAGACACGATCCATGCCGCGGGAATTATCACGGGCATTGGCAGGATCGAGGGTCGTGAATGTGTGATTGTGTGCAATGACTCGACGATCAAGGGCGGCACCTATTTTCCGATGACGGTAAAGAAGCATCTACGCGCGCAAGAAATCGCGCGCGAAAACCGGTTGCCTTGCATTTATCTGGTGGATTCGGGCGGCGCCAACCTGCCGCACCAGACCGAGGTGTTTCCGGACAGAGACCATTTCGGCCAATCTTTTACAATCAGGCGACGTTATCCGCGCTCGGCATTCCCCAAATTGCGGTGGTGATGGGGTCGTGCACGGCGGGCGGCGCTTATGTACCAGCGATGTCGGACGAAACAATCATCGTCAAAAACCAGGGCACCATCTTTCTCGGTGGTCCTCCTCTCGTAAAGGCTGCAACCGGTGAGGTTGTCAGTGCGGAGGAATTGGGCGGTGCCGACGTGCATGCACGCAAGTCCGGCGTCGCGGATCATTACGCGCAGGACGACCATCATGCATTGAGCCTTGCGCGCCAAATTGTGGCAAATTTGAACAAGCCAAAGAACGCCGACATTTCGGTGCGCCGATCGCGCGACCCTGCACTCGATGCGGCTGAGCTGGACGGAATCGTCCCGGTAGACCTGAAGAAGCAATACGATGTGCGCGAGGTGATCGCGCGAATTGCCGATGCGTCCGAGTTCGACGAATTCAAAGCGCTCTACGGATCGACTTTGGTTACCGGCATCGGGCATATCCACGGCATACCAGTTGGGATTCTCGGCAATAACGAAATCCTGTTTTCTGAAAGCGCACTTAAGGCTGCGCATTTCATCGAATTGTGCTGCCAGCGCCGCATTCCACTGCTGTTCTTGCAAAATATCGTGGGCTTCATGGTCGGGCGCGACTACGAAGCCGGTGGAATTGCCAAGGACGGCGCAAAAATGGTCACCGCGGTCGCCTGCGCGAAGGTGCCTAAGATAACCGTGGTCATTGGTGGGTCCTATGGTGCCGGAAATTATGGCATGTGCGGGCGCGCCTATGGCCCGCGGTTTCTGTTTACCTGGCCCAATGCGCGTATCTCGGTGATGGGCGGGGAACAGGCGGCGAGCGTGCTCGCTACCGTAAGGCGCGACAATATTGAAGCCGGCGGCGGCAAATGGTCGGAGATCGAGGAGGAGGAGTTCAAGCAGCCGTTGCGCGAGCAATTTGAAACCGAGGGCAATCCATATTACGCAACGGCGCGGCTTTGGGACGACGGCATCATTGCGCCTTCCGAAACGCGCCGAGTGCTCGCTCTGGCGTTTTCCGCTGCACTGAACGCCCCTGTGCCGGATACGAAGTTCGGCGTATTCAGGATGTGAGTTTTCGCCCCTGACCAGCGAAACGGATTGTATACCGGTGATATTGACATCCGGAGATTGCACATGAACTACCATACTGCACTGATTGTTGGCGCTGGCTCAGGGTTATCCGCCTCGCTCGCGCGCGCGTTTGCCCGTTCCGGGATGAGCGTTGCACTCGCCGCGCGCTCGACCGACAAGCTCGCCGCCCTGGCGAAGGAAACCAGTGCTAAGAGCTACCCCTGTGACGCGACCAAACGCACCGACGTCGACAAGTTATTCACCGATCTCGACGCCACGTCGGCGACGCCCGATGTTGTTGTCTACAATGCAAGTTATCGCACCCGCGGTCCATTGATCGAACTCGAGCCGTCGGAAGTTGAGAGATCGATCCAGGTCTCGGCCTTCGCCGGATTTCTCGTCGCCCAGGCCGCCGTCAAGCGCATGTTGCCGCGCAAGCAAGGTGCGATTTTGTTCACCGGGGCTTCCGCGAGCATCAAGGGCTATGCGCAGTCGGCGCCATTCGCGATGGGCAAGTTCGCGTTGCGCGGGCTGGCCCAAAGCATGGCGCGTGAACTATCCCCGCTAGGAATTCACGTTGCTCACTTTGTAATTGATGGTGGCATCCGCAGTGCGCGCCGCACCGAAGCGCCGGAACAGCCTGATTTACTGCTTGATCCCGATGCCATCGCGCAGAGCTATCTTGACGTGCTCAAACAGCCGCGTAGCGCATGGTCCTGGGAAGTCGAGCTGCGGCCATGGGTTGAGAAGTTCTAGACGCGGGTTTAACGCGCCAACATTCCCATGACAGTATCCCAATTGACGAAGGGCTGTTTTGGCCCCGCGCGCAACACACCTTTGTCGTGGAGGAAGGCGCTGCCCAGCATCAGCGCGGCGCCGACAAAAACTCCGAAAATAAACCGCATGAGCAACCTCCCGGCGTTTATCTGTGCAATTCAAACACTAGGTAGCGGCGCGCAGATTTGCCAACACCGAATATCGAATTAGACAAATTCCAATGTTTTATCGACGGCTTGCGCCAATCAGGACCGGATGACAGAGATGTATTAATACGCGTCGTCGAGCGAGGCCATTCCATGTCCCGGGTAGTTGTACTGCTAGTTGCGGCGTTGCTGCCGTTCATCGCACTGGCGCAGCAATCTCCGCAGAAAGATCCGCCCAGGCCGTCCGGGACAGAAATATCGAAGGCATACGTGCCCGGCCTTGAGCAGTTCATGAACATGATCCTGATCGAACACAACAAGCTCTGGTTTGCTGCGAAGGCGCGCAATTGGGCGCTTGCCGAATATCAACTTGGCGAGATCAAGGAGATGATGGGTGATGTGCAGGACTTCGTGCCAACCTTCAAGAATCTTCCGTTGGCCGATATGCTTGATGCGGTTATCACCAGGGAAATCGTGGCGCTTGAGAAGTCAATTGAGGCGAAAGATTACAAGGGCTTCACCGCGGGCTACGACCAGCTTACGCAGGCCTGCAACGCCTGCCATCAGGGCACTGAAAACGGCTTCGTCATGATCAAGCGGCCGACGCAGCCTGCGTTTACCAATCAGGACTATCGGCCGCACAAGTAGTCGCGTCACGCGAGCGTGATCAGCCGATTCATCAGTCGTTTACGGGCAAGCCTTAGGTGTATGCGGAGCAACGGGCGCCTTCTTCATGATTTCGATCGTCAACGGCTATATCTGTACGACGTCTTGTGAAGTGGCGAGCGCCAAACAGGGGAAAGACCCGAGCGCGCCATTGGGGGCGCCGCCGAGCGTACCGGGCAAGAATAAAAGTGCGGCATTCGCGGACCAGCCGGCGACCATCCTCGACGGATCGCTCGCTGCAACAAACGCCGTAAATCCGGCGGGCGACGCGCAACAGCCTCGGCTCGACCGTCGCATCTGACGCGGTAGCCGGTTTTGCCGGCGCATGCTAAACGCTTGCGCTATGACCGGCCCCGAAGACCTCAAGCAACTCGCGCCCACGGGCAAATTGCGCGCCGGTATTGTTGCCGCACCCGCAGCGTCCGCCTTTTTTGCCATCAAGAGTGGGAGCGGAGACGTGAAGGGCGTGACCGTCGACCTGGTTCGTGGATTCGCCGCCGCGCTCAAACTGCCGCTCGAATTGAAGGTCTTCGACAATTCGGGCCAGGTGACCGAAGCGGTTGCCAAGGGCGAATGCGACATTGCCTTTATGCCGCAGGATGTGGAGCGCGCGAAGCGGGTGGATTTCGGCCCTGCCTATTACTTCATCGAAAGCACGTATCTGGTGCCGGCAGGCTCCGCCATAAAAAGCATTGAGGAGGTCAATCGGCCCGGTCGCCGCATTGTCGCTATTTCCAACACGACGACCGCGCGCAGTGCGCGGCGAACGGCTCCCAATGCAAGCGTCGAAGAAGTGCCCAGTGTCGACCAGATGACCGAGATGGCGAGCAAGGGGCAGGGCGATGCTTTTGCACTGTCACATGACTCGTTCGCCGGCCTGTTGCCCAAATTGCCCGGCGCGCGGGTGCTGTCGGGTAATTTTCAGCAAACCGGCATCGCCGTAGCCGTACCAAAGGGCCGTCCGGTCGCATTGAAGATTGCGAGCGAGCTGCTTGAAGTTGCCAAGAGCTCCGGATTGGTGCGCCGGGCGCTCGATGCGGCCGGCTTTCCCGATGCTGACGTGGCGCCCCCGGCGGCCTAGCGCTCGTTCACTACAATTACATTTCCGAGCGTACCGCGCTCGACCGCTTCGTGCGCCGCCATTGTATCGGCCAACGGATACGTCGGGTGCGCGACCCGATTGAGGAGCTGGCCTGCTTTCAGCGCGTTATCGATCGCGGACACAGCGCGTTCGCGCTCATTGGCATCGAGATCATAGACCAGAAAAAACTGCAGGCGGATCGAATTGACCAGACAGAACGCCGCCGGCAAAGCGGCCGCTGGTCCCGTCCCGTAAATGATGACGCTGCCCTTGGGTCGCAGGACGCCTGGGATGAGTTTGGCGTTGGCAGAGAGATCCATTTCAATGATGGCGTCGACACCGCGCTTGCCGGTGATGTCCATCACGCGCTCGCCAACGTTTTCACGTTTGTAGTCGATAATGACGTCCGCGCCAGCTTCTTCGGCGGCCTTGGCTTTCTCGACCGAAGAAATGGTCGTGACGATCGTGGCGCCCTTGGCTTTGGCGAATTGAATGACGTATTGGCTGACGGCGCCCGCACCGCCGGACACAAACAATGTCATGCCTTTTGTGACGTTCGCCAGCGTGACGGCGTGGACCGCGGTCATGGCCGGGATGCCCAGACAGGCACCGGCTTCGAAACTCGCTTTGTCCGGGAGGGTCACCGCCAGCGCGGCGGGTAACACAATAAATTCTGCGGCCGTTCCAAATGGCCGCTTCCATTGGCCGTTCCATACCCAAACGCGCTCGCCGATACGACTTTTGCTGACGCCGGCGCCGACTTCATCGATAACGCCGGCCCCGTCGCTGTGCGGGATCACCCGCGAGTAAGCAATTTTCCGGGTTGTTCCCTGGCGCGATTTGACGTCTGAGGGGTTGACGCCTGACGCCGCGAGCTTGACGCGCACTTCACCTGCGCCGGCATGCGGGGTTTCGACTTCGCCAACCCGCAACACCTCGCGGGCGGTTCCATTGCGCTCATAATAGACGGCTTGCACGGCTCACCTCCGGAAGCGGACGATAGCATGCCGCCGCCGTGTGCAAATCGGCCTTCGAACCGCAAAGACACTTCGGCGTTGTCCTCGTGGCTAGTGCTGTCCGGGACAGGGAGCCAGTAGGGGGCAACCAAACGAGGTCTTATATGACCTACCGAGTCTACAGCGGCCCGAAAGGATCGGCCGAAATTGCGCCGATTGAAAAATCGCAGTTGTTGTTCAAGCAGTTCAACGCTCTTGATGAGGCGTTGTCTTGGGCGCGGCATGTCGAGCGCACAGGGCGCATTCCGCTTCTCATAGAAGGGGATGACGGGACCCGCATGAATCGCCGCACAATTATCGACGCGTTGCGCGTCGGCGAGCGTGAGGAGATTAGCGGCTTCGCTGATGTCAGCTCGTCAGCCGGTTCCATTCCGCGCGGGCGCGTTCGGTAAGATGGTCCCACTTCGTATTGACGACATCCCAGTTAACCATCGGGCGCTGGGCACCGGCTGCGGCAAGCGCGTTATGGGAGTTGTAGAGATAGGCGCCGCCAACGGTCAGAACGGCGCCAAGAATGATTCCGATAAGGACGCGCATGATGACTCTCCGTCCCCCCAGGCACAAAACGCAATCGCCCTCACGCTGTTCCATGGCGGCGAGCGACTTTTGATGCCCGATTGTGGCGTAGAGCTGCCGATTTCGAGGCCTTCGCGTTAACCTTGTGCGCTTACCAAACGCGATCTAACTTATTGAAAATGCTTCTGTTCTGACCTGAAAAACTTTGCCCGCAAACAAAATTTACTGCTATATTGAATATATGAGCAGACATTCAGCAAAACCCGCGGGACGGTCCGGCAAGGCCGCCACGCGTACCGACAAGAAAAGCGAGAAAGCCGCGCGTGCGGCGGGAAAAAAAGCATCGAAATCGGCTCGTTTGCCAATCGGCAAAACGACCCGCCCGGCGCGGGCGAGTGCGGCTGCGACGAAGGCGGTCAAAATGATCCGCACGTCGAGTCCGCCGGTGCAGCCGGTGGCCGCTCACGAAATTCCGGTGCGCGCGCACAAATACCAGATCGGTGAGACGGTCTACTATACATCGCCGACGTTCGGCCGTACTGCGGCGACGGGTAGCTACATCGTGGTCAAGCTCCTGCCATCGGAAGGCGACGACTACCAGTACCGGATCAAGAGTTCCGGTGAGGCCTTCGAGCGCGTCGCGAAGGAAAGCCAGCTCGACCGGGCATGACGGCCTGTCATTCGCGGTCGCTGTTTCGCCGTGGCCACATCCTATGATGCCCTGAACCGCGCATTTGTTATGCCGCAGGAGATCAGGGCACGCCGACTTACATCACACAGGGGCGTTATACCCGCGATGCGATCAAAGGCATGATTGTCAAGCCGGAGGACCGCGCGGACGCCATCGCGGGCCTTTTGTCGAAAATAGGGGGACGCTTGATGGGTTGCTACCTCACGTTCGGCGAATACGATTTCCTGGCGATCGCCGAGGCGGCGAATGACGTGCAAATGGCGGCTGCGCTGCTGGCAGCGGGGAGCGGGGGTGGTGTCACTAACTTGCAAACGACGGTCGCTATGACATCGGTCGATGCAAAGGGTGCTTTTGCGGTTGCGAGTGACCTCGCGCCCGGTTTCAAATCGGCCGGAGGAGCCTAGCGTCCTGACGAACTGGAATAACAAAAGAATTGCAGCGTTATAAACGACCGAAGCAGAAGTTAACGATAAGGGAGAGAATTCATGCGCGCGTTTTTGCGTCTGGTCACATTCATACTGCCGGTTTTTCTGGCATGGCCAGCTGCGGCCCAGACCTATCCAAGCCGCACCGTCAAATTGATTGTTCCGTTTGGGGCTGGCGGGCCCGCCGACGTTTATGCCCGAGTCCTCGCGCAGCATCTGAGCGAGGAGACCAAGCAGTCCTTTGTTGTTGAAGATCGACCGGGGGCCGGCTCCGTGATCGGCACAGATGCGGTCGCAAAGTCGGCGCCCGATGGTTACACGCTGCTGGTGATGTCGAACACGCATACGACCAACGAGTTGTTGTTGCCAAACAAGCCCTACCAATTGATGCGCGATTTCGTACCGGTCGCGACGATCAACTATTCCGACCTGTTGATGGTGGTTCACCCATCCGTTCCGGCCAAGTCCGTCAAGGAATTCATCGAATTGGCCCAGAAGGAACCGGGTAAGCTCAATTATGCGTCCTCCGGCCCGGGCACGCCCTATCACATGGCAGGCGAGCTGTTTAAGGCGATGAGCCATACAGACATCGTGCACGTACCGCACAAAGCATCCGGTGATGCGCGCAACAGCACGGTCGCCGGCACGGTTCAGATGATGTTTGATGCCGTAACCACCATGTCCGCACTGGCCAAAGGCGGGCAGGTGCGGGCCCTCGCCACCACCGGCGAAAAGCGCAATCCGCTGACGCCCGATCTGCCAACCGTAGCTGAGACTGTTCCGGGCTACGAGGCCACAATTTGGATAGGCGTAATGGCGCCGAAGGGAACGCCCAAGGACGTCATCACCTTCCTCAACACCGCCATCAACAAGGTCATCAATCGACCCGATGTCAAGGAAGCATGGCTCAAGCAGGGTGCAATTCCGCTGGTGAAGACGCCCGAGGAATTCGACGCCTACCTGCACAAGGACATCGAAAAGTGGGCCAATGTGGTAAAAGTGTCGGGAGCCAAGATCCAGTAGCGCGCGGTCTAAAGAAGCCACAATCGGCTTCGAAAAGACCATGCGCAAACATATCGAGAGCCGATGCCAAGTATTGATGGCGCGTTCATAAGCAGCTTGCTTGCAACGCCGCTGGTGCTGCCGGCCTCCGTGGCAGGTGCACTGGCGGCGTTGTTCGTCGTGATCATCGTGATCGCGGCGCGGCGTGCGGCGCGCGGCGGCGGCGCGCGGCTGCTCATTCCGCTGACCGCGATCGCGGTCGCTGCGATTGCCATGATCGGCGTTCTTGAGCGCATGGCCACCAATGAACGGATGGCCGAGCAACGCGCGCTGCTTTTGCGCTACACGCAGCTCACTATGAGCGCCGTGGTTCCCGGTTCGGCGCTGGCATGCCTCGACGGGGTTGCCGGCGAACAGATCGAGACCGCTTGCGAAAAAGCCGTGTTCGCCGATGCGCAAAGCACCGCCAGTGCGGTCGCCTATGTCGGCGCACGCCTGTCGTTGCTGTCCGATGTATTTGCTGCGGCCCAGCGGGGCGGCCCCGACCTCCAAGCCGTGCTTGCAAGGACACGGCGCGCGATCGAACTCGACCGTTATGGCATCGCCGCGCATGTCCTGGCGGAGCGCGACGGCTGCACCGCCGAACGCTGCGCTGCCTTTGGCATGTTTCAGGATACCGGAGCGCTCAAAGCAAACCTGAAAGTGCATGCGTTTGATACTTATGTCGGCCGATATGCTGCTGACTGGGGCAAGAAGGAGCCTGCCGCCGACAGACAGCCGCAAGCTGCCATTCCTGTACCCGCACCCGTTGCCACTGCCGGCCCGGAAGGGCTCCCGACCGGCCATCCGGTTGACCCGCGTTACGACTTTCCGTCGTCCGCATCGATCCCGCCGGTCAGCATCATGAATGCCGAACCGCCGCCTCCGAAACAGCAAGCGACTGGCGCGACCGGACAGGTGCCTGCGGCCGGTGACAAGGCCGCTGCCGGCAAGCCGTCGGTGCCTCCGAAGCGCCCACAGGCCCAAGCGGCAACCCCGCCCGCGCGCTAGTATCGGCGCCGACGTAACGCGGACCCTCATGTTCAGATCCGTCCTGATCGCTAATCGTGGTGAGATTGCGTGCCGCATTGCCCGAACCGCGCGCCGGTTGGGCCTGCGCAGCATTGCGGTCTATTCGGAGGCGGACCGGCACGCGCTTCACGTGCGGACCTGCGATGAAGCCCATGCGATTGGGCCGGCTGCCGCCGCGCAAAGTTATCTGGCGATCGACAAGCTCATCGCCTGCGCCAAAGCGACCCATGCGGACTGTATTCATCCTGGTTATGGGTTCCTGTCGGAAAATGCCGAATTTGCGCAGGCCTGTCGCAATGCCGGCATTGCCTTTGTCGGGCCGCCCGTCGAGGCGATCCGCGTTATGGGTCTGAAGGACCGCGCCAAAGCCATCATGGAGAAGGTCGGTGTTCCGGTCGTGCCCGGCTATCACGGGGACATGCAGGAGCCAAAATTCCTCAAACAAAAAGCATATGAGATTGGGTACCCAATCCTGATCAAGGCGGTTGCCGGCGGGGGCGGCAAAGGCATGCGGCGCGTTGACCGCCATGCCGATTTCGATGCGGCGCTCGAAGGGGCCCAGCGAGAGGCCAAAGCATCATTCGGCGATGGACGCGTGCTCATCGAGAAATTCGTATCCAGTCCGCGCCACATCGAACTGCAAATCTTTGCCGATCAATACGGCAATGCCATTCACCTTGGAGAGCGCGATTGCTCGCTGCAACGCCGCCATCAAAAGGTTCTCGAGGAGGCGCCGGCGCCGGGCATGGGCGGAGAGTTGCGCGCCACAATGGGCGCCGCGGCTGTCGCTGCAGCAAAAGCGGCTGGTTATGTGGGTGCCGGCACGGTCGAGTTTATCGCTGACGGCTCGAGCGGCCTCAAGGCCGGCGGTTACTGGTTCATGGAAATGAATACGCGGCTGCAGGTTGAGCACCCCGTCACTGAGGCCGTCACGGGGCTCGATCTGGTCGAATGGCAGTTTCGCGTTGCCTCCGGCGAAAAACTCCCACTGATGCAGGAGCAGGTGAAATTCAACGGACATGCGGTGGAGGCGCGGCTTTACGCGGAGGATCCGGAGCGGGGTTTCTTGCCCTCGACTGGCCAGGTTATCGCATTGGAATTCCCTACATCCGATGGCGTGCGCGTCGATAGCGGCGTTGACGCCGGTGGAGACGTAACACCGTTTTACGATCCGATGATCGCCAAGCTGATCGCCCATGGGAAAAACTGCGATGAGGCCCTCGATCGATTGGCGGGCGCGCTCGACGAGACCATCGTTATCGGTCCCCGGAGCAATGTTGGCTTCCTCGCGAAGCTTTGCCGGGCGAAGGCTTTCCGCAAGGGTGAATTCGATACCGGTTTTATCGACCAGAACCTGCCCAGCCTCGGCGCTGTGCCCCAGGCGCTCGACCGCGCCGCCGTAGCGCTTGGGGCGCGGGAACTTTTGGCGCAGGAGGAGGCACGTCTCGATGATGTCGAGGAGCGCGGCGTCGACGAGCCTAGATCGCCCTGGGATGCCGCGGATGCGTTCCAACTGTCAGGTGCACGAAGGCTGGCCCTCCCGGTGACCGCTGAAGGCGAAACACTCGTTGCGGAGGTCGTTTACGGGCCGCAAGGGCTTGTTCTTTCGGTGGACGGTAAGCCGCCGGCCCCCGATGCCGTGGCCGTGGCGAACAGAAATGCGGTCTACGTCTTTCGGCATGGCCGTCAGACCAAAGTCACACTGCGCGATGCAACCCTTGACGAGGCTGGGGATCAGGACAAAAGCGGCCTTGTGCGAGCGCCGATGCATGGCAAGGTGCTTTCCCTGCTGGTGGAGGAGGGCGCGCGCGTCGCCCGCGGCCAGCGTGTCGCCGTCATTGAGGCCATGAAGATGGAGCATACATTGGTTGCGCCGATCGACGGCACGGTCACTGAGATCGCGGTTGCGCAGGATGCACAGGTCACCGAAGGCGGCAAGGTTTTGGTCATTGTCGCGGCGCCAGACGAGTAGCCAGGCATGCCGCTTCATCTCATCAAATTATGCGTTGGCTGTGATTCCGTTGCCGACCTCGAGGATTGGATCAAACAAAAGCTGAAAGAGAAGAAAAGGCGCGGGCAAAAAGCCGAACACATCCATACGACCCGGATGGTGCCCAAGCGCGCTGCGGAACTAACGGACGGTGGGTCTCTGTATTGGGTGGTCCGCGGCCAGGTCGCATGCCGTGAGCGTATCCTGGACATTCGGCCTTTTACCGATAAGGACGGAATCGGCCGCTGCCGCGTCGTCCTTGACGGCAAAGTCGTGCTGGTCGAGCCGAGACCACGCGCGGCGTTCCAGGGCTGGCGCTACCTTGAGGCGAAAGAGGCGCCGCGCGACCTCTCGCGCGCCGCGCCCGGCGCGGCCAGAATGCCGGAGGCCATGCGGCGCGAGTTGCAGGAACTGGGCCTGCTCTAGAGCCCGATATTGTCGATCAGCCGCGTTTTGCCGAGCCTGGCGGCCAGCAACAGCCGCACTGGCCCGTCTTTGGACGAGGCGATGGGCATCAAATTCAGCGCATGGCGCGCCTCGAGGTAGTCGAGGACAAATCCGGCGAGATCGATCTCAATCCTTCCAACCTTCAGCACGCGCTCAATCTTCTCGCCGCTTTTGATCCGGCCGCCGCAATCCTTGAGGACGCGGTAGAGCATGGGTGCAACTGCACGCTCACCCGCCGAGAGATAGACGTTGCGCGAGGACAGCGCGAGGCCATCCGGTTCTCGCACTGTCGGAACTCCGATTACCTTTACCGGGAGGTCGAGGTCCGCTGCCATCTGCGTGATGACACGGAGTTGCTGATAGTCCTTCTGGCCGAAAAATGCGAAATCGGGTGAGACTTGCGTGAAAAGCTTGGCCACGACGGTCGCCACACCGCCGAAAAAATGCGGCCTGAATTCGTCTTCCAGGCCGACTTTGGCGGCGCCTTCGGGGGCAAGCCGCGTCGCAAAGCCGGCCGGATACATTGCTTCCACCCGTGGCGCCCAAACGAGATCGACTTTGGCGTCGCGCAACGCTTTGAGATCTGTGGCGAAGCTGCGCGGGTAGCTTGCGAAATCCTCGTGCGGCGCAAATTGCGTTGGATTGACAAAGATCGAGACGACGACGCGCTTTGCGCGCTGTCGCGCTTCTCGCACAAGCGCCATGTGGCCGCGATGCAACGCGCCCATGGTCGGCACGAGCGCAATCCTCTCGCCGGACTTCCGGTAGAGTTCCAGCATCCGCCGCAGCGACGAAACTGTACGCACAACTTTCAATCGGGCTGCCATAATTTGAAGCCTTGTCGGCGAATTCGCAAAATCGGACTACGCCTAGCAAGGCGGCTCAAAGGGCGCCAAGCAAATTGGTGATCAAGTCGGGTTTAACTTGACTAGAGTACACTAATATCTTGAGATTTGCCGGTCGTAGGGGGCGGCATGTTGATCCAACCGATCGAGGAAACCGTCCAATCTGCGCACGTCGTGGTGCTCGGCAACGAGAAAGGCGGCTCCGGCAAATCGACCACTGCGTTGCACATCGCCGTCGCATTGCTGAAGGCAGGCCAACGCGTTGCCACCATCGATCTCAACTCCCGTCAGCAGAGTTTTACACATTACATCGACAATAGGCGCGCGTGGGCTTCGCGCGCGCGCGTTCCACTCGAACTGCCGACGCACTATTGCATCGCGCGCGCCGAGGGCAATTCGCTCGAGGCGAATGAAGCGGAAGAGTTCGCCAATTTCTCCGCGGCGATCAGCGCGATCGAGCACAGCCACGACGTGGTCGTGATCGATACCCCCGGCGCCGATACATATTTGATGCGGCTTGCGCACTCGATGGCCGACACGCTGGTGACGCCGCTCAATGACAGCTTTCTTGATTTTGATGTACTGGCGACGCTGGACCCGACCAATTTCAGCGTGACCGGCGAAAGTCACTATGCGGAAATGGTGCGCGAAGCACGCCGGCAGCGGCGCCTCGTCGACGGCCGGCTGACGGACTGGATTGTGGTCCGTAATCGACTATCAACTCTTTCCTCGCGCAACAAACGCCTGGTCGGCGACGGCATCAATGAGTTGTCGAAGCGCATGGGCTTCCGGTGTGTCGAAGGATTTGCCGAGCGCGTGGTCTATCGTGAGTTCTTCCCGCGCGGGCTGACCGCACTTGATGATCTCGATGAGGAAACGCTCGGTATGCGGCCGAGCCTGTCGCATCTGACGGCGCGGGAAGAAGTTGTCACGCTTCTCAATTCGCTGAATCTTCCGCTGTCCGAGAATGGCAAGCGGCGGGCTGCCGCACGCGCGGAATGGTATTCGGTCATGGACCAGCCGCTGCAGGTCCACGATATTATCTTGTAGAATCCGCTAAGCTTGAATACGGGCGCGAAAATCGCCACCTGATGGCAGGTAGCCGTCGAAGTCGCGCGTCCAATGAAATTTGAGTGTAGAATTTTTCCATGAGCAAGGCCCCACACCAGACGCCGGCGCCGGTCTCGTCGAAACCGGAAATCGAGGCTTTCGTCGAGCGCGTTCGCGCTTTGGGGCCATCGACAACGCCGGGGACGCGCGGCCGGCTGATTTTCGCGCTCGATGCCACGATGAGCCGGCAACCGACATGGGACTCGGCCTGTGCATTGCAGGCCGATATGTTTCGCGAAGCTGCAAGCATCGGCGGACTCGATATCCAGCTCGTTTATTTCCGGGGCCTGAGCGAATGCCGCGCCTCAGGTTGGGTTGCCGGCAGCGAACGACTGGCCGAACTGATGTCGCGCATCGACTGCCGGGGAGGGCAGACACAGATTGGCAAGGTTTTAAGTCATGCCCGGCAGGAGTACGCACGCCAACGCGTGCAGGCGCTGGTATTCGTTGGCGATGCCATGGAAGAGCCAATCGACGATCTTTGCCGGGCCGCCGGAGAACTGGGGCTGCTTGGCGTGCGGACTTTCATGTTCCAGGAAGGCGATGATCCTGTCGCGGAAAATGCCTACCGCGAAATTGCGCGGCTATCGCATGGCGCCTATTGCCGCTTTGATGCTGGATCGGCCCATCAGCTTGGCGAACTGCTGCGTGCGGTTGCCGCCTATGCGGCAGGCGGCATCAAGGCTCTTGCCGATTTATCGGCGAAGCGCTCGTCTGCAGCGCAGCATCTATTGGCCCAGTTGAAATAGCCATGCCGGCACTCATCTTCGGTTTGCTGGCGCTGGTGCTCGTCTTGTGGGCGCTCAGCGTTATTTCCAAAGTTGATCCGAAGGTGGCCGCGCGCGTCACGAAAATTGGGGGCGGCCTGCTTGCGCTCGGTCTTGGCGTGTTTCTCGGGTTGCGCGGTGAAATCGGCATTGCCGTTCCGCTTGGCCTGTTCGGGTTCGGCCTGCTCGGGTGGGTCCCGTTCGGACCAGCCGGTTTTTCAGCGCGCACACAGAAGAGCGGAGGGCAGACGTCACGGGTGCGTTCGGCCTATTTCGAGCTGGAGCTAGATCACGATAGCGGCGCGATGCGTGGACGCGTGCTTGCAGGCCGCCATCAAGGCGCCGAGCTTGAGCATCTCGACATAAAGACACTTGTCGCGATGCTGAACGACATCGACGAGGAAAGCCGCGCGCTACTTGTGGCTTATCTTGACCGCCGGGATCCCGGTTGGAGTGAGCACGCGCAGGCGGACGCGACAGCGGGGCGGCACACTACGAGCACCGGCAAAATGTCGGAACAGGAGGCCTATCAGATCCTTGGCCTGCAGCCCGGTGCGAGCGCCGGCGACATCGGCCGCGCGCATCGCACGCTGATGAAGAAAATGCATCCCGACCAAGGCGGGTCGACGTATCTCGCGGCTCGAATCAATGAAGCCAAAGAAATCCTTCTTCGCAACCATCGCTGATGTACTCCACAAACTTGACCATCAGCGGCTCCTGGTATTGACGCATCCCGGCTATTATTTTTATCGATCAATTCTTGAGAAACATGCACGGAATTTCGTTGCGTTTAAGTTGTTTGCAAACAGCTTCCGCCCGACCCTTTTCCAGTCCGGCAAAGCGGGCGCGGAACATGGTCTTTTCGCCTTTGGTGGTTTTTTCGGTGAACCGTTCAGCGCGGCCGAGCAGGTCCTTGGCTTTGCTTTGAGCCAGATCCAGGCGCTGCTTGGCATCTTTCTCGTCGTCAAAGGCACCGACCTGTACGAGCCAACCGCTGTGCTTAACAACGGGCTCGACGGCAGCTGCGGCGGGCACAGGAACGCTCTTGCTCACTGATGCGACCTTCGCCGGTAGTGTGCCGAGAATTCCGGGTCTGGCTCCAGGCGGTGGTGCGGCCGCAGACAGCTGAGGTGATGGTGATTGCGGCGCGGATAGCTGCGGTGGTGGTGACTGCGGCGGTGGCAGCTCGGGCGGCGGCAGCTGCGGAGGTGTCGAATCACTTTTCACAGTGTTGATCGTGGTGATGTTCGCCGCACCGGCGACCGCGGGGGCCGGAGTTAGCTGCCGGTTGTCGGACGGCAGCGGCGACAGAGATGCCGTCTGCATGCTGCCTGGGTGGACAATGACGGTTTTCACCGCATTCGGCTTGATCGGTTCAGTGGATCCGGGCGCAGGCGCATCGGCAGCCACCGAAGCAGGGGTCGCCGAGGCGACACGCACCGGCGCCGAGCCTGTGCGGTCGTCGTCCTTGCTGTCCTTGATCTCCTTGATGTCTTTGCGCGCGGTATCTTTAGCAGCTTGGGCGGTTTCCCATCCTTCGACGATTTGCGGAGCCGTTCGTTTGACCGCGGCGACGTTGATGTTGCTTTCGATCAGGCCAAGCACGCGCGCATCGCGGGCGCTGGCTGTTCGGCCGCCAAAAACAACCGCAATGATATGATGATTGGCGCGGCGTACCGAGGTGACGATGTTGAATCCGGATTCGTGAATGTACCCGGTCTTGATGCCGTCAACGCCGTCGACCGTGCCGAGCAGATGGTTGTGGTTGCGGATCGAATTGCCGCGATAGTCGAACGTGCGCGTGGCGAAATAGCGATAGTAGTTCGGGAAGCGATCCTGGATCGCCCGCCCAAGGGTCGCCTGATCGCGTGCCGTGGTGATCTGCTGTTCGTCGGGCAGGCCGGAGGCATTGCGGTAGATCGTTTGCGTCATGCCGAGCGCGCGCGCCTTCGCGGTCATCAATTTGGCGAAGCTCGGCTCGTCGCCGCCGAGCGCCTCCGCAATGACAACGGCCACATCGTTTGCCGACTTTGTGACGATCGCTCGGATTGCGGTCTCGACGCGGATCGAATCGCCAAGCTTGAGCCCGAGTTTGGACGGAGCCTGCACGGCCGCATGGGCCGAAACCGGCAGGTCGGTGCTCAATGTGATTTTGCCCTGCTCGAGGCGCTCGAACAGCAGGTAAAGGGTCATGATTTTGGTGAGTGAGGCGGGATGGCGCGGGCTGTCGGGATTGCTCGACTGCATCACCGCGCCGGAATTCACATCGACCACGATCGAAGCGTAGGACGGATTGTAGCTTTCACCGCTATCCGAGCGGGCCCGCAAATGCCGGCGGGCGTCGGCGCTGTCGGCCAGGGAGGCAACGGCCAACACAACCATCAGGGCCAGGATGCCCCAGTGCAGGCCACGACGGCCAAAAACTCCCCCACGCGGCATTCGCTCTCCCCAAACCCCGTTTTGTGGTGGCGGTCCCCTAAGCCGTTATCGTGGCCATTTTGTAGCCTGCCGGCGTCGCGATAATTTATGACGGTAGGAGAACGCGGTTTACAAATTATTAAGGCAATCCCCCGGATTTTAAAGGGATTTTTGCACTGCGATATTTTTGCTTGACTTTTTGTGCAGTGCAATATAAGTTAGTTTCATTCCCGGGAGAGGCCGGGGTTCAAATTTCAGCACATTGGCACCGCTTAGCGGGCCGGGAAGGGATCCAATGGTCAAGAATTTCGAGGACCTGCAACAGGTCAGCAAGGACAACGTCGATGTCACCCTGAAAGCCATGGGCGCTCTGTCGAAGGGCACGCAGGCGATTGCGGTCGAGGTTGCGGACTATTCAAAGAAGGCCTTCGAGGACGGCACTGCAGCCCTCGAGAAGCTGTTCGGCGTCAAGTCGCTCGACAAGGCTATCGAAGTGCAGACCGAATACGCCAAGACCGCCTACGAAGGCTTCGTGGCGAAGGCTTCCAAGATCGGCGAACTGTATGCCGATCTCGCCAAAGAGACCTACAAGCCGTTCGAAACCATCATCGCGAAGACAAAATAAGTCGCGTTGCGTTGTTTGTCGGTAGTGTAGCGTAAGTTCGCTTATGCGTTGGAGTACAAAGCCCGGCTTGTCGCCGGGCTTTTTGTTTGTCCTGCGTTATTGCGCGATACGCAATTTCGTCAGCTCCGTCCCGATCATGTCGAACGTTGTGATGATCTGATCGGCCGAGGTCAGGAGTGAGAACTTGCTCGGATCCGGAAACTTCCGTGCGATGGTATCGGTTGGCGCTGTGCCCGCGCAGTTCCTGAGAAGCGTCGAGGTCGGATCGCCGCCGGTGTTGACCTGGATCGTGTAGAGATTGATGTTGGCGGCGTTGATATTCGCGCAGGTCCCGTTTCCGCTTAGTCGCGCATGCGTGCGTCGACAGCGGTACTGGTGCGCGATCCGTCGCCGTCCCAGCGGTTCTGCGTATTCAACCCGTCGGACAGCAGAATGATGGCATCGACATATTGATAGCCGGCAGTCTTCGGCGGCGCGGTGAATGGCCCGCCACCGGCGAGCGATTGCCACCCCCAAACAAGTCCGATGGGTTGGTTGGTGCTGCCGTTTGTGCCCAGGCTGTCAACCAGCGATTTCATTGCCGACCAATTGTAACTGAGCTCCATCATCGCCGGAGGGCATGTGACCTTGTCGTCCGGTGGAAATCTGGAATTGTCGTCGTTCAGGCTCGCCGGCTTGACGGTTTGATCGTATGCATTGCCGCCGGATGGAGGTTTCGTGGGAGGAAGCGGCCCACGGTCAGTTGTGCAGCCTGACCAGCTTTTGCGCGATAGAAGGTCGGGCGTCCATACCGCCGCCGTCCAGACGCCCGGCGTCCACACACCCGCAGTCCATACTCCCGCAGTCCAGACGCCGAAGGTCCAAATTCCGCCTTTCTGGCTACATTTGCTTTGCGTCGTCCACTGCGACAGCGAGCAAACTCCTGCCGCGGTGCACGCGGAACGGGATGAGTAGCCTGAAATCGAGCAGGTGCCGGCAGAGGTACATGTGCCCTGGCTGTTCTTGCCCGAAATCGAGCAGGTGCCCGCATTCGTACAGCTCGATTGCGTCGAATTGCCTGATATCGAACAGGTGCCCGCGGCCGTGCAGGTGCTCTGCGTCGTATAGTTCGAAAGCGAACAACTACTGACGCAATTGTTTCTGGTGAGGACGCTGCCTGACGTGTTGCATTTGCCGTGGGTCGCATCCCAGGAGTTCGGGTCGGATTTTGCCTGGTTGTCCCAGTAGATCCAGTCGTTCCAGCTCGAGTTGTAGTTGTTTTCGATCCTCACATCCTTGGCGAACGGGATAATCGACACATAAACGTCGCCGTCGACGGACGCGGCGGATTGCAGCTGGCTCAGCAGATTTTTCGTGGCGGTTATCAGCGCATTGATCTTGCCATCGCTGGCCATCGATCCGGTGGTGTCGAGCACCAGCGCCACGCGCAGCCGCGACGCGCCCCATTTGGCTGTGGATGTCGCGGTGAGGTTTATCGTTTTGAAGCCGAGGATATGCATGAACTCCGTGTCCATATCGGTAGACGCGGAGATCACGATCTGGGAGCCGGCGGTCGCCGAATAAGCGGCGCTGACTTTGGTATTGCTCGCATCTGGCCGTTTGAAAAGTCCGGCAAAATAGGTTTCCACCAGCCCCTTCATTTCATCGCTGGAGGCGTTTGCCGCCTTTTTCGACATCATGAGGGCGGTCGAGTCGACCGCCAGTTGCAGCGACGTTCTGACCGAATTGGCGCGGCTCAAATCGACGGCCGCACCGACCAAGGCGAGCAGCGGGATCAGCGAGAAAGCGAACGTAATAGCGACATTGCCGCGCCGAGCGCGCATGAGCCGAAGCCACGCTCGCGTGCGTCTCCTGGGACGGGCGATGAGTTTCCACATTTGATTTGACTGACAGCCATCGGGCCCAGGCGCTGTCGTACGACTTGAGCTTGAGTCAGCAGATAATCGATTGCCGAAAATAAAACGGGTGCCGTCAACCACGGCGTACGCCCCGCAGGGGATACTGAACAAGGCCGGAGGTCTAGGTGGTTAATGGCAAATCTGGAATACCTCCCAGCCTTTGAACGCAACGCGCTAATGCCGCAGGCGGGAGTGATCTTGAAATGAAACGAGCGGGCAAAAATTTGCCCGCTCGTCAGTCGTTTTTCCTATCTTAGTACGCAACCCGCAGCTTGGTCAGGTTGGTGCCGATCGTGTTGAAAGTCGCCGTCACCTGGTCCGCCGACGTCAGCAAGTAGAACATGTTGGGACTGGTGGCGCAGTTTTGCAGCAGCGTCGACGTCGGATCGCCACCCGTGTTGACCTGGATGGTGTACAGTTGGATCTTCTGCGCCTTGATGTTGTCGCAGGTTATCTGCTCGCGCGAGTCGATCGAGTTTTGATCGGTGTACCAACGGTTCTGCGTGTTCAAACCGTCGGTCAGCAGAATAATGACCTGCGTGTACTGATAGGCTTGATCCAGTGGCGGCACCGAGAAGGGCCCGCCGCCAACGAGCGACATCCAACCCAGCTGCAATCCGATGGCCTGGTTGGTATTGCCGGCCGGGGACATATTGTTGACCAGTGTTGTCATGGCCGGCCAGTCGTAACTCAGGCCCTTAATGGCCTGCGGGCACGAACTGTATTGCTCTGCCGGGTAGAGCGACGACCAGCGCGGTGTCACCGGATCCGGCGAGGCGGCATTGGTGTCGTAATTGTAGGTCGTGTCCGGTCCGCTTTGACCGCCCAAACTGCTGGGAGTGGCCGGATAGCCGCGGTCCATCACGCAACCATTCCAGGTGTTGTGGTTTTTGGGCGTCCAGGTGCCGGGCGTCCACACGAAGGCTGTGAAGGTCGCGGGCGTCCATACGCCTGCTGTCCAGGTGCCGGGCGTCGAGGTCCAGACCCCCGTGGTCCATGTGCCACCGTTATTTTTACAATTATTTTTCGACGTGTACTGCGCCTTCGAACAGACGCCGGCGTTCTGACAGTTGTTTTGCGTCGTTTGGCCCGAGATACTGCACGTTCCCGCGTTAGAACAGCTGTTCTGTGTGTTGTGGCCAGAGATGCTGCACGTTCCTGACGAAGTGCAGCTGCTCTGGGAATTTTGCCCGGAGATGGTGCACGTTCCGCTGGAGGCGCAGGTGCTTTGCGAGGTCGTTCCACCGACGCTGCAGGTCCCGTTACCGGTGCAGTTGTTTTGCGTCGTGTAGTTCGTGTTGCTGCAGGTGCCGACGTTGGCAAAGCATTTGCTTCGGGTGTTCTGGCTGTTATGGGGTGTTCCCCCACTGTCCGTGCACACGCCATTCGTGGCATTCCATGACACGTTGTCGGTGGCCGTCGCGTCCTGAATTGGGGCTGCAGGATTGTTGACATTGCTGTCTACCGAAGAGGTGCCCCAGTAAACCCAGTCCGCATTGTAAGACGAGGCGCCGACGTTCACGTCCTTCACGAATGGAATGATGGAAACATAGACGTCGCCGTCGACGGTCACGGCGTTCTTTAACTGGGTGAGCAGTTTATTGGTTGCGGTCTGCAGGGCGCCCATCTTGCCGGCATCGGCCATCGACCCGGTGTTGTCGAGCACGAGCGCCACACGCAGCCGCGTGATGCCCCACTTTGCAGTAGAGCTCGCCCTCACCGTGAAGTTGTCAAAGCCGAGAACTTTGACGAACTCGGCCGGGAGCTGCACCGAAGCATCAATAATAATCTGCGAGCTATCGCTCGTATTGTAGGTCACATTGACCTGGATATTGCTCGCGTCGAGCTTGGCGCCAGTGACCTGCGGGGGATCAAACAGCTTGCTGAAATACTTGAGTGCATTGTCCTTCAGCTGGGTTTCAGTGTCGGTTGAGGCTTCCTTCGACAGCATCAGCGCGGTCGAATCGAGCGCTGCCTGCATGGCGGCCTTGACCGAGTTGGCGCGGCTGTAATCGACCGCAGCGCCCACGAACGCGATAACAGGCAATGCGACGAGGAGGAACGTCAGGGCGATATTGCCCCGTTGATCGGCCCCGAAGGCCGACAACTTCTGACGAAGATTCTTCCAGGCGATCATCATGGCGCCACCAAGCGATAAATGAGTTGAACCCGGCTTACGTGATAGGCCCCGCTGTTAAAGGGCTGGTGTACGGTTAGGGACCGAATCCGGCACCAGCAGTAAGACTTTGCGGCGTCGGTCCGGACTTAATCGCGTCATTTCAGCGCCTTCGTTGGTAAACGTCATTTGCCGAGAATGCCGCGAATGCCACGCAGTTTATTATGGGCGTCGTTAACGTACGGTTGGCCGAAAACGCGAAATCTCGCACTCCAGACAAAAAGCGGCGGCGCCGAAGCATCCCGTGTCGGGACACCTCAGCGCCGCGGGATCGATTGTTACATCGCCAGGCGCAGCTTCGAGAGCGACGTGCCGATCTGACCGAAGGTGGTCACCATCTGCCCGGCCTCCGTCAGCAAGAAGAACTTGCCGGCATCGGTGGCGCAGTTCTGCAGCAGCGTCGAGGTCGGGTCGCTGCCGGTGTTGACCTGCACCGTGTAGACAGTAATGCCTGCGGCCTTGATGTTGTCGCAGGTCTTCTTTTCGCGCGTATCGATTGAAGAGGCGGTCGAGTACCAGCGGTCCTGGGTATTGAGACCGTCGGTCAAGAGAATAATGACCGTCTGATATTTGAAGTCGGTATCGATCGGCGGAACCGTGAACGGCGCGGCCGTCAGGGTTTGCCAACCGAGCTGCAAGCCGATCGCCTGGTTGGTGTTACCGGCCGCCGTCATGGTGTCGATGGAGGCGTTGAGCGCAGTCCAGTTGTTGCTCAACCCCAGCACGGATGCCGACGGGCAAGATGAATATTGCTCCGCCGGATACAATGTGGCTCCTGCGACCGGGGCGTCGTTTGTCGTATCAAAATTTTGGTCGCGGTCGGTGACGCAGCCATTCCAGGTGTCGTGCGCGTTGGGCGTCCAGACCTTGGTGTGCGAGACGCAGCTTGTCCTGTTTTTATAGGTTGTATTGCTGCAGTTGCCGTTGACCTCTTCCCAGAGATCCCAGCGCACCCAAGGCTGATTGTAGTTGGATGGGCCCACGTTCACGTCCTTCACGAACGGAACGATCGAAACATAGACGTCTTCCGGATGAACGGCCGCCGCCTGCAACTGTGTGAGCAAATTATGCGAGGCGGTCTTGAGGGCGCCGATCTTGTCGGAATCGGTCATTGATCCGGTGTTGTCAAGGACGAGCGCCACGCGCAGCCGCGTATTGCCCCAGGTCGACACCGACGTTGCCGAAATGTTGACCGTGCTGGCAATGACGCTGATGAAGCTAGTATTGACGGTGGCCGTGCCGGACAGCGTCAGTGTTGATCCGCCCGACGTTGTGAAGCTCGGCGTGACGTGTACGGATGCCGGGACCACGTCCGGATGGCTGAACAGCGCGTTGAAGGTACTTGTGGCCTCGGTTTGGAGTTGGTCGCTCGATTCCATCGCCGCATCTTTCGAGAGCATCAATGCGGTTGAATCGAGGGCGACCTGGAACGCCGAACGGGCGGCGTTCACCTTCGAATAGTCCATGGCAACGCCAACGCCGATCATGAGCGGGAGGGCAACGACGGCGGCGAGGGGGGCTACACCGCCCCGGGTGTTGTCGAGAAAGCGGGCTAACATGCGGGTTCACCCAATATTGTGGAAACTACCTACGACCAGAGTTCCTCCATATGGGGGTACCCGCCTTGAGAAAACGTGAGAAGGACAGCGCGAATTTGGGGGAAAGTCGCTTCAATTTGCCCGCAAACGGGTTGCGATCGTTTAAGCAATAGCTATCTGGGTTTGGCGTGCAAAACGCCGAAAGTATGGGCCTTTTGTCCCGGAACGGGGCACCCTCGTGCGAATTGTCGGCTTGGAATTACTGTCCATGCGTCACTATGATGGTGCATGGCCACGCGCGCGCGGCTATGGCGCAACGTCAAGGGATGTCATCACTGCTACGGCCTGCCATGAACGCTCAAGAACAAAAGATCCGTCTGATCGCTCCGGCTTGGATGAGCGGCATTGCGCCGCGGATGGCGGACGACGACCGCAAGCGCAAGAATGAGCCGGGCGGGCCTGGCACCGCGGTCATTACCAAGACCAAGCCGCAGACCAAGCGGCCGAACATGTATCGCGTCCTCATTCTCAACGATGACTACACGCCGATGGAATTCGTCGTGCACGTGCTGGAACGATTTTTCGGCAGGGACCACGAAGCCGCCACAAGAATTATGTTGCATGTGCATCATCACGGGATCGGCGAATGTGGCGTCTATACGTACGAAGTTGCCGAGACCAAGGTGACGCAGGTGATGGACTTTGCGCGCAAACATCAGCATCCTTTGCAGTGCGTGATGGAAAAGAAGTGAGATTCGGAAGCGCTCAATACAAATGAACTGGAAGATCTGAATGCCGACATTTTCCCGCAGTCTCGAACAGTCGCTCCATCGTGCACTTGCGCTCGCCAACGAGCGGCACCACGAATATGCGACGCTTGAGCATCTGCTTCTGGCCCTGATTGACGACCAGGATGCCTCGGCGGTCATGCGCGCCTGCAACGTCGACCTCGACAAGCTGCGGCGCAGTCTGACTGCCTATCTTGAATTGGAGCTCGAAAACCTGATCACCGATGGCGCCGAAGATTCGAAGCCGACGGCGGGTTTCCAGCGCGTGATCCAGCGGGCGGTCATTCACGTGCAATCATCTGGACGCGAGGAGGTGACCGGCGCCAACGTGCTGGTGGCGATCTTTGCCGAGCGCGAGAGCCACGCTGCCTATTTCCTGCAAGAGCAGGACATGACGCGCTACGACGCCGTCAACTACATCAGCCACGGCATCGCCAAGCGGCCGGGTCTGTCGGAGTTGCGACCTGTACGTGGTGTTGAGGAAGAATCCGACACCAAGGGCGGCGACGAACCCAAGAAGAAGGGCGATGCGCTTGAGGCCTACTGCGTCAATCTCAACAAGAAGGCCAAGGACGGCAAGATCGATCCATTGATCGGCCGCGATGCCGAGATCAATCGCACGATTCAGGTCCTGTGCCGGCGGCAAAAAAACAATCCGCTGTTCGTCGGCGAAGCCGGCGTCGGCAAGACCGCGATTGCGGAAGGGCTGGCGCGACGGATCATTCATGGCGATGTACCGGACGTGCTCAAGGGCGCGACGGTGTTTGCGCTCGACATGGGCACCCTGCTGGCCGGTACGCGCTATCGCGGCGATTTCGAGGAGCGCCTCAAGCAGGTGATCAAGGAGATCGAGGCTTACCCCGGCGCGATCATGTTCATCGACGAAATTCACACCGTGATCGGCGCCGGCGCGACGTCAGGCGGCGCAATGGATGCGTCGAACCTGCTCAAGCCTGCGCTGGCCTCCGGCACGATCCGCTGTATCGGCTCGACGACCTACAAGGAATATCGCCAGTACTTCGAGAAGGACCGCGCGCTGGTGCGGCGCTTCCAGAAGATCGACGTCAATGAGCCGTCGGTGCCGGACGCGATCGAAATCCTGAAAGGACTCAAGCCGTATTTCGAAGAGTATCACAAGCTCAAATATACGAACGAGGCGATCAAGGCGGCGGTCGAATTGTCGGCGCGCTACATCCACGATCGCAAATTGCCCGACAAGGCGATCGACGTGATCGACGAGTTGGGCGCGGCACAGATGCTGTTGCCGGAAAGCCGCCGCAAGAAGACCATCGGGATCAAGGAAATCGAGACCACGATTTCGACCATGGCGCGGATTCCGCCAAAGACCGTGTCCAAGGACGATGCCGAGGTGCTTCAGCATCTCGAGCACACCTTGAAGACTGTGGTCTATGGACAGGACAAGGCGATCGACGCGCTCTCGGCGTCCATCAAGTTGGCGCGCGCGGGCTTGCGCGAGCCGGAGAAGCCGATCGGCTGCTACCTGTTCTCCGGGCCTACCGGCGTCGGCAAGACCGAAGTCGCCAAACAGCTTGCGGTCTCGCTTGGCGTCGAGCTGATCCGCTTCGACATGTCGGAATATATGGAGCGGCACACGGTTTCGCGTCTCATCGGCGCGCCTCCGGGCTATGTCGGGTTCGATCAGGGCGGTCTGTTGACCGATGGCGTCGATCAGCATCCGCATTGCGTATTGTTGCTCGACGAAATCGAGAAAGCGCACCCCGACCTGTTCAACGTGCTGCTGCAGGTCATGGACCACGGCAAACTCACCGATCACAACGGCAAGTCGGTCGACTTCCGCAACGTGATCCTGATCATGACCACGAATGCCGGCGCGTCGGATCTCGCCAAGCAGGCCTATGGCTTTACGCGCAGCAAGCGGGAAGGCGACGATCAGGAAGCGATCAACAAGATGTTCGCGCCTGAATTCCGCAACCGGCTCGATGCCACGATCACCTTTGCGCACCTGTCGCAGGAGGTGATCGCCAAGGTTGTGGAGAAATTCGTACTCCAGCTTGAAGCCCAGCTCGGCGACCGCAATGTCACGATCGAACTTTCGGACGAGGCCAGCCGCTGGCTGATTGCCAATGGCTATGATGAGTTGATGGGCGCGCGGCCTATGGCGCGCGTGATCCAGGAGCACATCAAAAAGCCGCTGGCCGACGAGGTGCTGTTCGGCCACCTGAAGAATGGCGGGCATGTCCGCGTGATCGTCGACAAGGACGAGGAAGGCCACGACAAGCTGGGCTTCCAGTTCCTCGACGGTCCGGTTACGCCCAAGCCGGAAAAGCTGCCGGCGCGGCCGAAGGCCAAACGCAGGCCACCGCGGCCAAAACCGAAGCGTGGCTCGGTGCCGAAAGTGCCGTTGGCCAAGGTCTAGATTTCGTTCGCACCAGCGATCGACAAGGTTGGGCCTTGTGCCCGGCCTTGGCATTTCTGCGGGGCGCACATGCGGGCGCGCGCGGTTGCGCGGGTCCCGGCGCTATGAGACAGGTGTGCGGCACCCATGTCGTCCACTACGAAGTTTCCAACCTCGACGGCGGCCTTTTTCAGCGGCGTTACGAAGGCGTGGACCTCGGCATTTTTCCTGGTACTGGCCGGGACCTATGTCGGCATCGGCGCGTTGGCGCATAGTTTTGGGGTCGGTTCGGCGTGGCTCGCCTTGTCCACGGTGCTTGTGTGGGCCGCCCCCGCGCAGGTGATCCTGATCTCCGCGCTCGGCGCAAACGCACCGCTGCTCGAGGTGGCGCTGGCCGTGACCCTGAGCGCAATCCGGCTGTTCCCGATGGTGGTGGCCTTGCTGCCTTTGCTGCGCGGAGAGCGCACGCGGCTGCGTGACCTTTTGCTGCCAACGCATTTCACCTCGGTCAGCATGTGGGTGGAGTCACTGCGGCTGTTGCCGGCGGTGCCGCGCGAACAGCGCATCGCATACTGCAATGGGCTGTCGGTCGGCTATATGAGCACGGCCGCAAGTTTTGGTTTCGTCGGCTATTACCTTGCGGGCGAATTACCGCCGCTGCTGGCCGGTGCCTTGCTGTTCCTGACGCCGATGTCGTTCCTGATGTCGACGGCGCGCAATGCGAGGCAGATGGTGGATCGGCTGGCACTGGTGCTCGGCCTGGTGGTCGGGATCGCGCTGGCCGCAGACCATGTGCAGTTCGATTTGATGTGGACGGGCTTCGGCGGCGGCACACTTGCCTACATTGTCCATCGCCTGCGCGAGGCCGCCGCATGAGCGCGGTCTGGAACGAGCTGTGGCCGTATGTCGTGCTGATCCTGGTCGGTTATCTGCCGAACGAGATCTGGCGCGTGCTCGGGCTGGTGCTGGCGCGCGGACTCGACGAGGATTCCGAAGTCGTGGTGTGGTCACGCGCGGTCGCGACCGCGATCCTCGCCGGCGTCATTGCCAAGCTGATCCTGTTTTCGACGGGCGCGCTCGATACAATCCCGTTATGGGTGCGGGTGACTGCGGCGGTGTGCGGCTTCATCGCCTTCCTGGCCGTGAAGCGATCGGTGTTCGTTGGCGTCGCAGTCGGCGAACTGGCGCTGCTGGCAGGCGGATTTCTCTTCATGCACTAGCCGCCGGCGATGGCCGCCGCCAGCTTCTTGGCGTTTTCCGCCAGCACGTCCGGTTTTTCCTTCTCGCTGGCCGGCGGTTTCATGGGAGTGCCGGCCTTGCGCGGAATGACGTGCAGATGCAGGTGGAACACGACCTGTCCGCCCGCGTTCTCGTTGAACTGCTGGATGGTGATGCCGTCAGCGGAAAATGCCTTGGTCGCTCCTTTGGCGACCTTCTGCGCGACGGTTGCGACATGCCCGAGGTCGTCGGCGCTGATGTCGAGGATATTGCGGGCGGGGGCCTTCGGCAGCACCAAGGTGTGACCCGGCGCGCGCGGCATGATGTCGAGGAACGCGAGCGTCTTTTCGTCCTCATAGACTTTGTAGCAGGGCAATTCTCCGCGCAGGATTTTGGCGAAGATGTTGTTGGGATCGTAGCTCGGCATTAGGGGCCTCAACTTCTCTCGTCATGCCCGGCTTTATGCCGGGCATCCACGTCTTCCGTGTAGCAAAGCAAGACGTGGATGGCCGGGACATAGGCGTTTTATAAAACGCCATTCTTCGAACGGCTATGCCCGGCCCTGACGCTTGCCTAATCTTGTTCGACCAAATCCTTACGGAATGGCGCAGCCGCCGCAAGCTCTTCGGCTGCGGCTTGTACATAAGCGCGCTCGCGCGCGAGATACTCGGCGACCGCCCGGCGCAGCGCCGGATTGGCGATGAAATGCGCTGAATAGGTGGTGTGGGGCAGGTAGCCGCGCGCGAGTTTGTGCTCGCCCTGGGCGCCGGCCTCGACCCAGCGCAACCCGTGCGCGATCGCGTATTCGATGGCCTGGTAGTAGCAGACCTCGAAATGCAGGAACGGGTGATGCTCGATTGCGCCCCAATTCCGGCCGTAAAGTGTGTCGGACCCGATGAAATTAATGGCCCCCGCGACCCAGCGGCCGGCGCGCCGGGCCATTACGAGCAGGACCCGGTCGTGCATTTTTTCACCGACAATGGAAAAGAACTCGCGGGTGAGGTAGGGGCGGCCCCATTTTCGCGAGCCGGTCTCCATGTAAAAGGCGAAAAAAGCGTCCCATACCGTCTCCGTCAGGTCGCTGCCGCTCAGCCAGCGGACGTCGATGCCGGCGGCACTCAACGCCTCTTTTCGCTCCCGGCGGATCGTTTTGCGCTTGCGTGACGAAAGCGCCGCGAGGAAGTCGTCAAAAGAACCGTAGCCGCCGTTTTCCCAATGGAATTGCTGGTCGGTCCGCTGCAGAAAATTACGCGCACCAAGTGCGCGCCACTCCGGCTCCGTGAGAAATGTGACATGTGCGGACGACAGCTCATTGGAGGAGGTCAGTTCGACCAGGGCCTCGGCGAGCCCGCCGCGCACGGCGTCCGCTGTCGTGCCGGGGCGGGTAAGCAGGCGCGGTCCGGTCACTGGCGTGAACGGCACCGCGACTTGGAGCTTGGGATAGTAGTCGCCGCCGGCCCGTTCGAAGGCTTCGGCCCAGCCATGGTCGAAGACGTATTCGCCGCGCGAATGGCTCTTCACATAGCAGGGCGCCGCGCCGAGCAGGGTGCCGTCGGTGCCCTCCGCCAGCAGGTGGCGAGGTTGCCAGCCGGTGCGGCCACCGACCGATCCGGACGCCTCCAATGAGGACAGAAACTCGTGAGAAACAAAAGGGTTATAAGCCTGTCCTCGTGTGTGTAATTCCGGGGACGAGTCGTCCTCAGATGTTAGTTTAATTTCATGTATTGCTTTAATCGAGCCCGGTCCATCATTGGCCGCGCACCCGTTCCACGCCGCTGCCGGGACCTTGGCGAGTGACTGAGCGATGCGGATGCGAAGTTCTATTTCTGTCATCTGGATCGCCGCTTCTAGCCTGACTTTATGCCTTAAATCGTTCGAATTTCCTCAGTCTTTCGCTGCAACCTAGGGCCGCCAGCCTTCGAAAATGATCTGGTCGGCGAAGCGTGCGGCGCGCCGGCGATTGTCTTCACTACGTACCGTCCAGGTCAGCAGCGGCAGCCCGAACACCGCGCGCGCAACCAGCGCAGGCGCGGCGGGCAAGTCCCGCACCGAATAGGCGAGAAACTGCGGCCGGCTGCGAGGTGCGTGCAGGAGCCAGGCCAGGCTTTGTTTGCGCGCGGGCGGCAACCGGTCCCATTCGGGCTCGGAATAGTGGCGCTCGGCCACGATACCGCGCGTCAGGTCCGGATTGGCGGTCCGGACGGACTCGATCAGGTCCGGATCGAACGACATGATCGCCGCTCGGCCGGAATAGCGCGCAATAAGTTCCGCGGCGCGCTTTGCCAGCCGCAGGTCGCTGTCAAATCGGCTTTTGAGCTCCAGCAGTAGTGTCGCGCGCCCGGCCACCAGCTCACATAACTCGCCAAGCGTCAGGATACGCGTGTCACTTCCCTTGAAACGCACGGCCTTGATGTCCGCAGCGCTCAGATCGGCGAGGCGGCCACTTCCTTCGGTCAGGCGGCCGAGCGCATCGTCGTGATGCACCATGGCTTCGCCATCGGCGCTGATTTGCAGGTCGGTTTCGATGCCGTATCCGCCGGCCATCGCCGCCGTGAAGGCCGGGGCTGTATTCTCGATCACGCCATTCGCGGCGTCGTGCAGGCCGCGATGGGCGAAGGGTCGCTCGGTGAGCCAATCGAGGTTGGGCATCGGGCCTTAAATTGGTCTGCGCAAATTCGTGTCAGAAGCTCGTTCCCGCTTTTTTGATATTAACCGCCGGCTATTTCGAACAGCCCTTCGACTTCGACCGCCGCGTCGGCTGGGAGCGCCGCGACGCCAACGGTGCTGCGCGCGTGACGTCCCTTGTCGCCGAACGCTTCGACCATGAGGTCCGATGCGCCGTTCATCACCTTCGGTCCGTCGGTAAAGCCTGGTGCCGAATTGATGAAGCCGCCGAGGCGCACGACGCGCGCCACGTTGTCTAGATCGCCAAGCGCGGCCTTGAGTTGGGCCAGCAAATTGATTGCACAGGCGCGCGCGGCCTTTTGCCCGTCTTCTGTGGAAACACTGCCGCCGAGTTGGCCTTTCGCGACGAGCTTGCCGTCGACGCCGAAGCAAAGCTGGCCGGAGACGACGAGCGAATTGCCGCTGCGGACGAATGGCACATAGTTGGCAACCGGGCTGGCGGGGGTCGGCAGGCTGACACCCAAACTCGCGAGCTTCTTTTCAACTGAACCAGCCATGCTTTCCTCCGTTGCGTCACAACCGGAGCGATCCTTGGCCGATTGACGGCCACGGTGCAAGCTGGGTTCCTGTCATGGTTGCCGGAATCTGCCGCGGCCTCTATCTTGCCCAGATCTTGCACCTTTCTGCTGTGGCGCGTCGCAACGATGGGGCGACCGAAAGGCCCGAATTCATGAACATCACGATTGCCGCCCGCCTTTGGATTCTATCCATTCTCGCCGTGGGCGCGGCCGGTGCAGCCGCCGCTTGGCCTGCCTTGGCAGCGCCACCCGCCGATCAGGTCCTGCTGGCGCCGCATCGGGCGATCTACGATCTCAAGCTGTCCAAGTCGCGCGGGAGCCGCGGCATCGAAGGGGTGCGCGGACGCATCCTCTATGATTTCTCCGGCAATGCCTGCGAGGGCTACGAGCTGCAATTCCGCCAGGTCTCTGAACTCGACTCGGGCGAAGGTAAAGCGGCGTTGAGCGATTTGCGGTCCACCACGTGGGAAGACGGCGAGGCGAAGAAGTTCCGGTTCAACTCGGAAAATCTGTTCAACGAGCGGCAGACTGATGCCGTGAACGGCCATGCCGAGCGCAGTGCGAAGACAGTCGCGGTAAGCCTGAGCAAGCCGAAAGCGAAAAGCTTCACGGTGCCGGCCGGGGCCGTGTTTCCGACCGAGCACATGCGCCGCATTATTGCGGCCGCCCGCGAAGGAAAATCGGTTCTGGAGTTTCCGGTCTACGACGGCTCCGAGACTGGCGAAAAACTCTACAACACGCTCACCGTCATTGGCCGCGCGATACCTCCGGGCGAAAAAACGCCGACCGATGCAACGGCGAAATTGCCCGCTTTGGCAAAGCTGACGCGCTGGCCGGTGACCATCAGCTACTTCGACAAAAAGGACGAAAAGACCGAACAAATGGGCGAGCAGACGCCGGTCTATTCGATCGGCTTTGAGCTCTATGAAAACGGCATATCGCGCGCGCTCATCCTCGACTACACCGATTTCACCATCAGCGGCGAGATGACTTCGCTCGAACTGAAAGCTGCGAAGCCGTGTCCGTAGGGCCAGACGGCTCCTCGTCAAGCGCCAGGCCTTTTACGACAGCGTTGCGGCCAAACTTCGAGCGTAGCCTGTCGACGGCGTGTTCGGCTTCCGCCGCGCGGCGGTCAATGAGATCGGCAAAGTCGTTGCCCTCGACCTCCTCCAGATTGCTCACGCCTATGCCGATCAGGCGGTAGCGCGTCGTGTCCACTCCATGGGCGAGCAGGTCGCGCCCGGCGGCGAAAATGCGGGCGGCCAGCTGGGTTCGGCTTCCCAGCGACCGGGCGCGCGTTCGCGTCTTGAAATCGGCACTCTTGAGCTTGAGCGTCACGGTCGAGCCGGCAAGGCCACTGGCCTTGAGCCGGGCCGACACGCGCTCGGTCAGGTCCCACAAATATTGCTCAAGCGGACGAAACGCGCCGATGTCCTGTTCGAATGTGGTTTCCGCTGAAACACTTTTGGTGTCGCGTTCAGGATCGACCGCGCGTGAATTGATGCCGCGGGCAAGCCGCCAAAGCCGCGCGCCTTCCTCGCCATAGCGCCGCATGAGGTCGCGCTCGTCCGCGCGTTGCAGATCGGCGACCGTGCGAAAACCGTCGGCGGCGAGCTTGGCCGCGCTGACAGCACCAACCCCGTAGATGAAACCGACCGGCTTTCCTGAGAGAAATGCGGCGGCTTCCGCCTGACCGAGCGCCGCGAAGCCGCGTGGCTTGTCGAGGTCCGATGCGATCTTCGCCAGGAATTTGTTGGCCGACAGGCCGATCGACACCGTGATGCCGAGGTCGCGCTCGATAGTGCCGGCAAAACGCGCCAGCGCCTTCGCCGGGCTCATGCCATGCAGGCGTTGCGTCCCCGAAAGATCGAGAAAGGCTTCATCAATGGACAGCGGTTCGACCAGCGGCGTGAGTGCAAACATCGCCTTGCGGACCTCGCGCCCGACCTGAACATATTTTGCCATCGTCGGCTTGACGACGACGGCATGCGGGCAGCGGCGCCTGGCCTCGAACATCGGCATCGCCGAACGGATTCCGTAAGTACGCGCGACATAGCACGCGGCGGCAACCACGCCGCGCTTGCCGCCACCGACGATGACCGGCTTGTCGACCAGCGAAGGATCGTCGCGTTTCTCGATCGTCGCATAGAAGGCATCGCAATCGACGTGAGCGATGGTCAGGGTATCGAGCTCCGGATGGCGCGCGAGCCGCGGCGAGCCGCAAGCCGCACAGCGCGGCGCGGCCGCCGGCGTGTCGGCCAGGCAATCGCGGCAGAAGCTCATGGCAGCTCGCGCTCCCACGGGTTCCCGGACAGCGCCGCGCGGGCTTTGCCGACGTCGCCCGGGTCGCGCCCGGCTTCGGTCGCGAAGGCACTGATGAGGCTCTCGTCCGAAGCCATGTATTCGAGCACGCCTGCCAGAAACCTCGGTTCAGCCGCCGCGGCGCGAATCTCGGCCGGACCGATCCCGGTCACCGCGAGGAAGCGTCCCAGCCGTTCGCTGTCGCCGGCAATGAAGGTAAGCGCCTGAATCGCCAGCGCTTCTGCTCGCTCTTGCGTCAGCTGCGGGGCCTGCTTCATCGGTCAAATTTGCCTTTCCGTAACATATCCCCACTACCGTGCATCATGCCCGAGCGCGCATGACCTGGCGACGCCGCAAGCGCGCTTTGTACGCATCATTGGGGACAATTGGGCGGGGAGGGGTATGCCGAAGACCGTCCTGATCGTGGAAGACAACGAGCTCAACATGAAGCTCTTTCACGATCTCCTCGAGGCACATGGTTACCAAACCGTCGGCACGCGCAACGGGATCGAAGCGCTCGATCTTGCCCGCAAGCACCGGCCGGATCTGATTCTGATGGACATCCAGTTGCCGGAAGTGTCGGGGCTCGAAGTGACCAAGTGGCTGAAGGACGATCCGGAGCTCAAGGCCATTCCGGTGGTGGCCGTGACGGCATTTGCCATGAAGGGCGACGAAGAGCGGATCCGCGAGGGCGGATGCGAAGCCTATCTGTCAAAGCCGATCTCGGTGGGAAAATTCATCGAGACCATCCGTCATTTTCTCGGGGCGGCGTGATGGTGCAGCAATGACCGCTCGTGTCCTGGTCGTCGACGACGTGCCCGCGAATGTGAAGCTGCTCGAGGCGCGGCTGTCGGCTGAATATTTCGACGTGACGACGGCGAGCAACGGCATCGATGCGCTGGCGCTGTGCGAGCGGGCCGAGTGTGACATAATTCTGCTCGACGTAATGATGCCGGACCTGGACGGCTTCGAAGTCTGCCGCAAGCTGAAATCCAACCCGCGCACGCACCACATACCGGTTGTGATGGTCACGGCGCTTGATCAACCCTCCGATCGCGTGCGCGGACTGGAAGCCGGTGCCGACGATTTCCTTACCAAGCCGGTGACCGACATTGCGTTGATCTCGCGCGTGCGCTCGCTGGCGCGGTTGAAAATGGTGACGGACGAACTGCGGATGCGCGCTGTCACCTCGAAGGAAATCGGCCTGCAGAGCCCCGAACGCGAGGCGGTGCTGGATACCGGCCGCGGCGGACGCGTCCTCATCGTCGATGACCGTGCAAGCTCCTACGAGCGGATCGTGAAGGCGCTGTCGGCGGAACATGAGGTCGATCTGGAAACCAACCCGAATGAGGCCTTGTTTCGATCGGCGGAAGACAACTACGATCTGGTGATCGTCTCGCTCAATTTGCAGGAATTTGACGGCCTCCGCCTGTGCAGCCAGATCCGCTCGCTTGAGCGCACGCGCAACCTGCCAATTCTCGCGCTCGCTGAATCCGACAGCACGGCAAAGCTCGCGCGCGGTCTCGAGATCGGCGTGAACGACTACCTAGCCCGGCCGATCGACAAAAACGAAATGCTCGCGCGCGTGCGCACCCAGATCAAGAAGAAGCGATATACCGAGCGACTGCGCGACAACATGCAAATGTCGATCGAGCTCGCGATCACCGATGGCCTGACCGGGCTGTTCAATCGCCGATACATGGAGACGCACCTGGGCACATTGGTCGATCAGTCGGCCGCACGCGGCAAGCCGATTACCGTGCTGGTGCTCGACATCGATTTTTTCAAGGCGATTAACGACAGCTATGGCCACGATGCCGGCGATGACGTGCTGCGCGAATTTGCACTGCGCATCCGCAAGGCGACACGCAATATCGATCTTGCCTGCCGCTATGGCGGCGAGGAATTCGTCATCGTCATGCCGGAAACTGACATGGCGGTCGCCACGGCGGTGGCGGAACGGCTGCGCCGGCGCATTGCGAGCGAACCGTTTGCCATCCAGAACGATGCCCGCCACCTCGAGGTGACGATTTCCATCGGAATTGCTGCACTGTCCGGCGTCGACGACAACGCCGCGACCATTCTCAAGCGCGCCGATCAGGCGCTCTATCGCGCCAAGCGCGACGGCCGTAATCGGGTGGTCCCGGACGCGGCCTGAGGTTGCGTCGATCGGCCGGCAAAGAGAGTCGGCCTCCGCTAACAACCGTTCATATCAGAGCTTTAGCAAGCGCATTGGTCGGCTTTGACGACTGGTCTACGTTTACCGACGACCTAACTGATTCGGCGCAAAGGGATGGTCAGCGCCGGTTTCAACGCGTCTAAACCGCGTTCACGCGTGGCTTCGACGTGCCTTAAGCGCGTTCACGCGCGTCTTTGACGCGCCTTAAGCGCGTTCACGCGTGGCTTCGACGTGCCTTAAGCGCGTTCACGCGCGTCTTTGACGCGCCTTAAGCGCGTTTACGCGCGTCTTTGACGCGCCTTAAGCGCGTTTACGCGCGTCTTTGACGCGCCTTAAGCGCGTTTACGCGCGTCTTTGACGCGCGATGCGAATACCCTACGGAGTGCTCAGGTCCGCCGCATCTCCTGGGTCCGTGGGGTTAGGCCGGCCGGGGAGTGGTGCGGGTGGCCTCACGCCGCCGCCTTCGGCCGGCCACCATCTCTTCCCGTCATTCCGGACGCGCGCAGCGGCGCGCGATCCGGAATCGAGATGCAAATGCCGGAATTTATCTCTGGATGGGTTGAATTACGGCCGGACGATCGTCCAGCCTTTTTCGCCGAGCTCCATCAAAGTCACAACGCCCGCGGGCACACGCTCGGCGTTTTCGACCAGCGGCGGCTCTTTCCCTTCCTTGCGGGTCATGGCTTCGAGCGTGTTCTCGCAAGCCTTGAACGCAACATTGGGCATGCCCTGCTTGAAGGATTTCAGCCTGGTCAACACCGGCGACTTGTCCTGACGCAGCATGTTGAGGCCGGCATTGAAGGCGACCACCTGAATCTCGATCTCTTCGCCTTTGTCCGAATAATATTTCGACACGTTGGCCGCGACATTGAGTACGGCGTTCATCTTCGCCGGATCATCGTCGCTGATCTGCAATGCGAGGCGATGCTTGTCGAGCGCGCTCGCAGGAGTCAGCGCAAGCGACAACAGTGACACCAGCGCGATGAACAATGTGCGAAGCATCGTTGATGCCTCCGGCGACTACTTGATCTTCAACTCGGAATATTCGACGTGCTTCTTCGCGATCGGATCGTATTTCCGCTTCTTCATCTTGTCGGTCTGCGTGCGCGAATTCTTCCGGGTCACGTAGTAATGGCCGGTTCCGGCGCTGGAGACGAGTTTGATCTTGAGGCTGACGGCTTTGGCCATGGAATTATCCCTTAAATTTCAACGTGCGGCGGCGAGGTGCCTTTGGCGCGGAACCTAGCGCCGAAGGGGCAAAAGTCAAGAAATGCGCTGTTATTCGACAATTACAGCAGTTCCCGACGGAATATACGGTCGACCATGAAATAGAACGGTACCGGCAGGTCATGTCCCAAGCCGGCCTCGACGCGCGCCAGCAACTCCTCGAGCACAACGCCCGTGATGGTCGGCATGTCGAGCTGCGTGGCTTCCTCGATCGGCACCCAGGTGAGCTCCACCAGCTCGGAATCCGGCCCGACAACTCCTTCGATCGTGTGCGCGATGGCCGATGCATCGGCGGTCAGGAAGCGCGTGTCGAAACGCCGCGGCCGTCGCGGCGGCGTAATGGCGCGCGCGATGAAATGGATCTGGCCGAGATCGGGGTGGATATTGGCTTTGGCAAATTCATCCCAGATTTCACCCGGGACCTGCGGCGGCTGGTCGCGTTTCACGCCAAGCAGAAGCCCGGTTTCCTCGGCGGTCTCGCGCACCGCGGCGAGCGGAAATGCCCGCGCAAACTCAAGGCTCGGCTGCGCCACCCGTTCCATCAGTTTGCCGAGCGCGTCGGGGTGGAGCTCGCTCACTGAAGTCATCATGCGATCGAGCGGTTCGATGCGGCCGCCAGGGAAGACAAACTTGCCCGGCATGAACTTGTGGCCGGCGTGGCGGCGACCGAGCAGAACCTTCGGCTTGGGTCCGGACCGGTCAATCAGCATCAACGTTGCTGCATCGCGCGGCTCGCTGTCGGGAAACGACATGTCGCGCTCCGCGGCCGTCATGCGCTCGGACATCAGTTTTCCGAAGTCTTTCGTCATTATGTCTTCCGTTGCTTGCGGCGATGCCGGTTTGGAATATAGCGGTCATTCGGTCGCGTATTGCGGGGAGTGCCGCGCCCGGAACGTCCGGCCCGGCCATCCGACAAAAGCTCGAAACGGAGCGCGCCGGCAACCGGCGCTGCCTCCACCAGCTTGACGGTCACCCGGTCGCCGAGCCGGTAAGTCTCGCCGGAGCGCGACCCGACCATGGCATGGCCCTTTTCGTCATAGCGGAAATATTCGTCACCGATGGTGCGCGCCGGCACGAAGCCGTCGGCGCCGGTCTCACGCAGCTTCACGAACAGGCCGGCGCGGTGCACGCCCGAAATTCGGCCCTCGAACGTCGCGCCGATGCGATCGGACAGAAAATGCGCAATGAGCCGGTCGTTTGTCTCCCGCTCGGCGAGCATGGCGCGGCGTTCGGTTGCCGATATCTGGGCGGAAACCTCCGCCAGGGCTTTTGCGTCGGTCGCCTCCGGCAAGCCGTCGCCGCCGAGCTTGAGTACACGGATCAGCCCGCGATGCACGATCAGATCGGCATAGCGGCGGATCGGCGAGGTAAAGTGCGCGTAGCGGCGCAGATTCAATCCAAAATGGCCGTAATTTTCCGCGGCATATTCCGCCTGCGCCTGCGTGCGCAGCACAACATCGTTGACGAGTTGCTCGGCGTCTCGGCCTTTGACGCGCGCGAGAATGCGATTGAACGCTTCCGGCTTGAGCACGCCACCCTTGGCGAAGGGGATGTCGAGCGTTGCCAGGAACTCGCGCAGTGCATTGACCTTTTCGATCGAGGGCTCGTCGTGCACCCGGTAGATCAATGGCACGCGCGCCTTCTCGAGGGTCTCGGCCGCGGCAACGTTGGCCATGATCATGAATTCCTCGATCAGCCGGTGCGCTTCCAGCCGTTCGGGAGTGATCACGCGGTCGACGGTGCCGTCGCCTTTCAGCAGTATTTTACGCTCGGGGAGATCGAGATCGAGCGGCTGGCGTTCGGTTCGCGCGCGCACCATCGTTTCATAGGCGGCGTAAAGCGGCGCGAGCACCGGCTTGACCAGCACCTCGGTGTCCTCATCGGTGCGGCCACCGATCGCGAGCTGCGCTTGCTCGTAAGACAACTTCGCCGCTGATCGCATCATGATGCGGTGAAAGCTGTGGGAGCGCTTGCGGCCGTCGGCGCCGATGATCATGCGCACCGCGAGCGCGGCGCGGTCCTCGCGCGGACGCAGCGAGCAGAGGTCGTTCGATATGCGCTCGGGCAGCATGGGCACAACGCGATCGGGAAAATAAACCGAATTGCCGCGCACAAGAGCTTCGCGGTCGAGGGCCGACCCGGTCTTTACGTAGTGGGCGACGTCGGCGATGGCTACGTTGACGATAAATCCGCCGCGGTTGTTCGAAGCGGGATCAGGCTCAGCCTGGACGGCATCGTCATGATCCTTGGCATCGGGCGGGTCGATGGTGACGAACGACACGTGCCGCCAGTCCTCGCGGCCCTGCAAGGTGGCTGGCTTTGCGGCATCCGCTTCCTGTTGCGTCTCGCGGCGAAATACCGACGGAATGCCGTGAGTGTGGATCGCGATCAGGCTCACCGCACGCTCCGATCGAAGCGAGCCGAGGCGCTCGACCACGCGCGCAGTCGGCAATCCGAGCCGCGGCGCGCGCGAGGTTTCGACCGCGATCAGGTCGCCATCTTGTGCGTCCGCGGTTGCGCCGGCGGGGATCGCGAGTTCCTTGCCCAGCATCTTCTTGTCGACCGGCTCCAACCGCCCGCCGCCGTGCGGATGTCCGCGGAATATCCCGAGTACGCGATGCTTGGGATGGTCGATGATTTTGATGACGCGGCCGCGATGACGAATTCCGTCTTCTTCTTCCGTTTCTTCAACACGCAGCAGTATGCGGTCGCCGATGCCGGCGGCTTCGCCGGGCCGCATCTTGCGCGGCACATGAATCCTGATTTTCGGCGCAGGCCCATGGGCGTCCTCGTCCCATTCGTCGGGGGTGGCAATAAGGTCGCCGTCGCTGTCGCGCGCGATCACATCGGCGAGCACTGTCGAGGGCAGGACGCCGGGATGATGCAGCTTCTTGCGGCGTTTCTCGATCGAACCTTCGTCGGCGAGTTCGCGCAGCATCCGCTTGAGGTCGGCCCGCAGGGCATTTTTCAGGCCGAAGGCGCGGGCGATCTCGCGGGTGCCAACTTTGCCCGGCTTGTTTCCGATAAAGGCGAGGATGTCAGCCTTGGAGGGAAGGGAGGGTGTTTTCTTGGATTGGGTTTTCAAAACAGGAATCCTGCGCCGCGCGCATGATCCCGAAAACCGGCGGGCGGTTTTCGGACAAGGTCATGCGCCCATAATGGGGCGCGATTGAATGAAATGTAATGGTCGAAACTGAGCTTCGCCAGCTATTCGGCGGCGGTGATTTTGCCGGCCTTTTTTGACGGCTTCTTGCGCGGCTTGGTGCTTTTCTCGGCCGTATCGCCCGCATCGGCGGCCTTCTTCTTGCGGCCCTTCGGTGCCTCCGATGGCGCGCCCGCTTTCTTGCGGCCGGCGGCACGCCGCGGCTGCGAGCCGAGCTGTTCGGCACGCGCGTCGAGAAGGACGACAGCTTCAGTCAACGTAATCGTCTCCGGTGTCTTGTCGCCGGTGATGGTCGCGTTGATTCCATTGTGGCTCACGTAAGGGCCATAGCGCCCGTTCTTCACGACAACCGGGCCGCCTTTGTCCGGATGTTCACCCAGGACCTTGCCAGGATCGGCGCCGAAGCGACGGCCTTTCTTCGGGTTGGCTTTCTTCTCCGCGATCAATGTGACCGCGCGGTTGAGACCGACGGTGAGGACGTCGTCGCCTTCCTCAAGGCTCGCGTAGGTCTTGCCGTGTTTGACGTAGGGACCGAAGCGCCCCATGCCGGCGAGGATTGGCTCGCCGTCTTCGGGCGACAATCCGACTTCGCGCGGCAGCGCGAGCAATCCGAGCGCCTTTTCGAGATCGATGTCGTCGGGCGAAACGCCTTTCGGAACGCTGGCGCGTTTCGGCTTCTCGACTTCCTGTTTCTTTTCGCCCTTCTTCGGCTTCGGCGGCTTTATTTGCTCGCCAAGCTGCAAATAGGGCCCGAAGCGGCCACCGCGCAATGTCACTTCAAGACCGGAGACCGGATCTTCGCCGAGGACTTTCTTGCCCTGAACGCCGTCGGCGTTGGGCGTGATTTGTCGTGTAAAGTTGCAGTCGGGATAGTTAGAGCAACCGACGAAGGCGCCGAAGCGTCCGGTCTTCAGCGAAAGCTGGCCGGCATTGCATTGCGGGCATTGCCGGCGTGGCGTGCCATCGGCGTGCTCGGGAAAGATATGCGGCTCAAGCAGATCGTTGAGCGCGTCGAGCACGACACGGTTGCGCACTTCCTTGATGTCGTTAACGGCACCGATGAACTGACCCCAGAACTCGGCAAGCACAGCGCGCCAGTCCGATTGTGCCGGCGGAAATTTCGTCGAGCTTTTCCTCGAGGCCGGCCGTGAAATCATATTCGACGTAGCGTGTGAAGAAGCTCTCCAGGAAGGCAACGACAACGCGGCCTTTGTCTTCCGGAATAAGGCGCTTCTTGTCGATGCGGACATAACCGCGATCCTGCAGCACCTGCAGAATGGAGGCGTAGGTCGAAGGCCGGCCGATACCGAGCTCTTCCATGCGCTTGACCAGTGCAGCTTCTGAAAAGCGCGGCGGCGGCTCGGTGAAATGCTGCGATGACGCGATCGCCTGCTTGGTGAGCGTCTCACCCTCCGACATTGCCGGCAGGCGGCGCAATTCATCGTCCTCGGAGGTTTCGTCCTGGCCTTCCTGATAGAGCGTCAAAAAGCCGTCGAACTTCACCACCTGGCCGGATGCGCGCAGTTCGATATTGCGCGAGCCGGCTTTGGCAATAATGTCGACGGTGGTGCGCTCGAGTTCGGCGGATTCCATCTGGCTCGCGACCGCGCAATTCCAGATCAATTCGTAGAGCCGCGCCTGGTCGCGATCGACATATTTGCCGACCTCCGCCGGTGTGCGGCTCGCGCTGGTCGGGCGAACGGCTTCGTGCGCTTCCTGGGCGTTCTTCGATTTGTTGTGATATTCGCGCGGCGCCGACGGGACATATTCCTTGCCGTAGTTGCGGCCCAGCATGGCGCGCACGTCGGCAATCGCCTCCGGCGCCATGTCGATGCCATCGGTTCGCATATAGGTGATCAGCCCGGTGGTTTCGCCATCGAGCTCCACGCCTTCATAGAGCCGCTGCGCAAGGCGCATGGTGATCGCCGGGGCGAAGCCCAATTTGCGGCTGGCCTCCTGCTGCATCGTCGAAGTGGTGAAGGGCGGCGGCGGATTACGGCGCGCGGGCTTAGCCTCGACGCTTGTAATCTTGAAGTTTGCGGTTTCGAGATCACGGGTGAAGGCTTCGGCCTCGGCGCCCGAGCCGATGTCGAGGCGCTGGATCTTCTGCCCGTCGGCGCCGACCAGGCGCGCTTCGAAGACCTCGTTACGCGGGGTCGCCAGTTTGGCAACGATCGACCAATATTCCCTGGCGACGAATTTTTCGATTTCGAGCTCGCGGTCGCAGACCAGACGCAGCGCCACCGACTGCACACGGCCGGCGGAGCGGGCGCCCGGCAGCTTGCGCCAGAGCACCGGCGAGAGCGTGAAGCCGACGAGATAATCCAGTGCGCGGCGGGCGAGGTAGGCATCGACCAGCGCGCCGTCGATCTCGCGCGGATGCTGCATCGCCTCCGTCACCGACTGCTTGGTGATGGCATTGAAGACGACGCGCTCGATCTTCTGGTCCTTGAGCGCGTTCTTTTCCTTCAGCACCTCGAGCACGTGCCAGGAGATCGCTTCGCCTTCGCGATCCGGGTCGGTGGCGAGGATAAGCTTGTCGGCGCCTTTGAGCGCGCGCGCAATATCGTTCATGCGCTGGTTCGAGCGGGCGTCAACTTCCCAGAGCATGTGGAAATTATTGTCCGGATCGACCGAGCCATCCTTTGGGGGGAGGTCGCGGATATGACCAAAAGAAGCCAGGACCTCGTAGCCGGAGCCGAGGTATTTATTGATTGTCTTCGCCTTGGACGGCGACTCGACTACGACAATATTCATGAAAATCCAGTGGGTTATCCGCCTGCAGTCGTAAGAATCAGGGCGGAATTGGCCGCATGATTGGCCCGGAACATGGGGAAGGCGACCCCCAGTGTCAAATGAGCGGGTTAAGAACCGGTGTCAGACCAGCCAAATGGGGCGCGAAAGAGACCACCATTCGATGCAATCATAGCGTGCAACAAGTGGTATTGCTACCATAATTTGGCAGCATCCGCGGCTAACGGGCGTTGACCCCGAGCTTTTCCAGGAGCGCAGCCGTCGGGTTGCCGTCGGGCACCATGCCGAGCTTCTTTTGCTCGCTGCGGATGCTGTCGCGCAGGTCGAAATCGATGTGACCTTCGAAGTCATTCACTTTGTAGCCGAGCGCCGACAGTTTTTTCTGAAGGGCGATGCGGGCGTCGCGCGAAAGCTGGCGGTCGTCTTTCGGCCAGGTTGCCTTGATCAATCCGCCGCCGTGGATGCGGTCGGCGAGGTGGCCGACGGCGATCGCGTAGGCGTCCGAGTTGTTGTATTCCTTCAACACGGCGAAGTTTTCCGTGACGACAAAACCCGGACCGCTCGCACCGCTCGGGAAGAACAGGGTCCCAGGGCCGCCCTCCGGAAACGGCTTGCCGTCGGAACGGCGGACGCCGAGTTTTTGCCATTCCGCAAACGTGGCGCGGCTGCGCATGTAGTCGAAGTCTTTCGGCACCGTGACTTCGAAACCCCAGGGGAGCGCCGGATTCCATTTCCATTTGTGGAGATAATTCGCCGTGGAACCGAGCACGTCGGGCACATTGGTCCAGATGTCGGCGCGCCCGTCGCCGGAAAAATCGACGGCATAGTCGACGAAATTCGATGGCATGAATTGCGTCTGGCCCATCGCGCCTGCCCACGAGCTCACCATCCTCTCGCGCGCAAAATGATTGTCCTGCATGACGCGCATCGCGACGATCAATTCATTGCGGAAATAAGGGTCGCGGTATTTCACATAAGCGAGCGTAGCCAGCGACCGGAACACGTCCCAGCGGTCTTTCTCGGTGCCGAAATCGGATTCCATGCCCCATAAGGCGAGCAGCACCCAGCGCTCGACCTGAAATTTCTTTTCGACAGCGTCGAATGTCTTGGCCCATTCGCGCGCCTTGAGTTGCGCATCGGCGATGCGGCGATTCGAAACGATAGCATTCACATAATCGCCAACCGGCTTTCCATATTCGGGCTGGCGCCTGGTCGCGGCAATCACGCGTTGGTCGGGGGTAATTCCCTTCATGGCGGCATCGAAAATGACGCGGCTCACGCCCTTGGCCTGCGCATCGGGCCACAGCGCATTTACAAACGCTGCGAAGGATTGGTCCTGCGCGTGCGACGGCGTCGCATGGAGTGTCAGCAGGAGCACGATGAGAAAGAGGCGGCGGCCGATCATGGAAAGATCCGGAAGAAAATGCAGCGGAAGAAATCATATTGCACGTTACAGAAGCGATACCAACCCTGCGCCATGGCGCGTGAGCCGTCCTGCGATCTCAAGTTCCAGGAGCACGGTGCGCACAATCGTTGGCGATGCGCGCGACAGCCGCACCAGATCGTCGATCAGAACCGGCGTCGGCCCAAGGAGAGAAGCAATGCGGTCGCGCTCGTCCTCGCCCGGCTCGGTGTCCGCCAGTGCGAGCGGTTGCTGTGGCTGCTCCTGCGCGGACGGTATCGTGACGTCGCGGCCGAGGATCGGCTCGATCACCGCAATGACGTCGGCGGCCTCGGTGACTGGTATCGCGCCTTGCTTGAGCAGTCCGTTGGTGCCTTCGTTGCGCGGGTCGAGGGAGAGCCCGGTACCGCAAAGACTTCGCGGCCTTGCTCGCCGGCAAGCCGCGCCGTGATCAGCGAACCTGAACGCCGGGCGGCTTCCACCACAATCACCCCGGCCGAAAGCCCCGAGATGATGCGATTGCGGCGGGGAAAGTCATGCGCGCGCGGTTCCCACGTCAGCGGCATTTCCGATATTGCCGCGCCGTCGATGAGAAGTTGTTCGAGCAAGCCAACATGGTCCGCCGGATAGATCCGGGCGTGCCCGCCGGCGAGCACGGCAATCGTTCCGGTGGCGAGACTTGCACGATGCGCCGCGGCATCGATGCCGCGCGCGAGCCCCGACACAACGGCATAACCCGCATCGCCAAGATCGCGCGCCATGCGTTCGGCGAATTTCACACCGGCCGCCGAGGCATTACGGGAGCCGACAATGGCAACGAGCGGCCGCAGGAGAATTTCGAACTTGCCACGCATTGCGACGACCGGTGGCGGGTCGTCAATCATTCGCAATCGCGCCGGATAACCCGGTTCGCCCAACGTGAAAAATTCGACACCCGCCGCGCGGGCTGCCTTCAACTCCGCTTCGGCCTGCTGGGGTGAGCAGATACGCAGCGACCGTGCGGAGCCGCCGCGCCGCGCCAGGCCAGGCAAGGCTGTGAGAGCTGCGCGCACGCTGCCGTAATGCGCGACGAGATCACGAAAGGTCCGCGGGCCGATATTGTCGCTGCGAATGAGGCGCAGCCAGTCGAGCCGTCATGGACCGTTGATATAGCTACGTTTTCTGGCCGCATGTTGCATCCTTGTCGCAGCTAGGCTGCAGCGGTGCGTTTAGTCCTATAGAGGCCGGCACTTATGATTTTTTCTGCTTCGTCGTCGGGGACCTTGGCTTGGTGTGCTTCATGCCTCAGTACGTCGAATACGGCACGGCGCTTCCCAATATTCCAGTCCCGGTGTTTGCGAGCCAGCCGAAAAAGCGTGACCGGAGCCTCATCCGGCTCGGCATTGCGGAGCGCGTCATAGAACGGCTCGATGCGATCGAAGTTTTCACACCACATGAGACTGCGGCGCACGTTTTGTAGATTGATGATCTTCGTCATTTTGTCTTCCTATGCCGCGCGCACCGCAGCTTCTAGCTTCTTCATGTCCTCGCGGTCGGCCTCTACGTTCTCGAAAAGGTGGCCGTAGAGATCGAATGTCATGGTGATTTTGGCGTGACCCATCACGGTCTGTAGCCGCTTCGGTGTCCAGCCGAGATAGGCAATGAACAGGCTTGCGGCGGCGTGGCGAAGCATGTGGAAACCATAGCGGTGCTCGACGATGGGCTTGCCCTCGACATCCAGCTTGCCCGTGTCGGTGGTCAGGCCGCACTTAAATTGCAGGGGCTGCCAGACGCGGGCGTGAATGTTCGCCATCGTTTCGATGTTGCCCTGGCCGTTTGGGAAAACGAGATTGTGCTCGCCCTTGGGGCAATCTTCGCGCCATTGCTTGAGCGCGTTGACGACGATCGGGGCGAGGGGGATATCGCGCTTACCGGCTTTTGATTTCGTGGGGCCGATGTTGCCCCAGGCGTCGGCCCGTTGGCGTATATGGATCATGCCGGCATCAAGGTCCACATCGGACCACGGTAGCCCGCGTAATTCGCTAAGGCGCATTCCGGTGAATATCGCGCTGATGATGAATGGGCGCCAGCGTTCGGTGGAATTGTCGATCAGGATGTTTAGTTCGGCCATCGTGGGGAAATCGACGCCAGCCCGCAGGGGACCGCCTGTGATTTCGCGGTCATCGTTCTTGATCTTCACGCCTCTGGCGACGTTCTGAGCGACCAGCGGAAGCTTTTGAGCGAACGTGAGCATGGTTTTCAGGTTGGTGATGACCTTTCGGCGCATCGCGAGCGATCGGCCATCCTGACGCAGCCGGCGGTCGAATTCATAAACCATTGGCGGCGGTCATGGCGTGAATGATTGGCTTGGCTTCGGGCAAAGTAGTCCTCCTAACTGTAGGGTCTGGAACCCGTCAGTGTTTCCAATGAATGAAAAATTATTTTTGAATGCGGTGCAGCAGCCGCGCGGCAAGCCTTTTCCGGATCTTCGAGACGGCGCCCTTGCTGACACCCATATCGACGGCAAGAACCGTTTGCCGAGGTTGAGGACGCTGCCGACGTTTGCTCATGGCCGGCAACCAACTCGGCATGTGTTGCGTCGATCGGTTGAGCCGGCAACCCAAAGCGGACAGTCCAATCGTGAGACCCCGTTAATCAAAAGCCACGGGCGCCCCCCCTTTGAAGAGGCGCCCGCTTCTGTCGAATGAAGGTTTTACGCCAGTCCTACTTTCACTACGGGAGGAGGCGTGTATGCCTTCGCATTGGATAGCGAGTCGATCATGGCTTGACCCGGCAAGCATGCCAAACTACGGGCCGAACCCGCCTTCTCAGACCGATAGCTTCGGACAAGTCTCAAGCGGAGCGAAGCCCCCAGGCGTGCCTCGGTATGGTCACCGCGAATATGCCTACGTCCCGAACCAGCACTATCACCGGCATTGGCATCATCGGCACTGGCACTATTGAAATCGGGCGCTGCTGTTTGTTTTGACCGCACGTCATCGCGCGTCGGTCGGGGCCGTCGAAGTTGTGGGTCAAAGTCAAGAACCCGCACGCTCCAGCGGCAACCGCGGGTGTTTTAGTTTCTAGTAAATAACGCCAGCCAACATCGAACGGGATACCAGCAGCGATCCAATCTCGATCACAACGATTGCGGCCAGGATCAAAACCCAAATCGAAGCGATGGCTGCATCCGAGTGATGGTCGGGGGCTTTTGGTAAAGTCTGGTAGTTTGTCATGGTAATATCCTCCCATTGATGAGGATTACCATGTGGTCAGGACGGCGCCGGGTGAGCTACTTCACTAGGCCTTGAACTTATTTGCAAATGCTACGGCCAAACTGGCGTCTGCGAAGCACCACCGAATAACGCTGCCATTGGCATCGTGCCTGCCCTGGCCGCGCTGCGGTTTGATGCCGCGCTGGGTGTGAAAGTCGTACATTGCGTCTAGTTTCGTGCCGAGGCCGCCAGGTGGCACAACAACATCTACAAAGTGCGGGAAGTCCTGTTCAACGGCCTTCGCGCTTTGTCTGCTTTTGTACCGGCTCATGCGGCCACCGCCTCAATAAGCGTAGGGTCACTATCATCGGCCCGCGAGCTGTTCACACGCATTCGACGTGAGTCCCGTGTAACCATCAATTTCTCGCAAACTTTCAAATTTGCTTTCAGCGAATTTCAAGGCCCGGTGGTTAAGCCAAACGCGATGACGACAGCTGACAGAATGATTGTCGCGGGCGCAATTCTGTTCCTCGTCGGGATTGGATTAGTCCCGGTCGTCCGGTTGGAACGGATCAACCGCTTGTACCAGCAACCCCCCGAGTACTGGCTTAACGTCTTCGCTATTGGATTTGCCGTGTCAGCCGGTCTGGTAATGCTCATCCGGAGCATTTTTTATGGGTGAAGCTTAAGTGGCGCCCCGGGGCATTGCATCAATCCGAGTGACGGTCACCATTAAGACACTTTTATTTCGATGCTATGCTGTCCTGGGGACAATCAAGTCCCTCCATTGTGGCGATGGGGGAGTCGATGGAGTTCTTGGATGGGGTGTTGGCAGCCATGCTGCCGTCGATGTGTGCGGTAGCTTGGCTAGCCTGGCGAACACCTTAGCGGTATTGAGAATTCAGTGATTGCTGACCAGCTTGCGTCTAGATCGCAAGCTTTATTAGCTCGATCAGTCCAAATCCCAGCAGCCCAATCCACGCTGCGGACAGACTGATTCCTACAGCGATTATCGCTGCCGGCCAGATTGCAGACCATTTGCTGGGCCGCCCAGATACTAGATCAGACATACGCGTCCCCTCGGATAGGGCGCCACACGCTAACTGTTACCGAAGGCGGACTGCCTTAATGTGATCGGAGTCACTCGCGGTGCGAATTCCTTCAACACCGCACAAGGTGCCGCTATTCCGGCATGACCACCCCGACACAGCCCCGCCGCATCGTGGCGGCCCCTAATTGCCGGGGTTTTTTTATGACAGGCTAGGCGCGTCACGGCTTTTGCGAGGAACCAAATCGCAGCTGGGGCACATGAATGTGCGTTCGCTTTCGTCTGGTCCAACTGCTTTTACTCTCACGAGCCACATAGGTGTGTCGCACCGAGGGCAGGTGGGTCGGTGGGATAGCAATTCATTCGTCGAGTTTGATGTCGTGTCGGTACTCGGCATGGCACGCACCCCGCCAAAGGGAAGATAGCCGCCCACAACTAAGAGTACTCACCTCGGTCTGTCGCCGCAATTTGTGCGGCGCCGTAAAAGTGGCCGTGCCGAAGTGGCCTCCAGCACGGCGGAGTTCTGGCATTGACCATTCGAGACCGGGGGGAACGGGGGGAATGATCGGTCTCGAACAATCATGACTAAAATTCAGAAGCGGACCGAAGGTTGCGCTGTACCCGCATTAAATTTCAAAGGCGCTGGGGTGGCGCTATGTAAGGAATGCTTTGCCGAAGCGGCTGGCTTGCCGCATCAATTCGCTCAACTCGTATTGACGATTGAGGTATTCGCAATCCCGATCGAAGCGAGGCTTTTGCGCCCGCAGCTGGAATTGATCGGCGTCCACCTCGAACAGGTGTACGAAGTAGTTGCCGAAGGAAGATTTGGTAGCCTGATCTGTGATCGTGTTCATGGTCATCTCCCAGTCCTGACCAACGAAACTCAGCGTGAGAGTAGTTGGTCCGCGATGAGCCGGCAGTGACGAACGTCACACATCGTCGAATTACTTTTTGCGAGCATCTTTGAAGAGACCAATCGGCACCAACGCGCCCCGCGCAAAACGCGGCCACCGGAGATTGGTTCGTGTTGCACGCGTGTCGCGTGGAGTTGCCGGGGGTGATTGGGAACCATTGAAACGTAAGGGGAACTGGTGCGACATGCTGCAACATCAGGGCGGCCCAGCTTGAAAGCCAAGCCATTGAATTGTTTGCGGTCTCGCCAGAATCGGGCGAGGTGAGTAGCGGACAGTCGAGCCGTTGCTCGTCGCTGAGTTTTGCCCGGTTGCTCAACGCGCCGACCCCCTCTGCCTCATCCGGCGCAGAGCACTACAACCGACTACGATAAAATACAACTGTAAGTTTAGTTGGGGTTGGCCGCTTTCGCGCCGATCTTGCCTTCGCTGCCGTTGAGCAGGCGCGCGATATTGGCGCTGTGCATGACCCACAACAGTACGGTGAGCAGCAAGAACAACGCGGCGATGGCGTGCTGGCCCAGCAGCCAAAGGGCGAAGGGGGTGAGGGCGCTTGCAATCAGAGCCGCAAGCGACGAGTAGCGGCTTGCTGCGGCGACCGCGAGCCAGATCCCACAGAATATGAGTGCGCCGGGCCAATGCAGGCCGAGCAGCAGACCGATGTAGGTGGCCACGCCCTTGCCGCCCTTGAATTTCAGCCAGACCGGAAAGAGATGGCCAAGGAACGCGCCGAAGCCGGCGGCGAGGGCCGCGTCCGGGCCGTAAAGCATCGCTACGAGGACGGCGACCGTCCCCTTGAGCATGTCACAGAGCAAGGTTGCGGCGGCGAGCCCCTTGCGGCCGGTCCGCAAAACGTTTGTTGCGCCGATATTGCCGGAACCGATCGTGCGCAGATCGGGGCCGCCCGTCGCGCGCGTGAGCAGGATGCCGAACGGAATCGAACCCAGCAGATAACCAAAAGCAAAAGCGAGAAGGGCGGTCATACGTATTCGTAGACGGTGCGCCCGGCGACGATCGTGCGCACGACGCGACCGGTGAGCCGGGCTTCATCGAACGGCGTATTTTTGCATTTCGACTTCAATTCAATCGGATCGAGCAACCAGGGCAAGTCCATATCAAACACGATGACGTCGGCGGGAGCGCCGCTCTTGAGCGTGCCGCCTGGTAGCCCGAGCAATTCGGCCGGCCGCGTCGACATCGCGCGCAACAGCGTCGTCAGTTCGATCTCTCCGCTGTGCACGAGGCGCAGGCCGGCGGTGAGCATTGTTTCGAGACCGATCGCGCCGGGCGCCGCTTCGGCGAACGGCAGGCGTTTGGTTTCGACGTCCTGCGGATTGTGATCCGACATGATCACGTCGACGAGGCCGGCGCTCACTGCTTCGACGAGGACTTTGCGGTCATCCTCCGCGCGCAATGGCGGCGTCACCTTGAGGAAGGTGCGATAAGGTCCGATGTCGATTTCATTGAGCGTGACGTGGTTGATCGAGGCCGACGCCGTGACATCGAGTCCGGCATCTTTGGCGCGGCGTAACACCTCAAGTGTCTCGGAGCAGGTCACGGAGGCGGCATGATAACGCCCGCCCGATAACGCGACCAGGCGAATGTCGCGCTCGAGCATAACAGTTTCCGCGGCCTTGGGAATTCCAAGCAGCCCGAGGCGCGTGGCGTATTCGCCTTCGTTCATCACGCCGTCGCCGATCAGATTCGGATCCTCGGTGTGATGCACAATCATCGCGTCGAAATCGCCGGCGTAAGTCAGCGCGCGCCGCATCACTTGCGCGTTGACGACGCTCTTTGCCCCATCGGTGAAGGCAACGGCGCCGGCCGCCTTGAGGAGGCCGATTTCCGTCATCTCCTTGCCTTCCAGACCTTTGGTGATCGCGGCCATCGGATGCACATGCACAATTGCATTGTCGCGCGCGCGGCGGAGGACGAAATCGACGGTCGCGGGATTGTCTATGGTGGGCGAAGTGTCGGGCTGGCAAATGATCGTGGTGACGCCGCCGGCGGCCGCGGCCTGGCTCGCGGAGCCGAGCGTCTCGCGGCTGGCCTCGCCCGGTTCGCCAATGAAAGCGCGCATGTCGACCAGGCCCGGTGCAATCACCTTGCCGCGGCAATCGATGACATCCGTGCCTTCCGGCACGCCGGCCGCGCCGATGCCTTTCTTGGCCTCGCGGATCACGCCTTCTGCGATCAGCAGGTCGCCGACAATATCGAGATCGCGCGACGGATCGACGATCCGGGCGTTGGCGAGCAGGATCGGGTGGCGGTCGGACAACATCATTCTTCATCCCGGTCATTCCGGGGCGCGAGCAAAGGCGAGCGAACCCGGAATCCAGTTTTAAACGCAACGGGTGGTTCTGGATTCCGGGTCCGTCGCTTCGCGCCGTCCCGGAATGACGAGCGGTTACGCATCGGGCAGATTCCGTGATAGCGCTTCGAGCACCGCCATGCGCACGGCGACGCCCATTTCAACCTGTTCGCGGATGAGAGACTGGGCGCCGTCGGCAACGATGGAGTCGATTTCGACGCCGCGGTTCATCGGTCCGGGGTGCATCACCATCGCGCCCGGTTTTGCATAAGCGAGCTTCTTTTCGTCCAGGCCATAATAGTGGAAATATTCCGACATTGACGGCACGTACGAGCCGTTCATGCGCTCTCGTTGCAGGCGCAGCATCATGACAATGTCGGCATCGGCAAGCCCCTCGCGCATGTCGCGGGCGACCTCGACGCCGAAGCGTTCGATGCCGGGCGGCAGGAGCGTGGAGGGGGCAACAACACGCACGCGCGCGCCCATCGCATTGAGCAAGATGATGTTGGAGCGCGCGACGCGCGAATGCAGGATGTCGCCGCAGATCGCGACCAGCAGGCCATCGATGTGACCCTTGTTGCGGCGGATCGTGAGGGCATCGAGCAAGGCCTGGGTCGGGTGCTCGTGCGCGCCGTCGCCGGCATTGATCACAGAACAGTCGACCTTGCGGGCCAAAAGTTCGACGGCCCCCGAAGCGTGATGGCGGACGACGATGATGTCGGGATGCATGGCATTCAAGGTGATCGCGGTATCGATCAGGGTCTCGCCCTTGCGCATCGAGGACGAGCTCGTCGACATATTCATCACGTCGGCCCCAAGGCGCTTTCCGGCGAGCTCGAACGAGGCCTGCGTCCGGGTCGACACTTCGAAGAACAGGTTGATCTGTGTGCGGCCGCGCAGCGAGGTGCGCTTTTTCTCGACCTGGCGGTTGAGCTCGACGAATTCCTCAGCGAGGTCGAGCAGCCCGGAAATGTCCGCCTGGGAAAGCCCTTCGATCCCCAACAGGTGCCGCCTGCTGAGTACGAATGAGGGTTTCGGCGCAATGGTCATTAAAACCAGTCGTATAGGCGCAACTTGCTCCTCCGGCAAGAGTTTTGCCGGTTGATCCACAAGGCCATGATTTTGATCGTTAATAGCAGGTGCCGGTATCAGCGCCCTGATTTGTGTCGGGTTCAAGTCAAATTTAGCGACAGCGCGCCGGGTACGGCCCGCGCTTCCTTAACTACAAAATCGCAATCGTGGTTTCCCGGATTGCGGACGCTGGCCGGAACGCTCAGCTATTGCGTGCCGCGTGGCATCCGCCATCGCGGCAAATCTGAAAAAACGATGCGAGCCTTTGGGCTGGGCAATATGGAGAGTACCAATGCAGCGGAAGAATTCATTCTTCGTGTACGCATCGGCGGTTAGCATTGTCGGCGTCCTTGTGTCTCTCTCAGCAACGCCCGGCTTCGCGCGCCAAGCCAGAAATGCAACTCAAAGCAACGGCTATCAGCTGCAATCGGCAGCAAACTCTTACGCCTATGAGCCCCAGGCAGTCGCCATGGCCGCGCGGGGCGGCCAGTGCTGGATCGCGACCGACGCAAGTCGCCCGTACGGCTATATGGACACCTGCGCCAACCCGTCAGCGTATGACCCGGCGCTCAATCCGACCTACGACAGCGCACTGCATGGCGAATAAGCGAACGCTTGATTGTGACGGGGCGGACTTCTGTCCGCCCCTTTTCGTCACTGGCATTTGGGTTCCAACCACATATTCGTGATGGTTTCGCAATCAGAGAGCGGTAACACAATCGGAACTGTCGCACCTGTTCCCGTGTTGAACACGGATAACTCGAAAGCCGGCACGGAAAAGGAGGCCAAACCATGAAGACGATTTTAAAATACGCCGCAACTGTGGCACTCACCGGTACGCTCGCGTTAGCCGCGGTTACGCCAAGCAAGGCCTGGCATGGCCATAACGCGGCCGCCATAGGATTTGGCGTTGGCGCATTAGCCGGGGCAGCGATTGCCGGTTCCGCTTATAACAACGGGTATTATTACGGTGACCCCGGTTACGCCTACGCGCCGGGCTACGCTTATGATGACGCGTACGCTTACGATTCATATGCCTATGAACCAGCGCCGCGCTACGGCTATTACGGCGATAGCTGGTCGCGTCAGCATAACACCAACAACTTCTCGATCGACTCGCAGCGCTAAACTTGTGTGCTACGTTGTGAAGAAGAGGCCGCTCTCACGAGCGGCTTCTTTCTTTACAGGCGTGCAAGCCGGTCGAGCGCGCCCTGCAGGATAAAAATTGCGGCGTGTTGATCAATAACAGCGGCCCGTTTGGCGCGGCTGACATCGGCCGCGATCAATTCGCGCTCAACCGCAACGGTCGAAAGCCGCTCGTCCCACAAAGCAATGGGCAGTTCGGTCAGTCTGGCGAGATTGCGCGCGAACGCGCGCGTGGATTGAGCGCGCGGTCCTTCGCTGCCGTCCATGTTCAGCGGCAGGCCGAGCACGAAGCCAACGGCAGACCGTTCGCCCGCAAGTGCAAGCACCTGTGCGGCATCGGCCGTGAAGGCGGTACGCGCGATCGTCTCCACGCCCGTTGCGAGTTTCCGGTCGGGGTCACTGACCGCCACACCAATCGTCTTGGTTCCGAGATCGAGGCCGATAAGTGCTCCACGCGCGGGCCAATGCGCGGCGGCTTCAACCAGCGGCAGGATAACGGGCATGCTCAAGCGTTAGCACACATCAGGGTACAGTTCCTGGCGGCAGCGCGCCGGCGCAAGCTGCGATGTCGCCGGCGGTCGCGAGCCATACGCGCTCATCGGCGCGGTGCACGATGTGCCTGAGCGCTCGCGCCAGGTGTTTGAAGCGGTGTGGCCAGCCGACAATGTATGGATGAAGCGCGATACCCATCACCAGTGGGCGCGTGATGCACTCATGAAGCATGACTTCGAAAGCATCGACGATCATATCGGCAAATTCAGAGCCCTCGCGCTTGCGCGCGACGATCTGCGGGATGTCATTGAGCTCTTGCGGATATGGCAATGAAAGGATGCGCCCCTTGCGGGTCTTCATCCAGACCGGCTGGTCGTCATGGCACCAGTCGAGCAAATAGCTGTAGCCCGCTTCCTGCAGGAGATCCGGCGTGAGATGCGATTGCGAGATCCACGGCCCAAGCCAGCCGCGCGGGCGCCCGCCGGAATGTTTCTCGATCGCCGCGGACGTCTCCTCGATCAGCAATTGCTCCTTGCATTCGGTCAAGTCGCCCTGGCGTTCCGAATTGCTGCGGCCGTGTCCGACAATTTCAGCGCCCGGAAACGCGGCGACGGCTTGCGGCGCATGGTCGTACATCTGCGCATTCACCAGCAGCGACACCGGCAGCTTTAATTCCGCAAACAGATCGGCGAGACGGAACACTCCTACGCGGTTGCCATAGTCGCGCCAGGCATAGTTGAGCACATCCGGCTGCGGTCCGCCGGGCGCCAGTTCGGCTCCGAGCCCCTCGCCAAACGAGAACCATTCGAGATTGAGCCCGACGTAAATTGCCAGCCGCTTGCCGCCAGGCCAGTCGTAGACCGGGCGCGCGGAGATGGGAGAGTAGGGGTAGCGGTTGTGGCTGCGGGCCGACATCCGGCAATCCTAGCGCGGCGGCGCCCCGTCCTCCAATGGTCTGCGGTCATCCATTGCGATGGCAAATGCGCGTCTGCTATAGCGGCAGCATCCCGGAGAGGTCATCTATGTCCGTTGACGCCGATACCGTCCGCCGCATCGCGCATCTCGCCCGGATCGCCGTGGCCGAGAGTGAGGTCGAGCACCTCAAGGGCGAGCTCAACACCATGCTCGCTTTCGTCGAGCAGCTCTCCGAGGTCAACGTCGCGAACGTCGAGCCGATGACTTCGGTGACGCCGATGGCGATGAAAAAGCGGGTGGACGCGGTGACCGATGGCGGTCTTGCCGACGACATCGTCAAAAATGCGCCCATCAGCGAAGACAACTTTTTCCTCGTGCCCAAGGTGGTGGAATGATGGGCGCGGCGCATCATTCCACCATCCCCGGGCGAGCATCGCGAGACCCGGGGATCTTGTGCAGCAAGACGTGGATGGCCGGGCATCAAGGCGTTCACGCCCGTCTTCAAGACGGGCTATGCCCGGCCATGACGGTGTAGCCAATGTGCATCGCCTGCGAGCTCGGATACTGGTCCATGATCGACGCCCTTGAGGCGGAGCGGAAGGCGTTGGGGGATAAGGTCACGCCGGCAGAGGCGCGGTTTGCATGCGAACCCGATGCCGAACCTGGCGCGCGCGTACCGCCGCCACAACCGGCGGATGAGCCCACGCCGTGACGGAACTGACTTCGCTCAGTTTGACCGAAGCGCGCGACGGGTTGAAGAAAAAATCCTTCTCCGCGTCGGAATTGACCGCTGCACACCTGGGCGCGATCGAGAAGGCGCGCGCGCTGAACGCCTTTGTATTGGAAACGCCGGACCGCGCCGCCGAGATGGCCAAGGGGTCGGACGGACGCATCGCTTCAGGCAAAGCCGGGCCACTGGAAGGCGTACCGCTCGCCGTGAAGGATATGTTCTGCACAGCCGGCGTGCGCTCGACGGCCTGCTCGCACATCCTCGACAACTTCGTGCCGACTTACGAATTGACGGTGACATCTCAGCTCTGGCGCGATGGTGCGGTGTTGCTCGGTAAGACCAATTGCGACGAGTTTGCCATGGGCTCGTCGAACGAGACCTCGCACTTCGGACCGGTTCATTCGCCCTGGCGACGCAAGGGATCAAACACGCCGCTCACGCCCGGCGGTTCGTCGGGCGGCTCGGCCGCCGCGGTGGCTGCAGGGCTCTGCCTCGGCGCGACCGGTACCGACACCGGCGGCTCGATCCGGCAGCCGGCGGCGTTTACCGGCACGGTCGGCATCAAGCCAACTTACGGGCGTTGCTCGCGATGGGGCATCGTCGCCTTTGCTTCGTCGCTCGACCAGGCAGGACCGTTTGCGCGCAGAGTGCGCGACGCGGCCATTCTCTTGCGTTCGATGGCGGGACCGGATGCAAAGGATACGACCTGCGCCGATCGTCCCGTTCCGGACTATGAAGCCGCCGTCGGGAAATCGGTGAAAGGCCTGCGCATCGGCATTCCAAAAGAGTATCGGCTCGACGGAATGCCCGCCGAGATCGAGAAAATCTGGGAGGAGGGACGGAACTGGCTGAAGGCGGCCGGCGCCGAGCTGGTCGATGTGTCGCTGCCGCACACGAAATATGCATTGCCGGCTTACTACATCGTGGCGCCGGCGGAAGCCTCATCCAATCTCGCCCGTTATGACGGCGTGCGCTACGGCCTGCGGGTGCCGGGCCAGGACATCATTGATATGTATGAGAAGACCCGGAGCGACGGATTTGGCGAAGAGGTGCGACGGCGGGTGATGATCGGTACTTATGTTCTGTCGGCCGGCTACTATGATGCCTATTATCTCCGCGCACAGAAGGTGCGCACGCTGATCAAAAAGGATTTCGAAGACTGCTTCGATGCAGGCGTGCACGCAATGCTGACGCCCGCAACGCCATCGGCGGCGTTTGGCCTCGGTGAAAAAGGCGGCGCCGATCCGGTCGAGATGTATTTGAATGATGTGTTCACGGTGACAGTGAACATGGCGGGGTTGCCCGGCATTGCCGTGCCCGCAGGCCTCGATGGGCAGGGCCTACCGTTGGGACTACAGCTGATCGGCCGCCCGTTCGATGAAGAGACGCTTTTTTCGCTCGGCGGTGTCATCGAGCAGGCCGCGGGGACATTCCGCCCGCAGCCCTGGTGGTAAGGCTAAGCCTTACTCGGCCGATGAAGAGACCGGAGGAAGGTCCTGGTCACCCTCAATCGTTTTTTTGCCGCCGAGTTCGCCGCCGGTGAGGATGAAGATCGCCGCGATGACGGCGACGACCCCGCCAACGATGATTCCGAATGTACCGTTGCTGTTTCCGTTCATCACGTTATTCCAACGCCTGCCGGGCGAGCGCGTTCCGATTGCGCGCGGAACTGCGCGGCGAATTCGGCGGAATCCGTCGCAGAATTGGGGCCATTTCGAGGAAATGTCGGCGCGTGCACCTGCAGTGCGGGCAATGCAGCGTTGCACGATTACCAGGGCTGCGCCGGTCTATTCTGGAAGGTTCAGGCGGGCCACTTCTCCAGGTACGGCGGCGCCAGGACCGGTGCCTGGATATGCGTACACGAAGAATGTACCGATCAATGCGGTGGCGACGAGAGCTTCGAGCAGCAGCGCTAAGACTGGGCGGTCTTGGTGGTCACCCATGGTGATGACTCCCCGCTGGAACGAAAGCATGAGATTGTTGGTCGGCCCGGCCGCATTCGCTAAGACGGCTTGCGGCGGACGGGTGCGAGCCGCTACGAAATACCAAATGGCGGCCGTCGGCAGCCTCAAACATGAAACAAGGTGATATGGCTGTTCACGCCAACGCTAAAAAGCTCCTAAAAGGCGCGACCGGCGACTGGGAGATTGTCATCGGCATGGAGGTCCATGCGCAGGTGACGTCGCAGTCCAAGCTGTTCTCGGGCGCTTCAACGGAGTTCGGCGGCGCGCCCAACAGCCATGTTTCGCTGGTCGATGCCGCCATGCCGGGCATGCTGCCGGTGATCAATGAGGAGTGCGTGCGTCAGGCCATCCGCACCGGCCTCGGCCTGAAAGCTAAAATCAATCTCAAATCTGTGTTCGACCGGAAGAATTATTTCTATCCCGACCTGCCGCAGGGTTACCAGATCAGCCAGTACAAATCGCCGGTGGTAGGCGAGGGCGCGGTCACGGTTGATCTCGCTGGCGGCGAGAGCGTCAGCGTCGGCATCGAACGATTGCATCTGGAACAGGACGCCGGGAAGAGCCTGCACGACCGTCATCCAACGTATTCTTATGTCGATCTCAACCGCTCCGGCGTCGCCCTGATGGAAATCGTTTCGAAACCGGACTTGCGCTCGGCCGAAGAGGCCAAGGCGTTTGTTTCCAAGTTGCGGTCGGTCCTGCGCTACCTCGGCACCTGCGACGGCGACATGGAGAAGGGTAGTCTGCGTGCCGACGTCAATGTGTCGGTACGTCGGCCGGGGGAGCCGCTTGGCACGCGTTGCGAAATCAAGAACATGAATTCCGTCAGCTTTATCGGCGACGCCATAGAGCACGAGGCGCGCCGCCAGATTGAAATTCTTGAAGAAGGGGGTGTCATCGAGCAGGAAACGCGCCTCTACGACCCCCATAAAAACGAAACACGCCCGATGCGCACCAAGGAAGAGGCGCATGACTACCGTTATTTCCCGGATCCCGATTTGTTGCCTCTGGAATTCGATCAAGCCTATGTCGACGCGCTCGCAGCCAGGCTTCCCGAACTGCCCGACGAGAAAAAAGCGCGTTTCATGCGCGATTATTCCCTGTCGGCATACGATGCCGATGTGCTCGTGGCTGAACGGGATACTGCGGCATACTTCGACGCCGTCGCCAAAGGCCGTGATGGCAAATCGGCCGCAAACTGGGTGATCAATGAGTTGTTCGGCCGGCTGAACAAGGAGGGTCGAACTATTGGGTCCGCTCCGGTTTCGGCCGGTCAGCTTGGTGCGGTGCTTGATCTGATCGCGGACGGCACGATCTCGGGCAAAATCGCCAAAGAACTTTTCGAGATCGTATGGACCGACGGCGGCGATCCGCGCGTCATCGTTGAACAGCGGGGCATGAAGCAGGTCACCGACCTTGGTGCGATCGAGAAAGTCGTTGACGAAATCATCGCCGGGAATCCGGACAAGGTCGCGGATGCCAGGACCAATCCAAAGGCGATCGGCTGGTTTGTCGGCCAGGTCATAAAGTCATCCGGCGGCAAGGCGAGCCCGCAGGCGGTCAATGATCTTCTGAAAAAGAAACTTAGCCTCTGACGTCGCGCTTTGACGCGGACGCGTCACGACGGCGTCGTGCATTCATCTGCCAAACGCGAGCGACGTGCACCACCCTCGAACAGTTCAGCGCGCGCGACTTCAAGGTACCGCGCGGTCCTTCATTCAGGCGACAGGTTTGGTGGGTCGGAGTGACGAATCACCGCGAATCACCCGGCACTGATTCGCTCGTTTTTGATCGATTCCGGCGGTCAGCGGCCCTGACATAACGCCATCTGTGCAAAAAATTTTCAGCGCAACAACGCGCTTGCAGCAAACAGAGTTTATACAAAACACAGTGTACGCCGCGCGAAAATTGCGTTGCAAAAGACGGCGCTCGGGAAATTACCGCCGGTGCAAAAACCCTTATTTCATCGAGCGTTTTTAAATTTTTCGGCAGCGCGCACGAATGAATGCCGCGTGTTGCTCGCGCGCGCAATCAACTTCGAATTTGATCGCGTAACGATGCAAACGTGTGTCGAGGCATGCGCGCATACACGTTTCGTTAAGCGGTAACGTTCTTTTTTCCGTCGTGCTGTAGTAAATGGAATGCAGCGCGTGTCGATTCGCGACGCGTGCTGATGCGACACCCGCCATGACTTCATGGCTAGGAGGGCAGCAATGGCTAAACGTAGGAAGAAGGCAGCGGCGAAAGCAGCGAAGAAGACGAAGCGCCGGAAGCGGAAGCTCTAGTCTGACGCCGCTTCCCGATCTTCGGCCTTACGTGTCGGAGATTGAGTTATACGGGCCGGTGTGCGTCATGGAGTAATCTGCGCTACGCGGTTGTTCCGCGGCGCCCCGGTTCCGGATGACAATAGAGGGCGTCGGCGAGACCTCGAGTCTCGCCGACGCCCTCAATCTTTTTGAAATCTGTTTTTGTTTACCGGCACAGTCCGAATTTTTGCGCGCGCTATTTGGCTGCCGACTTCAGGCGCTTGTTGCAGGCGCTCCAGTATTTCGGCCAAGTCGTATCCTTTTCAACTTTGCCGCCGGCCTTTGCTTCCTTCCATTCAGCAGCGCATTTTTTCTGCCGCTCGCGTGCAGCGAGTTGGCCGGCACTCGGCTCTTTTTTTGCTTTGGCACTCTTGTCCGGCGCGCTCGCCTGCTGTTGCGCGGCAGCGGCCGAAATAAGATGCGGCATTGGCGCCGTGAACAGTGCGACGGCGAGCGCGGTAGAAAACACAACTTTGTACATGACTTCAGTTCCCTTGTGGCTTCGAAAGGCGCGGGCGCCATCGGCCGGCAATCGGCCGCGGTCCGCAACCTGCAAAGCAAGGTAACTCGCATAGGTTGTGGGCTCCATCCTGCGAACGCATGAGGCATTGCGCCAGGCTTGGTCGTCCGCGGTGGTTGCAGATGAAGGCCGTCGAGCCTAGGTCTGGCTGGTTGTCCGCAAAATCAATTGGGATTGGAGCACGGCATGGCACGCGCAAAGAAACGGTCAGCCTCAAAGGCCGCCAAGACTAAACCAAGGAAGAAAGCGACCAAAGCCGCAAAGCCGATCGAGCTTTATTACTGGCCGACACCAAACGGCTTCAAAATCTCGATCATGCTGGAAGAATGCGGCCTGCCATATGTCCTGAAGCCGGTGAATATCTCGAAGGGGGAGCAGTTCAATCCCGACTTCCTGAAAATCGCTCCGAACAACCGCATGCCGGCGATCATCGACCCGCAGGGACCGGGCGGCCGGCCGATTTCGATCTTTGAATCCGGCGCGATCCTGCAATACCTCGGACGCAAGACCGGGAAATTCTATCCGGCGGACGAACGTGCGCGTGTTGAAGTCGACCAGTGGTTGTTCTGGCAGATGGGCGGTGTCGGGCCGATGGCCGGGCAGGTGCATCACTTCAAGAATTACGCGGTGGAGACGCTGACCTATGCGATCAACCGCTATGTCAACGAAGTGAACAGGCTGTACGGCGTGATGAACATTCGCCTCAAGGATCGCCCATTCATTGCCGGCAAATATTCCATCGCCGATATGGCGCTGGTGGGCTGGGTGAACGGCTGGGAAAGGCAGGGGCAGGACATCAACGAATTTCCCAACCTGAAGCGCTGGCTCGAGACCACGAAGGCGCGGCCGGCGGTGAAGCGCGGCATGGCGCTCGGGCTCGAACTGCGCCAGGGCATCGATATGAAGGATCCGAAGGTGCAGTCCGTCCTGTTCAACCAGCGCGCAAGGACGGGGTGAGCGCAAGCCGCGCAACAAACTCCGCTCATTCCCGCGAAAGCGGGAATCCAAAATCATCAATTCGGAGCTTAGCGCCCTGGGTCCCCGCTTTCGCGGGGACGAACGGAGAAGATCTTCAATTCGCGCGCGTCCAGGTGTGCGTCTTGCACAGCACAGCAAGTACGCAGCCTTTGACCTTCGCGACGCCTTCGGTCTCCACCTTGAGTTTTGCTTTGTAGGTGTGGCCGTCATCGGCATTATAAATGAGACCGGACCAAGTGTTGGCTCCGCTTGGCGCCAGCGCGTGCACGACCTCGAGGCCAATCAGCGGACGGTCGCGCTTGGTGGGATCCGGGTTGAGCTTGTCGGTCTTCGGCTTGCCAGTCGACGGATCGACCGGATGATCGAGCCACACCAGCCTGGCGCACAGCTTGTTACCGCCGCAGGTCGAGATGTGAACCTTGGTGCCGCCGTCCTCCGACAGCCAGTTACCTTCGGGCGAGGCGGCGAAGGCAACATTCGAGAAGAGAACGGTCGCAGCTAAAATCAGCAACTTCATTTCGACATCCATCCGTTTGATCACGCGCAGAACTACGAAACGCAGACGAAGCATGGCTGGATCAAGGCGACATCATCTGGTGGTTATTTACCGCTGAACGAGCTCGGTTACCGATCTCTCAACGGGCACCGAAACAGCCCATTTGCGGCGGTAATACGACATTGCCGCGAGGAAAGCCGCAGCGGCCACCGCGCGTTCATGTTCGATTCATCGCATCACTTAAACTGCCATTCAAATTTTCTCCCGATGATCACCCGGCTCGGACGAAGAGTCCGTGCAAGGGACGTAACGGCCGGTTGCTTGGGGCACACCGGCCGGAAAAATAACGGGGAGCAAAATGACGAGCATGGAGTTTGCTGCAGGGGGCGCAGAGCCTGCGAATGCCGAAGATTGTTTCGGCCTTGGCATGGTCTTCTCCGCGGGCGCGGGCGTGGCTGTTGACCTGGTGCAGGCGCACAAGTGGTTCAACATCGCCGCCATGCGCGGCCACAAGGATGCCGCGCAGTTGCGCCGTGAAATCGCCGAACAGATGAGCGACGCCGAGATTGGCTGCGCCCAGCGCGCGGCGCGTGATTGGCTCAAGGTTCATCCGCAGGCGCCGGCTCCGGTACGGGCTGTCCGCGTCGCGGCCTGATTGGCCAGGTCATTTTGTTGTGGCGACGCGCAGCAGCGCATCGCGTGTTTCGGCAATGACGCCCGACCAATCGCCGGGCGAGGGCTGACGCAACAGGCGTGCCTGCGGATACCAGGGGCTGTGCGTGCCGGTAAGGGTCCATCGCCAGTCGGGCGAGAAGGGCAATAACACCCATACGTCGCGTCCCATGGCGCCGGCGAGGTGAACCACCGAAGTGTCGACCGCGAGGGTCAGGTCGGCAAGCGCCACGATCGCGGCCGTGTCCGCCATGTCCGCAAGTCCGGCGCCAAGATGAGTGACGTTTGCGTGCTGCCCGAGCAATGCGGCGTCGCCCTCTCGCAGGTCGCGCTGAATGCTGATGAAGGAAACACCTTCGATTGCGAACAGCGGTTCCAGTAATTTCAGATCGAGTGAGCGATTGCGGTCGTTTGCATGCCGCGCATGGCCGGCCCAGGCGAGGGCGACGCGCTTTCCAGAAAGTGCGTCAATGGCCGGCCGCCATTTCGTGACATGCGCGCCATCGGCGCCCAGATAGGGGATCTCCGCCGGGATCGTTGCGGGCTCGGTCTTGAGCGCAAGCGGCAGACTGCCGAGCGGGCAGTAGACGTCATGGGCCGGCAGTGTTTCACCGCGCGCATGGCATGACGAGACGCCGTCGAGGCCACTGAGCAGGACCTTGAGTTCGGGCTGCACCTCCAACGCGACTGTCGCGCCGCCGCGCGCAAGCAGCGGCGCATAGCGGACGAACTGGAGCGTGTCGCCGAGGCCCTGTTCAGCCGACAGCAGGATCGTGCGATGACCGAGAGGAAATTCGCCCAGCCATAGCCGGCCGCGGTGGCCGCGCCGCGCATCGGCCATGCCGGTGCGCTTCCAGCGCCATTCATAGTCCACAAAGCCGCGCCGCAGGTCGCCGAGCGTGAGCCGTGAAAGCGCCAGATTGAAGTGGGCGTCGGCGTTGTCCTTGTCGAGCGCGATCGCTTTCTCGAAACTTGCAATGGCGTCGTCGTGCCGGTTCAGCGTTTGCTGGACGCGGCCGCGATTGTTCCATGCACGCATATGCCTTGGTGCCTGCGACAGCACGCGGTCGAAGGCTGTCAGGGCCTCAGCCTGCCGGCCAAGTTCGAGCAGCGCCGTTCCGCGGTTGTACAAGGCCTCGATATGGTTCGGCGCTTGCGCGAGCACTGCGTCGAAATCGGCAATGGCCTGGGTGTGGCGGCCCATGGTCGCGAGGATGGTGCCGCGATTGAGACGTGCGTCGCCGCGGCGAGGGTCGCGCGCCAGCACCGCATCGAAAGTCGCAAGCGCTTCTTCGGGCCGATTGAGCGCGCTCAACGCGTTTGCGCGGTAGAGCAGGGCTTCCAGATCGCCGGGGCGTGCGGCTAGTGCCCCGTCGAGGCACGCGAGAGCCTCGGTGTCACGCTTGAGCGCGTGCAATACATTGGCGATGTTGATCAGTGCGTCGGGAGCGTCCGGGTTTATCTTCAGGGCTGCCGACATCAGCCGATAGGCTTCGCCCAGCTGGCCGCTTTGTGCCTTGATCAGCCCGAGCAGATGCAGCGCGTCGAAATTATCCGGCGCGGCCTTGAGCGTGCGGGCGTAAAGTTTTTCGGCATCGCGCAACCGTCCCTGCTGGTGCAGGCTCACGGCTTCCTGCAGGGCTTGCGCAACATTAAAAGGCTTTGACTGCACGGCGGCGCAATTGCGCACGACCGCAAAATGCAGTCAATGCGAGCAGGTTACCCCTGCGATTTGCGCTTCCGGGCGGGCGCCGCCGGGCGCGGATTATAGAACTGATTGGGCTCACATGAGCCGCCGATCCCACTCACCGTTGCGCGGCACTGGGCGATCGTGAGAAATCCGCAATTCGATGCGCCGCCAGCGTCGCCGCCGTACACGGCACACCACGGATAGGGATCGTAAGGCATCTCGTAGGCGCTGGCGGGGGCGGTCGACAGCGCCGCGGGGACCGTCAGGGCTGCAATCAACAAGGTTGTCAGTTTCATCGCAGACTCTCCATTTGCGCTTTGCCTGAATAACCCCGCGTACGGTCTTTTAGTTCACTTATGTAGTTGTCCTCCCAGCCGAGCGCCAGCGAGGGCCGGTACCGGACATATCGATAGCCTGCGGAGTATGGGTCCCCGCGTGCGCGGGAGCGACGGTCAAGGATTTCCCGGCTTCTGCACCCAGAACTGGTACATGCCCGAGAATGTGTCGGGAAACTTGGTTTCGAATTCATGCCAACGGCCGAGGTCGGTCAGCGACCAGCCTGATGTGGCGAAATGATTGTGCAGTTGGTGCAAAACCGGCGCATCGAACTCAAATCCGAGAAACTTCAGACCGTGTTCGCCGATAAAAGTGTTGATAGCGGGAAGTGTCATCCGCGCTTCATGCACATGAAACAGTAGGTCGCGGCATTCACTCGTCGTGAAAAAATCGGCGAAGCGGGTCACGCTGGCGATAGGTGTCTTGAGCAGGTCCTGCCGGCAACGGCGGATATCGGACGGCGTTGAGCGATAACCATGTTCCGCTATGAACGAACGCGCCGCGACCACATCTTTGCGGCCGGCCTCGCTGTAAAATCCGAGATGCATGAGGCCGCCGGGCCGCAGCAGCGTCAGCAAGATGCGCCAGCCTTCGAGCGGATCCGCCATGTGATGCAACACGCCGCTGCAATCGATGACGTCGAAGCTGCGTCCGATCGGTGCAAGCTTGAGGATATCGGCTTGCGCATACTCGATCTGCGCGGCCAGTGACGCCGGCGTGCTGCGTTTGGCGTAGCAGAGGCTGCTGAGACTCAAATCGATCGCGAGCACGCGCGCGCCGAGATATTTTTGCGCGGACGCTATGGCAATTTGGCCGGTGCCGCAGCCGGCGACGAGAATCTCCAGAGTATCTGTTTTCCCGAGCGGAGCATGGACGCCGGCGGGACATTGTTCGCGAACGTACTGGTCAATTGAAACAGGGGTAACCTGCCCGGCGGCGTGGACCCAGCGCGGGTAGGGATTTTCCTCGTATTGTTGCCTGACCTGCTTTGAAATTTCGTCCTCGATCGCGGTGAGGCGCTGGATTGAGTCACGTAGCTCGATCTCGCGCGCGGGCTCGCGCACCTGCTGGGACATGACGCGGTCGAGGGCCGGAATCCACTGGCGAGCGAGCAAGGCGGATGCAAACGCCTGCGCATGCAGCGGTTCGTACATGGCGAGTGCGGCAACCGGCATTGCCTCGACCACTGTGTCTGCTGCAAGCGCATCGGCGAGCGCCTGCTTGAGACGTTCAATCCCGAAGTCCTCTTCGGGTGTGGTCGCAAAAACATATTCATTGATGAAGCATTGTTGTGCGAGAGCGCACGCAAAACCGGTCATGGACTCCGAGCCTGCTTCGCGGGCGTGCGCAGCGCTCAAGAGCGAGCGTCGCAACGACGTGAGCAGACGCTCGAAGGCGACATCTTGCACGGGAATTGATTGCATCACCTGGAGCAGCAGCGGATCGTCCGCGATCGTGGCCAGCCCGCCGGCTCCGAACAGCTCGCTTTCAGTCAGGAGTTCCGGCCAGGCGTCCGCCTGTTTTCGCAATGCTTCCCGCAAGGGCGGCAGCAAGGCGGCCAGCGTCGCGCAAATGCCGGCATATTGTTTCAGAAGTTGCGGCATGAGCGCGAGTGATCGCGCGAAATAGGTGGATGCATCCTTTGCGTTGCCTTGTGCGAGCAACACTCGGCCGAGATTATTGCAGGCTTCCGCGTGATCGGCCTTGAGCTGCAACACGCGCTTGTAAAGATGCACGGCATCGTCAAACCGACGTGCGCGCTCGCACTCCGCCGCGTCGGCGAGGAGCCGCTGAACTTGATCGCCCGCGGCGTTAGCGGGGAGGGAACCGGCCGGCCGCCCATGTTTCTGCGTGGCGCGCCGTTGTTTTCGATTTATCGGCCGTGAGTTCCTCGGACGTTGGGCTCAAAAAATAAGCTGCGCCGCGAATTTTCAAATCCGGTGTTTGACCACGGTTTGTGGATTTTATACGCCTTCCAGCTTGCGGAGCTGTGGCCGAGTGGCTGAAGGCGGCGGTTTGCTAAACCGTTATACGCTCCAAAGGCGTATCGAGGGTTCGAATCCCTCCGGCTCCGCCAGCTTTCAATCCGCAAAAGTGTCCCGAATTGGTATTCGGCGGCTGCCCGGAAATTAAGCCATGGGCGCCCACGTTAAGGCCCCGTGCGCCGTACGCGTCCGCCAAAGCGCGCGTAGCTTTGCACCAAAAACAAGAAATTCTGCCGAATTATCGACGCCTGGTTGCTGCGCCAAATTCGTTACAAGCCATTGAAAATACTATACTATAGACGGATCGCATCGGTGGCCCCGGGGGCACCAGGAGGATGCGTGTTTTTTGCGCAACACCTTGTCGAAAAGCGTCACTGAAGGGCTGTGGGAATGGCCCTTCTTCATTGCTTAGAGGGGGTCATCCGTTAAGGTGATCAAGCGACGGAGGGGGGCATCCCCCTGTTGTGCTGCTCGGGTTTCGGCCCGGCCAGCGGGGAGCAAGGGGAAGTTCCAACAGGTGCTGTCGCACTGGGCGGATACCGAACCCTCTCAAGAAACAATGTTTTGGAGGTTCAAGATGAAGATGGTGAAAGGTCTTCTCCTTGGCTCGGCAGCGGGTCTCGTTGCGGTAGCTGGGGCGCAGGCAGCCGATCTTCCCGTCAAGGCCAAGCCGGTCCAGTACGTGAAGATCTGTAGCCTGTACGGCGTCGGGTTCTATTACATCCCCGGCACCGACATGTGCCTGAAGATGGGCGGCTGGGTCCGTGCCGAATATTCTAATGGCGCGAACGGCAGCATGGCCTGGGGTTGGGCGAACAATAATTTCAATGACCGTTCGACCAGCGGCAGCCTGTTCCGTGCCCGTGGTTACATCACGGCTGATTCCCGTAATCAGACCGAATACGGCACGGTGCGCGGCTACATCGCGATCGGTATCAACACGAACGACGTCGGCACCAACTCGCCGTCGAATACGTTCAGCTCGAACCGCGCCTTCATCCAGTGGGCGGGCTTCACGTTCGGTCTGGCGCAGTCGTTCTATGACTTCTACAGCGTGCCGGCGACCTCATACTGGGGTGCCTTCCCGGCGTCCGACACCGGCGATCCGGGCTGGATGGTCATGGCCTATACTGCGCAGTTCGGCAACGGCTTCTCGGCCACTCTCTCGGCCGAAGAGCGCCGTATTACGCAGATCTACGGTCAGTTTATAGCGGGTAGTGCAACCCCTGGCGCCGGCTTCCCGGGTGCTTACGGTGGCTTCCAGGTTCCTGACATCGTCGGCAACCTGCGCGTCGACCAAGCCTGGGGTTCTGCCCAGATCATGGCTGCGTATCATGACGTCAATGCAACGTACTATGGCTCGGGCACGGGTACTTTCTTCAGGGACTTTGGTCACCCGGAGGACAAAGCCGGCTTTGTCGTGGGCGCCGGTCTAAAGCTGAACGCTCCAATGATTGGTCAGGGTGACTACTTCCAGGCCCAGGCCAACTACTCTGAAGGCGCGCTTCGTTACATCTTCATGACGCCCAATTCAAACTGGGGCAAGACAGATGGCGCGTCCGCCGGATGGGGCATGCTGAGCGATGCAGTCTATGGAGGTATCAGCGGCTCTACTGGCAATCCGGCAACCGACCAACAGCTGACCACCGGTTGGGGTGTCAACGCGGCCTTTGAGCACTTCTGGAGCCCGCGTTGGAGGACCTCGCTCTATGGCGGCTATGCGGCGGTGAGTTATGGCAACGTCGCGAATAACATCGCTCTGCACAGGCAACAGCACCGTCGCACCGACCAACGGCTGCGATATGGACTGGAACACCTGGTGGATCGGTTCGCGCACCCAGTGGAACGTCACCAAGGACTTCTACATGGGTCTGGACGTGATGTACGCCAAGCTGCAAAGCGCAAACCTCGGAAGCGGCACTGTGCTCGGTCAACCAGGAATATTCCCCAGCCGCGCGATCTCGGCAGGATACGGCAATCAGCCGCTGGACGACCAGGATCAATTGCTGGTGCGCTTCCGCGTGCACCGCGACTTCTATCCCTGATCGCTTGATCATGGATGTCTAGTCAGAGCCCTCGGCGGGAAACTGCCGGGGGCTTTTTGTTGGCGAACGGCGGATAGCTCAGTGGCCATTGATTTCACTTCTCAGCCGTATGCTCTCGGCGAGGTTGGTCCACTGCATAGGCATGCCTTCGCCGCCAAGATTTGTTTGGCACGGGCTGTCCGCGCGTGGAGCCAGAGTGAAACTGGGTAGCGCGATGGGTTGACGCAAAGTGCAATCCAGAACTCGAGCAGGGCGAGACGGAGCCACGGCGCACGTCAGTGCGGGCGCTCGAAGAGATCTGGCGCGACCAGAATATGGAACCTGAACAGTCAGACGATGGCGGTTTTTGGATGAGCATTCATGCCTCGGTGCTCGATCGTCCGGGTGTGGGGCGACGACGGCGGCGGCTCGGGTGATAAAGCGACAAGTAAACAAGTATGAATATCCGCCTAGGCCGCATAGTATTGATTGGCCTTTCATTGAGTCATGACACCAAAAACACCAGGCGCTCCCTCGCCACTTCCGGAAACAGCTCTCCAGACGTGGCGAGAGGCCATGGCGGCGCACCAGGCCGGAAACCTCGATAAAGCGGAGCCGCTCTACAGACGAATCCTTGCGATCGACCCTAGGCAGTTTTCTGTTTTGATCATGCTGGCGATGCTTCTTGCGCAGCGAGGCGCGTATTCGGAATCCGAAACGATATTCCGCGATGCATTGAAAATTAATCCTGACGACCCCACCGCCCAATTCAACTATGGGAATGTGCTGTTGGCGTTGCAAAGGTTCGAAGAGGCTTACGTTGTATTCGGCAAAGCCCTCGCGTTGAACCCAAATTTTGCGGAAGCGCATCTCAACCGTGGCAACATTCTTATGTCCCGCGGATCTGTGGCGGAAGCGATAGATTGTTTCGATGCCGCCATTCGTATGAACCCGCGATTTGCGGAGGCTTACTCCAATCGGGCGCACGCGCGGGAACAGCTCAGGCGCTTCGACGACGCGCTTGCCGACGGCCAAAAGGCGTTGGCGTTAAACCCGCAGAACGCCGAGTTTTATGCGGGCCTTGCGAATATTCTGCATCGTATGAAGCGCCATGATGAGGCGCTCAGCAATCTTTCGAAGGCGCTAGCGCTGCAGCCTAACAATGCGGCCTTTCACTACAACTGTGGCAACGTTTTAACTGACCTCAAGCAGTTTGAAGCGGCTTTAAGGTCTTACGAGCAAGCTTTTCGTTTCGATCCATTGCTCGACTACCTGGAAGGCCAGCGATTTTTTACGAAATTGCTAACGTGTAACTGGACGAACTTTAACATCGATGCGGAGCATCTGACGGATCAGGTCGAAAAGGGAATCGCGGCGTCGAGACCTTTCCCGTTTCTGGCGGTTAAATCGTCCATCGCCAGCCAAACGAAGTGCGCAAGACTGTTTTCCGATCGAGAATTTCCGGCGGCAAGGCCGCTTTGGACGGCCGAGCGCTATAGTCACGATCGGATCAAGCTCGCTTATTTGTCTGCGGATTTTCGCGAGCACGCGATCTCACACCTGGTTGCCGGAATGATAGAACACCACAACCGCCAAGACTTTGAAGTTACCGGAATATCATTCGGTGACGATGACCAAAGTTCGATGCGCCGCCGAATGGAAAATGCCTTCGAACATTTCGTCGATTTTAATGCGAAGAGCGACCTCGATATTGCGAAATGGCTGCGCACGGCTGAGATCGACATCGCCATAGATCTGATGGGTCCCACGAAAAACGCGCGTCCGGCAATTCTTTCTCACCGGCCGGTTCCCATCCAGGTGAGCTATCTCGGATTCGCCGGCAGTAGCGGTGCCCCATACATCGATTATGTTATCGCGGATCGCACGGTCATTCCTGAAGATGAACGACAGTTCTATCGGGAAAACGTGGTTTACCTGCCGGATACTTACCAAGCGAACGATTTAAAGCGTCGCATTTCCGATTGCCCGCCTGCGCGTGGTGAATGTGCGTTGCCGGATGAGGCTTTTGTTTTTTGTTGCTTCAACAATCCGTACAAGATCAGCCCGGACGTCTTTGGCATTTGGATGAGGCTGCTTGACGCAGTGGAAAGCAGTGTCCTGTGGCTTTTGGATGACAATCCAGCCGCTACAGCCCATTTAAAACGCGAAGCAGTAAAACGTGGAATTGCACCCGAACGTTTAATATTCGCGCCAAGAATGCCGTTGCCGGACCATCTCGCGCGCCATCGCCACGCAGATTTGTTTCTTGATACGCTACCTTATAGCGGCCACACGACCGCCAGCGACGCGCTTTGGGCTGGTCTGCCGGTACTGACGTGTCTCGGGGCCACCTTTCCGGGACGCGTGGCGGCAAGCCTGCTCAAGGCTGCTGGTCTCGACGAACTCATCACCAATTCCCTGGACGAATATGAAACCCTCGCGCTCAGAGCTGCGCAGGATGTGGGCTATCTCGCATCGATCAAAAAGAGAGTGGGGTCGAACCGTATTACATACCCACTGTTTGATACCGCGCGTTTTACACGACATATCGAAATAGCGTTTCAGCTCATGCATGAGCGCCTCAAGAGCGGCCGGTCCCCTGTGCCAATGACAGTCCAGCCGATCGACTAGTGGATATTTGCCAGTTCGCGGCGAAGGCCCTATAGGGGATTGCGTTATCGCAACACGAGTCTCCTCTATGACCGCTCGTATCTACAAGCCGTCCAAGACCGCCATGCAGTCGGGCTTCGCCAATACGAAAGCCTGGGCGCTCGACTTTGAGCCCGAAACACCACGCCGGGTCGAGCCGCTCATGGGCTGGACGTCTTCGGCCGATATGCGCCAGCAATTGCGCTTGCGATTTGACAGCAAGGAAGAGGCGGTCGCTTATTGCGAGCGCCACGGGATTGCCTATCACGTGTTTGAGCCGGCGCCGCAAAAGCGCCGCACGATGTCCTACGCAGATAATTTTTCCTTCAAACGCCGCGACGCCTGGACCCACTGAACCAATTCGGCACGCTCGCGCCGTTGATCAGCTTGCCTGCGTCTCGGCCTTGGGGGCGGCTGCGTCGAGGTTGCGCCCTTGCGTCGCCGCGCGCTGACGCAGCAGTGAAATAAAGCGCTCTTCCGGCATCGGCTGGCCAAGCAGATAACCCTGACCGTAGTCGCAGCCCATGCTCACAAGGGCGAGGGCATCGGCCGCTTTTTCGATGCCGACCGCAACCACGCTGCGGCCGAAATTGTGGGCAAGATCGATCACCGTCTTGCAGAGCGGCGCATTCACCTTGTCGGTCCCGCAGTCGGCAACGAATGTGCGGTCGAGCTTGAGTTCCTCGAATGGCAATTCCTCGACCTTGGCCATTGCCGAGTAGGCTCGTCCGAAATTATCGATCGCGATACGCACGTTCAGCGGCTCCAGTTTCCTGCACTGCTCGGTTGCAAGCGGCAGGTCAGTGACGACCTGCTCTTCCGGAACGTCGATAATCAGCCCTGGCCATTTTTCGTCGGCAGGGTGATGCGCCTTGATGATGTCTTCCATCGGAAGCTTGACGAGCGCGGGCATGGGAATGTTGACGGCCAGCCGCAGATTGACTCCAAGCTTCGCAAAGTGCGCGCCGGTCTTGAGTGCGCTGTCGAGTGCCAGCTCCGACAGCTTGAGCGTTGCGGTGTCCGATGCATCGGCGGTGAACGCACCTGCCAGAACGAGCCCGTGTTGCGGGTGGCGCACCCGGGCGTAGGCTTCCGCGCCCGCCAGCTGTTTCTTGCGAAGCGCGATCTTCGGTTGATACCAGAATTCGATCCACTTGTTCTTGATGCAATCGTCGAGCACAAGGCGCGCCGCAACAGCGGGCGGCATGCCGAGCTTGAGCTCCTGGATGATCTTGATGATCGTGTCGGTCTCGAACGGCTTCTTGAGCACCGGCATCATATTGAGCTTGTGCTGCGCGCCGATGCCCTTGACGTGCTCGAGGACGGCCGCGCCGCGCCCGCTCATCAGTTGCACGGCGCCGCGAAATTTAAGCCGGCCGAGCGCGATTACCGATTCGATTGCATCGGTGGATTCGAGAGAAATGTTGTGAAACACCAGGGCGGGAGGGCGCGCCTCGACCGCCTTTCGCATCGAGCCGCCGTCGGGAAATTCGACTGTGTCGACACCCGCGCCGTGCAGGATCAGCGACAGGAAATGCCTGATGCTGGGCTCTTCATCGACGACGTAGCAGACCGGAGCGCCGTCCGGAGCAAGCGGAGGCGCGTCAACGGCAGGTGTGTCGCCGGCTATGGTCGACGATTTGGCAGGTGTCTCGGTCATGCGGTACGGGCGCGCTCAAACCGAGGGAATTGCAACGTCCCCCAACGCCTATTCGTGTGCCAAACGTGTTAATTATGCGTTTTCCATCGTCCATTGCGTTTTGAAATGTCGTCATTGAAAAAACCCGTGACCAAAAGCCGGCGCTGTCGAAAACGTAATTAGTTAAGATAAATCAATAAGTTAATATGTTGCCGCGTGGTCACACGCCCCCGAATTGTCTGACGTTTTGCACCGCAGCTATGTCGCTCAAAGCCAGCCACCGCTAATCTAACCCTATCGTGGTGATCGGCGCGCCAGTGCCTGACGCCGTCCAGGGAGATCTCCGTGCGCCATTTGTCAGTCGTGCTCGCTGCTCTTGCGGGCGTCGCCTCCACGCAATTTGCGGTCGCGGCGGATTTGCCCGTCAAAGCACCAGTGCGAATGGTCGCGCCAGCGCCATACAACTGGACCGGCTTTTACGCCGGTCTCAATATCGGCGGCAGCTGGGGTCGACAGGATAATTCGCTCGTCACCACCACCGGCGTGGTTGAGTTCACCAATAGCGACAAGATCGATGGCGTGATCGGCGGCGGCCAGATCGGCTACAATTGGCAAAGCAACCAGTGGGTCTTCGGCATCGAGGCCGATATCCAGGCATCCGGGCAAAAAGGCGATGGAAGCTATTTCATCCCGGCCGTCGGTGGCTTTCTGGCGCTCGTTATACCCTCAACGTCAATCAGCTATGAAGAAAAGCTGAACTGGTTCGGCACCGTTCGCGGCCGTGTCGGCTACGCGTTCGATCGCTGGCTGCCATACGTGACCGGCGGCTGGGCGTTTGGCCATGGCGAGATCAATGGAACGAGGACCACGGGCGCCCTGACCAGCACGTTCAGCGGGTCGGAAGACTATAGCGGCTGGACAATCGGCGGCGGTGTGGAATGGGCGTTCGCCAACAACTGGAGCGCCAAGGCCGAATATCTCTACATCGATTTTGGTGACGGACCGACCGTGCCGATCACGACTGGCGTGAATGTTGTCAGCGGCAGGATGACGGACAATATCGTGCGGCTCGGCGTGAATTATAAGTTCTTCTAGCGCCCGACGCGCGCTTTACCTGAAGCGAAAAACCCCGGGAGAATTTCCCCGGGGTTTTTTGGTGTGCACGGCGTGTCTGAACGCCCAGCTTTTTCATGATCGCCAGAGTCTGACGGATGTCACTCCGTCATTAAGGTTTTTTCCTAATGGTAAACTTGAAGTCCAATTGAAGGAGCTCTAGCGGCGCGTAAGGTGCCGGCGGAACGGATGGTCCGCAATGCTTCGCAGTATCGTAAGCAAGCACGACGTTCTTCGGGTGATAACCTCGAAGCGAACACCTCCTTTTGAGGAGGTTTGGCATCTATGGAAAGTCATCATGCCGAGGCGTTCAATTACCGGTCGTCTGTTATGGGGAACGGTCCTGCGTCGGCGCGACGACGGCCGATGGATTTACAAAAAATACACGGGAAGCGCGGACGCCGCTGAATACCGTGGGCCGGCCCGGGCGCTCACCGGTGATTCTAAATAGGCGGCCTCGCAGTCCTCATCAAAGTGCAGTGCGCTGCCCCGCTTATGGCAATTGCGGACATCGCAGCCGCCCAAAAAAGCGGCCTTCGCTTTTCATCCCGCTTACCTTCCGGCGAAAGCTGCGGACGGCGTTGCGCCGTTCCATCTGCGCTGCGAGCGCCTGTTAGGCTTGCGTTAACCAAATCAGGCTCACCGTTGCGCCCAACGGAGAAAGCTATGAAAAGAGCTGGATTAAACGTGCCAATCGAACAGCAGCGAGACGAACAGCCGGATGACTTGAGCATCCCTGATTTCCTGCGGCGAACCGCCCAGGCCACGCCAACCCAACGCGTCGATAGTAGAGAGCAGTCAACGCCCGTGCCGAGCGTCAACTGATCGGGAGAGCGAACGATGGCCGTTGTCATCGACTTGACTGTAACGCTCGAAGAGCGACGCCGGATACTCGATCAGGTTGATCAGGCGATTGCGAACATCCGCAGTCTTCTCCCGGCGACGAAGCAGAAGCGCAGGCAGCGGCAGCTTCGACTGCCTCTCGCAGAGCCGAAGAAAAAAAGGCTCAGGCGCGCCGCGCCTGGCGGTCGGGCAGGGCAGTCGGCATGCTCGCTCTGAGTTTGTGAGGTAGCTGCCTTTGCGCTTTGTTTGCCTTTGTAGCGGTTCATTGCCAGGTGCGTATTTTTAAGAATTAAATTGCTTGCGGCCTGCTAAGGTAGCGCAGGGGCAGAAAAGTTACAGGCCGTCTAGGAGATAACTATGTCCCGAAACATAGTGATTGCCATTGCGATAGGTTCCACGCTCGGCGGGTGGTTTTGCGAAAGCGCTGTGGCGGCTGACGGTGTGCCAGCCTGGGATGTAACCGTGAGCTGTCGTGGCGCGGCAGAGGCCGGACATATGCAAGACTCTAAAGTGAACTTGAAACGCTGTCTCGACAGTGAACAGCAGACGCGCGAGGAACTGAATAAAAACTGGTCGACTTTCCCTGCAGCCGATCGAGCAAAATGCGTCAAAACGCAAACGTTCTCCCAAACCTACACGGAGCTTGCGACCTGTCTAGAGATGCAACGTGATCTCAGGAACGCTGCAAAGCCGGCCGCCGCTGTCCCGCAGAAAAAATGATGGCAGGGCCAGTCGCCGTCACCGACCGCACATTTTTAGACCCTAATCATGCGCAGTGGGTGCATTATGGTAATTGACAACCATAGGTATTTTGGCATGATTTGCGTTTGGTACTGGTTCGCGCGTCGAAGCAAGCAAGAAGCCACGTCATGCGCAGGCTCTTAGTTGCGGTGCTTGTTTGCGTGGGCTTGGTCCCTACGAATAGCGAGAGCGCTCCTCCAAGCGCCAGCGTCCGCGCGGCGTGTCTAAACGACGCCAAGAAATTTTGCGCGTCCGTAATTCACGATGACGAGGCTCGTCGCCGCTGCATGATCGAGCATACCGCTGAATTGTCGGATGGCTGCAAGGATGCGGTTACCGCACAGAGGAGTGTCCGCGGACAGACGCAGCAGCAGACGGGTGACACCGCGAAAGTTAACCGGTGCCTCGACCGTTGCGTCGCGCTAAGCCCCGGTGCCCGTGCAAGTTTCAAATGCGGTGAAGCTTGTGCAACCGGTACATATCGACGACCATCCGGTTACTGAGCGGCACGAGGAAGCTTCGACATCCATCTTATGTCGTGGGCATAAGGGATGGCCTCTAAGGCGGCATCATCCAGCCTGTACTCTGCCGCTGTGTCTGCTGCACACTGTCATTGTTGCCAGCCATGGATTACCCTCTCTGTGACTTAAGTCACAGCATACCGCCGGCCGTCGCGTTATTCTTTCTAACAACACATGGGAGGCGATCATGACTACCCATTCAACGATCAGGACGGTGTTGCGGGCGTTGGTCGCTGGACTCTTCGCGGCCGGCCTTACAGCCGCGTGGCCATTGTCTGCCGAGGCAGGCAAGAGCGGCGGCGGCGGAAAAGTTCAAACTCACGATATGTCCGTCACGAAGAAGGTGGACAAGGCCTCACCGATACTTCACCAAGCGACGACGAAGGGTACCCACATCCACGATATTCACATTGATTTGGCCGCGCCCGCCGGCAAGTGAAATTTGATGATGGTGCCCTCCTAGCGAGGTGGCATAACCCAGCCGACGCTTGAACGCGTTGTCTGCTGCACACTGTAGTCCGGTCCCAAATCAGCGCGCCGCCAGCCGCATGCCGTGCATCGGCAGCGCCGCTCAATATCCCGCAGCGCTACATCATCACCAAAGCAGTCAATGGCTGGCGTTCCCTGACGATGACAAGGCCAATCGCCTTCACGCTTGCCATGGCAATGGATGAGGAGCGCAGTTTGCAACACGCGGCCGGAGGCAACCGACGCGTAAGTCCTTGAAAAGGTGGCGACCCCGGCTGGATTCGAACCAGCGACCCTCAGCTTAGAAGGCTGATGCTCTATCCGGCTGAGCTACGGGGTCCGCGCGTCATTGGTTTAGCGGTCCAGCACTATCGGCGCAAAGCCGTAAGACAGGCTTAAACAGGCGGGCCACTTCTCCCTCCGTGGGCCCAGCCTGGCCCAGCCCACAGGACCATTACGCAGAGACGCGGCAACTATTTTCGCTGTTAAATTAAAGTCTTAAAGCGATTTCTTAGCTTACCTCACGTTAATTCTGAGGATATCGGCCGAGGTCTCTGATCAGCGGGCCTATTGCGGCCTAGTCTGACCCTGCCAAAACTGGCTTGCGGAGAGCTGTTGAACCTCGATGGACATGTCCTCGACACCATCAAGGACTGAACTGATAGTCGCGTGAGCCTGCTGCCTCCGGAGGTTTCGCCCCATGCGTTGCGTCGTTCGCGCCGGCCTTATCGCGGCGCTTGTTTGTCTGGTTTTTTCCCCGGCCATGGCAGCCGACAAGGCGTTCAAGCAAGGCGACCTTGACGATTCCGCGATCAAGCTCGAGGCGCAGATCAAAAGCGACGCCGGAACGGTGACTAAGCCTGCGGCGACACTGCGGCGCGACGCGGACGCGGCGTTCCAGAAAAACGATTTCCGGACCGGCATGCTGGTTCTCGGTCAGCTGGTCACCGTTGCCCCGGCGGACGCTGCGAGCTGGCTGCGGCTTGCGCGCGCGGTGCTGCAGATCAAGCCGCGCGACGACCGCGAAAAGGCCTTGCTGCTCGATCGTGCATCGACCGCTGCCTACATTGCTTACCAACGCGCGGGCAACCGCACTCTCGAGGCGGACAGCCTGTCCGTGCTCGGCAAATCGCTCGCCGATCGCCAACAATGGCGCGCGGCGCTCGATTCACTGCGCCTGTCGCTCGAGTTGCATGAAACCGCCGACCTGCGTGGCCAATATGAAAGGCTGCGGGCTGAGCACGGTTTCCGCTTGCTCGACTACACCATCGATTCCGATTCAGTTTCTCCACGCGTCTGCTTTCAGTTTTCCGAGGAACTGCCGGGGCGGCGCACCGATTTTTCGCCCTTTGTCTCGGTTGCGGGCATGGACCGGCCGGCGACGTCGGCAAACGAAAAGCAGCTTTGCGTCGAAGGCCTCAAGCACGGCGAACGTTATTCGGTCACGCTGCGGGCCGGTCTGCCGTCGGTGGTCAAGGAAACGCTGGCGAAGTCGGCCGACTTCACCATTTTCGTGCGCGATCGCAAGCCGTTCGTGCGCTTTTCCGGCAAGGCTTATGTGCTGCCGCGCACCGGTCAGCGCGGCATTCCGGTCCTGAGTGTCAACACCAAGGCGGTGGGGCTGTCGATCTACCGCATCGGCGACCGCAATCTGGTCGAGACACTTCTTGGCTATGATTTTCAACGCAATCTGAGCCGGTACCAAGCTGAGCAGCTGGCAAACGAACGCGGCGCCAAAATCTGGACCGGCGAGCTTGCCGTTGAGTCAAAACTCAACGCGGAAGTAACGACGGCGTTTCCGCTCGACCAGGCGGTCAAGGATCTCGGCCCCGGCGTCTATGCCATGACGGCGGAAGCCAAGGATGCCATCTCCAATGACTATGGCCAGCAGGCGACGCAGTGGTTCATCGTTTCCGATCTCGGTTTGACCGCTTACAGCGCGCATGACGGGATTGACGTCTTTGTCCATTCATTGGCGAGCGCCGAGCCGCGCGGCAGTGTCGACGTTCGCCTGATGGCTCGCAACAATGAAGTCCTTGCGGTCCGGCAGACGGATCGCAACGGCTTCATCCATTTCGAGGCCGGGCTTGCGCGCGGCGAGGGAGGTGTGGCGCCCGCTGCCATCGTGGCGAGCGAAAAAGCCGACTATGCATTCCTCAGCCTGAAATCGCCGGCGTTCGATTTGTCCGATCGTGGCGTTGCCGGACGTCCCGTTCCCGCCGGCCTTGATGCCTTCGTCTATACGGAGCGCGGGGTCTATCGCACCGGAGAAACGGTTGCCGTGACCGCTCTGCTGCGCGATGCGCGCGGGGCTGCGGCGCCGAATGCGCCGCTCACTGTTGTGGCTGAACGCCCTGATGGCGTCGAATACCGCCGGGCGGTGGTCGCGGATCAGGGACTTGGCGGCCACACCTTGAGCGTTCCGATCGTCGCCTCGGCAGCGACCGGCACCTGGCGCATAGCGGCCTATACCGACCCCAAGCGGCCGCCCGTCGGCGAGACCACTTTCATGGTCGAGGACTATGTGCCCGACCGCATCGAGTTTGATCTCACCGCGGCAGCAAAGGAAATTTCGCGCAGCACCCCAACGCAACTCAGCGTCGATGGACATTTTCTCTATGGCGCGCCGGCCTCAAATCTGGAGCTTTCCGGCACCGCGACGATCGCCGCCGCCAAGGAGCGCACCGGATTTCCCGGCTACGCGTTCGGGTTGTTTGACGACGATGTGACCGCGGTCCGGCAAACGCTCGATGACCTGCCGAACACCGACGCCACCGGCAAGGCGACGTTCCCGTTAAAGCTCGACGACGTGCCGGCAAGCAGCGGCTTGCTGGAAGCGCAGGTGACCGTAAGCATGGCGGAATCGGGTGGCCGTGCGGTTGAACGAAAACTTACGCTGCCGGTGACGCCCGACGCCGCGATGATTGGCGTCAAGCCGATGTTCTCCGGCCGCTCGCTCGGCGATGGCGCCAACGCCGATTTTGACGTGGTACTGACCGCGCCCGACGGCAAAACGCTCGAAAAGTCCGGCCTCCATTACGATCTGCTCAAAGTCGAGACCAGTTACCAATGGTACCGGCAGAACGGGCAGTGGCAGTACGAACCGGTCAAGCGAACGGAACGCGTTGCCAACGGCGCGCTTGATGTCGCCGCCGACAAGCCGGCGCGTCTGTCATTGCCGGTAAAATGGGGGCGCTACCGCCTGGAAGTTTCAACCGGCGAACCGAACGGCCCCGTCACCTCGCTCGGCTTTGATGCCGGCTTCTACGCGGAATCGAGCGCCGACACGCCGGATCTACTGGAAGTCGCGCTCGACAAGCCGGACTACAAATCCGGCGAGACGATGAATGTTGCCGTGACAGCACGCACGGCTGGCCGCCTCACGATCAACGTCTTCACCGATCGCCTCGTTGCCAGCCAGTCGCAAGACGTAAAGCCGGGCGCCGCACAGGTCAGCATCACTGTCGGCCGCGACTGGGGCACCGGCGCCTACATGGTTGCAACGCTGCGGCGTCCGCTCGATGCGCCGGCCGAGCGCATGCCCGGGCGCGCCATCGGCGTGCAATGGTTCTCGATCGACAAGGCTGCCCACAGCCTTGCAATGGACATGAAGTTGCCAACGGCGACGCGGCCGAGCTCGCGACTGACTGTGCCAATCAAGCTGGCGGGGCTCACATCGGGTGAAGAAGCGCGCGTCGTTGTGGCGGCCGTCGATGTCGGCATCCTCAATCTTACAAATTACAAGCCGCCGGCGCCCGACGATTACTATCTCGGTCAGCGCCGCCTGACCGCGGAAATCCGCGATCTCTATGGCCAATTGATCGACGGCATGCAGGGCGCGCGTGGCCAGATCCGGTCCGGCGGTGATGCCGGCGGCGGGGAATTGTCCGGATCGCCTCCGGCGCAGGCACCCCTCGCGCTTTATTCCGGCATTGTCACGGTCGGCCGCGACGGCGCGGCGCAGGTTGATTTCGACATCCCGGCCTTTGCCGGCACCGTCCGCGTGATGGCGGTCGCCTGGAGCAAGGATAAAGTCGGCAAGGCGTCCGGCGACGTCGTGGTGCGCGATCCCGTCGTATTGACGGCCACGCTTCCGCGCTTCCTGCGTACCGGCGACAAAAGCTCGGCGCAGCTTGAACTCGACAATGTGGAAGGCGCAGCCGGCGATTACACGATTGCCGTTGTCGCGGATGGCTCGATCAAGCTCGACAATGACAAACCGTCGACACTGAAGCTTGCCGCCAAACAGCGCGATCGGATTTCGTTGCCGGTGGCAGCCGCCGGCGCGGGACCAAGCACGGTCACCGTGAAAATCAGCGGGCCCGATAACTTTGCGCTCGAGCGGAGCTATCCGTTGGATGTACGGCCCGCGACCCAAATTCTGACGCGTCGCAGCGTGCGGACGCTGGCGAAAGGCGAGACGCTCACGCTCTCGAACGACCTCTTCGCCGATTTCGTGCCGGGCACGGGACGGGCAGGCCTTTCGATCGCAGTTTCGACGTCGCTCGATGCCGCGACGTTGCTCAACGCGCTTGATCGCTATCCGTTCGGCTGCTCGGAGCAGATCGCCAGCCGTGCGATCGCCATGCTCTATGTCAACGAACTCGCGACGCAAGCGCGGCTCGCGCCCGATGGCGAGATCGATCAACGCATCAAGGACTGCCATTCCGCGATTGCTGGCGCGGCAAGGATCGAATGGTTCGTTCGGTCTGTGGTCGGTTGGCGGCGAGGATGCGTGGCTTGATGCCTATATTACCGACTTCCTGACTCGCGCGCGCGAGCGTGGATTCGAAGTCCCGGCGGTGGCCTATACGCTTGCCGTCGATCGGCTGCGCAATTATGTCGCCGCCGCTCCCGAGCCTGGCAAGGACGGAGGCCGCGAACTGGCCTATGCGCTCTACGTGCTGGCGCGCAATGGCGCGGCACCGCTTGGCGACTTACGTTACCTCGCGGACGTGAAACTTCCCGACGTGGCGACGCCAATCGCGAAGGCGCAAATTGCCGCCGCGCTTGCCATGGTCGGCGACAAGGCGCGCGCCGATAACGTGTATCTGGCCGCGCTCAACGCCATTGCCCCGCAACCCAAGCTCGAGCTTGGCCGCGCCGATTTCGGCTCGGCGCTGCGTGATGCCGCGGCGCTCGTGACGTTGGCCTCGGAAGGCCGCGCGCCGCAGAAGACCATCGACGATGCAGTGGTGCGCATCGACGCCGCGCGGGCGCTGAGCGCCAGCACGTCAACGCAGGAAGATGCGTGGCTCGTGCTTGCAGCGCGTGCCCTGAGCAAGCAGCTCAATGCGATTTCGCTTGCGGTCAATGGCGAAGCCCGCAAGGGCGCGTTCTACCGCAATTTGCGCCCCGACGATCTCGGCGCGCCAATCGCGGTCACCAACAACGGTGACGGCAACGTGCAGGCGGTGGTGTCGGTGAGCGGTTCGCCGTTGACGCCGGAGCCGGCTGCCGAGCAGGGCTTCAAGATCGAGCGGATCTTATTACACGCTCGATGGCGACAAAGTTGATGCGAGCAAAGCCAGGCAGAACCAGCGTTTCGTCGTGGTGCTGAAAATGACCGAGCCGCAACCGCAATTTGGCCGCGTCATTGTCGCCGACTATCTGCCCAGCGGGTTCGAGATCGACAATCCGCGGCTGGTGTCGTCGGGGGAAACGAGCACGCTGTCCTGGATCACGGACGCAGCCGATCCGGTGAATACCGAATTCCGCGATGATCGGTTCAGCGCGGCCTTCGACCGCAATCAGGAATCCTCGCCTGTATTCACCGTGGCTTATGTCGTGCGAGCGGTATCGCCCGGCACCTATGTGTTGCCGCAGGCGAAGGTGGAAGACATGTACCGGCCTGACCGGTTTGGCCGGACTGCAACGGGCACAGTCGAGATCGCGCCAAAATGAAGCGCAGGCAACTCATCATTGCAGGCCTGGGCAGCGGCGCGGCCATAGCGCTGCTTGCCGGCACGCTCTGGGCGCAATCGCTTGGGCCCGCGCCGCTCGGCAATAACCTCGAATATTCGCACGTCGTGCTTGATCGAGATGGCAGGCTGCTGCGGGCCTATGCGACCGATGAAGGCCGCTGGCGATTACCGGCAACACGCAAGGACGTCGACCCGCGGTTTCTCAAGTTGCTCTTTGCCTATGAAGATAAACGCTTCCCAACGCATTTCGGGGTTGATCCGCTCTCGCTCGGCCGCGCTGCATGGCAGTTCGCGGCAAATGGCCACATCGTTTCCGGTGCGTCCACGATCAGCATGCAGGTCGCGCGGTTGCTGGAGCCGCGCGAGCACCGCAATCTCGGCGCGAAACTGCGGCAGATTGTGCGTGCGTTTGAACTCGAACATGCGCTCGGCAAAGAAGGCGTTCTTTCGCTCTATCTGACGCTGGCGCCCTATGGCGGCAATCTCGAGGGCATTCGCGCGGCATCGCTTGCGTATTTCGGCAAGGAGCCGCTCAAGTTGTCGCTTGCCGAGGCTGCATTGCTTGTTGCGCTTGCCGCAGTCGCCCGGAATTGCGCCGGCCCGATCGTTTCCCCGTGGCCGCGCGCGATGCGCGCAATCGCGTGCTTGATCGGGTTGTGTTGGCAGGCGCGATCCCGCGCGACGAATGCGAGCGCGCCAAGCTCGACCCAATTCCGCGCGAGCGCAAGCAATTGCCGATGCTGGCGCCGCATTCGGCGGATCAGGTCGTCGCCTTGGAGCCGGGCCAACGCGTTCATCGGCTTACGATCGATCTGCATCTGCAAAAGTCGTCTGCAGGATCTCGCGCGTGAACGTGTCGCGGGCTCTCGGCCCCGATATGTCGATTGCCATTCTTGCCGTCGACAATGCGAGCGGCGAAGTGAGGGCGCGCGTGGCCTCCGCCGATTATTTCGATGCGCGCCGCGCCGGCCAGGTGGATATGACGCAGGCCTTGCGCTCGCCGGGATCGACCTTGAAGCCGTTCATCTATGGACTTGGCTTTGAGGATGGCCTTATCCATCCAGACACATTGATCGACGATAAACCGGCGCGCTACGGCAGCTACACGCCGGAAAATTTCGATCTGACGTTTCAGGGCACGGTGACCGTGCGCCGCGCGCTGCAATTGTCGCTCAATGTTCCGGCGGTCGCGGTTCTTGGCAAAGTCGGCGTCAATCGCCTGAGTGCCCGCCTCTCGCAAACGGGAGCTGCGCTGGTTCTGCCGAAAGGCGAAGAGCCCGGCCTGGCCATGGGTCTCGGCGGCGTCGGCGTCCGGCTTTCCGATTTGGTTATGCTTTATACCGGTCTTGCGCGCCTCGGCGCTGCGTTGCCGCTCGTCGAGCGCGCGGGGATCGTCAGCGGAAAGTCCGCGCCGGCTGCTTGATCCGGTCGCGGCTTGGTATGTCGGCAATATCCTCATCGGTGCGCCGCCTCCGGAAAACGCGCCGCACGGCCGCATCGCCTTCAAGACCGGTACATCATACGGGTATCGCGATGCATGGGCTGTCGGTTTTGATGGACGGATGACCATCGGCGTCTGGGTCGGGCGGCCGGACGGTGCGCCGGTGCCGGGCCTTGTTGGCCGCGCATCAGCCGCGCCAATTTTGTTTGACGCATTCGCGCGCTCGGGCTTTGCGCCCACGCCGCTGCCGCGCGCACCGAAAGGCGCGGTATTCGCCGCCAGCAACAAACTGCCGCCGCCGCTCCAGCACTTTGGTGCCGCTGCGGGACGCACCGAAGCTGCCGAGCCGCCGCGCATCATGTTTCCGCCCGATGGCGCGCGTCTCGAGCTTGCAAGCTGAACCAGCCCGACGCGATTGCGCTCAAGATCGCCGGTGGACGCGCCCCGCTGACGGTGATGGCAAATGGCGTTCCGCTGGCCCCGCAAGACGGACGCCGCGCCTTGTTCTTTCAGCCCGACGGCCCCGGCTTCGTCCGGCTGACGGTCATGGATGCCCGTGGCGCTGACCGACAGCGTGACCGTGCGATTGCAGTAAGGCCAGCGCGGGCTTTTCCTGCATCCCGCCTCAGACTAATGGCACCAGGCGCCCAATGACAGGGCAGGGCCCAGAGCCTATTGTCCGGGCAAAACCGCGGATTCAAGGCGCACGAGCGTGAGCACGACCACTGACAGCACACGGCCCAGTTTTGCGCCGGCGCGCGGGCTTGCCGCCGCGCTCGACTTTGCAGTCGGGTCGCATCGGCGCGCCGCCGCGGTCCTCGTGGCGTTCTCGCTGATTGCATTCTTGCCGGGATTCTTCCAGATACCGCCGGTCGATCGCGATGAGCGCGGTTCGCGCAGGCGACCAAGCAGATGCTGGAGACGCGCGAATACGTCGATATCCGGTTTCAGGATGAGGTGCGTTACAAGAAGCCGGTCGGCATCTATTGGCTGCAAGCGGCGGCGGTGAAAGCGGGCGAAGCGCTGGGTGTGCCGCAGGCGCGCACGACGATCTGGCTCTACCGTCTGCCCTCGCTTGCGGGCGCGACATTCGCGGTCCTCATGACCTATTGGGCAGCGCTTGCCTTCGTCGCGCGCCGGGGCGCCGCTCGTTGCCGCGATGATGATGGCGAGCTCGGTTCTGCTCGGCGTCGAGGCGCGACTGGCCAAGACCGATGCAATGCTGCTGCTCACCGCGGTCGCGGCCATGGGTGCGCTCGCACGCATTTATCTCGCCAGCCGGCGTACGCCCGAGACGAAGATCGGCTGGCGAGAGCCCGCGATCCTGTGGACCGCGCTGGCAGGCGGCGTCGCTCATCAAGGGGCCGTTGGTCCTGATGTTCGTGGTGCTGACGGCGCTGACGCTGTCGATCGCCGACCGCATCGGCGCGCTGGATATGGTCGATACGGCCATTCGCCGGTCTGGCATGGCTGGTGCTGCTCGTGCTGCCCTGGTTCATCGCCATCATCGCCAAATCAGGCACCAGTTTCTTTGCCGAGGCGATCGGCCACGACATGCTGGACAAGGTCACCAGCGGCCAGGAAGCGCATGGCGCGCCGCCGGGATTTTATTTTGTGCTGTTCTGGATCACATTCTGGCCGGGCTCCTTGCTGGCGGGTCTGGCGGCGCCGGCGGTGTGGACATCGCGACGCGAGCCCGGCGCGCGCTTTCTTCTCGCCTGGCTCATTCCATCGTGGATTATTTTCGAAGCGGTGATGACCAAGCTGCCGCATTACGTGCTGCCGTTATATCCGGCCATCGCCATTCTGATTGCCGGCATTCTCGATGCCGGTGGTCTGTCGAAAACGCGCTGGATCGTGCGCGGAACGATCGGGTGGTTCCTTTTTCCCAGCGCGGTCGCGGTGGCCGTGCTGGTCGCCTTCATCATGTTTGGTGGTGACCTTGGCCTGATAGCGTGGCCGTTTGCCGCCGTTGCGTTGATTTTCGGATTATTCGCCTGGTGGCTTTACGACGTCGACGGCGCGGAACGCGCGTTGCTGCGCGCCATGCTGGCGTCCATCTTTGTCGCGGTGACCGTCTATGCGGTGACCTTTCCGTCATTGCCGGCGCTGTTTCCGAGCGCGCTCGTCGCCGATGAGATCCGCGGCAGCGATTGCCCTGATGCGCATGTCGCTTCGACGTTCGCCTATCAGGAGCCGAGCCTGGTATTCCTGCTCGGCACCGAGACCCGATTTACCGATGGTGCGGGTGCCGCCGATTTTCTGCGGTCCGGGCCATGCCATTTTGCGCTGATTGACCCGCGCAGCGAACGCAGCTTCGTCCAGCGCGCGGAATCGATCGGCTTGCGATATTCGCGCGCCCAACGCCTCGAGGGCTTCAATATCAGCATCGGAAAACCCGTGACGCTGACCATCTTCCGCTCGCAGGCAAACCCATGAGCCTGGCGAACGGATCCAACCGCATCGAAGGCGACAGGTGCCGCAATGCTTGCGCCGTTGCCTGGCCAATGTCAGGACAGCACTGTTGATGCTGACGCGCCCTGCGCGCTTGCATGCTGCCTGGCCATGGATGTCGGCGCCGCGCCAGATCGGCCATCGCGGCTGGCAATTGGCATTGCGGTGCTGTTATTTTTGATGGTGACGATCGATGCGGCCGCCATCCGCGGTGTCGGTCATCTGCCGCGCTGGATTATCTCGGCGTTCGACGACATTACGGATTACGGCAAGTCGGGCTGGTTTCTCTGGCCGCTTGGACTGATTTTTCTCGCGCTCGCGGCATTGCCGCCGATGTTGACATCGTTTTCGCAGCGGGTGCTTGCGGCGATCATGGTGCGCATCGGGTTTCTGTTCACGGCGATCGCGGTACCGAGCCTGTTCGTCACCATCATCAAGCGGCTGATCGGGCGGGCGCGCCCGATGGTCGGCGGCAGCCTCGATCCGTTTCTGTACAGTCCATTTGTGTGGCGCGCGGACTATGCCGGCATGCCGTCGGGCCATGCGACCACGGCATTCGCGGTGCTGGTGGCTTTCGGAACGCTGTGGCCGCGCTCCCGCACGCTGTGGCTGGTCTATGCCTTGCTCATCGCGATGAGCCGGGTGGTGGTGACCGCGCACTATCCGAGCGATGTACTGGCGGGAGCGTTGGTCGGGATAGGCGGGGCGGTCCTGGTGCGCCATTATTTTGCGCAGCGCCGGCTGGGCTTTGCCATTGGCCCTGACGGCACCATCCATCAATATGCCGGCCCCTCGCTCGACGCATCAAAGCGGTTGCCCGCGGGCTCCTGGCCCCATAAGACATCGCGCCATGAATACGGCCATGAGCACGATTGATCCGGCGATTTCCATCGTAGTGCCGGTGCGCAATGAGGCGGGCAATATCGCGCCGCTGGTGGCCGAGATTGCCAAGGCACTTGATGGGCAATGGCCCTTCGAGGTCGTCTACGTCAACGACGGTTCGACCGATGGTACGGATGCCGAGCTTGCGCGGCTGATGGCGCAGCATTCGTGGCTGTCGCCGCGTACGTCACCTGCAATCGTGCGGACAATCGTCGGCCGTGCGCAGCGGCGTGGCCGCAGCACGCGCACCGCTTGTTGTGACGCTGGATGGCGACGGGCAAAACGATCCGGCTTTCATTCCGGCGCTTGTGCGCGCCTTGGAGGCGGGCGCGCCGCGGGTTGGGCTGGTCGCCGGGCAACGCGTCGGGCGCAAGGCGAGTGGTTTCAAGAAATTCCAGTCGCGCATCGCCAATGCCGTACGCGGCGCTGTGTTGCGCGACGGCACGCGCGATACCGGCTGCGGGCTGAAAGCATTTCGTCGCGATGTGTTTTTGAACTTGCCGTATTTCGATGGCCTGCATCGTTTCCTTCCGGCGCTGGTGCGGCGCGAGGGATACGACATCGCCTATGTCGATGTAGTCGACCGGCCACGCGCCCACGGCGTTTCCAATTACGGGATGTGGGACCGGCTCTGGGTCGGCATTCTTGATCTCGCCGGGGTGTGGTGGCTGATCCGCCGCAAGAAGCGAATTCCGGAAATATCGAAGGAGTGAGAGTCCATGCTGATCGACATCGCGCACGCCGTCGGCGGCTATCTGCACGACGTGTTCGTCGGCAACGCAGATTGGGGAATCCTGATCGGATATTTCGCGCAAATCATGTTCGCCATGCGCTTCGTCGTGCAATGGATCGCGTCCGAACGCGCCGGAAAGAGCGTGGTGCCGACGGCCTTCTGGGTTTTTCGATCGGCGGCGGATTGATGCTGCTCGGCTATGCGCTCTACCGCAAAGATCCGGTGTTTATCATCGGGCAGGCGTTTGGCGTCTTCGTCTATTTGCGCAATCTGCAGTTCGTCATGCGCAGCGGTGGAACGGCGGCGGCGGCCTGATTTATTTGGCGGCGGCCAGCGCCGCAAACCCCGCTCCAGATCGGCCATCAGGTCCTCGGGATCCTCCAGTCCGATGTGGAACCGCACGGTCGGCCCGCCCGGCGCCCATCGGGTGGCCGTGCGATATTCGGCGCAGTCGAACAGGATCGCCGAGACTCTCAAAGCCGCCCCACGAGTAGCCGAGGCCGAAGAGCGAGAGCTCGTTCAGGAAGGCATGCACGGATTTTTCGCTGGTCGGCTTGAGCACGATGCTGAACAATCCGCAGGCGCCCGTGAAATCCCGTTTCCAGATGGCATGTCCCGGATCGCTTTCAAGCGCGGGATGCATCACCCGCAGGACTTCCGGCCGCTGCGCTAGCCAGCGTGCAATCTGCAGTCCCGATTCATAGTGACGGGCAAGCCGCACGCCGAGCGTACGCAGGCCGCGCTGGGCGAGATACATGTCGTCGGGCCCGACACAGAGCCCCATCGTGTAGACCGTATCTTTGAGCCGCGCGAGCGTGGCCGCGTTGGCCGATACGCAGCCGAACATGATGTCGGAGTGTCCGCCGATATATTTGGTGCCGGCCTGGATCTGCATATCGACGCCTTTCTCGAAGGCGCGGAAATAAAGTGGCGTCGCCCAGGTATTGTCCATCAGCACGATCGCGCCCTTCTCGTGGGCGACTCTTGGCGATGGCGGGAATATCCTGCATCTCGAAGCTTTGCGAACCGGGCGCCTCGGTGAACACGACCCGCGTGTTTGGCTTGAACAGTTTCGCGATACCGGCGCCGATCAGCGGATCGTAATAGGTCGTTTCGACGCCCAGCCGCTTGAACACGCCGTTGCAGAAGTTGCGCGTCGGCCGGTAAACGCTGTCGGTGACAAGGATATGGTCGCCGGCGCCCGCGGTGGCGAGCAGGGCGGCGGAGATGGCCGCAAGTCCCGACGGGAGCAATGCGACGCCGGCGCAGGCCTCGCCATCGAGCTCGCGCAACGCATCTTCCAGTGCTTCCGAGGTGGGCGTGCCGCGTCGCCCATAACTGTAGCGCGCGCGGTGGGCCACCTGATCTTCCGCGGTGGGATAGAGCAGGGTGGAGGCATGGTAGACGGGCGGGTTGACGAAGCCGTGATAGGCCTGTGGATCGCGGCCGGACGTGACCAGCCGGGTCGCCGGCTTGATCGGGGCTTTGATTTTTTTCGTCATGCGCCTTTAGACCGCTGATAGAACCGCGCCTGCTGCGGCGACGACATATACGTCCGCTAGCCTGCGAGCGTCAACCCCTTGACCCAGCAAGCCGATCGTTCTGTGATATGAAAAGTTGAGGGGTCTTCGGGATAGAAGGAGCCGGAAACGGCTTGTATTGCCGCCGAGCGTCGCTCCGGCGGCGGAAGTGTTTAGAGAGTCCCGCAGGGCCTTGCCCATCTGAGTCCGTTTTGAAGGAAACGCCATATGAAGCGATTTGCCACCGTTCTAGCGCTCACCCTCGCTGTTGCCGCGCAAGGCGCGTCCGCTCAAACGCTCAAGGCGGTCAAGGATCGCGGCATGCTCAATTGCGGCGCCAACGGCACGCTCGCCGGCTTTGGCCTTCCCGACGCCCAGGGAAACTGGACGGGTCTCGATGTAGACTTCTGCCGGGCGATCGCCGCGGCCGTGTTGAACGACGCGAGCAAGGTCAAATTCGTCCCGCTCTCGACCAAGGACCGCTTTACGGCCTTGCAATCCGGCGAAGTAGACGTGCTGGCGCGTAACACGACGTGGACATCGTCACGCGATACTTCGCTCGGCCTCAACTTCGTGGGCGTCAATTATTATGACGGCCAGGGCTTCATGGTGCGCAAGACGCTCAAGGTCAATTCGGCGCTCGAACTCAACGGCGCGGCGGTGTGCGTCCAGCAAGGCACCACCACCGAACTCAATCTCGCGGACTATTTCGGCGCGCACAAAATGCAGCTCAAGACCGTAACCTTCGCAACCGCCAATGAGGCGGTGAAAGCCTACGATGCCGGCCGCTGCGATGCCTACACGACTGACGCTTCGGCGCTTTATGCCGAGCGGTTGCGTGTCGCCAATCCGAACGACCATGTCATTCTGCCCGAGATCATTTCGAAAGAGCCGCTCGGACCGGTAGTGCGCCACGGCGACGACCAGTGGTTCGATGTCGTGAAGTGGACGCTGTTTGCGATGTTCGACGCCGAAGAGCTCAACATCAATTCGAAAAATCTCGATGAAGCGATGAAGTCCACCAATCCGGAGGTCAAGCGGTTCGTCGGAACCGAAGGCAATTACGGCGAGCAGCTCGGTTTGAGCAAGGATTGGGCGGCGCGCATCGTCAAGCTGGTGGGCAACTACGGGGAGTTGTTCGAGCGCAATGTCGGGCAGGGCTCGCCGCTCAAGATCGAGCGCGGCTTGAACAAATTGTGGAACAAAGGCGGCATCCAGTACGCGCCGCCGATTCGCTAGCTGCAAGATAGAACGAAGCCGCGGGCATTAAGACCCGCGGCAATCCGCCGGGAGGACGTCTCCGCGCCGCAGGCCCGACGAGGGGAAAATGTCGAGTGAGCTTCCGGCCGCGGCGTACCCTGCGAAGGTCGTTTTTTACAACGACCCCAAGGTCCGCAGCATTGTCTATCAACTCGCGCTCTGCGCGGCTGTCGCCTTTCTGGTCTATGGCGCTGCCAGCAACGCCATTGAAAATCTCGCCCGCGCACATATCGCGTCCGGCTTGGGGTTCTGGGATCACACCGCCGGCTTCGATATCAGCCAGACGCTGATCGAATATTCCTCGCGCGGCTCCACCTACGGGCGCGCATTCTGGGTTGGGCTGCTCAACACGTTGCTTGTGGCCGGGGTCGGCATCGTCTTTGCGACCATCATCGGCTTTGTCGTCGGCATAGCGCGCCTGTCGCGCAACTGGCTGGTGGCGAAAGTTGCCAGCGGCTACGTCGAAATCATCCGCAATCTGCCGCTGCTGCTGCAATTGCTGTTCTGGTACAACGCGGTGCTCAAGGCGCTGCCGGATATTCGCGACAGCGTGGTCGCTTGGCGGCGGCCTTTTTCTCAATAATCGCGGCCTGTTTTTGCCGGAGCCGGTTTTCAAGCCCGGCTTCGGCGCCGTGCTGATCGCTTTGCTGCCTGGCGATCGTGGCAGCGGTTGCCTTCTATATCTGGGCGCGCAAGCGGCAGGAGCGAACCGGGCAGCAAGCGCCGGTCTTGTGGGTCGCGCTCGCGCTGGTCGTCGGGTTGCCGCTTGTTGCATTTTTTCTTGCGGGACGCCCGCTGGTATTCGAATTTCCGCAAGCCGGGCGTTTCAACATCACCGGCGGAATCGAGATGCTGCCGGAGTTCGCGGCGCTGCTGTTCGGTCTTTCGATATACACCGCGGCGTTTATCGCCGAAGTCGTGCGCGCGGGCATCCTGGCGGTGTCGCGCGGCCAGAGCGAGGCGGCCTATTCGCTGGGGCTCAAGCCGGGCCGACGTTGCGGCTGGTGGTGGTGCCGCAGGCGATGCGGGTGATTATTCCGCCGCTCACCAGCCAGTATCTCAATTTGACCAAGAATTCCACGCTGGCGGTCGCGATCGGCTATCCGGATCTGGTGCAGGTTTTCACCGGCACGGTGCTCAACCAGACCGGCCAGGCGGTGGAGGTCGTCGCAATCACCATGCTTGTGTATCTGTGCATCAGCCTTGGCACGTCGTTGCTGATGAACATTTACAACAGCCGCATGACATTGGCGGAGCGGTGAGGGCGCGCCCATGACCATGTCCGAAGGCGATCTCGCCGTCACCGAACTAGCGTTCGTGCGTCATTCCAGCGATTGCGCCGCAGCCGCCGCCGATGGCGATGACCGGCGCTCTTGGCTGGCTGCGCGAAAATCTTTTCTCGTCGCCGTTCAACATCGCGCTCACGATGCTGATCGCGCTGCTGTTCGCCTGGATTGTTCCGGATCTGGTCAGGTTTCTGCTGATCGATGCGGTGTGGACCGGCGCAGACCGGGACGCCTGCCTGGAATCCGTACAACATCGCGAGATCGGTGCGTGCTGGCCGTTCGTGTGGGAGCGGCTGCCGTATTTCATTTACGGCTCCTATCCGATTCCCCGAACGCTGGCGCGTCGATGTTTTCTTCGCGCTGCTGGCCATCGGCATTGTGCTGGCTGCTGTGGCTCAACGCGCCACGCCGCGAACTCGGCGCCGTCTATTTCTTCGTCATCATGCCGATCTCATCATTCATCCTGCTCACGGGCTGGAGCGCGATTGGCTTGCAGCCGGTGGATACCGTGCTGTGGGGCGGCGTCCTGGTGACCATCGTGGTCGCCTCGGTCGGCATCGTGTTCTCGTTGCCGCTTGGAATTCTGCTGGCGCTCGGCCGCCGCTCGCGCATGCCCGCGGTGCGAACCTTGTCCGTCATCTTCATCGAATTCGTGCGCGGCGTTCCGCTGGTGACCGTGCTGTTCATGGCCGGCGTGATGTTGCCGCTGTTCGTGCCGGAGTCGCTGTCGCCCGACAAACTGGTGCGGGCGCTGGTCGGCATCGCGATCTTTGCGTCGGCTTATATGGCGGAAGTGGTGCGCGCGGGGCTTGCAGGCCGTCCCGAAGGGGCAATATGAAGGCGCGATGGCGGTGGGCCTGCGCTATTGGCAGATGATGCGGTTGATCATCCTGCCGCAGGCGCTGAAAGTCACGATCCCGAATATCGTCAACACCTACATTGGCTTGTTCAAGGATACGACGCTCGTCTTCATCGTCGGCATCTTCGATTTGCTGCGCACGATCGAGGTGGCGCGCATCGATCCAAAATGGGCGACACCGGTCACCAGCACGACAGGCTATACGGTGGCCGCAATGTTCTATCTGATCTTCTGCTACGGCATGTCGCGATATGCGCATGCGATGGAAGCGCGCCTGGCCAAAAGCGACCGACGGTGAGAGGGGCCAAATGACCGACGCCGGCAAACTCGGGATCTTGCTCAAGCCCGCCAAGCTCAAGACGGCGACGGCGGTCGAGCTCGTCCGCGTGAACAAATGGTATGGCGATTTTCATGTCCTGCGCGACATCGACCTCAAGGTCATGGGCGGCGAGCGCATCGTGATTTGCGGCCCATCCGGATCCGGCAAGTCGACGATGATCCGTTGCATCAATCGTCTGGAGGAGCACCAGGGCGGGCGTATCGTCATTGACGGCGTGGAATTGACGGCCGACCTCAAGAAGATCGACGAGGTGCGGCGCGAAGTCGGCATGGTGTTCCAGCACTTCAACCTGTTTCCGCATCTTTCGGTGCTCGACAATTGCACGCTGGCGCCGATCTGGGTGCGCAAGATGCCGAAGAAACAGGCGGAGGAGGTGGCGCTCCATTACCTGCAAGCGGGTAAAAATCCCGGAACAGGCGCAGAAATATCCCGGACAATTGTCCGGCGGCCAGCAGCAGCGGGTCGCGATTGCGCGCGCGCTCTGCATGAACCCGAAGATCATGTTGTTCGATGAACCGACCTCGGCGCTCGACCCCGAGATGGTCAAGGAAGTGCTCGATACGATGGTGGCCCTGGCCGAGGACGGCATGACCATGCTGGTCGTCACGCACGAAATGGGATTTGCGCGGCAGGTCGCAAACCGCATCGTGTTCATGGACGAAGGGCAGATCGTCGAGGCCAACGTGCCGGAGGAGTTTTTTGCCCATCCGCAGCACGAGCGGACCAAGCTGTTCCTCGGCCAGATCCTGCGCTAATGGGTGAGCGGGCCCTGCGCCCGCTTCCAGGCGTCGATGCCGCCCTCGATGTGAATGGAGGACATCATGCCGGCATCCTGCGCCGCCTGCACTGCCATGGCCGAGCGCTCGCCGAAGGCGCAATAGAAAACGATGCGCCTGTCGGTCGCACGCGCAAGTTCGCGCAAAATTCCGCCGGCGCGGATGTTGTTCTGCAGGTCGCCATAGGGGGCATGAAGCGAACCCGGAATGCTGCCGTGCTTTTCGCGCTCGCTGGTTTCGCGCAGGTCAACGAAGGCAATGTCCGGCCGGCCGATGAGTTTTATGGCCTGCGTTGCGTCGAGCGCCCAGCCGCGCCGCGCAATTTCCTGCTGCGCCAGCCCGATCTTCATGTTCGAGGGCACCGCCACATCCATCATTTTCGGATTGGGTAGTTTCAGGTTCGCCATCAGCGTGACGTAGTCGTCCGCCGATTTCACCTGCAGGCGCGGATTGTAGCGCCGCTCTTCGCCGATGGTGGAGACGGTGTCGCCTTTGTAGTCGTGCGCGGGAAACACCATGGTCTCGTCGGGCAGCCGCAGCAATTTTCCGAAGAGCGATTCATATTGCGCGCGGGCGTCGCCGTTCTGGAAATCGGTGCGCCCCGTGCCGCGGATCAGCAGCGTATCGCCGGTAAACACGCGGTCGCGCATGACGAAACTGTAGGAATCGTCGGTATGGCCGGGCGTGTAGAGCACGTCCATGCTCACGCCTTCGATGGTGAGCTTGTCGCCTTCGGCAAGCCGCATCGATACCACGTCGGCTTTGGTATTTTCGCCCATCACGGTGATGCAATGTGTGCGGTCGCGCAGCGCCCCAAGCCCGGTGATGTGATCGGCGTGAAGGTGCGTATCGACGGCCTTGACCAGCCTGAGATTGAGCTCGGTGATCAATTGCAGGTAACGGTCGACCTTCTCCAGAACCGGGTCGATGATCAGCGCTTCGCCGCCGGCTGCGGCTGGCGAGCAGGTAGGAGTACGTGCCGGACACGCTGTCGAAGAGCTGGCGAAATATCATGGCGTGCCCGCGCGGTCGCCGAGGTCGCCAGTGTCACATGCAATATTTTATATACTACAGATCAATCGCGGCAACAAAAGGACTTCGTCCTTGGCTAGTCCTTCGCGACCTGCAGGTCGGGGCGGGCGCCCCATTCGGCCCATGAGCCGTCATAATACGCGCGCGGGCTTTTTGCCGAGCGCGTCGAGGCCAAGCGTGAGGATGGCGGCGGTGACGCCGGAGCCGCAACTGGTGATCACGGGCTTGTCGAGGTCGACGCCGGCCTTTTTGAAGGCCTGCGCGATGCGCTCTGGCGAAACCAGGCGGCCGTTTTCGACGATCTCGGTGAAAGGCACGTTGAACGCGCCCGGCATATGGCCGGAGCGAAGGCCGGGCCGCGGTTCCTTTTCGCGTCCGGCAAAACGCGCCGCCGAGCGCGCGTCGACAACCTGTGCACTCTGATCGTTCAGCGCCATCTGCACGTCGCTGAGCATCGCGACCGCGCCGGTGTCCATGCTGGCATTGAAAGTGCGCTTGTCGCGCTTGACCTGGCCTGCCTCCGTTGGCCGGCCCTTCCGCTTTCCACGCCGGCAGGCCGCCATCGAGAATGAAAACCTTGCGCGCGCCGAAGATGCGGAACGTCCACCATACGCGCGGCGCGGAATACAGGCCGGTCCCGTCATAGACGACGATCGTGTCTTTCTCTGAAATTCCAAGCGCGCCGGCCGCGGCACCGAACTGATCCGGGCCCGGCAACATATGCGGCAGGTCGGTTGAATGATCGGCGACCGCATTGATATCGAAAAACACCGCGCCCGGGATATGCGCGGCGAGATATTCGGCCTGGGCGTCGCGGTTCTGCGTGGGCAGGTAATAAGAGCCGTCGACGATCACGACGTCCGGCTTGCCGATCTGGCCTGCCAGCCATTCCGGTGATTTGAGCCATTGGCTCGCAGGTTGATTTTTGTTCATCTGACGTTCTCGCTTTACATTCGCACTGGGTTGATATTGCCTCGTCGTGCCCGCGCTTGTCGCGGGCATCCACGTCTGCCTTGCGAACGAATATGAGACGTGGATGGCCGGGACAAGCCCGGCCATGACAAAGGATAGCCCTATACTAACGCGAGCCGAACGCGGCGGTTCTGCTTGCCCTTCTTTTCGATCTGGGTGACGCGCACCGCGCCGATTTCTCCGGTGGCGCGGACATGGGTGCCGCCGCACGGCTGCAGATCGAGGCCGGCGATTTCGATCAGCCGCACCCGGCCGGTCCCCATCGGCGGTTTGACCGACATTGTCTTGACGAGGCCCGGATTGGCATCGAGCTCCAGCATCCGTGATCCACCGGCTGCTGACGGCGGCATTGGTCGCGATCATCTCGGTGACTTTCGCGGTGATTGCGTCCTTGTCGAGGCCGGCTTCCGGAATATCGAAATCGAGCCGGCTTTCAACGTCGCCGACCGAGCCTCCGGTGACCGCATAAGGCAGGACGGCCGAAAGAAGATGCAAGGCCGTGTGCATGCGCATGCGCGCGTAACGTTTATCCCAGTCGATTGCTACCGTGACAGCGTCGCCGATTTTTGGGGCCGCCGAGCCCGCGGCCGGGACGTGCGCGATCTCGCTCTTGGCGGCATCCGTATAGATGGCGTTTCGATCGCGATGCGCGCTCCGTCAGCAGCCGTTAGCGTTCCGGTGTCACCCGGCTGTCCGCCGGAGGTTGCATAGAACACCGTGCGGTCGAGCACGATGCCGCCTTGCTCGGTCAGGGCAACGACCCGCGCGTCGCAGCTTTGCAGATATGAATTGTCGCGGAACAGGCACTCGGTCGCCATCGTCAGCCCTTCTCGAACGGCGGCTTGATGGTCGACTTGCGTTCCAGCCATTCCGGCACGGGCAAGTTTCTTGCCGCGCAGGAAATCCGGATTGAACAGCTTGGATTGATAGCGTGAGCCGTAATCGGCAAGGATCGTGACGATCGTTTTCCCGGGTCCCAGATCTTTCGCCAGCCGGATGGCGCCGGCGATATTGATGCCGGAGGAGCCGCCGAGGCATAGACCCTCGTGCAGCAAGATGTCGAAGATGAGCGGCAAGGCTTCCTCGTCGGGAATGAGATAGGCCTTGTCCACGATCATCTGCTTGACGATGGCCGTCACACGCCCGAGCCCGATCCCTTCGGTGATCGAGCCGCCCTCGGTGGCCTTCGCCTGGCCATCCTTGAACAGATGGTACATCGCCGCGCCGCGCGGATCGGCAACGCCGATGACGATGTCCTTGTTCTTCTCTTTCAGATAGCGCGATACGCCCGCGAGCGTGCCGCCGCTGCCGACCGCGCAGATGAAGCCGTCGATCTTGCCGCCGGTGTCGTCCCAGATTTCGGGCGCGGTAGAGACGTAGTGGGCCTTGCTGTTGTCGAGGTTGTTCCACTGGTCGGCGAAGATGACGCCGTTCTTTTCGGTCTTCTTCAATTCCTCGGCGAGCCGCCGTCCGACGTGCTGATAATTGTTCGGATTGGAAAAGGGCGCGGCGGGCACTTCGACCAGCTCGGCGCCATATAGGCGCAGCGCATCTTTCTTTTCCTGGCTCTGGGTTTCCGGGATGACAATCAGCGTGCGGTAGCCGCGCGCATTGGCGACGAGCGCCAGGCCGATGCCGGTGTTGCCGGCTGTCGCCTCGACCACCAGGCCGCCCGGGCCGCAAGTCGCCGCGTTTTTCGGCCTCCAGGATCATCTGCCGGCCGGCGCGGTCCTTCACCGAGCCGCCGGGATTCATGAATTCGGCCTTGCCGAGGATGGTGCAACCGGTCGCCGCGGATGCACGCTCAAGTTTAATGAGCGGCGTGTGGCCGATAGCTTCGATAACGCCGTCGCGGATATGCATGCCCGGTTCCAGGCTGGTGGGGGACATTTGAACCTAGTGGAGGCCAATTCGCGCCACAAGACCGGGACCGGCCTCCGAATTGGCGGCATTCGCGCCCGAAACCGGGATATCGGGGATTCATTTCGCCGCAGTTTGGAAAGGTTCGCGAAACCATAGCGGTGCTTTGCCCGTACGCGGGAGCTGCCGCATTCACTAGTTTTTTCCCGCGCCGCTCTATTCGTGAAACTACGGATTCCGCGCCCCAGGACAGGGCCCAAAGGACCGGTCGATGGACCGGTCCACGGCGCAGGTTGGCCACGGACTTATGACCCTCGACGTCCACACGCTGTTCTTGGTGACGGTCTATGTCGAGGCGATCCTCGGCTTGCTGTTGCTGTTTGTCTGGGCGCAGAACATGGCGCTCCGCGCCGTGTGCTGGTGGGGCTTCGCGCATCTGATCCGGCTTGTCTCGATCTGCCTCTTCGGGATGTACGGGGAAGTGCCCGACGTCGTCAGCATCGATCTCGCCAACGCGTTGCTCTTCACCGCCTTCGCGGCGACCTGGACGGGCGCGCGCGTCTTCGATAGTCGCCCGGTCGAGCCGGTCTATCTGGTGACCGGCGCGGTGCTCTGGCTGCTGATCTGCCGTCTGCCGATCCTTGCGGACAATCTCGATGCGCGGGCGCTGATCGCCTCGGGCATCATCACCGCCTATACCTGGCTCACCGCCTATGAATTCTGGCGCGGACGGAGCGAAGCATTGGTGTCGCGCTGGCCCGCGATATTCATGTTCTTCTGCCCATGGCGCGCTTTACGTTCTGCGCACGCCGCTCATCGCGATGCTGCCGTCGGCGGCGACGAACGACTACCTTGTTCGCCAGCGTCTGGATGACGGTGCTCAGCACGGAATTGCTGCTGCTGACGATCTCCAGCGCATTCATCCTGCTGGCGATGGCCAAGGAGCGCACGGAATTGCGTCATCGCACGGCGGCGATGGTGGACCCGCTCACCGGCATCGCAAACCGTCGCTCGTTCATGCAGGATGCCGCGCTGATGGCGAAACAGCATATCGCTGATCCGCGTCCGACCGCGGTTCTGTTGATCGATCTCGATCGCTTCAAGTCAATCAATGACCGCTTTGGCCATGCGCTCGGCGACCGCGTGCTGGAAATTTTCACCGATGCGGCGCGCAAGTCCACGCGCGGGTCGGATCTGATCGGCCGGCTCGGGGGCGAGGAATTTGCGGCGATGCTCATCGATACCAACCGCGACAAAGCGGTAGAGGTGGCCGAGCGGATCCGCGAGAGCTTTGCCCAGATGGCGCAGGAGGTTGACGGGCGCGCGGTTTGCGCAACCGTCAGCATCGGGCTCGTTCATACCGAGGCGCCGGCGCTTGACCTTCCGGAATTGCTCGCCCAGGCCGACCAGGCGCTCTATTGCGCCAAGGAACGCGGCCGCAACCGCGTCGAGGTTGCGTCGCTTGAAATGATGGTCGCACGCACCACGGCGGCGGACGCGGCGGCAGCCATCGGCGCCAAAAGCTGCGGCCAAGAGCGCCGCTTAACCCAACCCACACTGCCGCAAAGTTGGGCGAACTGCGTTGCGGCGAGACGTGTTGCCGCGCCATTCCCGATTGACCAAGGGCTTCGACTTAGTCCAGTTTAGGACGAATGGGCAGCGCAATGCCGGCCCATGGATTAGTGGGATTCCAAACTAATTCAAAGATGTAGGGAGGATCACGATGCGTATGATTGGATGGCTGGGCCTTGCGGCTCTCGCCTTCACAGTGGGCGGCGCGGCGCAGGCCGAAACCGTCAAGGTCGGCGTCGTTCTGCCGTTCAGCGGCGCCAATGCGGACCTGGGCCATCAGATCGACAAGGCGTTCGATCTGTACGTCAAGCTTCACGCCAACGACATCGCGCCGAACAAGGTCGAGATCATCAAGCGCGACGAGGGTCCGCCGACCGGAGCGGTGGCCAAGACCGTCGCCACCGAGTTGATCACCAATGACAAGGTGCAGATCCTCACCGGCTTCGTGTTTTCGCCGTCGGCGATCGCGCTTGCACCGGTCGTGACGCAGGCCAAAGTGCCGATGGTCATCGCCAATGCCGGCACCGCCTGGATCACCAATCTGTCGCCCTATATCGCGCGGCTGTCGTTCAGCATGTGGCACCATGGCTATCCGATGGGCGCCTACGCGCATGACAAGATCGGCTGCAAGACAGCGGCTCTTGCCTACACCGATTTCCCGCCCGGCAAGGATTCGACCGAAGCCTTCAAGACCGGTTTCGAAAAAGCCGGCGGCAAGATCACCGATTCGATTCCGATGGGCAGCCCGGTGCAGGTGCCGGACTTCACGCCGTTCTTCACGAAGGTCAAGGATGCCAAGCCCGACTGCATGTACGTCTTCATTCCGTCCGGCGCGCACGCGACCGGCGTGATGAAGGCCTATGGCGAACTCGGCATGCGCAAGGCCGGCGTCAAGCTCATCGGCCCGATGGACCTGATCCCCGATAACAAGCTTCAGGACATGGGTGATGCCGCCATCGGCACCATCGTGATGGGGAACTACGCGGTCGATCTCGACAATGCCGAGAACAAGGCGTTCAATGCCGCGTGGCACAAGGAGTACGGAAAGGATTCATATCCGGACTTCATGTCGGCGGCCGGGTGGGACACCATGCACGCCATCTTCGACACCATCAAAAAGCTCAATGGCAAGGTCGATGACGGTGCCAAGGTGATCGACGCCATGAAGGGCTGGTCCGCCAACGGACCGCGCGGCAAGGTCTCGATTGACGCGGCCACGCGCGACATCGTGCAGGATGAGCGCGCGATGGAAGTCATTCGCAAGCCGGACGGCAAGCTTGGCATCAAAGTGCTCGGCACCACCAATGCGGTAAAAGACGAGTGCAAGGTGCTCAAGGTCGGGCGTTGCGGTTCCTGATCGGCGACGACGTTTGACACTCAACGGCGCCGCCGCGCATAAAGGCGCGGCGGCGTTTTCGCGATAACGGGGTGGGGCTCGTGCCGCATTTTGCCAACATAGCCGTCAGCATTCTGTTCGACGGCCTGGCCTACGCGATGTTCCTGTTCATCACCTCGGTTGGCCTTTCGGTCACGATGGGGTTGATGGGCTTTGTGAACCTGGCGCATGGCGCATTCGCCATGGCCGGCGGCTACATTGTCGTTTCGCTCACGCGTTCACTCGGTATCGATTTCGTTCCCGCGCTCGCCATCGCGTCCGTCACGATCGGGGTGGTGAGTATTCCGTTCGAGCGGTTTCTCTATCGCAGGCTCTACCGGTCGACCGATCTCGAGCAGGTACTGCTGACGATCGGGCTCGCCTTCATGGCGATCGCCACCGCCACATATTTCTACGGACCGATCCCGAAATCGGTGCCGCTGCCCGAATGGCTGCAGGGCGACGTCAATCTTGGTTTCCGCTTCTTTCCCGAGCTACCGCGCATTTCTGATCGTGCTTGGCGCCATGCTGATCGCGATTCTCTGGTACGCGTTCGAGCGCACCAATATCGGCGCCAAGATCCGCGCCGCGGTCGACAACAGGCGCATGGCGGAATCGGTCGGCATCAATGTCGACCGGCTGTTCACGCTCACCTTCGCGGTCGGGTCGGGGCTGGCCGCGCTTGGCGGCGGCCTGGCCATCCAGTTGTTCGGCCTCTCGCCGAGCTTTGCGGTGATCTATCTCGTGCTCTTCCTGATCGTGGTCGCGGTCGGTGGCCTGGGCAGCCTGAAGGGCACGTTGCTCGCCGCGCTGGTGCTCGGCGTGTTCGACACCGGCGGCAAATATCTGCTCGCCGATGCGGGCGGCTTTTTCATCTACGCCGTTACGGTGGCGGTCCTCCTGATCAAGCCTGCGGGGTTCTATGGCCGCGAGTGAGACCAAGAGTCAGCCCTTGGACACGACGGCTCGCGAACGCGCGCGCGAGCGTGCGGCGGAATATCTGCTGCGGCGGCACCGGTTCCGTCCGGCCGAAGCATTGCCATGGCTGATCGCAATCGCCGTCTATCTTCATTTTCCCCGATCGCATGACGTTCGGCAGCCAGGTGCTGATCATGGTCATGTTTGCGCTCTCGCTGGACCTGATCCTCGGTTATGCCGGCATCGTGACGCTGGGGCATGCGGCGTTTTTCGGGATCGGTGCCTATACGGTCGGACTGGCCGCCGCACGCCTGCAATGGAACGAACCGATCAGCGGCCTGTTTGCGGCGGCGATCGCCGCCGGCATTGTCGGCTTCATCACTGGCTGGTTCCTGCTGCGCTATCGCGGGCTGACGCTGCTGATGCTGACGCTGGCGACCGCCATCATGCTGCAGGAAACCGGAAACCTGCGCTCCGATATTTCGGGCGGCTATGACGGCCTGCCGGGCCTGACGTTTGATCCGCTGCTTCGGCAAATTCGACTATGACCTCTACGGCCACACTTATTATCTTTATGTGCTCGCCGTGCTGGCGGTCGTGTTCTTTTTTGTCCGGCGAATTGTCTATTCGCCGTTCGGGCAGGCGCTGACCGGAATCCGGGAGAACGTGCGGCGCATGCACGCGATCGGTTCGCCGGTGCACCGGCGGCTGGTGACGGTCTACACCATCGCGGCGGCCATCGCCGGGGTTGCCGGCGCGCTGTTCACACAAACGAATGCCTACGTCACCCTGACGGTGTTTGATTTCGACAATTCCGCGAAGGTCATGGTGATGCTGATCCTCGGTGGGACCGGACGGCTTTACGGCGCGTTCCTCGGCGCGGTCGTCTACATGGTGCTGGAGGATTACTTCTCGAAGCTGAGCCCGACCTTCTGGCAATTCGGCATCGGGCTGATGCTGGTGCTGGCGGTGCTGTTTGCGCGCCGTGGCGTGCTCGGCCTGTTCGAGAGCGCCGGGCAATATTTCGCCGAAAGGAAGAAATCGTGACCGCGGCGCTGCAGGTCGAGGGACTGAACCGGGCGTTCGGCGCGCTGCCGGTGACGCGCGACGTCAATCTTACGCTCGAGCGTGGCGCGCGGCGCGCGCTGATCGGCCCCAACGGGGCCGGCAAGACAACACTGGTGAATTTGATCACCGGCGCGCTGAAACCGAATTCGGGCCGCGTTCTGCTCAATGGCGAGGACATCACCACATTGAGCCAGGCGGAGCGCGCGCGGCGCGGGCTGGCGCGCACCTTCCAGATCAATCAGCTGTTTCGCGGGCTGACGGTGCTGGAAAATCTCTGCATGACCATCGGCGAGCGCGACGGCAACTGCAACAATCTGTGGCGCTCGGCCGGCGCCAAGCGTTCGGTGATCGACGAGGCCATTGATCATCTGGAATCGCTGCGGCTGGTCGACGACGCCCTCAAGCTGGTGCGGGAGCTGCCTTACGGGCGCCAGCGGCTGGTGGAGATCGCCATTGCGCTTGCGCAAAAGCCGCGCGTGCTGCTGCTCGATGAACCGGCGGCCGGCGTGCCGTCGTCCGAAAGCCATCTCATTCTCGATGTGGTCGCCGCGCTTGATCCCGACATCGCCGTGCTGATCATCGAACACGACATGGACGTCGTGTTCCGCTTCGCCAGGGAAATCACCGTTCTGGTGCAAGGCGCGGTGCTGACGCACGGCACACCCAAGGAAATCATGAACAACGCGCAGGTGAGGGACGTCTATCTCGGCCAGGAAGGCCACCGCGGAGGCCATCATGGCTGAGCCCGCGCTTGTGCTGGACAATGTCCGCGCCGGTTATGGCGAGACCGTCGTGCTGGAGGATATCCGCTTCACTCTCGGCGCGAGCGAGACCGTCTCGATCATCGGGCGCAATGGCGTCGGGAAAACGACTTTGCTCGCGACCATCATGGGGCACACGGCGCTGCATGGCGGCCGTCTGTCGCTGCATGGCAAGGATATCTCGACGCTCGCGACCTATCGGCGGGTGATTGCCGGGCTTGGCTACGTGCCGCAGGAGCGCGAAATTTTCCCATCACTCACCTTGCGTGAAAATCTCGAGGTGGCGGCGCGGCCGGGGCCATGGACGATGGACAAGGTGTTCGAGCTTTTTCCGCGGCTGGGCGAGCGCGCCGACAATCGCGGCAATCAGCTTTCGGGCGGCGAGCAGCAGATGCTGGCTATTGGCCGCGCGCTGATCGGTAATCCGACGGTGCTGCTGATGGATGAGCCCTCCGAAGGTCTGGCGCCGGTGATCGTTGAGGAACTGGCGCGCGCGGTGAAGCGGCTGACCCAGGCCGGCGGACTTGCGACGATCTTGGTCGAGCAGAACTCGCGCCTGGCGCTCGATATCGCGTCGCGCGCCGTGGTGATGGATCGCGGCCGGATTGTCTATGACGGGCCGAGCGAAACCTTGCGCAACGATCCCGCCAAGCTCGAGCAGCTCATCGGCGTGGTGAAGGCGTAGCGGGACGTCATTCCGGGTTCGGCCCGTGACGGGCCGCCCCGGAATGACGAGATTGTTTTGCGACGGTTCTGAGCTCGGGCCTCCGCCCACACGTTGCCTTTCGCTGAAGCTCGCTTAGCAAGCCCCCCATGAAACGCAGCAGCAATCGCATCCTCGACCACCCATGTCGGCAGCCTGATCCGTCCCGCGGCATTGCAGGAGTTCCTGCGCGCCCGGCAAAGCGGCAAACCCTACGACGAAACCGCCTATCAAAAATGCCTGACGGACTCCGTGGCCGAAGTCGTGAGCCAGCAGGCCAAGACCGGTGTCGATGTCGTCAGCGACGGCGAATTCGGCAAGTCGATCAGCTGGTCGCAATATGCGTTGGAGCGGCTGTCCGGTTTCGAGCGCCGCGCCATCAAGAGCGAGGCCGCCAATCCGTTCAAGCGCGGCGCCGACCGCACGCGCTTTGCGGAATTCTATGCCGAGCTCGATGCGCGCGAAGGCGTTGCGACGACGACCGAGGCCATTTGTGTTGGACCGATCAAATATACCGGACAGGCCGAATTGCAGCGCGACATCGACAACTTCAAGGCCGCGCTCAAGACCGCAAAAGTCGAGGAAGCATTTTTGCCGGTTGCCGCGCCGGCGAGCGTGATCCCGGATCGCAAGAACGAATACTACAAGAGCGAAGAGGAACTGCAGGCCGCGATCGCCGCCGCCATGCGCACCGAATACAAGATGATCATCGATGCAGGCTTTCTTGTGCAGCTCGACGATGCGCGCAACGCGGTCACCTATGATCGCATGGTGCCGCCGGCGACCTTCGCCGACTACAAGAGCTGGCTGGCGCAGCAGGTCGACATCATCAATCACGCGATCGAGGGTCTCCCGCAGGACCGCATCCGCTATCACGTATGCTGGGGCTCCTGGCCAGGGCCGCATGTCAGCGATGTGCCGTTGAAGGATATCGTTGACCTGATCCTGAAGGTGAAAGTGGGGGCCTACGTGATCGAAGGCGCCAATCCGCGCCACGAGCACGAGTGGCAGGTGTGGAAGAATGCCAAACTCGGCCCCGGCCAGGTGTTGATCCCCGGCGTCATCAGCCACGCCACCAATGTGGTCGAGCATCCGGAACTCGTTTCGGAACGCATTGTTCGGCTGGCGAAAATCGTGGGCCGCGAAAACGTCATTGCCGGCACCGACTGCGGCTTTGCGCAAGGGCCGTTCCACCGCCGTGTGCATCCCTCGATCATGTGGGCGAAACTCGAGGCGCTGGTGGCCGGCGCGAGGCTTGCGAGCAAGGACCTCTGGTCCTAGGCTAACAGTTCACCGCCGGAGCCAATGTCATGAACGTCAATACGCAATCCGCCAAAGGTCTTGCCATCCCGTTCGACCACGCGCGTCTTGACCGGCTGATGGAGGAGGCGGGCATCGACGTCGTGCTCGCGACCTCCAAGCACAATGTGCAGTATCTGCTCGGCGGCCATCGCGCCAGTTTCTTCGACTACATGGATGCGACCGGCGTTACGCGCTATCTACCGGTCTTTGTTTATCCGAAAGGCCAGCCGGAGAAGGCGGCCTATATCGGCCATCGGCTGGAGAGCTTTCCAGCATCAGGCCAAGCCGCTCTGGACGCCGGAAACGCAGACCAACACCGCGGGCTCGGTCGATGCCATGCAGAAGGCGGTCGATTACATCCGCAAGACCGGCATCAAGACAAAGCGTATCGCGACCGAATTCGGATTCCTGCCGTATGACGCGTCGAAAGTCCTGCGCGCCGGCTTTCCGGACGCCGACTGGGTCGATGCGCTGTTCGTGCTCGAGCGCCAGCGGGTAAAGAAATCCGCTGCCGAACTGAAAATGCTGAAGTTCGCGTCGGAAGCCGTGCTCGAGTCAATGCTCGCCACCATTGCGCAGTCACCGCCCGGCAAGACCAAGGCCGAGGTGGTCGAGACCTTGCGGCGCGAGGAGACCAACCGCGGGCTCACGTTCGAATATTGCCTGATCACCTGCGGCACCAGCATGAACCGCGCGCCGTCCGACCAGAAATGGCAGAAGGGCGAAGTCATGTCGATCGACAGCGGCGGCAACTATCACGGCTATATCGGTGATATTTGCCGCATGGCGATCCAGGGCGAGCCGGATGCCGAGCTCAACGATCTGCTGGCCGAGATCGAGGAGATCCAGCGCGCGGGTTTCAAGGCGGTACGCGCCGGTGCACTGGGCCGCGAACTTTATGCCGCCACCGAACCGCTGGTGAAAAAATCAAAGCACCACAACAACCTGGAATTCCTCGCGCACGGCATGGGCCTGGTCAGCCACGAGGCGCCGCGGCTCACCGACCACGGCCCGGTGCCTTATCCGGCCGACGACGCCAATATTCCGCTCGAAGTGGGCGAGGTGATCTCGGTCGAGACCACGCTCAAGCATCCGGCGCGCGGCTTCATCAAGCTCGAGGATACCGTGGTCGTGACCGAAACCGGCCGCGAGGTCTACGGCGAAGGCGGGCGCGGCTGGAACCGGGCGGGCCTCCGTTAGCTGTCGCAGTTGTACGTTGTCGCGATCAGTCGGCTTTCGCCTTCTCCTGCATGGCCGCCTCAAGCTTCTTGATGTCCGCGGGAGATAGCTGCGGGCGGTCGACCTTGATCGTCAGTCTGTTCAACTTGGCAGTCAGCGGGAATGGCGGCCTGTAGTCTGCGTCATTGACGCCGGTGAGCGTGTCGGAGCCGATGTCGAAGCTCTCGTCCCACTGCAGGATCATCGGCAGTGTCTTCTCCATTCGCTTTGTCGCAACATCCTTGCCGTCGACCTTTAGGGTACCCGTGCCAGGCCGGCCGACACCGCTGAAGTTGTTGAAGGCAAGCGTGCCGGCGCCAGCCCCTTCATATTTGAAGTCGAATTCGATTGTATGGCGGCCGGGCGTGAGTGCGTCCGCGCCCTCCCACTTCAGGCGCTCGAGATCAACCAAGTTCCACAGGAACACCGGCTTGCCCTTGAGCAGGTAGAAGCCGTAGCCGGCGAAGCGGCCGCCCGAAGTCAGGATCATGCCCTCGGCGCCATCGGCCGGTACCTCGATGTCGGCGGTGATCGTGTAGGAGGCGTTAAGCAGCGACGGCGAGTCGCCTTGCGGCAGCCCGGTCATGGGCCGCGTATAGACGAACTCCCTGCGGCCCGCCGTGATGTTCGGGCGCGGCGCGACAATGCGTGCCGCGACCGACGCGTCCATCGGGAAGACCTGGTATTTCCTGGCCTCGGCGATGAACATCTGCTTCATCTCCTTGACCTTCTGCGGGTTCTTCGCCGCGATGTTCTCGCTCTGGCTGAAATCCTTGTTCAGGTCGAAGAGTTCCAGCACCTGGTTGTTGAGCGGATCGGGGTTGGCTGGTCCGAAGCCCTCCCACGGTGCGCGATTGACCTTGGTGCTCAGGAACCACCCGTCACGATAGAGGGCCCACTGTCCCATCATTTCGAAGTACTGCGTCGTGTGGCGCGACGGCGCCTTCGCGTTGTTCGCGTCGAAGGTGTACGCAAAGCTGTTGCCCTCGATCGGCGCCTGCCTGATCCCGTCCACCGCCTCGGGCGCACGGATTCCAGCCGCTTCGAGGATCGTCGGTACGACGTCGATCACGTGGACGAACTGCTCGCGCAGGCCGCCTTTGTCCTTGATGCGCGCCGGCCACGACACCACCATGTTCTGGTTGACGCCGCCGAGTTGAGAGGCGTTCTGCTTGAACCATGAGAACGGCGTGTCGAAGGCCCACGACCAGCCGGCCGACATGTGATTGTAGGTCTGTTCGGTGCCCCAGACGTCGTAGAACTTGAGTTGCACTTCGGCGGGCAGATTGTTGACGCCATTGAACCACGCAACCTCGTTTGGCGTGCCCATCGGCCCGCCTTCGGCGCTCGTGCCATTGTCGCCATTGATGTAGATGATCAACGTATTGTCGAGCTTGCCCAGGTCCTCGAAGGCCTGGATCACGCGGCCGATCTCGTGGTCGTTATAGGCTGCATAGGCCGCGAAGACGTCGGCTTGCCGTATGAAAAGTTTCTTTTCGTCATCCGTGAGCTGGTCCCATTCCTTCAGGACGTTTTTCGGCCAAGGCGTCAGCTTGGTGTCCTTCGGGATCACGCCGAGTTGCTTCTGGTTTTCAAAGATGCGCTCGCGCACCTTGTTCCAGCCTTCGTCGAACAGTTTCAGCTTGCTAATTTTATCGACCCACTCCTTGGTCGGATGGTGCGGCGCGTGCGTCGCGCCGGGCGCGTATTTGATGAAGATTGGCTTGCTCGGATCTGTCTGGTGGATCCGCGTCATGTAGTCGATGGCATCGTCAGCCATCGCGGTCACCAGGTTCCAGGTGCCGGGCTCCTTGCCCAGGAACGGGTAAATCTGTGTCGTGTTGCGGAAGAGGTTCGGCTCCCATTGGTTGGCGTCGCCCCCAACGAAGCCATAGAAATATTCAAAACCCATGCCGGTCGGCCATTGGTCGAAGGGGCCGACCTGGCTGGCGGCGAAGGCCGGCGTATTGTGATCCTTGCCAAACCAGGCCGTGGAATAGCCATTGTCGACGAGCATACGGCCGATGGTCGCCTTGTCCTTGCCGATGATGCTGTTATAGCCTGGAAACCCGGTCGACTGCTCGGAAACCACGCCGAACCCCGCGGAGTGGTGGTTGCGGCCGGTAATCAGCGCGGCGCGCGTCGGCGAGCATAGCGCGGTGGAGAACATCCGGTTATAGCGCAGCCCCTCATTGGCGATGCGGTCCATCGTCGGGGTCGGGATCACACCGCCAAATGTGCTCGGCACACCGAACCCCGCGTCATCCGTAATAATAAGCAAAACGTTTGGCGCGCCCTTCGGTGGCACCACGCGCGGCGCCCACCAGGGTTTCGACTGCAGGGCGCCATCCTTGATCACGCCGCCGAATTTCGGATCGGGCGGCGGGAGCTGCTTGCCATCAATGGTCGTCGTGGCGCCGGGCGAGCCCGGGACACCTGTGACCTGTTGAGCCTGTGCGGTAACGCAACTGAGAACGAGAAGACCCACGGTCGTGAGCAGCACGCTACGGCTGATTTTCATGGCAGTGGGACTCCGGTTGGGTTGATGCGCTTTGGCAAAAAAGGTTTGCGCAATTTGACGTGGGAGGGTGCCCGTATTGAGCTGGCCGGACTTTGACTCAGGTCAAACCTGGTTCTGCGAAGTTGAGACCGGCGGAGGTAACCAGGGGCGGCCAAGCGCGCGTCTGTGCGTCCAGCCCTAGTGGGACCCCGCGTCGGTCTGCGCCGCCAAAGCCTTGAGCTTGTCTGAAATTGTTACGGGATAGTCGACCCCGCTTTCGAGCTGCCGCAAAGGCCCGGGCAGGCGCGCGAGATCACGCGCCGCGCGCTCGCGGACTTGCGCCAGCGTTGGCGCTGGCGCGAGACGCTCTCCCACGCGCATGACGGGTGCGATCAGCGTTTCACCGGGCGGCGTGTCATTTTCGAGCGACAGAGTGTCTCCGCGCATGCGGCCGTCCGCATCATACGCGCGCCACACCTGCTTGCGTCCTGGCCAAGTGGCCTTGCCTTCGGACAGTTTGCGGCGCGGCGTGCCGGCGTATTCCTGCAGCTTGTAGGCGCAGTCGAGCGACGGCGCATCGATCGATGCATCGAGATTGACGCCGATGCCATAGCCGTCGATCGGCGTCTTCGCCGCCATCATCGTTTGCAAAACGTCTTCATTGATGCCGCCGCTCACCAAGATGATGACATCCTTCAGCCCGCCGGTATCGAGGATGGCGCGCACTTTCTTTGCCATCGCGGCGAGGTCTCCGCTGTCGATGCGCACCCCGCGGATAGCGATGCCATCCGCCTTCAGTTTCGGTGCAAGCTCGACCACTTTGCGGGCACCGGTCTCGGTGTCATAAGTGTCGATCAGCAGGATGACGCCATCGGGTCGTGCGCGCGCAAAAGTCTCGAACGCCGTCATCTCGTCGCCATGTACTTGAATGAAAGAATGCGCCATCGTGCCGACGATAGGGACGCCGTAACGCTCGCCGGCGAGCACATTGGCAGCGCTGGCAAAGCCCGCAATGTAGCTTGCGCGCGCAGAAAACAATCCGGCTTCGGCGCCATGCGCGGTGCGTAAACCGAAATCGGAAAGAATTTTTCCGGGCGCCGCCAGCACCATGCGCGCGGCCTTCGAGGCGATCATGGTCTGGAAATGCAGGATGTTGATCAGCCGTGTTTCGACCAGTTGTGCCATCGGGAGAGGGGCGGTGATGCGGATCAGCGGCTCGTTGGGAAAGCAGACGGTGCCTTCTGCAATCGCGTGCACGTCACCCGAAAAGCTAAAGTTCGTGAGATAGTCGATGAGATTGCCGCGAAAACGTTTGGTGTTCTTCAGCCAATCGATTTCGGCCGCGGAAAAGCGCAAGGTCTCCAGATACGAGAGGGCATCGTCGAGGCCGGCGGCAAGCAGAAAGCCGCGCCGCGCCGGCAGCCGCCGGACGAAAAATTCGAAAACCGCCTCCTTGTCCTCGCCGCGATCCAGATAGGCCTGGATCATGTTGAGCTCGTAGAGGTCGGTAGTGAGCGGGCTGGTGAGGGACGTCATGGGGGCGGGATAATTCCCTCAATTCGTCCGGCGTGCAAGCGACGGCTCCGTCGCGCCTGCGTATTGGCGCCGCGGCTCGCGCACGGTTGCGGCTTTGGTGCCGTGTCTTAATTCAATCGCGCATTCCGCCGATACGACGGCCTCGCGCCGTTCGATATACGGTGCAGGCTGGGCAGGTATCGTGTGATATGGTCTCTGCATCGCAAGTGAACAATCGTTTTGGTTCGTCCATTCAAGCCATGGCACTAATACGCCGTTCGCGCGTTGTTCCGCCGGTGCGGATCAACGTATTCGCAATACAATAGGAGAGGAATATGCGCAGGCTGTTGGTGACGAATATTATTTTCGCGGTCGTATTTTTGTCCGGGCTTTTCGTCATTGCGAATGCTCAGGCAATGACGTCTCCCATTCCGGCCGGGCTTGCACCGGCCATCCAGCATGCGAACCCCGTAAATGAAGTTCAGTATGTCTGTCGCCGGGTACGACGCTGTGGTCCGAATGGCTGCTTCTGGAGGCGCGTGTGCGGGAATTACTATGGCGGATACGGCAGGGGCTATTACGGAAGGGAATACGGCAGAGGTTATTACGGCGGCGCTCCTTGTGCGCCGGGTTGGAGCCTGCAGGACGGAGTTTGCAAGCCATATCGTGGGTACTGATATCTCTCCGGAGGCCGCCTCGGTTGGCGGCCTCCTTCACATTTCAAAAGAGCGCGATGTTGCAGTTCTGGGGTAAAGCGGAAGTGAGTATCGCACAGACTTGTGCGCGCTTGGCCTCAAAGGTTTTTCACGAAACGCCTGGCGTACCAGAGCGCGACGGCAATGGTTGCCGATACGCCGGCCGTCACCAACGGCTCGCCCCATTGAGGGGGAAAATGTGACGGGTGCGCAAAGACGTCGCCGATGAACGTCGCAAATCCACTAATCGTCATCTGTCGCGAAAGCGAGTTGGTTGTCCGGTCCATCTGCGCGAGAAGAGCGACGGCAACCAGAGCCCCGATAGTTCCGCAGATTGAAGCGAGGCGCGCATGATCGAGGCTTAAAGCGTTTGCAAAGTCTCCGTGTGCCATAACAACGAAACAAGCAAGCCAGGCTCCCGCGAATTTTTCCATTGCGGGGCGCACCAGTCCTTGCGGGTTCAGAAAATCCAGCGGGCCAGTACCGAGTCTGAGACTTGTCATAATGCTGACCTCTCGTTTCTGCCGTCTAACTTAACGACCCGCCGTATCACAGGCATATCAAGTCCCGTTGAACCCGGCGCGAGTTCACAAGATAGACCGGTTTGCTTTTCGAGCGTCAATTTCCTTAAATTTCTGCATGCATTGATCAAAAATCTGGGTGCCGGGAGTGAATCCATAGGTGCTTTGACAAGCGACTATGTTGGGATCCGTACCAGGCCCCCATGGATCACGAGCGCAGCCTGACAAGATTAGTGTGTAGGTGATCATAACGAGGAGCGCTTTCGCGGCACCCGATGCGCGCATTGTCTGTCTGCAAGGCAAAGTGCACCCGCAATTAACTAGAGAGAAGATCAGACTAGGCATCTTCTCCATTTTGGCAATTGCTCGCAAGGCGAACGCGCTTCTTGAATTTGCAATGTGTGCTCATAGCGCCAAGCGGACGTGGGCGCTGCAAGTGTCGGTTTATGACCCGAAGCGGACGACAGGTCGCCACCCAATGGCATTTTTCTAAGTCGGCTCGGCCCCTTCCCGAGGGCTCGTTTTCGCCGGTATCATGCCAGTCCTGGTCTCGGGGGTGGAGCAATATGACAGGCGGAAAAGCCGTAAGTGCAGATGTGCGTACCGGAAAGGAATCAAATATCGCGCGACTTACTCGCGAGCGCGACGAAGCCCTGGAGCGGCAGAGGGCAACCTCGGAGGTCCTCAAGGTTATAAGTTCCTCTCCGGGCGAGTTGAAGCCGGTATTCGACGCAATGCTGGAGAATGCGGTGCGCATCTGCGGAGCAAACTTTGGCACCCTGTATTTATCTAAAGGCGGCAAATACCATGTTGCCGCGTTGCACAACGCGCCGCCGGAATTCGCTGAATTTCAAGGCCGTCGAGGATGGTTCGACCCGACGCCCGGCGCCCTGCTTGAACGCGTAATGTTGACGAAACAGGTGTGCGATAGTGGCGACGCCGCGGCGGAAGCGGTTGTGGGCAACTCTGCAAAAATTGGCGGGGCACGATCGGCGATCTATGTGCCGATGCTCAAGGACGATGTTCTGGTGGGCACGATCGTGATTTATCGTCGTGAGGTTCGGCCTTTCACCGAAAAGCAGGTCGAGCTAGTGCAGAACTTCGCCGCCCAGGCTGTCATTGCCATCGAGAACACGCGGTTACTCAATGAGCTCAATAAGCTGAACCAGCAACTTGAACAGCGCGTCGCGGATCAAGTGGGCGAAATCGAGCGTATGGGGAAGCTGCGGCAATTCTTGCCTCCTCAAGTAGCCGATTTGATCGTTGCGTCCGGGGCGGAGAAACAACTCGAAAGCCACCGTCGGGAAATAACAGCGCTGTTTTGCGATCTGCGTGGCTTTACTGGCTTTTCCGAAAGCTCGGACCCCGAAGACGTGATGGCCTTGCTGCGTGATTACCATGCGGCGATCGGTGGCATCATCATTAAGTATAGCGGCACACTTGAGCGCTACGCCGGCGACGGAGTGATGGTGGTCTTTAATGATCCTGTCCCTGTTGCGAATCCTGAGTTGCAAGCCGTGCAGATGGCACTTGATATGCGAGCAGCGATTGGAGCTTTGATTGAGAAATGGCGTCGTCTTGGACACGAGATTGGGTTTGGCATCGGCATCGCACATGGATTTGCGACGCTCGGCACAATCGGTTTTGAGGGGCGCTTCGATTATGCTGCTATCGGGACGGTATCAAATGTCGCCTCTCGACTTTGCGACGAAGCAGCGCCTGGGCAAATTCTGATTAGCCCTCGTGTCTTGATTGCGGTTGAAAATGCCGTAATGGCCGAACCAGTTGGTGAGTTTACGCTTAAGGGCATCCGCCGCCCTCTGGCGACTCACAATGTGCTCGCTCTGAAATCCGTAAATTGAGAACGACACCAGGACCTGCACTCCATTCCGGGCAGGGCGCGGTATTGGACCGCGGTCCAACTCGATTTTGCGGCCGAACCGGAGGAAGCTTGCCGGTAACGGGCAGCAAACTGCGCATGAAAATCAAGACCTATACCTCCGACGCGAAATAAAACTCGTCAAAGGGAGAACATTATGTCTGGCATGATCATCAATCTCATTATTCAAATCGCTGCCGGTGCGCTTGGCGGCAATGCCGCTGGGGCAGCGTCTGAAAATCTCAATCTCGGAACAGTTGGCAACACGGTCGCCGGCGCAATTGGGGGCGGCGTCGGGGGCCAAATTCTGACCGCTATTCTGCCAATGTTGGCAAATGCCGGTGGCGGAGTTGATATCGGCACGCTCATTGGCCAGGCAGTTGGCGGTGGCGTTGCCGGAGCAGTTCTGACCGGTATCGTCGGGCTCATAAAGAACAAGATGGCCCAATAACAGATCCATAATGGAGGGAGTAAGTTCAATGGCTAGGAAGCGTTCTCGTATGGGGCTTGATCATCGGCGTCGCGACAAGGGCGGTGAAATTCGCCATAAGAACAGCAGGACGCGCGTCGGTTCCTTGCGCAAAACCTACGGTCCAGGTTTTGCGAAAGGATTTCGTGCCGACATGCATCTTCAAACTTTGCTCAAGCGCAAACGCTGCAAGTCGCTCCACGAATATCTCAAAAAGCATCATCGCTAGAAATGACGATGGTCCGATTTTGGAGAGACCGCCGCGAGCGAGGCGGTCTTTCTGCATGTACTGTTTGCTGCGGTGCGGTTGTCCGCTATTTGCTGTGAGTTCAACCGATTAGAGAAACGGACATGAACCGGCGAAAAACTGCACATGTGCTGGAGTCTGGCGCGGGTATCTGCCGATTTCGACTTAGATTTTATCGATCTAAGCAGTCACACTTTAAATAGCCCAGACCTAGTATTGATCTATGTTGGGAGACACCCCGCCTGTCAGCTGCGCCAAGTGTGGCGTGCGACTGTACATGCCGGAAGCGTCCGAATACTGCGATCCGCAAAATCTGCGTCACCAATGGAAATGCGAGGCTTGCAATTATTCCTTTGAAACGACCGTCTGTCCCGAGAACCGACGCGGACGGCGCCGATCCGACCAACAACGACCTTTAAATGCGTCGCGTGGGTCATGGTGGTGAATCAGACCCGCGTATAGGAGGCGAGCGATGCGCGAACTAATCGGAAAAATACCGACCAGAGATCCCAATGTTACCGAAGTCGTCTATCGCACGGAGATTGTGCGTTGCCTCGCGTGCCAGCACACAGTGCCGGTGGGTATTGAGGTGGTCACGGTCCAAAAAAACGGGGGGTCTAAAAAGGTTCTCCGGCATGTGTGCTACTGCCGCGGACATGGTCTTGATTTCGAAACGAAAGCACATAGCCGGCCTATTCGCCCCCATGCTCGGTCCCAAACGTCGTTTTTCCCGTCCAACCATCCTGCAATGTTTGCGCAAAGACAGCCGGGCTAAATGTTCGCATTCAGGGGTAATGCAAGACACCACGATTAGCTCGTATAGGTAATTGCCTCAAAAGCCGGTTCACGCACGGCGACTTAAAATCCGCCATGGCGCGAACGCGTATTGCTGCTTAGTGCAGGATGCTCGCCAACATCGAACGTGACATCAGCAACGATGCGAGTTCGAACACGACGACCAGCGCCAGCAATACACCCCAGATCGTGGCTACCGCTGTGGCGGTACTGTGGTCGTGGCTTCGTCCTACGGACTTCGGATTGTGGTTGTTCATAGCAATCGCCTCCCAACCGAGGCGGGTTACTACGAGTGCCGGGCGGCGAGCGTGGCCTACCTCACACTTGCCTTCATCCAATGGTTTTTAAATTCTGCCATCGCTTGATGCTGCATGATGCGTTGTTGGCTCCCGGGGCCGGATTCGAACCAGCGACCAACCGGTTAACAGCCGGTTGCTCTACCACTGAGCTACCCGGGAACACTGTCGACGCTTCAGCACCGCGCCTATAACAAAGCCGGCCCCCTTTGCAAAGCGTGAAGGAGATGGCCCACCTGAAACGTAGCCCGTCTTCGCCAAGGCTTCGGCGGGCAACGTTCGCGAGCCTGGGCTGGCTTGCCGAGCCGAAGCTGCACGGGTCCGCCTTCGCTAAAGCTACGGCGGACACCCGCCCCGCGAACGGTTTGTCCGCAGAAGTTCGGAGGATATCGCCCGCCTTGCCCTCCGGGCTCCGGCGCGGCAGCCTTCGCACGCGAGGGCTTGCCGAGCCGAAGCTGCGGAGCAGCGAAGGCTGGAGGCCACGGCCGGAATCGAACCGGCGTTCACGGATTTGCAGTCCGCTGCGTAACCACTCCGCCACGTGGCCAACCGTAGGTATTAAGGGGCGTAGGGTTAGGCCCAGCCTATATAGGAGCGAAAGCCTTACGACAATCGCAAGCCGCGCCCAAGGTCGAGCCTTAAGTCGAGCCTTGCGTTTTGTGCCCCATTGCCGCACAAGAACCGCGCCTGCCGCACTTTCTTCGAGGACCGCGATGACCGATTTCGCCACCGCACGCCGTCACATGGTGGATGGCCAGGTCCGCACCGCCGATGTCACCGACCTGCGCATCATCTCCGCCATGATGGATATTGCGCGCGAGCGTTTCGTGCCGCCGCCGTCCGCGGGGCTTGCCTATCTCGACCTCGATTTGCCGGTTGGCGATGGCTCGCGTCGGCTGCTCAAGCCGATGGTGTTCGCCAAGCTGATCCATGCGGCCGACATTGCGTCCAGCAACCGCATTCTGGATATCGGTTGCGCGACTGGCTACGGCGCCGCCGTGCTTGCCCGCCTTGCGGGCCAGGTGACCGCACTCGAACAGGATGTTGGGCTGGCGCAGGCCGCCCGCACGGCGCTCGCCGCCCAGTCAAATGTGACCGTCGTTACCGGGCCGTTGACCGCCGGTTGGCCGCACGGTGGCCCATATGACGTTATCGTGCTCGAAGGCGCGACCGAAATCGTGCCGCAGGCCTTTCTGAGCCAGCTCAAGGAGGGCGGGCGGCTGGTTTGCGTGCTGGGGAGTGCCCCCGGCGCCAAAGCTATGCTTTATTGCCGAATTGGCCGGGAAATGGGCGGGCGGCCAATTTTCGATGCCGCTGCGGCCTTGCTTCCGGGCTTTGCAGAGGCGCCGGTTTTCGCGTTTTAATTGTGGTCGGTTCCGAGCGTTGCGGAAATACCCCAGTTCTCAGGCAATTGTGGGGTAGGCGGCCTGAGGGGGTTTTAACGCCGGTCTGGTCCGAATATGGTTCGTGGTTCGTCGCGGCGGTGCGAATCTGGCACGATGCTGGTCGCGCTATGGACGGGATGTGGGGATGAAGGGTTGGGGTGTGGGTAAGTGGGCGCGCGGGCTTGCGGTCGGTACGATCGCGTGCGCCGCGTGGCCGATTGCGCCTTTTTCAGCCTCGGCGGACACCCTGGAGGGTGCGCTGGCGCAGGCATACCAGAACAATCCATCGCTGAACTCGCAGCGCGCCTCGGTGCGCGCGACTGACGAGGGCGTTCCGCAGGCGCTGTCGGGCTACCGCCCGCGCGTGACCGCGAATGCTTCGCTTGGCACACAATATTGGGACACGACATCAAGACTTTCGTCGTCCCGGATTAGCCGGCGGCGCTGCCTATCTGCAGCAGTCCGGCACCATGACGCCCTACGGCTACGGGGTGACTGCGACGCAAACGCTCTACAACGGCTTCCAGACATCGAACAGAACGCGCCAGGCCGAGAGCCAGGTGCAGGCCGCGCGTGAAACCTTGCGCACAACCGAGCAGACGGTGCTTCTGAACGCGGTGACGGCCTACATGAATCTGTTGCGCGACAGCGCGATCCTTGATCTGCAGCGGCGCAACGTCGAGGTGTTGCAGGAGCAATTGCGGCAGACGCGCGACCGCTTCAACGTCGGCGAAGTGACACGCACGGACGTCGCGCAGTCAGAATCCCGGCTGGCGTCGGGGCGTTCGCAAGTGCTCAGCGCGGAAGCGACCTACAAGGCGTCCGTCGCGACGTACCGGCAGGTGATCGGAGTTGAACCGGGCAAGCTCACGCCGGGTTCGCCGGTCGACCGCTTTTCTCCGCAACGCTGCCCGCGGCAGTCGCTGTTGCGACCGCTAGCCATCCAACAGTGAACAGCGCGCAATACAATGTCGATGCGGCGCTGTTACAGGTGAAGGTCGCGGAAGGCGCTCTTTATCCGACGCTGTCGTTGCAGGGCAGCGCGCAGCAGAGCAATGAGAGCAGCCTGACCTCGCTCAAGAGTTTCAACGCGGCGGTGGTCGGCCAGCTCAGCATTCCGATCTACCAGGGCGGCGCGGAATATTCCCTGATCCGCCAGGCCAAGGAGACGCTCGGTCAGAAGCGGCTCGATCTCGATACTGCGCGCGACCAGGCGCGGCAGACAGTCGTGCAGTCATGGGGTCAGCTCGAGGCGGCCAAAGCCAATATCGACGCGACCCAGGCGCAAGTGCAGGCCTCCGAGATCGCGCTCAATGGCGTGCGCGAGGAAGCCCGCGTCGGTCAGCGCACCACGCTCGACGTGTTGAATGCGCAACAGGAACTGGTCAATGCCCGCGTGGCGCTGGTCAGCGCCCAGCGCGACCGCGTGGTGGCCTCCTTTACGCTGCTTTCGGCGGTGGGGCGCCTGGCGCCGCAGGTGCTCGGGCTGCGGGCTCCGGTCTACGACTTCAACGTCCATTACCAGCAGGTGCGCGATACCTGGGCTGGCGTGCGGACACCCGACGGGCGCTAATTCGGTTCTGACGCGGCGCAATAGCCGCCGTCGTGTCCACAGTTCATTGCACATTGCCGGGTTTCCACCTGCCACACCGGCACTTCTCTGGCGTATAAAAGGTATACGAGAGCGATTCGCGCCGGCGAGAGTTCCTTGCCCCGCGGAACGTAGGGAGTGTGTCGGGATTTTCAGGGAATGACCCAGGCGGCAAAGGCGCAAGAACCCTCAATGGAGGAAATCCTCGCCTCCATCCGGCGGATCATTGCAGACGACGACGTCAGCAAGCCCGCCAAGGCGCCTGAGCAGGCTCCGCCGGCCAATCCGACGGCCGCCGCTCGCTGCGGCCGCGACGTCCGGGCCGGCCATCAACAGCGCCGCCGCTCCAGCGACGCCGTCGCCCGCAAAGCCCACTCCGCCACCGGCCATGCCGCCAATAGTCAGGACGAAATCGACGCCATGCTGGCCGAGCTTGACGCGCCGCCCAAGGCGGCCGGCAAGCCCGCGCCGATGCCCGCGCCATCCGCACCAATGCCGGCGCGTCGCCGCAACCTCGCTGCCCGCCGCCGACGTTCTCGATCTGACTGAATCGATGACGTCGCCGGTCGCGCCACCGCCGAAACCCGCACCGAGCTTCCAGACGATTGACGGAACGTCCGATGTGGTTTTCACCACCAAGGCACCCGAGCCCATGCCTGAACGTGCTCTGATCTCGAACGAGACCATCGCGGCCGTCGACAGCGCCTTCAATTCACTTGCGCATACGGTGATCGGGCAAAATGCGCGCACGCTCGAAGATCTCGTGCGCGAAATGTTGCGGCCGATGCTCAAGTCCTGGCTCGACGACAATCTGCCGGGCATGGTCGAGCGCATCGTGCGCGCGGAGATCGAGCGCGTCTCGCGCGGCCGGCCGTAAGCCGGCATGTCGCCACATCATTCCGGGTCACGCGCGCGCAAGCGCCAGACGCGGAATCCAGAACCATTGCTATATCAGTTGCGCTGGATTCCTGGCTTACGCGTGGACTATGAGCGGAGTCTGCCCGCGGAAAATGATGCGCGAACACTCAAACGCCTGTTTCGCGTCTCTGCCTGAGCGCGCGTGCGAACCACAGGCCGAGCGCCGTCAGGCCCGCCGCTGCGATCAAGAACACCGGCACCGCGGTGAAGCGGTCGAAGATCGCGCCGTTGACGGCGACACCCACGGTCTGTCCGAGATAAAGCGCTGAAGAAAAAATGGCGACCGCGGTGCCGCGCGCTTCCGGCACCATCTGCGTGGCGTTGGTCTGCAATGTGTTGTGCAGCATATAAAAGCCGAGGCCGATGGCGGTGATCGCAACCGGCGCGATGTATGCGTGCGGCTCGAACGCGAGCGTCATGAACGCCAGTCCGAGCAGCGCGCCGCCGAGCGTCGCCAGTCCGATCTGGCCGAAGCGCGTGACCAGCATGCGCACCGAGAGACTGTAAATCAGGCCGCCGATGGCGAAGGCTGCAACGTAGAGTCCCACCAGCGTGAAGCTCACGCCGAAACGCAGATGCAAATCGGCGCCGACGTAAGTGAATGCGCCGAACATCAGGCCGCTCTCGATGAAGGCGAAGGCGATCAGCGCGCGCGCCCATCCCGAACGCAGCACCGTGGAATAGTCGGCGATGAATCCGCGGCCCGGCTGCGCGCTGGCGTGGCGCGCATGCGTGATCGGATTGCGCAGCAGTTCGTACCAGAGGCCGGCCGCTGCGACCGCGAGCAGGCCGGCGAGCAGGAAGAACACATTGCGCCAGCCGAACCAGTCGCCGAGCACGCCGCCGGCGGCCTGGCCGAACAGCTGGCCGAGGATCTGCCCGGACAGGAAACGCCCGATCACCTGCTGACGCCGCTCGTAGGGGATGACATCGCCGACAAAGGCCAGCGCCAGCGGAATGATCCAGCCGGTGGCGAGCCCGCTGCCGAGCCGCGCCGCGATCAGCACCGTCAGCGAGGGCGCCAGTCCGCAGATCGCCACCATCACGGTCGACACGGCGGCGGCAAAGGCCATGCACCGGTATTTGCCGAAGCGGTCGCCGATCGGGCCGATCACCAGCTGGACCGAACCATGGGCCAGCAAATAGACCGTCACCACGATCGAGGTCGCGCCCACCGTCACGCCGAAATCGGCGGCGATTTGCGGCAGCAGCGAATCCGTGACCCGCACCATGGCCTGGGCGGCGAAGGCGACAATGGCCAGCAAAGTGATGGCGGAGGTGGCGCTGCCGCTGGACACAGGTGGGTTGGGGGCAAAGTTGACTCCGGCAGGCTCGGCGGGCTTTCTACCGCGCGTTATATGACTATCCGTTCGTCCCCGCGAAAGCGGGGACCCAGTACGCCTTCGCATCTTTGCTGGATTCCCAGCATAGGCGTGCAGGCACGCCGTCCTTCGGACGGCTATGCGCGGGAACGAGCGAAAATAGTTTGACGCAAGTAGGACATCCTTTAGCGCGCAACGCTTCCAAGACAACCAACGGCATGATTGATAAGACTTACCAGCCTTCGGAGGTCGAGGGCCGCATCTACCGGACTTGGGAGCAGGCGGGCGCCTTCCGCGCCGGCCGGCCCGAGCGCGCCGGCGCGAAACCTTACTCTATCGTCATTCCGCCGCCGAACGTCACCGGCTCATTGCATATGGGCCATGCGCTCAACAACACGCTGCAGGACATCCTGTGCCGCTTCGAGCGCATGCGCGGCAAGGACGTGCTCTGGCAGCCGGGCACCGACCATGCCGGCATCGCGACGCAGATGGTGGTCGAGCGCCAGCTGATGGAACGCCAGCAGCCCGGCCGCCGCGAGATGGGCCGCGAAGCTTTCCTCAAGCGCGTGTGGGAGTGGAAGGCCGAATCGGGCGGCACCATCGTCAACCAGCTCAAGCGGCTTGGCGCATCGTGTGACTGGTCGCGCGAGCGCTTCACGATGGACGAGGGGCTCTCCAAGGCCGTTCTTAAAGTTTTTGTAGAACTTCATCGCGAGGGGCTCATCTACAAGGACAAGCGGCTGGTCAACTGGGACCCGAAGCTGCTGACCGCCATTTCCGACCTCGAAGTGGTGCAGGTCGAGACCAAGGGCCACCTCTGGCATCTGCGCTATCCGATCGAGGGCAAGACCTTCAATCCGGAAGATCCGTCGACCTTCATTGTGGTCGCGACCACGCGTCCGGAAACGATGCTGGGCGATACCGCGGTGGCGGTGCATCCGGACGACGAGCGCTACAAGAAGCTGGTCGGCAAGAACGCGATCCTGCCGCTGGTCGGGCGCAAGATTCCGATCATCGCGGATGAATATTCCGACCCCGAGAAGGGCTCGGGCGCGGTGAAGATCACGCCGGCGCACGACTTCAACGATTTCGAGGTCGGCAAGCGGCACAATCGGCCGCTGGTGAATGTGTTCACCACCGAAGCGAAGCTCGAATCTCAAGGGTAACGAGGAATTCCTCGACGGCGTGCCGAAATCCGCCGATCTCGACGTCACTCTGGCGATGCATGGTGTCGATCGTTTCGCGGCGCGCAAGCAGATTGTCGCGCGTCTGGAAGAGAAAGCCATGGTCGAGAAAATCGAACCGCATTCCAACGTCGTGCCGCACGGCGACCGTTCGAATGTCGTGATCGAGCCGTTTCTCACCGACCAGTGGTATGTGAACGCGCAAGGAACTGGCGAAGCCCGCGATTGCCGCGGTGCGCGCGGGCAAGACCAAGTTCATTCCGAAGAATTGGGAAACGACCTATTTCAACTGGATGGAGAACATCCAGCCCTGGTGCATTTCGCGCCAGCTCTGGTGGGGCCACCAGATTCCGGCGTGGTACGGGCCGAAATTGAACAATGACCATCAGGGAGTCTATTTTAAGGAGCCGAGCAAAAACCAAATCTTCGTCGCCGAAACGGAAATGGATGCCGTTCAACAGGCTGGGAGCTCTACAAGGGCGAGGTCGTCGTCGTTCCGTCAGGCTAGATGCGGCCAGCCGAATGGAACGTGACAACTACTCAAGTGAGATCATTATCTGGCGCGACGAGGACGTGCTCGACACCTGGTTCTCATCCGCGCTGTGGCCGTTCTCGACGCTGGGCTGGCCGGACAAGACACCGAGCTGGCGCGCTTTTATCCGACGGCGACGCTGGTCACCGGCTTCGACATCATCTTCTTCTGGGTCGCGCGCATGATGATGATGGGCCTGCACTTCATGAAGCACGAGAAGGGCGTGCCGGAAATTCCGTTCCACGACGTCTACATCCACCGCCTCGTGCGCGACGCCTCCGGCGCCAAGATGTCGAAGTCGAAAGGCAATGTCGTCGATCCGCTCGGCGTTATTGACGAGTTTGGCGCCGACGCGCTGCGCTTTACGCTGGCGCGCAATGTCGCGCCCGGCCACGACATCAGGCTCGGCCCGCAAGACGTCGAGAACAACCGCAATTTCGCGACCAAGCTCTGGAATGCGGCGCGCTTTGTCGAATTCAACGGGGCGGCGCGCGTTGAAGGCTTCGATCCGAAATCGGCGAAAGAAACGCTCAATCGCTGGATCGCGCACGAGACGGCGAAAGCCGCTGCCGAGATCACGCAGGCGATCGAAACCTACGCTTTCGCCGAAGCCGCCGGCGCGGCCTATCGCTTCGTCTGGAACGTCTATTGCGACTGGTATGTCGAACTGTCGAAGCCGCTTTTGACCGGCCCGGATGGTCCCGCAAAAACCGAGACGCGCGCGATGGCGGCGTGGGCGCTTGATGAAATTCTCAAGCTGCTGCATCCCTTCATGCCTTTCATCACCGAAGAATTGTGGGCGGTGACGGCGGAGCAGGGACCGAAGCGCTCCCAATTGCTCGCGCTCAGCGATGGCCAAAACTCGACGGCCTTGCTGACGACGAAGGCCGAGGCCGAAATCGGCTGGGTGATCGAGCTCATCACCGCCATCCGCTCGATCCGCGCCGAGATGAACATCACCGCGGCGATCCCGCTGGTGCTCGCCGGCGCATCGGCCGAGACCAAGGCGCGCGCCGAGCGCTGGGCCGAGTTCATCAAACGGCTCGCGCGCGTGTCCGAAATTTCCTCGGCGCCGGCGGCGCCGCAAGGTTCGGTGCAGCTCGTCGTGCGCGGCGAGGTGGCGGCCTTGCCGCTCAAGGGCGTGATCGATCTTGCCGCCGAACGCGCGCGGCTGGCCAAGGAGATGCAGAAGGCCGAGGCCGACATCGCCCGCACCGATGCCAAGCTTGAACAATGCCAATTTTCATGGAGCGCGCGGCGGAAGAGGTGGTCGAGGAAGAAAAGGAAAAACGCGAGGAGGCGGTCGGCCGCAAGGCCAAGATCGCCGAGGCGCTGGAGCGGTTGAAGGGGGCGGGGTAGTGCTCGCACTCGCAGGCATTCGCCTCATCCTGAGGCGCCGCTCGTAGCCCGCGTCAGCGAGGATCGGGGCTGCCCATGGTCCGAGACGCGCTGCTTCGCAGGGCTCCTCGCCATGAGGGCATGAGCGGATACGTCATCTTCTGCTGAGTGCACAATGAAAATATTTCTTGCCGGCGCAGGCGGGGCGATCGGGCGCAAGCTCACGCCGCTGCTGCGCGCGGTCGGACACACCGTCGTCGGCACCACGCGGTCGGCCGACAAGGCCGATGCCCTGCGCAAGCTCGGCGCCGAGCCGGTGGTCGTCGATGTTTTCGATGCGGAGGCGCTCGCGCGCGCTGTCAGCGCGGCCGCGCCTGACGCAATCATCCACCAGCTCACGGATCTGGCCTTTGCGCCGGGCACGCCGCAATATGACGAAGGCCTTGCGCGCAATGCGCGTCTGCGTGTCGAAGGCACGCGCAATCTCGTGGCGGCGGCGCGCGGCGCGAACGTGAAGCGCATGGTCGCCCAAAGCGTTGCCTTCGCCTATGCGCCTGCTGACGGCACGCGCGTCGAAAGCGATCCACTGAATCTCGGCGCCGAGGGCACCGCCGGCCGCAGCGCCGAAGCGGCCGCTGCGCTGGAGCAGGCGGTGCTCGGGCTTCCGGAGGGGATCGTGCTGCGTTTCGGCTATTTCTACGGGCCCGGGACCTGGTACGACACGCCCTCGCGCGCGCCATCGATCCACATCGAGGCCGCGGCGCGCGCAACGATGCAGGCGCTCACCAAGGGAAAGCCGGGCGTCTACAATATCGCGGAGGATGGCCCCGCTGTGTCGAGCGAAAAGGCCAAGCAGGATTTCGGTTTCGACCCGCAGGGCAGAATCAGAATGAGGTCCTGAACGGCTTGCTCAGAAATTTTGAGCCCTTCAGGCCGTAGCGCCACGGCTTCTCGACCGCCTTTGTGATGCCGATGCGGACGCCGGTCACGACGTCGCGGCGTTTCGCTGCGCGCGCGCAATTCGAACGGCGCGCGGTCGAGCGGCAGGCCATTGTGCTTATGCGTGATGGCCAGCGCTTCGCACAGTTTTCCCGGACCCGAGCACAGCGCGCGCTCGTCCTTGAGGCCGCGCCGCCGTCGCATGGTGGCGAGCCCTTCGGTCGGTTCGATGGCGCGGATCAGCACCGCGCTCGCGCTGCCTTCTTCCTCGCAGACAAAGTTGAGACACCAGTGGATGCCGTAGGAGCGGTAGACATAGACGTAGCCGGCCGGGCCGAACATCACCGCGTTGCGTTCCGTGCGGCCGGTGTAGGAATGCGCCGCCGGGTCGGTGTGATGATAGGCCTCGAGCTCGACAATGATGCCGCCCACGCCGTCGACCAGCAGCGTCGCGCCGATGAGTTCGGGCGCGACCTTGTGGACCGAGCGGTCGAAAAAGGAACGGCGGAGGCGAGGGGGCTGCGGCATGGCGATCGGTGGTTTCTCCGTGTACCCGGCCGCTCGTCCCCGCGAAAGCGGGGACCGCAGAGCCCATAGTTCACGACTGTGCAGTGCTCTGAGCCTCCTGGGTCCCCGCTTCCGGCCTGTCGCTAGCGGCTTAAGGCGGGCTCAGGCTGCAGCCCGTCGGAGCAACTCTGGCGTAGACGCGTCGCGGAGGACGAACGGGGGGCTTTGTGAGGCCGGGATCGCCCTGATGCACGCGACCCGAGATGACCGGGACCACGATCTAGCTCGTCAAAAGTCGACGCTTGCCAGCCACACCTGTGTCCGGCCTGCAACACTTTTAGAACATTTAAGCCATACCCTCCGATGACCCTCGCCGCGCCGCGATTCGGCCATACCCTTCAACGACATCGAGGGCCGCCCGGCCGGGTGATCGCCTCAATGAGCCAGCCGGGTCCAATCCGGTGGCGGTAACCGGGGGCGGGGGCGACAAGGCACTATGGACGCAAAGACCAGTTTGAAGTCGAAACTACCGAGCCGGCACGCCACCGAGGGGCCGGACCGCGCGCCGCATCGCGCCTTCTATTACGCGATGGGTCTGACCACGGAACAGATCCACCAGCCATTCGTGGGCGTCGCGACCTGCTGGAACGAAGCCGCGCCCTGCAACATCGCGCTGATGCGCCAGGCGCAGGTGGTGAAGAGGGGCGTCGCTTCGGTCGGCGCCACGCCACGCGAATTCTGCACCATCACCGTCACCGACGGTATCGCGATGGGCCATGCCGGCATGAAGGCGTCGCTGCCGTCGCGCGAAGTCATCGCTGACTCCGTCGAGCTCACCGTGCGCGGCCACGCCTATGACGCGCTCATCGGGATTGCCGGCTGCGACAAGTCGCAACCCGGCATGATGATGGCAATGTGCCGTCTCAACGTGCCGTCGATCTACATCTACGGCGGATCGATTTTGCCCGGCACGTTCAAAGGCAAGGAAGTCACGATCCAGGACGTCTACGAAGCGGTCGGCAAACATTCCGTCGGCACAATGTCCGACGAGGATCTCGACATTCTCGAACAGAATGCCTGCCCCTCGGCTGGCGCATGCGGCGCGCAATTTACCGCCAACACCATGGCAACGGTATCGGAAGCCATCGGATTGGCGCTGCCTTATTCGGCGGGTGCGCCGGCACCTTACGAAATCCGTGACAAGTTCAGCATGCTCGCCGGCGAGATGATCATGGATTTGATCGTCAAAAACATTCGCCCGCGCGACATTGTCACGAAAAAGGCGCTGGAAAACGCCGCAGCCGTGGTTGCCGCAACCGGCGGCTCGACCAATGCCGCGCTGCATTTACCGGCGATCGCGCACGAATGCGGTATCGAGTTCACGCTGTTCGATGTCGCCGAAATCTTCAAAAAGACTCCTTATGTCGCAGATTTGAAACCGGGTGGCCGTTATGTCGCCAAGGATATGTTCGAAGCTGGCGGCGTGCCACTTTTGATGAAAACCCTTCTCGATCACGGCTACATGCACGGCGATTGCCTGACAGTCACCGGCCGCACGATCGCCGAGAATATGAAAAACGTGAAATGGAATCCCGACCAGGACGTCATTCGTCCGGCCGACAAGCCGCTGCTGGCAACCGGCGGCGTGGTCGGGCTCAAGGGAAATCTCGCACCCGAAGGCGCCATCGTGAAAGTCGCCGGCATGAAGACGCTGAAGTTCAGCGGCCCGGCGCGCTGCTTCGACGGCGAGGAAGCCTGTTTCGACGCGGTCAAGCACCGCAAGTACAAAGAAGGCGACGTGCTGGTGATCCGTTACGAGGGTCCGCGCGGCGGCCCCGGCATGCGCGAAATGCTGTCGACGACGGCGGCGCTTTACGGGCAAGGCGCCGGCGAAAAAGTCGCGCTGATCACCGATGGCCGTTTCTCCGGCGCGACGCGCGGTTTCTGCGTCGGCCATGTCGGCCCCGAAGCCGCGATCGGCGGGCCGATCGGGCTGATCCGCGACGGCGACATCATCGAGATCGATGCCGTGAAAGGCACGCTCGACGTCAAGCTTTCCGCCGACGAACTCGCCAAGCGCAAGAGCCAGTGGAAGGCGCGCGAGAGCGAATACGGTTCAGGCTATCTGTGGAAATACGCGCAGCAGGTGGGCCCCGCCGTTAACGGCGCGGTGACGCATCCCGGCGGCGCGGCCGAGAAAGAGTGTTATGCGGACACTTGAGACCCTGTTGCGTGTCGTGCTGATCGGTGCCGGCCTGATGGCCGCGGCGCCGGCATTCGCGCTCGACGGCAGCAAGACCGACGGCAGCATGGCGCCGCCGCCGATGACGCCGATGGAGGCGTTCCGCTCGGGCGCGCATTGGCTCAAGACCGGCGAAACCGTCAAAGCGGTCAACTCGCTGGAATACGCTGCCGAAAAAGGTCACGCGCTCGCGCAGTGGAAGCTTGGCCGCATGTATGCCGAAGGCGACGGCGTTGCGCAGAACGATCTCAAGGCTTTCGAATATTTCCGCCGCATCGCGGACGGTCATGCCGAGGATAATCCCGACACGCCGCAGGCGCGCTTCGTCGCCAATGCCTTCGTTGCGCTCGGTCACTATTATCTCGAGGGCATTCCGAAGACCGAGATCAAGCGCGATCCCGATCGCGCGCGCGAAATGTTCGCCTATGCGGCGTCGTATTTCCGCGACCCTGATGCGCAATATTATCTGGCGCGGCTCTATCTCAAGGGCAACGGCGCGCCGCACGATCCGCGGCAGGCCGCGCGCTGGTTCGGTCTGTCCGCGCAGAAGGGCCAATGCGAGGCGCAGGCCATGCTTGGCGCCATGCTGTTCGAGGGCGATCACGTTCCGCGCCAGGCCGCGCGCGGCTTGATGTGGCTTGCGCTTGCCAAAGACAGTGCGCGCGCCGATCAGGCGTGGATCACCAAGCTCTATGACAGCGCCATGCAGCAGGCGAGCGAGGACGAGCGCGCTTTGGCCGCCGTCTATCTGCGCCGCTGGCTGGAGACGCGAAGAGAGTAGAGCTGTCAGTCCCCGCGGAAGGCGGCGACATACGCTGTGCCGCTCTCGCTATACTGCGGAGTTGGGTCCTGGCCCTCGCTTCGCGCCGCCGGGATGACGCCGAAAGCTACCGCCCCTCAATATCCAGATCGACATAAACCGGGACATGGTCAGATGGCTTGTCCCAGCCGCGCACATGACGGTCGATGCCGGCGTCGGTGAGCCGGTCGGCGGCTTGCGGTGACAGCAGCAGATGATCGATGCGGATGCCGTCATCCTTGGGCCAGGCGCCGGCCTGATAGTCCCAGAACGTGTAGAGGTCGGACGCATCGCTCACCGCCCGCACGGCATCCGTGAGCCCCAGATTGATCAGCGCGCGGTATTTCTCGCGTGTTTGCGGAAGGAACAATGCGTCGTTCTTCCAGGCCTCAGGGCGGCGGACATCGGCGGGCGGTGGGGATGACATTGTAGTCGCCGGCCAACACCATCGGCTCTTCTAGTTTAAGTCGTTCATGTGAGAAATTAATCAGCCGGCTCATCCAATTGAGTTTGTAGTTGTATTTGTCGGTATCGGGCGGGTTGCCATTGGGCAGATAGAGGCTGATCACGCGCAACGCGCCGGTTTTGGTGGAAACGATCGCTTCCAGAAAGCGCGCCTGCACATCGTTCTCGTCGCCGATCAGCCCGGGCGCGACCTCGTCGAATGGCAGCTTGGAAAGCAGCGCCACGCCGTTGAACGTCTTCTGGCCATGCACCGCTACGTTGTACCCGAGCGCTTCTATCGGCTCCCGCGGGAAAGCATCGTCCATGCATTTGATTTCCTGCAGGCAAACGATGTCGGGCTGCCGTTCCTTGAGCCAGGCCTGCAGGTTGTCCATGCGCTGGCGGATGGAGTTGACGTTCCAGGTGGCAATTCGCATGGATTTCGGGGTTCCGGGTGGGCGAATAAGGCTTTATTTTCAGTGTTTATCAGACAGCCGCAGGGATATGCACTCAGTAACGTTTATATGCTAGGTAAGCCGCTAACGCGGCCCCAAAGTGCTGTGTGTACAAAGCCGTTCCGCGGATTAGGGAGAATCCGGGCAAGCGCACCATGAGTCCGGACCAAATATTGCAGATGACCAAGCGCAAATGGCTCATTGGGGGGGCGGTCCTCGCCTTGATCGCCATCGCCGTGCTCGTGCGCGGATTCTGGACGACGGACGGTGTTGCCGCCCGCCAGGTCCAGGCCCGCACGGTTCCGGTTGAAACCGCAGTTGCCGAACGCAAAACCATGCCGGTGCGCTTCGAGCGCGCTCGGCAACGTGACCCCCATCGCCAGCGTCGCCATCAAGACGCAGGTCGACACCACGATTACGGCCGTCCATTTCCGCGATGGCGCCCATGTTGAAAAGGGCGATCTGCTGTTCACGCTCGATTGCCGGCAGATCGAAGCCGACATGAAGCGCGTCCAGGCGGTGATCGACGGCGCGCAGGCAACGCTCGAGCAGGCGCAGCGCGATGTCGAGCGCTACACCGATCTCGCGGCGCGCAACGCGACCCCGATCGTCACGCTCAACAACGCGCAGACCGCTGTCAATATTTCGCGCGCGACCGCGGAATCGAACCGCGCGCAGCTTGAAAACCTCAAGGTCCAGCTCGGCTTCTGTGGAATCCGCGCGCCGATTTCCGGTCGCATCAGCATGGCCAATGTCAAGGTCGGAAACTTTGTGCGCCAGGCCGACACCTCGCCGATGGCGACCATCAATCAGATGGTGCCGGTCTACGTGAGCTTCACGGTGCCGCAGAAAAATCTTCCGGACATCCGGAAGGCCGTCGCCGCTGAAACCGCGACTGTGGAGGCGATCATTCCGGGCGACCAGAAGCGCGCCAACGGCCAGGTCACCATGATCGAGAACACGGTCGATCCGGCGACCGGCATGGCGACGGTGCGCGCGACGATGCCGAACAAGGACGAATTGCTCTGGCCCGGCACATTGGTCACCACCGACATGACCTTGCGGAGTGAAGAGGGCATCGTCGTGCCATCGAATGCGGTGCAGGTGAGCCAGACCGGAACATTCGTATTCGTCGTCAAGGATAACGTCGCCCAGATCCAACCAGTCACGGTTGAGCGGCAGGTCGGCACCGAAAGCGTGATCGCGTCCGGCCTTAACGGCGGCGAGACCGTCGTGACCGAAGGGCAATTGTTGCTGTCGAAAGGAACTCACGTCAACATTCGCCCGCCCAAGGTCGCGGGTAGCTGAGCCATGAATATCTCGGAAACCTGTATTCGCCGCCCGGTGCTGACGACGCTGATGACGGCGTCGTTGATCGTTTTCGGGGTCTTTGCCTATCGACTGCTGCCGGTCGCGGCCTTGCCGGCGGTGGATTTTCCGACCATTCAGATCACGGCGCAATTTCCGGGCGCCAGTCCGGAAACGATGGCGTCGTCTGTTGCCTCGCCGATCGAGCGCCAGTTGTCGACGATCTCCGGCATCTCGTCGATGAATTCGTCGTCTTCGCTCGGTCTGGCGCAGATCACCATTCAGTTCGATCTCGGCCGCAATATCGACGGTGCAGCGCTTGACGTGCAGACCGCGCTCGCGACAGCAGCGCGCCTGCTGCCGGTCGAAATGACGATCCCGCCGTCATTCCGCAAGGTGAACCCGGGCGATTTCCCGGTGCTCTATATCAGCTTGCGGTCCGATACCGTGCCGCTGTCGACGGTTGACGATTATGCCGAAACCGTTCTGGCACCGCAGATTTCGCAATTGCCGGGCGTTGCGCAGGTGCTGGTCTATGGCGCGCAAAAATTCGCAGTGCGCGTGCAGGTCAATCCGACAGAGGCGGCCTCCCGCAATATCGCGCTCGAAGACGTGCGCAGTGTCGTCGCCAAGGCCAATTCAAGCACGCCGGTCGGCGTCCTGACCGGGCCAAAACAAAGCGTAACGCTGGCAGCCACCAGCGCGATGCCACACGCGACCGATTATCGCGACGTGGTCGTGGCGTACCGCAATGGTACGCCCGATCAAACTGAACCAGATTGCACGGGTGATCGACAGCGTCGAAAACGACAAGATTGCCACGTGGTTCAACGATGCGCGCGCGATTGTGCTGGCGATCCAACGGCAGCCTGATGCCAATACGGTGCAGGTCGTCGACCTTGTGCGCCAGGGCCTGCCGAATATGCGCGCGCAAGTGCCGCCTTCGATCCAGATGCAGCCTTTGTTCGACCGCTCGCTCTCCATTCGCGCGGCGGTGACCGATGTCCAGGAGACGCTGGCGATCGCCGTCACGCTTGTGATCCTGGTGATCTTCCTGTTCCTGCGCAAAGTCTCGGCGACCATCATTCCGGCGCTTGCGGTGCCGGTATCGCTGGTTGGCACATTCGCGGCGATGTACGCCTTCGGCTTTTCCATCAACAACATGACTTTGCTGGCGCTCACTTTGTCGGTGGGCTTCGTTGTCGACGATGCGATCGTGATGCTGGAAAACATTGTGCGCCACATTGAAGGGGGCATGCGGCCCTTCGAGGCCGCGTTGAAAGGCTCACGCGAGATTGGCTTCACGATTGTGTCGATTACTTTCTCGTTGATTGCGGTATTCATTCCGGTGCTGTTGATGGGCGGCATGGTCGGGCGCGTCTTCCGCGAATTTGCCGTATCGATCGCCGTCGCCATTGTAGTCTCCGGATTTGTGTCGCTGACCTTGACGCCGATGCTGTGCGCACGCGTACTCCGCAGCCATCACGCCGAAGACGAGAAGAAGCAATTCTTCGTGCTGCGCATGTTCGAGCGGCTCTTCGAAATCATGCTCAACACGTACCAGTGGACACTCGATCGTGTGCTCGCGTTCAAGTCGATCATGCTCATGGTCACGCTCGGCACTTTTTTCGCGACGATTGTTCTCTACGTCATCGTCCCCAAGGGCTTCTTTCCGCAGGAAGATACCGGTTATATTATCGGGATCACCGAGGGCGCGACCGACATTTCATTCCCGGAAATCTCGCAACTTCAGCGCAAGGTTGCGGACGTCGTGCGCGCGGACCCGGCTGTCGCCTATGTGAACTCCACGGCCGGAGCCGGTGGTCCCAATTCAGTCGGCAATAGCGGGCGCATGCTGGTCGCGCTCAAGCCGCGAAACGAGCGCGATAGCCTGCCGAAGATCCTGGCGCGCCTGCGCCAGACGGCCAATGTCGTGCCGGGGCTCGCGATCTATTTCCAGCCGATCCAGAACATCAATCTCGGCGGCAAGCTCGCCAAAAGCCAATATCAGTACACGCTGCAGTCCAATGACACGGCGTCGCTCTATCGGATTGCGCCGGAATTGCGCGAGAAGATTTCGAAGATCCCCGGCCTGCTCGATGTCACCACCGATCTTTACGTTACCAATCCGCAGGTGACCATCGATGTCGATCGGGAGAAGGCGGCGGTTTATGGGGTGACCGTCGATCAGGTGCGGCAGGAACTCTACAACGCCTTCGGTGCGCGGCAGGTCGCAACCATCTACAGCCCGGTCAACTACTATCAGGTTATTCTCGAGACCGCGCCCGAGTATCACGTCGGCCCGGATGATCTGGCGCGTGTCTATCTGAAGACGACCAACGGCACGACCGTGCCGCTCTCGGCGGTGACCCGGTTCGAGCGCACCGTCGGTCCGTTGCAGGTCAATCATCAGGGCCAGCAGCCGGCGGTAACGATCGCGTTCAACCTTGTGCCCGGCTTTTCGCTTGGCCAGGCCGTCGACGCCATTCAGAATCTGGAGCGCGAGGAGCGTTTGCCGGCAACGATCACGACCGGATTCCAGGGCACGGCCCAGGTATTCCAGGATTCCTTGCGCGGGCAGGGCATTCTGATCCTCGCCGCCATCTTCGCCGCCTATGTCGTGCTCGGAATTCTTTATGAGAGCTTCATCCATCCGATCACCATCATCTCCGGCCTGCCATCGGCTGGCATCGGCGCAATTCTGACGCTGATGCTGTTCCGGATGGATCTGTCCGTGATCGCAATGATCGGCATTGTGATGCTTGTCGGTATCGTGAAGAAGAACGCGATCATGATGATCGACTTCGCGATCGAGCGCCGACGTGTCGGGTTGTCGGCGGAGGCCGCCATTCGCGAAGCGGCAGTGCTCCGGTTCCGCCCGATCATGATGACGACGTTCGCGGCGATTTTCGGCTCACTGCCGATTGCGCTTGGAACGGGCGCCGGCGCTGAATTGCGCCAGCCGCTTGGCGTTGCGGTCGTTGGCGGGCTGGTGCTCTCGCAACTCCTGACGCTCTACATTACGCCGGTGATTTATGTGTACCTCGATCGCTTTGACAGGATGATCAAGCGTCGGCTCGAGCCGCAGCTCGAGGAAGTCGAGGAAGCGCCGCCGGCCGTTGCCGCGGAATAAACCTTCGTCATTCCGGGACGCGCCGAAGGCGCGGGCCCGGAATCCAGATATCAGACGGAATTTAGTTCTGGATTCCGGGTTCGCTCGCCATAGCGCGTCGAAGACGCGCGTAAACGCGCTTATGGCGAGCGCCCCGGGATGACGCTTCGACTAAAGCGCGAAGCTGGTGCCGCAGCCGCAAGAGGCCTTTGCCTTCGGATTATTGACCTTGAATGACGCGCCGATCAGGCTATCGACAAAATCGATTTCCGAGCCAGCCATGTAGTTGACCGATACCGGGTCGATCAGGACAACGGCGCCATTGCGATCGATGACGAGATCATCGGCCGCCTTGGCGCGCTCCATGTCAAATTTGTATTGAAATCCTGAGCAGCCGCCGCCTTCGACGGAAACGCGCAGCATGGTGCCGCTCGGCTCACCCTTGAGGATCTCGCCGATCCGCCGCGCCGCCCGCTCGCTAACCGTGATATCTCGCGTTCATCGTTCGCCTTTTCGAGCCCATCCTATTGGCAGATGGCCCAACGGATAGTTAAGTGCGCGGGCCAGTGAGGTCAATGCGCGCATGATCCCGAAAAGCCTGTCCTCGACTTGGTCGGCGATGGGTACCGGTTTTCGGATAAGATCAGGCGCTACCGAAGAAATACCAATGGCGGTTGAAACCGGGCGCGAACGGGCAGTTTATGCCAGCAATCCGGCGCAAAGCCACGGCCGCCGCGATGCGGAGCCGGCGAGTCCGACCCGCAATGCCTTCCGCCGCGACTGCGACCGGATCATCCACTCCGCTGCCTTCCGGCGGCTGGCCCATAAGACGCAGGTGTTCGTCTATCATGAGGGCGACCACTACCGCACGCGGTTGACGCACACGCTTGAAGTTGCCCAAATCGCGCGCTCGCTGGCGCGCGCACTTGGTCTCGATGAGGACCTCAGCGAAGCGCTGGCGCTTGGCACATGATCTTGGCCATTCGCCGTTCGGGCATGCGGGCGAACGGGTGCTCGACGAACGGCTTGGCCGACTTTCGGGGGTTTCGACCACAACGCCCAGGCCCTTCGTATTGTGACCGATCTTGAGCGACGTTACGCGGCCTTCGACGGCCTCAATCTGAGTTGGGAAACGCTTGAAGGCATGGTCAAGCACAATGGGCCAATCATTGATCGCGAAGGCTTGGCCATTGGTCGCTATGCAAGGCAGGGCGCGCCGGCACCGATCATTGCCTATTCGCAAATACAGGATCTGGAATTATGGACCTATGCCAGCGCGGAAGCACAAGTTGCGGCCTTGTCCGATGACATTGCATACGACGCCCACGACATCGACGATGGCCTGCGTGCCGACCTCTTCACGCTCGATGACATTGCCAGCGTTCCGCTCATTGGGGGCATTCTAAGGGCGATCGACGCGCAGCATCCCGGTATCGAGCCGGCGCGGCGAGCGCATGAAACCGTCCGCGCGCTCATTACACGCATGATCGAGGATGTGATCGCCGAAACCGGCCGTCGTGTCGCGATGCTCAGGCCGCAATCGACTGCCGATATACGTAGTGCGCCACGCCCGGTTGTCGGGTTGTCGCCTGCGATGGAAAAGGCCGATCGCGACATCAAGGGCTTTCTCTACCCGCGAATGTACCGTCATGATCGCGTGACGCGGGTGATGGCTGATGCCGAGCGCGTGGTGCATGACCTCTTCACGCACTACACGACAACACCCGCCGACTTGCCGACGGAACGGGGCGAAGGGTTCGATACTACGGATACGTCCGGGAGTGCTCGCCGCATCGGCGACTATATCGCCGGAATGACCGATCGATACGCGCTCATCGAGCATGCGAAATTCTTCAAGGGGACGCCGGAATTGCGGTGAGAGCCAGACATCAATGGACGTGAGTGGTGACCTTAACGTTGACCTCCTGATCGCCGGCGCTGGACCTGGCGGCATGACTGCCGCACTTGTCGCTTCGCTCGAAGGGCTCGATGTACTCTTGTGCGAGAAATCCGATCAGGTCGGCGGCACCGGCTCGACGTCGGCCGGCACATTGTGGATTCCGGGCAATAGCCAAAGCCGCGTTGCGGGATTCAGCGATAGCGCGGCGCAGGCCGATCGCTACCTGGACGCGCTGATCGGGGAGGGAGGCAATCGCGATGTCAGAAACGCCTACCTTCAAACCGGGCCGGCCGCGATCGATTACTTGTGTGAGCGATCTGACGTGCAATTCCTTGCGTGCGGAGTGCACCCCGACTATCGCAGCAACATGCCAGGTGCGGCAATCGCCGGTCGCGCCATCGTACCGGAGCCCTTCGATGGTCGCCTGCTCGGTTCGGAATTTTGGCGTGTTCGCCCGCCGGTCCCGGAGTTCATGCTGTTCGGGGGCATGATGGTCGGCAAGGCCGACATTTCCCGGCTCATTGGCCGTTTTGATTCAATCGGCAATTTTGTCTACTGCGCAAAACTTCTTGCGCGCTATCTCATCGATCGTCTGAGGTATCCGCGCGGCACACGTCTCATGATGGGCAACGCGCTCGTGGGTCGGCTGTTCTACAGTTTGCGTCGGCGCAAGGTGCCAATCCTGTTTGACGCGGTGATCGTCGATCTCGCCGGCGATCGCGATGGCGTCAAAGGCGCGCGGCTCAGGAGCGGCGGAAAGGACATTGTGGTGAGAACCCGCAAGGGCGTTGTGCTTGCGACGGGCGGTTACGGACACAATAAGCATTTCCGCTCGACCTTCATGCCGCGACCGGTCCCGGAATATTCCATGAGCTACGAAGGGAACCAGGGTGACGGCGTCGACATCGGCCGGCGTTTGGGCGCAGCGCTCGCACCGGAACAGTCAACGAGCGGACTGTGGACGCCGGTGTCAGTTGTGCGGCGTTCAGACGGAACAAGCGGTCTGTTCCCGCATCTTGTGCTCGATCGCGCCAAGCCGGGATTGATTGCTGTGAATTCAGCCGGCCGCCGCTTTCGTCAACGAAGCCGCCTCATATCATGATTTCGCATTGGCAATGTTTGAGAACAACCATGTCGCGCCAGCGATCCCTGCCTGGCTGGTCTGCGACGCGGCTTTCATCGCCAAATATGGTTTGGGCGTAGTTTATCCGGGGCACCGCAACCCGGGAAAATTCGTCAAGAACGGTTATCTCGTGAGCGCTCGCTCGCTTGACGAACTTGCCCGGAAGATTGGCGTTGACCCGGTGCACCTATGCGACACGGTGGCGCGCTACAACGGTTTCGCCAAGACCGGTGCCGATGTTGATTTCGGCAAGGGTGAGACCGAGCTCAACAGGTTCAACGGTGACGCGAACCACAAACCCAACCCTTGCATCGGACCGGTCATAACGCCGCCGTTTTATGCGCTAGCGGTCTGGCCGGCCGACATTGCGGTCAGTACCGGGCTTGCTACCGACGCCGACGCGCGCGTACTGGGTCGTGATGGAAAGCCGATCCCCGGTCTGTACGCTTGCGGGAATGACATGGCGTCGGTCATGGCAGGGAGTTATCCGGGCCCGGGCACGACACTCGGCCCGGCCGTCGTGTTTGCCTATCGCGCGGTGATGCACGCCGGGAAATTGTCGGATTAACGCAGCTTGCACCGGCCGGTGTCCGGTCAATATCATCAATTGAGGAGGAGGCTCCATGCCGCGTCTTGCAGGAAAAGTTGCATTTATAACAGGCGGTGGCGGTGGCATTGGCCGCGCCACAGGTGAACGCTTTTCCGAAGAAGGCGCGAAAGTCGTTATTGCGGAGATTGATGCGGCACGTGGTGCGGCGGCCGCAGATTCCGCACGTGCGCGCGGCAAGAATTCCGGCGGCGACGCCCACTTCATCGCATGCGATATCCGGGAGCATGCGCAGGTCGAAGCCGCGTTCGCCGAAACCGTCCGGCGCTTCGGCGGCTTGCATATTCTCCACAACAATGCCGGTGGCTCATCGCCAGAGGATGGCCGGGTAACGGACGTTTCCGACGACGAATTCTGGCGGGTGATGAAGCTCGATGTCTACGGCACGTTCCTGTGCTCAAGGCTCGGCATTCCGCACATGATCAAGTCGGGCGGCGGCTCGATCATCAATATGTCGTCGATTGTTGCGTTGCGTGCGCTGCCCGGGCGCGACTGCTACACGGCGGCCAAAGGTGCCGTTGCCGCCTTGACGCGCTCAATGGCGGTTGAATATGCGCCTGACCGGATCAGGGTGAACGCGATTGCGCCAGGTGTTGTCCTCACCGAACGCGTGAAGAAGCTTCTGGAGGGTTCGAAGGACATCGAGAAGCTGGCTGCGACGCATCTGCACGGGCTTGGTCTGCCGATCCACATGGCCGACATGGCCGTCTATCTGGCCTCCGACGAGGCGACGATCACCACCGGCCAGGTCCTGTCGGTCGATAGCGGAGCGACGATTCGATAACAGGCCCGCCGACGATGGATCGCAGGCTCGGCATGGCGACGAATTTTTGACTCCCTTCGCGATTTACGTTAGCCGCAGCGAACAATGTCGAGCCTATCCAAGCCCCAACATTTGTTTGCCGACATGCTTGAGCGGGTGTGCGCCGTGACCGCCGCCGTGCTCGGTTCCGGGGCCGACCTTTCGCGCGTTGTTGTCGAGCCGCCGCGTGATCCGACCCATGGCGATATGGCGACCAATGCCGCAATGGTGCTCGCAAAGGACGCCGGCAAGAAGCCGCGCGAACTCGCTGAATCCATTGCCGACAGGCTCCGCGCCGAAGAAAAGGTTGCCAAAGTCGACGTCGCGGGGCCCGGTTTCATCAACCTCACGCTCAAGCCGCATGTATGGGTCGAAGAGCTGCGCCTCGTGCTGGAGATGGGCAAGGGCTATGGCCGCAGCACCATCGGCAAAGGCGAAAAGGTCAATGTCGAGTATGTCTCGGCCAATCCAACCGGGCCAATGCACGTCGGGCATGGACGCGGCGCGGTGTTCGGCGATGCACTCGCAAATTTGCTGGCCTTCGCCGGATACGATGTGACGCGGGAATATTACATCAACGATGCAGGCGCCCAGGTCGATGTGCTCGCCCGCTCGGCGTTCCTGCGTTACCGCGAAGCACTGGGCGAGAACATCGGTGCTATTCCCGAGGGGCTTTACCCGGGCGACTATCTCAAGCCGGTCGGCGGCACGCTTGCCGCCGAGCACGGGGCCGAGCTCAGCACGATGAAGGAAGCAGAATGGCTGCCTGTCGTGCGCGCGAAGGCTATTTCCATGATGATGGACACGATCCGCGACGATCTCGCCGCGCTCAATGTCCATTTTGATGTGTTTTTCTCAGAGCGTTCACTCATCGAAGGCCAACGTGACGAGGTCGGCGCGACCATCGAGAGCCTTCGAAAAAGCGGCGAGGTGTACGAAGGCCGCCTGCCGCCGCCCAAAGGCGGCAATCTTGAGGACTGGGAAGACCGTGAGCAGACGCTGTTTCGCTCCACGGATTTCGGCGACGATGTCGACCGGCCGCTCAAGAAATCGGACAGTAGTTATACTTATTTTGCATCCGACATTGCCTATCACCGGTCGAAGGTTGCGCGCGGCTTCCTGAACCTGATCGATGTGTGGGGCGCCGACCACGGCGGCTACATCAAGCGCATGCAGGCAGCCGTGAAGGCGCTCAGTGGTGGCAAGGCCGAACTGGACGTGAAACTCGTGCAGCTCGTGCGCCTGTTGCGCGCGGGCGAGCCGGTGAAGATGTCAAAACGGGCGGGCGAGTTTGTGACGTTGCGCGAAGTTGTTGACGAAGTTGGTCGTGACGCCGTGCGCTTCGACATGCTTTATCGCAAGAATGACGCCGTGCTCGATTTCGATCTTGCGAAGGTGATCGAGCACACGCGCGAAAATCCCGTGTTCTACGTGCAATATGGTCACGCGCGCGGGCAATCGGTTTTTCGCAATGCGCGCGAGGAAATACCGGACTTGCCCGAAACGCCGACGGCGAGGGCGACGCTCCTGAAAAAGGCGCAGCTCGATCGGCTCGGCGATGCCGGAGAAGTTTCATTGCTGCGGCGGATTGCGCTTTACCCCCGCACCATCGAGGCCGCAGCGCTCGCCCACGAACCCCACCGGATTGCGTTCTATCTCTATGAATTGGCAAGCGAATTTCACGCGCTGTGGACGCGCGGAAAAGACTTGCCTCATTTACGCTTCATTATCCAGAATGATCCAGAAACGACGGCAGCCCGGCTTGCCTTGGTGGAGGGGATAGTCACCATACTCGCGTCGGGTCTCGCTCTTCTGGGGGTCAGGGCGCCGGAAGAAATGCGATAAATCTCGTCCGCGGCGATGCGCCCGTCATGGTTCGCAAGCGGCGAGACGAGCGCAGCAAAAGCGAATTCAGTAACCGGGGACCGAATGGCGGACGACCAAAGCCAGCGACCTTATCGTGCAAGTGAACCGCCTGTGCGTAGTGCGGCCAAGCCGCCCGGCAACGATCCGCTCGCGGAACTTGCGCGCCTCATTGGCCAGACTGATCCATTCGCAGAATTCGGCCGCGACAGCGCACGCCGTGCGTCCGCGCCGCAATCGGGCGAACGCAACGACTGGAACACGCAGCCGCTCGGATCTCCCTTCGCGTCACAAGCGGGAGCTGCGCCGCGCGTTCCGGCGGCTCCGCAGAATTTAGGCGGGAATGACTACTTCGCTGCGCGGCCGGCACCTGTTGAAAGCCCTTTGGGCGCTCCGCAAAACTACGGGCAAGAGAACTACGGCCGTCAACCCTTTGAGGGCGCGCCGCTGCCACGTGCTGACGAGGACTATCAGGCCGAGCAGGATGCGCAGGGCTACGCTTTGGATCAGGCTGGTTACGATCAAGACGGCTTTGAGCGCGGCGCGCATCAACAGATCGACGAGGAATATTACGAGGATATACCGCCCTCGCGCAGGCGCCTGGGCATCATGGCGATCGCGGGTGTGTTCGCATTGGCGGTGATCGGGACAGCGGGCGCCTTCGGTTATCGCGCTTTGTTCGGATCGTCCGGCTCACATCAGCCTCCGCCGGTGATCAAAGCCGATGCCGGGCCAAGCAAGGTCGTTCCCGCGACGACCGGCAAGGATGCCCAGTCGAACAAGTTGATCACTGATCGGGTGAACGAGCTGGGCCAGAGCGAAAAGCTGGTTTCGCGCGAGGAACAACCGATCGACAAGCCGGCCATGGCGGCGCTGTCGCAGTCCGCGCCGCAGGTCGCGCTCGGCAGCGGCGTGGTTGCGGGTGAGCCGAAGAAAGTTCGCACGATTGCTATCCACCCGGATCAATCCGCGGCCGCCGACGCCATGCCGTCCTCGCCCCTCGGGGCGGCGGCCGCGCCAGCACGAGCGGCGCCACCGCCACCGCCAATGCCACCGCCGCAAGCCGCGCCGCCGCGTCCAGCGCCGCCGCTGGCGCGCGCCTCGGCCGACGCGGCCACTGCTGATGCGGAGCAGGCCCAGCCTCCGGCCCCCCCAGCGCATGCGCCACCACCGCCCGTCCGGCAGGCCGCGCCGGCGCCTCATGCAACGCGCCGCTGTCATTGAACCCGAATGCGGCCCCCGCACGGGCCGCGCCTGCCGTCCCGACGCGTACAGCTTCGCTACCGCCGGCCGCCGCCACCGGCAGCGCCGGTGCGGGCCGGTAGTTACGTACAAGTTTCCTCGCAGCGCAGCGAAGCCGAAGCCCAGGCGGCATTCCGCGCCTTGCAGGCCAAGTTTCCAACCCAGCTCGGCAGCCGCCAGGCGCTGGTCCGCAAAGCCGACCTGGGGGCCAAGGGAATCTATTACCGGACCATGGTCGGGCCATTTGCGAACGCCAACGAAGCTGCGGAGTTGTGTTCGAGCCTCAAGGCCGCCGGCGGTCAGTGCCTCATCCAGAGGAATTAACAGGCCAAAACTTGACCCCTGCGTTGCGAGCGCGGGCTAATCCGCGCCGATGGCGCCACGCGCATTTATCACCGGTTTGGCGGGGCTGAGTGTTTCCGCCAGCGAGCGTGCCTTTCTCCGCGATTCTCTGTCCGTGGGGCGCCATCATCTTCAAGAGGAACGTGAGCACGCCAGCACAAGTACAGGACCTTATTCGGTCTTTTCGTGACATCGTGGGATGGGAAGCCCCCGTGCTTGTCGACCAGGAGGGTGGCCGTGTTCAGCGGCTCGGTCCGCCGCATTGGCCAGTTTATCCGCGCGGCGAGCGTTACGGCGAAATCTACGACAGTGAGCCGGCCTTGGGCCTCGCGGCCGCCCGGCTTGCCGGGCATTTGATTGCTTCCGATCTAAAACCGCTGGGAATCGACGTGGACTGCTTGCCGATTGCCGATGTGCCGGTTGTTGGCGGAGATCCGGTGATTGGCGACCGTGCCTATGGTCGAGAGCCCGTCAAAGTGGCGGCAATCGCAAAGGCGATCGCCGAAGGCCTTGAAGCCGGTGGCGTGCTTCCAGTGCTGAAGCATCTGCCGGGTCATGGCCGCGCCACGGCTGACAGCCACCACAATCTGCCGGTGGTCGATGCCGATCGCGCGACCCTGGAAAGCACCGATTTCGCGGCCTTCAGGCCGCTGGCCGCCCTTCCGCTCGGAATGACTGCACATGTTGTGTTTAGTGCGATTGATCCAGTCGCGCCGGCCACCACTTCGGTCACAATAGTGCGGCAAGTGATTCGCGGATTGATCGGATTCCAAGGCTTGCTGATGAGCGACGATGTTTCGATGAATGCCCTGTCCGGCACCATTGCCGAGCGCAGTCGCGACGCGCTGGCGGCGGGCTGCGATGTCGTGCTTCACTGCAATGGGGATTTGACCGAAATGTCCGCCGTTGCCGGAGTCGTCCCGGAACTGGCGGGCGATGCGGCCAGTCGCGCCGACGCAGCGCTCGCAAGACGCTCGGCGCCGGAAGAATTCGATACGGATGCGGCGCGCAGGAGTGTTTACACAAATGGTTGCCGACGAACGAACGCAACGGAAGACCGGGTCATGAGCAGCGAGGATTTCGACACCACGCTCGGTGCCGATCGCGGCGCCACCGAACCCGCGATGATCGTGGACGTGGAAGGCTTTGAAGGTCCGCTCGATCTTCTGCTGATGCTCGCACGCCAGCAGAAGGTGGATCTTGCAAAGATTTCGATCCTTGCGCTCGCCGATCAGTATCTGTCGTTTATCGAGGCCGCGCGGCAATTGCGGCTCGAACTCGCGGCTGACTATCTCGTCATGGCGGCGTGGCTGGCATACCTGAAATCACGCCTGTTGCTGCCCGATTCCGGGCCGGGCGAAGGCCCGAGCGCGGAAGATATGGCTCTGGCGCTGGCCAACCGGCTGCGACGGCTGGAAGCGATCCGCGACGTGGCGACCCAGATGATGGAGCGTCCGCAACTCAACCGCGATATTTTTGCGCGCGGCTTGCCCGAGCCGATTGCGGAAATCAAACAGCCGGAATGGTCGGCGACGCTTTACGATCTGTTGACCGCTTACGCCACGCAGCGCTCGCGCACTGCGCTCTCGCGCGTGCGGTTCAAGCAGCGAAGCGTGTGGTCGCTGGCTGAAGCGCGCGTCGCGCTCGAACGTTTGATTGGTCAATCAGCGGACTGGTCACGCATTGACCAGTTCCTGATCAGCTATGTGGTCGAACCCGCACTTGCGGCGACCGTGTTCGCTTCTTCATTTGCCACCGCGCTTGAGTTGGTGCGCGAAGGGGTTGCGGAAATCCATCAGAAAGAGTCATTCGCGCCGCTCTACATGCGCAAGCGTGTAGGCGCGAATGGAAATGCTACGGCGCATGACGCACAAGAAAACGCATAAGGAGAAGAAGTCCATGCCGAGCGCGGCCAAGAAGCTCGTGGTGGTGCAAAACAATGAGCCGGCGCCGGAGACGGCGCCAACATCAGCGACGCGTCCTGAAGCATTACGGTTGCTCGAGGCTTTGCTGTTTGCTGCGGGCGAACCGCTCGACGAAGCGCAGCTGGGGCGCAGACTCCCGAACGGAGTAAACGTGAAGACCGCGCTGGCGCAGCTCAAGGATGAGTATGCGACACGCGGTGTCAATCTCGTGCGTGTCGGCAAGAAGTGGACTTTCCGCACGGCCACTGATTTGTCGTGGTTGCTCACGAAGCAGATCATCGAAACGCGCAAGCTGTCGCGCGCTGCAATCGAGACCCTGGCCATCATCGCCTACCATCAGCCGGTGACGCGCGCCGAGATCGAAGAAATTCGTGGCGTTGTGGCCGCGGCCGGCACGCTCGATGTGCTGCTCAAGACCGGTTGGATTCGGCCGCGCGGCCGCCGCAAGGCGCCGGGTCGGCCCATTACTTATGGGACAACCGAAACTTTCCTTTCGCATTTCGGGCTGGAGGAGGTTGGCGACCTGCCGGGCCTCGACGAGCTCAAGGGTGCCGGGTTGATTGAGGGCAACCTGCCTCCCGGATTTGCAGTTCCGCTGCCGTCTGACGATTCCGCGCTGCGCGAGGATGAGGATCCGCTTGAACCGGGTGATCTCGATCTCGGGTTGGCGCCGCCACCGCCCCGCTCCGAAAAGTGAACACGCAGCAATTAGGGTAAATTCTGCAAATTCAAGGGACTGCGCGGCTCTTTGACCGGGCCGAAGTCCTTGTTTTTGCCGCTTGCGGAGCCTAGTTTCACATTCAAATCATGGCGGGACGAGCCAAAAAGCCCGTCGCTGCGGAGGATTTGCCGATGGGTTCCCTAAGTATATGGCACTGGATCATCGTTCTGCTGGTCGTGATGGTCCTGTTCGGAGGCCGTGGAAAGATTTCCTCGCTCATGGGTGACTTCGCCCAGGGCATCAAGGCCTTCAAGAAAGGCATGTCCGAGGACGAGAAGTCGGCGGACACCAAGAGCGAGCCAGTCAAGACGATCGAAGGCAGCGCGACCAAGACCGAAGCGGAGCGGCGCGCCGAAGGCGTACGTTCCTGATCGCTGCATCGGCGCGCGGGCGTTGCCCGCCGGTGCTTGGGCGACTTGGACGCGACCTGGAGTTGACTAATCCATGTTCGACATAGGTTGGGGCGAGCTCGTCGTCATCGGCATCGTCGCGCTGATCGCGATCGGGCCGAAAGAGCTGCCGACTGTGTTGCGCACACTTGGCCAATACATGGGCAAGGTCCGGCGCATGGCCAACGAATTCCAGGGCCAGTTCCAGGAGGCAATGCGTGAGGCCGAGATGGCCGACCTGAAAAAGCATGCCGAGGACATCAAGAGCTCGGTTGGCGATATCGCCAATTTCAATCCGATGGCGAACACGCAAAAAGAAGTCGAGAGTGCGTTCGATGCGGCGGACAACGGCGCGGCGAGTGAGACGCCCGCTGAAACTCCGTCCGCGGCCTTGCCCGAGCCGGCACAACAGGTCGACATTCACGTGCCGTTGCCGGAGCCGCCGTCGCCTGTCAGCGAAAAAGATTTTGCTCCCGCCGAGGCGCTGCCGCCCAAGCAGGCCGGAGGCGGCGCATGAGCCACGAGGACATCGAGGCGACCAAGGCGCCGTTGATGGACCATCTGATCGAGCTGCGGTCGCGGCTGATCAAGGCACTGATCGCTTTCGGGATCATGTTTGCGATCTGTTTCGTGTTCGCCAAGGATATTTACAATGTTCTGGTGTGGCCGTTTGTCTGGATCGCCGGACCGGAAAATTCGAAATTTATTTACACGGCGCTGCTGGAATACTTCGTCACGCAGCTCAAGCTCGCAATGTTCGGCGCCGCGTTTCTGTCGTTTCCGATTGTGGCCGCCCAGCTTTACATGTTCGTCGCGCCCGGACTTTACAAGCACGAGCGCAAGGCTTTCCTGCCTTACCTGATTGCGACGCCGATTTTTTTCAGCCTCGGCGCATTGGTGGTCTACTTCCTTGTGCTGCCGATGCTGGTGCGCTTCTCGCTGCATATGCAGCAGCCCGGATCGACCACCGATGCCTCGATCGCGCTGATGCCGAAGGTTGGCGAATATCTCTCGCTGATGATGGCGCTTGTGCTTGCCTTCGGCGTGGCCTTCCAGCTTCCGGTCATCCTGACGCTGCTCGGACGTATCGGCATCATCACCGCCGAACAGCTCAAGGCGAAGCGGCGCTATTTCATCGTCGGCGCCTTTGTGCTCGCGGCCGTACTCACCCCGCCGGACGTCATCAGCCAGATGTCGCTCGCCGTGCCGCTGCTTATCTTGTACGAGGGCTCGATCTGGTCGGTGCGCATGGTGGAGAAAAAGGCGCAGGCCGAGGCTGCAGCCAAGGCGGCGGCGGATGCTGCGGCGGCGACCGCGAAGCCGGCGGAGTAGCATTGAGACCGGTATCGACTCCGTCATGCCCGGCTTTATGCCGGGCATCCACGACTTGCTTCACACAAGAAAAACGTGGATGGCCGGGACAAGCCCGGCCATGACGAGATAAAAGCGGCCCGCCATGTACGACATCAAATGGATTCGGGAGAACCCGGACGCCTTCGACCGCGGCTTGAAGCGCCGCGGGCTGGAGCCGCTGTCGAAAAAGCTGCTGGCGCTCGATGAAAAGCGACGGGCGGCCATCACCAAATTCGAGCAGGCGCAGGCGCGCCGCAATGCCGCCTCCAAGGAAATCGGCGACGCCAAGAAGGCCAAGGACGAGGGCAGGGCCAGCAAGCTGATGGCCGAGGTCAATGAGCTCAAGGTCACCTTGCCGGTGCTCGAAGATGAGCAAAAGATGCTTGGCGCCGGGCTGGACAAGGAGCTGGCGCAAATTCCCAACATGCCGCTCGACGACGTGCCGGATGGCGCTGACGCAAGCGGAAATGTCGAGCATCATGTTGTCGGAAAAAGCGCGGCTATGCGTTCAAGCCCAAGCAACATTTCGAATTGGGCGAAGCGCTCGGCATGATGGATTTCGAGTTGGCCGCCAAATTATCCGGCGCGCGCTTTGTCGTTCTTCAGAAAGGGTTGGCTCGCCTCGAACGCGCGCTTGGGCAGTTCATGCTTGATGTGCATACCGGCAAGGAGCATGGGTACACAGAAGTCAATCCGCCGATATCTGGTGCGCAGTGATGTAATGTTCGGAACGGCGCAGTTGCCGAAATTCCGAGACGACCAATTTATCGCGACTAATGACGTCCTCTGGCGCAAGTCTGGAATCAAGCGATCAACGAGCATGATGCGGGCAAGTTGCCAGAGGACTCGATATCAATCACCGTACCGGGCAGCTCTTATCTACGAGAAATTTGTGGCTTATCCCCACCGCCGAAGTCCCGCTGACAAATCTCGTGCGCGAGTCCATCGTTGAAGAAGCGCAATTGCCGATGCGGCTCACCGCCTGCACGCCGTGTTTCCGCGCGGAGGCGGGCGCGGCCGGCAAGGACACCCGCGGCATGATCCGCCAGCACCAGTTCACAAAGGTTGAGCTGGTGTCGATCACGACACCTGAAAAATCGAAAGAAGAACACGAGCGCATGTTGGCTTGCGCGGAAGAAGTGCTCAAGAAGCTCGATCTGCACTATCGCGTCGTCACGCTTTGCACCGGCGACATGGGCTTTGCCGCGCAGAAAACCTATGACATCGAGGTCTGGCTGCCGGGCCAGAACATGTATCGTGAAATTTCCTCATGCTCCGTCTGCGGCGATTTCCAGGCTCGCCGCATGAATGCGCGCTACCGCGCCAAGGACGGTGTGCGGCACCTGCACACGCTCAACGGTTCGGGCGTTGCTGTTGGCCGCGCGCTGATCGCGGTGATGGAGACTTACCAGGACGACAAAGGCGCGATCGTGGTTCCGGAAGCGCTTAAGCCCTATATGGGCGGGATAACAAAGATTGAGCGGGTTGCATGACCGTCATTCAGGCAAGAGTCCGTCATGCCCGGCCTTGTGCCGGGCATCCACGTCTTTACAGCGCTGCAAATTCGCAAGGCGTAGATGGCCGGGACACAGGCGAGTCTTCGAACGGCTATGCCCGGCCATGACGAGAAAGAAGTGTAATGCGCATCCTCATTACCAATGACGACGGCATTCATTCGCCGGGGCTTGAAGCCTGCGAGAAAATCGCTCGTGTGCTGTCCGACGATGTGTGGATCGTGGCGCCGGAATCCGACCAGTCCGGCGTGTCGCATTCGCTGTCGCTGAATGATCCGCTGCGCATGCGCGAAGTCGGCGAGCGGCACTACGCGATCAAAGGGACGCCTACCGATTGCGTGATCATGGGCGTGCGCCATCTGATGAAGGACAAGCCTGATCTCGTGCTGTCCGGCGTCAACCGCGGCCGCAATTGTGCCGAGGATGTTACTTATTCCGGCACGGTGGCAGGCGCGATGGAAGGCGCGGTGCTCGGCATTCCGTCCTTTGCGCTCTCGCAGGCTTATGCGTTCACCACCAAGCATCATCCCTATTGGGACACTGCAATCAAATTTGCACCCGATCTCATCAAGCGCGTTCTTCGATACGGGCATGCCGCGCGACGTGCTGGTGAATATCAATTTTCCGGATTGTCTGCCTGATGAAGTCGCGGGAGTTTCGGTCGCCGTGCAGGGCAAGCGCGATCAGGAGCTGTTGCGGATCGAAGCGCGGCATGACGGTCGCGGCAATCCTTACTACTGGATTGCATTCGGACGTGGCGGCATCGTTGGCGCGGCGCCGGGAAGCGATCTCGCTGCATTGAATGAGAAACGTATTTCGGTGACGCCGTTGCGGCTCGATCTCACTGACGAGCCGTTCATGACCAAACTGGCAAGTGTGTTTAGGCTAAGCCATCAATCCGGCGAGCGTGGTCTTGAGTTGCTCGGCCTGAAATGGTTTCTGAAGAGCAGGGCGGCCGCGATAGGCCTCCGGCAGGCTGCGTTCGCCATACCCGGTGACGAAAACGAAGGGCAAGCCACGCTCCGGCCAGTATATCGGCGACGGGATAGATCTCCTGGCCGTCGAGATTGACGTCGAGAATGGCGGCGTTGAATTCGCCGTCGGTGGCAAATTGACGTGCTTCCGAAATGGTGCCGACGGCAGCGGCCACGCCATAGCCAAGCTCATCCAGCATGTCCTCGAGCAGCATGCGGATCAGATATTCGTCCTCGACCACGAGGACGCGTCGCGTTGCCGCCGAAGCTGTCATTGATATCTCCCGCCCTACAACTCAGCGAGGGCACCAGAGTTCCATTTTAGCTCGACTCCCAGCAAACATGCTAATAATGCCCGGAAGGGGGCCTAAACGTGTCTAAAACGCCGCGCGATCAGCAGGACGACGATCCGGATGGAATTCCTGCTGACGTTGCGCCGGCGCGGCATCAGCGACCAGAGCGTGCTGCGGGCGATGGATGAAGTCCCGCGCGACCGTTTTGTCGAGGCCGTCCTTTGCGCACAGCGCCTACGCCGATCAGGCCCTGCCCATTGCCTGTGGACAGACCATCAGCCAGCCCTACGTCGTAGCCTACATGACCGAGCAGCTTGCGCTGCGGCCGCATCACCGCGTGCTCGAGGTGGGGACCGGCTCGGGCTATCAGGCCGCCGTACTGTCACGGCTGGCCGTGAAGTGGTCAGCGTTGAGCGCTATCGCACGCTGGCCGATGGGGCCCGCGAGCGGTTGAAGTCGCTCGGCTACGATAACGTGGAGATCGTTGTCGGCGATGGCTTTGCCGGGATGCCGGGCAGGGCGCCATATGATCGCATCATTGTCACTGCTGCCGCCGAAGCCGTGCCGCAGACACTCCTCGACCAGCTTGCCGAGGACGGCATCATGATCCTGCCGCTCGGTTCGCATGAAGGCTCGCAACATCTAATCAAGCTTACCAAGTCGCAAACGGGAACCCGGCGCGAAAATCTGATCGCAGTGCGTTTTGTCCCCATGTTACCGGGACAAGCTGAAGAACTGTGAGATTTTGATCGCCCTGAATTCGTCCTGAAGCGACGAATGCGCCGGTTTCCGCGCGTTAATAATTAAAGCCTTGTTTACTCGCGGCTGCTTTATTTCAAACTCTACGTTTCATGCGTACGAGTGAGTAACCACATGCCGCGCCCCCAGGTGCAATCTCGCCCGCTTGCTTGGCCGCGCGTCGTTGTTCTCGCGCTGGTTGGTATTTCCGCCGCCGGTTGTGCGGACTCCGCGCGCTTCAACTCCAGCTCATACGACGCCGGTCGTCCGGCTCCGCCGCAGAATGTCGCCGCCGCCGCTCCGCGCCAGCGCCACAGTCTTACGGCCGCGTCGAGGCGCAACCGCTGCCGGCACCGGCCCAGCCTGCAACCGTCCCGGCTTCGCCCAACTACAGTTACAACTCGCAAGGCGACCGGCGCGTATCGTCAAAACGCTTCGTATTCCGACATCACCGGTTCGGTCGCGGCGCCGAAGGTCTCGCCTGCGTCGCACGGTCATTGGACCTGGGATGGTGGCTCGCCCGTGACGGTTGGGTACGGCGAAACCCTCGACAGCATTGCACGCAAGCACCGCGTGCCGGTGGCAGCACTGATGCAGACCAACGGCATCCGCGAGGCGGGCCAAATCAGGCCCGGCCAGCGTCTCGTCATTCCGCGTTACGTTTCGGGCGGGTCGCAAACGGCGGCCGCGCCTGCGTGCTCCGGCTCGCGTCGCTGCCGGCAACAATGTTCACGTCGTTCAGCACGGCGATACGCTCATGAGCATCTCCCGCCGCAATGGCGTGACGCTGTCAGCGTTGGCGCATGCGAACAGGCTCCAGACCACCAGCAAGCTCGCCATCGGTGATCGCATCACGATCCCGGGCGGCGGCCATCAGGTCGCGGCTGCAGTCGCAGTCCTGCGCCCGCGCCTCCGGAACCTGCGCCCGCGCCGCAGGTTGCACAGCCACATACCGTTCCGGCGACCAAGGTCGCAAGTGCCGCTCCGGTGCAGACCGCGCGCGTCGCCAAGGAAGAGCCGCGCACCACCGAAACCGTGGTCAAGACCGCCGAGCCGAGCGGCGCCATGCCATCATTCCGCTGGCCGGTGAAAGGCCGCGTCATTGCCGGCTTCGGCAGCAAGCCGAACGGCACGCAGAACGACGGCATTAATCTGGCGGTGCCGGAAGGCACGCCCATCAAGGCCGCCGATGACGGCGTCGTCGCTTATGCCGGCAACGAGCTCAAAGGCTACGGCAACCTGGTACTGATCCGCCACTCCAATGGCTTCGTCTCGGCCTATGCGCATGCCAGCGAATTGATGGTCAAGCGTGGCGACACGATCAAGCGCGGGCAGGTGATCGCGCACGCAGGCCAGACCGGCAACGTGACGTCGCCGCAGCTGCACTTCGAAATCCGCAAAGGCTCGACCCCGGTCGATCCGGCGCAATATCTCGGCGGCGCCTAGTTCTTCAACGCAACGCCGAGACGTCCGGCCAGATCCTGCACGAACTGCCACGCGACGCGGCCCGAGCGCGAGCCGCGCGTCGTTGACCATTCCAGCGCCTCACGATGCAGCGCCTCTCCGTGCGCCGGAATCTTGAAGTGGGCGATATAGCCGTCGACCATCGCGAGATATTCGTCCTGGCTGCAACGATGAAATCCGAGCCAGAGCCCGAAGCGATCCGATAGCGAGACTTTTTCTTCCACGGTCTCGCCTGGATTGATCGCGGTCGAGCGTTCGTTCTCCATCATGTCGCGCGACATCAAGATGGCGACGGTTCGATGTGGCGTAGAAGATGACGTTGTCCGGCCGCCCCTCGATGCCGCCTTCCAGGACCGCTTTGAGCGATTTGTAGGTGGTGTCTTCGGCGTCGAACGACAGATCGTCGCAGAACACGATAAAGCGATGCGACGAACCGCGTGTGAGCGACATCAGCGCGGGCAGGCTGTCGATATCCTCGCGGTGGATTTCGATCAACTTGAGCGGTCCGGTCTTGCTGTTGCGTGCGAAGGCGGCATTGACGCCGGCATGTGCGGCCTTCACCAGCGACGACTTGCCCATGCCGCGGGCGCCCCAGAGCAGCGCGTTGTTGGCGGGCAGGCCCTTTGCAAAGCGCTCGGTATTCTCCACCAGCACGTCCCTGACGCGGTCGATGCCTTTGAGCAGCGACATCTCGACGCGGTTGACGCGCGCAACCGGAGCAAGCCGGCCATCCGGGTGCCACACGAAAGCATCAGCGGCGCCAAGGTCGGGCAGGGCCGCGCGTTGCGGGGCCAGCCGTTCAAGCGCGGTGGCGATGCGCTCGAGCAGGTCGCCTTGGCCGGCGGAACGGGCGCCCGTTTTTCGGTTTCGGCTTGGATCGGCGTGTCGATCGGGACTTTGATTTGGCCATCTGGGTCTTTCCGGAAATCGCGCTGCTCTTAGCGGGGTGGCGTTGCCCCCGCAAGCGGCCATGCGGGGAAATGGCTGAAAATGGCTGGTTTCAGGGGTAACGTAGCGTTGCAATTGGGTGGGCGGCCGCTATAGTCCGCGCGAAATTCAAGCGCTTTCGGGGCGCTCGGCAAACCACGCAAGGAAAGCTTCGATGTTCGTTACGCCTGCGTTTGCGCAAGGGTCTCTGGGGTCTTTATTCGGCGGCGGGTGCAGGCGGCGACGGCGGTATGCTGATGTCGCTGCTGCCGTTCGCGCTCATTTTTGTCATCATGTATTTCCTGATCCTGCGCCCGCAGCAAAAGCGGGTGAAGCAGCATCAGGAAATGGTCAAGAACGTTCGGCGGGGCGACACGGTCATCACCAATGGCGGCCTTATCGGTAAGGTCACCAAGGTGATCGACGACGACCAAATCGAAATCGAGATTGCGGACGATGTGCGCATCCGCCAGATGCGGCAGATGGTCACCGACGTTCGCGCCAAAGGTGAACCTGTCAAGGAAGAGGCCGCAGCCGGTTAAGCGGCGGCAGCCTCGGCCTTCGAGCCGCAAGTCGGGACGTCATGCTTTATTTCACGCGGTGGAAGGCGCTGGCGATTGTGCTGACGGCATTCGTCGTTTGCCTGTTCGCCGTTCCAAATTTTCTGCCTGACAAGTGGGTGCAAAGCTGGCCGAAGTGGGCGCAGCGCCACATCGTGCTGGGTCTCGACCTGCAGGGCGGTTCGCACATTCTGCTCGAAGTCGACACCAATGCGGTTCGCAAGGAAAAGCTCGAGACCCTGCGAGATGATGTTCGTCGCGTCCTGCGCGACGCGCGTGTCGGCTATACCGGGCTGGTGGTGCGCGGCAACAGCGTGGAAGTGCGCATCCGCGAGGGCAGCAATTTCGATCAGGCCGTTACGAAGCTGCGCGAGTTGTCGCAACCGCTTGGCGGAATTCTGAGCGGCACCGGCCAGACGAGCCTCGACATCACGACCGAAGCGGGGAAGCCTGGTGCGGCTCGCCGTGACCGAGCCCGCGCTGATTGACCGCGTGCGCCAGTCCGTCGAGCAGTCGATCCAGATCATCGAACGGCGCGTCAATGAACTCGGCACTGTGGAACCGCTGATCCAGCGCCAGGGCACCGACCGCATCTTGGTGCAGGTGCCGGGATTGCAGGATCCGACGCGATTGAAGGAGTTGCTCGGCAAGACCGCCAAGCTCGATTTCCGCATGGTCGATGTGTCGATGCCAGCCGAGCAGGCGGCGCAGGGACGCGTGCCGCCGGACGACGAAATTCTCTACAGCACCACCCAGCCCAAAACGCCTTATCTGGTCGAAAAGCGCATCCTGGTTTCGGGCGGCGATCTGACCGATGCGCAGCCGGGGTTCGATCAGCGCACGAGCGAACCCATTGTGTCTTTCCGCTTCAATACCTCGGGTGCGCGCAAATTTGCGCAGGTCACGCAGGAAAATGTTGGCAAGCCCTTTGCGATTGTCCTCGACAATCAGGTGATCTCGGCGCCGGTTATTCGTGAGCCCATCCTTGGCGGTTCCGGCCAGATTTCGGGTAGCTTCACCGTCGAAAGCGCCAATGACCTTGCGATCCTGCTGCGGGCCGGCGCGTTGCCGGCGCCCTTGACCATCATCGAGGAGCGAACGGTCGGTCCCGGGCTCGGTCAGGATTCGATCGCCAAGGGCAAGATCTCGTCTTACGTCGGCGCGGCGATGGTGATCGTGTTCATGCTGGCGACCTACGGATTGTTCGGTCTGTTCGCCAATATCGCGGTGGCTATCAACGTAGCGATGATCTTCGGGGTGCTGTCGCTGCTCAATGCGACGCTGACGCTTCCCGGTATTGCTGGCATCGTGCTCACCGTCGGAATCGCGGTCGACTCCAACGTGCTGATCTACGAGCGCATCCGGGAAGAAGTGCGGGGCGGCCGCACCCCGATCAATGCGATCGACGCAGGGTTTTCGCGCGCGCTTGCCACAATTCTCGACTCTAACATCACCACGTTTATTGCTGCTGCGGTATTGTTCTACATCGGCACCGGTCCGGTGCGCGGTTTTGCCGTCACGCTCGGCATCGGCATCATCACCACGGTCTTTACCGCCTTCACGTTGACCCGACTGATCGTGGCCTATTGGGTGCGCTGGCGGCGCCCGCAACGCGTGCCAATTTAGGAACCGCGCCCGTGCGCCTGCTTCGCATCGTTCCCGACGACACCAAATTCGATTTCATGCGCTTTCGGCGCATCAGCTTTCCTGTGTCGGCCCTGTTGTCGATCATCGCGATATCGCTTTATTTCTTTCACGGGTTGAACTTCGGCATCGACTTCAAGGGCGGCACGCTGATCGAAGTTCAATCCAAGGCGCCGTCGGCCGATCTTGCCAAAATGCGTGCGTCGCTCGGGGCGCTGGGGCTCGGCGAAGTACAATTGCAGCAATTCGGCGCGCCGAATGATGTGCTGATCCGGATCGCAGAACAGCCGGGCGGAGAAACCGCGCAGCAGCAGGCGGTCACCAAAGTTCGCGGCGCGCTCGGCACCGAGGTCGATTATCGGCGCGTGGAGGTGGTCGGGCCGCGCGTGTCGGGCGAACTGCTGTCCTATGGCGTCGTCGGATTGATGCTCGCGATTTTCGCAATTCTGATCTACCTCTGGTTTCGCTTCGAATGGCAGTTCGCACTGGGTGCGATGATCGCCAACGTGCACGACATCGTGCTGACGATCGGATTTATGTCAGTCACGCAGATTGATTTCGATCTGACGAGTATCGCGGCGCTGCTGACGATCCTTGGCTATTCGCTCAATGATACGGTCGTCATCTATGATCGTATCCGCGAAATGCTGCGCCGGTACCGGAAGCTGCCGATGCCGGAACTGCTCAATGCGTCGGTCAACCAGACGCTGTCGCGTTCGGTGATTACACACGTGACGGTTTCGCTGGCCTTGCTGGCGCTGCTGCTTTTTGGCGGCCAGGCCATCCACAGCTTCACGGCGACCATGATGTTCGGCGTGGTCCTCGTCGGAACCTATACCTCGGTCTTTATTGCCTCGCCGATCCTGATCTATCTCGGCGTTGGTACAGGCCGCGATTCACTCACCGCGCCGGATCGGGATAAGACGTAGATGACGCCCGGCGGGCGGGCAGACGCTCCGCATCTGCCGCGCCCTGCGCTCATCGATGCCTATGGCGACGGAGGCTTTCGTTTCGGCGGCATGTCGCATCGCGGCTCGTTGCTGTGTTTCCCGGACGGAATCTGGGCGTGGCCGGTCAACAGTATTGCCGAGTTATCTGCGTCCGCACTGGAAGCGGCTTTCGATCGCGCCGGGAGCCTCGACTTTTTCCTCATCGGCGCCGGCCGTGACCCATGGGTGCTGCCGGAGCGGCTGCGTGAGCCGCTTCCGCGAGCTGTCGCTCTCGGTCGACAGCATGCCGACCGGTGCGGCGGTGCGGACTTATAACATCTTGCTGGCGGAAAACCGCCGTGTCGGCGCGGGGCTCATCGCTGTCGCGTGAACGTCGCTGGATTGTGTCTCATGCAGGGTCATTTCGAACATTGTGCTGCGCTCGTGCGGGAGGTCGACCGCGACCGCTATCTTGCCGCGCTGTTCGCGCCGGCAGCGCGTGCGTGACGCGCTTTTCGCGCTATATGCCTTTAGTGCCGAAGTTTCGCGCATCCGCGAATTGGCGCGCGAGCCGATGCCTGGCGAAATCCGGCTGCAATGGTGGCGCGAAGTGCTTATGGGGGAACGGACCGGAGAGGCGGCGGCCCATCCGGTGGCGGCCGCATTGCTGGAAACGATTGTCGCGCCATGATTTGGTTCGCGAGCGCCTGGTCGAACTGATCGAAGCGCACCGTTTCGACATCTACGATGAGCCGATGGCAAGCCTTGCGGAGCTTCAAGCTTACGCGGCCGCGACCTCAGGCACGATCTTCGAATGCGCAACGCGCATCCTTGCTGGCCCGGAGACTGCGCTTGTCGATGTTGCCGGGGAGGCGGGCGAGGCTCGAAACGATTGCCGATCTGATCGAGCGCCTGCCGCGCCACGCGGCACGCCATCAGCTTTACGTGCCACTGGAAATTCTTCGGCACTATGGTGCCGATCCCGCGGATGTCCATGCCATGCGTGTCACGCCGGAATTGCGTGCCGCGCTTGCCGAATTGCGCCTGCGCGCGCGTCGGCATCTGTCGCAAATCGCTGGACGCCGAGATATCCCCGAGCTTGCGCGGCCGGCATTTTTGTCGTTGGCACCACTACGGCAGTGGCTGCTGGCGATGGAGAGGGAAGACTACGATCCGTTCCATCCGCTCGAGGTGCCGCGAGTGGCGGCGGCAGTGGCGCATCTGGCGCGCGGCAAAGTCGCTGCGGCGGATTGGCGGCTAACGCTTACTCGGCGGCGACCGCCGGCGGTTCGCCGGCAATCCAGAGTTCGAGATCAACGAGCGCCCGGCGCGACAATGCGCTTTTTCGCGCCTGCGCTTTTGCGGCGGCGCGGCTGAGCTTGCTCGGCGCATCGTATGACGGCGGTTCCCGCAATGGCGGAAACAAGCCGAAATTCACATTCATCGGCTGGAACGACGATGGCCCGGCATCAATAGTCTCGATATGGCCGCCGGTAATGTGAGCGAGCAACGCGCCATGCGCCGTCGTTGCCGGTGGCGGCACGATCTGTTGGCCGCGGCGTTCGGCGGCTGCGAAGCGGCCCGCAAGCAGGCCGATTGCGGCCGATTCAACATAGCCCTCGCAGCCAGTGATCTGGCCCGCAAAACGCCATCGTGTGTTTGCCTTCAGGCGCAGGGTTTCGTCGAGCAATTGTGGCGAATTGAGAAATGTATTGCGGTGGAGGCCGCCAAGGCGCGCAAATTCTGCATTCTGCAGTCCGGGAATTGTCCGGAAGATTCGAACCTGCTCGCCGTGTTTGAGCTTGGTCTGGAAGCCGACCATATTGAACAAAGTGCCCAGCTTGTTGTCCTGCCGCAGTTGCACGACGGCGTAAGCTTTCGAGTCCGGCTGGTGCGGATTGGTCAAGCCGAAAGGTTTCATGGGGCCGTGGCGAAGCGTTTCAAGGCCGCGCTCGGCCATTACCTCGATCGGCAGAGCAGCCGTCGAAATAGGGAGTGGATGATTCCCATTCGTGGAAGGAGGTCTTGTCGCCGGACAGGAGCGCCGCAACAAACCCTTCGTATTGCTCGCGCGAGAGCGGACAATTGATGTAGTCGGCGCCGGTGCCGCCGGGGCCTGCTTTGTCGTAACGAGACTGAAACCAGGCCTGCGTCAGATCGATGCTGTCGCGATGCACGATCGGGGCTATCGCGTCAAAGAACGCCAGCTGCTGCTCGCCCGTCAGTGCGGCGATCGTTGCGGCAAGTTCGGGTGAGGTCAGGGGACCGGTCGCGATGATGACGTTGTCCCAATCGGCGGGCGGTGGCGCGATTTCGCCCCGCTCCAGCGTGATCATGGGATGTGCGGCGAGCGCTGCGGAAACTGCCGCGGAAAATCCATCCCGGTCGACCGCCAGCGCGCCGCCGGCGGGCACCTGATTTGCATCCGCGGTGTTCATGATGATCGATCCGAGTCGGCGCATTTCTGCGTGCAGGAGGCCGACGGCGTTGTGTTCATGATCATCCGAACGGAACGAATTCGAACAGACCAGTTCGGCATAACCGTCGGTCTTGTGGACGGGAGTCGCGCGCAAAGGCCGCATTTCATGCAGAACGACCGGAACGCCGGCCTGCGCCAGTTGCCAGGCCGCTTCGGACCCGGCGAGTCCGCCCCCGACGACATGAACGGCTTGAAATTGGCTCTTTGTCATTCGATGATCATTAGGCCGGCCGGCAGCTCGCCGCAATGGTGGTAAAGAGGTTCCATATGCTCAGGAAATTGATGGTCTGCGCGATTGCGGTCGGGCTTGCCTATGCGGTCGGCGGCGCCATCGCGTCCGCAGCGACCAATTCCAATGTCGTCGACGCGGCCTATGGAGGCTACTCGGTCACCCCGCCAACGCCGGCACGGTGTTTCGTGTGCCATGGGTTCGGCTGCAAATATCGCGATGAAGTGGATTTGACGGCCGGCGACCGCACGAAACTGACACAAATTCTTGCGGCCGGACGCGCGTCGGCGGCCGCCGAGCGCAAGGCGGTCGCAGCGGCGGGTGGCTGGTTCGACCGTCGCGTCGGCCCGGTCGCCGGCACCCAAAATCATGTCGCGCGCGCCGGCGCGAAATACATGTACGACATCCACCAATTCGATTGCATCGATACCAGCCGCAACACAACGAGCCTCCTATTGGTGCTCGATCAGCTCAAGCTATTGCGCTTCCACGACGTGGATGCGCCGGAGGCACGCGGGTTTTTTATCGACGGGCGTCCCGCCGCATGCGACCGCCGTGCTGGTTGAGAAGGCGACTGGCACGAAGTGGTCGATCGACTCCTGGACGGTGGGGTACGGGCAGGCGCTTGAGGTCATGCCCTTGGACCGCTGGAAGGCGATCGATTAAGCGCGACAGTCGGCGCGCGCGAAAACGAAACGCCCGCGGCTTGTCCGCGGGCGCTTTTTCAGTCGATCTAGCGACTGAATGAATTAGTGCTCGTGCGCGGCTTTCCAGGCAACCCGCGGAATGTCAGAGCGGCTGATGCCGATGTCGGCGAGTTCGCGGTCGCCAAGACGCGACAGTTCGCTCAGGCTCCGGTTGTAACGCTTCCATTCCTGGATGAAACGGGCGAGTGCAGCAATCATGGTGTCCTACTTTCTTTCGTCAGCCCGGCAGAGCCGGTCGATGTTTTCGATTGGGAAAATAGGCATTTTCCGGCTATTTGAAAAGCAATAATGTTGCGCTGCAGCTAGGTGAAAAACGCATAGCTTAAATAACTGAAAATTAATGAAAAAGTCAAAAATCGTCCCGTTTTTCGATGGTGCGTGAGCCTCGCAAATGTCGCGGCGCAAAAACTCGGCGTCCGCGGTGGAATTGCGCTTGGTTCGTGTAGGTTAGGCCCTGACATCGGGAGACCATGACCCATGAATGCGCATATCTGGCGTACGTTCGCTATGACCGCGGTGCTTGCCTCAGCCGGGTCGCCGCCGGCATCAGCCGCAGAACTCAAGGTCCTCACCGCCGGGGCCTTCAAACAAGTCGTGGTGGCCCTTGTGCCGGCTTACGAAAAGCGGACGGGCAACAAGGTTGTGGTCGATAACGGTACCGCCGGCGCTCTCAAGGCGCGGATCGAAGGTGGCGAGGCCTTTGACGTGGCCGTTATCACGCCTGCGGTGCTCAAGGAGCTGTCCGCCGGCGGCAAGATTGCCGCGGGAAGCACCACCAATGTTGCAAGCGTCGGTGTGGGCGTCGTCGTCAAGGAGGGCGCGGCCAAACCGGACATCAGCACGGTTGAGGCCTTCAAAGCCGCGCTGCTCACGGCGAAATCCGTCGCCTATATCGATCCCGCGAGCGGCGGCTCGAGCGGCATCTACATCGACAAGCTGCTTGAACGGCTTGGCATTGCCGACCAGATCCGGGCAAAGGCCAAACTCAAGAAGGGCGGTCACGTTGCCGATCTCATTGTCAGTGGCGAGGCCGAACTCGGACTCCACCAGATCAGCGAAATCGTGCCGGTGAAGGGCGCGACGCTGGTTGGACCGCTGCCCAAAGAGATCCAGAACACCACGACCTATGCCGCCGGGCTGAGTGCATCCGCCGTAAACAAGGCCGCCGCGCAGGCGCTGCTGCGGGTGTTCTCTGGTCCCGAGGCGGCGGCGGTGCTCAAATCCAGGGGCATGGAGCCGGCAAACTAAGGACGGCACCCTTTGGAATTAACTGCAGAGACGCGCGCGCTCGACCGCCGTGTCGTCATCACCGCGCTGGGCATTGCCCAGATCCTGGCCTGGGGCACGTCGTTCTATTTTCCCGCGGTGTTCGCCGAGCCGATCGTTGCCGAGACCGGCTGGTCGCTCGGCTGGGTTGTCGGCGGCACATCGATCGGCTTGCTCACCGCCGGGCTGATCTCGCCGCAGGTTGGGCGCGTCATCGATGCGCGCGGCGGGCGTCCGGTCCTGCTGGCAAGCTCCACGTTCTACGCCGCGGGCCTTGCCGGCGTCGGCCTTGCGCCGGCGCTGCCCTTTTATCTGTTCGCATGGGTGCTGATCGGAATCGGCATGGGCACCGGGCTTTACGACGCGGTCTTCGCAGCACTCGGCCGCATGTATGGCAGTGAAGCGCGCGGTCCGATCACCAATCTCACGTTGTTCGGCGGCTTTGCCAGCACGATTTGCTGGCCGCTGAGCGCTTTCATGATCGAGCACGCGGGATGGCGCAGCGCCTGCTTCATCTACGCCGCACTGCATGTGTTCGTCGCGTTGCCGTTGCAAATGGCGGTCGTGCGCCGGGTTCCGCTGCGTACGGGCTCAAAAAATGCGGACGCCGGAATGACCGGTTCTCCCGCTGCTCCAGCATCAATCCAGAACGAAACGCTCATCTTCGCACTGCTGGCGGTCGTGCTTTCGATTGCCGCCGGCATTGGCTCGATCGTCGTGGTGCACTTGCTGATTTTTTTGCAGGCGAGGGGGCTCGACTTCGCGACGGCGGTAACTCTCGGCACGCTGTTTGGCCCCGCGCAGGTCGGCGCGCGTATCGTGGAGCGCCTGTTCGGCAGCCGCTATCACCCGATCTGGACGATGATTGCGTCGTGTACGTTGATGGCGGTCGGCCTGTTGCTGCTGTTCGGCGCCGTACCGGCGTTGCTCCTGGTGATCTTGCTTTATGGTGCCGGCTACGGGATTTCGTGGATCGGTCGCGGTACGCTTCCGCTGGCTTTATTTGGACCCGTGCGCTTTCCACGCCTGATGGGCAAGCTCGCTTTTCCGAGCTTGATCGTGCAGGCGTTCGCGCCGTCGGTTGGCGCACTGCTGATCGAGGCCAATGGTTCTGACTGGACGATCGGCGTGCTGACGATGTTTGCGCTCGGCAATGTGGCGTTGATCGGCGCGCTGTGGTGGCTGTGCCGCAAACCGCCTATTGACGCGTGATCATCGCGGATTCGGAGGACGTCGGATCTTGCTCACTTTGCACTACATTGAGCGAAAATGCCGTTCCGATGAGGGTCAATGCGAATATGCTGATGGCCAGACGAATGAGGATCATGACACGTATGGTTTCTAGAGAATGACGATGCGACTTCAAATTGAAGCACCGGGCGCAGGTCGCAATCACTTTCAAGATCATCAACCCAGCCGCCACCGCTCTAACGCGCGAGAGGCGGAAACGTTGCTCGCGCGATCCTTTATTGTGCTGCGGAGGAATCGGGGCAAGACGGAGAAATACTGATGCGCGGGCCCGCCTCGGGAAGCGCGCGCCCGGGCTGCACTGATCGTGCTTGGCAAGTCCGCAAAGGGGCGGCAGAATTTCGGCGACGGGGGACCTATGAACTGGAAACTGGGATTTATCAGGCTTTGGATTGTTGCTTCGGCGGGTTGGGCAGCCGTTGTGGGCTGGCTCTTCTACGTTGCCGTCATTGCGCCGCGGTCGCTTGCGGCGATCCAGGACGCATGCGTTGAGGCGCGCCGGGCCGAGCCGGCACTTGGCAGCCCATTCGATTGCTTTGCGAAGGGAATGAACTTTGATTACGTCATTCCCCTCGGTCCGATCATTGCCAAATATCTCGCTCTCGCGGTCGGACCGATGGTTGCTGCGGTTCTATTGTGGTTTGTCGGCGCCTGGATCGTGGCCGGTTTTCATCGCCGCCCAAACGCCAAGCGCAAATCCGCATAATCAAGCAACGTGTTTTTGTTCGCGTTGCGTCAGCGCTGGATCACTCACTTTTGGCCGCATCCGGTGAGTCGGAAAAGGCCGCCATACGATCACGGCTTTCGCGTTCGCCGCGGGCGGTAATCTTGTAATCGTCCGCCAATTCTCGATCAGGCAATCCGATCGGAAACTGGCAACCGGATGGATTACGGTCACGTCCCTTCAGGGCTCCCGGCCGAATTGCGGCGGCTACCGCGCAGTTTGGGGAGTTGGAAGGTAAATCGGCTCTTTACGCCCGCAAACGCGACCGTGGTTTATTTCAATCCGACGCGTCTTCACCCCTGTGGTTATGATAATTCGTCGCCACATATCGTTATTGTTTCAATGCTACGCGTTTTGATGACGTTTCTGCCTTAATCGGTATGCAGGACAGCAAACATGGCGATCAACTTTCCCAATCGTAGCCGCAGCTACGATGCAACGCGGCGGGCGGTCCGCTTCTGGGGGTACGACCGCTCCATGGAAAGCTCTTTCTTTATCATGGCGGATACGTTGAAGCAGATGCAGCCGAACCTTCGGTTCGATGCAATCGATATCTTGCAGGCCTTCGACGCCAACCGTGAGCGTATTTACTCGCTTGCCGCGAAGGTCTACGCCCGAGGCCGAAGAGGCACATACGATCTCAATGTCGAAGATATTTGAATTTGATTATGGGGCACCCAGTTGGCGTCCCCAAAGCGCTCCCAACATGGATAAAAGGACTAGTCGATGAGCCAAGACTCAAAGAAGCCAAAAAACCTTTCCGCGAACGCGATGCCATCCGACGGCTATGTCCTGACGGTCGATGGCAAATCGAAGACCCGATACGAAACAGAGACGGAAGCCCTGGCCGCAGGCACACAACTCAAACAAAAGTTTCCTGTAGTCAGGGTTACGGTGTTTGAACCGATCGCGCGCGTGTCCACGCCCGTTGAGTTACCGGAGGCCGAACCAAGCAAATAGGCGTTACGCCTGCTTTTTTACCCGCCACAATTGGAAGCCGTCACTGGCAATCGATGCCTCGATCAGGTCTCGGTTTAAGTTGTGGGGAGGCACTGAATCCGGTCGGACGACACCGACCGCGTGCCAAGGCCGGAACTGCGCCGGCAGCTTATCGCCTTCCTGATCATCCGAAAACGCACGCAAGTTGGGGCTTGTGTCCGACTTGAAAATAAAGATGCGCATAGGTGCCTTTCTGCGGACTTCGTCCGCGATGTTAAAAAGGCCCGGCGCTGGGCCGGGCCTCCATTTGTGAGCGGTCGTGCAGCCTACTTTTGCTGCTGCTGGGCCGGTTTGTCGGTGTTCGGCTTTGGATCGCCCTGAGTCTGCTGCTGCGGAGCGGGAGCAGGCGATGCTGGCTTCTGGGATTCATTGGATGAAGTCGAATTCGTCATAGTATGTATCCTTTTCAAAATGACCTAAATACGAACTAGGTACGCCTTGTACCTGTGTACTCGCGCGGCAATAACAAGATGCTGCGGCTGTCATTCGCGATATATGTTGCGAGCGCCCATACCAGTTTCAACAAGGCGCTGACACCGCATGATCAGATTGAGCCCGGAGCTGTTTTGTCATCGATCCCGAGGCACTTTTGCGCTCCAGCAGGCATCTGTGGCACCCGCAATTGACGCCCCATGAAGGTCACCCACGGCTTCTCCGAGATTGGCTGGAGATGCACAAAATTCCAGAACTGGCGCTCGCTCATTTCAATCTCGGTGACCTCGTTCTCAAGGATCCAATTGCGAAGCGTCGTCAACCTCGCTTGATCGTCGCTGAACATTTTCTCTGGCAAAACCTTTTTCATGGTCGCGGCTCCTGGTTTGTTCGCGTGAATTGGCCCTCAAATTCTACGTCCTGCCGTTCAATGCCCCGGGGCATCGAAAGCGCGGCGAGCCGGATTTCAAGAACGGTGGTCCTCAGGGCTTTAACCCGTCACGCTTAACAAGGTCTGACACCATCCCTGGAAATCCGTGCTACACATAAGGACAAGATGTACAGCGGAGGGTACTGAAAATGGCACTGAGCAACTGGACATTTGCCGCGACGTTTGCAGCCGCCATCGTTGGCTGTCTCGTGGTTCTTGTGGTCGTGTGGGTGCGGCGGCCCAAGCCGGAGCCTTGAAGACCCCCGGGCAGATGCTGTTAGCCAATTGAAACCGCTAGAACTCCGCCTGCTGTATTTCGAAGATCTCTCAGTCGGTATGACCGAGACTCTCCACAAGACAATCGACGCCTCCGATGTCGTGGGCTTTGCCGAGGTCACCGGCGATCGCAATCCAATTCACTTGTCCGAGCATTTTGCCGCCAAGACGCCCTTCGGGACGCGCATTGCGCACGGCCTTTATACCGCGAGCCTGATTTCGGCCGTGCTTGGCACCAGGCTTCCGGGGCCCGGCGCGATCTACATTTCACAAACCTTGAATTTTCGCGCGCCGGTCAAGATCGGGGATACGGTCGACGTCAGCGTGGCCGTTGCCGAGTTAATGCCGGAAAAAACCCGCGCCCGGCTGGCGTGCACTTGTTCGGTCGGCGGAGAGGTTGTTCTTGACGGCGAAGCCTGGGTGAAAGTGCCCTCGAAAGGAGGCGGGCGGACGTCCGCTGCCGCGAATTTAGTCCAATGAATTTAATTCAATAGTTTCGCGGTTTTGTGAGGCTACCCGCAAGGAACTTGAAAAGAAAATTTGCGTTACATCAAGGCAGGCACGGAAATTGCGAAGGAGGGTCGCAGCAACAATGGAGGCTTTGCCATGCCTATACAGCTGCGGCCAAAGGCCCGTGCCGACGCCATACGTCCGCGCAAGCATGAGACGATCGAAACGATCGACTGGCTTGGGCTCTGGGGCTTGTCGCTCGGGGTCTGCGCCGTCATCCTCGCCGGCATTGCCGACCTGGTGGGCCACGACAACGTAGGCGCTGCTTTTATTCTGGTTGGAACAGCCGCCATTATCGCCGCGATATTGCATGCGGGCACCGAGCCCGTCGACCGCGGCTGATCTGACGATAAGTTGAATGAGCGCGTGCCACTGCGTCGCAGCGCACGCTTCTGTTCGACAGAAACCCTGCCTATAGCCCGGGCTTTAGTCCGAAAACGCAGCGCCGCGTTCCGTCGGGTCGCCGGCATATCGTCAGCTGCCCGTCGGGTGGTGCCACCGGCATCGCTTCATCGAACGGCACCAGCTCGCCTTCGATCATCCAGCCCGTCGCGTTCGAGGACGTGCGGGTGTAGCTCTTGCAATCGTAATCGCCGCAACACCATTCGCCCGCGGTGTTCTTGAATCCACCGCGATTGATCCAGCTATCGTGAGCGAATGCGACAGTGGTGCCGACGACAAAAGCGGGCGCAAAGACAAGCAGCGAGCGAAACAGTGTTCGCGACATCGGTGGCCTCCATTAAAAGCTCCCGGCGCAGCGTTGCTGTGGCGTCTTGAACTGCTCCTCGTACGTCTCCCGTAATTGGCGGCTCGCCGGATGTTGGTCCGTTGCGATGCCTTTATCCGCACGCACGCTTTTGATCGATTGTGACGAATCAAAGCGACTGCAAAATGCTAGCACGAACGCTGCGGTTGTATAGGTAGTTTGTGCGGTGCGGTATACCCGTTATGCGGCGGATGGAATTGGTAAAACTACGCACGCAATGAAGGTTTCGATGGCGGCTACAAGGGCGGCTTCCTGGCAGCTTTGGCGTGACCGGCGCGGGCGGCTGTCGCCTTTGCGCATCGCGACGCTTGCGATCCTGCTGCTGCCGCTCGCCAAGGCGTTGTTTGAAGCGGATGCGATCGCGCATGGCGCACGGCCGCTCAACGACCTGATCCATCGCGCCGGATTCTGGGCGCTGGTCTTTCTTGGCCTGACGCTGGCGGTGACGCCATTCCGGCGCATTTTTCGCTACGGAAACCTGATCGATATCCGGCGCATGCTCGGAGTAGGGACCTTTTGCTACATCGCCACGCACCTCGCGCTGTTTTTTGCCGACCAGAGCTATGATCTCGGCAAAGCCGTCCATGAAATCACCCACCGCGTCTATCTGATCATCGGCGCAACAGCATGGCTTGGCCTCGCCGCCGCTCGCGGCAACCTCGACCGATGGCATGGTGCGGCGTCTTGGCGGCATTGCGGTGGCGGCGCCTGCATCAGATAATTTACGGCATCGCGCTGCTTGCGCTCATTCACTATTTCCAGCAGACCAAAGCCGACGTGACAGTGCCGACATTCGCCGCGAGTCTGTTTTTCTGGCTGATCGCTTATCGCCTGCTGGCGTGGTGGCAGGACACAACTGATTTGTCGACGCAAAGTCTGCTGGTGCTCGCGTTCATCGTATCGATCATCACATTTTTCGGCGAAGCCGTCGGCATCGCGATTGCTTTTCATGTTTCGCCGACTGCTGGTGCTTGGCATGATCTTTGACTTTGGCGTCGGCATCCGGCCCGGCTGGCAAGTGCTTGCTGCCGGTCTTGGTGGTTGCCGTCGATCGACGCGGCAGGCGCGCGCTGGAAGGATAGCGGTCAGCGCCAGCGTCGCCGTCGCCGCGGAATAAAGACGTCAAATCTTTCGGCTGTCATAAGCCCAGTGCAGCAGCGCTTGCCGCTGGCGGCGGCGGCAGAGCAGGTCGCCCGGCTCGCAGTGTTTCTGCACCTGGCGCACATGGCGGCGGATCGCTTTCCAGCGCTTGGATCTGCCGCCGGTCTTCGTCGGGCATGCGACGGCCCATGTAGTAGCGGCAATACCATTGAAACCAGCCGCGCGGATCGTCGCGATGGATCCAGCCCTTGCGCTTCCATTCCGACAGCGGCTGGCTGGCATCGATGCCAAAGAAATTGCAGTCGATATCGTAGCCGTGCGGCGACAGCTTTGCTCTTGCGAACCAGGATTTTGGGAATTCGCGCCGGCAGTCGGTCATGTATTTGCCGCCGAACACGCCAAGCCTGAGCATTTGCGCAGGCGTTAGCTGCGGCTTGAATTCCGCATCAAAGCCGCGGCCGGGCGGCGCGCTCAGCACGTAGCGATAGCCTTTCTGCATTTTGTCGTTGACTGTGACCGACGTCTGCGCATCGGGCGTTTATCGTCGCCTATGGCTGCAAGTCGGCATATTCGGGATGGCGATCGAGATAAGCCTTCACGAAGGGACAAACCGCGTTGACCTTGAGGCTTTTGCGCGCGGGCAATGTCGAGCAGGCCGCGCACCAGTGCGGAGCCGATGCCGCGCCCTTCGAGTTCCTTTGGTACTTCGGTATGCAGGATCGTCGAGCAGCCCATCGGAGCGCTTGTAGTTCGAGAACGCGATATGGCCGTCGGCGTCGAGCTCGAAACGATGACGTTCGGTGTTGTCGCGAACGTTATTGGACATCGGTCATTTTCCCTGCACATTTCCGCAGTATCGCTGACGTTGGTTTGAAATCCACTATTTGACAAGGTGTTGCATGGCTAAAATCACGCTCTATCACGCCTCGCCGTCGCGTTCGTCCATCGTGCTGTGGATGCTGGAAGAGATCGGCCAGCCTTATGACATCAAGCTGGTGACCCTGAGTAAGGGCGAAAACCTGAAGCCCGACTATCTCGCCATCAATCCCATGGGCAAGGTTCCCGCGCTCAAGCACGGCGATACGATGATCACCGAGGTCGCGGCGATTTGCACTTATCTCGCTGACGAATTTCCTGACAAGAAGCTCAACATCCCCGTGGGCACGCCGCGCCGCGGCGAGTACCTCAAGTGGCTGTTTTTCGGGCCGAGCGTGATCGAACCGGCAATGACCGACCGCGCCTTTCCGCGCAAGGAGGATCCGCGCGCGGCTGCGCTTGGCTGGCGCGATTTCGACACGGTGCTCGACATCGTCAGCAAGGCCGTCGCCAAGGGACCCTATTTGATGGGCGAGCAATTTACCGCCGCGGATATCGTGATCGGCTCCGGGCTGCGCTACGGCATGATGTTCAAGCTGATTCCCGAGCGGAAGGAATTCCAGGACTACATCGGTCGCTTCACGGTGCGGCCGGCGGCGCAGCGTGCGGCGGAGAAAGACAAAGAGCTTTCGGCGCAAGCGGCGTAGTTATTTTGCTGTCGTCACGGCCGACCGAAGCGAGGCTAGGATCAAGCCTCGCTCCGCCTCATCCTGAGGAGCCCGCGGTGCGGGCGTCTCGAAGGATGGGGCGGCCCACCGATCTCGGGTTTACCCGAGATCGGCAAATTTGATTGCACAAGTCGGCTATAGCCGACTTGTGATGGTTCGAGACGCGCTGCTGCGCAGCGCTCCTCACCATGAGGCGGGAGTGTTGGTACAGTTCACGACGCCTTGCGCAATCCTTCGCCGCCACCCCGCAAATCGCCGAGAATGGCAAGCGCGCGTGCCATGGAAAAATCGCGCGTCTGCTTGCTGTAGGCGGCGCCGGCATCCGGCATCATGTAGGCGTGCTTGACCCCGGGAAAATGTGCAGTTCGATGTTGCTCATGCGCGGCGGCACCGCGCGAAATGCTTCGAGCACGTCCGGCGGCGCCTGGTTATCTTCATCGCCCCAGATGATGCAGACCGGTGCCGTGAGGCTATCGAGCTGGCCGATATAATCCTGCATGCGCGTGCCATGACATGAGATGCCGGCGGCATAACCGAGCCGCTTCGGGCCGATGATGGCGTAGGGACCGCCATAACAGAATCCCATGACTGCGGCGCGCCCATTGAACTCCGGCAACTTGCGCAGCATGTCGAGCGTGTCGGCGATGTCGGCTTCGCCGGTCTTGATTTTTTCCGGCCTTGGCTGCGAGCGTTTGCCGGTGAGTTCGCCGTCGGCGCGGGTGAGCGGCCCGGGGATCGTGCGCCAGAACAGATCGGGCGCGGCTGCGATGAAACCATGCGCGGCAAATTCGTCGGCGAGATCACGCAGATCCTTGTCGACGCCGTGTACCGCGCTGGCAAGCACCACCGCCGGCACTTTTCTGGCGCTTGGCCCGGCGCCTGCGGCACCGCGAGGTAACAATCGAAATCGCTGCCCGCGCGCCCGTGGATCTGGATGGTCTCGCCCGCATGGTGTTTTGCTCCTGTTCGCGGGCTGGAGTTTACGCTGCCGGCCGCATTTAAGGCGAGGGGGTGGGCTGGGTACTCGGTTCTCCTGCCTGACCGGGGCCGGGTTCCGCCGCCGGCCCGTCATCCACAGAAGAAAGCGCCGCAAAGCATTTGTGAGTGGATAACCGCTTTGCGCCCGAGGGTCGGGGACTATGATTGAGCCATGGTCAAGACGCCCCTCAATGTCGATCTGGCCCGGCTCAGGCAATTTCTGAAGTCGCTTGAAACCGACGCGCAAATTACGGTTGGCGACGTCGATTTGAACGCGCAGGAGATCGAAATCCTCAGGCGCGAGATCGCCGATATTGAGGGCGTGCTCAACGGCAGCCCCGATCACGGCACGCGCGCCGTACTGTTCCAGATCGATATCGACTATGGCGTCGACCACCATCAGAACAGCGTGCACCATCACGCCAGCGATGCGGCGGTTGCGAAAGCCGCCTGATGCTAGTCGAACCGCAGGCTGATCTCCTCGAGGGGTATGCCTGACGCTCTTGCGGTCCAAGCGTCTCCGGCTCTCACAGCCATGGCTAGCGTAAGCGTTCCGGTTGAAATGATTTCGCCGGCGCCAACCGGCGGGTTATGCGGATCGTGCGCCAGCAATTGGACCAGATGCCGTAGCGCCAGCAGGGGACTGTCGAGCACCAGTGCGCCGCCCCCGTGCTGGGTCGGTTTTCCTGCGCAGGCAAGTTCGACCTGGAATGTTGCGAACTTGTGCAACCACTGCATCTTGCCCGGCCCGATCGCGTGGCGGGCACCGATGAGAAGCGCCCCATGCACGCCATTGGCGGCAACCGTATCGGATGCCTGGAATTTCCAGCCGGGAAAAATCGATTGCACGACCTCGTAGCCGAACGACACCCAATCGATGCAATCAAGTAGCGCGAGTTCATCCATGTCCGGCGCGGGTGCTGATTTCATGCCGAACATGATTTCCGGCTCAATGCGCGGTTCGACAAAGTCCGCAATCCGTTGCGTGGGCGTGAGCGCAAGATCGTGCGTGGTGCGGTTTGTGACGTAGCCCCAGACCGGCGCCTTCGCACCGTAGACCTTCCACATCTCACGATTGGTGAAGCCGATCTTGCGGCCGACGATTGTTTCGCCACGTGCCTCAAAGGCCTCACGAAGCAATGGTGTGACGCGATACGAATCTGCCAGCGTCAATCCGCCCGGCTGCGACGAGAAGGGCGGGATCTGCCGATGATTGGCGATCGCTGCGATCGCATCGCGCGCGATGGCTGCGATATCAGATGCCTCGGCTGCACGGTCCATGCAACTTTATCATGGGGAACACCCGCTCTTGGCAAGCGCCGGTATCTGCCGTTACCTTCGATACACTCACAAGGGATATTTACCTTGGCCGATACCACGCTGACCCTGCCACCCGTTGGCGCCGCCAATCCGTTGCGGCCTTGGTATCTTGTCGGCGGCAGCAGCAGCCCTGGCGACAATGATCGGTGGCAATCCTCAGCCCGAGCCTCTGGTTTCTTAATTTTGTGCATGTGATGACCGGCGCGCTGTGGACCGGCATTGACCTCTTCATGGGCTTCATCGTGGGCCCCGTGCTGCGCAAGGTGTCGTTCGAAACGCGGCGCGCGATTATCGCCGGGCTTATCCCGCGTACACTGATTTTGATGCCGACGCTGTCGACAATCACGTCGACCGCCGGCTGGTTCCTGGCTTTGCGTATGGGTTTTCTCGATGTCTCGTATCCGGAATTCTGGTGGGTGATCGCCGCGCTCGCGATCGTCACCGTGCTGACGGTACAAGGGCTCGGTTATCTGCTGCCGACCAATCTGCGGCTTTATTTCGAGGTGCAGAAGCCGCAACCGGATTCAGAAAAAATCGCGCGCTGGATGAAAACCTATGTGCGTGTCGTGGCGGTGCAGGGTACAATGCAGATTGCAATTATCGTCGTGATGGCGCGGTTCGCGACGGGGCTATAGTCAGGGGGAATACTGGAAATGAAAAACATCGTTCTTATTCTCGGGCTCGTGCTGATTGTGATTGCGGGAATTTATTTAATGATGCCGGCGGACTCATTGCCGGGCTTTTTTCCGGGGCACGAAGCAGGCCTCGCGCGCATCCGCGTCAAGCATGGCTTGCTGTCGGGCGGCCTCGGCGTTGTCCTGATCGTGGTCGCGTGGATCATGGGGCGGAAATAAACCGCCACGTGCGATGCTGGATCTCGTCCGCACGTCGAAAAATCCCAGCGGCGAATGGTCGGCAGATGACTACGATGTATTTGATGGCAAGGCCCAGGTTGGCCGCATTACGCTGACCTCGCAGGCGCCGCCCGGCACGCCGTGGTTCTGGGTCATCACAGCGCGCGATCCCGACAGCACGCAAAATCGTGGATATGCTGTGAGCCGCGAGCAGGCGCTGAAGGAATTCAACGCGCGCTGGCGGAACCCCGCGCGATTTTAGGTCGGCACGGCAATTTATTTCGCGTCGACGCATTTCTCGATGAAACGCAGCCGCTTCACGAAGTGGAGCTTTTGTTCAGCCGCCTGTTTCTTGCAGTCGGTGCGTTTCACACGTTCCTGCTCGATGAGCGCAAGCCACTCCTTGTTCAAGTCTTCGTGCGCTTTCGCAGCCTTCTCGAAATCCTACGTGGCCTTGGCCCGCTTGGCCGCACGCTCTTCGGCGGCCTGTTTTTTCGCGGCCGCCTTACGCGCGGCTTCCCGGTTCGCCACGCACTCCAGGAACTCGTCGCCCTGATAGCGGGTGACCTGCTTCGCGCACGCGTGGCGATCTTGCTGGCTGCTGGTGCTCAATGTAGCAAAGTCGCTGAACGACCTGAGCCCGCTCCGGAGCACTGGGCTTCACAAGCTCAAGGGAGACCGCAAAAGCCAGTGGGCGATGACGGTCCACGAGCGGTGGCGCATCTGCTTCGAGTTTCGTAAGGGCGACGCTTTTGATGTTGAGATTGTCGATTACCACAGAGGTTGACCAGAGGACGTAACATGACCCCCGTTTCACATCCCGGGCGGCTACTGAAACGCGAACTGACGGCGCGCAAGCTCTCCGCCAACCGGCTGTCGCTGGACATCGGGGTCCCCGTCCGGCCGCATTACTGATATTCTCAAAGCGCGGCGGTCGATCACCGCCGACACCGCCGTGCGGCTCGGACGCTATTTCGACAACAGTTCTGGCTCGACTTGCAGAGCCGGTACGATATTGGCGCGGTTGAGCGGGAGAATGGCGGGGAGATTGCGAAGCGGGTGCGCCCAGCCGACGCGGCGTGACGTTGTAGGGTGTGTAAAGGCGCGAAAAGCGCGGTGGCCACCGAAAAATTGTTTCCGATCAGTCAATGATATCTGGAGGGGCTCACTCCGCCGCCTCGATCCTCTTCTTCCGCCGCGACGGGCGTCCCAGCACCGGCGCCAAAAATTGCCCGGTGTAGCTTCGCTTCACCTTCACGATATCTTCCGGCGTGCCTGACGCGACGATCTCACCGCCGCCGTCGCCGCCTTCGGGGCCCAGGTCGATCACCCAGTCGGCGGTCTTGATCACTTCGAGATTGTGCTCGATCACAACTACCGTGTTGCCGGTGTCGGTAAGCTCGTGCAGCACATCGAGCAGTTTCGCCACGTCGTGGAAGTGCAGGCCGGTGGTGGGTTCGTCGAGAATATAGAGCGTGCGGCCGGTGGCGCGTTTTGACAGCTCCTTGGCGAGCTTGACGCGCTGCGCTTCGCCGCCGGAGAGCGTGGTGGCCTGCTGGCCGACATGGATGTAGTCGAGGCCGACGCGATGCAGCAGCGCCAGCACGTCGCGCACGCGCGGCACCGCCTTGAAGAACTCGAGCGCCTCTTCGACCGTCATATCGAGCACGTCGGCGATCGACTTGCCCTTGAACAACACCTCGAGCGTCTCGCGGTTATAGCGCTTGCCCTTGCAGACATCGCAGGTGACGTAGACGTCGGGCAGAAAGTGCATCTCGATCTTGATGACGCCGTCACCCTGGCAGGCCTCGCAGCGGCCGCCTTTGACGTTGAACGAGAAGCGGCCAGGCTCGTAGCCGCGTGCCTTGCTCTCGGGCAGCGCCGCGAACCATTCGCGGATCGGTGTGAAGGCGCCGGTATAGGTCGCCGGATTGGAGCGCGGCGTGCGGCCGATCGGCGATTGATCGATGTCGATAATCTTGTCGATGTGCTCCAGTCCCTCGATGCGGTCATGCGGGGCAGGGGCGAGCGAAGCGCCATTGAGCTTGCGCGCCACCGCCGCATAGAGCGTGTCGACCAGCAGCGTGGATTTTCCGCCGCCGGAGACGCCGGTGACGCAGGTAAACAGGCCGAGCGGAATTTCCGTGGTGATGTTCTTGAGATTATTGCCGCGGGCATTGACGACCTTGAGCGCGCGGCGCGAGCGCGGGCGACGTTCGGGGATCGCCACAGACAATTCGCCGGACAGATATTTCCCGGTCCATGATTTTGGCGCGGCAATGAGGTCGTCAACCTGGCCCTCGGCCACGATCTCGCCACCATGAATGCCGGCGCCGGGGCCGATGTCGAGCACATGATCCGCCGTGCGGATGGCGTCCTCGTCGTGCTCCACCACGATCACGGTGTTGCCGAGGTCGCGCAGTCGTTTGAGCGTCTCAAGCAGGCGCGCATTGTCGCGCTGATGCAGGCCGATCGAGGGCTCGTCCAGCACATAAAGCACGCCGGTGAGGCCGGAGCCGATCTGCGAGGCAAGCCGGATGCGCTGGCTTTCGCCGCCGGAGAGCGTGCCGGAGGCGCGCGAGAGCGTGAGATAATCAAGCCCTACGTCGACCAGGAATTTCAGCCGCTCGCGGATCTCCTTGAGCACGCGCGTGCCGATCTCGTTCTGCTGCGCATTGAGCTGCTTCGGGATCTCGGTGAACCATTCGCCGGCGCGGCGCACCGACAGCTCCGCCACCTGCGAGATATCCTGTCCGCCGATCTTGACGCAAAGTGCTTCCGGCTTGAGCCGCGCGCCATGGCAGGCCTTGCAGGGCACGTCGGTGAAATATTTCTGCAGATCCTCGCGCGCCCACTCGCTCTCGGTTTCCTTGAAGCGGCGCTCAAGATTGGTAATGACGCCCTCGAACGGCTTCTTGGTCGTGTAGCCGCGCAGCCCGTCGTCATAGACGAATTTGATTTCGTCCTCGCCGGAGCCGTAGAGGATCGCGTCCTGCGTTTTCTTCGGCAGATCCTTCCATTTGGTATCAAGCGTGAAACGGAAGTGCTTGGCGAGCGCGTCGAGCGTCTGGGTATAATAAGGCGAGCTCGATTTTGCCCAGGGCGCGATGGCCCCTTTGCGCAGCTGGCGTCGCGGTCGGGGATCACGAGATCGGCGTCGATATGCTGCTCGACGCCGAGGCCGCCGCATTCCGGGCAGGCGCCGAACGGATTGTTGAACGAAAACAGCCGCGGCTCGATTTCCGGAATGGTAAAGCCGGAAACCGGACAGGCGAATTTCTCGGAGAAGATCAGCCGTTCGGCGTTGGCATTGCGGCCGCGATTGGCGGTCGCGCCGGAGGCTTTGGTGTCGGCGAGTTCAACGACCGCGAGGCCGTCGGCGAGCTTGAGGCATTGCTCGAGCGAATCCGCGAGCCGCGTGCCGATATCGCCGCGCACGACGAGCCGGTCGACCACCACATCGATGTCGTGGGTGAATTTTTTGTCGAGCGGCTTCACGTCGCCGATCTCGTGGAAGGCGCCGTCGATCTTCACGCGCTGATAGCCCTTCCGCAGGAAGTCGGCGAGTTCCTTTTTATATTCGCCCTTGCGGCCGCGCACGACCGGCGCCAGCACGTAGATGCGCGTGCCTTCCGGCAGCGCCAGCACGCGATCGACCATCTGCGAGATGGTCTGGCTTTCGATCGGCAAGCCTGTGGCCGGCGAATAGGGGATTCCGACGCGCGCCCACAACAGGCGCATGTAATCGTAGATCTCGGTGACGGTGCCGACGGTCGAACGCGGATTTTTCGAGGTGGTTTTCTGCTCGATGGAAATCGCCGGCGACAATCCGTCGATCTGGTCGACGTCCGGCTTTTGCATCATCTCGAGGAATTGCCGCGCGTAAGCCGACAGCGACTCCACGTAGCGGCGCTGGCCTTCGGCATAGATCGTGTCGAAGGCGAGCGAGGATTTGCCCGAGCCCGACAGGCCGGTGAACACGACCAGCTGGTCGCGCGGAATGGCGACGTCGACGTTCTTGAGATTGTGCTCGCGCGCGCCGCGGATGGTGATCTGGCGAGCGTCGCGGGCAGCCTTGGTGGAGCGTTCGGCCATTGTGACCCGGATTTGGTCCCTGTCAGGCAAAGCTTTTCCCCGCGGACCCGCAAAATGCGGGGCCGTTCGGGCCTGCTAAAACGGACGTAGTAAGAAAGGGCGGATTTTGCCAGCGGGTCCCCCGAATAGCGGTTGAAAACCTCGGAGAAAACGGTTAGAACATAACAAGAACACTATTTCGGGAGATCATTCAAGGCCGAACTGACCGGCGCGGCATAACCCCTGTGGATTAGGGCTAAACGCGCCTGCCGCCCCCTATGTCGCTCCAATGGCGAGGTCTAGGGTGAGTTTCAGGTTTTCAACGGGCGCGCGCGGCACGCGGCCCTCAAACGGCGAACGGCGGTGGCTTCAGGCGAAGCGCATCGCGCGTCAATCGCCACGCGGAGAGCATCATGGCGGGTAGCGTCAACAAGGTCATTCTCGTCGGCAATCTCGGGGCCGATCCGGAGGTTCGCCGCACGCAGGACGGCAGGCCGATCGTCAATTTGCGAGTGGCGACCTCGGAATCCTGGCGCGACAAGAACACCGGCGAGCGCAAGGAAAAGACCGAGTGGCATCGTGTCGTCATCTTCAGCGAAGGCCTTGCCAAGATCGCCGAGCAATATCTCAAGAAAGGCTCGAAGGTTTATCTGGAAGGCGCTCTCCAGACACGCAAATGGCAGGACAAAGACGGGCAGGACCGCTATTCAACCGAGGTGGTGCTGCAAGGCTTCAACTCGGCGCTGACCATGCTCGACCGCGCAGGCGGCGGTGGTGGCGGCGCGGGAGCCGACAATGGTGACTTCGGCTCCGCCGGCCCGACGGCGTCGCGCGAGCGCAAACCGGCGATGGCGGGCGCCGGCGGCAAGCGCGACGACATGGATGACGAAATTCCGTTCTGAGGCATCATTTCCATATACCGCTCGTCCCCGCGAAAGCGGGGATCCAGAGCAGTATTTATTGGACGCCAAACTGGATTTCCGCATGGCGCGCGAAGCACGCCGTCCTTCGGAAGGCTGTGTGCGGAAATGAGCGGAAGAAAACTACTCTTTCGTCAGCAGCACCGATATCGTCAGCGAACAGAAGGCGACAAAAGTGATCGCAGCGTTGGCGGCGTGGGACATTTCCCATTGCCAACGCAGTTGCTGCCAGTTGGCCGGAGCATCGGCCCAGTTATTGGTCACCTGATTGGCCGGGAACGTGAACACGAAGAAAACCGCCAGCGTTGTGAGCAGGCACAGCAGGCTGATCAGAGCGAATACAAACGGCGCGCGCTGCTCGCGAATTAAAATCGTCAACGCGAAATTCGCAAGCGCGGCGCCGATCAGCACGATTCCGAGCAGTGCCCAGCCGCGATAGATGCCTTGAACGATGAAATAGTCGCTGACACCCAGGTTGATCTTGTTCGGCAAAGCAAACAAATGCGCGCCGCCGGGCACCAGCGCCAGGGCGGTCAGCACCATCGCAACAAATTGCAGTAGTTTCACAGCCGGCGCGCTTCATTACCAATAAAGATTTGCCGTTAACGGCCAAAGCGGATGATCGTTCCCGCTCAGGCCTTGATGTCGATCTTGTTGTCCGCGTCCGGGCGCACTAACCTGGGTAATGGTGCCGGTGCCGTCAGGGTTAGCCGGGTTTGCACCGTCTCGCGCTCGACGAATTCGATGATCCGGATACTTCGCCGACCGCCGCGATGGTGGTGATGATGGCCGCGCGCCTGCTGCAGCGATGACAACACCTTTTGCGCATCAGCCAGAGCGGAGACGTTCCCCGATTGCAAATCCTGGCCGATCTGCTGGATCGCTTGCGCGAATGGGCTGTTGCCTTGCGCCATCGGTGATGACGCCAGCGTGTTGTAGTCGCTTTGTGCGGCGGTCAGATCGCCAGATTGCAAAGCTTTGGTGAGCTGGTTGAACGCCTGGCGGTCTTGCTGAAAGATTGAAATCGATGACGCGCTGGACGAAGAAATAGGCGAGATCGTCATGACACCCAATCCTGCCGGGATAGCGTCCCGTGAATGAGCGTCGCCCCGCGCGCTGCTTAGCCGATTCCCGCTTGCCGGGTGGCAAAAATTGGCGCTTGCGGCGCCAAGTGCCGCCGATATTACGCGAAATTTATTTTGCTGTTTGTAGCGGCACAAAGGGCACCACTCACTCAGTGTCATGCGCGGGCAACCGGGTCCGGCCGCTGGCCGGCCCGGCTGTAAACTTGACCCGCGCATTCATGCTGAAGTGCTAAATACGATACCCTACCGTACGCCTGTGCGCGTGACGCGGCCTCATGGATTGCCGGGTCAAGCCCGGCAATGACAGCGAAGAGGGTGAACTCTGCTCACCCCGCCAGCGCGGCGCGGGCGCCATCGATCACGTACTGGACTGCGAGCGCTGCAAGCAGCACGCCGAGCAGGCGCGATGCGACGACATTGGCCGTGACACCAAGCCACTTCGCGATGCGCGCCGACAGCGTAAAGACCACAAAACAAAGCATGATGACTATCCCAATAGTCGCGAGCAGGATTGCGAGCAACGCGAAATCGCCATTGCTGCGGCCAGCGAGCAAAATACGTGGCTGTAATCGCGCCAGGCCCGGCCATCAACGGGATGGCGAGAGGAAAGGCCGCAATATTGCGGACATGCTCTTCGATCGCTTCCTCGGCCTGCCGCGCCTGCCGTTCGATGCGAACGCCGAACACCATCTCGGACGCTATGGAAAACAGGAGAAGCCCGCCGGCAATCCGGAAGGCAGGTAGACCGATCGACAGCGTGTTCAGGAGCCAGTCACCGATCAACGCGCTGCCGGCCAGGATCGCGGCCGCGATCAGCGCCGCGCGCAATGCTACGTTGCGCCGGGCGCGTTTCGGCAGGCCGTGAGTAATCGCCAGATAAGAGGGGACGAGGCCGATTGGATCGACCACGACGACGAGCGTCACGAACGCGGAGATGAGAAATTCGACCGGCATGCGTGGCGAAGATACCACGACCCCACTTTCACTTCGCTGTCATGGCCGGGCTTGACCCGGCTATCCACGGTGAACTGCGCAAGCCAGTACCGTTTGTGAGTCCTGCTCAGCATCATGGATGCGCGGGTCGAGTTTACAGCCGGGCCGGTCAGCGGCCGGACCCGGTTGCCCGCGTATGACTCAGGAGTTGAACGCCGAATATCGCGGCTTTTTAGTCGTTTTTATCGCGCAAAAATCGTATCCCAATAATGGTCTTCCGCGCCCCGTAACATATTGAATCAAATGGGGATATTAGCCTGTATAGGGGCTGAATTTTGGGTGACAGACCGGGCCTGAATCAGCTACAAAATTCGCAACCAAAACCCCACGCAGGACGTCGTCTTGGCCGACACCGAACCTCCGAAATCGGGGGACGCAACTCCATCGGATGTGCGCCCGGTCTCCATCACCGAGGAAATGAAGCGCAGCTATCTCGATTACGCCATGAGCGTGATCGTGTCGCGCGCGCTGCCCGATGTGCGCGACGGCCTGAAGCCCGTGCATCGTCGCATTCTCCATTCGATGAACGAGCAGGGCCACACGCCCGACAAGAAATACGTCAAGTCGGCGCGCGTTGTCGGCGACGTGATGGGCAAATATCACCCGCACGGCGACCAGGCGATCTACGATGCGCTAGTGCGCATGGCGCAGGATTTCTCCATGCGCCTGATGCTGATCGACGGCCAGGGCAATTTCGGCTCGGTCGACGGCGATCCGCCGGCGGCCATGCGCTACACCGAATGCCGCCTCGGCCGGCCGGCGATGGCGCTGCTCGACGATATCGACAAGGACACCGTCGACTTCCAGGAAAACTACGACGGCAATGAAAAGGAGCCGGTGGTGTTGCCGGCCCGCTTCCCGAATTTGCTGGTCAATGGCGCCGGCGGCATTGCTGTCGGCATGGCGACCAATATCCCGCCACACAATCTCGGCGAAGTAATCGATGCCGCGGTCGCGCTCATCGACAATCCCGCGCTGACCATCGACGACCTGATCAAGATCGTGCCGGGTCCGGATTTTCCGACCGGCGGAATCATTCTCGGTCGCGATGGCATCCGGTCGGCCTACAGCCAAGGGCGCGGTTCGATCGTCATACGCGGCAAGGTGGAGATTGAGACCGTCCGCAAGGAACGCGAAGCCTTCATTATCTCGGAAATCCCGTACCAGGTGAACAAAGCGGCGATGGTTGAACGCATCGCCGAACTGGTGCGCGACAAGAAAATAGACGGCGTGGCCGATCTGCGCGACGAGAGCGACCGCGACGGCTATCGCGTTGTGGTCGAGATCAAGCGCGACGCGGTGCCGGATGTCGTGCTCAATCAGCTTTACCGTTTCACTCCGCTGCAATCGTCATTCGGCTGCAACATCGTTGCGCTCGATGGCGGCCGTCCGCTGGTGATGACGCTGAAGGATCTGTTGGTCGCCTTCATCGCATTCCGCGAAGAGGTGGTGTCACGACGCACCAAATTCCTGCTCGGCAAGGCGCGCGACCGCGCCCATATTTTGGTCGGTCTCGCCATTGCGGTCGCCAATATTGACGAAATCATCAAGCTGATCCGCGGTGCCAAGGATCCGAACGAGGCGCGCGAGGCTTTGATGAAACGCGAGTGGCCAGCAACCACGGCGGCAACGCTGATCGAATTGATCGACGATCCGCGTCACAAAGTCAGCTCCAAAGGCACCGCGCGGCTTTCGGTCGAGCAGGCCAAAGCGATCCTCGATCTGCGTCTGCAACGGCTGACTGCGCTCGGCCGCGATGAAATCAAGGAGGAGCTCGACAAGCTCGCCGCAGAGATCGCTGACTATCTCGATATTCTGCGCTCGCGCGCGCGTATCCAGACAATCATCAAGAACGAACTGGCCGCGGTGAAGAAAGAATTCGCCACCCCGCGCCGGACCGTGATTGCGGAGGCAGCCGGCCATGTCGAGGAAGAAGACCTGATCACACGCGAGGAGATGGTCGTGACCGTCTCGCATCAGGGCTACATCAAGCGCGTGCCGCTCTCCACGTATCGCGCGCAGCGTCGCGGCGGCAAGGGCCGCGGCGGCATGCAGGTGCGCGAAGAGGATTTCGTATCAAGACTGTTTGTGGCCTCGACGCACGCGCCGGTTCTGTATTTCTCCTCGCGCGGGAAGGTCTACAAGGAAAAGGTCTGGCGGCTGCCGATCGCGGCGCCGCAGGCACGCGGCAAGGCGCTCATCAATATCCTGCCGCTTCAGCAGGGCGAAACCATTACCACCATCATGCCGCTTCCCGAAGACGAGGCGACGTGGGCTGCACTCGACGTGATGTTCGCGACTACGAGCGGCACCGTGCGCCGCAACAAGCTCTCCGACTTCGTCGAGGTCCGTCCGTCCGGCATCATCGCCATGAAGTTGGAAGACGGCGAATTGATCGTCGACGTGCAGATCTGCACGGAGAAGGACGATGTGTTGCTCACCGCCAATGGTGGCCAGTGCATCCGCTTCGCGGTGCCGGAGGTGCGCGTGTTCCAGGGCCGCACGTCGCGCGGCGTGCGCGGCATCACGCTGGCCGAGCAAGGATCACGTCATCTCGCTATCGATCCTGAGCCATGTCGAGGTGACCGCCGAGGAGCGGGCGGCCTATCACAAGCGCGCCAGCGCGGTGCGGCGTGGCGTCGGCGATGAGGAGGTGCCGGCGGCGGCCGAAGCCGAGGAGGCGGTCGGCGCGATCGAACTGGGCGAGAAGCGCTATGTCGAGCTCTCGGCGGCCGAGCAATTCGTGCTGACGGTGTCCGAGCGCGGCTACGGCAAGCGGTCGTCCTCTTATGAATACCGGACGACCGGTCGCGGCGGCAAAGGCATCGTCGCCATGTCACTCACCAAGAAGACCGGAAAAATCATCGGGTCGTTCCCGGTCGAGGAAGCCGACCAGATCATGCTGGTCACCGACCAGGGCAAGCTGATCCGCACGCCGGTGTCGGGCATCCGTATCGCCGGCCGCTCGACGCAAGGTGTGATCGTGCTCAATACCGCCGAAGACGAGCGGGTGGTGTCGGTCGAGCGCCTGAGCGAGGAAGGCGAAGAAGATTAGACGATGTCATGGCCGGGCATAGCCGTCCAAAGGACGGCGTGCTTTCGCCCGCCTATGTCCCGGCCATCTCGATTGGAAAGGCAATATGTTGCCATGTTAATCGGGATCGCCGGGACAAGCCCGGCGATGACAGGAGGCACGTTACAAACCGTAACTCTAATCAATGCCCGCCGGCGGCGGTGAGCATCGCCACCATCTCGGTGTAGCCCCGCCGTCTTGCGAGCGTGAGCGGCGTGGCGCCCGCGCTATCGGCCAGATTGATGTTTGCCTTGGCGTCGATCAACGCTTTCAACGTCGCGATATGCCGATTACCGCCATCGCCGAGCACGATCGACTCGATGACAGCAGTCCATCCCAGGTTGTTGACGTGATCGAGCGGCGCCTTGGCCGCGATCAGCGTGCGCACGACTTCATCGTGGCCGAGATGCGCGGCGGCAATCAGCGCGGTGCCGTGATAGGGCTCGTGATGTTTGTGGCCTTGCAGCCACCTTCGAGCGCAATCTTGAGCATCGGCACGTCGTCGGCGACGGCGGCGATCGTCACGATATCGTATTGTTGCGCCTCCAGCGCATTGGCATCGGCGCCTAGCCGCATCAGCGTCCGCGCCGCATCGGTCTTGTGCATGAAGGCGGCGACATGCAGAGGCGTGCGACCATGTCCATCGCGTGCGTCGATTGGCGCGCGGGCGCGTACCAGTTTTTCGATCTCGGCAACGTCGCCCTTCGTCGCGGCCGCATGCAGGCCTTGATAGGCCTGAAGCTCGGCTGCGCTGGGCGCGATTTGTGCAGTGGCGGGAATTGTCAGGGAAAGAAATAAAAATTGGCTACACAACACGTGGACGCACAGTGTCATCATCCGTGCCGCGCGTAATGCGCGCTCCCTCTCCCCAGCGGGGAGAGGGTTGGGGTGAGGGGGTCTCGGAATCTCGATAAGCTGCAACACCTCACCCGACTTCCTCGCTTCGCTCGGAAGTCGACCTCTCCCTATGGGAGAGGTGAAGAGAGCTTGCTGCATGACTGACAAAACACTCTCGTTCAATCCACCTGCAGGTGCAACGCCGCCACGATCGGCTTCCACTTTGTGATTTCGCGCTGGATATGATCCGTGAGATCCTGTGGCGTGCCGCCGCGCGGTTGCGCGCCAAGTTTGGCGAGCGCATTTCTCATCTGCTCGCCCTTCAAAGCGGTGTTGGTGGCGGCGTTCAGTTTGGCGATGACGGCGGGCGGGGTTTCGCGCGGCGCCATCAGGGCGGTCCAGGCGCCGCTCGTGACAGCGGGAAAGCCGATTTCCGGCATCGCTGGCACATCCGGTAACTCCGGCGCGCGTTTGGGTCCGACAATGGCGAGCGCACGCAATCTGCCATCCTGGATCAGTTGCAGCGAGGTGCTGACAGTGTCGAATGTCATCTGCACTTCACCCGCGACCACCGCCGTGAGCGCAGGACCGCCGCCTTTGTAAGGCACGTGGAGGATATTTGTGCCGCTGACCGACTTGAATAGTTCGGCGTTGAGATGAGGCAACGTGCCGACGCCGCCGGTCGAATAGTTGAGCTTTCCGGGATTGGCTTTGGCGTAGGCGACGAGGTCCGCGATCGATTTAAATGGCAGCTGCGGATTGATCACCAGCACCTGCGGGGTTTCGGCCACGAGCGCCACGGGAGCAAAGCTCGAGGCATCGTAACCTGCGCTTTTGACGATCATTGGGCTCATGATGAGGCCGCTCGCCGCTGAGACCATGAGGGTGTAGCCGTCAGGATCCGCGGCAGCGGCCTGGCGCGAGCCGATCGTGTTGCCGGCACCGGGCTTGTTTTCGATGAAGACGTTCTGCCCGAGCACCGGCGGCAGTGCATTGGCGAGCACGCGCGCCATTACATCGACGGGCCCACCGGCGGGCGTCGGCACAATGATGCGGATTGGCCGGGTCGGGTAATCCTGCGCGAAAGCGCAAGCGGCCCACAACAGCGTAGCAGTGGCAAGAGCGACCCGGCGCATGGTGTATCCCCTTGGACAATTGCGTCGAGTGGGAGACTAGCGTGCTGGGGTCGGGGATGACCATCCATTCTGCCATTCCGGTACGCGAGCCAACGGGTCCGCGTGAAGCGCGGGCCCGATGACAGGCTCCGCGAGCGAGCCCGGAATCCACAAAATTGCACTCTGCACGCTTCTGGATTCCAGGTTCCGGCCTTTGGCTGGCCCTGGAATGACCAATCCTGGAATGACCAATCCGATTAGTTTTGTGCGACGCGATCGGTGACGATCAGCCGGACGCGGGGGTTGCCGAACTCGGTCCCGACGCAATTGAGGTAGGGCCAAGGCCGCTGCTTGCAGGCCGTGATCGCATCTGCGGCAGGCTGCGGGAGCGGACCGGCGACCACGTCTGCGGCCGGCGCGGAGAGAATGGTAATGGCCGCGGCAATGGCGGCGGCGAGCGTGATAGCGGCGACAGACTTCAACATGACAGCCCCCTGTTTTGGCTTGTCCGCCGGAGCTTTTTGCTCTCGGCGATCATCACAATAGGGAGGGTCCCCGTCTGCCGCTGTGACCCAAGTCACAGATTGGCGTATTTGGAGACTCCGCCCTCCAACCATTGGTCAAGGCCGCCGGGGAAAAGGTTCAATGCAACAAGAACGCGGCCTTGCAGGGCCCTGAGGGGCGGGTTAGACCGCAATTTATGCCGAGAATCGCACTTTATGCCGGTTCGTTCGACCCGGTGACTAACGGCCATCTCGACGTCGTGCGTCATGCCGTGCGGCTGGCCGATCGGCTGGTGCTCGCGGTCGGCGTCCATCCCGGCAAGGCGCCCTTGTTTGCCACCGAAGAGCGGGTCGTCATGCTGGAAGAGGTCTGCGGCCCGCTCGCGCGCGAGGCAAAATGCGAACTCTCCTGCGTCCCATTTTCCGGACTGGCGGTCGAGGCCGCGCGCAAGGCCGGCGCCACGCTACTGGTGCGGGGCCTGCGTGACACCACCGATTTCAATTACGAAATGCAGATGGCCGGGATGAACGAAGCCATGGCGCCGGGCATCCAGTCAGTGTTCCTGCCGGCGTCACCGGCGGCGCGCCCGATCACTGCCACATTGGTGCGTCAGATCGCCGGCATGGGCGGCGATGTGTCCGCCTTCGTGCCGGCATCCGTTGCCGCGCGCCTGAAGAAAAAATTCGCGCGCTGACGCGTCGCGCTCTGAACCGAGGGAAGCAATGACCGACCGCCGCACGATCCTGTCGCTCGCATTGACCGTCACCATGGCCGCCGCGTTGGTCGCGGCGCCGGCATTGGCGCAATCGTCGCTCGAGAATCCGGCCGCGCTGCGCGAACAGGCGCCGGCGACCTACAAGGCGCGCTTCGACACCAGCAAGGGTGTGTTCGTGATCGAGGTGACGCGCGCATGGGCGCCGAAGGGCGCCGACCGTTTCTACAATCTGGTGAAGAACGGTTTCTACGACAATGTACGCTTCTTTCGTGTGGTGTCCGGCTTCATGGTGCAATTCGGCATCAATGGCAATCCCGCGGTCATGGCGCGCTGGCGCCCAGCGCAGATTGCGGACGATCCTGTCACCCAGAGCAACAAGCGCGGCATGATCACGTTTGCAACTGCCGGGCCCGGCACGCGCACCAGCCAGGTGTTCATCAATTTTGCCGACAACAGCAATCTCGACAGCATGGGCTTCGCGCCGTTCGGCCGTGTCGTGTCCGGCATGAACGTCGTCGATGCGCTCAACGCCGAATATGGCGAGGGCGCGCCGCGCGGCCGTGGTCCGGACCAGAGTCGCCTTCAGAACGAAGGCAACGCCTATCTCGCCAAAGAATTTCCGCGGATGGATTTTGTGAAGAAAGCCACCATCGAGCGCTAACAAATTTTGTCGTCACTGGGCCGACGCGAAGCGGCGTGTCCCGGTGATCCTGATAAGAAGGGTGCAAACTCTCCTAAGTGAGATGGCATCGGAAGTCGGGCTTGCCCGACTTCCGTATGGGTGGAGTGCCGCAAGTCGGGTATACCGCGACTTGCGGGTGACAAGCCCGGCCATGACCAACAGAAAGTGAAGAGTGAGGAGATTACGATGGCCAAGCCAGAAGATACGCTGACGCTGGAGACCACCAAGGGCAATGTGACAATCGAGATGCGGCCCGACCTCGCACCCGGCCATGTCGCGCGCATCAAGGAACTGGTGAAAGACGGCTTCTACGATGGCATCGTGTTTCACCGCGTCATCGACGGCTTCATGGCGCAGACAGGGTGCCCGCAGGGCACGGGCACTGGCGGCTCGGGCAAGAAGCTCAAGGCCGAGTTCAACAAGGAGCCGCATGTGCGCGGCACCGTGTCGATGGCGCGCGCCAGCAACCCCGACTCAGGCGACAGCCAGTTCTTTATCTGCTTCGACGACGCCCGTTTCCTGGACAATCAGTACACCGTCTGGGGCAAGGTGATCGAAGGCATGGAGAACGTCGACAAGATCAAGCGGGGCGAGCCCGTCAAGGATCCCGACAAGATCGTCAAGGCGACGATGGGGGCGTAGCCCTGCCAACGATTTATCCGTCATGGCCGGGCTTGTCATCACAAGTCGGGTTTACCCGACTTGTGCTTCATCGGTAGTCCGCAAGTCGGACAAGCCCGACTTGCGGTGCCATCCACGCCTTGCTTGCGGAATAGCGGTTTTAAAGACGTGGATGCCCGGCACAAGGCCGGGCATGACGAAGGACAGGCATGAAGACGAACCTTTTCGACTTCGAGTTGCCCGCGGACCGCATCGCGCTGCGGCCGGCAAGCCCGCGCGACGCGGCGCGACTGCTCGTCGTGAGGCCAGGCGTCACGCCAACTCCGCTCGCCCCTGCGAAAGCGGGAATCCAGAGCGGGCCCCCGCTGGAGCCCGCACTCGGGCCGGCGAAGCCGGACCCGGGTGCGGGGACGAGCGGGGAAAGTTTCGAGGACTGCCTCGTCACCGACCTGCCGGGGCTGCTGCGGCCTGGCGACTGCCTGGTGGTCAATGACAGCAAGGTCATTGCCGCGCGTCTGTACGGCCGCCGCATCGGCCGGGGCGCGACGGAACCCGCGATCGAAGCGACGCTCCACAAACGGGTCGATGGCTCGCACTGGCGAGCCTTTGTGAAGCCCGCAAAAAAGCTCGAGGTGGGGGACACGCTGCGGTTTGGCACCGAAGGGCGCGTGTGTTTCCTGGGTGAACTCGATGCTCAAGTTTCACATAAAGATGAGGGAGGGGGCATAACCCTCTCATTTTCCTTCCACGGAGCGGTTCTTGACCAGGCGATCGCCGAGCGCGGCGAGATGCCGTTGCCGCCCTATATTGCCTCCCGCAGGGCGCCAGACGAGCAAGACCGCGCCGACTACCAGACCGTTTTCGCGCATGATGAGGGCTCGGTCGCAGCCCCGACCGCCGGCCTGCATTTCACGGACCGACTGCTGGCGGCGCTCAAGGAGCGTGGCGTTGCCCTCCACAAGGTCACGCTGCACGTCGGCGCCGGAACGTTCTTACCGGTGAAAGCGGACGACACCGAAGGGCACAAGATGCACGCCGAATTCGGCACGGTTTCGTCGGAAACGGCCGCGGCTCTCAATGCGGCGCGATCCAAAGGCGGGCGCATCGTCGCCGTGGGTTCGACCGCGCTGCGGATCCTGGAAAGCGCGTCAGGCCATGACGGTCAATTGCGCGCATATTCGGACGAAACCGCGATCTTCATCACGCCCGGCTACAAATTCCGCGTTGTGGACCTGATGCTCACGAATTTCCATCTGCCGCGCTCGACGCTGTTCATGCTGGTTGCCGCGTTCAGCGGCCTGGACACGATGAAGCGCGCCTACGCGCACGCGATTGCAGGCGGCTATCGCTTCTATTCCTATGGGGATGCGTGTTTGTTGTATCCAATCCGCAAATGATGCAGGGCCACCACGCCGTCATGCCCGGGCTTGTCCCGGGCATCCACGTCTTTAAAACCGCTATTCCGCAAGCAAGGCGTGGATGGCACCGCAAGTCGGGCTTGTCCGACTTGCGTACTACCGATGAAGCACAAGTCGGTAAACCCGACTTGTGATGACAAGCCCGGCCATGACGAAAGAATCAATGACCGAACCCTTTTCCTTCAAGCTGCTCAACACCGACGGCGCTACGCGGCGCGGCGAATTCGTCACCGCCCACGGGCGCGTCCAGACGCCCGCCTTCATGCCGGTCGGTACGCAAGGCACGGTGAAGGGCCTGATGCCGGACGATGTGCGCGCGACCGGCGCCGAGATCGTGCTCGGCAATACCTATCATCTGATGCTGCGGCCGGGTGCCGAGCGCATCGCGGCGCTCGGCGGCCTGCACAAATTCATGAACTGGCCGCTGCCGATCCTGACGGATTCCGGCGGCTTCCAGGTGATGTCACTTTCCGAACTGCGCAAGCTCGATGAGCGAGGCGTGACGTTTCGATCGCATCTCGATGGCGCCATGGTTGCGCTGTCGCCCGAGCGGGCGATCGAAATCCAGGCGCTGCTCGGCGCCGACATTTCCATGCAACTCGACGAGTGCCTCAAGCTGCCCGCAAGTGCGCATGACATCGCGCGCGCTATGGAGCTGTCGTTGCGTTGGGCCGAACGCAGCAAGCGCAGTTTCGAAGGCCGGGCGCGTGAGGGTCATGCGCTGTTTGCAATCGTGCAGGGCGGAGACGATCTCGCATTGCGGGCAAAAAGTGCGCTTGAACTCACCGGCATGGATTTCCAGGGTTACGCCATCGGCGGACTCGCGGTCGGCGAGCCGCAGGAGGTCATGCTCAACGCCGTCGCTGAAACGACGCCAATTTTGCCGGTAGACCGGCCGCGCTATCTGATGGGTGTCGGGACCCCGCACGACCTTCTGGAGGCCGTCAAGCGCGGCATCGACATGTTCGATTGTGTATTGCCCACCCGTAACGGCCGCCACGGCATGGCCTTCACGCGTTTCGGCGCGATCAATCTCGCCAATGCACGCCATGCCGAAGATCCGCGCCCGCTGGACGAACAAAGCGCACATCCCGCGGCGCGGACTTATTCGCGCGCCTACCTGCATCATCTAACCAAGGCGAATGAGATCCTCGGCGCGGTGCTGCTCTCGACCATCAATCTCGCCTATTACCAGGAGTTGATGGCGGGCATGCGGGAGGCGATTGCCGCAGGACGTTTTGCGGACTTCCAGGCCGCCGCTATGGCGCAATGGGAGCGGGGAGATTTGCCCGCGCAGTAGTGTGCGGAACCGTATGCGAGCCTCGCACCGGCCTCATCCTGAGGAGGGCGCCACCGATGTCGGGTTTACCCGACATCGGCATTTAAACGCACAAGTCGGCTAAAGCCGACTTGTGTGGCGCCCGTCTCGAAGGATGGGGCCGCCCTCGTCCTTCGAGACGCGCTCCTTCGGAGCGCTCCTCAGGATGAGGGCGGTTGAGGACTTGGGATTGTGTCTCGCCCGCCGCTTCGCTAAACGCAGCCTATGAACGTGCACCCGTCCTTCCTGACCAAACGCCGGAAACCCGTCTTCAAATTGCCGGCAGGCAGTTGTGACGCCCACTGTCATGTCTTCGGGCCGGGCGAAAAATTTCCCTATGCGCCTAACCGGCGCTACACGCCGGACGATGCACCGAAGGAAATGTTGGCGGCGCTGCACGCCCATCTTGGCATTGATCGTGCCGTGATTGTCCAGGCGAGCTGCCACGGCACCGACAATGCCGCGATGCTCGACTGCATTGCTTCGGATCCCAAGCGATATCGCGGCGTGGCCATCGTCGACGACAGCTTCACCGACAAGGATTTTGACGCGCTCGACCGGGGTGGGGTGCGCGGCGTTCGTTTCAATTTCGTGAAACACCTGGGCGGCGCGCCCGATATGGCCGTCTTTGGCCGCGTCATTGACCGCATCAAAGGCCGCGGCTGGCACGTCGTGCTGCACATCGACGCGCCCGATATCATTCCGCTCTCGGACATGATGCGAAAGTTGCCGCTGCCTTTTGTCGTCGATCACATGGGCCGCGTTCCGTCCGCGGCGGGCGTCGACCAACCGCCATTGCGTGCGTTGATCGAGCTTTCGCGCCTCGAAAACTGCTGGATCAAAGTCTGCGGCTCGGAACGGATTTCGATGCCGCCTTATGCCGCAGCCGTTCCGATTGCCCATGCGCTGGTCGCGGCGGCGCCCGACCGCGTGTTGTGGGGTACCGATTTTCCGCATCCGAACGCAACGCACGAGGCTGATGAGGCCGATCTGGTTGATCTGGTGCCGCAATTTGCGCCCGACCCGCTGGCGCAGAAGCGCCTTCTGGTGGACAATCCGGCAAGGCTTTACAATTTCAATTCATAAAAAAAGTCGTGGAGGAGAGGCACATGAGCATCACAATTTTTAGGCGCGCATATCGACATGCGTTGTTGGCGGCCGCAGTTTTGACGGTGACGTCATTGAGCGGCGCGCAGGCGGCCTGGCCGGAAAAACCGGTCAAGATCATCTTGCCATTCGGTGCCGGCGGCGTTGCCGATGTGACGTCGCGTATTCTGGCCGACAAGCTCGGTGAGAAATTCGGCCAACGTGTCGTGATTGAAAACATGCCGGGCCCGGGCGGAATCAATGCCGCGCGGGCAGTCATCAACGCGCCGCCCGACGGCTATACAATGGCCCTGGTCACCAATGGGACCGCGATCAGTGTGGCGGCGTTCAAGAGCCTGCCGTTCGATCCGGTGAAGGATTTCGAGATGGTGTCGATGGTTGGCACCTTCGACCTGGTGTTCGTGGTCAACAGCCAGTCCGAATACAAAACGCTGGGCGACTTTATCAAGGCAGCGAAGGCGCAACCCGGGAAACTCAATATCGGGACCATTGCCGTCGGCGGCACTCAAAATCTGGGGGCGGAGTTGTTCAAGTCGCTCGCGGGCGTGAACGTGCAGATCGTGCCCTATAAGAATTCGCCGGATATCGTGGTCGCGCTATTACGCAACGATGTGCAGATGATGGTCGAATTCCCGCCAGCAGTGCAGGGGCAGGTCAACGATGGCAAGCTGCGCATTCTCGCGACTTCAAGCCCAAAACCCTCGGCGTTGCTTCCGGGCGTGCCGACCGCGGATCAGGCCGGCGTCAAAGGATACGAGGTGATTTCGTGGAATGCCGTCGGTGCACCCAAGGGCACGCCGAAGGCTGTCATTGATACGATGAACAAGGCCATTCATGAAGTCCTGGCCAAGCCCGATGTAAAGGAACAGTTCGCCAAAGTGGGCGTGGTAGCGCATGCCAGCACTCCCGCGGAACTGATGACGCGGCTCACGGGGGACATCAAGAAATGGAACGACGTGGTCGACAAGGCCGGCATTCCGAGGAAGTGATCAGGGTCAGCTAGTCCGCACGCTGGCCAGGGAAAAAGCAATGAGCGCCGCGCCGCGCGACTATCGCGATCTGCACGAACATCTTGCCGCGCTCGAGGAACGAGGGCTTTTGCAGCGGATCGAACGGCCCATCGACAAAGATGCGGAAATGCATCCATTGGTGCGCTGGCAGTTCGTCGGCGGTATCGACGAGGCGGAACGCAAGGCATTCCTGTTCACAAATATCGTCGACGGCCTGGGACGCAAATATGACATGCCGGTGGTGGTCGGCGCTATCGCGGCCAATGCGGAAATTTACAGCATCGGCATGCGCGCGCCGCTCGCAGAAATTCAGGCCAAATGGGATCATGCCATCGCAAATCCGATTGAGCCGCGTCTGGTCAATGAGGCGGTGTGCCATGAGGTCGTGCTCGAGGGCGAGGCACTCAAGGAGATCGGCAACGGTCTTGATCGGCTGCCGATTCCCGTTTCGACGCCCGGGTTCGACAGCGCGCCGACATTGACGGCGACCAACGTAATCACGCGCGATCCCGACACCGGGGTGCAAAACATGGGCACCTATCGCGCTGCCCTGAAGGCGCCTGACCGGCTGGTGGTCCGCATGGCGACCCGCGTTGGCGGCGCCGGCGGCTACCAGCACTATCTCAAATACCAGAAGCGCGGCGAGCCGATGCCTTGCGCCATCGTGCTTGGCTGCCCGCCTTATGTCGCGTTCATGGGGCCACAGAAGCTTCCAATCGGCGTTGACGAGATGACCGTGGCTGGCGGGCTCGCCGGCGGACCGATCAACATCGTCCGCGCGCGCAGCGTCGACCTGACCGTGCCGGCTGAATCCGAAATCGTCATCGAGGGATTAATCGACACCGAATACCTCGAGCCCGAAGCGCCATTCGGTGAATCGCACGGCCATGTCGCCCTCGAGGAATTCAACATGCCGATGCGGGTGACCGCCATTACGCACCGCAAGAAGCCGGTGATCCCGTCTTATATCAGCCAGGTGGCGCCCAGCGAATCGAGCGTGATCAAACGCGTGGCCTATGAGCCGTTGTTTACAGCGCACTTGCGCAACACGCTCGGGATCAAGGGCGTCAAGAAAGTGGCGTTGCACGAGCCTCTGACCGGGCTGCTGCGGGTCACGGTGATCACGCTTGAGAAAGGCGTTGCCCGTACAGAAGTCTGGCGTGCGCTCAAGGGTGCCGCATTCTTCAAGGGCGATTGCGGCAAGATCTGCATCGCCGTGAACGAGGATATCGACGTCGACAATGCCGACGCACTGCTCTGGGCGATGGCCTATCGGATGAACCCGATCGAGGACGTGCAACTGGTGCCGCATCGCGGGCAGGGCCACGGCCCCAAGCGCGAGCATGACCTGGAAGAAGATTCGACCATGCTCATGGATGCCACCATGAAAGGCGACCTGCCGCCGCTGGCGTTGCCGAAGCAGGAATATATGGAGCGCGCCAGGGCGATCTGGCAGGAACTCGGCTTCAGGCCCTTGCGGCCGCAAGCGCCGTGGTTCGGCTATTCACTCGGCGATTGGCTGCCGCAGTGGGACGACGCGGCCAAGCGCGCGGCACATGGCCGCTATCTCGACAACGGCAAGATCAGCGAAAAATTGAAACGCAAAGGCCTCAAGCCGGAGACCAAGTACCGGCCCGACAAGGAATCGTCCAGGTAGCGAAGATACTTTTCGCTACGGACCGCCGTAAAGCCAGGCGATGCCGTCGATCGCCTGCTCGTTGGTGCGGCCGCCGACTGCCATGTCGCGCAATTCCGCGGTCACACCACGCGCGTGATAGAATTCGCCGTACACGCGCGCCATGATCTGTGTGCGCGCGGTGCGTAAATAACGGTCCTGAGTGTAAGCCGCAAAAGCGGCCGCCGGATCGTCCGGTTTTTGCGCAACTTTTTCCGCGAGGACCACGGCATCCTCGGTCGCCATGCAGGCGCCTTGGGCGAGATACTGCAACATCGGGTGAGCGGCATCGCCGAGGAGGGTGACGCGTCCTTTGTTCCAGTTCTTGACGGGCTCGCGATCGCACAGCACCCACATGCGCCAGGTGTCAATCAATTCGAGCATGCGCGTGACCTGGGGCACCTGCATCTTGAAGTGTTGCCACATCACGTCCTTGGCGCCTTCGGCGTTCCAGCCTTCTTCGTAGTGGTCGGAGTGGAAAACGGCGACCAGATTGTAGAGTTCGCCCCGACGCAGCGGGTAGTGCACGAAGTGCGTGCGAGGGCCAGCCCACAGTACGACGTCGGGCCGCCAGAGGTCCTTCGGCACTTCCTCGCGCCTGAGCACTCCGCGATAGGCAATGTGACCGGAGACGCGGGGCTTTCCGTCGCCGACAATAGTGTCGCGTACTTTCGACCACATCCCGTCGCAGCCGATCAATGCGCAACCTTCGACGGTTTCACCGTTGTTGAGCGTCACCGCGACGTGGTCGCCGTGATCCTTGAAAGCATCGACGCGCCGGCTGGTTTCGAGCGTGATCAGGTTGCTGCCCTGACAGGCCTTCAGGAATGCGCCATGGATGTCGGCGCGATGGGTGACGCCGTAAGGCTGACCGAAGCGCTCGATGAACTTTGCGTCGAGCGGCATATTGGCAATGAGATCGCCGGTCAGCGCGTTGCGCATTTCCTGCGCCGGCGGGCGATGCGCGTCGGCGAGGACGGCATCCTTTAGACCGATTTTCTCCAGGACACGAAAAATGTTCGGCCCGAGCTGGATGCCGGCCCCAACCTCACGGAATTCAGGGGATTGTTCAAACAGCCGGACGGGAAAACCATGGTGGGCCAGCGCATAGGCCGTGACCAGACCCCCAATTCCGCCGCCGGAGATCAAAAAGGGAGCAGAACCACCATTCGCACGAGCCATCGGCACGACCTCACTTTACGCAAACCAATACCGTGGCGACCATAAAACCAGCGCGCCCCGGAGGCAAAGAGCGCATCCACAATTTAAAAGCCCGCCGGCAAGGGACCGGCGGGCGGTTGTCGGAGGGATGTTCCGGGGGCCCTGCGGCGCCTATTTGGTGACCTGGCCGCGGATCTCGCCACCTTTGTTCGCGGCGGTATGGACATTGACGTACCACTTGCCGGCCATCAGATCGGCAGTTTGAGCGTCGGTAAGGGTGGCGGAGCCTTCAAACGCACCTTTGTCGGCGCCGGTAATCGGAATGACGACGCCGCCATTCTTGCCGACTTCGCCGGCATGAAAATGGGCTGCCGTGGCCGGACCGGTCAGGCCAGAGACGGTGCCTTTCCAGGACAGTTTCTTACTGGCGGTATCGAAGGTCGCGGTGACCGAGCCGCTACCCTTGCTATCGGTCGGCGGCACTTCACTGGCGGCTTTAAGATCGGCCTTCAGGTTGACCGTGGCGGCGATCGCGGGGCTCGCAACAGCGAACGCGGCGGCGCAGGCGAGAGCGGTCAATCCCGACCGCAGGAACGACGTCGTCATAAAGTTCCTCCCATGGGAATAAGGCAAAGTGCAAGACATTGAGGCGAACACTCAAATCTAGCACTTATTCCAGCGGGCCGGCCTTCAATGTGCCGTGAGGGGGATGGAGCTGCTGGTGAATTCGCCACAGCCGTCGCATTCCCAATGGTGGCGGATCTCGCCGCCTTCCACGAATTCCGATGAGACAGGGGCGACCATCCAGTCCCCGCAGTGAGGGCAACGCATGGGGGTAGAGAAGGTGCGTATGGCGGCGAGCTTCGCCCGATGGCTGTGAAGCTGCATGTCATGGCTCCTTCTGTTCCGTCGATCTCGCCCCGGAGTAAAGGCGCATCATGGCGATGGAGAGACGCTTTGGTGAAACTGTGGTGGCCGGATCGCTAAACTTTTGCGACACAAATTGCATTGTCTGCACGTGAGTTTTTGCCTGAAACGCGCGCCGTTTGGAGTCATTCACGGAATTTTGAGTAATGGCGCGTGCATTGCGGCGAACAAATTTTCGACGATTTTGTGAACCGGTCGCCGCGAAATTGGTGAGCGCGGAGGGGACTCGAACCCTCGACCTACTGATTAAAAGTCAGTTGCTCTACCGCCTGAGCTACGCGCTCGTCACCCGGCGCACTGGCTTGCCTGATAACCCGGTATCCATCGTTCAGAAGCCATGCGCTTGGCGCTGTGTAGGGGCGGCAGCCTGCCCGGTCAATAGGCGCCGATCGTCGTTCTTGAACTCGCGCAACGTTCGATATTTGCTAGACTATTGCCGCGGCCCGATGCCGTCCGGAGAGAGCCATGCCAATCGTCAACCGCGTCGCCGATCTGCACAGCGAGATTACCGGCTGGCGGCGCGACCTGCATATGCATCCGGAGCTGATGTATGACGTGCAACGAACGGCCGGCTCGGTTGCCGAGAAACTGAAAGCCTTCGGTTGCGACGAGGTGGTCACCGGCCTCGGTAGAACCGGCGTGGTCGGCGTCATTCGCGGACGTAAGGCTGCCGGAGGCAAGACGATCGGGTTGCGCGCCGACATGGACGCGCTGCCGATCGAAGAGGCCAACGATCTTCCGTACAAGTCAACCGTCCCTGGCAAGATGCATGCCTGCGGCCATGATGGCCACACCGCCATGCTGCTCGGCGCGGCGCGCTATCTCGCCGACACCCGCAACTTTGCCGGCACGGCGGTGGTGATCTTCCAGCCAGCCGAAGAGGGCGGCGCGGGCGCGAAGGCGATGCTCGACGACGGGATGCTTGATCGTTTCGGCATCGGTGAAGTCTATGGCATGCACAATTATCCGGGGATGCCGGTGGGAGCCTTTGGCATCCGCGCCGGACCCGTGATGGCGGCGGCCGATGCGCTCACAATCGATATCGAGGGCGTAGGCGCCCATGCGGCGCGGCCGCATCTCGGCATCGACTCTGTGCTTGTCGGTGCGCAGATCATCAATGCGATCCAATCGGTGGTCTCGCGCAATGTCGACCCGTTGAAATCGGCCGTGGTCTCGATCTGCATGTTTCGCGCCGGCAATACCGACAACGTCATTCCACAGACCGTCCAGCTGCGCGGCACCGCGCGCAGTCTTGCGCCGGAGGTGCGCGATCTGCTTGAGAAACGTTTGCATGTCGTGGTGGAGAACACGGCGGCGGCCTATGGCGCGACCGCCAGGCTGACCTATCGCCGCGGCTATCCGGTTCTGGTGAATCACGGGCAACAGGCGGAATTTGCCGCGTCAGTTGCCGGCGAAATTGCCGGAGCCGGATAAAGTCGACCACGCATTGCCGCCGATGATGGGGGCCGAGGACTTTGCTTTTATGCTCAACGCGCGGCCCGGCGCCTTCATCTGGATTGGAAACGGCAATAGTGCCGGATTGCATCACCCGTCCTACAATTTCAACGACGAGGCGATCCCGTTCGGGACATCGTATTGGGTGAAACTCGTTGAAACCGCGCTGGCGGACTAGCTCAACCGACTATTGAACCAATTCGCCGGGCTTGGGCGCCGGAGTTGAGCGCGCCGACTTCGACGATCGTCGCGGTCCGCCGGGTGACCGGCAGGAGTCCGGCGGCGCGGGCTTCGAGGCTGCGCCAATAAGCGAATTCGTTCAGGCGCGTGCGCTCGATCACGGCGAGCCCGACTGCAGCAATGAACGGCAGGCTTTGCACAACGAGAACGATGGCGAAAATATTGATTTCGTGGATTTCCTTGACGTTGAAAGTGTAGAGCACGACTGCGCCGAGAAGGAGCAGGCCCGCCAGGATCGCTTCCCAGAACGCATGGAAGTCGGCCGAGCGCCGCATGCCGCCTTTGGACGTGCGCACGAACGGCAGGTGATCCTTGACCAGGCCAAGGGTTACGGCGCGAGCCACCGTCCACTGCACCGACATCGCCGCAAGCACCGCCCCGAGCATCTGACCTTTGCGGGGGCGCACGCGCAGTTGGTAAAGCGTCGTGAAATGGGCGACCGACACGATGAAGCTCACAATGATCGGCGCCGTCAGGATCCGGTCAGGCACAGCGATGTCGAGGAACGATACCACCGGCACCCACAAAATATTCAAGATTGCAACGGCGACGCCGATACTTTCCGCGCCCAGCCAATTGAGCCAGCCGAGCGCAAACTCGCGCTTCTGCTCGCGGGTCAGCCGGCTCGCTCCCGGCAGGAAGCGTCGCCAGTGCTTCTTCAGAATCTGGAACCCGCCATAGGCCCAGCGGTGACGTTGTTTCTTGTAGGCCTCGAAACTGTCCGGCAGCAGGCCGTGACCGTACCGCTTGTTGGTGTAATGCGCTTGCCAGCCAAGCTCGAGCAAGGTCAGGCCGAGATCGGTGTCCTCGCAAATCGTGTCGCTTGACCAGCCGCCGGCAGCCTCAATGGCGGCGCGGCGAATCAAACACATCGTGCCGTGTACAATGATGGCGTTGGCTTCATTGCGCTGAACCATGCCGATGTCGAAAAACCCGGCATATTCTCCGTTCATGGCGTGGTGCATCACGCTGCGGTCGCCATCGCGATGATCTTGTGGCGCCTGCACCAGGCCGACGGTCGGGTCGCGGAACAGCGGAACGAGATCCCGCAACCAGTCCTGATGAACCACGTAGTCCGCGTCGATCACGCCAATAACTTCGGCATCAGCCGCCGTATGGACTAAAGCAAGACGAAGCGCGCCCGCCTTAAAGCCCACGATCTCGTCCGCCCGCACGAACTTGAAGCGTTCACCGAGCGCACGGCAGTGCTTCTCGATCGGCAGCCACAATGCGGGGTCCGGCGTGTTGTTGATGACAACCACGCATTCGTAGTTCGCGTAATCCAGTCGCGCGACCGCATCGAGCGTCTGCTTCAGCATCTCGGGCGGTTCGTTGTGGGCCGGGATGTGGATTGAAACTTTCGGCAATGCGGATTTTGGCGCAAGCGGCGGGCTTGCGACCAGCCGAAGCGGCTTGCGGCCGAAAGCAATCGCCGCGATTTCCTCGATGCGCGCGAGCGCGATGACGATCAATGGAATCAGCAGGATAATGCCGAGGCCAAGTGCAAATGCGGAGCCCGGCACGAAATAATGTCCGTTCCAGAATCCAAACACCTCCGCAAACCATGCGCCGACCACATTGGCCGCGCCGGCGAGCAGCGCCGCCTGCCACAGCGTAACGGTACTCATGGCGAGCAATGGTAGGGATAAAAGGATGCTCACCAGGATTGCGATCGTGGCAAGGCGCCAATGATTGGGGTCCGTGATCGGGCCGGTCCAGTCAAACTTTTGATGACGCGAGGCGTCGAACAATCCCCAGTAAGGACCGACGCCGCCTTCGAAAGTTTTCCAGGGCTGGTCGATTGCTTCGACGATGTTGTAGTCGATGCCATAAGCATCCGCGCGGGTCACAAAGTCGCGTAGCAGCACGGCTTGCTCAATGCGGCCCGGGTTAGCATTGTGCATATTGTATCCTGCGCTCGGCCAGCCGAACTCGGCGATCACGATACGCTTGCCGGGGTAAGCCTGACGCAGCTTGTCATAGATCAGGATTGCCTGATCGACCGTCTGTTGCTCAGAGAAGCCTTCCCAGTACGGCAGGATGTGAGCCGCGATGTAGTCGACCGCGGATACCAGTTCCGGATGTTCAATCCAGACGTGCCAGATTTCACCGGTCGTCACTGGAACGTTGGTCGAGCGCTTTACGCGCTGAATCATCTGGATGAGATCGCTGACTTTCTGTTCGCCACGGAAAATCGTTTCGTTGCCAACGATGACGCCATTGATGTTGCTGTGCCGCTTGGCGAGATCAATTACGGATCGAATTTCGCGCTCGTTGCGATCCTGATTCTTGTCGATCCATGCACCGGCCGTAACGCGCAATCCGAACTCGGATGCGATGCCAGGAACGAGCTCCACACCGCCAGTCGCGGAGTAAGTACGAACTGCGCGCGTCACCGGCGCCAGCATCTTGAGATCGGCACGAATTTGCGCGGCTTCCGCCTTGCCGCCGGCGTCTGGATGTACCGAACCTCCAAATGGTGCGTAGGAAACGCTCGCAAGCTGGCCGTCGAAGTTGGGGGCGCGAACATTGTCGCGCATTAGTGCCCACAACCCGGCATGCACGCACGCCACGAGGGCGACGACGGCAGCAACGGTGCGCATAGAACTCAATACCAACCGGGGCAGAATTGCAGACCCTCGAACCCGTCCCCTGGGCTCAGCCGATACTCCGTCTGCAGGGATGCAGCGTAGCGCGGCATAAGGTGGATATTCAAGTAATCACCAGTCATGGCAAATCCTAGGCAGACGCATGTTGCCCGACGAAATTTCTCCGAGTGGCAACGCGTTTCAGCGCGGGGTAGTTCCGCCCGAAGTTGCTGCCGGAGGTTGGGCGGCTTCGGCCGCCGGGGTTGGCTCCAGACCTGGGTTCAGCCAACAGGCATGCACCCGGCCGTTAAGCGTTTCCTGGGCCTTGGGATCGATGTTTCCCTGCCGGACGAGGCAGCGGAAGGTGGCCTGAATGTGGGCGCTAGGGCAGCCGAAGCGATCGTACAAGTCGAGATGACGAAAGGCGGTGTCGAGATCGTCACGCCAGAGGAGGCTGACGACCCGACGTCCAAGCCAGACACATTCCGGGTTTCCCGCCGGGCCGGTCAGTAGCCGCGCGGCCTCCGCGATTTCGTCGATCTTCTTCTGACTTTCCTTGGCGGTGTCAGCTGCTGGCTTTTGCGGTTCGGGCGGCTTGCCGTTACCACCACTCTGCGCGAAGACGGTCGGACCATTGAAACCAAAGGCCGCCATGCAGCAAAGCACGGCAAAAACCTGACGCAACCTGATAGTGAAACGCATAGTCCCCGTCGGATGTTTGATCTTGTCCGTACGCCCGTCCTGCAGCCCTGTGTGGGACCCGATTGGGACGCTAATACGGCGGTGATTTACCTTGTAAATCCGCCCCCTTGATCCGGCGGTACGCCTGACCTGAAAAATCGAATTACAAGAATTGGCCCCAATTGACGGCTTTTGTCCAGCTTAACCGTTTCGCTTGCTTAAGACGCTCGGCAAATCGGCGGCTTGGCAGGGGCGGTTACCCACGATAAGCCCGTCCCGCCGCCAATGGCTGATCGGGTCCATAATGCGTCACGCGTTCGCCTGCTTCCTCCTCACGGCGATGGCCATAAGCGGGGCCTGGGCCTGGCTGGGCGGTCCAGTGCCGATTCCCCGCACCCAATCGGGCCCTGAGAAGCTCTATTGTGTGTCCTACACTCCTTTTAGGGGCAGCCAGAACTCCGCTCGATCCATCAACCATGATACCGGCGGCCCAGATCGAGGATGACCTGGCACGCCTCGCCCAAATCACGGAATGCGTGCGTACATATTCGGTTGATTTCGGTTTGGATCAGATCGCAGGAATAGCGGCAAAGCATGGCCTGAAGGTCATGCAGGGGCTCTGGCTGTCAAGCAGCCAGCCGAAGAACGCCTACCAGATCGAGACAGCGATCGCGCTTGCCAATAAATACCCCGGCACAATCCGGTCCCTGGTGATCGGCAACGAGGTGCTGCTGCGCGGTGAAATGACAGCGACTGATCTCGCCAGTACCATTCGTGCAATCAAGGCGCGCGTAAAAGTACCGGTCACGTATGCGGACGTCTGGGAATTCTGGCTACGCAATACAGAAATCGCGAACGTCGTTGATTTCATCACGATTTCATATTTTGCCCTATTGGGAGGATTTTCCGGTTTCGGCACGCGATGCCGTGGCGCATGTGGAGGCGATCCGCCAACAAGTGGTCAACGCATTTCCGGGGAAGGAGGTTTTGATCGGTGAAGTAGGATGGCCCAGCGCCGGTCGCATGCGCGATGGTGCTCTGCCGTCGCCAGTCAATCAGGCGCGCGTTATTCTGGATGTCCTGGCGCTGAGCAAGCGCGAACACTTCAACGTCAACATTATTGAAGCGTTCGACCAACCTTGGAAACGCGCTCTCGAAGGCACCGTCGGCGGACACTGGGGCCTATTCAAGGCCACAACGCGCGCTCCGAAATTTTCAGGCGCGCCGGGTATTTCCAACCACCCGCTCTGGCTCTGGCAGGGCGTCGGCGGAATTATATTCGCAGCGATTGTTTTTGGCGCGGCAATCCTCGTCCGCACGAAAGACGCACGTCTTTCGCTGTGGCTGGCAGTAAGCGCGAATGCCTTTGTGGGAGGAACCTTGCTCGGTTGGACAATAGAAAATATCCCGATAGAAAGCCTCGGGATCGGCGGCTGGGTGCGATCGGTAGCGCTCGCAGCAGTCGCCATCACCGCGCCTCCGGCAATGAGCGCGGCCATCATGCGTGGGATTCCTGCGCCGAGCTTCGCGCGCTTGCTCGGTCCAAAGAGGGAAAGGGTGGGAGACTCTTTCGCGTTGGCGGTCGGCGTAATATCAATTGCCCTGTTCTTGCTCGCATTCGTCGTGGCTCTCGGACTCGTCTTCGATCCGCGCTACCGCGACTTTCCCTTTGCCCCGCTGACCGCCGCGGTTGCTCCGTTTCTCATGCACAGATTGATCGTGACGCGGCCGAAAGGTTCGCGCGGCGTTGCGGAAACAGTGGGCGCGGTCGCGCTCGGCCTGTCGGTCTTTTATATTGTGTTCAACGAAGGGTTCGCCAACTGGCAGTCGCTGTGGACGTGTGCGGCTCTCGCGGCCTTCGCAATCACTCTGGCTCTGGTGCGCGACGCGCGAAGCTAAGCACCAGGAGACCGGCGGCCAGCGCAGACAAGGTAGTATTATAGAGCACGATTCCGCAGCAAGCGGCCGCGAGTGCCACTCCGAAAAGCATCAGCGATGGGCGCAATAAATTTAGCGCCGCAACGATCAGGGCAAACCAGCCGAATACCGAGTAGGTGAAAAGCGCAATGGTAATCTGCCGCGTGACACAGAGCCACGTGTTCAACCCCGCCTGACAGGCAAGGCCGACGGGGGACTGCTCGACTGCAAGATAGCGCATGTAGAGCGCGTAGCCTAACGCGCAAAAACCGATTGCCAGAAGCCAATTGGTCGCGCGTGCACTCGGCAGAAACAATTTCATGAGCGCATTATGCCGACGCATCGGTGCCGCGACAATCAGCGCTCCGAGATTTGCTCGCCGTCGAATTTAACCGATTTGCAGGCGGTGCGCGCGGCCGCAAAATGCGCGCAAAGGCCGGTCGCTGCAGGGCTGTTCGGCAAAGGCCCAACAACCAGGCGATAACCGGACGTTGCCGCTCGATGGTCTCGGGCGGCGAGCGGATACATGCCGCTCAGCAGAGGACCGAAATTGGCTTTCACCGTCAGCCAGCGTTGATGGATCCCATCCAACGTCGCGGCGCCACCGAGGTCGAGCCCAAATTCGTTTTGAGCACCGGCGGATGGAGGAGGCTCGCTTGCCGCGACGGACGCGACACGGACAGGCGGCATCGGCACGGCGGCCGCGTTCGACGCATCCGCCTTTGGTGCAGCTGCGGCCGACGTCGCTGGCGAATGTGCGACGGGCGCCGCGGCAATGGACGTACTGGCGGTGGGTGTTGTTGTGGAAGGTGCGCTCGGCGCCGGAGGTGTCGATTTTGCGGCGAGGGCGGCAGCAGTGGCAGCCGCCTGCCGTTTAATGGCGCCAGTCATGTCGTCGATACTGCTTTCCAGAAGTGTAATCCGCCCGGCCAGCCGATCGCGCTCGACCGTGAGTGCCCGCACTTGCACGGTCAGAAGTTGCACACTGGACTCGAGCTGGCTCACGCGCGGCGGCATCTGTGCGATGGCGGCGGGCTCGTTAATGGCAAAGATCTGGCGCAAGCGTTCCGCTGCGGTCTTGGTCTGGCTTGCGATGGCCAAGGCCGTCAATGCGATGGCTGCGGCGCCGCCCCAGCCGCCCAGCCACAAAAGCGCGTTGAATTCGCGGCTGCGCCGGCGCGGCCCGCGCAGTTCGGGTTCCAGCGGCGTCTGTTCAGTCGCCATTAGGCGCCTCGATGGGACGAATCATTGAAAACGTTAGCAGAATCCGGCAAATCATGCCTTCTGCCGGGCGAATTGACCGGGATTTGGCAGTCCTCTTTTGCCGATGCACCGGCTCGGCTATGGGATGCCCACAACTACAGCGAAAGCGCGAGCCAAGGCGGATGCCTCGACGAACATGTCTTGCGATCGTGCTCGCAGCCGGCGAGGGCACGCGCATGCGCTCGGCGCAGCCGAAAGCGTTGCATGTGTTGGGCGGGCAATCGTTGCTCGCGCACGTGATGGAGGCTGCGACCGCTGCCGGGACCGGCAATCTGGCTGTTGTGGTTGGTCCGGATCAAGGCGCCGTAGCGGCGGAAGCGCTCAAGCGCTCGCCAAAGGCGCAGATTTTCGAGCAACGGGAACGTCGTGGCACTGCCCATGCGGTTCTTTCCGCTGCCAAGGCGATCGGGAGCGGTGCCGACGACGTTCTGGTGATTTTCGCCGATACACCGTTGGTGCGCGCCGAAGCGCTTTCAAATTTGCGGGGTGCGCTCGCGGAAGGAATTGCCGTGGCAGTTCTCGGATTTAAGCCAGCTGACCCGCGCGGCTATGGACGGCTCATAATGCGCGGTGAAGAACTGGTGGCGATCCGGGAAGATCGCGACGCCACGCCCGAAGAACGGAAGATCGTGTTCTGCAATGGCGGATTAATGGCGATCGCCGGTCAGCATGCGCTCGCCATTCTCAAACGCATTGGCAATACCAATGCCAAGGGTGAATTCTATCTTACCGATGCGGTTGCGATTGCCCGGGAGATGGGCTTGAAGGCAGTTGCCATCGAAACACTGGAGGATGACGTGCGCGGTATCAATACTAAAGCGCAGCTCGCCGAAGCGGAAGCCGTATTGCAGAAACGGCTGCGCACTTCGGCATTGGACGCCGGCGTGACCATGACCGCGCCCGAAACGGTCTTTCTCTCAGCCGACACCAAATTCGGCAAGGACGTCACGATCGAGCCGAATGTGGTGTTCGGGGCTGGCGTCACGGTTGATGACGGCGCAATGATCTATTCATTCTCGTATCTCGAAGGAGCGCATGTCGGCAAAAACGCGCGCGTTGGTCCGTTTGCGCGGCTTCGGCCAGGCGCGGACCTTGGCCAGGATGTGCAGGTTGGCAATTTCGTCGAGGTGAAAGAGACCAAGATGGAGCGAGGCGCCAAGGCCAAACATCTCGCCTACATCGGTGATGCGCGTGTGGGCGCTGATGCCAATCTCGGCGCGGGCACCATCACATGCAATTATGACGGTGTCGCCAAGCATCGCACGGATATCGGCAAAGGCGCATTCATCGGCGCGAATTCGGCGCTGGTCGCGCCCGTTAAGATCGGTGATGGCGCTTATATCGGCACCGGGAGCATCATCACCAAGGATGTTCCCGCCGGCGCGCTTGCGATCGCTCGTGCCAAACAGGCTGTTAAGGAAGGCTGGGCAAAGCGCTTGCGGCAGGTGAAAGCCTTGGGCAAAAACCTTACCAAGAAGAAGCCGAAAAAATAGCTAGGGCGCGTTCATAGTCCGTCGGGATTGCGCGGGCTGTCACACTGCGAAACGGGTTTTGACTTCCTTAAGCGTGCCGGCGGCAGCTACACGATGAGTGGTGGATAAAGGGGTGATCCAGGCGGATGTGTGGAATTGTCGGGATACTAGGAACCAGACCAGTCGCTGGCCGACTGGTCGACGCGCTCAAGCGGCTTGAGTACCGCGGCTACGACTTGGCGGGCGTCGCCACGCTCGATCACGGCACACTGCATCGCCGTCGTGCGCAAGGCAAGTTGAATGCGCTCGAAGCCCGGCTCGCGCAGGAGCCGCTCGGCGGCACTATCGGCATTGGTCATACACGATGGGCGACACACGGACGTCCGACCGAAGACAATGCACATCCACATGCCACCGATCTGGTAGCGGTCGTCCACAATGGCATCATCGAAAATTTTCGTGAGCTGCGCGAACAACTCACCAAGCGTGGCAATAAGTTCGTCAGCGACACCGATACCGAGGCTGTCGCGCACCTAGTCACGGAGGAACTCAAGAGCGGCAAGACCCCGGAAGATGCTGTCGCGGCGGCGCTCAAGCAATTGCGCGGGGCTTTCGCGCTGGCGTTCCTCTTTACCGGCAAGGACGATCTGCTGATTGGCGCGCGCAAAGGATCGCCGCTCGCCATCGGCTATGGAAAAGGGGAGATGTATCTCGGCTCGGATGCGATTGCGCTCGCGCCGTTCACCGACACGATCAGTTACCTTGAAGACGGCGATTGGGCGGTCCTGACGCGCAAGGGTGTCGACATCCGCGACGAGCAGGGGCGCAAAGTCGAACGGCCCATTGTGAAATCGACGGCCTCGGCGCAGATGGTCGACAAAGGCAACCACAAGCACTTCATGGCCAAGGAAATTCACGAGCAGCCGGAAGTGGTCGGTCATACGCTGGCTCACTACATTGACATGGTGAACGAGCGCGTCGCGCTGCCCGGCAAACTTCCGTTCGACTGGAAAAAACTCAAGCGCCTGTCGATCTCGGCGTGCGGTACCGCCTTCTACGCGGGATTGGTTGCAAAATACTGGTTCGAGCGCTTTGCCCAATTGCCGGTCGAGATCGATATTGCGTCGGAATTCCGCTATCGCGGCGCGCCGCTTGAGGCCGGCGATCTTGCAATATTTATTTCGCAGTCAGGCGAGACCGCCGACACACTGGCAACCTTGCGCTACGCGAAGGAGAACAAACAGCACATCCTTTCGGTGGTCAACGTGCCGACTTCGACCATCGCACGTGAAAGCGACGTGGTAATGCCAACACTGGCGGGGCCGGAAATCGGTGTTGCATCCACCAAGGCGTTCACCTGCCAGCTCAGCGTGCTTGCATGTCTTGCCATTGCGGCTGGCCGCGCGCGCGGCGAATTGTCGGAAATTGACGAACAGAAACTGGTGCATGTGCTGATCGAGGTGCCGCGGTTGATGGCGTCCGCGCTCGCGCTTGAACCGCAAATCGAGCGTCTGTCGCACGACCTCGCCAAGGTCCGTGATGTTCTCTACCTCGGCCGTGGCACGAGCTTTCCGATCGCGCTGGAAGGGGCGCTCAAGCTCAAGGAAATTTCCTACATTCACGCGGAAGGTTATGCCGCCGGCGAACTCAAACACGGGCCAATTGCGCTGATCGACGAAACTATGCCGGTGATCGTGATTGCGCCGTATGACCGTGTTTTCGACAAGACGGTGTCGAACATGCAGGAAGTGGCGGCGCGTGGCGGCAAGATCATCCTGCTGACCGATCCGCGTGGCGCCAAGGAGGCCACCATCGAGTCGGTCGAAACACTGACTTTGCCGGATATGGCCTCGACCGTCACACCGCTGGTCTATGCTATTCCAGTGCAGCTGATTGCCTACCATACAGCCGCGGCCATCGGCACCGACGTTGACCAGCCACGCAACCTCGCGAAATCGGTCACGGTGGAATAGACTGGCATCATGACAGACGTCGACCAAGGCTCCGGCGCGGCTACGCCGTCAGCCGAGCCGGTGAAGGTAGTGGCCTCGCAAACCAGTTTTGCCGGCCGCATCCGAAATTATTTTCTCACCGGCCTGGTGGTGGCCGGGCCATTGGCGATTACGGCCTGGCTGATCTGGTCGATCATCACCTGGGCAGATGATTTCGTGCGGCCACTCATTCCGCCCGCCTACCGGCCTGAGAGTTATCTACCCTGGCCAATCCCCGGGACAGGTCTCATCATTTCGTTTGTCGTTCTGACCCTCCTCGGATTTCTTACCGCCAACCTTGTCGGCCGCACGCTGGTTGAACTCGGCGAAAGCCTGCTCAATCGCATGCCGATTGTGCGGCCGGTGTACAATACGATGAAGCAGATCTTTGAGTTGCTGTTTTCTAAAACAGGCTCAAGTTTCCGCAAAGTGGCCTTGGTGGAATTTCCTGCGCCAGGAATGTGGTCGCTGGTCTTTCTTTCGCAGCCGCCCAGTACGGATCTGACGAAGAAGTTGCCGCAAGGCGAGCACGTATCGGCCTTCATGCCTTGCACACCCAACCCAACCACGGGCTTTTTCTTCTATGTCAAACGCAAGGATCTCATCGAGCTCGACATATCCGTCGAAAACGCGATGACGCTTTTGATTTCCGCGGGAATGGTTCAGCCTGACGCTGATGCGCAGAAAAAGCTGGCCTCGCTTGCCGCCACCGCGAAGGCGGCGCGGGCAAAGCGGAAAAAAGAAGCCGTAGAGTAGGCTATCCCGCGCGGATCAGCTTGATCGCCTCGTCTTTTCCGAAGAGATAGAGTAAGTGCCGCAAGGCCTCGCCACGCGGCGTCGCGAGCGTCGCATCGCGCGACAGGATGAGGGCTGCATCGTCGCGCGCAGCGCCCAGATATTTGCCGTGGATTTCAGGCCGCGCAATGTGAAAACCCGGCAGGCCGCTTTGCCGCGTTCCGAGCACGTCGCCTTCGCCGCGCAGGCGTAGATCCTCTTCGGCAATCCGGAAACCGTCTTCGGTTTCGCGAAGAATGGCAAGCCGCGCCTTGGCGGTTTCACCGAGCGGGGCCCTGTATAAAAGTAAACACGTCGAGGCACCGGAGCCGCGGCCGATGCGGCCGCGCAGCTGGTGCAATTGTGCAAGGCCAAAGCGTTCGGCGTGTTCGACGACCATGATGGTTGCCTCTGGAACGTCCACGCCGACTTCAATTACGGTTGTGGCGACAAGCAACTGTTTTTCGCCGGACGCAAAACGCGCCATGGCGGCGTCCTTGTCGCTGCCTTTCATGCGTCCATGGACGAGATCGACTTTGTCTCCGAATTTTCGGCGCAATTCCTCGAAACGTTCTTGCGCGGCGGCCAAATCAATTTTTTCGGATTCATCGACAAGCGGACAGACCCAATAGGCACGTTTTCCGTCGGCGAGCGCGCGACCGACGGCATCTTCGACTTCATTGAGGCGCGAAAGCGGAATTGTGCGGGTGTCGATCGGCTGACGGCCAGGCGGCTTTTCGCGCAATTCGGAGATATCCATATCGCCGAAATAAGTCAGCACCAGTGTGCGTGGAATGGGTGTTGCGGTGAGTACCAGCACATCCACCGCTGCGCCTTTTTGCGTGAGCGCGAGTTGCTGGTGTACGCCGAAGCGGTGCTGCTCGTCCACGACAGCCAATGCAAGATCGTGAAAGGCCACGTCCTCCTGAAATAGTGCATGGGTTCCAATTAAGAGATCGATATCGCCGAGCGTAAGGCGATCGAGGATCTCCTTGCGTCCCGGGCCCCGCTCACGCCCGGTCAGAATGGCGACACGGATGCCGGCGGCTTCGGCCAGGGGCGCGATGGTGGCGAGATGCTGGCGCGCGAGAATTTCTGTCGGCGCCATGAAGGCGGCCTGGCGGCCGGCCTCGATCACGGCCGCCGCTGCTGTGAGCGCCACAACGGTTTTTCCCGATCCGACATCGCCCTGCAACAACCGCAGCATTCTTTGGGGACGCGCGAGATCGGTAATGATGTCGTCAAGTGCTTTCTGTTGCGAATGTGTCAGCGCGTAGGGCAGCGCCTTGAGGATGCGGGCCCGCAGGCGTCCCTCGCTGGCGCTGCCGCGGCCCGATTGCCGGCGCATATGCGCGCGCACCAAAGCCAGTGCGAGCTGACCTGCCAGCAATTCGTCATAAGCGAGCCGCGTCCAGGCCGGGGTCTCTGGCATGATGTCGTGCGGCTCCGCCGGCCGGTGCAAATGGCGAAGCGCTGCGGAAAATGTCGGAAAACGCTCGCGTGCAACCCAAGCCTCATCCTGCCATTCGGGTAAATCGGGCAACCGGCCGAGTGCGCCATCCATTGTGCGCCGGATATTGCCAAGCGCGAGACCTTCGGTGAGTGGATAAACCGGCTCGACCAGCGGCAGCGCGGCAAAACCGGCCTCGTCGACGACACGATCGGGATGCACCATCTGCAACATGCCGTCGTAAAATTCGGCCGTGCCGGAGACGTAGCGGGTTTCACCTTCCGGCAGCAGCTTTTCCAGATAATCGCGGTTCGGATTGAAGTAAGTCAGCGTGAGGTCGCCCGTGTCGTCGCTGGCGTAGACCCGATAGGGCGCGCGCGAACGGCGCGGCGGACCAGGGCGGTGCTTGCCGATGGTGACGGCAACGGTGACGACCTGCCCGGCCTGCACGTCACGCAGCTTCGGCCGGGCGCGGCGGTCGATCACGCCGGATGGCAGGTGGACCAGGAGGTCGACGACGCGGGGCGCCTCGCGGTCGAACAAGCGCGCGTAAAGCTTTTCCAGCTTCGGCCCGACGCCGGGCAGGCTGGTGAGCGAGGCAAAAAGCGGATTGAGGACCAGAGGCCGCATGGCCGGGAGTGTAGTGGATTTTATAACGGCGCATCATCTGCAGGCCTGTCATCACCGGGCTTGTCCCGGTGATCCCGATTGTCCGGGCATCGTGCGTCCCCTAAGCGTGGCCGGGACATAGGCGTGCGAAGCACGCCGTCCTTCCGGCCGGCTATGCCCGGCCATGACAAACGAAAGTTCGCCCTCTATATAAACCCCGCCCGGCTCGTCCGGGTTTTTGGCGTTGGAGACACGTGGTGAGCACCGGGACGAACAGATCGAGCGAAGGGCTGGATGAACGCCGGCGCCGGCTGCTGTTCCGGTGCTGGCATCGGGGCATCCGGGAGATGGATCTTGTGCTTGGGCGCTTTGCCGATGGGCAGCTCGCATCCCTGAGCGAGGCCGAGCTCACCGAGCTTGAGGGCTGGCTGGAGATCCCGGACCAGCAAATGTTTGCCTGGGTGAACGGAATGGAGCCTGCGCCGCCTGAAATCGAAACCGGGTTATTTCGCCGCTTGCGGGATTTTCGCGGGAAGGGCGTTGCGTGAGGACGTTCGTGAAATCACCCGCCGAGCAACTTAAGCCAGGCAAGGTACTTACTTTGGCCCAGGTCGCTGACGGGGCCGAAGGGCTGGTACTTGCGGATCTCGCGCGCGCGATTGCTGCCGGCAAGGACGCGCCACCAGTCTCACTAGCCGTGATCTGTCGTGACGGTCAGCGCATGGCGGCGCTGTCACGCGCGCTGACGTTCTTTGGGCCCGATATCGAGGTGATGGAAATCCCGGCCTGGGATTGCCTGCCGTACGACCGGGTATCGCCCAATGCGGCCGTGGTTGCCCAGCGGATGACGGTGTTGTCGCGACTCACGCGGGTCAAAGGTCGCGATAAGCCGTCCGTGGTACTCACAACGATCAATGCCGCCTTGCAGCGGGTGCCCGCCCGCGAATTCGTAGCGACACACGCACTGTCGGTCGCGCCCGGAAACGTCATCGGGATGCAAGGCGTGATCGAGTGGCTGGAGCTCAACGGGTATGTCCGTGCCTCCACTGTCCGCGAGCCGGGAGATTACGCCGTGCGCGGCGGCATTCTCGATCTCTATCCGCCCGGTATGGATATGCCGGTACGGTTCGATTTTTTCGGCGATGCACTGGAAACAATTCGCGCCTTCGACGCGCAGACGCAGCGCAGCGAGGAACAGCTGCGCGGTCTGGATCTCGTCCCGGTCGCGGAATTCCAGCTTGTGACCGAGACCATCCGTCGCTTCCGAACGGGCTACGTTGCCGAATTCGGCGCGACGACGCCTGACGACCTGCTTTACGAAGCCGTGAGTGAGGGCCGCCGCTATCCGGGTATGGAGCACTGGCTGCCGCTGTTCCACGGGAAACTTGAGACGGTCTTTGACTACCTGCCGGGATCCGCGCTTGCACTTGAGCATCTGGCCGAAGACGCCGCGCATGAGCGCTTCACGCAAATTGCCGACTACTACGACGCGCGCCACGAAGCGTTGAAACAGGGTGTGACACCTCCCTACAAACCGCTCCCGCCGGAACGGCTCTATCTTGGCGAATCCGAATGGAAAAGGCGGCTTGAAACTTCGGCGATCGCCAGGTTGACGCCATTCGCTGTGCCGGATTCCGGTGCAATCGACGTGCAGGCGCGGCAGGGGCGCAGCTTTGCGGCCGAGCGTGCCGAACCGGGTGCGAATGTGTTCGAGGCAGTGACGGCGCATGTATTGGCGCTGCAAGCCGCCGGCAAGCGCGTTGCGGTCGCGCTCTGGAGTGAGGGCGCGCGCGACCGCATGAGTCACGTGCTCGCGGACCATAAACTGCACAATTTGACGCCGGTCGGGTCATGGCCGCAGGCGCTGGGTCTTCCCAGGCCTACGGTCGCACTTGCGGTGCTCGGCATCGAATCCGGCTTCGAGACCGAGGACGCCGCGTTCATCAGCGAACAGGATATCCTCGGCGATCGCCTGGTGCGGCCACGCCGCGCCGCCCGCCGTGCCGAGAATTTTATCGCCGAGGCGACGAGCCTCGCGCCGGGCGATCTCGTTGTGCATGTCGACCACGGTATTGGCCGCTTTGCCGGCTTGCAGGCCATCGAGGCCGCGGGCGCGCCGCATGATTGCCTCGAGATCCGTTACGCGGACGATACCAAGTTGTTTCTCCCGGTCGAAAACGTCGATCTGCTTTCTCGCTACGGCTCCGAGGAAGCCAACGTCGAGCTCGACCGGCTTGGCGGCGGAAACTGGCAGGCGCGCAAGGCGCGAATGAAGAGCCGTATCCGCGAAATCGCGGGTGAACTGATCAAGATTGCAGCAGAACGCCAATTGCGCGAGGCGCCACGTCTAACGGTTGGGCCGGGAGCCTACGACGAGTTCTGCGCGGGGTTCCCCTACGAGGAGACCGACGATCAGCTCGCAGCGATCGATGCGACCATCAAGGATCTAGACTCAGGCCGCCCAATGGATCGGCTCATTTGTGGTGATGTCGGTTTCGGCAAGACCGAGGTGGCCCTGCGTGCATCTTTTCTCGCGGCGATCAGCGGCAAGCAAGTCGCGGTGGTCGTGCCGACCACGTTGCTCGCTCGCCAACATTTCAAGACATTTTCCGAGCGTTTCCGTGGATTTCCCGTCAACGTCGCGCAGGCGTCGCGGCTGGTGCCCAACGCGGAGCTCAACAAGGTCAAAGCCGGCCTGGCCGACGGAAGCGTCGACATCGTGATCGGCACGCACGCGCTGCTCGGCAAGGGAATTACATTCAAGGATCTGGCTTTGCTGGTGGTCGACGAGGAGCAGCATTTCGGTGTTGCCCACAAGGAAAAGCTCAAGGCGCTGCGGTCGGAAGTGCACGTGCTCACGCTGACGGCGACGCCTATTCCGCGCACCTTGCAACTGGCGCTCACCGGTGTGCGGGATTTGTCCATCATCGCCTCGCCGCCGGTCGATCGTCTGGCGGTGCGCACGTTCGTGTCGCCCTTTGACCCCATCACGGTCCGCGAGGCCTTGCTGCGTGAGAAATATCGCGGCGGACAGGCGTTCTATGTGTGTCCGCGGATCGAGGATCTGGCGGGCTCGAAAGATTTTCTCGACAAGAACATCCCGGAGATACGCGTCGCCGTTGCGCACGGCCAAATGCCGCCCACCGTGCTCGATGACATCATGTCGGCCTTCTATGACGGCAAATACGATGTACTGCTGTCCACCACGATCATCGAGTCCGGTCTCGATATTCCGACAGCGAATACGTTGATCGTACATCGCGCCGATCGCTTCGGCCTGGCGCAGCTTTATCAGCTGCGTGGCCGGGTAGGGCGCGCAAAGCTACGCGCATATGCACTGCTGACGTTACCCACGCAGCAAAAAATCACGCCGCAGGCCGAGCGGCGGCTGAAGGTCTTGCAGTCGCTCGACACTTTGGGCGCGGGATTTCAGCTGGCGTCGCACGATCTCGATATTCGCGGAGCCGGCAATTTGCTCGGCGAAGAGCAATCCGGCCATATCAAGGAGGTCGGCTTCGAGCTTTATCAGCAGATGCTTGAAGAGGCGGTGATGAGCCTGAAGGCCGGCATCACCGCACCAGCGGCCGATCGCTGGTCGCCTCAGATTACCATCGGTGCAGCCCTGCTCATCCCCGAGGATTATGTCGCCGACCTGTCGGTCCGCCTGGCGCTCTACCGGCGGCTGGCCGAAATCGAGGACGAAAACGAAATCGAAAGTGTCGCTGCCGAGCTGGTCGATCGCTTCGGCAAGCTGCCGGTCGAGGTCGAGCAGTTGTTGCAGGTGGTGGCGATCAAGGCACTTAGCCGGCGAGCCAATGTGGAACGCGTTGAAGCCGGGCCGAAAGGCATCGTGCTCGCCTTCCGTGACAACGTCTTCGCCAATCCGGATGGGCTGATCGCCTTTATCCGGGAACAGGGCAGCGGCGTGCGCATGCGCAACGATCCAAAGAACGCGAAGGGCCAGCAGCTCGTGTTCTTCGATGATTGGCCGCTGCCACAGGACCGGCTGAAAGGCACCGCCGCCGTATTGCGCAAGCTCGCCTCGATCGCAGAGCAGGCCAAGGCTGCCTAATGCGGCATGCGCAACACCGGCTTGATCGTCTTGCCTGCGGCTGACTCGGCCGCGGCGCGGTTGATGTCCGCAAGCGGGTAGAACGTGATCATGCGATCGATCGCGAACCGGCCGGCCATGATGTGATCGACCAATCGCGGAATGAATTCTTGCGGGACGCTGTCGCCCTGGATGACGCCGCGCACCGTGCGGCCATTTTGCAGGAACGGCGTTTCAAATGAGACTTCGGTGCCTTTGCGTGCGCTCCCGAGCAGCACGCATGTGCCGGCCGGCATGAGGCAATCGACCGCCTCGCGGAAGACCATGGGAAGCGCGGAGGTTTCGAGCGTATATCGCGCGCCAAGGCCTGTTATCTTTCGAATTTCCGCAACTACATCAGCGTTGCCGCTGTGGCTGATGGTGTGCGTGGCGCCTAGGTTGTGCGCGAGCGATAGGCGATGCTCGTGCACGTCTACGGCAATAATCGGATCACAGCCGGCGATCTTCGCCGCCATCAGGCCGGAAAGGCCGACCGCGCCCACCCCGAACACGACAAAACTGTCGCCCGCGCGCGGTTTCATCACATTGAGAACTGCACCGGCGCCGGTCTGGCCTCCACAGGCAAGGGCGCACACCTGGTCGATCGGAGCGTCGTCACGAACTTTCACAGCGAACCGGTCGTTGGCGATGGTAAAATTACCGAATGAGGATTGCTGGAAGAACGCACTGTAGACGGGCTTGCCGTCCTTCGAGTGAAGCGTTGAGCCGTCGGCCCGGGTGCCGTTCATTTTCAAATCGAAAGCATGCAAGCAGTAGCTTTGCCGCTGCGTCTTGCAATTCGGACATTCGCCGCACCATGGGTAAGCCATGACCACGTGGTCGCCGGGTTTGAATTTGGTCACACCTGAGCCAACCGCGCGCACCACGCCGGCGCCCTCATGGCCGAAGACTTTTGGAAATTTGGTCGGGTAATAAGCATCACGGCCGTGCATATCGGTCGCACACATGCCGGAGGCAACAACCTCGACCAGCAATTCATCGGCACGCGGCTCGCAGAGATCGATCTCCTCGACGTTAAACGGGCCCGATTGCTCGTGCACAACGGCGGCGGTGATTTTCATATCGATGTCCGGAGCTACTCTGCGGCGTCTGCGTCTTGCGCCATGCGTGCAATCGCTTCGGCGATATCTTCCGGCGCCTGCGCGCCCGACACCGCGAACTTGCCGCCGAAGATGAAGCACGGCACGCCTTCAATCCCGGCCTCCTTGGCGGCTAGCGCTTCGCGCTCGATTTCGGCGACGTCCTGATCGCTTTCAAGTGCGGCGCGGACGTCCTCGGCATCGAGCCCAACATCGGCGGCAGCCTGCACGAGTACAGCGTGATTGGTCAGGTCCGCGCCTTCGGTGAAATAGAGGTCCATCAGCTTCTGTTTCATCTCGGCAGCCTTGCCGAGACCTTCCGCCCAGCGGATTAGCCGATGTGCGTCGAGCGTATTGGGCTGACGGCTGATCTTGTCCATGGCGTAAGTGAGGCCCTCGGACGCTGCCGCAGCAGCGACGCGTTGTGCAATGCCTTTGTAGCGTTCAGGCGAGCCAAATTTTGATGTCAGATATTCCTCACGTGAAATGCCCTCACGTGGAATCCAGTCGTTGAGAAAATACGGCCGGTAATGCACCTCGACCGGAATGTCAGGATTGAGCGCGATGGCCTTTTCAAGCCGGCGCTTGCCGATGAAACACCATGGGCAGACCACGTCGGAAACGACGTCGATGCGAACAGGCTGCTGGCTGGACATGGCGGGCTCCTTTTTCGGCGCCAGCCTAGGCCGGTGGCTATTCCGCCGCAACCATGCGGCTACCCATCACGCGCATCATCAAGGTGTCGAGCGTATCGCCCGATTTAAGTGTCGCTAATGTCACGTGGGCGGTGAACGGTTCACTACCTTGCGACGCGAGCATTGCATTTTTGAGCGCCCCGGCCAGGCGCCGGACAAACACATGCGCCCCGCGCAGATCTGTTTGGGTGAAGGCGACGAGAATTGCGCCTTCTTCGTCACGTGTCGCGAAATCAATGTTTCGGATCAGCCGCGTCATAAGCCGCGCGGAATCGAGGCTCCCGCGCGCGTCGGGGGCGCCATCAAATGTAAAGCGCGCAACCGAAAGCGGGAGGCTGCGATCGGCGGATTCCAACGCGACCTTGCCCAGATCGTGCCAAAAGGCGTCGCGCGTCAGTAGGCCGGTTTCGGGATCGAACATGCCCTCGGTATCGAGTGACTTCAGCATGCGCCGCAGCCGCGCTTCAAAAGCGCGCATCCGCACCAGTGGCACCATACGCGCAACCAGCCGCGCAGGATCGGCGGCAACCTGGTCGATATTCGGCAGTGCTTCGGCGAATTCCGGCGGGGCTTCACCGATGACGGCCACAGGGACGTCCCGGAAACGGGGCTCTTGCGCAAGGACCGTGAGAAACGCCTCAACCATGCGCGGAGAAAGTCCATCACCAACCACGACGCCATCGATATCGCGAGCGTGAAGATGTTTGGCGGCGGCCTCAACACTGAGTGCGCCTGCGATTTTCGCGCGTTCGCCCATGGCGACACTGAGCGTGGGATACAAGGGCCCGCGGCCAACAATCAGCACGGTCGCGTCATCGAGCGAATCTCCCACCGGCAGCATTGGCAGCCGGCCATCGTGTGAGGCGAAAAGCTCTATGCGGCGCAAAACAGTCGCATGGAGTGTTCGTACGCGCATGGCCGATTGCAAGCGCGCGAGCATACGTTCGACGGGCAGCGTGGCGTCGGTCGGCATTGCGATCGGGATGGCTGCATCTTCATCGCCGCGCACGCGCGCGATCACCGGCACAATAGGACCATTGAGTGTGGCAATCTGCAAACAGAGCATGCGCGCCGAGGCCTCGTTGGCGGGCGGCCCGGTTTCGGCAATGATGATCGCGGCCGGCTTGACGGTGAGAAAAGCGGCCGGCGCACCAGCCCATTTCGCTTCGACGATGGGGAATGCGCCAGCGGCGCTCAACGCTTCGACCAGGTCAGCCGCCGGTTGCTCGGCGACCACGATCAGTGGACCTTGAAGCGACATCGAGGCGCACGCACGGTTTACAGAATGTGCACCACCTTAACCGTGTGCAATTAATACCTCGTCAACACCCGGCTGAAATTTCGCAGCTTCCACGATGTTGCGAGCCTTAAAGGCCCCGCAAATCAGGGGATTAACGCCCCGTGCCAGCAAATCGGCGCACAGGGCCGAGCCGTCTGCCGCAGTGCCAGCGAGACGCTGACCGAGGTCCGCGTCAGGCACCGCGATGATGGTTGCATCGGGGTCGGCCTGCGCCACCACGGCGTCGACATCGGATTGACGAAAACTGTAGCCGCCGACAGACGTCGTGCCGGCCGGGGGTGCTGTGACATGAAGCGCTCGAGCTGCGTGGTCAGATCGGCAGGAGAAGCCGGTGTCGATAAAGCCGGCGCCGTCAGCCTGGAGGTGTGAGACATGACTGCGTTCGCTGCCCAGTGAAAAGTCATGTGTCGGGACCATTCGGCCCCGCAAGGCGAGCATCCCCGCGCCATTGCGGTTGGTTTCGATCACGATTGGCGCGCCCGGCACGCGGCGAGCCGCGTTGACGGTGCCGAACGGGAGCGGGGCGGGAAGGTTGTTCGGGCCGCGGCGAGCCGCAACGATCCCGATTTCCGCGAAACTCGCGACATCAACGATTGTCGACGGATCGTCCCATGGTTTGGCTGAAATTATTCGTTCGGGCGCGCGCCACAGGGCAACCACGGTTTGACGCGGATGGAGCGAGCCGGCATCCGCTATCGCGGAGACGGCAGCGGCGGGCAGCATGACGGCGCCGCCATTGATGTCGCGGCACTGTTCAGCAAACGCATCCGGATCAAAACCGTGATGAAGGTGCAGTGAGCCACCGGACAAAAGCCAATGCAGGAGCGTCAAAGAAATGCCGGCGAATGAGGCGATGGGGATTGTCGATAGTGTCGCCCCCTCCGCAGCAGAATCGGCCTCAAGGAACGTTTCCAATCCGCCGGCGACGAGCTCGATGTGGCTACGCGCAACCGGAAGCAAGTCGCGATCGAATGTGATGGCTGCAACATGGGCGGCCGCAGGTCCGGGTCGTGCTGAAGCGATTGGCAGATCAACCTGGGCAGACCCGAACAGCGTGGTCGAGCGGCACAATTCCGTCCGGCAATTCGTGCCCGAACCCACACACCTGGCGGACGGCGAACAAGGCCGCCGCCGCCTGCATTGCGACTTCTGCATGTGCGGCCGTTCCGATCCGGGACGAGGTTATAATGGCCCGCGCGCCAATACGACCGAGAGCGGAAACAATATCCTGCCGACGCCAGAGCAGTGGAATTGGCGCCGCGATCATGCCCGCACGCAGCACGCCCAGAAATGTAACGATGCTTTCCACCGAGTTCGGCAGCTGCAACGCCACGACAGAGTCGGTATGCAGGCCAAGCCCGCGCAATTTGGCCGCGACCGCGGATATAGCCCGGTCCGCCTGAGCGTAATTCAATCGACGCGGTGCGCCATCCGTGAAGGCCGCACGGTTGGGCGGGTCGGCAAGAGCAAGGCTGTCGGGCTGGCTCACGCCGGCACGACGGAAAAGATCATCGAGCGTGGCGGCGGTGGCGGCCGTTCGGCCGGCTTTCCCGAGGATCATGGGCGAGGCCTCAAGACCTTTGGTCCTTTTGCCACCAGGTTTCCGGCAAATAGCCGAACAGCGAGGTCCGTGAGGGATGCTCGATTCGCGTCCAACGCGCCACCCATTGAACAGGTGGAAAATAGAGCGGCACGACGTAAAAGCCCGACAGCAAGACGCGGTCGAGAGCCCGGGTGGCGCCGACAAAATCATCCCGTTCAGTCGCGCCGAGCATTGCGGCGATCATGGCATCGACGGCCTTGGACCTGACGCCCATGTAATTGCGGCTGCCTTGCTGGTCGGCTGCGGCCGAGCCCCAATAGAAAAGCTGCTCATTGCCGGGCGACAGTGATTGCTCCCAGCGATATTCCATCATGTCGAAATCGAAACTGATGCGGCGGCGTTCAAACTGCGTGGCGTCGACTGTACGGACGCGCGCGTCAATGCCGGCGCGCTTCAGGTTTCGGACGTAAGCTAGCGCAAGCCGTTCCTGATCGCGTGTGGTTGTGAGGATTTCGAATGAGAGTGGGCGGCCACTCGCGGCGTGAACGAGTTGCGTTCCCTTGAGTTCATAGCCGGCGCTTTTGAAAAGGGCGAAGGCTTGCCGCAGGTTCGTGCGGTCATGGCCCGAGCCGTCGGTAACCGGCGGCGACCATGTGCCATCCATAATGTCGGCGCGTACTACATTTGGAAATGGTGTAAGCAACTTGCGCTCGCGCGCATTCGCCGGGACGCCGTGAGCGGACAGATCGCAGCCGTCGAAATAGCTTGCAGTGCGCTTGTAGAGATCAAAGAAATAGTTGTGATTGATCCACTCGAAGTCAAACAACTGAAGGATGGCCTCGCGTACACGAATATCAGCAAACACCGGACGGCGGGTGTTGAACACCAGGCCCTGCATCCCCTTTGGCAATCCATACGGCAAGCCTTCCTTGGCGACGCGGCCTTCGCGCAGCGCCGGAAAGTCGTAGGCAGTCTGCCAGCGCCCGGGATCGGTTTCGACGCGCAAATCATAGAGGCCCTTCTTGAAGGCCTCGAAATGCGTATTGCCATCCCGATAGTAGTCGTAGCGAATGGTGTCGAAATTCCAGAGGCCGCGGTTGATCGGCAAGTTACGGCCCCAGTAGTTTGTATCGCGCCTGAAGGTGACGGTTTCGCCGGGCTTGACCGCGCTGACGGTGTAAGGGCCGCTGCCGAGCAATGGCTCGAAGCTGGTGTTCTCGAAGGTTGCTGGATTGACTGCGTGTTTCGCCAGCACCGGCATGAGGCCGATGATCAGCGGGAGTTCGCGGTCGTCGGCGCCCGACAGATCGAACCGTACGGTGTGTTTGTCTGTTGCTTCCGCTTTCGTGACCTTGATGTAGTAGGTACGAAAGTTCGGGCGGCCTTTGTCGCGTAGCAGTTCCCACGAAAAAATGACGTCATCGGGAGTGACAGGCTTGCCGTCCGAGAAACGTGCTGCCGGATTAATGGTGAAAGAGACGAACGAGCGCGCCGCGTCCGTTGTCACGCTCTCCGCCAGCAGCCCATAGAGCGTAAATGGTTCGTCGTAGCCGCGCGCGAGCAGGCTTTCGATGACGTAGCCACGAATGTTGGCCGCTGGCAGTCCCTTCACGATAAACGGGTTGAGGCAATCAAATGTTCCGAGGACGCCTTGGACCAGTTGCCCGCCTTTAGGAGCGTCCGGGTTTGCATAGCTCGGGTTCGGCAAAATTTGGACCCCATGCTGGTGCGCCATGCATTGCGATGGCGTGAGACGGGGCTTGGGCGATGGCGCGAGGGGTGACAAGGCTGGAACCGGTCAGCAACGCGCCAAGCATGACCGTCCGCCGGGACGCGCGCCATTGCGTCAGGGCGGCGGAAGGAAAGTACGGCGCGGTCAAGTGTCGGATGCGATTTGTTCCGGTTTTGCCTGAATTTACCACACGGCTCGATGATCGGCCGGGCTGCATTTTCAGCGCATTCGTGGCTTTATTGCAGGCGCGATTTGGGGTATCAGGCACCCATTGAGGTCACGCTCCCGCCGTATTTGGCACGGAGAGAGCCGGTTGTGAGGCGTCGTTCGGGGGCGGTGGGCCGCGAACGGTCAAGAACAAGGGACAATGCAAATGAATTATCGGATCGCATCGGCCCGGCCGTGGGGCCGGGCGCTGACCACCACATTGGCTGCGGGGCTTGTTGCCGCTTTCGCAATGGGGTCGAGCGCGCTCGCCCAGCAGCCGAAGCCGGCCCCCAAACCGCCGGCGGCCGCTCCGAAGCAGGCGCCTGCCGCACAGCCGGCAGCCCCGCAGCAGCCAGGACAACAGGCCGGCGCCGAACAACAGCCGCAACTCATGTATTCGCCTTGGATGAAAGTCTGCGGCAAGGGACCTGACACCAACAACAAGCAGGTCTGCGTCATCACAAAAGATGGCCGACTGGAAAACGGAATGCCGGTTGCGATCGTGCAACTGTTTGAGCCGGAAGGCGGCGCGAAGGTGTTGCGCGTGACTGTCCCGCTCGGCATGCAGCTTTCGCACGGGACGCGCTTGCTCATCGATCAGAACCCGCCGGCTCAATCGCCTTACAGCATCTGTTTCCCGGTCGGCTGCATGGCCGATTATCAGGTGCCCGATGACATGATTGCCAAGATGAAGAAGGGACAAAACATCATCGTTCAGGCGATCAATATGCAGGGCACGCCGATCAGCCTGCCGCTGCCCCTCAACGATTTTGCCAAGGCCTATGACGGGCCGCCGACCGACCCGAAGGCATTCGAAGAACAGCAACGCAAATTGCAGGAAGAGCTGCAGAAGAAGGCTGAAGAGGCCCGCAAGAAGCTCGAAGGGCAACAGAGCCAGGCGCCGGGCGCGCCGGCCCCCGCGATGGCTCCGGCGCCCGCGCCGAAGAAATAGTGCACGGCGCAGCGGCCAACACAAAAGACAAGGCGCAGCTCCAGGCTGCGCCTTTTTTGTTGTCCGGATAGGCGTCCTTAGTGCATCTGGCTGTGACGCGGCCGGTAGTCGCCGCTGTCATCCTGTTCGAAAACATCGGCGACGTCGGGGTGACGAATGGGCGTACCGGACGTGTCGGGCAAGAGATTTTGCTCGGAGACATAGGCGATATATTCGCTCTCTGCGTTCTCCGCGAATAAATGATAAAATGGTTGATCCTTGTGCGGCCGGATCTCGGCCGGGATCGCCTGCCACCATTCCTCGGTATTGTTGAAGACCGGGTCGATATCGAAAATGACGCCGCGGAAGGCATAGAGGCGGTGCTTGACCACCTGGCCGATCTTGAATTTGGCGTTACGCATCTTGTCCATTGAAAAAATCCTCGCCGCGCGCCCTAGAGGGCGTAACGCGCAGCCATCTGCGGATCCTTGGCTGCAACGAGCTTGGCCAGGTCGAGAAGCACCTTGGCCTGCTTCCATGTTGCGTCATCCTGCATCTTTCCGTCGATCATGACCGCGCCCGCGCCGTCCGGCATGGCGGCAACGATCTTCTTGGCAAAAGCCACCTCACCAGGGCCGGGCGAAAAAACAGTCTTCGCAATTGCGATTTGCGATGGATGCAGTGACCACGCGCCAAGACACCCCATCAAGAACGCATTCCGGAATTGCGCTTCGCATGCCGCCGCGTCGGAAAAATCTCCGAACGGTCCGTAGAACGGTTTGATGCCTGCGGCTGCGCAGGCGTCGACCATTTTGGCGATCGTGTAATGCCAGAGGTCCTGCTGCGATGCGACGCGCGGCGTGCTGCCCTGCGCGTCGGCGAGTACTTTGTAGTCAGGGTGACCGCCACCGACGCGTGTCGTTTTCATTGCGCGTGACGCGGCGAGGTCGGCGGGACCAAGACTCATGCCGTGCATGCGGGGTGAGGCGGTTGCGATCGCCTCGACGTTGTTGACGCCTTGTGCGGTTTCGAGAATGGCGTGGATCAGGATTGGTCTGCGCAGATTATGTCGCGCCTCGAGTTGTGCGAGCAGTTGGTCAAGGTAGTGGATGTCCCAAGGGCCATCGACCTTGGGCAGCATGATGACATCGAGTTTGCTGCCGACCGCGGCCACGATTTCGGAAATGTCATCCAGTGCCCAGGGTGAATTCAGCGCGTTGATCCGGGTCCACAAACCGGTTGAACCGAAATCAACAGCTTTCGCCATCTCGATGAATCCCGCGCGCGCGGCCCGCTTTGCATCGACCGGAATCGCGTCCTCGAGATTGCCGAGGATGACGTCAACCTGCTGCACGAGTTCCTGAACTTTCGCGCGCACCTTTTCGTTGTGCGGCGGCACAAAATAAATCATGCGCTCAAGCCGCACCGGAAGCTCGCGCAGAGGCGCGGGCGCGCCGATCGCGAGCGGGGCAAAGAACTGGCGCGGCAGCTTCATGGCACCTTCCAAAAGATGGTTCTGCCCTTTAGAGCAATGCAAAGGCCGCGCCAAGTAGGCCAAAAGTGGGGGCAATTGGGGCCGGAATGATCGATGTTCTCAATCTAGCACTGCCATATTTCGGGCTCATCTTCATTGGTTTTGCTTGCGGAAAGTTCAAGCAGATTCCCGATACAGCGCTGGCCTGGATGAATTTCTTCATCGTTTACGTCGCCTTGCCGGCCCTGTTTTATCGCATTCTTGCCCAGACGCCGCTGGAGCAACTGGCGCAGGTCGACTTCATATTTGCCACGACGTTGGCGACGTTCTGGGCTTTTGCCGTATCGTTTGCCATCGGGATGATGATCCTCCACGGCAAAATCGGTGAATCCACGATCGCTGGTTTGGCTGGCGGATACGGGAACATCGGCTACATGGGGCCGGGTCTCGCGCTCGCTACGCTTGGCCCGCAGGCCGCGGTGCCGGTGGCGTTGATCTTTTGCTTCGATACGTTGCTGCTGTTTTCGTTAGTGCCATTTCTAATGGCCTTGGCCAGTCCCGAGCAAAAGAGCATCGGCGCAACCGCGGTTGACGTGGTCAAACGCATCGTGACCCACCCCCTGGTTATTGCAACGGCGGTTGGCGTTGCGTCCGCGGCTGTGCACTTCGAGCCGCCGGTCGCGCTGGAGCGATTATTGCAATTTCTGCAGAATGCAGCCGCGCCGTGCGCGTTGTTTACACTCGGTGTCACCGTCGCGCTGCGGCCGCTGAAGAAGATGCCGTGGGAGGTACCATTTCTGGTGTCGGTCAAACTCGTATTGCATCCAGTTCTGGTATTTCTGTTGCTGTCGCTATTCAGGATTGCCGATCAGGATTGGGTCTACACAGCCGTGTTGATGGCGGCACTACCGCCGGCGCTTAATGTGTTCGTGTTTGCGCGGCAATACGATACGTGGGTCGAGCAAGCGTCCGGTGCGGTATTGGTTGGCACGCTGATTTCTGTGGTTACACTGACAACGGTCATGTGGACGGCGAAGACGCATACGCTGCCACCGCTTTTATTCAGGTAATTTCATGCAACCCTTGGCTGGTCTTCTGGTTCTCGATTTCAGTACGCTGCTGCCGGGGCCATTGGCGACATTGATGCTCGCGGAGGCCGGCGCCGAGGTCATCAAGATTGAACAGCCAGGCGGCGAGAACGCGCGGCGTTTTCCGCCATTGATCGATGGTGAGAGCACGGCCTTTGCCATGCTCAACCGCGGCAAAAGGGCCATCGCGCTCGATCTCAAGAACGAGCCCGACCGGACGCATCTTAAAGCTTTGCTTGAGCGTGCTGACATTTTAGTTGAGCAATTCCGTCCGGGTGTCATGGCGCGATTGGGCCTGGCCTACGAGGACGTGAGCAAAGTGAACCCGCGGGTGATCTATTGCTCGATCTCCGGCTACGGCCAAAGCGGTCCGCGCGTGCACGAGGCGGGCCACGACATCAACTACATCGGCAATGTCGGCTTGCTGGATCTGCAACCGGGGCCAGCGGATTGCCCGGTGGTGCCGCCGATGCTGGCGGCTGACATCGCGGGCGGAAGTTTTCCGGCGGTCATCAACATTCTTCTGGCATTGCGCGCACGCGACCAAAGCGGGCAGGGTTGCCGTATCGACATCGCGATGACCGACGCAATGTTCACCTTTGCCTGGGCGGCGCTGGCACTTGGCGCGGCGACCGGACGTTTTCCGAAGCCCGGCGAGATGTGGCTCGTCGGCGGCTCTCCGCGCTACCAGATCTATCCGGCAAAGGACGGCAAACTGGTTGCGTGCGGAGCGCTGGAGTCGAAGTTCTGGGACGCATTCACGACGGCGATTGCGCTGCCGGAACAGTTAATCAACGATATGCGCGATCCGAAAGCCACGCGCGATGCCGTAGCGAAGCTGATCGCGGGAAAGACATCGGAGGAGTGGCGGCCGATCTTTGCGGCAGCCGACTGCTGCACAACAATTCTGGTGCCCTTGGAGGAGGCCATGCGCGATCCGCACTTCGTCAAACGCGGGCTATTCGCCCATCAGGTTGCTACCGCCTCAGGTAAGACTTTCCCCGCATTGCCGCTGCCGATTGAGCCAAAATTTCGTGACGCGCCGGGATCGAAAAAAGCGCCGAAGCTCGGCTAGAGCGCTTCGCCACGCATCAGACGCGGCTGCGCAGCGGCAGGGGCCACACCTTCACGCATGACCGCGCGTCGCAGCGGACCAATGCGATCGATCATATAAAGGCCAAGCCCGCGCGCGCTCTGTACCGGCAGAAAATCCGTGAGCAGCGTGCGGTTGAGCAAATCGATGGCCAGCGAGCGCGTGCCAACGTCGGTGCGGCGCATGCGATCGTAGTGGACCAACACATCGGTTCCGCCGATGTCACGGCCGCCACGATATGCGCCGACGGCGAGTTCGCCAATAGCGGCAGCATCGCGTAGTCCCAGGTTTAGTCCTTGCGCGCCGATGGGTGGAAGGACATGGGCGGATTTGCCGACCAGTGCGATGCGCTGGTCGGCAAAGCGCCGTGCGGTGGCGACGTGGAGTGGATACAAGCCGCGCCCCGGCTCGACGTCGATCTTGCCGAGGATCGAATGCGACGCGCGTTCGATCGCGACGGACAGCTCGTGATCGTCGAGGGCGGCGAATTCGTCAGCCTGTATCGGATCAAGAACCCAGACCAGGCTGGAACGAAGGCCGGGCAAAGGCACCAAGGTGAAAGGCCCGCTCGGGGTATGGAATTCGGTTGATGCGTCATGGTGCGGCCGCGAATGCCGCAGGCATACAGTCAACGCGACTTGCGGGTAGCCACGGTCGTCGACTGCAATGCCGGCGGCGTCGCGGCAAAGAGAGCGGCGCCCGTCAGCACCAACGACAAGCGCCGCGTGGAGGGCAACGCCATTTTTCAGTTCGACCGTGACAGTGTCGATCTGTGGCAAGATAGCGCTGACTTCGTCTTCGATAATTTGCAGCAATGACAAGACACGCGCCCGCTGCTCGAGCGCTTCGATCAGATGGCGATTTTCAATATTGTAACCGAAGGCATCGAGCTCGATTTCGCTCGCCTCGAATTTGACTTCGGGTGCGCGCCAAATTCGGCCGGTGTCATCGACAATGCGCATGACCTTGAGGGGCGCGGCACGCGCCGCGCAATGGTCCCATACGCCCAGCGTTCGGAGGGCGGTGACGGAACCCGCCAGCAGGGCGGTGGTGCGGTTGTCCGGTTTTGCCGGTCGCTTCCCCACGAGCACCGTGGTGATACCGCCTTCCGCAAGCGCGATCGCTGCCGTAAGGCCGGCAGGACCGCCACCGACCACGATTGCCGTTTGGGTATTGTGCGGATTGTCCGGCATCAATGCTCACGGGCTTGTTTTCGGTTAACCGCACTAGCACGCATCGGGCAGCGCGGAAACCACGCGATAGACTTGCGGTACCCCGAACCCGCCCGATGCGCTATGCAAAGGCTGTCATGAGCGAAGCGGCCGGACACGACTTCAGCAACTTGCCGCCCGGAGCAGCCGGGCTCGGCCGTGTCTTTGGGCGGCCAAAGCTGGTGGCCGTGCTGTGCGTGATCGTCCTGGCGGCCCTGGGCTGGATTTACCTAGCGCTCGTGCTGGCCGGCATGGATGGATCGTTCGGTGGGTATGCAGCCGGAACGGTCCAGGCGCTGTGCCGACCACTGCCTGACGGCGCATGGACCGCAGCCGGCATTGCCGCAATCGCGTCGATGTGGGGCGCAATGACGCTCGCGATGATGCTGCCGAGCGCTGCCCCGATGATCATGACTTACGCAGGGATAGCCGATACGGCCGCCTGCAAAGGCGAACATATTGTTTCGCCGTTTGTGCTCGCGGCCGGCTACACCGTTGTCTGGTTCTGTTTTGCGGTCATTGCAACGCTTCTGCAGATTGCAATCACGCGCGCGACCTTGCTTGACGCTGGCATGGCGTCAGCCAGCGGATTGTTCTCCGGCGTGATCTTTATCGGTGCCGGCGTTTACCAGTTCTCTGCGCTCAAGCACGCCTGCCTGACGCGCTGCCAACATCCGTTTCCATTTTTCTTTGCGAACTGGGTGACCACGTCATCGGGCGTATTTCGTCTCGGCGTGAAACAAGGTCTTTATTGCCTCGGCTGCTGTTGGGCGATGATGCTGGTGATGTTCGCCGTTGGCGTCATGAACGTGCTGTGGATGGCCGGGATCGGGATTGTCATGGCGATCGAGAAGATACTTACGGGACGGCGCTTCACGCACGCGGTCGGCGTGATGCTGGTTGTTGCCGGTGCTGCAATTGTCGTGACGTCGGTTGCCAGCCATTGGCCGTTGCCGTCGAGTTGACTTAGGAACCAAGAAAAACGGGAGTGACGCGTTGACGGAAAGCTGGAACATAAAGGGTGAGATGGCGTTGTCGTGTAGCTGCACAGTCTTCTGCCCGTGCGTTCTGTCGCTCGGGGATCATCCACCGACCGAAGACCGCTGTCAGACCTGGGCCGGGATCCGCATCGATGATGGTCACTTCGACAATGTTGATCTGACGGGCCTTAAGGTCGGATTGATGATGGATTTGCCGGGGATCATGTCGCGCGGCAACTGGACGGCGGCACTATTTGTCGACGACAACGCTTCGGCTTTCGCGGTAAAAGGTCTGACCCGTATCTTCACCGGCCGCGTCGGCGGCACGACTCATTTGCTGTCGATCCTCGTCGGTCAATTCCTCGGCGTGCGTCAGGTCCCGATCACGTATGAAACCAAAGGCGAGACGCGCATCATACGCATCGAGAAATATGTCGACGGCGCTATAACACCTGTGCCGGGTAAAGAGGCGGGACAGAACGTAGTGATCCGCAACAGTGAATACTGGATCGGGCCGGATGTTATTGTCTCGCGGGCGGACAAGTCCCGCTTTCGCGGATTCGGCCGCAACTGGAATTTGGCGGGCCGGTCGGCTGAGATCGTCAAACTTGATTGGGGCAACAGCTAAGTGGCGAATTTCGAACGCATCCGCGCGTTTACGGTTCATATCTTCACGGCGACCGGCGCGGCGTTGGCATTGCTTGCAATGATTCTGGCAACCGGCGGTCACTGGGCGGCAATGTTTCTCTGTCTCGGTCTGGCTCTGGTTGTGGACGGCGCTGATGGGCCGATGGCGCGTGCATTTGACGTGCAAAAGTTACTGCCACGCTGGTCAGGGGACACGCTCGACCTGGTGGTGGATTTCACCACCTATGTGTTTGTCCCTGCCTATGCGATTTCCGCGAGCGGATTATTGCCACAATGGCTGGCGATTCCGGCCGGCATTGTCGTGGTAATCAGCGGGGCATTGTATTTCGCCGACCGCGAAATGAAGACCAAAGATAATTATTTTCGCGGCTTCCCTGCAGTCTGGAATCTTGCGGCCTTCTATCTTTATTTGCTTGAGCCGCCGGACTGGGTAGCGGCGATTGGAGTGGTCATTCTTGCCGCGCTTAGCTTCGCGCCGATCAAGTTTCTCCACCCGCTGCGCGTGCAACACTGGAAGGCATTTAATATTGCACTGCTGGCGCTTTGGGCCGTGCTGGCCTTGGTCGCGGTTATCCGGGATCTGTCGCCCGGTATCTACATCACGCTGCCACTGTCGCTGATTGCGGTATACTTTTTCGCCGTAGGTTTATTGCGAACGCCAGCCTGATCGTGTTCGATCCGCAATCGTCTCTTCTGGAGTAACCAATGACTAGACCAGTCCTGCTCATCGCCGGCGGAAGCCGCGGTATCGGCGCCGCCACCGCAAAACTCGCGGGTACGCGCGGTTACGATGTTGCGGTGAACTACAAAACAAATTCAAATGCTGCGACCTCGGTCGTCAAGGCGGTGGAAAAGGCCGGCGGCAAAGCGATCGCCATCCAGGGTGATATGGCCCTTGAGAATGATATTGAGCGGGTATTCGACGCCACCAGCAAGACATTCGGCTCGCTCACTCATTTCGTGCATAGCTCCGGAATCATTGGCGACAATTCGCGCCTCGATGACGCCAGTGCGCAAACCATTCGAGAGGTGCTGGACGTCGATACGTTCGGGGCGCTGCTTTGTTTGCGGGCGTGCATGCGTCGCATGTCAACGAAGCACGGTGGCAAGGGTGGTGCAGTGGTCATGCTGTCGTCCATGGCGGCGCCGCTCGGCGGCGCAAATGAATGCGTCTGGTATGCGGCGGCCAAGGCCGGGGTCGACTCTATGGTGATCGGTGCTTCCCGCGAGGTCGCCAAGGAAGGCATGCGTATCAATGCCGTGACACCGGGCGTCATCGATACCGACATTCAGCCACCAGGCCGTATCGAGCGCGTGACGCCCATGCTTCCCATGGGCAGGGCAGGACAATCCGATGAAGTGGCGGAGGCCGTCTTATTTCTCCTCTCCGATGCCGCCTCTTACATCAATGGTGCGAACTTGCGCGTTTCAGGTGCACGCTAAAGCGCCTTGCGCTTGTCGCGTGGCCGCCTATGATCGCCGCCGACGTTTACCCCCCTAACAAAAGCAATCGAATTCAAGGAGTGAAACATGGTCGCGGCAGTGCGCGTTCACAAGCCCGGTGGTCCCGAAGCGCTCATTTACGAGGACGTCCAGATCCCCGCACCCGGCCAAGGCCAGATCAAGATCAAGCAGCACGCCTCCGGCGTCAATTTCATCGACGCTTATTTTCGCATGGGCATGTATCCATCGCCGGTCGGCATGCCATTCATTGCCGGCAACGAAAGCGCCGGCGAGGTGATGGCGGTCGGCCCCGGCGTGACTGACGTCAAAGTCGGCGACCGGGTCGCCTTTGTCGGCCCGCTTGGCGGTTATGCGGCGGAGCGTGTGGTACCGGCCGACCGCGCGGTCAAGCTGCCGGACAATATCACGTATGAACAAGCCGCCGGCATGATGCTGAAAGGCATGACCGTCCAGTATCTGGTCAACCGGACTTACAAGGTGGGCAAGGGTACGATTTGTCTCATCCACGCTGCCGCCGGCGGCGTCGGCTTGATCGCCTGCCAATGGGCGAACCATCTCGGCGCAACCGTCATCGGAACTGTTGGCTCGAAAGAAAAGGCCGAACTCGCAAAAAAGAATGGCTGTCATCACACGATCCTCTATCGCGATGAGGATTTTGTGGCGAAGGTGAAGGATATCACCAGCGGCAAGCTCTGCGATGTGGTCTACGACGGTATCGGCAAGACCACGTTCCCGGCTTCGCTAGACTGCCTGCGTCCGCTCGGCTATTTTGTCAGCTTCGGCAGCGCCTCAGGCCAGATCGACGCTTTCAACATCAATATCCTTCAGACCAAGGGCTCGCTCTTTGCGACGCGGCCAACGCTTAACCATTACGTTGCAAAGCGTGACGATCTGATTGCCACCGCGGCGGACCTCTTCAAGGTTGTCGGCTCTGGCGCGGTGAAGATCCCGGTCAATCAGAAATACACGCTCAAGGATGCCGCCAGGGCGCACAAGGAATTGGAAGGCCGCGATACGACCGGTTCCTCCATCCTGGTGCCATAGCGGCCCGCGAGGCGATGTTTCGCGCGGTGGCGCTGTTGGTACTCCTCGCCACCGCGCTGCCCGCCAATGGGGCCGGCGTCTCCGATGCCGATGCGCTGGCAATCGTTCGAAAACACTGCGTGATGTGTCACGCGGCAACGCCTTCACACGAGAGTTTTCGGGAGGCGCCGAAAAACACCACGTTGGAAACAATTGCTGACATAAAGAGGCACGCAGGAGCAGTGTATATCCAAACCGTGCAAACCAAGGCCATGCCGCTCGGCAATCAAACCGCGATGACCGATGACGAACGCAGTGCGCTCGGTCGATGGCTCAAGAGACAGCCGTGAACGAAGAAGTAAAGCCGTGGGGGATATTTGCCACCTTCGCGCTCGGCGCGATCGCGCTGCTTGTCGGACAGTTCGCGGGGATTGTGGCTGTCAGCGGGCTTTACGGCTTCGATTTAAAACAGATGGGGACGATCAGCCGCGACGGCGGTGCCATCATCTTATTCATCTGCATTTCCGCACCGGTCCAGGTGGCGTTGCTGGTGGCAGCGGCCAGCCGCAAAGGAAGCGCTGCCGCCTATCTGGGCTACAAGTTGCCGCGCCGCAGCGAAGTTTTGTTGGGGATTGCCTTGCTTGCGGTCCTGATCGTCATCGGTGACGTCATCAGCTTGCTGGCTGGCCGAAGTATTGTCGACCCGTTTCAGAGCGATATTTATCAAGGTGCGCAAAAAGCGAATTTGCTGCCGCTGTTGTTGTTTGCAATCACCGTCTTGATCCCGATCAGTGAGGAAAGCCTGTTTCGTGGTTTTCTGTTTCGAGGCTGGCTCCAGTCCCCGCGCAGCGCCTGGGCCGTTATCGTACTGACCGCAGGATTGTTTGCGGTTATTCACGTGCAGTACGATTGGTTTCTGATTGGCCAGGTTTTCGCGTTCGGGGTTTTGTTTGGTTGGATCCGTTGGGCGACGGGTTCCACACTCTTGACCATGTTGTTGCATGGCCTGGTCAACCTGGAAGGAATGATCGAGACTTTACTGACCGCAAGTCACTGATTGCCGCGCGCCGGTACACGCGGCGGGTTTATTAAAGCAGCGCCGCAATGCGGGCAATCGCCGGATGATGGTATAGGCCGGCCGGCAGCCGCGGCAGGCCTACGACTTCTACTCCTGCGGCAAAGCGCGAAATGCTGGCGACAGTATCATCGAGCTCAACTGTGTCGCGCTCGCTCTCGCTCACGACAATGGCAGCGATCGTCAGTTTACGTTGCGCGAGCACGTCGAGTGCGGTCAACGTATGGCTGATCGTGCCGAGATAGCCGCCGACGACGAGCAACAACGGAATATCGAGCGCCGCCATCCAGTCGAGGACTGTTCGGCGCGCGTCGAGCGGCACCATGATCCCACCGACGCCTTCGATGAACAGGGGTCCAGTTGCGGCATAAATCGCGGCGCGACTGAAGGAAACCAGCTTGTTGAAATCCACGGTCCGGCCTTCACGCGCGGCGGCAATATCGGGCGCAAGCGGCGCGCGGAAACGCCAGGGCGCAATGCGTTCGATTTCGTCGGCAGTGACCTGCCGCCCGAGCGCCTTGAGTAGAACGGCCGGATCGCTGGTTTCGACCACGGAGGAGTCGTAACCGCTCACCACCGGCTTGAGCGCTGCAACCGGCTGATTGGATTCTTGCAGATACCGGATCAGGCTGGAGGTGACAAATGTCTTGCCGACGTCTGTACCGGTGGAAGTAACGAAATAAGAAGCCACTGGTTACGCCAATATCTTGTCGCGGACGATGTCGGCCAGGCGGTCGATCGCGTCGTCGGGATGTTGTGCGGTGAACGTCAAGCGAAGACGCGCGGTGCCAGGCCGTACCGTGGGCGGACGGATTGCTACGACGAGATAGCCCTCATCTTCGAGATAACGAGAGGTGGCCATGGCCTTTTCTTCGCTTCCGATAATAATTGGCACGATTGGGCTCTGCGCCTCCGGCAGTCCGGCTCGTTTCGTGAAGGCTTCGGCTTTCTTTACCGGCAGGGCGGCATAAGCCGGCTCTCGTTCAATCAGATCGAGAGCGGCAATCGCGGCCGCTACACAGGCGGGCGGCAGGCCCGTTGAATAGATCAGCGTGCGTGCGCGATTACGCATTAATTCGATCACAGGCCCCGATGCACAAAGATAGCCGCCATAGGACCCGAGTGCTTTTGACAGGGTGCCCATCTGTAGCGGCACCGGGATATGCATATTGCCGGCAAAGCTAGAGCCCCGGCCGCCGCCCACGACGCCGATACCATGGGCATCGTCGGACATCAGCCACGCATCGTATTCATTGGCGAGCGCCAGTAACTCCGCGAGTGGCGCCAGATCGCCGTCCATCGAAAACACGCCATCCGTGACAATCAAAGCGTGCTCATGTTCGGCGCGATGCGCTGCAAGCAATTCACGCGCGTGAGCGAGGTCATTGTGATGAAATGTCATCACTTTGCCGCGTGACAGACGCGCGCCAGCGTAGATGCAGGCGTGCGACAATTCGTCGACCAACACCAGCCCGTTCTTGCCGATCAGCACCGGGATAATGCCGGTATTGGCAAGATAGCCTGAACCAAAGACGCAAGCCGCTTCGGTGCGCTTGAACCGCGCGAGGCGCGATTCCAGTTGCCCATAAAGCGGATGGTTGCCGGTCACGAGCCGAGAGGCGCCCGATCCTGCGCCATAGTTCTCGATCGCTGCGATAGCGGCAGTCTTGACCGCGGGATGCTGGGTCAAATTCAGGTAGTCGTTGCAGGAGAAAGATAGAAGCTGCCGCCCGTCCCGCTCAATCCAGATTCCGTCCTCGCGCATGGTTTCGTTCAGCGTCCTGAAAAGATGCCGACGCTTGAGGTCGTCTAGCTTGTCTTGCGCAAACTGATCGAGCGAGTGCATGAGGGACCTTGCAAGGCACTAAGCCAGATGCTTAGCACGAACAGGGCAGGGACGGGTCAAATGCCGGGTGGGGCCAACAAAAACAACATAATGCCGGGCTGGTACGCCGACGGGCTGGAGCATGTCTGGCTGCCCTATGCCCAGATGAAGACTGCGTCGCCTCCCTTGCCGGTCGTGCGAACGCATGGCGCGCGCATTGTGCTGGCCGATGGCCGCGAATTGATCGACGGCATCGCGAGCTGGTGGACGGCCTGCCACGGCTACAACCATCCGCACATCAGGCAGGCCGTCGAAGCCCAGCTCGCGCAAATGCCGCACGTGATGTTCGGCGGGCTTGCCCACGAGCAGCCACTGCGGCTCGCGAAACGCCTTACCACGCAGCTTCCGGGCGATCTCGCGCGTGTGTTCTTTTCCGATTCAGGTTCGGTCGCGGTCGAGGTCGCGTTGAAAATGGCGACACAATATTGGGTCAACCGCGGCGCGCGCGCAAAGAGCCAGTTCATTGCATTCAGGGGCGGGTATCATGGCGACACCACCGGGGCCATGGCGGTGAGCGATCCTGCAGCGGGCATGCACGCGAGTTTTGCCGGGCCGTTGCCAAAACACTTTAATGTTGATCTGCCTGACGACGATATAAAGGCCGCGGCGCTCGACAGGTTGCTCGCCGAGCGCGCGGATAACATTGCGGGCATCATTGTCGAGCCGCTCGTGCAAGGCGCCGGTGGTATGAAATTTCACGATGCGATTGCACTCAAGCGCATGCGTGCGCTCGCAGACAAACATGACCTGCTGCTGATTTTCGATGAAATTTTCACCGGCTTCGGCAGAACGGGCAGCTTGTTTGCATGCGAGCAAGCGAGTGTTGCCCCGGACATCATCACGCTATCGAAGGCGCTCACCGGCGGGACACTTCCATTTGCGGCCACGGTCGCGACAAAAAAAGTCTTTGCGGCCTTCTGGTCGGACGATCCACAAAAGGCGCTGATGCATGGCCCGACGTTCATGGCAAATGCGCTCGCCTGCGCCGCGGCCAATGCGTCACTCGATCTGTTCGAGCGTGAGCCGCGCCTGAAGCAGGTGGCCGATCTTGCCGTTGCGCTTGAGCGCGGTCTGGCGCCGTGTCGCGAAATGCGGGACGTGAAGGACGTTCGCGTGAAGGGAGCAATCGGCGTGGTTGAACTCGACCATATTGGCGACCTCAACGCGATCCGCAAACGCTTTGTCGAGCTGGGAGTGTTCGTCCGCCCGATCGGCAATGTTATCTATCTCACCCCGGCCTTCACGATCTCGGCCGACGAACTCAAAATACTGACCGAAGCGGTGGTCAAAACCGTGCACGAAACAAAACATGAGGGGGACTAGGGATGACGTATAGCGGACCGGTGATCGACACGCACCACCATATCTGGCTGCGCAAAGACGTGGCCTGGCTCGCCGATCCGCCGATCCCGCGCATGTTTGGCGATTATTTTGGCATTCGGCGCGACTATCCGGTCGAAGAATTCATGCAGGACGTCAAGCCCCAGGGCGTCGCCAAATCGGTACACGTCACCGCAATGTGGGGTCCCGGCCGGGCGCTCGATGAGTTCAAATGGCTGCAATCAGTCGCTGACAAGCACGGCTTCCCGCACGGAATCGTCTGCAATGCCGATCTCTCGGATCCGGACGCTGAAGCCGCGTTGAAGGCACAGAGGCAATTTCCTAACCTGCGTGGCGTGCGCCAGATGCTCTACTGGGACAGCGAAACCGTGCGGCAAGGCGCGCCGCGGCCCGATTTTTGTAACGATCCGAATTTCCGGCGCGGTTTTGCGCTGCTGGCAAAGCACGATCTTCATTTCGAGCTGCAGGTTTATGCCGGGCAGGCGGCCTACGCGGTTGAACTGATCAAGGCGTTTCCGAATGTGCGGATGGTCCTGGTGCATGCCGGCATGTTGACTGCGCGGACGCAAGCGGCAATCGACGAATGGCGTGCAGCCCTCACGATGATGGCGGCTTTTCCAAATTTGCACGTGAAGATTTCGGGGCTCGGCATGTACAGCAACGGCATCAGCGTGCCGCAGGCCAGGCAAGTGATCCGCGACGTGATCCAGATCTTCGGCGTGGAGCGCACGATCTACGGCAGCAATTTTCCGCTGGAAAAGCTGCACGCAAGCTATGGGGACTTTCTTGGTGTCTATCGTACGGTCTTATCTGAGTACTCCGATCCGGAGCAGCGCGCGGTGTTGCACGACAACGCAGCGAAGTTTTACCGGATATGATGGTTAGAAGCCGACCGCAGTGCCATGCAGATCATACTCGGCAGCGCGCTCGATCTTGACCGTCGCGATCTCGCCAACCCGCAACGGACGATGGCTGGCGACGTACACCGCTCCGTCAATCTCAGGCGCATCGGCCATGGAACGGCCTTTGGCGACGCTCGGCCCAACCGCGTCGATGATCACTTTTTGCCGGGTGCCCACCTTGCGTGTCAGGCGGCGAGCCGAGATCTTCTGCTGCGCCTGCATGAAACGATGCCAGCGCTGGTCCTTGATCTCGTCCGGCACCGGCGCCCCCATGTCGTTGGCGGCAGCGCCTCTGACCGGCTCGTACTTGAAGCACCCGACGCGGTCGAGCGAGGCCTCTTCAAGCCATTGCAGCAGCACTTCGAAGTCCTCCTCGGTCTCGCCGGGAAATCCGACGATGAAAGTCGAGCGCAGCGTGAGGTCCGGACATATTTCACGCCAGCGCACGAGCCGTTCCAGGGTTTTCTCCTGAGCAGCCGGTCGTCGCATGCGTTTGAGCATGTCGGGTGATGCGTGCTGAAACGGGATGTCGAGATAGGGCAGGACCTTGCGGTCCGCCATGAGCGGAATGACGTCGTCGACGTGCGGATAGGGATAGACATAGTGCAGCCGGACCCAGACGCCGAGTTCGCCGAGTGCGGCTGCCAGGTCGATAAATTTCGCGCGCACGTTCCTGTCGCGCCATTGGCTCGCCGCGTATTTGATGTCGAGCCCGTACGCCGAGGTATCCTGCGAGATCACCAGCAATTCTTTCACGCCGGCTTTTACCAGTCTTTCCGCCTCACGCAGCACGTCGCCGGCAGGACGCGATACGAGGTCGCCGCGCAAGCGAGGAATGATGCAGAAGGTGCAACGATTGTTGCAGCCTTCCGAAATTTTCAAATAGGCGTAATGGCGGGGCGTGAGCTTGATACCTTCCGGCGGCACCAGATCGAGGAAAGGATCATGCTTCGGCGGCAGCGCGCGATGCACCGCATCCACAACGCTCTCGTACTGCTGCGGGCCCGTGATTGCGAGTACGTCAGGGTAGGCTGAAGAAATGCTTTCCGGCTCGGCGCCCATGCAGCCGGTTACAATGACCTTGCCGTTTTCCTTGAGCGCATTGCCGATGGCGGTGAGCGATTCCGCTTTTGCACTATCGAGAAAGCCGCACGTGTTGACGATGACAAGGTCCGACCCCTCGTGCTGGCGCGAGAGTTCGTAGCCTTCCGCGCGCAAGCGCGTGATAATGCGCTCGCTGTCGACCAGGGCTTTTGGACAACCGAGCGAGACAAAGCTCACTTTGGGCGCGGCAATATTGTCGTTTTTTGCTGTGGGATCACGCATACCGGCATGGAGCTAATGGCGTTCGCGCCGAATAGCAACCCATGTGGCCTTCGGCGTTACCTGTTCCGCAGCGCTTCCGCCTCTTTGTAGAACTTTTTTTCCCAGGCCTTCTGGTTATCCATCCCTTCGCGGATAAAGGGCGTAAACATGGCCAAATGCAGCAACAGCCAATTGAGGATATTGGCGGGAAAGCGCAGCGGTTTCCTGAAATCGACGAAAAGCACCACGCGCGTATGAGGGGTGCGGTTCCAGGCTTCGTGTTCGTAGGCGTCATCAAATATCACGGCTTCGCCTTCACGCCAGCGATAGACCTCGTTCTCGACGCGGATACCAAGCTGGTCGCGCGGCTCCGGCACGATGAGGCCGAGGTGCAGGCGCAGAACGCCGTTATAGGGCCCGCGATGAGGCGGCAGATGCTTGCCTGGTTCGAGGATCGAATACATCACCGTGATCAGCCCCGGGATGTTCCGGCAGATGCGCCAGGTTTCCGGGCACAGCCTGATGTTGTTTTCAGAGCGGAAGCCGTAGCCGGCGAGCAGAAAGGTCTTCCAGCCTCGATCCTGACTGATCGTCGTGACGTCGGTTGCCAGTTCGTGAAAGCCGGGCAGTTCTTCCTTGCGCGTCAGCACGTGATCAAGCTCGGCGCGGATTGAGCGCCAGTCGCGTTCGATTGTTGTAGTCCAGGGGAAAACGGTCTTGTCGAGTATCGGCGGATTGCCGACTTTGGTCAGGGCAAGATTGAGGCGTTCCGCTCCCGCGACAACGCGCATGAAGAAGCGTGTGATCAGGCTGGGCCGTTCGAGCGGCTTGATGCCAGTTGTGCCGAATTTTTGGGCCGGGTCGCGATCTATATTGGTTTGCTGGTCTGCAACGCTACTCAAAGCCGCTGTCCTCCGCGCCGCCACGGAAATAAACGCGCTCCGCCATCACAATAGCAATCATCTCCATCACGCGGAAGTTCCCACAGTCAGCTGCAACATCGTTGGCGGATCGGCGTCCGCAGCGCTATTGTGCAATCGGTGATAGACAAACACATGGGACGAATTATCATCTTCCTGGGGCTGTTTTGTGTCGCCTTGATGGTGGCCATCGGCCCCGCCGAAGCTGTCGATGGCAGGACGCCACCATGGCGTTTCAATTCGCACGGGACCGAGTTGCCGTTTCCGCGCAGCGAACAGGCCGAGTTGGTCTGGGCGTCAGGGCCGTGCTGGACCGAATGCGGATCATTTTGTGCCTGGGGAATGGCGGGTTGTCTGAAGGAGGACTCCCAGGGGCGATGTCTGAAACTTACGGACAAATGTGATCGTTATTGCCAGCGTGCGTGCCGGACCAGGGGCGGACCTTATTTGCCGGTCGAATTTCCCTGGGAGTAGTGACCCGGGTCCATCATACACCGAGTGACTCGAGAAGGACGGCAGCCCCTCGAGCGGCTCATCCAACAACCGCAGTTTGCTGTTCCTCTAAATGGCGCGGGTCACCGCGACCATCTGCCGGCGAGCGTGAGCCGGGGCTTTTGTCGTCTTGGCGGATGGGGGTCCACCATCTCACAATGTCAGAACGGCTTTCAAGTCTTGAGATACGGGCCCCTGGGGCTTAGTGTCCTCGCGCTGCTGTTGAGGCCACTTTGCCCCTATGATGTCGGGGCGTTCATCCCGCAAAGACGGGCAGGGAGTGACTATGCCGAGAATGAAGGGTGCCGAGCTCATTACCGAATATCTGATTGCCAGCGATATTCCCTACGTGTTCGGCATTTGCGGCCACGGCAATGTCGGGATGCTCGATCCGCTTTATCAGGCGCGCGACCGCATCACGCTGATTTCACCCCGTCACGAACAGGTCGCTGCGCATATGGCGGATGCCTATTTCCGCATCAGGCACAAGCCGGTGGCGACGCTGACCTCATGCGGGCCGGGATCCTGCAACATCATCATGCCGCTTGCCTGCGCTTTGACCGACTCCTCCGCCATGCTCGCGATTACGGCCAATGTTCCGACCTCACAATTTAACCGAAGCCCGTTTCAGGAAATCAACAAACACTTCCAGGCCGACTTCGTGAACATCGTGCGGCCGGTTGTGAAGCGAAGCTTTCAGCCGACCCGTGTGGACATGCTGCCGCTGGCATTGCGTCAGGCAACAACGACGATGCTGTCGGGCCGCCCCGGCCCGGTGAATGTTGACGTGCCGTTTAACGTTTTCCAGGAGGAAGACGAAGTGGAAGTCCCGCCAGCCGCGCCGGCGCTCAATGCGCAGCGCAGCGGCGCTTCACCGGAGGAAATTTCAACGGCGCTCGACATGATCCTCGACGCGCAGCGTCCGGTCATCTTCATCGGTCACGGCGTGACCTTGTCTGAAGCAAGCCGTGAGCTGACCGAATTCGCCAGAAAACTTTCCATTCCCGTGATCTCTTCACCGAACGGCATGGGTTGCTTCGATATGCGAGACCCGCTGTCGCTCGGTTTCATCGGGCGCAACGGGGCATTCCCCGCCAACGAAGCCGGCCGCCGCGCGGATCTGGTTCTGGCCATCGGTGCGCGCTTCGATGACCGCTCAGCCTCATCCTGGATGCCGGGCTATTCGTGGAATTTCCCCACGACCAAACTCATCCATGCCGATGTCGATCCGGCCGAACTCGGGCGCAACTATCCGCCCGATCTCGGCATCCTCGCCGACGCGCGAACATTCTTGCGCCAGCTGCTCACCGAACTGGAGCGCCGCCGCAACAAAAGCGGCGGCACCAAAGCATGGCTTGCCGAAATCGCGACCTGGCGTGCCGAATGGGACAAGTTCACCAAGCCGAATTTCGATCTGCACGCATCACCGATCCGGCCGGAGCGCATCGTCGCCGATTGCCAGGATGTCCTTCCTGACGATGCCATTCTTGCTTGCGATGTCGGCGTCAATCACAACTGGTACATGCAGTTCTGGAATGCGCGCAAACCGCAAACCATGCTGAATTCGTGGGGCTTCTCCGGCATGGGCTTCGGCGCGGCCGGCGCGCTCGGCGCCAAGCTCGCGGCGCCGGATCGTCCGGTGGTGGCGATCGCCGGCGATGGCTGCTTCACCATGGTGCCGCACGTGCTGTGCACGGCGGTCGAATACAATATCCCGGTCGTCTGGGTGATCTGGAATAATTTCGGCTGGGTATCGATCCGCGACATTCAGCTCGGCATGTTCGGCGGCCGCGAACACGGCACCATGTTCCACCAGGGTGAGAACAAGAAACCCTACAATCCGGATTTTGCCGCCTGGGCCAAGGCCACCGGCGTCGACGCAATGACAATCACGAAGTCACAGGACTTCAAGGGTGCGCTCGAACACGCGGTGAAGGCCAACAAGCCTTTCGTTCTCGACGTGCATGTCGATGCCGAGGTGCGTCCGCCCTCGACCGGCGCATGGGAATTGCCGCCGACCCCTTACAAGGAGCCTGTGTTTGGGCAGCGCTTTCTGCCCGATGCCGCGCCGGTGAAATAGTGAGCCGGCTGCTCTGCTCATCAGGTCGGTGATTGCGCGGCCCGCTGGCCCGCGGTCGTACCGGCGATCTTGCCGAAGACAGAACCCGCCATCAGGCCGGTGCCGCCCGGGTAATTGAAATAAAACAGGCCACCCACCAGTTCGCCCGCGGCGTGCAGGCCGGCAATAACCTGTCCATCGGTATCAATCACGCGACCTGATGTGTCGATCTTGAGGCCGCCGAACGTGAAGGTGATGCCGCACGTGACCGCATAAGCCTCGAACGGCGGCTCATCGACGGTGTTGGCCCAGTTGGATTTGTTGATGGCGAGACCCTCGGTCCGCCGGCCGTCCTTGACGTTGGGATCGAATTTGACGTCTTTACGCACCGCCTTGTTGTAGGCCTTGATTGTCTCCAGCGCGCGTTCGGCATTTACGTCGTCGAGCTTCTTCACCAACTCTTCCAGCGAGTTGGCGCGCACTTTGGTGACCTGTTTGATGCGGTATTCGTCGCGCAGCATCGGGATGATCTTCTTGTCGAAGACCTGCCAGGCGAATTGGCCCGGTTGCATCAGGATGACGCGGCCGTATTTGGCATAGGTGTAGTTGCGAAAATCGGCGCCTTCGTCGACGAAACGCTCGCCATTGGCATTGATCATGATGCCCCATGGATAAGAGTGCTTCTGGAAATTGTCGCCGACCGCGAGATCACCGAACTCCGGCGCATTGCGGTCCCAGCCGACCGCGTGGCAGCCGGACCAGTTACCTGTCGGCATGGCGCCGATGTCGAGCGCCATGCGAAGCCCGTCGCCGGTGTTGAAGCGGGTGCCGCGGATCTTCGCGAGTTCCCAGGTGGGCCCCAGATAGCGCGTTCGCATTTCGGTATTGGCCTGGAATTCCGCCGGCTGCGAGCACCACGCATTTCGACCTGACCTCGACGGTGCGGCCATCGTGCTTTACGTGCACGCCGTGGACCCCATCGTCGTCCGCGACGAGCGATAGCGCGCGCGCGTTGTAGGCAACGGTGATCCCGTTTTTCTTTGCAATTTTGGTGTGTGCCTCAACGAGGCCGGGGCCACCGCCCCAGGATTCTACTGTGAGACCACCCCAGAATTTAAATTTCCCGTCGATCTTGTAGGCTTGCCGCCCATAGATCGGAATGAAGCGAATGCCTTTCTTCTGGAGCCAGCGCATCGTCTCCTTGCTGCGCGTAACGAGCAACTCACATAGGTCGGGGTCGGTCCGGTATTCCGTAACGCGGCCCATATCGTCGAAGAACTTTTCCTGGGTGTAAGTCCCGAAGTCGGTATTGGCGACCTCTTCGTCGCTCAGGTCGGGCATCAGTGCGCGCAAGTCTTCAACGCCGTCATAAACGCAGCGAAATGCACCCGCCGTAAAACGGCTGTTGCCGCCGGATTTATCCTCCGGCGCGCGTTCGAGCACGAGCACCGAGACGCCGTGTTCGGCAGCTGCATGGGCGGCACAAAACGCCGCATTGCCGCCACCAACGACGATGACATCACTTGACGTAGGCAACATGAGTTTCGATCCATTGTTTTGGGCGGCAGTGTATGGCCGGACGGCAACGAGTTAACGCTTATCCGACAATGTGAGTGAGGATTTGCCAATTTGAAATCGCGGATGCTAACGTACGGCCAGTTGTGTTGCGTGGACCGGATGGCCGCCACGCGCGCCGGCACCGGAGAATAAAATTGACGAGCCGCGCCAAACCAAAAAGCCGCGTTGGCCGAGCCGGACCTGTTCGAGCGAACGATCCAATGACACGGGTGGCCAGGAATTGGTTTTCGGATATCGATGACGACGTTGAAGACCGTACCCGCGGCGGTGTCCAATCGATTGGTCGCGCCTTTTCAATTCTGGAAGAAGTTGCGCGCAACCGCGACGGAATTGGACTTGCCGATCTCAGCAAGAAGGTCGGCCTGCACAACAGCACGACCTTCCACCTCGTCAAAACGATGGTTTCGCTTGGCTATATCCGGCAGCTCAAGGACAGTAAGCGGTACCGCATCGGGCGCCCGCTTTTTGCGCTGGCCGCCAGCGCCCTCGACGAGATGGAAATGGTCAGCATGGCGACGCCCGTGCTGGATGATCTTTCGCGCGCGACAGGCGAAAGCAGTCATTTTGCAACCCGCATGAGCGATGCAGTCGTGGTCATGGCGCGTACGCCCGGTCCGGGTGCCTTTCAGTTAACCGATCGCGTCGGCGTCGTGCGACCGGCCTATTGCACGGCCCTGGGGAAAGTGATCCTCGCGGCTTTGCGGCCGGACCAGCTCGACCGCTATATCGAACGAGTTGAGCTGAAGGCGTTGACGGCGAAGACAATCACCAATGCGCAGCGCTTGCGGCGGGAGCTTCAGGATGTCCGCCGCACGGGAATCGCCTTCGACGATGGTGAGCTCGACAACGAAATGCGTTGTGCGGCGATGGCGGTGCATGATTTCAGCGGGCAGGTGGTCGGAGCGGTCGGGATTTCCGGGCCGGTCTGGCGTCTGTCGATCCAGACTTTGCAGAACAAAGCGCGCGATCTCAATAATGCGGCCAGGCGCCTGTCGGAGGCGTTTGGAGCGCCCGAGGCTGCCACCAGGTAAATGCCATGCCACACGTTATCGTTGCCTACTGGCGGCCGCGCGCCGGCCAAACCGAGAAAGTCGAAGCGATTTTGCGCGACCTGGGTGAAAAGATTTGCGCAGAGCCGGGTAACCTGATGTTTATCGTCAACCGGTCCAAGGACGATCCGAATGAATTTCTGCTCTATGAACAATATAAAAGCGAGCAAGCATTCATTGAGCATCAACAGACACCGCATTTCAAAACGCTGGTGCTGGAGCGGGCGGTACCGCTGCTCGAGCGACGGGAGCGTGTCGCCTATTCGATTATGACTTGAGACCACACAGCACCGATCACGACGCCCATAATCGATTGCGGGCTCCGGTTCCTTGCACAAGAAAATACCCAAGGAGGATATGATGCAGTTGGCAGGCAAGAAGGTCGTCGTTGTCGGGGGCTCGTCTGGAATTGGGCTTGCGACAGCCGAGCTCGTCAAAAAAGAAGGCGCCGATGTCGTCATCGCCTCGCGCAACGTGGAAAAGCTGAACGCGGCTGCCGGCAAGATTGGTGTCACCGCGATCGCCGCCGATGTTACCAGCGATGAAAGCATTATCGGTCTATTTCGACAGTGCGGGCCCGTTGATCACGTCGCCGTCACGGCCGCGCAATTGAAGACCGGCCCCTTCAAGACCGTGTCGATGGATGACGTGCGCGCGACTATGGAAAGCAAGTTCTGGGGCGCATGGCGTGTTGCGCGCGCGGCCGAAATCCGGGCCGGCGGGTCGTTGACGCTGGTGACCGGCTATCTGAGCGTGCGCCCGCGGCCCGGCGCTGCGATTGTCGGTGCGGTGAACGGCGCGCTTGAGTCCCTGACGCGAGGCCTCGCGCTGGAACTCGCGCCTGTCAGGGTCAACGCTGTATCGCCTGGCACAATTGATACGCCGATCCGCGCCAGTATGCCGGAGGCCGCGCGGCGCGAAATGCTCGAGAAAGCGGCGGCCGCACTACCGGTCCGCCGTGTCGGCGTGGGCGAAGATATCGCCCGGCAAATTCTGACTTTCATGACGGTGGGTTTCGCGACCGGTTCGATTGTCTATATCGATGGCGGCGCGCTTATCGTCTAGCCTTCTGCCGGAAAGGCCCAGGGTCTGCGCGCGCGGTCTTCGTTTTTGAATGTCGATATCCGATCGCGGTAGCTCTCGGTCAGATCGATGTCGTCCCAGCCATTCAGGAGCTGATTGCGGCTCACGGGATCGATCGCGAAGGCATAGCTGCGGTTGCCACAGGTAATTATCTGCTGCTCAAGGTCTACGGTGACAGGGCGGTCCGGATGAGCAGTCACCGCGGCCGCCAGCTCTGCCACGTCGGTTTCGGGGACGATCGCGGTGAGCAAACCGTTCTTCACGGCATTCTGCGCAAAGATATCGCCGTACGACGGAGCAATAACACAGCGAAAACCGTGATCGTAGAGTGCATAGACCGCGGCTTCGCGCGAAGAGCCGCCGCCGAAATTTCGTCCGCCGAGCAGAATTCGGGCGTCGCGGTGAGGCGGTTGATTGAGTGGGAACTCATCACGTTCCTTTCCGGCGCCGTCGAAACGAAGGTCCTGGAACAGCACCTGACCGAGACCGCGTGACCGCGGCCACTTGAGGTAGCGCGCCGGGAGAATCTGGTCGGTGTTGAGATTGGGCAACGCCAGCGGGCAAGCTTTCGCGGTGAGACGCGTGACCTTTTCCATGCGCGGCCTCAGACCTTCCGATTGGCCAGCAGCGGCCGTACATCGGCAAGATGGCCGGTGACCGCGGCTGCGGCAACCATGGCAGGAGACATCAGATGGGTGCGCGCGCCCTGGCCCTGCCGGCCGCGGAAATTCCGGTTGGTACTCGAAGCGCAGCGTTCGCCTGCGGCGACCAGGTCACCATTGATGCCGACGCACATCGAACAACCGGAATTGGCCCATTCCAGGCCGGCGTCGCGGAAAATGCGGTCAAGGCCTTCTTCTTCAGCTTGTCTCTTCACCATCGATGATCCCGGCGAAACAAGCCCGGGTACCTTGCTGATGCGTCCGGCGAGAACGGCGGCTGCGGCGCGCAAGTCTTCGATGCGGGCATTGGTGCATGACCCGATGAAGACGCGGTCGACAGCGATATCGGTCAATTTGCCGCCTGGCGTGATGCCCATATAGTCGAGCGCCTCGCGCACGTATTGCGCCCGCACAGGATCGCCTTCGCTCGATGGATCGGGCACGCGCGCATCGACGGGCAGGGCGTCATCCGGCGTTGTTCCCCATGTCACGATGGGCGCAATCTGGCCGGCATCGAGCGTCACCTCGTGGTCGAATGCGGCATCGGAGTCAGAGACGAGCTTTGACCATGTCTCGAGCGCGCGCTCAAAGGCAGCGCCCTTGGGCGCATAGGGGCGGCCGTTGAGATAAGCGAACGTCGTTGCATCCGGCGCGACCACGCCGCAACGCCCGCCGGCTTCAATCGACATATTACAAAGCGTCATGCGGCCTTCCATCGAAAGCGCCTGAATTGCCGTTCCGGCAAACTCGATGGCGTGACCTTGCGCGCCATCGGCGCCGATACGTGCGATGATCGCGAGCGCGATGTCCTTGGCCGCAATGCCGGTGGCGGTCTGGCCGTCAACCACAATGCGCATGCGCTTCGGTTTTTTCTGCCAGAGCGTTTGCGTCATGAGCACGTGCGCGACCTCGGATGCGCCGATTCCGAAGGCATAGGTGCCGAAAGCACCATGCGTGGACGTATGGCTGTCGCCGCAGACGATCAGCAGCCCTGGCAGGGTCAATCCCTGTTCAGGGCCGACAACATGCACGATGCCCTGGCGCGGGTCGCGCAGGCCAAAAAGCGTGATGTGATTGTCTGTCGCGTTGGCCTCGAGATTGCGAACCATCGCGGCGATCTCGGGGTTGGCAATGCCCTGCGCGCGCCCGCGGGTTGGCACGTAATGATCGGCAACGCCGAATGTGAGCCGCGGCTCGGCGACGTTTCGTCCGCGCGCCTTCATCTGGCTGAAGCCGTGGAACGAGCCCTCGTGCACATAGTGACGGTCAACCCAGAGCAAAGCAGCGCCGTCCTCGCGGCGCGCGATTTCGTGCGATGACCACAACTTGTCGATCAGGGTGAGCGGCTCAGTCATCTCGGATCGCGTTTGCCTCAGCCACGGCGGGCTTGTCGAGGGTTCGTAATATTGTATGCTAAAAAATACCAAGTAAAGCGTCAGCCGGGGGCGGACGCTCTGGGTAGGGGTACGCGGTCGTGCGCGACTGGCTGGGCGAGGCGAAGGCAAAGCAGGTCTACCTTGTGCTGCGTGACCGCATCCTCAGCGGCGCTGTCGGCTTCGGCACCAAATTTCCGAACGAAAACGAGCTGGCTGAGTACCACGGCGTGTCACGGGTCACTGTGCGGCGCGCGCTCGGGGAACTCGCGCGCGAGCGGTTGATCGAGCGGCGGCGCAGCGCCGGTACGCGGGTTGTTTACCGCCCGACGCCGGCCCCGATGAGCGCGGATATTTCTGGTGTGCTTGCCAATCTCGCCGATATGGGGCGGCGCACAGCTGTAAAGCTCCTGTCCTTCGACTATGTGCCGGCGGAAGGTGTGGTTGCGGAGGCGCTGGGCATTGCGCCGGACCAGCTGTTGCAGCGGTCGGTGCGCGTGCGCTCGGTTGACGGCAGGCCGTTTTCCTACCTCACAACCCACGTTCCTGAGAGCGTGTCCCTGACATTTTCCCGGCAGGATCTCGCAGCGCGGCCTTTGCTGGAGTTGCTCGAACGCGCCGGGGTGAAAGTCGAGCACGCGCGCCAGCGCATCAGCGCGGGCCTTGCGACCCCCGACGTTGCCGAGGCGCTCGGCCTTCACACGGGATCGCCGCTGATCGAACTCGTTCGCGTTGTTTTCGACCAATCCGGTCGTGGCGTCGAACATCTGCACGCGCTCTACCGGCCTGATCGTTACGCATTCGAAATCGATCTTGTGCGATCGGGCGCAGCCGAAACCAAATCCTGGGCGCCGGTCATCCATCATCGGCCAGGCAGCCACAACGTAAAATTCAGTTCGAAAATATCAAGTCACAAAGCCAGGCCGGCGGAGCCGGCGCGGCAACGCTAGCCAGTAGGGAGAATGACAATGTCAGACCGGAAGAAATCATTCGATCGCCGCCAGTTCCTTGCCACGACTGCGCTCGGTGCGGCAGCCGCGGCGACGGGCACTATCGCCATACCATCCGTGCTGCGCGCGCAAGGTGGTTCGGTAAAACTTGGCGTGCTGCACCCGGTCACCGGCGCCTTGTCGTACTCAGGCCAGCAAGGCCGGCTCGGCGCGACCATGGCCATCGAAGAGATCAATGCCGGCGGGGGCATCAAGGGGCTCGGCAAGATCGACGCCGTGCTGGGCGACGCACAGTCGACGCCCGAGGGCGGCACCGCCGAAGTCGAGAAGATGAATTCTGCCGGCGTGGTGTGCATCGTCGGCGGCTACGCGAGCAACATTTGTCTCGCCACCACCCAGGCGGCCGCGCGCTACGAGTTGCCGTATGTCGTTGATGTGGGGGTCGCCGACGGTATCGTCACGCGTGGCCTGAAAAACACCTTCCGCTTCGGTCCCGGCTTCGGTGTTATTTCCAAAACCGCGCTGACAAATCTCACCGCCATCAACGATCAGGCCGGTAAGCCTGCCAAGACCGTGATGATCGTGCACGAGGACTTTTTGTTCGGATCAGGCCTTGCGAAGTTGCTCAATGCACAATTGCCGCAGCAGGGCTTTCAGATTCTGGAAACGATCGCACACCCGACGCCAACGCGCGACTTCAACAACGTCGTGCTAAAGATCAAGGCGCAGAACCCCGACATCGTCATTCCGGCCAACTATTATAACGAATATGTTCTGCTGGCCCGAACGATGCAGCAGCAGCAGGTCAAGCCGAAGGGCATCTATTCGGTGCTTGGCGGTGCGGCGTCTTCGTACAAGTTCGTCAAGGAATTCCCCGAGGCCGCCAGGTACATCATGGATTGCAATCACTGGTTCGATCCGCGCAACGCCAAGGCGCAGGCTTTGAAAAAGCAGGTCGAAGCCAAGGGCCAGTTTTTTACCTACGAAGTCTACATGAACTACAGCTGCGTAGCCCTCATCGCCGATGCGCTGCAACGCGCGGCCTCAGCGGACCGCGCCAAACTCACCGCGGCGTTGGCGAGTTCGACTTTTGCGGGCCACCTTATGCCCTATGGACCAACCAAATTTGTCAACGGTCAGAACGAGGGTGCCGCTCCTGTCAACACGCAGGTGCTCGATAACGACATCAAGGTGATCCTGCCGGCGGCTTTCGCGAACGCGAAGCCGGTTTTCCCGATGCCGGCATGATCGTCATGGCGTTGCCGGCGGCGCGTTCGGCGCTGCCGGCATCCGTGACCTTCAAGGCATTGTGCTCGTGCTGTCGCCCGTCATCCTGATTCCAGCGATCCTCAACGGTCTGTTGATGGGTGCGGTCTACGCGCTCGTGGCTCTGGGCCTGACGCTGATTTATGGTGTTTTGCATATCATCAATTTTGCGCATGGCGCCTTGCTGAGCGCGGCGTTGTTCGCCGCTTTCTTCGCTTATCGTTTGCTGGGCCTTGATCCCTACGTGGCAGTCCTCCTGCTTGCGCCGCTATTCTTTGCGCTCGGCTATGCCTTGCAGCGCTTTGTCATCGGACCGGCGTCACATGGCGACGACCGCAATATGCTGCTGGTGACGCTCGGTATCGCGGTCATCATCGAAAATTTTCTGTTGTTTGCATTTCGGGCCGACACGCGCACTATCAACGTGCCTTACGCATTCGAGACCATCAATTTCGGGTTCACATTTCTCGCGGTGCCGCGGGTGGTCGGATTTGTGGTCGTGTTCGCGGTTGCGCTGGCGCTCTGGCTCATCATGGCCTTCACCGATACCGGACGAGCGATCCGCGCCGTCGCGAAGGAAAAGCTGGGCGCTCAACTTGCCGGCATCGATGTTGCCCATGTCTATGCTGTGACCTTCGGCCTTGGCAGCGCCTGTGTGGCCGTTGCAGCCTGCCTGCTGATCCCGACTTATTACGTCAATCCGACGGTCGGGAATGCCTTTGTGCTCATCGCATTCACGATCGTCGTGCTGGGCGGCATGGGTTCAGTCCCGGGCGCGGTGATTGGCGCCTTGCTCATCGGTGTGGTCGAGAGTCTCTCCGGCCTGTTCCTGGGTGAATTATTAGGCCAGATCGGCATCTTCATCATCTTCATCGTGGTCCTTTTGGTACGGCCGAGCGGGCTGTTCGGGGCCCGCGCATGAAAGGACTTATGTCCATCGTAGTCGTGGTCGCCTTGCTGGCTGCCGTGCCGGTGGTTGTGCATTCCAACGCGACGCTCAATTTTCTGGTCGTCGCCCTGATGATCGCGCTGGCCGGGCAGGGCTGGAACATCCTGGGCGGCTATGCCGGGCAATACTCATTTGGTCACGCCGCTTTTTTCGGTACGGGTGCCTATGTCACGGCAATCTTGCAGGTGCGTTACGGCGTCAATGCTTGGGTCGGCTTCGGCTCGGGCATTTTATGTGGCGCCGTGCTCGGCGGCCTGATCGGCGCTCTGACATTTCGATCGGGCTTGCGAGGCTCGTATTTCGCATTGGTCACGCTCGCATTTGCCGAGGTCCTGCGCATTATCGCCAGTGTCGCTCCTGTCACCGGCGCCGGTGTGGGCACCCTGATCAATCTCGATCTGGGCGCGCGAGCGTTCCAGTTTCAGAGCCGCGCCGCGTTCTATTGGATCATTCTCGCATTGCTGGGGTTGTCGCTGATCATCGCGCGGTTGATCGAACAATCGCGCTTCGGCGCCTGGTTGATCGCCGTGCGTGAAAACGAAGACGCCGCAAAGGCGCTGGGTGTCAATGTCAGCAGCGTCAAGACAACCGCGATGGTGATATCCGGCGCCATGACGGCGGCAGCCGGATGCTTTTATGCGCAATATTTTCTGTTCGTCGATTCCGGCATTGCCTATGGCACCTGGATTTCGATCGAGTTGCTCCTGACGCCGATCATTGGCGGTGTCGGGACTGTCTTCGGGCCGCTGCTTGGCGCCCTGGTGGTCAAGTCGTTGGGTGAGGGTGCGAAGCTTGTGACCGGAGATGTGCCCGGGCTCGATTTGATTCTCTACGGTGCGGTCCTTGTACTGGTGATCTGGTTTACACCGCACGGCCTGATCGGTGGCTGTGCGCAGCTCCGAGCATGGCTTACCCGACGCGGCGCGCCAGCGGTTCCCTCCGTCAAGGAGGCGAGCCATGGCTGATCCGCTCCTCGTTGTTGATCGTATTACGCGCCGCTTCGGCGGCCTATTAGCGGTGAATGCCGCATCGCTGACGGCCCAGGAAGGACGGATCACGGCGCTGATAGGACCAAACGGCGCGGGTAAGACGACACTTTTTTCCATTATCTCCGGCTTCCTGAAGCCAAGTGAAGGAGACATCCGCTACGCGGGTGAGGTCATAACTGGCGAACCGCCGCATCGCCTCGCGCGACGCGGCATCGCACGCACATTCCAGATCGTGCAGCCTTTTGCCGGGCTGACGGTGCGCGAAAATATTCAAGTCGGGGCCTATCTGCACCATCCTGCGCGCGCTGCGGCGCTCGCCGCCGCCGAAGACGTCAGCCGTTACGTCGGGCTGCATGATCAGCTCGATCGGCCAGCCGATACGCTGACGGTCGCAGGGCGCAAGCGGCTTGAACTTGCGCGCGCATTGTCTATTGAGCCGAAACTGTTGCTGCTTGATGAAGTGCTGGCGGGCCTGAACCCGTCCGAAATCCGGGACATCGTGCCGATCATCCGCGGCCTGTGTGGGCGCGGTATCACCATCATGATGATCGAACATGTCATGCAGGCCGTCATGAGCCTCGCCGAACATGTCTTCGTGCTGGCCGAAGGCCAGGTCATTGCGCAAGGCGCGCCGGCAGAAGTCGCCGCCAATCCCGTCGTTATCGAGGCCTATCTCGGCCACGGCGCCGCGGCAAAGCTGAGGGCTTCGCATGGACATTAGCCCGATGCTCACGGTGCATGATTTGCACGCCGGATATGGTGAAACGGAGGTTCTGCGCGGTGTAGACCTCATAGTGAACGCGGGCGAGGTTGTTGCCGTGCTCGGATCGAATGGCGTTGGTAAGTCGACGCTCAATCGGACGATCTCCGGTATCCTGCATGCTCGGGCTGGCAATATCATCTTTGAGGGGGTCGATCTTGTCCGCGAAACGCCTGCGGCGATTGTTGGGCGCGGGCTCATTCACGTGCCGGAAGGCCGGCGGATATTTCCCAATTTATCGGTTCGCGACAATCTCGATCTTGGCAGCTATCGCCGGGCCGGCGCCCGCCGCGCGCAGAACCGCGAGCGCGTTTTCGCGATATTTCCGCGCCTTTACGAAAGACGAGCGCAACGCGCCGATACTTTGTCGGGCGGCGAGCAGCAAATGCTTGCCATCGGCCGCGGCCTCATGGCCGAGCCGAGACTGATTATTCTCGACGAGCCTTCATTGGGTCTCTCGCCGTTGCTTGTTGAAGAACTGTTTGCACTCATCAGGCGTATCAACGCGGACGGGGTCTCCGTCCTGCTCGTCGAACAAAACGTCATTCAAAGTCTCGAGGTGGCCAACCGCGCCTACATTCTCGCGGAAGGAAAATTCGTCATGTCCGGCAGCGCCGCGGACATTGGCGCCAATCCCGAGCTTAAGCGCGCTTATCTTGGAATGTGACGCATGACCGATGCCAGCTTACGCGCCCGTCTCTCCCGCCCGCCTATTCTCGTTGCGCCCGGCGTCTATGACCCGCTGACGTCCCTGATCGCCGAGCAGGCCGGCTTTGACGCGCTTTACGTGTCGGGTGCCGGCATAGCCTATACCCGGCTGGGCCGGCCCGACATCGGCCTGGTCAGCATGAACGAGGTCGTAGAGACGGTCACGCTGATCCGCGACCGTGTGCGCGCCCATTTAATCGTCGATGCCGACACCGGATATGGCAATGCGCTCAACGTCGACCGCACCGTTCGGCTCCTCGAACGCGCCGGCGCCAATGCCATCCAGATCGAGGATCAGGACTTTCCCAAGCGCTGTGGCCACCTCGACGATAAAATATTGATCCCGGCCTCCGAAATGGTCGGCAAGATCAAGGCAGCACTCGACGCGCGCCATTCGAGAGACACTTTGGTGATCGCGCGCACCGACGCGGTCGCCGTCGAGGATTTCGATCGCGCGATAGCGCGCGCCGTCAGCTATCGCGAGGCGGGGGCTGACCTGCTCTTTGTCGAGGCGCCCAAAACGCGCGGCGAGCTCCAGCGCATTGCGCCCGCGCTCAAAGGTGTGCCTTTGGTGGCGAACATGGTGGAGGGTGGAAAAACACCCCCCCTCGCAGCCGCGGAACTGGAAACGCTTGGGTTTTCGCTGGTCATTTTCCCCGGAGGGATCGTCCGCGCTCTGGCGCGCACGGCGAGCGAGTATTACGCCTCGCTGGCCGCGCATGGATCCACCGAACCGTTTCTCGAACGGATGTACGATTTCACGGCCCTCAATGACGTCATCGGTACGCCGGCCCTGATCGCGCTCGGGAAACAGTACGAAGTGGCGGTCGGGTCGCAGGGCAAAAAAGAGCACAACAAGTAATTGACTAAAGGAACGACTGGCATGGACAAGCTTTTCGATACCGTCATCAAGAACGCCCGGGTCGTTCGTCCGAACAAGACCTCGGTCGATTGCCTCGACATCGCGATCAAGGACGGAAAAATTGTACGGCTTGCGCCCGACATTCAGGCCGATCTCGCCGGGCATGTGTTTGACGCCAAAAATCGTCTCGCGTTTCCGGGTTGTGTCGATGCGCATATGCATATCGGAATTTACGCGCCGCTCGCGCAGGACGCGATATCCGAAAGCAAGGCCGCCGCTATGGGCGGCGTAACGTCCAGCCTGAACTATCTGCGCACGGGGCACTATTATCTCAATCGTGGCGGCCCGTATCGCGACTTCATGCCGGAAGTCTACAAGCAATCAAAAGGAAACTTCTGGGTCGATTACGGATTTCACCTCGCGCCGATTGAGGCGAGTCACATCGACGAGATGGAAGATCTTGTCACGCAGCATGGCGTGACGTCGTTCAAGATCTTTATGTTTTACGGGGGCTACGGACTGCACGGCGCATCATCGCAGCAGAATGATTTTTTGATGATCGGACCCGACGAGCGGTATGACATCGCGCATTTCGAGTTCATCATGCGGTCCGCGCAGCGTTTAATGGCTAAATTTCCGGAACAGGCCGCGCACATCAGCGTCAGCCTGCATTGCGAACTGGCGGAAATCCTCACCGCCTATACAAAGATCGTCGAGCGCGAAGGCAAGCTGACCGGCTTGCATGCCTACAGCGCCGCGCGGCCGCCGCATTCCGAAGGCCTGGCGATCTGGATTGCATCTTATCTGGCTAATGAAACCAATTGCCTGAACGTCAACCTGCTGCACTTGAGTTCACGCAAGGCGGTGGATGCGGCATGGACCATGCAGCAGGTCTTTCCGCACATTGCCTTCCGCCGCGAGGTGACCGTTGGCCATCTTCTGCTTGATACCGATTGTGAATGCGCGGTGCATGCCAAGGTCAATCCGCCCATCCGCCCGCGCGAGGACGTCGAAGCATTGTGGCAGGCCGTGCTCGATCGCAAGATCGACTGGATCGTTAGCGACCATGCCTGCTGCTCGGCCGAGCAAAAATGGTCGAAAGATGATCCGAGCAATATCTGGCTGGCCAAATCCGGATTTGGCGGGACCGAATACCTTCTGTCGGGTGTTTTGAGCGAGGGCAGCAAGCGCGGCATGTCATACAACCACATGGCCGAACTTTTAAGCTGGAAGCCGGCGCAGCGTTTCGGGCTGCCGACCAAAGGTGATATTGCTCCGGGCTACGATGCCGATATCGCCATTGTCGATCCGCACGAAAGTTTCGTTGTTCGTTCCGCCGACTCTGAGTCGGTGCAGAGCTACTCGCCGTTCGAAGGTTTCGAACTCAGCGGCCGGGTGAAGAGCACGTTTTTGCGCGGGGCTCTCGTTTACGACAATGGCAATGTCGTCGGGCCTGCAACCGGTCAATATCTGCGGAGATCCGCTATCATCCGCGTGCAATGAGCACGGTCACCATCGAATTGAACGAGACGTTCAAAACACGCGTGCCCGTGCTGATCGTCGGCGCCGGAGCAGCCGGCCTATGCGCTGCACTCGCTGCAAAGGAGGCGGGCGTCGACGTCGTCGTGGTGGAACGCGATGCCGTGCCGTGCGGCTCAACGGCCCTATCGGCCGGCCTCTTACCTGCGGCAGGCACGCGGTTCCAGCGCGCCAAGGGCATCGATGATAGTCCGGCGATGTTTGCCGCCGATATTCAGCGCAAGGCAAGGGGTGAAGCCGATCCCGCTTTGGTCGAGGCCGTGGCACAGGGTGCAGGGTCTCTGGTCGAATGGCTGGCCGAACGATACGCGATGCCATTCGAAGTGGTCGACAACTTTAATTATCCGGGACACGCGGCCATGCGCATGCATGGTCTACCGAGCCGCACCGGGCAGGAACTGATTGATCGCCTGCGGCAGGCGGCCGAAGCAAGCGATGTCGTGATTCTCACGCGCAGCTGCGCAGATCGGATTCTGGCGGATACGAATGGCCGTATTTGCGGCGCTGACATCGTTCATCACGATGGCAGCCGCGAAGGGATCGGGTGCGATGTATTGATCCTGGCGTGCAATGGATACGGCGGACACCCGGAACTTGTGCGGCGATACATTCCTGAGATGGCGAATGCACTCTACTTCGGTCATCCGGGCAACCGCGGCGATGCTGTCATCTGGGGCGACGCGCTCGGCGCCCAACTGTCTCACCTCGGCGCCTATCAGGGCCACGGTTCGGTCGCGACACCGCACAATATCCTGATCAGCTGGGCTGTGATCATGCAGGGCGGCATCCAGATCAATCGCGATGGCCGTCGATTTTGTGACGAGACGCACGGCTATTCAGAGCAGGCCGCGGAAGTCCTGCGACAGCCGGGCGGGTTTGCCTGGGATGTCTTCGATGAGCGGATTGCCGGAGTGGCGCGACAATTCCAGGATTTCATAAATGCCGAGCGCGCCGGCGCGATTCTGACCGCGGACACGATCGCGGACCTTGCAAAGGCCATGCAGGTTCCGGCCGCACCATTTGCCGCGGAATGGGCCGACGTCGAACAGCTCAAATCAACCAGCGCTCGCGATCGCTACGGCCGGACATTTGTCGCAGAGCAATCGTGCAAACCGCCGTATCATGCGGTCAAGGTAACCGGCGCGCTTTTTCACACGCAGGGCGGCCTCGTCGTCGATCCAGATGGACGCGTGAAGCGCCGCGACGGAACGACGTTCCCGAACCTGTTCGCGGCCGGCGGCTCAGCCGTGGGCGTGTCGGGTTCGGTTGCGGCGGGATATCTGTCGGGCAATGGACTGTCGACCGCGACCGTGCTCGGGCGGCTGGCTGGTATGGCGGCGGCAAAGCAGACACTGTCGATCTGGCCATCGCCAACCGAAGGGAGGTCTATTGCGTAAGAATCACTCCAGCGGCCCGCGTCGCCGAAGGCGCGTGGTCGAATAAAATCTGTACCGCGGCCAACGCCTGAACGGCCGCTACCGGGTCGCGGCCGATATTCTGGCGCCAAAAACCTCTGCGCAAAGATTGCGGGCGGATATCTGACGCAACCTCGAGCGCCGATCGCAATTGATGTGTGGGTTCCGACAAGGCAATCTCCCGTCAGCGTGGCGCTGCTCGGCCGCGTCGGCGGCCGGCGTCATCCTCGCGCGACGGCGATCTCCAACGGAAAGTCGTCCACGACCTCGTGGCCCTTTTCGGTAACGATGAATGTGTGGCCTAGGAAAATACCGAACAGGCCATCGGCAGTGATCGGATTGGGTTCCGCCATGATGACCATGCCCGGCTTCAAGACTTCCTCGAATGGTTCGGCGGCGACGTGCTCGGCAACGACATGCGGCTTGTCGGTGACAAGGTCAATGCCGTGGCACTGTGTCGGCCGCGACTGGTAGCCGTTGTCGCGGAAGAATTTGCTGGCGGTGCGCATGGCTTCCACCGGTCTGCCAGGCGCAATCTCCGCAATGATGCGTTGATAGCCCGGTAACGTGATTTCGTTCCAGAACTTCCTCACCATTTCGGTGGGCTCGCCGATGCAAATGGGTGATCCGATCTGCGCCGTGTAGCCGCGGTAGCCTGCGGCAAGCTCCATGTTGATGATGTCGCCCTTTTGCAGGACGCGGGCGGAGGGGCGGGGGTTTCCAAAAACCATCGCCGGGTTCGCCATAGGCGTTGACCCGATGATCAAAAAATCGATGTCGCCACCGCCGTCGAGGATGGCGGCGCCAGCCGCCGCGCGTAATTCGTACTCCTTCGCGCCGGGCCGAGCACGCGCCACCATCGCGTCCATCGCATTGCGGCACAGCACGCCGGCCTTGCGGATACAGTCGAGCTCTTCGGCGCTATGAACCGACAGCAGCTCGTGCAGGAAACCCTTGGTGAAGACGAGCTCTGCATCGGGGAGGTTTTCGCGTAGCACGTTGTATTGATTCACGGGAAGGTAGTCCGCGTGCCGTGGATCAATCTCCATCAGGCCAATGCGGGCGCGCTCAAGTTTCAGTTCGCGGATACGCTCAACCATGATGTCCGCATAGCGCCCGTTACGGCTGTGGCGGACATCCTTGACGGCGACCTCGACCTGCCGGCGCACGGCTTCGGCGTGCGTGCCGCCCATCGAATAGATCAAAGTGGGCTCGCCTTCGAGCGGAACGAGAACGTAGCTTGAAAGCGCATGCCACTCCCAGTGGCCGGTAAGCCACAGCATGCCACCGCCGAAGCTCCAATGACTCGGGCCGCCTGGCACAATCACCACGTCGAGCTTTTGTTCGCGCATTTTTTCGCGCAATGCGCGATAGCGGCGCTCATATTCGGGCTTTGAGAATTGCTCCCACACGGCATCGCGGTAGTAGGGCGTGTCGCGCATATTGGCGAAAGGCAGCGACTGGTCGAGCTTTGTGCGCACGACTTCCCACGGCTGCGGGCCGATACGTGGCGGGACAATTGTCATTGGGGATGTTCCTCAAGCATTGAGATCGCCCGCTCTGTCGTTCGCTTGGCGAGCGGGCTCTCCGAAGTGGCACGTCAAAGTTGGTCTAGTCGATTGGCTTGATATCCGCTTGCTTGGCCAATTCGACGGTCGCGGCAAGATCGTCCGTAAAGAATTTCGCGAACTCTTCCACGGAAATCTGCATCGGCTCGACGCCAAGCTTTGCCAATTTTTCACGAAGGGCGGGATCATTCAACGCTTTCAGGGTCACGTCGTGAATTTTTTGCACGACCGCGGGCGGCGTTTTTGCGGGCGCCGACAAGCCATTCCAGAAGCGAAACACGGCGCCAGGATACCCCGCCTCAACGATGGAGGGCACGTCCGGCAAAAGAGGAACCCGTTTCGGCGAACTCACGGCGAGTATTGTCAACTTGTCACTTTTGAGGGCCGAGGCCGCTGCAGCCAGAGGAATGAAATAGAAATCGATCCGTCCGGCCATCACTTCCAGAAGCCCGCCTTCGCGGAACGGCACATGACGAACGTCAATCTTGGCGGCGAGACGGAAACGCGCCGCCGCCATATGAGACGAGGAGCCTATGCCCGCGGATGCGAAGGTGAGCTTGCCAGGGTTCGCTTTTGCAGCCGCGACAAGATCAGCAACTGTCTTGAAGCCGCTCGCCTTGGAAGCAACCAGCAGATTTGGCGAGGTTCCGATTAGGACGACCGGCACGAAGCTGCGCACAGGATCGTAGGGCAAGGTCCTATGCAGCACGCTTTCAGTTGCCATCGAAGATGTGCTGGCCACAAGCGTGTAACCGTCGGGCTCTGCCTTCGCGACAAACCCGAAGCCAATGCTTCCCCCGGCGCCGGGCTTCGTCTCGATGATCATCGGCTGCCCGATGAGCTGCGACACTTGATCGACGACGACGCGCGTGACGGTGTCGGAAGCACTTCCAGCGGGGTATGGGCTGATCACCCTGATCGTCCGGGTCGGATAATCCTGCGCGTCGGCCGGGGCAGGCGCCGCAAGAATGATTGATGCGGCGAGGAGGCAAAGGGCACGCGCGGGTGTAATGACGGACTTTTTGCGTTGACTTATCATGGTTCTCACCAAACTGGTTCCCCCGCGCCGTGCGAGCTTTGTGGAAGGGGCGAAAAATGATCGCCCCTTCCATGTCCTTCTGGCGCCGCCATCCTAGTTTGATTGCGGTTTGCAATCCTTCGCATAGGAATCGGCGTTATTGGCAAGCACCTTCTCGACGATCGATGTCTGATATTTTCCATCGGCGCGCTTGACGACCTTCGTCAAATAGAAGTCCTCGATCGGATAGCCGTTGACGTTGAATTTGAATGGCCCACGCAACGACTTGAAGTCCGCCTTCTTGAGCGCGGCGCTCAGCGCCTTGCTGTCCGATACATTTCCTTTGACCGCGCGCACTGCGCTGTCGATCAACATAGCGGCGTCGTAGGCCTGCATCGCGTATGAGGCCGGGATTGCTTTGTAAGCAGCTTCGTATGCCGAGACGAATTTCTTGTTCTGCGGGCTTTCAACAGTTGGCGCCCAGGTCAGCGCGCCGAAGATCCCATCCGCGGCTTCGCCCAAGGCAGGAAGTGTCGCCTCGTCGGCGGTGAAGGCCGAAATAATCGGGAGCTTGCCCTTCAAGCCGGCCTGGTTGACCTGCTTGATAAGGGCGATGCCGAGGCCACCCGGCATGAACGCAAACAGCGCATCAGGTTTGGCGGCGCCAATCTTGCTCATGTCCGCGCTGAAATCGAGATTGTTCAAGGGGACGAGCGACTCTTCGACAATTGTGCCTTTAAAGGTACTCTTGAACCCGGCCAGCGCATCTTTTCCCGCTTGATAATTCGGCACCATGGCATACACGCGCTTGTAACCTTTGTCGTTCGCGACTTTCCCCAGCGTCGCGTAAATTTGATCGTTTTGGTAAGAGGTCACGAAGAAACGTTGGTTGCACGCCGCGCCGGCGTAGGATGACGCGCCGGCATTGGTGCTGATCAGGATTTTTCCTGAGTCCATGACCGGCTTGTGTATCGCCTGCAGCATGTTGGAAAAGATCGGGCCGACGACGATGTCGACCTTGTCGTGCTCGAGCAGCTCCTGAACCTTCTGAATGGCGACGTCAGGCTTCAAGGTATCGTCGACAACAAATAGTTCGACATCCTTGCCGCCCATTTTTCCGCCGAGATCCTTGACCGCGAGTTCGAAGGCATTCTTCGATTGCTGGCCGAGCACGCTGGGTGGTCCCGACAAGGTGTAGATGAGGCCGATGCGGATCTTGTCCTGCGCGGAAGCGCCGCTGACCGCAAATGCAAGCGTCGCGGTGGCCGCAAGCAGCGTGGATACTCGGTACATTTTTCCCCCCTTGAGAAAGAGCGCCGTGTGTCGATGGGCTATTAAAGCACAGGCCCGCAACAAAGGGTCAAGCGCAGATATTGCGGGCACCGGCGCCTGAGTTCACAACTTTGACCCGCTCATGTATGTTGCCGTGAGTTTGGTCGTTTTGCGTTATTCAAGGGGGAGTTGCGTGAGCGAGCAGGTCAAATTTGTGTTGGATGAAACCCACATCCCGAAGACTTGGTACAATTTAGTCGCCGATCTTCCGAAGCCGCCGCCTGCCCGTCCTGCATCCTGGAACCAAGCAGCCGATCGGCCCCGCCGATCTTGAGCCGCTGTTTCCGATGGCATTGATCATGCAGGAGGTGTCGGCGGAGCGTCATATCGATATTCCCGAGCCGGTGCGCGACGTCTATCGGATGTGGCGGCCTTCGCCGCTGATCCGTGCGCGGCGGCTGGAGCAGAAGCTCGGCACTCCCGCCAAGATCTACTTCAAGTATGAAGGCGTCTCGCCGGCGGGCTCGCACAAGCCGAACACTGCAGTCGCCCAGGCCTGGTACAACCAGCAGGCCGGCATCAAGCGGCTGAGCACGGAAACCGGCGCCGGGCAATGGGGCTCGTCGCTGGCCTTTGCCGGCGCGCTGTTCGGCATCGATGTGACCGTGTTCCAGGTCCGCGTGTCCTTCGACCAGAAGCCCTACCGCCGCGCGCTGATGGAGACCTATGGAGCGCGCTGCATCGCTTCGCCGTCGAACGAGACCGATTCGCGGCCGCGCCATCCTGAAGGAGCATCCCGACAGCCCGGGCTCGCTCGGCATCGCCATCTCCGAGGCGGTCGAAATGGCGGCCAAGGATCCGGCGGTGAAATATTCGCTTGGGTCGGTGCTCAACCACGTGTTGCTGCACCAGACCGTCATCGGGCAGGAAGCGATCGAGCAGCTCGCAATGGCGGGCGACGATCCCGACATCGTTATCGGCTGTGCCGGCGGCGGTTCGAACTTCGCCGGCCTCGCTTTTCCGTTCCTCGGTCTGCAACTGCGCGGCGGCCGCAAGCGGCGCGTCATTGCGGTCGAGCCGGCGGCCTGTCCGACGCTGACGCGCGGCAAATACGCCTATGATTTCGGCGACACCGCGCACCTGACGCCGCTGGTGAAGATGCACACGCTCGGCTCGACTTCATCCCGCCCGGCTTCCATGCCGGCGGCCTGCGCTATCACGGCATGTCGCCGCTGGTGTCGCACGCCAAGGAGCTCGGCCTGATCGAGGCGCGCGCCTATCACCAGAAAACCTGCTTCGAAGCCGGCGTCGAATTCGCGCGCTGCGAAGGCATCGTGCCGGCGCCGGAGGCCACCCATGCGGTGCGCTGCGCCATCGACGAGGCGCTGCGCTGCAAGAAGGAAGGCAAGAAGGAGACGATCCTCTTCAACCTGTCCGGCCACGGCCATTTCGACATGCAGGCCTACATCAATTACTTCGAAGGCAAGCTCGTCGACCAGAATTACGACGAGAAAGAATTGGCCATGGCGCTCGCCGGCTTGCCGAGCGTTGCGGCGTAACGTCCTCCGTCATTCCGGCGGCACGGGGGCCGGATCCACAAATGATTCCGCTGGATTCCCGCTTTCGCGTGGGCCGCCCGGAATGAATTGAAACTAAGGGGGAAATCACATGATCGAGCCCTATAACGCTGTCGGCCTGATTCCGAGCTTCTGGGGCATCCGCCGCCGCGAGGAGATCAAGCACAACATCGAGCACCTCAAGGGCCTGACAAAGGCGGCCTTCTGGCTTTCCAACCTCGACATTCCGGTGAAGCTCTGCTGGCAATCCCGGAAGGCGCCATGATGGGCTTCAATGATGAGGTGCTGGACGTCGATCACGCCGATTACGCCAACACGTGCTGCATCGACATTCCGGGCCCGGAGACCGACGAAGTCGGCAAGCTGGCGCGGCAATGGAATGTCTACATCATGGCGCAGGCCAAGGCGCGCCATCCCGACTGGAAGAACCGCTTCTTCAACGTCGGCTTTATCGTCGACCCGGACGGCAAGATCATCCTGAAGCACTACAAGATCTCGGCGCTGCTGCCGGTCGAGCGCTCGGTCTCGCCGCATGACATCTACGACTGGTGGATCGAGAAATACGGCCGCAATCTGCAGGCCTTCTGGCCGGTGGTCGACACCAAGATCGGCCGCCTCGGCATCATGATGGCGATGGAGGGCAACTATCCGGAGAACGGGCGCGGCCTCGCCATGAACGGCGCCGAAGTCGTCTACCGCGCGTCGATGCCGGCACCGTTCACCGAAAACGACATCTTCGAGATATCCAATCGCGCCCGCGCGCTCGAGAACAACATGTACATCGTGGCGCCGAATATCGGCAGCTATCACCTGGATGCCGACCATCCTGTCGGCATCGACGCCGGCGGCGGCCAGTCGATGATTGTCGACTACCGCGGCCAGCTTGTCGGCAAGCAGCGCGACACCAACGGCTCGACCTTTGTCGCGGGCGTCATCAATATCGAGGCGTTGCGCCATCACCGTGAATCGGCGCAGGTCACCAACTGGATGAAGGATGTGCGCAGCGAGCTCGCGCAGATCATCTACGAGAAGCCGATTTACCCGAAGAATCGCTATCTGAAGAAAATTCCGCCCAAGCATGCCGACTACAAGCGCGACGTGATCGATAAACAGGTCGCGCTGATGCAGAAAAGGAAGATCTGGAAGAAGCCTTCCTTTTGAGCAATCAAAACTGGCGGAAGGGGTGAAGATTCGAACTCACGGTACCCTTGCGGGTACGCCGGTTTTCAAGACCGGTGCCTTAAACCACTCGGCCACCCTTCCAAGCCTCGCTGGACTAGCGCAACGGCGAATAACCCGCAATTTCAGCGGTCTACCGGCGCCGCGCGCGTAACAGATCAGTAATCAAGCGGTTATATAGAATCCAGTGGATTTATATAAAGCTGCACATGAACGGGTCCGATAAGCGACGGTCGTTCCGGGTTGAACCCAAGGGGCTGGTCCCCCGGGTCGGCAAGATTTTGCTCGGCCCCAAGATGGTGCCGATCGACTGCCGCGTGGTTGATCTATCGGCGGGCGGCGCCTGCCTCGAATTGCCGCGCGCCCATGATCTGCCGCAGCGGTTCGAATTCCTGCATGGCAGCACCAAGCGCTATTGCACGCTGGCCTGGACGCGCGGCTATCGCATCGGGATTTCCTACGACGGAAGTATTTCAAGATCCTCGGTTTCCGGCGGCCTGAGCCGGCCCAAGAGCGGCGCCAGCCTGCTGTCGCGCGACCGCTAGCCCTTCGCAGCCTTGAAAGCGCCCCCAGGGGCGGCTATGCCGTCCCCAATACCGGGATCCCGGCAGGGTCAATGCTGCCAGGGGCGCTGACTTGAAAACTGCCCTGGAACCAACCGTTTACCAGGCCAAGTGCTCAGGGTTCCCGTCGGTCCCAGCGCAGGGTATTCTGGCGGCTTCCGATCGGGGATCGTTGCAGGGATGGGTCAATTGGGGGCTTACCGCGGTTTCGGCCGTTATGCGCGCCTTGTCGGCATCGGCGCAGCCGGCCTTGCGTTGGCCAATTGCTCAGGGGGCAACATGGCCGGCCGCATTGACCCGCGTTACGGCGTGGCGGCAAGCGCCCGCGTCGTTGAACCCGGGCAGCCGGTACCGAAAGGCGGTGGCGTCTACCGGATCGGCAAACCCTATGAAGTCGCCGGACGGACCTATGTCCCTGAAGAAAATATCAACTACAGCGCGGTCGGCATGGCCTCGTGGTACGGCGATGATTTCCATGGCCGTTACACCGCCAATGGCGAAGTGTTCGACATGAATTCGATTTCGGCAGCGCATCCGACGCTGCCATTGCCGTCTTATGTGCGGGTCACGAATCTCGCCAACAACCGCTCGATCATCGTGCGCGTCAACGATCGTGGACCTTACACCGGGGGCCGCCTCATCGATCTTTCCGTCAAGACCGCGCAGCTGCTGGGCTTCCATGGCCAGGGCCTCGCGCGTGTGAAAGTCGAATATGTCGGCCGCGCGCCGCTGGCAGGCTCCGACGATCGTAAGCTGATCGCGACCTTGCGCGAGAACAATCCGGCGGTCGCGCCGATACAGGTCGCCGCGGGCAAACCATTCGCGCCGGCCTATTTCGATGGACGTCCGATTACAACTTATTCCTCCGCGCAAGTTCCGTCGCCGCCGGACCGGCCGTTCCGGCTAGGCGAGGGCGCCCGCGAGGTGCCAGGGGTTGAACCGGAAACGACCGAACTCGCGGCCGCCGCCCGTCCGCGCGCCTCTGCCAACGCAATGCGTGCGCCGATGGCCGACGCCGGGCCTTCCGTCTCACCGGTTTCAGCCAATGCGCCGGCCCGCTATAATGGCCGGAGTGATTTCATGGGTGGCCGCGGCCTTTACTGAGCCGTATTCTGGCGCCACAGATCCGGGCAGATGGCTGCGCAGCCGACTGACGGCGTTATTGGCGATCGAGCGCAATGATGATCAAGCGTGATTTTCTTTTTGGACGTTGGCTTGCAGCGGCCGTTGTCCTGGCATGCTTCTGCGCCGGTGCGCTTGCGGCAACGCCGGCCCACAAGATCGTTCCTGGTCACAAGGCTGCCGTCACCACGCCGACGCCCAAGAAAGATGCGCCGAAAAAAGACGAACCTAATATTTCCGCACCGCACGCCATCCTCATCGATGCCGAAAACGGCAGCGTTCTGTTTGAGCGCGATGCGGACCGGCTGATCTTTCCCGCCAGTCTCGCCAAGCTGATGACGGCCGAATACATTTTCCACGAGCTCAAGGAAGGCCGCATCAAGCTCACCGACGAGTACATGGTCAGCGAGAATGCCTGGCGAAAGGGCGGTGCACCGTCGCACGGCTCGACCATGTTTGCGGCAATCTACAGCAAGGTCCCGGTAGACGATCTGTTGCATGGCATGATCATCCAATCCGCCAACGATGCCTGCATCGTGCTGGCGGAGGCGCTGGCCGGTAACGAGGCGGCGTTTGGCGCGAAATTGACCGAACGTGCGCGCGCGATCGGGCTCCAAAAATCGGTGTTCACGAATTCGAACGGCCTGCCCGATCCGGGCACGCAGGTCACAACGCGCGAGCTTGCGATGCTGGCTCGTCACATCATCCACGAATATCCGGAATTCTATAAATTGTTCGGCCAACCCGAATACACCTGGAACAAGATCCGCCAGCAGAACCGCAATCCGCTGCTGAGCATGGTGACCGGGGCTGATGGCCTGAAAACCGGATTCACCAAGGAGGCGGGCTACGGCCTGGTCGGCTCTGCCGTGCAGAACGGGCTGCGCCTCATCGTGGTGGTCAATGGCGTCGCAACCGCCAAGGAACGCGGCGACGAAGCCAAGAAGCTGATTGAATGGGGCTACCGGAATTTCGAGCAGCGCATTCTGTTCGCCGAAGGCCAGACCATCGGCGCGGCCAAGGTCTACGGCGGCGCCAATGGCCGCGTGTCCCTGGTGGCGAATGGTGACGTGCGGGTCATGCTCCCGAAGTCGGGCGCCGACAAGCTGATTGCGCGGATCGTGTATACGGGGCCAGTGCCGGCGCCGGTGAGCGAAGGCAGCCCAATCGGCAATCTCAAGGTCTGGCGAAACGACAACCTGATCCTCACGACGCCGCTGAAAGCATCGGAAAGCGTCCAAAAGGGCAATATGTCCCAGCGTGCCTTCGATGCTGTGACTGAAATGATAATCGCGCTGTTCCGGGCCGGAGCCGAGCGGCTATGATGGTTGCGGCCGCCTCTCGGCGGTCACCGGAAAAGGCTTGGCTCGCTTGCGCGGACATTTCATCACCTTCGAGGGCGGGGAAGGCAGCGGCAAATCCACCCATGCCGCAACCTTGGCCCAACGCCTGAAAGCGTCCGGCGTGCCAGTGGCGCTGACGCGCGAGCCGGGCGGATCAACTGGTGCGGAAATTATCCGGCATATTCTGCTGTCGGGGATCGCCAAACCGCTTGGCGCCGAAACCGAAGCGATCCTGTTTGCGGCAGCGCGCGACGATCACGTGCGCAATGTCATCTTGCCGGCGCTCAAGTCCGGCACCTGGGTCATCTGCGATCGTTTCATCGATTCGACGCGCGTGTACCAGGGCGTGCTCGGAAATGTCGACCAGCGCCTGATCCGAAGTCTTGAGCGGGTGACAGTGGGGCCGGCTGTTCCCGAATTGACCTTCATTCTTGACGTGCCAGCACAAGTCGGCCTAGCGCGCGCCAAAAACCGGCGCGGGCAGGAAGTTGCCGATCGTTTCGAGGCGGAATTGATGGAGTTTCACGAGAAACTTCGCCAGGCTTACCGCGCGCTTGCTGCCGATGAGCCGCAGCGCTGTGTCGTGATCGACGGGCGGGCGCCCCGCGAGGTGGTGTCGGAACGCATCTGGGCTCTTGTGCACGAACGGCTGCTGACCCGGAATGCGGGCGTGGCGGAGACCGTGTCACCGTGAGTGACAATCACACCGGCCGCGATGATGATGATATCAAGCTGCCGCGCGAGACGACGGTGTTGTTTGGCCATGAAGATGCGGAGCGCGATCTCCTTGAATCCTACAAGAGCGGGCGGATTGCGCACGCCTGGTTGATTGGCGGTCCGCCCGGCATCGGCAAGGCAACCCTTGCATTTCGGCTGGCGCGTTTCGTGCTGGCGCATCCCGATCCTGGCGCTCCCGAAGTGCAGAACGCGACGTCGCTTGCCGTCGACCCCGGCCATCCGGTTGCGCGCCGGATGGCGGCGCAGGCGCAAGGTGATCTGCTCGTGCTGGAGCGCAGCCTCAACGAGCAGACCGGCAAGCTTTACACCGTGATCCGCGTCGACGATGTGCGGCGCACGGTCGTCGTTTTTCGGCTCGACTGCGGGTGAGGGCGGCTGGCGCATTGCCGTTGTCGATGCGGTCGACGACCTCCAGCGCGAAGGCGCCAACGCATTGCTCAAGGTGCTGGAAGAGCCTCCGCTGCGCTCGCTGCTTCTGCTCATCAGCCATGCGCCGGGACGCGAGCTGCCGACCATCCGCTCGCGCTGCCGGCGCCTGCTGCTGCGGCCGCTCGAAACTTCGAACGTCACGCATGCAATCACGGCGGCAACCGGCCTGGATGCGGAGACGCCGAAGTCCGTCAGGCCGCGGCTGCAGCGGAAGGCAGCGTCGGCCGTGCACTCGGTCTGCTCGATGGCGCTGCCATCGCATTGCGCCAGCGTGTCCTGGACCTGTTCGCGCAGCTGCCCGATCCCGATCCACGGGCCTTGCACGCACTCGGCGAAGCAATCGGCGGCACGGACCCGCGCACGCTCGATGCATTCATGGACATGGTCAATGGCTGGCTGTCGGCGCGGCTTGATGCGCGCCTTGGTGGAGGCGCTCAACACAAAGCGCAGATGGCGCGCGTTGCCGAGACCTGGGAGAAGGTCAACCGCGCCGCGCGTGACGTCGAAACCTACAATCTGGAACGTAAGCCACTGGTCTTTACGGTTTTCGGCGCGCTGGCGGATGCGGTGCGCACCTGACGTCGCGGACCGGTGGGCCGAAAGCAGGGCGCAAAATGTCAACAAGTCATCAAGACCTATCACAAGGTTAGCCGATTCGACGATGAACCGAAAAGTTCGTGCAGCCCGTCTTGCCGCGATTCCCGCCGATGAATAACCGGCCGCGCCCGTTTTGGTCAGCCCGGATAGGACAACGTCTCGGGGCTTGCGGTCCTTGATATACTGATCGAGACCCCAGCGCTCGACTTGCGCGAAGACTTCGTCGAACTCCGCACGCGGCAGCGGTTGATTGACGAATTTCTCGCCACGGCCAAATTTGCTGAAATCCCACGGTGGTAGTTCTCAAACTCGGCCGGAACCGCGAGCTTCCAGAGCGGCAAGTATTTCGGCAGATCCGCCACGAGCGCGTGTTCGGCGCGATTTAGCGCGCGCATGTAGCCGTGCACGACGTCTGATGTCGCGCTATCCGGCACCCACCACAATGTCTTGAAGCGATCCTCGATGATCTTGCGCAGCCCAAGCTGTTCGGCCATCGCGATCTGCGGGGGCAGGAGGCTTGCCGCTTCTACCTCGCCATCGAGCAGCGCTTTCAGCCGCGCGCCGAATCCGCCGGTGTTGACTGTCTTGATGTGCTCGAGCGGCAGATATGTTCCGAGGCGATAAGGTACATTGAAATGACTGCCCGCACGCATGCCGACCGAGATCGGAACGTCTTTCAGGTCCTCCGGCTTGCGAACCTTTGATTCCGGTCGAACAAAGATCGCCCAGGGCGAATCGCCGTAGCCTTCGGTCACGACCCGACCCATGCCAGCGCTGGCATTGCAAATGGTGCCCCACAGGCACGCGCCTTGTACGACGTCCTGCTTGCCGTCGGTGTAGGGACGGTCTTGCGGGCGTTGAAAATATTCCAGGCCCTTCCAGCTCGATTGCGTTCCACGAAATGTTTTCCAGTCGAACTCGACGTCAAGACCCTCGGCGGCAAAGTAGCCTTCCTGTATCGCGACGAAATCATTGAGACCCATGCCCTTGGGTGCGACCCTGGCGCGTCTAAGGCTGCTCGTCATGACCAAGTCCTCCCGGCTGTTTGCTGGTTGATGGAGAATTTACCACGAATGCGTCGGTGCGGGGGCGTCAAGGTAGCAAAAACTCATTCGCCCACCGCGGCTGCCCATGATCGCGGGAGGAGGGCGGTCGGCGACTGTGTCAAATTTTACGGAATTGCGAAGGAAACAGTTCCGGAACCGCGGCTATCACTGAAGGGGCATGGGTATTGCGAGCACAATTGCCGTTTCCGGGCTCAATGTCGCGGCGCTGCGCATCCAGGTGGCGGCAAGCAACATCGCCAACGCCCTGTCGAATGGTCCAATGCCTGGTACCTCCAATCCCGAAAACTTCCCGCCGGCCTACGAGCTCTTGCGCGTCAACCAGACCGACACCATCGATGGCGGAACCAGCGCGACCGTAGCTTCTGTTTCGCCCGCGACAGTCTCCACATTCGATCCGACGGCGCCCTTCGCGAATGCCGATGGTTTCGTGGCGAGCCCGAATGTCGACCTCGCCAGCGAAATGATCCAGCTTTTGATCGCCCGCATTAGTTATTCAGCCAACGCCCAGGTTATCCGCGCTGATGCGCAGATGAGCGCAGCATTGCTGAACATAACCGCCTGATTGGCGGCTCCCATCCACGATCAACGGATTGAAAACCGGAGCGCCCGTTCGGCAGAGCCTTAAATCTTCCTGACGATGGAACCTTCGAGGCCGCATTCGCATTATCGAATGCCTTGCCGCGGAGGATGAAATGGTCAGGACGGTAACGAAGAAGGCGAAAGACGCCATTGTGGACGCTGCGCAAGGTGTCAGGACGATCGCCGGCGAAGCGTTCGGCGCGGCAACGAAAGCCGCAGCGGATGTCGTGTTTGAATCAACAGCGAGTGCATTGGAGGTCGGACGCTCCAGACTCCAACGTGCGACTCCGGCGATGGAGAACGCCTTGGGCAATGCGGCACGACGCAGCGTCGTTAAAAGAAAACCAGGCCGCCGCAAGACAGCGACTGCGCGTAAGCGCGGCGCAAAACGAAAAATGGTGTGCAGGAAAAAGGCGCCGAAGGCAAGACGCGTCACAAAACGGCGTCGGTCTCGCTAACATAAGCAGCGAAGATTGCTACTTCGGCCGGGGCGTTGCGGCGTGCTGGAACTAGACTTCGTATTTGCCGTTAGTTCGATGACGTCTGGCAGCGTCCCGGAGGACGTATGGCAACAAATTCATCGTTGGGAGAGCTGGACGTGCGACGTCCTCATCGCACCGCCAGAAAAGGAATTGCCGAACTTGCGGCAGACGTATTGCGCGACATCGCGGAGTTGTTTCGTGCGGAGCTCCAATTGCTGCATGCCGAGGTGTCCGAGAAGCTGACATTCACCGCGCTGTCGCTTTGCATCATTGCCGCCGGCGCGCTTTTCCTGGTGGTTACAGTTGTTTTGCTTCTGCAAGCCGCCATTGCGGAGCTCGTTGTTTACGGAATGTCATGGTCGGCCGCGAGCCTGATTGTTGCGGGATCAACATTCATCCTGGGTGGCGCCCTGATCTGGTATGGCCTCAGCCGACTGAGCCTGGGGCGCATCGTGCCGTCGAAGACCATCAATCAACTGCAAAAAGACGTCAACACCGCCAACATGGGATGAGTGAAATGGCATCGTCATCAGCACAGCTTCAACGAAAAGCGGAACAGGCGCGCGAGCGGCTGTCAGAACGGTTGGAAGACCTCCGCGAGCATTTGTCGCCCTCAATCGTGATTGATGATCTCATGGGTGCCGGCGCTCGGATCTTGAAGGGTGACGATATTGTTCCTGCGCTGGTGCGGCAGGCCAAAAATAATCCGGTGGCCTACGCGTTAATTGGAGCCGGCCTCGGGTGGCTGATTTATTCGGAAACGCGCGGGATAGCGGCACCAGCCGCTGCTCGCAAGCGCCGCACAACCGGAAAGCGGCGGACACCCCGCGGCAGAAACTCCACCGCTCACGCCATGCCCGCGCGACGAAAACCTTCAAGATAATGCTGGCGATCAATATCGTGTTGGAACGGCATTTCCTTCGCGATCCACTCAATTGAAATATTGGGCTGCGCGCGGCGGAGGTCTTCCAGCGCGGAGGCTGCAATCTCCTGGTGTCCCGCCATCGCCGCCGCGGCAGTGTACACCCGGTGCCCCCCGACGAAATCGGACCGTTGCCGGATCGCTTCGCGCGCAAGCTGCATCGCCTCCTCATAATTTTTGGCGACATATTGCGAGTAGGCCACGATCCCGCAGTAAATCGCGGAAAACGGATCGCGCGGACTCAGGCGTAGCGCGCGGCGGGCTGCCACATCGGCATCTTCCCAACGTCCGCAATACGCCAGAACCAGACCGTAATAACCCTGCGCCATTGAAAAATTAGGGTTGAGTTGCAGCGCTAGCTCGAATTCTGCGAGCGAGTCCTCGAAACGGCGGGTAAACAAATAGACGCTGCCGAGCGCACAGTGCGCCCAGGGATCTTCGCTGTCGGCTCTGATTGCGGCGAGCGCGCCGCGCTCCGCAACCGGAACGATAGCAGTCATGTCTTCCCATCCCATATGGGCGCTGAAAGTGTGACTGGTGGCGAGTAAACCGTGTGCCTGACCGTAGTTGGGGTCGATCGCGGTCGCCTTTTCAACAAAGCCTGCGCGACGACATTGTCCTGCCGCGTCACCCGCCAGTAGTGCGATAGCGCCCGCATCACCAGATCCCACGCATCCATGCTGTCCGGCGCCTTGCGCTGCGCGTGAAAATTCTCCGCGGCGTAGAGCTGAGGTTCGATCGCAGCCACAATCGCTTCGGTGATTTCGTCCTGGACAGCGAACACATCCGCGATATCGCGGTCAAAACGTTCGGCCCACAGGTGGCTGCCGGTCACGGCATCGTTGAGCTGTGCTGTGATCCGCACGCGGTCGCCGCCCTTGCGCACGCTGCCTTCGACCACATAGCGGACGCCGAGCTCTTCGGCGATCTGCTTTAGAAGGACGGCCTTGCCCTTGTAGGTGAATGAAGAGTTGCGGGCGATCACGAAAAACCAGCGAAGCTTCGAAAGAGCAGTGATGATGTCTTCACTGATTCCGTCCGAAAAATATTCCTGCTCCGGTTCGCCGCTCATGTTGACGAAGGGAAGCACTGCGATCGCCGGGCGATCGGGCAGGGGCAGGGGGGCTAATGCTGGGCCCGCAGCATCCGGGTTAGGCTGCGCAGGATTATTGGATGGCTCATTGCCTTCAAAACGGACCTGGACGTCACCGACAAAACGCAGCCCCTTGCGGGCGATTGTGCGGATCAGTTTCTGGCTTCCGCCGCTGTCGCCGACCGCCTTGCGGGCGGCATTGATTCGGCTGGTCAGGGTCGAATCCGAAACGATGCGACCGCCCCAAATCGACGCGATGAGATCGTCCTTGCTCACGACGCGGTCGCGGTTCTGCACGAGGTAAATCAGCAGGTCGAACACCTGCGGCTCGACCGCAATAGATTCCGCGCCCCGGCGAAGCTCGCGGCGGTCGTCATCAAGCGTATGATCGCCAAAGAGAAACTGCACGCCGGCGCCCCCACCGCGGTGTAATTTTGATCTCAGGAAATAATCAAGCCCGTCTCAAGAACAAATCAAGCTCCGGCCAAAGTCTTACGGGCTCACGTCCGGTATTCACAACCCAATCATGTTGGAAATTGGACAGGAGCCATTTATGCCCACCGCATCACTCGTTGCAACACGATCCCCCAGGCAGGAACCGGCATCGGTATCGCCCGATCTTGAGGTTATCAAGACCCGTCAGCGGGTCGCCTGGTCGTCAGGAAACTACGCGGTCGTCGGGTCCACGCTCCAGATTGTTGGTGAGGAGCTGTGCGAAGCGCTCGATTTGCGGGCGGGCCGCAAGGTCCTCGATGTGGCCGCTGGCAACGGCATGGCAAGCCTCGCGGCGGCACGCCGCTGGTGCGATGTGGTGTCGACCGATTACGTATTAAGCCTCCTGGAGCGTGGCCGCGCGCGGGCGTCGGCTGACGGCTTGCCGATCGAGTTCAAAGAGGCGGATGCGGAGGCGCTGCCATTTGGGGACAACTCGTTCGATACCGTGATCTCAACATTCGGCGTGATGTTCACGCCCAATCAGGATCAGGCCGCGGCCGAATTGCTGCGCGTCTGCAAGCCGGGCGGCCAGATCGGACTCACGAACTGGACGCCGGACGGTTTCATCGGGCTTGTATTCAAGACGCTCGGAAAATATCTGCCACCTCCGGCCGCGGCGAAATCGCCTTTGCTCTGGGGTACGCGCGGGCGTCTAACCGAAATGTTCGGGCCGACTGCGACCTGGATCAAGACCGAATCTGCGACACTTCAATTTCCGATACCGTTCGGCCGAGCACTTTATTGAGGTTTTCCGCAACTACTACGGCCCGATGCTCAAGGCCTTCGCGGCTCTTGATGTTCCGCAGCAGACCAAGCTTGAGAAGGACCTGCACGATCTCATCGCGCGAATGAACAAGGCCGATGACGGCACCATGATCGTACCGAGCGAATACCTTGAAGTCATCATTGCAAAGCGATGATGGCATCGTGGCTTTCGTTCATCCCTCAATCGCGTTTTCGGAGATACCAGGTGAAGTCATGACCAGGATCGTCGCAATGACGTATGGCATCGCGTCCTACGTATTTTTCTCTATCACTTTTCTTTACGCACTGTTCTTTGTTTCCGGCGTTGTTGTGCCGAAGACAATCGACAGCGGGACGCCGGGCCCGCTGACGCAATCGATCCTCATCAACCTTATGTTGATGACCATCTTTGCTGTCCAGCATAGCGTGATGGCGCGTCGTCAGTTCAAGGAGTGGTGGACGCGCATTGTTCCGAAATCTGTAGAGCGCAGCACCTACGTGTTATTTTGCGACACTGGCGCTGGCTTTGCTGTGCTGGAAATGGCGACCGATACCGGCCGTTGTTTGGCAGATCGACAACCCCGAGATCGCGAAGGCGGTCATGGCCGTGTCGCTCATCGGGTGGTTTATCGTTTTGACGAGCACGTTTCTCATCAACCACTTCGAGTTGTTCGGGTTGCACCAGGTTGTCAATAACCTGTCAGGCCGGCCCATGCCGTCGCCGCGATTTCGCACGCCACTGTACTACAAATTTGTCCGGCATCCGATCTACCTCGGCTTCATCATCGCGTTCTGGGCGGCGCCGGTCATGACGGCAGGGCACCTGCTGTTTGCAGCCGTCACCACAGCCTACATCTTTGTCGGCATTCTCCTGGAGGAACGCGATCTGGTTGATGTCTTTGGAGATGAGTACCGGCGGTACCGGAATCGCGTGTCGATGCTGGTGCCCTGGCGCAAACCCATCTGACCGATCTGCAAAATCTCGGATGCCCGGCCCTGCCGATGCAAGGCCGGGGCATTCGTTGACCTCTCATTTCTTAAAAGGATGCCAACAATGTCTACAACGACCTACGGGGAGTATCGCGTCACTCCTGTTAGAAGCAATCCGGATGAACGAACGCAAACACGTCGAGGTTTTTTCATTCGTTTGATGGACTCCATCGCGGAGTCACGGCAGCGCGCGGCCATGATCGAGATCGCGAAGCACGGGCATTTGCTATCGCCGGCGTGGTGCGAACGGTTGTGCGGCAGCGCTAGTTCGCGCGGGCAGCGCGATCAGGCAGACGATGGAAGTCGAGGATCTGTTGCGCGGTTGCCTGCTTGAGGCGATTGAATGAGGGCATAACCTGGTCGATTCCGCTCGTCGAACGCCTGTACCGCTTTGCTGCCAGCACCATAATACTTCGGGTTGTTTCCCACGACAGGCCGACTGCCTTTGCCAGGACCAGCAGCGACTGCGCGTGGGTGTCGCGCATATTGCGTTCGATTGTGGCCGTCGGAACGCTCGACAGAACCGATAGCGCCGTAACCAGTTCCTCGAACCGGCCGGCGCCGGCGAATTCTTCAAGCTTTGTGGGTGTTAGCAGACCCGCCTGGTGCATCGATTTAACCAGGACCCGAGCCGCAGCGTAACTCAGGGGCTGACCGTTTGCGGCAGCCTGGATACGGCCAGCTACGTCATCGACAACGCGTTCGACGTCTGATGCCGCATGCTGGCGCTCCGCCACGAGCCTGGCGCGGACCGTCTCCGAGGCGGCTTCGAGCAGTTGCTTGAACAGCTGAGGGGGCAGATCCGGCCGCGCGCCCACGCAAGCAGCAAGTTGATCGTCACCGTGCGAGCGCCGGATCATGATGCTGAAGCCCTTACCGGAGAATTTTGCGCCGGCGTTTTTGGCGGTGCTTAATACCACCTGCTGGTCGCCGCGCTCGACGAGGACGTCGGTTAGCGTCTCCGGCAGGGTTTTGCGGCGGGATATCGCGAGCAAATGCTCCTGATGCTTGGTACGCGCGCACTCGATCAGGGTTCCGATATCAAGACGCTCAGCCTGGGTCAGGACCGGGGAGGCGACCTCAATGGCATCGTCGCAAGCCAGTAGACGCAGGATCTTCGGAGGTGCGCTCGATACTGGCCCAAGCCGGATCGCCAGCAGCGCTCGTGATGAATCCTCGATGGTCGCGACCAGACGCACAAACACATCGTCAATCAGATCAATCTCGGCGTCCGAATATTGATCGGAGCCGACCAGGAACAGGTCGGTCAGATGGCGCAACATGGCCGAGCGCCGCTCGTCCGAGCTATGCGAAATTGAGCTTTCGAGCTCGTGGATAAGAGTGAGCGGAGCGCCCATGTGCCCTGGGAAACCGTTCTGGTTGGCCACGGATCTGGCAATCTGCCGGTGGTTAACGTCCGTTGAGAGTGTATGCGATGTGGGATTAGGAATTCGTAAAGGCCGTTGGCGGCGGCGGCCGGCCAATTTTGATCGCAGGCTCAAAACCATCGGCCCTTGACGCGGGCCGCACAGCACAGGTCACTGTTTCAGGAGCCCGCAATACTTCTGGAAGCCGGTGTCCCAGCAGCCGGTTTTCATACAGAATGATTGCCGCAACCCGCAATTGGTAACGCAGGTCGAAAGCGAGCTCCGATCGAGGCTCTTGTTGCAGGCCGCAATACAGGTCTTTTGCTCGCCGGTGCACCGCATAGGCGCCGCGAGCGCGACCCCGGCGAAAAGCAGGGCCACGCCCACGAGGAACGCGGCGATGAAGGAATTGACGACCGGCTGCATGCGAACGTCGATATCACATTCCGTGTTGATTCTTATCGACAATTGCAGTCTCAAACCGATTTTGCGATGAATCAAATCCGGGTTTCGCAAAGGGGCTAATTTGCCGCAGAAACGGAGGCGAAAATGAACAGAGTGCAGGTCTTGGGAATCGCGACACTGGCTGCATCGATTGCGTTGTTCAATCAAAGCGCGCGCGCCTTTGATTTCAACGGCGCATGGGCGACGGATATCGCCGCGTGCGGGAAAATTTTTCAAAAAAACAAGGACGGCGAGCTTTCGATAGCGCAGGGCTCGGACATGTACGGTAGCGGTTTTATTGCCCGCGATGACGCGATTGTCGGCAACAACGCCACGTGCAAAATAGTTTCGCGAAAAGTCGCTGGACCGGTAACGCATCTGGTAGCGCAATGCGCTTCCGAAAATGTCGCTTTTTCGACATTTCAGTTCAGTTACCGGGCCGATGGCGATAACAAGATTGTTCGTATCTTCCCGGGGATAGAAGAACTCAATGTCGGTTACGGCCGATGCAATTTTTGACGTTCCGGCGTCGCGTTCAGTGGCATCGGCGCCAGCAGTATGTGCCGGCGTAGGCGCAGGCTACATATGAACCGAAACCGCAGAACTGGCCTTCGCCCGCGTCATAACCGGAAACATTGAAGCGGCTGGGCATAAAGGGAAAGTCATGCCCAGGTTGGCGGGCCACGGCGTAGGTTCGTCTATGGCCAATCCGTGATGCGCAATGGCCAGTCGAGTTCCGGCATTCGTTCGGTGTGAGGTCGGAAACCAGAATCGTCCGTTGGCCTTTTATTGGTTCAAATCGCGAGGCGGGCATTGCTTGGGCGGTCGCCATGCCGGTAATGACGACGCCAACGGCGAGGGCGGATGCAAGAAGCTTTTTCATCAACACACCTTTACGCAGTTAGTGACAAACATGCGGAGCGGCGACTTTGAAAATAAGCGCCTGCCGGCATAACTACGCCTTATGCCTGCGAGAATGGTATCGATTTCGCTCAGGCTTGAAAACGCTTAGACCGCAATTGGGTAAACGAGATCTGTTACGGCCCAACGTATCGCGTTCGGCGCGGGGTTAGGCCTTTTCTCTTCTTATTTCCTTAGCTTGCCCCCGCCGCCTGCGATTGTTACCTAGTCCGGGACACGTCATGGCCGGGGTTTCCCGGCCATCCACGTCTCTGAATGACACAGGCCAATGCCGGACAAGACGCCGTATTACATCACGACTGCGATTTCCTACCCGAATGGCCCGCCGCATATCGGCCACGCCTATGAGGCGATCGCGACCGATGCCATCGCGCGCTTCATGCGGCTCGATGGATACGACGTTTATTTCCTCACCGGCACCGATGAGCATGGCCAGAAAATCCAGCAAACCGCGGCCAAGGAGGGGTTGACGCCGCGCCAGCTGCTCGATCGCAACGTGCCGCGCTTCGAGGCTATGGTAAAGCGGATGAATTGCTCGAATGACGACTTCATCCACACCACGGAAGAACGCCATCACCGTTCATCCGAAGCAATCTGGCAGCGGATGGAGCAGAACGGCGACATCTATCTCGACAAATATGCCGGCTGGTATTCAGTCCGGGACGAGGCCTATTACGCCGAGGACGAGACCCATCTCAATGAACAGAAGGTGCGCGTCGCGACCAAGACCGGCACACCGGTCGAATGGGTTGAAGAGGCGAGCTATTTCTTCCGGTTATCCGCCTACCAGCAAAAGCTGCTTGATCTTTACGCGCAGCCCAATTTCGTCCTGCCGAGGGAGCGCCTGAACGAAGTCGCCAGCTTCGTACGCGGGGGGCTCCAGGACCTGTCGATTTCCCGAACCACCTTCGACTGGGGCATCCGCGTGCCCGGCGCCGATGGCCACATCATGTATGTGTGGGTAGACGCGCTCACCAACTACATCACCGGCGTCGGCTTTCCCGATACCGGCAGCGAGAAATTCAAGCGCTACTGGCCTGCGGCGCTGCACGTCATCGGCAAGGACATCGTCCGTTTCCATGCGGTCTATTGGCCCGCCTTCCTGATGTCGGCGGGCATCGAAGTTCCGCAGCGCATCTTCTCGCATGGGTTCCTGTTCAACCGAGGAGAGAAGATGTCGAAGTCGGTCGGCAATGTGATCGATCCGTTCACGATGGCCGATACCTACGGTGTCGATCAGTTCCGCTATTTCTTCCTGCGTGAGGTGCCGTTTGGCCAGGACGGCAACTACAGCCATGAGGCCATCGTCAATCGCATCAATGCGGATCTGGCAAACGACCTCGGCAATCTGGCGCAGCGCTCGCTGTCGATGATCGGCAAGGCCTTCGCTGGAAAGCTGCCCGAGCCGGGTGCCTTCAGCGACAGTGACAAGACCATCCTGGCCGCCGCCGACACAATGATCGGGACCGCGCGCGAGCACATGAAGTCTCAGCAGCTTCACCAGGCGCTGAACTGCGTCTGGGCGGTCGTGGCTGATGCCAACCGTTATTTTGCATCCGAGGCTCCGTGGGCACTCGCGAGAACCGATCCGAAACGGCAAGGGACTGTCCTTTATGTGACTGCGGAAGTCCTCCGGCAGGTCGCCATTCTCGCCCAGCCGTTTGTGCCGGCTTCGGCCGGTAAAATGCTTGATTTGCTGGCGATAGCGCCCGACCGACGCAGCTTCGAATGGCTTAAAGCGGATCGGCGTATCGAGGCTGGGGTCACATTGCCACCGCCGTCGCCGGTTTTCCCGCGCTATGTGGAAGCAGAAGAAAAGGCCTGATTTCATGCTGGTGGACAGTCATTGCCACCTCGATTTTCCGGATTTTTCCGCAGAACTCGATGCGGTGATCGCGCGCGCGCGTGCGGCGGGCGTGGGCCGCATGGTGACGATCTCAACCCGCGTGAAGAAACATCCGCAGGTCCTTGCAATTGCGGAGGAATACCCGGAAGTATTCTGTTCGGTCGGCACTCATCCGCACAATGCGCATGAAGAATGCGATATCGACGCCAAGGCGCTGATCCAACTTTCCACGCACCCGAAAATCGTGGCGATCGGCGAAGCCGGGCTCGATTATCACTACGATAACAGCCCGCGGGACGTACAGGCACAAAGCTTTCGGCAGCATATTGCCGCCGCGCGGGAAACCGGATTGCCGCTGGTTATTCACTCGCGCGATTGCGATGCGGATATGACCGCGATCTTGCGCGAGGAAAGCGGGAAGGGCGCCTTCCCCGCTGTATTGCACTGTTTCACCGGCGGCCGCGATCTGGCGTTCGCCGCAATCGACTTGGGACACTACGTGTCTTTCACGGGGATATTGACCTTCAAGCGTTCCGATGACCTGCGCACCATTGCAGCAGCCTTGCCGGCCGATCGCATCCTGGTTGAAACCGATTCGCCTTATCTGGCCCCTTTGCCGTTCCGCGGAAAACGTAATGAGCCTGCCTATGTAGCGGAAACAGCTAAAGTTCTAGCGGATGTTCGGGGCCTGTCCGCCGCCGAATTGGCGGAACTGACGACTGAAAATTTTTTCCGGCTGTTCAATAAAGTCCCGCGCCAGCTTGCCAACGCCGCATGAGCCTGAAATTCACCATCCTCGGCTGTGGCTCGTCCATGGGTGTTCCGCGCGTCGCGCTTGGCTGGGGCGAATGCGATCCGAACAACCCGAGGAACCGCCGCCGGCGTTGCTCGCTTTTGGTGGAGCGCAGCAATGAACAGGACCAGCGTACGCGTGTGCTGGTTGATTGCTCGCCCGATTTGCGGATGCAGCTCCTCGACGCTGACGTTGACTGGGTCGATGGCGTCCTGATCACCCACGAACACGCCGACCACACGCACGGAATCGACGATCTCCGGCCGATATTTGTACACAAGCGGCGTCGGGTCGACATCTACCTTGATGAACCGACATCCCGGGCCATGCACGCCCGCTTCGGCTATTGCTTCATGACGCCGCCCGGCAGCGAATACCCGCCCATCCTCAGCGAGAAGCGTCTGGCGGCAGGCCAAACCGTTAATGTTGAGGGGCAGGGAGGATCAATCGAAGCCCTGGCCGTCCTTCAGAACCATGGCGACATCCCCTCGCTTGGCTTTCGTTTCAATAACGTGGCCTACTCGGCAGACATCAAGAAGCTGCCGGCCGAAAGTATCCGAGCGCTCGCGGGGCTAGACGTCTGGATTGTGGATGCCTTGCGCAAGACGCCACATCCGAGCCATTTCAATCTCGACGAAGCCTTGGAGTGGATCGCCCTGATCAAGCCGAAACGCGCAATCCTGACCAACCTCCATACCGACATGGATTACGCGTCGCTGCGCACCAATTTGCCATCCGGGGTCGAACCCGGCTTTGACGGCATGAGCTTTTCGGCGGGTTAAGGCGCAATGGGCAGATCGCTTCCAGCGCATCGACACTTCAAGATTTTATCGATCATTTCGCCCGGGCCCAGATTCCTCCAAGCCCAAGTTTAAAGGGCCATATAGAGATATTCCATAATATGTCTTATGCGAATCTTCGGTACATGGTCGCGGGCGCAGTCGTGCTTTGCTAGCCTCTCATCATCTGCCGCAAACCCCAACCCACACAAAGCCGCCCGTGAAGCCTTCCCGCGACATTTCCCGCCTGATCGAGATCATGGCGGCGCTGCGGACGCCCGGTAGCGGCTGTCCGTGGGATCTCGAACAGAACTTCCGGACCATCGCGCCTTACACGCTCGAAGAAGCCTACGAGGTGGCCGACGCCATTGCGCGTGACGACCTCGTCGGGCTGAAGGACGAGCTCGGTGATCTTCTGCTGCAGGTCGTTTTCCATGCGCGCATGGCCCAGGAGCAAGGCGCCTTTGATTTCCCGGACGTCGTAGAGACCATCACCGCGAAACTGATCCGTCGGCATCCGCACGTATTTGCCGATGCCGATGGCAAGACCGCCAAAGCCGTCGAGGGATTATGGGAACGCATCAAGACGGAAGAAAAGGCCGAACGCGGCGAGGCGGCGAATTCCGGCGCCAATAACGGGGCCTTGGCAGGCGTGCCGGTGGGCCTTCCCGCGTTAACCCGCGCACTCAAGTTGCAGACCAAGGCCGGTCGGGTCGGTTTCGACTGGAACGACCCGCGCGCCGTCCTGGCAAAAATCCGCGAAGAAGCCGACGAGATCGAAGCCGAGCTCGATCGTGGCGACAAGCCCGCGATGGCAGCCGAAGTCGGCGACCTCTTGTTTGCGATGGTCAACCTCGCCCGTCATCTCGACGCCGATCCGGAAGGCGTTTTGCGCGACACAAACCTCAAGTTCGAGCGGCGTTTCGCAGCGATCGAACGCGCATTGGCAGCCCGGGGCAAGACGCCGAAGAGACTCCAGTTTGGCCGAAATGGATGCGCTCTGGAACGAAGCAAAGGCGGCCGAGAAGGCCGCCTCCGCCAAAGATTAACGCAGCAGCCTACTCCGCTGCCTGTCGCGCCGCGCCCGACGGCAGTCGAGCCGGACCCGACGCGTTGCGCTGGATCGCCGCCGCCGATGCAGCGCTCACCAGCGCGGCGAACACGACGTAGCCGCAAAGGTACCAGGGCTGGTTGCCATTGGCGGCGATCAGATAGGTCGCGATGATCGGCGTGATCCCGCTCGCGAAGATTCCCGAGAATTGATAGACGAACGAAATCCCGGTGTAACGCACACGAGCATCAAAGAGATCGCAGAACAGCGCGGCCTCGGGCCCGTAGCACATGGCATAGATGATTCCGAAGGGAATGATGAGCGCGGCAAAGATTGCAACGACGTTACCCCCGCTCATCATCCAGAATGCCGGGAATGTCGAAATCGCCAGCAAGATTGAACCGATCGCGTAGGTGCGGCCCCTTCCCCATTTGTCGGAAAGACTGCCGAACAACGGGATGAAGAAGATCATCACGAATGCGGATGTGCACACCGCCCATAAGGCCGTTGTACGCGGCAGATGCAGCGTGTTCACGATGTAGGAGATGCTGAACACGGCGAATACATTGAAGAATACGCCGTCGATATAGCGCGCCCCCATCCCAAGCAGGATGTTGCGCGGATACTCGCGGATCATGTTGACGAACGGGATCGCGACCTCGCGCCGTTGCGCCTTCAGTTTGGTGAATTCCGGAGTCTCCATAATGCGCAGACGAATATAGAGGCCGACCGCCACGAGGATGATGCTGGCGACAAACCCGACCCGCCAGCCCCAGGCTAAGAACTGCTGTTCGGGCAGGCTTGAGGCGATGGCCACCACACCGGCTGACAGGCAGAGGCCGATCGACAGACCGATCTGCGGCAAGCTTGCGAAAACCCGCGCTTGTCCTCAGTGGCATACTCGTAGGTCATCAAAACCGCGCCACCCCATTCACCGCCAAGACCGATGCCCTGGAGAATGCGCAGCACCAGAAGAATGATCGGTGCCGCGATCCCGATTTGCTGGTAGCTCGGCAACAAACCAATCAGCACGGTAGCAACGCCCATGATCATCAACGTGAGAATGAGCATGCTCTTGCGGCCGATGCGGTCACCGAAATGGCCGAAGATCACGCCGCCAAGCGGACGTGCGACGAAGCCAATCGCGAATGTAGTGTAAGCAAGCAGGATCGAGATCAACGGATCCTGCACCGGAAAAAACAGCTTGTTGAAGACGATGCCGGCCACCGTGCCGTAGAGGAAAAAATCGTACCACTCGATTGTCGCCCCGATCAGACTGGCGATAACGACACGCCTGAGATCGCGATCCGATATTGCCGCATTTGCCATTGTTCCCTGCCCCTTTTTCGCGTCCGATGATTTAATTCGACGGTTTGCTCTCCGTCGTTCCCGGATATTTGTGCTTCACCATCTCCGCATTCTTCGGATCGGCCCGCACGCTGACTCCCAGACGTCCATCCTCTCGCATCTCGCGCGACAGTACTTCCGAATGGCGATAGAGCCAACTCAAACCTGCCCCATCGGAGGGATCGATCGACAATTCGAGAGTCTGACGTTTTTCACCGAGACGCGCTTCGATGGCGACGAGCAGACTGTCAATCCCTTCCCCACTCAATGCTGACACGAGAAGTGGCCGGCGTCGATCCTCTTGCCGCTCGGCAAGGTTGAAAATGCGCGTGCGCTCCTCCGCATTCAGCCGATCGATCTTGTTCCAGACCTCAATCACGCGTGGGTCGACCGGCCTCGATACCAAGTTCGGCGAGAACTTTTCCCACGTCGTGAGACTGCGCATCGGAGTCTTCGTGCGACACGTCACGCACGTGCAAGATAACATCCGCTTCAATGACTTCTTCGAGCGTCGCGCGGAACGCGGCCACGAGCATCGTGGGTAAATCGGAAATGAACCCGACGGTATCGGACAAAATAGCGCGCGCCCGTTGGCAGCTCGATGGCGCGCAATGTTGGATCGAGTGTCGCGAACAGCATATCGGCTGACAGCACTTTCGCGGCCGTCATCGCGGTTGAACAAGGTCGATTTGCCGGCGTTGGTGTAACCGACCAATGCCACGATCGGGTAAGGCACGCGCTTGCGACTGTCACGGTGCAGCTTGCGGGTGCGCTTTACTTTGTCGAGCTCCGTCTCGATACGGGCGATACGCTCCTCGATGACGCGGCGATCAGCTTCGATCTGAGTTTCGCCCGGTCCACCAAGAAAACCAAATCCGCCGCGCTGCCGCTCAAGATGCGTCCATGAGCGAACCAACCTGCTCTTTTGGTACGTCAGGTGTGCGAGCTCAACCTGCAGCGCACCCTCGCGTGTGCGCGCACGTCGACCGAAGATTTCGAGGATCAAGCCGGTTCGGTCGATGACTTTCGCGTTCCAGGCTTTCTCGAGATTGCGTTGCTGAACCGGAGAAATCGGACAATCCATCACGACGACCGACGCCGACAGGCTTTTTGCGAGCCCGGCGATTTCGTCGACTTTCCCTTTCCCGATATAAGTGGCTGGACGGATGTCATTGAGCGTCACCAGCCCCGCCTCAACAACCGTCAGATTGATCGCGCGGGCCAGTCCAACGGCTTCTCCAAGACGTGCCTCAGGCGTGCGCGTATCCGCTGGCGCGCGGACAGCACTCCTGCGCGTCGGGCTCTTGATCCAGGGCTCGATAACAATCGCACGGCCCGTCTCCGCGCCCGACGAGGTTGGGCTCAGGAGATCGGCGCGTTGATCACGGCGACGGACTTCCAATCAGACCTTATCTCCGGCCGGCGGCTCCTCGGCGCCTTCGAACAGCTGGATCGGGTGCCCGGGCATGATGGTAGAGATCGCATGCTTGTAGACGAGCTGGGAATGCCCGTCCCGCCTTAACAGCACGCAGAAATTATCAAACCAGGTCACCACACCCTGCAATTTGACGCCGTTCACCAGAAAAATGGTGAGAGGTATTTTGCTTTTGCGGACGTGATTGAGAAAAGTGTCTTGCAGGTTTTGCGCACGATCGGCTGCCATGGCCGTGTTCCATTTTTTTGCTCGCGTCTAGCGCGCGAGACCTTCTTTGCCCGGGTCCTCCGCATGCGAGTTGCGAGTGCATGCGCCCGCTTTGCCCCACGCAGAACGGTACGAGGCCGGGAGATGACTATTAGATGGCAGCTACCCGTCCGGTGCAAGCAGAAGTTCAGGTCGGCAGCGCCAAATAACTGAAAACACGGGGTGTTCACTTCCCGCCTGGCGAGGTAGTAGCCGGCCATTCGGCCGGGCGCAAACGCTATTTGCCGGCCTCGGCATGTCGATGATAGTCCCGGCGCAGGGCCGTTGCGACGAGCCCGGGTGCGCCATTGCCGACCGGACGGCCGTTGATGCTTACGACCGGCAGAACAATCTGACTGGCTGAGGTGATGAAGGCCTCGCGCGCGGAATATGCCTCCTCAACAGAGAAGGCCCGTTCTTCAAAAGCCAGCCCCTGCGCCTTGATCACATCGATCACCACAGAGCGCGTGATCCCCGGCAGAATGTCGTGACCCAGCGGATGCGTAATCAGCTTGCCTTCGCGATTCACAATCCACGCGTTCGAGGAGGCGCCCTCGGTCACGCAACCTTGGGCGTCGGTCAGCCAGGCCTCGCGCGCGCCCTGTAGGCGTGCGGACTGTTTAGCCAGCACATTCGGTAACAACGCGACAGACTTGATGTCGACGCGATGCCAACGGATGTCGGGGACAGTCACGACGGCAATCCCTTCCGCGGCGATTTGCTCAAGACGTTCAAGATCATTGCTGCGTGCAGTCACGACCAGCGACGGTCGTGTTCGCGCGATGGAAAAGGAAAATCTCGTCTTGCCACGCCGCGGGTAACTTGCACATAGACGATGCCGTCTCGCACGCGGTTGCGCCGAACGGTTTCGCGCAAAACAATCAGAAAGCGCGGCACTCGACATAGGTCTGACGATTTGTAACTCACCTAAAGAACGATCGAGCCGTGCCATGTGGCGGCGCTCATCAATCAGGTGGCCATCCCTCACCTCGCAGACTTCATAGACCCCGTCCGCAAACTGGTAGCCGCGGTCCTCTACGGAGACCTTGGCGTCGCTGCGCGGCAAATAGCGGCCGTTGACATAGGCGATACGGGACATGGATGGCTATTCCTTGCGCACGATCTTGTCGGAAAACCGGTTTCCACTTTTCCGGATCATGCGCTAATCGATTCCGAGCGCCTTGAGCTTGCGATGAAGAGCGGAACGCTCCATGCCGACGAATTCGGCGGTGCGCGAGATGTTGCCGCCAAAGCGACTGATTTGCGCCACGAGATATTCGCGCTCGAACACCTCGCGCGCATCCCGCAACGGCAAGCCCATAAGGTGCTCGCCGCCATTCCCGTTTGGCATACTTGGCACCATGGAGCCGACGTCCGGCGGCAACATGCTGGCATTCATCACGGCTTCCGGGTCTCCCCCGGCCAGAATCATCAGGCGCTCGATATTATTGCGCAGCTGCCTGACATTGCCAGGCCAGCTATGGGATTGCAGAACCGCCATCGCATCTTCGCCGATTTGACGTTTCGGAAGGCCCGTTGCATGTGAAATCTGGTCCATGAAATATTCGACCAGATCCGGGATGTCTTCGCGTCGCTCCGCCAGCGGTGGAACGCGTATCGGGACGACGGCAAGGCGGTGATAAAGGTCCTCCCGGAATTTACCTTCGACGATCAGGGCTTCGAGATTGCGCGCCGTCGACGACACGATGCGCACATCGACAGCGACCTTGGCATTGCCGCCAACGCGTTGAAAGGTCTGATCGACGAGTACGCGCAAGATCTTGTTTTGCGTCTCGCGCGGCAGGTCAGCGATATCATCGATAAAAAGGGTGCCGCCATGGGCTTCTTCGAGCGCGCCCGGTTTCCGGCCCTCTGAACCGTTGGATTGGTCAACACCAAACAATTCAATTTCCATTCGCTCCGGTGTTATTGCAGCCGCATTTATGACAATGAATGGTCCGTTCGCGCGCCCTGACAGCTGATGAAGTGTGCGGGCGGCAAGCTCCTTGCCCGCTCCAGAAGGTCCAACGACGAGAACACGGCTGTTGGTCGGCGCCACACGTTCAATTGCCTGCCGCAATTGGCCGATCATGGCTGAGCGCCCGACGAGCGTGGATGGTGCGGGCGCCAGTTGCTTGAGCTGCTTGACCTCGCGTTTAAGCCGCGAATTCTCCAATGCGCGGTCGGCGACCAGAACCAGCCGGTCTGCCTTGAATGGTTTCTCGATGAAGTCATATGCGCCATGTTTGATTGCTGCGACAGCAGTCTCGATGTTGCCGTGGCCCGAAATCATAACGACCGGTAGTTCTGGATGCTCCTGCTTTACAGCGTCCAGCAACTGGAGCCCGTCCAGTTTGCTGCCTTGCAGCCATATGTCGAGGAACACAAGATTTGGCCGTCGCGTTGTGATGGCCGTAAGCGCGTCATCGCTATTGCGCGCGGTACGCGTGCTATAGCCTTCGTCCTGAAGAATGCCGGCCACGAGATCGCGGATGTCAGCCTCATCATCGACAATCAGGATTTCAGCTGCCATTGGTCTACTCGCTTGCCATCCGCGGTTTTTCGGATTCGGGGGTATCGGCTTTGCCTGCCGCGGCAAACCGTACCCTCACCCATGCGCCACGTTGTCCGGGAATTTTCTCCGCCGCATCGCGCAGCTCAATTGAACCGCCATGTTCCTCGATAATTCGTCCCACGATGGCAAGGCCCAGGCCTGTGCCTTTCTCCCGGGTCGTGACATAGGGCTCGAGCAAGCGGCTGCGGTTCGCCTTCGGCAGGCCGATGCCATTATCAACGACATCGATCACGATATCCGCACCGTCACGCGCCACGTATACGCGAATAGTGCCCTTACCGAGTTCTCCGGGCGGCACTGCGCCGATCGCCTCAGTCGCATTCTTGATGATGTTTGTGAGCGCCTGAGAAATCAGTCTCCGATCGAAGTGTGCCGGCATCCGATCTTCGGAAATATCGACGTCGATATCGATTTCCGAATTGCCAACGCGCATCAGGAACGCGGTCTGACGAACGGCATCGGCAACATCTTCCGAAGCAATGACAGGCTTCGGCATCCGTGCAAAATGTGAAAATTCGTCGACCATCCGCCTGATGTCATCAACCTGGCGGACGATCGTATCGGTGCACTGCTCAAATATTCCGCGATCCTCGACAATCATTTTCCCGTATTTGCGCCGCAGCCGTTCGGCGGACAACTGAATTGGTGTGAGCGGGTTCTTGATTTCGTGGGCAATTCGCCGCGCCACGTCCGCCCAGGCAGAGGTACGTTGCGCCGTTACCAGTTCAGTAATGTCGTCGAGTGTGACCACATAGCCACGGTCTGACTCGCCGGATTGTTCGCTGGTGATCCGCACGGACAAATTACGTTCGCGGCCGTTGCGGCTGATTGTGATCTGATCCTGTGTTCGCGCGCCAGATTCCGCTTCCGCCATGATGTCAGCGAGCTCCGGCAAAATTTCGGTCAATGGTTTGCCGAGGGCTTCGGCTTCCGTGCGCCCGATCAATTTTTCCGCCGACCGATTTAAAATACTGACGGCGCCGTTGCCGTCGACGCCGATCACGCCCGCGCTAGCACCCGCAAGCACGGCTTCGGTAAAACGTCGGCGGCTATCGATAAGGTCGCGCGCGTGCATGATATCGTCGCGCTGCGTGCGCAATTCCTGGGTCATGCGATTGAAGGTTTCACCCAGATGCGCGAGATCGCCTTCGGCCTGGCGAACAGGAACGCGGACGTAAAGATTTCCGGTTGATACGGCGTTTGCGGCACCGATCAGCCGTCGAATTGGCGCAACCAGCCGGTTGGCAAAATTCAATCCGATCCAGACTGCCGACAGAAGCACGATGAGCGCGATGACTGTGTACATCAGTCCAAACGCGACCTGCACGCCCAAACGGCGTTGCTCGATTGCGGCATATTCGCTGACGCTGGCGCGTGTCGCCTGCAATTGCGGTACGACGCGCGGGTCAAGCAGCCTCGTTACATAAAGATAGTAGTCGGTGTATTGCTCCAGCTTGATGATTGCCGCGACGTAATTTGTGTCCGGCAACAAAACGATCTGGGGTTCCTTGTCGCTGATGTGGGCAAGCGCCTCACGCGGCGGTAGCGCAAATGTCTGATTGATATTGACGTCAGCGCGCGCCACGACCTTGAGATCTTTATCCAGGACAATGGCGGCCGCGAGTCCGCGAACCGACGCCTGGAAAGTCAGAAATTGATGGAGCTTTTCGGGATCCTGATCGAAAACGGTTTTGCTCCGCGCAATATCGAAGGCCATCACCATGATATCGGAGCGCGCGATCTGTGCATGATCGCGCAGATAGGCTTCCGCGACGATCAGAGAGTTCTCGATCGCCGCGCGAGTGCGGGTCGAAAACAATCGGTCCAGACCGCGATCGAGTGTAACGCTGGCAACAATCGCCACCATGATCGCGGGCGCAGCGGCGATGATCGAAAACAATCCGACGATACGCACATGCAGTCGTGCTGCGGCGCGACCGCTGCGGCGGGCCTGCACCACCTTCCATACTTCGCGGACAATGATGCCAAGCAGCAGGAGCACGGTCGCCGCGTTGGCAAGCAACAGTGTGACGACAACGTAATGGGTTGGCGAAATCGGCGTCAGATCCGCTAGGACGACGAATGTCACAAACGCGGACAGGAGGGCCAGGCCGACCGCCAGCGGGCCAAGTATACGCGTCTCCCCACGATTTCCGGGTGAGCCCGCAAGCGCTGTTTCGGCGGTGGCGGCCTGTTCGACGCTCATTGACCCCTGGCGACGGAAAATGGAGGCAGCGCGCTGCCTCATTGAAAAGGCTGCGCCAAAAAGGGCTCAGTATGCCCTCCCCGGCACTGATGCTTTTATACAACAATGTTGCCAAATTGCGACAAATCCGCGGCGCAAAACCGCGGATTTAGCAAGCGCCGTCAGGCACCACGGAAAACCTGGATATCGAGATCGCGGATTTTCTTGCGCAGCGTATTGCGGTTGACGCCCAGCAAATCCGCGGCGCGGATTTGGTTGCCACGGGTCGCAGCCAATGCGGCGGTGAGCAACGGATGTTCGACCTCGCGCAGGATGCGGTGATACAGGCCGGCCGGCGGCAACCCGTCCTCAAACTCGGCGAAATATGCGGCCAAATGCCGTTCGACCGCAGCGCTGAGATTTTCATCTAGACCGTGGTTCTTCCCCGCCAGCAGGAAGCGTCGGCTGGGACAATTCCGCATCCATGACGGCGGCAGAAATTGTCTCCTGCGGGTACAACGCGGCCAACCGGCGCGCCAAATTTTCCAGTTCTCTCACGTTGCCGGGCCACCGATGGCGCTTAAGGCGCTCAATCGCCGCCTGATCAATCTGCTTCGGAGGCAAACCTTCCCTTTGCGCTTGCGTAAAAAAATGGCGAATGAGATCGGGAATATCCTCGGTGCGTTCCCGCAAGGGCGGCAAGCGCAACGGGACGACATTGAACCGGAAGAACAGATCTTCGCGGAACAACCCTTGTTGAATCAGCAGGCGAAGATCCTTGTTTGTGGCCGCGATGATGCGAACGTCACTCTTGATCGGTGTACGTCCACCAACCGTCGTGTACTCACCCTGCTGGAGTACGCGCAACAATCGTGTCTGCGCCTCCATCGGCATGTCGCCTATTTCATCCAGGAACAATGTCCCGCCCTCAGCCTGCTCGAAACGGCCGGCGCTGCGGGTATTTGCTCCGGTAAAAGCACCCTTCTCGTGGCCGAACAATTCCGACTCAATCAGATCCCGTGGAATTGCGGCCATGTTGATCGCAACGAAAGTGCCGGCGCGCCGCTTGCCATAATCGTGGAGGGCGCGCGCCACCAACTCTTTGCCCGTACCGGACTCGCCCGAAATCATGACCGTCAGATCCGTCTGCATCAGGCGCGCCAGCACCCGGTAGATCTCCTGCATGGCCGGCGAACGGCCGACCAGTGGAATCCCTTCAAAGTCCTCGGTCTTGGCGGCCGTCAACCGCGGCTCTTTCGGCTCTGACAGGGCGCGCCCGACGATGGCGATGAGTTCCTTAAGATCGAACGGCTTCGGCAGATACTCATAGGCGCCGCGTTCGGACGCGCGAATTGCCGTCATGAACGTATTTTGCGCGCTCATTACGACGATTGGCAGATCAGGCCGCGCCTTCCGGATACGCGGAATCAGATCGAACGCATTTTCATCCGGCATGACGACGTCGGTGATCACGAGATCACCGTCGCCCTGTGTGACCCATCGCCACAGCGTAGCGGCATTGCCGGTCGACCGGACTTCATAGCCCGCGCGTGACAGCGCCTGATTGAGGACGGTGCGGATCGCAGCATCGTCGTCGGCAACCAATATGCTTCCCGTTGGCATGTCTTTTCTCACGGGCTCTGGACAGACGGCGCATCGTCAGTGATTGCGCCGTCGCCGATGTAGACCGGCATTAAAACGCGAAAGAGCGTTCGCCGCGGTTGCAACTCACACTCGATGATGCCGCCATGGTCGCCGATAATTTTTGCCACCAGCGCGAGGCCAAGGCCGCTACCGCTTTGTTTTGTCGTGACAAAAGGGTCGAATAAATGCGGCATCATGTCTTCGGGAACGCCCGGCCCATTGTCCTTGACGCAGAATTCCAGCGGCAATGACACGCGTGCCTTGCTGCCGGGCACCGAAAGCCGAACGCCCGCGCGAAATGCCGTGGTGAGCTGTATTTCGCCGTCGATTGCATTTTCTCCGATCGCCTCGGCGGCGTTTTTCAGAAGATTGAGAAAAACCTGAACGAGCTGGTCGCGATTGGCCAGGACCGGCGGAAGTGACGGATCATATTCTTCGACAAACTTGATGTGGCGCCCGAAACCCGTTTGCGCCAGCCGCTTTACGTGATCAAGCACAACATGAATATTGACCGGCTCTCGATCGATGGGACGTTCGTCCGCAAATACCTCCATACGGTCAACGAGCTTCACAATACGGTCCGTCTCATCGCAGATCAGTTTGGTGAGTGACCGATCTTCGTCGCCCGCCGATTGCTCGAGCAGTTGCGCGGCGCCCCGGATGCCCGACAATGGGTTTTTAATTTCGTGCGCCAGCATCGCCGCCAGTGCGATAACGGAGCGTGCTGCGCCACGATGCGTAAGTTGGCGATCCATCTTGTCGGCAATGGTCCGTTCTTGCAACATGACCACAACGTGTTCCGGATATTCCGGCAGCGGCGCGACGTGCAGATCGACCAGGCGTTCGCCGGGATTGCGCGGCGTCGCAAGATCGACCTTGTATTCGTTGACCGCAGCGCCACGATGCCGAACTTGCTCGATCAACGTAAGGAGCGGCGATCCGAAAGGCACAAGTTCGCGCACCATGTGCCGACGCAGCATTGGAGTCGACGCTTCAAAAAACTGTTCGGCAGCGACATTGGCGTCTGCAATCCTTCCATCAGGCGATACCATGATCACTGGATGCGGAAGTGCATGAAGCATCGCGTCAGCAGATGAAGTGACAATCGCCGAAACCGCCTGGGCGCGGGTCATGCCGCGGCCCTCCAGGCAAATTCATCATAGGCGTCGGCGAGAAACCGGCGGGCTTGCGCCGGCTCTTCGGCGGTCAGCACGCGACAACGGTGGTTCTTCAACAGAGCGATTGGCGCTTTAACACTTGCTGCCGCGGAATTGAGCGCCCAGCCGAGATGTTTTCTGGCATGGCGGCGGCCGATGGCCAGGCCATGGTGCCCAAGCATTTCGTCATAGAGCGATTTCAATCATCGCAAACTGCTCGCGGAGCGGCGGTGTCTGCTCGCGGATACCGGTGGCCAGGAAACGCGCGACCTGCCCCGGTAGCCATGGGCGACCCTGGACCGCCCGGCCGATCATTACTGCATCGGCGCCGGAAATGCTTAGCGCGCGCACGGCATCATCGAATGAGCAGATGTCACCGTTGACGACAACCGGTATTGAAACGGCTTGTTTGACCGCGCGAATGGCGCCCCAATCGGCACTGCCGTCATAGAACTGGCAGCGCGTCCGACCATGCACCGAAATGAGTTTGATACCGGCAGCTTCCGCACGGCGGGCAAGTTCCGGCGCATTGATGGTCGACGCATCCCACCCCAGGCGCATCTTCAAAGTGACCGGAACCCTGACCGAGGAAACGGTTGCTTCGATCAACGTCAGTGCATGATCGACATCGCGCATCAGCGCGGAACCCGCCGCCCCGTTGGTGACCTGTTTGGACGGGCAGCCCATGTTGATGTCGATGATGTCGGCGCCTTGCGCCTCAGCGATGCGCGCACCCTCGGCCATCCAGCGGGCCTCACACCCGGCGAGCTGAACGACACGAATGCTGACGCCTTTTCCTTCGCTGCGAACCGCGGCTTCATGCTCACCCCGGACCAGACCGGCGCACGCAGTCATCTCCGAGACGACCAAACCGGCCCCTAGCCGCTCGGTCAGCCGCCGGAACGGCGCATCCGTAATGCCGGACATCGGGGCTAGAATTACGCGGTTGGGCAAGGCAACCAGGCCAATCGCAAGCGGCGTTTGCAATCGACTGGTTTTGCCGGATATCTTCGTGCCTATCATTTAGGCTGCCCCTCATGCATGCTCATAGTTTAGCCATTTCGTTCCGCGGTGCAAGTGCTGCACTGCAAAAACTTGTTTATTCCTGAAGATGGCGCTGCCCTTTTCCCGCGTTTGCGTCGTCTCTGGAAAGCGGTAAAGGCAGGTCGGGAACAGGAGCAGGAGCATGGCGCAAGTCGCAGCCGTCGTAGTGGCCGCCGGACAGGGCGCGCGGGCGGGCGGCGAGTTGCCCAAGCAGTTCAAGCGTATCGGCGGCGAGACACTGCTCCGGCGTTCATTGCTGACCTTTCTTGACGCCCCGGGCGTGGGGCTGGTGCAGCCGGTTATCCGGCCGGAGGACGCGGATCTCGTCCACGCCGAAATCGCGGGCCTCAATATTTTGTCGCCTGTACCTGGCGGCGCGACGCGCCAGGCGTCAGTGCGGGCCGGCCTTGAAGCGCTATTGCCGCGCAAACCTGACATCGTGCTTGTTCATGATGCAGCGCGCCCTTTTGCCAGCGCGGATCTGATTTCGCGCGCTATAAAGGCTGCAGAAAAAACTGGCGCCGCGATCCCCGGGATACCGGTGACTGACACGGTCAAGCGCGTCGATGGTTCAGGAACTGTCGAAACAACGCTCGATCGTGGTCCGCTTCGCCTGGTGCAAACACCGCAAGCCTTCGCCTTCCCTGCCCTGATCGCGGCACACCGGCGAGCAGCCGAACAAGGCCGTGAAGACTTCACGGACGACGCAGCGCTGGCCGAATGGGCCGGAATGAAAGTCAGTATGTTTCCCGGCGAGGCGGGCAACACCAAGTTCACAACTTCGGAGGACTTTGTGCGAGCGGAAGCGATACAGGCGGCTGCGTTAGGCGATGTCCGAACCGGCTCGGGACTGGATGTGCACGCATTCGGCCCCGGCGATCATGTCACGCTTGGCGGAATTCGGATTCCGCACAATCAGTCTCTTACGGGCCACTCCGACGCCGACGTCGCGCTGCACGCGCTCACCGATGCGATTTTGGGTGCCCTTGCGGACGGGGACATCGGCGCGCATTTCCCGCCTAGCGACCCACAGTGGCGTGGCGCATCGTCGGACCGGTTCTTGGTCTTCGCCGTCGATCGGGTACGCGCGCGCCGTGGCCGTATTGCCCATCTCGACCTGACTATCGTGTGCGAATCTCCCCGCATCGGCGAGCACCGCGATCGCATGCGCACGAATATCGCCAAAATCGCGGGCATCGATATTGAACGCGTGGCGGTCAAGGCAACCACCAGCGAAAAGCTTGGTTTCACCGGACGTGGCGAAGGTATCGTGGCGTACGCGACGGCGACCGTACGTCTGCCATGGGAATGATAGAATGCCGGACGAACCCGCAATCGCCGCCGCAAAGGTCCTGCTCGATATCTGCACGAAGAAGAAATTGACATTGGCGACGGCAAAATCGTGCACGGGTGGCCTGGTTGCGGCAATCCTCAGCGAGATCCCCGGCTCGTCGGCAGTGCTCGACCGCGGCTTCGTCACATACTCAAATGAGGCGAAACAACAGATGCTGGGCGTGACCCCGGCAACCATCGATGTCTATGGCGCCGTCAGCCGCGAATGCGCCGAGGAGATGGCGAAAGGCGCCCTCGCTCACGCATCAGTCGATCTCGCGGTTTCGATTACCGGCATCGCCGGGCCGACCGGCGCTGTGTCGGGAAAACCTATCGGCCTTGTGTTCTTTTGTGCGGCATCGCGCAGCGGTCGCATCATCGCGCATGATCGCAAATATGGCGACATCGGCCGCGCCAATGTCCGTCGCGGGTCCGTGTTGCAGGCCTTGGCCATGCTCCAAGAACTGGCCGAAAAAGAAGAACCGCGTCCACCCGCCGGAAAAAGCTAGGCCGCTCCCGCGGAGTGTTTCGATCAGTTCTCGGCGATCCGGTACCCGATACCCGGCTCGGTTAGAATGAACCGAGGGTCATCGGCATGATCCTCGACCTTCTGACGAAGCTGGCCAATATAGACGCGCAAATATTGGGTGTCCTCAGTGTGCGCTGGCCCCCAGACTGCCGTAAGAATTTGCTTGTGGGTGACAACGCGTCCTGCATGTTTGGCAAGGAATGACAATAATTCGAATTCTTTCGGTGTGAGCTTGAGCTCAATACCGGCGCGGCTTGCACGGTGGCGCACTCCATCAACCTCGAGATTGGCGACACGCAGGACCGGAATTTCCGCCTTTCGTTGCATACGGTGCCGTAGCGCCGTGCGCATGCGCGCCAGAAGTTCGCCAATATTGAACGGCTTGTTGACATAATCGTCAGCGCCAAAATCGAGTGCTTCGATCTTTTCGGCTTCCCGCTCGCGCGCCGAGAGCACAATGATCGGAATATCAGACCATTCGCGTGCGCGCTTGATCACGTCCTTGCCGTCACCGTCCGGCAGACCGAGGTCGAGCAGCACAATGTCCGGCGTTTCAGCAGCGATGCGTTTGATGCCTTCAGCAACCGTACCGGCGCTCGCCATCTCATAGTTATTCGCTTCAAGCGCCGGCTTGAGAAAGCGCAGGATCGCCGCTTCATCATCGATGACCAGCACGCGGATTTTCGCGCTCATGCGGATCGTTCCTCGCGCGGGAAAGTCATGACGAAGCGCGCGCCACGGCCATTTTCGACCGGGCTCTCCCCTTTGATCATCCCGCCATGGGCTTCCATGATGCCCTTTGCAATGGCGAGACCTAATCCCGTTCCTTGACCGCCGTCCGCGCCGGAGAATCCCGATTCAGGTCCTTTGACGAACTTGTCAAAAATCGTCGGCAGGCGCTCTGCCGGGATGCCCGGCCCGTTGTCGGTCACACGCACAGCGACGCCATCCGGCATCACGATGGCATCCAGAACAATGTGCGTCTCAGGCGGCGTATGCACAACCGCATTGGCAACGACATTGCCGATCGCCTGTTCGGCCAAGGTGGCATCTGCCTGCACCAGCGGAAGTTCGGCTGGCAGCATGATTTCTATAGGTTGCCTCGCGCCGTGCCGCCGTGCGGCGCTGACAACGCGTTCGGTCACTTCTCGCAGGTCGAGCCAATCGCGCCGCAATTCCAGTGCGCCGGCATCGATGCGGGTAATTGCCAGAAGATTGCGGACCATTTCATCGAGGTCTTCCGCCTCCTTTTTGATTTGCCCGAGCAAATCTTTCTTCGCCGCCGCATCGAGCTTGTCGGCGTAGTCGATGAGGCTGGTCGCCGAACCAAGGATGGATGACAGTGGCGTGCGGAAATCGTGCGAAACCGATGCCAGCAATGTGTTGCGCACGCGCTCGGTTTCCGTCGCGGTCCTTGCACTCACCATCTCTCGGGCGAGCGAGGCGCGCTCCAAAGCGGCGGCGGTTTGTTCAATCAGCGTATCGAGCAAGGCGCGCGCCTCCGAGTCGAGGGGGGCTGTATTCTCCCCTTTCGAAACTCCAATAACCCCGAGGGTTTTTGTACCGATGCGCAGCGGCACAAAATACCACGGGATGATCGGCAATGTGCTCGTATCGGCGCCGGCAGGCTCGACGTGGCTGTAGGCCCAGCGTGCCGCGGTCATTGCGGCAGCGTCCAGACTATCTTCCGGCGGCCACGCTGCGGTCAGCGTAACGTCGTCGCTTTGCGCAAGCATCACCACAACCGGACGCGTAAGGCTCGCATGGATTTCGCTGGCGGCCCCCTCTGCGACCGCATCAAGCGTCGCGAGCCCGGACAATCGCCGCGTAAACTCGTACAACCTGCGCATCGCGCGCATGCGACTCGCCGAAATTCTGGCTTGCTCACGCACCCGGCCGGCCAACGCGGAACTGATCACGGCGACGACCAAAAAGATCACCAGGGCCAGCAGTTCATAAGGCTCGGCAACGGTGAACGTGTAGAGCGGAGGAATGAAAAAGAAATTATACACCAGGAACGACAGCACCGATGCGTAAATTGCCGGCCAGATGCCGGAGCTCATAGCGGTCACAAGTACCGCCAGAAGGAAGACCATCGACAGGTTGGGGATCGGCGTGAGCTGCGTCAGCAGTTCACCCACCGCCAGCGCCGCCACGACAGCCAAGGTCGCATACAGGAATGGCAATGGTGCGAGCACCAGATGTTTCGGCCAGCGCAATAACGGCGCCCTCGCGGGCTGCTCTGATTCCTTCGTGACAAGGTGGATGGCAATATCTTGCGTCCGCCGCACCAGCTCGTGCGGCAGAGATCGCCTCAGCAATTCGCTGAAGAAACCGCCGGGGGACCTCCCGATGACGATCTGGGTGACGTTCTCGAATCTCGCGAAGCGCAGCAATTCGGCGGGCAAATCGGCCCCCGTCAGCGTCTGCGTTTCAGCGCCCAGGCTCTGCGCCAGTTTCATAGACTTGTCGAGGCGTTGGCGGGGCCCGTCTTCGAGAGCGGATCCCGGGCGTTCGACCGTAACGGCAATCCAGGGCGCATCCATCAGATCGGCCAGGCGTTTGGCGGCCCGAACGACGGTCGGCGATATAGGATCGGGGCCGATACAAGCCAGAATGCGCTCACCTGCGGCCCAGGGGCCCTCGATCGCCTGGGCCTGCATGCGCTCGATCAGGTCGGCATCGATCCGTTCAGCCGCGCGGCGCAGCGCAAGCTCGCGCAATGCAGTGAGATTTTGTGGCTTGAAGAAGCTCTCTACCGCCCGTGCGGCGGTGTCCTGCACATAGACTTTTCCCTCCGCCAGACGCCTGAGCAGCTCGTCGGGAGGAAAATCGACCAGGACGATCTCGTCGGCCTTATCGAACACCATATCGGGCACGGTTTCGCGGACCCGAACTTTGGTGATCTTCAACACAACGTCGTTGAGGCTTTCGAGATGTTGGATGTTCAACGTGGTCCAGACGTCGATTCCGGCCGCAAGCAACTCATCGATATCTTGCCAGCGCTTCGGGTGGCGGCTGCCGGGAACGTTGGTGTGGGCGTATTCGTCAACCAGCAGAAGTTTCGGCCGGCGCGCAATCGCGGCATCGAGATCGAACTCGCGCATCACCTGATTGCGGTAGACAATCGGCTTGCGCGGGACAACTTCGAATCCTTCGATCAACTGCTCGGTCTCGCGCCGGCCATGCGTCTCGATCAGCCCGGCCACGACGTCTCGCCCGCTCGATTTCTCCGTGCGGGCGGAGTTGAGCATGGCGTAGGTCTTGCCGACGCCGGGCGCGGCGCCGAGAAATATCTTCAGGTGTCCCCGCCCTTCCTTTTTGGCGAGGGCGAGGAGTGCGTCAGGCGAGGCTCTCTGCGCTTCGTCTCCAGCCATACGGCTCCTCTAACGCATAATACAGTAAAACGCCTGCCCCGGACTTATGCCCGGGACAGGCAGGCAGGGATTGTCCATGCGCGACTACGACTTGAGCGCGTCCAGCGCGAGGTTGAGATTGAGTACGTTTACCCGCGGCTCGCCGAGCAGGCCTAATGTGCGCCCTTCGACCTGGCTCTCAACCAGCGCGCGGACCCGCGCTTCCGGCAGGTTGCGGGCCTTGGCAACGCGAGGCACCTGGAAAAGCGCCGCCGCCGGCGAGATGTCGGGGTCGAGGCCGCTGCCCGAAGTGGTCACCAGATCGATCGGGATTGCCGCCGACGGGTTCTCTTTCTTGAGGGTCTCCACATCGCTTTTCATACGATCAGCCAGCGCCTTGCTGGTCGGGCCGAGATTGGAGCCCATGGAATTGATGGCGTTATAGGGCGCGTCGACTGTCTTGGTTAAATCCTTCGGATCAGGCGCATTGGTCGCCGACGGCCGGCCGTGGAAGTATTTATCGTCGGCGAAAACCTGACCGATCAGCGCCGAGCCGACGACCTTGCCGTTCTTCTCGATCAGGCTGCCTTTTGACTGATACGGGAAGATAACGCCGGCAATCCCGGTCATCGCAAGCGGATAGACCAGACCGGTGATCAAGGTCAGCAGGACGAGCAGGACGATGGCGGGGCGGATTTCTTTCGACATGACCAAATCTCCTCAATTTTTTTTTGCGCGTGATCTTTTCCGAAAGCCGGTGTCGACTTTTCGGGATACGCGCTAGACCAGATGCAAGGCATTGACCAGGAGGTCGATCGCCTTGATGCCGACGAACGGAAGCGCGATGCCGCCCAGACCGTAGACCAGTAAATTGCGCCGCAGCAGCGCGCCAGCGCCGACTGGACGATAGGCGACGCCCTTCAGTGCCAATGGAATCAGAGCGATGATGATCAACGCGTTGAAGATGATCGCCGACAAGATTGCGCTTTGTGGCGTGGCCAGCTGCATGACATTGAGCACGGCCAACTGCGGATAGAACGTGAGGAAGATGGCCGGGATGATCGCGAAATATTTTGCCACGTCGTTTGCGATCGAGAACGTAGTCAGCGCGCCACGCGTCATCAGCAGCTGTTTACCGATTTCAACCACTTCGATCAGTTTGGTCGGGTCGAAATTGAGGTCGATCATGTTGCCGGCCTCACGTGCTGCCTGCGTGCCAGACTGCATGCGACACCCACATCCGCCTGGGCCAGCGCAGGCGCGTCGTTGGTACCGTCGCCGCACATGGCGATCAGGCGGCCTTGCGACTGCTCACCGCGGATGTAACGCAACTTGTCCTCGGGGGTCGCCTGGGCGATGAAATCGTCGACGCCGGCTTCCGAAGCAATAGCCGCCGCCGTCACGGGGTTGTCGCCGGTGATCATCACCGTCTTGATGCCCATACGGCGCAACGCGTTGAAGCGGTCCCGCACATCTGGCTTTACGACGTCCTTGAGGTGGATAACGCCGAGAATGCGGTCACCTTCGACGAGACCAAGCGGGGTGCCGCCGGATCGTGCGATCTTGTCGACGGCCGTGCGAAACGCCGGCGGCTCGGCAACATTCTGGCCGGCCTGCTCGCGTGCAAACTTGAGAACCAAATCGACTGCGCCCTTGCGCAGTTTACGTTTGCCAATATCGACACCCGACAGGCGCGTGGTTGCCGAAAACTCAATAAATCGCGCGTCGGCAGGCGCAGCCTGGCGCCGCACGTGATATTTTTCCTGCACCAATGTGATGATGGAGCGACCTTCCGCGGTCTCGTCGGCATCGCTGGCCAACAGCGCGGCTTCCGCGGCTTCTCGCTCGGTGACGCCCGGCACCACAATGATTTCGGTCGCAAGGCGGTTGCCGAAGGTGACGGTACCGGTCTTGTCGAGCAGCAGCGTATCGACGTCGCCGGCAGCTTCCACCGCGCGACCCGACATCGCCAACACGTTGAAGCGCACCAGCCGGTCCATGCCCGCAATACCGATGGCGGAAAGCAAGGCGCCAATCGTGGTCGGGATCAGCGTGACAAACAACGCCACCAGGATGACGACGGAGATCGCTCCGCCAGCATAGGTGGCAAAGCTCGGGATTGTTGCGGTCGCGAACACGAAGATGATGGTCAGGCCGATCAGCAAAATGTTCAGCGCGATCTCGTTCGGCGTCTTTTGCCGCTCGGCGCCCTCGACCAGGGAAATCATACGATCAAGGAAAGACGAGCCAGGTGACGACGTGATGCGCACGACAATCCAGTCGGAAATCACGGTCGTCCCGCCGGTGACAGCCGAGCGGTCGCCGCCGGATTCACGAATGACGGGTGCCAATTCACCGGTGATCGCCGCCTCGTTGACCGAAGCGATGCCTTCGACCACATCGCCATCGCCGGGAACCACGTCTCCGGCCTCGACGACAACATAATCTCCGGCTCGCAGATCGAGTGCACGGACCGCCTTATAGCTGGTACGCTTTTTTGGATCCGAAAGCTTCTTGGCCTGTGTCTCGACGCGGCTGCGGCGCAATGTGTCGGCCTGCGCCTTGCCGCGGCCTTCCGCCACTGCTTCCGCGAAGTTGGCGAATAGCACGGTGAACCACAGCCAGACAACGATCTGGAAGGTAAAGCCGGTACCATCGTGATGCTGTATCAGGTCGCGCACGAGTAACACGGTGGTCAGCACCGTCACGATTTCGAGCACGAAGATCACTGGATTTGTGATCAGTGTGGCCGGATTGAGCTTGACGAAAGCCTGGCCGATCGCGGGCATCACGACCCTTGGATCGAGCAGCGTGGCGACAGGCATCCGTTTTCGCAATTTTGAGGCTTCCATGGCAATAACTCCAAAATATCCGGGTTAGAAGACCGCGCCTGCCTGCATCGCGAGCTGCTCGACGATCGGCCCAAGCGCGAGCGCGGGGAAGAAGGTGAGACCGCCGACGATGAGGATCACGCCCACAACCAGCCCGATGAAAAGCCCACCGGTAGTGGGGAACGTGCCGGCGGACGGCGGGACCGATTTCTTGGCCGCGAGCGATCCGGCGATCGCAATGGCCGGGACAATCATCAGGAAGCGGCCAACAAACATCGCGACGGCGCCAGTGATGTTGAAGAACATCGTATTGGCCGAGATGCCTGCGAACGCCGAACCGTTATTGCCGGTGCTCGACGAGTACAGATAGAGCATCTCCGAGAAGCCGTGCGGCCCCGCATTGTTGAGCTGTGAAACCGCGTCCGGATTGACCGCAGCAACAGCCGTCCAGCCAAGGATCATGAGAGGCAAAATCAGAATGGCGAGCATCGCCATCTTGACTTCTTTCGCCTCGATTTTCTTACCGACATATTCGGGCGTGCGGCCGACCATCAGGCCTGCGACGAAGATCGCCAGAATGACGAACAGCAACATACCGTACAGACCGGCACCGACACCGCCGACGATGATCTCGCCGAGCTGAATATTGATAAGCGGGATCATACCACCGAGTGCGGTGAACGAATCATGCATGGCGTTGACTGCGCCGCAGGAAGCGGCGGTCGTAATCACTGCAAACAACGCCGAAGCGACGATGCCGAAGCGGACTTCCTTGCCCTCCATATTGCCGCCATCGATGCCCAAGGCGTGCATTGCGGTCGTGCCGCTGGCTTCGGCCCAATAGCAGACCGCAACACCAGCGATGAACAGCACGCCCATCACCGCGAGAATGGCCCAACCCTGGCGCTGGTTGCCGACCATGCGGCCGAACACATTGGTGAGCGACGCGCCGATGGCGAAGATCAGGATGATCTGAAGGTAGTTCGACAACGCCGTCGGGTTTTCGAACGGATGCGAGGCATTGGCATTGAAGAAGCCGCCGCCATTGGTGCCGAGCATCTTGATCGCGACCTGCGAGGCGACCGGGCCGACCGCGATAGTCTGCTTGGCACCTTCCAGCGTGGTGGCATCGACATAGGGGCCGAGCGTCTGCGGCATGCCCTGCCAGACCAGGAACAGCGCCGCGACGACACAGATCGGCGTCAGTATGTAGAGCGTGCAACGGGTGATATCGACCCAGAAATTGCCGATCGTGTTCGCCGAAGCACGCGCGAAACCTCGTATCAGCGCGACTGCCAGCGCAATGCCGGTCGCGGCCGACAGGAAGTTCTGGTGCGTGAGGCCCAACATTTGCGTGAGGTACGACAGCGTGCCTTCGCCGCCGTAGTTCTGCCAGTTGGTGTTGGTGATGAAGCTAACCGCCGTATTGAATGACAGATCAGGCGCCACCGCCGATTGTTCGGCCGGATTGAACGGCAGCACCGCCTGGAAGCGCATCAGCCCGTAGAGGATGAGAAAGCCGCCGACATGGAAAAGCAGCATGCCCACGGTGTACATGAGCCAATTCTGCTCACGTTTTTCGTCGACGCCGCTCGCCCAATAGATTCCCGCTTCAACCGGTCGCAGCACCGGTGAGAGAAATGTACGCTCGCCATTGAAGACACGCGTCATATAGGCGCCGAGCACCGGCGTGATCGCGACGATGATCGCGCAGTAAATCAGGATTTGGACCCAGCCAATCGTGGTCATGACACGCCTCTCAGAATTTTTCGGGCCGCAGCAAAGCGTAGGTGAGGTAGAACAGCAGCCCCGCGGTCACGAGGCCGGCGAGTGAATAGTCGAAGATCATGGCTATCTCCTTGAATTCTTCCGCGTGCTTTTTCGAAAGCCGGTTCCCATCCCCGATCGGAGTGGAGGACATGTTTCTCGGGATCGCGCGTTAGAGCCGGTCGCAGGCGTAGGCGTAGCCGATCGACAGCGCGAAGAAGGCAAGGCCGAGGGCTAAGAGAATGACGTCAAGCATGGTTGCTCCCTTTCAAAGGTGTCGGAGCGAGCTTTCAATGAATTGCTAGTGCAGGCGATCAATTAAGTTTCGAACGATAAAGAAGCGATGTAAATCGCGGTTGAGATAGATCAAGACGATATAAAGATCGTCCAGCCGCCCTCGATCGACTGCCACAAAGCCCGATCCTTCTCCGCCCTTTATGACCCGTTTATAGCGGCCTTTTGATTTCCCAATCGAATTCCTATGCGGCGCTACACACATTGCGCGCACGGAGGCCGCTATGGCTTCCGCACAATGGGAGAGACTTCGATGACTGCCTTTGTGCTTCTGGCGCGCTTGACGCGGGCGATCGACGCCCTGGTCAGCGCACGTGCGGCGCGCAGCGTCCCCGAATGGCGGATGCGTGAAATTCGGCGCGAAATCGCGCGCTACAGCTGATTTCCCTGCAAATGCCGGGCTGAGGCGGCCGAGGCCGTGTGCCGATAAGACCGGGCCGCCGCTGCCCACCCTTCGGAGGAGCAGATCATGTCCCTCGTCACATATCCGAATTCGAATAAGTCGAAGTCATCCGGGCGTGTATCCAAAAAGCGTCCGACGCAGGCCAAATCCGACACGGCGCTGACCATCGCCCGCCGTTTACGCAACGCGCTTGCCGCAACGGGACGGTTGATCGTCACCGTCTACGAGACCATCGGCGAGGCTCGACTGCAAAAGGCGATGATCGAAGCCGAGCTCTACCGCAATCGCTACATGCACAAGTCGAAGAATGACGATGATCTTCCGGTCGTCCGATGAATCACGGACGGCGGCGTCAAGATGAACCGGGATCGGAGGCTGCTATGTCGATTGTCAATCATCCTCAGCATTTTCAGCGGTTCGCGAAGACGCAGTCATCCAATCGATCGTCCGCCGCCTGGGTGGGTCGTCCGAACGACCAAAAAATCGCGACCTTTAAACGCGCTTCCATGGTGCTGCTCACCTTCGCGCTTCTCGCCGTTGTTTTTGCCGGAATCATCGCTCTGCGGGCCGCGGTCTGGCTGCACGCGTTCCACTACTAGTGGTGACCCTCTTGCCGCTATCCATCATCCCTTATCAAGGAGACGTGTCATGAAACAGGCTGAACCTCCCTCGACCGTTCCGTGTACCCGGTCTTTGCAATTCCTCATCGGCAAGAACAGCCGGGGGAACTGGGTGGTCCAGGACGAGCGAGGCCTCTGCGGTGGGCTATTTGTTGACCGTGCCGAAGCGCTCAAATTCGCAATGTTTGAAAACGGAAATCGCCCACTAGCTGTCGTCATGGTGCCCGGCATTTTCGAGCTTGATATGAATCGTCCGGTTGCCCCTTCGTTTCATCTGCCTCTCAATACCAATATCCCAGACCAACAAAAAGTCGCCTGAAGGTTTGATTCTAACCATGCAGGGCAGCCGCAATGCGCATCATTGGCCGCCACGTTTCGAAACTATCGGGCTACGCACCCGCCGTACCGACGCCGTTTGATCGCGATGGTAGCGTCGACGTTGCCGCCTTCGAACATCTCTGCGAATGCCAGATCCGCGAAGGTGCAACTGCACTCGTCGTCTGCGGGACAACTGGAGAAGCGCCGACCCTGCGCCCCGCAGAACATCACGTCCTCGTGCGCACTGCGGTTGACGTGGCGCGCGGGCGAGTACCGGTGATTGCGGGAGCCGGTTCCAATTCGACCGCTCACGCCATCGAACTGACGAAGGATGCGGAAGCAGGCGGTGCCGATGCCATCCTGTCGGTCGTGCCATATTACAACAAGCCAGCTCAGAACGGGCTGTACGCGCATTTCAGCGCGGTCGCTCATTCGACGGGACTGCCGGTGATTCTTTACGACGTTCCCTCGCGGACAGCCTGCGGCCTGGCTGACGAGACGATTGCTCGCCTGGCCGAGCTGCCGCAAATCATGGGACTCAAGGACGCAACAGGCGACGTGACGAGGGTATCCCGGTTGAGGCCGCTCGTCGGTTCTCAATTTCGAATCCTGTCTGGCGACGATGCAACCGCCCTGGCCTTCCTTGCCGAAGGCGGCAATGGCTGCATTTCCGTCACCTCGAATGTCGCGCCAGGCCTTTGCCGGATGATGTATCTCGCATGCAAACAAGGGCAATCGAGCAAGGCGCATCAGTTTGCGAGACCGATCGCGCAATTGACGGCTGTCCTGTTCCGCGAATCGAACCCCGCTCCCGTCAAATACGCGATGAGCATGCTCGGGCTCATGTCGGCCAAAGTCCGTTTGCCGCTGGTGGAATTGAGCGAGCAATCCCGCGCCTCAGTCGCTGTTACCCTTGAGCGAATGTGCGACGTGTATTCCGATTACATGATCGGGTCGCTCCGTACGGCAGAAGTCCGCGCTCTTGAGGCCGCGGTGGCCGGTTAGCGTTTTCATCCTTCCGCAGGACTTTTTTCGATGAGCGAAGCGTTCCGCCGTGAAAACCCGACGGGAAAGGTTGATGATTGGCTGTTAGCGATATTGCGGTTCGCGATCACATTGGAGCGCGATGATCGGGCTGCCGTTATGATCAAGGCCCAAGACTTGGATTGGCCTCGCGGCGGGCGGCCAAGGAAAACGTTCGCATTTTTCACGCGAACCAGCCTGGAACTCTGTGATGCGATTGCCGACAAAACCAGCCCGAAGCGGGGCGTCGTTATCCGCCGGCAACTGGCTCGAATCGAAAACCCTCGCCTTCGCTGCGCGTTTGAAGCAGCAAGCGAGCTCGATGCCGGAGTTTTTCGCGCTCCATCGCCCAAGAGGCGCTGGCAAGGCGACCTTTGGAAAGGGCTGCCGGCGTAACATTTGAGGGTCCAACGGGCCTTTATGACGTCCTTATGGGCCGGCACTGATTTTCCCATCGAATTTCTATGCGCCGGCGGACACATAGCCGGTACGGAGGCCCGTCGGGCATCCGAAAAAAGAGTGGCTTCGATGACTGCCCTTTTGCTCCAATACCTGAAGCTCATCATGCTCTTTGCGCTGATCGGCTCCATTATCGGCCTTTCGCACTTTAACGGCGAAATTGGCTCCGGTCCGGCTGCTGCCCGCCACACGCATAGCCCGGCAAAAGCCCGCAAAATTCTCGTCGTGAGCGGCCGTCTTTCTCCAGCGGCCGAGGATGCTTTCTTTGTGCCTCCCTATGCCATTGGCACGCAGCGGCGGCCGCTCGCGCCACTACTTCAGTGAGCTTGTGCCATGTTGACCGTCCAGAAAAACGAATGCGATGTGGAAGGATTGGTCGACCATCTTAAAAACGCCGTGGCGCCCACTCCCGATCTCATTCACCGGATCATCAGGGATGCCTGCACGTGCTTTCCGGCGCTAAGGAACGCCGGGAAAGCGGACAACGTCGATCGATTGATCGAGGCTGGTGCCTGGTGCGATGTCGCGCTTGCTTTGATCGACATCGAACTTCCCGCATGGAGCGTTCGCCGGCTCGTCCGCGAGGACGGCGAATGGTTCTGCTCTCTGACCAGACAGCCGAACGTGCCGGTCGACCTCGACGATACCGCTGAACTCCAGCCACCAGGCATTACCGCTGGCAATTTTAGGGACGCTCCTAGAGGCGCGCCGAAGGATCAGTGTTGTACGCGAGGCCCGTGCGCCGATCGTACCGCAAGTTAGGCCGGCGCCCGGCAGCGCTATTTGCTGCGACAATTTCGCCTGATCGCTGACTGCTGCGCCACAGCGACATTCCGCCTATCAGTCAACCATGATCTGTATCGGCAATCATTTTCGACAGTGCAGCCTGCACGTGCGGGATCACACTATCCCATCGGCGTGTTTCGTCCTGCCGGAACAAGCGCGCGGTCGGATACCACGGACTGGTATCGCGATCGAGCAACCACCGCCAGTCAGGTAAATAGGGCAACAAGATCCAAACCGGTCGGCCCAGCGCCCCCGCAAGATGAACCGTGCTGGTGTCGACCGAGATAATGAGATCGAGTTGCGCCATCATGGCGGCGGTGTCGGAAAAATCGGCGAGCTCGTCGGCAATCTGAATCACGTCTTTGCGGCTCGCGAGCGTGACGGCGTCGGCAGGGCGGATATCCTTCTGAAGACTGACAAAAGTTGCTCCCGTGTCGAGCAATGCCGTCAACGCGCCGAATTCAATCGACCGGGCTTGATCGCGTTGGTGTGCGGGATTGCCTGACCAGATCAGCCCGACGTGCAATCCGCGTTTAGGTCCGAGCCGGGCGCTCCATTTTACCAGGCGTTCAGGCGCTGCCTGCAAATATGGCGTGTGCGAGGGGATGGTCTCAAGCACCGTGTTGAAGGCGCGCGGCAGGCTGAGCAACGGACAATGCAGGTCGAATTCCGGCAAGGCATCCCCGCTCGACAGAACTTGCGCCGCGCCGTCGAGGCTCGACATCAATTCCTGGAGCCGTTTGTCGACTTCGAGAATGACGCGCGCGCCTCGCTTCGCGACGAGCGGAACATACCGGAAAAACTGAATCGCATCTCCCAGGCCCTGCTCGCTATGCAGCAGGATGGTCTTGCCCTCGATCGGTTCGCCGCGCCAGAGCGGCTGCGTGAAATTGCGGCTGGCAAGCGCCATGGTCTGGTATTTCCAGCGCCACTCATATTCCGCCCAACCGCGCTCAAAATCGCCCGTCAGCAATCGCAAGGAGGCCGCATTCCAGTGCGCCTCCGGAAAGTCCGGCTGTATGGCGATGGCGCGGTCGTAGCTGGCCAACGCCTCATCGTGGCGCTTGAGTTCCCACAATGTCGCGCCACGATTTGAAAATGCTTCCGGGTAGTGAGGTTGCAATGCAATGGCACGATCATAGGCCGCGATGGCCTCGTCATACCGCTTCATTTCATGCAGTGTCGTGCCGCGATTGTAATGAGCGCCCGCATGGGCTGGTTGAAAAGCGATTGCGCGGTCATAGCTTGCCAATGCATCATCATATCGCTTCAAGCCATTTAACGCGTTGCCGCGGTTGGTGAGCGCTTCAATAAGGTCTGGGCGTAGCGCCAATGCGCGGTCGAAGCTCTCCAACGCATCGTTGTAGCGATTAAGCGCATTCAGCGTATTGCCGCGATTGGCATGGGCCTCGACAAGCCCGGGACTTATCGCAAGCGCGCAGTCGTAGCTTGCTATCGCTTCCTCGAACCGCCCGAGTTTATGTAACGTGCCGCCGCGGTTATAAAGCGCGGCAACCTGGTCCGGCCGTATCGCAAGTGAGCGATCATACGCTGCAGCGCGTCCTCATACCGCGCCATCTCGAACAGAACGGCGCCGCGGTTGGAAAGTGCGGCTGGATAATCCGGCTGTGCCGCAAGGGCCCTGTCAAAGCTACTGAGCGCCTCATCGAAGCGCTTTAATGCCTTTAACGTATTGCCGCGATTGGACAGCGCTTCGGCGTGCCGCGGTTGCAAGGCCAGCGCACGATCATAGTTTGCAAGCGCTTCAACGTTTTTTCCAAGCCCGGCCTGAACAACCGCCAGAACATAGAGTGCGCCGAAGAACTTACGGTCGGCAGAAATAATTTGCTGACAAATGTCTTCAGCCTGAGAAAGTTGCCCTGCCTGGTAGGCCGCGACCGCCCGATTGAGCGTTTGTGGCAGGTCTAGTGCGGTGCTCGCCATTGCGACGGATGATTATTTGCCAGTGTTGAGAATCGGAATCACCCGAACGCTTGCGCCGTGACGCTATAACGCAAGCCCCTGCTGTCAAGCCGTCATCCAGCCAAAACTACGGATCTAGGACACCTGCCTGCGACCATAGATGGCATCGGCGCGTTCTTCGAAGGCCGCCGCAAAACGCCGGAAGGCTGCCTCGAACATGGCGCCCATCAGCATAGCGAGCGCGCGACTTCTGAATTCATAATCGATAAAGAATTCAACATCGCAGCTGCGCTCCCCAACCTGATGAAAGGTCCAGCGGTTCTGCATACGCTTGAAGGGCCCGTTGAGATATTCCACGAGAATTTTCAGATTTCGACTGTCCAACGTGGCACGGCTGGTGAAGGTTTCGCGGATAATCTTGTAGGCAACCGTCATCTCCGCGACCATAACGGTCACGCCCTCACCCTTCTCGACGCGGCTTTTCACTTTCATGCCGGCGCAGAGCGGGACGAACTGAGGATATTTGTCGACGTCGGCGACGAGCGCAAACATGTCGGTGGCTGCGTGATGGACGCGACGCTTCGTCGAGAATTGCGGCATGAATTCTCAGCCGGCGGCAGCGCGCGCGGCCTTCAGGCGCGCGAAGTCCTCGCCGGCATGATGCGAAGACCGTGTGAGCGGCGAAGCTGCCACCATGAGGAAGCCCTTGCTGTACGCGACCGTCTCAAGTGCCTTGAATTCATCAGGCGGTACGAAACGCTTGACCTCGTGGTGCTTGCGCGTGGGCTGGAGATATTGACCGACGGTGAGAAAATCGACGCCGGCCGAGCGCAAATCGTCCATGACCTGCAGCACTTCATTCCGTTCTTCGCCCAGCCCCACCATAATTCCCGACTTGGTGAATGCGGCCGGGTCGAGCTCCTTTACCCGTTGCAACAGCCGGAGCGAATGGAAATAACGGGCGCCCGGACGCACTGTGACGTAAAGAGATGGCACCGTTTCCAGATTGTGATTGAACACATCGGGCCTGGCCTCGACCACCAATTCAAGCGCTCCATCCTTGCGCAGGAAGTCCGGCGTCAGCACCTCGATCCTGGTTTCCGGACAGCGCGCACGAATAGCGCGGATCGTGTCGGCAAAATGTCTTGCGCCACCGTCGGGGAGGTCATCGCGATCGACCGACGTAACGACAATATGCGCCAGGCCCAATTTTGCCGTCGCATCGGCGACTTGCCCGGGTTCGGATGCGTCGAGCGGACCGGGCAAGCCGGTCTTCACGTTGCAGAATGAACAGGCGCGCGTGCAGGTGTCGCCCATGATCATGAAGGTGGCGTGCTTCTTTTCCCAGCACTCGCCGATATTCGGGCAACCGGCTTCCTCGCAAACCGTGTGTAGGCCATTGTCGCGCATAAGCTTCTGCGTAGCGAAATAGCCGGGCGACACAGGCGCTTTCACGCAAATCCAGTCGGGCTTCTTTTGCGGGACCAAATCCGGACGATGCGCCTTTTCCGGATGGCGCGGACGCGGGTTATTAACGAGATCGATGACGACGGCCATGACTTTACTTACGGCTGGACCCCCGTCCCTGCAAGGCTAAGTCGATTATGCCCTTCGAATGGCCCGCCAGATGAGCAGAAAAACGATCGCACCGATGGTGGCGGTGATCAGGTTTCCCCAAAAATCCGGCATGACGTGCAGGTTCAATTTGTCGAACAGAAACCCGCCGACAATGGCGCCGATCAGCCCCACAGCAATATTCCCGAACAGGCCGCCGCGGCCGCCCAGAACAGCGTGCGCCAACCAGCCAGCGACCAATCCGACAATGATCCAGGCAATAATGCCCATGATGCCCCCTCGATCACGCCGCCTTCGGCGGCATCCGGTGATTCGGCGTCGAATTTGAAATTTTCAGCTCATCCTCATTCATGTCGACACCGACATCGGCAAATAGCGGTGTTGATAGATAGCGCTCGCCGGTATCGGGAAGCATACAGAGCACGGTCGAGCCTGGCTCCGCACTTTTGCAGACTTCAAGCGCGCCGGCGAATGTCGCACCCGCCGTGATCCCGACGAAGATGCCTTCCTTCTGCGCGAGGTCGCGGCTGCATTTCATCGCATCAGGGCTCGCAATTGTAATGATGCGGCTGATGACACCCATGTCGACGGCGTCGCCGGTAATCTTTGGAATGAAGTCAGGGCTCCAGCCTTGCATGGGATGCGGCTTGAACGCCGCGTTCGGCTTGGCGGGGGAACCATCCGGATTGCGCTCCTGCGGCGACTTGCTCGACAGCATCGGCGCATCCGCAGGCTCGCAAACGACGATCTTGGTATCGGGCCGCTCTTTGCCGAGCACGCGCGCAACACCTTTCAGCGTTCCACCTGTGCCAAAACCGGTGACCCAATAATCAAGCTTCTCGCCTTTGAAGTCGTCGATGATCTCACGCGCGGTCGTGCGCGAATGCATATCGGGATTGGCTTCGTTCTCGAACTGGCGGGTCAGAAACCAACCGTGGGCTTTGGCAAGCTCATTTGCCTTGTTGACCATCCCTATCCCGCGTTCCGAAGCCGGCGTGAGTACAACCTTGGCACCCAGAAACCGCATCAGCTTGCGGCGTTCAACGCTGAACGTTTCCGCCATCGTGACAACCAGCGGATAGCCTTTTGCCGCGCAAACCATTGCAAGACCGATACCGGTGTTGCCGGACGTTGCCTCGATCACTGTTTGGCCAGGTTTGAGTTCGCCCGATTTCTCGGCCGCTTCGATGACGCCGAGCGCCAGGCGGTCCTTTACCGAACCGAGGGGATTAAATGCCTCAATCTTCACAAACAGATTGATACCTTTCGGCGCAAGCTTGTTGACACGGACGACCGGCGTACGGCCGACGGTTTCAAGGATATTTGCGAACTTGGCCATTGCGTCCTCCTCTCTTCGTCATGCCCGGCTTTATGCCGGGCATCCACGCCTTCCAGCCAATCAGTCAAGCAAGCCGTGGATGGCCGGGACAAGCCCGGCCATGACAGTGAAATTAAACATTTAAGACGCGTCCATAGGCATCGAGAACCGCTTCCTTCATCATTTCGGACAAGGTCGGATGCGGGAAGACGGTGTGCATCAATTCTTCTTCTGTGGTCTCGAGATTCATCGCGACCACGTAGCCTTGGATCAATTCGGTCACTTCGGCACCGATCATATGGGCACCAAGCAACTGGCCGGTTTTTTTATCAAAGATAACTTTCACAAGACCCTGATCTTCCCCGAGCGCAATAGCCTTTCCATTGCCGATGAACGGAAATCGGCCCACGCGAATGTCGATTTTCTTTTCCTTTGCAGCCTGTTCGGTGAGGCCGACAGACGCGACCTGCGGCGAGCAATATGTGCAGCCGGGAATCATTGATTTGTTCATCGGGTGAGGATTGAGGCCCTTGATGGCCTCAATGCAGACGACACCCTCGTGTTCGGCCTTATGCGCCAGCATTGGCGGACCCGCGACATCGCCAATGGCGTAGATGCCGGGCATGTTTGTCTTGTTGAACCGGTCGACTGAAATAATGCCGCGCTCGGTTTTCACACCGAGCTTTTCGAGACCGAGATTTTCGATATTGCCGACAACACCCACGGCGGAAATCACCCGTTCGACGGTGATGGTTTGTGACTTGTCACCCTCCTCGATCGTGGCGGCCACACTGTCGCTTTTCTTGTCGAGTTTGGTCACCTTCGCATTCGTGAGAATTTTGATACCCTGCTTCTCGAAGCTCTTGCGCGCGAATGTCTGGATCTCGTGGTCCTCGACCGGCAGAATTTGCGGCAGCACTTCGACCACGGTGACCTCGGAGCCGAGCGAGCGATAAAACGAAGCGAATTCGATGCCGATGGCGCCTGAGCCGATCACCAAAAGCGATTTCGGGATGCGGTCGGGTGCCATCGCCTCGAAATAGGTCCAGATCAGTTTTTTGTCCGGCTCGAGGCCCGGCAACACGCGCGGGCGCGCTCCGGTGGCGATGATGATGTGCTTGGCCTGATAGTTGCCGGGCCCAAGTACCGTACCTTGCGCGCCCTTCGGCGCTTCGTTTTTCGAGGCTTTCACAGTAACCTTGCCGGGCGCGTCGATCGCGGCTTCGCCCCAGATCACCGACACTTTGTTCTTTTTCATCAGAAAGCCAACGCCATCATTCAAGCGTTTTGACACCGCGCGCGAGCGCGCGACCACTGCCTTGGCGTCATAGCCGACATTATCGGCCGTCAATCCGTAGTCCTTGGCGTGCTGAAAGAAGTGAAAGATTTCCGCCGAACGCAGCAGTGCCTTGGTCGGGATGCAGCCCCAGTTCAGGCAGATCCCCCCGAGGTAATCGCGCTCGACAATCGCCGTTTTATAGCCAAGCTGTGCGGCGCGGATGGCAGTCACGTAACCGCCGGGCCCGGAGCCGATGATCAGAACGTCGAAGGAAGTATCCGCCACGCCTTGCTCCGCTACTGCCAGCAATTTTATGCCTTCGGTGTCCCATAAGGCCCAGCATCAATCAAGCCGCGAACCCCATTGAACCCGGCGGCTTTCAGTAATTTACTGGCAGCAACGATAAGCCTGGAACTTCGGGGGAAACGTCATGACGAAGTCAATGAGCAAGTTCGCCGTAGTCGCGGCCCTATTGCTGACACAGGCAGCGGCCGCATCCGCCGCCGAGATCAAGGTCTACAGCACTATCGGCGTCAAAGGCGTGCTGGAAGATTTGATCCCCAAGTTCGAGAAACAAACCGGCCACAAATTAAACGTGACATGGAGCACGGCCGCGCTGCTGACCAAGCGGGTGCGGGCCGGCGAACAGGCCGATGCACTGATCTTGATCAAGGGTGATGTCGCCAATCTGCTCAAGGACGGTAAGATCGTGCCCGGGACCGACACGCTATTCGGGCGATCGATTTTCGCAATCGGCGTCAAGGCCGGCTCGCCGAAGCCGGACATTGCCACGCCCGAAGCGCTGAAGAAGACGCTGCTGGCCGCCAAAGGCGTGAGCTACTCTAATCCGGCTTCAGGAGGCGCGAGCGGTGTTTACATAGCCAAGCAGATCGAGAAGATGGGCATCACCGAGCAGTTGAAGGACAAGACGAAGTTTCCGCCGTCCGGTGGATTCTCGGGCACCTTGCTGGTGAGTGGCGAAGCCGACATCGCGGTGCAGTCGAAACCAGAGCTGCTCCATGTGCCTGGCGTCGAAGTGGTTGGCCCATTGCCCGGCGACATGGCCTTCACCGTGACCTATGCCGCCGGTGTTCAAACCGGCGCAACCCAGGCTGAAGCGGCAAAAGCGCTGGTGAATTATTTGAAGTCGCCGGAGGCGCAGGCCGTGTTCAAGGCGATGGGATATGATCCGGCGTAAGCGTCAGACAACCATCATCACCGGGTTTTCGATCAGCGCCTTGAACGTACCGACAAGTTCGGCACCAAGCGCGCCATCGACCGTCCGGTGATCGCAGGACAGCGTCACGCTCATAATCGTGGCCGGCACGATCTGGCCGTTTCGAACCACCGCGCGCTCTTCACCGACACCGACCGCCAGAATTGTCGACTGCGGCGGATTGATCACCGCGGTAAAGTCCTTGATGCCGTACATGCCCAGATTGGACACCGACGAGGTGCCGCCCTGGTATTCCCGCGGCTTGAGCTTGCGGACACGAGCGCGAGCAGCAAGGTCGCGCATCTCGTTGGATATACCCGACAGCGATTTGCTTTCTGCGCTGCGTATGATCGGGGTGATCAGTCCGCCAGGCAACGCTACCGCGACCGAAATGTCTGAATGCTTGTGCTTGAGCACGCCGGATTCGGTCCAGCTGACATTGGCGTCCGGAACGCGCTGTAATGCGAGCGCCAGCGCCTTGATGACGAAATCATTGACCGAAAGCTTGTAGGTGGGCTTGCCATCCTTGTCTTTGGGTGCGGATGCGTTGATTTCCTCGCGGGCAGCCATCAGGCGCCCGATATCGCAATCTACCGTAACGTAGAAATGCGGAATGGTTTGCGTCGATGCGGTCAGCCTTTGTGCAATCGTGCGGCGCATGCCGTCATGCGGCACGAAATCATAGCTGCCATCTTCGTACAGTGAGCGGATCTGCTGGTCCGACATCAAAGGAGCAATTGATGGTGCGCCCGCCGCAGCCTGTGGCGCTGCACTTGGCGCGCGCAGACCACTTCCAGATTTCGCGCCTTCGATATCACGCGCGATCACGCGGCCATGCGGGCCCGAGCCCTGCACACGCTGCAAATCGATACCGGCCTCTTTTGCCAATCGGCGCGCGAGCGGCGAGGAGAAGATGCGGTTTCCATGAGAGGCCGGAAGCCCCTCACCCGCCCGCCTTCGCTCCGCTTCGGCGGGCGACCTCTCCCCACTGGGGAGAGGTGAAGGGCGCTGAGGCTGCGGCCCGGCAGAGCGGGTCCCCTCTCCCCGCTGGGGAGAGGGTTGGGGTGAGGGGGCTACTACCTCGACCTTTTTCTCCGCAGCTTTTGCAGGGACTACCTTGGCGCCCGCAGCAGCTGCTTTGACATCCTCGCCTTCGCTTGCGAGCACCGCGATCACCGAATTGACGGCAACATCCTGCGTGCCTTCCGGAACGACAATCTTCGCAAGCGTGCCGTCATCGATGGCCTCATATTCCATCGTGGCCTTGTCGGTCTCGATTTCGGCGATGACATCGCCCGATTTGATCTTGTCACCCTCTTTCTTGAGCCATTTGGCAAGATTGCCCTTCTCCATCGTGGGCGACAGCGCCGGCATGAGGATATTGGTGGGCATGCGCGCCTACCGATAGCAAACGGACTTGGCAGCTTCGACAATCTCGGCCACCGAGGGCAGCGCCAGTTTTTCGAGATTGGCGGCGTAAGGCATCGGAACGTCTTTTCCCGACACGCGCGCGACCGGCGCATCCAGATAATCGAAGGCACGCTCCATGATGCGCGCCGCAAGCTCGGCGCCGACACCGTTCTGCTGCCAGCCTTCCTCAACGGTCACGGCGCGACCGGTTTTCTGCACCGAAGTTATGACCGTATCCGTGTCCAAAGGTTTGAGCGTCCGCAAGTCGATGACTTCTGCATCAATTCCGTCGCTTGCCAATTCTTCAGCGGCCTTGAGCGCGTAGGTCATACCCATCGACCAGGCAATGATCGTCACATCATTGCCCGCACGCGTGATTTTGGCCTTGCCGATCGGCAAGACAAAGTCGTCCAGTTTTGGCACCGGCGACGAGTGACCGTACAGAAGCTCGTTCTCAAGGAAAATAACCGGATTGAGATCGCAAATCGCCGCTTTCAGCAATCCCTTGGCATCAGCGGCGGTTGAAGGTGCGATCACCTTCAGGCCGGGAATGTGCGAATACCAGGCCGAGTAATCCTGGCTGTGTTGCGCGGCGACGCGCGATGCTACGCCGTTTGGCCCGCGGAACACAATTTGGCAACCCATCTGGCCGCCCGACATGTAGAGCGTCTTTGCCGCGGAGTTGACTAGCTGATCGATCGCCTGCATGGCAAAATTAAACGTCATGAATTCGACGACGGGCTTGAGGCCCGCGAGCGCAGCGCCGATACCGAGACCGGCGAAGCCGTGTTCGGTGATCGGAGTGTCGATCACGCGCTTGGCGCCGAATTCCTGCAACAGGCCCTGCGTGACCTTATAAGCACCCTGATATTCGGCGACCTCCTCGCCCATAACGAACACGTCTTTGTCGCGCCGCATCTCCTCGGCCATGGCGTCGCGCAATGCTTCGCGCATGGTCATGGTGACCATCTCGGTGCCTTCCGGAATATCAGGATCGCTTGCAGCTTGCAGCGTTGGCGGCGCCGGCGCCTGCGCCGATTTAGGCGCTGGAACGTCCTGCGTTTTTGCCTGGGATTTTTGAGCCTTCGCCGGCGGCGCGGTTTCTGCTGCTTTATTCTGTTGTGCGGGTTTGGCGGCTTTAATCGATGATTTATCCTCACCCTCACCGAGGATCACCGCGATTGGCGTATTCACCGCAACGTCAGCAGTGCCCTCTGGAACTAGAATCTTCCCGAGCGTGCCCTCGTCGGCCGCCTCGACTTCCATCGTCGCCTTGTCGGTCTCGATTTCCGCAATGACGTCGCCCGATTTGATCGTATCGCCCTCTTTCTTGAGCCATTTGGCAAGATTGCCCTTCTCCATCGTGGGCGAGAGCGCGGGCATGAGAACTTCGGTCGGCATGGGCGCTATTGTTTTCCGGGCAACAAGGATCAGCGGTAAACGTCGGTATAAAGTTCGGCCACGTCCGGCTCAGGATCGTGGGTGGCAAATTCTGCGGCTTGATTGATAAGGTCGCGCACTTCGCCGTCGATTTTTTTCAGCGCATCTTCGTTCGCGATCTTCTTCTCAAGGATACGATGCCGCGCCATGTCGATCGGATCATGATGCGTGCGCACCTCGTCGACCTCTTCGCGTGTACGGTACTTTGCAGGATCCGACATTGAATGCCCACGATAACGGTATGTCAGCATTTCAAGAATGTAGGGGCCCTTGCCGTCGCGGCACCACTGGGCCGCTTTCTCGCCTGCAGCCTTCACCGCACGCACGTCCATTCCATCTACCTGGTCGCCAGGAATATTAAACGACAGACCGCGCCGGGACAGGTTGACCTCGGCTGACGACCGCGTGATTGCTGTACCCATCGCGTAGCGGTTATTTTCGATCACGTAGATGACCGGAAGCTTCCAGAGTTCCGCCATGTTGAAGCTCTCGTAAACCTGACCTTGATTGGCGGCGCCGTCACCGAAATATGTAACGCTGATATTGCTGTTGCCGCGGTAGTGATTGGCGAAGGCAAGGCCCGTCCCGAGCGGCACCTGCGCGCCAACGATGCCGTGCCCGCCATAGAAGCCTTTCTCCACGCTGAACATGTGCATGGAGCCGCCCTTGCCCTTCGAATAGCCATGGGTGCGGCCGGTGAGCTCGGCCATGACTCCTTTTGGGTCCATGCCGGTGGCGATCATATGCCCGTGGTCGCGATAGCCGGTGATGACCTGATCGCCCGGCTTGAGCGCCATCTGCATGCCGACGACCACGGCTTCCTGGCCGATGTAGAGGTGGCAAAATCCACCGATTAGACCCATTCCGTACATCTGCCCGGCCTTCTCCTCGAAGCGGCGGATGGTCAGCATGGTCCGATAGGCGGAAAGCTCCTGCTCCTTGCTGAATTCGGCGACGGATTTGGCGTCGGCACTCGGGTCTTTTTGGGCGACCGCCATTGGCACTCCCTGCGAAAGCGTCCGGCCTTGTGTCGAGGTGCCGGTAAACTTCCGGAACCCCCAATAGCTTAAATCGCCCCACGGCGAAAGCACGAGGCCGCCGTACAGAATTGCGGAAAACACCCGCAAAATGGCGGAAAATTTCACGGCCAGCGGTGGATAACGTCGCCGGCCGTTCCTGGTTGCTAGTGGGGATCGAGCAGGAGGGTCAGGTCGCGGGGATCAAGATAGCCGACCAGGGCGCGGGCGCGCTCATCGAGCATGTCCGGGTCAATTCGGTCGGCGCGCAGCAGCGCAACACGGCGTTCCCAGTGCGCGCGCTCAGCTTTCAGCCCGTTCAACTCACTTTTCATGGCCAGCAACTGCTGCTCAAGGTCCTGCTGCGCGCGCAGACCGTGGTCGCCGCTAAAGGCGTTCATGCCGAAATAACCGATGAACAGCGCCGCAAATACATAAAGACCGAGCGCGGTCAGGAAGGTGCGGCGGCGACGATGGGAGACCATGGCCCAGGAAGATGCCCGACGCCCCTTAAGGCAGGTTTAATGGCCTAGACCCGTTGCCGTACCTCGTTGAGTACAAAATTTCCGAGCCGTTTGCCGCGGTTGCGCAATATCTTCAACAGCCCCTGGTCGACGAAATAGGTCAGCAGGATCGAGTTCGCGCGTCTTCACCCGGTTATGCACGGGGTCGGCCGAATGCCAGGTATCGGTGCCGACCGCGAAGGCATAGCCGGAATTGGGCGCAAAGCGCATTTGCGCCTTCTTCGGCAGGGAACCGTCAGCCAATTTCTCGTGGAAGATCGTTCCGATATCCGTGTTGGCATCGTCCTTCGGTAGGTAGAGCTGGACGGTAATTCCTTTCCAGCGCGTATCAGTGTGCGGTGTGATCAGATAGCCCGGAATATCGCGGGTCAGGATCGGTATCGGATACATGCCGACCTTTGCGAACTCTTCGCCAAAGCGTTTCGACAGACCGGGTGCCAACCGGCTGATGAATGCCTGCTTGACGGGTTCGGAACAAAGCGCGCGCCCGACAACATCCCACAGCGAGCGCTTTTCCGGCGGCAGATTGCGAATGTATTCGGGGAACAGGTCGATCTTCACACGGGTGTGGGTGCCATCTTCAAGATCGTGCCCCTTGCTGCGTCCGTGCATTGGCCGATAGTCGGAGGACTCCGGCATCAACGCCAGAATTTGTGCATATATGTCATCCGGGAAGACGCGGTCGAACTCGAGATGGAAAAACGGCTTTTCAACCGCGCGTGCGCCCTCGATTGATTGGACGATAAAATCACCTAAGTGGCTCACCGAGCGCCGGCGGTCGTAGGCGGACAGCGTCGTCGTCTGGTCCATTACGTTACCCGTGGTCAGAATTCACAGACAATTTGCGCCTTTTGGGCACTTGATTGCAAGACGGAGCCATGTCGCACCACCATCAACACGATTTCGGGGCGTCGCGGCCCGCATACTTCGCTTGGGCGCCCAACTCCTCCTCAATGCGCAGAAGCTGATTGTACTTGGCAGTGCGGTCGGCACGAGCGAGTGAACCCGTTTTTATCTGTCCGCAATTGGTCGCGACGGCAAGGTCGGCAATTGTTGAGTCTTCCGTTTCACCGGAACGATGTGACATGACCGCCGTGTATCCAGCCTTGTGGGCCATCTCGACGGCGGCCAATGTTTCGGTCAGCGTGCCGATCTGGTTGACCTTCACCAAGATTGAATTGGCGATCCCATCCTTGATGCCCTTTGCCAAGCGCGTGACGTTGGTGACAAAAAGGTCGTCGCCAACCAATTGGCATTTGCTTCCAATTTTTTGGGTCAGTAGCTTCCAGCCTTCCCAATCGTCCTCGGCCATGCCGTCCTCAATTGAGACGATCGGATATTTTCCGACAAGCTGCGCAAGATAGTCGACCTGCGCCTGCTTGGATCGGGTTTTTCCTTCGCCCTCGTAAACGTAGAATTCATCCTTGTAGAATTCGGTGGCCGCGCAATCGAGTGCCAGCACGATGTCGCCGCCCGGCTTGTAGCCCGCCTTGGCAATAGCCTGCATGACAAAATCGAGAGCGGCCTCAGCCGACTTCAAGTTGGGCGCAAAGCCGCCCTCGTCGCCGACGTTGGTGTTGAGTTTTGCCGATTTGAGTTGCGCCCTCAGCGTGTGAAATATTTCTGCACCGGCGCGCAATGCTTCCGCAAATGTCGGTGCGCCGACCGGCATGATCATGAATTCCTGGAAGTCGATTGGATTGTCGGCGTGCACCCCGCCATTCACGATATTCATCATCGGCACCGGCAGAACGCGCGCGGCAGTTCCGCCGACGTAGCGATAGAGCGGAGCCTGTTTGGCGGCGGCTGCCGCCTTTGCAACCGCAAGAGAAACGCCAAGAATGGCATTGGCGCCGAGCCGACCTTTGTTTGGAGTGCCATCGAGGCTAATCAGAGTTTCATCAATCTTGGCCTGCGCTTCGGCATCCATTCCGCCAAGCGCGTCGAAAATCTCGCCATTGACCGCATCGACCGCTTTGCGCACACCTTTGCCGCCATAGCGTGCTTTCTCGCCGTCGCGGAGTTCGACGGCCTCATGTGCACCCGTTGAGGCGCCAGATGGAACTGCCGCACGGCCCATTGAACCATTTTCAAGTAAAACGTCGACCTCAACGGTCGGATTGCCGCGGCTGTCGAGGATTTCGCGGCCGATAATGTCTGTAATGGAAGTCATGGGCCCGTCCGGCGCTGTTAATGTTGGGCTTCTACAGGATCAAGAACCCCCTTGTCATGCCCCGCCCCAAGCAGGCATCCAATGGGCCAAAATCAGGCAGCCAGTATGGCCAGGAAACAATTGCAACTCGGACGCCCAAGCCCTATTTCGGCCTCGCCGGGCAAGGCTGTACTGGATCGCGTGCCAAATCCGCATGCGGATTCGAACTATGTCGCGCGCTTTACCGCGCCGGAATTTACCACCCTCTGCCCAATTACAGGCCAACCTGACTTTGCGCACCTTGTGATCGACTATGTGCCAGGACGCTTCCTGGTCGAGTTCGAAGTCGCTCAAACTCTATCTCAATAGTTTTCGCAATCACGGTGCATTCCACGAAGACTGTACCGTTGCCATTGGCAAGAAGCTTTCGTCATTACTCAAGCCAAAATGGCTGCGCATCGGCGGCTACTGGAATCCGCGTGGCGGAATGCCGATCGATATTTTCTGGCAAACAGGACGATTACCGAAAGATATTTGGATCCCCGACCAGGGCGTCGCCCCCTACCGCGGACGAGGTTAGGTCGTCAACGCGGGCCTTCGCATCTGCGAAGCGCAAATCCATCCTGTTGCGACCAATGCCGCTGCACCTATCAGCAGCACGGTCGAGATCCCAACGCTGGCCAGGCCAATGCCGTAGACGACAGGCCCGACCGCCTGACCCAGAAAGAAGAACAGTGAATGCGCAGCTGTGGCCGAGCCGCGGGCCGCAGGCGCCAGTTCCGTGACATAGACCTGAATGCAGCCATGCAGCAGGTAGAAACCGAACCCGAGTACCATGAAATTCAGAAACACGATCGGCCATGCCAAGCGCAGGGCAATTACGGCAAGGCCGATTCCCATGATCGTCCCGCCAGCCGCCATCAGGCGCCGCTCGCCGACATGCGCGAGAAGCCACGCAACCATGAAGGTGTAAATGACGCCGCCGATACCGAAACCCGAAATGACGACGCCAGCAATTGATGATCGCACGACACCCTCGGTGCGAAGCAGCGCTGCCATGTAGGGAAACACGCCGAACAGGAAAACCGCCTCGATGAAAACGGCGCCGAAGCAATACTTCGCCATCGGATTGCTGAAGATGGCGCGATAATTCGGAATTAACATCGACAGGTCGAAACGGCCGGGCTTCTCCTCCATGCTGCGAAACCCCGGAATTGCAACTGCGAGCGCAATCAAATCAATTGCCCCGGTGGTGAAGAATACGCCGCGCCAGCCAACGAAATCACCTACAACGCCGGCACCGGAGGCGCCCAGCAAATTTCCGCTCATCGCCGCAAACAGCAGTCGTCCGATCGCCACTTGCCGCTGCTGCACCGGAACGCGATCACCGGCCACAGCCAATGCAATCGGGAATACGCCGCCCGCGGTAATGCCGGCGATCACGCGAAGCACCATGAGTGTTTCAAAATTCGTGACTAGGCCGCAGGCGACTGTTGTAATTCCAACAATCAGCATACAGAGCGCGATCAGTCGCGTTTTACTGAACATGTCGGCCAAAGCGCCCAACACCGGTTGGATGAGCGCATAGGGCAAAGTGAATCCGGTCGAAAGCATCGCCGCGGTCGTTGGCGTTACATTTAGTTCCTGCGCAATTTGCGGAATAACCGGGTCAACCGAGCGCATGAACAGTGTCGTCGCGAAGATGACGAATGCCATGAGATTGAGGACGCGGTTCATGAAAAGCAGACAGTATGCGGTTCAGCGCTTGGCCAAGCGATCGAAATCGACCAGAGTTCGCAGAAACGACTCCATCTCCTTCAATGGCATCATGTTGGGGCCATCGGATGGGGCCTTGTCGGGATCCTGATGCGATTCAATAAACACCCCTGCAACGCCGACCGCCACTGCCGCGCGAGCAAGAACGGGCACGAACTCACGCTCGCCACCAGACGAGGCGCCCTTGCCACCCGGCTGTTGCACCGAGTGGGTGGCATCGAAGATCACCGGCGCTTGAGTTGTGCGTTTGAGTATCGGCAGCGCCCGCATGTCGGACACGAGCGTGTTGTAGCCGAACGATACGCCGCGCTCGGTAACCAGCACATTGCGATTGCCCGCGCCGGTTATTTTTTCAACGACATTTTGCATATCCCACGGAGCAAGGAACTGGCCCTTCTTCACGTTGACCGCCTTGCCGGTCTTTGCCGCCGCGACGAGAAGATCAGTTTGCCGGCAAAGAAAGGCCGGAATTTGCAGAACGTCGACCGCTTGTGCGACGTGGGCGCATTGCTCGGCCTCGTGCACGTCTGTGAGGACCGGTACCTTCAATTTTTCGCGAATTTCAGAAAAAATCGGAAGCGCCTCATCAAGACCAAGGCCACGCGCTGATTTCGCCGAGGTGCGATTGGCTTTATCGAACGAGATTTTATAGACGAAGCCGATGCCGACCCGCCCGGCAATCTCCTTGAGCGCGGTCGCCATCTCCAACGCGTGTGCCTTGCTCTCAAGTACGCAAGGACCCGCAATGACGGCTAGCGGCAAGTCATTGCCGAAGCGTACCGCGCCAATTACGACGGTCGAATTTGGAAGTAGGGCCTTATCCAAAATATCGCTCCTCGTGCGCGACCATGAAACGGGGTGCCATCCCGGTCAACGGGCCGGTTCGAACACCAATATGGCGCCCATCGCATCCTCATGGCCGACGACGGTCGCGCTTTCAGCATAAAGCCCGGCAATACCGGCCTCGTCGGGAATTCCTTCCAGCAGGCTTGCGTCCGCGACCAAAAAGCGGAGGGCCGCCAGCCTTGCGCCATGTGAAACATCTGGCGCGGCCACTCCAAAGCGCTGCACGAAAGCCTCCGGCGTCATAACGTCAATGTCGCCGCGTGGCGTCTTGATGGTCACGCCATTTGGGGTCGCATGGCTCGCACCGACGCCCGCGAAAGCGCTCAGAAAGTTGGCGTGACTGCCGGGATCCTTCGCGACGAGCACAACGCCGGCGACACTACTTGCCGTATTCGTATGGACCTGAAACGCCGGATTCCAGAAGTTTTCCGGGTAATACTGCATGCTGGTGAAGAAGCCGATACTTGGCGCGCCTGGATCGGATGCAAAGGCGAGCGCAAACGCGACTTTCACAGGTGTGCCATCGGGACGTTTTCCCTCGCGCTCAAACTCGTAAAGTTCGAAATCTCCGATTCCCTTTGCGCGAAAATCGTTAGCGTCTGATGCTCCGCGTCCTTCGAGCACCAGCATCGAAAGGCCCTGCCCGTTCATAACAAAATCGCGGTTGAACGCGCCGAATGAAAAGTGCCGAGGTGTGTGCGGCACAATTCCATTCGTATCCGCAAGTGACAGCAACTCAACGAATGTCCCTGGAAGCTGAATAATGTGGTTTTGCGTTCCCCATGCGTGCGGATGACGATTGCGCGCGCCGACCTGAAAGCCCAAGCGGTGATAAAGATCGACAGCCGCGTCGAGGTCGCGCACGGCATGGACGATATGATCAAGACCGCGGGCCATTGCCGCTACGCTAAACCAGCCGGCTCTGCTCGACCGCCGCGCCGATAAACGATGCAAACAACGGGTGCGGTTCAAATGGCCGCGATTTCAGCTCCGGATGAAACTGGACACCGATAAACCAGGGGTGATCATCGTATTCGATGATCTCCGGCAGGATGTCGTCCGGTGACATCCCCGAGAACCGCACGCCGCGCTGCTCGAGGCGCCCCTTGTAAGCGGTGTTGACCTCGTAACGGTGTCGGTGCCGTTCAGAAATTTCTGTCGCACCGTAGATAGCGGCGACGCGGCTCCCGCGGGTCAGCGTTGCGTCATATGCCCCGAGCCGCATCGTTCCGCCGAGATCGCCGCTGGCCGTGCGACGCTGCAATTCGTTGCCTTTGAGCCATTCTGTCATCTGGCCGACAACCGGCTCGGTTGTCTGACCAAATTCGGTCGAGTTCGCATTCTCTATACCGCAAAGGTTGCGGGCGGCTTCAATGCACGCCATCTGCATTCCGAAGCAAATACCGAAATACGGCACGTGCCGCTCACGCGCAAATTGCGCGGCCTTGATTTTGCCTTCGGCCCCGCGCTGGCCGAACCCGCCAGGCACAAGAATTCCGTTGACGTGCTCGAGAAACGGCGCCGGATCTTCGTTCTCGAATACTTCCGACTCTATCCAGTCCAGATTGACCTTCACCTTGTTGGCGATGCCACCATGTGACAACGCCTCGATCAGCGATTTGTAGGCGTCTTTCATTCCCGTGTATTTGCCAACGATCGCAATCGTAACGTCACCTTCCGGATTCCGTACACGCTCGTTGATCAGTCGCCAGCGTTCGAGGTCGGGGGTATGACGCGGTTCGACCCCGAACGCCGCAAGCACCTCGGCATCGAGGCCTTCGGCTGAGTAAGCTTCCGGTACGGCATAAATATTGTCGACATCGCGCGCTTCGATGACGGCGCTTTCACGGACATTGCAGAACAGCGCGAGCTTGCGGCGCTCGCCTTCGGGAATTGGACGATCGGTGCGGCAAAGCAGAATGTCCGGCTGAATACCGATCGAGCGGAGCTCCTTGACCGAATGTTGGGTCGGTTTGGTTTTGAGCTCACCCGCGCTCGGGATGAATGGCATCAAAGTAAGATGAATGTAGATCGCGTGCTGGCGCGGCAAATCGTTGCCCAGTTGGCGGATCGCTTCGAAGAATGGCAACCCTTCGATATCGCCGACCGTGCCGCCGATTTCGCACAGCACGAAATCAAACCCGTCATTCCCCTCACGGACGAAATCCTTGATCGCGTTGGTGACGTGCGGGATGACTTGGATCGTAGCTCCGAGGTAGTCGCCGCGACGCTCGCGGGCAAGAATGTCCTGGTAAATGCGACCCGTGGTGATGTTGTCGTGCCGGGTTGCCGGTCGTCCGGTGAAACGTTCGTAGTGACCAAGATCGAGGTCGGTTTCGGCGCCGTCGTCGGTGACGAAGACCTCGCCATGCTGATAGGGCGACATCGTGCCAGGATCGACGTTGAGGTAGGGATCGAGTTTGCGAAGACGGACCTTGTAGCCGCGTGCCTGCAGCAGCGCACCGAGCGCTGCGGATGCAAGACCCTTACCGAGTGAGGAGACCACGCCGCCGGTGATGAAAATATACCGCGCCATGGGGCCTAACCTTTAGCCCCCAAGGATTGATTCGACGAGCGCGAAAAGGGCGGAGCCGCCCTGCGCCTGTGTGTAGCTCCATAAGCTCGGGGTTTTACAAAGGGTTGCGCCGCCATTTTCATGCCTTCTTGAAGACCTGCTCTGAATTCTCTCGCCGCTTTGCCCCACAATGTTGAAGGGCCGGATTTACCCGGCCCCTCGTTCGCGATTTTTATTTTGACTGCGGCACCTGCGGCCCCGCCGGGGCGGCTGGAGCCGCCGGCGCTGCCGGCGGTGTGCCGCCTTGCAACTGGTTGAGCAGGCCACCGCCACTGCCGCCACCGAGTGGTGCCGGTGCACCAGGCGCGGAGGGCGTACTCTGGCCTCCCTCAAGGATTGAGGTCGGCTTGCGGTTTATCCCTGCCAAAATCGACAGCAGAAGACTGGTCACGAAAAACAGGCCAGCCAGGATCGCGGTCGCCCGCGTCAGGACGTTAGCCGTGCCTCGGCTGGTCATGAAGCCGCCCGACGAACCAATGCCAAGTCCGCCGCCCTCCGAGCGTTGCAAAAGCACTACCCCGATGAGCGAGAGGACGAGCATGAGGTGAATGACGATAATTACTTGCTGCATCAGGCTAACTTCCGTTCAAATCGAGCCGGACCGGGCACTCTGCCCCGGCGGCGTCACCTGCCTATATAGGAATTCGCCGCGGTCTCTACACGATCACCGATCGATTTTCCACCCTCAGGGCTGCTGCCGGTAAACCGCCGCAATACCCAGAAAATCCTCAGCTTTCAGGCTGGCGCCCCCCACCAAGGCGCCGTTCACGTCGCGGATCGTCAAAAGCTCTTTGGCGTTGGCTGGTTTGACGGAACCGCCATAAAGAATTCGAACGCGTCCGCCTTCGGCGCCAAAGCGTTCAACCAAGCGCTTGTGAATGAAGGCGTGGACCTCGCCAACGTCGCCCGCCGTCGGCGTGAGTCCGGTGCCGATCGCCCAAACCGGCTCATAAGCGACGACAAGATTGGTGCCCAAATTCGCCCCTTTGGCGCCGTCGGCCAGAGAGCCGTCCAGCTGGGCGCCGACCACCGCCAGAGTCTTGCCCGCTTCACGGTGCGCCCGCTGCTCACCGACGCAGACGATTGCAGTCAATCCGGCCCGCCAGGCCGCCTGCGCTTTGGCGCGCACCTGCGCATCGGTTTCATGATGATCGGTACGCCGCTCGGAATGTCCAACGATAACCGCACGAGCACCCGCGTCTGCCAGCATCTCGGCTGACATATCACCGGTATGGGGACCTGAGGCTTCGGAGTGACAATCCTGCCCGCCAATAGCGACCGGAGATCCCCGCGCCATAGTGGCAAATTCGGCAATCAAGGTTGCCGGGGGGCAAACCATCAGTTCTGCTTTTCCGGCAAGGCCGGCAGAGCCGGCAATAATCCTGGCGAGCTCCGCGCGGGACCCGCTCAGTCCGTTCATTTTCCAATTGCCCGCTACCAGCGGTTTCAGTTCAGCCGCAGCCATCGAAGAACCCCTCGCGCGTGCGGTTATCAGACCCGTTCAAGTAATGCCAGCATGCCCCGTCCCGAGGCTGATCCTTCTTGAGTTGCAATGAGTTGGCCCGCTCCCTATGGTGCGCCCGCTCCGCTTGGGTTAGACAGGCGCGGTCATCCAATCAATTGGTCATCACAAGTTACGAAACGCGCGCATGCTTCGTGGTCTTCATAAGGCTTCCTCTACCTGGCTCGGCAAAGCCATCATGGCAGCCGTCATGGGTTTCCTCGTCATAAGCTTCGCGATTTGGGGCATCGGGGACATGTTTCGGGGCTTCACTCGCAACGAGGTCGCAACAATCGGCGGCACGGAAATCTCGATCGAGCAGTTCCGCCAGTACTACAGCGAACGCCTGCAGCAACTGGGCCGTCAAATCGGCAGGCCGATCACGCCGGACGATGCGCGGGCTCGCGAACTCGACCGGCAACTCCTTGGGCAGTTGATTGCTGAAACGACGGTCGACGAACAGGCCAAGCGACTGCGGCTAGGTATCTCGGATGCCGACATCGCTCAGAGCATAGCAAATGACCCGTCATTCCGCGGACCGAGTGGCCAGTTCGACCGAACGCGTTTTGAACAGATCATCCGTCAGGCCGGATTTACGGAGAGCCGTTTCGTCGACCAACAAAAACGTGCAGTCCTGCGACGACAAATAGCGCAAAGTATTACGGGCGACATGAAAGTGCCCGCAACAATGACATCCGCGATAAATCAATACCAGAACGAAAAGCGGCGGATTGAATATGTGGCGCTCGGAGCAGCACAGGCAGGAGATATCGCCGCGCCGACACCGGAGGAACTGAACAAGTATTTCGAGGAGCGGAAAGCGCTGTTCCGTGCGCCGGAATACCGCAAGGTTACCATTTTGGCACTCACCCCTGCAGATCTGGCGAAACCAAACGCGGTCAGCGATGAAGACGCAAAATCTTATTTCGAGCAACGTAAGGACAGTTACGGCAAACCGGAAAAACGCGAGTTGCGACAGATCGTCTTTCCCAACGCTGAGGATGCGGCGGCCGCGCACGAGCGCATCGCCAAAGGCGCAACCTTTGACGAAATTGCCAAGGACCGCGGCGTGAGTGCGTCGGATACCAATCTTGGCACGGTCGCGAAGTCGGAAATTATCGATCCGGCCGTCGCCGACGCTGCTTTCGCACTCAAGCCCGGCGAAGTGAGCGCTCCGGTCGAAGGGCGCTTTGGCACCGTATTGTTGCAAGTCGGCAAGGTCGAAGCCGGTGAGGAAAAGACCTACGATCAAGTTGCAGCGCAAATTAAAAACGAAATTGCCGAGAGTCGCGCCAAGAGCGAAATCGGCAGCCTGCGCGACAAGATCGAAGATGAACGCGCCGCCGGTTCAACATTGGCTGAAGCCGCCAAAAAACTAGGTCTCAAAGCCCTCAATATCGAAGCGGTCGATCGCTCCGGACGCGCGCCCGACGGCAAAATAGCCGCAGGGCTGCCGCAGACGCCGAACGTGATCAACGCGGCCTTCTCCAGCGACGTAGGTGTCGACACCGAGGCGCTGCAATTGCCGAGTGGAGGCTATCTCTATTTTGATGTCACCGGCATTACGCCGTCACGTGAACGCACGCTCGATGAAGTCAAAGACCAGGTCGCTGCGCGCTGGCGTGACGACGAAACCGCCAAGCGGCTGCAGACAAAATCGGATGAGCTTCTCGGCAAACTCAAGGCGGGGACCGCTTTAGCGCAGGTCGCGAGCGAAGCTGGCCTCAAGGTCGAGAGCGCGGCCGATCTGCAGCGCGGGAAGCCCGGCGGCTTTGTTCCCGCGAAGGTCGTCGATGCTGTTTTCCGCACGCCAAAGGGCGTTCCTGGCACGGCGCAGGGCAATAATGAGACGGAACGTTTTATATTCCAGGTCACCGATGTGACCGACCCTGCATTCGACGCCAACTCGAAACAGGGCAAGGCGATCGCCAACGTTCTGCAGAATTCCTATACCGATGACGTCCTCGCCGAATATATAGCGCGGCTCGAAACCGAATTTGGCGTCACCGTAAATCAACCAGCGCTGAACCAGGTCGTCGGCGACGGCGCCCAGCAATAGTCCATCCCATGCAGATCGAGCCGTCGGAAGCCGCCTTTGCCGAACGCTATAGGCGGGGGGAACCACAGGTGGTCTGGACTTCCTTGGTTGCCGACCTCGAGACACCTGTCTCGGCATTCCTGAAGCTTGGCGGCGGCAAGGAGATTAGCTTTCTGCTTAAGTCGGTCGAGGGCGGCGCTGTCCGCGGCCGTTATTCAATCATCGGCCTGGAGCCGGATTTAATCTGGCGAACAAGCGGCGGAAAAGCAGAAGTCAACCGCAATGCTCGCAACAAGCCGCAAGCATTCGAATCGTATGCCGAAGCGCCGCTGCAAGCATTGCGTGCCTTGATCTCGGAAAGCCGTATTGCCCTCCCCGACAGCTTGCCGCCGATGGCAGCCGGCGTATTCGGCTATCTTGGCTACGACGTAGTGCGGATCATGGAGGAATTGGGACCACCCAACCCGGACCCGATTGGCATACCCGATGCGGTCCTGGTTCGACCAACGATCATTGTCGTTTTCGACGCGGTGAAGGATTCGATTACGATCGTCACGCCCGTGCGCTCTGAAAAAGGTGTTGACGCCAAAACCGCACTCACGCGTGCCGTTGAGCGGCTTGCACGCATTGTCGAAAGCCTCGATCGTCCCTTGGACAAGTCGTTGTCGGAGAGCGACGCCGGGCCGATCGACGTTCAGACAAAATCGAACACGACGCCCGAAGAATACAGGGCCATGGTCCACAGGGCCAAGGAGTACATCGCCGCTGGCGATGCATTCCAGATCGTATTGGCGCAACGCTTCGAGGCGCCGTTCACGTTGCCGCCGTTCACGCTCTATCGCGCATTGCGGCGCACGAACCCATCGCCGTATCTTTATTTCCTCGATTTCGGTGAATTCGCTATCGCCGGATCAAGTCCCGAGATTCTCGTGAAAGTCTCCGGTGATGTCGTCACGATCCGGCCGATCGCCGGCACCCGCCCGCGCGGCGCAACGCCACACGAGGACAAAGCGCTCGAAGACGAACTGCTGGCGGATCCAAAAGAGCGCGCCGAGCACCTGATGCTGCTTGATCTCGGTCGCAATGATGTGGGTCGCGTCGCGGCACTCGGGACCGTCAAGGTCACAGATCAGTTTTTCATCGAGCGTTACAGCCATGTGATGCACATTGTTTCTAACGTCGAGGGAAAACTTGCCGCCGATCGGGACGCACTCGATGCTTTGGCTGCCGGGTTTCCGGCGGGAACGGTGTCTGGCGCGCCGAAAGTACGCGCCATGCAGATCATCGATGAATTGGAAAAAGAAAAGCGCGGCCTCTATGCGGGCTGTGTCGGTTATTTCTCTGCGGCAGGTGAAATGGATACCTGCATTGTATTGCGCACCGCCTTGGTGAAAAACGGCAAGATGTACGTTCAGGCCGGCGCCGGCATCGTTGCCGATAGCGTTCCGGATTTCGAACAGCAGGAATGCATAAACAAGGCGAAAGCCTTGTTTCGGGCCGCCGAAGAAGCCCGCCGTTTCGCCAGCGCAGCCAAACGCGGACAGTAACCGCCGCCGGCTCGGGCTGCTTGACCCCCCATGGGACGCCCCTTACACCCTTGGCAAAGCGGTAAAACATGATCGTCCTGATCGACAATTACGACAGCTTCACCTTCAACCTGTTCCACTATCTGGGCGGGCTGGGGGCCGAGGTTGCCGTGCATCGCAACGACAAAATTTCAGTCGCCGATGTCATGGCACTGGCGCCAGATGCAATCGTCATTTCACCTGGTCCTTGCACGCCGACTGAAGCCGGCATTTGTCTCGCCCTCGTGCACAAAGCCGCAGAGAGCATTCCGATCCTGGGCGTCTGTCTCGGTCACCAGGCGATCGGGCAAGCGTTCGGTGGCAAGGTCGTGCGCGCCACACCGGTGCATGGCAAGGTGTCCGAAATCAAGCATACCGGCAGTGGCGTCTTTCGCGGCATCAACGGCCCATTGAAGGCGACCCGCTACCATTCGCTTGTCGTGGAACGTGTCAGCATGCCTCCTGAGTTGATCGTCAACGCCGAAACAGACGACCATCTGGTGATGGGGCTGATGCATTCGAGTTTGCCGGTGCATGGCGTGCAGTTTCATCCTGAAAGCATAGCATCCGAGCACGGGCACCTGATGCTGAGGAATTTTCTGGACCTGGCCGCCGACTGGAACGCGAAACGCGGCAAGCGGACGTCAGCGGCGCGCGCACCCGTCGCGTTGCACGCGGCGACGTGAGGCATTTGAAATGGCCAACGACTTTAAAGCGCTCATCGCCAAGGTTGCGACCGGCGCAAGCCTCACGCGCGAGGAAGCCGCCGCCGCTTTCGACCGCATGATGTCCGGCGAGGCCACGCCCTCCCAGATTGGAGGATTGCTGATGGCGTTGCGCGTCCGGGGAGAAAGTGTCGACGAGATCACCGGCGCGGTCACCACCATGCGCGCCAAAATGCTCGGTGTGAAGGCGCCGCCAGGCGCAGTCGACGTTGTCGGCACCGGCGGCGATGCTTCTGGCTCATTCAATATATCGACTTGCGCGGCCTTTATCGTGGCGGGCGCCGGCGTGCCGGTCGCGAAACATGGCAACCGGGCGTTATCATCGAGGTCGGGCGCAGCGGACGTATTGCAGGCACTCGGCGTCAAAATCGATATGGACCCAAATCAGGTCGGCGTGTGCATCCGCGATGCCGGCATCGGTTTCATGTTTGCGCCAGCACATCACCCCGCCATGAAGAACGTCGGCCCGACGCGGGTCGAGCTCGGGACGCGCACGATTTTCAACCTGCTGGGACCGCTGTCTAATCCTGCGGGCGTCAAGCGACAGATGATCGGCACGTTCTCGAAACATTGGGTTGAGCCCATGGCGCAGGTGCTGATAAATCTCGGTTCGGAAAGCATATGGGTGGTGCACGGCTCGGATGGCCTTGACGAAATCACCACGTCCGGCCCTACCAGCGTCGCCGCGCTCGAGAACGGCAAAATCCGCACCTTCGAAGTCACGCCCGAGGATGCCGGATTGTCGCGTGGGAAGCCCGAAGCCTTGCGCGGTGGCGACGCCGAATTTAACGCAAGAGCTTTGCTTGACGTTCTCAAGGGCAAGCCAGGACCGTTTCGCGATATCGCCATCCTCAATGCCGCTGCGGCGCTCGTCGTCGCGGGCAAGGCGAAAGATCTCAAGCAAGGCGCACTGTTGGCAACGAAATCGATTGAGTCCGGCGAGGCCGAAGGGCGCCTCGACCGGTTGATCGCGGTATCGAACGCCGCGGAGGCGTGACGCATGATCCCGATAAGTGGAAACCGGTTTTCGGATAAGATCATGCGCAAGGACATCTAAATGTCTGACATCCTCACCAGGATTGAAGCCTATAAACGCGAGGAAATCGCCGCCGCAAAGCGGGCGCATCCGCCTGCGGAGCTTGAAAGACTTGCAAAAACCGCGCCGCCGCCGCGAGGCTTTCTGGCCGCAATCGAGCGCCGCCTCGCCTCGGGCGACTATGCGTTGATCGCAGAGATCAAGAAGGCCAGCCCCTCGAAAGGGCTGATCCGGGCCGACTTCGACCCACCTTCGCTTGCAAAGGCTTACGAGAGTGGCGGTGCCACCTGCCTTTCGGTGCTCACTGACGCGCCATCATTCCAGGGCAAACCGGAGTTTCTGGCCGCGGCCCGCAATGCCACGGCCCTGCCCGCATTGCGCAAGGATTTCATTTACGAGCCGTACCAGGTGGTGGAATCGCGCGCGCTCGGCGCTGATTGCATCCTTATCATCATGGCGGCAATCGATGATGCAGCGGCCCACGCCATCGAAGACACTGCGAACTCTTACGGTATGGATGTTCTGGTTGAAGTTCATGATGAAGTTGAGGTTGACCGTGCCCTCAGTCTGAAATCGCGCCTCATTGGCATCAACAACCGGGATTTGCGCACTTTCAAGACATCACTCGCCGTCAGCGAGCGGCTGGCACCAAAGGTTCCGCGCGACCGTATCGTTGTGGCAGAGAGCGGCCTCAACGCCCCTGCCGACCTGGCACAGCTCAATCGTATCGGGATCTCGGCGTTTTTGATTGGCGAAAGCCTGATGAGGCAAGCCGATGTTGTTGCTGCCACGCGGTTCCTCATTGCGCGCGAGCCGCGCCGCGCTGTAGCGGAGTAGAGTGATGGCTCGACGCAAGAAGACACTCACGCGGCTTCCCAAAAAGAAAAGCACCCCTCGTCGCGCGAAGAAAATCGTAGTCCGCCAGGCAAAGCCAAAAGCCAAAGCGAAACCGGAATCTCCACCTTTGTCGCTACCGGCAAGCCCATTGACCCACATCGACCAGCGTGGCGAAGCGCGAATGGTGGATGTGTCCGACAAAGGCGCCACCGAACGCATCGCGATCGCGGAAGGCCGCGTGATCATGCGCAAGGAAACGCTCGACCTGGTGGTTGAAGGCAACGCAATGAAGGGTGACGTGTTAGGCGCGGCACGGCTTGCCGGCATCATGGCCGCCAAGCGGACGCACGGTCTGATCCCGCTTTGCCACCCGCTCCCGCTCACCAAGATCGCGATCGACATCAATCCGGAACACGCCCTGCCCGGATTTCTTGTTCAGGCCACGGTCAAGGTCACCGCCAACACCGGGGTCGAGATGGAGGCGCTGACGGCAGTCTCGATCGCCTGCCTGACGATCTATGACATGGTCAAGGCGGCTGAACGCGGCATGCGGATCGAAGGCATTCGCCTGCTGCACAAGAGCGGCGGAAAATCGGGCGAGTGGCGTGCGGAGACGTCGCCTTGAGTTTAATGCCGGTTACCGAGGCGTTGCACCGGGTCCTGGCCGGCGCGAAGGCACTGCCCGAGGAAACTGTCCCCCTTGCCGACGCACTTGGCCGTGTCCTGACCGAAGATGTGTCCGCACTTCGCACTCAGCCCCCGGCCGCCGTTTCGGCCATGGACGGCTATGCCGTGCGCGCAAGCGACGTCGCTCAGTCGGCTGTCACACTTAAACTGATTGGTGAAGTCGCGGCAGGGCATCCTTTTGAGGGCGCGGTCGGCTCAGGTGAAGCAGCCCGGATTTTTACTGGCGGTGTCATGCCCAAGGGGAGCGATACCGTCGTCATCCAGGAACTCGCCGCCAGCGACGGCAAAACAGTCGTCATCCAGAAGGCCGCCACGAAAGGCCGCAATGTACGGGCCGAGGGTATAGATTTTTCCAAAGGTCAGACTTTGCTGCGGAAGGGTGCCCGACTGAGTGACCGCGACCTGATGCTGGCGGCTGCCATGAATTACCCGCGCCTGAGCGTGCATCGCCAGCCCAAAGTAGCCGTGTTGGGGACCGGCGATGAGCTCGTGCCGCCTGGCAGCGATCCCCTTCCCGGCCAAATCGTCTATTCAAACGGATTTGCCCTCACCGCGCTTGCGCACGCCGAAGGTGCCGCGGTTTTCGACCTCGGCATTGCCCATGATCGCATTGAAGACATTACCGCCGGTGTGCGCCGGGCACGCCAATGGGGTGCCGACATCCTGGTTACCACCGGAGGCGCCTCCGTCGGTGAACATGATCTGGTGCAGCGCGCGCTGGCGTCTGAAGGCCTCGATTTGTCATTCTGGCGTGTGGCCCTTCGCCCGGGCCGCCCGATGATGCATGGCCGGCTGGGCGGCATGCAGGTGCTTGGGCTTCCCGGAAACCCGGTATCCTCCTACGTCTGCGCATACCTGTTTCTGGTGCCTCTCATCCGGCGGCTGGCGGGCCGGCGCGACGCCGCTCATGTGCCGGCACACGCGCAGCTTGGACGCGACTTGCCGGCCAATGATGAGCGTGCCGACTATCTGCGTGCGAGCCTCGACCACGGGCCTAATGGGCCAGTGGCGACGCCACTTACCGATCAGGACAGTTCTTTGATGTCGCCACTGGCCAAGGCGGGTTGTCTAGTGATTCGGGAACCACACGCGCCGGCGGCGTTGGCCGGTTCAGACTGTGTCATCCTTAAGCTAGGCCTTTAGGCGTCTTTCGAGTTTTTCACCCCAAATTAAACAGTTGCGGAACACATATCGAACAGATAGTGTCCGTTCATGATTTGTTTCTGGCCTGTCCCTCCCGGGGGCGGCCTGACGGGGAGAAACCGATGCTGACCCGCAAGCAGTTAGAGCTTCTGCGTTTCATCCACGAGCGGCTGACCGAGGCCGGGGTGCCGCCCTCGTTCGACGAGATGAAGGACGCCCTCGACTTGCGTTCAAAGTCTGGCATCCACCGACTTATCACGGCCCTGGAGGAGCGCGGTTTCATCCGGCGGCTGCCCAACCGCGCCCGCGCCATTGAGGTGATCAAGCTGCCGGATTCGGTCGGTCACGGGCTCGGTTCGTCCCGGTCGCGCGGTTTTACACCGAGCGTCATCGAGGGCGACCTCGGCCGCGTTCGCACGAGTTCCGAGGATGACGGCGGTCGCCCGGTCGCCGTGCCGGTTATGGGCCGCATTGCCGCCGGCACCCCGATTGAAGCGATCCAGACCCGCAGCCATGTCATCAATATGCCCCCCGACCTGCTTTCGGCCGGCGATCATTTCGCTTTGGAGGTCCGCGGTGACAGCATGATCGAGGCTGGCATCCTCGATGGCGACATCGCCCTGATCAGAAAATCTGAAGCCGCCGATACGGGCGATATTGTTGTTGCTCTGATCGATGACGAGGAAGCAACCCTCAAGCGCTTCCGCCGCCGTGGCGCCTCGATTGCACTTGAACCTGCCAACACCGCTTACGAGGTGCGGATCCTCCCGCCCAACCGGGTTCGAATCCAGGGCAAGCTGGTCGGGCTTTTCCGCAGGTACTAGTCATCCGCGGAAAGGTCCTCTTCGCGCGGCATTGCATCTATCGAGCCTCGTGCCGTAGCCGCGTGCTTGGTTTCCGCCGACCGCACCTGGCTGCTCATCCATGGCCGCTCAGAGCCGGATGGCCGCGCGACCTCAACCTGGAAGTGGTCGCCGGCCTTGTGCAGTGCCACGGCGCCAATTTCGTGCGACGTGTGACGATCAACGACGATGGCAGCGCAACTCGATGCGGGCACTTCGTGCGGGCTAACGACGACAGCAGCGCGCGCACAATCCTCGGCGGCGGCTTCCATTCCAAGTACCATTGAGATGAGACGCCCATCGCTCAAGGTGCCGATGCAGCCAATAGCATCGCACCTCACCCCATTGCCCAGGCTTGCATCCTTCGGTGCAGGCGCATCGGCATCGGCTGCAAGCCACTCCTTAACGGCAAAGGTGTCGCGACCGTTGTGCAGAATTGCGAGGCGTCCATCGGCTCCACGAAATGCGGCCGATTGACCGTCGCCTGCGATCAGAACGTCCGGCTGCGGTGTCGCGACCGCCCAAAGACAGCCGCTGACGACCAGGACGGCCCCGCTCCATCGCATGGGCGTACGCAGCAAGCAGATCAGCAGAATACCCGCTGTCCCCACCAATAGCGGGCCGGTCCCAAAGGCATGCAATCGTCCCACGGCGCCGGGCAGACTGGTCACCCAAAGCGCAACACCATTCATCCAATCGATCCCCGCACTCATCAGCCGCCAGAACGGGACATCGAACCCGAATGGCATCGCGACCAGCCCAAGAATGCCCATTGGCATGACCAGAACGGACACGACAGGCATTGCAAGGAGGTTGGCCAGGGTCCCGTATGGTGCGAGCCGATGGAAGTGGTAGGCCGCATACGGCGTTGTTGCAAAACCAGCAACCAAAGACGCCAGAAGCAATCCCGAAACTTCTCGCGCGCCCCAGAGCGCAATGCGCATCCCGAGCGAGCTATCTTTGGCGGGATGCCACGGCAGACCGTATTGATATGCCGCGACAAGCGCCAGTGTCGCCGCAAACGACATCTGGAAACTCGGATGTATGACCGCCTGCGGCGCAAACACAAGTACGCCTATCGCCGCGACCGAGAGCGTGCGAAAGGTAAGCGTCGGTCGATCCGTCATCACGCCGATGAGCACGATTGCGATCATGATGAAGGACCGTTGGGTGGCAACCTCCGCACCCGAAAGCAAGAGATAGAATCCAGCGGCGACAAGCGCACCAAGCGCTGCCCATTTCTTGATCGGATAGCGGCTTGCCAAAGAGGAAAATAACGCGAGCCCGGCACGTATAAAAAAGAACACGATCCCGGCCACCACCGCCATGTGATAGCCCGAAATTGACAGGACATGGGCAAGGCTTGAAACATACATAGCGTCGTTGACCGGCGTCGATATTGCGTCCCGTTTTCCTGTGATCAGCGCGGACGCAATGGAGCCATTGTCACCCGCCATCACCGCGCGAATGCGCTTGTCGACGGCTTCACGCATGTCGTCGACGATCGTAGCATACTGTAGCCAAAATCCGCGCGCGGTCGGCGGCACCTTGACCTTGATTGCGCCAAGTGTGTAACCAGACGCCCCGATGCGTTGGAAATACATGTCGCGCGCAAAATCGTAACCGCCGGGCCGCAAAGGTTGCATTGGTGGCGACAGGCGTGCCTTGAATTCGACAAAGCTTCCAACAGCGGGTGCGTTTCCTTTCCGAACTGCGACGCGAACCCGCTCAAGGGCGGGTTCTGCAAGCGATCCTGCAATGGATTGAACGCGCACGACAATGCGATCGCTGCGCTCTCGCTCCTCACGTACCTCAACAAAACCGGACACCAGCACACTTGCGGCGGCCGACTGCAAGATCGGGTGGGTAATGCGCACCGTTTGCAACGTCGCCGTCGCAAGACCTGCCGCGATCGCGGCCAACCCAAGTGCAAGCGGGAATCCGATCGGGCGATGGCGCACCAGAACCGCCACGAGGACACCCGCGATCGCCAAAAGTGTTGTCGCCCACCAGGCCGGTTCGCGATCCGCGCTGAAGTAGACGACGATACCGAAGCCGAAGGCCACCGGCAACCACGGCATCAGCCGGCCCGGCGCAACTTCAGCCGCAATCCACTCTGACAGCAGGCCGCGCAATGAGCCGACGGCGTCGACAAATCCGTCCGGCAACAATAATCCGGCCGGACGCCGGGCGACGTCGGACGCGGGCGCCCAGGCTTTGGCGCGCGCGCGTGGTTGTTCATGATGAGGACTTTGCCGAACCAAAGCGCGGGGCGCCTCCCGACGCCTGATCGCCACAACCGTGCCTATCCTAACTCATCCTATGGTTGTGGCCAGCGACTTCGCGGTCAGCCTGTGACTTTTTCCTTGGCCCATGTATCGCGCAGCCCAATCGTACGGCTGAACACAAGCTTCGCCGGTGTCGCAGCGCGATCGAGACAAAAATACCCCTGCCGCTCGAACTGGACCGGTTGCTCAAGCCTGGCTTCCGCAAGCGCCGGTTCTAGACGAGCCTCGTTCAGTAGTTCCAGCGAATTGGGATTGAGGTCGGCAGCAAATGCTTCTCCGCCGCTGGGGTCCGGCTTTGTAAACAGTGGATTATAGAGGCGGACCTCCGCCGGCATGGAATGTGTCGCCGAAACCCAATGTATTGTCGCTTTAACCTTGCGGCCGTCAGGCGCATTGCCGCCACGGGTCGTCGGGTCGTAGGTGCAGCGCAACTCGGTAACCTCGCCACTCGCGTTCTTGATGGCTTCGCGACACGTCAAGAAATAGGCATAGCGCAAGCGAACCTCGGATCCGGGAGATAGCCGGAAGAATTTCTTCGGCGGGTTTTCCATGAAATCTTCTAGCTCGATAAAGATTTCGCGGCCGAACTTTATCTTGCGCGCGCCCGCCGCGGGATTATCGGGGTGATTGACCGCCTCCAATTCCTCGACCTGCCCGTCGGGATAATTCTCGATCACAACCTTGAGCGGGCGGAGCACCGCCATTCGTCGCAGCGCTGTCTTGTTAAGCGCTTCGCGGACTGAAAAATCGAACATCCCCACATCAACAATACTGTTGGCCTTTGCAACGCCGATGCGTTTGACAAAATCCCGAATGGCCTCGGGCGGAACGCCGCGTCTGCGCATGCCCGCCAGGGTAGGCATGCGGGGGTCGTCCCATCCACTAACGTGTCCGCCGCGCACCAACTCGGTCAGCACGCGCTTGGATAACACCGTGTAAGTCAGATTGAGACGCGCAAATTCGTATTGGTGAGGTTTTGACGGTACATTCAAATTTGCGATGAACCAGTCGTAGAGGGGGCGGTGATCCTCGAATTCCAGCGTGCAGATCGAATGGGTGATCTGCTCTATCGCATCCGACTGGCCGTGGGCGTAGTCATAACTGGGATAGATCTTCCACTCCGTGCCGGTTCGCGGGTGATTGGCGTGAAGGATGCGATACATCACGGGGTCGCGCAGATTGATGTTGCCCGAGGCCATGTCGATTTTGGCCCTCAGCACACGCGCACCGTTCGGGAATTCGCCCGCGCGCATGCGCCGGAATAAATCGAGATTTTCTTCAACACCACGGTCGCGGAACGGGCTGTTTCTGCCTGGTTCAGTCAGCGTCCCGCGATTGGTCCTCATGTCGTGCGGACTCTGATCGTCCACATAGGCCTTGCCGGCACGAATCAAGTCCTCCGCCCAGTCATAGAGGCGCTCAAAATAGTCCGAAGCGTGGTAAAGATGCTTGCCCCAGTCAAATCCAAGCCAGCGCACATCACGCTCTATGGCGTCAATATATTCCTGCTCTTCCTTGGTCGGATTGGTGTCGTCAAAGCGAAGATGACAGCGTCCGCCGAATTCTTCAGCAATTCCGAAATTCAGGCAGATCGATTTGGCATGCCCAATATGCAGATACCCGTTCGGCTCGGGCGGGAAGCGCGTAACCACGCCCTTGGTGCGACCTGCATCAAGATCGGATTTAACGATGTCACGAATGAAATCGCGTCCCGGTTCTCCCGTAGCCGCGTCGCCACTTGCATTATCTTTCGTCACCATGCTTCCTCAAATTCAGCAATAACCAATTCGACGCCTCTTGCGGCGGCCTATGCCATGACGGGACGACCAGCTCAATGTCAATCGCGCTGACACCTTTTCCGGCAAGTGTGGTAGATCGCGGCCGATGAGTGAGCCTGTCGTCACCCGCTTTGCGCCCTCACCGACCGGCTTCCTCCATATTGGAGGCGGCCGCACGGCCTTGTTTAACTGGCTGTTTGCACGCCGGCATGGCGGAAAAATGCTGTTGCGGATCGAGGACACCGACCGCGAGCGTTCGACCGCCGCGGCTATCAACGCCATCATCGACGGGCTCACCTGGCTCGGAATTACCTGGGACGGCGAGATCGTTTTCCAGTTTTCCAGGGCCAGCCGCCACCGCCAGATCGCGGAACAGCTCCTGGCGTCAGGCCACGCCTATCGTTGCTACTGCAGTCCCGAGCAATTGACCGCCATGCGGGAGAAAGCCCGCGCTGAGGGCCGCACGCGCCTCTACGACGGCCGATGCCGTGACCACGACCCCAAGGACGCCCCGGCCGGCGTCAACCCGGTTATCCGCATCAAGGCTCCACTGACCGGTGAAACGGTAGTCGAAGATCAGGTCCAGGGGCGTGTCGTTTGGCAGAACGAGAACCTCGACGATTTCGTGCTGCTGCGCTCGGACGGTACGCCGACTTACATGTTGGCGGTCGTGGTCGACGACCATGACATGGGTGTCACCCATATCATTCGTGGTGACGACCACCTCAACAACGGGGCTCGCCAAACCCAGATCTATCAAGCGCTCGGCTGGAAGGTGCCGGTCCTGGCGCACATTCCGCTGATCCATGGTCCGGACGGTTCAAAGCTTTCAAAACGTCACGGGGCGCTCGGCGTCGACGCCTACCGGGCGATGGGTTATCTGTCGGCAGCGATGCGAAATTACCTGGTGAGGCTCGGTTGGGCGCATGGCGATCAGGAGATTTTCACCACGGAGGAAATGGTAGCGGCCTTCGACCTCCCGCAGATCGGGCGCTCGCCGGCGCGCTTCGATTTTACGAAGCTCGAAAGCCTCAACGGTCACTACATTCGCTCGTCCGACGATGCCGATCTGATCGCCGCGCTTGAACAGCTCCTGCCCCACATCGCGGGCGGCCAGGAACTTGCGAGCAGAATGACCCCGGTGTTGCGCGCCAAGCTTTTGGCTGCCATGCCCGGACTGAAGGAGCGGGCCAAGACTTTGGTTGAATTGTTCGACGCCTCCCGGTTCCTGTGGACAAGCCGCCCGCTCGATATCACAGATCAGGCCAAAACCCTGCTGACACCGGAAGCCAAAACCCTCATTGCGGCCCTGCTTCCGGAACTGGAGGCCGTCGCGGACTGGAATGCAGACTCGGCCGAAGCTGTCGTGCGCCCCTACGCTGAACGCGCTGGTCTGAAACTCGGCGCGGTGGCGCAACCGCTCCGAGCTGCTCTCACCGGCCGAACCACATCCCCGCCGATTTTTGACGTGCTTGCCGTATTGGGCCGGGAGGAGAGCCTTGCCCGGCTGCGAGACCAGGCAACACCATAAAATTTCCATATCGGGCAAACGCACCGGCCAGTGCCTATATCCGGCCTCATGGCGCTATCTTGCAGCGCACACTTGAATGGGATACGCACAAAGCGGCCGGAATCCTTGACGCCCGACGCGGCGTCGCCTGCCCGGCCGAAACGTTTTCAACGCGCATCGCTCGCGGCCAATTCGAGGGCTCGACCATGGACGCCAAGACCAGCGCCAAGAACAAGACCGGCACTCTGACGGTCGGCAACAACAATTGGGACATGCCGATTTATCCCGGCACCGTCGGTCCCGATGTTGTCGACATCTCGAAGCTGTACGGCCAGAGCGGCATGTTTACCTACGATCCGGGTTTTACGTCGACCGCGAGCTGCGAATCCAAGATTACCTTTATCGATGGCGACGAAGGCATTCTGCTCTATCGCGGATACCCGATCGAGCAACTGGCCGAGCACGGCGACTTCCTGGAGACCTGCTACCTGCTGCTCTACGGCGAATTGCCGACTACGTCGCAGAAGGCCGACTTCGACTACCGCGTCAACCGGCACACGATGGTGCACGAGCAGATGATGCGGTTCTTTCAGGGCTTCCGCCGCGACGCGCATCCGATGGCCGTCATGACAGGTTGTGTCGGCGCACTGTCGGCGTTCTATCACGACTCGACCGACATTTCCGATCCGCATCAGCGGATGATCGCTTCGATCCGCATGATTGCCAAAGTTCCGACTCTTGCGGCCATGGCCTTCAAATATTCAATCGGCCAACCATTCGTGTATCCCAAAAACGAGCTGGACTATGCCTCAAATTTCCTGCGCATGTGCTTTGCGGTGCCGACCGAGGAGTACAAGGCCAACCCGGTGCTCGCGCGCGCGATGGATCGCATCTTTATTCTGCACGCTGACCACGAGCAGAACGCTTCGACTTCGACCGTCCGGCTTGCCGGCTCGTCCGGGGCCAATCCTTTCGCCTGCATTGCGGCCGGTTGCGCCTGCTTGTGGGGCCCGGCCCATGGCGGCGCCAACGAAGCGGCACTCAACATGCTACGCGAGATTGGCTCGGTCGATCGCATTCCTGAATTCATCAAGCGCGCCAAAGACAAAAACGACTTATACCGGCTGATGGGCTTTGGTCATCGCGTGTACAAAAACTATGATCCGCGCGCCAAGATCATGCAAAAGACCTGTCATGAGGTTTTGACCGAACTTGGCATCAAGGATGATCCGCTTCTCGACGTCGCCATGGAGTTGGAGAAGATCGCGTTACACGACGACTATTTCGTCGAGAAAAAACTTTATCCGAATATCGACTTCTATTCGGGCATTACACTCAAGGCTATGGGTTTCCCGACCACGATGTTCACCGTGCTGTTCGCGGTCGCTCGCACAGTCGGCTGGATCGCGCAGTGGAAGGAAATGATCGAGGATCCGCATCAGAAGATCGGGCGGCCGCGCCAACTCTACACGGGCGCCACGCGCAGGGATTACGCTCCGATCTCGCGGCGAAAATAATTCTCGCTACGAGCCCTTACCATTCGTTTTGCCATTGAGCTTCGGCGCGGTCGGGCCGTCATATGCCCATTGCACATAAATGCCTGCCCAGGTGAAGCCGCCGCCGAACGCAGCGAGCACCATACGATCGCCTCGCTTTAATTTTGGCTCATAGTCCCACAGGCAGAGCGGAATAGTGGCGTTGGTGGTGTTGCCGTATTTTTGAATTGTCACCATCACCTTGTCCATCGGCATGCCCATGCGCTCGGCAGTCGAACTCGATGATGCGTTTGTTGGCCTGATGCGGAACCAGCCAATCGATCATCTCGGCGCGCAAATTATTTCGCGACATGATCTGGCCGGCCACTTCCGCCATTTTGGCAATGGCGAACTTGTAAACCGCGGCGCCCTCTTGATGGACATAGTGCAGCCGCTTGGTCACGGTCTCGGTCGTGGCCGGCATACGACTGCCGCCCGCTTTCTGGTGAAGATGGATCATGCCTGATCCATCGGAATGAATCAGGGCATCCATGATGCCGTAGCCGCTATCGTTAGGCTCAAGGAGTACCGCTCCCGCACCATCCCCGAACAAAACGCATGTGGCACGGTCGGTATAGTCGATGATCGACGACATCTTGTCCGCACCGACAACGACTACTTTTCGTGCGGTGCCGTTGGCAATGAATTGAGCGGCGATCGTGAGTGAATAAAGGAAGCCCGAGCAGGCCGCCTGCACATCAAAACTGCCGATGTTGCGCACACCGACCATGTCGCAGATCAAATTGGCCGTCGACGGAAACTGCAGATCGGGGGTCGTGGTGGCGCAGATGAGCAGATCCACCTCTTCCGGCTTAGTGCCGGTCTTTTGCAATAGTCCACGCACGGCTTCTGCGGCCATGTGGGAGGTCCCGAGACCATCCCCTTTCAGGATGTGACGCTCCTTGATGCCCGTGCGTTCGGTGATCCAGGCATCACTGGTGTCAACCAGCCGAGCCAGTTCGGCATTTGTGAGCAGATCAGGCGGCACGTAGCCATGGACGGCCGTGATCGATGCGCGCGGGGAAAGGGTCAAAGGCTGGAATCCGGTTTGCAACAAGGACATACGCTCATCCGGGATGACCCATCAAGCTAGGATTGTGACAGGGCTGATATTCCAGTTTCGCGCAATAAAGGGGCTTTTTTCATAGCACAATCGACCACCAGCGAGGCAGCCCGCTCGCTCGGCTGCGCCGTCCCGACCTCCATAATTGCATCAAGGCGTGCAAAGGCGTCGATTTGCCGTCGCCGCTCTGGCGTGTCGGCCAACAGCGGCAACACGGCCGCTGCGAGCCGTTCGGCCGTGCAATCCCGCTGAAGGAACTCCGGCACAATATTTTCCCCTAGGGTCAGGTTGGCGAGAATGACCGACGGGACGTTGATGAGCAGACGTGCCGCAGGTTCTTCGATCAAACTCACCTTATACGCCGCTACCATCGGTACGCCCGCTAGCGCGAGTTCAAGCGTCGAAGTACCTGACTTGGTCAATGCGGCGCGCGCCGTACGAAAGGCCTCATTCTTTTCACTGGCGTCAGTCATCACGCGCGTAGGAACGCGCCACGAGGCAACGGCGGCTCGCACCGTGTCGGCAAGCCTCGGCACCGCAGGCACCACTGCTTCAATGTCCCCGAATTGCTCAGCCACAAGCGCGACGGCCGCACCAAAAACCGGCGCCATGCGCCTTATTTCGCCTGACCGGCTGCCCGGCAGGACCAGCAGCAACGGAGGGCCAGCCATCCGCAAACGCCTTTCAAGCTCGTTTGGCCGCAAATCGCCGAGCCGCTCTATCAACGGATGACCGACATAAGTGCATGGCGGCCCACCGAGTTCGCGCAAGACTTTTGGCTCGAACGGCAGCAGAGCAAGTACATGATCAATATAGGCGCGCATGGCGCGCGCGCGACCGGGACGCCATGCCCATACCGACGGGCAAACATAGTCGACGATCGAAATTTCAGGGGCACGGGCGCGCACAGCGCGCGCAACGCGATGGGTAAATTCGGGACTGTCAATAATGACCAGCGCGTCCGGCTTTGCCGATACGACAGCATCGGCCGTCTCACGAATGCGCCGTATGATTTTCGGCAAGCTTGTCAGAATCCCGCCAAATCCAATGACCGCAAGATCTCCAAGAGGAAAAAGACTGGGCACGCCTTCCGCCGTCATGTGGGGACCGCCGACACAGGAAAACTGCGCGCGCCCTTGTGTGCGCTGCCTGATCCCAGCGATCAGCGCGGCACCCAGCCGGTCGCCCGACTCCTCGCCCGCGACAAGAAAAATATGCGGACTCATCGTTTTGTTCCGGCCGGAACGCCAACAACAAATATTCCGGCGCGATCCGCATCGACAATAACGCGCTCCGGCTCTGCAACAACCGTTGCGCCGCCCACAACAGCGATACCGGCCAGCTTCGCACGCGCCACTCCCGCCACGGTATCTGGACCGATCGACGGCAGATCAAAGCGGCGATCCTGCTCTGGTTTCGGCGCTTTCACCAGAACGCCTACTCCCGACGGCCCCCCGATCCGTCCAGCAGTTCGCAAATCAGCAACGCGCGCCAGCATCTGATCGGTGCCTTCGGCGGCTTCGACCGCCAGCACGCGCTTACCGGCGACCACCACGGCTTGTCCAATATCGAACGCACCGCTTGCATGCAAATAATCGAAGCCGAAAGCAATATCGCCCCGATGCTGCTCCGTAACATCGACGCGCCCAAGAGTTCCCTCCGGCACCAATATCTCCGGTGCAACTTCATGGGCACCAAGAAGGTGAAAGCCGTGATCCTCGACAATCCTGCTCACACCAGACAGCAGATGATTGTCGCCACCGCGATACGCAGCAACAATTCGCGGCAATAGCATCAACGCTTTCAAATCAGGGCGAAGCATCCAGAGTGTCGGCCGCACCAGCGAGCCGATAAACACCACGTCGCGGCAGCCGGCGGCGCGAGCAAGACGTGTGAAGGCGCCCAGCTGACCAACACGAATCCAGTGGTGTGGATAGCGTGCAACCATATGCGGGTCGGCATGGCCGCGAAGCGCAAAAAGCACGACCGGTCTTCCGTGTTTCGACACGGAATCGGCTACCGCGAGCGGCAGCGTGCCGCCCCCACATATAAGTGCGAGCGGGCCGCCCCGCCCCAAAGCTGCCGGCGCGCTCATGCGTCCTCGTCCGCCTCACCGCGCTTGACGGCCATGGTGAACGGACGCTTTCCGGAGCGGATGAACGCGATGACCCTTTCGACCAGCGCATCGCCGGTGTAATCGGCAGCAACTTTATCAACGCGGGTGCCGAACACACCCTCGCCAAAGAACAACGCTTCGTAAGCTGCGCGGACCCGGTGAATTTCCTTTTTTGAAACCCCACGACGCCGCATACCGACGACATTGAGCCCGACCAGTTTGGCGAGTGGACCTTGGGCCATTGCAAACGGGATCACATCGGCTCGAACACCGCTCAGACCGACAATCATCGCGCCTTCGCCGATGCGCACAAACTGACGTACTGCAACGCCACCACCGAAGACGACGTTATCGCCAATCGTGACATGCCCGCCAAGCACCGTATTGTTTGCAAAAACCACCTTGTTGCCGACATGACAATCATGGCCTACGTGGCTTCCGACCATGAAAAAACAGCCGTCGCCGACCAGCGTCTTTCCACCACCGTCCTCCGTTCCAGTGCTCATGGTGACATTTTCGCGAATATCACAATCGGCGCCGACCTCAAGTGTTGTAGGCCCACGACGATAACTGAATGACTGTGGCGACGAACCAAGTGATGCGAACGGATGGATGACGGTGCGTGCGCCAATCGTGGTGTGGCCTGTGAGATTGACGTGCCCTACCAGCCGGCAGCCATCGCCAACGCGAACACTGGCCCCGATCGTGCAATACGGCCGATGGTGACGTCGCTTCCGATTGTCGCACCGGCCTCGACCCGAGCCGAAGGATCGATCATGCGCGCGCTCATGCGTCTGAAAGCATGGCGCCGACTTGGGCTTCCGCGACGATCTGCCCGGCGACTCTCGCTTCACCGCGGTACCACCACATGGATTTGCGCCGCGCGATCCGCTTCATGTGATACTCAACGGTATCGCCCGGCCGTACGGGCTTTCTAAATTTCGCCTTGTCGATGGTGAGAAAAAACACCGATTTTGGCTGCGCGCCCGTTGCCGCAATGCACAACACACCTGCCGTCTGCGCCATGCCTTCAACCATCAGCACGCCTGGAAAAACCGGATTGCCGGGAAAATGGCCCTGGAATTGCGGCTCATTGATCGTCACGTTCTTTATGCCAATGCCACTCTCGTCGCCTTGAATGTTGATCACACGGTCCACCATCAGGAATGGATAGCGGTGCGGCAGCATTTTCAACACCGTCTCGATGTCGGCCGCCTCAAGCCTCGTTACGGCTTTATCCATGGCGCAATCTCATTCTTCCGCAGCCGTCTCACTGCCACTTTCCCTGCGCGCAAGCCTCGCAAGCATTTTCATTTCGCGAAACCACAATTTAATCGGTTTGGCCGGCGAGCCGCCCCAGCGCGCACCGGCCGGCACGTCGGCGTGGACGTTGCTGATTGCCGCAACCTGTGCCCCTTCGCCAATCGTTACGTTATTAGCCAAGCCAACACGGGCACCCAGCACAACGAAATCTTCCACTGTCGCGCTGCCGGAAATGCCTGTCTGCGCCACTAATATGCAGTGACGACCAATACAGACATTGTGGCCGACTTGAACCAAGTTGTCGATCTTGGTGCCCTCACCAATAACCGTATCGCGAATCGCGCCTCGGTCGATGGTCGTACCGGCGCCGACCTCCACATCGTCCTGAATAATTACGCGCCCGACCTGCGGGACTTTGAGGTGGCCTTTGCCACCCATCACAAACCCGAAGCCATCCTGACCGATCTTGCAGCCAGGATGGATGAAGACACGATCACCAATCAATGCTGTGTTGATCGTTGCGTTAGCACCGATCGAACAACCCCGCCCGATCCTTACTCCCGCGCCAATTACCGCGTTTGCTCCAATCGCGCTGCCGCTGCCGATTTCAACGTCGGGACCTATCACTGCCCCCGGATCAATTGATACGCCATCTTCCACGCGCGCGCGTGCGTCAATATGTGCACCGGCAAATTCGCCCGGCGCGGATAGCGAAGATGGGCGCAACGCTTGCGGAAATAGTTCGCGCGCTGCCGTCACAAACGCCCGGTATGGCTCCCGTACCGCCAGAACAGCGACTTCGGATGGCAGATCGCCGGCAAGCGCCGTGGTCGTGAGACAGACGCCGGCATGAGTTGCGGCTGCAGTTGCCGCGAACCGTTTGTTGTCGAAAAATGCGAGATCGTGAGGCGATGCGCGATCAAGCGGCGCAACATTGATCACGCGCCGCGAATGCGGAGTTCGCGGGCCCGGCGTCGCGCCGGTCAGAGCAGCAATCTCAGCAACCGTGAGACCCCGCGAGCGTCGTAAGAAGGTCGGCTCGTTCATCCTGCAGGAGTCCGATCCGCCGGACACAGCCAAAATCAGAACTTGGTGCCGCCGCTGAAGCGGAAGACCTGTGTGCGGTCGCAAATTTGCGTCACATTATCCGACCCGGTCGCGCAATATTTTGTAATCGGATACGCCAAATCGAAACGAAGCGGTCCGAGCGGCGAATCCCAGAGCAGGCCGACACCGACTGAGGAGCGGATCTTTCCTACACCGTCGAGTCCGACCTGCAGGGTTTCGCCGGTCACGCTCCAGCTCGTTGGGCCCTGATAGTCCCAAACGTTGCCCGCATCGGCAAAAGCGGCGATCTTGATGCCGATATCTTTCGGCAAGAAATACAACGGTGTTTGCGCCTCAAGGCTCACGCCCCAAAACATGCTGCCGCCGAGGGCATCGTTCGTCGTACCAATCGTGAGGTCACGCGGACCTATTCCGGCAGGAGCAAAACCACGCACGAGGTTTGGCCCCATCTGGAATTGGTCCAGCATGCGCAAGCTTTGGCCACCCCAGGGCGAGATATTGCCAGCCTGGAGCTTTACGACGCTGACGACATCGGAAAACACTTCGTAGTAATTGCGCGCCTCAACGGACGTACGAATGAAGTTCACGTCGCCGCCGACGCCGGCAAAATCCTGCTTGAGTTCGGTGAAGAGGCCACTCGTCGGAAACCGGTTGTTGTCGAGGGTATTGTACGAAACCGTATAACCGACCAGCGACGTGTTGACCGGGCCCGCGGCCAGTTCCTTACGAACCGCAAGCGAGGCCTCGCCGTTCTGATAACAGCCGTAAGGCACATTTACAAAAAGATCGGAGCCATTCGCTTCATTGGTCGGATTTACGCCCGGTCCGCCATTGCCGGGTGTGTTGCTGGAAAATTGACAGTCATTGTACTGATCGGGCAACGTTATTTTCTGCTGATAGAAGGAATAACGCGGCTGAAAGGCGATTTCCTCGGTTATCGCAAAACCGAGGCGCAGATTGGTGCCAATGGTCTGGGAATTGTATGAAACGTAATTGTTCGCGAGATTTTGCCGCGCAAACAGGTCAATTCCGCCGGCCATGCGGTAGCCGAAAAGGTAGGGCTCAACGAACGAGAGGTCGAAACCCTTAACGTATTGTCCGTAAGTTAGCGACGCCTTCGCATAGTTGCCACGGCCCATGAGATTTCGGTCGGCAACGCTCACTTCGGCAATGAGGCCGTCTGCGGTCGAATATCCGCCGGAAATTGAAAACTCGCCGGTCGGCTGCTCTTCAACATCGACGTTGACGACAACGCGATCGGGCGCTGAGCCCGGTTCGTTGGTGATTTTCACCGTCTTGAAGTAGTTGAGGTTCTTCAGGCGTCGCTCGGCGCGATCAATCAGCGCGCGGTTGTAGGCGTCGCCCTCACTCAGGTCGAATTCCCGGCGGATCACGAAATCGCGTGTACGCGTGTTGCCGCGGATGTTGATGCGCTCGATGTAGGCGCGCGTGCCTTCTTCGACAACGAAAGCGAGATTGATGGTCTTGGTCTCGAAGTTACGGTCGCCGCGCGGCCGGACAGTGGCGAAAGCGTAGCCGCTTTTCGCGGCCGCAATCGTCATCGACTCCACGCTTTTTTCGACCAGATCCGCATTGTAAACGCTACCCGGGCCAAGCTTGACCTGGGCGCGCAACGAGCCAGGATCAATTGCGTGTACGTTCGACACGACGTCCACCTTGCCGACACGATACTGAGCGCCTTCATCGATCGTGAAAGTGACGATAAAGCCCTTCTTGGATGGATCATATTCACCGACCGCGGAAACGATGCGCACATCGGCGTAGCCGTGCTTCAGGTAGAACCGTCGCAGCAGATCCCGGTCAGCCTCAACGCGATCGGGATCGTAGATGTCGGTCGTCTGCAGGAAGCTGAGAAAATTGCTCTCGGAAGTCTTGACGACGTTTTTGAGACGACCGGACGAAAATGCATGCGCGCCGACAAACCGAATGTCCTTGACGCCCGTCTTGTTGCCTTCCTTGATCTCGAAGACCAGATCAACGCGGTTATTGGGCAACTCGATAATCTTCGGGTCGACGCTGACATCGAAACGGCCGCTGCGATGATAGATTTCTATGATGCGCTGCACATCGGCCTGAACGGTCGGTCGCGACAGGGTCCCGCGCGGCTTTGACTGGACTTCCGCCGTGAGTTGTTCGTCCTTGGCCTTTTTGTTGCCCTCGAAGGCAACCCGGTTAATCACCGGATTTTCGACGACGGTCACCACAATACGGCCACCGGTATGGCTGATGCGGACGTCGGCAAAAAGACCGGTGGTGAGGAGAGCCTTAAGGGCCTCGTCTTCCTGCTCGGGGCCCAGCCGGCCACCCGGGCCGGGTTTGAAGTAGGAACGAATGGTGTCCGCCTCGACCCGCCGGCTGCCCTCCACAACGATAGAGCTTACCGACTGCGCAACCGCGACTCCCGAGGAGGCCACCGTCACGCAGCTGGCGCCGATAAGGATCCCGGCGAGGATCAGGCAGTTAACAGCCAATCCCCGAACCACCCGCACACAAATTCCCATGCGCTACGCGCCCTTTTGATCCATGCGGCCGCCCCCACTGCGGATTTGTTAGACGGTCCGGGCTGGCATAGGCCTGCTTTGTACAGCGTTTTTTATGCACTGCAAACGAAAGTCCCGCCCGACTTTCCCTTTCCCCTCAAAAAGTTGCCCGTCAGCAACGGTCATGACGTGGCGAGATGCAGGATGTCATTAAAGGTTGCAAAAATCATCAACATCACGACGATCGCAAGGCCAATCCTGAACCCAAGTTCCTGCGCCCGCTCCGACAGCGGTCGGCCGCGAATCGCTTCAATACCATAGAACAAAAGGTGACCGCCATCGAGCAAAGGGATGGGAAACAGGTTGAGCAGGCCGATGGAGACAGAGAGCACGGCCGTCAGGTGGATCAGAGCCGCAAAACCGGCTGTGGCCACCTGCCCCGACACCTGGGCGATGCGAATTGGGCCACCAAGCTGATCGGCAGCCTCCCTGCCGGCAAAAACGCCGGTGATGTAGGACAGCGTCCGGTCGACCACGAACCAGGTTTCCTGCGCGCCCATCACGATGGCGCGGACCGGGCCCGCCTTCTCGGTCTTGATATCGCCAGGAGCCATAGAGCGGCTGATGCCGAGTACGCCAAGGCGATGAACATTGCCGAAGTTGTCCTTGATCTCTTTCAGCTGGGGAACGGCCTTGAGCGCGACCGGCACCCCGCTGCGGTCCACTTCGATGGCAAGCGGTTCTCCAGCACTGATGCTGACGACCCGCTGCATGTCCGAAAAGCTCTCGATCTTCTCGCCGTTGATCGACACCACCAGATCCCCAGGCTTGAAGCCCGCGACCTCAGCCGCGCTCCCGGCCTGTACCGTATCTACCCGCGCGCTCGTGGTCTGCTTGCCGACTGTCATGAAAATGCCGGCGAAAATGGCGATTGCCAACACGAAATTCGCGATGGGCCCTGCAGCAACCACCGCGGCGCGCGAGCGGATCGGCTGGAAAATGAAGCTATCCTTCTTTTCGGCGTCGCTCATGGCCGCGACCGCCGCATGATCAGGCGTGCTTGCCGCATTATCGTCGCCGAAGAATTTCACGTAGCCGCCGAGCGGAATCGCGGAAATCTTCCAGCGGGTGCCATAGCGATCATTGAACCCGGCGATCTCGGGACCAAAACCGATCGAGAAGACCAGGACCCTGATGCCGCACCAACGGGCCATCATGAAATGGCCCAGCTCGTGAAAAAACACGACTATCGTAAGAACGAACAGGAAGGGAACCACATAGCCGACTAGGCCACCACCGAACGCGCTTAAGCCCCCCATGATTTCCATACCCATTACGCTCCGCGCTCCTTGTTGGCCTGCCAAGCAGGATTATCGCCCGTAAACTCCCTAGGATGCCTTTACGGCAATTTCGGGCAAGAGGTCCCGGGCGAGACTTCTTGCAATATGGTCAACGGCCATTGCGGCATCAATTCCGGCCGGTTCCGCCAATAAACCGCGCTTTGCGGCCATATCAAGGGTCGCTTCCACCAATGCGGCAATGGCGGGAAAGGAAATCCTGCCGGCAATAAATTCACTGACGGCGACTTCATCTGCGGCATTCAAGACCGTGGGCGCGGCCCCACCTGTTTCCATGGCGCGTCGCGCCAGGCCGAGCGCCGGAAACCGCTCCAGATCCGGCGCCTCAAAGGTGAGTTGCTTAAGTGCGGCAAGATCGAGCCGCGCGGCCGGCCCATCAATGCGGTGCGGCCAGGCCAGGCAATGGGCGATCGGAATGCGCATGTCGGGCGAGCCCAGCTGTGCCACGACTGATCCGTCGCGGAATTCCACGAGGCCGTGCACTACCGATTGTGGATGAACCAAAACATCAATTTGTTCGGACGGCAGCGCGAACAGATGGTGTGCCTCAATAATCTCAAGGCCTTTGTTCATCAGCGTCGCCGAGTTGATCGTGACCTTCGGACCCATGGACCAGTTTGGATGCTTGAGTGCCTGTTCAGGCGTTGCAGCCCTGATGGCGTCCATCGACCATGTCCGAAACGGTCCACCCGATGCCGTCAGGATCACGCGCCTGACGTCGCCCCAGTTACCGGAACCAAGCGCTTGAAAAACCGCATTGTGTTCGGAGTTGACCGGCAGAACGGTTGCGCCTGTGGCCGCGGCACGGCGCATGAACAAGTTGCCGGCGCAGACAAGGCACTCTTTGTTGGCAAGCGCGACGGTGGCGCCACGTTCGATCGCTGCGAGCGTCGGCTTCAGCCCGGCAGCGCCACTGATCGCCGCCATCACCCAGTCAGCAGGACGCTGCGCTGCTTCGACAAGCGCATCTTCACCAGCCGCGGCTTCGATGCGGGAGCCGGACAGCGCATCCTTCAGATCTCGATATGCCGCCGGATCCGCAACCGCCGCGTGACGCGCACCAACCTCGCGCGCGATCCTGGCGAGCGCCGCAGCGTTGCGCCGAGCGCTGATAGACTCGACACGGTAGCGTTCCGGGTCGCGTTTGATCAGGTCAATCGTGCTTGCCCCGATCGAACCAGTCGCACCGAGAATAGTGATGTTGCGCACACCGCCGACAGGCGCTGCTTTCGTACGCATCACGTCGACGACCGTCATGCTTTCACCATTGCAGTAACCCGCGCGCCGGCGCATCGAAGCCACCACGGATCAAACCGATAACGCACCCGACAAGTGCCGCAGCCCAGAATCCATCGAGCCGGTCCATCACACCGCCATGACCCGGAACGAGATGAACTCGAATCCTTCGCGCCGAATTGCCGCTTGACCCACGACTCTGAACAGATCGCCGCATTGCGACACCACCGATAAGATAAAGGCGATGACGACGATTGCCGTTCTGTTGAACGACCCGAACAGGCTCGCGACGAAAAGCGCAATCAGAACGGCACCGACGACGCCAACAATTGCTCCCGACCATGTTTTTTTCGGGCTTACAACGGGCAGCAATTTTGGTCCGCCCAGGGCGCGGCCGGCGAAATAGGCAAATACGTCGGTCGTCCACACAATTGCGAACAGTAGCACGATCACGGCAAATCCGAACATGTCGTCCGCGCGCAAAAAAACCGGCGGCAACAGCAGCGCCCCCGTGTAGCCAATGCCGGCCGTGACCCAAATTCGCCGCTCATCGGGTGCGAATATGGCTGCGGCAAGCCCGCCTAGTCCCACCATCAGTATTGCAACGATCGGGCGGCCGAGCCACGCAAGAAAACCTGATATCGCAATGGCGCCAGCGCAGGACGTAAACATCAATCGATGGGCCGGACCCACGGCCATGGTCGTCCACTCCCACAAGACTGCGATTGCGGCCAACCCCCAGAAGAGAACAAATACCCAGCCGCCACGATAGGCAGCAAATATGGCGAGCGGCGCTAGCACGGCGGCGGAGACCATGCGCAGCGCAAGATTATTCATCGACATCGGCGCTCTGGACGCGGGGCCAGTATCAACCACGGATCAGGATCCGGTCTGCGCGACAAGGCCGCCAAACCGGCGTTCGCGTTGTTGATATTCGCGGATGGCGGATTTGAGGGTGGCTCGATCGAAGTCCGGCCAATAAGTCGGCACAAAAACCAGTTCGCTATAGGCGGATTGCCAAAGCAGAAAATTCGAAAGGCGCTGCTCGCCGCTGGTTCGGATGATGAGGTCGGGATCGGGAATATCGGGCGCATCGAGAAAGCGCGTGATCGAATCCATGTCGATGTCGGCTGAACTCATCCGCCCCTGCGCTATCTCGTCCGCGATGCGCTGCGTTGCGCGCACGATTTCCTGCCGCGCGCCATAATTGAACGCCACCACCAAAACGAGCCCGTCATTGTTCTTGGTGAGTTCTTCGGCTTCCGTCAGCAACCGCCCGATATCTGGATCGAGGCCCGTGCGCTCGCCGATGATTCGAACGCGAACATTGCTCTTGTGAAGCTCAGCCAGATCATTGCGAACGAAACGACGCAACAGCCCCATCAGCTCACCGATTTCACTGGCCGGACGCGACCAATTTTCCGCGCTGAAGGAAAAAATCGTGACGATTTTGATGCCGATCTCGCCCGCGGCCCGAATGGTCCGCCGCAACGCCTCGACGCCGCGCCGATGACCTTCCGCGCGCGGCAACCCGCGCGCCGCCGCCCAACGACCATTGCCATCCATAATGATGGCAACGTGGCGCGGCACATCAAATCCCGGCGGAGCGGTCTGCTGCATTTCTGCCTCGGGCATATCAAGCGACCTCAGACTGTGAGGATCTCCTTTTCTTTTGCCGACAGCATATGGTCGATCTCACCAATGCCGGCATCGGTCGCCTTCTGAATGTCGCCTGAGAACCGGTCGTGATCATCCTTGCTGATCTTGTGATCCTTTTCGAGCTTCTTGATGGCATCCATGGCGTCGCGACGGACATGCCGCACGGCGACCCGCGCCGTTTCGGCGTACTTGTGCGCGACCTTGACCAGTTCCTTGCGACGCTCCTCGTTGAGTTCGGGAATTCGCAGGCGGATAGTTTGACCTTCGGTTGATGGCGACAGCCCTAGATTGGAGTTCACAATCGCCTTTTCCACCGGATGAACGAGCGAACGATCCCAGACGTTCACCGAGATCATTCGGGGCTCGGGTACGCTCACCGTTGCAACCTGGTTGAGCGGCATCTGCGCGCCATAGGCCTCCACCATGATCGGATCGAGCAGGTGGGCCGAAGCGCGCCCGGTCCGCAAACCGGACAATTCAGTTTTTAAAACGCTGCTCGCGCCCTGCATGCGGCGCTTGATCTCGTTGATGTCGTGTGTGGTGCTTGTCATGGCAATTCCTCGAACAGCGCGCCTGTAAACGAAGCCGCAATTGCCGCGCCGGCCTAGCCGACGATGGTTGCGTGCCCCTTGCCGCGTAGTACGGCTTCGATGGCGCTCTTTTCCGCAATCGAAAACACGATGATAGGCATCCGGTTTTCACGGGCAAGCGCGAAGGCGGCGCCATCCATGACCTTAAGGTCCTTTTCGAGCGCTTCCTGGTGGCTGAGCTTGTCGTACCGCTTGGCCTTCGGGTCCTTTTTCGGGTCGGCAGTGTAGACACCATCCACATTTGTCGCCTTGAGCACCGCCTGGGCTTCAAGCTCAGCGGCGCGCAATACCGCTGTTGTGTCGGTCGTGAAGAAGGGATTACCGGTACCGGCGGCAAGCAACACAACGCGACCCTTGCCGAGGTTCTTCATCGCGCGTTTGCGATTGTAGGTTTCGCAAACCGCAGTCATCGCAAGGGCAGACAATGTCCGCGCCTCGCATCCGGCCCGCTCAATGGCGGCTTCCAGCACGAGGCAATTCATCACCGTCGCCAGCATCCCCATGGTGTCGCCGACCGGCCGCGGCACGCCGCGCTCCGATACTTCAACGCCACGGAAGATATTGCCGCCGCCGACCACGACCCCGAGCTCGACACCGAGCTTCGCGGCTGCCGCAAGATCTGTGGCGAGACGTTCAACGGTTGCCTGATCGATGCCGAAACCCTGCTTGCCGGTAAGCGCCTCACCGGACAGCTTGACGATCACGCGTCGGTAAAGCGGATCACTCATGCGATGCGATCCTCAATTCTGCTGCGCCGCTATCAGCTTTGGCCTGCAGCGGCTGCAACCTCGGCGGCGAAATCGGTTTCCTGCTTCTCGATGCCCTCACCAAGCGCAAACCGGACGAACCCCGTTACCTTGATCGGGCCACCCACTTTGCCCTCGACGTCCTTGAGTGCCTGCGCGACGCTTTTTTTGTCATCAAAAATGAACGGCTGCTCGAGCAGGCACACTTCCTTGTAAAACGTCTTCAATCCCGACTCGACGATCTTCTCGATTACGTTAGCCGGTTTGCCCTGCTGCTTGAACTTGTCGGCCAGCACATTCTTCTCGCGCTCCACAACGGCCGGATCGAGCGCAGCCGTATCGAGCGCCAGGGGATTGGCTGATGCGACGTGCATGGCGACCTGCCGGCCAATAGCGGTCAATTCGTCGGCCTTGCCGGTCAATTCGAGCCCGACGATCACACCGATCTTGCCGAGGCCGTCCACCACCGAATTGTGTACGTAGGAGCCGATTGCGCCCTTCCCTACAGTAAGGCCGCCGGCGCGGCGCAACGTCATGTTCTCGCCGATCTTGGCGATCGTGTCCGAAATCGATTCGGCCACCGTAATGCTGCCAGCTTTTGCCGCGTTGATTTTATCAATGTCGTTGCCAACTGCCAGCGCCACGTCGGCGATCAGTTTGACAAGCCCCTGGAATAGATCGTTGCGCGCAACGAAATCCGTTTCCGAATTGACCTCGACAACAACACCTTTTGTGCCCTGAACCTGAACACCGATCAGGCCTTCGGCGGCAACGCGGCCGGCCTTCTTGGCGGCTTTGGACAGCCCCTTCTTACGCAGCCAGTCCTGCGCCGCCGTCATATCGCCGTTGGTTTCGGTCAGTGCGGACTTGCAGTCCATCATGCCGGCGCCGGTCGACTCGCGCAGCTCCTTGACCATCTGGGCGCTGATATTTGCCATGATCTGTTTTCCTCGATCCGCCATGGCCGGGCTTGTCATCGCGAGTCAGATATACCCGACTTGCATCCCGGCTTTAATGCCGAAGTCGGGCAAGCCCGACTTCGGGTACCACGTCTTTGAATTGGAACGTCGCAAAGTCGCGGATGCGCGGCGCAAGGCCGGGCACGACGACGCCGCGCTCACTCCGCCGTCAATTCCTTGGCCTTGGTAATCCAGCCGGGGACGCGACCCGGGAGACCAACTTCTTCGCCGATATTGTGCGCGGCCTTCTCGTTGAGCTCGGCGATCTGCGAGTAGTGGAAGATGCCAAGATCGTTGAGCTGCTTTTCGATCGCGGGCGAAACGCCCGTCAATTTTTTGAGGTCGTCGGCCGCGCCGCGTGGACCCGGCAATTGCTCGAAGCCGAGATCGCCGGCGGCCGGCGCTGTCGGGATAGTCTCGGCGACGATGGGTTTTTCCGCTGCACCGACATCCACACCCATCTCGCCCTGCGCGCGCGAAATGCCATCGATCGCAGCCTTCGCGATCAGATCGCAATAGAGCGAGACCGCGCGGCTGGCATCGTCATTGCCCGGCACGACAAAGGTAATGCCCGCCGGATCGCAATTGGTGTCGACGACGGCGGCAACCGGAATGTTAAGGCGCTGCGCTTCCTTGATCGCGATGTCTTCCTTATTGGTGTCGATCACGAACAGCAGGTCCGGCACACCACCCATGTCCTTGATGCCGCCGAGCGAGCGATCGAGCTTGTCGCGCTCGCGCTGCATCGTCAGGCGTTCCTTCTTGGTATAGCCGCCGGTGTCACCGGAGCTAAGCATCTCGTCGAGCTTGCGCAGCCGCGCAATCGAGGCGGAGATGGTTTTCCAGTTGGTTAGCGTGCCGCCGAGCCAGCGCGAGTTCACGTAATATTGCGCCGACCGCTTGGCCGCATCGGCGATTGAATCCTGCGCCTGGCGTTTGGTGCCGACGAACAGGATGCGTCCGCCTTTGGCGACGGTGTCGCTCACCGCCTGCAACGCGCGATGCAGCATCGGCACGGTCTGGGCAAGATCGACGATGTGAATGTTGTTGCGGGTGCCGAAGATGTACGAGCCCATCTTCGGATTCCAGCGGTGGGCCTGATGGCCGAAGTGCACGCCAGCTTCCAAAAGCTGACGCATCGAAAAGTCAGGAAGCGCCATAATCTCTTCTCCGGTTGATCCGCCGCGGACGATTGTGAGCCCGATTGGGCCACCGGACGGCCTTTGTGACCCATTGTCGGGGCCTAAAGCCATGCGTCCGCGTGAGTGATGCCGGGCTTATATAGGTGCAGTTTCCGGAATGCAAGGCGCGTCAAAAGCTTAGCGACCGTCCGGACCAGGATATTGCAGGCTTATTGTCCTACCGCGGTGGTTGATTGTCGCGGGCACGAACTGTCGGACGCTCCGCGCGTTAGCGGGCATCAGTGAAACAAATGTGAGGCTGCAGCCTGGAGCGGCCCATGAATTGGTCCATGAATTGGCCCATGTCCACATACCCGGTTCCGGTGCGGCGCAATCCGCCGGCAAATGACGAACTGCATCCGCTGGTTTATCGAACAATCATCGGGTTAACGATCTGGTTGGTGCTTTCGGTGTGGGCGCTGTTCAGCCGCGGCGCCTATGAAGGGCTGACGCTTTCGGTAATCACATTTTTCTGGTCCTGGTCGGAATTCCGGTCATTCTCTGGCGCACCTGGCAACACAACGCCGATCCTCGCGAGCAACACAACTCCGCTGAGCCGTTCAGTGAATGGGCTTCTCATTCATTTGCAACATGGACCGGCGGCATCAATGGCCGCGAAGCCGCAACCCAAATCCTGCTGCCGATAGCAGCCGTTGCCATCGGCATGACCGTATTCGGCCTGACTTACCTGTTTGCCGTGCCGCATCCCGGCAGCTGATGGTCACACGTGGAAAATCTGCGCGTAACGGCGCTTGATCTCCTCGCCCTGCGTTTCAACCGCGGCAGGGTCATCCTTCCACACCTTGATCTGCGACAGTGGTGTGCGGCCCGGTTTGTCTTTCACCAGCGCGTGCAGCGAGCGCAGGCCCCCGAGATTGACGAACAGCTCCTGCGCTTCAACGCTGAACAGATAATTCTGGAAAAGCCGTGCCGCGTTCGGATGGGGTGCCGTTGCAAAAACCGCAGACGGCTGCACGATAGAGGGCGTGCCCTCGACCGCATAGACGAGTTCGATCGGCTCCCCCACCTCCTTAAGCAACAACACGTTCGATTCATTGCCGTCGGCCATGACCGGGCGCTCGCCGAGCACGACCTTTTTTGGCGTGTCGGTCGCGGACTGGATCTGCAGAACCTGCTGTTGCGCGAGCTTCTCGAGATAGGGCCAACCCAGCTCGCGCACCATTTGATACGTCGACGTCATGATGGTTCCGCTGTAGCTCGGATGCGCCTTCACGATCTTACCCTTCCATCTAAGGTCGAGCAGGTCGGCAAAACTTTTCGGTGCCTCGTCGCGCTTCACAAGCTCGGTGTTATAGGCCATCACGCACAGCGACGACCGCACCGTCGCGTAAGTACCATCCGCATCGCGATGGCCCGGCGGAATATATTTTGCGACATCCTCCGGTACGTGAGGTGCAAGCCAGCCTTGCCGCTTCCAAGCCAGAAATTGCGCGGCGTCGCCTGTACTGACCGCATCGGCGATATGCAGACCAGAGGCGTATTCCTGCGCCACACGTGCAAAAATGCGCTCGCCGCCCGCGCGCTCGACGCGCGCGCGAATGCCGGGAAACTTCTGCTCGAAAGCCTTGCCGACTTTTTCGGCGAGTTGAAGATCAGCCGAGGTGTACCAGGTCACCTGACCTTCCTTGGTCGCAGCCGCAACCAGGGCCGGCGTAATCGCTTCCGCCGGCGGCAGGGCTGCGCGCAGCGGTGTCGCGTAGATCAGCGGCAGCGCGGCGGCGGTTTTCAGAATGTTGCGGCGGGACAATGAAGACATGCGGCCTCCCCGGAAGCTCTTATTTAGCCTCTCCGCTCGTGCCCGCGAAAGCGGGTACCCAGCGCTATTCGTCGAATTTTCTTAAAGAGGCTAGGTCGCCGCTTTCGCGGGGACGAGCACGGAAACGATCGACGCGAAAGCCCTACAACGCCTCGACCTGCACCACGCCGGGGACGGCCTTGATCGCACCGGCGATCTGCGGGGAGACCTTGAAACGGCCAGGCAACTTCACCTCGACTTCGGTGCCGCGTTGGAGCAGCAAAACGACACTGACCTCGCCGTCACCATTCGCTTGGGCGCGCGGTGCGGGTTCCAGGCGCTTGGCCACGGCATCGAGCGGAGCGCCGTCGCGCAAGAACACGCGCAAGCCCTTTTGCAGATTGGCGGCGGCGCTATCGAGCGGCTCGGCAGATTGGATGCGCGCACGCACCTCATCGCCTTGAACCTCCGCAGACAGGAACAGCAGCACCGCCGTTCCCGGCTCAAGCAAATCGCGGTGCTCAGCCAGGCCTTCCGAGAAGATGATGGCCTCGAAATGCCCACTTGGATCGGACAGGCCGATGATGCCCATCTTGCTGCCCATCCGCGTGCGTCGCTCGGTGCGCGACACCACGGTTGCAGCGACACGGCCCGCTGTCGCGCCGCCTTTGACGGCGCGCGCGAATTCGGCCCATGGCTGCACCCGCAATTTCTTAAGCACCGCTGCGTAGTCGTCGAGCGGATGACCTGACAGGAAGAAGCCGACAGCTTCGTATTCGCGGCGCAGCCGCTCGGCCGGCAACCAGGCCTCAACTTGAGGCAGCGCGATGGCCTCGCGCGTTCCGCCGCCGCCGAACAATTCGCTTTGGCCGATCGCCGCGGTGTCGTGCGCATGTTGCGCGCGGCCGAGCACGGCGTCGACCGCACCAAAGATCCGCGCGCGGTTCTTTTCGAAGGCGTCGAAAGCGCCGGCCGCCGCAAGACTTTCCAATACGCGCTTGTTGACGGCGCGCGGATTAACCCGCGCCGCAAAATCGGCAAGATCAGCAAAGGCGCCGTTCTTCCGCGCCGCGATGATCGCTTCCACGGCCTGTTTGCCGACGCCCTTGAGCGCAGCCAGCGCATAAATAATCGTGTTGCCGTCCACTTCGAAGTCGACCGCGGACCGGTTGATCGATGGCGGTTCGACCTTGATGCCGAGACGCTCGGCCTCGGCGCGGAACTCGGCGAGTTTGTCGGTATTGCCCATATCGAGCGTCATGGTCGCCGCCAGGAACTCGACCGGGAAATTCGCCTTCATATAGGCGGTTTGATAGGCAACCAGCGCATAGGCCGCCGCGTGGCTCTTGTTGAAGCCGTACTCGGCGAAGCGCTCGAGCAGATCGAAGATCGCGTCGGCCTGATGACGTTCAACACCGTGCTCAATGCAGCCGGCGACGAAATGCTTGCGCTGATCCTGCATCTCCTTGCGGATCTTCTTGCCCATCGCGCGGCGCAGAAGGTCGGCCTGGCCGAGCGTGAAGCCGGCAAGGATCTGCGCGGCCTGCATCACCTGTTCTTGATAGATGATGACGCCGAAGGTCTCCTTCAGGATCGGTTCGAGCTTTGGATGGATGTAGTCCGGCTTCTCCATGTCGTGCTTGCGCGCGCAATACGTCGGAATATTCGCCATCGGGCCCGGACGGTAGAGCGCGACCAGCGCGATGATGTCTTCGAAGCGATCCGGTCGCATATCGAGCAGCGCGCGTCGCATGCCCGCGCTTTCCAGTTGGAACACGCCAACCGCTTCGGCACGTGCCAGCAGATCGTAAGTATTCTTGTCGTCGAGCGGGATCGCGGCGAGGTCGATATCGATTCCGCGCCGCTTCACGAGTGCGACCGCAGTCTGCAGAACCGTGAGAGTCTTGAGACCAAGGAAGTCGAACTTCACCAGCCCCGCCTGCTCGACCCATTTCATGTTGAACTGGGTGACCGGCATATCGGACTTTGGATCGCGATAGAGCGGCACCAGTTCCGACAATGGCCGGTCGCCAATCACGATGCCTGCGGCGTGCGTTGAGGCGTGACGATTGAGACCTTCGAGCTTCTGCGCAATGTCGAATGCGCGTTTGACCACTGCATCGCCGTCACGCTCCGCCTGCAGGCGCGGCTCACCCTCGATCGCTTGTTTCAGTGAAACGGGGGCGGCCGGATTTTGCGGCACCAATTTGCAGAGCTTGTCCACCTGCCCGTACGGCATCTGCAGGACGCGGCCCACGTCGCGCAGTACGCCGCGCGCCTGCAGCGTGCCGAAAGTGATGATCTGCGCCACCTGATCACGCCCATAGCGCTCCTGCACGTAGCGGATGACCTCGTCGCGGCGTTCCTGACAGAAGTCGATATCGAAGTCTGGCATCGACACGCGCTCGGGATTGAGGAAGCGCTCGAACAGCAAGCCGAAACGGATCGGATCGAGGTCGGTGATCGTCAGTGCATAGGACACCAGCGACCCAGCGCCAGATCCGCGTCCTGGACCAACGGGTATCCCCTGTTTCTTCGCCCATTGGATGAAGTCTGAAACGATCAGGAAGTAGCCGGGATATTTCATGCCGGCGATCACGCCGAGCTCAAAATCGAGCCTTTCCCGGTATTCGTCGACTGTGTGTCCCGCGCTTACGCCAGCGGTTTCGAGCCGCCGCGCGAGCCCCTCTTCCGCGCGCTTGCGCAGTTCACTCGCCTCGTCGAGCGCCTTGCCATTTTCGCCGACCGAGAAGCGCGGCAAGATCGGCTGGTGTATGCGCGGACGGAAGGCGCAGCGTTGCGCGATCTCAACCGTCGAAGCGAGCGCCTCGGGCAAATCCGCAAACAGCTCGACCATCTCCGCGCGGCTTTTGAAGCGATGTTCGACCGTCAGTTGCCGCCGATCGCTTTCGGAAAGTAGCCTTCCTTCGGCAATGCAGATCAGCGCGTCCTGGGCTTCGTAGTCCTGCGCGGCAGCGAAATAGGATTCGTTGGTGGCAACCAGCGGCACGCGCATGGCGTAGGCGAGATCGATCAGTATCGGTTCGCAGCGCCGTTCGGCGGGCGTACCATGGCGTTGCAGCTCGACGTAGAGCCGGTCGCCGAACAACTTGACCAGCGTATCGAGGCGAGCGGCCGCCAGATGGCTTTGTCCGGCGGCAATTGCATAATCGAGCGGGCCGCCAGGCCCGCCGGTCAGCGCAATGATGCCGTCGGTTTCCCCGTCCAGCCATGCAAGCTCGAGTTGCGGCGGCTCGTTCGGCGGCGTGTCCAGGAAGGCGCGCGAGTTGAGCCGCATCAGGCTGCGGTAACCTTGTGCAGTCGCTGCGAGCAGCACGATCCGCGTTCGCTCCGGCTGCACATTGCCGTTGCGCGGCCCATGATCCGTGTCGCCGAAATCAATGGCGAGGGCACCGCCGATGATAGGCTGGACGCCATAGCCCGCGAGCTTTTCGGAAAATTCCAGCGCCCCGAACATGTTGTCGGTATCGGTGAGCGCAAGTGCCGGCTGTCGGTCAGCCTTCGCCAGCTCGGCCAAGCGCCCGATAGGCAGCGCGCCTTCCAGCAGCGAATAGGATGAGTGCATATGCAAGTGCACGAAATCGAGGCCGGGCATATTTGCTCGAAGGTTGGGTGATTCCTAGTCACCGCCAGAGTGGGGACGCGGCCCTGCTCTGTCTACCGTGAACGACGCCACTGAAGCCGCTATGCCCGCTTTTCGCAGGGCATCCCGCGCATCGCATCCATGTCTTCAAACGCAAGCTCGCGAGGACGTGGATGGCCGGACATAGTCGAGCAAAGCGACGCCATCCATGGGACGGCTATGTCCGGCAGCGAGGACTGAAAGGCCGCAGCTCCGACCTCAGAGCTTGCCCAGCACCTGTGTCCAGATGGCAATCATTCCGACAAACAGCGACAGCGAGGCCAACGCCGCTGCCTCCTGGATCAATGCTTTGAACATGATTTTCATCGCTCTCTCCTACAGAACATAGATAGAACATAGTTCAGTGTTTGTTCTAAAGTCAAGCGCACCCATTAGCAATCATTTATACAAGCAATAACAGATATTTATATAGATATCCTCATGGAGTATAAACGAAGAGAGGCCAACTCTCTGGCCGCCGCTTAGTCCAATTCCACGAGCTTTCCATCCCGCAAGGTAACCCGGCGATCCATCCTGGCCGCGAGGTCCATATTGTGGGTGGCAATGACCGCCGCGAGGCCCGAGGCCGTCACAAGCTGCGCTAGCGCGCGGAAGACGTGCTCGGCCGTGTGCACGTCGAGGTTTCCCGTTGGCTCGTCGGCCAACAGAATGCGCGGGGCATTGGCGACCGCGCGCGCGATGGCAACCCGCTGCTGCTCGCCCCCTGACAGTTCCGAGGGCCGGTGGTTGAGACGGCCGCCGAGCCCCAAGTAAGTCAGCAATTCGACCGCCCGCGCTTTGGCTTCGGTGCGTGTCAAACCGCGGATCATCTGCGGCAGCAGAACGTTTTCGAGCGCGGAAAACTCGGGCAGCAAATGATGCGACTGATAGACGAACCCGATCTCGTTGCGGCGAATGCGGGTGCGTTCATGGTCGGACAAAATCGCGGTCGAGCGGCCATCGATATAGACGTCGCCATGATCGGGGTGTTCGAGCAGGCCTGCCACATGGAGCAGCGTCGACTTGCCGGCGCCCGAGGGCGCCACCAGCGCCACCGACTGGCCACCCCACAGCGCAAGCTCGACGCCGTTGAGCACATTTACCGTCTCGTCGCCCTGCCGGTAATGACGCTCGATGTCCTGCAGGAACAGGAGCGGAATTTCCTCTTCCTTCAGCTGCGTCGGTGGTTGCTGCTGTTCGACCATTTCCACTTTTACGGCAGTATAGGCCTCACTCATAGCGCAGCGCCTCCACCGGATCGAGGCGCGCGGCGCGCCATGATGGATATAGCGTCGCCAGCAGCGACAGCATCAGCGCCATGACGACCACCGCCGTGGTTTCACCTGAATCCATATCCGCGGGCAGATGCGAGAGGAAATAAAGCTCGGGCGAGAACAATTCCGTATTCGTGAGCCATGACAAAAATTGCCGGATACTCTCGATGTTCAGGCAAATCACAACTCCGAGCATAAACCCGACAATGGTGCCGACGACGCCGATCGAGGCGCCGGTAATCAGGAATATGCGCATGATCGAGCCTTGGGTAGCACCCATTGTGCGCAAGATGGCGATGTCCTGCCCTTTGTCCTTTACGAGCATGATCAGACCCGAAACGATATTGAGCGCAGCCACAAGCACGATCAGCGTCAGGATCAGGAACATCACATTGCGCTCGACTTGCAGCGCATTGAAGAAAGTCGCGTTGCGCTGGCGCCAGTCGATCATGAAGATCGGCCGCTGCGCGGCGTCCTGCACGGCCGTGCGATATCGGTCAACGCGGTCGGGATTATCCGTATAGATCTCGATGGCTGTCACATCGCCGGAACGGTTGAAATAGGCCTGCGCTTCTTTGAGCGGCATGAACACCATGGCACTGTCGTATTCCGACATGCCGATCTCGAAGACCGCAGCGATCTTGTAGACCTTGATGCGCGGAGTTGTGCCCATTGGCGTGACGGCACCGCGTGGCGCCACGAGCGTAATGTTGTCTCCGGAGCGTAGCGAGAGCTGATCGGCGAGCCTTCGGCCGATCGCAACACCCATGTCTTCATCAAAGCCCTTGAGTGTGCCTTGTTTGATGTTGTTGGCGATCGAGGGAAGCTTTTCGAGGTCCATCAAACGGATGCCGCGGATCAACACACCGCCGGCGTTAAACGGTGAGGACGCCAATGCCTGGCCTTCGACGATCGGCGCGGCCAGACGAATTCCTTTGACGCCGGCCACGCGCGCGGCCACTTCATCCCAGTCGGTGAGCGGCTTTTCCAGTGGCTGAATCAGCAGATGGCCATTGAGGCCAAGGATCTTGTCGAGCAGCTCTTTCCGAAAGCCATTCATCACCGCCATGACAATGATGAGCGTGGCGACACCGAGCATGATGCCGAGGAAGGAGAACCCGGCAATCACCGAGATGAATCCTTCCTTGCGCCGCGCGCGTAAGTAGCGGAGCGACAGCATCCATTCGAACGGGGAAAAGGGCCGCGTCCCGTTGGGCTCGGTCATTAATGGGTTCCCGCGCTCGACTGTTCAGATGATTTTGGCGGATTCGTGCCCTTGGTGCGAGACTAAGGCCATAGGCCACACACAGATTATTCGCGCGCTGCGTGCATATACCGCGGCGATTCTGCAACCTAGCGCGTCAGGAGGTCCAGCACAGCGGCAGGACTAAGGTTTTCCCGGCTGCCGTCGGCCCTTTTTTTGACCTCGAGTTTGCCCTCGGCGAGGCCTCTGGGCCCGACGAGCACTTGCCAGGGAATGCCGATCAGGTCGGCGGCAGCGAATTTGGCGCCCGGCCGCTCATCGAGGTCGTGGTAGAGTACCTCGATCCCCTTGGCGGTAAGGTCGCGATAGAGCTGTTCGCAGGCTGCATCCGTCTCAGATGCTCCCTGCTTCAGGTTGAGGATCGTCACCTTGAACGGCGCCACGGGTTCCGGCCAGATGATCCCTGCCTCATCGTGCGACGCCTCGATAATGGCAGCGACCAGTCGGCTCGGTCCAATGCCGTAGGATCCGCCATGAACCGGTACCTCCTTGCCGTCCTGAGTTGTCACCGTCCCCTTCATCGGTTCGGAATACTTGGTGCCGAAATAAAATATGTGACCGACCTCGATTCCCCGCGCCGAAACCTGCTTGTCGGCACCCACTTTGGCGAAGACCGCCGCATCATGCATGTCCGAGGTCGCAGCATATTGCGACGTCCATTTGTCGACGATGCCTTGCAGGCCCGCGATATCGTCGAAGTTCACGTCCGCCGGCGGCACCGCCATGTCTAGATAGTCCTTGTGGCAAAAGACTTCCAACTCTCCCGTCTGCGCGAGGATAATGAATTCGTGCGACAGGTTTCCGCCGATTGGCCCCGATTCCGCGCGCATCGGAATTGATTTGAGACCCAAGCGCGCAAAGGTGCGCAAGTACGCCACAAACATCTTGTTGTAGGAATGCGTCGCGCCCGCCTGGTCGAGATCAAATGAATAGGCATCCTTCATCAGGAATTCACGGCCACGCATCAACCCGAAGCGCGGGCGCACCTCGTCACGGAATTTCCACTGGATGTGATACAGATTCAGCGGCAGGTCCTTGTACGACTTGACGTAAGCGCGAAAGATTTCCGTGATCATCTCTTCGTTGGTCGGCCCGTACAGCATGTCGCGCTCGTGCCGGTCCTTGATCCGCAGCATCTCCTTGCCGTAGGCATCGTAGCGTCCGCTCTCACGCCAGAGATCGGCCGACTGGATCGTGGGCATCAGCACTTCGATGGCGCCGGCGCGGTTCTGCTCCTCGCGCACGATCTGGCAGATCTTCTGCAGCACACGGACGCCAAGCGGCAGAAAGGCATAGATGCCCGCCGCCTCCTGCCGCATCATCCCGGCGCGCAGCATCAACCGGTGGGAGACAATCTCGGCCTCTTTCGGCGTCTCGCGCAAAATCGGCAGGAAATAACGGGACAGGCGCATGGAATCCTTGGGAGATTCGAGATGACGAGGTCAGAGTGAAAGCGGATCGGCTGCAAAAACACAAGAGCCGGGCCGGTTTTTCGGGAATTTATCGGACGCTACAGCATCTATTATCCGTGCTAGGTTGGCTCGGTGAGCTTGAGGATGGCGATGCGGTCAGGTGCCAAACGGATTCTGAGCGTGATGGCGGCTTACGCGGTCGCCCTGCACGCCGTGCTGTGGGTTGCCGCCGCCCCGTTTGCGCCCGCTTCCGCTGTCGACCCATTTACGGTCATTTGCCATAGCGGGGCCGGTGCGCCAGCCGACCAGGCCCCCGAGCATGGCCCGCCTGCGCCGGCCCACGCATGCGATCACTGCAATCTGTGCAACGCCGCCTCGCCACCGACGGCACCCGATGCGGTGGTGACTGCCCGCTTTGAGCCAGTGCTAATATTGCGGGTCCTATACCCTGCCGATTTCGCGCGGCACGACGATATCGCCACCGATCCCAAGCTCGCCCGAGGTCCTCCGGTTATCGCCTGACGCAATAGGTCGCCGACGTGCGGCCAAACCAATTCCGTCATCACGATCCTGGAGTTTTCCATGTTCAAGAATTCATGGCCTTTGGCCATGCTTGCTGCCGGCCTTGCGGCATCGACGACACTCGCGCACGCGCACGAGATCGTCGGCAACCGGTTTTTTCCGGCGACGCTCGCCATCGACGACCCCGGCGTCAATGACGAACTAGCGCTGCCAACAATATCATTGTCGAAAACCGGCGACGATCCATCCTTCAAGCAGTTCGACCTGTCAGCCGAGTTTTCGAAGCGCATCACGGAAGATTTTGCGGTGTCCTTCGCGCCGACGTGGTCACGCCTTTACGCGCCTGGCGGTCCCACCATGAACGGCGCGCGCGGATTCCAGAAATCTGGAGACAACGTTCAAATATCGGCTGTTCAAAAACCCCGAGCATGAATTTGTGATGTCAGCGGGGCTCGAAATCGAATGGGGCGGTAGCGGCGCGCAGGATATCGGTGCCGAACGTTTCACGGTCTACACACCGACCCTCTACTTCGGAAAAGGGTTTGGCGACCTGCCTTCGAGCTTGGACTGGGCGCGACCCTTCGCAATCACCGGCCAGGTTGGTTACGCGATCCCCGGCGTGTCGCAAACCACAACAGCAACCGTCAATCCCGACACCGGCGACCAGGACATCGATACCGAGTTTAATCCGCGCGTGCTCAACTGGGGCGCGACGCTTCAATACAGTATGCCTTATCTGAAATCCGCGGTGGTCGATCTCGGCTTGCCGGATTTCGTCAATCACCTGATCCCTATCGTTGAAGCATCAATGCAGACGCCGGTCTCGAACACGGCAACATCCGGTACGGTGACTACCGGCACAATCAACCCAGGTTTGATCTACGTCGGCAACACTTACCAGGTCGCGGTTGAAGCCATGATTCCGGTGAACCGGCAAAGCGGAACCAGCGTCGGTGTCATCGGTCAATTGCACTTCTTCCTTGACGATATCTTCCCCACCAGCATCGGGCGGCCGATCTTCGGAAACGGCATCGCCTCAGGGAGGCCGAGGCTCGGTCAATGATCATGCGCATTATCACTTTCGCTCTCTCTGCCCTCGTCCTTGCCGCGGCACCTGGCAATGGCTTTGCGCATGCCTTTCTCGACCACGCCGCGCCAAGAGTTGGAAGCACCGTATCGCCAGCACCGAGGGAGATGGTCCTTTGGTTCACACAAAAGCTTGAGCCTGCCTTCAGCTCGATTGAAGTACGTAATGAAAGTGGCGCGTCCGTCACGGCCGGTAAGGCCAGCGTTGGTGGCGACGGCACGCAGCTACGCGTATCGCTTAAGGCCTTGTCGCCGGGAACATACAAGGTGATCTGGCGCGTCTTGTCGGTCGACACACACCGCACGCAAGGCGACTTCAGCTTCCACGTCGGACCGTAGCCTCATTCGCAAAAGGAGAACAATATGAGTATGCCCTCACGTACAGTTATTCTTGCAACCCTGGCGCTCATGCTGGGTGTCGGGACACTACATGCGCAATCAACGAGTCCGATATCGATAGAAAGGCCTTTTAGCCGCGCGACACCGGGCGGCGCTAAAATAGGCGCTGGCTACATGACGATCACCAACAAAGGTCCCGCAGCCGATCGACTTGTATCAGCCTCGTCTCCCGCGGCTGGTAAAGTCGAAATCCACGAAATGTCGATGCAGGACAATGTCATGAAAATGCGCGAGCTTCCCGGCGGTCTGCCGATCGGAGCAGGAAAGAGCGTCTCGCTCACGCCGGGCGGCTATCACCTTATGTTAATGGGGCTGAAAGCCCCGCTTAAGCAGGGTGACAAAATCCCGGTAACATTGAATTTCGAAAAGGCGGGCAAGGTTGACGTCACCCTCGATGTCGAAGGGATCGGTGCGCAGCAACCCGGCGGAATGTCGATGCCACCGAGGAGCGATCCGATGCACAAGATGTGATGACGGCGCGAGGCCTCAAGTGGTCGATCCGCTGATCCTGGCACGCGCTGTCCATTTTACCGCAACCGTGCTGGCGACCGGCACAATCTGCTTCGTTGCGGTGGTGGCTGAACCTGCGGCACACGCGGCAGGTTCGACAGCGATCGTGATGCTACGCCGCCAGCTGACCGAGGTGGTCTGGCTCGCGCTCGCAATCGCCGTGCTGTCGGGCGCGGTCTGGCTGGTCGTGTTGGCGTCCGACATTCTGGGCGCAACGATCGCCGATGTGTGCCTGCATGGCGGCGCCTGGTCAGTTCTGACCGATACCCGCTTCGGGTTAGTGTGGTGCGTGCGGCTCGCGCTTGCGCTGACGCTCGGGCTTCTATTGCTGTGGCCAGCGACACGGTGGTTACAAGTTACCGCTGCGGCCGCTTTTCTGGCGTTGCCTGCAATGGTCGGTCACGCCGGAGCAACGCCGGGACCGGGCGGCGAGCTTCATCTCGCGTCCGATATGCTCCATTTGCTCGCCGCCGGCGCTTGGCTCGGTGGCTTGCCCGCCTTTGCACTATTGCTGTGGCAAACGGGCCGCGGCACACAGCGCCACCGCAGCACGCTTGCGGTCAAGGTCACCGCTCGGTTTTCGGCTCTGGGCATTCTGAGCGTCGGAGCCTTGCTCGCCAGCGGCCTCATCAACAGCTGAATCTTCTGGGCACCCCTCGTGCGATCATCGTCACAGACTATGGGAGGCTGGTGGCGCTCAAGATCGGTCTGTTCGGCGCAATGATCGCCCTTGCCGCAGTGAATCGTTTTTACCTGACACCACAACTGCCGAAGCCGGCTGCGTTCCACGGTCTCCAACGCAACACTGTGGCAGAAATCTGCCTCGGACTCTGTGTGCTGCTATTTGTCGGCATCCTCGGAACGCTACCGCCAGCCGCGCATGTACATGCCGCTTCGGTAGGCATTCCGCCCGATGCCGCTTTTGTGCACATCCATACGGCAGAGGCTATGGCGGACGTCACCATCGATCCCGGTCGCGCCGGACGCACCGACGTCATGATACGCGTATCGCGCGAGGACCTCTCGCTATTCCCGGCAAAGGATGTACGCCTCGCGCTCGACCCGCCAACCGCCGGAGGCCATACGCTCGAACGGACGGCCGTAAAACAGGCCGACGGAACGTGGCTGATTGAGGGCATGACAATCGCACATTCCGGCATCTGGACGGCGCGAGTAATTGTTCAACCAAGTCAGGGCGGGCCGATCGTGCTCGATGCCCCAATCGTTATCGAGCGCTGACGTCACAAATAGTGGTGACAGCATTAGGATGATCGGTTAGCGTGCACAGCATCCGTAAGAGCGGAATCCGGCGGCAAGACCGGCTCCAAACTGCGGTCCAAGTCTTGGGAGGGAAGCAAGTCCTGGGCGCGTCAATCGCAGCCACCCGGAAAACAAATAAACGCCGGGGCAGGGATTTATCAATGCGACGAGCAGGGCTTTGTGCCCTGCTCTTTTTTTCGTCATGTGGACTCAGCGGTGCGGCGGGCCGGAAATTGCCATCAGCATGTCGTACGGAATCAGACCCTGAGTGTAGACCACATAGAGAATTCCAAAAACGACCGTGGCAAACACTGTGGTCCAGCCAAGCTTGCGCCACATCCTGTGCAAGACCGGCGCGCCGGGATCGGTGCCCGGCACAACGTCGCCGCTCTCTTCCTGATTGCGAACTCCCCAGGGTAATACTGCAAACAGTGTTATCCACCAGATCAGAAAATAGATCGCGATGACGGTGCTGGTATTCATTGTTGCGCTCGTCGCCTATGGCTTTGTCATTCGGGGGCGCCGCGTCGGCGGGCGAACCCGGAATGACGAAAGGCTTGTTCATGCCTGTTCCAACTCGACAAGCGTGCCGCAGAAATCCTTCGGATGCAGGAAAAGAACTGGCTTGCCGTGCGCGCCGATCTTCGGCTCGCCGTCGCCGAGTACGCGCGCGCCCTGGCGTTTGAGCGTGTCGCGCGCGGCGCGAATATCGTCGACCTCGTAGCAGACATGATGAATCCCGCCGTCGGGGTTCTTCTCAAGGAATTTGGCAATCGGCGAGCCCTCGCCGAGCGGCTCGAGCAATTCGATTTTCGTGTTGGGCAACGTTATGAAAACGGTTGAAACGCCGTGATCGGGCTGCGGCACTTTTTCCGAAACGCTTGCGCCCAAGGTGTCGCGATACACAGCCGTCGCTTTCGCGATATCGCGCACGGCGACAGCAACGTGATTGAGACGACCGATCATGACTGTCCTCGGTTCCAGCGTCTTATCATACCGTCAAGACATGCACGTAGCACATCGGCTTTTTGCCCCAGCGTTGGGCGACCGCGGCGCGCACGGCGCGTTTCACAGCTTCGCCGACAGCATCGGGATCGCGTTTGCGCGCACGCGGCAAGGAATTGATGGTCTCAATAATCGCGTCATAGGCCGCCTCGTGGATCGAGCCGCCGTCGCGATCGCGTTCCGGAATGCCAATCATATCGAGCGAGGGGTCGTCGACCAGTTCGCCTTTGTCGGTGACGGCCAGCGCGACCGACACCGTGCCGGCAAAACTCAGCCGCTTGCGGTCGGCTACCGTGCGCGCGTCCGCTTCGACGAGGAGCATGCCGTCCTTGTAGAGTCGGCCCACTGGCACCTCGTCGATCAGGCCCGCGTTGGGCGCAAGGCGCATCAGGTCGCCGTTGCGGCATTGCAGGACCTCGGGCACCCCACAACGGCGCGCGAGCGCCGCGTGTTCGTGCAGGTGCAACGCCTCGCCGTGCACCGGGATAAGGATCTTCGGTTTGACCCAGCCGATCAGCTCCTCAAGTTCGGCGCGGCGCGGATGGCCCGACACGTGTACGAGATGCGTGCGGTCGGTGATGACCTCGATGCCCTGTTCGATGAGCAGATTTATGACCCGCCCGACGGCCTTTTCGTTACCCGGAATGGTACGCGCGGAATAGATCACGGTGTCACCATGGGAGAACGTCACTTCCGGGTGCTGGTCTTCGGCAATGCGTGAAAGGGCCGCACGCGGCTCGCCCTGGCTGCCGGTGCATAGCGCCACGACCTTGTTGGGCGGCAGATACCCATAGGCGTCCATCGGCCGGAAATCCTGCACGCCATCGAAATAGCCGGTCTCTCGTGCAATTTGAACGACGCGCTCCATGGCGCGTCCGATGACGACGACCTCACGGCCCGCTGCTTTTGCGGCTTCGGCGACGGAACGCAACCGCCCGACATTCGACGCAAACGTGGTGACCGCCACGCGGCCGCGCGCTTTCTTGATGATTTCGCCAATGGTTTTGCTGACGTCGGCTTCCGACGGCGAGCGGCCTTCACGCACGGCATTGGTGGAATCACCGACCAGTGCGAGACAACCCTCCTCGCCAAGCGCGCGCAGCTTTTGCTCGTCGGTTCGATCGCCGAGAATCGGCGTGGAATCGATTTTCCAGTCGCCGGTGTGCAGAACGGTCCCACCGGACGTGCGGATGATGAGCGCATTCGATTCCGGGATCGAATGCGCCATAGTCACCAGTTCGACGTCGAACGGCCCTGCGGTGAAGCGGCCGCCGACAGGGATGATCGTCACCGGGATTTCGGGTGCGCCCGGCTCGCTCGCGCGCTTTGCTTCAAGCAATGCGGCCGTAAATGGGGTCGCGTAAATCGGCACCTTCAGCCGCGGCCAAAGCTCGATGAGCGCGCCGTAGTGGTCCTCGTGGGCATGGGTCAGTACGAGCCCGGCAAGGTTCTTGCGCTCCTCCACCAGGTAGCGAATATCGGGCAAGATCAGATCGATCCCCGGCAAATGTTCTTCCGAAGCGAACGAAACGCCGAGATCGATCGCCAGCCAGGTCCGGCGCCGCTCGTCGCCGACCCCGTAAATCGACAAATTCATGCCGATCTCGCCGACACCGCCAAGCGGCGCAAACACCAGATTCTGGGTACCGGCCATTAGCGAGCACCCCTTTCACCGGTTCGTCCCCGCGGGCCAACGTCCGGTTTACCCGATGTTGGCGGTTGATCGTGCGCAAGTCGGCTAAAGCCGACTTGCGCTGGGGACTTCAGGCGGATAAATCGCAGCGGCTGTATTTGCGGCCCTGGATTCCCGCATAGGCGTGCGAAGCACGCCGTCCTTCGGACGGGCTATGCGCGGGAACGAACGGAGATTGGGGCGATGCCTTGCTTTCATGGTGAGCCAATCCCGAAAACTTCGCCGGCCGTGATTTTAGTCACGCCACCGTCCTGCTCGAGCAGCAAGCGCCCATCATCATCGAGACCCTGAAAACGGCCCGCCAGCTCGCGCGCCGCCACCCGCACGCGCAAAATCTCGCCGAGGCCGGCCGCGCGTTTGAGCCATTCGGCTCGGGTCGCGGCAAAGCCTTGCCCTCGGTCCCATTGCGCGAGGCGGTGCTGCGTGGACGTCGCCAATTCAAACAGCAAGGCATCGGGCGCGACAAGCGCGCCATTGGCTGCGAGGTCGGTCGCGGGATAGGCGACATCAGATGGATGCGCAACGCAGTTGACGCCAATGCCGATCGCGACGGCAAAAACGGGATCATTCTCCCCTTCAATGAGGATGCCGGCAAGTTTGGCCGGCCCGATGAGCAAGTCATTCGGCCATTTCACTTTCAACGCGGGGCCAAGCTGAGGCGCGCAGGCCGCAACCGCGTCATGCAAGGCAAGCGCGGCGACAAAGGAGAGCTGCGGTGCCAGGCCGGGCGCCGACGGTTCGGTGAGCAGAAGCGTCGCGTAGAGATTGCCCGGCGGGGATATCCATGCATTGCCGCGGCGGCCGCGCCCCGCGCTCTGGCTTTGCGCGGTGATCCACAACGGACCGCGCTCGCCGGCACGTGCAAGCGCCAGCGCCTCGGCGTTGGTGGAGCCGAGCGTCTCGTAAACGATGTGCCGGACCCCCGCCAGGCCCGTGGCTTCGCGGTACATCTCGATTGACGTCAGAACAGCGACTTCGCCGCGACTGACGCTGCGCCCACCAGCGGCGCCGGATAGGCAAAGAACAGGATATTGGCGAGGCCTGAAAGGCCAAGCACCAGTCGCAACAACCCCGGCATCGGCTGAAAGCTGCGCGCCGGCTCATCAAAATACATGACCTTGACGATCGCCAGATAGTAATAGGCGCCCACTACGCTTGTGAGCACGCCGATCACGGCGAGCGTAAAGAGCCCCGCCTTGATGGCGGCGAGGAACACGAAATATTTCGCGAAGAATCCCGCGAGCGGCGGGATGCCGGCGAGCGAAAACAGCAGCACCGCCAGGAAAAACGCGGTGGTCGGATGGGTGCGCGAAAGCCCCGACAGGTCGCTGATGTTTTCCACGAGCTTTCCGTCGCGCCGCATCGCCAGGATCACGGCAAAAGTGCCGAGAGTCATCGCGACATAGATGCTCATGTAGATCAGAACGCCCTGCACACCCTCGGCCGTACCGGCGGCAAGGCCGACGAGCGCAAAACCCATATGGCCAATCGACGAGTAAGCCATCAGCCGTTTGATATTGCGCTGGCCGATCGCGGCGAAAGCGCCAAGCGCCATCGAGGCGATCGATACGAACACCACGATCTGCTGCCATTCATGCGTGATGCCGGGAAAGGCCACGACCGTCGCGCGCGCGAAAATGGCGATGCCGGCGACCTTGGGCGCGGCGGCGAAGAAGGCTGTGACCGGCGTCGGCGCACCCTCATAGACGTCGGGCGTCCACATATGGAACGGCACCGCGGAAATCTTGAAGCAGAAGCCGACGAACAGAAACACCAGTCCGAAGATCAGCCCGATGCTGGCGCCGCCTTGGGTCACTTTGGCGATGCCGGCAAAATTGATGGTGCCGGTGAAACCGTAAATCAACGACGCGCCATAGAGCAGCATACCGGACGACAGCGCGCCGAGCACAAAATATTTCAGGCCCGCCTCAGTCGAACGCACGTTGTCGCGGTTGGAGGCCGCAATCACGTAGAGCGGCAGGCTCATCAGCTCAAGGCCGAGATAGAGCGCGATCAGGTCCGACGCCGAGATCAGCATCAGCATTCCGAGCGTAGCAAGCAGGAAGAGCGCGCCATATTCGAATTTTTGCTCTTTCTCGAGCGTCAGGTAGTCCAGCGAAAGCACCAGTGCGCCTGCCGACCCGGTGAGCGTGAGCAACTTCAGAAAGCGCGCATAATCGTCAACCACAAAACTGCCGCCGAACAATAACTCGCGCCCCGGCGGCATCATCGCCACGGCAAACCCTGCCAACGCCAGGATGGCAATGCAGAAGGCGTTGACGATAGCCGCGCCGCGCGGACCCTGGCCCACCGCGACACCGAACATCAGCATCACCATTGCGCCGATCGCGAGCACGAGCTCGGGAAGCAGCGGCATCAATCCGGAATTTTGCAAAATTGGAATCATCGCGCGCTCACAGATCGCTCGATTTCCGCCATCCCCTCCCCGGTCATTCCGGGACCGCGCACAGCGCGGGACCCGGAATCCAAAACGAGGGCCGGAATTTCTATCTGGATTCCGGGTTCGCCCGTTTCACGGGCGCCCCGGAATGACGTTTGTCGTTCAACCGAGGCGGTTTTGGCGGCGGCGATGGCATGGTTGTAATTGTCGAGAAGCTGGGCAACGGCGGCTGCCGACATATCGAGCACCGGCTTTGGCGCTACGCCGAACAAAATGGTGAGGATAACCAGCGGCGCAAAAATGACGCTCTCCCGCCAACCGATGTCGCGGATGCCCTCCAGTGCCGGCTTCAGGTTGCCAAAGATCATCTTCCTGTAAAGCCATAAGGCGTAAGCCGCCGACAGGATCACACCGAATGTGGCGATGGTCGCGACGGGGACGTTGATCTTGAAGGTGCCGATCAGCGACAGGAACTCGCCGATAAAACCGGAAGTCCCCGGCAAGCCGACATTGGCCAGCGTGAACACCATGAACACGAAGGCATAGACCGGCATGCGGTTGACCAGCCCGCCATAGGCAGCGATCTCGCGCGTATGCATTCGGTCATAGACCACGCCGACGCACAGGAAGAGAGCGCCAGAGACAATGCCGTGGGAAATCATCTGGAAGATGCCGCCGGCGACACCCTGGGTCGTGGCGGCGAAAATACCCATGGTGACGAAACCCATATGCGCGACCGACGAGTAAGCGATCAGCTTCTTCACATCCTCCTGCATCAGCGCCACCAGCGAGGTGTAGATGATGGCGACGACGGACAGCGTGAAGATCAACGGCGCGAATTCGTGGCTGGCGGAGGGAAACATCGGCAGCGAGAACCGCAGGAAGCCATAACCGCCCATCTTCAGCAGGATGGCGGCAAGGATGACCGAGCCCGCGGTCGGCGCCTCGACATGCGCATCCGGCAACCAGGTGTGCACCGGCCACATCGGCATCTTCACGGCAAACGAAGCGAAGAACGCAAACCACGCCCATTTCTGCAGGCCGAGCGGGAACCCGTGCCGCAGCAGCGTCACGATGTCGGTGGTGCCGGCGTCCCAGTACATCGCCATGATGGCGAGCAGCATCAGGACCGAACCAAGCAGTGTGTAGAGGAAGAACTTGAAGCTGGCATAGACACGGCGCGGACCGCCCCAGACACCAATGATCAGGAACATGGGGATCAGGCCGCCCTCGAAGAACAGATAGAACAGCACCAGATCGAGCGCCGAGAAAGTGCCGACCATTAGGGTCTCCAGCACCAGGAAGGCGATCATGTATTCCTTGACCCGCGTCTGGATCGCGGTCCAGCTCGCCAGAATGCAGATCGGCATCAACGCGGTGGTGAGGATCACGAAGGGAAGCGAAATGCCATCAACACCCATGTGATAGGAGGCAATGCCGAGCCAGTTGTATTTCTCGACAAACTGGAATTCCGGGGAACTCGCATCGAAGCGCCAGACCATCACCAGCGAGAACGCGAAGGTCACCAGCGTGGCCCACAGCGAGATCCAGCGCGCGGTGCCGCGGGCAAACCGCTCGTTGCCGCGCACCATCACCATAATCAGCACCGCCCCAAAGAGCGGCAGGAAGGTGACAACCGAGAGAATGGGCCAATTCAAATTCATCGTTTTCCTTGACGCATGATCTTGTCCGAAAACCGGTTTCCACTTTTCGGGATCATGCTAGCGCACCGCGAACATAAACCAGGTGATGAAGGCGGCTGCGCCAATGAGCATGGCGAAGGCGTAGTGATAGAGGTAACCGGTCTGTAATCGCACCACATTGCGCGTTACGTCGAGCACGCGGGCCGACACGCCGTCCGGTCCAAAACCGTCGATCAACCAGCCGTCGCCCTTCTTCCAGAGCTCGCGGCCAATCCATTTGGTTGGCCGCACGAAAATCAGATCATACAGCTCGTCGAAGTACCATTTGTTGAGCAGAAAGCGGTAAAGCCAGTCGTGCTGGCGCGCGAGCTCGACCGGAATATCCGGACGCCGGATATAGAACTGCCAGGCGATCACGAAGCCAAGCGCCATCATCACGGTCGGCAGGATGCCGATTTGCAATGGCACGTGGTGCATGTCCTCGAGCACGCTGTTGCCTTTGGCGAAAGCGAGCGACTCGCGGAAGAACCCTTCGACGCCGTGGCCAGCGAAGATTTCCTTGAACGGCAGGCCGGCGAGCACCGAGCCGATGGCCAGGAATCCAAGCGGAATCAGCATCACCATCGGGCTCTCGTGCGCGTCCTTCCAGTGCTGGCGGTCATGCGGTTCGCCATGGAAAGTCTTGAAGATCAGGCGCCAGGAATAGAACGAGGTGAGCAGCGCGGCCGCAACCGTGCAGATGAACGCGAATAGAGCGAACGGATTTTTGCCCACATAGGCGGCCTCAATGATCGCATCCTTTGAGAAATAGCCGGCCGTGAGCGGAAAGCCGGTAAGCGCCAGCGTGCCGATGATCATCACGATGTACGTGTAAGGGATGCGATCCTTCAGCCCGCCCATGTGGCGGATGTCCTGTTCGTGATGCATCGCATGGATCACCGAGCCGGAGCCAAGGAACAGCAGCGCTTTGAAGAAGGCATGCGTAAACAGATGGAACATGCCGACCGAGTAGGCCCCCACCCCCATTGCAACAAACATGTATCCGAGCTGCGAACAGGTCGAATAGGCGACGATGCGTTTGATGTCGTTCTGTACGAGTTCGATGGTGGCAGCGAAAATCGCAGTGATCGCACCGATCAAGGTCACGAAGGCTTGCGCGTTGGGGGCGAGTTCGAATAGTGGCGACAGCCGCGCCACCATGAAAACACCGGCTGTCACCATGGTGGCCGCGTGGATCAACGCGGACACCGGTGTCGGCCCTTCCATCGCATCGGGCAGCCAGGTGTGCAGCAGGAACTGTGCCGACTTGCCCATCGCGCCCATGAACAGGAACAGACATGTGATTGTCAGCGCGTCGACCTGCCAGCCGAAGAAATTGATCATCTTGCCGGTGAGTGCAGGTGCCTGCGCGAATACGGTTTCAAAGTCAATCGCGCCAGTGAGCATGAACACCGCGAATATGCCGAGTGCGAAACCGAAATCGCCCACGCGGTTGACGATGAAGGCCTTGATGGCGGCCGCGTTCGCCTCCGGCTTGTGGTACCAGAACCCTATCAGCAGGTAGCTCGCGAGACCGACGCCTTCCCAGCCGAAGAACAGCTGAACCAGGTTGTCCGCCGTCACCAGCATCAGCATCGCGAAAGTGAAAAACGACAGATAGCTGAAGAAGCGCGGCCGGTACGGATCTTCGTGCATGTAACCGATCGAGTAGAGATGTACGAAAGCCGATACGGTATTCACCACCACCAGCATGACCGCCGTCAGCGTGTCGATCCGCAGCGACCACTCAACCTTGAGGTCGCCGGCGGTCATCCAGGTAAACACCGGCACGCGCATGTCGTGATGCGCAAAGCCGACATCGACGAAGGCAATCCATGACAGGATCATGCAGATCAGCAGAAGCGTCGTTGTAATCAGTTCGGCCGTGCGCGAGCCCACCGCCGCGGGCTCGTGTTCTTCCGCCTCGTGATGCGAGGAATGGACGACCGCACCGCCATGCACACCCGGCCCGCCATGATGCCCGCCGTGATCCGTCGCATGGTCCTCCCCACCCGCCGCCGGGCCTTTCCCCGGGAAACGCGCGCGCGCGCCGGCAAGCGCGATCACGCCGGCGAGAATGGCGCCGAGAAGGGGGAGAAAGACGATCGCTTGATACATTCGCTTATCGACCCGTCTTCGTCATGCCCGCGCTTGTCGCGGGCATCCGCGTCTTGGCAACAAAAAGAAAGGCGTGGATGGCCGGGACATAGGCGTGCGAAAGCACGCCGTCCTTCGGACGGCTACGCCCGGCCATGACAACTTTTTTTGGCGTCAAATACAAAATCACTTTCAGCCCTTCATCAGATTAATATCTTCAACCGCGATCGAGCCGCGGTTGCGATAGAACACCACCAGAATTGCAAGCCCGATCGCCGCCTCTGCTGCCGCGACCGTGAGCACCAGCAGCGCATAGATCTGCCCGGTGATGTCCCCGAGATGGGTGGAGAACGCAACCAGATTGATGTTGACCGCGAGCAGGATCAGCTCGATCGACATCAGGATGATGATCACGTTCTTGCGGTTGAGGAAAATGCCGAAGATTCCCAGCGTGAACAGGATGGCGGCAACCGAAAGATAATGACCGAGGCCAATGGTCATATATTGCTCCCCAGACCTTGGCCCGAGCGAACTTTGACCACCTCGATCGATGCCGACGGCTTGCGCGCAACTTGCTCGCCAATGTCCTGGCGGCGCACACGCGGACGATGCTGCAGGGTGAGCACAATCGCGCCGACCATCGCAACGAGCAGGATCATGCCCGCGGCCTCAAAGAAGTAGACGTAGCGCGTGTAGAGCACGAGACCGATCGCTTCGGTGTTCGAGATATTGGCCGGTATAGGCGCCGTGATCGCCTGCGGGATGCCTGGCCCGATCGCCCAGGCGCCGACAACGAGCAGCAGTTCGGCCAGAAAAATGCCGCCGATCAGCATGCCGATCGGGAGATATTGCAGGACGCCCTGCTTGAGCTCGGCGAAATCGACGTCGAGCATCATTACGACAAACAAGAAAAGCACCGCGACCGCGCCGACATAAACCACGATCAGGATCATGGCGAGAAATTCGGCGCCCATCATCACGAAGAGGCCGGCGGCATTGACAAACGCGAGGATGAGATAAAGCACCGAATGCACGGGATTGCGTGCCGCGATCACCATGACAGCGCTGGCCACGCAGATGCCGGCAAAGAGATAAAAGAACAGCGCGGCGACAATCATGAATTGCGCTCCACGCTTTCCCCCGTCGTGCCCGGCCTTGTGCCGGGCATCCACGTCTTAACGACCTCTCCCGAAGTGAGGCGTGGATGGCCGGGACGAGCCCGGCCATGACGGCGATGGACATGAAGCGTCATTTTCATCGCCGTCACCTGTAAGGCGCATCGAGCGCGAGGTTCTTGGCAATCTCGCGTTCCCAGCGATCGCCGTTCGCAAGCAGCCGTTCTTTATCGTAGTAAAGTTCTTCGCGCGTCTCGGTGGCGAATTCGAAATTCGGTCCTTCGACGATCGCATCGACCGGGCAGGCTTCCTGGCAAAGTCCGCAGTAAATGCACTTCACCATGTCAATGTCGTAGCGCGTCGTGCGGCGCGTGCCGTCATTGCGTCGAGGTCCCGCCTCGATGGTGATGGCCTGCGCCGGGCAGATCGCCTCGCATAGCTTGCAGGCAATGCAGCGCTCTTCGCCGTTGGGATAGCGGCGCAATGCGTGCTCGCCCCGGAAACGCGGCGATATAGGCCCCTTCTCGAATGGATAATTGAGGGTCGCCTTCGGCCGGAAGAAATAACGCATGGCCAGCACAAAGCCGGTCACGAACTCCATCAGGAACAGGCCCTTGGCCGCGCGATCGAGTCTCATGGCATCCTCACTTCATCGCCGCCCTTGCCAGGTCGCCGTACTGGATAACGGCGGCGACAATCGCCACCATCGCCAGCGACAGCGGCAGGAACACCTTCCAGCCGAGCCGCATGAGCTGATCGTAGCGATAACGTGGAACCATGGCCTTGGCCATGGCGATCAGGAAGAAGAACCCGAATGCCTTGATCGTGAACCACACGACGCCGGGCACCCAGGTGAACGGCGGATAAGGAATCGGCGACAACCACCCACCCAGAAAGAAAATGGTGGCCATCGCGCACATGGTGCAGATCGCGACGTATTCGCCGAGCATGAACATCATGTAGAGCGTCGACCCATATTCCACCATGAAGCCGGCAACCAGTTCGGATTCAGCCTCCACCAGGTCGAAGGGCGGCCGGTTGGTTTCCGCCAGAGCCGAAACGAAGAACACTACATACATCGGAAACAGCGGCAGCCAGTACCAGTTCAGGAATCCGTAGGGGCCATTCTGAGCCTCAACAATAGCCGAGAGATTGAGCGAACCGGCAAGCAGCAGAACCGTGATGATGACAAAGCCGATGGAGACCTCGTAGGACACCATCTGCGCTGCCGAGCGCAGCGCGGCGAGAAACGGATATTTCGAGTTCGACGCCCAGCCCGCCATGATGATGCCGTAGACCATCAACGACGAGATTGCGAAAATGTAGAGCACGCCGACGTTGATGTCCGCGATCACCCATTTCGCATTGACCGGGATAACGGCCCAGGCCGCTAGAGCCAGCACGCACGAGATCAACGGGGCCAGCAGGAAGACGCCTTTGTTGGCGCCGGCGGGGATCACCGGCTCCTTCACCACGAATTTCAGCAGGTCCGCAAAGGACTGAAACAGACCCCAGGGGCCCACGACATTGGGGCCGCGCCTGATCTGCACGGCCGCCCAGATCTTGCGGTCGGCGAGCAGGACGTAAGCAACAGCAACCAGCAGGACCACCAGCAAAACCACGGACTCCACCACGATGATGATCAGCGGCCAGAGGTAAGTCCAAAAGAATTCCATCATGCGCCCTACTCCGCCGCGGTCCTGGCTGCCGCATGCGCGAGCGCCGAACATTCCGCCATGATGGCGGAGGCGCGCGTGATCGGATTGGTGAGGTAGAAGTCGGATACGGCGGAAGCGAACGCCGCCTTGTCGATGTTGCCGTTAAGCTTCCCGAGCTTGCCGATGTCCTTGCCCTCGCCCGGCTCGATCTGGCCGACACGCATGAGATGCGGATGCGCTGCAAACAATGCCTGGCGCAAGGCGCCAAGTGAATCAAAGGGAAGCCTATTGCCCAATACCTCGGATAGCGCACGCACAATTGCCCAGTCTTCACGCGCATCGCCCGGCGGGAACGCAGCGCGGCTTGTCATCTGCACGCGGCCTTCGGTATTCACGTAAATCGCCGATTTCTCCGGATAGGCCGCGCCCGGCAGCACCACATCGGCGCGATGCGCGCCGCGGTCACCATGGGTGCCGATGTAAACGACGAAACTGCCCGGAGGCGCCTCGACCTCGTCAACACCGAGCAGGAACAACACATCAAGCGCACCGGACTTCAATATAGCGGCAGTACCCATGCCGCCCTCGTCGGGCACGAAGCCGATATCGAGCGCGCCCACCAATGCCGCCTCGCTGTGCAGAATGTTGAATCCGTTCCAGCCGTCCTTGATCACGCCGAGTGACGCGGCTGCTTTCGCCGCCAAGGCCAGAACCGCGGCGCCATCCGGGCGATTGAGCGCGCCCTGCCCGATGATGAACATCGGCTTTTCAGCCTTCACCGGCGCAAGGTCCACAAATTGCGCGAGACTCTCGGGCCCGGCGCCCAGGTAATAAGTGAACGGGTAGGTCAGATCGGCCTTCTCGCCGATCATCCCGATCGCAATGTTGCCCTTGAGATAACGCTTTCGGATGCGTGCATTGAGCACGGCCGCTTCACGGCGCGGATTGGTGCCGATCAGCATGATGGCATCGGATTGATCGATGCCGGCGATGGTTGAATTAAACAGATAACTGGAGCGGCCGTGCTTTGGATGGAGCGGCGATCCCGGATAACGCGCATCGATGTTGGCAACGCCGAGCGCAGTCATGAGCGATTTCAGCGCGAACATTTCCTCGACGCCGGCCAGCTGTCCAGCCAGCGCGCCAATGCGGTTCCGCGGCGCTGCAGCCACTTTTGCGGCGACAACGTCAAAGGCCTGTTTCCAGGTTGCCGGTTGCAGTCGGCCATTGATGCGCACGTAAGGCTGGTCGAGTCGCTGCGTGCGCAGGCCGTCGACTACGTGACGTGTCTTGTCGGAAATCCACTCTTCGTTCACGTCCTCGTTGGCGCGCGGCAGAATGCGCATGACCTCACGCCCGCGCGTGTCGATACGGATTGCGGAGCCGACAGCGTCCATTACGTCGATAGATTGAGTCTTGCCCAGTTCCCACGGCCGAGCCGCAAATGCATAGGGCTTGGACGTGAGCGCGCCGACCGGGCAAAGATCGACCACGTTGCTCTGCAGCTCCGAGGTCATCGCCTGCTCGAGATAGGTAGTGATCTCCATGTCCTCGCCGCGGCCGATAGCCCCGAGCTCGGGCACGCCGGCCACTTCGGTCGCAAAGCGGATACAGCGCGTGCAGTGGATGCAGCGCGTCATGATGGTCTTGACCAGCGGGCCGATATATTTGTCCTCGACGGCGCGCTTGTTCTCGCTGTAGCGGCTCGCATCCACGCCATAGGCCATGGCCTGGTCCTGCAGATCGCATTCGCCGCCCTGGTCGCAGATCGGGCAATCAAGCGGGTGGTTGATCAGCAGGAATTCCATCACGCCTTCGCGCGCCTTCTTCACCATCGGCGTCTTGGTGTTGAGGGCTTTCGGCGAGCCGTCTTTGTTCGGCGGCAAGTCCTTCACGCCCATTGCGCAGGAAGCTTGCGGCTTCGGGATTCCGACGACCTCGATCAGGCACATGCGGCAATTGCCCGCAATCGACAAACGCTCGTGGAAGCAGAAGCGCGGAATTTCCGCGCCCGCAGCTTCGCAGGCCTGGAGCAGCGTGTACTCCGGCGGAACGTCGATCTCTTTCCCGTCAACAATGACTTTGGTCATCTTTTCCAGATCTTCAGTTCGGCCACGCCGTCAATGCAGAATATGTTCGTGTTCGCCGCACCAGTCTTCCCGCCTGGTCGACGCCCAGGACGGATAGTGCTTGCCGTGGTCCGGCTTATCGACAACGGCGGCCGGTGGCGAGCGCCGGCGACATTGACCAAGGAGCGAGCGATCGCGGCTGGGATCATGTCCGGTCCCTTCCGGCGTCGGCCACCAGAACCTGCAATCCTTGCAGCGCAAGTTCGTGTTTTCGAAGGTCATGGTCGTGCTCCATGGGTTGCCTCCCCCGGCCCCACTGTCCGAACTTCATCATGCCGCGTGCTCGCTTGGATTGTCGCAGCGAGCCTCTTTCCAGAGTTGTGCGGCCGGGACATTTGCCCAACCGAACGCGTAATCGCTCGGGCCATGCGCCTTGAGATGATCGAGACGCGCGACACTTTCCGCCAAATCCGGCCGGTGTCCGGCCGGGATCCACCACATTACCAGCGGTGTATCGATCGGCTCGAACCATTCGCGGCGGCGGCCATAGAAGCGTCGATGCAACGTCTGCCACACGAAGCGCTCGAGCGCCTCGACGTTTTCCCAGACGGCAAGGTTCGGCAGGATGCGCGGGTCGTCATAGACCGTCATGTTCATGGCATGACCACTCGCGTCATGCAGACGCCAGACGAAGCCATCGATCTGCTCCGCGAGCTTGTTCACACGCTCGACATTCTCGACAAACTCCGCCATGCGCGGATCATCGAGCGGATACTTGACCCGCGCGATATTGAACTGGGCGAGATGGCGAGCGCTGTTCGTCATGCGGCCGATTCGCCCGGCGTGCAACGTGCCGTCTTCCAGAGTTGTACCGACGCGCTCGCCCAATCGAACGCATGGTCACTCGGTCCGTGCTGATTCAGGTGTTCAAGCCGGCTCACTGCCTCTTCAACACTTGGCCGATGTCCAGCGGGCACCCACCACATCACGAAATACCGTTGCTCAAAATGCTCGAACCACTCGGCGCGCCGGCTGTAGAATCGCCTGTGAATTGTCTGATAAACGAAGCGCTCAAGCGCCTCGACGTTCTCCCACACCGATAGATTAACGGCGACGCGTGGGTCGGCGTAGGGACGCGTGCTAGTTGAATTGCCGCTTTCGTCGATATAGCGCCAGACGAAGCCGGGCGTCCGTTCCGCGAGCCCGTTCACCAACGCCAGATTGTTCGTGAAATCCGCCATGTGCGGATCTTCGATCTCGTAGCGAATACGCCCGATGTTGAGTTGAGCAAGATGAGAATTGGGCGGCTGTTGCATGGAGCTACTCCGCCGCCTCGCGTACCGCGCCGTGTGCATCGGCATTGCGCGTATATTCGTCGATGCGCCGTTCAATTTCCGGACGGAAGTGCCGCAGCAAGCCCTGCACCGGCCACGCCGCGCCATCGCCAAAGGCGCAAATGGTGTGGCCTTCGATCTGCTGGGTGACCTGCATCAGCATGTCGATCTCGCGCTTCTGCGCGCGGCCCTCCGCCATGCGGGTAAGCACGCGCCACATCCAGCCCATGCCTTCGCGACACGGCGTGCACTGGCCGCAGCTTTCATGCTTGTAGAAATACGAGATGCGCGCCATGGCGCGAACAATGTCGGTCGACTTGTCCATCACGATCACGGCCGCGGTGCCGAGCGCAGATTTCTTGTCGCGACAGCCATCGAAATCCATCAACAGGCTGTCGGCCTGATCCTTGCCGGCAGGAACCAGCGGCATCGACGAGCCTCCCGGAATAACCGCCAGCAGATTGTCCCAGCCGCCGCGCACCCCGCCCGCGTGCGTCTCCACCAACTCTCGCAACGGAATGCCCATGGCTTCTTCAACGCTGCACGGTTTTTCGACGTGACCGGAAATGCAAAACAGCTTGGTGCCGGTATTGTTGGGACGGCCGATGGCGGCGAACCAGGATGCGCCGCGACGCATGATGTCCGGCACGACCGCGATTGATTCAACGTTCTGCACCGTGGTCGGGCAGCCGTAGAGGCCCACGTTCGCCGGGAACGGTGGCTTCAGCCGCGGCTGGCCCTTTTTTCCTTCCAGACTTTCCAGGAGTGCCGTCTCTTCGCCACAAATATAGGCGCCGGCACCATGGTGGACGTAGAGGTCGAAGTCCCAGCCGTTGACGTTATTCTTCCCGATCAGCTTGGCGTCGTAGGCTTCATCGATAGCGGTCTGAAGACGTTCGCGCTCACGAATGAATTCGCCGCGGACATAGATATAGCCGGTGTTGGCGCCCATCGCGAAACCGGCGATCAGGCATCCTTCGACCAAAAGGTGCGGATCGTGCCGCATTATTTCGCGGTCCTTGCAGGTGCCCGGCTCCGATTCGTCCGCGTTGACGACGAGATAATGCGGACGGCCGTCCGATTTCTTTGGCATGAACGACCATTTGAGCCCGGTCGGAAATCCGGCGCCGCCGCGCCCGCGCAAGCCCGAGGTCTTCACCTCTTCGATGATGGCATCGCGGCCCTTTTCCAAAATCTTCTCGGTGCCGTCCCAGGCCCCGCGCGCACGGGCGCCTTTCAGACGCCAATCGTGCGCGCCGTAGAGATTCCGGAACACACGGTCCTTGTCAGCGAGCATCAGGTCTTTTCCTTCAGCGTCGTTGCACCACCGACCGGTGCCGAGAGTTGCCGGTCAATTTGCGGTCCGGGCTTCACTTTCTTCCCTGCACCGAGATCATCCAGGATCTTTCCGAAGCTCACGGCGGTCAGGTCCTCGTAGTAGTCGTAGTTGATCTGCGCCATCGGCGCGTTGACGCACGCGCCGAGGCATTCGACCTCGACCCAGGAAAACTTGCCATCCTTGGTGACGTCGCCCTGCTCGCCGATACGCTTGCGGCAGACTTTCTCCAGATCGTCGGCACCGCGCAGCCGGCAAGGCGTGGTACCGCAAAGCTGCACGTGAAATTTCCCGACCGGTTGCAGATTGAACATCGTGTAAAAGGTCGCGACCTCCAGCCCGCGGATATGCGCCATCCCGAGGAAATCGGTGACATGGCGGATTGCCGCCTCCGGCAGCCAGCCCCCGGCCTGCTCCTGTGCGCGCCACAGCAACGGAATGATCGCCGACTGCTGACGGCCTTCCGGATATTTCTTCACCTGCTCTTTGGCCCAAGCCATGTTTTCCCTGTTGAAGGAAAACTCTTTCGGCTGCACGTCAGGCGGGGCGAGACGGCGGACACTCATCGTTCGACCTCCTTCTTTGTCATGCCCGGCCTTGTGCCGGGCTTCCACGTCTTCGGAAGTAAGAAAGTCGTGGATGGCCGGGACAAGCCCGGCCATGACGGGAGGGGATAGGGATAAGGCGTCATCGATCAACCTCCCCGAACACAATGTCGATCGAGCCGAGAATGGCGGAAACGTCAGCGAGCATGTGACCGCGGCACAGGAAGTCCATCGCACTCAGGTGCGCAAAACCAGGCGCGCGGATCTTGCATTTGTACGGCCTGTTGGTGCCATCGGCGACGAGATACACGCCGAATTCGCCTTTCGGCGCCTCGACCGCGGCATAAACCTCGCCGGCCGGCACGTGATAGCCTTCAGTGTAAAGTTTGAAGTGGTGGATCAGTGCCTCCATCGAACGTTTCATCTCGTCACGCTTGGGAGGAACGATCTTGTGGTCATCGACGGTGACCGGACCTTGGCCAGCCGGCGAGCGCAACTTGTCGCAGCACTGTTTCATGAGCTTGGTCGATTGGCGCATCTCTTCCATGCGGATGAGATACCGGTCGAAGCAATCGCCGTTCTTGCCGATCGGAATATCGAATTCGAGCTCGGTGTAGCACTCGTAAGGCTGCGCCTTGCGCAGATCCCAGGCTGCGCCCGAGCCGCGCACCATCACGCCCGAGAAACCCCAATTCCAGGCGTCCGCAAGCGAGACCACGCCAATATCGACATTGCGCTGCTTGAAGATGCGATTGCCGGTGAGCAAGGCGTCAAGATCGTCGACTACTTTGAGAAAGGGATCGCAAAATGCATAGATATCGTCGATCAGCTTCGGCGGCAGGTCCTGATGCACACCGCCCGGCCGGAAATAGGCCGCGTGCATGCGCGAGCCGGATGCGCGTTCGTAGAACACCATCAGTTTTTCGCGCTCTTCGAAGCCCCATAGCGGCGGCGTGAGCGCGCCGACATCCATCGCCTGCGTGGTCACGTTGAGCAGATGCGACAGCAGACGACCGATCTCGGAATAAAGCACGCGGATCAATTGCGCGCGTTTGGGCACCTGAATGCCGAGAAGCTTTTCCACGGCCAGGCAGAACGCGTGCTCCTGATTCATCGGCGCGACATAGTCGAGCCGGTCGAAGTATGGTACCGCCTGCAAATAGGTCTTGGCCTCAATCAGCTTTTCGGTGCCGCGATGAAGCAGGCCGATATGAGGGTCGACGCGCTCGACCACTTCGCCGTCGAGCTCGAGCACCAGCCGCAGCACGCCATGCGCGGCAGGATGCTGCGGTCCGAAATTGATCGTGAAATTGCGTACCGCGGTTTCGGCCATCAGCTTACCAGCTCCGTCGCCGACTTTGCCTTCTCCGCAACCTTGGCGTTGAAGCGCTCCCATGCCACGACGACGCGCTCGTGACGGCCTTCGCCAATCAGGTCCATGCCGTCATGGGCGCGAACCTTGAACACGATCTTGCGGCCCCGCACTTCGACGATCTCAGCGTCGACCTTGACGTTCAGCCCGGGCGGGGTCGCAGCGAGATGCGAAACATCGACATGGGTGCCGAGGCTGCCCTCGCCCTCATCAAGATGAGGCGCCATCAGCTGCGCGCAGGTCCATTCCATCAGCACGATCATGAACCCGGTCGCAAACACCTTCGGCATCGCCGCGATGATCGGTGATTCCGGATAGGTGTACGGAACTGTCTTGTTCTCCGGCACCACGTAGGAGAACGAATGCTTGAGACCGGGCTGCAGGGTCGCTTTCATACTTACGACCCCTTGCCTTCAGCCTTGGCTTTCTCGTCGCCGGGCAACACGTAGTCCGTGCCTTCCCACGGCGAGAGGAAATCGAAGCTGCGGAATTCCTGCGCCAGCGAGACCTTGTCGTAGACCACGCGCTTCTGCTCGTCGTCGTAGCGAACCTCGACGAAACCGGTTAGCGGAAAGTCTTTTCGCAGCGGATGTCCCTCGAAACCGTAGTCGGTGAGGATGCGCCTCATATCGGGATGGCCGGTGAACAGCACGCCATAGAGATCATAGGTCTCGCGCTCGAACCAGTCAGCGCCGCGGAATAGATCAATCAGAGACGGCACCGGAGTCGTTTCATCGGTCGCAACCTTGAGCCGTACACGCTGATTCAGCCGCGGTGACAGGAAGTGATAGACGACATCGAAACGCTGCTCTCGCGTTGGCCGATCGACCGCGGTGATGTCAATGATGTTGATGAATTGGCATGCCGGATCGTCACGAAGAAAACCCACCACCTTGATGAGGTCTGTAGCATTGGCACAGACCGTCAGTTCGCCGCGAGCGACCTCATACCCCATGATTGAAGCGCCGAGCGCGTTCTTGATCGTTTGGCCCAACCTGTCGAGCGTCTCGTCCATGCGGCCCTGCCTAGCGCTCGATCGTGCCGGTACGGCGAATTTTCTTCTGCAACAGCATCACGCCATAAAGCAGCGCTTCCGCCGTTGGCGGGCAGCCGGGCACATAGATGTCGACCGGCACGATGCGGTCGCACCCGCGCACGACAGAGTATGAGTAGTGATAATACCCGCCGCCGTTGGCACATGACCCCATCGAGATCACGTACCGCGGCTCGGGCATCTGGTCGTAAACCTTGCGCAACGCCGGCGCCATCTTGTTGGTAAGCGTTCCGGCAACGATCATCACATCCGACTGCCGCGGCGAGGCGCGCGGGGCAAAGCCGAAACGCTCGGCATCGTAGCGCGGCATCGACATTTGCATCATCTCGACGGCGCAGCACGCCAGACCGAACGTCATCCACATCAGCGAACCGGTGCGTGCCCACGTGACCAGGTCGTCGGCGGCCGTGACAATGAAGCCCTTGTCGGCGAGCTCGGTATTCACGCCGGTGAAAAATGCGTCGTCCGAACCAACCGGCTTGCCGGTATTCGGGTCGAGAATGCCTTTTGGTGCAGATGCGACCAGGGTCATGGGCAGATCAATCCCATTCGAGCGCCCCCTTCTTCCACTCATATATGAAGCCGATGGTGAGAACGCCAAGGAACACCATCATTGCCCAGAAGCCGAACAGGCCGATTTTCCGGAACACAATCGCCCACGGGAACAGGAAGCTCACCTCGAGGTCGAAAATGATGAAAAGGATTGCCACCAGATAGAAGCGCACGTCGAATTTCATACGTGCATCGTCGAAGGCATTGAACCCGCACTCATAGGCGGACAGCTTCTCGGGATCCGGCTGCTTGTAAGCGACGATAAAGGGGGCGATCAGCAGCGCGAGCCCGATGACGAGCGCGACTGCAATGAAGACAACCAGTGGCAGGTAATCCAGCAGCAATGCGCTCATCGCGACCTCAAGCGTACAGCCCCGACCCACCCCGATATACGCCCGCCTTGGACTGATCGGCAGCCCGAAAGGCGCCGGTGACCCCGCACAACCAGGCCTTCGGCTTGTATGGAAAAGCCTCCAGAACGGGAGCGACCGAGGCTTAGCGCAGCGGTGTTGGGGTGGCAAGCCAACCTTGGGCGGCATCCACGAGCGATCGTAGACCGAAACACGGGGAATATTCCCACGATTGACAGCGGCGCGAACCGCCCTCGATAGTCTGCGCCGGCGGCGGCACCCGGATGAATTTGGGAAACAGCATGAAGCTCCTGCGACACTTTTCAGCCCTGCTTGCGCTCGCTGGCAGCGTCATCGTCTCGACGCTGCCCGCCAAGTCCGATGAATACCCGTCGAGGCCGGTCAAGGTGATTGTACCGTTCGGCGCCGGCGGCCCGACGGACGTTTATGCCCGCGCCATCGCGGAAGAATTGCGGAAGTCCCTGCACCAGACGTTTGTCATGGAGAATCGCCCGGGCGCCGGTACCACCATCGGAACGGAGGTCGTCGCGAAGGCGGCGCCGGATGGCTACACGCTGCTGATGGTGTCGGGCACGCAGACCGTCAACGAGACGCTTTACGGCCACAAGCAATATCAGCTCATGCGCGATCTGGTGCCGGTCGCGCCGCTGATTGACACCGACCTCGTGCTCGTCGTGCATCCGTCGGTGCCGGCCAAGACTCTGGGCGAATTGCTGGCGCTCGCCCGCGCAAAGCCCGGCACGATCAACTACGGCTCCTCTGGGCCTGGCTCAAACTACCATATGGCGGGCGAGCTCCTGAAGAACCTCACGGGCATCGACATCGTGCATGTGCACTACAAAGGCTCCACCGGAGCGCGCAATGACATTCTCAGCGGGCAAATCCAGGTCCTGTTTGATTCGGTGCCGACCATGGCGCCGATGATCAAGGCGGGGCTGGTGCGCGCGCTCGGAACCAGCGGCAAGGTGCGCTCGGCGATCCTGCCCGATGTCCCGACAATCGCAGAGGCCGGCGTGCCCGCCTTTCAGGCAACCTTGTGGGTGGGATTCATGGCGCCGGCCGGAACGCCGCAGCCAATCCTCAACAAACTCAACGCCGAAATCACAAAGATTTTGGCGCGTCCTGACATCAAGGAAGCCTGGGAAAAAACCGGCGCGACCCCGATCGTGATGACGCAGCCCGAGTTCAAGACTTTCATGGACGCCCAGGTTGCGAAATGGGCGACCGTCATCAAGGCCAATCACATTCCGCCGATTAACTAGGATACATCCGCCGTCGACACACACTCCGCTCATTCCCGCGCAAGCGGGAATCCCGTTCTTTCGACCAAGCGCTGGGTCCCCGCTTCCGCGGGGACGAGCGGGTAAGCTATGGTCTCACGCCACAGGTGCACGATGAATGAAATAACTAAGACCCCAATCAAAGGTGAGGACCATTGGACGACAAAAGACGGCGGCGTGAAGCTGTTCCTGTTCGAAAAATGCGCGGGTGAGCCGGCCAAGACGCGCGGCACCATCCTGTTTGTACATGGCTCGTCGATGGCTTCGCAGCCGACCTTCGACCTTCAGGTGCCGGGGCGGCACGATTCATCGGCGATGGATCACTTCGCGCGCCTCGGCTTCGACTGCTGGTGCGTCGACATGGAGGGCTATGGCCGCTCCACCAAGGACCGCGACAACAATGCGCCGATCTCGCAAGGCGCCGACGATTGCTATGCGGCAGCACTTTATATCCAGAAGCTGCGCGGCAAGCGGCCCTTCCTCGTGTACGGCATCTCATCAGGCGCGCTGCGCGCCGCAATGTTCGCCGAGCGGCATCCCGAGCTGGTCGCGCGTCTTGCGCTCGATGCCATGGTGTGGACCGGTGAAGGCTCGCCCACGCTCGAGCAGCGCCGTAAGAAGCTTCCCGAATTCCGGGCGAAGAACCGCCGGCCGATCGACAAGGCCTTCATCCATTCGATCTTTGATCGCGACCATCCTGATACTGCCGAGCGCAAGGTGATCGAGGCATTCGCCGATGCGGTGACCGCACTCGACGATTCCGTGCCGACCGGAACTTACGTCGACATGTGCTCGCGATTGCCCGTGGTGGACCCGGAAAAGATCAAGGCGCCGACGTTGATCATGCGCGGCCAGCACGATGGCATCGCCTCGCTGCAGGACCTGATGAATTTCTTCGAGAAGCTGCCGAATCCGGACAAGCAGTTCACCGTCATGTCCGGCGTCTCGCACGCGAGCTTCCAGCAGAAGAATTACATGATGGTCTATCACATCCTGGCAAGTTTCTTCGCGCAGCCCGAGCCGGTGTACAAGGGCTAGCTGTCATTCCGGGGCGCGAGCAAAGCGAGCGAACCCGGAATCCATCATCCCGGCGCTGCGGAGTATGGATTCCGGGTCCGCCGCTCCGCGGCGTCCCGGAATGACAAGAATTTATTGCGCGCCGAGCTTCAGCGCCAGATCGCCGAGATCCTTACCCGCCACGTCGACCGGTACCGTTGGTACGGTCTCGCCAGTGCCTGGCCCGTGCTCGTCGGGCCGGGCAATGTGGCCGGTCCGCAAGCCGCATGCGGCAGCGGCCGCAAGATCGCTGCTGTGGGCGGCCACCATCATGCATTGCGCCGGTTCGAGATCGAAGGCCGCGCAGGCGGCGAGATAGACATGCGGCTTGGGCTTGTAATCACCGGCCACTTCCGCGCCGAGGATGGCGTCCCACGGAAAATCATTGCGGCGCGCGAGGTCGACCATCAGCGAAATATTTCCGTTCGAGACCGGTGCGAGCAGAAATTTTGTCTTGAGTTGTCTGAGTGCCAGTGACACATCGGGCCACGCATCGAGCCGATGCCAGGCAAGCGTGAGTTCGTGCAGGACATCGTCCGGAAGAACGCGCAAGCCGAAGCGCGGAATAAATCGCTCGAGGTTGCGCCGGTGCAGGACGTCGAGTTTGCAGAACGGGATGCGGCCAGCCCGCACCTCCTCCATCCCGGGCTGGTATTCCCCCCGCCAGGCATCCGCAAACGCCGCCCAGTCCAGGTTATACCCAAGCGGTTTGAGGATGCGCAGCGCCTCTCGGGAGACCGAGGTCCGCCAATCGACGAGGGTCCCAAAGACGTCAAAAAACATCGCCCGGACGGAGGTCATTGGACCGCCTCGATCGCCATTTTCCGGCACCAAAAGGCGCCGGTTTTATTGCCCGAAATCATGGCTAAGGTATTGATTAAATGGCGGGAGCGACGGGACTCGAACCCGCGGCCTCTGCCGTGACAGGGCAGCGCTCTAACCAACTGAGCTACGCCCCCGCGGGCGTGCGTTCGAGTTATAGACGGGCCTATACCAAGTCAAGGTAAAGGCGTCCTCACCCACGGAAATTGCGAAAAAGCCTTATTTACCTAGAAGAATTGATGGTCAGACCGCCCCCGAATCGTCTATTCGGGCGGAGTGTTTGGCGCTTCGCCAAGCTCGCGGATTCAAGAGGAGGGTCCCACTGATGGCAATGGTTCCTGGAAAAGCTCCGACACCACCGACCGTCACGCTCAAGCATCTCGCCGCGGCACTCGCGGAAACGCATGAAATGTCGAAGAAGCAGGCGGAGACCGTGCTCAGCGATCTGGTTGGAAATATCGTCAACGCACTGAAGAAGGGCGAGCGCATTCGCATTGGCGGTCTCGGCATCCTGCAGGTGCGCAAGCGCGCCGCACGCATTGGCCGCAATCCTGCGACAGGCGAACAGATCCAGATCAAGGCAAGCAAAAAGGTCGCGTTCCGCGCGTCCAAAGAATTGAAAGAGTCGATCTGACGACTTCTGCCCGACCCTCCGGGGAATAGCGGCAGGCAAGGAGCAATCGCTCTTCGTCTGCCGTTTTTTTGTGCCGAATTTGCGCGCTTGCCTCGGACCGCGGTCGCGCGATATTGGCATGACGCGGGAGTTGATCGTGGGCGGTTAGCTCAGTTGGTAGAGCGCCTGCTTTACACGCAGGATGTCGGCGGTTCGAGTCCGTCACCGCCCACCAAGCTGTTACCCCCGCTGTTGAGGGTTAATCAGGCAGCGCGCGACAGCGTCGCGCCACCGATGTGGTGTTCGACGAGCCCGAAAGCCGGCGCGGACCGCGGATGAAGGGCCGACAATCGCCTTCACCCGCGCAAGTCCAATGCCGCGCGTCAAAACGATGATCGCTATGCGACCGCGTCTTTGGCGGCCTTTACAGGCCGAGCCCTGACGATCTTCCGAGCCGGTTTAGCCTTGAATACCGTTGGCTCTTTTGTGAACGGATTGATACCAGCCCGCTCTTTTGTTGCGGGCTTCTTGATAACAACGAACTTCGCGAAATCCGGGCACAAGGAAAGTCCCTGATTTTTTGAGCTCCTTGTATCCTATCGTCGCGAGCAACTCGATGACGCCTTTGACATCCTTTCGCGACAAATTGTTCGGATGCTTATCGGCGATTTCTTGAATGAGCTGGGACTTCGACATCATTTTAGTCAATGCCTCCTTGATACGTCCGAATCGGGCAGGCTGAGTCTGCCCGAGCTTTGCGGCATAGGGAACTGGTATACTCACAGATATCCCGTAAAAACGAGGGAATCCGTGTCGGTCGGCAGAACCGTCCCCAGCAGCGCTAGGAAAAAGATCCGTCAATGAAATGCGTAGTTAATGCCGGCCCGCACGATATTGTCAGTCACATGCGTATTGTAGCCCGCGACAAGGCTCCCGCCGGTCACTGAGGTGAGCGTTGTCGCAAACGATCCAGACACATGTCCGAGATCGACATAAAGATATTCGATCTTTCCGGTCCAATTGCCCCAAAGAACACCTTCAAGGCCTGCGCCGATGGTCCAGCCGCAAGTTTCGCGTTGTTCCCGCTTGAAACTCGCGCCTGCCACGAACCGACCACGCTCTTGAGACGAAAACGGCGCCCTTAGGCGCCGTTTTTGATCTCACATTGGCAGAGCGTGTTCAATGGGCGGTGAGGCCGGAGCCGTCCTCGTCCACTGCTGGCTCCGCCGCAGCGGCTTCGGCGGCGAGCTTGGCACTCGCCTCGTCCCACTCGATTGGCACTGGCGGGCGTACCAGAGCGCGCGCCAGAACTTCGTCCATGCGCGTGACAGGAACAATCTCCAGGCCCTTCTTGATCGTTTCGGAGATCTCCACCAGATCCTTGGCGTTTTCCTCCGGGATCAGCACGGTCTTCATGCCGCCACGCGCGGCAGCAAGCAGTTTTTCCTTCAGTCCGCCGATCGGCAGCACGCGACCGCGCAGCGTGATTTCGCCGGTCATAGCGACGTCACGACGCACCGGAATGCCGGTCATGACGGAAACAATGGCGGTGACCATCGCAACGCCGGCCGATGGCCCATCCTTCGGCGTCGCACCTTCCGGCACGTGCACGTGGATGTCGCGCTTGTCGAACAAAGGTGGCTCAATGCCGAAGGCAACCGCGCGCGAGCGGACATAGGACGCCGCCGCCGAGATCGACTCCTTCATCACATCGCGCAGATTGCCGGTGACGGTCATTCTGCCCTTGCCCGGCATCATCGCTCCTTCGATGGTGAGCAGTTCCCCGCCCACATCGGTCCAGGCAAGACCCGTGACCACGCCGATCAGATCCTCGGCCTCGATTTCGCCGTAGCGGAATTTCGGCACACCAATATAGTCGCCGAGATTCGCCGCGGTGACAGCGATGGCCTTTTTCTTCGAGGTCATCAGCTCCTTCACCGCCTTGCGGATCAGGGTCGAGAGCTCGCGCTCGAGATTGCGAACACCCGCCTCCCGCGTGTAACGGCGGATCATGAGCAGCAATGCCTCGTCGTCGATTGACCATTCCTTCGGATCGAGGCCGTGCTTGGCCACCGCCGCCGGGATCAGGTGCTTACGGGCGATTTCGAGTTTCTCATCCTCCGTGTACCCGGCGATCCGGATGATCTCCATGCGGTCCATCAGCGGCGGCGGAATGTTGAGCGTATTCGCCGTGGTGATGAACATCACGTTGGACAGATCGTAGTCGACCTCGAGATAATGGTCGTTGAACGTATGGTTCTGCTCGGGGTCGAGCACCTCAAGCAGCGCCGATGACGGATCGCCGCGGAAATCGGCGCCCATCTTGTCGACCTCGTCGAGCAGGAACAGCGGGTTCGAGGTCTTGGCCTTGCGCATCGACTGGATGATCTTGCCGGGCATCGAGCCGATATAGGTGCGGCGATGGCCGCGGATCTCGGCCTCGTCACGCACCCCGCCCAACGACACGCGCACAAACTCACGGCCGGTCGCTTTCGCAATCGACTTGCCAAGCGAGGTCTTGCCGACGCCGGGAGGGCCGACCAGGCACAATATCGGTCCGGTGAGCTTGTTGGCGCGCTGTTGCACGGCGAGGTATTCGACAATCCGTTCCTTGACCTTTTCCAGGCCATAGTGATCGGCGTCGAGGATCTGCTCGGCCAGCCTGAGATCTTTCTTGACCTTGCTCTTCTTGCTCCACGGGATCGAGAGCAGCCAGTCGAGATAGTTGCGCACGACCGTCGCTTCCGCCGACATCGGCGACATCTGGCGGAGCTTCTTGAGCTCGTGCGTCGCTTTCTCGCGAGCTTCTTTCGAAAGTTTGGTTTTCTTGATCTTGTCTTCCAGCTCTTGCAGCTCGTCGCGACCTTCCTCGTCGCCGAGCTCCTTCTGGATCGCCTTCATCTGTTCGTTGAGGTAGTACTCGCGCTGGGTCTTCTCCATCTGCCGCTTGACGCGGGTCCGGATGCGCTTTTCGACCTGAAGAACGGAAATCTCGCTCTCCATCAAGCCCAACACTTTTTCCAGGCGCTGGGTGACGGATGGCGTCTCCAAGATGTCCTGTTTGTCTGGAATCTTGACGGCGAGATGCGAAGCCACCGTGTCGGCGAGCTTGGCGTAATCCTCGATCTGCTGGATCACGCCGACAACTTCGGGCGACACTTTCTTGTTCAGCTTCACATAATTTTCAAATTCATTGACGACCGAGCGCGCCATGGCTTCCGACTCAACGCGGTCACCCATGTCGTCGGCAAGCGCGGTCGCGTCGGCTTCGTAATAGTCGACCCGATCCGTGTATTTTAGAACCTTCGCGCGCGTCGCGCCTTCGACCAGCACCTTGACGGTGCCATCGGGCAGCTTCAGCAGTTGCAACACGCTGGCCAGCGTCCCGACTTCGAAAATCGAGTCGGTGGACGGGTCGTCATCAGAAGCATTCTTCTGCGTGGCAAGCAGAATAAAGGTGTCGGAGCGCATCACCTCTTCCAGCGCCTTGATCGACTTTTCACGGCCGACAAAGAGCGGGACGATCATGTGCGGAAACACCACGATGTCGCGCAGCGGCAAAACCGGATAGGCCCGGGTTTCGCCAGGTTGCAGCTGGGGTCGTGGTTTTGTGGTCATTGGCCTGTCCTTTTGTTGTGCCCCTGTCGATTGACCCGCGGTTGCGGCATCGCACAACAGTGCCGGTATGTGTGGGCAAGGAGATGCCAGACAGATCAGTCCAGCATGCTTTGAGGGAGGTTACGAAACCCTCGCCCAGTCGGTAGCCAGATACGATTGCTCGTAGGCTGGTTTATTTGACACGCAATACGTATGACGAGGCGCAGGGGTCCGCAAGAAGCGCCAATTTTGGTCAGTAGAAGCGAGTCCCGCGCAGGTAACAACCCGGAAATCGTGCGAATCAGCAGGCTTTTACGCAGTCCCGACCCTGGCGGCGACAGCCTGATCAGGCGCTGGCACTACCGGTCTCGGCCGTCCGGTCACTGCGGTCGGCATAGATGTAAAGCGGCCGGGCCGTTCCCTCGACGACCTCTTTCGAGATCACGACCTCTTCGACCCCTTCCAGGCTGGGCAGGTCGAACATGGTGTCGAGCAGGATGCCCTCCATGATGGAGCGCAGGCCGCGTGCACCGGTCTTGCGGTCGATCGCCTTGCGGGCGATGGCGCCCAGCGCCTCTTCCGCTAGCGTCAGATCGATCGACTCCATTTCGAACAGCCGCTGATACTGCTTGACCAGTGCGTTCTTGGGTTCGACCAGAATCTTCTTGAGTGAGGCCTCGTCGAGGTCTTCCAGCGTCGCGACCACCGGCAGGCGGCCGACGAATTCGGGAATCAGGCCATACTTGAGCAGGTCCTCCGGCTCGACCTCGCGGAAGATTTCGCCCTGCTTGCGATCCTCGGGCGCGACCACCTTGGCGCCGAAGCCGATCGACGTCGACCGGCCGCGCGCCGAAATGATTTTTTCAAGACCGGCGAATGCACCACCACAGACGAACAGGATGTTGGTCGTATCGACCTGCAGAAACTCCTGCTGCGGATGCTTGCGGCCGCCCTGCGGCGGCACCGAAGCGATCGTGCCTTCCATGATTTTTAGAAGCGCCTGTTGCACGCCCTCGCCCGACACGTCGCGCGTAATGGACGGATTGTCGGATTTGCGTGAAATCTTGTCGATTTCGTCGATATAGACGATGCCGCGCTGCGCACGCTCGACATTGTAGTCGGCGGATTGCAGCAGCTTGAGGATAATGTTCTCGACGTCTTCGCCGACATAGCCGGCTTCAGTCAACGTCGTCGCATCGGCCATCGTGAATGGCACATCGAGGATGCGCGCGAGCGTTTGCGCCAGCAGGGTCTTGCCCGAGCCGGTCGGTCCGATCAGCAGGATATTCGACTTCGCAAGCTCGACGTCGTTGTGCTTGGCCTGATGGTTGAGCCGCTTGTAGTGATTGTGAACGGCGACCGAAAGCACCTTCTTGGCGTGATCCTGGCCGATCACGTAGTCGTCGAGCACCTTGCGGATTTCCTTCGGCGTCGGAATGCCGTCGCGCGACTTCACCAGCGAGGATTTGTTCTCCTCACGGATAATGTCCATGCAGAGTTCGACGCACTCGTCGCAGATGAACACCGTCGGGCCGGCAATGAGCTTGCGCACTTCGTGCTGGCTCTTGCCGCAGAACGAGCAATAGAGGGTGTTCTTGGAATCGCTGCCGCCGACTTTGCTCATTCCATTCTCCGTCACACGCTTCCGTAACTTCCGCGGCCAGCTTCGTTTCGACTAGCCACCGTCACGCAACGAAGCAAGTTTCGCGCCTGAACTCCAGCACGGCGGCCCTTGTTCTGGGAAGGCCCGCACACCCGTCACACCCCACACCATAAGCGAAGCATGCTAACGACGTGATAATCAACATTCCATTAACGATAACGCTTCATCCACGGCCGCAACGTGCGGCCGTTCTCACACAGTGAAAACCGGATAGAACCACGCATCAGGCGGGCTTGGAGCTCGTCTCCTCGGGTCGCTTATCTATAACCTTGTCGACCAGCCCAAAGTCCCTGGCCGCCTCGGCGGTGAGAAAATAGTCACGCTCAAGCGCATCTTCGATCTTTTTCAGCGACTGGCCGGTATGCGCCACATAGATTTCGTTGAGCCTCTTTTTCAGGTTCAGAATCTCCTGGGCATGCAACATGATGTCGGTCGCCTGGCCCTGGAACCCGCCCGAGGGCTGGTGCACCATGATGCGGGCGTTAGGCAGCGCGAAGCGCTGGCCCTTGGCACCGGCCGCAAGCAAAAGCGATCCCATCGAGGCCGCCTGCCCGACGCAGAGCGTCGATACCGGCGGCCGGACGAACTGCATCGTGTCATAAATTGCCATGCCGGAGGTCACCACCCCACCTGGCGAGTTGATGTACATGGACACTTCTTTTTTCGGGTTTTCCGCCTCGAGAAACAGCAATTGCGCCACGACCAGGGTGGCGACCCCGTCCTCGATCGGCCCAGTAATGAAAATAATCCTCTCCTTGAGGAGCCGGGAGTAAATGTCATAGGCCCGCTCGCCACGGTTGGTCTGCTCCACGACCATGGGCACCAGATAATTCATGTAGGTATCGAGAGGGTCTCTCATTTCATCTCCTTAACGCGAATCATTCCGGCTAGATTAACCGCACCGGAACACCCGGCGATCTATTTTCCCACAACGGCGAGCGCAAGGCGGCGCGACGTCAGACCGTCGATTCGTCTTCCTTGTAGAGCTCCTCGCGCGAAACCTTCTTCTCGTTCACGCTGGCAAGCTCGAGCAGGAAGTCGACCACCTTTTCCTCGAATATCGGCGCTCGCAAGGCCGCCACCGCCTGCGGATTCTGGCGGTAATAGTCCCAAACCCGCTGTTCCTGGCCGGCAAACTGGCGGGCCCGCTCCATAACGGCACGGCTCAATTCCTCTTCCGTGACGGTAATATTGTTCTTTTCGCCGATCTCGGCGATCACCAGGCCGAGCCGCACGCGGCGCTCGGCAATCGCGCGGTATTCCGCCTTGGCCTTCTCCTCGGTGGTGTTTTCGTCGGCAAAAGTCTTGCCTTCGGTCTCGAGCTCCGAAAGCACCGACTTCCACACGCGATCGAACTCTTCCTCGACCAGCGTCGGCGGCGGATCGAATTTGTGCAGCTTGTCGAGGTCATCGAGCAGTGCACGCTTGAGCTTCTGACGCGACATCGACGCGTGGTCGCGCGTGATGCGGTCTTTAACCGCTTCACGCAGTTTAGCGATTGAATTCCAGGCCTAGCGCCTTGGCGAATTCGTCGTCGACGGTGACCTTGCCGGGCGCCTCGATCGATTTTGCAGTGACGACGAATTCGGCATTTTTGCCGGCCAGATCCTGCTTCATGTAATGGGCGGGAAACGCCACTTTCAGCGTGCGGGTTTCGCCGGCGGCAATGCCGATGAGTTGATCTTCGAACCCCGGAATGAAGGTGTTCGAGCCGATCAACACGACCGCGTCATCGCCGGAGCCGCCCTCGAACGGTTCACCGTTGATGGTCCCGGCAAACGAAATCGTCACGCGGTCGTCCTTGGCCGCCTTTTCGCCTTCACCGCGCGCGGTGTAGGGCTTGTTCTGGTCGGCAATACGCGAGACGCCCTCGTCGACCTCGGCGTCGCTGACCTCCGCCACGAGTTTTGTGAGCTTGATGCTCTTGAAATCGCCGAGAGTAATCGGCGGCACGATTTCAAGCGCCATCGTGTAGTTGAGATCGCTCTTGCCGGCGATCAATTGTTCGATCGCACCTTCGTCGGTCGGCAGCGTGACCTTCGGATCGGCGGCGAGCTTGAAGCCGCGCTCGCTCACAATCTGATTGTTGGCGTCGCGTACCGTTGCCTCAATCACCTCAGCCATGGCCGAGCGACCATAGACGCGCTTGAGGTGTGCCACCGGCACCTTGCCGGGGCGGAAGCCGTTAATGCGGACCTTGCCCTTCAGATCATCCAGACGCTCATTGACTTTGGCGTCGAGTTCGGCGGCCGGCACGACCACTTTGAATTCACGTTTGAGACCGTCCGACAGTGTTTCAGTAACCTGCATGGATCACTACTCGTTGCTTGCACTCGCGCGACGCCTGCCAGACTTCAAGTCAGCGTACCCGAGCGGTTTCGGAAACGGGCTGGCCACCCGCACTTTTAAATATCCCTCGTCATGGTGCGGGCGGAGGGATTCGAACCCCCACGACTTTCGCCACTGGAACCTAAATCCAGCGCGTCTACCAATTCCGCCACGCCCGCAAGGGGCGGTTTCAGGAAGATCCTGGCGCCGCAATCCGGCAGGGCTTAACGCGGCGATACCCGCAAAGGCAAGCCATAACCACGGCCCTGCGCAGGCACGGTTATCGGCTCCATCAGGCAACAGAACACTGCAAAACAGCCCGTTCCTGCACATCCGGGCCCGCAGGTCGAGGTCAGCCTGCGAGCCCGGCCGGCAGCCGCCGGTACACGCGTGGCAGCATCTCCGGAAGGTCCTCCGCGATCAGCCCCGGTCCAAATTCAGTCGCCGCCTCGCCGTGCAGCCAGACCCCGGCACTCGCGGCTTCAAATGGCGGCATTCCCTGCGCCATAAGGCCCGCAATGAGCCCCGCGAGCACATCACCCGAGCCGGCGGTCGCAAGCGACGGTGGGGCATTGTCCGCGATCCCAGCGCGCCGTTCGGGGCCGGCAATCACCGTATCGGGGCCTTTCAATACGACAACAGCGCCTACAATTCCGGCCGCTAGCCGAACTTTTTCGAGTTTTGAATTAGATTTAGAAATATCACTTATCCTATTGAATAGATGAAAAAATTCTCCGTCATGCGGCGTCAGAACTACGCCGCGGCCGCCCCTTTTGCCAATCGCCGAGACAAGGGCGGTGGGTTCGTCCGCGAAGCTCGTCAGCGCATCGGCATCCAGGAGCACCGCCGCCTCGCTGGCGAGGGCCGCCTGGACCTGCTCGCGCATTGCTGGCCCGACCCCGCCGCCCGGCCCCAGCACCACCGCATTGCGCCGTTTGTCGGCGAGGAATTCAGCAAGCTCTGACGGCCCGTCGACCGGGCGCACCATGACGGCCAGGCTGGCCGCGGCATTGACCGCCAGAGCCTCGCGCGGCGTCGCGATCGTGACCAGCCCCGCGCCTGCCCGAAGCGCTGTGCGCGCCGCAAGGCGAGCAGCACCAGTGGTTGGCAGTCCACCTGAAACCACGACTGCGTGGCCGCGCGAATATTTGTGACCGCGCGGATCCAGTCGCGGAAAACTGTCCCGCCAAAGCGCCGGCGCATCCGCGAAGGTCGCAGGCTTGATCTGGCCGAGCACGCTTGCCGGAATTCCGATGTCGGCAACCTCGATAACCCCGCAGTGGAGCCGCCCGGGCATCAGCAAGTGTCCCGTCTTGCGCCGAAAGAACGTCACGGTGCGGGTCGCTTCAACAGCCGTACCCATCACGCCGCCGGTGGTGCCGTTCACGCCACTCGGAAGGTCGACTGCCACGATCGGCACGCCGCACGTGTTCATGGCGACAATCATCGCGCGCGGCAGTCCGTCCACCTCACGGTCAAGTCCCGCGCCAAACAACGCGTCGATGATCAGGTCACAATTTCTGAGCGAAGCCGGCGAGGCCTCCTCCACCGATCCGGTCCAACGTTGGGCGGCGAGCGCCGCATCGCCCTTCAGGCGCTTCCTGTCGCCGACAAAACTCACGCGAACAGCTGCGCCGCGTTCGGCCAAATAGCGGGCCGCGACAAAACCATCGCCGCCGTTATTGCCCGGGCCGGTCACCACCACGACACGCCGGCTTTGGATCCGGGCCGCCGCCTCGGCGACCGCGCGCCCGGCGTTCTCCATCAGCGCGAGACCGGCGACGCCGCCGGCAATCGCGAGCCGGTCAGCTTCCGCCATTTCGGCTGTCGTAAGCAACTCGATCATCACTCAAGACTACCGAAGATTCCGGACTAGTGGATTGACGCACCACAAGTCTTCAATGGCTGGCTAAAATCTAGACAGTTTGCTTAACTTCTGGGCGCCGAAGTTTAGGCAACTCCAGCACCCGCCCGCCGACCTTCTGATAAGATACTGTTACAAAAAGGAATTTTTGATTTCTCCAGCTTGGCACGGGACCTGCTAACCGGTAGCCGGCTCGCCAAATCTGTGCTGGTGAGCTGGGTGGAAGGACGAGCAATGAAAAAAATCGAAGCCATCATCAAACCCTTCAAACTCGACGAGGTGAAGGAAGCACTCCAGGAGGTCGGCCTGCAGGGGATAACCGTGACCGAAGCCAAGGGCTTCGGACGACAGAAAGGACATACCGAGCTATACCGCGGCGCCGAATACGTCGTCGATTTTCTCCCGAAAGTGAAAATCGAAATCGTGCTCGGCGACGACATGGTGGAAAAAGCGATCGATGCAATCCGGCGCGCTGCTCAAACTGGCCGGATTGGCGACGGAAAGATTTTCGTTTCCAACATCGAAGAAGCCATTCGGATCAGGACCGGGGAATCCGGAATTGATGCAATCTAATCCGCAGGCAACCGTCCTCGCGGCAATTTCATTAAATAAGGGGGAATGCAGTCCATGACGACAGCCAAAGAAGTCATGAAGATGATCAAGGATAACGACGTGAAATACGTCGATTTCCGGTTTACCGACCCGCGCGGCAAGTGGCAGCACGTCACCTTCGACGTCACGATGATCGAAGAGGATACTTTTGCCGAAGGCATCATGTTCGACGGATCCTCGATCGCCGGATGGAAAGCGATCAACGAGTCGGACATGAATTTGATGCCGGATCCCGCGACCGCCTGTATTGATCCGTTCTTCGCCGAGACCACGCTCGTGCTGGTTTGCGACGTTCTGGAGCCGACTACCGGCGAGCCCTATAACCGTGATCCGCGTGGCATGGCCAAGAAGGCCGAAGCGCTGGTGAAGTCCACCGGCGTTGGCGACACGATCTACTTCGGCCCCGAGGCCGAGTTCTTCGTGTTCGACGACGTCAAATACGCGACGGATCCGTACAACACCGGTTACAAGCTCGACTCGATCGAACTGCCATCTAACACTGCCACCGAATATGAAGGCGGCAATCTCGGCCATCGCATCGGCACCAAGAAGGGTTACTTTCCGGTGCCGCCACAAGACTCCGCCCAGGACATGCGCAGCGAGATGCTTGCTGCCATGGCCAAGATGGGAGCCAAGATCGAGAAGCACCATCACGAAGTGGCATCGGCTCAGCACGAACTTGGGTTGAAGTTTTCGCCGCTGACGCAGATGGCCGACATGATGCAAGTCTACAAATACTGCATCCAGCAGGTGGCGCAGATCTACGGCAAGACAGCAACTTTCATGCCCAAGCCAGTGTATGGCGATAACGGTTCGGGCATGCACTGCCACCAGTCGATCTGGAAGGCCGGAAAGCCGGTGTTCGCGGGCAACAAGTATTCGGATCTGTCCGAGACTTGCCTGTCCTACATCGCCGGCATCATCAAGCATGCCAAGGCCATCAACGCCTTCACCAACCCGACGACAAACTCCTACAAGCGTCTGGTGCCGGGCTTCGAAGCACCGGTGTTGCTCGCTTATTCGGCGCGCAACCGATCGGCGTCATGCCGCATTCCCTACACGACCAATCCAAAGGCCAAGCGTGTCGAGGTCCGTTTCCCCGACCCGCTCGCCAATCCGTATCTGGCCTTCGCGGCGATGCTGCTCGCCGGCCTCGACGGCATCAAGCACAAGCTCGATCCAGGTTCAGCGATGGACAAGGATCTCTACGATCTGCCACCGGCCGAACTCAAACAAATCCCGACCGTTTGCGGCAGCTTGCGCGAGGCGTTGCAAAGCCTCGACAAGGACCGCGACTTCCTCAAGGCGGGTGGTGTGTTCGATGACGACTTCATCGAACTCATATATCGATCTCAAGATGCAGGAAGTGATCCGCTTCGAGCACACCCCGCATCCGGTCGAATACGACATGTACTACTCGGCGTAAGCGTTCCTCCCAACCATCGCATACGCGATGCAACTTTTCGGGCTCTTCGCAAGAAGAGCCCGTTTTCTTTTCCGATGAAAGGATGCGTCATACGATCAGGAAAACAACCACAGCAAGCCCGGCAGCAATGCCAACCGCTGTTATCAGCATCTGCCGGCGATGGCGGCGCGGGCCATAGACGCCAGCGGCCCGGCGCTCGGCGATCAGGGCCGCATCAAACTCGGCCGAGTTCGAATAGGCGCATGCCAATGCAGCGCCGGCGCGCTCGGCATAGGCCTCAAGCGTGTCGGCGCCGGTACGGGCAAGACTCATTGGACGCCACATGCGCGCACCGTACAGCGAATAGGGTAAACGAGAGGTTGCGGGCCGGCGGCCGCGGGCTGCGGTCGATCAGGCGGCCGTGCTGCGCCGTGAAATTCTTGCAAAAGCCGGCACACGCTGGGCATGGGGGCGACGCGCGGCGGCGATCAGGCGCGCCCGCTCGGCTGCCATTTCCTCTTCGGCAATGTGAAGCCTATTTCGGCCCTCGTGCTTGGCACGGTAAAGCGCGGCGTCGGCCCGCGCGATCAGAGCGTCGATGGACTTGACCGGGTCGTAGGAGATTGCGGCGCCGATGCTTACCGTTGCGCCGATGGCGTGGTCGGCGACCGTCACCCCGGCTCTTTCGAAACCGGCACGGACACGCTCGGCGATCTTGGTGGCGCTCTCCAGGCCGCCCGGGACAATCGCGATGAATTCTTCGCCGCCGAAGCGGCCGATGATGTCGTCCATACGTGTGCTGGCCCGCACCACGCGACCAAAGAGGCGCAGCACTTCATCGCCCGCGGCGTGACCGAAGCGATCATTGATCGACTTGAAGTGATCAAGATCGAACATCAGCATCGCCACCGGTTCGCTGCGCTTGCCCTGCTTCGCGCACAACGTCAGCGCGTTATCGAGGAAGGTGCGGCGATTTAACAGGCCGGTCAGGTGATCAGTGCACGCCGCGGTGCGATAGACATGGACGTGGTGATCCTTGACCATCAGCATCACGATGAAAGCAGTGCCGACGGCGTAGAGAATTGCTTCAAGCGTAAATACCGTCAGCCACGCGGCGTTATAGCCTTCCGGCAGGAGCGCGCGCATCGCCAGCGGTACCAGAAAGATCCCGGCATGCAGACACGGCACCACGATGGCCGCGGCGCGTGAATAACGGGTTCTGCGCCGCTCACGCCAGAGTTCTATGGCGATGAAGAACGTGTAGACCGGAACGATCATGGCGCCGAGAATCGGGCCGTTACCATTTTCCATGAGGCCCGGAATTCTCGCGAGACCAAGCCAGATGGCCGCACCGATGAAAGTCGCGAGCGGTAGCACGCGCCGGCCCTGGAACAGACGGACGCCGTTCCAGACCATGCCGCAGGCAAGGAAAGTCAATGCGCCGGGCGCGGATAGCGGAATTGTAATGAGCGACGGTGGCATGTTGCCGAGCGCCATCGCCGAGGCGCCGATCAGATAGGCTGAGCCCCACCAGGCGAATGCGCGGACGTTGCGCTGCTGCATCCAATCGATAATGAGGAATAGCCCCAGCAGGCCGGCGACACATACCGCCACCAACGACAAGGTCGGCATATCCAACGACGTGGATTGCAGGCCGCCTGCGAGCAACATACGAACTCCCACCTCGGTCCAGCCGGAATGCACCCGGACCGTGGCGGTAAAATAGCCATGCGCCGTGGGTAAACCGTTGCACTTTTAAAGGGGCTTCGATGAAAGACTGCCGCGAATTGTAATCAATTTCCTGCGCTCTCTCTGAAGCACACAACAAGGTCGCCACCGCGTCAACGGATTTGCTCAAATTTGAAATAATCGAAAACGCAAGCAAAAGGCCCGCATTTTGGCGGGCCTCTGTAACCTTGCAAGTAATCCGCTTGTCTAACGTTTCGAGAACTGGAACGAGCGGCGTGCCTTTGCCCGGCCGTACTTCTTGCGCTCAACCACGCGCGAGTCGCGGGTCAGGAAGCCGCCGCGCTTCAAAGCGGCGCGCAACTCGGGCTCGAAATACGTCAGTGCTTTCGACAATCCGTGACGCACCGCGCCGGCCTGTCCGGACAGGCCGCCGCCCGAGACCGTGCACGTGACATCGTATTGTCCCGTGCGGTTGGCCGCGACCAGCGGCTGCTGGATCAACATGCGCAGCACCGGGCGCGCGAAAAAGACCTCGACCGCCTTCGTATTGATCAGGATCTTGCCGGAGCCCGGTTTGATCCATACGCGCGCAACCGCGTTCTTGCGTTTGCCGGTCGCATAGGACCGACCTTGCGCATCGACTTTCTTTTCGTATTTGGGCGCCTCGGGTGCGGCCGGCTTGAGTGTCGCCAGACCTTCGAGCGATTGCATGGTTTCGGCCACGGCTAGGCACTCCTCACGTTCTTGCGATTTATTGCGCCGACATTGAGCGTTTCAGGCTTTTGCGCCTCATGCGGATGCTCGGGCCCGGGATAAACACGTAAATTTCCAAGCTGCACGCGACCTAATGGCCCACGCGGAAGCATGCGCTCGACCGCCTTCTCGACGATGCGCTCGGGAAAACGTCCTTCCAGGATCGACTTGGCAGTACGTTCCTTGATGCCCCCGATGTAACCGGTGTGGTGGTGATAAACCTTCTTCTCGCGCTTGCGGCCCGTGAGCACTGCCTTGGCTGCGTTAATGACAATGACGTTGTCGCCGTCATCCATGTGCGGTGTGTATGATGGCTTGTGCTTACCGCGCAGGCGCAATGCAACGATCGAGGCAAGGCGGCCAACGACAAGCCCGGTGGCGTCGATGGTCACCCACTTTTTCTCGATGTCGGCCGGCGTTGCCGAAAAGGTCTTCATAGCAGTCTGTCCTAGAGATTTCGGGCTGTCCCAGAGAACCCACGCGCGCCCGAACCGCGCTGAAGGAGCAGGTTTCTAGCCGAGGCACAGGCTCATGGTCAACGCCCGATGCGACTAGTTATTATCATAATTACAGATACTTAAAAGAATGGTATTTTATTACCCTAGCCTAATTGCTGGCCATCAGGAATGGAATAGGTGGACGTAACGTGGGCCACCGGATCGCTGGAACCAGCCGAAAAAATCGTCACCTCCCCTACCGCCAGGCGCTTCCCGACTTTCATCAAGCGCGCGTCCGCGATCAGGTCGGCCCGTGCCGGCTTGCGGAGGAAATTGATATTGAGGCTGGTCGTCACCGCCAGCGGTTGCGGACCCACGGCGGAGAAAACGGCGACGTACATTGCAAAGTCGGCGAGTTCCATCATTGTCGGGCCCGAAACGGTGCCCCCGGGCCGCAATTGATCTTCCTGAAACTGCCGCCTGACCTGAATGTCCCCGTAGTCCACGCGCTCGATCGTCAACCCGCAGCCGGGATAGAAAGCCTGCGGGAACACCTTGTGCAGGAGCTTCCCGATCGCCTCAGCAGTCATGACCGCAGCCGGCATGGACGCCCCCTCGCCGGCCGATCCGGCGCCTAGGTCTTAGACGGCGCGCCGATCAGGTCAATCGTCGAATCTCATGTCTTTCCATAGAGCTTGCGCAGGGCGTCCTTGGCCTTTTCCAGCCTTTGCTTGCGGCTCCGGGATAGACCTCTGCCAGCCCTGTTGATGAAGAAGGTCAACATCGACATCGCGGAGCGATAGGAATTCGACTTGCGCCGCCGGCTGCGATCAGCCGAGCGCTTGAGCGACCGGGCAATCGTGCGGGGACTCGATTTGGTGAACACGCCCAATTCAAGGGTCAGCGCGTCGCTTTCGCGGGTGACGCGCCCGGACCAACGCGCGCGTTTCGCGCGCCTCGTTTTCTTGCGCCTTTTGGCCATCACCTCCTCCAATGCCTGGAACAGGCTGGCGTTCCCGGCCTTGCACGCACCATGCATCAGGTTAAGTATCGGCTCCCGATCCGGATCAATTGCATGAATGCGCCGACCGTTGCCCGCACCACTGATGCCACCGCGTCCGTGCTTCTGCGGGAACGCGACGGCAATATTGCCATCCTGATGCTCAACCGTCCGCAGGCGCGCAACAGCCTGTCCGAGGCACTGCTGGGCGCACTGTCCGGCGCGCTCAGCGAGATCGCAGCCGACAAAAGCATCCGCGGCGTGCTGCTTGCGGCGAATGGGCCAGCTTTTTGCGCCGGTCACGACCTGAAAGAACTTACCAGTCGTCGCGGCGACGCCGACGGCGGCCGCAATTATTTTCGCCACATTATGACAATCTGCAGCGCGATGATGCAGCAGATCGTCAACCTGCCGCAGCCGGTGATCGCCGCCGTTCAGGGCCCGGCCAGCGCGGCCGGTTGCCAGCTGGTCGCCAGTTGCGATCTTGCGATTGCCTCAACCTCTGCGAAATTCGCCACCCCCGGGGTCGACATCGGGCTCTTCTGTTCGACACCCATGGTTGCGCTGTCACGCAATGTGCCACGCAAGCACGCGATGGAAATGTTGTTGACCGGCGACATGGTCTCCGCCGAACGGGCGGCCGGGATCGGCCTGGTCAATCGCGTGGTGGCGCCCGGCGACGAACGCAAAGCCGCGCTTTCGCTCGCGCGAGAAATCGCCTCAAAATCGTCTTATGTCCTGAAGATCGGCAAGCAGGCCTTCTACCGACAGGCCGAAATGAGCCTTGCCGACGCATACAACTATGCATCCGAGGTGATGACCGAAAACATGATGGCGCGCGACGCGGAAGAGGGAATCTGCGCCTTCATCGACAAGCGTGACCCTCAATGGGAGGATCGATGATGTCGTAGGCCTATAGAGTTCTGTTCGCCGGCATCTTGGCGTGCGGCTGGTTTGCGTCGGCGCTCGCGCAGGATTTCACAGCCGCGCAACGCGCGGCCTGCAAGGGCGACTATGAGACATTCTGCAGAGGAACGAGGCCCGGCGGCGACCGCGTGCTGGCTTGCCTAAGCAAGCAATACGGCGCATTGAGCGAATCCTGTAAAAAGGTCGTCGACGCGCAGAAAAAATAACGCCGGCACGATGCCACCACTTGAGAGCCACCGGAAAGCCGGTGGCTCTCTGGTTTTGGCGAGCCTCAGCCGTCGACATCAGGCAATCAGATTTTCCGCGTCGTTGGTTTCGCCCTGGCCCTTTTGCTCGGCCGGCAGGCCCGTGCTCGGCAGCTGGAGAACCGTGGCCCGCTGCCCTTCGCAGAGATCCGTCACCAGCACGATCTTCCCATCCGGAAATTCCAGGGCATCGTGGTGGGACGCCGGCCGATTGAGATTGACCTGCCTGAAACGCGCCACCTTGTGCGGTGATTTCCGCGTCGGCAGGAACCGGAACGACGCGTCGCACTCGACTTCTTTTTCAAAGGCGAGTTCTGTCCCTGGTAACAGACAGACGGCAACACGCGGCTCGCCTGGATCCGAGAAACCGCGCGTGATTGCGTTGGGGAATTGCGTCGATAACAGTTTGTCGCCGACCTTGGCGGGTCGGGACGCCACGTCGTGAAGACTATAGTCACACATCGAACGCCTCCTGTTTGTGCACACTTAGGCGGCGCCCCTCAGCCTCCAGATCGCAGCAAACCAGCGTGACCAACTTATGTCGCTTGCCACCGCAATCCTGCCCAATTCAACATGCGCGGCCCTACCGTAAGCAACAGCAAAACATTATCTTTGTTCCGATGGATTGTGGCGGCCAGGAAGTTTTACGCATGAATAATTCCGAGCGGGTCTTTACGCTGGCCGCGCGGCAGGCGCAGGCCGAGCGCGGCTCGGCAAAGGCCTATGAACGGCGTATTGCGGAAGGCTTTCCTGACCGTGTAACGCCAGAGCTTGCGGCGTTCATTGCAGAACAGGATACCGCTTTCCTCGCGACCGCGACGGCGGATGGCTCGCCCTACATCCAGCATCGCGGCGGACCGAAGGGGTTTATTAAAGTTATTGACGACCGCACTCTTGGCTTTGCCGACTATCGTGGTAACCGCCAGTACATCACGCTCGCGAATCTGTCCGAGAATGATCGCGCTTATTTGTTTCTGCTCGATCCGGCCCGCCGGCAGCGCATCAAGCTTTGGGGACGCGCGCGCGTGATCGAAAATGATCCCGCACTGGTCGAACGGCTCTTCGAGAAAGGCTACAAGGCGCGCCCCGAACGCGCCATCCTGTTCACGATTGAAGCCTGGGATGTGAATTGCTCGTCGCATATTGTCACGCGATTCACCGAGGCAGAAGTCGAGCAGGCGTTTTCTGCCGTGCAAGCCAAGGTCGACGAGTTGCAGGCGGAAAACGCGCGTCTGCGCGCGGCGCTGGCGGCTGATGACACTAAAATGATTTTGGAAGGCGACAGCTAGACGCTGACGAAAGGTCCCGGCCGCGCGCGATGGCCGGCAGCCTGCGAGGCGTAAATATAGCGCGGCGGCTCGTAGTGCTCCTCGGCGGTCGCCGGATCAAGGAAGTGACCACCGGCGACATCATCCCGCACGAAGAAGGCGTTTGCGCCCGCATAGTTGCAGCCGACCACGCGGTAGCCTTTCTCGCGGCCAAGCCGGACGAGGGCTTCCAGGCTGGCGCCGAAATAATTGGACCCATCCCAACTTCGCGCCGGATCATAGGGGACGACGAGGGACATTGGCGGACGCAGGGTCGCATTGTATTCGATGACGACGACGCGTGGTTTGACCGTCGTTAGCGCCTTCCAGACCCAATAGTCATTGTAGTCTATATCGATACTGAGGAGATCAATGTCTCCTGACATACCTGCCTGCTCGAACACCGTGTTGATATTTTCCGCGGTGATCAGGTTTTGACTGACCCGGAGCTTGCTCTGGGCAAGAAACGGCCCAAAATGGTTCTGGATTTCGACGACATATTGCGCTGCAGCTTCGATCCAGAGCCCGCTCCAACCCTCCACCAGCAGCTTGACCGAGTTGCATTCGACGCCGGTCTCGACTCCGAATTCAATGAATTTCCGGTTCGTCACGCCAATGCGCTTGAAGATTTCCTGGATAATGCCGTCTTCGTCGGACTGCGAATAGACCTTGAACCCATGGCGGAGGAGACGCTTGGGCTCCGTATAACGCGGCATCGCAAGTTCATGCATGCGATAACGCTCAACGTCCAGCCGTCGCCAGCTGAGCGACATATCGTAGTTCATATGCGTGAGCTGAGTGAGGAGCTGCAGGGCGTTCGGATCGACCATGGCGGGCTATGCGGGCTTGGCGCCGAATCGCGCGAGATCATGAAACTATGCCACTCCTGTGCATGACGGGAAACCGGCACCCTTTCACTCAATCGTCCGCGATTCTATGGTCGGCACATGAGCCACGAAGCCTATAGCGATGCCTATATCCGGGGCATTCTCAATACGGTGAAGACGATCGCCATGGTCGGCATCTCCCCGAAGGAGAACCGGCCGAGTTTTTTTGCATTCAAATATTTGCTCGAACGCGGCTACCACATGATCCCGGTCAATCCGGGCCAGGCGGGCAAGAGCATTCTCGGCCAGAAGGTTTACGCCAAACTCTCCGACATCCCCGAGCCGATCGACATGGTTGATATTTTTCGCGCCTCCGAGCACGTCCTCCCGGTTGTCCAGGAGACGCTGGCGCTCGATCCAAAACCCAACGTGATCTGGATGCAGCTGAGCGTGCGCAATGATGAGGCAGCTGAACTCGCGCAAGCCGCCGGACTAAAGGTTGTGATGAATCGCTGCCCGAAGATCGAATACGGCCGCCTGTCCTCTGAAATTTCGTGGATGGGCGTCAATTCACGGACGTTGTCCTCAAAGCGCCCGCGCACACTCGGCACCGGCGTGCAGCGGATGCGCCTTGGCCCGGCTTCCGATAACGACAATGGCGGCTAGGATATCGCCTTGACGGCGCGCTTGTCAGGCCGTTGTATGCGCCGCATATATTCCAATTGAGCATATAATTCCTGCACATCAGGCTCAGCGAGGACTCTATGGCCGAAGCGGAACGCACTCCGGGCTTTGCAACGCTCGCAATTCACGCCGGCGCCAAGCCCGATCCAACCACGGGCGCGCGCGCCACCCCGATCTACCAGACAACATCGTTCGTGTTCGACGACGTCGATCATGCCGCCGCCCTGTTCGGCCTTCAGGCCTTTGGCAACATCTACACGCGCATCGGCAATCCGACCTGCGCCGTTCTTGAAGAGCGCATTGCAGCACTCGAAGGCGGCACTGCGGGGCTTGCGGTCGCTTCCGGCCATGCCGCGCAAGTGATTGTCATGCATGCGATGATGACGCCGGGCGATGAATTCGTTGCATCGAAAAAGCTCTATGGCGGATCGATCAATCAGTTCAATCATTCCTATAAAAATTTCGGATGGAATGTCGTGTGGGCCGACCCCGACGACCTCACCTCCTTCGAAAAAGCGGTGACGCCAAAAACAAAATGCATCTTCATCGAATCCATTGCCAATCCAGGCGGCGTCATCACCGACATCGAAGCAATTTCAAAGATTGCACGTAAGGCCGGCGTTCCGCTCATTGTCGACAATACGCTCGCCACCCCCTATCTCTGCAAGCCGATCGATTTCGGCGCCGACATTGTCGTGCACTCGCTCACCAAATTTATCGGGGGCCACGGAAATTCCATCGGCGGCCTGATCGTCGACGGCGGCACCTTCGATTGGGGAAAAAGCAAAGGGCGTTATCCGATGCTGTCGGAACCGCGTCCGGAATATCAAGGCATCGTCTTGCATGAAACCTTCGGCAACTTCGCGTTTGCGATTGCGTGCCGCGTGCTGGGGCTGCGCGATCTGGGCCCCGCCCTTTCGCCGTTCAACGCCTTCCTGATCCTGACGGGAACGGAGACGCTGCCATTGCGAATGCAGCGCCATTGCGACAACACGCTCGCGGTGGCCGAGTGGCTGTCGAAGCGTTCGGAGGTTGCCTGGGTCAGTTACCCCGGCCTCCCCGGCGACAAATATCACGCGCTTGCAAAGAAATACGTGCCGAAGGGCAGCGGCGCGGTGTTCACGTTCGGATTGAAAGGCGGCTATGACGCCGGCGTGAAGCTCGTTTCAAACGTGAAGCTGTTTTCGCATCTCGCCAATATCGGTGATACGCGCTCGCTCATCATCCACCCGGCATCGACCACACATCGGCAGCTATCGGATGCACAAAAAGTGCAGGCCGGTGCCGGACCGGATGTGGTGCGCCTGTCGGTTGGACTGGAAGATGAAGACGACATCATCGCAGACCTCGAGCAGGGCCTGAAGGCGAAATAGCTCGCCAACTAGGTCCCTATGACTTCGTCAACGTCCGCGCGACATAGTCGCGGATATAGGTCAACGTGGCCGGGGCGGTCCATATTTCGGTGACCGCCTTGTCCGTCGCCTCGCCGCTGCGCTGCAAGCGCTCGCCCACGGCCTGACGAATTTGCGACTTCGTTTGCGCGAAAGCCGGCGGCGACAGCATCGCAAGTTCGCGCGCAACCGCGAGTGCGTCGTCTAGCAAATCGTCGAGCTCCGCCACCTCGTCGACCCATCCCCGCTGCAAGGCGGCTTCGGTCGCGTAGGTCGCGCCTGAGAGTGTGAATTCGGACAAGTAACGCCACGGCACCGCGAACCGCACGATCTCAAAAGCGAGCGCAGGAAACGGCACGCCGACCAGAATTTCGGTGACTCCAATGCGTCCTGAATCGCGCGCCATGATGCGCCGGTCGGCGCAGCAGGCCAGCACCGCGCCGCCCGCGATGGCATGGCCATTGATGGCCGCGACGACCGGTCTCGGATGAAAGAACACCGCATCGTAGAGGCGGTGGAGCGTTGGCAAAAACTGACGGATGTAGTCGGCACCGCCCTCGTTCAGGCGCTTGAGATTAACGCCGGCGGAAAAGATCTTGCCTTTCCCGGTCAGCACCACGGCCCGCGCATCGGTTCTCCGCAACTCGGAAAAACGGTTCGCGAGGGCTTCACAGAATTCGATATCGAGCGCATTGGCCTTGCCCTGGCCCATGGTTACGACAGCAATTCCGTCATTCAACTTGATATCGATCATGATTGCGCTCCCGCCGCCGCCGACTTGAGCCACACAGCGCTATCAACACGGTGACGCAACCGCTCGGCGTGGATGACCGCGGCGGTCAGTACAACGACGGCCATGGCCTGGTGCGCAATCGCAAGCCCGAGTGGCACGACTAGCAGCAGCGTCGCGATACCCAATGCCGCCTGTGCCGTCACCAATAATGCGAGCGCGACCGTTTCCCGTCGCGCGCACAAATCCGTTTCGCTGCGCAGCGCAGCGATCGCATGAACAACGGCCAGCAGCCAGATCACATAAGCCAGCGTGCGATGATCAAACTGCACGGTCAGGGCATTTTCAAAGACATTTCGCCACAGCGGTGTCTCGAACCACAACCGGTCGGAGGCTGGCACCAGCCCGCCGTCGATCAGGGGCCACGTGTTGAAACTCAGGCCGGCATCGAGGCCGGCCACCAAAGCGCCGAGATAAATCTGCAGCAGAACGAGCACGACCAACAGGAGCGCACCGTTGCGGACGCGCGGCGATGCAACGACGGACGGTCGCGGCAGGACTTGCCGTGATGTCCACACCACCGCCGCATAGATCGTGCACGCCAGGGTAAGATGAAAGGCCAGCCGGTATTGCGACACGCTCGTCAATGTGCCCGAAAGGCCTGACGACACCATCCACCAGCCGACGGCGCCGAGCGCGGCGCCACCCGCAAAAATCGCCCACAGGCGATTGCGCAGTCTGGGTGGAATCCAGCCGCGCCACAGGAAAAACAGGAAAGGCAACAGAAACACCGCGCCGGTCGCGCGCGCCAGAAGACGGTGCGACCATTCCCACCAGTAGATGGTCTTGAATGCATCCAGGCTCATGCCGCGGTTGAGCTCGCGGTATTGTGGGATTGCCTGGTATTTTGTGAACTCGGCTTGCCAGTTACTGTCCGAGAGTGGCGGCAATACGCCGGTGACCGGCTTCCATTCGACAATAGAGAGTCCGGACTCGGTCAACCGTGTCGCGCCACCGACGACGAGCGTCAGAAAGATCATTGCGGCCGCCGTGATCAGCCATAGGCGAACCGCGCGCGCGCGTGTACCAGATGATTGGGCCAGATCAGCCATCGAATGCTTGCTTGTACGAGACGGCGCGGACCATATAGTCATGCGCCAACAACCGCAATTGAAGTACACGAAGAACCGCCATGTCTATTCGCACGCGCAAATTAGTCGGAACCGTTGCCCTGCTTGCGCTGGTCTGCGTCTGGGGCCTACTGGCTATGGCGCTGGCGCAATCGGTCCTGACGGATATCAACGGCTTTGTCGCAGCGATCTACTATGTGGTCGCCGGCCTCGGCTGGGTCCTGCCGGCAATGCCGCTGATCAGTTGGATGGCCCGACCAGATCGCGCATGACGGTCATGCGCTATTGCATTTACGCGGCGCTGACCCGGCGGAACCGGTTCCAGAACGCCGTGCCCGCGCCAGACATCAGCACCTTCAGATAACGCTGCTGTTGAAATTCACCATTGACGGAAATTCGCGGCAGCGCGGTCAGATAGTCGCGATGCGCCTTGAACAATACGCCCGGCCGTGTCGTCACTGCGGTCTTGAAGCCAAGCTCTGCGGCAATCCTGAATTCGCGCGGGCCAGCGGACGTCGAATTGCCGACGGGATAGGCCAAATGCTCCGGCCGCTTGCCGAGCGCAGCTTCAAGCACGGCCCGGCTCATTTCCATTTCCGCCCGCACGATCGCGTCGCCCGGGACTTTCCTCAACATCATGTGGTTGACCGTGTGCGCACCAATGGTGCAGAGCGGATCGGCCGCAAGGTCAACGATTTCCGCCCAGTCCATGCACAGGTCGCGGCAAAACGAGACAACGTCGACGCGATAGCAGGCACAAAGGTCACGCACGACGCGGCGCACTTCTTCTTCAGTCTTCATGCCGCGCAGGTAACGATAGATCTCGTCATAGAGCTCGCGCTTCTGGCCCACACTGGCGCATTCGAAATACCGGTCTTCGCCGTTGATCACCATGCCGATACGGCTGTTTTGCGCGATCACTGCTTCGAGGGCAACCCACCACAACTCCCCGAGACGATCCGGGAAACTGGTTGCGATGTACATCGCGAAAGGCAACTTGTGTTTGCGCAACACCGGATAAGCCCAACGCAGAAAATCCTTGTAACCGTCGTCAAACGTCAGGCAAACAAAGCGGCGCCTGAAATCGCCTTCGATAAAACGCCGATGCATTTCATCGAGCGAGACAACGTCGATACGCGCGCGGGCAAGCCGCCGGACCAGCGCGTCCAGAAAATCCGGTGTGACTTCGAGCAGCCGGTTGGGCTGAAAGCGGTCCGACCGGGCGGGTCGCACGTGGTGGAAGGTCAGGATCGAACCGACGCCCCCAAGGAGCGGGCGCAGCCAATGGTGCATCCCGCTGAAGTAGAGCGTTTCCAGGCCGGCCCGAATAACTGTTTTCTTCAAATTCGTCAGGCTCCTGCAGGGCCGCGGTAAATCAAACCTAGTATTCCAACCCTTTGTTGAGAAATCTTTGCGAAGGTGTAGCGCGCATCAACCAGTCCTTTATAGCCCATGAATGTCGTGCCCATACGCTCCGTTCCGGCCGGTACCCGCGGTTTGGCGGCCACGGATCGGCTGGTCGCGCGGGTCGAGATCTTCAGCACGATGGCGACCGCGGAGCCGCATTGGCGCGTCCTGGAACACGCCGACAGTCTCGCCACACCCTATCAGCGCTACGATTTTCTGAAGCTTTGGCAACGCCACGTCGGGTCGGAAACCGGCATCAACCCTTTCGTCGTGGTCGGCTTCAATGCCGGCCGCGAACCGTTGTTCCTGTGGCCGTTCGGTTCCCGTCACGTCGGAAACATGGTCAGCCTGGAGTTTCTTGGCGGCAAACATGCCAATTTCAATATGGCGCTCTGGCGACGCGATGTCGCCGCGACCATTGAGGCCAACGACCTGCGGAAGGTTCTGCACCAGCTGGCCGGGCGGGCCGATTACATCAGGTTGACGAGCCAGCCACTGACCTGGGGCGGGGCCACCAATCCGTTCGCGCTGCTGCCGAACCAACGCGCCGCCAATTACGGATTTAGCGGAGCGCTGGTGCCGGATTTCGATGCACTGCTGCGCGCCCGCACCAACGCCGAGACGCGCAAGAAAATGCGCAAGAAGGAACGCACACTCGGCGGCTTCGGCGAATTGCGGTTTGAGCGCGCAACCGCCCCGGACGATGTCCGCCGCGTACTTGACGCATTCTTCAAGCAAAAGAGCGCGCGCATGCGTGCGATCGGCGCGCCCGATGCTTTCGCGGTGCCGGGAGTCCGCCGATTCATCGAAGCGGCCACGACTGAACCGGTCGAAGGCGGCGAACCGCTGATCGAACTCTATGCGCTGTCGGTCGATGACATTATTGTCGCCACCATGGGCGGCATCGTCGGCAGTGGTCGCTTCTGTGCCATGTTCAATTCGATTATCCAGGGGCGGTTCGCCGTCGAAAGCCCGGGAGAACAATTGATCCTCAGGCTTGTGCGCGGCTGTTGCGATCGTGGTTTAGACACTTTTGACCTCGGTATCGGTGAGGCCCGCTACAAGAACCTCCTGTGCGGTGATGCCGAGCCTTTGTTCGACAGTTACCTGCCGCTTAGTCCGGCAGGCCGGATGTTCGCGTGCGCGCTTGCGATCGGCGCAGCAACCAAGCGTGCAATCAAGCAACGCCCGGCTTTGTGGTCTGCGGTCGGCGCTCTACGCCGTATGCGTGCAAAGTTGTCCGCTTCGCCGTGACTTGAGACGACCTATGCGGCGACTGCCTGCGCGCCGCCCGCAACGACCGCCACATCGTTAAAGCCAGCCTGTAAAAGCCGTTCACGAACCGTTCGCGTCACTGCGCTGGCCGGATCGGCCGCTACCAGCATTGCATGGGTAGCCAGGGACACAAGCCGGTCGACCGCAACATCCGAGGCCGAGCCCATATCGATCACCACGTGCTCGTAGCTATGCGACAGCGCTTCGATGACGATCGCCAACATCGGCGATGTGGCGAGCGTAACAACATCGCTGCCCACGTTACCGGCGGCGACCAGATGAACGCGCGAATATTGGTCGCGCGTGATGACATCGCCAAACGATGCCGTTCCGCGCACCAATTCCGCGATTCCGGGCGCGTTTGGCTCGGTCGATATCACTGACAGGTTGGGTGAGCTAAGCGCCAGATCGACAAGGGCCACGTTGGCTTCGTGCGCCAACGCGCGCGCGAGCATGATTGCCGCATAAGTTGTGCCGACATTCCGGACGGTCCCGACCACAATGACGCCACCGGGACCCGTCTGTCGCAGCTCACGCGCGAACCTTTCGACAGAGCTCGCAACCAATGGCGCGGTGGGTCCGCCTGACGGCTGCCCCGCGGCCGGCGACAGCGGCGGTGAAATGACTTGCGGCGATGCCTGGGCCGCCGGCGCACGCGGCATGACCGGCGTCGGCATGACCGGGGTCGGAACGACCGGATCCGCATAACCATAGACCGGGGGCGCCGCCAGCAACGCACCCGCTACCGTGAAGCCCGTAGACAGCGCGAATGCTGCGAACGCCGCAATCAGCACGATCGGCAATTTTTTGGGATAAGCCGGCTTGATCGCCGGCGTGGCGCGCGAAATGACCCGCGCGTCCGGCGGCGCCGCATTGATGCTGTCGCGCGCTATCGCTTCGCGATATTTCACAAGATAGGAGTTGAGCAGATCGCGCTGGGTCTTCGCTTCTCTCTCAAGGGCGCGCAATTGCACGTCTTGCTCGCTGGTCTGTGATGCAGATTTTTTGACCTGATCGAGATTTGCGCCAAGGGCCGCCAGCCGGTCGCGCGCGACACTGGCGTCGTTGTCGAGCTGGCGCAGGAGCCGTTCCCCTTCGACTTGAATTTGGTGGTCGATTTCCGCCACCTGTGACTTCAGCTCCTTGATGCGCGGATGCTGGTCGAGCAGCGTGGTCGACTGTTCGGCGAGCTGCGCACGCACCGCGATCCGTTGTTCGATCAACCGGCGCATCGTGTCGGTATTGGCGATGTCGGCCGAGTTCGATCGACTTGCCCGAGTTCATCAGGTCGCGCAATTGACGCGCCCTCGCCTCAACATCGGCCTTCTGCCCGCGTGCAGCGGCGATCTGCGAGTTGATCTCGGTCAACTGCTGGCTCGGCAACGACGTGTTGTTGGAACCGGAAAACAAATTCTCGCGCGTACGATATTCCTCGACCTTGGCTTCGGCCTCAGCCACGCGCGCGCGCATCTTCTCGATTTCACCGGCAAGCCAATTACCAGCCTCGCGAGTTTGGTCCTGCTTCACCGCCTGCTGCGTGCTGAGGTAGGTCGAAGCGATCGTGTTGGCGACCTGGGCTGCAAGATCCGGATTGGCTGAGCTGAAGTCGACGGCAATCACACGCGACTTCTCGACCGCGTAAACGTTGAGCCGGTCATAATAGGCTTCGAGCGTCCGCTCTTCCGGCGACATCGTGCTAATATCGCGGCCTATGCCGAGCTTTCCGAGGATCGCTCGCAAGACCGCAAGGCCATTGTTGCTCGGATCAAATTCCGGATTGTCCGCGAGCTTTTCCTTCTTGATGACATCGCGCGCAAGATCCCGTGAAAGGACGAGCTGAATCTGGCTGGTCACCGCCTCCGGGTCGATCGTCGTCCGCTCACCAGTTTTGTCGGCTTCCGCGCGCAGGAACACGTTCTCGCGCGCCTCCAGCAGTAAGCGCGACTTCGGACTGATACCGCGGGGTGATTGCATTGACGACAATAAAAGCTACCCCGCCGGCGAGTAGCGTAAGGCCAAGAATTCGCGTCTTCTTGTGCCACAGGATCCGTCCGAGACCCCGCAGGTCAGGCTCCGCGTCATACGCCATCGGCGCAATCGCCGGCGTTGGCGCGGCAGCGGTACTCGACTTTCGACGGAACAACATTCCGACTCCGAACGCACGACGCGCTTGTCCAAACGCGCTTCGGTCCAGACAAGCAGTACGACGCTACCGTCAAATTACGCGTCGCTTCAGCCCCACTTTGATCAGACCCTAATATGGTTGCTACGCCGTTAATTGCGCTGCAAACGCCGCAAGATCATCGTTTGTTAACGACGCCGACGCCTAATCCGCTGGGGCACTCCCTACCCGGGACGGGATTCGTTCAATGCGGGACCTAAGTCTGCCGGCACGCACTGGCGTGGCAATCACCCTGTTCGGGACAACTCGATGACCCCGCTGCGGATTCTGCATGTATTTCGCGCGCCCGTTGGCGGCCTGTTCCGGCATGTTCTCGATCTCACGCGTGAACAAGTTGCCCGCGGACATCACGTCGGGCTGATCGCCGACAGCAGCACCGGCGGCGCGCGCGCCGAGGCGACACTGAAAGAGCTCGCTCCATCGCTCGCCCTCGGCATGACACGCATCCCCATGCGCCGCCACATCGGCCCAGGTGACGCGTTCGCTTTGGCGCGCGTTATGCGCCGAATTGCACAATGCGGCGTAGACGTTGTGCATGGGCACGGCGCAAAAGGAGGTGCCTATGCACGCATGGCGCTCAACGCGCGCCGCGCGGTCCGCGCCTATACGCCGCATGGCGGCAGTCTGCTGTTCGGTCACGACACGTTGGCAGGCAAATTCTATCTTGCGACCGAAAAGTTTTTGATGCTGCGCGGCGATCTTTTCCTGTTCGAAAGCGCCTATAGCGCCGAAATTTTCCGGCGCAAGATAGGAACACCGCGCGGGCTGGTGCGCATTGTCCACAACGGCGTGTCGCGCAAGGAATTCGAACCGATCATCGCGCGGCCCGATGCCACAGATCTGGTCTTCATGGGCGAATTTCGGCCGGTCAAAGGCATCGACGTCCTGATCGATGCGATTGCGCAACTCCATCGCGGCGGCCGGATGGTCAACATAACGTTGGTGGGTGACGGCCCCGAGCGTGAGGCCTTGTATGGCCAGGTCGAGCGCCTGGGACTGGGCGACATCGTCCGCTTCCGGCCCGCGATGCCGGCGCGCGAGGCGCAGACGCTCGCCCGCGTTATGGTCATTCCCTCCCGGGCGGAATCACTCCCCTACGTGGTGCTGGAGGCGGCAGCGGCCGGGCTGCCATTGATCACAACGAAGGTCGGGGGCATCCCCGAAATCTATGGAACTTTAACCGATACGCTCGTTCCAGCCGAAGATGTTGGCGCCCTGGCGCAAACAATCGCGCGCACCCTGGACTACCCGGATGCGACCGCGGTGCTCGCCAAACGTCTGCAGGAGCGTGTCGCGTCGTCATTTTCGGTCGACGCAATGGTTGACGGCGTCCTCAGCGCGTACGAAACGGGGCTTGCGCGGCTTAAGGAACATGGCCGGCGTTAAGACATTTTTCGCCTGTCCGATAAGGCTTTTTTGACGTTTTTTCCTTAGGAATTTCCGTGAATTAGGGGGCACTTCGCCGTGGCACCGCCAAATGCCGCGGGTCCGAGCTTGGCACCGATCATGACCAACACCGAGATTCGTCCATCGCTGAGCGCCTCGAGCGCAGCCGCGATTGTCGAGCGTGCATCCGCGCGGCGTGGCCCGCTGTCGCGAAACAGCGCGCTGACCGCGGAAGCAATGGCCGTCGCCGACAGACCGGCACCGGCGCCGATCTCGCCGATTGTGCTCGCCGGCTTCGTACGTATGGGCGAATTCGCGCTTGTGGTGGTCATCGGGCTCGCGCTCTATGTTGCCTATCTGCCGACCCTCGACGGGCTGATCTGGCGCTACCTCGCTGCGACGCTAGGCATTGCTCTATTGTCGACGCTCGCATTCCAGGCCGCCGACATTTACCAGGTGCAGGCGTTCCGCGGCTACGAAAAGCAGTACATGCGCCTGGCTTCAGCCTGGTCGGTGGTCTTCCTGATCGTGATCGGAGCCTCGTTCTTTGCCAAGGCCGGCGACATGTTCTCGCGTGTCTGGCTCGGCATGTACTATATCGCGGGCCTTGCCGCGCTCATCGCCTCGCGCAGGTTTGTGTTCCTTCTCGTGCGCAAGTGGACGCTGGAGGGAAGGCTCAACCGCCGTACCGTCATTGTAGGTGGCGGCGATCCCGGTGCAGGGGTCATCGAGGAATTGCGCCGGCAAAAGGATACCGGGATTGATATCATTGGCTTGTTTGATGACCGCGGCGATGATCGCAGCAGCGCCGATTGCGCGGGCGAGCGCAAGCTCGGCACCGTCGATGACCTGGTCGAGTTCGGCCGGCGAACGCGCGTCGATCTGGTGATCTTCTCTCTGCCGATCTCGGCCGAAAGCCGCATCCTCCAGATGCTCAAGAAGCTCTGGGTGCTGCCGGTCGACATTCGTCTTGCTGCTCATGCCAACAAGTTGCGTTTCCGCCCGCGCTCCTATTCCTTTATCGGCAGTGTTCCCGTCCTCGACGTTTTCGACCGGCCAATTGCCGATTGGGACGTCGTGATGAAATGGCTGTTCGACAAGCTCATCGGCAGCCTGATGCTACTGCTCGCATCCCCTGTCATGGCCATCATCGCGATCGCCATCAAGCTCGACAGCCGCGGACCGGTCCTGTTCAAGCAGAAGCGCTATGGCTTCAACAACGATTTGATCGAGGTCTACAAGTTTCGGTCGATGTATGCCGACACCACCGACATGACTGCCGATCGGTTGGTCTCGAAGGATGACCCGCGCGTCACCCGTGTCGGCCGAATTATTCGCAAGGCGAGCCTCGACGAGCTGCCGCAATTGTTCAACGTGGTGTTCAAGGGCAATTTGTCTCTTGTGGGTCCACGTCCGCATGCGGTCAACGCGAAGGCCGAAGCCCGGCTCTACGACGAAGCCGTCGACGGCTATTTCGCGCGTCATCGCGTGAAGCCCGGGATCACCGGTTGGGCGCAGATCAACGGCTGGCGCGGCGAAACCGATACGCACGAAAAGATTCAGAAGCGCGTCGAGCATGACCTCTACTACATCGAGAACTGGTCGGTCATGTTTGATCTCTTTATCCTGGCTCACACGCCGCTCGCTCTGCTCAAAACCGAGAACGCGTATTGATCAGCGCCAGCGACATGGCGATGGCGGCGGCAGTACCGCCCGCAATGCCGCGGGCAAACACGGCGTCGCTTGCAGAACGCATTCTCCTTCTCGTGCTGTTTGTGACCGTGCTGACAAGCTCGGTTGCCTTTATCGAGCCCTCGCCGCATGACCTGATGATGGGCGCGCTCGCCCTCACCTGCGTGGTCGCTGGTGTGCGATTTCAACGCATGCTTGTCGTTCCGCTGATTTTTATGGTGATCTGGAATTTTGCCGGCACCATGGCGCTGATCCCGGTGGTCGGACAGGAAAAGACAATTCAATACACCGGCACGTCGGTTTATCTCGCGGTCGCCGTCATCGTGTTTGCCTGCCTGTTTTCAAACAACACGATGCCACGGCTTGCGACCATGCGCATCGCCTACACGCTAAGCGCCATCATGGCCGCGCTTGCCGGCATTAGTGGATATTTCGGCCTTTTCCCCGGCGCAGAACAACTGTTCGCCCCCTTCGGCCGCGCGCTCGGCATGTTCAAGGACCCCAACGTATTCGGGCCGTTCCTGATCTGGCCGACGCTGTTCATTGCCTATCGCATGCTCACGCGCCATATCGGCGTCTCCGACCTTGTAGTGTCGGTGGTCCTGCTGTTTGCACTGCTGCTGAGTTTCTCGCGTGGTGCGTGGTTTCATTTCGCTGTGTCGAGCGTGGTGCTGGTGGGCCTTGGTTTTCTGGCCGCACCCAACCAGCGCGTCCGCCTGCGCATTGTCGCGCTCGGCGCGCTTAGCCTGCTCGCTTTGGCCGGACTACTTGCGCTCTTGTTGTCGTTTGACTCAATCGGCGAGATGTTCCGCGAACGCGCGCAGCTCATCCAGTCATACGATGTCGGCGAAGGCGGCCGTTTCCGCCTTCAGGAACTTGCGCTCGCATCCGTGCTGAATTTTCCCAACGGCATGGGGCCGTTCGAATTCGCGCGCGTGCACGGGTTGCAGCAGCACAATGTCTATCTCCAGGCGTTTTTGGTTTACGGCTGGGCCGGCGCAATGGCCTATCTGCTGCTTCTTCTGTCGACACTATGGATTGGCTTGCGTTCGGCCTTCATTCGGACGCCATGGCAAGCCTATGCGATCACCGCCTATGCGGCGTTCGTCGGGGAAGTGGCGGAAGGCTTCGTGATCGACACCGATCACTGGCGTCATTTTTTTCTCTTACTTGGAATGATCTGGGGTCTGGCTGCGGCAACATTCAGGCCGCAGGCCCCTTTGCAAAGTGCCGGCTGGACAGCCGGCGCCACGCGCTAATCGGACCGTCCGACTATTTCTTGCAGAGCAGGATCGGCTGGTGCTGCGCGCCGCCCGGCATGTGGACGATTTCGCAGTCCTTGAAGCCCACGCCACGCGCGACCTTGAACAGGTAGTCGGTGCGATAGGCGACCGCGGCTTCCGGCTGCTCGAGCGATTCTACCCTGGCATTGCCGACCGCGTGCTGGAAGGTATGCCGCGTGCCATAGGTCGCAGGTGGATAGTCGAGATTGAAGTGCGAATGCATGATCGCTCCGCCCGGCCGCAGCACGCGATAGCTTTCCCGGATGTAATTCTCAAGCTCGGCCTCCAGCACATGCGTCAGCAGCGAATTCGAAACGACGAGATCCATCGTGCCATCCGGCTCCGGAATCCGGTACAGCGAAGCCTCGCCTCGCTGATTGTACGACACGCTCGAATGCGTTGAATGGTGGAACCGAAAACGCTCCGCATCGTAGTGCTTCTCGCACCAGGCGATCGCCTCGCCGTCGATGTCGATGCCGACATAAGTGCCGGTAAAACGCCGCCCGCGAAAATTATAGTCGCGCAACCAATGCGCCCAGCGGCCGCAGCCGGAACCGATGTCGAGAATGTTTGATTTGGCGTTGGCCAGGCCTTCGGTGAACACGAATATCCAGAAATCGCGCGCGTGTACCAGGAAGTGCGTCTGGTTATTGAGAATGCGGTTGCCGACGCCGATGCGGATACGCAGGTGATTGGGCGGCAGATCGCGGAACTCCGGCCAGACCAGTCTTGGCAGCACATCGAATGCATTTACGGCTGCCTTGAAAAACGGATTGAACGTCAACCGCGAGGTCGACGGAAACAGCCTGCGGACCGCGCGGTCGAGGCTCAGGCGCTTGACGCGCGCGGCCGGCGTGGGGGTAGCAGAAGTGTAAGACATCACGTCAACTCATCTGGAGGTCGATTGCTATCGACGGCTTGGTTTAGACTTCCGGGTTTAAGATAGGGTTATGCGGCAAACCGCGTTTTCTCCGGTTCCGCGATATAGGCCGGCCGGCGACCTTCCAGCAGCGACCGGCGGCGCATGCCGGCGACAAGGCGGCTGAACAAGGCATCCGGCAACACGGCCGCAAGCAGCAGCGCGGCCATTCCTTTGTGCAAGGACACTCGGCCGCTGCCATCGCGGGTTGCCCGCCAGAGGCGCAACACCGACCACGGCCGGTAAAGGTCAGCGTGCTTGCGGCGAATACCCCGCCAGAGCCGCCCGTGCAGGCGCGACGCGCGACTAAGCAGCATGCCTTCGTCCGCCATGCTATAAACGTAATAGGGCTTCGGCAGCTCGATGGCGCGATAGCCGGCGCGCATCAGCCGCAAATGGAACTCCCAGTCCTCATAACCGTCGCGCATCGATTCATCATAGCCGCCGACCGCCGACCAGCAGGCCTTACGCAGCAACAGGCCTGACGGCAGCGTGTTGGTGAAAAGAAGGTCGAAGCGGTTGAAATGGCGTTCAAGGAGGCCCTTGGCGGCGCCGGCAAGACGCATATGACAAAACACAGCCGCGACATCCGACGGAGCGGCGCGCATCAGTTCGACAGCCTCGCCCAAGAATGGCGGCTCGATCGTGTCGTCACAGTCGAGCGGAAGGACGAGGTCGGCATGGGAAAAGCGAATTCCGGAATTCCGTGCCGCCGACAGGCCGCCATTTTTCTGATGGACAACGCGTGCGTGGCCCTTCAGCTCGGACAACTTGCACAGCGTCTCGAGATCGGTTGAGCCGTCATCGACAATGACGATTTCGAAGTCGCGGAAAGTCTGCCGCGCCAGCGAGGCCATCAGCGTGTCCAGGAAACGGCCACCATTGAAACACGGCACCACCACGCTGACCGCGGGATGATAATGCGTCAGGCCGGACTGTCCGGCCTTCGTCGTGTCCGGAGCCATGCCTGCTGGTCCCATTCCGCGAACGCTGATGCGAATGCCGCAGGCAATATCAGGCTTTCGGCCAATTTTCACTTAATTCGGCCGTACAAGGTAAATCGATCGGTGTGAGATCTTATTCACCATGATCCTTAAACGAATAAAGCGCTCTCGCCCTTAGTTTCTTCAGCCATGATCTCGCAAGCGACGACAGCCGGGCGCAAGCACGCCTTGCAGCAGCCCATGCGGTTGCTCGCAGGTTTGCTCTCCGTACGGTATTTCCTGCTGCGTGCATCGACGGCAACAGCCGCCGTCGTCAGCGGGCTCGTCCAGACGTTCGTATTTGCCCGCGTGCTTTCTCCCCAAGAGTTTTCCATCTACATCCTGATCGGAACCTTCGGCGTGTCGCTCTGGCTGTTCGATCTCGGCGCCGCGAAAATTCTGTTTGTCCGGCAGCGCGCACGGCATCTGGCGCAGCGCAGCGACTATACGATTGCCGCACAATCGAGCGCCGTCGTCGCCCTCTACACATTTATCGTTTTTGCCGGCACGCTCGTTTGCTTCGCCGTGATGGCAAGCCGTCCCGCGGTCACCATCTGGCAGGGATTTGAATTCGCGCTGTTCTTCAGCTTTGCAGCGCTCAACCTGGTCTGGTTTCCGCTGCGGAACGTCAGCAACGCGGTGGACGAATTCATCTCCTTCGAGACACTCGAAGCGATCCGGCGCGGCGGCCACATCATTCTCATGCTGGCACTCCTGGTCGGCCTGCCATTGCCGGCGTTTCTTTTGCTCGCCAATCTGCTGTGGTTCGTATTGTTGGGGATCTGCATCTCCCGCCTGGTCGCGAATGGCGCAATGGCGCCTGGCGTGCCGCAGCTCCGGAGCACGCTCAGCACTTTCTGGCGCGACAACCGCGCCGAACTTCTGCGCAGCGGAAACTACGCCATTGCCGAGCTCGCGATCTATAATTTTCCGTACCTGGTGGTGCCTGTCGTCTTCGGCCTTGGCGCCCCGATCATCATTCTCGACACCGTCTTCAAGATTTTCCGCGGTGCGACCTTGATCTATGCGGCAGGGCTCGACCCGATGGTTCCGCGCCAGACCCGTGCCTTTGCCGATCACGATGCGCCGACTCTCAAAAAGGCAACGTTGATCGCGAGCGTACTTTGCGCCGTACCGACGCTCGCGCTATGCGCGCTGCTGCTGATTTCCGGTGACCGGCTTTTTGCGCTGTTGCTTGGACAGGCCGCAACCGTCCCACCGACCGCAACCCTGATCCTTGTTGTTCTGCTGCTCGCGAACCTCGCACAGAATGTTGCGAGTTGCTTGCTGCTCCACACCGGCTTTTTCCGTGAGATCGCGCGCGTGGCAAGTTTCCTTGTTCTCGCCATGGCAGGGATGACTGCCGCTGTGCTCCTGAGCGGCCTTGATATCGTCGGGTTCATCGGTGGATACACAGCCGTCTATGTCATGGGCGCGGTGTTGTACGTGGTATTGATGCTGCGCGGACCAATCCGGATTGCCTCGATGCCGAAGGTTGCGCCGCAATAAACACATCCCTATAGTCCGCGGCGTTCCGGTCGGGGCGTAGCGCAGCCCGGTTAGCGCACTTGTCTGGGAGACAAGGGGTCGTGGGTTCAAATCCCGCCGCCCCGACCAAACAAAAGCCCGACAAACAATCGCTGGCCAAGCCTTATCGCAGCAGACGATGAATCCCGGGATTGAAAGTCGCAACGGCGATCGTATTGTCCGCACGGATCGCCGAAACGGCTTTCATGGCCGACAAGATGTGTCTTAAGATCGACGTACCGAGATGGTCGCTGGTCAGGCCGAGGGGCGGCACTAGATCTGTTGACGGAGGGGCAAGCCACATGCCTATAGCGAAGCATTGGTGTCCGGTTCTCTACACACAATTCATAGCAGCGACCGTCGTCGGGGCGCTGGCCGGCGCACCCACGACGGCGCAAGCCGAATATCCTGAAAGACAGGTGCATATCATCGTGCCAGTCGCGCCCGGCGGCGGCGTTGACGTCATGGCGCGGTTGCTGGCGCAACAGCTGGGTGACCGGTTGCATGAGACGTTCGTGGTCGAGAACCGGCCCGGCGCCGCCGGCATCATCGGCAGCAAAACGGTCATCGCAGCCCCGGCGGACGGCTACACGCTGTTATATACCCCAAGCAGCCTGTCGCTCTCGGTGGCGGTTCACAAGACGCCACCATACGACGTCAGCAAGGACTTTACGCCGATCATCAGTGTAGCAATCAGCCCCTACGCTCTCGTAGTAAACCCCTCGGTGCCGGCGCACTCGCTCAAGGAATTGATCGCCTACGCCAAGGCCAATCCCGGCAAGATGAATTTTAGCTCAGCCGGCGTCGGAAGCGCGTCACACCTGGCCGGAGAGTTATTGAATGCGATGGCCGGCATCAACATGGTTCACGTCCCCAACAAGGGCATGAGCCCGGCTTTGGTCGATTTGATGGGCGGACAAGCGCAAGTGATGTTTGCAAGCGTGCCCGGCATATTGAAGCAGAAGTCCCGACCGCGTGCGGCCGATCGCCATGGCGGAGAAAAAACGCTCGGCACTACTGCCCGATCTGCCGACCATCGACGAATTCGGCTTGCCCGGATTTGCGGTGGCAAACTGGGCCGGTCTGCTCGGGCCGGCAGGCCTCGACCCCAAAATCGTGAAAAAACTGCACGACGAAATCATCGCCATTCTCGGCACGCCGGAAATGAAAGAGCGTGTGAAGACGCTCGGCTTTGACCTGGTCGAGAGTTCGCCGGAGCAATTCGCGAAGGAGCTGCGAGCAGACATCGAGCGATGGGGTCCGGTGGCCCAACGCGCGGGGGTGTCCGTAAAATAAATAGCTCTCAATAAGCTCGATACAGCGGCGGGGCTTTTGCGATCAACACGCGCTCCACGTTCTGCCAGGCGGAACGGAAAAGGAAAGCAGCCGCCTGCCGGGTAACACCGGCGATGTGCGGGGTGAGCAACAGGCGGTGCGCTGCCTCGCCGTCAAGATTCAACAGCGGATTGTCCGGCGCCGGCGGCTCGGTCGAATAGACATCGACCGCGGCGCCGGCAAGGTGGCCCGAACGCAGGCTATCGGCAAGAGCCTGCTCGTCGACGATGCCGCCGCGGGAGGCCTGGATCAGCACCGCACCCTTTTTCATGGCGGCGAGCTCGCGCGCGCCAATCAGCTCTTGTGTCGCCGGCAACAGTGGCACATGAAGCGTCACCACGTCGGCGAGGTGCAACAATTTGGCGAGCGGCATCGCCTCGGCGCCAAGCTTCAGCGCGGCTTTCGTATCAGACAGCGCCGGATCGAAGTAGCACAGACGGCAGCCGGCTTTTGCAAACGCTTGCGCGACCGCAAGGCCAATTACCCCGAGACCAACCACACCGACGAGAAGGCCGTCGAGGCCGGCGAGATTGCCGGTCATAAGACGGGCGCGAAAAGCGGCGTATTTGCCTTGCTTGATCTCAGTGTCGGCCCAGGCGAAACGCCGCAGCAACGTCGACGCGGCCGTCACACTGTATTCGGCGACCGCGCTGTTGCTGCCGCCGGGCACATTGGCGACCGGAATTCCGGCGCGCGTCATGGCCGCCTTGTCCAGACGGTCGAGGCCTGCACCGGTGATCTGCACCAGCTTGAGCGCCGTGTTCTCGAACAAGCCCGGTGACAGCTTGGGGCCGACCGCGGGAATGACCAGGGCCTGCGCCTGGCGCATCAGCGCCGGCAATTCGGCGTCGTCTGGAGCCTTGTAGCTGACGGAAAGCGAAGGCGGCGGCAAAACGTCAACGCGGGCGAAATCAGCCTGCGGACGCAGGCAAAGCACATTGCTCATTCAGAAACTCGCAAATTCGGTGGTGCCGGCCGATACGTCGGCGACCGGGAAGAAGCACAGCAGCACCAGCGCATCGCTGCCGGTGTTGACGGTCATATGTTTCTCGCCGGCAGCCACCAGCAGGATATCGCCCGGACCGACGGGGTGTTCCCCATTTTCCGCCCGCATAACCCCCTGCCCCGACAGGACGTAAATGCATTCTTCAAAATCGCGGTGCAGGTGCGGCCCACGCGGTTTATCGCCCGGCTGCGGCACGGCAATGGTGGCGATGCGGAAGCTCACGCGCGAGCCGATTTCTCCCGAGACCGGCTCCAGCGACACACGGCCGGGTAACCCTAAGCGCTTTGCATCGCTTTGTTTGAGCAGCCGCGCCATCATCGGGCCTGCCGTAGCTGCTTGATCTCGGCGGTGCCACCCTGCACCGCGTCGAGCTGCCGGAAGATTTCGGTCGCCTCCCTGGCGATGGCCTCGGCGATGTCTGCGAGCATGCGTGAGCCTTTTTCCGCGGTCGCGTGTTGCGGGCTGCCGAACCAGCCGGTCGGCGCGATTGAACGGATGTCGGTGAGCACCGGTTGGTAGCTGCGCGTGCGCCGCAGCTTGTCCATCTTGTGACCGTGGGCGTGATCGGATGAATTGCTAATGCGATCGAGATGCACGAGATCGGGCCTGTAAGCCAGCACCGCGAGCGCCTCGATCTCGCCGCCATGAGTGAGGCCATTGCAGGAATGACCATAGAGCTCCTCGGCGACGTAGCAGGCCTGCACAGTCAGTACGGTCATGCCGTGCTCGCGATGCAGCGATTCCGCGGCGATCGCCAGTGACGGAATATTGCCTTCGTGCCAGTTGAGGATGAGCAGATGTTTGGCGCCATGCAAGGCGGTCGAGACGCATGTCTCCCGCACCACCCGCATGTAGGTGTCCGGCGTCAAACTGATGGTCCCTTCAAACGGCATGTGCATGGGGGTGACGCCAAACGGCGTCGCCGGCAAAACCAATCCATTCATATGTTCCGCCACGGCATGGGCGATGACATTGGACGCAAAGATGTCGGTGCCGGTCGGCAGATGCGGGCCATGTTGCTCCACGCTGCCGGCCGGCAGAATCACCAGCGGATTTTTCTTGAGCTGCGCCGCGATCTCGGGCTGCGTAAGGTCGATGAAATAACGGCTAGGCAACATGGCGCGCCGTCTCCTGTCTGCGCGCGTTGGCGATAATCTCAGCGATCGGCACCGATTGACCGCGCTGCTCGATGGACCGCAATGCCGCGTTCACCACCGCCACCGCAACATTGCCGTTATGTGCGGTCAGCTCATTCGGTTTGCCGGTATGGCAACTGTCGGCGAACATTTCCAGTTCGATGCGGAACATATCGCTTTCCGGCACTTTCAATTCTTCGCGTTTGGCGTAACCGTTCTTGCCGCGCTGGATATAGAGTGTTGAATTCTGATGCAGCTTGTCCGGCGTATCCCAGGTGCCAAAATCGATTTCGTAGTGCATGAGGCCCTTGGAGCCAAACACCCTTACAGCGAAGATACCGGGCGAAGTCCAGCAGGAGCCAACGTAGCCGATCTTGCCGTCAGAAAATCTCAACAAAGTCATCGACTGGTCGTCGACCTCGGCGCCGACTGGCGACAGCTTCGACGCCATCGAGCTGGCCTCGGCAATCTCCCCGCCGAGGTAATGCAGAACATCAAACTGATGGATCGCCAGCTGCGACAGCGGACCACCGGGCGCCTTGGCTTTATACCAGCGCCAGGTCTGAGGTGTAAGTTCAAGCGCGCGCTCGTTCGAAAAATTCGCTTCCATGAAGGCCACGCGGCCGAGTTCCCCGGAATTGATGGCCTCGCGGATCTTGCGGATGCCGGCCATCAGCCGGGCGCTGTGCCCGACAGTTACGGTAACGCCATACTTGGCCTCGAGCGCCTCAATTTCCAGACCATCCTCCAGCGTCGCGGCGATCGGCTTCTCGGTGTAGACGTGCTTCCCGGCCCTCGCGACGTCGCGCGCGAGCGGCAGGTGCTGCTCATTCGGCACCGTGAGGATCACGCCCTTGATCTCCGGATTGGAGAGCATGGTCTGCAAATCGGCGACCGGCGGAACGCCGAATTCACGCTCGAAATCCTTGCGCTTGTCCTCCGAGCGACTGTAGGCGGCCACAATCGACAGTTTGCTGGACTGCTTGAGGGCGCGGGTGAGAACCTTTGCCCAACGGCCGAGCCCGACGATCCCGACCTTAGTAGGACTTGCACTCATAGGTGTTCCTTTTATTGCTGGCTTTGCAGGATCGTAATACGCTTCTTTTTCATTTCTAACGCAATATGCGTCCGCGGGTACACGCCGATTTTGCGCCACCTAAAATCCTCTTTGGGTCTCCCTTACCTCCGGAAACATTAGCTCGCATCGATCTAATGTCCGCCATGTACCAATAGCTGGCATTCAAGACTGGGGTCGATCGATGCAAATTCTGGTTGTCGGTGCGGGCGTGATCGGGCTCGCCGTCGCGCGGGCGGCGGCGCTCGCCGGGCACGAGGTGATCGTCGCCGAGAGGGAGTCAAACATCGGGACCGGCGTGTCGTCGCGCAACAGCGAGGTCATCCACGCCGGCCTTTACTATCCGACCGGCTCGAAGCGCGCCTATCACTGCCCGCGCGGCCGGCGGATGATCTACGATTTCTGCGCCACCCACAGCGTGCCACATCGCAAGTGCGGAAAGCTCGTTGTCGCCACCAATGACAGCGAGACCGAGCGGCTCGATGCAATCCTTGCGCAGGCCAGGATCAACGGCATCGAAGGAGTGGAGATCATCGACCGCGCGGCGGCGCAACGGCTCGAGCCTGCGCTCTCCTGTCGCCTCGCCATGATTTCTCCGGAAACCGGCATCGTCGACAGCCATGCCTACATGAACGCTTTGCGTGGCGATCTCGAAGATCATGGCGGGATGATTGCGTTCAACACGCCGATCGACGGGCTCGAGCATGTACAAGGGGGATGGCTCGTGATGTTCGACGGGCAATCGACGACTGTCGATGCCGTGGTCAATTGCGCCGGCCTCGGGGCACAAAAACTCGGCCACGCCACCGGCGGCTATCCTCGTGAGCGGGTCCCGCGGCTCTTTTTCGGCAAGGGCAACTACTTTGCCTATGCCGGTAAACCGGTGTTTTCACGGCTGATCTACCCGGTGCCGATCCGCGGCGGGCTCGGCGTGCACGTGACGCTCGACATGTCTGGCCGCATGCGCTTTGGGCCCGACGTCGAGTGGGTCGACAAGGAGAATTATGAGGTCAATGCCGCCAACGCGGCCGCATTCTACGCGCGCATCCGCGACTATTGGCCGGCTTTGCCCGACAACGGATTGGTACCGGACTATTCCGGCATCAGGCCGAAGCTCACCGGGCCCGATGAACCAGCGGCGGATTTCATGATCGATGGACCAGCGCAGCACGGAGTACCGCGGCTCGTGCACCTGTTCGGAATCGAATCGCCGGGACTCACCAGCGCGCTGTCGATTGCGGAAGAAGTCCTGACTTGCCTGACAGCGTGAGTCTCAACAAACGTCGAGGACCAGCTTGCCCTGAAGATGGCGCGTATCGCTGACCCGATGCGCCTGCGCGGCATCAGCAAGTTTATAATGCACGATTGCGGGCGGCCGAACCGCGCCGGCATCGAGAAGCGCCAGCATTCGCTCAAGATGGGCGCGGTCGCGGGTGACATTGGGACGTAAAGTCTCAACATCGTTACGGGCCGGATGAAATCCATCGGGCCCTGGTGCAATCCAAACGAGCTTGCCGCCGGGCTTTAGTACCGCGTACGAACCGGCTCGAACGTCACCGCCGACGGTGTCAAATACAACGTCGCAGACGGGGCCAATCTTGGTGAAATCCTCGACATTGTAGTCAATCAATTGGTCCGCGCCGAGGCTGCGCACATAGGGATGATTGCCGGCACTCGCCGTCGCTATAACCGTCGCGCCCAGGTGCTTCGCCAGTTGCACAGCAAATCCCGCAACGCCGCCGGCACCACCTTGGATCAGTATAGTCTGGCCCGCTTTAAGTTGCGCCGTATCTTCAATTGCAGTGAGCGCGGTGAGGCTGGTGAGTGCCATCGCAGCCGCCTCAGCATGACTGAGACGATCGGGCTTTTTGGCGATGATCGCGGCTTTAATGGCAATCTTTTCAGCGTAGGCGCCTTCGATGCCTTGATCCGTCACTCCGAACACGGCGTCACCAACCTTAAAATCGGTTACGCCTGCTCCGACAGCAATCACTATCCCGGAGAAATCCCGGCCAAGGATGTGAGGGAACTGAGTAAGCCTGTAGCGCCCGTCTCCTAACCGCACTTTGCAATCGGCCCCGTTGACGCTGGCCGCATGAATGTCGACCAATACCTCGCCGGCGCCCGCGGTGGGATTTGATGCCTCGCCGTAGCGCAGCATCTCCGGTCCGCCATGGTTAGTTAATAGAACTGCTTTCATCAAGCTCCTCCACCGGATATGGACGGTGTATTGCGGAAAAATGGCGTGTCGGCCTTTATTATCTTCCGTACTGGTGTCATTCCCGCGCGCTATTGAAAATTCTGTAGCATTGCCTCGCGCAGAAACTTCGGCATTTCGCCGAGGTCACCCTGGCCATAGCCTGTGGCAACTGCAGCTGACAGGGATGCAAGCGTGCCTGCCGACAATGGCATTGGCACGCCACTCAACGCACCGGTTGCGACCGCCGACATGATATCTTTGCGCAACGTCCGGATGTCGAGCGTCATCTCGGGCTTTTCGCCTTTCATCACACCGATCTTGCTTTTCATCCAGTTACTCGCGTACGGCGCCTCTTGAAGCACATCCAGCATCTGGTCCAGCGTGAGTCCTTGCTTGGCGCCTAGCGCAAGGGATTCCGACAGAGCCTGGATGTAGGCGCCGAGCCCAAGATTGACCGCAAGCTTCATTGCATATCCGCTCCCGTTCGGACCCATATGCGCGATACGGCGCGTCATCTTTTCCAGCAAAGGCCTGGCCCGCGCGAGATCCTCCGCCCGGCCGCCGACGAGGGCGAACAGCTTTCCATCTCTGACCTGCGGGATGGTGCCGAGTACCGGCGATTCAATCAGGCGCGCACCTTTCGCCTCCACCAACGGCGCGAGCTCGCGCCCGGTCATCGGTTGCAATGTGCTCATTTCGATGAACAGCTTGCCGTTGACCGCGCCACTCAAGAAGCCGTCCGCGTCGTTGAAAATGTGGCGAACGCCGTGATCCTCGGTGATAATCGAGATGACTATTTCGGCGTCGGCTGCCGCGGCTGCAGGATTGGCCGCGATCCGCAGACCGCTATCACCCATGGCCTTATTTCGATCGGCATTCATGTCCCATCCCACGACGTCGAAACCATGCTCGCGCAGACGTTGGGATATCGCTGCGCCCATCCGGCCGAGTCCGACCAAGCCGATTTTCATAATGTGATCCCCTTGCTGCAACGCACGGTCGTAACGCGCGCGATACACCGCGTGATTGAGCGGCTCGATATTTGACAGTGTTCTTTGCTGGGATAGTCTGTATCGTGTCAATGTTACCAGCAATTCGTGCGGCAACTAGAGAATAAATAACAGCCGCTGTCCCCGGGGAGGACATCATGAGAGTCCAGGTTCGTCTTGCGGCAGCCGCGTTTATCCTGGCGACCGCGTTCATCACACCGACACTCGCAGCCGAGTACATCTTGAAATGGGCTGTCGTCACGCGCGGCGACATGCAGGAGAAATTCGGCCACAAGCTGGCGGAAGTTCTTCCGAAAGCCACCAACGGCCGCGTCGAGGTCAAGGTATTTCCCGGCGGCCAGCTCGGCAGCCCCGCCGCCATGATTGAAGGGTTACAACTCGGGACCGTCGAAGGTTACGAAAACCCGGCCGATTTCTTTGTCGGCGTCGATTCCCGTTTCGGCGAATTCAGCATTCCATTTCTTTTCCGCGACGTTACTCAAGCCAACAAGGTTCTCGCCGACCCGGAGTTCAATGAGTTGGTTCTGAAAATGGCGGAAGCCAAGGGAATCGTCGGCGTCAATCTCGCGGTTGCGGCGGAATCGCTTTACTTCGGCGCCAAGAAACCGTTGCGCCATCTCGACGACTTCAAGGGCATGAAGCTGCGCGTCAATGCGACGCCTGCCGAGCGCGCGCGAATGGGCGCCTTGGGCGCAACGGCGGTCCCCATGGGCTTGCCGGAAATGATCACCTCGCTGCAGAACGGCGTGATCGACGGCACGATGAGCGGCATGTCAATCTACACAAACTTTAATTTGCAGAACGTCGGCAAGACGCTGCTCGAGACCCATGACACATTGCTGGTTTCGTATGGAGGCCTGAGCAAAGCCTGGCTCGACAAGCTCCCGCCGGATCTCAGCAAGATTATCGTCGAAGAGGCCCGCAAGCTGCAGCCATGGGCACGGCAGACCGCAATCGATGAAGTCGCGGCGCTGCGCAAGGTCTGGATCGAGCGCGGCGGCGAAATCGTCACACTCCCCCCGGCTGAGCAGGCCGAGCTTGAGAAGCGATTGAAGCCGATTGGCGCCGAAGTCACAAAGAGCGACCCGACGCTGAAGGCCTTCTACGAAAGGATTCAAGCGATCAAGGCGAAATATTGAGCCGCCGAATGTTCTCCCAGCACGCCTCACCGTCGGTGAGGCGTGCTGGTTTTACGGTGACGGGCCTCCGGTGAGGGCGATTGGATTCAGGCCCCGACGCATCGTGAGGCGAGGATTGGGAGCCTGACTCTGTTATGAGCGACGATCAGAGACCGCCCCGGTCGAAGCAAATCGAAGAAATTATTTTCATTAAGGTACCTCACTTTCTCGCCGGCGCTCTGTTCCTAATTGCTGTGACCATCAACATTGTCAACGTAATAGCCCGCTACGTGTTTTCGGATCCGATTTTCTGGGCTGAAGAAGTTCTGATCTTCATCGTCATCTGGACTGTCTTTATCGTCGCCGGCTCGATCACTTATCGCGGCGCGCATCTGAATATGGATCTGATCTATTCAGCGATGAGTCCATTTTGGAAGCGAGTAATCAACATCGCCATTGCGCTTACGCTGATTGCTTGCACGACTTTCGCGGCGACGCAGTCATGGAAAGTCCTGCTGGTGCACTATCGCAACCATAGCGTCACCGCGGGAACGGACATCCCGTTGGTCATACCGCACGCGGCCGTTCTGTTCGGCTTCAGTTTCATGGCCATAGCCGCCATCGTACGCATTCGGTCCTACATCACCGGCAAGTTTGAATAGGCGGCGGCGATGTATTGGGTCATGGCCATCTTGCCCTTCGTGCTTCTGCTGCTGGGCTTTCCAATTTTTCTGCTTTTGCTGGCGACCTCGCTGGTCATTTTGACCGGATTTTTTGATCTGCCGATGACGGCGGTCCATCAAAACGTCTTCAATAGTCTGAACAAATACGCGCTGCTGGCCGTGCCGTTTTTCATTTTTGCCGGCGACTTGATGTCGCGCGGAGGCCTCACCGAGCGCCTGTTGCGCTGGGTCGCGTCCATGATCGGCGGATTCCGCGCGCATATTCCACTGACGTCGCTTGGTTTTGCAGCCCTGTTCGGCGCAATATCGGGCGTGACAACCGCTGGAACAGCGGCGGTTGGCACATTGACTTATCCGCGCATGCGCGAGGCCGGATACAGCGAACGGTTCGCCTCAGCGCTCGTTACCGCTGAAGGGGCCCTCGATAATCTCATCCCGCCGTCGATCGCCATGATCATCTATGGCATCGCTTCGGATACCTCGGTTATTCAATTGTTCGCCGCCGGTATCGGACCTGGCCTGCTGTTGGCCGGGATGTTCGGCATCTACATTTATTATCATTCTTGGCGCCACGGAATTATGGAAAGCGGCAAGTTCTCGTTTAAGGAGTTCCTGCTCGCAACACGCGACGGGGTCTGGGCGATTGGTGCCATTGCCATTATTTTTGGGGGCATCTATTCCGGCGTTTTTTCACCGACTGAGGCTGCCGGGGTGGCGAGCGTCTATGCAATTTTCGTCAGTTATTTCATTTATCGCGAAACCACGCTGCGCCACATCTTCGAAACCGGCGCACGGGCAATGTACCTTACGGGTCTTATTTTCATTATCGTCTCTGTAGCAGGTCTTTACGCATGGCTGTTGACGATCAGCGGCATTGCGCAAGACACTGTGTCGCTCATTACCGGCCTCCACTCCGAGCGCTGGGTCGTCTTGCTTGTCATCAATGCCTTCCTTTTATTCGTCGGCTGTTTCCTTGATCCCGCATCCGCGCTGATCATGCTGACGCCATTGCTCGCTCCCGTGGCCGCGTCGCTCGGCATCGACCCTATCCACTTCGGTGTCATCGTGGTCATGAATTTGACCATCGGCACATTTCATCCACCTTTCGGATTGAACATCTTCGTCTGTCAGGCGCTGTTCAAAACGCCGTCCGCAACGCTGTATGTCGGGCTTGTTCCATTCGTAGCAATCGCGGTTCTCGCACTGATGCTCGTCACTTACATTCCCGCGATATCGCTCTGGATCATGCATCTGCTCGCCTAGATCGGCGAGCCGCCGGGACTACGGCAGCGAAATAACGATCTTGCCGAAGTGCTTGCCGCTTTGCTGGTAGGCGTAAGCCGCCTTGGCATCGGCAAAATCAAACACCTTATCCATCGCTGGCTTGAGCCGGTGCAGCGCCACCGCCTTGTTCATCGCGGCAAACATGTCGCGGGATCCGACATGGATCCCCTGGAGTTGGATGGCCTTGCGATTGATCATGCGCGGGTTGATCGTGCCGGGGCCGGCAAGCGCGCCAATGATACATATCGTGCCACCATTACGGACAGCGGACATGGACCGTTCGAGCGTTCCCGCGCCGCCAACCTCGATGACCAGATCGACACCCGCGCCGCCCGTCTGCTTGAGGATCTCCTGCTCCCAATCCGGCGTGCCGCCATAGTTGATCAGGGCATCAGCACCAAGCGTTTTTGCCCGCGCGAGTTTCTCATCGCTGCTCGACGTCAGGAAGGCGAATGCGCCGTGCATCTTCGCGAAGGCCAGCGCAAAGCACGAGACGCCACCCGTACCCAATATAGCGACCGTCTCGCCGGCCTTCAGTTGCCCGGCCTCGACCACAGCATTCCAGGCGGTGAGTGCCGCGCACGGTAACGTTGCCGCCTCTTCGAAACTGAGGTGGTCCGGAATCTTGATAGCTCCGGTTTCATTGAGCAGCACGTATTCCGACAACACACCATCGATCATGCCGCCAAGCGAATTGCGCGAGGCATCCGCTGGCATGCGCCCGCCGGTCCAGTTCACGAAAAAAGTGCTCGCGACGCGATCGCCGGCCTTGAATTGTGTCACCCCGCCGCCAACCGCGACGACCTCGCCGGCCCCATCGGACAGCGGGATGACCGGAAAATTTGTGTAGCCATAGGCGCCCTTGATGACTCCCTGATCGCGATAATTCAGGGCAGCAGCGCACATGCGGACGAGAATCTGTCCGTGCGCCGGCTGCGGTTCGGGACGCGACGGGTTGAGCACCAGCCCGTCGAGGCCGCTGGTCTCGCGTACCTCGTAGGCTTTCATGCCGTTTCCGTGTGGCTTTCAAGCATGCCGGCGACATTGTTCAGCGCGCTGCGCAGATTACCAAACATGGCAATGCCGTCCGCGGTAACCTTGCGCTTGACGGCATGACCGCGCGCGCCGGGCAAGCGGGGCGGCGCTTCGCCTTGCATGGGTTTTGCCTTCCCGATGACCTCGGCGATATGCGTCACGCGCGCCCCGTAGCGCTCGCTGCCCACGAATCCCTCCGGGTTGAGAACCAGGAAGAACTGGCAGATGTTGCTCGGCCGCTTCACCATGTTTTCATAGGTCACCTGGAAGCCGGGCTCTCCGTCAGACAGCGCGCTGCACAGGATTTCGACCATGAGCGAGAGCGCGTAGCCTTTCGGTCCGCCAATCGGCAGCAAAGACCCTTTCACCGCCACGGCGGGATCGGTCGTCGGCTGGCCACTTGGGTCGAGTGCCCAGCCTTCGGGGATGCTCTTTTGCCCGGCGGCTAGGGCATGGCGAATGCGCGAACGCGCCACCACCGCCGTCGCCATGTCGGCAATGACGGGATCCGCGCCTGGTATCGGGAAGGCGGCGCCGATGGGATTGGTGCCAAGCAGCCCTTCCGTACCTCCGGTTGGCGCGATGGCCGGCATGGCATTCGTGAAAGCGAGACCGATCAGGCCTTGTTCGGCGGCGCGGTCGGCGTAATAACCGGCAGCTCCGAAATGGCTGCTGTTGCGAACCGCGACCGCACCAAGGCCGTATTGCCTGGCAATATCGATCGCGAAGTCTGTCGCGCGTCGGCTCGCGACCAGCCCTAATCCGTGGTCGGCATCGAGGACCATGCAGCAGGGCATGGCTTGCGTCGTCGCGAAGTTTGGCCGCGCCTTGATGGTGCGATCGAGCAACCCACGCACATAGAGCGGCAGATGAACGATGCCGTGGGAATCCGAGCCATGAAGTTGCGCCCATAACGCGACTTCGGCGCCGATTTCCGCGTCCGCGCGTGGGAGGCCACAATGCTCAAAAACATCAGACGCCAGTCGCGATAGCTCAGGCGGCTTGACTTGCTCGTCAGACGCAAGTTTTCGGAGTCTTTCAGTCAGTGCCGCGGCATTACTCATAGCAGTAATTACTTTGATGCGGTATTCGGGAAGAACGCCTCGGCGTTCCGATGAAAAACCTTCTCGTAGACATCTTCGTCGTAACCGAGCGAGCGCCAGTCATCGACCAGCCGCTCCAGCGTCAGCGTCGGCCAATCCCAGCCGAACATGACGCGATCCTGCAGGCGCCAACCGATCTCCTTTTTCAGGGCCGGGGTGAAATATTTCGGCGACCAGCCATGCACTTCGTAGTGCACATTGGCCTTGTGGAGAAGCACGGCAATCATGTCGTCTTGCCACGGCCAGGCCGGCCGGCCGGCGAGAATCTTCAATTCCGGGAAGCGCGCAGCCACCCGGTCGACGTGACGCGGATGGCCATCCTCGAGAACGATCCCTTTACCCCCGGGCATGCCCTGCCCGATGCCGGTCAACCCGGTCATCAGCAGCACGGGCGCGCCAATGTCGATTGACAACTTGTAGAACGGATCCCAGATCGGATCGCTTGCGGGATAACCCAGGCTGTTCTGGCTTTGGCAAAATCCGAAAAATCCGCAGTTTTTTGCCGCTAGCCGCGCGTACTCTTTCAGCCAGAAGTCCTTCATGGCCGGGTTGGCGGCAAGCCAGTTGCCATAGACGATGTCGGGATTCTTGAGCGCAAAAGCGATGGCATAGTCGTTGGAAGCGCGGATCTCATCTTCATCGGTCATCCGCCAGGTCCGGTAGATGTCGAGGATGGTGCGCACGTTGCGTTTGCGGAATCCATCCGCCATCTGGTCTTCAGTCTCAAACGTGCGCTTGCGCTTGAAGACGCGTTGCGCCTGCTCGTAGTCCTCCTGCGTGGCGTGATGCAATCCCGCCTTCGTGGAGAAATGCGAATGACAATCGAAATAGCGCATGGATGCGGTCATTTCTTCTCGTAACGTTTGTCGAGAATTCGCTTGGGCTTGCCCTCGCGGCCGCGGTTTGACCATTCCATCAGCGCATCTTCCGGCACCAATTCGATATTTAGCCTCAGCCCGAGATCGGAATGCAGCCGCTTCTCGATATGCTCTTTCAGCCCGTCCCAGCCGGGCGCATCGTCCCGCACCTCAACCTTCACCGTCATCTCGTCCCGCACGACACCGTCGCTCACGCTGCGCTCGGCGATGCATAGCCACTCACCGGTGGTGCGATTGTCGCTCTTGATGGCCGGCAGGCAGGCTTGCGGCCAGATGCTCACGCCACGGATGCGCACCATTGTGTCGCTGCGGCCGAGCATTTTCTGCATGCGACGGAAACAGCTGCCGCACTCGCAACGGTCGGTCGAGACGATGCGGGTCAGGTCGCGCAGGTTGAACCGGATCATCGGCTGCTGGCGGCGGTGCAGGATGGTGCAGACCATGTTGCCGATTTCGCCGTTCACAACCGGCTTGTTGTCTTCGACACCGACGACTTCGAAAAACGTACTGTCCTCATGGAAATGCATGCCGGATTTGTGCTGGCACTCGAAGGCCCCCATGCCCATCTCGTGCGTGCCGTACATGTCGTAGACATCGCAGCCCCAAAGGCTCTCGAGCTGGTTGCGGAAGGCATTGTCGGTATCGGGTCCGAGCCCGCAGCCGAGAAACTTGGTCTTCAGGTCCCGCACGTCGAAATTCAGTTCGTCGCGCGCGACCTTGGCAAGCTGGGTTGCGTATTCCGGCCGCACGTACCAGACATTCGTGCCCCATTCCTGCGCGATCTCGATCTGCCGCCGCGATGACGTGACCGCGCCGGTGCCGGTGGTGATCGGCAGCGCGCCCAGATAATCGTGACAAGCCTTGTAGCAGCACCAGCCGGCGTTCCCGAGCGAGCAGGTGTGCGGGATCTGCACGCGGTCGCCCGGACGCACGCCGCAAATATAAAGGACGCGCGCGTGGGTCAGCCCGTTGAGCTCCCATTCCTGCGGGGCATAAAGCGTCGGCCGCGGTTTCCCGGTGGTCCCGCCGCTCGTCTGCAACTTCATTGGCGTCGTCTGCATGCGCTTGGTGACGTCACCGTTGATCAGCCCGAAAGGCGGGTTCTCTTCCTGGTCTTTCTTGATGTCGGCCGAATCGAACATCGGCAGCTTGACGATATCGTCGATGCTCCTGATGTCGCCCGGATCGAGCCCCTCGGCCATCCAGCGCCGTTTATAGAATTCATTCTGCCAGCCGGCTTTCATCAGATCGAGAAATTGCTCGTTCTGAAACGCGCGGATTTCATCGGCCGACCATTTCCACCGGGTCCTGGCAAAGACATCCGGCACCGGGTACCGCTTGTAGAGCGCGTCCCAGTCAATCGATCGGTGATAGATTGGCAGCGAGCTCTCGGTGAGCGTGCGCTCCATAATCGACATTTCAGTCTCCGTGAGCATTCCCCACAACTGCGACGCAATTGCGCGGCGCTTTTCTGCAATGCGCCTGCAAAGAAGTCAGGTCTTGTAGTCCGGTGCGTCGCGGTCGAGCTTGCGCAGAAGCGCCCGCCAGGTCATCTGGTTGAACGGTGCATTGCCGTCCGTGATGATACGGGCCTGCCCGATGGTTGCGTCGAGGACCTGCCGCGGCGGAACGTACGGCTTGAGGCCGCCGGCTGTTGATCGTACCTGCGTCTCACAGGCACGAATGACCAGAAAGGCCAGCATATAGGCCTCGTGGATGGTGTGGCCCCAGAGCACAAAACCGTGCCCGCGTTGCAGCACGATCTGCTTGTCACCGAAATTTTTCGCAAGGCGATGGCCTTCTTCATCGGTCGACAACAACCCTTCGTAGTCGTGGTATCCGATCGGCCCAAGCCACATGGCGTATTGATTGCCGGGGACAAGTCCCTGCTCCTGCATCGCCACCGCGGTCGCATACTTCGTGTGCAGGTGCATGACGCATTGCGCCTGCGGAAAGGCATCGTAGATGCCTTTATGGAAGGGAAAGGCAAATTTGTGCGGCAATTCCTCACTCGGCTCGACATGATTGCAGTGCTCGTCGAGCTTGTGCAGGTTCGAGGCCCTCACCTCCTCGAACAAGATGGCGGCCGGATGCATCAGAAACTGGTTCGGGTGGCCCGGAACACGCGCGGATAAGTGGGCGAACAGCAACTCATCCCAATCTTGCAGCGCGGCGAGCCGGAACGCTGCCGCGAGATCAACGCGCGCCTTCCATTCCTCTGGATCCATGGCCAGCTTGCGCGCACTCGCAGAACTTGCAGAGGCCTGCATGGCGTTCTCCCTCATTTCTTCTTGCTTGCGTAAATTATGTCTGGCGGGAACCTCGTTGTCCATCGGCGCTTGCCGCATTGCGATCGTACCGAGTGGTGCGCATCGCACGGTCTGCAACCACTGCGCGGTAACAGTGGGCAGCCACCCTGCCGCCGGGATCGGCAGGCCGATATCCGCATCCATCAGCGCGGCAAGGCGTTGCGCCCGCCCAGGCTTCGGGCGATGCTTGTGCGTGCAACCCCAGATCACGTGAATGACAGACTTCACCAATCTTTGTCCGCGCCGAGCGCCGCCGCGAATTGATGAAACGAAAGTTTCGCAGGCGCTCCAGGATTTGTTTGCGGGCTGGCGGCAGTCCCTGAAAGAGCCATTCAAAGGCATAACTGCCGCCGGTGAAATCGAGCGCGGACTGTTCCCGCTGCGCGGCGCTGGTCCATCGACGCAACCTCTGATCGAAGCGACGAACCTCTTTCTGTCGTCACTCGATCCGGCACAGCGCGCGGCGGTCCAATTCGGCGTCGACAACGAAATGTGGCGGACTTGGAGCAATATCCACCGCAATCTGATGCGTCATGGCCTTTGCATCGCCGAGCTGAGCGAGCGGCAGCGTGAACTCGCCTATCGCGTCTTGAGCGTCGGCCTCGGGACGCGGGCCTATGAAACAGCGCGCGACGCAATGAAGCTCAACGAGCATCTTGCGGAGCTCACAAACCTGCCCGAGGAGTTCGGCGAGCTTTATTACTGGATCAGCATATTCGGCGAACCCTCCGCCGATCGGCCATGGGGTTGGCAGTTCGACGGGCACCACTGCAACATCAACTGCTTTGTGCTGGGCGGCCAAATGGTTTTGTCGCCGATGCTGCTGGGCTCCGAGCCTGTGCTTGCAGAATCCGGCATCTACAAGGGGACGACCGTCCTGCGTGAGGAGGAAGCCGCAGGATGGGCGTTCATGAACACGTTAACGCCAGACCAGCGCACCCAGGCGCTGATCGGAATGGATCTGCCGTTTGACGGATATGCCTCGGGCTTCAAGGACAATATCGTTCTCCCCTATCTCGGATTGCCGGTCGCCGCGATGATGCCGGCGCAGCGCGACCAACTGGTTGAACTGGTTGCGCTCTATACCGATCGGCTCCCCGGCGAACACGCCAGGCTTCGGTTAGCCGAAGTCAGCCAGCATCTCGATCAAACGGCATTCGCATGGATCGGCGAGTTCGACCCGGTCAGCCCATTCTATTATCGCATCTACAGCCCGGTGATTTTCATCGAATTCTATCACCAGCCTGGCGTTGCCTTGCCGGATACCGGTTACAATCGCCGACACGCGCACGCGCTGGTACGCACGCCCAACGGCAACGACTACGGTCGGGAATTGCTCCGCCAATACAAGGCGAGTCGCGCGAGCTAGGCGCCGTTATTTCAGTTTCGCAAAGCGCGGCAGCAAGGCCTGCGCATTGCCCGCCATGATTTTATGGCGCAGCACGTCATCAAAGCCATCGAACGTGCGCACGGCAGCAACGGTATCACGCATCACCTTCTCGGCCGGGCGCGCCGACGGGTAGTCGGTACCAAACAGGATGCGCGAAGGATCGGCTATTTTAAGGAGTGCATCGAACGCCAGCGGCGATGCGGACTGAGCGACATCGTACCAGAGCCGGTTGAGATAGGTTGCGACGCCGTCCGGAACCTTGTCGCGCGCTTTCGGATCGTCTTCGATTCCGCTGAGCCGGAAAAGAAGGAAGGGCGCGACACCGCCCATGTGGGGCATGATCCAGCGGATGTTGGGGTATTTGGCCAGCATGCCGGTATAGAGCATGTTGGTGATGGCGCGCGTTGTGTCGAAGGTAAGCTCGGTATACCCGGCCGGGAATGCGTAACGCGGCACGCCAGTGACATGCGGCCGTTGCGGATGCACGAAGATAACGGCACGGCGGCGGTCAAGTTCGGCATAGAGCTCGTTCTCGTCCGGATCGCCAAGATAGCGTTCGCCGGCGTGACTCTGCAGATTGAGTCCGTCCATCTTGAGCACGTCGAGCGCATATTCGACATCACGGCAAGCCGCCGTGACGTCCGGCAGCGACACGAAGCCCATGGCGCCGAATTTTCCGGGATGGTCATTGACCATCTGCATCATGGTTTCGTTGCAGGTCTTGACCAGCCGCTTCGTGAACGCGACATCGCCGAAATAGGCCCCGGGTGAGGCGATCGACAGCAACACAGCGTCGATCTTGTGCTCGTCCATCAATTCGAGTTGACGGGCCATGCTCCAGGCCGGCCACGGGTTCTCCCCGCTGCCCATCACGCCAACGCGCGCGAGCTCGTTTTTGTAGATATCGGGAATGACGTGCTGGTGAACGTCAATGAGCGGCATGTCGATCAACTCCGGCGGGCCAAATGGTCGTCAAGTGGCGATTACAGATTAAGCGCTGCAATGCCGGACGGTCTACGCGTCGATCTTGCGCCAGCTGTCCGGCTCGGCATGGACGATTTCCCTGGAATGGCCCGGGCGGCGATCAACATAGACTTCGCCTTCCTTCATCACCAGCTGGATACGTTTGCGCTCCTGCAAGATCCGGATATCGGCAAGCGGATCCCCATCAACCGCGACGATGTCGGCGAGCTTGCCGGCTTCCAGCGTGCCGAGATCCTTATCCAGCTTGAGCGCCTTTGCGGCATTGCGCGTGGTGGTAAGGATCGCGTCCATGGGTTTCATGCCTAGCCCACAATAGGTTTCCAGTTCGAAGGCGTTGCTGCCCATGCCGGGTTCAAAGCCCATGTCGGTGCCCATCGCGATATTGACGCCTGACTTGTAGAACTTCTCAAAGGTCCTGAAGCAATGCGGCTGGATCGATTTCATCTTGTTGAGCGTGAATTCCGGCGTGCCGATATCCTTGCGGATGGCAATGGCATGATCGGTGCGGTGTGACAAAGTCGGCGTCATCCACACTTTCGTCTCGAGTATTTTTTCCAGCGAGTCCTCGTCATGGAACACCATGTGCTCGATGGTGTCGCAGCCGGCCTTCAACGCCATGCGGTGAGCGCCCGGCGTGAAGCAGTGCACAGCGGCCTGTTTATGCAACGCGTGCGCTTCGTCGACGATGGCGTCGAGCTCTTCCTGCGTGAGGTTGCGCACGTCCGGTTCTTCCTTGTCGGTGCCGCCGCCACCGGATGCGCAGGTCTTGATGACATCGGCGCCGTGGCGAAGGTTGAGGCGCGTGAGCTTGCGTAGTTCCCACGGTCCGTCGGCATTCTGAAAACCGTGACGTTCCGCGGCACGTGGAAAGATCAGCTCAAGGTGCGAACCGGTCATGTAGGTAAAGCCCGCCACGACCAGGCGCGGCCCGGCCAGCACGCCTGCATTGATGGCGTCGCGTACCGCGCACATTGACTCGGTCATCAGGCCGCGCGTGCTCTGCTGGCCGAGGTCACGCAAGGTCGTGAAACCCATTTCGAAGCAGAGTTGCGCGTGGAAGAAAGCATACATCTGCTGCAGATGCGGCGTTACTTCCCACTGCGCAACGCGGTAATTCTTGAAGGTCCGGTTGTTGAACATGCAGAGATGGATGTGCAGGTCCATCATGCCGGGCATCAGCGTGCAGTGGCTGGCGTCAATGACATCGATGCCGGCCGGAATGGCAACCTTGTCCTTGGCGCCAATCGATTTGATGCGTCCGCCCTCAAAGACGATAACCGGATCCATCACCACAGGGCCGCCATTGCCATCAATGAGGGCCTTACCTTTGATTGCGAGCTGCTTCACTTTCGCCATGTGAACTGACTTCCTGATATCCCGACCTGATTGAAACGCCCTGCCCGGCCATCGCCGCGCGGGAGATTGTCCGAACGGTAGTCAGTCGAACGAGAACGGGTCAATAGTGCGAGCACATATTGTGGCTTGCCCGGCGCGAGCCGCAAACAAGTGGACACGCCGTGCGCGCACCCAGTCTCGCCGAACAGGAATTCGATACGTCGGGATCATTGACCGGCCTGCGATGCCATCGCATCCTTTGGTCGACGGCCGACGACAATATCAGCGTTCAGCGGTTCAATGGCCCCCGTTCGCGCACGCGGCTCACAAGAAGCCGGCGGCATCGCAGCAGTGGAGGAGTTGGCATATGACAATGCGCAACCGCAATGTAGTCATCGCATCGATCGTTGCCCTTTTTATTGTGTCGACGCTCGGGTCGGCGCACGCGGAATCCAACAAGGTCAGGCTCGGCTATCAATACAGCCTGTGGGGCTCGCCGGCGGTCATCGCAATCGAGCTTGGTCTGTTCAAAAAGCATGGCGTCGAAGTCGACGCGAAGCGCTTTCCGGCCGGCAAGGATGCCCGTGATGCACTCGTCGCCAACACTCTGGATGTAGCAACCGTCGGTGGCACGCCGTTTGTGGTCGGTGCCGCGGTCGGCGAGCTCAATGCGATTGCGACAGTGGCCTATACTGGCCGTACCGGATGCATCGAGGTCAAGAAGGACAGCGGCATCAAGTCGCTCGAGCAGCTCAAGGGCAAGAAGATCGGCAGCCGCCCCGGTTCGACGATTGACAGCGTATTGCGCTCAAAGATCCTTCCGGCATTTCACCTGAAGGACAGCGACTTCCAGATGGTGAACGTGGACTTCAAGGACCAGGCGGCGGCACTTGCCGGCGGCTCCATCGACGCATTCGCGGGTGTCGAGCCGTTCTGTGCGCTGGCCGAGTCGCTTGGCTATGCGGACCTGCTGCTCGATTACGGAAAATACGACCCGATGCCTAACATGCTGGCCTCCACGTCGGCCTTCGTTAAGAACAACCCGCAGGCCGCCAAGGCAGTGGTCGCGGCCATGGCCGAAGCGTCACAGATGTTTCAGAACGACCCGGCCAGAGTGAAGGACATCCTGCAAAAACTTTATGCGCAGGCCGGCTATAAAATGGACGATGCGACGCTCGGCAAATTGCTGGCGCGGATGGATGTGAACCCGAAATATATCCCCGGGCTCGATAAATACTTCCAGGCCGAGGCGGACGATCTGGCCAAGGCCGGCCGCTTGCGCGGCGCCAAGGATGTCGACTGGTCGAAGGTGCTGATCGCGGATTTCCAGCCAAAGTAATCCCTTTTATGTCTCCCGCGGTTACCTCTTCGGGTACGCAGTGAAAATGTAATCTTTTGCCGCCACCGTTGTATGGCACGCGTACCCGCATGTGGCGCCGGTCCCGTTTTGTGGGGGTCGGCCATCCGGCGTCAGCGTGTCAGTGGCGGGATCATTGATAAATACCGCGTAGGCCCAGCCATGCGTGTCCGGGAACCGCCTGCTATCTTTTTCGATGAACGACAGCGTTTTCAGGGTGTCCGGTACATTCACGAAATAAGGAGACTCCTCGCTCTTTTTAAAGAGCCATTCGATCTTCACGATCTTGGAGCCCTCGGGAAAGGGCTGGTGATTGCCCGGCACGCCTTGGCGAAAGGCTTTAATCATCACGGGATTCGCCGCAATGATTTTCACGCTCGTTGCGGTCTGACTGACCGCGACATACTGCCAGTTCTCGTAGCCTTTGAATTCGGAAAACGCGAGTCCGTTCGGTACTTTCAGCGTGGACCTGTTCTGCGCCGCAAGAGCCACGCCGCCCAAGACTGCGAACGATAGCCCAATGCTCAAAATTGCCGCGGATGGAGTTCTCTTCATGGTTCGCCCCTCTGTTCCGGCGTGAAAAGTATTCGGCAAAATGTACTGGGCGCATAACAATCATGTGAAAGAGCACAAAGCGCGCCAGATATTAAACCGCGATTGCAAGGAATTCAGCAGCTTGAGCAACCTCCTCTAAACTTTCGTCGAAAGCATCTGCAACAGCAACCATACTCATGGCACTCACCTGCCGGTGCGCCGTCCGCAGCATCAGAAGCGAGCGTAGGCCTTTAGCGCACTCCACTTATCTGAATTGGGCGATGTTGGGTGCCGGGTTTCGGATATTTCTTCACAGTCACCAAGTATTCCTCGACGGTCTTGAATGCGGGTCCAGACACCCACGGCCCATGGTGCTGTTGCCAAGCAACACCGCGGATTGATCTACGCCATCAATCGCCCGGTCTGTTGGCATCCTGCTATCAATGACGTGTGCGAAGGTTGGCAAGAAATCCATAATCGAGAACATCGCGTAGGATGTGGTGTTGGGCTTGACCTTACCGGGCCAGCGGGCATTTGGCAGTAGGCCCGATGTCAATGGAGCGTCGTAACCCCATGGGATTCTAATGCCTCGATGACGCCGTCAAAGATCAGAGCGACGCCCATTGCGGAGACAAAGAAGCCGACGATGCGCGTAATAGCATCAATCCCCATCGCACCCAATTTATTCGCGAGCTTGCTCGCATAAATCAGACACAAGTACGTCACGAACATCGTGGCGAGAATTGCCGCTACGAGGGCGACAAACGATGCCAATTCTGTGGGGGACCGCTTGATGGTCGATGTCATTCCGAGGATTGTCGCGATTGCACCCGGACCGCACATCAGTGGCATCGCGAGGGGCACAAAAGCGATGTTTGCGTTTTGCTTTGTGGCAGCGGAAGTAACGATCCCCCCCGATGAAGACGGCGAGAAAAGCTCAAAACCGATCTTCACCAGAATGATGCCGCCGACGATGCGAACCATGGCCAGCGGGACCCCGAACAGGCGCAGGATCAATGTCCCAAAGATCAGAAAGAAGAGGCTCAGAAACAACGCGTAGGTGCAAGCCTTCCACGCGACCTGGCGATGCGTTGCAACATCTTTCCCTTCCAGGAACCTGAGATAGACCGGCAGCACCTCGAACGGGTTTATAATTGCGAGCAGAGTCGTGAATGTGCCAATAAACAGGGTGAGTTCGCGACTTATCAGCATGCTGTTCCAGTCAAGAAGGTCATGTCTGTTTCACCCCTTTAAAGCGGACATGTGTGGCGTGCGTACGGCTGCTTTCCTTGAGATTACAATTCACAAGCTGGCTATCATGTCGCGGACGATATTGCGCGGAAGTCCAAGGCCCTTTCTTTTTCTTTAGGGCAAATGTCACCCTACAGCAGTTGAGACGCTAGTGCCCTTTGAGGCAGTTGCGGTTGGTGACGATGCTCGCTATGCGCCAATAGAGGACAATGTTTAATCGTCGCAATCTTCGGCAGGGCCAGAAGGCTACACGGATGGAGAACTTGCCTTGCGTCAGTACAGCTTCAGCTCCATTGTCACAGCGCCGTTTTGTCGCTTGATGCCGAAAGCGGGCATTTCAAATAAAAAGGAACGCCGATTACCGCCAGCCACGGCAGGTTTTCGTTCTTCGCTGACTGACCGAACGCTATGAGTGGCAATACCAATAATGGCGCTGACCCAACCGGCCCGTACGTACATAGGTGCTAAATCGGGAACGCAGCAATTTTTGTCTTTTGGCGCTGTCGTATTCTTGCTTGGAAACGGAAACACACCCCATGCGAGGCGACTGCTCTGCCTTCACCGATGAAAAGGGAAATCCCGTTAACATCAATCCAAGCGCGCATATACACGCTCCGAAACAGGCAATGAGTTTTCTCCGTTGCATTCGACGGGCCTCGCCCTTTTGCTTTTGCTGCTAGCCAAATGCGGGAAGCCAGCAGCCTCTCGCATTTTCGACGCCCGATCAAGGCAGCGGCGCTAGTTCAACCGGAAAGTTCTTCAAGTTCTCCGGTAGCGATACGCGAAGACCATTGATCGAAATTACGTTATGGAATTGCGCCTGTGGCGCCTCCGTCCTGGCAGCGGTGGTGTTTGGCGTGGCCGTTACCTTAACGAAGATACTGCCTAGCACCAGCAGGATATTGATTGCTCTGCGCATGTGAGCCTCCTGTATCGAAGCCCCGCCCACTGAATATTTGCGCAGATCGTCTGAAGTGTTTGTGCGATGGCTCACATTGATTTCAAAGATTTTCTGCTCATGTCCGCTTCGAGGAAAACGCGGACTTTCAGTCAAGTACCACGGCATTCACACCACCGGATGACTGGCGGAATTTGGCTGCGAATTGTGAACTAGTTCACAGATGTTCGCTTCCGGGCGGGTCTACAAGCTTGGGAAGACGCACACCCGATATGGGCGGCACAGATCATGCCAATACTGATCATCCTCGGTTGGCTCATTGTTCTCGGCTGTTTCTTGTATCTTGCGGCGGACGCAGGCAGGAACCGGCTGCGTGAACGACGAGAGAAAAAGGCCGTGGCCAGGACAATTCAAGAGTTTAAAAAGCACCATCATTATGATGAGAAGCGCAGGAAATGGGTGCGCAAAAGCGATGGCGCGGTGCTTCCGGATGCGAGTGAGGATTTCCGGCGCAGTGTTACCCCGTTCGGATATCTCGCACTCGTTTTATGGGAAATATATTGGATCGCGGAAATTGTGGCGACGCCACACCTGTCGCAAATACCGTATTTGTTTTTGCTTGCGATGATGGTCGGTGTTCCTTTTGCCGTTCGTGTGTTCTCGCGCGGCATTCTATGGCCCTCCGGCCAATTATCCTGAAGACGACCTGCCCTTCAAAAACGCGATGGCGCAAGCGGACACCGTGCGCCGCAAACACGAGAACAAATGCGCAGGCATAAAATTATTAAAATAGAAGAGCATCACGCGTCCAATGGCGGACATTCCGCGCACCAAGAGTGAGTCCAGCGCTTAGTCCGGCGTGTGCAATGACACGTTCAGCCGGGCACGGCGGCGAAGCCATGTCGTGGCGCGGTATTTCGGATCGAGCGTGATCGCATGCATTCCGTCGAGCACGGCCAGCACACGTGCCGGACCGAGCGCGTCGCCAAGCGCAAGCGGGCCTTTCGGATAATTGAGGCCAAGCTCGACTGCAACATCTATGTCACCCGGCGCCGCTATACGCAGTTCGGCGATGCGCGTGCCAACATTGACGATCATAGCGAGCAGCCGCTGCACCACAAAGCCCGGGCTATCGTTGATAACGGTGACCGGGACGTTTCCCGCCGACAACGCTGCGACGGCGGTCCCGAGTATTTCTGGCTTCGTGACAGGCGTTTTCATCAGCGTACGCCGGCCCGAAAATCGGCCGAACATGTCGACGGCAACGGTCCGTGACGGATCAAGACCAAGCCGGACTGCCGCATTGGACGCGTCTTCGCCGAGCGGGGTCACAAAACACGCAGCGCTGGGCGCCGGCTTCCCGCCAAGCTGAATTTTGACGCCGGCACCCTTCAACCACTCGCCGAGGTCCCTGGCGCCGTCCTCGTCGGCAATCCATGCCGATGCAGGCAGCGGCTGTTTCAGTACCGGAATGGTAGGCACCATCTTCGCCTGCGCGCCGTCATAATTGTAAAAACCCTGCTTCGACTTGCGTCCGAGCAGCCCGCCGGCAACACGCGTGGCCATCAGAGCGGATGGCTGGTACGCCGGTTCATCAAAATATTGTTCGAAAATGCTCACCATGACCGCATGAGTGACATCGGCGCCAATTAGGTCGAGCAATTCGAATGGCCCCATCCGGAAGCCGGCCGCCTCTTTCATCAGCGTGTCGACTTCCTGCGGGCTCGCAATGCCCTGCGCCACAATGCGCAGCGCCTCGGGGCAATAGGCGCGGCCGGCATGATTGACCACAAAACCCGGGTTGTCGGTTGCGACAATCGGATGCTTGCCGATCCGGCGCGCAAAACCGACCAGCGTCCCGACCACCGAAGGGTCCGTGCGCAAACCGCCGATAACCTCGACCAGTCTCATCAGTGGCGGCGGATTGAAAAAGTGAAGGCCGGCGACGCGCGCGGGGTTGGCGCAACCGGCGGCTACCTCGGTGACCGACAGCGATGACGTGTTGGTCGCGATGACTGCATCCGTCGCAATGCGCGCTTCCAGTTCTTTGAACAGCGCACGCTTGGCCGCGCTGTCTTCCACGATCGCTTCGATGACAATGCCGGCAGGCTTTGCCTCGTCGAAGGAGCCGATCGGTTTCAGGCGGCCAAGCACAGCGGTCCGGCCGTCGGCCGTCATCCGGCCTTTCGCTACCAGGCCTTCGATGTCCCTATCGATCGCCGCGATCGCTTCTTTGACCGCGCCGGCACGCGAATCGAAGATCAAGGTGTCCAGACCCGCCTGCGCGCAAAGTTGCGCGATCCCCCGCCCCATGGTGCCGGCACCGAACACAGCTGCAACGAGATCGGTCCGCGATAGATCAACGCCCACGCGTCACTTTCCTTCGAACTTCGGTTTTCTCTTTTCCAGAAAAGCCTGCATGCCTTCCTTCTGGTCGCGCGTCGCGAACTGCAACTGGAAGGCCTTGCGCTCCAGCATCAATGCAGTCTCGAGCGGCGCATTCAGGCCCGCATTTACAATTTCCTTGATCTGCATGACCGAGATGGGCGGCATGGCGGCGATCTCACGTGCGATTTCGAGCGCGCGTGCAAACGCCTGACCGGCCGGCGCGATTTCGCTGACTACGCCCATGCTCAAGGCTTCGGCCGCGCCGAACATTCGTCCGGTCATCATGAGGAGCATGGCGCGCTGGCGACCTACCAGACGAGCAAGCTTCTGCGTCCCGCCGCCGCCCGGCAAGATGCCCACCTTGACTTCGGGCAAGCCGAGTTTGGCCCCCTCGCCTGCAACGATGATGTCCGCGCACAAGGCGAGTTCGAGGCCGCCACCAAGCGCAAACCCTTCCACCGCGGCAAGCAGCGGCTTCGGACACTCGGTCAGCACGCGCCAGTATTTCTGCACGTTCCGCGACATGACTTCGACCGGACCCGCGTCCGCCATCTCGCCGATGTCGGCGCCCGCGGCGAAGACGGTGTCGGAACCCGTGATGACGATGCAGCGCACGGTTAGGTCGGCGCCGGACTTCGCGACCTCGTCGGCAAGCCGCGTGCGCACGTCGAGATTGAGCGCGTTTCGGACCTGCGGCCTGTTGATCCTCAAAACGACGATATCGCTCGAAGGCCGTTCGACGATCACCTGGTCTTGCGTGTTCATAACAATCAGTCCGTAAAATCTGTAAGGCCGGGCAGGCTAGCATGCAGGGCCGCGCGGTTGGCGCAAGGGCTAGATCATGGGCGAACCAATGCTCAACCCGCCACAAACGAACAAGTGCTGGCCGGTCGTAAAGCCAGCCTCATCCGACATGAAATAAGCCACGGCGGCGGCGATATCCTGGGGCTTACCCATGCGTTTCATCGGAATGCGGGCAATATGGGCGCGTGTGGTTGGACTATCGGGCGGATTATTTCTGTTCCACATCTCGGTCTCGGTCGGCCCTGGCCCTACCGCATTGACCGTGATGCCCTTGTCCGCAAGTTCGAGCGCCCAGCTCCGGGTGATCTCCGCCAGGCCCGCTTTGGCCGCCGTATAGGATGAGCTCGCCCCGGTTACAAGCGTCACGCGCCTTGCGTTGGAGTTTGCCGCCGCCATGGTCATCGGAATTTGCTGGCGGCGGCCACAAACTGGCGGAATTCTTCGGGATTGATCGAACCGGCCTCCGCGCGCGGCGCGATATCAAGCGACAGCGCATCGAGCGTCCGCTCAATCTGCGCGCGCGAAACGTTCCGGGTAATGAAAACAAGGCGCGAGCGACGGTCGCCGTCCGGCCATTCCGGCAACTCATGCAGGGGATGAAACATGTGCTGGACAGCCTGAATGACGATCGGCCGCCCCCCGACGTTGACGATCCCCTTGATGCGCAGCAGGTCCGGCCCACGCACCTCGCCGAGCAGCCCCATCCACACCTCAAGACCTGCAAATGTCACCTTTCCATCGCGGATCACGGAAAATGACCCGATATCGCCGTGCGCACCGGCGCCATGATGATGTGCATGAGCGTGTTGGTGTGCTGCATGCGCATCCACCTGCCCGGCCAGGCCGCTGAACTCGCGCAGGCGCGGCGCGCCGGGCGTCGCGATATTGAACAGCCAGTCCGGGTCAATGTCGCCGCGCAGGACATTTCGCACATCGGCGATCGGGTTCAGCCGATTGAGCCGCGCGCGCAATGCGGCGACATCGCCGGTCGCAGCGATATCTGTCTTCGTCAGCAACAGGATATCGGCAACACACGCCTGTTTTACCGATTCCGGCTGGCTGTCGAGCTGGCTGTCGCCATGAGCGGCATCTACGGTGGTAATGACCCGCTCGATATGAAACACCTCGGACAGCCGCTCGTCCGCACTCACGGTGAGAAGCACCGGTGCGGGGTCCGCCAGGCCTGTGGTTTCCACCAGCACCCGATCGAAGTCAGGTATTTCGCCGCGCGCGCGCTCATTAAACAGCTGCGTCAGCGTATTGATGAGATCGCCGCGAAGCGAGCAGCACAGGCAACCGGACGACAACAGCTTCACATCCTCGCGCGGCGTCGTCACCAGCAGGTGATCGAGACCAACTTCGCCGAATTCGTTGATGATAACGGCGGCCTTGCTCATGCGCGGATCGGCGAGCAGGTGCGACAACAGCGTGGTCTTGCCGCTGCCGAGAAATCCGGTGATCACGCTCACGGGCGTCGAGCTCGGCGGTTTTCCGGCAATATCAGACATCACGCGATACTCTCGATGACGCGGCGCCAGTCGCTATATCACACCGCCTTGACGCGGCAAGAACCACGCCTGTTATCGCGGCGTTTCCTTGATCACCGCAAGCGCGTCCACCACGCCGGCGCCGACTTCATTGCGTTTGCCGGGGATACGATGCGCCGTCCGCATCAGGTCGCTGCGCACCTGGGCCGGGGTCAGCTTCGGCCTGGCGGCAAGAAGCAAAGCCGCCACCCCCGTTACATGCGCGGCCGCCACCGAGGTGCCGGATGTGATCTGGTAGGCACCATCGGGCGCCGCGGCGAGAATCTCGACGCCCGGCGCCGCAACCGCGACTTGCGAACCGCGGTTGGCCTGCGGCATCAGTTTGTCATCAGCATCGGTCGCGGTTACGCCAATGACGTGCGCATCGGCCGCGGGGTAAAGCGGCGGTGACTTCGGGCCGGCATTCCCTACGGCGGCGATCAGGATCATCCCGCGCGCGCTGGCTTTCGACAGCATTTCTTTCAGCAATGAATCGGGCGGTCCGGCGAAACTCATATTCACGATGCGCGCGTTTTTTCCCGCCGCCCAATCGAGACCCTTGAGGATGTTGAAGGTCGTGCTTTGTGCCGCTTCACCGCTACCCGAAAAGGTACGCACGGCGAGAAGCTTCACTTTGGGCGCAACGCCGACCAGCTTGCTGTGAGCGGCGATCGCGCCGGCCATTGCGGTACCGTGGGCATGCGCCGGACCCGCAGCGCCCAACGCATCATATTCACCTGCAAATACACCGGCGAGATCCGGGTGTGCGGTATCAATTTTTGAATCGATCACCGCCACCAGGACATTATCGCCGCTGTTGATCCGGTGTGCTTCCAGAAGGTGCAGTTTCTGCACGACGTATTGCCCAGCGGTACTATCCGGCGCGCCGGTCGGCTTTGCCGCCGTTTGGGCGGGGCGATAGATCATGTTCGCCTGCCCGGACGAAACGCCGGGAAAATTGCGCGAGACGAGACGCAACGTGTCGCGCACCGAGCGCGTTCCATCGATGCGCCAACGCTCGATCGTGCGGCCGGTCAGCGCGAAAGTCTGTGTCTCGAGCTGCGTCATCTGCAGCGTTCGCGCGAGCGTGCCACGCGTCTGTGCCGAAGTGCCCGCGGAAAATTCCAGCAGGACTTCGTTCACGACAAAACTCGTCGCACCGGCGGGCGGAATGTTGATGTGTCGCCCGCGCGTGACGCGTTGGGGCGAACGTGGTGGCGGCTGGTTACCCGTCACCGTAGGCGGAACCAGCGCATCGGCCAGCAACAGGCCCACCGGCCCTAACGTGCTGCCCAAGATGACGTGGTAGGCTTCGCTGAGCGTCAGTTCGCGACCGAGGATCGCAGAGGCGATCATCGGCGACACCGCGGCGACCGCCACAGACCCCATGACATACCAGCCCAGGGGCGTAACCGCGGAGCCACGCGGCATTACGACTATTGGCCCGCGCTCGCCTGGGGGGAAATTGGTTTGCCCGAACGCAGGGGTCAGCGCACCACCGATCGCGATCGCAAACAACGCGGCCGTTGCGAGCTTCCGCATTACGTACCTCAGCACCCCAAAACCACGACCGTCAGCATTTTACACGGTCATTGGTCGGGCACCATGCCCACATGGTTCATTAAAATTCGAGAGATCGCGCGAAAAAAGCCGCTAGTGCGGCCGCGTGACGGCCGCATCGATCAGCTTGCGGCATTCGGCAAGCTCATGCAGGGCCGCGTGCAATCTGCGCAGGTCATCGCGTCCGAGCCCGCCATGGTGCGAGGCAGCGGGCGCGGGTTCAGACGCCTGCGGCGACGGCTCAGACGATGAGACGTCGTGAATTGCGCGATCCGCGGGATCTATACGTGGAATGGGCGCGCCGGTGAGTGGCGGGTCGACGCGATCGGCCACATCATCTTGCCGGTCGCCGAGATCGCGCCCGATCAGCGAGGAAAGCCGGCCGCGCAGACCACGGTCCTCATCGGGCGGACTGTTCTCGACTTCCGCGACGTCGTCGCCATAGTCCTCATCTTCGACGACACCATGTGGCGGCTGCGGCGCGCCTTCCTGCCACACAACCTGAACGAACTTCGCACTCTGCTCCCGCAATATCCGCTGTACGCCGCGAATGGTGTAGCCCTCACCGTAGAGGAGATGGCGAATTCCGCGCAGAAGATCGATGTCATCGGGGCGATAATAACGTCGGCCGCCGCCGCGTTTCATCGGTTTGATTTCGTGGAAGCGGCTTTCCCAAAAGCGCAACACGTGCTGCGGCAGATCGAGTTCGTCTGCCACTTCACTGATGGTGCGAAATGCGTCTGGCGCCTTGTTGTCCAAAGCGACCTCGCTCCGTTGTGACTAAATACGCTTTTACTGAAACGAACGCGTGAGTTCTCAAGCTTCAGCTTCGTCGGCGACCGCGTTGCCGTTGATGCGCTGCTTGAGTATCGCCGACGGCTTGAACACCATCACGCGCCGCGGCGAAATCGGTACTTCCTTGCCAGTCTTCGGGTTTCGCCCAATGCGCTGGCCTTTTTTACGCACGACGAACGAGCCAAACGAGGACAGCTTTACGGTTTCCCCGCGTTCGAGACAGTCGGTGATCTCCTTGAGCACCAACTCCACTAACGCCGCGGATTCCGTGCGTGAAAGACCGACCTTTTGATAGACCGCCTCGCACAAGTCGGCCCGCGTCACAGTTTTTCCGGTCATCGCCTGCCCTGCCCCCGGCGAAGGTATCCCGCTGAATTATCGACGATATTAGCTAGATCGGAACCGGTCAACGGGGCGGCTCGATAATATGGGGGGATACCCCCGGTTGCCCAACGGCTCCATTTTACGCTCCCGCACCCCGGTTCACCAGCGCAGCAGCGCCGAACCCCAGGTGAACCCGCCCCCCATTGCTTCCAAAAGGATCAAATTCCCGCGTTTAATGCGCCGATCGGCCACCGCATCGGCCAAAGCAAGCGGGATTGATGCGGCCGAAGTGTTGCCATGACGATCCACCGTGATCACGACCTTCTCCGCTGCGATGCCAAGCTTGTGGGCGGAGCCATCAATAATTCGTTTGTTGGCCTGGTGCGGCACAAACCAGTCAATGTCTCCCGCCGTATAGCCGGTGGCCTTGAAGGCGTCCTCGATCACGTCCGTGATCATCGCCACGGCGTGCTTGAACACCTCGCGGCCCTCCATGCGCAGATGACCCACGGTCTGCGTCGACGAAGGCCCGCCGTCGACGTAAAGCTTTGCCTTGTGCCGGCCGTCCGAGCGCAAGTGGGTGGTGAGAATTCCGCGATCCTCGCGCGTGCCCGCCGACGGCTGGGCCTCCAGGACGAGCGCGCCGGCTCCATCGCCGAACAGAACGCAGGTCGTGCGGTCATTCCAGTCGAGAATTCGAGAGAATGTTTCCGCTCCAATCACCAGCGCGCGCCTGTAGGTGCCACTCCGCAACAGCGAGTCCGTAACCTGTAACGCGTAGACAAAGCCGGAGCAGACCGCCTGCAAATCAAATGCAGCGCCGTGGGTGATTCCAAGCCCCGCCTGCACTGAAACAGCCGTTGCGGGGAAAGTCTGGTCGGGCGTCGACGTCCCCAACACAATCAGATCAATCGAACTTGCCTCGACATGCGCATTGGCCAGCGCCGCGCGCGCGGCATGAAGCGCAAGATCAGATGTGAGTTCACCCGGCGCCGCGATATGACGCTCGCGGATGCCGGTCCGCTGCACGATCCACTCGTCGGTGGTTTCGACCGACCGCGCGAGCTCGTCGTTGCTGACAATGCGCGTGGGCAGATAGCTTCCACAACCCAGCACGACCGAACGCAATGCCGTCACGAGCCTGCTCCGCCCGCCAGTCGAGCCGAGGTTCCGGCCTGCAAATTGCGCGCCATTGACTGCCCGATCTTGGCAAGCAATTCGTACCGTACCATGTCGTAGCCCATGTCGATCGCAGCGGCTGTCCCCTCGACGTCGGCGCCGCCATGGCTTTTGATTACGATCCCATTGAGCCCGAGGAATACCCCCCCATTCGATTTGCGAGGGTCCATCTTCTCGCGCAAGGCCTGAAATGCCTGCCGCGCCAGCAGGTAGCCAAGACGCGCCGCCCATGTCCGGTTCATCGCTGCGCGCAGATAAGATGCGAGCTGGTGGGCTGTGCCTTCGGCAGTCTTCAGAGCGATATTTCCCGCAAAGCCTTCCGTGACCACAACGTCGACCACGCCTTTGCCAATATCATCGCCCTCGACAAAGCCGTGGTAATCGAAATGAGGAAAACGGCCTTCGCGCAGGATGCGGCCTGCTTCACGAACCTGCTCAAGACCTTTGACTTCTTCGACCCCGATATTCAGCAGACCGACGGTCGGGCGTTCGATATCAAACAGCACCCGTGCCATGGCGCCGCCCATTGCGGCCAGATTAACGAGATGCTCCTCGTCGGCGCCGATCGAGGCACCGACATCCAGTACGACGGACTTCCCCTTGAGCGTCGGCCATAACGCGGCAATCGCGGGGCGTTCAATGCCTTTGATCATCTTGAGATTGAACCGCGACATCGCCATCAGCGCGCCAGTATTGCCGGCGGAGACAGCGACGTCGGCTTCGCCCTTTTTGACGGCGTCGATTGCAAGCCACATCGATGACTTCCATCGGCCGTAGCGCAGCGCCTGGCTCGGCTTGTCGTCCATGCGGATCGCTATATCCGTGTGGACGAGTTTTGATTTTGCCTTGAGACGCGGTAGTCGCTCCAGAACCGGTTCAACCGCGGCTCGATTGCCGAACAGGAGAAATTCGATGTCGGGATGACGGGTGAGAGAAACGTCGGCGCCCGGCAAAAGGACCGATGCGCCGTGGTCCCCGCCCATGGCGTCCAGTGCAATGCGAACTTTATCGGCCATGGATCGCCCTTGGCGACGTTGCCTGGAACACCGGCAGTGCGATCATCGGAATTTGACCCACGCGCGCGACCATAGCCGCTCGCCTGCTGCAAACAAGCCGGTTCTCGATGGTGCACAGGCCCAGGCCCCGCATATAAAGCCTAGCTACTGCCAAGACGCTTTTTAAGCGCCTCAAGCACCGCAAATGGACGCGCGCCAGCATCGTCGTCCGTCTTGACCGGGGCGAATTCGGCACCCGCCTTTCGGGGATAGGGGTCGATTCCGAGGAGCAGAAACTCTGTTGCAATTGCGCCCAGATCGATCTTGCCCTCGACCAACGGTTCCGGTGGCTCCTCGTCCAATTTGAGGTCCTTAGTCTGCGCCTGTGCTGGTGGTGCAAAGATCACGTCAATCGAACTCGGTAAAATCGCTTTCAATTGCCTCGAGGGTCACGACGCAGGTCTGACCGAGGTGGGCACTGACCTGACCGGCCACGTGTACGCCGGCGCCGCGCAAGGTCAGATCGAATACCGCCGACAATCGCGACAGTTCCCGCAGCCCCGCCAGCTTGGCAAGGTCAGCGCATACCGGCTCCGGAGCCTCGATCGCGGTATGGAGGCCCGCCTCCGGAATATCGTCGAGCGCTACAATCACGCTCCAGGGGATTTTGTCTTTTTCCATAGATCTCAGTCTTTTAGAACGTCACTTTTATCTTCAACAAAAGGAATAGCAGCAGGATCCGGCAGATGAAGCGCGCCGGCTTGCAGGGCTGCCGGCGTTTGGCCATTCAGATCACGTACCGCTTCCTGCATATAGGCCGCAAGACGGCCCGCCGCAGCCGGCAAAGCGGGGGCGCCGTCGTAGATGTTCCGCGCCACCGCCGCTTCCAGAACTTCCCGAGCGTCGGAAGCGAGAGCTAACCGGTAAGCCCGCGTCCGGCCGTAGAAAGCCTGGCCTATGCGCTGCATTTCCTTCGGGACGGAGAGGTCGGCAACCCCCATTTCCCGCAAATTATGGTCCATGTCCTGGCAAAACCGGTCAAAAAGCGCCTGGCCGAGCTCCCGTAACCCGGCCTCCTCCAGACGGCCAAGGACCAACCCAAGATGAAGCACCAGGAGATCGAAGCGGCCATTTACGGTGTCCGCAACGGCGTAATCCCGATAAAAACAGGGCAATCGCGCCTGCGCCACGATCGTGCCATACAGGGTCGAAATGGTGTCCGACCGCGCGATGCGGCGAAACGAGGGAAGTATCATCGGGTCTATTCGAGGGTTGGCGTGATCCGCCGCGGTTACGTCACGGCCCTCCCCGATGCAAGAGTGAAATGAAGCTGTCGCGTTTGGGACTCAATACTGTGCATCATCGCAAGCGCGCCTTTGGCCTTGTTCTGGCGCTTGCCGGTGCGCTCGCGCTTGCCGCTTGCGGCAGCATGACCGAGACGCTCCAGCGCGGCTACGTGCTGCCCGAGGGGGCCCTGGAACAAGTTCCGGTGGGTGCCACGCAGGAACAGGTGCTGATCGTGCTCGGCACCCCTTCAACCGTCGCGACCGTCAATGGTGAGGCCTTCTACTACATCTCGCAGAAAGCGCAGCGCTCGGCCGCCTTCATGCCGCATGAGGTGGTCGATCAACGCGTCATTGCTGTCTATTTCGACAAGGAACGCCGCGTCTCGCGGCTGGCAAACTATGGCATCAAGGATGGCAAGGTCTTCGACTTCCTGTCGCAAACCACGCCGACGGGCGGCCAGGAGCTGAGCTATATCCGCAACATCTTCAAGAATGTCGGCGTGCATCTGTAGGCAAGCCGGCGGAACAAAAACGGAAGCAAAAAAGGGCCCGCGCGCGCGGGCCCTTTGCATTTTATGGCCGGGCTCAGTGTGCGAGCACGGCGAGCAATAGCAACGCAACGATATTGGTGATCTTGATCATCGGATTGACCGCCGGGCCGGCAGTGTCCTTGTAGGGATCGCCGACAGTATCGCCGGTCACTGCCGCCTTGTGGGCGTCCGAGCCCTTGCCGCCGTAATGGCCATCTTCAATGTACTTCTTGGCGTTGTCCCACGCCCCGCCACCCGACGTCATCGAGATGGCGACGAAAAGACCCGTGACAATAACGCCAAGCAACATGGCGCCGAGGGCCGAAAAGCCCGCCGATTTTCCAACCGCGCCGCCGCCCGCGATGATGTAGATCGCAAAGTAACAGACGAGCGGCGACAAGACCGGCAGCAACGACGGCACGATCATCTCCTTGATCGCAGCCCGGGTGAGCATGTCGACGGCGCGGCCATAGTCGGGCTTGTCCTTGCCCTTCATGATGCCGGGCTTGGCGCGGAACTGCCGCCGCACTTCCTCAACAATCGCACCGGCGGCACGGCCGACGGCGGTCATGCCCATCGATGCGAACAGATACGGCAGCAGGCCGCCGAACAGCAGGCCGACAACCACATACGGATTGTTCAGCGAGAAGTCGAGCTGGATGCCCTGGAAGTACGGATGCTGCGCCGCGGTCCTGGTGAAGAACTGCAGGTCCTGGTTATAGGCAGCAAACAGCACCAGCGCGCCAAGACCGGCCGAACCGATCGCATATCCTTTGGTGATCGCCTTGGTGGTATTGCCGACCGCATCAAGCGCGTCGGTGAACTTGCGCACGTTCTTCGGCAGTCCGGCCATTTCGGCAATGCCACCGGCATTGTCGGTGACGGGACCGAACGCATCGAGCGCAACCACCATTCCGGCGAGTGCGAGCATCGCAGTAACCGCGATCGCAATGCCAAACAACCCGGCCTGGCTGTAGGCAACGAGAATCCCGGCAATGATCACGATGGCTGGCAGCGCGGTCGATTCAAGCGAAATGGCCAGGCCCTGGATGACGTTGGTACCATGGCCGGTGACCGAAGCCGACGCGATCGACTTCACCGGGCGGAAATTGGTGCCGGTGTAGTACTCGGTGATCCAGATGATCAGGCCAGTTACGACCAGTCCGACGACGGCGCAGATATAGAGCGCCTTCCCTGTGAACGGCACGCCCGCAAGCGGCCCCATGCCGATCAGGGAGTCGGTGACAAACCAGATCGCAATCAGCGAGAGCACTGCCGAGGCGATGAAGCCCTTGTACAGCGCGCCCATAATCGACTTCTTTTTGCCGAGCCGCACAAAGAAAGTGCCGGCAATCGAGGTGATGATGCATGCGCCGCCGATGGCGAGCGGATAGGTCATCATGCTGAACAGGACCGGCGTGCTGGCGAAGAAGATCGATGCCAGCACCATGGTCGCAACGATCGTCACGGCGTAGGTCTCGAACAGGTCGGCGGCCATGCCGGCGCAATCGCCGACGTTGTCGCCAACGTTGTCGGCGATGGTGGCGGGATTGCGCGGATCATCTTCCGGGATGCCAGCTTCGACCTTGCCGACGAGATCCCCGCCGACATCCGCACCCTTCGTGAAGATGCCGCCGCCAAGACGGGCAAAGATCGAAATCAGCGAGGCACCGAAGCCGAGCGCGACGATGGCGTCGATGACCGTACGGTCATTGGCTGCCTTGTGCAGCGAGCCGGTGAGGAAGCCGAAATAGAGCGTAACGCCGAGCAGCGCGAGGCCGGCGACCAGCATGCCGGTAATGGCGCCGGCCTTGAAGGCAAGCTCCAACCCGCCGGCCAGCGACTTGGTGGCCGCCTGTGCGACCCGCACGTTGGCGCGGACCGAAACGTTCATCCCGATAAAGCCGGTCGCTCCCGACAGGATGGCGCCGACTGCAAAGCCGACGGCTACCAGCCAGCCGAGTGTAAATCCGATGATCACGAAGATCACGACGCCGACAATACCGATCGTGGTGTATTGCCGCTTGAGGTAGGCCTGTGCGCCCTCACGCACGGCCTCCGAAATTTCCTGCATCCTCTTGCTGCCCGCATCGGCACTCATCACCGATTTGGTCGCCCAGATGCCATATGCGATCGCGAGCAGCCCGCAGCCGACGATCAACCACAAAGTCGTCATGGTGGCCATTATCCCCGATTTTGAATGGTCCTGGCGGGACGAACGCTCCCGCCGGCACCAGGAGCGTCGAGGATGGCCGCTTTAAGGGCGCTTCACCCCGACCGGAAGCGCGCGGATATAGCCAAAAAGTTGCGCACTGTGCAACGCGGAATTTGGCCCTGTTGCCAGTATTTGGATGCCGTATGTTCCTGGTCCCCTTCAGGGCTACCTGGCGCAGTCGCGCAGATCACGCGCCAGACCGGGATTGCGTAGGAATTCCATCACAAAGACACGCATCCCATCAGGCGCGCTCGGCTGCTTTTGAGTCAGCGGCCGACCATTTAATGGTCTTGTAGTCGAATCCCATTTCGATGGTCGGTTTGAGTACCGCGAAATAAGGAGAAATATCGAAATCGCGCGGGCAAAATAGCGAACTGTCGCGAATATGATAAATCTCCTGGCGCGCCTGAGCGCTTTCGATCCGCTCGATCGCCGGCAAGATTGGATAGCCGACGGCACCAAAAGCCTGCGCAATGAGCGCCGAACAAATGAGCTTGGTCGGATCGCCGGAACCCAACGCGATCATGCGACGGCGCCACCGCTGCGGCACCGGCAAGGGCACAAGATAGCGACCGAGGTCGATAATGTTCTTGAGATCGTATTGCAGCCCGAGTTGATCGACAGCGTAGTCGCAGACCGTCTTGCGGTCGTCAGGTGACAAGCCGACCGGCCGGCAGATGCGCGTGTGGTAGGCAAAATACGTGGAAAGCGGGACGGAAATGATGCCCGCATCGAGGTTGGATTCCACCAGATCGCAAGGCTCTCCGTCCGCCGATGTTTGTCCGTCAATCGGTCCTACATACAGCGCGGCATGCGACCAGGTCGATTGAGTCAGATATTTGATGATGCCGGCGATATGCGTGCGCCCTTCGATCAGCAAAATGTCGCCCGGTTTGATCGTCGCCACCAGCGCCGCTGGATCGGGTGGCGTGAATGGCTCATACCCGGATGCCGGCTTTTGCAGGTAGTCGGCGATATGCCGTCCAACGCGATCGAGCATCCATGTCATCGGTGAAGCCCCGCCCGTCAGCCCCTGCGCCAAGTCGAACAGTATTTTTCCCGGAGAGGCAAGTTCGCCTGGATCTTTACCCGCGACCCTCGTCGTGAAAGCAGATGCTCCACACGATCAGATGGACTTGGACGTGCGAAGTGCCCGGTAAAAACTGCGGCTTGACGACGTCGCGGCTGTGAAATTCACACTGTCGATTCTCGCGGGCGTAGCGAGAGCCAAATCAGCAGCGCGCCCGTGACAAAAATTGTCGGGAAAATAACTTCGTTGATCGTGGCCCAGCCGAATTTGTCGAGCAACTGGCCGGATGAAAACGACGTCAGGGCCATGCTGCCGAAGATCAGGAAGTCGTTGAAAGACTGCACCTTGTTGCGTTCCTGCGGGCGATGGCACTGGGTCACCATGGTGGTGGCGCCGATGAAAGCAAGATTCCATCCCAGACCGAGCAGCACCAAATTGGTCCAGAAATACGCGACCGTGATGCCGGCGATGCCGACGACAGCTGCTGCCGCGATCAGTGCCAGGCCAATAGCAGTGATGCGCTCGACCCCGAACCGCGCAATCAATGAGCCGGTGACGAAACTCGGCGCATACATTGCCAGCACGTGCCACTGAATCCCTAGCGCGGCATCGGTGACCGAATGACCGCAGCCGACCATGGCAAGCGGCGCCGAAGTCATCAGCATATTCATCATGCCGTAACTCGCCATGCCGCAGGCAACCGCAACGATAAAACGCGGGGCCCGGATGATTTCTCCAAGCGGTCGCGCGTTATCATGACGCGCGACAGCAACGGGCGGCACCCTGACAAACTGCAGGACAGCGGCCGCCGCAAGGGCGCAAGCTGATTGTCCAAGATAACTTGCGGCGAACAAATGCGGTGACAGCAGATCCTTCGTGAAGATGACGAGTTGCGGGCCGATCACGGCGGCAAATACACCGCCGGCCAGTACCCAGGAGACAACCTTCGGCCGGTAAGCTTCGCTGGCGGTATCGGCGGCCGCAAAACGATAGGATTGATGCGCGGCCGCGTAGAGCCCGCCGCAGAAAGTGCCGAGCAGCAACAGCCAGAACTGGCCGTTCATCACCGCCGAATAAGAGATCAAGCCGGACAGGACACCGAAGGCTGAGCCGGTCTGCAGTGCAAAACGCCGGCCGAAACGCCGCGCCAGCGCGCCAACCGGCAAGGTGCCGAGCCACATGCCGATGACCATCGCGGTGATCGGCAATGTTGCGAGCCCTTTGTCGGGCGCCAGCACCGCACCGACGATACTGGCGGTGCTGACGATGACCGTATTGTTGCCGCCTGCGAGCGCCTGCGCGACCGCCAGCACCATGGCATTGCGGCGCGCCAGATTATCGTCGGGCACGGCGTGCTGGAGGGGTTCGGCGATCGCCGACATAAGAAGCTCCCGGGCAAAAGCCGCCCCTTTTATCGGCCGCGGAAGTAAATCGCTACTGTTGTTGGCGCAGATCAGGGATGAATTTAATTGAAATAGCGATGCTGCCGATTGATCGTTCTCAACCGTTACAGATGGGGAGAGGCAAAGCCACTCCCACCGTCATTGCCGAGATTGACACTGCAAGTCGGGTCTACCCGACTTGCAGCACATAACAAAAGCAGAACTCGGGCAGGCCCGAGTTCTGACGCAATCCATGAGACCGTCCGAGAATAAGGGTCTTAATGAAGAGCTCTTGTCGGCTGACGCGCATCATGGATGCCCGGGTCAAGCCCGGGCATGACGTCGAGATTGGAGGCCGGCCTAAAAAGAACTCACCGCTTTCGGTTCGTCGACGATGGGCGAGGTGCGCGCGTTTTCGTCGTAAACGCGAAGGCGCCCGGATGACTGATGCTGGCCGCCCGCGCCTCCGCCGGCGACCTTGCGCCGATCTGGCCAAGCGACGAGCGCAACTCGTCGATATAGAGGTCTATCAGGTAGGCTGGCCCCTCATCGCCGAGTGCCGCGACCGCCCAGAGAAACGACTTTCCGGCGAACGCCGCATCGGCGCCGAGCGCCAGCGCGCGCATCACGTCCTGACCACTGCGTACGCCGCTATCGAGAATGATTGTCGCCTTCTTGCCGACGGCCGCAGCGATCGCCGGAAGTACGTCGATCGACGGGGTCAGCGCCTCAATCTGGCGGCCGCCGTGGTTCGACACCCAGATGCCTTCGACGCCGAGTGTAACCGCAATCTCGGCATCGGCGGGATGCAGAATGCCCTTCAACGCCATCGGCCCCTTCCACGCGTCGCGATAGCGCTTCACTTCTTCCCACGAAAATGCGCCCCCCATGCGCGCACGCGCATAAGCGATGACCTCGTTGCTGCCGGCGCCCGGGCGGGCATAGTCACTGATGGTGGCAAAGCGGGGATACCCGTTGCGCATGAGTGCAAGCAGCCACTTCGGACGTACCATCATTTCGTAGATCATGCGCGCATTGGGCCGAAATTCATGCGCAAGCCCCGCATAAGTTTCGCGTGAGCGCGTTGTACGCACAGGCACATCGAGTGTCAGTGTGAGCACCTTGGCATCAACAGCTTGCGCGCGACGCACGAGATCGAAACCAATCTTGTGATCGTCGTGCCAGAACCGGTAGAGCTGGAGCCAGAAGACATCAGGCGCAGCTTCCGCCGCCTGCTCGATGGTGGCGCCACCCGCAACGCTCAACGTATAGGGAATACGCGCGCGTTGCGCCGCTTTCGCCATTAACAAATCGGCGCCTGGCCACACCAGCGACGGACCGCCCATCGGCGCGACGCCGATCGGCGCGGAATAGCTGCGGCCGAACAGTTTGACATCGACCGGCGGCAACGACGGCATCACGCCGTAATGCGGCGCGATCTTTATATTGTCGAAAGCAGCCCAGTTATGGGCGATGCCGACGTCGTTGCCGGCACCGGTGTCGCCATATTCGAAGGCAAAAAGCGGCACATTGCCGGGCGCATGCCGGCGCAGCCAGGCGGTGGTCGGAAACCGCTTCTGGTGTTTCTGAAAGTTCGAATGCTGGCTGACCGGTGTCACCGCCGCTTTTTTTGCCGTCATATCATGCATAGCGAAGTCCCATTTTTAATCGCCGCACTATACCCAAGCCTGGCGCGTTCGTCCTGCAAAACCGCCGGTCATTCCGGGACCGCGCCATAAGCGCGTTTACGCGCGTCTTCGACGCGCTATGGGGCCGGACCCGGAATCCAGAAACGAACGCGGTACTTGTATCTGGATTCCGGGTTCGTCCGCTCTGGCGGACGCCGCGGAATGAAGCCACTGAGCAGTCACACCCATTTCAGAAGTGACTGAACGAGGGGCGCTTTAACGTGAGCGCGTTGCCATCAGCACCGAGGAAGCGAGCGCCCTTGCCGGCCTTGATCACACCGATCTCGGTCACCGCGACTTGCACCGACTTGGCTGCGGCACGAAAGCTATCAACTTTTGTTGCCGGTACCGTGCAAATGATCTCGTAGTCGTCGCCACCGGTGATGGCAGTTTCGAGCATGCCGGAGTTGCCGGCAATGACTGATTTAGCCGCATCCGAGAATGGTATCCGCGCGACCTCGATGTCGGCACTGACCTCCGAAACCCGGCACAATTTGTTGAAATCGCCGACGAGCCCGTCAGAAATATCCATCGCCGCCGTCGCATAGGTGCGCACGGTCTCGGCCAGCGCATTGCGCGGTTGCGGCAGCAGATAGCGCGACAGCAGGTGCTTGCGATGCGGCTCGCTGAGCTTCCAGCTTTCGCCACCGCGCACCAAAACACCCAGCGCGGCATCTCCAATGGTGCCGCTGACGAACACGCGGTCGCCGGGCATTGCGCCCGCACGGCGCACCATCGTCCCTTCGGGAACGCTGCCGAACATCGCGATCGATATCGTTGTCGGCCCCGGCGTGCGGTCAGTATCGCCTCCGAACAGCGGACAGCCGTACAAAACGGCATCGCCACGCAGCCCTTCCGCAAAACCGGCAAGCCAGATGTCGTCAACGTCCTTCGGGATCGCGAGCGACAAAAGAAAGCCCAGGGGCCGCGCGCCTTTGGCCGCAAGGTCCGACAGGTTCACGCGCAGAGCCTTGCAAGCAACTGTATGCGCCGCGTCGTCCGGGAAGAAATGTACGCCCCCAACGATCGCATCAGCCTTGAGCACCAGGTCGCACCCCGGTGGCGGCGTCAGAAAAGCAGCGTCGTCGGACAAATCCAGCGCGCCGGCATGGCTCGCCAGCGGCTTGAAGAACCGCGCGATCAATCGATCTTCGGCCGACATGTCTTCACGCGCCATGGTCTCACCCGGCCGCGCGACCAAACTCGTCGGCGCGCAAACGCCGCGCGAGCTGATCGAGAACGGCATTGACCATGCCGGTTTCGTCACGCTCGACAAATGCGGCAGCGACGTCGGCATATTCCGCCACCACCACGCGTGCCGGCACGTCATTACGGTGGATGAGCTCATAGGCGCCGGCGCGCATGGCCGCGCGCAGCACCGTCTCGATACGCTTGAGCGGCCAGCCTTTTGACAGAGCTTCATCGATCAGCGGATCCAACTCGCGCTGGTCGCGCACCACGCCTGACACGATGTCGCGGAAAAACGCCGCCTCGGCGGGCAAATATTGCGCGCCCTCCACCTCGCGGCCAATCCAGTGGCTCTCGAACTGGGCGAGAATTTCGTTGAGGCCGGTGCCGGCAAGATCCATCTGGTAGAGGGCCTGCACCGCCGCCAGCCGGGCCGCACCGCGCTTGTTCGCCTTGCGTGCCTCGTTGTCGTCGCGTGCGGGGCCGGCGGCCATCAACGCCAGGCCAATGTATGCTTAAGCGCAACCATGGTAAGCGCTGCGCGCGCAGCGTCGCCGCCTTTGTCGCCCTCTTCAACGCGGGCGCGGGTCACGGCTTGTGCTTCATTTTCAACCGTGAGAATGCCATTGCCGACAGGGAGTCTCTCTCTCAGGGCGAGCTCCATAAGGCCGCGCGCGGATTCGTTCGACACGATCTCGAAATGGTAGGTCTCGCCGCTGATCACACAGCCCAATGCAACGACACCATCATAAGGCGCACGGCGGCGGCGCGCGGCATCCATCGCTATCGCAATAGCGGCAGGTATTTCGAGCGCGCCAGGGACGGTGACGCGGTCGTAGCGCGCTCCCGCACCGTCGAGCACCCGCGTTGCGCCACGCAGCAATTCATCCGAAATATTGTCATAAAAACGCGCCTCCACGATCAGCATATGCAGGCTGTCGCGTTTCTTTGCAGTCCGTTTTTTGGCCATGGCCCCGATTGCCCTCGTTGATCGGCGTGGTAGCAAGCGCCCTTCGCCTGAACAAGTTTTACTTTGTCTCCATCAGGCGTGCAGCATACCGCGCCATGGTATCGATTTCGAGATTGACACCGTCGCCCTTGCGCAAGGCGCCGAACGTCGTCTCCCGCAACGTATGCGGTATGACAAGAACAGAAAATGTATCGCCTTCGACGGTATTGATGGTCAGCGAGACGCCGTCGAGCGCAACCGAGCCCTTGGGCGCGATGAAACGGGCAAGATTAGCCGGTGCGCGCAGCACAAAGCGCGCCATTTCGGTCATGTCCTCGCGAGCATATACCGTCCCGATCCCGTCCACATGACCGGCAACGAGATGCCCACCAAGCTCGTCGCCGAATTTCAATGGGCGCTCAAGATTAACTTTCGACCCCTGCCGCCACCGCCCAACGGTCGTGACACGTAGCGTCTCGTCCGCGGCGTCGACCGCAAACCAGCCGCGTCCGCCGTCTTCGCCGGCATCAACCACCGTGAGACAAACACCCGAACAGGCGATCGACGCGCCCTGTACAATCTCCGCGCGAGGATACCCGCAAAAAATCGTGATGCGCTGCAGATTGCCGGCACGCGGCTCGACCGACCGCACTTCACCCAGATCGGTGACGATACCGGTGAACATTAATGGGAAACCTGCTGGCAGGGGGTCATATTCCGCTCATTCCCGCGCCCCGACCTTCGCGAGCTACGGCGGGTTGAGTTCGCCGAAGCGCGGGGCGCGTAGGCGGAAAGCCGGAATCCAGGGCCAAGAATACGAAGTCTTTGCCAGATTGCGCTGGATCCCCGCTTCCGGATTGCTGCGATAGCCTGCGCTTCATGACGCCCGCTGGTAACTCTCGAGCAAGTCACCACCAAGTTTTTCAGTGCCGTGCCGTGTCATCTTGCCGATCAACGCATCGAGCGGCATTCCTTCCAGAGGCCAGATACCGTCGGCACCGATGGTTTTTTCGCCGCGCAGCAGCGTTGCTTCGTCGATCAGGCCCTGGCCAACAAAACTCGCCGCGACCTTCGGACCACCTTCGACCATCAAGCGCGTAATCCCCTCGTCCGCGAGTTTTTTCAGAACCTGCTGAAGATCCAGTTCGCCGTTGCTGTCCTCGACGCGAAAGACCTTGCAACCCTTTTGCAAGAGAATTTCTTCTGCAATCGGCGATGCCTTGGTCGAAGCGAATACCCAGGTGGGGGTCTCGCGCACGGTTGCAGCAACAGAGGTAGCCAGTGGCAGGTGCAATTGCGCGTCCAGAACGACACGCACCGGCGATCGCTCGAACATGCCAGGCAGCCGACAGGTTAATTGGGGGTCGTCGGATAAAACCGTACCAATACCAACAAGAATGGCGTCGCTTGCGGCGCGGAGTTGAAACACACGTACACGCGCCTCTTCGCCGGTGATTGCCGCTTGCTTGCGTCCGGCAAGACCGGCTTTGCCGTCGGCCGACACCGCGAGCTTGAGCATCACGTGCGGCCGCCCCCGCGTGATGCGACTAATGTGGCCCGCATGCGCGCGCCGCGCATCTTCCGCGCAGAGGCCGATATCAACAACAACCCCTTTTTCACGCAGCCGCTCGTGTCCTTTCCCCGCCACCTCAGGGTTCGGATCTTCCAGTGCCGAAACCACGCGAGTGATACCCGCACGCACGATGGCGTCGGCGCAGGGCGGCGTCTTGCCTTGGTGCGCGCATGGCTCAAGCGTGACGTACATGGTGGCGCCTTGCGCGACTTTTTTTGCGCGGCGCAGCGCTTCCACTTCCGCATGGGGGCGGCCGCCTTGCTGCGTCCATCCACGCGCCAGGATAATGTCATCCTTCACAATGACCGCGCCGACCGCCGGATTTGGCCACGTATGGCCGAGATTGCGCCGGCCGAGAGCCAACGCAAGGCGCATGTAGCGCTCGTCGTCCGCCGCCGCAGGCTGGGAAACAAGTGTGGCTTGTTCGTTCATTTGCGCGCGCTGGCGGCCGGTCTGCCGTCATCGTCCCCCGACAATTCGTCGAGCGCGGCGCGGAAGTCCTTGGCCTCTCGGAAGTTGCGGTAGACAGAAGCGAAACGCACATAAGCGACGTCATCGAGCTCGCGCAGATGCTCCATCACGATCTCGCCGATCGCTTCGGAGGAGATTTCACTTTCCCCTTGGCTTTCCAGTTCACGCACAATCTTGGAAACCATCTGTTCAATACGTTCGGGGTCGACCGGGCGTTTTCGCAGCGATATCTGCACGGAGCGCATGAGCTTGTCGCGGTCGAACGGTACGCGCCGTCCGTTGCGCTTGATCACCGTCAGCTCGCGCAGCTGGACGCGTTCAAACGTGGTGAAGCGAAAATTGCAGGCCAGGCACACGCGCCGTCGGCGAATAACCGCCGAATCCTCTGTCGGCCGCGAGTCCTTCACCTGCGTATCGAGGCTTCCACAACTCGGACAGCGCATCGGGTTAGCTCTGGTAAATCGGAAAACGTGAAATCAATGTCTTCACCTTGTCGCGCACGGCGCTTTCGACCAGCAAATCTTCATCGACAGCCTTCTGTGAGAGGACGTCGAGAACCTCGACGATCATTTCTCCGACTTGGCGGAATTCAGCAATGCCAAAGCCGCGCGTAGTACAGGCCGGGGTACCGAGCCGGATACCCGACGTCACGGTCGGCTTTTCGGGGTCAAACGGGATGCCGTTCTTGTTGCAAGTGATGTGCGCACGCCCGAGCGCCGCTTCCGCCACTTTGCCGGTGAGGCGTTTCGGCCGCAGATCGACCAACATCAAATGGGTATCGGTGCCCCCCGAAACAATGTCGAGGCCGTGCGACTTGAGTGTTTCGGCGAGCGCCTTGGCATTTTCGACGACGCTTTTGGCGTAGCTGCGGAAGCTCGGACGCAGCGCTTCACCGAAGGCCACGGCCTTGGCGGCGATCACATGCATCAATGGGCCGCCCTGCATGCCAGGGAATACCGCCGAGTTCAGTTTTTTGGCGATCTCTTCGTCATCGGACAAGATCACGCCGCCACGCGGGCCGCGCAACGTCTTGTGCGTTGTCGTTGTCACCACATGCGCGTGCGGAAATGGAGATGGATGAACGCCGGCGGCAACCAGGCCGGCAAAATGCGCCATGTCCACCATCAGCAGCGCGCCGACCTCGTCGCAAATTGCTCGAAACGCGCGGAAGTCAATGATGCGTGGATAGGCTGAACCGCCCGCAATGATGAGTTTCGGCTTGTGCTCACGGGCAAGCCGCGACACTTCATCCATGTCGATGCGATGATCGTCACGCCGCACCCCATACGGGACTGGCTTGAACCACTTGCCGGACATGTTGACCGGCGATCCGTGCGTGAGATGTCCGCCCGCTGCGAGATTGAGCCCCATGAAAGTATCACCGGGCTGGAGCAGCGCAAAAAATACTTCCGCGTTCGCAGATGCGCCGGAATGCGGCTGGACATTCGCAAACTTGCAGCTGAACAGTTTTGTGACGCGCTCGATTGCGAGCCGCTCCGCGATGTCCACGAACTGGCAGCCGCCGTAATAGCGTTTGCCCGGAAGCCCTTCGGCATATTTGTTGGTGAGCACAGAGCCCTGAGCCTCCAGCACCGCGCGGGAAACGATGTTCTCTGACGCGATGAGTTCAATCTCGTCACGCTGACGTCCGAGCTCCAGCTTGATCGCATCGGCAATTTCTGGGTCGACCTCGCGCAGGCTGGCGGAAAAAAGAGATTCAACCTCGCTGGAGGGCTGGGGGCTCGTCTTCGCCGGCATTACGATCTCCTGGCGCCGGGAACGGTCGGCGCCGAATAAAAGGCAGGGTCCAGGATTGACCCGCAAATACCATATCGGCCGCTAACCGCCAAGCATTGGGCTGTGGAGACGTTTAGGCGCAATATCTAGGGGCCGCAGGCGGCGCCCCGTGCACAAAAAAGCCCCGGCCGCAAAGCGGCCGGGGATTAAAGTCATTCCAGTCGTGGTCGAAATCAGAGCCGGTAAAGGATCTGGTCGGTCCAGAACCGCTCGAGCCTGTGCAGCGATTTGTTGAGCGTGGAGAATTCTTCGGCATTGATGCCGCCGACCTGCTCAACGGTGCGCACATGTTTTTGATAAAGCGACTCGATGATGTCACGCACTTCGCGGCCTTTGTCGGTCAGCTTGATACGAACCGAACGCCGGTCAACGCGCGAACGCTGGTGATCGAGGAATGCCATTTCCACCAGCTTCTTGAGGTTGTACGAAACGTTGGAGCCGAGATAATAGCCGCGCGTGCGCAGCTCACCGGCCGTCAGTTCCTTGTCCCCAATGTTGTAGAGCAGCAGAGCCTGCACCGAATTGATATCGGAGCGACCGCGCCGATCGAACTCGTCCTTGATGACGTCGAGCAGCCGGCGATGCAGCCGTTCGACTAACGTCAAGGCCTCCAGGTACTGTGGCCGAATGTGATCGAGCGGCGCCTCTCGTCCGGCGGGCTCGACCGTCTTCGCGACGGCTTTCATGTTCAACGCCCCTTGCGTTTTATTTGTACGTCCCCGGTTGCAAGGCCCTGTTTCCCCGCTCCGGATATGACGCACCCTAAGAGGCGCAGTCTAAAATCGGCTTAAATAACACCATAAAGATTAGGTTTATTTGCAGCGGTGAACGATCCCTTGAATTATCAATTGTCCGAAATTGCGCAACGGTTCGTTCACTCTAGAAAGCCGCATCAGCCGCGAACAAAACGAATGATGCCGGAGAAATCCCGCGCCGCCTCTCCGCTCTCTACATATTGTGTGTAGATCCGTGCCGCGTCAGCACCAAGTTGCGTTTTGGTTCCCGTTGCTTTCGCGGCATCCTGCGACAGTTTCAGATCTTTAAGCATCATGGCGGCGGTAAAACCCGCTTGATAGTCGCGATTGGCCGGTGATGTCGGAACTGGTCCGGGCGCCGGACAATAACTCGTGAGTGACCAGCACTGTCCCGACGACTTTGAAGAAATGTCGAATAATTTTTGATGATCGAGGCCAAGTTTTTCGGCGAGGACGAACGCCTCGGACACAGCAATCATCGACACGCCGAGGATCATATTGTTGCAGATCTTGGCCGCCTGCCCGTTTCCCGCGCCGCCCGCGTGCACGATTGTCTTGCCCATCTTTTCCAGAATTGTCTGCGCGCGCGCGAAGGCCTGCGTACCCCCGCCAACCATGAACGTGAGCGTCGCTGCTGTCGCGCCGCCGACACCGCCCGACACCGGCGCATCGAGCATCAAAAGCCCCTTCTTGTCTGCTTGCGCCGCAACCGCGCGAGCGGTTTCAACGTCGATGGTCGAGCAATCGATCAAGAGCGTCCCCGCATTTGCATTGTCGATGATGCCGGACGATCCGAGATAAACCTCACGCACTTCCTTACCGGACGGCAGCATGGTGATCACCACGTCAGCGCGCGCGGCGGCGCTCTTTGCTGTTTCAACGCTTGTCCCGCCCGCCGCCTGAAGCTTGGCGACCGATGCGGGGTTGACGTCGACGCCCTCCACCTCGTGGCCGGCCTTGAGCAGATTTTGCGCCATCGGCAACCCCATATTGCCGAGGCCAATAAATGCGATACGTGCCATCACGCCCTCCCGCCAATTTTTTCCGATTCGCTATTGCGGATGCTCTTGCGCCGATTTCAAAGCGAGCCAGAGGTAGAGCCCAAGCAGCCCCCCTTCCAGGACACCCGTCAACCAGCCACCGCCAAATACTTGCGGGAAAAATATTTCCACCGCCAGCATGGATGCAACCGCGGTCAGCCAAATGACCGCGCCCCACGCAGCCGCAAGCCACAGGCCGACAGCCGCAACCAGATCGATCACCGCGAAGAAGACAGTTGCCGTCTGCCACGCAATCGAATGGTTCTCGAAAGGCAACGTCTCGCCAAACCCAATGCCGCACACCTGCGCCCAGTGGTAGAGACCCTTGAGCATCGATATGGCTGCCATAGCGCGCAGAAACAGCACCAGCCGGCGCGTCCAGAGACCGCCCGAACGTTCAGCGGTGCCCTCGCGTACCGGCTCAAGTGTCCGCACATCATTCGATGTGACCGGGTTGCTCACGGCAACACCAGCTCAGAGCGGCCAAGCGGCGCAAAATAGGCCTCGACTTCCGCCTCGCCGACATCGGCGAGCGTGGCGGGCTGCCAGCGCGGCTTGTTATCTTTGTCGACGATCACGGCGCGTACACCCTCGTAAAAATCATGCCCGTGAATGATGCGCGACACTATGCGAAACTCCATGCGCATGCATGTGCCAAAATCCCAATTTTCTCCGCGGCGCACCTGCGCCAAAGCAAGCTTGAGGCTGAGCGGAGATTTTGTACGAATCGTGGCGGCCGTTTTGTGGGCCCATTCGGCGTCTACGATACCGGACGCCGCTTCGCGATCGAGCTCCGCAAGGATGTTCTCGACCATGTCCCCGGCAAACACCCGATCGATCGTAGCCTTACGTTGAATGATCGGCCCCACTTCCGCTGGTTCAGAGAATGCAGCGATTACAGCGTCGACAGAAACCGTGCCAGCCAGACCTTCGAGCAAGGCAGGGAAGCGCGTCGATGGCACACGATGGGTTGCAATTCCACTTTTGACCGCGTCAGCAATACCGAAACGCTCACCGGTCAGCGCACAATAGGTACCAAGTTCGCCCGGCATGCGCGGCAGAAACCAGGTCGCTCCAACATCGGGGAAAAAGCCAATTCCCACCTCCGGCATGGCGAATGAAAAGCGGTCGCCGGCGACACGATGCGAGCCGTGCACCGAGACGCCAATCCCACCACCCATCGCAATGCCCTCGATCAAAGCGATGTATGGTTTTCGGTAGTTCTTGATCGCCGCATTGAGCGGATATTCGTCGCGCCAGAACTGCAATGCGTCGTGGTGTTTTCCGGCCTTGCCGAGATCGTAAAGCGCGCGAATGTCGCCGCCCGCCGAGAACGCGCGGTCACCTGTGGCGGTCACTACGACGCGTGTCACTGCGTCGTCGTCAGCCCAGCGATCAAGCTGCGCGTGCAACGCCAGAACCATGGCGTGCGTCACCGCATTGAGGGCTTTCGGCCGGTTTAACGTAACGATACCGGCCGCGCCACGACGTTCAAAAATGATGTCGTCCGTCATTGCTGGCCCAATCTCCGCTCATTCCCGCGGCCCGGCCTTCGCCCGCTTCGCGAGCTACGGCGGGTTTGAGTCCGTCGAAGCGCGGAGCGCGTAGGCGGAAAGCGGGAATCCCGGCGGATTACACCAGCTCGCAGTTGCGGCCCTGGGTCCCCGCTTGCGCGGGGACGAGCGGTTGAGGGCATCACGCCCGTGCCGGCCAGACACCCGCTTTTTCCAGGCGTTGCATCGCCTGATCGGTGAACTCGGCCTGCGGCGCGTCGCCGCCGATCACGAACATCAGAATCGACTCCGCGTTTGGGTCGCCCTTGGTCACATTTTCGAAACGGCGGATCATGCCGGGCGGGAATGACACTACATCGAGTGGCCCGAGATCGACATATTCAACCTCGCCCTTCTCGTTCTCCCAGCTGGCCCGCCAGGTGCCGGTCATCGGGATGAAGGTTTCGTTGGTATCGTGGTTATGCATCTCGGGTCCGTGGCCGGGTTTCGCTCTGCAGTAGCCGAGATTGAATCCCTCGCGGATTTTGATCGCTGCCATGCGCGCGGCGTGATCGCCGACTGGCGACGTCGCGTTCTCGCCAATGCCCTCCGGCGGCTGAAAGCCGATAACATTGAACAACGTGCGCTCGCAGCCCGGCATCTTGCTGTCGGGCAGCCCGCCGTCGGAACCTTTGAGATCCTTGAAACGTGCAATGCGCTTCATCATCTCTTCGCGCGAGAGATAGAGTCTCCGAAGTTGTTCCATGATGTTTTCTCCCTGGCCTTCTCGCTAGTTGCCCAGCATAGCGCGGCTGATGATCAGCCGCATGATCTCGTTGGTGCCTTCCAGTATTTGATGGACGCGCACATCTCGCAAGACGCGTTCAACGGGATGATCGCGCAAATAGCCATAACCGCCGTGCAACTGCAGGCAGCCATTCACCACCTCGAAACCCGCATCGGTAGCAAGGCGCTTCGCCTGTGCGGCTAGCCGCGTCGCCGCCGGCTCGCCCTCCCCGACCGCCACCGCCGCGCGGTGCAACAGGAGCCGCGCGGCCTCAAGCTCCGTTGCATAATCTGCAATCCGGAATTGCAACGCCTGGAAATCGGCAAGACGCGAGCCGAATTGCTTGCGCTCCTTCATATAGTTGACTGTACGGTCGAGGCAGAATTGCGCGCCGCCGATGGAGCACGCGCCGATATTCAGCCGGCCACCGTCGAGACCGGCCATCGCGATACGAAAGCCCTGGCCCTCGGCGCCAACTCGGTTCGATACCGGCACGCGGCAATTCTCGAACATCACCATCGCGGTCGGTTGCGATTTCCAGCCAAGCTTCTTCTCGCGAGCGCCAAACGACAGACCGGACGTATCCTTCTCCACGACGATGCAGGAAATGCCACGTGGCCCGCCTTCGCCGGTGCGCGCCATCACCACATAAATGTCGGAGACACCACCACCCGAAATGAAGGCCTTGGCACCATCAAGCACATAGTGATCGCCGTCGCGCCGTGCGCGCATGCTCAGGCTCGCTGCATCCGAACCCGCGCCTGGCTCCGTCAGGCAGTAGCTTGCAAAATGCTGCATGGTGCATAGCTTCGGCAGAAATCTCTTGCGCACTTCCGCGCCGCCGAAGGCGTCGATCATCCATGCCGCCATGTTGTGGATCGAAATATACGCGGCTGTCGACGTGCAGCCTTGCGCGAGCTCCTCGAAGATCAAGGCCGCATCCAGCCGGCTGAGCGCCGACCCGCCGACGTCCTCTTTCACGTAAATACCGCCGAAGCCGAGCCCCGCCGCCTTGCGCAGCGCTTCAACCGGAAAAATCTCGCCTTCGTCCCAGTCGCGCGCATGAGGCATCATTTCGTCGCGGGCAAACTGCCGCGCCGTCGATTGAAAGGCGCGTTGTTCTTCACTGAGGTCAAAATCCATGATTTGACCGATAAGTGGGGGCCAAACGCCCGTCAACACTACCGTCTCTGCCCGGTAGCCTCGCCCGATGGGACAAGCTAAAAAGACCCCTTGGAGACCCCAATGGCAATCAAATTCGGCCGCCCGATCGAAGCCCGCACCCGGTTCGCTCCTGCCCAGGCACCGGACCGGCTCGATCTTACCATCCGCATGCGCCGCAACCGGCGCGCGGAGTGGGCGCGCCGCATGGTGCGTGAGCACACGCTCACGACCGACGACCTGATCTGGCCACTGTTTGTAATGGACGGCAACAATGCCCGCACGCCCATCCCGTCGATGCCCGGCGTCGAGCGCCTCTCCGTCGATCAGGCAATACGCGAGGCTGAACGCGCGGCCAAATTGACCATCCCCTGCATTGCTCTATTCCCATACACCGATCCGGCATTGCGCGACGAGACCGGCAGCGAGGCGACCAACCCGGACAATCTCGTTTGCAGCGCCATCCGCGCGATCAAGAAAGAGGTGCCGGAGGTTGGCATCCTGTGCGACGTCGCGCTCGATCCCTTCACCAGCCATGGCCATGACGGGCTGTTGCGCGACGGCGTCATACTCAATGACGAGACGGTCGCGGTGCTCGCTAAACAGGCGTTGGTCCAGGCGGAAGCTGGCTGCGACATCATTGCGCCTTCCGACATGATGGATGGACGCGTCGCCGCAATCCGCAAAACGCTCGATGGTGCGGACTACACGGACATATCGATCATGTCCTACGCCGCGAAATACGCTTCGGCCTTCTATGGCCCGTTTCGCGACGCCGTCGGCTCGGCGAAAACTCTCACTGGCGACAAGCGCACCTATCAGATGGACCCGGGCAACTCCGATGAGGCGTTACGCGAAGTTGCACTCGACATCGAGGAAGGTGCCGACATGATCATGGTCAAGCCGGGGCTCCCCTATCTCGACATCGTGGCGCGCGTAAAAGAAGCTTTCGGCATGCCTACGTTCGCCTACCAGGTGTCCGGCGAATACGCGATGATCATGGCGGCCGCACAGAACGGCTGGCTCGACGGCGAGCGCGCCATGATCGAAAGTCTCACCGCGTTCAAGCGCGCCGGCTGCGACGGCGTCCTCACTTATTTCGCCCCGCGCGTGGCGGAGAAAATACGTTCCGAGAAATAGCTCCCGCAATGGTCGATCCACACTCCGCTCATTCCCGCGCAAGCGGGAATCCAGAGCCACAAGCCGGAAATCTTGCACACTGCCCTGGGTCCCCGCGTTCCGCCTACGCGCTCCGCGCTTCGGCGGACTCAAACCCGCCGTAGTTCGCGAAGCGAACGAAGGCCGGGTCGCGGGAACGAGCGGCTTGTGGGTCGTCGCTCGCTAAAATTGGAATCTCCAAATGGGTGAATTTGCCATCGGCCAAGGCGTGCCGCGGTTCGAAGATCCGCGGCTGGTGCGCGGCGGCGGCCGCTATGTCGACGATATAGTTTATCCTGGCATGGCGTTCGGGGTCGTGCTGCGTTCACCGCACGGTCACGCAAAAATTCTGTCGATCAAAACCGACAACGCCAGGGCCGCGCCCGGCGTGCTCGCCGTGATCACCGCCGCCGACTGGAAAAAAGCAGGCCTCGGCGAATTGCCCTCGCATACCGGGCTCAAGCGCCGCAACGGATCCCCGATGTTCAAGGCGGCCTATCCAGTGCTCGCCGAAGATCGCGTGCGCTGGGTCGGAGATCCGGTTGCGTTCGTGATCGCAGAAACCACGATGCAAGCGGCCGATGCCGCCGAAATGATCGAGGTCGACTACGAACCGCTTCCCGCGGTCGTCTCAACGGCCAAGGCAACCGAAGCCGGCGCCGCGAAAGTCTGGGATGGCTGTACCGACAATATCGGTTTCGTGGAACTGCTCGGCGACAAGGCGGCAACCGATGCCGCTTTTGCCAAGGCCGCGCACATAGTGAAGCACCGTTTCATCATCAACCGCGTCACCGCGGCCGCGATGGAACCGCGAGGCGCGGTCGGCGTCTATTTGCCGGCCGAGGATCGCTACATTATTCACTCACCGGTGCAACGCGCGCATCCCTATCGCAACGAGATTGCGAAGGTGATGAAAGTCCCGGAAAGCAAAGTGCGCGTGATCTGCATCGACGTCGGCGGCAGCTTCGGCATGAAGACGCCGGTGTTCAATGAAGCGCCGCTGACAATGTTTGCGTCCAGGCTCACCGGACGCGCGGTGAAGTGGATGAGCACGCGAACGGAAGCGTTCCTGAGCGACGCCCAGGCGCGCGACAACGTCACCGAAGCCGAACTTGCGCTCGACAAGGACGGCACATTTCTTGGATTTCGCGTCAAGACGATCGCGGCCATCGGCGCCTACCTGCAAAACAATATGCCGGCCTTCATTCTCAATGCCGGCACGCTTGCGGGCGTCTACCGGACGCCGGCAATGCATGTCGACATCACCGGTGTGTTCACCAATACCAATCCGGTCCGTCCCTACCGCGGCAATGGCCGCCCGGAAGCCGGGTTCGTCATCGAACGCATGGTCGATCTTGCGGCGGATGAACTGGGACTCGATCCGGCCGAACTGCGCCGCCGCAATTACATTTCGCCACAGCAGATGCCGTTCAAGACCGGCCTCACGTTCACTTACGATTGCGGCGAGTTCGAAAAAAACATGGACCTCGCACTGGAACTTGGCGATTTCAAAGGCTTCAAGCGGCGGCGCGAGGAGTCGCGCAAGCGCAACAAACTGCGCGGGTTCGGTATTTCGAACACCATCGAACGGGCGGCCGCCGGCGGAACGGAAGGCGCCGAAGTGCGCTTCGACCGCGGCGGGACCGTGACTTTGTTTTCCGGATCGATGACCGCCGGCCAGGGACACGAAACCGTATTCAAGCAGCTGGTGTGCGACCGGCTTGGATTGCATCCCGACGACGTTCGCTACGTGCAGGGCGACACCGACGAGGTTTTCTACGGCGAAGGCACCGGCGGCTCCCGCACGTCCACGATGTCGAGCGCGGCGTTTACGATGGCGACCGACAAGGTGATCGAAAAAGCCAAGGCCATTGCCGCGCATGCCCTCAAGGTTGACGCGACCGACGTGAACTTTGCCGACGGCGTATTCTCCTCGCCAAAAACCAACCAGACCATGACCATCAAGGAAGTGGCCATCGACGCCGCGAACCCGGCCAAGCTGCCGGCTGCGATGGAGCCCGGCCTGTTCGCCACGGCTGTCTACAAGGCCGGGAAGCAAAACTTCCCGAACGGTTGTCACGTCTGCGAGCTGGAAATCGACAAGGAAACCGGCGTGGTCGAGATCGTGCGCTACAGCGTCGTCGACGACGTCGGAACGGTGCTCAATCCGATGCTGCTGCACGGCCAGATCCATGGCGGCGTTGCGCAAGGCGCGGGCCAGGTGCTGATGGAAGACATCCATTTCGACGCGAGCGGCCAGCTGGTGACCGCCTCGTTCATGGACTACGCCATGCCGCACGCCCATAACCTGTCCGACATCGAGGTCGAGTCCAACCCGGTGCCGACCAGGACCAACCCGCTCGGCACCAAAGGGGCGGGCGAAGCCGGCAATGTCGGCGCATTGCCGGCTGTTGCCAATGCGGTGGTCGATGCGCTCTCGGAATTCGGCATCAGGCATATTGAAATGCCTGCAACGCCCGAGCGAATCTGGCGGGCCATGCAGAAATAGCTGCGCCGCGTTGGACAGTCCCCGCAAGGTGACGGGGCCGGATAAGCCCTTTAAGCTATCCGACGATTCGCGCCCGGCTCTTGGTTGTCGCGTTCCGGCGTCGCATTTTCGCGCGGCTTTCAGGGGGACTTCACATGCGCAACGTCGGACGCAAGCTCGCGTTCGTGCTCGCCTCCAGCAATCATGGGGCGATGATCGTCAACCGTTTCGACTACCGCATGGTTGGTCCCGATAGCGGCTTTGGCGTCGGCTTCCAGATTCTCGAGCGCGCCGCCTTCGATCCGGTCGAGGTCGAACTCGCCGTGCAATTGCTGGAGACGCGAAGGCGCTTTTTCGGCGACGGCGCGGTCGCGATCGATTGCGGTGCCAATATCGGGGCCCACACGATCGAATGGGCGATTGCCATGACCGGCTGGGGCTCGGTGGTCTCAATCGAGGCGCAGGAGCGCATCTACTACGCGCTCGCCGGCAATATTGCGCTCAACAACTGCTTCAATGCCATCGCAATGCATGCCGCGGTCTCTTCGGAATCCGGCATCATGAAGATGCCCACTCCGAACTATCTCACCGCATCGAGCTTCGGCAGCCTCGAACTGCGCCCGAGCGCAACGACCGAATTCATCGGACAGGCGATCGACTATTCCGACGACAAGATGGTGCCGATTCAGAAGATCACTTTGGATTCCCTCCAGTTGTCCCGAGTGGACCTGATCAAGATCGATATTGAGGGCATGGAGATGGAGGCCCTGGAAGGCGCCCGGACACTGATCGAGAAAAGCCGCCCTATCCTACTGATTGAACAGATCAAGACGGTTCGCGAGCGCCTGCGCGCCTGGCTGCAGGAACGCGGCTATGAAGTCATCGATGCCGGCATCAACCTGCTGGCGGTTCATCGCACCGATCCGACCCTTAAGGAACTCCAGGCCAAGATGACGGAAGCGCAAACGCAGACCTCGGCGGCCTGATCCACGCTCACTCCATCGTTGCACCCGCCTCGAGCCGCACCGGCCCATAGCCGTCGGCGGCGAGTGCCGTCATTATTTCTTCGGCATGGACGGTATCGCGGGTCTCAATAGTGACGTCGAGCTTGGCGCCCTTGGCCGGAACGTCAAGAAATAACCGCCGATGGTTGACCTCGAGAATATTGGCGCCGAGCGAGCCAATCCGTGTCGCAATGATGCCGAGAACGCCCGGCCGGTCAGGGATGGTCAAACGGAACGAGACGATGCGGCTGTCGCGCTCCAGTTCGCGCACCATGATCGAGGCAAGGACGCGCGGATCGATGTTGCCTCCGCACAAGATGAGACCGACCTTCCGGCCTTTGAACCGTTCGGGCCTCGCCAGCATGGCGGCAAGTCCGGCCGCACCCGCGCCCTCGGCCATGGTCTTTTGAAGCGTCAGGTAGGCATTCACGGCGCGCTCCAGATGAGCTTCGTCGAGCAGGACGATGTCTGCAACCAGATCGCGGATAATCGGCAGCGTAAGCTTGCCGACATTCTTGACCGCAATACCCTCGGCGAGCGTCGGCCCGCCGATCGGACGATTTTCGCCACGAAGCACATTCCAGACCGACGGGTAAAGCGCTGCCTCAGCACCTACAATTTCGATCGCAGGATTTTTCGCACGCGCCGCGATGGCGTTGCCCGCGATGAGCCCGCCGCCGCCAATCGGAACGACCAATGCATCCAGATCCGGTGCGTCTTCGAGCATTTCAAGCGCGATCGTGCCCTGGCCTGCTATGATTTGAGGATCGTCGTAAGGGTGAACGAGAACCAGATCACGCTCGTCACGAATTTGCTCGCAACGCGCCTGCGCTTCCGCCACGGTTTCCCCGTGCAGCACTACTTCCGCGCCGTATGAGCGGGTCGCGGCCACCTTCACGAATGGCGTTGTTACCGGCATTACAATCGATGCCGGGATTCCTAACCGCTTGGCATGATAGGCAACCGCCTGGGCATGATTACCGGCCGACATGGCGATAACGCCGCGCTCGCACTCGGCCTTGCTCAGCGACGCGAGCTTTACCAGCGCGCCGCGATCCTTGAACGAATTCGTGACCTGCAGATTTTCATATTTGACATAGACTTCCGCACCGGTAAGCGCCGACAGTTTCGGTGCCGGCAACATGGGCGTGCGCAAAACCACGTCCGCGATGACGCGGCGAGCCGCTTCGATGTCAGCAAGCGTTATTTTCAATTCCGAGGCTCCCGCACAGGGGTCCGCCCACCATGCCGCAAGCCCGTGCGAGCTTCCAGCCGTCTGCCGGCCAATAGCCCCTTGCGCCCCGCCGGGTTATTCTCCATCTCGATGGGACTGGCCAGAGGGACAGAGGACCAAGGGGCCAAGAGCCCGAGAGAGCCCCAGAGACGCCATGTCGATCGACGTAAAACCGCACGCCTACGACCCGGCGACCCAACCCGAATTGTTCGACGGCGTTTTGTCGCGGCGCGTGGCCGCCTTCATCATCGATTTCATCATTCTCGCGATCCCGGTGGTCCTCGTAGCGATGTTCATTTTCGCGTTTGGTATTGTGACGCTGGGGCTCGGCTTCGCGCTCTACTGGCTGTTGCCGCCGGGAACCGTGATCTGGGCGCTACTTTATTTCGGCGCCACCCTCGGCGGGCCGAATTCAGCCACCATCGGCATGCGTGTCATGGATCTGGAAATGCGAACCTGGTACGGCGCGCCGGCTTATTTCGTGCTTGGCGCGGTGCACGCCATTGCCTTCTGGTTCACGGTTTCGTTCTTCACGCCGTTTATTCTGCTTGTCGCCTTCTTCAACGAACGCCGGCGCCTGCTTCACGATATCCTGCTTGGAACAGTCGTCATCAATAATGCGGCGCGGGCATCGATGTTGCGTCCATCCGCACCACCTGCCAAAGCCGGCTAACGACTGGGTAACGACCGGACAAGGGCTTTGACGGAAAGCCTCAGGCGCGCGATGCTACTGGCGGAGTTGGGTTCCTTCGGAATGATGGCCAGATTAGTGACCCAACATTCGCGCGATACGCCGCAGTTCTATTTGACCGCCCCGTCGCCCTGCCCTTATCTCGAGGGCCAGGAAGAGCGGAAGGTTTTCACCCACCTGGTGGGTGAGCGGGCGGGTGAGCTCAACGATCTCCTGACCCATGGCGGTTTTCGCCGCAGCCAGTCGATCGCCTATCGCCCGGCCTGCGAGAGTTGCCGCGCCTGCGTGTCAGTCCGTGTGTCGACCGCGGATTTCGCGCCGTCGCGCAACATGCGGCGCATCGCTGAACGCAACGCCGATATCGTCGGCGACATGCGCTCGCCGGCGCCGACCTCGGAACAGTATTCGGTATTCCGCGCCTATCTGGACGCGCGGCATCGTGACGGCGGCATGGCCGACATGACCGTGCTCGACTACGCGATGATGATCGAGGACAGCCACGTCGACACGCGGCTGATCGAGTACCGCCGCCGCGGGCCAGACACCGGCATCAACGGGCGCGGCGTCGGCCATATGCTCGCCGTTGCATTGACCGACGTCCTCAGCGACGGCCTGTCGATGGTCTACTCGTTCTTCGACCCGGATGAAGGTGATCGCTCCCTCGGGACTTTCATGATCCTCGACCATATCGACCGCGCCCACCGCATGGGTCTGCCGTATGTCTACCTTGGCTACTGGGTGCCCGGTTCGCGCAAGATGGATTACAAGGGGCGCTTCCTGCCGCAGGAACGCCTGATGCCCTCAGGCTGGAGCCGGGTGGAGCGCTAGAGACCCGGCAAACGCACGCCGAAGGTGTTCAAGATCAGGACGGCATTAAGCGCCAAAATGATCAAAGTGCCGACAACGGCGACGATATTGGTCAATAGCTTGTTCACGAACGCGCCCATGATATCGCGACGGCTTGTGAACAGTACCAGCGCGATCATCGGCAGCGGCAGCGCTATGCTCAAAACCACCTGACTGACGACCAATGCATTGGTCGCGTTAACACCCATCGCTACGACGACGAATGCCGGCACCATGGTAATAACGCGCCGCAACCAGATCGGAATTCGAAACCCGATGAACCCTTGCATGATCATCTGACCGGCCATGGTGCCCACGACCGAGCTCGAAATTCCGGAAGCGATCAGCGACAACAGAAAAATGCCGGCCGCCCCGATGCCGAGCAAGGGCGCGAGTATATGGTAAGCCGTTTCGATTTCTGCGACGTCGCTGTGGCCGGCGTGAAATGCGCTCGATGCCAACATAACCATCGCCATGTTGACGAGGCCAGCGACCGCCAGAGCGATCAGGACTTCCCAATTTGAAATGCGCACGACGGTGCGTTTCTCGGCATTATTGCGCGCCGGGATGCGTGCCTGTGTCAGACCGGAATGCAGATAAACTGCGTGCGGCATTACCGTCGCACCAATAATGCCGACCGCCAGCAGAAGTGCTTCACCATCGGCTATTTGTGGCGTCACCGTATGGATTGCCGCGGCTTTCCAATCGACCGGTGCAATGAAGATTTCGATCAGATAACAAAGCGCGATCACGGCCACCAGGCTGCTGATGATCAGCTCGACGGGTCGAAAGCCACGGCTTTCGAACATCAGAATGCCATAGGTGACGATCGCGGTGACAACCATCCCTGTCAGCAGCGGCATCTTGAACAGCAGCGCGAGGCCGATCGCGCCGCCAAGAAATTCGGCGAGATCGGTGGCCATGGCGGCGATTTCGCTCACCACCCACATCACGAAGGTGATCGGCCGCGGAAATTGTTCGCGGCACATTTCCGCGAGGTTGCGTCCGGTGACAATGCCAAGCTTCGCCGATAGCGCCTGAAACATCATGGCGATCAGGTTGGCGAGCAACACGACCCAAAGTAATTCGTAGCCGTATTTGGCGCCCGCCTGGATATTGGTGGCGAAATTTCCGGGGTCCATGTAGGCGATCGATGCGATCACCGCCGGGCCGCCGAACGCGAGGTAGTCGCCGATGCTACGGCGCTTTCCGCCCAGCACCGCTCGGGCGGTCTCAGCGGTGCGTTCGCTCAAAGACCCCCGTCCGCCCGCTTTTCTTGGCACCCCGACAAGCCCCCGATTTCGTCCAAACTGCTCAAAGTTCTGGGACCATATTACCTAGTTGCGAATAATTTGCAATTGCATTTAGAGGGGAACCTTGTTTCCAGCGTTGGGTTGCCGGTGGCCTAATGCGCCAAAACGAGGGGCTGCCCGCAGATGGTTGAATACCCGAGATGGCGCTGGCGCCTGTTGGTCGCCGCGCCTTTTGTATTAGCCGTAACGCCGGCGCTGGCCGCGGACGGAAACAAAGGCCCCTCTGAGTTTCTGTTCGTCGCACAACTAGCGTTGTTGATGCTCGTCGGCCGCGTGCTCGGCGAACTCATGATTCGCGTGAAGCAGCCGGCAGTAATGGGCCAGTTGATCGCAGGCCTGGCGCTCGGCCCGTCACTTCTGGGGGCACTCTTCCCCGACTTCCAGCACACCATTTTTCCGGCTGCCAAAGAACAAAAGGCGATGCTCGATGCGATCTCGCAATTTGGTGTGCTGACACTGTTGCTGCTGACCGGCATGGAGACCGATCTCCGGCTGGTTCGGCGCACCGGCGGTACTTCAGCGCTTGCATCGCTCGCGGGCATCATCGTGCCGTTCGCCTGCGGCGTCGCGCTTGGGGAAGCACTGCCCGACTCCATGCTGCCGGATCCCAGCAAACGGCTGATTACCTCCCTCTTCCTTGGCACGGCACTTTCGATCGCTTCGGTCAAGATCGTTGCAACCGTGATCCGCGAGATGAATTTTCTGCGCCGGACAATCGGTCAGGTCATCCTTGCGTCGGCGATCATCGACGACACCATCGGGTGGATGATTACTGCCGTTATCTTCAGCCTCGCGCTGCAAGGTCACGTCGATATGTTGAGCCTCGCCCAAAGCGTTCTCGGGACGCTCGCTTTTATGGGGCTCAGCCTGACAATCGGCCGGCGTATCGTTTTCATCATCATCCGCTGGGTCAATGATGTCTTCGCCAGCGATTTTACAGTGATCACCGCCATCCTGCTGATCATGTGCGCGATGGCGCTCATCACCGATCTGATCGGCGTGCACACCGTGCTCGGCGCGTTTGTTGCCGGCATTCTGATCGGTGAGTCACCTATTCTGACACGCCACATCGACGAACAGCTGCGTGGCCTGGTCATTGCGTTTTTCATGCCTGTATTCTTCGGCACTGCCGGTCTTTCCGCCGACCTGACCATTCTCAGGGATCCATCGCTTCTGTTCTTGACGCTTGGCTTGATCGCCATTGCCAGCATCGGAAAATTCGGTGGCGCGTTTGTCGGCGGCAAGCTCGCCGGGCTGACCTTTCGCGAGTCGTTTGCGCTTGGCGCCGGCATGAACGCGCGCGGCTCGACCGAGGTGATCGTCGCGACCATCGGACTTTCAATGGGCGCCTTGAGCCAGAACCTTTTCACAATGATTGTCACCATGGCGATTGTTACCACCATGGTGATGCCGCCAACTTTGCGGTGGGCTCTCTCGCGGCTGCCGCTGCGAAAGGACGAAAAACAGCGCCTCGAGCGTGAAGAAATGGAGGAAAAAGGCTTCGTTTCGAAGATGGAGCGGCTGCTGCTCGCGGTCGATGAAAGCGATAACGCAAAACTCGCAACCCGTATTGTCGGCTTGATCGCCGGTGCCAGCGCAATGCCAACGACCGTCATGCACATCAAGACCGACAAGAAGACCGGCAAGGGTGCGGTCGAAGCCGCCAAGCAAAAGGCGGAAGAGGTTGGCAAGACCGTGCAGAAATTCGCAGAGCGCGTGGAGCGCGCACAAAAGCCCGAGGAAAAATCCGATACCACGCTCGACGTAACAACAATAGTGCAAACGGCGGCCAAGAGTGAAGCGGTCGCCGAGGAGGCTGAAAAAGGTTACAGCCTCATGGTTATTGGCCTGGAAAAGACCGTTGCTCGCCGCGCCGAATTCCATGAGGACATCACAAAACTTGCCGCGGGCTTCGAGGGGCCCCTCGCCGTCGTCGACGCCCGAGACAAGTTGCTTGAACATCCGCTTGGCGCCGGGCTCAATATGCTGGTGCCGGTCAACGGCACTGAATATTCGCGTCGCGCAGCTGAAGTCGCGATTGCTATCGCGCGCGCCAGTCACGCGCCATTGACTGCGCTCTACGTCGCACCGCGCGGCAGGAAACGTTCGCGCCGCTACGAGGAAGCGATCCTGAAGGATATTTCGAAGCTCGCGGAGACATACGATACTGACGTGCGCACCGCGGTACGCGCCAACATCGCGGCGGAAGAAGCCATTCTCACGGAGCTGTCGCGCAAGCCATATAATCTGGTCGTTATCGGCACTGGCCGAAGGCCAGGCGAGAAGCTTTTCTTCGGCGACACGGCCGCGGCCCTTCTGGAAAAATCCGAGCGCTCGCTGCTGTTTGTGGCGAGTTGACGCCATTTGGCGTCATGGCCGGGCATAGCCGTTCGAAGAACGGCGTTCTTTCAGAATCCCTATGTCCCGGCCATCCACGCCTTTGCATCCCGCCAAGAAAGACGTGGATGCCCGCGCCAAGCGCGGGCATGACTGTCGCTACTCGGCGTCGTCACCTTCGCCGCCCTTGCCCACGCTCGGTGTACCGCGGAATTTGTTGTTCTTCGGCAGCCCCTGCGCGATGCGGCCCGCATCGGCACGCTTTCCGCGCCAATCCTTCAGGTCTTTCATGGTCAGCGTCTGAGTGCGACCCGCGCTGTCGGTCCAGGTCAACCCGTCATCCGCCTTGAAGGTCGTGACGTCGGAGAGCCCCTTCTCCTTGTATTTCTGCAGGCGCACGCCGCGCCCGCGTGTCATCTCGGGAATCTCGTCAATGTTGAAGATCACCATTTTACGGTTGGCGCCGATGCTCGCCACCATCTCTCCATCGACTGTGGTCAGCGCCGCCGCCTTGTCGGGCGCTTTCAGGTTAAGCACCTGCTTGCCTTTGCGCGTGGTACCGAGCACCTCATCCTCCGGCACAACGAAGCCGTTGCCGCCATAGCTTGCCACGAGGAATTTGCGGCCGCCCTGGAATGCGAGGGACGCCACGACGTCGGCGTCCTGCTCGATGTCGAAATACAGCCGGACCGGCTCACCGTGACCGCGTCCACCAGGTAGTTTCGAAGCGTCGATCGTGTAGAACTTGCCGTTGCTGGCAAAGATCAGGATCTTCGCGGTGGTCTCGGTCGGGAATGCGAATTTCAACGCGTCGCCGGTTTTGAATGTCACGCCGGACAGGTCGCTGACGTGGCCGCGCAGCGCGCGGATCCAGCCCTTATCCGATACGACGATGGTAATCGGCTCACGCACCACCATCGCCTCTTCGATGGCGGCTTCGTCGTGTGCCGGCGCAATGCCGAACGTCGTGCGGCGTTTGCCGATATCGGTCTTCGGCCCGAACTTTTCCCTGATCTCCTTGATCTGGCCGGAAATTGTCTTCCATTGTTGCGCCGGTGAGCCGATCAGCGCCTTGAGCTTGGTGCGCTCCTCGCGCAACGCCTTGTCCTCGGCGCGGATTTCCATCTCTTCAAGCTTGCGCAAGTTGCGCAGCCGCATGTTGAGAATGGCTTCGGCCTGCACATCGCTCAGCTTGAAGGCCTTCATCAGGACGGGCTTGGGCTCGTCCTCCTTTCGGATGATCTTGATCACCTTGTCGAGGTTGAGATAGGCGATCAGGTAACCACCCAGCACCTCCAGGCGATGCTCGATTTCCGCCAGCCGATGCTTTGAACGCCGCAACAGCACCTCGCGCCGGTGATCGAGCCATTCGCGCAATGCCTCGGCGAGGCCGAGCACCTGCGGGATGCGGCCTTTCACCAGCACGTTCATGTTGAGCGGAATGCGGTTTTCCAGCTCGGTGAGCTTGAACAGCGATTCCATCAGCAGTTCGGCATCGACCGAACGGGAGCGCGGCTCGATTACCAGCCGGATGTCTTCCGCAGATTCATCGCGCACATCGGCGACCAGCGGCAGTTTCTTATCGTTGATCAGTTCGGCGAGCTTCTCGACCAGACGCGATTTCTGGACCAGCCAGGGAATTTCGCTGATGACGATCACGTAAGTGCCGCGCCCTGTATCTTCCTGTTTCCAGCGTGCGCGCACGCGGAATGAGCCGCGCCCGGTGTTGTAGGCCTCCGCGATCGTCTCCGGCGGATCAACAATGACGCCACCGGTCGGGAAATCGGGACCTTTGACGTATTTGAGAAGCGTCTTGCTGCGCGCTTTCGGATTGTCGATCAGGAACAACGCCGCGTCGCACAATTCAGCTGCGTTATGCGGCGGGATCGAGGTGGCCATGCCGACCGCAATGCCCTGCGAACCATTGGCCAGCAAATTTGGAAAGGCGGCCGGTAGCACGACCGGCTCTTCGCTGGTGCCGTCATAAGTGGGACGAAAATCGACGGTGTCTTCGTTGATGCCATCGATCAGCAGGCGCGCGACCTCGGTCAGCCGCGCCTCGGTGTAACGCATGGCGGCGGCGTTATCGCCGTCGACGTTGCCAAAATTGCCCTGCCCGTCGACGAGCGGATAGCGCTGTGCGAAATCCTGGGCAAGCCGCACCAGCGCGTCGTAGATCGCCTGGTCGCCGTGCGGGTGGAAATTGCCCATCACGTCGCCCACGACCTTGGCTGATTTCTTGAACGCAGCCCCGGGTCAAGCCGCAGCAGCCGCATGCCGTAGAGGATGCGGCGATGCACCGGCTTGAGGCCGTCGCGCGCATCCGGCAGCGCGCGGTTCATGATTGTGGACAGTGCGTAGGCGAGATAGCGCTCTTCCAGCGCCTCGCGCAGCGCAACTTCTTCAACCGTGCCTTTTTCCGGGGGAATCAGTCGCTTTCCCATGATCGATAGCTAATCGGTTGTCCGCCGGCGAACAAGCGATGAACGGCATCACCATCTATTCTTCCAAGCTTTAATGGCTATTGATGAGTCGGGATGGTTCGACTGTGTTATCTTGCGCGCGACTGCGTTGGGAATCGGTTTCGACTTGAACGGAGAAAGCAATGCGCCGGATTGTACTTGCAACGGCCGCGACGCTATCCCTTCTCGTGGCAGGCTCATTCGCCCCGAATCGCGCCGAGGCCATGACGGTCACGACACCGTCCGGGCTCATGGCGGCCATGGACGGCACCAACCTGGCTGAGAACATCGCCTATGTCTGCCGCCGGGTATGGCGCTGCGGACCTTATGGCTGCGGCTGGCGCCGCGCCTGCTGGTGGACGGGTGGCGGCCCCTACTATTACGGCGGCGGCCCTACTACGGACGCCGGTACTATCGACCGGCGTTACTGGTGGTAATTTAGGCCACGCTCGGCAGCGCCCGGTTCAGAGCGGCGATGAAATGCGCCCGCTCGTCGCCGAGCGCGAGACCGCGTGGCTCGAGCGCGTGCCGGGTCAGGAAATAGCCGGTCAACGCGAAACCGTCGGCAAGATCGCGGCCGGCCGGCATTGCCTGCTGCTCGCGCAGGAATGCCGGCAAGCGCAGCATCTTGTCGGCCCACGGCTCCGCCGGCGGTGCGGGACACTGCACGGCCGGATTTTGGCGATACATAGCCGAGATCAATGAGCCTCCCGTCGCGACGCAGCGATCGAGGTCGAGACCAAAACCGAGTTCGGAGAGCAGCCGCAATTCGAAGCGGACGACCATCGGCGCCGCGACAGCCGCATCGTTGAGATGCCCAAAGATATCGTCGAGCGCCTCGTAGAGGCCGGCATGCGGGTCGCGCTCGGGCAACAGCCGCATCAACGCCGCCAGGTGGCTGACGCCATAAATCGCATGTGGGGCCGAAAAGAAGCTGGCGGCCCGCAGATGTATTCCCTCTATCGTGTAATTGCCGAGATGCTCGTCGAGCCGTGCACGCCATATTGCGTTGACGGTATTGCCCGGCTGCAGCACCGGCTTGAGGCGCGATCCAAATCCGCCACGCACAAGGCCCGAGATGGCGGCCATGCTCGCGCGTCATGAGCTCGAGGACGGCGCTCGCCTCCCCGTGACGCTTGACGCCGAGCACTATGCCTTCATCGGTCCATTGCATTTTTACAAACCAGTTGCCGCGGTTTCACTTTACCTCTCCCGTAGGGAGAGGTCGACGCGCCAACGGATCCGCGCGGAGCGCGGCCCGATGACAGGCTCCGTGCGTCGGGTGAGGGGTTATAGCCTATTGGGAGTCCCAGCCCCCCTCACCCCAACCCTCTCCCCAGCGGGCAGAGGGAGTTCCGCATTGCCTTTTGGCGGAATCGTCGCTGACATTTCTAGCGCAATGGGAGCGTAAAGTGAGCCTGCGGCGAAAGCCGTCACTCCTTCGGAAACTCCAGCCCCATGGCGCGGTAACGTTCCGGGTCTTCGCCCCAGCCTTCGCGCACCTTCACGAACAGGAACAGGTGCACTTTCACGTCGACGATGTCGGCGATTTCCTTGCGCGCGGCCTCTCCGATGGCCCTGATCGTCTGCCCGCCTTTGCCGAGCACAATCTTGCGCTGGCTTTCCCGCTCCACGTAGATCGTCTGCTCGATGCGGATATCGCCGCCGCGCAATTCTTTCCAGACTTCGGTTTCGACGGTCGAGTGATACGGCAATTCCTGGTGGAGACGCTCGAATAGTTTTTCGCGTGTGATCTCCGCGGCAAGCTGGCGTACAGGCGCATCAGACATCTGGTCAGGCGGATAAAGCCACGGGCCCGGCGCGACATGTTGTGCCAGCCAGCGCTTGAGATCCGCGACCCCATCTCCGGTCAGCGCCGACACCATGAACGTTGCCTCAAATTTTGTCTTGTCGTTGGCGGCCTTAGCGAGGCTGAGGAGAACTTCCTTCGCGACCAGGTCGATCTTGTTGAGGATCAGCAATTTCGGCCGCTTCACCTCGGAGAGCCGGCCAAGAATATCGTCGGCCTCCGCATCGAGCCCCTTTCGGGCATCGATCAGAAGGCCAACCAGATCGGCCTCGTGTGCCCCGCTCCAGGCGGTCGTCACCATCGCACGATCAAGCCGCCGTCGCGGCGAAAAAATTCCGGGCGTATCGACGAAAATCAATTGCGATTGCCCCTCAACCGCAATGCCCCGGATCAATGCGCGCGTCGTTTGCACCTTGTGCGATACGATTGTGACCTTGGAACCAACCAGCGCGTTGAGCAACGTTGATTTGCCGGCGTTGGGCGCGCCGATCAGCGCGATAAAGCCGCAACTGGTGTCACTGACGTGCGTCGATGCATCAGCCATCAATTTTATCCGCAGCCACCCCGACACGCGTGAGCATGGCGGCGGCGGCGGCCTGTTCGGCGGCGCGTTTCGAACTTCCGAGACCCTCGGCCGGCGGGCGGTCCGGCAATACAACAGCAACGCGGAATTCCGGGTCGTGGTGCGGGCCGGTGCGTGCCAGCTCGCGATAGGCCGGCGTCGGAAGCCCGCGCGCCTGCGCCCACTCCTGCAACATCGTCTTTGGATCGCGCAGCGGCCCCAGCGGCTTGAGCATCCGCTCCTTCCAGAACCGGACAATCAGATCGTCAGCCGCCTTGTAACCGCCATCGATGAACACGGCACCGACGAGCGCCTCGCAGACATCGGCAAGAATGGTCGTGCGCCGACGGCCACCGGCATGAGATTCCGAATTGCCAAGCTTGAGGGCGGGGCCAAGATCCATCGCGCGCGCCACGTCTGCGCAGGTATCCTTGCGCACGAGATCGGCGAGCCTGCGCGACAACTCGCCCTCATTCGCTTTCGGGAATGCCCGGTAGAGCATGTCGGAAATCACGAGGCCGAGCACGTGATCGCCGAGAAACTCCAGGCGCTGATAGCTCGCCGCGCGATTGCCGCCCGACAGCGCCGAAATGTGCGTCAGCGCGCGTTCGAGCAAGTCTTTGTCGGCGAATTTGTAGCCGATCCTGTCTTCGAGCGCCGACCGGTCCTTGGCCTTGCGGCTCATCTGACGATCGTGAACAGTCTGTTCCAGCGCACCGACACCGGCCAGCGCCAGAATTGCCAGGCGCGCTCGCCCTCGAACACGGAGAAGAAGATGATCTGCGCCTTGCCGACGATATTCTCGAACGGCACCATGCCGACCTGGCTGAAGCGGCTGTCGGTCGAATTGTCCCGATTGTCGCCCATCATGAAATAGTGGTCGGGCGGCACGGTGTAGACCTGCGTATTGTCGGCAAAGCCGTTATCGACCAGATCGAGCGTGTAGAAGCTCACGCCGTTCGGCAGCGTGTCCTTCCAGCGCTTGACCGGCGCATCGTGCTTGCCCTCTTCGGTTTCGATGAAGTCGTCGGCCCGCTCGTGCTTGACCGGCGTGCCGTTGATGCTGACGACGCCGTCGATCACCTGGATCTTGTCGCCCGGCAGGCCGATCACGCGTTTGATGTAATCGGTCGATGGATCCTTCGGCAGCCGGAATACGACGACGTCGCCGCGCTGCGGCAGCCAGTCGGAAGGAATGCGTCCGGAAAAAATCGGCGGCGAGAGCGGAAGCGAATATTTGCTGTAGCCGTAGGTGTATTTCGAGACGAACAGGTAGTCGCCGACCAGCAATGTCGCCTTCATCGAGCCGGACGGAATATTGAAGGGCTGAAAAAGAAAGGTACGGATCACCAGCGCAATGATCAGCGCGTGAATGACCACGCGCACGGTTTCGGCGACGCCGCTCTCTTTTCGTTTCGTTCCGGATGTCACGCTCATAGGCCTTTCGTCCCGCCAATCGGCATGCGCTCCCCGGCGACCTTGTAGCGGCTGGTCCCCCGACAAGCAATGAACAACGCCCGAGATATACAGTGCAAACAATTGGTCTGGATTACGTGTTCTCGTGTTCAACGTGAACCTCCGGCACCCGCGCGGCAACCGCTGAAATAATGACGATCGCCTGCGCGGTGGGCCCTTCGTCGGTCAATGAAACGTCGATCCGGGCCTCGCAGCCGGGTGGCGTGATCTCCTGCAGCCGCGACAGCGCGCCGCCTGTCAGTTTCATAGTCGGGCGTCCGCCGGCAAGTTGACCACGCCCATGTCGCGCCAGAAAACGCCTCGCCGTAAACCGGTGCCGAGCGCCTTGGCGCAGGCTTCCTTCGCGGCAAACCGCTTGGCATAGGTTTCGACAGAATTGGCGCGCTGTTCGGCCTTGGCTCGCTCGGTCGCGGTAAAGATGCGGCCGATAAATCGCTCGCCATGACGCTCGATCACCGTCAGCGATCCGCCGCACGTCGACGATGTCCGAGCCGAGCCCGATAATCATGAATGCGACGCTTTCTTGCGGCCGCGATCCATGGCCGCGCGCATGAATTTCACGGTCTCCGCCAGTCCCTCGAACACGCTCTCCCCGATCAGAAAATGTCCGATATTGAGTTCGACGATCTGCGGCAGCGCCGCGATCGTTTCCGCGGTGCCATAGTCGAGCCCGTGGCCGGCGTGCACTTCAAGCCCCAGCCCTGACGCGAGCACCGCGCCGTCGCGGATGAGCTGCCACTCTGCTTCGGCCTCCGCTGTCGCGACCCTCCATGACCGCATCGCACCAGGAACCGGTATGAATTTCGATCACCGGAGTCCCGAGCTCGGCCGCCATCTCGATTTGCGCCGGCGCGGCCCCGATGAACAGCGAAACGCGGATGCCGGCGTGCTTAAGCTCGTGCACCACGGGCGCGAGCTGCGCGCGTTGCCGGACGACATCGAGCCCGCCCTCGGTGGTGCGTTCGGTGCGCTTTTCAGGCACCAGGCACACCGCATGCGGCCTCGTCTTGAGTGCAATGCCGACCATTTCCTCGGTCGCCGCCATCTCAAAATTCAGCGGCTTGTCGATCTCCGCTTTCAGGCGCGCAATATCATCGTCGCGGATGTGGCGGCGATCTTCCCGCAAGTGCGCGGTGATGCCGTCGCAGCCTGCGGCAATTGCAAGCTTGGCGGCGCGCACCGGGTCGGGATGACGCCCGCCGCGGGCATTGCGGATGGTGGCTACGTGGTCGACGTTGACGCCGAGACGGAGAAGATGCAAGTCGTAGGCGGGACTAGCCGTTCACCCGCTCCGCCTTCGCCACCACCGGTTTGGCGCGCAACTGCGCAAGAATGGCGGTCAAATGCTTGAGATCGTAAACTTCGAGATCAATGGTCACGTCGGTGAAATCGGGCGCGCGCCGCGTCATGCGGATATTGTCGATATTGCCGTCATGTTCGGCGATCACTTGCGCGATTTGCGCAAGGGAGCCGGGCTCGTTCACTGACTGCACCGCGATACGCGCCGGAAAACGGCGGGGCGCCCGCTCCTCTTCGTCCCAGCGCACATCCAGCCACCGTTCCGGCTTGTCCTCGAATTCGCTCAACGCGGGTGATTGAATTGGGTAGATCGTGATCCCCTCGCCCGGCGAAAGAATGCCGACGATGCGATCGCCCGGCACCGCGCCGCCGTTCGGCGCGAAACTGCACCGGCAGATCGCCATTGATGCCGCGGATCGGGATTGCCGGCGCCGAGCGCGCTGTCCGGCACCTTGAATTTGACCGACGTCAGTTTCTTCAGGCCGAACCAGCCGCTGTCCGGTTTTGGATTGGCGGCCATGGCGGCGGCGCGCTCTTCCTTGTAGTCGGGATACATGGCGCGCGCGACGTCAGAAGCTTTCAATTCGCTGCGTCCGACCGCAGCCATCACATCTTCGATCGACGCACGCGCCAGACGCGGCAGCGCGCCCGTGAGATTCTCGTCCGAGTAAGCGATCTTCGCGCGCTGGAACAAACGCTCGACAATCCGGCGGCCGAGCCCCGCATATTGTGTGCGCACGGCGACGCGCGTTGCCCGCCGGATCGCGGCACGTGCCTTGCCGGTGACAACAATGGATTCCCAGGCGGCTGGCGGCGCCTTTTGCGCTTTCGAGGTCAGAATCTCGACCTCGTCGCCATTCACGAGCTCGGACGTCAACGGCGCGATCTGGCCGTTGATCTTGCAGCCGACGGCAGTGTTTCCGACATCGGTATGCACCGCATAGGCAAAATCAATCGGCGTCGCCTTGCGTGGCAGCGCGATCAGCTTGCCCTTCGGCGAAAAGCAGAAGACCTGGTCATGAAAAAGTTCGAGCTTGGTATGCTCGAGGAACTCTTCCGGATTTGAGCCTTCCGCCAGATAGTTCAATTGTACGGCGAAGCCAGGCATAGGCCGTGGATTCCCGCGACAGCAACTCCGTCGGCGAGCCGGCGCTGTCCTTGTAAAGCGCATGCGCGGCGATGCCGTATTCGGCGATCTCGTGCATTTCCACCGTGCGGATTTGCAGCTCGACCCGCTGTTTGCTCGGACCGATCACCGTCGTGTGGATCGACCGGTAGTCGTTGCCCTTCGGAGTTGAGATGTAGTCCTTGAAGCGGCCCGGCACCATCGGCCAGCTGCTGTGCACGATACCGAGCGCCTGATAGCAGTCGGCCAATGTCTTCACGACCACGCGGAATCCAAAAATATCCGAAAGCTGTTCGAAACCGACCGACTTGCGTTCCATCTTGCGCCAGATCGAATAGGCGCGCTTGCGGCGCCCGACCACCCTTGCGTCGATGCCGCGATCGGCAAGCTTTTTTGTGAGTTGCTTTTCGATTTCCGAGATCAGCAACTTACTTCGCTCGGTGAGCGCATTCAGCCGCGCAGTCACCACCTCGTAGGCTTCCGGATAAAGCTCGCGGAATGCCAGATCGTCGAGTTCCTCGCGCATCTCGTGCATGCCCATACGGCCTGCAAGCGGGGCGTAGATTTCCAGCGTCTCTTCGGCCGCACGCCGGCGCGCGTCTGGCGGCATGTAACCCAGCGTGCGCATGTTGTGCAGCCGGTCGGCGAGCTTGATCAGAAGCACCCGCACGTCGTCGGCGATGGCCAGCAGCAGCTTGCGGAGGTTTTCCGCCTGCTTGGCTTCCTTGGTCACCAGGTCGAGCTTTTTCAACTTGGTGAGGCCTTCGACCAGCGTGCCGATATCGCGCCCGAACAGGCTGTCGATCTCTGCCCGTGTCGCCGCCGTGTCCTCGATGGTGTCGTGCAGCAACGCGGCAGCGATGGTCGCATCGTCGAGCTTGAGGTCGGTCAGAATGGCCGCCACCTCAATCGGATGTGAAAAATACGGATCACCGGACGCGCGCCGTTGCTCGCCGTGGGCCTTCATGGCGTAGACGTATGCGCGATTGAGCAACGCTTCGTTGGTATTCGGATTGTAGCGGCGAACCCGCTCGATCAGGTCGTACTGCCGCATCATCGGCGGCTTTCGCGTTTGCGCAGGCTTTTCAATCGGTTAAGTCGTGGCGGCAACGGCCGGCGGACGCGGCGCCCGGATCGGGGCCTGCTTTTGCATGCGCGGAAGGTCGGAGCGCGTGCGCGCCATATCTGCTGTCTCGCAGCCTTACCTGACGGAACTACCTCAAGATATCACGTCGTTTCGCCGTGGCTGCAAGGCTTTGGGATACTGGTTGATAAATAGCCGACGGCCCGGCGTTTTAGGCCGGGCCGCGCAATTGAAATGAGTATCCAAGTCGAAACGCCCTATTCGGCGTCCTCTTCGGGGACCTCCTCCGGAGGGGCTAGGCCTTCAAGTCCCTTCAGGAGCTCTTCCTCGGTCATGCGGTCGGCAGTTACCTCAGTGTCATCCGAATCGACACTGGCCCCCGCACCCGCGCCGATCAGCGGCACTTCGGGCTCCGGCTCGTCGACTTCGACGTATTTCTGCAGGCTGTGAATGAGGTCTTCCTTGAGGTCGCCCGGTGATACGGTGGTATCGGCGATCTCGCGCAATGCCACGACCGGATTCTTGTCGTTGTCTCTCTCGACGGTGATCTGCGATCCGGATGAAATCATGCGCGCACGATGGCTCGCCAGAAGGACGAGATCGAAGCGGTTTTCAACCTTATCAATGCAATCTTCTACGGTGACACGGGCCATCGGCTCGGCACTCCATCTGGTGGAACTTATCCTGAATTTGGACTGCTAGGTATCCTTTGGTGCGTGGAATTTCAAGCATTTTTGTCTTGGTTTAGCCGCAACCGTCTGTTACGCGACAAATGCGAGCCCGCAGCAAGCCAATGGCACCGGATTTTATTGGCGCGGCGTGATTGCGCAGGCGGCAGCTCAATTGATCCGAGATGCCGCGATGCCCTGTTAACCGCGATCTAGGAGCACGCGCGTGCATGTCGCATTGCGCGTATCTGTGATCTGAAAGTAACTCGAAGCGAATTGTGAGAAAATCCCATGACCGTACCTGGTGAAAAAATTGCCTTATTTATTGATGGAGCCAATCTCTACGCCACGGCTAAATCCCTCGGTTTCGACATCGACTACAAGCGGCTGCTTCGTGAATTCCAGTCGCGCGGTTATCTGCTGCGGGCGTTTTATTACACGGCCGTAATTGAGGATCAGGAGTATTCTTCGATCCGCCCCCTTATCGACTGGCTGGACTACAACGGGTACGCCGTCGTCACCAAGGCGACCAAGGAATTTGTCGACCAGACCGGTCGCCGCAAGGTCAAAGGCAATATGGACATCGAGCTTGCGGTTGACGCGATGGAAATTGCCGGCACCATCGATCACATGGTGCTGTTTTCCGGCGACGGTGACTTCCGTTCGCTGGTGGAAGCCGTGCAGCGCAAGGGCGTGCGCGTGACCGTGATCTCGACGATTTCCACCCAGCCGCCGATGATCGCCGATGAGCTGCGTCGCCAGGCCGACGTCTTCACCGACATCGTGACGTTGCAATCCAAGATCGGCCGCGATCCGGCCGAACGCGCCGCGCGCGACGCATCGCGCGGCCCACGCGAGGATCACGGTTCGCCGCAACATACGCCACAGTTCCTGCAAAGGCCGCCGACGACGCCGCAACGCGCCAGCGTCCCCGTGGGCGCTGATGACGACGACGAGTCTTTCGAATAAAAACACGCTATGAGCGATGTTGACGGCAAGCCGGGACGCGACTGCCCGCGCTGCCCGCGGCTGGTTGCATACCGCAAAAACTGGCGCACCAAAGAACCAACATGGTTCAATGCGCCGGTCCCCTCGTTCGGCCCTCTCGGTGCGCGCGTGTTGATCGTCGGATTGGCGCCCGGAGTTCAAGGCGCCAACCGAACCGGCCGTCCGTTCACCGGCGATTACGCCGGCGTGCTGCTTTACGAAACTCTCGGCAAATTCGGTTTTGCGCGCGGTGCGTATGGTGCGCATCCCGATGACGGACTGGAATTGGTCGACTGCCGAATCACCAATTCCGTGCGCTGCGTGCCGCCAGAGAACAAACCGACGCCGGATGAAATAAGAACCTGTCGCGATTTTCTTGCAGCGACGATTGCCGAAATGAGGAAATTGCGCGCTGTTGTTGCACTCGGCCGCATCGCGCATGACAGCGTGGTAACGGCGCTCGGTGCCAGAAAATCAGCGACGCCATTCACCCATGGCGGCAAGCATGAACTCGATCAGCTGACGTTGTTCTCCAGCTACCACTGCTCGCGTTACAACACCAATACCGGGGTCCTTACGCCCGAAATGTTTCGCAAGGTTTTTGCGGGCGTCAGGAATTTTCTGGACGCCTGATCAATCTCTACCGTTCGTCCCCGCAAAAGCGGGGATCCAGAGCCAAGCAAACAGGATTCCCGCTTAGGCGTGCGAAGGACGCCGTCCTTCGGACGATTATGCGCGGGAATGAGCGGAGTGATAGTGCGCGTCTATCTGGACGTTTGAATCCAGGCAATCACGTCGGCCGCATTCTTGTCCGGCGGAAATACCGGATAAAACGCCTTGGTGATTTTGCCGTCGTCGATCACCAGCGCCATGCGTTTGAGCAGCGTCATCCCCGCGGCCGTAAATGTCGGAAGCTTGATTGCCGTGGACAGCGCCAGCGCTTCATCCGACAGGATTGCGAACGGGAGATGGAGACGGGTCGCCGCCTCGCGCTGATAAGCGGTGTCCTGCGTGGAAAGCCCGTAGAGCTGCGCCACCCCCAACCGGGAAAGTTCGCCGAAATGATCACGGAATGAGCACGACTGTGGAGTACAGCCACGCGCGCCCGGTATCTCGTCCCAGCCATCCGGTGGATCGATCCCCGGCACGCCGGTGCGGGGATAAATATAAACGACGGTGCGGCCTTTGAGTTTCGACAGATTGACGGGTGCGCCCGTCGTCGCCGGCAAAGCCAGGTCCGGAATACGCATACCAGCCAGATGGCGCGCGGCGCCGTCATCCTGCGGTACCGGAATATTTGGCGGCAAGAATTGCGGGTTATGAGTACCGGGTGCTTCGGTCATTTCTAATCTCCATAACTCATAAACTCCATGAGCGAGCCATCGGGGTCGCGAAAATAGACCGATGTCCCTGGCCCCTTGGCGCCGAACCGCTGCATCGGTCCGCGCTCGACGGCAACGCCGTGCGTTTTTAGATGCGCGATTGCGTCATCGATGGGGCCGTCCCATTCAAAACAGAGGTCGCTGTTGCCCGGCTGCACCGGCAAACGGGCGACTTCCGCCGGCTTCACGCCGGGGCCGTGCACGTTGAGCTGCTTGTCGCCAAAACGATAGGCCCAGCCGGCGGGCCGCTGCACAAGCTCCGCGCCCATCACTTGACTATAGAACTTGTTCGATTGCTCCCAATCGGATACGTGGATCACACAATGATCGAGCTTGGTCGGCACGGGGGCACTCATGTTGTCGGCCTCACAATTTCACTGCCTGACGGGTTTCAACGCTCACTTGCAGCCAGTACGATAGCCGAGTTCGATCTCGTGTCCGTCCACTTTTCCGAGCGATGCCACCACGAACGCGTGGCTGATGGCGTAGTCACGAACAGAACGGTCGACCGCGTCTTCGGCGGGATCCTGGCTGCCGAGAAAATAACCCCAAATTGCAATATCGGGATTCCATTTTTTAATGTGGGCGTCGACATCGAACGCTAGTCCCTTTTGCGCCAGCGAATCCCCGCGCAGGAAGAGGCCCCGCCGCGAGCTCGGGTGGGTATTTGACATCGTTCTCAAGCAGGAACAGTGGGACGGTCGTGTAGAGCTTCCGCTCGCAATGATAGCCGCTCGCGACTATCTGACGAGCCACCCTCTGTGCCTTGAGAACTTCCGCAACCACCACGTCGCCGTCCCGGCTCAAATCGGGGCCGACAACCCCAACGGCAATGACGCCCTGGATACAAAGCATCACGCAGGCAAAGATCTTGTACCGAAACCGCGGTTGCTCCACGGACGGTTTCCAAGGTGCCGAGAAAAGCAGGAGAAGAGAAGAAATGCCAGCGGACCGAAATACTGCCCGAACAGAATGACAGGCGATATGGCCATGGCGCAGGTGGCCCCGAGCAGCAGCAGTTGCGCGGATTTCTCGCGCAATTCGACGCCGCCTTGGCGCCAGGCCGACCACGTCGCCGCAATGAAAAAGCCAATGGGAATTGCCATCAACGCGGCGAAAAGGGCCAACATATTTGCGATGCGCCGCAGACCGTCGGCGGCATCAATCAGCCTGAGCGGCATGATCAGTTGGAAGAATTGGATCGTCCAGCGCCAGAAGCCTTCATAGTCGCGCGCCGGAAAAAACAGGACCGGCGCCAGGCCGGCCACAAATCCAGCCCCGCATGCCGCAATGACCGCAGGGTTGCGCGCCTTCCGCTCTTCGATCAGGTAGTAGAGAAAAAGGCCCGGAGCTATGACGATAAAATAAAGCTTGGCGGAGGTCGCCAAGCCGATAAATACAAATGCGGCAAAGCCGCGCCACTTCGCCTAGCCCGCTGCGCCCACGATGGTCACGGCGGCGGACAAACATATCAGTGAAAGCGCGTAGTTTCCGATCTCTCTGCTGTTGGAAATGACAAAGTAATTGGTGAGGCACAGCGAGACATAGAGCACCCAGAATTCAATATCCCGCATCCTGGACCGGTTGAGCACCGGCAACAAAATGGCCAAAAGAACAAGGCCCATCGAAACGATGCGGGCAAATAAAAAGACATTCACATTTCCGGTTATCGCGACCAGCAATGAATTGACCAGGATCGATAGCGGCGCCTGCGGAAATGGAACGTCGGTGTAAAGAGCGCCATTTTGCGCCCACACGGCTGGCGCCACCGCATACATGAAGTCGTTCTGGTTAAGCGCTGCGAGATTGCTCAGCACGAAGCTGCCGAGCGAAACGGCGGCGATTGCCGCGTATCCAACGAACCTGTTCGGCGAAACACTGCCTCGGATGGAATTTGCAGTCATTAAGTGGCTGAACTCGGGGACCGCCAAATCATTGCCATGCTAGTTCGGGGTTTGCCGATCCACTACCCCTTCAGGCGCATCAAACGGCCGCGTTCGCGCTCCCAGGACCGCTTCTTCAAGGTCTCGCGCTTGTCATGCAGCTTCTTGCCGCGCGCGAGTGCTATCTCGATCTTGGCGCGGCCTTTCTCGTTAAAGTAAAGCTTTAACGGCACGACGGTCATGCCTTCCCGTTCAACTGCGCCGGCCAGCCGGTTAATCTCGCGTTTTTGCAGCAGCAATTTGCGCGGCCGCTTGGGCAAATGGTTGAAGCGGCTGGCCTGGAGATATTCCGGAATATTCGAGTTGATCAGCCAGAGTTCGCCGTCGCGCGTATCGGCGTATGATTCAGCGATCGTGGCCTTGCCGGCGCGGAGCGATTTGACCTCACTGCCGGTGAGGACAATGCCAGCCTCGAAGGTGTCGCCAATTTCGTAATTGAAGCGCGCCTTACGATTGTCGGCGACCACCTTGAACCGGCGCTCGGGTTTTGCGGCCATACAGCTCCGATGGGTGTGCTTGCCGTGCGCGTTCAGCGCGATTTGAGCTGATCGCGAATTTCGGTCAGAAGTTGCTCGGTCGTCGACAAAGGCGGCGCCTTCTCTTCTTCCTTGCGGACGAGTTTGTTGAGTTCCGCGAATCGCCAGGAAAAGCACAAAAGCGATGATCATGAAGTTAAGCGTGACGGTGAGGAAGTTTCCCCAAGCCAGTACAGCACCTTGCTTTTTTGCCTCGACCAGGCTCGTCGCCGTGACTTTGGCCGACAGCGGCACATAATAATTCGAAAAATCGAGACCGCCCGTGATCGCGCCAATGATGGGCATAATGACGTCGCCAACCAGCGAATTCACAATTCCCGAAAACGCAGCGCCAATGATCACGCCGATAGCGAGATCGACGACATTGCCCCGCAGCGCAAACTTTTTGAATTCATCCAGCATCTAGTTGATGAGGCCGGCGTGCACCATCGCCTGGTGCACCACGACCTGCGCCTTCTCGCTCGCCGGCACCATCGGCAGCCGCACCGTATTGGCGCATTTGCCGATCAACGACATCGCATACTTGATCGGCGCCGGACTGGTTTCCACAAACAAGTTTATATGAAGTGGCGTAAGCTTGTCTTGCAGCTTGAGCGCCTTCGCGAAGTCGCCTTTCAGGCAGGCCGCCTGAAATTCTGCGCAGAGCCGCGGCGCCACGTTGGAAGTGACAGAAATGCAGCCGTGGCCGCCATGCGCCATGAAGCCGAGCGCGGTGATGTCCTCGCCCGACAGCTGATTGAAGTCAGGCCCCATGGCGGCTCGCTGCTGCGACACGCGCGTCATGTTGGCCGTCGCGTCCTTCACGCCCGCAATGTTCCTGAGCTCAAAAAGGCGCGCCATCGTGTCGACCGACATGTCGACAATAGAGCGGCCCGGGATGTTGTAGATAATGATCGGGATGCCGATAGCGTCGTTGATCGCCTTGTAGTGCTGATAGAGCCCCTCCTGTGTGGGCTTGTTGTAATACGGCGTAACGATCAACACGGCGTCGGCGCCGGCCTTCTCGGCATGCTGCGACAGCTCTACGGCTTCAGCCGTCGAATTCGACCCGGAGCCGGCAATGACGGGAACCCGGTCATCAGCCTGATCGATGCACCATTCCACCACTTTCTTATGCTCGTCGTGCGACAGCGTCGGACTCTCGCCGGTTGTGCCGACCGGAACCAGGCCGTTGGTGCCCTCGGCGATCTGCCAATCCACGATGTCACGGAACGCTTTCTCGTCGAGCGAGCCGTTTTTGAACGGCGTGACCAGCGCAGTGAAAGAGCCTCGAAAGCTCGTCTTGGCGGTCATGGCACGACTTCTCCACACAGGGCACGATTGAGGGACAATAGATATCGGGTCAGGAGCATCGATGAAAGCCCTGCCGGTAAATGGGCTCATGAATTGGCGTGATAGTGGGGTCTTGCCCTGTTTTCGCCCCCCTCTTTGCCTACGATCCCAATACCCCAAAATTTTGGATAGCCTTCATCAACGTTATTGGCCTAATGGGCGTCAAACGGGTTCGTGGCTCTTGTTATGAGTTGGGGTCGCCGGGACCTAAAGACCAGGGATTGCAAGGGATCGAATGCACGGGACTGATCGCAGCCCCATAGGCGCTTGTTTCCGCTCAGGTTTGGCAGTGGTGGCCGCTTTCGCGATCTGCGGCACGACGGTCTTCGCCCTGCCGCCGCAAGTTCCATTGCCGCGCCCACGGCCTGCTCTGCCGGGCGGAAAGCAGGACGCTGTACCCGCTGCGCGAATCGCCCCGCTCCCGCCGAAGCGCCCGGCCGCCGGCACCGGCGCCCTTTCCTCGTATGCGCAGGCCAATGTCGGGCTGCACGGCGCGCTGTTCGAGAGCCGTGCCGCGTTCAAACCGCTGGCGCGCCCGGTCTCCGGACCCTTCGCAATCGGCCCGACAGCGGCGACCTCGGCTGCTGATGTTGCTGCAGTCAAACGCGTCATCGAGGCCGCTCGCAAGGGCAAGGAAGCCGACGCCAATTCGGCCGAAGCCGATATCACCGATCCTGTCGCCAGAAAACTCGCTGAATGGGTCATTCTGCGTTCGGACAACACCAATCCGACCTTCCAGCGCTATGTCGCGTTTGTCGAAGCCAATCCGAGTTGGCCGCACGCCCCGCTGTTTCGCCGGCGCGCCGAAAATGCGCTCTGGAATGATGGCATCGACGACCGCACCGTCCGCGCCTTTTTCGCCAGGCAACCGCCGTCGACCGCCAAAGGCCGCTTCATGCTGGCGCGGACCCTGCTCGCGCAAGGCGACCACGACGCTGCGGCCTCTCTGGTCCGCTACGCCTGGCGCAACGATGAATGCAGCGCCGAGGTCGAAAAGCGCGTGCTCGAGATGTTCGGCAATTTGCTCACCACAGCCGATCACAAGGCGCGCATGGAGCACCGCTTCTATGCCGACGATGTTGCCGGCGGCATGCGCGCGGCGGAACGTCTTGGCGGCAACGAGGTCGCGATCGGCAAGGCGCGCGCGGCCGTGCTGCGCAAGGCCGGCAACGCCAAGGCCGCGCTCGACGCAGTCCCCGCATCGGCGCAAAGCGATCCCGGCTACATTTTTGCACGCGTGCAATGGCTGCGCCAGAATAACAAGGCGGAGGAAGCCGGCAGGTTGATCCTCACTGCGCCGAAAAATCCGGATCTTCTGTACAATCTCGATCAGTGGTGGCTCGAACGGCGCCTGCTGGTGCGCAAGCTGCTCGATGAGCGTGACGCGCAAACGGCCTATCGCGTGGCCCGTGAAGCCGCGGCGCCATTGCGGGGCTTTTATCGCGTGGATGCGCATTTCACGGCCGGATGGGTCGCGCTGCGCTATCTGCACGATCCCAAGACGGCCGCCGAGCATTTCGCCCGCATCATGGAAGGCACCATCAACCCGCACGCGCTCGCGCGCGCCGGCTATTGGCAGGGCCGCGCGGCGGAAGCCATGGGCCAGCGCGCCCAGGCCAAGGCCTTCTACGAGACGGCAGCGCAACACACAGCCACCTACTACGGGCAGCTTGCCCGGGCGCGGCTCGGGTTGACCGATCTTGGTCTTCGCGGCCCGCCGGCATTCACGCCGCAGGAGAAAAACGTACTCGGAAATCTCGAAGTCGTGCGCGCCGCGCAAATTCTCTATGCGCTCGATGAGCGCGATATGCTCGCGTCGATCTTTGCCGAACTCGGCGAAAGCGCCACCGACGTCGCCGGCATGGCCATGCTCGGAGAGCTCGCCGCGAAACACGGCGATGGCCGCGCCATGCTGCTGCTGGGCGAGGCCGCTTACGCGCGCGGCCTGCCGCTCGACTACTACGCCTATCCGGTCGTCGGCCTGCCCGACTATCATCCGATAGCCCCGCCGATAGAGCCCGCCGTCGCCTATTCGATCGCGCGCCAGGAAAGCCACTTCAACCAGAAGGTCGTTTCAAGCGCTCACGCCATGGGTCTGATGCAGGTGACGCCGGCGGCTGGTATCGATACCGCCGCGCGGTTCAAGGTCACCTACAGCCGCGACCGGCTGCTCAAGGATCCGGTCTACAATATGCAGATGGGTGCCGCCGAGCTATCCAACCTGTTCACCGGCTACAACGGGTCGTACATCCTCACGTTCGCCGGCTATAACGCCGGGCGCGGGCGCGTGAAGCAATGGATCGCGGCCTACGGCGACCCGCGCGATCCGAATGTCGATCCGGTCGACTGGGTGGAGCGCATTCCCCTCTCCGAGACCCGCAATTACGTCGAGCGGATCATGGAGAACCTTCAGGTCTACCGCGCCCGCTTCGGGGGTGGCACCAAGTTGCTGATCGAGGCCGACATCAAGCGTGGTGGGTTGAATTAGCGAATTCGTCGTCCCCCGGTCTCGCATTGTCATTCCCCGCGAATGCGGGCACCTCATCCCCGGATTGTCGTACGCGGCTTCCCGAGAACGTGTGGGGCTGGTCAGCAATGCATTGACCTCATCCTGAGGAGCCGCGCGTCAGCGCGGCATCTCGAAGGATGAGCACGGGGCCGCATGGTTCGAGACGCGCCGCTTCGCGGCGCTCCTCACCATGAGGCGAAAGACGGTTCGGCTAACAGGCGCGGCAAGCCCCGCAATGACCAAGTAGACAAGCGTTGCCCCGCGCATGACAGCTGTGGGGCACACTTTGGTCGGCGGCCCCATCAATGGTACAAACGGCGTCATGCAGAACGGCGCGTTCAGCACCTTCATCACCGCTCCGGATGGTTTGCGGCTGCATGCCCTCTGCTATGGCCAACGGAGTTCGTCAAAGACGCCCGTGGTCTGCTTGCCCGGACTAGCGCGCACCGCCATCGATTTTGAGGCTCTCGCGTCCGCACTCGCGCAGGGCGGCCCCCACCCCCGCCGCGTGATTGCGCTCGACTATCGCGGGCGCGGCCGCTCCGACTATGACCGCAATCCGCAAAACTACTCACTACCTGTCGAGCTGGCCGATGTTGTGGCAGTCGTGACCGCACTCGATGCAATGCCGGCAATCTTTGTCGGTACTTCCCGCGGCGGGATCCTCGCAATGCTGCTGGCCGCGGTGCGGCCGACCGCGATTGCGGGAGTTGTGCTCAACGACATTGGCCCTGTGATAGAGCCGCAAGGACTGATGCGCATCAAGGGTTATGTCGGCAAGCTTCCGCAGCCGCGAAATTTTGAGGAAGGCGCCGAAATCCTGCGGCGGCTGTTCCACAATCAATTTCCCAAGCTCGGGCACGATGATTGGCTCGCCAGCGCGCGGCGCGCATTCAAGGAAGAAAACGGCCGGATGGCCCCGACCTACGACATCAAACTTGCAAAGACATTGGAGTCGATAAACCCGGACAGCCCGATACCGCCTTTGTGGAAGCAGTTCGACGCGCTCGCGCACGTGCCCGTGATGGCCGTCCGCGGCGCGAATTCGGACATTTTGTCGCCCGCGACGGTTGAGGCGATGCGCGCACGGCACGCCACGCTCGAAACGCTCGAAGTACCAGACCAAGGCCACGCACCGCTCCTGACCGACACCGATACCATCGCACGCATTGCGGAATTTGTTGGCCGCTGTGACCGCACGGTTCATTAGTGCATTAGTCGCGCGAGCATTCTGGCACTCTGTCATCGCCCGCGAAAGCGGGCGATCCAGTACTCCGCAGTCTTTCAATTTCGCCGCAACGCCCAAGATTACCGGATCATCCGCTTTCGCGGATGATGACGTCTTCCATTTGTGGCGATGAATTCCAGACAAACGACAGCGCTTACAAACAAAATCCCCGGCGGTTTCCCGCCGGGGACGTATCCCTCAAGCCACGAATATCGTCAGGGATAGAAGTCGCGATGCACGCGGAAGCGGAACTGCCAGTTGTCGACGTCAGACACGGTCGTGGCACTGCCTATAATCACGTTGGTCGGCAATATGTTTCCCGGCGTGCTCGCGCTGGACAGCTTGGAGTACAGTACGTCGACGCCCAGATAGAAGTCCTTCGTAACGTTCCATTGGGTGCGGGAACCGAGCCACCAGGTGCTCCAGTTGTTGTCGCAACCGGGCACCGCGACCGCCGTTGTCCCCGCGCCAGAGCCGGCGCTAGTACCCTCCAACGCGCAGGTGATCCTGTTTCCCTGATCATTGTAGCTCACCGCGGCATAGCCACCGTAAAGCGACGTGCGCCACCGCGGATTCCAGAAATGCTCGTAAGCGGCGTTGATATTCCATGCCGTAGTCAGGCTAAGGTCGGAGGCATTGCCGCCGGCAAGCGTGCCGCCATAGACTGCATCGTTCAGAACGCCGAAACCTTCATCCTGGCCGCTGACCTTGCCCCAATTTGAGTTCGGCGTCTGAAATGCATAACGCGCTGCGCCTTCGGTGTAGTTAACCTGCGCCTGCAGGAAGTCGCCCTGCCCATCGGCGGTTCAGCTTGATGCCGCCGCCGATAGCAAAACCCCATTGATCGGCAGGATGGCCAAGGCCAGGAGCACCGCCGCCATGAAGCCAGCCCACTGGATAAAGGCGCGGTTTGCGCTGAACGTGTTGCCAGCGTTGTCAAAGCCGGTGGTGTTGGTGCTCAGACCGACGGCCAGATATCCGCGCACCGTGCCGTACTCAGTCTGGTTGCGCGCGTCGGCCGTGATATAACCACGCGCGCGCCAGGTGCTGTTGTTGGTTGTGCGGTTGTTGACGTTGCCGTTGGCCCAATCCCAGGCAAAGCTGCCGTTGGCACCGTACGCATACTCGGCGCGCACCCACCCGCCAATCTTCAGGCACATGTCGGTGCCGGGGATGTAATAGAACCCGACACCATACAGGCTACAAATCTTCACGTACTGGACCGGCTTGGCCTTGACGGGAAGATCGGCTGCCTGCGCCCCGGCTACCGCAACGAGTCCTGTTGCCGAACTAAGAAGAAGACTTTTCATCAGCTTCATTTTCAAACTCCAATTTTGCATCCGCATTTGCGAGCTGCATTCCAGACTCTCAAATCGACGCAAGAATTAGAGATCGTCAAAAGAAGCGCTTGGGCGTGCGCGCTACCGGGTTTGTGAAAAACGACAAACTGCCGCGCCCCCGATGCATTTGCTGGCGCGTCGTTGAATTTCTGCAACGAAGACGGACGGCACTGGCGTCACCCGATTAGATGACGGCATCACTACTCAAGCGCGCGTCACCGATCGTCAGGATCAAGCGTAGCTAATGGCAGAGGCCGACGGTTGCGCCGGATAACGAAATTTATCTGAAACTACCATCACCAATGATGCAGCATGTCGAGGATCACGACGATCGCGCCGGCAACGGCCGCGATGTGCGAAGCAACCGTCAGCGCGCTGAGCAACCCAGCTCGCGAAACCATCCGAATTTTTCTGGGCTTGTGACGCATTGAATTTGGACTCTCGCGCCATTGTTGCCCACAGAGCGTCCCTTGACAATATTCCTATAGGATTATATACCTTCAGTTGTCCGCTCCCATGAGGGACGCGAACCGGTTGCGCCGGCTCGTGTGGAACGGACCGGCGCCTGCGGGCGTGGCGAGCAGGCCACGCACCCGGGCGGCGTCGGGGCTCCGCCCGGCGGCCAATACGGGCTGCCTGCCAGGAGCATGGCTGACGGCGGCCGTCATAAGCGACGGACCCGCAAAGCGCGGCCCGACGCCGAAGGAGAACGCCGGACGGCGCGCCGAAAGGCGCCACGCCTTCGCAAGAGGGCATGCACATCAAGGACTGTCGCGCCGCTCGGCGCGCCGTCCCCTCTCTTCTTCCGGAAGGGAGGACACCGAAACAAACCTCGGGCGCATCCGCGCCGCGAGAACGATGGAGATTGCCCGAATGAATTTCGAAAAAATCAAAACCGAACTGACGCAGGCAAAACGTGAAGAACTTGCCTTTATTCAGATCCAGCGATCGCGCGCGAACCTGCTTTGTTTTTCGGATCTCTGTTTCAAAACCGTCTGCCGCCGCGCCCGCACCTGTTCCGCCGACCCTGACATCTGCATGGGACACCTGGCGCCTTTTGTGCCGGACGAGGTGCGCAGAGGCGTCAACGCATTGGTCGAGGGCCAAATCGACAGGTTGACCTATGACGCGGTGCGCGCCCAGGCGCCCCGCGAGGTTGGCGCCTACGAGGGCTGGATCGAAAAGATCAACAAATCACGGCTCGAGCGCGCAACCGCCCGGCGGCGCCCGAAACCGGGGCGCTAAAGGGTGCGAAATCAATATGTTAGTTGGTCGGGGCAGCAGGATTCGAACCTGCGACCTTCTGGTCCCAAACCAGACGCGCTACCAGACTGCGCTATGCCCCGATCGGCTTTCGGCGTTCGATACACGCTTCGATTCAGGCCGGCAAGCAAGGCCTCAATGGGCACTAAATATGGGCGAAGCGACGCGGTCGCCAGGCGCGATGCCGAGTTTGCGGGCCGACCCGCCGATGATTTCCAGAACCGCCCGCACCGGGCCGCCGGACGGGATCAGCCGCGTCGACAGAGGCTCGGTATTTTCCGCAATCCGCAGGATGCTCCCGTCGGCGCGGATGAAGATCATGTCGAGCGGGATGTATGTGTTCTGCATCCAGAAGCTGACATCCTGTTCGCGATGGAAATCGAACAGCATGCCCTGCCCCTCGGGCAGTTCCTTGCGATACATGAGCCCCTTGGCGCGTTCGGCATCGTTGTCGGCCAGTTCCACGGAAAACACATGCACGCCGGAGGTGCTGGCGATCTCGAGCGTCTGCTGGCCGGCCGGCCAGACCGGACCGGCGGCGACAAAAAGCCCAACAAGACCAAGGACAAGCAAATGGAGCGCACGCATGCGCCCGCCTTTACGCGGCCCAAGCCCAGGCGGCAACTGGAAAATCCGGATCTAGTGGGAGGCGAGCCCGAGCGGGCCGCCGTCCGGTCGCACCTCGGCTGCCATCAGGCCCTTGGGGCCAGGGCCGAAGCGGACCAGCACTGTCTGGCCCGGCCGCAGCTCGGCGATGCCATAACGGCGCAAGGTTTCCATGTGCACGAAAATGTCAGGCGTGCCCTCGCCGCGGCTCAGGAAGCCGAAGCCGCGCAGACGGTTGAACCATTTGACCTGCGCGCGCTCGAGCCCGCTCGTCGGTGTCACCGTGACGTGGGTGCGCGGCGGCGGCATCTGCGCCGGGTGCACGGCGGTGCTATCGTCCATCGAAACGATACGGAAGGCCTGAAGACCTTTCGGGCGTTCCAGCACCTCGCAAATGACCCGCGCGCCCTCATAGGCGGTCTGAAAACCATCGCGGCGCAAACAGGTCACGTGCAGGAGAATGTCGGGCATTCCATTGTCGGGAACGATGAACCCAAAGCCCTTTGAGACATCGAACCACTTGATGACGCCGGTCAATTCTATGAGATTGGTCGCCGTTTCATCGACGAGTTCTCTGACCGCCCCTGGCCGGAGATTGGTACCAGACATTTTTGATTCGACCCCGTCCGACGCCATGACGCCGCGCGCCGCTGCCTTGCTGGCGCCTCTTGATGGGCGCTTCGACGAATCTTTCGTGGATTCGAAGATAACACCGGCCCTCAAACGGCAAAGGCCAAAATGGGCTTGCACACAGCTCTATGCACAGCGCAACGCAAGCGAATCAGTGGGCGATGAAAGGAGCCAAAGCGTCGCCGATGTCATTGTGCACAACCAGATCGGCGATGTCGTCGAACTCCGTCGGCTCACGATTGATGATGACGAGCGCGGCACCGTTGCGTTTGGCCATCAGGGGAAAACCGGCGGCCGGCCACACCACCAGCGATGAGCCGACGGCGAGAAACAGATCACAACTTTTGGTCAATGCCTCCGCACGCTGCATCGCCTCGGCCGGCATGGCCTGACCGAACGAAATGGTGGCGGTCTTGATAGGCCCACCGCAGCTGCAATCGGGGGCGCGCTCACCCGATCCCTCGAATTTTTCCCTCACCCACGACAATTCGTAGCGCTCGGCGCAGTCGAGGCACACGGCGTAAGTGGTGTTCCCGTGCAACTCGACCACGTCGCGTTCCGCAATGCCCGAGGATTGATGCAGGTTGTCGATATTCTGGGTGATCAAGGCCGGGACCTTGCCGGCGCGATAGAGACTGGCGAGCGCGCGATGGCCGCGGCCGGGTTTCGCCTTGGCGAAACTCTCCTCCATCGCGAACCGGCGCCGCCAGGACTCGTCGCGCATGTCGCGGCTTGCGACGAAAGCGTCATAAGGGATCGGCTGGTTTTTTGTCCACAGGCCGCCGGGCGATCGGAAATCGGGAATACCGCATTCGGTCGAGATCCCCGCCCCCGTGAACGGAACGATCACGCGCGCGGCGTCGACCAGCTGGCCGAGGCCAGCGACGGCAGCTTCAAGATCGGAGGCAATCATTGCTATAGTGCCGCCCGTCAGGGCGCCTGCCACAGTGAGGTTTCAACCATGCGATTTCTGCACACCATGCTGCGCGTACGCAATCTCGATGCCGCGATGGAATTCTATGGCAAGCAGCTCGGCCTCCAGGAGGTGCGCCGGCGGGTCGACGAAAAGAATTGTTATACCTTGGTGTTCCTGGCCGCGCCGGACGATACGCCCGCCGCGGCCGAGGCGCTCAAAGCCGGACGACGCGACGCGCCGGTCGTCGAGCTGACCTACAACTGGGATTCCGAGGATTACGGCGAGGCGCGATTCTTCGGCCACCTCGCCTATGAGGTAGACGACATTTACGAAACCTGCGATCGGCTGATGAACGCCGGCGTCACGATCAACCGGCCGCCGCGCGACGGCGTCATGGCTTTCGTGCGCTCCCCCGACAAGCACTCCATCGAGCTCCTGCAAAAAGGAGCCGCCAAGCCGCCGCAGGAACCGTGGAAATCGATGCCCAATACCGGTAAGTGGTAGCCGTCATTCGCTTGCCGCTGAGCGGGAAGCTCTTTATACCCCCGGCCACGCGCGCCCTTCGTCTAGAGGCCTAGGACACCGCCCTTTCACGGCGGTAACAGGGGTTCGAATCCCCTAGGGCGCGCCATTTTCGCCGCCCCGGGCGTCATGGCTGCCATGCGTAGATGCCGCGCTGCTCACGCGATTTTTAACATACAAATTATGAGCCGGATGATCCTTTAGCGATTATTGTTCGCTGGCTTGTAGCGGACTCTATTCGGGAACGTCAGGCGATGATCAACAGCAAAAACGTAGTGGCAGCCCTGAGGCGCGACGTCGCCTTCGTCTGGCACGCTGTGATCGCGGTGGTGTTCATCGGATTCGCCAGCCTCGCGGTTGCGGCAGCCCTGCTCGACCTCATGGCGATCCGTCACTAGACCGCTTTCGGCGGATATTGGTGCCGCTGCCCGTTGAAATCCTTCACGACTGTCTGCGCGCTCCCGTTTGATCCGAGCCGCTCGATATATGTGGGCCCGACCGGCGATTTGCCGTGGCCACCCGGAATGTCGAGTACATAAGTCGGCTGGCAGAGACCGGAGATTCGTCCGCGCAGGCTGCGCATCAACTCCTGCCCGGTTGCAATGTCGGTGCGCAGATGCGCGGTGCCGGGCGCAAGGTCGCCATGATGCAGGTAGTACGGCTTGATCCGGCATTCGACCAGCGTTCGCATCAGTGCACTCATGACATCCGGCGTGTCGTTGACACCGGCCAGCAGCACCGTCTGCGAGAGCAAGGGAATGCCGGCATCGGCCATGCGCGCGCAGGCCGAACGCGCCTGCGCTGTCAGTTCACGCGGGTGATTGACGTGGATAGCAACATAGGTGGCCTTGCCCTTGATCTTCATCGCCCGCACCAGGTCGGGTGAGATGCGTTGCGGGTCGGCAATTGGCATGCGGGTATGGATGCGGATGACCTTGACGTGGTCGATCATTCCCAGCTGCTTCATCACGGCACGCAGACGCCGCGCGGAGAGAATCGAACGGATCCCCACCCGTCAGGATCACTTCCCAGATCTCGGGATGCGTCCGAATATAGTCGAGGGCGCGCGCGACCTCTTGCGGCGACAGTGCATTTGGCTTGTCGGGCCCGATCATTTCGCGGCGGAAGCAAAACCGGCAATAGACCGCGCACACATGGGTCAATTTGAACAGAACACGATCAGGATAGCGGTGAACGATCCCCTCAACGGGGCTGTGCGCATCGTCGCCGATCGGATCAGCGAGTTCTTCCGGGCGATGATCGAGTTCTGCGGCGTGCGGCACGAATTGCCGTGCGATCGGATCGGCCGGATTGTCACGATCGATCAATTCGGTCAGTGCCGGCGGCAGCGCGACCGCGTAGTGCGCGGCAACGGCCTCGAGCGCGACCCGTTGGTCGGACGATACCAGCCCCCGGTCACATAATTGCGCGGGTGTACGGAGCGTCGTCATAGCCTGTCCCTTTGTCCTTAAGATTCAATCACCGGAGTCCAGATCACTTGCTCAATGTTCTGCGCGCCGGTCGCCAACATCACCAGACGGTCTAAGCCGAGCGCTATGCCGCTGGCGGACGGCATGCGCACCAAGGCCTCGAGGAAATCCTCGTCGATCGGATAACGCTCGCCATGGATCCGTCCCTTTTCGTTCATGGAGGTCTCGAAGCGCGCGCGCTGTTCAGAGACGTCGGTCAGCTCGCCGAAGGCATTGGCGAGTTCCACCCCGCAGGCATAGAGCTCGAAGCGCTCCGCAACCGTGTCGCTACCGGGCTTGGTTCGCGCCAGCGCGGCGAGCGGCAAAGGAAACTCATATAATAAGGTGGCTCGCCCTATCCCCAGGTGGCTTTCGACACGCTCCGCCAGGATCCGGCTGAAAATGTCGCCCCAGTTGTCGTCGGCGGCCGTCGCTACGCCCGCCTTGGCCGCTTCGGCCGCAAGAGCCTTGCTGTCGCCTCCCCCGCTCCGAATTGTGCCCAACAGGTCGATGCCGGCATGGCGCGCGAATGCTTCAGCCACGGTTACGCGTTCGGGCGCGGCCAGGGGATCGATGGTCGTGCCGCGAAACCGGAATTCCTTCGCGCCGGCGGCGCGCGCCGTCTCAGCCAGCAGCGCCGCGCAATCATCCATCAGGGCTTCGTACGGTGCGTTCGCCCTGTACCATTCCAGCATCGTGAATTCCGGATGATGCAATGGACCTCGCTCGCGATTGCGGAACGCCTTGGCGAATTCGACAACGCGCGTTTCACCGGCGGCCAGCAGTTTTTTGCAGGCAAACTCGGGCGATGTCCGCAAGTAAAGCGGCCGGCGTTCGCCACCTGTCCCGATCAGTTCGGTAGCGAAGGCGTGCAAGTGGGTCTCGTTACCCGGGGAAACCTGAAGCGCCGCGGTTTCAACTTCGATAAAACCCTGTGTGCCAAACCAGCGCCGCAAGGCGGCCACGATCTGCTGGCGCGCCAGCAGATAGGGCCTGCGGGCCGCATAGGCGCCGGCACTCCAGAATTGCGGGCTTTTCGGCACTTTTACCTCGATCAGACGACGCTCGAGAAAGACTGGCATCGCGCGAGAAGATCGCTATGGTGCGGCCCGAAACCGCGGTCCCCCGCCGCCCAGACGTCAAGGATCAATATCGTGAAGGTCATCGCTAGTTCGCTCCGCAAAGGCAATATCGTCGATCTCGACAGCAAGCTCTATGTTGTCCTCAATGCGGAAAATTTTCATCCCGGCAAGGGCACCCCCACTACCCAGGTCGATATGCGCCGGATTTCCGACGGCGTGAAGACCCAGATGCGCTACAAGACCACCGACCAGGTGGAGCGCGCGCACGTCGAGGACGTGGAATATTCATACCTCTACCAGGATGGCGACGGCTTTCACTTTATGAATGGTGAAACGTTCGACCAGGTTGCCCTGCAGGCCGACATCATCGGCGATCAAGCCGCTTACTTGCAGGAAGGCATGAAGGTGAATCTCGCCATCCATGAAGGCGTCGCCGTCTCAATTGAAATTCCGCAGAAGGTAACGCTGGAAATCAAGGAAACCGAACCCGCCATGAAGGGGCAGACCGCCTCTGGCTCGTTCAAACCGGCGATTCTGTCGAACGGCATACGCACCATGGTACCCACACATATCGTTGCCGGGACCCGGGTTGTGGTGATGACCGCCGACGGCTCCTATGTGGAACGGGCGAAGGACTGATTTTTTCATTGCGCATGGCTTTGTCCGAAAACCGGTTCCCACTTTTCGGGGTCATGCGCTAGACGCGTACGCTTGCCCGCACCTCTTTCGGAAATAAATCATCAGGTGCAAGTCGTTTTGCAGTGACGCCCTGTTCATGGGCGAAGCGGCAGAATGCAGCCAGTGTCCTGCGGTTCTCTTCAAGACCGTACGGAAACGGATCCGCGCCAAAATCCTTGCTCCATTCATCCGCAATTGCAGCGGACCATGGCACCGGAATGCGCGAGGCGGTCAAATCACGGACACGCTCGAGGCTTCGCCGCTTGGCCTCGTCGAAGGCCTTGTACAGGTTCATTGCCACCCACGGATAACGCTCGAAGACTGTCCGCCGCATGGCGATTACATGCATGATCGGGTAAATGCCCGTTGCTGCATGATAACGCGCCTCTTCCGCACGGTAGTCCGGGAAAAGCCGCGCGATTTTACCGTCCCCGTTTTCAAAGGCGTCGGGCACCCGCGCCGAAATGGCTGCATCAATCTCGCCGGACAGCAGCATTGCCGAAATGCTGGTATCACGCCGCTGCTCATATTGAATTCCGGCCGGCAGTTTGAATTCGACTTTCTCTTCGCGCCCGGCCTCGTTCATGCCGGCCTGCACCCAGTGAATCTTGCGCAAATCCACGCCCGCCGTGTCCGCCAGAAAGCCGCGCGCATAGATACCCGCGGTCTGCGCCCACTCGGGGATGCCGACACGCTTGCCTTCGAGGTCCTTCGGTTTTGCGATCCCACGATCCGCACGAACGTAAAACGCCGAGTGCCGAAAGACGCGCGATGGAAAAACGGGGATGCCAATGAACGGTGAATTGCCTTGCGAGGCGTAGCCGATGAACTTGCCGAAGGACATTTCCGACACGTCCCATTCGCGGTTTTTAATAAACCTGTAGAAAACCTCCTCGACCGGGAGCACAAACGCGGTGAGCACGGCGCCCTCAGGCCGCACAACGCCGTTCACCAGGTCGCGCACGTGATCGTAGTCAGTCGTCGCAAGCGTGAGATGCAATCGCGCGGTGCCACCACTCTCGATGATCTCAGGCTCCCGGTCGGCCGCCGAACCTGCCGTCAAATTTGCCTCATGCACCGTCATTTTCGCACGTCTCCCGGATTTCACCGCGGTTCCTCGACGGGGCGCACCCTACACTATAGTCGCGACCCTTGTATGCGGCTCGCCGATGCCATTAACTTGGCATCGAAAGACTTCTCCGGCCCTTGGCTGGCGGGCAGAACGAGGGATCCGGTTTGAAACGTGCTGTGCTTGCAAGCCTTGCGTTGCTTGTTGCCGGGGCGGCGTCCGCGGGCGAGCTGGAAAGCCCGGTCGTCAAGCTCAGTGACATCAATTGGGACGCCGCGGCGGCCAGCCTGCCCGACCCCGGCGCGCAACCGCCGGCCGAAGCATTCGCCCGCCTCAACGCGATCACCGAAAAACGGTTTGCCGGGATTGGCAAGAGCGCGGTGCCGGTACTGTTGCCCTTCGACATCGATGCGTTTCGCAAGGACGTGGCCGACGGCAAACCTGAGGCCGCAGCATCAGAGAAATATTTCGGCGGTTTTCACCCGACCAAATTTTTCCTCCCGGGCCCGGCCGGATATGACGCGACATTTACGCTCAGCAACAAGGAAGACGGGCTTAAGATTTGCTTTGAAAAACCGATTTTGTTCGAGATATCGGGCGCGACCTTTGTCTACGAACTTGACCCGCCCGATCACGTTGAAAAAGAAGAGCCTCCACCCAGGGAATTGGCGGAGCAGTTTCCTGGTATCCGCCGCGTCTTGAGTGAAGCGCATGTCCGCTACGTGTTCGAGCGATTTGGCGTGCCCTACGTCCTGTCAATCCAGTGCTATGATATGCGGCCTTCGTCTCGACATCTTTCATGCCGCGAAGCCGACCCGCTCGCGCAGCGATTTCTGAAACTTTTGCACACGGCGGGCGGCAGCCCGGCCAAAGTCCAGCAACCGAAATTCGACTTGAGCCGGCCGGAAGCTAAATCGGACTTTACGTATTACAGCCCGGGCGATCTGATCGAGAATTCCGGCTGGAAAAAAATGCCCGGCCGCGTCGATCATCACGTGTACTCGCGCATACGTTTTCCGATTGCGGACGCGCCGGGTTACGTGAAATCGCAGTCCTTTATGCCCTGGGGCGACTGCTACCACACAGGAAAAGTGGGACGCACCGGCCGCAAAGGCGCGCAATATCACTGCAGGCTCAACGATAAGCCACTGGTCTTCGATGAATTGGCGGCGGAAAATTTCACCTATCCGTGGCGTGATAACTTCTGCGAGCTGCGCGATTTTCTGGTCGGTCAGTGTCCGGGTGGTTACGGCCACCAGGGCGAAGATATACGGCCGGGCAACTGCGTCCTCAACAATGCAGAGGCCGACCGGTGCATGCCTTACCAGCATACAGTCGCCGCCGTGCATGACGGCACCATCCGTCGCCTGCCGGGTAACATTGGCGTTTATATTGTGGCCAATACCGAAAACGAACGCGTGCGATTTCGATACCTCCATATGAATCCGAATTACATGGATGCCGAAGGTCTTCTGAACGGCAAGCGTGTCTCGGAAGGCGAGATCATCGGCAAGGTCGCGACCTGGGGCGACTACGAGAAGGGCACGTCGTACCACATCCATTTTAACATCCAGGTCTTCACCAAAATCGGTTGGGTTTGGGTCAATCCCTATATGACGCTGGTCGCTGCCTATGAGCGCCTGATTGGCGGCCGGGGGACCGAAATCTTGCCGGGTCAGCCTGCCCCGCCGGTTCGCGACAAGCCGCCTGTGATCTTGCATCCTGAACCGGCGCCGGAAGCATCGTTGGCCACGCCGCAGCCGGCGGCAAAACCTGAAAAATCTGCCGCCGGGCACGCTAAACCGCAAAGACGTCATCAGGTGCGCAAGAAGCGCCGGCACCGGCACAACGACGGTTAATCCGCCTCGTCCACCGGCCTCACGAAAAGGTTTCCCGGCAATCATTTGTTCGCGCACAGCTGCGGGCTACAGTAGCGCTATGCAGCGAATCCTTTTGCGTCAGACCCGCCAAACCCGCATGCGACTGAATCGTCGTGCCCTGATGACGAGTGCGCTCGGCGCTGCTGTGTCTCTTGTGCTCGGCGAACATGGCATGGCGGCCCAAACACCGGCCTTCACCCGCTGGGTCGCAACCATTCGCCCGCGCGCCCTCGCGCGCGGCATTTCCGAAAATACTTATGATCGCGTGATGGGCGAATTGACGCCGGACACGAGCGTATTTGCAGAGTTAAGCGCCCAGCCGGAATTCACCGAATTGATGTGGCAGTACATTAACAGGCGATGCTCCGATTGGCGCGTCATCACCGGCAAAGTTCGCGCCAGGGAAAATGCAAATCTGTTGGCGCGCATCGAAAAAGATTATGGCGTTGATCGCTATATTGTTCTCGGCTTGTGGGGTATGGAATTGTCGTTCGGCGATGTTATCGCCAATCGCAAATACATGCGCCCGATTGTCCCCGCCCTTGCAGCGCTGGCCTGGAGCGCGCCACGCCGCCGCCCATATTGGGAAGCCGAGTTGCTCAATGCGCTCACGATCGTCGACCGCGGCTGGGCACAGCCGTCGGATATGATCGGCTCGTGGGCGGGTGCGATGGGCCATACACAATGGATGCCGGAAGTCTGGCTGCATATGGGTGTCGACTACGATCATGACGGTCGCACCTCCCCGTTCGGAAAGCCGGATGATTTATTCGCCGGCACGGCGCGATTTCTCGTGGAGCGCGGAAACTATCGCCGCGGCGAAGCCTGGGGCTGCGAGGTCGCGCTTGCCGCAAATCATGCCCGGCTGGCGAACAACCGCACCATGCGCTCGTATGCCAAGTGGGCGGAACTGGGCGTACGCCGTGCCGACGGGACCGCGTTCACGCGTCCGGCGGATCAGGTAAAACTCTGGCTACCTGTCGCCGGCGGTCCGGCCTTCCTGATTGGCCAGAACTTTCGTGCGGTCCATTCCTACAACCCGTCGACCAGCTACACACTGGCCCTCTGCCATCTCGGCGACTTGATCCGCGGCGGCCCGCCTTTCCACCAGCAGTTCCCCGGTGGCGAACGAACGCCTACCCTGGACGAGGTCAAGGAAATCCAGCGGCGGCTCAATGAGCACGGGTTCAAGACAGACGGCATCGACGGCCGCACCGGCAGCGACACCATCAGGGCCATCGTCGCCTTCCAGAAGAAGGTCGGTATGGAGCCTGCCGACGGGTATGCAGGGCTGAAATTGCTCGACCGATTGCGTCAGGGCTCGTAATCCGGTTGGATGCCGCCCACCGCCCGCCGGGCGGCCGACGGCGGAGCTTGTGAAAGTGTCGAGCAACCGAAGTGAGAACAAGAAGGGACGTCCGGCCGATAGCGGCCTGCTATCGGCGTTCGATCGCCCGGTGCCCGCGGGTGTCAATGCTGCCGGATTTGGCAGCGATGTGGTCGCCGATGCGCTTCGCGCGACCGACATCCCCTACATCGCACTCAATCCCGGCGCCAGCTATCGCGGTTTCCACGACAGCCTCGTCAACTACCTCGGCAATGAGCGCCCGCAGATGCTGCTATGCCTACACGAGGAAAGCGCAATTGCGATTGCACACGGATACGCAAAAGTCACCGGCAAGGCGATGGCCGCCGCGGTCCATTCAAATGTCGGGCTTATGCACGGCACCATGGCGATCTTCAATGTTTGGTGCGACCGCATGCCGATGGTGATACTCGGTGCGACCGGACCGGTCGACGCGGTCAAACGGCGCCCCTGGATCGACTGGATTCATACCGCCCGTGATCAGGGGGCACTGATCCGTGGCTACACCAAATGGGATGACCAACCGGCATCGCCGACTGCGGCACGGGAGGCCGTACTGCGGGCGAACTGGATCGCCAATACGGCGCCGCGTGGACCGACTTACATCAATCTCGACGCCGAGATGCAGGAGAGCAAACTCGCTGAGCCGGTTGCGCCGATTGAAGCAAAACGATTCATGCCGGCGGTCGAGAGCGCGGCTTCCGCCGATCGAATCAAGACTGCATGTGAGTTATTGCACGGGGCCAAACGACCGGTCATTCTCGCCGGACGCACATCGCGCGATGTCGAAGCGTGGACATTGCGAGTAACGCTTGCCGAGCGACTCAATGCGTTTGTGGTCAGCGATCTGAAGATCGCCGCCTCATTTCCGACCCACCACCATCTGCATGCCGGAGCGCCGGGTGGAACAGTACTGGCCCCGGAGGCAGCCGATGCCATCCGGAGCGCCGACGTCATTCTCAGTCTCGACTGGCTCGACGTTGCAGGCACTTTCAAGGCGGTTGGCAATGTCACCGCCAAAGTCATTCAGGTCTCCGTCGACCATCGGCTGCACAATGGCTGGAGCATGGATTACCAGGGTTTGCCGCCGGTCGACGTGTTCATTGATTGCGAGCCTGAGGTTGCTGTGCCAGCGCTGCTCGCCACTCTTGGTCCCGGCTCAGCCCGCGCTGCGGCCACAGGCACGAAGGAATTCCCGACGCCGGCCGGCGACAAGCTCACGGTCGATCACCTTGCCGTGGCGCTGCGCAAGGCCGTCGGCGACAGGCCGACCAGCCTCACCCACGTTTCGCTTTCGTGGAACGGCGCAAACTGGGAATTCAATCATCCCCTCGACTATCTCGGCTCTGACGGTGGCGGTGGCGTCGGCGGCGGACCCGGCATTTCGGTTGGCGCCGCGCTGGCGCTCAAAGACAGTGGTCGGTTGCCGGTCGCCGTGTGCGGCGACGGCGACTTCCTGATGGGCGTTACGGCGCTCTGGACCGCGGCGCACTACCGCATTCCGTTACTGGTTGTGGTTGCCAATAATCGATCATTCTTCAATGACGAATTACATCAGGAACGCGTGGCACGCATGCGTAACCGCCCGGTCGAGAACCGGTGGGTCGGCCAGCGCATCTCCGAGCCGGACATCGATCTTGCCGGCATGGCGCGCGCCCAAGGTGCGCAGGGCTTCGGGCCCGTGACCTCAATTGTAGAGCTGGCACCCACATTCGCCAAGGCCATCGCCGCCGTCGAAGCAGGCGCTGTCGCCGTTGTCGACGTGCGGGTTGAGCCCGGCTACACCGCCGCCGCGACTGCCGCCATGACACGGAAGAGCGAGTAATCGCGCCATGTCAGCCGCCGTCACATCCGACGATGCCATTCTGGTTGCGGACGACATTGTCGTCCGGTTCGAAACCGCAGAGGGCCCAATTACCGCGGTCGACAATGTCTCTTTCAAGGTCAGGCCTAGCGAATTCCTGTCGGTGATCGGTCCGTCGGGATGCGGTAAATCCACGCTCTTTAATGTCATCGGCGGTCTATTGAGCAATCATCAGGGCGTGGTCAGCGTTGCCGGCGAAACCATTTCTGGCCCCCACAAATCGATCGGAATGGTTTTCCAGGAGGAGTCAACATTTCCCTGGCGTACCGTTGCTGACAACGTTGCTTTCCCCCTCGAACTTGTCGGCATGCCGAAGGCAAAACGCGCTGAACGCGCGCGCTACTTCATCAAAATGGTCGGGCTCGACGGTTTCGAAAACCGCTATCCGGGGGAATTGTCAGGCGGCATGCGCCAGCGCGTCTCGCTCGCACGAACCCTCGCCTCCGAGCCCAAAATCCTGTTGATGGATGAACCGTTCGCCGCACTCGATGAACAGACGCGACTGCTGCTTGGCGATAAAGTTCTGCAAATTCAACAGCAGCTGAAACAAACGACGCTGCTGATCACCCATAACATCACCGAGGCGGTGCAGATGTCCGACCGAATTCTGGTGATGACCTACCGGCCGGGCAAAGTGAAGCGCATCGTCGATATCGATCTGCCGCGGCCGCGCACATCAGAAATCGTCGGCAGCGAGGCCTTTGGCCGTTACGTGGCGCAGATCTGGAATGACCTGCGCGAGGAAGCAAGCCGCGGCATGAAGGATGCGGAACAAAGCGCGCTGCACGGAGGCGACGCCGCATGACAACAATCGCTTCGCCCGCCCGTGCTGCGCCGAATCCTTATGCCACGCGCCTCGTCGGTTGGGGGTCACTTGTCATCTTTTTGCTGGTGACGGAAGCTATCATCCGGCTTGGCTGGATCAGCCAGTTCATCGTGCCGCCGCCCTCGGAGATCATTGCCAGCTTCGGCCGGCTTTTTTCTGAGGAGCATATTATTCAGCGATTTTTCTACACAGTCGGTGAGTGTCTCGCTGCAGGCGTCATGATCACCGTCTGCGGTGTCGGCCTCGGCGTGCTGCTGTGCCGGTACAATCTTCTGCGTAAGGCTTCCGAAACCTGGGTTGCCGCTCTCGCCTCGGCACCGTTTGTGCTCGCCTATCCTCTGTTCATGGTAATTTTTGGCCGCAACGCCTGGGCCATCATCGTGATGGGCTTCGTCTCGGGGCTGCCACCGGTCATTCTCAAAACGATTGAAGGCATCACCGGCACCCGTCGCGTGCTGGTCAACGTCGGACGCAGCTTCAACCTCACCGGGGCCCAACAGGTGTGGAAGATCCTATTTCCGGCGGCATTGCCGACGATTTTTGTAGGCATTCGGCTCGGATTGATATTTGCGCTCATCAACATCGTCGGAACTGAGTTTCTTATCAATTTCGGCGGACTTGGGCAGTTGATCAATGATCTAGCTGAACGTTACGACCTCGGCGGCACCTATGCTGCAATCTGTTTTGTCATTCTGGTTAGCATTCTGTTTTTCATGGCGCTGGAAATGGTTGAGCGATGGTTGAGACCGGTCGACTGACGCACGCACATGCCGCAGCTCCGGTACTAAACCCGGTGGCGCTCCTGCGAATCGCGCTCGTGCTCGCGCTGCTGGCAATTTGGGAGCTGCTCGCACGCTCCGGTTGGCTTTACCGCGATGTTGTCCCGTCGCTGTTCAAAGTTGGCACTGCCGTGGGTAATCTTCTCTCGACTAGTGACTACTATTTCAATCTCGGTGTAACCGCGGCAGAAATCGGGGTTGCGCTGCTGATAGGTGGGCTTTCCGGCATTGCGGTCGGCTTGTTGCTTGGCGCCAATCAGTTCCTCGCGAAAGCCTATGAGCCTTTCCTTTATTATCTAGGACCGACGCCGAAAATCATCTTCTTTCCTGTCATGATCATGTGGTTCGGTGTAGGACCGGAATCCAAAGTCGCGCTTGGCACACTCTCGTGTTTCTTTCCGGTTGCACTTAGTGTCGCTGCCGGAATGCGCCAAATCGATAAGGTCTTGATCCGTGTCGGCAAAAGCTTTCGCGCCACGATTGGACAGATGGTGTTCAAGATTTATCTGCCCGCCATGCGGCACCCGATTATAAATGGTATGCGTCTCGGCTTCGGCTTCGCACTGATCGGCACCCTGCTCGCCGAAACAAAGCTGTCGAACAAGGGGATTGGATTCCTGATCATCCAGGCCTACAGCACGTTCGATATGCCACGGATGTATGCGATGCTTATTGTCCTGTTTGCACTCGGATTCGTGGTGAACGAGGCAATCGGCCGCCTAGGCGGCCTCGACAGCATCAAACGGACCTGAGCCGATAGGCCTAGGGCGGCGGATCGAACCCCGCGTGAACCCAGGCCGCGCGGTGGGCCGGCTCTGTCATGAAGGCGATGAAGGCGCGGCCTGCATCTGCGTTCGTGCTGCCTGCGGTGACCGCCGCACCATAAATGGTCGTGAGCTGAATCGCCGCCGGCAAGGGCCCAGCTACAGAGAGACCATTTGTATTGACGACTTCGCTCTTCGGGTAAAAGCCGATTTCGGCCTCCCCGCTCGCGACCAGTTGCACACCGCCTTCGAGCGCCGGCCGGTGAATGATTTTGCCTTTCATCGCATCGGCAATGCCGAATTGATCGATCAGCTTGCCCATGTGCGTCCCGCTCGGCGTCGCGCCTGGCGTCGCATGGACGATTGCGCGGCTGTTCAGGATTGATTGCTTGACCTTGTCCGGCGTCGACAAATCAGGTTTCGGCGCACCGGTGCGCAAGACTGCATTGATGCTGACGAGGCCGAGAATGGCACGGCCTTGCGCGTGCACGACCCCGCCGTTTTGGTAGTCGTCCAGAATGTTGGTCGGCATAACCAGTACGTCGGCTTTGTCGCCCGCCGCGACTTTATCGCGCAAGGCCGACATCACTGCGAAGATGTACTCAACGTTGTTGCCGGATTTCTTTTCGAACTGCGGAGTGAGCTGAAGGAAAATCTCTTTCGGCGCACCGCCGCTGAAAATTCGAAGAGTAGCCATGGATCAGCCTAAAGTTTGAAGGTTTCGAGCGTGCCGGGATGGAACATTTCCTCGGGCGTAATCAATCGTGACGACAGGCCCTGCGAGTGATGGTGACGCAGGAAGGTCTCGAGAGTTTTACGATTTGACGAAATGCCGTACGACCAGAAATCATCGCCCATCAGCGCGCGCGCTTCCATCAATCTTTCCTCGACGAATGGCAGCGTCACCTTGGTCGCCGAAGTATCGTTCAACTGCTCAAGCGCCAGCCGTTTGGCCTCTTCGAACGCCTTGAATACCGCCCCCGGCAACCAAGGGTGCTTTTCAGCCAGTGCGCGCCGCACGCCGACCAGATGCATGATCGGAAAGACCCCCGTGCGCTTGAAATAATCCTTCGCCGCCGCAACCGGATCGGGAAACAACCAGCCGACATTGGGCGTGTGCTTGGGCAATGACGGAGGACGCGGCGCGATGAACCCGTCGATCGCTCCTTCCGCGAGCAACGCGGAGATCGACTTACCCTTTGGCGCATCTTCAAGCTTGACGTCGGGCGGGAGCTTTATACTGATTTTTTCCGGTCTGTCCGCGTCCTCGATGCCGCCGCGCACCCAGTGGATATCCGATGGCTTCACACCATGATCGTCCTCTAGAATAGCGCGCGCCCACACATTTGCAGTCAGTTGATATTCCGGCACGCCGACTTTCTTACCCTTGAGGTCGGCCGGTTTCTTGATGCGGTCGGTGCGCACGTAGATCGAGGTGTGGCGGAACGCGCGCGACACGAAGGCCGGAACGCCGACATAAGGACAGTTCCCCTGTGCCGTCTTGACCGTAAAGCTCGATAGAGAAAGCTCGCAAATATCGAATTCCGCCTGGCGGAAGGCGCGGAAAAAGATCTCCTCCGGTGACAGCGTCATGCACGCTGGCTTGACGCCGTCGATCTGCACGCTGCCATCAATCAGCGCGCGCGTCCGGTCATAAGGGCCGACAGCGACGGAAAGACTGAGTTTGGCCATGATAATCCCGGCTGGACGATTTGCCGGAATGTCATATGCGAATTGCCGCCAAGACGCTACTCCACCCCGCGCTTTTGCGTCTTCTCGTCGGGGGTCACGTCGACCGCCTGCGCATGTCCGGTGATCTTCACTGGCGGGCCGCAATCCTTCATGCACGGATTTGCATTCCAGAACGCCTTCTCGGTCTTCTCGCGGTCGTCGTCGTAGAAGCCGCCCTGGTTCGGCATTTTCACTTGGCGCCAGGTCTCCTTCGACAGCACGAATTTGTCGTCGACGATGTCGTTCAGATTGAGCACATAGGCCATGACCGCGTACAGCTCATCGTTGCTGAGCGACTCCGCATCGCCGAACGGCATGGCGCGGCGGATATAGTCGAATACGCTTGAGAGATAAGGAAAATACGAGCCGACCGTCTTGACCGGATCATGCGAGGCAAGCGTGCCCTTGCCTTGCGCGAGCTGCGGCCAGCGCCCGGCGCTTTCGCCGAACTCGCCGTGGCAGGCGGCGCATTTGTCCATGTACACCTTTTCGCCATCCTTCACCGAGCCGTGGCCGGGCGGCGCGCCCTGCCCGTCCGGACGCACGTCGATATCCCAACCGGCGATCTGGTCCGGCGTGGCGGCGTGGCCGATGCCGTAATTGCGCAGCGCGTCTTTCTTGTCTTGCGCCAACGCCGGCACGACAAGCGCCAAAAGCAGCGCGGCCGAGAGTGCGAGCGCTAACCGACTTCGACATTCTCGACCTCCCCGTTCGCCTTTAGCGACCAGGTCTGGATGCCGTTGTTGTGGTAGATCGAATTGACGCCGCGGATTTTGCGCAACGCATCCTTGGTCGGCTGCACATAGCCGGTCTCGTCCATGGCGCGCGACTGCAACAGCAGCTGCTCGCCGTTCCAGTCGATCTCGGCGTAGAAGCGCACGCAGGCCCTGTCGAAAACCGGCCCGTCGATGCGCGCCGTTCGCCAATTGCGGCCGCCGTCGAGCGAGATGTCAACTCGCGCGACCTTGCCGCGCCCCGACCAGGCCAGGCCCGAAATCACCGTGAAGCCTTTCTGCTTGAGCGGCGCCTGCGGCGACGGCGAGGTGATCACCGATTTGGCGTCCATGACCCGAAGGTGAACTTGCGCGCCTTGCCGTCTTCAAGCAGGTCGGTGTATTTCGACGTCTCCTCGCGCGTGTACCAGGGCTGATCGCCGACTCTTGAGGCGGCGCAGCCATTTCACCCAGACATTGCCTTCCCAGCCCGGCACCACGAGGCGCACCGGATAGCCTTGCTCCGGGCGCAGCATCTCGCCGTTCATGCGGTAGGCGACGAGGCAATCGTCGAGCGCCTTGCTCATCGGGATCGAGCGGGTCATCGCGGCGGCGTCGGCGCCCTCGGCCAGGATCCATTTTGCATTCGGCTTGAGGCCGGCCTGCTCCAGCAAAGTCTTCAGCGGCACGCCGGTGTATTGCACGCAATGCACCATGCCGTGGGTGTACTGGCAGCCGTTGAGCTGGGCGCCGCGCCACTCCATGCCGGAATTGGCGGCACATTCGAGGAAATGGATGCGGTTGACGCGCGGCAGCCGCTTGATGTCCTCGAGCGTGAATATCAGCGGCTTGTCGACCAGGCCATGCAAGCATCAGCCGGTAATCGTGCGGATCGACTTCGGCGATGCCGCCGTGATGGCGCTCGAAGCACAGGCCGTTCGGCGTGATGATGCCGTCGAGTTCGTGCAGCGGCGTGAAGCTCACCGACGACTCCGGCGTCGCGGTCAGCCACGGCACGGTGCGGCGGATGACGTCCTTTTCGTATTTCGACGGATGGCCGTAAGGCCGCACGCCGACGCCGTCGCCGAGCTGGCGCGTCCAGTCGGCACGTTCGGCGGCAGGTTCTTGGCGTTGTCGGCGAGCGCGGCGCGCACGCTGGCGCCGGCGGCAGCAAGCCCGGCGGCGCCCGCGAGAAATCGGCGGCGCGAGGCCTTGGTTTCGTCGGTCGGCTCTGTCATCGGCAGCTCCCGGCGGATGGCCTTCCGGGCCGCTTCTTATCACATTCTATTTCATGAATGTAACAGCAAAACGCGCTAAACCCCGGAAATTTTCACGCTGGTATTCGGTGTCACGCGCACGGTCTTTTCGCGCCGCGACGTAGCGCTCGACCAGTTCCCACACCGGCGGGCCTTGCGTGCCCTCGTTCACGCTGGCCCAGCCGGCGACCGTGTATTCCTTCTTCGGCTCGATCGGCTTGCCGGTTTTCAGATGCGTCATCGCCGAAATGCGGCTGCCGATCGGCTTTGACACGTCGATGGCGTAGCCGAGCCCGCCGCAGCGCACCATGTCGCCGCCCTGCTGGTAGTAGGGATCGGGATTGAACAGATTGTCGGCCACGTCCTCCAGCACGTCCTTGAGCCGTTCGCCGGTCATGGCCATGCGATAGACCTGCGGATAGGTGATGGCGGTGGCGTTGTGGATGTCCTCGACCGTGATCGGCTGGCCGGGCAGCACGCTGGTGCCCCAGCGGAAGCCGGGCGACAGCGCGATCTCGGCGTCGCGCTCCTTCAAGCAGCGCCGCGCAGATCACGTCGTCGAAGGTGCCGTTGAAATTGCCGCGCCGGTACAGCAGCGAATCCGCCGTGCCCACCACGCGCGCCAGGTCCTTGGCGTAAGGGCGCGCGCGCCTTGGCGATGGCCGCCGTCATCTCGGCATCGGGCGCAATGGCGTCGGCGAACAGCGGGATCAGCTTGTAGCGGAAGCCCTTCACCGCGCCGTTCTGCACGTCGAGATCGAGGCGCGAGACGAATTTGCCGTGGCTGCCGGACGCGATCAGCAAGGTGTTGCCGACCTTGATCGCCTCGGGCAACGCGTCGTGGGTATGGCCGGTGAGGATCACGTCGATGCCGGCGACGCGGCGCGGCGAGCTTGCGGTCGACGTCGAAGCCGTTATGCGAGAGCAGCACCACCAGTTGCGCGCCGCCCTTGCGCGCTTTTTCGACATTGGCGCGCACGTCCTCCTCGCGGATGCCGAACGACCATTTCGGCATCATCCAGCGCGGATTGGCGACCGGCGTATAGGGGAAGGCCTGGCCGAGCACGGCGATCTTCACGCCGCCCTTCTCGAACATCTTCATCGGCTGGAAAACCGGCTCGTTCCATTCGGTGTCGCGCACGTTGAGCGCGAGGAACGGGAAGCCGAGCGCCTTGATCAGCTCCTTGACGCGCGCCTCGCCATAGGTGAATTCCCAATGGCCGGTCATGGCGTCGGGCTTCAGCAGCGCCATGCAGTCGACCATGTCCTGGCCCTTGCTGCGATTGGCGCCGAGCGAGCCCTGCCAGGTATCGCCGCCGTCGAGCAGCAGCACCTTGTCGTTCCGCGCTCGGCGCGCACGCGCTTGACCACGGTGGCGAGCCGGTCGAGCCCGCCGATGCGGCCGTAGGATTTCGCCAGCGCCGCGAAATCCTGATCGGTCAGCGCATAGGCCGCGGCCGACTTCGCCGGAATGCCGAAGCGCTTGAGGAAATCCGCGCCGGTGAGATGCGGCGGCTGTCCCCTCGCCTCGCCGACGCCGAGATTGATCGACGGCTCGCGGAAATAGACCGGCATCAGTTGGCCGTGAATGTCGGCGACATGCAGCAGCGTGACATTGCCGAGCGCGTCGAACTTCAGCAGTTCGGCTTCGGTGAGCCGTTCTGCTGCGCGAAGGCGCGCGTGAAGGCCGCCGCCAGCCGTCAGCGCCGCGGTGGCGGCGCCGACCTGGAGGATTTCACGGCGGGTGATCATCGTTGCTGCGCGCGTCAAACCACATCCGCGCAGCGGGCGGCCCGGCGCACCCCTGCTTTCAAGGTGACTGTGAATGGCCGGGCCGAGGCCCGGCCATGATGTAGATCAATGCCGGATCCCCGGCACGCTCAGCTTCAGCCCTTCGTTCATGCGACGCCAGATACAGCTCCAGATCGCCGTATTCCTTGGCGTCGGGCGGCAGCTCGTCGGCGCGGATGTTGACCTGGCACCACTGGAAGCGCTGGCGGATATCCCAGATCGCCAGCAGGCTGGTGCGCCAGGTCGGGAAGTGGTCGTACTGGCCCTTCGGCTCGCCCAGCCATTGCCCGCGGATCCAGTGATTGGCCGACTTTGCCGTGGCAATCGGTGCAGGCGAAGTTGAGCTCGCCGAGCTTGCGGTTGGCGAGCGCCTTGCCGCGCTCGATCGCCGCTTTCGCCTCCGCGCTGGTGGTGTCGACATCGATCGGCGCGCCATTGGCGAAGATTGTGCAGATAGACCGACATGTCGCGGTTCTCGTCGGTCTCCATCAGCCAGTTCGCGCCGGTGGTGGCCTTGGCGTGGCGGGTGATGAACTCCTCGACGCCCAGCACCTTGTTGAGCCGCGGCTCCCATTTCGGCATCGACGCCGCCCAGGTCTTGAACGCCGCTGCGGGATCGCTGTGGCAGGTGTTGCAGGAGAACCCGATCGAGCTGCTTCTGCTTCCAAAGCTCCTGCGCCTTGTCGACCGCCCACATGCCGGGATTTTCCATCGGGTCGAGATTTTCGCGCTTCTCGACCGGCGCCGGCGCTTGTTCGGATCGTCGAGCTTCGGTTTTGAACACGGCCGGCGTCTTCAGCGTCTTCAGGAAGGCGACCATGTCGCTGATTTCCTGGTCGTTGAACACGCCGTGGCTGCCCCAGGGCGGCATCACCGTCTCCGGATTGTAGACGCGCGCGTCGTAGATGTAGTTGAACAGCTACTCGTCTTCGCGCCCGGCATTGCCGATTTCCGACAGATCCGGGCCGACATTGCCCGGCAGGTTGGCGCCGCCGGCCGGACCCATGACGTGGCAGGCAAGACACGAGCCGCCGCGGTTGCGGTCGGCGACCAGCTTGGCGCCATTGGCGGCGTCGCCGGTGATCGGACCGGCGAGTCTTGCGCGGCTGGCTTCGGCGCCGGCGGCGAGGAGACGTGGCCGAGCGTGTTCCATTTTCCCTCGTCGCGCGCCGGCCAACCCGGATAGCGCTTCCATGGCCGCGCCGAAGCGTCGCCCTTGGTCTCGAGCGGCGCCTCTTTCTTTGGCCTGCGCGTTCGCGCTTTGGCTGGCCGCCAACGATCAATGCGCCCGCAACGATTAGTGCGACTGCTGCGCCGCTCGCCAGAATCCCTCCACGGGTCATCGGCTCCTCCCGAATCAGATTATTGTCATTATCCGTCCCGCGCCTTGCTGCGCGGAACGGGTGTCAGCCGACCGTAATTGTTTCTTCCGCCGTGGTGACCGTGCCGTCATCGTCGGTCCACGTGAACTTGAACGTGCCGCTCTCCTCCACCTTGGCGTAGAACTGCATATAGGGGTTGGCGGCGATCGCCGGTTCGAGATTGGCGGTGAACACCGGCTTGCCGTTGAACTCGCACGCGAACTTGTTGATGATCTTTCGTGGAATGATCTTGCCATCTTTATCCTTCCGCTGACCCAACTCCATGATGTGCGGCATCAGCGTCTTGATCTCGATGACTTCGCCCTTCTTGGCTTCCTTCGGAAGCTTAAGCCTCGGCTTTTCCGCCATGATTATCTCCTCAATATTTCTTTCCTGTTCCCGGATCAGCCGCCGCAGCCGCCGATGGTGACCTTCACCAGCTTCTGGTCGGTGAAGAACTCGCCCTTGCTGGTCTTGGCGGTCACGATGATATTCTGCGTGGTCGCGAGGCGGATGCGCGTTGAGGCTTCCGCTTTGCCCGCCAGCGGCGAAAACTGGAACGTTGCGACGCCCGGATTTGGATTGCCCTCGGCAACCACGAGCATTTCGCTCACGTAATTGTCGGCTGTCATCGGAGCGTCGACCGACACCGACAACGGCACGGTATTGCCGTTCTCCGCGATCTCGGGCAGTTCGATCGAAATCTTGCCCTTCTCCGCCGTCTTGCCGCCGGTAAATTTGGCGATTTGCTCGGCCGCTTCTTTGGCGGCAGCAGAGGCGCTCTCGCCCCAGCCGATCAAACTCAGCGCCGCGCCCGAGGCGCCGAGCGCCAAGGTGTCGCGGCGGGATAAGGGTCGCATCAGTGAATCCTCCCGGATGAACGTTTTGGGGCAACTGCTAGTCCGCCCGTCCGGACCATAGCGATGGGACAGGGTCAGTTCAAATCATATTCACAAAAAAATATACGTCTTTCACCGGATCAGCTCGGCAGTGACTTGAGATAGTCGCGGAAGCTTTTGCTCTCATAGGCCTTTTCGCGGACATAGCGGAACATCGCGAGAAAATCGTCAGGCCGCATATAGCCGGGCGCCCGCGCCACCTCGCGCTTCGCCGGCGACAAGCTCTTGAGCGGCGTGACGCCCTCCCCGAAAAATTGAAAAGTCGGCGTGAACCGCACGCCATATTTCGCGGCCAGTTCCTTTTCCGACAATTCCGCGCCATCGAAATCGGTAACCTTGCGCGAGCCGATGATGTTGAGCTGGAGCACTTCGAAATTCGCCTTCATGTAGTCCGCGATGCGCGGCTGCGCGAAATTTACGAAATGCGTCTCCTTGCAATAAGGGCAGCCTTTGAGCTCCCACATGACCACAAAGCGCTTGCCCTCTTTGCGGGCGCCTTCAAGATCGTCGGCAAGGTCGAGAAAGCTTTCCAGGAACCAGGGCTCTTTGTAGAGCCCGTCGTCCGTCAAAATCGGCCTTCGGCACGAGCGCGCCGCGCGGACGCGGCCGCAAAAGATGCAGCGCCAATGAGCATAGTCCGGCGTGAAATCATGTGCGCAATCCGTAAACCACGCGGCCAAGGTGCCTCGCGGGCAGCCGTCGTTGGGACTTATAACTACAATTATACGAACTCTCGCGTCAAAATCCGGTGAAATTCATGCCGCTCTGGCTTGCTCGCATCGCATGTCTCGCGTTGGCCCTGCTGGGCGGCGCGCGTGCCGCCGGGACCGACGAACTTGCCGATTTCAACGCCGCCATCGAATCGGCGAGCGCCCACAACCGGGTCGCTATTGGCTATCTGCGCACCGGCAATGAGGATCTCGCCTCGCTCGAAATCGACCGGTTGCGCGACGCCTGGATCAGATTAACCGAGCGCTTTTCCGGCCATCGGCCCGACGTTTTTTCCAATAATCCCCTCTACGGCAGATTGTTTACCGCCGTCAGCGCGCGACTGGTCGGCGCCGATCTTAATGCTCAAGACGGGGCGCCTCGATGCAGCCAGGAACTCGCTCGATGCGATTCGAGGCGACCTTTATGAGCTGCGCAAGGCGAGCGGAGTAGTGGTGCTGGCCGACTGCGTGCGCGATGCCAACACCGCCATGGACGCGCTGATGATTTACAATGATCGCGCACTCGACTGGAGCAAGCCGGATACAAGTACCGCTATCGCCAGTACGGCATCTTTGTATGGATCAGTCCTTGATCGCTGCGACGGCATTGCGAGCGAAACAGTTCGCAAAGTCACCGGAATTTCGTCGGCTCGTTGACGGCGCAAAGACAAGCCTTTCACTCATCCCCAAAGCCATTGCTACCCAGGATACCGACCTGCTGCACCGCGTCCTGATCGAGCTGCGCTCATTCGACAACTTGCTGGCGTTCCGGTTCGGCTAGTCGCACAAGCCTTCACCTCGCCGCTTGCGCATCGACATATTCGATATTTTTGATATATACCTAGTCGCGATTCAGCGCGTAATCGTCGCGTTTTCACAAGAGAATGAAATTAGTGAATTATTCTCGCACACGACATTTTTTTTCTCGCGTTACGTTGTTTGGCGCAATAATTTCCATTTCGACGCTTGTGAGTGTGCACGCCGCCGAACTTGTCATGTTTGAGCAAGCCGGTTGCACATGGTGCGAGATTTTCGACCGCGAAATCGCGCCAATCTATCCGAAAACGACGGAAGGCCAGCGCGCGCCCTTGCGACGCGTGAATATTGATCGAGCCTTGCCGCCGGATCTCGCCTTTATCGAAGTGGAACGGCTCGCGCCGCTGTTTGTGCTCGTCGAAAATGGCCACGAAATCGGCCGCATTCGCGGCTATCCAGGCGAAGACAATTTCTGGGGGCTGCTCGGCGCACTGATCAAGAAACTGGACGCGACGGGAACGAGCGGAGAACGGAACCCGCTCTACGAAAAATCGTTGCGCGTGGCGAGTTGATCGTCTGTATTCATCTGGCGGCGAAACGCAATTGTTGGTGTACGAATGGAATTGCATCACTTTGAAGGTCGCGCTCGCTCGAATGAACTCGACCGCATGGTCGAGAATGCAAAGCGTGCAAGCGATTTTCTCAAGGCGCTGGCGCATGAAAGCCGGCTGATGATTCTCTGCATTCTCGCCGAAGGCGAGAAGTCCGTCAGCGAGTTGGAAGACCTTCTCAACTTGCGCCAACCAACCGTGTCGCAGCAGCTCGCCCGCTTGCGATCGGATGGCCTTGTAACGACGCGCCGCGACGGCAAGGCTATTTACTACCGGCTCGCAAGTGACGAGGCGCGCATCGTCATAGGCGCAATCTATGACGTCTTTTGCCGCAAGCTACGCAGACGATAAAGCGCAAATTCTTTTGATCGCGTCATGGTGACGGCAGCAATTCGCTGGTCTTCCCGGTGGCCCAGTAGCTAACCAGGCCAAGCCATTCGTAGGCCCCTGAATCCAATTGCGCCAGCCCATTTGAAAGCGATCGGCTCCATGTCGGGGCGGCGGTCCGTCCGGCGCGCCACCCCACCGGGTAGGCCTCTACAGAAAGTCCGACTTTCCGAAAACAACCAATGGCGCGCGGCATGTGCCGGGCGGACGTCACCAGCAGCCAACGTTCCCCCAATTTCGGTTTGATCAGCTCTTTCACATATGTCGCATTTTCAGCGGTATTCCGAGATCTCGATTCCAGGGTCACGCGCGATCGCGGAATTCCAAAACTGTCCAGCAGTGGATACCACGAAATCCGCTTCGGGCGGCCGATCTCCAGTCAGGCTTGAGTCACCACCTGAGTAAACAATGCGAGCAGACGGGTACGCGCGCGCCAGTTTCGCCATTGCGATGATGCGATTCGCGTCGCCACCGAGCACCGGCTCGCCGTACTCGCGCGAAAGCTCGGATCCGACAACGCCACCCAGCACCACGATGCCATCTGGCGCGCCGTGACTCGCGTCCCATGGTGGAAAACGACTTTCGAGCGTGTGGATGAGCACGCTGCCTATCGGCAAGAAGCCGGCCGCAGCCAGCAGAACGACGCTTAATGCCGCCATGTAAGCGCCGGCGCGTTTGCGACGCGTTCCCATCAGCATCACGCCGGCAAGTCCAAGGAGGATCAGAAGATTTGAGGGCAAAAACAGAAAGGCGACGGTCTTCGATAGAATGAAGAACATCAGCGTGACTTCTTCCAGTCCTCATATCGTTTCTTGTTATCCTCGTTGGGCGGATAGAGGCCCGGCAATTTGGCGCCCTTCTCAACCTCCTGCACGAGCCAACTCTCCAGCAACTCGTGTTCTGCACCCTCATGGGCAACGAACTCGACCAGCTCCTTCGGAATCACCACCGCGCCGTCGTCATCGGCGACAACGATGTCGGCGGGGAAAATGGCACAGCCTCCGCACCCGATCGGCTCATTCCAGCCGACAAACGTCAGTTGATTGACTGACGCCGGCGCAGCAACGCCCGCGCACCATACCGGCAATCCGGTTGCCAGCACGCCATGCTTGTCCCGCATCACGCCATCGGTAATCAGCGCACTCACGGCGCGTTTGACCATGCGCATGCACAATATGTCACCGAATATGCCGGCGCCCGTCACACCCATCGCATCGGCAACGACGACCAATTCTCCGGCATTGCCTCGATTGCGCCGCGCGTTGAAATTGGTTTCGACCAGCTCTCCGGCGTTGCAAGATCTTCGCGCACCGGAACGAAACGAAGGGTGAAAGCCGGACCCACAACGCGTTTTCCCGAAAATCCGAACGGCATCGCACCAGCCATCCAGGACCGGCGAATTCCCTTCTTCAGCAACATCGTCGTGATGGTGCCGGTGGTAACGTTACGCAAAATATCGAGGGATGCCGTCATGATCAGCCTCACGCAGCCTTCAGGCCCAAACGCTCGTCGCGGCGGCGCAGGAACGCGACAAACGGCACCGCTAGCAACGCCATCCAGAGCTTGCCCACGATTTGACCGAGGAGAAACTCCATCGAGCCGAATGCAAGCCAAAGAAATACGATTGAATTGACCACAAGGCCGACGATGCTGGAGGCAACCACCGCAGCGACCAGCCGCCGTCGCGCGAGCGGAGTATAGACCGCGAAGTCGGCAAACTCGGAAAGGAGAAACGCGGCCGTCGAGGCCAGCACGAGCGAAGCGGGCGCGAGACCTGCCGAAATCATCGCACCAACGACAATCGCGCCGATCCCGAATTCAAAGCCGAGCCGTCGCTGCACCAGATCGCGCAGGACCAGCGCTGCCCCGACCATCAGCACGCCCGATGGCGCCATCATACCTGGCGCAACTGGCACGAGACAGGGACCATTCGGCATACACAGGGTGCCGACATGTCCGATCATCCAATTTGCAGCAGGAATGGTCAGGCAAAAAAGCACCAGAAAAATACTGCCTTCGATGGTCCTGCGTTTATCGTTGTCGATCATGACCTCTTTCGATCCATGAATTTGGTAAAACCTTGTGCCCGCAACTGGCAAGCCGGACAATCGCCACAGCCATAGCCCCACGCGTGGCGCTTGCTACGATCGCCCAGGTAACAGCTATGGCTGTCCTCGATGACGATTTCAAGGAATGCTTCTCCGCCAAGTTGCTCTGCCATGGCGAAGGTGGCGGCCTTGTCTATCCACATGAGCGGCGTATGGATTGTGACGCGCTTGCCGAGCCCTAGTGTAAGCGCGACCTGGACTGCCTTTACGGTATCGTCGCGGCAATCCGGATAACCCGAATAATCGGTCTCGCACATGCCGGCCACCAGATGACGGGCACCACGTCGGTAGGCCAGAGCTCCGGCAAAGCAGAAAAAGATCAGATTGCGACCGGGAACGAATGTCGTGGGCAATCCGCTGTCGGCCATCTCGATGGCCGTGTGGCGCGTCAGCGCCGTATCGGAAATCGCTGCCAGGGCATCGAGCTTGACGAGGTGGTCGTCGGCGAGGCCGGCTTTCCAGTCCGCGCGCAATGCCACCATGCGCTCGCGAAGCCGCGCACGAACACTCAATTCGACTGCGTGCCGCTGCCCGTAGTCGAAGCCGACCGTTTCGACGCGTGAAAACTGCTGTAATGCCCAGCCCAGACAGACAGTCGAGTCCTGCCCGCCGGAAAATAAAACAAGGGCCGTATCGGGGCTCATGTCCCTTCCCTACAACATTTCCCACGCGCCATGCTAATCAATGGGCTGGAAAGTGAAAGGAGTGACGTGGCCATGGTCGGAAACGGAAATGCGCGCGGAATGATCGGCGTTGACAAAATGGGCGCAAAAATCCTGTTCATCGATCCGGTTAGCTACGCGACGCAGAAAGTGCTCGAAGGGTTTCAGCGGACGGTCCACGAACTGCTGATCGTACCGGAAAGCGGGCTTGCCTACGTGCCGATCTATGGGGATGGCATTCATGGTCGCAACCCAAATCCAGGCCACACACTCTGCATTATTGACCTCGCCAAACGCGAGCACGTGAGCGACATCGACCTGCGGCCATATATTGCCCCCCACACCCTCAAACTGGGACCCGATGGGCTGATCTATGTCACGTGCGAAAACAGTGCGGTGGTGGCAATGGTCGACCCTAAAACACGCAAGGTGGTTGACGCGATTGATTCGGGCTCGACCAATGCGCACAGGCTCATTATTTCGCCGGACGCGAAAAGACTCTACACGGAAAACGAGGAGGACGGCGAAGTCTCGTTTATCGACCTCCCGAAACGCAAACTTCTCGGAAAGATCAAAACACCTCATCCACTGGCCGGTATCACTATTTCGGGCGACGGAAAGACCGTGGTCGTCGTCTCGGATCAGGAGCCGGTGTTGTTCCTGATCGACATCACGGCCGAACGTGTGCGCGACACGGTCCAACTGAAAGACGTTCCCAAGCCAGCCCAGATTGCTCGCTACAGCCCCGACTGGAGCTTGCTCGGCGTCACCAGCTTAAACAGCGACACCGTGAGCCTGATTAGCCCGGCATTCCGCGAACAGACGGCGGTCAGGGTCGGCAGCCAGCCCATGGACATGGCATATCGCGGTGACGAATTGTTCGTTGCCTGCCAAGGCGACGGCTCGGTGCATGTCATCGATATTCCGGCCCGACGCTGGAAGCAGAGCTTCAAGGCCGGCACCGGGTGCGAATCGCTGGGATTTTTTTAAGGTCTCAATCCCAGTTTGGCGACCAAGTCCAGTCAACGATGCGGCCGCCGCGGCGCGCGAGACCGGCAATCTCCCGCATTTCGGGATCGCTTAACGCAAAATCGAACAGCGCAAAGTTCTCCTCGAGGCGTTCGATTTTGCTGGTGCGCGGAATTACCACGATGCCTTGTTGGACCAGCCAGCGAAGGCAGACTTGCGCAGCGGTCTTGCCGTGAGTCCGGCCAATCTTTTCCAGGAGCTTGTCGCCTTTGGCGCCCCCGCGCGCGATCGGACTATAGGCCACCACGGCCATCCCTAATTTTCGGCACACCGCAATGACCTTGTCCTGGTTCAAAAACGGGTGACATTCAATCTGGTTGCAGACCAGCGGCTCGCTTGAAATCTTGTAGGCGTCATCGAGCAGCGCCACCGTGAAATTCGATACGCCAATCTGCCGCGTGTAACCCTCACGTTTCATTTTGGCCATTGCTCCGAGCGTTTCGGCGAGCGGCACGCGCGGATTTGGCCAATGGATCAGCAGCAGATCGATGACGTCCAGCCGCAGGTGCGACAGGCTTTCTTTCACCGATCGCTCGAGATCGTGCGGCGCGAGCAGCGTCGGCTGCACTTTGGTCGTAACCATGACCTCGGCACGCAGCCCCGATGCGCGGATGCCCTCACCCACCTCGCGTTCATTGTCATACATCTGCGCCGTATCGATGTGCCGGTAACCAAGGCGGATCGCCTGCTCCGTCAACCGCGCGCAGTCACGGCCGCGCAACGCCCAGGTGCCGAGACCGACAACAGGAATTTTGAACCCTTTGGCCTCGACGGTCTGCATTTCAGGTGTTCATTTTCTGTCGGCGACGTCGTCGGCGAAGCCGCGCAAGTACAGCGCCTGCATCCCGGTGGCGCGGCTCAGGCAGTGTGCAATCATCGGATTCGCCATAGTGCCTTGAAAATAATCGTAGAGGAAACCGCAGTTCTTGTCGCGCGACACCATCCAGGCGCGCTGCATCTCGCGCAGCTTGCCTTGCTGCTCCTCATTCAGCGCCTTGAGCAAGCTTTTATAAGACTTGTTGAGGATGTCGTCCCAAACCGCGCGTTCGCGGTCGCCGCAAACAATCACTTCGTGTGGCGCCATCGAGCCTTCGTCCTTCGAGCACGGCTCCGAAATCAACCCGATGCATTTTTCCCAGGCCCAACGCCGCGCGGTCTTGGCCTTGATGCATTTTTCGATCACGGCGGAATCCTTGGCGCTGGGCTTGTCCTGCGCCAGCGCCGGCGGCGCCGCCGACGCCGCGAGGAAAACAAGAATGCCTGCAATGGGCTTCATGGCGTGTCCCAGACCGGCGCATGCGGCGGATTGACCACGCGCATATTGGTCGCATTGAGTTTCTTGAGTTCAGCCATTTCTGCGTCCGACAATTTGAAATCGAATACGTCAATATTGGCCTTCAGATGATCCGGCGTCGCGGTGCGCGGGATCGCGCAGGCACCCATCTGCACCAGATAGCGCAGAGATACTTGCGCGGCACTCTTGCCGTGCGCTTTCCCGATGCGTTCAAGCGCATCGGCGCCGGGTACCTTGCCGCGGGCAATCGGGCAATAGGCAACTACAGCCATGCCGTGCTTCTTGCAGGCGGCGAGCACTTTGTCCTGATTGATGAAGGGATGCATCTCGATCTGGTTGCAGACGAGCGGCTCGGTCGTCACAGCCCATGCGTCGTCCAGCATCTGTGTGGTGAAATTGGCGACGCCGACATGTCGGGCCTTGCCCTCTTTTTTAGCCTGGCACAGCGCGGCAATTGAGACCTTGAACGGAATGTCCTTGTTGTTCCAATGGATCAACAACAAGTCGACGTAAGGCAACTGCAGATTGGCGAGGCTCTGGTCGCGCGACTTGATGAAGTTTTCCGGCAGCAGATTGTTTTCGCGCACTTTGGTGCAGATGAAGACGCCATCGCGTTTCACGCCCGACGCCCGCAAGCCCTCGCCGACTTCCTTTTCGTTGCCGTAAAACATAGCGGTATCGAGATGGTTATAGCCGACCTGCAACGCGGTCTTGACCGCCTGAACGCAGACCTCCTCTTTCAGGGTCATGGTGCCGAGGCCGATTTGGGGAATGCGGGCGCCATGAGCTTCAACGACTTGCATTGCGATCTCCTTGATTCTGCGTTTGGAATGGGTTGGTGGCGGGTCAGGAAGAATGCCCCGTCGCCGGGGCGCTGCCAACCCGGGTTCCGCGGACCGGCTGGGGGCCCCGCAAAGCCAATGCGGCAAAAAATCACGCAAAAATTTGCGTTGGCGCAAAACGCAACATCGCTTTGACAGGCAAGGTGTTCGCAGCGCTTCTTACATTGGAATAATTCAAGAGAAGAAAAAAGCAGTTGCATCAACGGGTTTTAATGCTTTTGTGACGGCCTAAGATTACCGTGAGGATGGAATGCGCGGATTTTTAGTTGTCTTGACAACCTTGACCCTGGTGATCGCCGCGGCGTTCACCGCCCGTGCCGATGACTATGTGCTGACCATCAAGGAGCACCGGTTCACGCCGGCCGAAATCAAGGTGCCCGCAAATCAACGCGTGTCGATTACGGTGATCAATGAGGATGCAACGGCAGAGGAGTTCGACAGCGGCGCTCTGAAAGTGGAGAAGGTAGTCGCCGGCAAATCGAAAGGGACGGTGCGCATCGGCCCGCTCAAGCCCGGCCGCTATCCCTTCATCGGCGAATATAACGAAGCCACCGCCAAGGGCACCGTGATCGCGGAATAAATCATGCTTGGCGCACTGATCATTGTATTTCGTGAAGTCATCGAAGCCGGCCTCATCGTCGGGATCGTGATGGCGGCGACGCGCGGGGTCGCCGGTCGCGGCCGCTGGATCACGATCGGTATCAGTGGCGGCGTGTTGGGTGCAGCCATAGTCGCGATGTTTGCCGGCGTCATCTCGGATGCGTTCCAGGGCGCCGGTCAAGAACTCTTCAATGCCAGCATCCTTGGGGTCGCGGTGGTTATGTTGATGTGGCACAACGCCTGGATGGCGCGTCATGGGCGCGAAATCGCCGATGAAATGCGCCGGATTGGCAATGCCGTGAGCGAAGGTGCCAAGCCGCTCACCGCACTGGCAATTGTGGTGGGGCTTGCCGTGCTTCGCGAAGGATCAGAGGTTGTGCTGTTCCTTTACGGCATCATGGCGTCGGGCACATCGGGTTCTGCTTTGCTGGTCGGTGGCCTGCTCGGAATTGCAGCGGGCGCGGCTTTTACTGCATTGACGTACCTGGGGCTGCTGGCAATTCCGAACCGGCATATCTTTTCGGTGACGAGTTGGCTGATTGCCCTGCTGGCCGCAGGGATGGCGGCGCAGGCCGTGCAATTTCTCAATAATGCCGGCGTGGTGGTCGCACTCGACCACACCCTCTGGGATACGTCCTGGCTGCTATCGGAAAAAAGTATCTTCGGCCGCCTGCTTCATACGCTGATCGGGTATATCGACCAGCCGACCGAAATGCAGCTGCTGGTCTACATTGCAACCCTGATTGCAATGTTTCTGCTGATGCGCATCGCGCGATATTCGCCACGTCCGCGCGTGCCCGCCGCCGCCGAATAGTGCTCAGCGCCGACCCCGACCAAGCGTCGCGAAGGCAACGTCGGGCGCCTGATCGATCAACTTGAGCAGTGCCCGCGCCGGCCCGCGCGGATGGCGTTTGCCCTGCTCCCAATTGCGCACGGTTTCGATCGGCACTTCGATCCGTTCGGCGAACGCGGCTTGCGTCAATCCGCAGCGCGCCCTGACCTGCCGCACGAATTGTGCCGGGTCGCTGTGGTCGATGGTCTTCTCAACGCCACCCGGGAGGATTTCGACAATCCGCCCATCAGCTTTCAACCGCACCCGCAACATGGCCGCGATCCCCACTGCTGGTGATATAGGCCAATGCACTATCTGATTCGTCCGGTAGAAAAGTTAACGCGGGAGCGCTTTGGCTCGTCGTACTCTAACGGGTCTTCTCGAAGATCTCACGCCCGATCAGCATGCGGCGGATTTCCGAGGTGCCTGCCCCGATCTCGTAGAGTTTGGCGTCGCGCAGCAGGCGGCCCGTCGGGAAGTCGTTGATATAGCCATTACCGCCGAGGCACTGGATTGCTTCCAGCGCCATCCAGGTCGCGCGTTCGGCCGCGTAGAGAATAGCGCCGGCAGCGTCCTCGCGCGTGGTTCGCCCTTCATCGCATGCCCGCGCCACCGTATAAACGTAAGCCTTGGCCGCATTCATGGTGACGTACATGTCGGCGAGCTTGGCCTGGACTAGCTGGAAACGGCCGATTGCCTGGCCGAACTGTTGGCGTTCATGCACGTACGGCATCACCACATCCATGCAGGCCTGCATGATGCCGAGCGGACCCGCCGCCAACACTACGCGCTCGTAGTCCAGTCCCGACATCAGCACATTGACACCATTGCCGACCGCGCCCAGAACATTTTCTTCGGGCACCTCGCAGTCGGTAAATACCAATTCACTGGTATCCGAGCCGCGCATGCCAAGCTTGTCGAGTTTCTGTGCGGGCGCAAACCCCTTGAAATTCTTCTCGACGATGAACGCGGTTATACCGCGCGCGCCGGCGGTCCGGTCAGTCTTGGCGTAGATCACCATTGTATCGGCGACGGGACCATTGGTGATCCACATCTTCGAGCCGTTGAGAATGTAACGGTCGCCCCGCTTCTCGGCCCGTGTGCGCATCGACACGACATCGGACCCTGCGCCCGGTTCCGACATCGCGAGCGCCCCGACATGCTCTCCGGAAATCAGCTTCGGAAGATATTTTCGCTTTTGCTCCTCGGCACCATTGCGGCGCAGTTGATTGACACAGAGGTTGGAATGCGCGCCATAGGAAAGCCCCACAGCCGCACTGGCCCGCGAAATCTCCTCCATGGCCACGCAGTGCTCGAGATAGCCAAGGCCGGAACCCCCGTATTTTTCTTCCACAGTAATGCCGTGCAGGCCGAGCGCACCCATCTCGGGCCACAGATCGCGCGGGAATTCATTGTTCCGGTCGATCGCGTCGGCGCGCGGGGCGATGCGGTCCTGCGCGAAGCCGCTCACTGACTTGCGCAGCATATCGACGTCCGGCCCAAGGCCAAAATCAAAGCCCGACCATGCATTGGGAATCATGCGCCGCCCTCCGCTCGCCCATCTCAAACAGGCGTCATTTGGCGACTGACTCTATCGATTGGAGGTCACGCTGTCAGCGCCTCGCCCGATGTCGGCAACGCCTTGCCGTGCTTCGCCGCCTGCGCCAAAAGCCGATCGATTGCTTCGGCAGGCGCGGGCTTTGCAAACAGAAAGCCCTGCATTTCGTCGCAACCGGCCAGCCGTAGCAGCACGCGTTGGTGCTCGGTTTCCACACCTTCGACCAACACCGACAGTCCGAGTGCGCGACCAAGCGCGACAATTGCCTGAATAATCACCCCACCATTTGAGGAGCGGCCGAGCGCGGCCACGAAGCTCTTGTCGATCTTTAATTTGTCGAGCGGAAAACGCTGCAAATAGCCAAGATTGGAATAACCCGAGCCGAAATCGTCAAGCGCAACGCGCGCCCCGAGAGCGTGGAGATCCTTGATGCGTTTGACCATTTCATCGGGGTTATCGATGAGGATGCCTTCGGTAATTTCCAGAACCAGACGGGACGGCGTGACGCCACTTTCAGTCAGCGCGGTCCGGACCATATCGACGATCGTTTCGTCGCGAACCTGCAGTGGAGACAGGTTCACCGCGACATAAAGTTCCTCGGGCCATCGCTTGGCCTCATGCAGCGCGCGACGCAGCACAAAGGCGCCGATGGTGTCCATCAGACCCATCTGCTCGGCGACCGGAATAAAGATCGTCGGCGGGATAGTGCCGCGATCTGGATGGGTCCATCGCAGCAACGCTTCGACGCCCACCATTCGCCCACCATGCGAAGAAACGATCGGCTGATAGTTCAGCTCCAGCTCGTGCGCGCTGATCGCGCGCGGCAATTCACGATGGATGAACTTAAGGTCAGTCGAAACGGTATCGATCGAATGATCAAAGGCCATTATGGCGCCGGGTCCTTTTTTGGCGGCCGTACGCAGGGCCAGCTCAGCGCGGCGCGTGATCTCACCGCGGGTGGTGGCATCGCTCGGCGCCTGTGCAAACCCGGCGTGCGCGCTGACACGAACGACATTGTCGATCCAGTGCGGTCGCGCGATCGTTTCAAGCGCCACCCGAACGATCATCCCGGCCTCAATGCCCTGGCGAGCTGTCAGCGTGATTGCAAATTTGTCGCCCGCGATGCGGCCACACATAGCGTGCGGAGGCAGCGCTTCCTTGAGTCTACGGGAGATCGCGATAATAAGCTCATCGCTTCCCAAAACGCCGTGATGAGCCGTCACGTCTTCCATGCCATCGATCTCGATCAGCGCAAAGGTCGTCAAATCGCCGTCGGCACGCTCCGCAAGCGCAAGGTCCAGCAACTCGAGGGTCTTGGCATGGTTGGGAAGACCCGTGAGCTTGTCTTCGTCCGCTGCGCGCGCCGCCAGTATTTCCCTCACTGCAAGTTCGTTGCGTGCGCGCCGGAGCCGCCAAAGCACCAGGCCGGCGAATGCCGCCAGAACAATAGCGACAACGGAAACGAGCGGTGCCAGGCGCTTAAAAGCTTGCGTCGCCGGTGCAGCCCTGTTCCAGGTGAAGAATCCAACGATGCGACCACTCGTGTCCATCACCGGCTGTATCTCCCGGCTGCCTGCGTCCGAGTTATGTTCGAATTTGAGATCGTTGACGCCAGCGATCTGTCGGGCCAGACGCATCAGCCGCAAATCGATCTCACCCTGGCGGCTGAGCGGTGATGGAAATTCGGCGATCGTGTTGCGCAAAACCACGTGCTGTTGCAACGACAGTTGTTCATCGCTGCGCAGGCCTGTGCGATAGCCAATGGTAAGTCCGGCAAGCGTGGCGGCCACAACGAGAACCGCGAGAATAACCGTCAAGCGCGATACGGCTTGAATATGATAGGAGGATTCAGACGGTGCGAGGACCGGGTTCTGCAACGGCGAGGCACGCGATCGTCCAACCCAGGCCCGCAGCCAGCGGGCGGGATGAAAGCCCGCTGCTCCCGTATTGACCTCGTGCACCGGGCACTCCCAGCCTACATGCGGTGTCGGTCTGTAGGGTGACGGATTGGCCTTTAAACGTTAGTCAGCAAATAGGGTGAACAACTGGTAACCAGGTCGCAATGATGCGATTAATTCACGCTTCGGATCGGCCTATGACCCGCAATCTCGCCCTTGCCCTCATCTTTATCGTCCTTGCTCCCACGGCTGCCTCCGCTGAATCTTGTCCGGGCAATCCGCAAGCGCTGGGCACCGCGCGGGTAATCGAGGTCGACGCCAAAGCCGAGCCCCGGATAGGCCGCAAGCAATTTCCCTCAACTCTGCCGCTGCATGAGAAGGAATTGGTGCTCACGTTTGACGACGGTCCATGGCCGGGCACTACCGCGCGTGTATTGGACGCTCTCAAGCATGAATGCGTCCGCGCGACCTTTTTCCTGTTAGGCAGGAATACGGCTGCGCATCCAGAACTTGCGCGGCGCACCCTTGCTGAAGGCCACAGCATTGGTCACCACAGTTATTCCCACCCGATCCTCAGTCGTATGCCGCTCGCGCGCGCAGAAAACGACGTCGATCGCGGCATCGCCGCGGATGAATATGCGCTTTATGGCGTGCGGCGGACACAGCCGACAACGCCATTTTTCCGCTTTCCGGGTTTCGCCTCGAACACCGCTCTGCTCGATCGCATGAACGAGCGTGGACTTGTGGTGTTCGGCGCCGACGTCTGGGCGAGCGACTGGGTGACCATGACGCCCGAAAGCGAACTACACCTGATCCTGTCGCGCATTGGACAGGTGGGCCGGGGCATTGTGCTGTTTCACGACACCAAAGCCCAGACGGCCCAGATGCTTCCAGCCTTCCTGCGCGAGCTCAAAAAGCGGGGTTACCGAATAGTGCACGTTATCCCATCGGGAAGCCCCGGCACGCGCTGAAAGCGTCGCTTTTTTGCCGCAGTAGTTCAAAAACAGTTGGAAAATGGCCTCTGGCGCGTTCACAACGCGTAATCATCCTTTAATGTCGCGCACCATATTGTCGAGGGCCTCCTGCCGGAGGTAAACGGCGTGGTTGGTCGGGGGGCCAAATGCGTAGTGTTGTGTTTATTGTCGTTTGGTTCGCCGTCGGCGTCGTCTCCGCCGCAGCGGAGCCCTGCCTTGGCAATCCGGACGCGCTGGGCACCAGCCGCATTCTTACCATCAGCCCCGGCGAACTGAGCCGGATCGGCAGCATCCAATACTCCGCAATCGCTGCCGCTTAATGACCATGAAGTCGTCATCACTTTCGATGACGGTCCGATACCGCCCTACACCAATTCCGTTCTCGACACGCTTGCTTCGCAGTGCGTGAAGGCGACCTATTTCCTGGTCGGCGAAATGGCGCAGGCCTATCCGTCGATAGTTCGCCACATCTACAACGCCGGACACACCATCGGCACTCATAGTCAAAATCATCCATTCGCCTTCCAGCGCCTCTCTTTGCAGAGCGCGGAACACCAGGTCGACAACGGCATCGCATCGGTCGACACAGCGCTGGGCGATCCAAAAGCGCTGTCGCCATTTTTCCGGATCCCGGGTCTGGGCAGAACCGGTGCGATCGAAAACTACCTGGCGTCGAAATCGTTGGTGACCTGGAGCGCCGATGTCGTCGCCGACGACTGGATGCATATTGGCGCCAGTGAAATTGTCCGTCGCGCGATGCGCCGCCTGGAAGCGAAGGGCCGTGGCATTCTTTTGCTCCACGACATCCATCCTGCAACAGCAACGGCCCTTCCGACTCTACTGAAAGAGCTCAAGGAACACGGCTACCACATCGTGCAAGTTGTCTCCGCCGGCGAGCGGCCGGAGTTGTTGCCGGAGTTGGTCGCATCGCCCGGCAGCACCAAAGAAGTCGTGGCCCCGCGTCGTGCCAACATCCACGTCGCATGAAACCGCCGCCAAGACGGCATTGCGGCATCGCGTCAAGAAAATTATTTCCGGGAAACATCGCAGGCCATCCGTTGCAAGCCTGCACGATTCCGACAATGCAGTCGTTGGCCAAGACTGGCGGCAAAGTCAGTTCTAACCTCCCCTCAAAACAACTCAAAATTGCGAGTTCCATTGCTGAACTTGGTCATTTGACCAGGATCAATACTTCTTGTTGAGTAGCCATTACGCTGATTTACCTTAGTGTCCGACACGGTCGGCTCGTAACCGAAGGTGCAATCATGTCGAAAGCCATTGGCGTGTTTTTGACGGCGGCGGCAGTCACGATCGGCTTGATGTCTCTTCCTGGGCCTGCGGTAGCGGCACCGGCGGCCAACGCCTATGCAAATGTGCCCATCAGCAATCTCGACGTTGTTCGCTGGTACGGCGGCGGCTGGCGCGGTGGCGGTTGGCGCGGTGGTTGGCGCGGCGGTGGATGGGGTTACTACGGTGGCGGGTTTGCCGCCGGTGCAATTCTCGGAGGGATGCTGGCGGCGCCCTACTATTATCCGCCGCCATATTATTATCCGGCTCCCGGTTATTACGAGGGTGCCGCACCCGATGGCGCTGTGGATTACTGCATGCGCCGCTTCAGGTCATATGATCCAAGGAGCGGAACTTATCTCGGCAACGACGGCTACCGGCATCCGTGTCCATGAACGGGTAACCGAAGTCGACCCCGACCATCAAAAATGATGCCCGAGTTTTCGCGCGCGCCGGCGTGAAGATCAGGTCGTGACGTTCTGCCGACGCGCGCCTATGTCGCCGGGCGGCTCACGTGCGCTGCGCGCTGCCGATATCAGGGCGAGCGTATGCTCCGCAATCATGAGCTCTTCGTCGGTCGGTATCACAAACACTTTCACGCGGCTGTCAGGCCGCGAGATGAGCGGCTTTTGCGCGACGTTTGCTTTTACATCCAGTTCCGCCCCAAGCCATCGGAGTTTTTCAACGATCCGCGCGCGAATCCCGGCTGAATTTTCGCCAATCCCCGCGGTAAATACGAAAGCATCGAGCCCGCCAAGGGCAGCAGCCAGCATTCCGGCGTAAAGGCCAATGCGGTATACGAAATAGTCGATGGCCAGGATCGCTCCCGGCTCGTCGCCCGTCTCCAGCACGCGCATATCGTTGCTGATGCCTGACAGCCCCTTCAACCCGCAATCATTGTAAAAAAGCTTTTGCACCGCCTCGGCGGTCATTCCTTTTTCCGAAATAAGATAGAGCACAACGCCCGGATCGATTTGCCCAGGCCGCGTCCCCATCGGCAATCCATCGAGAGCCGTAAAGCCCATGGTACTTTCAATGCTCCGGCCATCTTGCCAACGCACACATCGAAGCCCCGCTTCCCAAATGGGCAATGATCACCCGGGACTTCGCGAGCTCAGGCGACAATTCCTATAATCGCCTGCTGACATATTCGTACGACAACCCATGGAATCCATATCGGCGTACGCCTTCCTTGTAGAGGCTCTTCAGGGATGGCAAAGTGATCCGCCACTGCGGAATGGCCACGATGGAACGCCGTATCGAAGCAGGCGACCTGAGGCAATTCCGGATGGCTTTTGAGGATTGAACGTATCGGCGCGAGGTTGTTCGGCTGATGCAACGGAGCGAGCGGGATGTAGCGCTCCAGTTTCTCGATGATCGAACTGTCGACGAGTAGATGGTTGGCTATAACCCGGGCCTCCGTGAACCACGCGGTGGCCGACGGCGATGAGATTGAACTTCTGTGAAGTGCGCAGCCACGCTCCTGTCTCGCGAATTGCTCCGGGCACGTCCGGTACGGCATCCAGTCTGTAAGTTTGATCAATCAACGACGTATTGTCGGCCGCTTGCGCGCGCAGCCGCGGTCGCGTGCCGATCCCATCCATCTGACCTTTGACCAGTCGCTTAAGACTGGATTTTCCATCGGTCTCAAAGACCTGAAACTTCACAGCTCGATGAACCGGCATTGACGACAAGAATTGTGTCCATGATCGTCACGCCGCAGGCAGAGCCGCATTGCGACGGCGTGCGGCCGCGAAAAGCACGGCAACCGCGCAAGATGCCATTCGCGTGCGGACTGAAATCGGCGCGCGATGTCAAAATTATGGGAACGCGCGCACCGAGCACTATTCCTGCGGCATCTGCCTTCGCGAGAAAAGTCAAATTCTTTGCCAGCATGTTGCCCGCCTCGAGATCCGGTACGACCAGAATCTGCGCACGTCCCGCAACCTCGGACCTGATGCCCTTCATTCTTGCAGCTTCCGGATCGATTGCATTATCGAAAGCGAGCGGACCGTCAAGCAAGCCACCGACGATCTGGCCGCGATCCGCCATTTTGCATAATGCCGCCGCATCGATCGTCGACGGAATCTTCGACGTTACCGTCTCGACCGCAGACAAAATCGCAACGCGCGGGACGCCAAGGCCAATCTGCGTGAAGAGATCGATTGCGTTTTGAATGATATCCCGTTTTGCATCCAGGTCCGGGAAGATATTGATCGCGGCATCCGTAATGAAACAGCGTCTCAGGGATATGTCGGAACATCCATGATAAAGACATGACTTATGCGGCGGGCTGTCCGTAACCCGGTCTTGCTCGACGTCACCTCACGCATGAGTTCATCCGTATGCAGGCTGCCCTTCATCAGCAACTCGCCTTTGGATTCCTGAATCAGCTGCACAGCTTTTGCCGCGGCCGCATCACTGTGCGGCACGTCGACGATCTGGAAACGGCTGATGTCCAGGTTATGCTCGCGCGCCACGGCCGAGATCTTTGCGACAGGTCCCACAAGGATCGGGATGATGATGCCCGCTTCTGCCGCTTCGACCGCGCCGCGCAACGACGTCTCGTCGCAAGGATGAACGACTATCGTCGACACCGGCGGCATTTGCTTTGCCAGCGCGATCAGGCGGTCATATTTCGGGGGATGCGTGCCCGGTCTCATCGCTGTGACTTCGCTGCTTTTTGTTGTCGCCATGATGATTCCTCGTGAACTTCACCCAGATTGGTATCAGGACGCCTTGGCTTGGGGTTTTTTTGGAACTTCCCGGAGGTGTCCCCGGGCCGGACCGCCATCGACGCCGAACAGCCGCGCAACTTCGCTCAGCCGCTTGCTGTCTTCGGCAGACAGTTCGCCCCGCGCGCCCAACACTTCGGTGATCAGGCCGTAGGCCTTTTCCCGAGCCTCCGCATCAGCCGGAAGCATCGATGGAATTGCGGCGAGCGCGGCTTTTTCATCGACCAGCAGGATCGTAAATTGCTCGCGTACGAGCGCCTTGAATTCCGCTATCGGCAGGCCACCGTTCGCCTTGCGAATTCGGCGAGCCAGTTCAAATCCCCGCTCGTCGATCGCCGCTCGCCCCATCCCTGCGTAAATAAGCCCGCGGATGACCGCCTCACGGACCCCGCCAACCGGAATGCGCGATTTGAGTTCGGCAATTTTCTTGTCCAGTAGCTCACTTGTGCAATGGACTCTTCGTCGCCATCCGCAAGCGGCGATTTGCAGCAGGATCAATACCGACCGCCGCCTGAAGTGTTGGCGCGCCATAGACCGCAAGGAACGTCTGCTCGGCGACCTTTCTCAGTTGCTTCGCGCCATGCGTCGAGCATCACTGACGATCTGATTGGAGAATGTTCTCCTGCATGGCCGCAAAAGAATTTTCGGCTGCCACGGTCTTTCGGTTGCTGCGGACCTGATCAGCAAGCAGAGCAACCGAACCCATCAGCGGATTGGCGTCGGAGAACAGCTCGTACTGCAGCCGCAATGGATGCAGTTTGCGCATCCAGTCCGCCACGGGAGCACTGACCATCGCCTGTACCACGGGCTGCGCAAAGGTCCGGTAAAGCGCCAGATTGGTCTCCGAAACGCGCGCCGCCGTGGCAAAGCACCGCTCATCCGCGGCATCGTTACCCCCGAGGGCGCGAATGTCATCGAGCGTTCTTGCCTCGCACCGCATCACCCAATTTCCGCTCACGAGATCCGGATTGGCCATGTCCCCGGTCTTGTTCTCGAATACCGCCTCATAAAGGCCGGGCGGCAAAGTATCGATCAAGTCGATATTGCTCGAAAACTCACCGTGCTCTTTTTTCGCAACACCGCCGGATACGAAGATACCGAGATGACCGACCGTTTCATGGATCGTGTAGACAATGGTCTGACCGTAAGAGCGGATCTCGTTCACGTCCTCATACAAGTCGAGAAGCCACCCAAGCGCCTGCTGCGGAGGGGTGATATTGTCACCCTTCGAACAGAATACGACGATCGGTGAGCGGATGTTGCGCAAGTCGATCGCAGTGCCGTCAGAAGTATGAATTCGGCCTGCGGCGAGATTGTTGCCGATAAAAAGCTCATCAACGATAAATTGGATTTCCTGAGCGTTCAGATTCACGTGCCCTCCCCACCACCGCTCGAATCCCAGGTAACGCGAAGCCTCTGTGTCGATTTTTGAAAAGAGATTGTATTGCTTGCTCCAGAGCGTGTTGGCGGGATTCTGATTCTCGAAATTCTGCACCAGCCAAGCGCCGTCGAACTTGCCGTGACCGAGATCACCCGTCAGCGCGGTCAGCCAGCTGCCACCCAGCAGCCCTCCCGAATACCGCATGGGATTTTTGCCGTGTACGCCTGCCCAATAGGACAGCGGCGAACCGGCGATAATGATCGGGCCAAACAACTCGGGGCGAATGGCGGCAAGCATCATGATTGCCCATCCCGCCTGACAATTTCCGATCACGCATGGCTTGCCGCTCGCCTCGGGGTGCGCAGCGGTAACTTTCTCGATAAAGACCGCTTCAGCGCGCGCGATATCTTCGATCGTCTGGCCAGGAACGGGATCCGGCGTGAACCCGACGAAATAGCATGGATGCCCAGCTTTCATCGCAACGCCGATTTCGCTGTCGGCCTTGAAACCGCCGATGCCGGGGCCATGTCCGGCACGCGGATCCACGACAACAAACGGCCGAAGCTTTGGATCGAGCGTCACGCCTGCGGGCGGAACGACGCGCACGAGGCCGTAGTTTACCGGGCGGTCGAGTTTGCGCCCGTCAACGACGAGCTCGACTTTGTAGTCGAGAACATGCGGTGCGGCCTGAGTGATCTGCTCGCGGTATTGATTGCCACGCTGCCGCATGACGTCCCAGAATAATACGGTGCGCTGGGCGGCGTCGGTCATGTACTCCATCGCCGGCGCGAACATGCCGAATGGCAATGCTGCGGACCCTGTTACGGGTGACTGCGTTTGGACTTTTGACATTGGCGCGCTCCCTAAATGACTTCCCACGAACCCACGACTGGACGGCCTACGGCCGTTCCCCCTGCCGCATCGAACCGCTGCTGATATCCCCTGAGAACGCTTCAACCCTGCCCGCGGATAAATTGTTCTTTTGTATCGAGGCGCTTGTTTGCAACCTACGGGCTTGTTTTCTAGTAACGCATGAATATTCGCGGCCGATTGATGCAGGTCAATGAAAGTAAAATTTTGATGGGCATGTTTGCCATAAGCACAATCGTTAACCGGAGAGGTGCTGTGTTATGGCAAGCAGGGAAACAAGCGGTTCCACAGCGGCCAAAGACGGCTTCGATGCCCTTCTTCAATTGGGGCAAGCGAGCGATCCGAAGCAGCAATGGCCTTGCAAAAAGCAGTTCTGGAATCCTACGAACAGGCCAGCCGCACCTGGCTGACCCGCGTCCAATCAGAAATCGCGCTGTGGTCGGACCTGGCCAACAAACTGGGCGCAACGCATAGCGTTCCCGAAGCACTCGAGACGTACACAAAATGTGTTTCGCAACGCATGCAAATGGCCGCCGACGATGGACGCCGGCTGGTCGAAGAATCCCAGCAGATTACGCAAAAAATCGCAAAGTCGCTGGGCACTGGATGGCCCGCTGCAACTACGTAACCGGCCACCGATGATCGTGAGGAAACGCTGAACAGATGAGACAAGGAGAGCGGCCATGGAACAGGCGCTCGAATATCCAAATCATGCCAGTGAATCGGCAACCGAAAGAATGGGCGAAACTCATTCGGAAGCTGCGCTGGATCGGAATGGAAGACGATGCACGCCGTCTTCAAACAGTCGTGAGCACCCTGCCTCCCGACGAAAGAGGCACTGTTTCGGCGGGACCGTTCTTCACCGACTGAATCCAGCCCGGGCAAACTTCTGCCATCGAGGACAATCATGAACGTTGCAGTGCTTCCTGCCGTCAAGGCCAAGCTGCTCGAAGGCAAGAAGGGTCTCATCGTTGGCATTGCCAATGAGAACTCGATCGCGTGGGGATGCGCCAAGGCATTCCGCGCGCTCGGTGCCGAGGTCGCGGTCACCTACGTCAATGACAAAGCCAAAAAATATGTCGAACCCCTCGCCCGCGAACTTGATGCGCCGATTGTCATGCCACTCGACGTCAATACGCCGGGCCAGATGGAAGCCGTCTTTGAACGGATCTCAAAAGAATGGAACCATCTCGATTTTCTGGTTCATTCGATCGCTTTTTCGCCGAAGGAAGCGCTCCAAGGACGCGTGGTGGATGTGTCGCGCGAAGGATTTTCCACCACCATGGACGTCTCTTGCTGGACTTTCATTCGCATGGCGCACCTGGCCGAGCCGCTGATGCACAAAGGCGGCACTCTGTTCACGATGTCCTACTACGGCAGCCAGATGGTCGTTAAAAACTACAACATCATGGGCGTTGCCAAAGCCGCACTGGAAAGCGCCGTGCGGTATCTCGCGGCCGAACTCGGCCCCAAAGGCATTCGTGTCCACGCCATCTCGCCTGGACCGCTCGCAACCCGGGCGGCATCGGGGATACCGGAATTCGATGAGCTGCTCGATAAGGCGAAGGAAAAGGCTCCCGCACGCAGCCTTGTCAGCATTGACGATGTCGGCGTTGCTACCGCTTTTCTTGCACACGACGCCGCGCGCCTTATTACGGGCGAAACGCTATACATTGACGGCGGCTACCACATCATCGACTGAAACAACGTCCATGATTTGCTGGTGTGGTTCAGGACCACGGCATATCGGACAATTCAACAATTTCTCGACCGAAACGGGCCGCTGCAGGTCTGCGCCGCCGCCACCGAATGTAATGGCACCAAAAGTGGCAGGCTGGTCATCCCTGCTCGACAGGCTGCTTCCGAGCCCTCCGGTCGCAGAACCGCTGCCGAGACGCCAATCGGTGTTTCCGCGGGAGACGTTGGACGGCGACATTTGACTGGTTTGCGACGTTTTGCGGTCTGACACCGCAATTGGCGCCACCCAGCAAGCTGTCGCACGTTTGTGAAAGCGCGGATCCTGCGATCAATGTTAGGCTAACCGTAAGCACGAGACTACCGGTGGTAGCAGAACGAATTCGCATCGTGGCAATCCAATGTATCCAACCACCGGCCGGGCCAAGTGTTGCCGTGTATAGTTCACAGCGTGCCGATAGGGGTTTTTGACCTAAATCAAAGCTTTGCGACTCTGCGTCCGAATTGAATGCTCGAATTCGACTGGATTCTGGCTTGGGTCGGGACGTATTTATGCGATACTTTTGCACGAAAGTCCTTGTCGCTTCAGTCATTGTTTTCTGGCGTGCTCGATATGGCACCGGTTCTGGCGCAAGACATCAATGAAAGAACGATCGACCAATATGCGTGCAAGGACATCTTGCGCGAAAGCGGCTCAAATCGCGACGTTGCAATAGCATTCCTGCATGGCTTTCTGCTCGGCAAGAGCGGCACTACGAAGTTCAATCTCGAAACTTTGAAGAAACAGACTGACGCCTTCTTAGAGCGTTGCCTGGACAATCCTCACGACAAAGCAGTCGATACGATGATGAAGGTCAAGAGTTGAGACAATTGAGGTCGCCATGATTTTTTCAGCACTGAGAGCATCGCTATTCGGACTGTTCGTCCTTATGCCGATCTCCGCGATGGCGCAGGGTCAATCCCCGCCCGCAGCCTCCGACCAGCAATTGCTCAAAGCTGAAGAGCTGGATGCGCTCGTCGCGCCGATCGCACTATATCCGGATACATTGCTGGCCGAGGTGCTGATGGCATCGACCTATCCGCTCGAGGTTGTGCAGGCTGACCGCTGGGCAACGGAGAACAAGACACTCAAGGGCGATCAGCTCAAAGCCGCCGTCGACAAGCTATCGTGGGACGACAGCGTGAAGTCCCTGATTGCGACCCCGTCCGTGCTGACAATGATGAGTACAAAGCTCGACTGGACACAAAAACTCGGCGATGCGGTTCTTGCTCAACAGCCCGACGTGATGGATGCCGTCCAGCGGCTGCGGACGAAGGCGCAGGCGAACAACAAGTTGCAGTCGACCAAGGAACAAAAGGTTTCGGTCAAACAAGAGCAGAGCAAGCAGGTCATCGTGATTGAACCTGCGGTCCCCGATACGATCTACGTGCCCTACTATGATCCTGGCGTGGTCTACGGCGGATGGCCGTATCCTAGCTATCCGCCGTACTACTTCCCGCCGCCGTATGGATACGTCCCGGGCGCGATCCTGGCGACCGGAATAGCGTTCGGCGCAGGCGTCGCCGTCGGCCGCTGGGCATCGGGTGGCTATTGGGGCGGCGGTGTGAATTGGGGCGAATAACAACATCAACGTCAATCGCAACACCAACATTAATAACATCAATGCCGGCGGTAACTGGCAGCATAACCCGGCCACATCGGCAGGGCGTGAAATACAACAACGCGGATGTCCAACAGAAGTTCGGCAATAACAATGTTCGTGGTGGAAGTCAGGACCGCATGGACTTCCGCGGCCGCGGCGGCGATCAGGTGCTCAAGCCGGGCGGTGGGCAAGCCAATCTTGGCGATCGTGGTGGCGCCGGCAATCGTCCGGGCGGTGGCGGCGGTGGTGCGGCCAATCGGCCGGGCGGCGGTAGCGGCGGAGCTGCCAATCGCCCAGGCGGTGGCAGGGGTGCTGCCAATCGTCCGAGCGGCGGTGGCGGTGGCGCCCAGCGGCCCAGTGCCGGTCAACGGCCGAGCGCGGCGGCGGCGCGGCAAGGTGGCGGCAACGCCCTCGGCAATATTCAATCCGGCAGAACGGCCAGTGCGCAATCCGCGCGCGGGCACGCCAGCATGGGGGCGGCGGCGGTGGTGGCGCACGTGCGGGAGGCGGCGGCGGCGCACGTGCCGGAGGCGGCGGCGGTGGTGGTGCGCGTGGCGGAGGTGGCGGCGGTGGTGGCCGCGGCGGCGGTGGTGGCGGCGGACGGCGATCCGATATCGCGCTCAAGCACGACATCGTCCTGCTCGGACACCTCGACAACGGCCTTGGCTTCTATCGGTTTGCCTATGACGGCAGCCGCAAGCCCTATGTCGGCGTCATGGCGCAGGAAGTGCAAGCCGTCAGGCCGGATGCAGTCGTGCGCGGTCCGGATGGCTACCTGCGCGTCTTCTATGACAGGCTCGGTGTCCGGTTCCAGACCTACCAGCACTGGCTCGCTTCGGGCGCGCGAGTTCCGACCACATCGGTTTCACATTGATATGACTTCACGAATGCGCTTGTGATCGAGGATGCCATGAACAGAACTCTTGTCTCATTGACGATTGCCGCGCTCTCTGTGCGGAACGGCAAACGCCCAGCAAGCATTCAAGACGCCCGACGAGGCTGCCAGCGCTCTTGCCGGCGCAGCCAAGGCGGGCGATCCGAAGGCCATTGTGACGGTCCTGGGCCCTGACGGCGCCGACATCGTATCCTCGGGCGATCCGGTGGCCGACGCCGCAACGCGCGAGAAATTTGTCGCCGCCTATGACGCGAAGCATCAGATCACGATGGAAGGCGACAACAAGGCGATCGTCGTCATCGGCCAGGAGGACTTTCCCCTTCCGATACCGCTTCTCCGCAAGGATGGCGCCTGGCGCTTCGACACCGCAGCAGGCCGCGAGGAGATCCTTTTCCGGCGCATCGGCAAAAATGAGCTTGATGCTATCCAGTCATCCCTCGCCTATGTTGATGCGCAGAACGACTACGCCGACAAGGACCGCACCGGCGCCGGCAAAGGCCTCTATGCGCAACGCATCGTCAGCAGCGCGGGCAAGAAGGATGGGCTTGTACTGGCCAGATGCCCAGAACAGTGACCCAAGCCCTCTCGGGCGAGCTTGTGGCAAAGGCAAGCGCGCAGGGCTATCGCACTGGCGGCGGCCGCACGCCGTTTCACGGCTACTATTTCAAGATTCTCGACAAACAGGGCGCCGCGGCTCCGGGCGGCGAACTGGAATATGTCGTGAAAGGCAAAATGATTGGCGGCTTCGCGCTGGTCGCCTACCCTGCCGAATACAGGAATTCCGGCGTCATGACATTCATCGTCAATCACAACGGGATCGTTTACGAGAAAGACCTCGGGCCCGCGCACGGCGGACCTTGCCGAGCGAATGACGGCGTACAATCCCGACAGTACCTGGCATAAGGTTGAGTCGCCGACCGCTTCGAAATAACACGGCCGCCAATCATGGCGGCCCGATATTGGTAGATCTAAAGTCTGGCGTCCGCATTGTGCGCAGCCGGCGTAGTAGCGATCTGCCTTCGCAATCAGTCGAACGTGCGGCCCACGGATATGAGTCGAAAAATGAGACAGCTATGTCAATTGCTGCTCCTCCTCGCCCTTGCGGGTGCGCATCATCAGGTGACTGGTTTCATCAAGACGAACCCAGGCCCCAGCCTCTATCGAGCCAGACCCTACCCCAGGATGCTCCGCAGCCGGCCGCTCCGCAGGCCGCCCCGAACAGAAGCAATTTGTCTCCAGCAGCCACCGCCGCAGCGCCGCCGCCCGACGCAAACGAGAGCGCGGGCGAGCTCATGGATTGCGTGACGGAATCCTGCAAAATCAATTGCTCGCCAAAAGTCGCCGCACGATTTCAGGCCGAAATGGTGCGCGCGGTTTAAAGAGCCGATCTGACGGCCCGACTCGCTGCGTCAGCCAACATATGTCACGCCGACAATGATCGGTCCCAGCACCGTCAGGACGATGTTGGCAATGGCATAAGGAACGGCGACGCCCAGAACCGGCGTCTGGCTTTCCGCAACTTCGCAGCATCCAGTCACCGCAGCGTCAACTGTCATGGCGCCGGCGAGCGCGCCGCAAATAATGACCGGGTTCATATGCAAGACCCGATGGGCGAACAATGTGCCGACGACCAGCGGCGTCAGCGTGACGGCGACGCCCACCATCAGCAGCGTCAGGCCATGAGCCTGAATCGCGGTCCATGCCGCGGCACCGCTCACCAAGCCCTATCGATGCGACGAAACCGCCAAGCCCAATATCGATGAGTGTTTGCTGCGCAGCCGGCGGTATGGCTCCGACAGTCGGCCGGCGAGAATGATACCAGCCGCACACAAGCCCGGCCACCAATGCGCCGCCGCCGCCGCCGAGCGTGAGTGGCACCGAGCCGACCGTAACACTCAGCAGGCCAACGAACAGGCCAACCGCAAGGCCAAAGCCGGCGAAAGCGACATCGATGCGATCGCCGGCTCGTAGCACCTGCCCTACTCTGGCTGTCGCTCGGCTCAGATCGCGCGACAAACCGACAAGCGTCATGACATCGCCGATGTAGATGCGCGTCCCGGGGCTTAACGGCACTTCCTGCCCGTGCCGCACCAAGGAGCGCAAGAATACACCCCGAGCATCATCCCCGACCCGTTCCGACGATTTCAGCCAAACTCCGTCCATGCAGCTCACGGGACGAAACAAGGACCTCGAGCACCTCGCCGGGCACAGAACTCATGACGCGCTCGCCCGCAATTTCAGGGCCTATGATCGGATGAGCGTCAATAACGGCAACTGTCGGTCCGGCAAGCAGAATTTCGTCGCCTGCCTGAAGACGCGTATCAGGACGCACCTCAACGTCTGCCTCGCCGCGCAATATCCGCTCGACGACAACGCGCCGTCCGATTTGTTTTTCGATCTCGCTTACGGTCCGGCCTGCCGCTACTGACACCTGATACGCACGGGCCTGAAATTTTCTATACAACAGATTTTTGGCCTTGGGTTCGGCGCCGCCCGACATTTCTGTTTCGAGTTTCCGCGCTTCCTGCTTCAGATTGACCCCCATCAGCAGCGGCGCACCCAGCGGCACATAGAGCAAGACCAGGATGTAACCCAAGATGTAGGTGACGGCATATCCGGCGGCGATGTTGGCTTGTTGCTGTTGCAACACGTTCTCTGGAAGACCGAGCTGCGACAAAGCACCAGAAGCCGTGCCCATCATCGATGATTGCGTCAGGCTGCCGGCTGCAACACCGGCGGCGGTGCCGGAATCAAACTTCAGCGTGAAAGCGAACGCGAGCACAACAGCAAGGCCCGTCAGGCCGATCACCAGCGCCAACACGACCTGGGCGAGCGTCCGCACGCTCAGCGAAGCAAAAAACTCAGGCCCCGATCGATAGCCGATCGTGAAAACGAAAAGGCTGAACAGAATTGACTTAAGCAGCGACGGAATGGCGAACGTGCCGAGCTGACCCAGAATAACCGCGACGATCAAGGTACAAGCCGTGGCGCCGACCGAAAATCCGCCAATGCGAATTCGCCCAAGCAATGTCCCGATCGCAATCGCCAAAAACAGAAATACTTCGGGCCCGGTTTTGACGACGTGTTGAACGAAGGACATCACAACCCCCATTCTGCCCCATGCGGCGAATGCCTATGGACAAGCACTAAAACGAAGCCGGGGCGCTCGCCCCCGGCCAATCACCAGCTCACTTTTTTGACGCGCCTTTCGACGCTTCGAACCTCTCGCGGTAGCCGCGCGCGATGGACCGGACACCGCGCCCGATCTCTTCGTACGCTTCATCGGGCAGGTTGGCCAACGACACACGAAGCGACCAATTGGGAGCCTCAAATCCGCCGCCGTTCAGCAGCACGATTCCGTGTGCCTCGGCCAATTGGAAGGCGAGGTCGAGCGGGTGGATATTCTTCTTCAGGTATTCAACCGCTTCATCGCCTATGTTCTTGCGGGCCCAGAACTCGAAATCGATCAGGGCGTAATAGGCATCGAAGTTCGCGTTCGGAGGGACCTCGAGGCCCATGCCTTCAAGCAGCGCTAAAATGCGCTTATGGACGATCTCCATGCACGCCTTCTGATAGTCTTTTTTGGCGTCCATCAGCTCGTAGAGCGAGAACATGGTCATCATCACCTGCTGCGGCAGCGAGAGCCCCGCAGTGTGGTTGAGAGCAATGTCACGGCTGTCGGCAACGATACGATCGATGAACTTCAATTTGCGTGGTTCCAGGGTTAACCCGCCGTAACGCTTGTCCAGCGCTTTCACATGTTCGGCCGGCAGTTTGGCGATCATGTCGTCAAAGATGTTTTTCTCGTGGACCGCGATGGTGCCCAGGCGCCAGCCGGTGCAGCCGAAATACTTGGAATAAGAATAGACGCCGATGGTGTTATACGGGAGCTCGCCGAGCAGCGAGCGGAAATCGTTGACGAACGTTCCATAGACGTCATCCGTCAGCAGCATCAGGTCGGGGCGCTTGGTCTTAACAAGGTTCACGAGTTTGGCGATCGTTTCCCGGCTCATGCCCATTCCGCTCGGATTGCCGGGATTGACGACGAAGAACGCCTTGATCTTCGGGTCTTCCAGCTTCTTGAGTTCAGCGTCGGAGTACTGGAAACGATTCTCCTGCGGAGCCGCGATGTTCACGACCTTGAGGGCGTAGTCCTCCAGGTGCGTCATCTCGATGTAAGGCGTGAAAATCGGTGTGCCGAGTGCGATCGTGTCGCCGGGAAACAGCAACCGATTGGCCTTCAACGATTTGAAGATGTAGCACATCGCGGCGGTGCCGCCTTCGACCGCGTAAATGTCGAACTTGCCGGAGGGGTGCGGTTTACCGCACATCGCCCACAACAGGTATTCGTGCACAATCCGCTCGTTGTGGACCAGCATGCGGTCAGGCACGGGATAGTTGTCGCCGATGATCGAATCGACAAGCTCGTGGACAAATGCATCCGGCTCAAACTTGAAGGTCTTGACCGCAAAACTCACCATTGCTGAAAGAAAGTCGGCGCCTGGCATGTCATCGTGTTTGGCAAGCCATGCGTTGAGGCGCGCCGCGACTGCCCTTGGCTTGCCGGCATCCCGCCAATTCCGGGGGAGAGCTCCATCACCCGCTTGCTCTCGGTGATGGCGAACTGGCCGAGCAGGAAGAAACCTTCGCGCGGGGTGGTCGCGACCCAGTTGGGATTGCCACGGCCGGCATTCAGGAACGCGGACTGTGCCGTCTTGGACGTTTTCTTGGCGAGGTCTATGAGCTCGTTCTTGATCTCAAACGGACCCAGTGCCTCGAATTTTTTCAGCGTAAGCATGTCGGCCATGGTTCGCTCCTGATTCAATAACTTCGCTTAAAACCATGAAAATGGTGATCGGTTGGCCGTCGCCACTAACTCAACAACATGACAAGGACCATTCCCCAGATCGTCAGCAGCGTGTTGCCGACCGCGTAGGTCACGGTGTAGCCCGAGCGCCGGGATCTGGCTCTTGGCGCGATCGCAGACCATGCCGAGCGAGGCGGTGGTCGTGCGTGCAGCCGGAGCACGATGCCGAGCAACAAGGGCGTCGTGGAATTTGAAGATGTACTTGCCGACGAACATCGCCCAGGATCAGCGGGACGGTCGTCGCCACCATGCCCCACGGAACAGGCTGAAGCCGAGCTTCTGCAGGCCGGCCACGAAGGCCGGTCCCGACGAGATGCCGACGATGGCGATGAAGATGTTGAGGCCGACCGAGTTCATGAACCACACGGTCGGTGACGGAATGCGTCCGAAGGTCGGCTTTACCGAGCGCAGCCAGCCGAAGAACAGCCCGGAGAATCAGCGCGCCGCCGGCGGTGGACAACGTTAGCGGAATGCCGCCGACCTTGTAGACGAAGGCGCCGACGAGCGCGCCGATGGTGATCGGCCGCGCCGATAAAGGCCACATCCGCCACATCGGTTGCCCGATCGACGACGCCGATCGCCTTGGTCGCCCTGCGCGATGTCCTTCGTGCTTCCGACCAGAGTAACGATGTCGCCGCGGTTCAGCTTGGTGTCCGGCAGGATCGGGATTTCGGTCGCGATCGCGCCGCGCGTGATCTTGCGCAGGAACACGCCGCGCGCCACCGGCGATTGTCGCGAGTTCCGCCAGCGTCTTGCCGTCGACGTCCTTGCTGGTGACGTAGACGTCGACGCCTTCCGCCGGCACCGACAGCAACTCGCGGTCCTCGACCTCTTCCGCCGCCGCACCGAGCACGACTGACCAGCACTTCGCGCCGCCCGGCCACGGCGACGATGTCGCCGGCCTGGATTACCGTGTCGGCGTCCGGCCTCGATGATCTTGTCCGTTGCGGCGGATGCGCTGGACGAAGACACGCTCGTTCGGAACAGCAACTCGGCCTCCTGTGCCGCGGTCTTGCCGACCGCCGGCCCGTCCTCCTTGACGCGGATAGGCGCGCAGATCGAATTGATGCCAGGCCGTGCCGGGACCACCCGCTGTGCCTTCTTGCCGCCGCGCTCCTCTTCGTAGCGCTTGCACGCGGCCTCGACGAGATTGATGCCGAGCAAGGGCGGACCGACCATCGCAATGATGATGGCCGAGCCGATCGTGCCGAAGATGTAAGTGACCGCATAGGCGACCGGCATCATGTCCAGCATCGGCTTGATCTCGTCGGCGGACAGACCGAGGCGGTTGATCGCGTCAGTGCAAGGCCCATTGATGCAGAGATCGTCTGCGAGCCTGCATAAAGCCCCGCGGCGGCGCCGAGGTCGTAGCCGAGGAACTTGGCGATCGACGAACGGCACGAGCAGGCAGAACACGCACTGACCACCGAGGAAAACATCGCTTGCGGAACGCCGTCCTGCGCGATGCCGCGCACGAATTGCGGCCCGACGCCGTAACCGATGGCGAACAGGAACATCAGGAAGGCGAATCGGCTTCAGCGGTCCGGTTACCGTGATGCCGATCTGGCCGATGATCACCGCGGCAATCAACGTCGCGGTCACCGCGCCGAGGCCAAGACCTTTGTAGGTGAAGGAGCCGAAGTAATACCCAAGGCCCAGGGACAGGAAGATCGCGATTTCCGGATAGCTTTGTAGCGTGTGCGAAGAACCAATCGATCATGATGTCACCTGTTTATCCGATACGAACTGGGGCCCAGCCGATGGCCAACTTCGTTGTCGACGAATGTTCACGCCGCGCGTTTTGGCGACACTCCGGCAAGCTTTGCCAGCGCCTCGGCGCGGACCAGCTTCAATCCTTCGGTGGCGTCGTAGCCGTGGATCTCCTTCACATCCAATTTGCGCATGAAGTCGATCGTTTCCTTCGTGATCACCTGGCCCGGCACCATGATCGGGAAGCCGGGCGGATAGGGGATGACGAAGTTGGCGGAGACCAATTCGGGCCCGCTCTTTAGCCGCCGGTCGATCTCGGGGTCGGCGAGCCGGATGTATTCGCAGCCGGCCGCATCATAGGCCGAATAAAATCCGCCGCGGATATCCCCTTCGTTGGTCCGCTTGCCCGCATCTTTCCGGAAGCTTTCATGGAAGTGCGAGAAGTTCGGCAGATCCGGCACGTCGGTCATGAGACTCTTGACCCGTTCCTCAAATGCCTTGCGCACATTCGGGCCGCCCTGAGTGAGGCGCTGATCGATGTCGTGACTGATTTCCACCAGGACGCGGATCAGGTGCGCCACGTCACTGCGCGTGTTGTTGATATTGGACTGCAGCAGAACCGAATTGCGCGAGGTCTTGTTGAGCTGGATGTTGTAACGGCTGGCCAGCAGTCCCTTGAATTGCGTGCCGTCGAAGCCGGCGGTGCCGCAGACCAGCGTCATCCGGGTCGGATCGAGGCAGAATTCGTCGTCCTGCATGCTCTTGCAGCGCGACGGCCCAGTTGGCATCCCGGCGCCAGGAAGTCGGTGAAGCCAGCTCTGCCGATACTGCGCCGGCACCATTCCGTCGGCGCCGAGGATGCTGGAAATATTTCGAGATCAAGGGATGCGTGGCAACGGCCTGGCGTATCGCCAGCGCCACCTCGATTGCGTTGCCGACCAGGCCGTAGCCTTCCAGCTCCATCTGCCGGCGGGCGACATCAAGGCTGGCGATCAGTTGCTGGTTGGGGCTGGTCGAAGCGTGCGTGAAGACCGCCTCATGGAACTGCGCCTCGACGGTGTGGAAATCAATGTCCTTCACCAGCAGCATCGAGCCTTGCCGCAGGGCGGACATCGACTTGTGCGTCGAATGGGTTTGATAGACCCGCAAGTGCACCTGACGCGGATCCGGAATAAGCCGCGTATTCAACAATTTTTCAGTCGACGGATTCTTGCCGAGCTCGGCCTGCTGCTTCTCATAGGCCGTCACGGATGCCGGATCGCTGCAGCCAGGCTTCGATATCGTTGGCCGCGCCCATTGCGGTGCGCGGGCGCAGGAACGGCGAAAATCGCGCAAATCCGAACCACGCCTCGTCCCACAGGAAGATCAGGTCCGGCTTGATCGCCAGGCACTCTTCCATGACGCGGCGCGTGTTGTAGATGTGGCCGTCGAAGGTGCAATTCGTCAGGTCCAGCATCTTGACCCGGTTCAATCTGTTTTCGGCTTTCAGATTGAGAAGGGCTTCCTTGATGGTGCGCAGCGGCACCGCGCCGTACATCGAGTATTCCGTCATCGGGAATGCTTCGACATAAAGCGGCTGCGCGCCCGCCAGCACCATTCCGTAGTGATGCGACTTGTGGCAATTGCGATCGACGATCGCGATGTCGCCTGGCCCGAGCAGCGCCTGCACCGCCATTTTGTTCGATGTGGAGGTGCCGTTGGTGACGAAGAACACGTGATCCGCGCCAAAGGCGCGCGCGGCTTTCTCCTGCGCTATTTTGATGTTGCCGGTGGGCTCCAGCAGGCTGTCGAGCCCGCCTGTGGTCGCGCTGCTCTCGGCCAGGAAAAGCGTGGGCCCGTAAAACTCGCCCATGTCGCGAATCCAATCGGATTTGAACACCGACTTTCCGCGCGCGATCGGCAGCGCATGGAATGTGCCGATCGGCCGCTGGGCATATTTTTTGAGATTGTCAAAAAATGGCGTGTCATAGCGATCCTGCACGCCTTCGAGAATTGCCAAATGCAACTCAAGCAACTCTTCCACCGAGTAAAAGATTCGCCGGGCCACGTCCGCTTTCGGATTTCCGGCCAATTCCTCGACCCGCCGGTTCGACACGATGTAGAGGTCGAGCTCGGGTCGCACCCTCTTCAACATTTGCGCCAATTGCAGCGCCGACATTTCTGTCTTGTATTGTTGCTCCATCGATGCGGAAAGCGTGCGCAACACAGGCGCGTCGTGGCGCGACCGGAACACGAAGCCTTCATTGATGACGACAGCGGCGATGTCCGGATTGAGCATTGTTGCGCAAAACGCATCTTCGACGCTGCCGACGATCACCGGCTCGTAAACGAATTGGTCAAGCGGCCGGCGGAGCCTGCGCCACTCGGCGCAAAAACGCCGGCCAACGCTCGGCCGGAACGCCGGTGACAATCAATGTTTCGAAATACGGCCGATGGAGCTCACCGCGGCCGAGAGTCGGCGGCAGGATATCCGGTATTGCGCCGTCGCCTTCGTCATTCGCTTCCCAATCGCCCGCGTGCCGGCGGAATGATCGGGTGAGCAGCGCCGTGCTGATCCGCCTCACAAGTTCGAGAGTGGACCGCGCATCGTCTGCGGCGGCGCTGTCGCGCAACGCCGCCAAAAGATGGGAGCCTGGATAGGCGTGATATTCTTCGGTCGCCGCCAGTTCCGGCGAGCATCGTCTCAAATTTTGTCCGATTGTCCGTGCCGGCGGCCCAGGCCTGCGCCACGTCCTGTAAATCCCGCCACCGATCGGCGCGCGCGCCAGGGCCTGAAAAAAACTGGTCGATCCGGCCTTCGTGGGCCTTCGGTTCTTTCGCCATCGCAGCCGTCCCCTATTTTCGAGGTCGTGCAACAGTGGCGGCCTTCAAATGATGCAACCTTGACGTATATCAATTATTGACCTCTGCTTGCGGATAAAAGTGTGCCCCGTGCTGAAGGTTCGTGATCTGCGCCAGCGGCGCAGCACGTTTAGACCGGTCGTGCGCGGCCCAAATTCAAGGAGTTTGCGATGCCCATGACTCGGCAGTACCGGATAACCTGTCGGGCCCACCCTGTTTACCGATGAAGAAGCGGGATAATCTCAAACCTCGTGTCAAAGAACGGGGGGTCGGATGCTGATAAGCTTTGACCGCATTGAGGCATCCTATGGCTGAGCAGCTCCACCCGGCTGCGGCCCACAATCTTCCGGCGTTCATCACTCCGCCTGGTGAGACCGATGTGCTCATGGTTGTCATGGCCATTTTCCTTGGTCTCTCCGTCGTTGGTTTCGGCGTCCTGTACTTCCGCCTGCATTCGTTGCCCGAGCAAATTGCACACAAAGGGCAAAAGGTGCAGTTCGAGATTGTCGCCATCCTCGGCCTGATCGCTCTCTTCACGCACATGCACATTTTCTGGATCGCCGGTCTGCTGCTGGCGTTCATTGACCTTCCGGACTTCGGCGGCTTCCTTGGCCGCATCGCTGGCTCCGTCGAAAGGATGGCCGGTGTAAAGCCAGGTGCGGGCGCCGAGGGTGTACCCGGCCGCACGCCTCCGCACGTTGCGCACGAAGAACACGCCGACAAGGCCGACAAGGAAGCATCTGCGCCGCGAAAACCGGCGCGGATCGTCACTGACAGGAAAGAGCTCGACCATGCTTGAGATGCTTCTTTGCTCGCTGGTGACGCTGCTCCCGGACTATCTCTATCGCCGCTATGTCCAGGGAAAGCGGTTCGGCAAGGAAATAACGTTCTACTCGGTGTGGTTCGAGCTTCGATGGGGCATCACCGGCTGTCTCGTTCTGACCGTGCTCCTGATCACAACCGTGTTCTACAACCACCCCTCGACGACCAACGTGACACTCTTCTTTCGCACCGTTCCGATCCTGCCCGAAACGAATGGGCGCGTTGCCGAGATATTCGTCGGTAACAGCGGCCCGGTTGCGAAAGACGCGCCGATTTTCCGGCTGGACAGCTCGAAGCAGGCAACAGCGTTGGAATCGGCGCGGCGCAAGATTGCCGAGGTCGAGGCGCAAATGCTGGTGGCGCGGTCTGACGTGGTCAAAGCCGATGGCCAGTTGCAGCAGGCCAAGAGCGAGCATCAGCAGACGATAGACGAACTCGAGACTAAACAGGAGCTATATCGCCGCAACCCGGGTAACGTTCCGTTTCGCGAGATCGAGCGTTTACAGGAACGTGAGCGAGGCCAACTCGGCGCAATCACCGCAGCGACCGCCGAGAAACAGGGTGCCGAGGAGCGAATATCAACCCTGTTGCCGGCCGAGAAAGCGACGGCGGAAGCCGCACTTGCCGAGGCCCAGGCCGAACTCGACAAAACGGTTATCCGTGCTGGAGTGAACGGACGCGTGGAGCAGTTCTTTCTGCGGGTCGGCGATATCGTCAATCCGCTGATGCGTCCAGCCGGCATCCTGATTCCAGAGGGGGCCGGTTATCGATCTTTGCAGGCGGGTTTCGGTCAGATCGAGTCTCAGATCATGAAGGACGGAATGATCGCGGAAGTTACCTGCGTGTCCAAACCATTTACGATCATCCCGATGGTGGTGACGGCCGTGCAGGACTATATTGCCGCCGGACAGTTTCGTGGCGGCGAACAGCTCCTTGAAGCGCAGCAAGTGACCAAGCCGGGTACTCTTCTTGTTTTTCTTGAGCCTCTTTACAAAGGCGGGCTGGACGGTGTGACTCCGGGCAGCAGCTGTATCGCTAATGCCTATTCGAGCAACCACGACGAAATTGTCGCGAAAGACACGGGCGTTTTCCGGGCCGCCGTTCTCCATGTCGTAGATGCGCTGGCGCTTGTGCACGCCTTGATCCTGCGACTCCAGGCGTTGGTGCTTCCGTTCCAGACGTTAGTGTTCGGTGGGCATTGATGTCGGACCGCTGCCTGGGCGCGCCCCCGGCCGTAGCCGTTCGCGAATGGACTGGAAGGCAACGTAGAGCGGCGGGATCGCGAAAATTCCGATAAACGACGCGAAAATCATGCCTCCGAACACCGGCGTGCCAACGTTCCTTCGCGCCAGCTCCGATGCGCCGGTCGCGATGACCAAAGGAAGAAGACCGAGGATGAAGGCGAACGACGTCATCATCACGGGGCGGAAGCGCAGGCGCGCGCCTTCGGTGGCGGCCTCAAACAACGGAACCCCCTTCTCTCTCTGCTCCTTCGCAAATTCGACGATAAGAATGCCGTTCTTCGCTGCCAGGCCAATCAACACGACCATGCCGATCTGCCCATAAAGGTCGAGAGTCAGGCCAGCAAGCACGACGGCGACAAATGAACCGAGCAGCGCGACCGCGACCGATAGCAGGACGGGAACGGGTATCGTCCAGCTTTCGTAGAGCGCAACAAGGAAGAGATACGCGAACAGAACGGCAAATCCGAGTATGATTCCGGTCTTTCCCTCCGCACGTTTTTCCTGAAACGCGGTATCTGTCCACTCACCCGCGAAGCCTTGCGGCAGAGTTCGTGCGGCCACCTCTTCCATCGCTTTGAGTGCTTGCCCCGACGAGACGCCCGGCGCCGGCCCACCTTGAATGGTGACGGCTGTCCGATTGTTGTAGCGGATCAGGCCAGGAGGACCGACAACGACACTGACCTCCGCCAGGCTTCGCATCGGGATCATTTTCCCCTCTGCACTCTTCACATTAATTCGATAGACGTCGTCGATGCTCGCTCTGTCATTCGCCTCCGCCTGCACCTGAACCTGCCAGGTCCGGCCGAACAAATTCATGTTGTTGACGAAATATCCACCGAGCGAAGCCTGCAACGCCTGAAACACCGAACTCAAAGAAACGCCGAGAATCTGCGCCTTATCCCGATCGATATCCAAATAGATTGACGGGTTGGTCGCAGAAAAGGTCGAGAAGACGCGATTGAGCCGCGGATCTTGATTTGCGGCGATGATCAAGCCCGCGCACCGCCTGTGCCAGATCCTTCGGGTCACCTCCGCGGAGATCCTGCAAGACGTAGGTAAACCCGCCGCCTGTCCCAAGGCCGAGGATGGGTGGCGGAGCAAGTGGGACGACTGTGCCGCCCTGGATCTGGCGGAACTGCGTGCCGAGTCTGGCGATCACCTCACGGACCCCCAGCGAAGACTCTTTGCGATCCTCAAACGGCTTGAGGGTGACAACCAGAAACCCCGCGTTCGGCTGCGAGTAGTTGTCGATAAAATTCAGGCCGATGACAGCGGTGACGTCCGCTACGGCCTTTTCCTGGCGCAATATCGCTTCCGCCTGCTCGATCACGTCCGTCGTGCGGGCAACCGAAGCACCTCCCGGCGTTTGGGCAACAACGAAAAAAGCGCCCTGGTCATCCTCGGGCAGGAATCCCGTTGGCGTCAGCTTTGACAATCCGGCAATTCCGATGCCGCAGACAACGACCAGCACCAGCCCGACGATCGACACCCGGACGAGCCGCGCAACGACCAAGCCGTAGCGGTCACGCACGTAGTCGATCGAACGCATCACTTTTCCCATGATGCCGCCGCGTGGCCCGTGGTGTGGCCGCAGCAGCACGCCGCACAGTGCCGGAGAAAGCGTAAGGGCGTTGATCGCTGAAAGAAACATCGAAACCGCGACAGTGACCGCAAACTGCCGGAACAGCTCGCCCGAAATGCCGGGGATGAACGCAACTGGCACAAACACCGATAGCAGCACGAGCGTGATCGCGATGATCGGCGCGGTGATTTCCGACATGGCGCGCTTCGTCGCCTCCGCCGGCGAAAGCTCGGGATGTTCTTCCATCACCCTTTCGACGTTTTCGACCACGACGATAGCATCGTCGACCACGATGCCGATCGCCAGAACAATGGCCAAAAGGGAAACGGAGTTCGCCGAGTATCCGACTGCCAGCAAAGCGATAAACGTTCCGATGAGGCTGACTGGCACCGCCAGCGTCGGGATGAGCGTGGCGCGCACACTGCCTAGGAAAAGAAATACGACGATCACCACGAGAATGAACGCTTCAACGAGGGTCTTTTGCACCTCGTGAATCGTGTCTTTAACGAAGACCGTCGGATCGTAGGTGATCTTCCATGCCAGATCTTCCGGGAACGCCTTTTGTAGCTCCTCGATCCGGCCACGGACGGCATTGAGTGTCGCAATGGCATTGGCGCCGGGCGATTGATAAATCGCGATCGCTGCCGCTGGGCCCCCATTGAGCCGCGTATCACGATCAAGATTCGATGCTCCCAGTTCTACTCTCGCGACATCGCGAAGACGCAGCACGGAGCCGTCCGGATTGGTCCGAATGACGATGTTTTCAAATTCGGGAACGGTGCTGAGCCGGCCCTTTGCCTGGATATTGAGTTGCAGCTGCTGATCATTTGCGACCGGACGGGCCCCAATCCGTCCTGCCGCCGCCTGGATATTCTGTGACTGGATCGCGTCGATGATATCGGCTGTCGTCAGGTTGAGGCCCGTCAGGCGATCGGTCTGCACCCAGGCGCGCATCGAATAGTCCTGCGGGCCCCACAGGTTCGCATCGCCGACACCGGGCGTGCTCTTGATCTGGTCAAGAAGATTGATGGTGACGTAATTCGAAAGATACAGCGGGTCATGCGTGTGCTTCGGCGAATAGACCGCGATAACGCCGAGCAGCGCCGATGATTTCTTCTTTACGGTGAGGCCTTGCCGCTGCACGTCCGGCGGAAGGCTCGAGAGAGCTATTTGAACACGGTTGTTGATGTTGACCGTGTTGATGTCCGGATTGGTGCCAAGTTCGAAGGAAGCCGTCAGCGAATAGCTCCCGTCGTCACCGCTGACACTCTTCATGTAGATCATTTTGTCGACGCCGACGACCTGCGCTTCGATCGGCTGGGCGACTGTCGCATCCACAACAGAGCCGGATGCGCCGGGATACCGGGTCGTGACGGAGACCTGTGGCGGGACGATATCCGGGTACTGGGCTATCGGAATTGACAGTAGCGCCAGCAAGCCGGCGATCGTCGTAACGATGGCGATGACTATCGCAAGCCGGGGCCGATCAACAAAGACTGACGACAACATTGCCTAGCTCCGGCTCGCCGCCGGAACCACCGGGCTGGCGCGAACCGCCGCTCCGGGCCGGACGTTTTGCAAACCTTCGATGATGACCTGCTCACCTCCGGTCAGCCCCGATTCAACCACAACGCCCGTACCGCTCGAACGGCCCGCCTTGATTCGCTTTGTCACCGCCTTGCCGTCTTCGACCACGAACACGTAGATCCCCGCCTGGTCGGCGATGAGCGCCGATTGCGGAATTATGATTTTTTGCTCTGGTTCCCGCGTCTCGACAATAACGGTCAGCAGCTGGCCATCGATAATGCCTCCTTTCGGGTTGGCAACGGTGGCGCGCGCCAGGACCGTGTCCGTGGCGCGATTTGACATCACGTCGAGAAAGTTGACCGTCCCGACCTGATCGTAAAACAAACCATTCGAGTAGCGCAGCTTGACCTTGAAGCTATCCAGACTGGGAAGCTGGCTGGTCTGCGCCACGCTTAAAAACTCACGCAGGCTGACCGGAAAGGTCACGTACATCGGATCCTGGCTGACAATTGTCGTCAACGTACCCTTGTCGGGGCCCACAACATTTCCTACCGTGACGCTGGTCCGGCTGATTTTTCCGGCGATGGGCGATGTGATGTCGGTGTAGCCAAGATTGATCTGGGCTGATTGCAGATTGGCTTCGGCTTCCAGAATGGCCGCATGAGCCTGCTGATCTGCCGCCAGCGCCTGATCTTTTGCCACGACGGTTCCGGAATTCTTCGCGAGCAGTTCCTCCGCGCGCTGCAGTTGTATTTCAGTGAGAGTTTTGGCCGCCTTGGCCCGCTCCAACGCACCTTGCGCTTGCTTGACCGCCGCCTCGAATTGACCCTTTTCGATGCGGTAGAGCGGAGCGCCTTCTTTGACCGCATCGCCTTCCTTGAAAAGGACGGCCTCAAGATATCCAGTGACACGTGCTCTTACGTCGACGCGATTGATCGCTTCCACCCGTCCCACAAATTCGAGTGATGGGGTAATAGCTTTTTTTTCCGCGATGACGGTGCCGACTGGGACCGTGGTGGGCGGCGGCTGTTGGGAATAGGCGGGAAACGTCAGCCCAAAAAAGGCTAACAGCGCCAATCGAGCGTGACGCATGGCCGTTCTCCGTTCGGAGGGACTGCTAGTCTTAGCCCCAGGTCAATGTTACGCCAATATCGCCGGGCTTCCCACCGGGCCAATCGACAACTTGAAACTTAACCCGATATCCGCGAGGTTGGAGATACTTTTTCCAGAACTCGAAGAGTTCTTTAGGCAATCCCGTCAACGTCTGCTCCCACCCCGCCTCTTGCTGATTGATGGCGCGGCCATGATCGGTGATAAGGTCATTGGGAAACCGGCCAACGAAAACTTCGGTCTGACCGTTGCTGACCGCGCGATTGATGATCGCGGCTGCGCGTTTCATTCGCTCTTCATCGGACACGCCAGACGGCTTTTGCAAGTTGTCCAACAACGCTTTCTTTTCGGCATCGGCTGCTGCCTTCTTGCGCATGTATTCAGATGCCTTTTCCGCCTCGGCTTCGGCCATCTGTTTCTTGCAGTCGGCGGCAGTCGGCAGCAGATCATCAATGATTGTTGTCATGGCCCTTACTTCCGAACCTGGGGTTAGACGTGCGGCATCTTTGACCGCACGAAAGCATCACGCTTCGTCGAAATGACCTTTCCTTTCTAGAAAATGGCGACCAATCACCTTTGACATAGGTCAATAAGCGCCCGCCATATCTGATTAAATCTCGTTTTGTTGGACGGCGCCGCGTTATCGGAACCCGTCTACAATTGCGAAAGAACGACATTGGCACCTTCACCCGACAAGCCGACGAAGAAGATGAAGCGCAAGGCCTACGAGGCCGAACTGCACAAGCTTCAGATCAAGCTTTGCCACTTGCAGCAATGGGTCAAATCCAACGGCACCAGAGCAATTATCGTCTTCGAGGGCCGCGATGCCGCCGGTAAAGGCGGCACGATCAGGGCGATTACCGAAAGGCTGAGCCCGCGCGTGTTCCGGATTGTTGCCCTCCCCCCGCCGTCGGAGCGCGAAAAAACGCAAATGTTCATTCAGCGCTACATTCAACAATTTCCGGCCGCGGGTGAAGTCGTGATCTTCGACCGAAGCTGGTACAATCGTGCAGGCGTCGAGCACGTGATGGAGTTTGTCAGCAAGCGCAATTATCAGCGCTTCCTCGATGTATGTCCGGAAATCGAGAAGTATATTGTCGATGCCGGCATCATTCTCATCAAGTTCTGGCTGGAGGTCGGCAAGGACGAGCAGGAACGCCGCTTTCTCGCGCGCATCAACGACCCACTGCGTCAGTGGAAACTGAGCCCGATGGATCTCAAGTCGTACAAACTTTGGTACGAATATTCGAAAGCGCGTGACATGATGCTAAAGGCAACGGATAGCGACTACGCCTCCTGGAACATCGTTCGCTCCGACGACAAGCGGCGCGCTCGCCTTAACTGCATTTCGCATATTCTTTCGTCGATACCGCACAAGACAATCCGGAATGAAAAGATAAAATTGTCGAAACGGCTTGATAAGAACAAATACAACGATCAGCGGTCGCTGCTGGGGCGAAATTTTGTCCGCGAGATATATTAGCCGAGCGCGCGTTGCCCTAAGGGCCGCCGGCACCAAAGATCCTCACACGAAATGCAGCAGAATGTCCGCTTCCGGGCCGAAGCGGACATTCTGCTCGCTTGTTGTTACTGTAAAGATATCGTCAGCCCGCTCAGACTAAGCGAGGCTTCGAACCCGACCTGCCTGCCATGCAAAGTCAACACGACGCCGTTCGAGTTTTGCAGCGTTACGGCTTTTGCGCCGCCCGCCACTGCGACGCTGGCCGAAGCGGCCGTATACGTACCCGCAATGTCGGCCGCCGTGCGAAGGTTCCTCGCGGTCCCAACCAGGTCCGCCCCCGCTGCTCCGATGGTCCCAACGCCAACACCGCCGACGCTCAGCCGGTAGTTATGGCCCCTGAAATGCAGAACGCCGGAACCGCCGCCAACGCCCACAATGAACCCGACTTTAGTGACCTTAAGGCGGACCGAACCGGTATCCGCATAAGACTGCGAGGGGCCAGCCCCAGCGAGAATAACCGCCGCCACCAGAATGGCCGAGCAAAATTTGATCGCACGAATAAGATTCATCACTGAGCTCTCCTCGTCTTATTTTGAAAGTTTGATGCTGATAGAATTGACGTCTCGGATGCTTTGATCAAGATCAAATAGACCTCGATTTGGAACGATACGCTTCCCCGTGCCGATGCGCAAAGCCGAAATTTAAGTGTCCAAGCGACCACCAGGCTCTATCAGCGCCACTCATCCCGAAGCTGCCGCCATGAACGTCCTGCTAAAAGAAATCCGTCACAACCCTCTGCTCTGGTTGCTGGCCTTTGTGCCCGTGGTATTTGTCGCGAAGAAGCTCAACGCTGAAGCGCATACCCTGCTTTTTGTGCTGTCCGTGCTCGCCATCGTGCCATTGGCTGCGTTGCTGAGTCACGCCACCGAGTCCGTAGCGGCCAAGACAGGCGATACGGTCGGCGGCCTGCTCAACGCCACGCTCGGCAACCTGACCGAGCTTGTCATCGCGCTAGCCGCATTGCGCGCCGGGCAATATACTCTCGTGAAGGCATCCATCGCCGGAGCGATTGTCACCAACACGCTGTTCATGTTGGGCGTGTCGTTTCTGCTTGGCGGGCTCAAGCACCACGTGCAGGAATACAACCGAGTTGGTGCCCGACTGCAAGCGGGCCTGCTCTTTTTGGCCACGATCGCGCTGTTGATTCCTTCGGCGGTCTCCGAGGTCGATTCCGTGACCGGGTCGGCATTTACCGCGACGCTGAGCGTGAGCCTGTCTGTATTGCTCATAGCCGCCTATGGACTAGGCCTGTTGTTCACGCTCAAGACCCATCGCGAATTTTTTGGAAGCGCGGAACAGGGGGAACCCGGTGAAGCGCCATGGCCGTTGGGCCCGGCCCTGATCACGCTGGCCGGCGTCACGGTGCTGGTCGCGCTGGTGAGCGAGGTGTTTGTCGAGTCGGTGCAGCAGGCAGCAGTAGCGTTCGGGATGACCCCTGCTTTCGTCGGTTTCATTGTCGTGGCGCTGGTGGGCGCAGCAGCTGAGATGGCCTCGGCATTTTCCGCGGCGCGCAAAAATCGGCTGGACCTGAGCGTGGGCATCGCGTTGGGGAGCGCGGCGCAAATCGCACTCTTTGTCGCTCCGGTGCTGGTGCTGCTGAGTTACGTCATCGGGCCGGAGCCGATGAGCCTGCAATTCTGGCCGAACGCGGTGGTTATGATGCTCATCGCTGCGATGACCGTGTCCCTGGTGACCAACAGCGGGCGCTCGGCGTGGTTTGTAGGAGTGCTCGTAATATTGGTGTACTTTATTTTTGCGATGACGCTTTATTTGCTACCACCCCGCGTCTAGTAACAGGGCGTAAATCGCCGGAGCGATCTGCATGTTTGGGCAAATTCTCGTGGGTGTTACCGTCAGTTTTTGCAATATTGCCATCCATGCATTTCTGATGGCGGGTGTGATTGCGGCGGCTCGCCTCGCGATTTCGATAAAAGCATCACATCCGTCGCTTCGATTGATTACCGTCATGACTGCGGTCGTGTCGTTCCTGATGGCCGCGCATTTTGCCGAAGTGATCGTCTGGTCGTTCGCTTATGCAATCGTCAGCGCCGCACCTGAAGGCACCGATCTCATTTATTTCGCTTTTGTAAACTACACGACGCTTGGCTACGGCGACGTGACGCCGGTGGCGCGCTGGCATTTGCTTGGACCCATGGCGGCTATGAATGGCGTGCTGTTGTTTGGCTGGTCAACCGCGGTCATTTTTGAAGTGCTGCGAAGGGCATTGTCGACCATCCGCACCGAAGAGGAACATAGAGAATGAAATTGCAGCTTTTATGGCTGCACTCTCGCACGTCCTCGCCATTCTTGAATTCATGGGATGGTGCCGAGGTTGGCGAAAAACGCGTTCGGACGCCGCCCAAAGGTGTGGTATTTACGTCCTGTCTTGTTAGTTGCAGGCCCCCTCGATAACATCCCTACGGGGAGCCGAAATGCCAGCAGGGGCGTTACAAACACGCCAATATTTTCGCGGGCGGCGCGTTGCAGCGTTTGCAATGCGGATTGTTTTTGCTGCCTGGATCGCAGTTTGCATGATATGGGCCAGCCCAGCCAGGCAATCCCACGCGCAGACACTTCTACCGCCGTCGCGTGAAGAAATTGCAGATCAGGAGCGCCTATCCTGGACCCTGAAGAAATTTCCTTCTCAGCCGTACATGAATGAGATCTATTGGCGGTGGCCTGGCGATACGCCAGCCTTCTTTCGCGATTCCCTGCTGCAATTCGTGGCCCGTACCTATTACCTGACGCGCGACAATTTTGACGGATCGCGGTCGCAAGCCTGGGCAGCCGGTGGGTGGGTAGCATTTCGATCGGGTCTAATCGGCGACCTGTTCGGAGTTCAAGCAGCCTACTACACATCCCAAAAACTTTTCGGACCGCTCGACGAAGACGGCACAAAACTGCTGGCCCCGGGCCAGAATTCACTCGGAATGCTTGGGCAGATTTATGGGCGCGTGCAGATTGCCGACCAGGAAATTCGCGGCGGTCGTCAGCTGGTGGACACGCCTCTCATCAATCCTCAGGACAATCGCATGGTGCCAAACACTTTCGAAGGCGCAACTCTTGTGACGCTTCCTGACAAAGATCGAAATTATGATTATGCGCTCGGTTATCTTTGGACCGTGAAGCAACGCGATTCAAATGACTTCATAGCGATGTCAAACGCGCTGGCCAGCGCTGATGTCGAAAACCGGGGTGCGCCATTCTTTATGGTCAAGTACCGGCCCGTCCCTGGCCTTTCAACGGCATTCATGGACTACTACGTCCAGGACTTCGTCAACACCGGATTCGTGCAAGCAGAATACGATTTTCGGCAGCCGAAGACAGTTCCAAACTGGGTCATCGGCGCGAACGTCATTGATCAACGAAGTGTTGGAACGGACCTGCTAACGGGAAGCTCCTTTCAAACGTATCAGGCCTCTGCGAAGGTGCAGATGAGCTATGCCGGGTGGACCTTGTTCGCCGCGGCCTCCGTCACCGGTGATGGTTCGAAGATGTACTCGCCATTTGGCAGCAAGCCAAACTACACCGACATGCAGCAGGTATCGTTCGACAACGCCGGGGAAAAAGCGATTGGCGGCAGCGTCGCCTATGATTTCGGCACCATTGGTTTTACCGGCGTTTCTGCCGGGGCGTGGTATACGCACGGCTGGGGCGCGATCAACCCCACCACCGATCTGGGGATTCCCAATCGGGATGAACTCGATCTCTGGATACAGTACCGTCCCACGGTAGGTCCGCTGAAGGGCTTTCGCCTGAAGACGCAATATGCGGATGTCTGGCAGCAAGGGAACGTGCGCGACACTCAACCGGAATTTCGGTTCATCATCGACTACACTGTGCTGTTCCGCCCCCCAATAAATTAGTCCATTTTAATTTTTGATCTGCGTATGCAGATCACGGGCGAGTTTGTCGTAATGTTTGCTAATGGCCCAAAGCGGACATGGCCAAACAATAGACCCGCAACAATTCCGGTGGAGGCCGGCATTAGCGCTCCTGCCTAGGCAACTCCTGCGATCAACATTAAAGTCAATGGCCCGTACGGGTTTTACAACAAGCTCGGCATCTAACGCGCGAGCAGCCCGGATGGTCCCTCCGTCGAGAAGATCGATAACCCGACCGGCCTGAAGTGATCGACGCCGAACAGCTGGGTTTTCGTGATCAACGAGTGCTTGATATTCCGGCTTGTTTTTGCAGGACCGGCAAACCGAAACGCATTCGCGGCCAAAACGCTTCACGAAAAGTTCAACACAGCCCGCAGCCCGGGAGTTAAGCACGAGCAATCGATGCGATACGCTTAGTTTCAAGCTCGCTTGCGGAGGCTGGTTTGCCGGAACGGGCAGTAGAATATTCACTTGTTACATCGCCGGCGACGCCGTGGCAACGCTGGTGGGCGTTCGCAGTCATCGTCGCTTCCGTAGTCGGTTTCGGGGCGGTGGCTCCATTTGCAACCATACCGCTGCCGCGCTTCGACAGCTTCATTCCAACGATGATGGCCATCGTATTCGTGACCGACCTCGTCACGGCTGTTCTGCTGTTCGGTCAGGTCTCGACAACTGATTCACTCGCGCTCCTGATGCTTGCAAGCGGTTACCTCTTTTCCAGTCTGATTGCCATTCCCTTCACACTTACCTTTCCGGGCGCGTTTACACCGACAGGCCTCTTGGGGGCCGGATCTCAAAGCGCCGCCTGGCTCAATGTTTCCCATCGCGCCGGTCTTGCCGCCGCGATCGTTGGGTATGCCTCCCTGACATCTGGCAAGCATACGAAAGGTTCGATTCATTCGTCACCGCGACGAGCGATTTTCCGGGGCGTGATGATCGTAATCATCGTGGTGTATGCGCTGACCTCGGCCGTAACGGCAGGACGTGACCACGTGCCTCGCGTAATAAGTGACACGGCCATCTTGCCCTTGGGATATTACGCAAATGGAATGACCGCACTGACGGGTGTCGTCGCCCTCTTGCTGCTGTGGTCTCGTGGAAAGTCGGTACTTGATTTGTGGTTGATGGTTGCGGTCTGTGCGCTGATAATGGAAACCGCGCTGATAGCGTTGTTAGTTCCAACTCGCTTCAGCGTTGGCTTTTATGCGAACTGTTTGATTCCCTTCGCCGTATCAAAAACTGTGTTAGTCGTGCTGCTCTCTGAAACATTGATACTCCATGAGCGGCTTGCCACCGCGTTCATCTTGCAGCGCCGCGAACGTGAAAATCGGCTTATGAGCGTGGAGGCGGCGACCGCCGCAATCGCGCATGAAATCAGCCAGCCACTGGGCGCAATACAGCTAAATTGCTTGACAGCCCTGGAGTGGCTCAAAACAACGGCGCCTGACCTCGAAGAAGTGCGTGCCTGTCTAACGGCCACGATGGGTGACAGTGATCGCGCGAATAAAACAATTGAAAGCGTTCGCGCGCTGTTTAAAACGACCGCCCATCAAAGTACGATGATTGATATTAATCATCTTGTTCGGCAAGTGTTGAGGATGGTTGAAAACGATCTGCACTTTCACGGAGTATCTGTTTCAACTGAATTTCAGGAAGACCTTCCGCAAATAATGGCCGACCTCACCCAACTTCACCAGGTAATCTTGAATTTAATCAAGAACGCGATCGAAGCAATGGCCGCTGTTCCCACACCAATGAAGACTCTTCGGCTGGTAACGACCCAAGACGCCAATTCGGTCGTTTCGCTTTCTGTCCGAGATTCCGGACCCGGAATAAATCCCGAGAACTGGACTCACGTATTTGATCCATTTTTTACGACGAAATCTTTCGGGATGGGATTGGGACTTTCCATCTCTCGAAAGATCACCGAGGCTCACGGAGGACGGATTTGGGCGGAGAACCATGCCGCTGGCGGGGCGGTCATTCGGCTTGCCCTACCCCTCGCCAATAAAGTTCACGGGGGTGCCTAACTTTGCCGACCGTCATACATGTCGTCGACGACGATCCCTCCTTTCGGGCTGCGATCAGCCGGCTGCTGCGGAAGGCCGGTTATGAAGTCACGACTTACGATTTGGCACGTCAAATGCTGGAACAATTGCCGGATGAGAACAGGCCGAGTTGTATTTTGCTCGACGTCCAGATTCCAGGTTTGACGGGTCCCGAATTGCAAGATCGTTTGGCCGAACGTGGGTTTACAATTCCGATCGTATTTCTAACTGGCCATGGCGATATTCCAACCTCGGTGCAAACCATTAAGGCGGGGGCCGAGGATTTTTTGACCAAACCAGTCACAAAGGAGAAGCTGTTTGCCGCTATCGAACGCGCGGTTGCGCATCATCAAGCCGCGCAAGCGCAACGAGACCGACTCAGCGCGCTACGAACCCTTGTAGCGGCTCTGACGCCGCGCGAACGCGAAGTGTTCGAGCTTGTCGTCCAAGGAAAAATGAACAAACAGATCGGATATGAATTAGGCGCAACAGAACGCACTATCAAAGCGCACCGCCACAAAGTGATGGAGAAAATGCGAGTTCAATCGCTCGCTGAGCTGGTCTCGATCGCCGAGCGCCTCGGTATCCAGGCTAAGGCCGAGGCTGCAGTGAGAGATAGAGGTCACAAGCCCGACCCCTAATTAGCTGAGCTGGCGCGAACCCACGGATGCGCAGATGCTATCCCCATGCTGTCCCAAAGGACAATATGCACTGCTCCACCTCTCCGGTAGCGAGGTGTTTGAGATGACGATATAATGGCAGTCGATTTGTGGAGACCAAATAGCGGCTGATTTTTTCTGGCTGCTATAGACTAATCCAATCCGCTCGAACGGTGCGGGCCTTGCTGCAGAAGACTCAAAAACATTTGGCCACGATCGTGCAAAAGACCATATTTGTTGTCGATGATGACCCAAGCATGCGCTTGGGCGTTAAACGATTATTGAACCAACATGGTTTCGAAACCGAATTGTTCGATTCCGTGGAAGATTTCCACGAACGTGCCGACGTTCGCCGACCTCATTGCCTCGTGCTGGACATCAAACTAAAGAACAAATCCGGGATCGATTTGGCAAGAGAATTGACTAACTCGGGTGTTTCCCTCCCGGTGATCTTCATTACCGCCAATGACACCGACTACTGCCGAAAAGTTGCGGCGGACGCCGGTTGCGCCGCTTACCTCACGAAACCATTTTTAGGCAAAACTTTGATCGATGCCATCGAGAAGGTGGCGGCCTCAAATCGAATGCCGTAGGCGTTCGTCCATTTGACGCTTCGATAGAACATCAAAGTCGTAGAGTGACTCGAAAACCACCGTACATTTTTCAAGCCGGCATGCCGTCTTCACCCTCCAACGCAACCCGACATTGCGCCAAGCGTCCACGCCCCTTGGGCCGATGCACCTTGAGCCAATGCCCTAAAAGCCATTGTTCTTTGGGCCAATGCACTCAAGGACAATAGTCCGGCGAAGTTCAATCCATGAGGATAATTGACGAAGTAAAGTAGAGCAGCCGGGCGTTATCACAGTGCAAAGACATTGCCCCCAATCGCAAGGCCGGCCCGCGCAGATCGAATCGCAGAAGATTGCTTGCGTCGATTACAGACACCGTTCCCCAATCGAAGCGACTGGAGTGATGGCATGGACCGGACCATTGCAAACCTCAACATCGAACACTTTCGCCAGAAACTGGAAACCGAAACGAACGAGTTGACGCGGCGAATGCTTGTGCGGCTATTATCAGAGGAAAAAGCAAAATTGGCCGCACTTACTAAAAACTCCGCAATCAAAACGGACTTGCGGCCACTCGTATTTGGCCCCGCCATTTCCTTTCAGTACTGAGCAGCTTGCCAACAACAAGGCTTGCGCGACCCGTGCCTCGATTCGTCCCCACCCCGAGAGGGTTCGCGCGCGGCTGGCTCTTCCCCGGAGCCAGCCGCACATCTTTCATCCATTCACGTACAGCGGACAGTTCATGCGCTGAGATAAAATGCAAGTTTAAATTCACATCGAAGCGACCTGAATTTTTGGAGGCTTCCGATGAACGCCTCGCTCTTTGGCGCCGGCCGTGCCACCCACCTCAAGATCGTGGCTGTCTCACTTGTAGGCGTGATCGTTGTCGTTCTCGTCGGCCACAATGCGAGACCTTCCGGTACGAACAATCAAAACCTAAACGTCGTCGTTAAAGCGAGCTTGCCGGCGAAGTATGCGGGCCAGGAGAGCCAAACCTCGATATCGATGAAGTAACCGGACGTGACGAAGACAGTGAATGGGCTTAAGCCATGTCAACTATCAACTCACTAATCCATTGCGCAGCAGCGATAGTGTTGCTGTCCTGTGCACCCACACACGCGCAAGAACTCTTCACGTTCCTGCGGCCGCCGCCGCAAATACAAATTGCGCCGCAGGCTGCCTCGTTTACCTCATTGGACCCTACGCGCGACGATAAGGTTCAACTGTCGGCGCGCCTACAGCGGCAGATCGTCGCCTATTCGAGCCGGGAAGCGCCCGGCACAGTCATCATCGATACGCCGCACACGCACCTCTTTTACGTGCTCGGCAACGGCAAGGCGATCCGCTACGGGATCGGCGTCGGCCGCGAAGGCTTCACTTGGTCGGGTGTCAAGTCGATTGTCCGCAAGACCGAATGGCCAGATTGGTATCCGCCGTCAGCAATGATCGCTCGGCAGCCCTATCTGCCGCGCATGATCGCGGGCGGCCCCGGCAATCCGCTTGGCGCGCGCGCGATGTATATCGGTGATACCGAATATCGCATTCACGGCACCAACGACCCGTCGTCGATCGGTAAGCACATATCGAGCGGCTGCATTCGGATGACCAATAACAACGTCATTGATCTCTATAACCGCGTGAGCATCGGCGCAAAAGTAATTGTGCTGCCAATACAGCTGGCGAATGCGGGGCAGCAATGAGCAAAAACAGAATAGACCTTCGGGAAAACTACCGACCATCATCTGGTCAGTCTGCTGTCGTAACAGGAGTAGCTACGTGGGGTAGCGGTCAATTGGCCCGAACCAATATTCAGAAAAACAATTCTGAGGCGATGAAGGAAAGAGCAACCACCAGATTATTTGCTTTGTCGCTTGGTGGTATCTTTTTCGCTGTCCTCGCGCTAAATGCGGCGTTCCGATAGGCTCGACGGACCTGCACCCCGGCTTCCGCTAAAGCAGACATCGCGCTTGCATGCAGCAATGTCCGCTATTGATCCCAAGGTGCAAGTTTTCTGTTTTTCGCGTAATTCAAGATTTCTTTCGAAAACGTACCTGTCGAGGGGTCTTTCCCGACCAACGTTTAAAAGCGTGCGTGAAGGAGCTGACTTCCTGATAGCCGAGCAACCAAGCAATTTGCGAAATCGACAAATCATTATCCGCTAAATAGCGATGGGCGAGATCAATCCTCAGATTCTCTAAAACAGTGGAAAAATTCAGTCTTTCCACAGCGAGCCGCCGCGCAAGCGTGCGTTGACTGACGCCGAGCTGACGTGCAATCGCCTCAAGATGCGCCATGCCATGCGGTAGCAACGGCACAATGGCATTCTCAACGCTGGTACGGAACGCGCCGCGGCGGGTTCGCCGCCGACTAAGCGCTTCCTCGCAATATGTGAGCAACAATTTGTTCAGGTGGTGGTCCGCGCTAACGACCGCCATATCCTTTATGCTTGGCGCGAATGACAACTTCATCAACGGGTGCTCCAAATTCGACGTTGCCGCCGAAGAATTTAGTCAATTCCGACGTTCGGCCGCTGCGATGATGTGCGAAGCGGACGCGGACCGGCACCAACCGAATGCCTGTTAGCTGCCGGCAGAGACGGACCAGCATTGCCATAAAAAACTCAATCTGATGCTGATCAAGGTGCCGACCGACCCCAGTGTAATGGAATGCCAGCCAACATTTCTGCCATCAACATATTTTACTGACACGCCTTCATTGGCTATCGTGCTGTAGCGCGCGAGTTTTTGTAACGCGTCACCCAATTCCTTCGAAGAAGCCGCAACATAATAGAGAAAGCCGAACTCGCGAAGATCGAGTGGCTGGGCAAGATGAAACCCAAACAGGTCATCCCGGAGCGCGCCGGCGACAAGAGTCTAAAAATCTGATTTGATCGCGAACTCTGAGTTTGAGATTCGTGTTATTGATTTGCTGCAGTGTGAGATTTGCTTTTTCGAGCAAAGTCCGCGTGTCAATTCCGGTCGCTTTTGCGTGCGCGTAAGCGAGCCGCGTTAATGTTCCATATGCGTTCGGAAGAGTGCCGAGATGCTTGGCATCAGCACGGCCCATGACTTCGCCCCTCCTGCCTACAGAGCCAAGTCATTATCAATTGTATTCCCACCTCGGCTGGCCGACGCGGCCATAACTTTGGCAGATAATAACAAGACGCCAACTGGCTGTCGCGTCTATCAAGCACGTGCTGGAGTGACGCTTTGTGAAATCATAGCCAGTAGGCCGATCAGCTCCGGCCTCGATTTCGCCCTGAGCTGCCGCGTGGCCGCACGCCGTTTTGGAAGATTTCATGGCAAATTCACAAGAGATTGTCGCCGTCGTCGATGACGATCCGGAAATGCGCGCTGCGATGGTGAGGCTTATTTCGGCATACGGATATGGTGCACTCACCTTCGATTCAGCTGAGACGTTTCTCGCCTGTGTATCGACATGCCGAGCGAATTGCCTCCTTGTTGATATTGAACTCGGCGACCTTTCCGGCGTAGAACTGGCGCGTCAATTGGCGGCGGACGGTTTCAAATTCCCCATCATTTTTATGAGCGGAAACGACGATGCGACGATCGAAAGCCAGGCCATTGCTGCAGGCGGCATCGCGTTTTTTACGTAAGCCATTTCCAGCAAAGATGCTGCTTGATGCGATCAAAAGGGCCGTCGAAGCAGATTGATGTGCCGTGCGAAAAAATAAAGACCGCATATCCGCTAGCTTGTCGGCACGGGCTCAGTAACACAGAAATTGCAAGTAGGATGGGGTGGACCGTTGGCACTCTGGACGTCAGGTGTCTCCCAACTGAAAATCAGCCTTAGGCGATCTTCCAACAAGAAGGGGATCAAGAGAGCTTGTCGTCAGAACCGCGCGGTAATGCCAATGATTGGCCCATGCATGGTCATGTCATATTCGTAGTGGGTGGGACCAGAACCCCTCGAGTAATCCACGAATAGCGCCTTGTAACCAAGCATAGCGCTCCAAATGACACTATTGCGGACGCAGAAATCGTTTACCGCGACGCTTTTGGTCAGGCTTGTAACTCTCGAATTGAGACTGCAAAGCCGACAGCTCTACATCCCAGCGCACATGAACGCATGATGTTTTCCGCTATATGGACTTAGCGGACACTTCAGCTTGTCCATCAGGGACTGTCAGTTAGTGGCCAATTCAATATCCGGCACCCCAACGATACTGCCACGCGACACCGAAGACGCTGAACTCGCTGCCGGTGCGCGTTGAGATACCAGTGCTGGCATTAAGTTTGATAGAGTTGTAGCGATCCACCGGTAGAGCGACGGTCAAGCCCGCACGCGTATTCGCTTGCTCGTTATCCCCTCTCACGCCATTCAAGGTCGTGCGGCCGCCCGAGAAGTAAGTGCCATCCAGTGATACCCAGGCGCCAGATCTAAAATTATAAATGATATGCCCTTGCACCAGGTAAATCGGCGCCTGAGCGAAGGTGTTCCCGTTGAAGAAATCAGTATTCTCGGTAAAAATTGTAACGCTGGGGGCAAGCTCCAGCGTCCACGGACCCCACGCCTTGGAGATACCCAACTCAGGTCTGAACGACCACCGGTTGTTGCCGAGGTTTAGCAATTTGCTGTTGTCGTACTGTCCCAGCGGGGCGGACACTTGCGCGCTTATCCCGATAATGAGGTCCTGCTGGTAGTTCGCAAATTCCTTCACTGAAAGTGCGGGAGCGCCAAACAGGTTCACCGAAAAGCGAAATCGCGGATCGCCAAACCCAGATATTTCTCGCTGTCTGGGCTGGCCATCCACGAGGCCATGCGCCGAAAAAGACGAATAGGGTAGTATCACATCAAACTTAGCGGATTTGCCCCCAACATCGAGGGATCGCACGTAGGCCAAGACCCCCGTATGGGAATGAAATTGTGCGTCGGCGATCGACGAAGATGGATCGAAGGCAATCTTGCCCTCAGAGTAAAGATAGCCGGCAATCAGGAAATTTAGTCCGACCGGCGTATTCGTATACGACCTTGGTTCGGCATCTTGGCCTTTCGCATTTGCGCCCATTAACACCGTCGTGACTATGCCGAACGCCACGCAAAGGGAGAGTCGGGTTGGGACAGGTGCTACAGGCACTTCGCGGGTCCGGTTGTAAGGACGTGAAATGCATCACAAAGGACAAAAATTACAAAGCCTTCTTAGACAGCTCGACATTGACATGCGTCAAGCGATGCCGGGTAGCGGAACGCCCGCTAATGACGGTGAGTTCCACCGGCCACTGCAACACCGCTGTTAGTCTATCCGCAGGAGTTTCGAATCCCAAGGCCTCCCGCGGGCGATGTTTGCATTCCTTCATCGGGCACGAAAATCTCAAGCGGAACGGGCCACCGGTAGCCCTCAAACGCACTGCAATTTATTTTTTTTCTTCTGAGTCAGTTGGTTTCTTCCTTTTCTTTTTATAGCGCCGGTCCTGACGTCGATCACGCCGATTCGCGCCAGCAACGCTCACGGCAGAGGCTGGATTACCTACGCGGGCCTCGGCATCCGTTGCGGTCATCACCGTCGCCGGCACTATGAGGCTCAGCCCGCCAAGCCCAGAAAGGAAAAAGCCCTTCGGCGCGAAATCGATTCCAATTCTATTCTTTCACTCATGGCAACCTCCTACCCTTTCGGGCTGTTGCGCTTTTTAAATGACCAAAGGCCCCATAGTCATTTCTTATAGATATTTGATAGATATCAACGAATGGCGCGGAATTGTTTGGCGACGCTTTTGCAGCCTGGATGCCGCAACTATTTACCGCGCGCCTTTGGCCGGGCATCCACGTCCCGCATCCATGTACCGAGAACCTTTTTCGCAAGCTTCCGATCGATATAAGGACCTATCAGCGTTTTGAACGCGAAAGCAGCCTGCTCATATTCGACATCACAGTCTTCCGCTCGTTTTTTCGGCAGGTACCCTTTCTCGACAACATCCGCAAATAATTTTTGATCAGCGCCATACGCAATACACAACACGTTAAAAAATCGCTGCGCTGGAATCCCGTGCTCATCGGCGTATTTCGTAAGGGGTACCTGCGGGTTCACAACGTCTTCTTTGTATTGATAGGCATTACCCAGGATCAACCGACGCGCATCCTCCTTACCCAACTGCAGCATAATGTAGGCGGAAAACAAATCTGCAGCGTCCTCCTCCCGGCCAAGCACCGGCACGTTCAGTTGGTCGAAAACGGCATGTCCAGTTTCATGTAAGAACACGTCCATGAAGGGGCCGAGGATGGCATCGTCTTGTGTAATAATGCTCGGTAGCTTTCCCTCCAGCGCGTTTTTCAGAATGTCTGCTAGGTATTCGTAACAGACGGTCACGACACTTCCGTCATACCAAGCGTTCGACTCACCATCGCAACCGGAAACCTTGAGAAGCAACGGACGCGGAAGTCGAAGCGGGCTGAGCAACTTTTGTATTTGCTCGAGGGCCCGCACCTGCTTCAGTCTCTCATAGATGAGCCGATGCGATGGATTCCCCGGCACATCGTATTCGACGCGGATCTGTTTCGATTTATACGGACTGGCAGTCGCGGGACCGGAACGACCGATCGCCGGGCCCACCCCGGCCGCTAGTACGATCAGTACTAACCGGCCCAATGCGGCCAAATTCACGACGCTTCTCCATCTTTCTTTAAAATAGTTTCGGACCATACTCATCAAGAACCGTTGATCTGCATCAAGTCGGTCCACGATACGTGGAACGAAAGGCAATTCCCTCAAAGACGACATTAGCTGGCGCAATTTTTACGGCCAGTAATGTTGGGCCATGCCTGCGGCAAACAAAATGATGCCTATAACCAAGGCGATGAGAATACGGCGCGTCCTTGGATCATTCATCTTTTTAACCCTGCTTCTGGAGCTGGTCTGCCGCAGAGTTCGGTGATTTCAGCGAGAGAGCGCATTCAACAAGAGACCGGCCACAAATATGACCATCACGGCCCCGATTACTAGGACAATGTGGCGATCAACTAAATCGCTGATCTTCATATGCGCAAACAGATCACATTAATCGGAAGCCATTTTGATCTGGGTCAACGACCGTTGAGCACAAAGCTATGATTATTTTTGGTACTTGGGGCTAGTTGGAGTGTGTGTACGCAAACGTTGTGCCCGGAGTCCTCGTCTATGCGTATCAACCGCGTCATCGCGCCGCTAACTGCCGCCACCATTGCAGTGCTGACGCTTGGCCAAGCCGCCTACGCCGACCTTTTAATTGAGGTCGACAAATCCACCCAGCGCATGACTGTCACGGTCAATGGCGAGCAACTTTACGACTGGCCGGTGACGACCGGAGGACGTGGCCATGACACGCCGAGCGGCACATTTAAGCCGTTCCGCATGGAGATCGACCACTTCAGCGAGGAGTGGGACAATGCGCCGATGCCCTATTCGATTTTCTTCACCCAGACCGGCAACGCTATTCATGGCACCTACGAGCAGCGCAATCTCGGCCATGCGGTATCGCATGGCTGCGTGCGGCTGTCGGTGAAAAACGCCGCCACGCTGTGGGGACTTGTGAAACACGAGAAAATGGCCAACACCAAGGTGGTGCTGAGCGGCTCGATCTCCGATATGGCATCGCCGACGGTGGCGCGCTCCCGGCCGATGCCTTTGACTCCAGATGCCCCCCTTTATAGTTCGTCACCACCACCGCAGTACCGGCCGGTCTACGAGGCTAGGCCGCCCCTGCCGTCCCCGTTTTTCATCTTCGGGCGCTAGCGGGTGATGTCGCGCGGCATCCCCCGCATCGGCCAAAGTAGTTCGAACGTAGTCGGACAAAATCCTACTTGGCTGCGGGGCGACCAAAGATACGTGTCCTTTGGCCACGTATGGTCGGCGTACGCATACGGTGGGCGGCGGATGGATGATGGGTTTTGTGTCTCGGCCTCGACCCGAGGCGATTATGTTGGAGCGCGGCAATGCGAGTTCTCGCTCTTCTCGGAGTTGTAAGTTTTATACTGGTGGCACTGCTGTTCGTTGCGGATGCAACGCTGGAGCGCAGTTCGCCAATGATGGTCACCAACAACCGCATCGGTCTGCCAGAACCATGGCATCCCGACGCGATAAAAACTCTCACCAACGCGCCAGCCCCCACACCCGACATGGCGTCGCAGGCGGTACTTTCTGCTCAGCCCAAGTCGGAGCCTGAGATTCTAGAAAAGATCGAGCCCGCGGCGCGCGCAGCGCGGGCCGAAGCGCCACCCCAAAGTAATGGTGTCACGCGACCGACCTACTACCGTCAGAACCGCTTGGTCGACAGGTTTTCTATCAAGGGTCAGTAGGCCGGAGCGATGGAACACGATAGGAGGCGCCTTTGTCCAAACCCGTTCAAAAGGAGATCTTCGCGCGGTTGCGCAGGCTGCCGGTAGAGTTTCTGATCGCGCTGCTTAACGCGACATCGATCCTGGTGATCGTCGCTGCGATTCTTGCGCTCGTTGCGATGGTGCGTGTCGATAACTTTGCCGGAAAGGTAGTTACGACAATGACGGAAGCGGTGCTGTCAAAACTCGATCTCCCGTCCAAAGATGTGCTGGCGAATCTCGGGAACCTGACGGAGGAAGCCCGCACGCTTGGCAGTACCCTTAGGGAAATCAAGATGGGAGAAAACCCAGGCGTCCAAGGTGAAATTGCGCGACTAAAAGAGGCGCTGACCGCCCTTAATGCAAGCGTCGACCGGCTTGCAGACACGAGGACGATCCTCACCGACGAAGCAATTGGACAGCTAGGCCGAGCAGTCACCAACACACTGACGAAGATGAGGGGTTGCGCTTCCAACGTTCGCCAAATGCAACCCTATCATAGCGACAACGCTGTCGAAGCCCGGCACATCGCCAGCCGCTCGTGAAGTGGCCGTTCGGGATGCGACCCGTCTATCACTACCACAAGCCAAGGGTTTTGATCGCGGTAGGCAGAGTTTGGGACTTGTGTTTTCTGCAGTAAGCCGTGACCTTTGCCGAATTCTTTTGGAAGCGATCGTAGTTTAAGACGTTGCTATTGGCGGCCGCATTGTAATAGCCGCTCATCCAAAAGCGGACGAAATCCCGAACGTCCGGAGTGTATCCGATAAAGCTTCCACAGGTGATCTGATTCATATCCACGCTGATCTGAGCCGCACTTTGCAGCGTGGCACCCACCAGCATAGTCGCTGCTACGAAAAGAACATTGCATCTCATAACTTATCTCCGGGAATTAAAAACATTACTGCGGGATCACGCTCTGCAAGGCAGTCATCACGCTTGCTTGCGGACGATATTGGCACCACGATTTTAAATTCGCGATATTGTTCTGGTGTGCGCCCAAATCCAAAATTGTCCTGCGGGTCTGATAGCTGAACCAACCGCTCATCCACGCAGAAAAGTCACGAGACATCGATGGCGACATCGATAGATATTGGCTGCATGTAAATGCTCCCATATTGATGACAACCTGCGCGTTCGCAGCCAACGGAAGAAGCGATATTGCAAACGCTATGCTAATCAATCGAAGTTTCATTTTGCTCGTCCTATTAAATACTGCACAGTTCGTCATACGAGGCGGTCCATATCCTGCGCGCATTGACGTAAATCAAATCACGCGACGACGTGAATAAATCGTCGAGCCTACGAGGGTACTTTTCTGTTGGCGTAAATTACCATACAATACTTATGTCCGCTTCGGGTCAAAAGCAGACATGTGCAGTGCAATAGTCCATGTCCGCTTAGTGCCAGAAGCCGACATTCGGGAATCAATGAAATTGTTTGTTCAGGCCATTTGCAAGCGCTACTGCGGCAGCGGGAGGACAATTTCAAACGCCATCCCCCGACCCCGCACGCGCCGAGCGTTCAGTCGCCCGCCGTGAGCTGTGACGATAGAGCGGCAAATCGACAGGCCCATACCCATGCCAGCCCCCTTGGTCGTGAAGAACGGCTCGAAGATATGTTCCAATTTCTCCGGGTCGATTCCAGGGCCAGAGTCTTCGACCGCCACAATACATTCTCCGGCGTCAGTTGCCGCCGATTTGAGCCATAAAATGCGCTCGCCCGCCGCGGTCGATCTCATGGCCTCGCTCGCATTCCTGATCAGGTTGAGAATGACCTGTTGCATCTGAATGTGATCGGCGAGTAGGCGCGGCAATCGTTCCGCCAATGATATCCTCACCACGACGCCATGCCCCTCCAGTTCGACATGGAGTAGCGTAAGCACTTCGTGGATGACGTCGTTGAGGTCGAGCAAAGTGCGGTCGGGAATGTCTTTCTTGAACATCGCTCTGACCGACGCGACCACCTGGCTCGCTCGGAGGCCATCGCTAACAATTGACTGGACTAACTCGGCTACCTCCTTGAGGTTTGGGGCCTTCTCAGCAAGATATCCCAAGGCCGTTTCACCGTTCAATATGATAGTGCCCAGCGGCTGATTAATTTCGTGGGCAATCGAGGCTGACGTTTCGCCAATGGCGGAACGACGGTTCATAACCGCCAGTTCCGCGATCCGGCGGCGTGCTTCCACTTCCGCGTTGCGGCGGCGACGGTGCTCGTAGAATCAGACGCCCTATTAAAAGCGATTGCGCAACCAGCGCGGCCATGATCAGCAGAATCTCCCAACGGTACTGCTCCCACACGGTCGAGCTCTCGGAACCGAATTTTGCTGCCCGCCGGCAGACTTGACTCGCTGATGCCCCACCGCCGCATTTCCCGCCAGTCAAAAACTGGGCTTGCAAATTGTACCGGCGGTGTCCTGATTTCGCTCGGCTTCTCGCCGCCAAGGATGCGAATGGCAATTGCAGCCGTCTGTCGACTGCTATCAGCCACCAAGAGAATCGGGCCGCCTACGATCCCACTGCCGAAGAAGGATTCGTCATAAGAAAAAATCGGCGCCTTAGCGACGGCATGAAGTCTTGTCAATGGCGTGTCGCTTGCGTGTACGACACCCGCCGCATCGACAATCATCAACTCCCAGAAAATCGCAGTATGCGGCGAGAGCACGGAGGCTTGTTTTAGCATCTCCTCAAATGACAACTCATCTGTCCATGAAAGCTTAATTCGGTTTGCAAGAGGCTCTACCTCCTTTCCTATCGCTTCCTTCCAAAATTTCTCAAGCGGAGAAGCCCCGACAACCACGATCACATTTTTGGTCTCCGGCAATACTTGCAGGATGTTCTCGAAGGCTGCCAAATAGTTGATCCTCACCGGGACGGCGACGTCGTTCGCGGTGAGACTTGAATATTGTACTCGACGTTGATCCACCGCCATGAGCACCATCGGGGTGGTGGCAAAAAGGTGCTGCCGGTTTCGCTGGACAAAGGCTGCCGCGGGCGCCCCGATGCTCACGATCAGGTCAGGAGGGTGTTTGGCAAACAGGGCACGGAGATACTCGACAAACGGAGCCTCCGGGTTCTCATCGTTGAAACGGGCCGAGACCAGTGAATAGTCAATGATGTCCAGCGGCCACAGCGATTGCCGATCCAGTTCTGCGCGGATGGCTTGGCCATATTCGCTCCAGGGCTTGAAAGTCTGGCCAAAAGAATGAAGCAATAATACGCGTTTGGACTCAGCCGCGAATCCAGCCGGGCAACCGAGCCACGCCGCTAGGAAGACAACGAGCGAGGCGACTTCGCTGATACGACGGATGTGACCCCAGATGGCCATGCGCTGCCCAGACCCTTGTGCTCACCAAGCGTGTCGTGAACCCGTTGAGTTTGCATCCTGAGGCTATTGGAGCACAATGTCGGACAAACAAAAAAGGCGGTAGGCTGTCCGCTAAGGGGTAGCCGGCTCAACCGGTCGGCGCAACACAGGCCTTAAATCTCTCCCCATGCGTGGCTATTTGGCAATAGTTGGAAGTTGACGGCCTACTAAATGCTCGCTCGATCGCTTTCAGCGATTCCTCTCTCTCCCAGCGATTCCACAGCTCCTCCGTCTTCTCTGCTGCAGTGAAACCACGACGAAATCGCTGATCCCTGGCTACACACTCGCTCTTTTCCATCCAGGATTAAAGTGTTGCGCCGACCGGTTGAGACGACCGTCAAAATCAGGCATTTGCGGTGCAAAAGCGCATGCCCGCTTTAGCCGCGAAATCGAACATTCGGAGTCGGCGTTTCACGATCCGCTAAGTGCTAATAGCGGACAGCTTCCATTTCATTCTGAGTTTACTGAACGCAAAGCGCTATTGCTAATTGTACAGGCAAGTAAAGCGCGGTTTCGCAGAACCAGAGTTCGGTACGATGCGCGTGTAATTTCTCCCGATTTTTCTAGTGCGGCAATTGTCCGACTAACCGTCTCCATTTTAAGGCCGAGATGATCGGCAATATCGAGGAGTGACATCGGCAGTTTAAGATATTTCGGTTTTCCCGTCCTTGCCGACAAGTCAATCAGGAATGTCGCCACACGGGATTTGGCAAGCCTGCCCAATGTCAGAGAATGCTCCTGGGCTCGTCGAAGGTCATTGGTTGTTGCGGCCAACAGATAACTCGCAATTTTGCTGTCTTGAGCGGCCACAGAAAGCAAAGCCTTGCGTTTAAAAAACAATATCAGCGTATCTGTCACCGCCTCTGCGGAGAGTGAATGTACTGGATCGCCGCTCCAGCCAAAAAGATCTCCGGGGAAATGAAAAGCGACGATACCGCGGCTACCGTCCTGATAAGATCTGCAACTTCGGACAGTACCTTCGACGACAAGAAAAATGTAATCGGCGGGGTCTCCCTCACAGACGATCATTGCATTGCGGCGATAACGGATAGGACCTCGCCGAAGCGCGAGAATGTTGTTCTTTACGATTTGCTGATTGCAATCACTCAAAAGCATTGGTGAGAGATTTAGTGTTGAACGACGCACAGAAATGCTTCGAGAACTCTTACGGTAGGCAAAACGCGCCAGCACCCTATTCATCGATCGCCCCCCAAAAACCATGGCATCCATAGTAAAAAGTTGGTCGAAAAATAACTGTCCGGCAATTTCCCTTAGGGGCACATGTCCGCATTGGGTCATTAGCGGACATTCTCGGAACTAACACGATGTTTGCTTTACCCCCAATACCGCACATTCCTGAACGTGATTGAAAAGTCCGCTAAGTGCCAAAAGCGAACATTGCACTTAATGCAGAAGGGGAACATCCTTTGGTAGCCCTCAAACGCACTGCCTTTTATTTTTTTTCTTCTGAATCAGTTGGTTTCTTCTTTTTCTTCTTATAGCGCCGGTCCTGACGTCGATCACGCCGATTCGCGCCCGCAACGCTCACGGCTGAGGCAGGATTACCTACGCGGGCCTCGGCGTCCGTTGCGGTCATTAGCGTCGCCGGCACTGCAAGGCTCAATGCAGCCGCACTGCCCAGAAGCGAAAAAACCCCTCGACGCGAAATCATTTTCAATTTGACCTTTTCACTCATCGCAACCTCCGGGTTGATTTCGAAAGCTAGCCGAAAGGGCCGCCTTCAATTTGATGCATATCGACAGATGCGGAGCACGCACTATCGAGGATCAGTGCAGTCTCGTCTTGCTCATTGCCACCGTATTGTTGAGAGTTTTTTCGAGATTGATACCGCTGCAAGAGTAGGCTCGACTGTCCGCTTATTACCGGACATTCCCGCAAACGTTACACCGTCTTTCAGCAGGGTGGCCAAGACCGAAAATCCAACCGCCATCGCAATTGTCGCGCTCCAAATGATCATCCACATCGGCCTTACCTCGTGCCCGAATTGCCATAATAAATCCTGATGGATTGACCTTGGGCGAGCTATTGTCCTTGAGTGCATTGGCACTAAGGACAATGGTTCAAGGTGCATTGGCCCAAGCACATGGGCGCAATGCCCTGCGGTGGAGACAGTCCTACGGGTTTTGGAAAACTATGCGAACTATTGTCCGCTTTGGGTCAGAAGCAGACATTTGCAGTGCAAGCTCATGTCCGCTTGGTGCGAATAGCGGATATTGTGCGGTCGGCGGCACCGCGAGCCTTCGCGCGGTGCGAGCGTCCCCACCGCTTGCCTCAACAAGCGGTGGGTCTCCTAGCCAATCGATGCCAGTTGCATGTTCAGACGACGGGGTTACCCGCCGCTGCCGACTGTTCGCGCCATGCTATCTATGCAGGGCGCGCTGAGTTCTGCGAGGTGAGACTGCAAACAAGCTTCAATTCTGCCGCCGCCGAGTTCCACGCCTGCGCACTTCGCACTGATGTCGCCGCGGCATTCGCTCGCAATTGCCGCCGCCCCGAGCAGCACCGCTTGGCACGGCCGGGTGAGGTCCGCTAGATGCGAGTTAAGGCAGGCCCTGATCCCGCCCGTCGGCACGTCTCCACACGCCGCCCTGACATCAGCGGCACATTCCCTTGCGACCTCTCGTTGTTGCGCCATCGTGTAAGTTGTCGAGAGCAACACGATGGAGCCGACTACAAAAATAATCTTTTGCATTGGCTATCCTCCGGATGGTTTGACTAACTGCGTGCAAGAGCCAAGGGCACTCACTCAGTCCTTGGCATGCTCATGTCGATTGAGAGCGCGGTGGTCTGGTTAGGCACCTTCGGTCGCCCGCTACATGCGAGCGGCCAATGGGGCTTCTCCAATTATGCTGATCGCGCGATCAGTATTGCCACCATTGCCGATACCGAGTCCCATATCCAGAATAGGGTTGCTGGTAGTAGCCATAGCGGTTCGATGGCTGATACGCGTATCCATATGCATACGATGGCTGGTATGTCCTGTATCCATAACCATAATTCCCGTAGTACCCACGCCGATACGCGCGTCGATGTACCCTGCGATTAACGCCCGCAACGCTTCCCGGAGTTAGGGGACGACCGATCTCGGCTGAGGCGCTGTCCACAGATAACGCTACGTTTCTTTCGGACAACAATCGAAGCGAAAGCGGAGTTGCGCACAAAACGCAAGCGAAGAGTGCTGTCGCTCCGACTGTTACTACTTTCGACATCACGACCTCCTATAAGTACGTCGCCGCCCCGGAGCCCGTATATTTTTGGAGGTTGCTCCCGAAGACGATTGTCTGCCAATTGACCTTAGGGACAATGAATGTCCGCTAATTGGCTGCCAGCTCAACCGATCGACGCAACACTTGCGTAACGCGTACCAAATGCTCGGCTAATCGCTTTCAAGTCCTCCGGCTGCCTGCAATGCCAAAGCCCCTGGTTTCTCGGGCCGCAGATAGCCCTGGCCGTCATTTTTCGCTGATCAGCACACGCTATCTATCTTTTCTGTTCACGATAGGTGTTGCGTCGACCGGTCGAGACCACCGCCAAAAACGGACATCGCGCGTTTCGTTTGAAATGAAAGAGGCCGCCAACTGAGGCGGCCTCGCGCTTTGACCAATCAGCCCCGAAACCGCGGCTACGGTGTCGGTTCAGTAGTATTTCGCGCAAGTAGTTCCATTCCATCGTGCACACCTGCGAGCTTGACGCTTGTGGTGTCTGGACACGCAGACACCGTTAACTCGTGTCATGCCCACTCCGCACCCGGCGACGACTTCCGTGACCATGCTGACCGGTTGCTGGATAGCCGCGAGCGGCATCGCCTGTGTCGATGAAGACGCGAGGCCCAGAACAAAGACAACGCTGATTATTCTAATCATATGACGATCCTCCATAATAATTTTTCTTTGGAGGGTGCCGCCGAAGCCGATTGTCTGGCAATTGGCCTTAGGGACAATGAATGTCCGCTTCTCTTATCGGTCGTTTCGGGTCAAACGCTTTCAGACTATCCACGGGGTACGCTGTCGATGTCGCGTACGGGCCCGCGCTTCTCTTCGGAATCGGCACTGAACGGACATCCCAAAAGCAGCCATCACTGTCTGCTCTCGTGGGTAAAGCGACCATAGCGAGCATCGCGGGAAATCGCCCACAGCGGGCATCTCGCGCTCGTGACCTTTAGCAATCGCAGCGCGTATTAGCGCCGCCCTGCCCGATTGACTGGGCCTCCGCGATTGACGTCACCGACGCCAGTGGTTTCGCGGTTTTCGCGAATTGCCTGATTTCGCACAGGTGCCACGACGCGCGGCCTCAGAACGACGCCAGGTCTTGCGACGCAACCCACGGGATAGTCAATGTACTGACAGTACACAACCGCGTTCGCGGTCCGAGTATTTTCCGCCGTCATCAGAATCAGGATTGCAAGAAAGGCAAATAGTGTTGTCACGGTTTTCATGTTCAACTCCATTTGTTGCAAAACCTTTAGGCGTATTTCCACGCCAACTATTGATATAAATCAAAAACAGCAGTTTACGTCTCAAATTAAATGCGTAGCGCACATTGCTATTGTAGTTACCCGCTTCCGGCATCATATGCGGAGAGCATGCCTGTGTCACAATCGCCAATTCCGAATGTGGTAGTGCGGTGTGTGATAGCGTCTGGAGTAAAATGAGTGCGTGGCTTTGCCGGCCTGCTCGCCTATCTTGTCGGGGTTTCGGCTATCATCAGCGTCGGAATTGCCGGCCTGATGGCGCTACAGTCGCCCATTGAACGAAAGCCATCCGCTCCAACCATTGTGGTCGAATCGCAAACAGAGCGTCTCGCTAAGCCAATCAAACAAACGTCAGTCGCTCGAAAGAAGGCGCACGTCGATCGGAATCACAAGGTGGTGCATGTACTTCGTGAGAGGACGCACGAAGCACCGACCGAAGCAGCGAGCGAGGTATACGGATACGCGCAAGAGCCGCGCTATCTTGATCCGAACCCTTTTCCTTTTTTCGGCCGTTAGGCATGCGTGGCAACCTTGGTGATGCCGATCAATCCCATTACGCGATTGTTGCTTGCGGCCGCCATCTCAGAGGCAGCGCTAGTATCGCTCGATCGGAGAATGTCGGCCTGCCGCCGAACCCATTGATCAAGTCAGCAGCCATTTTCGGATCCGCAAACACCAGTGGAAAAAGGCTACCTCGCATCAATAAGCCCGCACTAAGTGATGGTGCCGGCTCAATCGCCATAAACTGACATTTGGCCTACGACGGAGGGCGCTGCGAGCCTTGGTAGGAACGGCGCAGCAACGCAAATAGGCTGCCACCCGTCGCGGCTCCAAGAACGTAAGCAATGGCAATTAGGATTGCAAAAGGCGCGCGAAAACTAAGCCCAAGAAAGGACATTGTAGCGAGGTCGCCATTTTGCAGAATAAAAAGCAAAGTAGCCGCAGCAAAGACAATGATCACGGCCAGGTAAAGCCAGCGCATTGAAGCCTCCTCTCGCCGATTTCTAAGGCAAGACAAAGGATCGCTTGATACCGAGGCGGCGTCTACAAGCCCCTTTCTGATCAGCATAATGATACCGACCACAACTGCGTGAATGACGGCTTGGAGCGCAGCCAAGTTGGGGCCCTTCTGATAGATTTGCCTGTCTCAATTTTCAACTCGCAGGCGAATGGGAGGAAGATTGAGCAATGACCGCAAAAATTGAATTGGACCTGCTGCGACGAGGTGCATTTCGCCTTATCGGGCAAGCAGCCTCATGGGAGGAACAAATGTTTAGGTTGATCGCTTTTGTCATCTTCGCGTTAGTCACCGCAATGCCAGCACAGGCAACACCCGTTGCTCCGGTTCATGAACCGGACAGCATCATCACGCAGGCGGCTGCTGCATGCGGACCGGGCATGACACGAGTTAACGGTGTCTGCGTGTCCAGACACCACAAGCGTCAAGCTCGCAGATGCTTGCGGTGGAATGGCAACACTTGCGCTGCTTGGCAGTAGTACTGAATTGCGATCCGCGCAGAGTTCAGTGCACGAAACGGAGAGGCCCCAGCCTTTTGGTTAGGGTTTCCGCGTCCATCGTCGCCGAGTAGTCCCGAAGGGCGAACTCAAGAAACTCCGCTTCTCTAATCCCCTACGGACCGTGATGGAGCCTGACTTCGAGCAGCGTGGCGTGGCCAAGCGGAATGACATTTGTACTGCCCATTTGTACTTTGGGCAGTCCAGATGTCCTTGTGCTCCAGTATCTTGCTGATCCGGCGACGGAAACCGGGCCCCTGGTGCGGCCGAGAGGACTCGAACCTCCACGGGTTGCCCCGCTAGCACCTCAAGCTAGTGCGTCTACCAATTCCGCCACGGCCGCATGGGGGAAGGACGAAAAGGTCTGAAAACCCTGCGTCCCGATGATGGCGGACCATGTAACAAATAGGCTGTTGAGGGACAAGGGCCGCGCCCGACCCGCCCCACGCCTAATTTTCATTGGAGATTGAGCCTGTTGGCTCGGGCTCAACGCATGTCCGGCGGCCGCGGCAATAGCTCTGCGACGGTGACGGCAATGCGGTTGCCGTTCACAACCACGGTCCCCTTGGCGACCGGCAGATTGTTCGCAAGGATGCTGACGGCGTCTTCCTCGGAAGCATCCAGTTCGATGATGGCGCCGCGGCCCAGCCGCAGGACCTGGTGGACCGGCATGGATGTGGTGCCAAGAACGACGGTGATGTCGACTCCGACTTTGTCGAGTGTGGCCACGTTTGTTTCCTATTGCGCATTCTGCGCTATGGCAGGGAACCGACAGGTCATCATGGTATGGTGAACGAGTGGTTAACGCGCGAAACACGTTGAATGTCGGCCTTCCGATGCCAGCTGGAATGGCACCGGTCGAGTGGCGGACGAGCGATTCCCTCGTGGCCTACGACATGGCGATTGCCGAGATGGAAGCCAGGGCGGCCGCAATCGCCGCAGGCGAGACGACCGAACTCGTCTGGCTTCTCGAGCATCCGCCGCTTTACACCGCCGGCACCAGTGCCAATTCCGCCGACGTGATCGACGCGCGTTTTCCCGTGCACGAAACCGGCCGCGGAGGTCAGCTGACCTATCACGGCCCGGGTCAACGGGTTGCCTATGTGATGCTCAACCTCAAAACTCGCGGACCTGACGTTCGCCGGTTTGTCGCCACCCTTGAGGAATGGATCATAAGGACGCTGGCGGTTTTCAATGTACGCGGCGAGCGCCGCGAGGATCGCATCGGCGTCTGGGTGCGGCGCCCGGACAAGGGCGATGGTTGCGAAGACAAGATTGCCGCCATCGGCATCCGCGTGAAGCAATGGGTCACGCTCCACGGCATGGCGCTTAATGTCGATCCGGATCTTTCGCATTTCTCCGGCATTGTTCCTTGCGGGGTGAACGAACGTAAGTATGGCGTGACAAGCCTCGCCGACCTCGGCATTCCGGTGTCGCTGGCGGACGTAGATACGGTCTTGCGACGCGAATTCGAAATCTTGTTTGGAGCGCCGGCCAATCAGGCCGTCGGGCGGACTGAAAAAGAACCGCTTTCCGCGGCTTCGAAAAGGTCAGCGTCGGTCCCCTCGCGTTGATCAAGCGCGCTGACGCGCGCTGAAAACGGCCCACGCCGACAGGCCTCGATCGCGGCTTCGACTTCATCGCGCGGACCGGAAAACACCGCCTCTACAGAACCATCACGGCGATTGCGCACCCACCCGCGCAGCTCTCGCCGATGCGCCTCGTTTTCGACGAACGCCCGGTAGCCGACACCCTGCACGCGGCCACGCACAATAACGTGGCGAACAATATCGTTGTTCACGCAAGTTCTCCCGCATCGATAGCGCGCGCGGTCCAACGTAACACGGACCAGCGCTCGACCGAGCGGATATACCGCGGTCAGCCTAATTGTCCGCAATGCGCTCGAAGGACGCTGTGTCGAGCCGGTTTATTTCACGCTCGTAGTCGCTCGGCGTCGCATCCTCCTCGTCGTGCACCGGATGCTGCCGGTTACGGCGGCGCAGATCGTCGCGCAGCACGTCGTGTCCGGTATTTGTCTCGACATCAGGCGCTTGGCGCCGCCGTCGCGGTTTATCAAGCATGGCCTGCCTCCCTTTGGTTCGGGAACCAACGCCGGACGAAATTTTCGGTTCCCTCAGGCAAACTCCAGGATGACCGCATCCACCGCCAGGCTGTCGCCTGGTTTGGCATTGATCTTCTTGACCGTGCCGTCGATCTCCGCCCGCAGCACGTTTTCCATCTTCATGGCTTCCACGACCGCTACCGTCTCGCCGGCCTTGACCTCCTGGCCTTCCTTGACCGCGATCGAGACAACAAGGCCCGGCATCGGGCACAGCACCTGCTTGCCGGTATCGGTGATTTTTTTGACCGGCATCAAGCGGGCGTAGGCGGCCTCGCGCTCGGTGTAGACATAAGCTTTCGTTTCGACGCCGCGGTAGCTCAATGCGAAGCCGTTGAGGATCGTGCGCACCTGGACTGTCACCGGCTTGTCATTAAGTGTCCCGTTCCAGATCGCATCCCCTGACTTCCAGTCGGAGTGGAGCTGCAATGCTGCGGATTTGCTGCCATCCAGGCGGACCTCAATCGCGCCGTTCGTCCGGCCGACCTCGAGCCTGATCTCGCGCTCGCCCAGCCAGACGGCGCGCTGACTTTCGCGCGTGACGCTGCAGCCGCTCAGCTGGCCTGACACGCGCCGCTTGCGCTCGCCCAGCACGTGGTCAATCGCCGCGGCAACAGCCGCGAGTACCTGCGCCGGCTCGCCTTCCGGCATATGGGGATGAAAGCCTGAGGGAAACTCCTCCGCGATGAACCCCGTGGAAAGTTTGCCGGCCTGCCAGCGCGGATGCGTCATCAGCGCCGCAAGGAATGGAATGTTGTGCCGGATGCCGTCGACCACGAACGCATCGAGCGCGTCGACTTTGTGCGGCAATTGCCGCACCGCGCGTCGGCGCGTGTGTGACCAGCTTGGCGATCATCGGATCGTAATAAAGCGAGATTTCTCCACCCTCATAAACACCTGTGTCATTGCGCACAGTGATGCTGTTGTCTGTCCCCTCTTTCGGTGGACGATAGCGCGTCAGCCGCCCCGTGGAAGGAAGGAAATTCCGATACGGGTCCTCGGCGTAAACGCGGCTTTCGACCGACCAGCCATTGAGTTTCACATCGTTCTGCTTGAACGCGAGTTTCTCGCCGGCCGCAATGCGGATCATCTGCTCGACGAGATCGATGCCGGTCACGAGCTCGGTGACCGGATGCTCGACCTGCAGCCGCGTATTCATTTCCAGGAAATAGAAATTCTTGTCCTGGCCGGCGACAAATTCGACCGTGCCGGCGCTGTCGTATCCGACCGCCTTTGCCAATGCGACCGCCTGCTCGCCCATCTTCTTGCGGGTCGCCGCGTCGAGCAGCGGGCTCGGAGCCTCTTCGATCACTTTCTGGTTCCGTCGCTGGATCGAGCATTCGCGTTCGCCGAGATAAATGACATTACCGTGTTTGTCGCCGAGCACCTGGATTTCGATGTGGCGCGGGTCGGTGATGAATTTCTCGATGAAGACACGCTCATCGCCGAATGACGATTTGGCTTCCGAACGCGCGCGCGTGAAGCCTTCCGCGACTTCCGCCTTGCTGCGGGCGATCCGCATGCCCTTGCCGCCGCCGCCGGCCGAGGCCTTGATCATCACCGGGTAGCCGATCTCCTCGGCGATCTCAATCGCCTCCACCTCATTTTCAATCACGCCGAGATGCCCGGGAACGGTCGACACTTTGGCGGCAGCCGCCGCCTTTTTTGAACTCGATTTTGTCGCCCATCGCGGCAATAGCTTTTGGGTTGGGTCCAATAAAGACCACGCCGGCGGCCGCGAGCGCTTTGGGAAACGCTTCGCGCTCGGAAAGAAATCCGTAGCCCGGGTGGACCGCTTCGGCGCCGCTTTGTTTGCAGGCAGCCACAATCTTTTCGATGACCAGGTAACTTTCTGCCGCCGGTGGTGGGCCTATCGCGACAGCGGTATCCGCCAATTCGACGTGCAGCGCATCCTTGTCCGCGTCCGAATAGACGGCGACGGTTTCAATCCCCAGTTTGCGTGCGGTTTTGATGATCCGGCAGGCGATTTCGCCGCGATTGGCAATCAGGATACGCTTGAACATTCCGTGACAGGGGCCCCAGATGCCGGCCATTTGGCTTGCTGCCTTATGGCGCAAAAGTCAATCTTGCCGCGCAATCAGCAGCAGCAACCCGTCCCGCGTGTCAAAATGGCCGCGGATAACCGGCCGGGCGTTACAATACTGTCTTATAGCGGGCGTATCTACCGCGGCGTCCCATCACGCATCATCGGGAGCGTTGCCATGCCATTTCAAACGAACACTCTGGTCCTGGTCGCATGTGCCGCAGCGTTTCTCCAATGCGCAGCTGCCCAGGCGCAGAGCCAGCGCAACCTCATTCTCTTCGTGCCCGATGGCCTGCGCGCTCTGTCGGTGACGCCCGAGACCGCGCCCACGATGGCTGACGTGCGGGATAAAGGCGTCAACTTCGCCAATCCGCATTCGCTGTTCCCGACCTTCACCATGGCTAACGCGTCGGGCATGTCGACCGGCCATTTCCTCGGCGACACCGGCGTGTTCAGCAATACGATCTATGTCGGCTTTCCGACCGCTCACGCCGCCAATAGCGTGACGCCTTTCATTGAAAGTGATCCGGTATTGGGTGACATCGACGATCATTTCTCAGGGAATTTTGTCGACGAAGATGCCGTTCTTTTCGCCGCCCGCCACCAGGGCTTCAGCACCGCGGCCATCGGCAAAGTCGGACCGACGATGATGTTTGACCACACCGACCGCAAGGGCGAGACCACCATCATCGTCGATGATGCGACCGGAAGCGCCGCCGGCGTTCCCCTCTCGCAACCGTTGCAGGATGCGCTGAAGGCCGCGGGATTGCCCGCCACGGCGCCGACGCGCGGTGCCAATGGCGCGGCCGGCGACGCCAAAAAGCCCGGCACCACCGTCGCGAATGTCGACCAGCAGAAATATTTTGCCGACGTCACTGCCAAAGCGGTGTTGCCGATGCTTAAGAAACGCAACAAGCCATTCGTGCTGGTGTTCTGGTCGCGCGATCCCGACGGCACGCAACACAACCAGGGTGACAGTCTGCTGAAAGTTGAGCCTGGCATCAACGGGCCGACCTCCCGCGCTGCCATCAAGAATGCCGACGACAACCTCGCCGAAATTCGCCACGCGCTCGACGAGCTCGGATTGGCGGCGAACACCGACATTATTATTGCCGCCGACCACGGCTTCTCGACGATCTCCAAAGAGAGCAAAACCAGTCCCGCCGCCCAAACGAATTACGCAGGTGTGCCGGAGGGCTTGCTGCCACCCGGATTTGTCGCGCTCGATCTGGCCAAGGCATTGGCGTTGCCGTTGCACGATCCTGACGACAAAAATGCCGCCGTCGCAGCGGGCAAATATCCCAAGCGCGGCAATGGGGTGATCGGCGAGAACGCCGATAATCCCGACGTCGTGATTGCATCGAATGGTGGTTCAGACTTGGTTTACATCCCCGGAAAAGACGCCACCCTCACCGCCAAGGTCGTCTCAGCTTTATTGGCGCAGGATTACGTCAGCGGCCTTTTTGTCGATGACGAGCTCGGCACTTTCCCGGGCACGCTGCCGGTTTCGGCGATCAATCTGAAGGGCTCGTCGGTGACGCCTCGCCCATCGATCGTCATCAACTTCCGCTCATTCACGACCGGCTGCGAAAAACCGGTGATGTGCGCTGTCAACATTGCCGACACCGGGCTGCAGCAGGGCCAGGGCATGCATGGCAGCTTCAACCGCGCCGACACGATGAATTTCATGGCGGCAGCCGGTCCTGATTTTAAATCCGGCTTCGTCAATGATGCACCCGTGAGCAATGCCGACATCGGCAAGACCATTGCGCAAGTGCTCGGTCTGAAAATCCCGTTCCATGGCGGCCTGATGGGCCGGGTCGTCGAAGAAGCCCTGCCGGGGGGCTCAAACCCCACGGTTGAGCAATTCGTCGAACGTGCCAATCCGGACGAAAACGGCCTCGCAACAGTGCTGGTGGGCCAGCGCGTCGGCGGCACGCGGTATTTCGACGCGGCCGGCTTCCCCGGCCGGACTGTCGGCATGGACGAGCGAAAAGCGGCAAGCCGCTAGCGGCTCCGAAGTAAATCGCCCGGGTGGAAAGGCTTTTCCGCCCGGCGCCCTCGCACCGCACTTTTTGTTCTCCGCCACGGGCGATCGGCCATAAATCGATGCTCTTTGGCCCGCGCCCTATCCCACTTGTGCGGCGGCGTCTATATTACCTGACGAGCACGTAACTTTTTGAGTGGAGGTTGATCATGGCATTGGCGATTGGCGATACCGCACCCGATTTCGAGGCGGAAACAACTGAAGGAAAAATCCGATTTCACGATTGGCTAGGTACCTCGTGGGGCGTGCTGTTCTCGCACCCGAAGGATTTCACGCCGGTTTGCACCACCGAACTTGGCACCATGGCGCGGTTGAAGCCCGAGTTCGACAAGCGCAACACCAAGATCATTGGTCTTTCAGTCGACCCGGTGGACAATCACAAGAAATGGGCCAGCGACATCAAGGACGTTGTCGGTTTTGCCCCGAACTATCCGATGATCGGCGATACCGAACTGAAAATTTCCAAGGCCTACGGCATGCTGCCGGCAGCGACCTCCGGGTCGTCGCAAGGCCGCACGGCGGCCGATAATCAGACCGTACGCAACGTTTTCATCATCGGCCCGGACAAGAAGGTCAAGCTTGTCCTGGTTTATCCGATGACGACGGGCCGCAACTTCGATGAGGTCATACGCGTCCTCAACTCGCTGCAAATGACCGCAAAACATCGTGTGGCCACGCCCGCAAACTGGAAACAAGGCGAAGACGTCATTATCGCCGGTTCGGTCACCGACGAGGAGGCCAAGAAGATCTGGCCGCAAGGCTTCAAGGCGCCGCGGCCCTATATCCGCATCGTGCCGCAGCCAAAGGCATAACCACCGTCGGCCTTGTTGAAAGCTGGGGGCGCGGGCGATATCGTCCGCGCCCCTTGGGTATTTTGACGGCGGCCGGAGTATTCAAATGAGCGACCGGGCAATGAATGACGCGGCCAATTCGCAGCCGCCCTTTGCCGAATTTCTGGGTATCAGGATCACGCACGTATCGCCCGAGCGCGTCACCGCCGAGTTGCCGATGCGCCAGGATCTCAACAACCGCTTCAACATCATGCATGGCGGCGCCATCATGGCGCTCGCCGACAACCTTGGCGGCACGGCTGCGACCGCAAACCTTAAAGACGGTCAATCCACGACAACGATTGAGAGCAAGACCAATTTCTTCGCCGCGATCCCGATTGGCGATGTCGCCAAGGCCGAATGTACGCCGCTCCATCGCGGCCGCACCACCATGGTCTGGCAGACCCGCGTCACCCGCGGCGACGGCAAGCTTTGCGCGCTTGTCACCCAGACCCAACTCGTTCTGGATCGGTAACGACCGCGCTCAAACGGTACTGGATTTCGCCGCCCCACGATTGGCAAGCACGACCCCGCCGGCGCAGATCACCATGCCGGCAATCGAAAGCGCATCGAGCCTCTCCCCGAACAGGATGTATGCGAACAAGGCTGTCACGCCCGGCACGAGATAGAACAGGCTCGCAAAACCGGTCGCCGCCGAGCGGCGGATCAGCCAGTACATCAGCCCGACCGCGGCAATCGACAAGACCAACACCAGCCAGGCGATTGCGAAAACGAGCTCGCCGGTCCAGTGGATTTCGCGCGTCTCGAAACTGAACGCGCCGATTGTGAACAAAAGGCCTGCGCCAACATATTGCACAAAATTTCCGGCGCGCCAGTCGATCCCGCCGCAAAATCGCTTCTGGTACAGAGTCCCCAGCGTGATACCGACGAGAGACAGGAAGCTGGCGATCCAGCCCAGCATCGAGCCGGCCAAGACAATGCTGCGGTCGTGCAGGACCAAAACGACGCCGACCAGACCAAGCGCAAGACCAATCCACTGAACACGGCTCACAGTCTCTCCCATGAATCGGTTGGCGATGGTCGACGTCAGGATCGGTTGGAGGCCCGGGATCAATGCGGAAACGCCCGCCGGCACGCCTTGGCTGATGGCCGTAAACACCCCGCCCAGGTAAAGCCCATGGACAAGGGAGCCGGCTACCAGCGCATGCCCCACTTCACGCGCATCCGGTGCTTTCGCACCGCCAATCAGCGCAATAGCGCCCATCAGCAGCACCACAAAGCCCATGCGAACCGCGAGAAACGTCAGCGGCTCGATGTAGGGCAAGCCGTAGCGCGCGCCGATGAAACCGGTGCTCCATAACAGGACGAAGATCGCCGGCGCGGTCGCAATCGCCAATCGGGTCAGGCGCATCATGATGCCAGCACGGTTTGAAGGGGGTTTACTCGAATTGGCAGGTCGCGCGGCTATACCACTTTCCGCCCGACGATGCCTTCCCCTCTTACCGCGATCGTGCCTATGGTGGCTGGCGCGGGGAATGAGCGGGGGGAATAGCTGCCATGAAACTGATCGCGGTTTACGTTCTTTTTGTCCTGATCGGCGAGGCAATTGCCTATTTCGTCGGGAGAACCGTCGAGCACTGGTCGATGACCGCGAGTTTGCCGGTGTTCCTCGCGTGCTTTTTCTTTGTTTTTTGGGGCGCCTGGCGTCTGGCCATTCGTGTGGCCTGAACCTCCGGGTTCCGGACATCAGACGGAAATATCGGAACCATAGCAAAGGCCAGCGGGTTTCCTCCATTCAGGACGAATGCACTTCGTCTTGAACCCAAGGAGGTTGCCATGACTGATCCGCGTTTTACCGATCCGCACACCCGCGATCCGCGGCTGAGTGAGCCGGTGATCCGCCGGGACGAAAGCGTTGGCGGAATGTGGGGCTGGATCGCCGGCGTGGCCGTTCTGCTGTTGATCGGATTCCTGATCGTGGCCGGCTGGAACAATAGCGGCACCACCGCAAGTAACGGTTCTTCACCGGTGACGACGAGCAGCGCGCCCGCGCGCAATGCGACCCCGCCGACGACCACTGGCTCTGGCTCTCCCATTTCACACCCAATGGCACCGGCGCCTTCGACCACGCCGCCACGCGGCGGGACCCAGTAACGATTTCAGTGTTTCACACGAAACGCGGCCCGGCGCCGTCATGGCGCCGGGTCAAGCGGCGCCTGCGATGAGCTCGTTCGAAAACGATCCTATTCGAAACCTGGTAACAGAACGGCCACGCCCTGAAAAAAGGGCCGCGCGGTGGCAGATTTCCCTGACGTTGATTCTGGCGATCGCTATCGTCACAGTTTTCCTGTGGGGCCTCAACAACCAGCAAAGCGAAACCGGGAGCCAGGAAACGGCTGCGACCCAACCGATGCCCGCCACGCCACAAGGCGCTGACCAACAGGCTACGAAGCCGTCGCCCAATAACAATCAACAACAGCAATCCGGCAATTCAAATCCCTCAAGCACAACGGGTTCCGGCAGCTCCCAAACGCCACAAGCACCCCCGCCACAGCAGAGCGGCGTCCAGTAAAATCCTCGGCTCGCGCGGACACCTTGATGCCAGTCGCTTCGCCGCGTTATCCGAAAATCGAATAGATCCCGAATCCGACGCTCGCGCTCAATACCGCCTCGATAGCCTGAAACTGCATCCCCGTCAGTTCCTGGCTGACATATGGAAATAACATACGCCCGACCGGCAGCACGATTGCCGCAACGAGCGCAACGCACAGCAATTTTGTCACGACAGGCTTGTCGAACATCGAACACCCTCCCCCCGTTTTTTCTTATTGTGTCACGGTAACGGGGCGTGGGGCAATCTCATGTCTGGAAGGCCGGGTCGATGGGAATCCGGTAGCCATTGGCGAGCCGGTTCGTCTCATTCGCCATGCCCGTCACCGCCATGAGTTCGCCGAACATGGCCTCGGTCATGCCAGCTTTGCGCGCGGCGGCCGTGTGGCTGGCGATGCAATATGCGCAGCCATTAGTGACACTGACCGCCAGATAGACCATTTCCTTGGTCAGCGGATCGAGCGCGCCGGGCGCCATGACCTCTTTCATGCTCTCCCAGGTGCGGCGCAGTGTTGCTGCGTCATGCGCAAGGTACTTCCAAAAATTATTCACGTCCGGCACGTTACGCGTCTTCTTGATGTCGTCGTAGACCGCGCGCACGGCGGCGGAAGCTTCGGAATATTCGACAGGTGGAGGCGTAGGCATCGGGGAAGCTCCTTCAAAATGTCAAAACTATTGCCTCGATAATGTCATTGCCGGGCTTGATCCGGCAATCCATGATGGGCCGCACCAGAGACGACCTTACGAAAGGCTCACACAAGCCGAAGCGCGTCATGGATGCCCGGGTCAAGCCCGGGCATGACAGTTAAGAGGACAATCGTCATGCCGAAAACGCCTGACTACTTTCACGGGAAAACCATCGTCATAACAGGGGCCGGCAGCGGCATCGGGCGCGCCGCCGCGCTGATCTTCGCCCGCGAGGGCGCCAACGTGGTTTGCGCCGACATCAATGAAAAAGGCGTCGAGGAGACGGCGGAGAAGATCAATGCGCTCGGCGCCCAGGCGCTGGCACTCACGATCGACGTCACCAAACGCGCCGCAGTCGAGGACATGATCCAGCTCGCGCTCGACGGTTTCGGCCGCATCCATTTCCTGTTTAATTCGGCCGGCGCCGCGATCAGGCGTGCGAAATTCCTCGAGATCGACGATGACCTGTTTGACAAGACCTTCGACCTCAACGTCAAAGGCACGCTTTATCCGATGCAAGTTGTGCTGCCGCATATGCTCGCCAACAAATTCGGCGTGATCGTCAACATGGGCAGCATGTCGCACAAGCGCGGAGGCCCCGGATCCTCGGTGCACTACGCAGCTGCCAAGGGGGCCGTGGTGACTATGACGATGGGCGTCGCGCGCGAATTTGCATCGCAAGGCATTCGCGCATTGTCGATCTCGCCCGGTCCGGTCAAGACGCCGTTCCAGGCGGCAGCCAGCAGCTCGCCGGAACTGGTTCAGCGCTTCCTCGACGATGTGCCGATGAACCGTTTCGCCGAACCGGAGGAAATCGGCGAGTTGGTCTTATTCATTTGCTCGGATGCCTGCGAATTCATGACGGCAGACACGGTTTACGTCAACGGCGGCGGCGGCTGGCGTTGAGAAATTCAGCGCGCAGCCAGCCAGATCCCGGCGGCAACGGCAGCCAATCCAACGACCAAATTGAGGCCGATCCCTTCGCCGATCGCGATCGCCCCGACGGCCGACGCAAAGACAGGGTTTACAGTCATGGTCACCGCGGTCTTGGTCGGGCTGGTTCGTGACAGCGCAAACACCCAGAGAATGAAGGCAACTGCGCTGCCGACAATTCCGATATAAATGATTGCGATCCATTGCGGCGCGCCAAAGTGCGCGGCGGCGTCGAATCCGTGGATAGCCAGCGCCCAGACCAGCAGGCAGAATGCCGCTGCCCCCATGCCCGCGGTGAGAAATGCAAGTGGATCGGACCGCGCAATGAACGGACGTGACCACACGTTATAGAGCGACATGCAAAGCGTGGCTGCAAGCATCAGTAGTTCGCCACGCCAGGCTTCGGCCGGTGCATTCGAAAGGCCGGACCCCAGCGCAAACAGAACTCCCGTCGTGGCAATAAGCACGCCAGCCGTCTTGTTGAGCGTCAGCCTCTCGATACCGAGCGCGGCGCCGACCAGCATGGTCATCAACGGCATCGTGGAGAGCGTCAGCGCACCGCGCGCCGCCGTGGTGTAGCTGTACGCAAGATTGAACAGAATTGAGAATGCAAAAAAGAACAGGATTCCCAGCGCTGCGACCGCAACCCAGTCGCGCCCTTCCGGCCATCGGCTTTTCATGAAAATCGCAATCGGCAGCAAAATCAGGAAGCCCGTTCCGAAACGAAATACTCCGAGCGTCACAGGGTCCGTGGCATGCACGACAAACCGCGTCGCACCACCCGATCGCGCTCGACGCCACCGCCGCAAGCACGCCTGTCTGGTCACGGGTGAGCGGCACGGCGTGTGTATAGTGATACCGCGTCCGCTCGTCACCCCTTAACCAGACATCTTAGCTCGGCTTTACACAGGTCCGCTCGCGTCAAGCAACCTGCCGTTAGGCGATCAAGCCGCCTCCGCCCGCGTCTGTACCAGGCTCGAATTTTCCAGTTCGAGCATTGCCGCCTTCTTGGCATTCGCCATCAGCTCCGCCACGGGAATTGTCGCTGCTGCATTCTCGCGGATCAGCGGCAGACGAAGATAAGGCGGGTCGCGGAACCAGACATACTCATACACGTGCCCGGTCTCGCCGTGCTCGACTGCAATGGTCCGGCCGTGGATCTTGATGCCGAAATCACGCACATATGCATTGGTCGCGAGTTTCGGCGATTGCAGGCCGAAAATGCGATGCAGAACCGCGTCGATTTCGGTCGGGAAGAACGGCTTGTGCATGATCGCGGCAGCGCCAAGCTTGAGCGCCTCGCGCTCGCGCGGCGCATTGTACTCCGCCGAGATCATGACGACCTTGCCCTGGGGATTGGCCTCCATCATGCGCGCGAGCGTTGCGTACCCATTCAGACCCGGCATGTTGATGTCGAGGAACACCACATCGAATGCTTCCGCCTTGCACCGCGCCAGTGCCGCTGCGCCGGTATTTGCGTCATCGATGTCGAGATGAAAAACGGAACTCGACAATACCTTGCGCATGACTTTCAGCGACACGGGCAAGTCATCAACCAGAAGAACATGCATCGGAGTCGTAACGCGCCGATGCGTCGCCAGAATGGCGTCGATCTCGTCTTTGCCGAATGGCTTGGTCAGAAATTCATAGGCGTCGAGCTGGCGCGCAAGATCAATGCATCGCCGGTTTGATCGCCCGGATATCAGCGTAACGAATGTCTTGTTGCCCGCGATCCGCGCCGCCCACAGAGCGTCCATGCCGCCCATGGTCGGCATATGGACGTCGATAAATGCCAGATCCACGCCATGATCGAGCGCCTGCAGGCATTCCACGCCATCAAAGGCATGCACGATGTTTGCGGAATAGTCGTTGGGAAGAGCGTCGCGGATGAGTTGATGAACCGGGTTGGAATCATCGGCGATCAGCACTTTCGATAGTCGAGTAGACATAGGTTCTCCCTCCGTCAGCACCCACCTGCCACAGACAACACGCGCCGGCGTCATCTGTTCACGGGAGGAGGACGACGCGTCGAGTTCCTGGCTAATTACTGCTTGGATTTCTTCGCCCAGTTTTAGTCAATTTCGTTGCGAGTCCAGCCGGTAGCGCGGCACCGTTGCCGATAGCGACGCAAACACCAACGCGCCCCGACACCGTCATGCCGAAGTGCTCCTGAGCAAAAATGTTGACCCTAAACTTAGCGCCAACGCAGCGTAAGCGATGACAGGCCTGCCACAACGTTTAGTGCAACCGAGCCCTGGAGCGAGACTGGTTGCAGCGCAATCGTGCGATTTGACCCACCCAAAAGTACGTTGGCACCGCCACCCACGCCGACGGCGGCCGTACCGGTGACACCAACATATTCACCGGCGAGAGCGCCGGCGGGCACACCAGTGGTCGGCGCAAACACCGCCCACCCAATGACGCTACCGGCGCTGACACCAATGCTCAGGCCAACAGTGTTGAGCGCGCCGTCATAAAATTGCGGCGGGCCTTGCGGTGGATTCGTCTGCGCGGGATTATATGTACATCGCATCGACTGACGGCCGACGATAATGAAGCCGACATTCGGATCGACTGTGCAAGAGAGCGACCCGATCTGGGTCCATGATTGGGCCGAGGCCGCTGCCGGCGCAAAAATTATCGCCGCTAGGGCGAACGCCGCAAGCAAGAAGCGGTGGCAGTGCAAGCTCATGATGTCGTACCCCCCTCGGTACAGAACTGGAGCAACCTGTATGGAACTCCAGGTGGCGACCATGTGCAAGGGCGCGGCGGGCTCCCAATCGTGAAAAGTTATCTTTGGTTATCGCCGCGGAAGCCACCCGCTCATTCCGCCGATGGGAAAGGCCAAAAGCATGGTCATGGCCACGTACTTTCGCCCGTATGGCGAACACTGCTTACGGATTAAAAATCAGCACCATGAATGAGACGAACAAGACCAGGTGCACACCACCGAGCAGGATATTGGTCGGCGCGCCGGAAAATGTCATTTGGGCAATGAACAGCGTCAATACCAGCAGGATGGCCGGAGCCGATTCAAGACCAAGCTGAAGCGGAAGGTCGATCACCATACTGAGCGCCAGCATGACCGGGATCGTCAGACCGATGGTGGAAAGCGCCGATCCCAGCAGCAAATTGACCGAGCGCTGCAAGTGGTTGTGCCGCGCTGCCTGAAAGGCCGTCAGCCCCTCTGGAGACAAAATCAAAATGGCGATCAGTATGCCGCCGAGTGTGGTCGGCGCATGCAATTTCTCGATGCCATAGTCGATGACTTCCGCCAGTTTCTCCGACAGCAGCACCACCGGCAGCAGGGTGAGGAAAAGTAGAACGGCATGATAAGAGACCGATCGGCGTGGCCCAAGACCCGGTTCATGGGCGGGCGCTGCCCCGGCAACGCGGTTAACCGGTTTCCTCTCCATAAAGAAGGCGCGATGACGCACGGTCTCGATCACGAGGAATCCGCCATAGAGCAGCACGGTCAAAAGAGCGAACACGATTGCCTGCAATGTCGTCATCGTGTGGTCGGCCGTCGATGTCGTGAACGTCGGCACCACCAGCGAGATGACAGACAGGCAGGTAATAACCGCCAGAAAGGCGACCGCACCCTGCAGGTTGTATTGTTGTTGCCGGTGGCTCAGGGCGCCGGCGATCACCGATAGCCCGATCATGCCATTGAGCACGATCATGAGCACCGCGTATACCGTGTCGCGCGGCAACGTCGGGTTCGGCTCGCCGTTGAGCATGACCGTCGCCATGATGGTGACTTCGATGCTGACTGCCGCGATTGTGAGAATGAGCGTCCCGTAGGGTTCGCCCAGATACTCTGCCAACACTTCCGCGTGACGCACTACGCCGAAGGCGCACCAGATCATGGCCGCGAACAGCCAGACGAAAAGGCCGGCCGTCACACCCAGATGAGACAGATCGTGCGTCCATGACGCGCCGATCGTATAAAAAATAAGCGTCGTTGCCGCGCCCGCCTGTACTGGCCATTCGGCGCGAAGGTCGTCGCTCAGGCTTGCAGATCTAAATTTTTTTAGCGACTTCATTCGACGCTCGGAGCGCTGGCCAAATTTAAATTCTTGCGTTACACGGGCAGATTGTCGTGCTTGCGCGCCGGCATTTCCACATGCTTGTTCTTCAGCATCGCCAGCGCGCGTGCGATGCGACGGCGCGTGGAATGCGGCATGATCACGTCGTCGATATAGCCCCGTTCGGCGGCGACGAATGGCGACAGGAAGCGCTCTTCGTATTCTTTTGTGCGCGCGGCGATTTTCTTCGGATCATCCATGTCGGCGCGGAAAATGATCTCCACCGCCCCTTTTGCGCCCATCACCGCGATCTGCGCCGTTGGCCACGCGTAGTTCAGATCGCCTCCAACATGCTTTGACGCCATCACGTCATAGGCTCCGCCAAAGGCCTTGCGCGTGATCACGGTAACCAGCGGCACCGTGCATTGGCTGTAAGCAAACAGAAGTTTGGCGCCGTGCTTGATCAAGCCACCATATTCCTGATCAGTGCCGGGCAAGAACCCCGGAACGTCGACAAATGTCACAATCGGAATACCGAAAGCATCGCAGAACCGGACAAAGCGCGCCGCCTTGCGCGAAGCGTCACTATCGAGCACGCCAGCGAGTACCATCGGCTGATTGGCGACGAAGCCGATTGTGCGCCCGGCAATGCGACCAAATCCGGTGACGATGTTTTTGGCATAGGCCGACGAGATTTCGAAGAAATCGCCTTCGTCCGCGACCTTCAGGATCAATTCCTTGATGTCGTAAGGCTTGTTCGGGTTATCGGGCACCAGCGTGTCGAGCAATTCATCGATGCGATCGGCTTCATCTTGCGTCGGCCATTCCGGCACGCCGCTCTCGCTGTTGGCCGGCAGGAAATCGATCAGCCGGCGCATTTGCAGCAGACATTCGACGTCGTTCTCGAAAGCGCCATCGGACACGCCCGATTTGGTTGTGTGTACGGAAGCGCCACCGAGCTGCTCGGCGGTCACCACTTCGTTGGTCACCGTCTTCACCACGTCCGGTCCGGTCACAAACATGTAGGAGGTGTCGCGCACCATGAAGATGAAATCCGTCATGGCCGGCGAATAGACATCGCCGCCTGCGCAGGGGCCCATAATCACGCTGATTTGGGGGATGACGCCGGAGGCGATCACGTTACGCTTGAACACTTCGCCGTAACCGCCAAGCGCCGCCACGCCTTCCTGGATCCGCGCACCGCCGGCGTCGAACAGGCCGATGATCGGGCAACGCGCCTTCATCGCCATGTCCTGCACCTTGATGATCTTCTGCGCGTGCGTTTCCGACAGCGAACCGCCGAACACCGTAAAATCCTTGGAGAACAGGTAGACCGCGCGGCCGTTGATGGTACCCCAGCCGGTAACGACGCCGTCGCCGGGGATCCTGCTCTTTTCCATGCCGAATTCGTTGGACCGGTGTTCGACGAACATATCGAGTTCCTCGAATGAACCCTTGTCGAGCAGGAGTTCGATGCGCTCGCGGGCAGTCAATTTGCCGCGCTTGTGCTGGGCCTCGATACGCGTCTGGCCACCGCCAAGGCGGGCCTCCTCGCGCCGCTTTTCCAGTCTGTCGAGGATGTCTTTCATTGAATGGAGCCCCTGCCCGCGCGGAATCTGGCCAGAGGGAGGAATAGCATGCGAGCCTCTTGGTCGTCATTGCCGGGCTTGGCCCGGCAATCCATGAGGCAGCGCATCGACAACAGGCTTTAATATCGCAAATCCTGGCGTCTCATCATGGATGCCTGGGTCTAGCCCGGGCATGACGCAGGATATTGTCGTTCTGTGGTCCTTTCCGCCAGGCTTGGCACCGGCCTTAAACCCTGCTTACAAGCCCACATGAGTGAGCCGCAAACCGCCGCCGAACTGATCCAGCAGGGCCTGGTCCACCATCGGTCAGGCCAGCTGTCGCTCGCCATGGACCGCTACACGGAGGTGCTGCGTAACGACCCGCACAACGCCGATGCGCTCTACTATATAGCCTTGGTCGCCTGCCACGAAGGCCAGTTCCAGCAGGGCATTGATCTTGCCCGCCGCTCGCTGAACTTCCGGCCGCGCCAGGCCCGCGCACACAATCTCATCGGCCAGGCGCTTCATCGCATGGGGCAAATCAAGGAGGCGCTGGAAAGCTTCGACAATGCGATCGAATGCGACCCTAAATTCGCCGACGCCTACGGCAATCGCGCCAACATGCTGACCGAGCTCGGCCGCACCGCGGAAGCCCTGTCGAGCTTCGAGCGTGCGATTGCGCTTAACCCGAAATCCGCGAGCGACTGGCTCAACCGCGGCGCCACTTTGCACGGAGCCGGGCGTATCGATGAGGCTATTGCGAGCTACGACAGGGCAATCGCGCTCGATCCCGATTTCTGCGTGCCTTATTGCAACCGCGCCCATTCGCTGCTCGACGCCAACCGGGACGAGGAAGCGCTCGCCGGCTATGACCGCGCTATCGCGCTCGAGCCAAAATTCGCCGAAGCCTATCTTGGCCGGGCGCTGGCGCTGCGGAAGCTGTCGCGCGTCGAAGAAGCGCTCGCCAGCATCGATAAGGCCATCGGGATCAAAGGCGATGTCGGCAAGATGCATGGCGCCCGTGCCAGCCTGCTGCGCTCACTGGGCCGCGAGGCGGAAGCGGTGGCCGCCGACGCCAGGGCCGCCGAGCTGGAAGCAAAAAAGCCGGGCAGCGCCGCACCCTCCGCGAACGAAAATAAAAGTTCCTGAGCAATGGAACTTTGCGGTAGCTTTCGCCGTTTCGCCGGACAGCCAGAAGGACACCCACATGAACCACGCCACGCCCCGCACCGGCTCGCCACGGCTTGCCACTCCCACAGACCTTGGCGCCAATGCCGCAAAAGACATCGCCGGCGCGCTCAATCGCATTCTTGCCGACAGTTTTGCGCTCTATCTCAAGACCAAGAATTTCCATTGGCACGTAAGTGGGCCACACTTCCGCGATTACCACCTGCTTCTCGACGAGCAGGCGGAGCAGATTTTCGCCACCACTGACGTGATCGCCGAACGTGTCCGAAAGATCGGGCAGCCGACGTTGCGCTCAATCGGAGATATATCCCGCCACCAAAAGCTTGAAGACAATGACGCGGCCTATGTCGAGCCCTCCGACATGCTGGCCGAATTGCGCGAGGACAACCAGCGCGTCGTCGCCGCCATGCGCGAGGTGCATGACATTTGCGACGAACACAATGATGTCGCGACCGCGAGCCTCCTCGAAACTTTCATCGACGACGCCGAACGGCGCGTCTGGTTCCTGTATGAAGCCGGCCGTAAGGGCGATTCGTCGGGGCATTAAGTTAGACGCCTCGCATGACATTCCGCTCGTCCCCGCGACCCAGCCTACGCTCGCTTCGCGAGCTTCGGCGGGTTCAAGTCCGTCGAAGCGCGGAGCGCGAAGACGGAAAGCGGGGACCCACCGAAATTGAATGCTGACGCGGATATTTTCTTCCTGGATTCCCGCTTTCGCGGGCATGAGCGGAGAAAGATTCAGCGTGCGAATTTGAGCACAGCGACCGCCGCGCGAAATTCCGCTTCGCGAAACGCGCGGCGTGCGAGCGCGAGGTCATCTTTGCCCCACTGCGACATTTGCCAGTCCTCGTCGACGTGCGCGGCCGCCCACGCTGCGTCGGCATCAAGCGCGCCATGAGCGAGTGCCAAGGCAAGCAGCGCTGACCCTGTCAACGTCGTGATCGACGACACCGCGGCAAGACGCCACGGGTCGGCGGGAATCGCAGCACGCACCGCGGCAATGGCCTCCCGCGACTGGGGTACGTGTACGACGCCTTGTGCGAGCACAAAACGTGAGCCGAATTGTTCGCGCGCCCAATGCAACACCGGATCCCATGCAGCCGATTGCAAATCCACGAGGGCGGCGGGAGCATCGGCGCGGTAGCACAACAAGTCCGTGTCGAGATATTTCGCGATCTCGTCGGTAACAGCAGCTGACGCGTCGCGGACGGCGTCAATCGCCGCATTGGCCAGCCGCGTGAGCGGCATCAGCGCCGGATCGATCACGTCCTTTTGTGTCTCCCATTCGGCGGCGATAGCATGCGCGAGGGGATGCGTCGGCGCGACCAGCGCATGGCGTGCCGGGGTCTTCACGGGCTTGCCGTCGAGCAAAATCTGGGCACCGCCGTCAACACCGGTGTCGACGACCTGCGCGCGTTCGTAGAAGCGCTTGCGTAACAACGGGCCGCCAGCCCGGCGCGCCGATTCTATCGGGTCGAGCGGCTGGTTTTCGAAGATCTCGGTAAATATCTCGCGCATTGGGACTCGAATTGTGCGGCGCAAAATAACGGGAACTCAACCCCTCAATGTTAATCCAAAACCACAATGGGAGTGGCCTGAATGCCTTGCTGCCGCCTCTTTCAGGGAGCGAAAAACCTCACGCAGACTTGTGGTTGATAGGCCTCAGCCATGACGGAAGGATAGGTAGCCTTGCGGGTTTGTAGACAATAATATCGCCCCCGGATTCGCGCCGGATAACAAGGCCGACCCAAGGGAAGTGGACCCGTCAAGGGCTGCAACGCGACACCGTTCTGTAAGTGCCGAGTAGCGGGGCGCGTTTCGAGGAGTCAATGAAGAATACCGACATTTCTGCGCCCGACTACTTCCACAAGGTCGTGGATTGCCAGTGGGCTTGCCCTGCGCACACGCCAGTACCGGAATATATCCGATTGATCGCGCAAGGCCGTTATTCCGATGCCTACATGATCAACTGGCGCTCGAACGTGTTTCCAGGCGTTCTCGGACGTACCTGCGACCGTCCCTGCGAGCCGGCCTGCCGCCGTGTGCGTGTCGAGGACGAGCCGGTGGCAATCTGCCGGCTCAAGCGCGTTGCCGCCGACTACAAAGACGACATCAATGCACGGCTGCCCAAACCCGCGCAGAGGAAAAACGGGAAGCGTATCGCGCTGGTCGGCGGCGGGCCTGCCTCCCTCACCGTGGCGCGCGACCTCGTGCCGCTCGGCTATACCTGCGTTGTATTTGACGGCGATCCAAAATCCGGCGGAATGATCCGCACGCAAATTCCAAAATTCCGTCTGCCGGATTCCGTCATCGACGAGGAAACTGGATACATACTCGGTCTTGGCGTTGATTTCCGCGGCGGCAAGCGCATCGACAGCATGAAGGCGCTGCTGGCCGAAGGCTGGGACGCGATTTTCGTGGGCTCGGGTGCGCCGCGCGGACGCGACCTTGATATTCCCGGCCGCAAGGATGCGGCCAAAAACATTCACATCGGCATCGATTGGCTGTCGTCGGTGTCGTTCGGCCATGTCAGCAAGATCGGCAAGCGCGTTGTCGTTCTCGGTGGCGGCAACACCGCGATGGACTGCTGCCGCTCCGCCCGCCGCCTCGGCGGCGAACAGGTGGACGTGGTGGTGCGCTCCGGCTTCGAGGAAATGAAGGCGTCACCTTGGGAAAAGGAAGACGCCATGCACGAAGGCATTCCGATTCACAATTACCTCGTGCCGAAGGAATTCACCCACGACAACGGCAAGCTCACCGGCATCACCTTCGAGAAGGTGAAGGCTGAGCGCGACGCCAAGGGCCGCCGCAAGCTGGTCCCGTCCGGCGAACCGGATCAACACTTTCCCTGCGACGACGTGCTGGTGGCGGTCGGTCAGGAAAACGCCTTCCCCTGGATCGAACGCGATTGCGGCATCCAGTTCGACGAATGGAATATGCCCAAGGTCGATGCTACGACGTTTGCTTCGACCAACCCGAAAGTCTATTTCGGCGGCGACGCGGCCTTCGGTCCCAAGAACATCATCTGGGCAGTGGCGCATGGCCACGAGGCCGCCGTCTCGATCGACAAGATGCTCAATGGCGAAGACATCACCGACCGTCCGCTGCCGGCCGTCGAGCTGATGAGCCAGAAAATGGGCATCCACGAATGGTCTTACGACAACGAGGTCGAACTCGATAAGCGCTACAAGGTGCCATTGCGCGACAAGGCCATCGCGCTGAAGGACATCAAGGCTGAAGTCGAGCTGGGCTTCGATGTCGAGGTTGCGCTCAAGGAAGCCGGCCGCTGCCTGAATTGCGACGTCCAGACGGTGTTTTCGGCACAACTCTGCATCGAATGCGACGCCTGCGTCGATATCTGCCCGATGGATTGCATTACTTTCACGCCAAATGGCGAGGAAGCCGAGCTCCGCCAGCGGCTGACCGCGCCCTCGCACAATCTCACGCAAGATCTATATGTCCAGGACGGCCTCAAGACCGGCCGCGTCATGGTCAAGGACGAGGACGTCTGTCTGCATTGCGGCCTGTGCGCCGAACGCTGCCCGACCGGCGCCTGGGACATGCAAAAATTCTTTCTGGATATGACTCACGCAGGGACTTCATGCCGACCGCCACGCCGATCAGCCGCGTAAACGATTTCGTCGTCCGCTTCGCCAACGTCAACGGCTCCGGTTCGGCGAGCGCGAACGAGATGTTCGCGCGCGCGGTCATGCGCATGGGCGTGCCGGTCGCGCCGCGCAACATCTTCCCGTCCAACATCCAGGGGCTGCCGACCTGGTACGAGGTCCGCATCTCGGAAGCGGGCCACATGGGCGCGCGCGGCGGCACCGATCTCATGGTCGCGATGAACCCGCAGACCTTCGACCGGGACATCGCCGGCATCGAACCGGGCGGCTATCTGTTTTACGATTCAACCAAGCCCCTGCCCCCATCGAAATTTCGTGAAGACATCACCGTCATCGGCGTGCCTTTGACCGCGATCTGTAACCGCGAATACACCGATCCGCGCCAGCGGCAGCTTTTCAAGAACATCATCTATATCGGCGCGCTCACGGCACTGCTCGATATGGACGTGAAGGTGGTCGAGCAGCTGATTGGCGAGCAGTACAAGGGCAAGGACAAGCTGATCGAGCCCAATATCAAGGCGCTGCATATCGGCCGCGATTACGCGATCCTCAATTTGCAATGCCCGCTCGGGGTGCGCCTGAAAAAGGCGGACAAAGTCGGCGACCGCATCTTCATCGAAGGCAATTCAGCCGCAGCCCTCGGGGCGGTCTATGGCGGCGCGACTGTTTGTGCCTGGTACCCGATCACGCCGTCCTCGTCGCTGGCCGATGCCTTTACGCGCCATTGCGCGAAATTGCGCGTCGATCCTGAAACCAAGCAGGCGAAATACGCGATTATTCAGGCTGAAGACGAACTGTCCTCCATCGGCATCGTGATTGGCGCCGGGTGGAACGGTGCGCGCGCCTTCACGGCCACTTCCGGCCCCGGCATTTCCTTAATGCAGGAGTTCATCGGGCTGGCCTATTTTGCTGAAATTCCAGCGGTTCTGTTCGACGTGCAGCGCGCAGGCCCCTCCACCGGCATGCCGACCCGTACGCAACAATGCGACATCATTTCGTGTGCTTACGCCTCGCATGGCGACACCAAGCACGTCCTGCTGTTCCCCGAGGATCCGACGGAAGCCTTCACCTTCGGCGCGCAGGCCTTCGACCTCGCGGACCGGCTACAGACGCCGATTTTCGTCATGCTCGATCTCGACATCGGCATGAACCATCATCTGTCCAAGCCGCTGGCCTGGGACGACGCGCGCAAGTACGACCGCGGCAAGGTGATGACGGCCACCGAGCTGGAGGCCGGCAAGGAGTTCGGCCGCTATCTCGACGTCGACGGCGACGGCATCCCCTACCGCACCTATCCCGGCACGCACCCGACCAAAGGCTCGTTCTTCACGCGCGGCACCTCGCGCGACCGCTACGCGCGCTATACCGAAGAAGGCGCGCCCTATGTCGACAATATGCAGCGCCTGGTGCGCAAGTTCGACACCGCCAAGGACCTGGTGCCGCGCCCGTTGATCGCAACCAGCGGCAAGCCCACCAAATACGGCGTGATTTATTACGGCTCGACTTCGCCCGCGATGGACGAAGCGATCCACATGATCGAGGCGCGCGGGCATGCGCTCGACCGCATGCGCATCCGCGCTTTCCCCTTCCACTCGAGCGTGAACAGCTTCGTGGCGGACCACGATTTCGTGTTCGTGGTCGAGCAGAACCGTGACGCCCAATTGCGGTCGCTAATCGTGAACGAATGCGGCATCGATCCGGTGCGGCTGGTGCCGATCCTGCATTATGACGGCACGCCCATCACCGCTCGCTTTATCGCCAAGGCAATCGGCGACCATCTCGATCAACTGAAGGTCAAGCCGATGAAGGTGACGTCGTGACCTCCCCTTGCACAACCCGTCTAGGCCTCATGCCGAGGAGCGCTCCGAAGGAGCGCGTCTCGAAGCATGGGGCCGCCCCATCCTTCGAGGCCGCCGCTTCGCGGCCTCCTCAGGATGAGGCGGATTGGACATCATAAATCGGATCGTCAAATGACCTATCTCGCCAAACCGAAATTCCACCATCCCGAGCTGCCGAAAAATTCGCTCGGCTACACCCATCGCGACTACGAAGGCACAGTGTCAACCCTGTGCGCCGGTTGCGGACATGATTCGATCACCGCGTCCATCATCCAGGCCTGTTTCGAGCTGTCGATCGAGCCGCACCGCGTCGCCAAGATTTCCGGCATTGGCTGCTCGTCGAAAACGCCGACCTACTTCCTCGGCAATTCGCACGGATTCAACTCCGTGCATGGCCGCATGCCGTCGGTGCTCACCGGCGCCAATCTCGCCAATCGCGACCTGATCTATCTCGGCGTGTCCGGCGACGGTGACAGCGCCTCAATAGGCTTGGGCCAGTTCGCGCACTGCCTGCGCCGCGGCGTCAACATGGTCTACATCGTCGAAAACAATGGCGTGTACGGCCTCACCAAGGGCCAGTTCTCCGCCACCGCCGACCGCGGTTCGAAGTCCAAGCGCGGCTTCATCAATACCGACAATTCGATCGATCTCGTTGCCATGGCGCTCCAGCTCGGCGCGAGCTTCGTTGCCCGCTCCTTCTCCGGCGACAAGCAGCAACTGGTGCCGATCATCAAGGCGGCGATCGCACACAAGGGCGCGGCCTTCATCGATATCATTTCGCCTTGCGTGGCGTTCAACAACCACGCCGGCTCGACAAAAAGCTTCGATTTCGTGCGGGAGCACAACGAAGCGGTCAACCGTCTCGACTTCATCTCCAGCCGCATGCCGATCGAGGTCAAGTACGACCCCGGCACCGTCGAAGTGGTGGAGCAGCATGACGGCTCCAGGATCGCGCTGCGCAAGCTCGCCGCCGATTACGAGCTGCATGACCGCACCGCCGCGCTCGGCTTCCTCCAGCACCATGCGGCAAAAGGGCAGATCGTCACCGGCCTGCTCTATGTCGAGAAAGAGCCTGAGGACCTGCACGCGCATTTGCACACGGTCGACGCTCCGTTGAACGCGCTTGCCGAAAAAGAGCTGTGCCCGGGCCAGGGCGCCCTCGACAAGTTCAACGCCAGTTTGCGATAGGTGCCATTTCAATCCTAAACGTTGTCATGGCCGGGCTTGTCCCGGCCATCCACGCCTTTACAACTGGCAACAAGGAAGACGTGGATGCCCGGCACAAGGCCGGGCATGACGAGGACTGTAGCGATGGATTTCCGCCGGCTCGGCCAATCCGATCTTCACCTTGCGCCCCTCATGCTCGGCGGCAACGTGTTCGGCTGGACCATCGACGAAAAAACCTCCTTCGGCATTCTTGACGCCTTTGTCGATGCCGGCTTCAACGCGGTCGATACTTCTGACAGCTATGCGCGGTGGGTGCCGGGCAACCCGGGCGGCGAGTCCGAAACCATCATCGGCAACTGGCTGAAAAAGAGCGGCAAACGCGGCAAGGTGCTGATTGCCACCAAGGTCGGCGAGGACATGGGCGAAGGCCGCAGCCTGAAGAAGGATTACATCCTGCGCGAATGCGAGACGTCGCTGCGGCGCCTGCAAACCGACTACATCGATCTCTACCAGACCCATTTCGACGACGAGGTCACGCCGGTTGAAGAAACGATGCAGGCCTATGCCGCGCTGATCAAAGCCGGCAAGGTGCGCGCGATCGGCGCCTCCAACATCGGCCCGGCGCGCCTGAAAGCCTCCCTCGCCGCCAGCAAGCAACTCAGCCTGCCGCGCTACGAGAGCCTGCAACCGCTCTATAACCTATCCGACCGTAAGGAATTCGAGACCGAGTTCGCGCCCATATGCCGCGAGCACAGGCTCGGCGTCATCAACTACTACTCACTCGCTGCCGGATTTTTGACCGGCAAATACCGTTCGGCCGCGGAAGGCGCCAAGCACCCCGGGCGCGGCGCCAGGCTCACGCGTTATCTCGACGCCCGCGGGCTTGGCATTCTCAAGGTTCTGGACGAGGTCGCAGCGCGACACAACGCATTGCAGGCCCAGATTGCGCTGGCCTGGCTGATCGCCAAGCCGATCATCACTGCTCCCATCGTCAGCGCCACCAGCTTGGAACAGCTCGGTGAAATCATAAAGGCGCCAGCGATCAAGCTATCGACCGCCGACATCGCGGCGCTCGACGCCGCGGGAGCCTGAGTTCAGGACACGGAACTTCACTCGCCTTCCGGACGTTGATGGGGCGCATGAGCGCACGCGCTTCCATCGCCGGCCGCAAACGGCCCTCGACGCACCCTGCGCGCAGCCGCCGCCGAGGGATCAGCAGGGATGAAGTCCGCGACGTCGAGGAGCTGGCAACTCCACGCACGCCCGTCATCTACGAAGTCGTGCGCCGGCTGGGGGAGGAGGAAATGGCGCGTCCCCTCAACTCGCTGTGGTGGTCGGGGGTAGCTGCGGGATTGTCGATCAGCTTCTCGTTGCTGGCGCAGGCGATATTGCAAACAAATCTGCCTGACGCATCCTGGCGGCCATTGGTCACGAGCTTTGGTTATAGCACCGGCTTTGTCATGGCGGTGCTTTCGCGGCAGCAATTGTTCACAGAGAGCACGATCACGGCGGTGCTGCCATTGGCGAAGGAGTTTACGTTCGACAATCTGGGACGCACCGCGCGCCTTTGGACGATCGTACTCGCCGCCAATCTTGCCGGGACATTGTTCGCGGCGGTGTTTTGCGCCTACACGCCGGTGCTGTCGCCCGAACTCTACGGCGGAATGCTCGCAATCAGCGAAAGCCTGCTCGACTTCAGCTGGTCGGAGATGGCGTTCCGGGCAATTGCCGCCGGCTTCCTGATGGCGGCGATGGTCTGGCTGATGCCGGGCGCCGAGCGGTCTCAGTTTCAGGTCATTGTACTCATGACCTGGCTCATCGCGGCCGGCGGCTTCACGCACGTCGTTGCCGGGAGCATGGAGGCCTACCTGCTGGTGTTTTCCGGCAGCTGGGCGTGGTGGCAGATGCTGGCGCAGTTCACGGTGCCGGTGCTCATAGGCAATATGATCGGGGGCACGGCGCTGTTTGCGCTGATTTCCTACGCGCAGGTTATGGATGAGATTTGAGCCAGTGTTTAAAGCAAAACCTTAACTTGAAGTGCTGCTTTAAGCGCATTTCAGACCTCAAGTGACGGATGAAGATTGCTACTGATTGATGCAGGTGCCCACATACGCATTGCGGTCACCGGCCGCCTGCCCATAGACCCCGGCCTGGTGAGCGCAGCGCGAGGCGCGGTCCTGGAAGGTCTCGGCACCCTTCGGCCCCGAGCCCTGCACGGTCGGCAGGTTCGGCAGCACCTGCCCTGTCTGCGGAATTACGATCGGTGGCGGAACAGTCGTGGTCGACGGCTCGACGCTCTTGGACCGCGGAACGACCACGTGCTTCACCGTTCCGCGCGGCGATTTGTATTTCGGCGCCAGCCATGGCTCGGGCCGCGACGGGCGCGCGCCCTTTTCGGGCTTCATGATGCTGTAGTTATCGCCGAGGATGTCGTTGTTATTCTGCGCGCGCGCGGGCGCGGCTAAAATGGCCGTCAGAGCCAGCAGCACGATCATGGCGGGTGCGCGCATCATTCCCATTACGTAGGAACCCCGCGACACGCCTGCTACTCCTCCTCCGGCGCGTCTTCGATCGGGTCATAGCGGCTGGCATCAAAACCGAGCAGATTCCACGTCTGTTGCATGTGCGGCGGCAACGGCGCCGACACGTCAATCACCCCGCCACGCGGATGTGGTACCGCAATACGGCGGGCAAGCAGATGCAACTTGTTCTGGATGCCGCCGGGCAGCTCCCAATTCTCGATGTTGAAATATTTCGGATCGCCGACGATGGGGTTGCCGACATGGGCCATGTGTGCGCGCAATTGATGGGTGCGCCCGGTGACCGGCTTGAGCGATAGCCACGCGACCTTCTGCGCCGCCGTTTCCACCACCGCATAATAGGTCACGGCATGCACCGCATCTTTTTCGCCGTGCCTGGCGATGCGCATGAAGGAAGTCCTCCTCGACTTCCTGCTTGGCCAGATAAGTCGAGACGCGTCCTTGCGCGGGCTTCGGCACGCCGGCAACTAGCGCCCAATAGATCTTGCGCGCCGAGCGTGAGCGAAAAGTCTTGGCGAGCGCAGCAGCGACAAATCGGCTTTTGGCTATCAGCAGACACCCGGCGGTGTCCTTGTCGAGCCGGTGCACCAGACGCGGGCGCTGACCGTCGGTGCCGCGCAATGCCCCGAGCATTCCGTCGATATGGCGCGTGGTGCCGGAGCCGCCCTGCACGGCCAACCCCATTGGTTTATTGAGAACCAATACGTCGGCGTCCTCGTAAAGCGTGATCGACTTCAGGAATGCGCGGTCCTTCTGCGCGGAGGGCGCATCATCGCGTGGCGGCGGCGCTTCGACCTTCAGCGGCGGAATGCGCACCGCCTGGCCAGTTTCGAGCCGCGCCTTGGGCTGCGTTCGTTTGCCGTTCACGCGCACTTCGCCCTTGCGAATAATGCGCTGGATGTGACTGAACGAAAGCCCTGGAAAGCGCGCCTCAAAAAACCGGTCGACACGCATGTTGTTCTCGTCCGGCGTGACGGTGATGGTCTGCACGCCGGCGGAGAATTGTGTTGGCTTCGCTGCCGCTGCTTCACCTCTCTCCGCTTGCGGCGAGAGGTCGCGAGCCACCCTCTCAACCCGAGCCTCTCCCCGCAGTCTGGGAGACGATGAGCCGCGCTTGGGCGCATGTTTCGGGCGCATGTCGGATTGGCGCTGCGCGAAGCGCTCTTTCGAACGCTCCTTGCGGCGCCCGTCACGATGCCGCGGCCCGGCCGTTGCCGTCCGCCGCCGGGCTGGCGCGGTCCGGCGCGTCCGCGCCTCATACCCTGCTCCCCGCTCGCCGCCGCGACCATGCGTCTGAGCTCACCCACAACCGGATGCGACGACCAGAAGAACATCATGCGTGTCTTCGGCATAAACGAAATCTTTCTTCCAAATTCGGTGTCACCACGAAAATGGATGGTCACCGGATGAACATTGATCCAGCGATTTTCCGTGACGCTTTCAATGAAGGTCAGGGGTACCACAATTTCCCTCCGGAAGTTGGAAACGTAAAGCTGGCCGCCGCCGACACGGACCCTTTTGAGAGGAATGCACCACCACAAAAAAGAGAGAGCGCCCGCGATCCATGCGGCAAGAAACAGCCAGCCCGTTTCGGCCGGCAGGCCCCTGCTAAGCCAGAAGAGCGCGGTGATCACGCCAAATCCCGCAATCCAGCAGGCCGGGAAAATGGTTTTGGTGATGAATGTAAGACGTGACGACAGGGTGATATCGGCAGACGTCGCGCGATCAGGGCCGCTCATCTAGGAGCGCCCACGCTGCGGATCCTTGCGCAGCTTTTCCCAATATTCCAGCCGCTTCCTGATTTCGCGCTCGAAGCCGCGCTCCGGCGGATCGTAAAATTTCTGCCGCTCAAGTGCGTCCGGAAAATAGTTCTGGCCGGAAAACGCCTCGTCCGAGTCATGGTCGTAGGCATAGCCACGGCCATAGCCTTCTTCCTGCATCAGCTTCGTGGGTGCGTTCAGAATATGTTTGGGCGGCAACAACGAACCCGCCTCTTTCGCGGTTCGCATGGCGGCGCCGAAGGCCGCATAGCTTGCGTTCGATTTCGGCGCCGTGGCGCAATAAATTACCGCCTGCGCGATCGCGAGCTCGCCTTCCGGCGAGCCCAGGAAATCGTAGGCATCCTTCGCAGCATTCGCGATCACCAGCGCCTGCGGATCGGCGAGCCCAATATCTTCGATCGCCATGCGCACCACGCGGCGGGCGATGTAGAGCGCCGGCTCGCCGGCGTCCAGCATGCGGCAAAGATAATAGAGGGCGGCATCGGGATCCGAGCCACGCACCGATTTGTGCAGCGCCGAGATCAGATTGTAGTGGCCGTCCTGGCTCTTGTCGTAAATCGGCGCGCGGCGCTGCACGATATCCTGCAACTTTGCGGAATCGAAAACTTCATCCCTGCGCGCCGCCCGCCAGATTTCCTCAACTAGCGTGAGCGCAGCACGGCCATCGCCATCGGCCATGCCCTTGAGCGCCTCGCGCGCATCCGCATCGAGCGGAAGCGGCCTGCCCTCAAGGGTTTCGGCACGCGCCAGCATTTTCTCGATTGCATCCGCATCCAGCGATTTGAAGACCAGCACACGCGCACGGGACAATAGCGGCGCATTCAATTCGAATGACGGATTTTCGGTGGTAGCCCCGACCAGGACGATGGTGCCGTCCTCCATCACCGGAAGGAAGCTGTCCTGCTGCGCGCGATTGAAACGGTGAATCTCGTCCACGAACAAGAGCGTGCCCTGCCCCATTTCGCGGCGGCGGCGCGCCTCCTCGAACGCTTTCTTGAGGTCCGCGACCCCCGTGAAAATCGCGGAAATCTGCTCAAAATGAAGATCGGTCGCCTGCGCAAGCAGGCGCGCGACCGTGGTCTTGCCGGTACCGGGTGGGCCCCAGAACACCAACGAACCCAGTGAGCGTGTCGCCAACATGCGCGTGAGCGCGCCATCCGGGCCGAGGAGATGATCCTGGCCGACCACCTCATCGAGGCGCCGCGGTCGAAGCTTGTCGGCGAGCGGGTGTGGCGCGTCCTTGTCGAGGCCTGCGGCAGCGAACAGGCTTGGGCCGCTCGCCTTGGCGCGCGACGTCATCCGCTGAACACCGCGGAAATTTTCTGGCCGCCGCGCAGGATAACGATGCGCCAGCTGCGGCTCGGAACACCGCTCAACCGCTCGAGGTCCCGTGTCTTCATAATGCGCTCACCATTGACCTCCTGGATCACGTCGCCGCGCTGGAACCCGAGATTGCTGGCATAAGAACCACTGTCGACGTCGACGATAACGACGCCTTCTTCGGCGTTTCGTACCTGCAATTCATCGGCGAGCGCCGGCGAAAGATTGGCGATCTTGACGCCAGAGAAAGGCGAACGCGACCGGATCACAATCTCATCGCGCGGCGTCTGTGGTGCAGATTGCAGCGCGACTGTTGCCAACTGCTCGCGCCCAGCCCGGACTACGCCAAGCTTGGCGTTGCCGCCGAGCGGCTTAGTTGCAAACCGGTAATCGAAGGCGTTCGGATCCTCGACATCCTGTCCGTCCACCGAGACGATCAGGTCGCCAGCCTTCAGGCCAGCGCGCGCGGCCGGACTATTGGGCGCAACATTGGCGATGAGCGCACCCATTGGCCGCTTGAGGCCCATGCTGTCGGCGATGTCGGCCGTCACGGCTTGCAGTTTGGCGCCGAGCCAGGGCCGCACCACCGCGTTGCCTCCGGTTTTGGCGGATCCCACCACAACCCGCACCATGTTGGCGGGAATGGCAAAGCCGATCCCTTGCGAGCCGCCGGAACGCGAAAAGATCGCCGTGTTGATGCCGACGAGCTTGCCTGTCAGGTCGACCAATGCGCCGCCGGAATTGCCGGGATTGATCGCGGCATCGGTCTGAATGAAAAACTGATAGTCGCTGATCCCGACCTGCGTGCGCGCCAACGCCGACACAATTCCGTGCGTCACAGTCTGCCCGACCCCGAAGGGATTGCCGATGGCCAGCACCACGTCGCCGACCTGAACGGCGTCGGAGTCCGCGAAATCGAGAACGGGAAACCGCTCGTGGCTGTCCTTGATTCGCAGGATCGCAAGATCGGTGCGCGGGTCTTTCAGCACCAAAGTTGCCTCGAACTCGCGCTTGTCGGCGAGCGATACTTTCACTTCGTCGGCGCCCTCGATCACGTGATTGTTGGTGACGACGAGCCCGGTCGCATCGACGATCACGCCGGAGCCGAGCGAGCGCTGCAACTGGTTGCCGCCGCCACCCGGGCCACCGCCGAAGAAACGACGGAAAATCGGATCGTCGAGCAGCGGATTGCGATTCTGCACCACCTTGGCGGCGTAGACATTGACCACCGCCGGCGCCACATGCTGCACCACCGGAGCGTAAGACAGGCGCAATTCGGTCTGCGTCGGCAACCGCCGTTCCTGCGCAGTGGCGGCACCCGCAAGTGCGACGATGATTACGGCAGTAAGCGTCTTCAGATGCATGACTTCGAATCCTGGCGAATGGCCAAGATATAGGCTTCTCCCAAGCCTAAATGAAGGCCGCCGCGCGCCTTTTCGGCCTGCCGTATCAAGCGCTTAGTCGATCGCCGGCACGGTGCGCAGATAGGCCACGAGTGCGTCGAGATCGTCAGGCGAGACTGTGGAATAGTATTGGAAGCCCATTGGTGGCTTGAGCTTATTGCCCTGGCGGTCGACCCCCGTGGTGATTGCGCGCTTGATTTCATCGTCCGTCCACGCACCGATGCCCTTCGTCTTGCTCGAGGTTATGTTGCGCGACACCGAGACACCCCAAGGACCGGGAAATTCAAATCCGCCGGCCCCGAGACGGTTGCCCCATTGGCGCACCCCTTTCTCCATCGGCGTATGGCATTCCATGCAATGCGCGATGGTGGCGAGATAGAAGCCCTTCTTCACCTTGTCGCTCATCATGGCTTCGGTGAACGGCCTGTCGCCGCCCGGAAGCACGTGCTCGACCTGCGGCATCTTGTAGATCGGATCTGCCACCTTGTTGCTCACGGGCTTGATCGTGTGCAAATAGGCAACGACCGCATCGACGTCGCGGTCAGTCATGATGTGATAGAAACCGGTCGGCATGATCATCGCGATGTGCACGCCGTTCGGCCGTATGCCGGTGCGCAGGACAGTCTTGATCTGCGCATCCGTCCACTTTCCAATACCGGTCTCCTTGTCCGGCGTGATGTTCGGCGCCGTCACCTTGAAAGGCGGCTCATCCCAGGACAGGCCACCGGAAAAATCTTTGCCGGCGGTCGCCGCGGGCGGCCCCTTGGGCGAGTGGCAGTTGCCGCAGGTCATGATCCCGTTGACGAGATAGTCGCCGCGCTTGACCAGGTCGGTTTGCGCGGACTGCGCGCCAGCCGAGCCCGCCAGAGCAGCCCCGATGACCACCCCAATGGCCGCGCCAAACGCCAACCTCGAAATCGCCGAACGATTGCTCATGGAATTCCCCCACTATGCCGAGTTCTGCCGGTCGTTGGTGCAATCATACTCGCCGCGCACAATGCGGCAAACAAAAAGGGCGGCAACCAGGTGCCGCCCTTTCTTGAATTGACACTTTAAACGCTAGGCCGCCGCCGTCGCGGGCTCCTCGGCCTTGTGCGCTTGCACGGGCCCGGAATCCTTGCCCTTGGCCTCCAGATCGCGGTCGACGAATTCGATAACCGCCTGGGCGGCATTGTCGCCGTAGCGGAAGCCCGCCTTCATGATGCGGAGGTAGCCGCCTTGGCGCTCCTTGTAGCGCGGGCCGATCACCTCGAAGAGCTTCTTGACCTGGGCGACGTCGCGGATTTCAGCGATGGCCTGCCGGCGCGCATGCAAGCCGCCTTTCTTGGCAAGCGTGACGAGCTTCTCAACCACCGGACGCAGTTCCTTCGCCTTCGGCAAAGTGGTGGTGATCTGCTCGTGCTTGATCAGAGCGGCAGCCATATTCGCGAACATGGCGCGGCGATGCTGCGGCTTCTTGCCAAGCTTGCGGTGAACTTTGCCGTGACGCATCGCGGTAATCCTTTTCCACTTCGTCATTCCGGACACCGCGTAGCGGCGATCCGGACTCCAGAAACATCCTCAGTCGTTCATCTGGTTCCTGGTTCGCGCCTTCGGCGCGCCCCGGAATGACAGAGGCCTAGTAATGATCCTCGAAGCGCTTGGCGAGCTCTTCGATATTTTCGGGCGGCCAGCCCGGCACTTCCATACCGAGATGCAGACCCATCTGCGCCAGCACTTCCTTGATTTCGTTAAGCGACTTGCGCCCGAAATTCGGGGTGCGGAGCATTTCCGCTTCGCTCTTCTGAACAAGATCGCCGATGTAGACGATATTGTCGTTCTTGAGACAGTTGGCCGAACGCACCGACAATTCGAGCTCGTCGACCTTCTTGAGGAAGGCCGGATTGAAGGCCAGATCCGGGATGGTCTCGGCAGCCTCTGCCTTGCGCGGCTCCTCGAAATTCACGAACACGTTGAGCTGGTCCTGCAGGATGCGCGCGGCGTAGGCGAGCGAATCCTCAGGCGAGACCGCGCCATTGGTCTCGATGGTCATGGTCAGCTTGTCGTAGTCGAGGATCTGCCCTTCGCGGGTGTTCTCGACCTTGTAGGACACCTTGCGCACCGGTGAATAAAGGCTGTCGACCGGGATAAGGCCGATCGGCGCATCTTCAGGACGATTGCGCTCGGCTGGCACATAGCCTTTGCCGGTGTTGACAGTGAATTCCATGCGGATCTCGGCGCCCTCGTCGAGCGTGCACAGCACCAGATCCGGATTGAGAACCACGACATCGCCGACCGTCTGGATGTCGCCGGCAGTGACCGTGCCCGGACCCTGCTTCTTTACCACCATCCGCTTGGGGCCTTCGCCCTGCATCTTGATGGCGATGTCCTTGATGTTGAGGACCATATCGGTGACATCCTCGCGCACGCCGGCGATCGAGGAGAACTCGTGCAACACGCCATCAATGTGCACCGACTGCACGGCCGCGCCTTGCAGCGAGGACAGCAGAATGCGGCGCAAGGCGTTGCCAAGCGTCACACCAAAGCCGCGCTCGAGCGGTTCGGCAACCACGGTGGCAACGCGCGCGGCGTCGCTGCCAGCGGCAACCTGAAGCTTGTTCGGCCTGATCAATTCCTGCCAATTCTTTTGGATCACGTCTTCACCTTTTCAGCGGCGCGGCCTTGTCGCGCCTAGCGCACCCCACCCGCCGCGTGGGGAAAACCTCGGCGGTAGCACGAACGCGGGACAAGAACCCGCGTGAAGAAAAAATCAAACGCGACGACGCTTACGAGGCCGGCAACCGTTGTGCGGGATCGTGGTGACGTCGCGGATCGAAGTAATCGTAAACCCGGCCGCCTGCAGCGAACGCAGCGCCAACTCCCGGCCCGAGCCCGGACCCGAAACTTCTACTTCAAGCGTGCGCATGCCGTGTTCCTGCGCCTTCTTGGCTGCGTCTTCGGCAGCAACCTGTGCGGCATAGGGCGTCGATTTGCGCGAGCCCTTGAAACCCATGGTCCCCGCCGACGACCAGGCAATTGTGTTGCCCTGAGCGTCGGTAATGGTGATCATGGTATTGTTAAACGAGGCCGCGACATGCGCGACGCCCGACGCGATGTTTTTTCGTTCGCGCCGGCGGACGCGGGTGGCTTCCTTACCCATTCTCGATCCTTTCGCGGCCCGCGAGCCCCAGTGAGGCGCGGGCAATCCCTGTTACTTGCCTTCGGCTTTTTTCTTGCCGGCGATGGTCTTGGCCGGGCCCTTGCGGGTCCGCGCGTTGGTGTGCGTGCGCTGGCCGCGAACCGGCAGGCCCTTGCGATGGCGCAGGCCACGGTAGCAACCAAGATCCATGAGCCGCTTGATGTTCAACTGGACTTCGCGCCGTAGATCGCCCTCGACCATGTAGTCGCGGTCGATGATTTCGCGGATCTGCAGCACCTCGGCGTCGGTGAGCTGCGACACGCGGCGCTCCGGCGGCAGGTTAACCTTGGTCATGATATCCTTGGCGATCTTGCCCCCGATGCCATGGATGTACTGAAGCGCGATCACAACGCGCTTATTGGTCGGTAGATTGACACCCGCGATACGAGCCACTTAGCTTCTCCTAAATCGACCGGCGGCGCCGGACGCCCCAAATTCTCTTGTCCCTGGAATGGGTTAGCGCAAAGCGTAACACGACGCCCGTCCCCCGCTCCATTGGGGCCCGGCATCGCGTCAAACTCCTGAATGTGCAGCTTATTAAGGGATTCATCACGCCTTCGTCAACCTCCGTCGCGCACGGTTTTTGCTCTGTCCCGGCCTGTTTTTGGCGCGCCTGGAGGCCGTGGTGCGCTTCCGGCCGGCGGGGAGCTTCCGTGAGCCCCGTTTCGTTGATTTGGCGCGTGTAGACATGCGCCGGGCACGTTTGGCGCCGTTCTTGGTGGTGCTCTTGCCCGATCGCTTTGATCGCTTGCCAGTTCCCCTGCCTGCGGCTTTCGGCTTCGCAGCCCGCGCGGGTCCCAGGTGTTGATCAATGGCCGCCATCACCTCTTCGATCGCTGCCATGCCATCCACACGCTTGAGCATCTCCCGCTCGGCGTAATAGCTGGCAAGCGGTGCAGTCTGTGCCCGGTAAGCCGCGAGACGCCCTTTAAGGACCTCTGGATTGTCATCGGCACGCACTTTTTCGCCGCGCGCGGTCATTTCGGCGATCCGCTTCTCGATGCGTTGAAGCAGAAGACCCTCATCGACTTTAAGTTCAATAACGGCATCGAGCGTGAGGCCGCGCTCGGCCAGCAGCCGGTCAAGCGCCTGTGCCTGCGGAACCGTACGCGGGAACCCGTCAAGCACGAAGCCACGCTTCGCGTCGGCCTGGCCAATGCGATCGGCGACGATCGCCACAACCACCTCGTCAGGAACCAGTTCACCGCGCTCCATGTTGCTTTTCGCGCGCAGGCCGACCGGCGTGCCAGCGGCGACCGCCGCGCGCAGCATGTCGCCCGTCGAGAGATGGACAACGCCGTGCTTGGCGATCAGGCGCTGCGCTTGCGTGCCCTTCCCCGCCCCCGGCGGGCCGAGCAGGATCAGTCTCATCGCGTGCGCCCTCGCAGCTTCGAGCGCTTGATCAATCCCTCGTACTGGTGTGCAAGCAGATAGCCCTGGATTTGCGCAACAGTATCCATTGTGACGCTGACCACGATCAGCAGCGACGTGCCGCCGAAATAAAACGGTACTGCTGCATAGGAAATCAGGATTTCAGGAATGAGACAGACGATCGCGAGGTAGAGCGCGCCCAGCACGGTGATGCGGGACAGCACATAGTCGATGTACTCGGCAGTCCGCTCTCCCGGCCGGATGCCTGGAATAAAGCCGCCATGCTTCTTCAGATTTTCCGCAGTCTCCGTCGGATTGAAGACAACCGCGGTGTAGAAGAAGGCAAAAAACACGATCAACGCAATGTAGAGAATCAGGAACAGCGGCCGGCCGTGACCCAGCAATGTCGTGACCGTGGTGAGCCAGCCTGGCCCCTGCCCGGCATTGAAATTGGCGACTGTGGTCGGCAACAGCAACAGCGACGATGCGAAAATCGGCGGGATCACGCCGGACGTATTGAGTTTGAGCGGCAGATGCGAGGACTGACCCTCGAACATGCGATTGCCGACCTGACGCTTCGGGTACTGGATCAGCAGACGGCGCTGCGCGCGCTCCATGAACACGATGAAGGCAATGACCGCGACCGCCATCAAGATCACGAGCAGGATCAGCCCGGTCGACAATGCGCCCTGGCGGCCGAGTTCGAGCGTGCCGGCTATCGCGGACGGCAATTGCGCCACGATACCCGACAGGATGATCAACGAAATGCCGTTGCCGATGCCGCGCGAGGTGATCTGCTCACCGAGCCACATCAGGAACATCGTTCCGCCGGTAAGTGTAATGGTCGTGGACATCAGGAAGAAGATGCCCGGGCTGCTAAACCACGCTGCCGGTGCCTTGCAGGCCGACGCCGATGCCGTAAGCCTGGAACGCCGCCAGCACCACGGTGAGATACCGGGTGTACTGGTTCATGATCTTGCGGCCCTGCTCGCCTTCCTTCTTGAGCGCCTCGAGCGTGGGCGAAACCGTCGTCATCAACTGAATGATGATCGACGCCGAAATGTACGGCATGATGTTGAGCGCGAAGATCGCCATGCGGTGGATGCCGCCCCCGGAGAACATGTTGAACATCCCGAGGATGCCGCCCGACTGCGTATTGAAGATCTGTTCCCACGCGTTGGGGTCGATTCCGGGCAGTGGGATATATGTGCCGAGCCGATAGACCAGCAAGGCGCCGACCGTAAACCAGATGCGGTTCTTGAGTTCTTCGGCTTTGGCGAGCGCCGAGAAATTGAGATTGGCTGCCAGTTGTTCCGCTGCAGAGACCATGGCCGCTCGACCCTTCCGCTGTTATGCCCCGCAAACTTGAGGCATCTCGTCCTTACAGCCCCTAGATAGGCGTGAGGGTCCCAAACTTTAGCCCCGCGCCATTCGACCGCACTTGGCGGACGGCGTCAGGGGCTCGCTATTCGGCGCCTTTTTGTTCGCCTTCCGCCTCTGCCTTCGGCTCGCCTTGGGCTTGCCGCCTTTCGGCTTGTTGCCGCCTGAGTCCGCCTTTGGCCGCTTCCAACGCCATGCGCTTGTTCTTGCCTCTCGGCTCGGCATCTTCTTCCTTCGCCGGCGCAAGGACCTTCACGGTGCCGCCGGCTTTCTCCACGGCCGCGACCGCCGACTTGGATGCACGGCAGACCGAGAAATCAATCTTGGCCTTGAGTTCGCCCTCGCCGAGCAGCTTCACGCCGCCTTTTTCACGCCGCATCAGACCAGCCTTGACCATGGCCGCGACATCGACCGGCGCCTTGGCATCGAGCAGGCCGGCGTCGATCGCGGCCTGTACCTTGCCGAGATTGATTTCGTTGAGCTTGATCGCGAATGATGTGTTGCGGAACCCGCGCTTTGGCAGGCGGCGGTGCAGCGGCATCTGGCCGCCCTCGAAGCCCTTGATGCGCACGCCGGAGCGCGCGGTCTGGCCCTTGCCGCCGCGTCCACCGGTCTTGCCCATGCCGGAGCCGATACCACGGCCGATGCGCATGCGATTCTTGCGCGCACCCGGTCTGTCGGCGATCTGGTTGAGTTTCATCGTTCGCGTCCTTTGATCTCTCGTTTGTCATGGCCGGGCTCGTCCCGGCCATCTCGCTTAGTGAGGCAGCGTGCATCCCTAAGCGGGGTCACCGGGACAAGCCCGGTGACGACGATGTTATTTCGCTCCTCCAACGACTTTCACCAGATGCTGGACCTTGCGGATCATGCCGCGGGTCGCTGGCGTATCCACGAGATCGCGCGTCCGTCCGATTTTGTTGAGGCCAAGCCCGATCAGCGTCGCACGCTGGTCGTGATGGCGCCGCTGCGGGCTGCCCACCTGCTCAATCTTGATCATCTTGTGTGCCTGGGCCATGCGCTAAATTCCTCAATCCGCCGCTGCTTCCGCATCGCCTTCACGGCGCCGCGACTGCAACGTGGACACCTTGATGTTGCGGCGCGCCGCCACCGAACGCGGTGAATCCTGATGCTTGAGCGCGTCGAAGGTCGCGCGCACCACATTGTACGGGTTGGAAGAACCCAGCGATTTCGCTACTACGTCCTGGATGCCGAGCGTCTCGAATACGGCGCGCATCGGGCCGCCGGCAATGATGCCGGTTCCCGGAGGCGCCGCGCGCAGGAAAACCTTGCCGGCGCCGTGACGGCCGAGCACGTCATGATGCAGCGTGCGCCCTTCGCGCAGCGGCACGCGCGTCAAGGCGCGCTTGGCGGCGTCGGTCGCTTTGCGGATCGCTTCAGGCACCTCACGCGCCTTGCCGTGACCGAAACCGGCGCGGCCCTTCTGGTCACCAACAATGACAAGCGCGGCGAAGGCAAAACGCCGGCCGCCTTTCACCACCTTGGCTACACGATTGATGTGCACCAGCTTATCCGTGAATTCGCTGTCGCGCTCTTCACGACCACCGCGTTCGCGGTCGCGGCGGCCTTCACGTCGAGGTTCTTGTGCCATTTTGAAACCGATCCGTTAGAAGTTGAGGCCGCCTTCACGCGCGGCATCGGCCAGCGCCTTGATGCGTCCGTGATATAGATAGCCGCCGCGGTCGAACACGACGTCCTTGATTCCCTTTTCCTTCGCGCGCTCGGCGATCAGCTTACCGACCGCTTTTGCCGCCGCGATATTGGCGCCGGTCTTGGCGCCTTCGCGCATCGGCTTCTCGAGCGAAGAAGCCGCAACCAACGTCGCGCCCTTCACGTCGTCGATGAGCTGCGCGTAGATGTGCTTTGACGAGCGGAATACCGACAGCCGTGTACGTCCGCGCGCCGCAAGCTTCACCTTGCGTCGCACCGTCGCCGTCCGGCGCGCAACCCGGTCTGTTAATCTCGACATAGCGCGTCCTCTACTTCTTCTTCCCTTCCTTGCGGAAGATGTATTCGTTGACGTATTTCACGCCCTTGCCCTTGTAGGGCTCAGGCGGGCGGAAGCCGCGGATCTCCGCGGCGACGTGACCGACTTTCTGCTTGTCCATGCCGGTCACCACGATTTCGGTCGGTTTCGGCGTCGCGATCGCGATGCCCTCCGGGATCGGGAAATTCACGTCATGGGAAAAGCCGAGCTGCAATTGCAGCGACTTGCCCTGCACCGCGGCGCGATAACCGACACCCGTGATCTCAAGCTTTTCCTCAAAGCCCTTGGTCACGCCAGCCATCACGTTGGCAACCAGCGTCCGCGAGGTGCCCCACATCGAGCGAGCGCGCTTGCTTTCGCCGCGCGGGGCAAGCGTGATCGATCCCTTGTCGAGCGTGACTGACACGTCGTCGTGCACGACGACCTGCAGGGCGCCCTTGGGCCCTTTCACTTTGACGGTCTGCCCTTCCACATTGGCCGTAACGCCCGTGGGAACCGCAACCGCTTTATTGCCGATGCGTGACATTAGAACACCGTACAGATGATTTCGCCGCCCACGTTCGCTTCGCGGGCGTCGTGGTCGGCCATGACTCCCTTGGGCGTCGACAGGATGGCAACGCCAAGGCCGTTATTGATACGCGGTAGATTGCGGACCGCGACGTACACACGACGGCCCGGCTTCGAGATGCGCTCGATCTCTCGGATCACCGGCGCGCCGTCGAAATATTTCAGCTCGATCTCCAGCTCCGAGCGGCCGCTGGCATGCGCCACGCTGGCATAGCCGCGGATGAAGCCTTCCGTCTTGAGGACTTCGAGCACGCGCTCGCGCTGCCTGGAGCCCGGCATCGAGACCTTCGATTTATTACGCATCTGCGCATTGCGGATGCGCGTGATCATATCGCCGATCGGATCGTTCACAGCCATCGCGCCCTCCCTACCAGCTCGACTTTACAAGGCCGGGAATAAGGCCTTTGGAGCCAAGCTCACGCAGCGCGATACGGCTCAAGCGATGCTTGCGGTAATACGCACGCGGACGCCCGCTGAGCTCGCAGCGATTGCGTATGCGTGTCTTGGAAGAATTGCGCGGCAACTCGGCCAGCTTCAGGGTCGCGGCGAAACGTTCTTCCATCGGCAGCTTCTTGTCGTGCGCGATCGCCTTCAGTTTCGCGCGCCGATTGGTGAATTTCTTCGCCATCTTGCGCCGCCTGTTATTCTTTTCGATCGAACTCTTCTTCGCCATACTTTCACTCCTTGCGGTTCCGCGTATGAGGCCTGAGCCTCACTGCCGGAACGGGAAGTTAAACGCGGTGAGCAGCGCGCGCGCTTCGTCATCGTTACGCGCACTGGTGCAAACGGTTATGTCGAGGCCCCATGAGTCGGTGACCTTGTCGAAATCGATTTCAGGGAACACGATATGTTCCTTGATGCCGAGGCTGTAATTGCCACGGCCATCGAAGCTCTTCGGATTGAGGCCGCGGAAGTCGCGAATGCGTGGCAGCGCGATATTCACCAGGCGGTCAAGGAAGTCGTACATTCGCGTTTTGCGCAACGTCACCTTGCAACCGATAGCCTGGCCATCGCGCAGCTTGTAGGTGGCGATCGACTTGCGCGACTTGGTGATGACCGCCTTCTGGCCCGCGATCATCGTCAGATCGTTCGCAGCATTATCCACCTTCTTACGGTCAGCAACACCCTCGCCGATGCCCATGTTCAGCACGATCTTGGTGATCTTGGGCACCTGCATGCGGTTGCTGTAGCTGAACTGCTTGGTCAGCTGCTCGCGCACCACCTGCTCGAAATGCGTCTTCATGCGCGCGACATAGTCGGAGCGCTCGCGCGGCTTGCGCGCCTCTTTCGGCACGGCAGCCTTGGCTTGCGCCTGCGCCTTCTTTTCCGCCTTGGCTTCCGCCTTAGCTTGTGCGGATTGCTGCGTTTCAGCCATCGATCTCAACTCCGGAACGCTTGGCGATGCGCACCTTCTTGCGCGCTTCACCTTCGCCGACAAATTTGAAGCCAACGCGGGTCGGCTTGCCGTCCTTGGGGTCGGCCATTGCCAGATTGGACAGGTGGACCGTGCTCTCCTTGGAGACGATTCCACCTTCCTGCTGCGCGGTCTGGCGCTGATGGCGCTTGACCATGTTGATGCCGCGCACCAAGGCGCGATCCTGATCGGGACGCACCTCGATCACCTCGCCGGTGCGGCCCTTGTCGCGACCGGTGAGCACAATAACCTTGTCACCCTTGCGGATCTTGGCAGCCATCAGAGCACCTCCGGGGCGAGCGAGATGATCTTCATGTGGTTCTTGGCGCGCAGTTCGCGCGGCACGGGCCCGAAGATACGCGTGCCGACCGGCTCCATTTGCGGGGTGATGAGCACCGCCGCGTTGCGGTCGAAACGGATGACAGAGCCGTCCGGACGCTTGATGTCCTTGGAAATGCGCACCACCACGGCCTTCATCACGTCGCCTTTTTTGACGCGGCCGCGCGGAATCGCTTCCTTCACCGAGACGACGATGACGTCGCCAATGGTGGCGTATTTGCGCTTTGAACCGCCAAGCACCTTGATGCACATGACGCGACGCGCGCCGGAATTGTCGGCCACGTCGAGATTGGTTTGCATCTGAATCATGATGCGGCTCTCTTTGTCTTACCCGGCATAACGCCTATTGCACTTTCTGTTTCTTCTCGCCCCGCACAACTTCCCAGCACTTGAGCTTGGAAATCGGACGGCGCTCCTCGATCCACACCATGTCGCCGACCGCATATTGATTGGTCTCGTCATGCGCGTGGTACTTCTTCGAACGGCGGATGGTCTTCTTCATGGTCGCGTGCGTGAAGCGCCGATCGACGCGCACGACCACCGTCTTGTCCTGCTTGTCGCTCACGACAACGCCCTGGAGCGTACGCTTCGGCATCTCGAACCCCTTATTCCTTCGACTTCGCCTTGGCGCGCGACTTCGGCTTCGCGGCGGCCTTCGGCTTGGTGGATTTGGTCTTCTTCGCGGGCGCCGGCGTTGCGGCCTCCGCCTTCGGAGCAGGCTCAGGCGCGCCTGCCCGCTTCTGCATGGCGATCGTCTTCATCCGCGCGATATCGCGGCGGATCGTGCGAACACGCGACGTGTTCTCGAGCTGACCCGTGGCGCGCTGGAAGCGCAGGTTGAACTGTTCCTTCTTCAGCTTGAGGACTTCGTCGTCCAGCTGATCGAGCGTCATCGCTCTTGCGTCGGCGGCTTTCATGGCGTCACTCGGCGATGCGTTCAATGAATCGGGTCTTGACAGGCAGCTTGGCGGCAGCGAGCGCCAGCGCTTCCTTCGCGACGGCAATCGGAACGCCGTCCACTTCGAACAAAATGCGGCCGGGCTTGACGCGGGTGACCCAAAGCTCGGGAGTGCCCTTGCCTTTGCCCATGCGGATTTCGATCGGCTTTTTCGAGACCGGCACATCCGGGAACACGCGGATCCAAACCCGGCCCGACCGCTTCATGAAGCGCGTAAGCGCGCGGCGCGCGGCTTCGATCTGACGGGCGGTGACGCGTTCGGGCTCCAGCGCCTTGAGGCCATATTGGCCGAAGGCAAGCGTGGTGCCACTGGTCGCAATCCCGTGGATGCGACCCTTGAATGCCTTGCGAAACTTGGTGCGAACAGGTTGCAGCATGACTTAAAACTCTTTTCGTCCTCTCAAGCCGCGGTTTCGCGGCGCGGCCGGCCGGCGTCGCCTTCGGCAAGCTTCTTGTCCTGCGCCATCGGATCGTGCTCGAGGATTTCGCCCTTGAAGATCCAGACTTTGACGCCGCAGGTGCCGTAGGTGGTGAATGCGGTGGAAACGCCGTAGTCGACGTCGGCGCGCAGCGTGTGCAACGGCACACGACCTTCGCGGTACCATTCCATGCGCGCGATTTCGGCGCCGCCGAGACGGCCCGAGCAGTTGATACGAATGCCTTCAGCGCCGAGACGCATTGCCGACTGCACGGCGCGCTTCATGGCGCGGCGGAACGCAACGCGGCGTTCCAGCTGCTGCGCAATGGATTCGGCGACCAGCTGGGCATCGAGCTCCGGCTTGCGGATTTCGACGATGTTGATGACGACGTCGCTGTCGGTGAGCTTGGCAACTGACTTGCGCAGCTTCTCGATGTCGGCGCCCTTCTTGCCGATGACCACGCCCGGACGCGCGGAATGAATTGTGACGCGGCACTTCTTGTGCGGACGCTCGATCACGATATGCGACACCGCGGCCTGCTTGAGCTGCTTCATCAACTCCTTGCGGATCTTGATGTCCTCATGCAGCAGCGTGCCGTATTCGGCTTTGCCGGCGAACCATCGCGAATCCCAGGTGCGATTGATGCCGAGGCGCAGCCCGATCGGATTGACTTTTTGACCCATCGTTTACTCCTCAGGCTCCCGCCTGCGCTTCGACCTGACGCACGACGATGGTCAGGTGAGAGAACGGCTTAAGAATGCGTCCGACACGGCCACGGCCGCGCGGGGTGAAGCGCTTGATCACCAGCGCCTTGCCGACATGGGCCTCGGAGACGACAAGATCGTCGACGTCGAGGTCGTGATTGTTTTCGGCGTTGGCGATCGCCAATTCCAGGCACTTGCGCACTTCCTTGGCGATGCGCTTGCGCGAGAATTCGAGGTCGGCGAGCGCACTCGCGACCTTCTTGCCACGGATCATCTGCGCGACAAGATTGAGCTTCTGCGGAGAAACCCGCAGCATCTTGCTCACAGCCTTTGCCTCGTTCTCGTCGAGGTCTCGCTCGCGTCGGCGCTTGCCCATGACGTTACTCTTTATCCCTTAGCTTGCCGCTGCCGCAGGCGCCGCAGCCGGCGCCGCCGCTGCCGGCGCGCCGGTCCGCTTGGCTTTGCGATCAGACGAATGGCCGTAGAACATCCGGGTCGGCGCGAACTCGCCGAACTTGTGGCCAACCATTTCCTCGTTGACCATCACCGGAATGTGCTTCTGCCCGTTGTAGACGCCGAAGTTCAGGCCGACGAATTGCGGCAGGATCGTCGAACGCCGGCTCCAGATTTTGATCATCTCGTGACGGCCAGATGCGCGCGCGGCCTCGGCCTTGCGCAGCAAATAACCGTCGACAAAAGGACCTTTCCAAACTGAACGCGTCATAATTCGTATCCCTTACTGCTGCTTCTTCTTGCGATCGTGCCGGCTCGCAATGATGAAGCGTTCGGTACGTTTGTTCTTGCGGGTTTTCTTGCCCTTGGTCGGGAAGCCCCACGGCGTAACCCAATGCTTGCCGCCCTTGGTGCGGCCACCGTGCGGATGATCAACGGGGTTCATCGTGATGCCGCGGTTGTGCGGCATGCGACCCTTCCAGCGCTGACGGCCGGCCTTGCCGATCGTGGTATTCATGTTGTCCGGGTTGGACACCGCCCCGACCGTCGCCATGCAGCGGCCGTGCACCAGGCGCTGCTCGGTCGTGCTCAAACGCAGGATGACGTAGTCCTGATCGCGGCCGACGATCTGCACGTAGCTGCCGGCCGAACGCGCGAGCTGCCCGCCCTTGCCGATCTTGAGCTCGACATTGTGGACGATGGTACCGACCGGAATATTGGCGATCGGCATCGCGTTGCCGGGCTTCACGTCGGCGTGCTCGGACGCGATCACGCTGTCGCCAGGACCCAGGCGCTGCGGCGCCAGAATATAGGCGAGCTCGCCGTCCTGGTATTTGATCAGCGCAATGAAGGCCGTGCGGTTCGGATCGTATTCCAGCCGTTCGACTGTCGCCGGCACATCGAATTTGGTGCGGCGGAAATCGATACGGCGATAGGCCTGCTTGTGACCACCGCCGCGGAAACGCGACGTGATGCGGCCATTATTGTTGCGCCCACCGGTCGAATGCTGGCCCTCGGTCAATCCCTTGACCGGCGCGCCCTTGTACAGCGACGAACGATCGACATTGACCAGCTGGCGCTGGCCCGGGGTAGTTGGATTGTAGGTTTTTAACGCCATCGCAACGCTCCCTTACAATCCCGTGGTCACGTCGATCCTGTGACCCTCTTCCAGGGTCACGACCGCGCGCTTCTCTTCGGACTGCTGTCCCATCCTGTTGCGAAACACTTTCCACTTGCCGGGCCGGGTCAGCGTGTTGACGCGCTTGACCTTGACGTCGAACAGCTTCTCCACCGCCTCCTTGATTTGCGGCTTGGTGGCGTGCTTGGCCACTTTGAACATGACCTTGTTGTGCTCAGACGCCATCGTCGCCTTCTCGGTGATCACCGGAGACAGAATGACATCGTAATGACGCGGATCGCTGGTGCTCATTTAAATCGCGCCTCCAGCGCATCGAGCGCGGCCTTGGTCAGGACCAAAGTCTTGCGCCGCAGGATGTCGTAGACGTTGATCCCTTGCACCGGCAGCACATCGATATTCGGGATGTTGCGCGCGGCGTTGCGGAAATTGGCCTCGATCTCGGCGCCGTCAATGATCAGCGCACTCTCGAGCCCGAGCTTGCCGAATTGCTTGGCGAGCGCCTTGGTCTTTGCGTCCTTGAGCGTCGCTTTATCGAGAACGACGATGCCGCCGTCCTTGGCTTTCGACGACAGTGCGTGCTTGAGCGCAAGCGCGCGAACCTTCTTCGGCAGATCGATCGCGTGGCTGCGCACGACCGGGCCGAACGCACGGCCGCCACCGCGGAACTGCGGAACGCGCGCAGAGCCGTGACGCGCGCCACCTGTGCCCTTCTGTGCGTACATTTTCTTGCCGGTCCGCCAGATTTCGCTGCGGTCCTTGGTCTTGTGCGTACCGCGCTGACGCTTGGCGAGCTGCCAATTGACGCAGCGCTGGATGATGTCGGTGCGCGGCTCGAGTCCGAAGATCGCATCGGACAGCTTCACCGAACCGGCTTCCTTGCCGTCGAGGGCGACGATTTTAAGGTCCATCACTCGCCCTCCTTCTTCTTGCTTGCGGCCGCGGCTGTATCAGCAGCCTTTTCAGCCGCTTTGGCCGCCTGGTCGGCAGCCTTGGCGGCTTGCGCCGCCGCCTTCGCCGCCTGATCGGCAGCATTCGCAGCTTGCTCAGCTGCTTTTTCGGCGCTCGGCGCATGCTCGGCTGCAGCCTTTGGCTGCTCGGCTTTTGCTTCTGCCGCTTCATTCACGCGGAACTTGCCGGGCTTCGGTGCTTCCTTGGGCAGTTTTTTCTTGACCGCGTCGCGGATTGTGACCCAGCCACTCTTGGAACCGGGCACCGCGCCCTCCACCAGAATGAGGCCACGTTCGACATCGGTCTGGACGACTTTGAGATTGAGCGTGGTGACGCGTTCGACGCCGAGATGGCCCGGCATCTTCTTGTTCTTGAATGTCTTGCCGGGATCCTGACGACCGCCGGTGCCGCCGATCGAACGGTGCGAGATCGACACACCGTGCGAGGCGCGAAGGCCCGCGAAATTCCAGCGCTTCATGCCGCCGGCAAAACCCTTGCCGATGGTGATGCCGCAGACGTCAACGAATTGACCCGGCGATAAAATGATCGGCCGTGATTTCCGCGCCCACCGGGATCAACGCGTCTTCGGTCACGCGGAATTCCGCAAGTTTGCGGCGCGGCTCGACATTGGCTTTGCCGAAATAGCCGCGGTCGGCCTTGTTCATGTTGTTGGTGCGGCGCGGGCCCGAACCGAGCTGGAGCGCGACGTAGCCGTTCTTGTCCTTGGTACGATGGGCAATGACCTGGCACTGCAACAACTGCAGCACCGTCACCGGCACATGCTCACCGGCTTCGGTGAACACCCGGGTCATTCCGACCTTCTGTGCGACGACACCCGTACGCATTTCTAATCCCACCCCGGCCTTACAACTTGATCTCAACGTCGACGCCAGCAGCGAGGTCGAGCTTCATCAGCGCGTCCACCGTCTGTGGCGTCGGATCGACGATGTCGAGGAGGCGCTTGTGCGTGCGCATCTCGAACTGTTCGCGGCTCTTCTTGTCCACGTGCGGCGAGCGATTCACCGTGAATTTCTCGATTCGCGTCGGCAGCGGGATCGGTCCACGCACCTGCGCACCTGTGCGCTTGGCCGTGTTCACGATCTCGCGCGTCGACGCATCGAGGATGCGGTGATCGAACGCCTTGAGCCGGATCCGGATATTCTGGCCGTTCATTGTCGTTTCTCTCGTCCGTCGTGCCCGCCCGAAAGCCGGGCAACCACGGAATGGCTAACTTCAATTAAGACGCGGATGGCCGGGATTTGCCCGGCCATCACGCTTCAACTCATCACTCAATGATGCTCGCCACCACGCCGGCGCCGACGGTGCGGCCGCCCTCGCGAATGGCGAAGCGCAGTTTCTCTTCCATGGCGATCGGCACGATCAGGTGCACTTCCATCGCCACGTTGTCGCCCGGCATCACCATTTCCGTGCCCTGCGGCAGGTGCACCACGCCAGTCACGTCGGTGGTGCGGAAATAGAACTGCGGACGATAGTTCGTGAAGAACGGAGTATGACGGCCGCCCTCTTCCTTGGTGAGGATGTAGGCCTCCGCCTTGAACTTGGTGTGCGGCTTCACGGAGCCCGGCTTGCACAGCACCTGGCCGCGCTCGACTTCCTCGCGCTTGGTGCCGCGCAGCAGCGCGCCGATGTTGTCGCCCGCTTCGCCCTGATCGAGCAGCTTGCGGAACATTTCGACGCCGGTGACGACCGTCTTGATGGTCGGCTTGATACCGACGATCTCGACTTCTTCGCCGACCTTGATGATGCCGCGCTCAACGCGACCGGTGCAGACGGTGCCGCGGCCGGAGATCGAGAACACGTCTTCCACCGGCATCAGGAACGGCTGATCCTTCGGGCGTTCCGGCTGCGGGATGTATTCGTCCACGGCCTTCATCAGCGCGAAAATCGCTTCCTTGCCGAGCTTCTCGTCGGTGCCTTCGAGTGCCTTGAGCGCCGAACCCTTGACGATCGGAATCTTGTCGCCCGGGAAATTGTACTTGGACAGGAGCTCACGAACCTCGAGCTCGACCAGCTCGAGAAGCTCCGGGTCGTCGACCATGTCGACCTTGTTCATGAACACCACCAGGGCCGGAACGCCGACCTGACGCGCGAGCAGGATGTGCTCGCGGGTCTGCGGCATCGGGCCGTCGGCGGCCGACACGACCAGGATCGCGCCGTCCATCTGCGCAGCACCGGTGATCATGTTCTTCACGTAGTCGGCGTGGCCGGGGCAATCGACGTGCGCGTAGTGGCGCTTGTCGGTTTCATATTCGACGTGTGCGGTCGAAATGGTGATGCCGCGTGCCTTCTCTTCAGGCGCCTTGTCGATCTGGTCATAGGCGGTGAACGTGGCGCCGCCCTTTTCGGCCAGTACCTTGGTAATCGCCGCTGTCAGCGTCGTCTTGCCGTGGTCGACGTGACCGATCGTCCCGATATTGCAATGGGGCTTGGTCCGCTGGAATTTTTCTTTGGCCATGGGGCTCTCCGTTCAGATCCTTCTGTTATCTACGTTCCCGGTCACGCGAATTTTTTCTGTACTTCAGCAGACACGTTCGCGGGTAGCTCTGAGTAATGATCGAATTGCATCGTAAACGTCGCGCGGCCCTGAGACATTGACCGCAGATTGTTGACGTAACCGAACATGTTCATCAGCGGCACCATCGCGTTGATCACGTTGGCATTGCCGCGCATGTCCTGGCCCTGAATCTGCCCGCGCCGAGAATTGAGATCGCCGATGACGGAGCCGGTGTAGTCTTCCGGCGTCACCACCTCGACCTTCATGATCGGTTCGAGCAGAACCGGCTTGGCCAATTGCAGCGCTTCCTTCAGGCACTGGCGCGCGCAAATTTCGAAGGCGAGCGCCGACGAGTCGACGTCGTGGGAGTTGCCGTCGACGAGCGCAACCTTCAGATCGACCACCGGGAAGCCGGCGACCACGCCAGAGCCAAGCACTGACTCCAGGCCCTTCTCGACGCCCGGGATGAATTCCTTCGGCACCGAGCCGCCGACGACTTCGTTTTCGAATTCGAACGGCGTGCCGGGAGGCGTCGGTTCGGCGACGATCTTGATCTTGGCGTATTGGCCCGAACCGCCAGTCTGCTTTTTATGCGTGTAGCCGTGCTCGACTCGCTGCGTGATCTTCTCGCGGAAGGCCACCTGCGGAGCGCCGATATTGGCGTCCACTTTGTATGTGCGCTTGAGAATGTCGACCTTGATGTCGAGATGCAGTTCGCCCATGCCCTTGAGGATGGTCTGGCCGCTCTCCTGATCGGTGGAAACGCGGAACGACGGATCCTCGGCGGCGAGCTTGGCCAACGCAACGCCGAGCTTTTCCTGGTCGGCTTTTGATTTCGGCTCGATCGCGATCTCGATGACCGGATCGGGGAATTCCATCTTCTCCAGGATCACCGGCTGCTTGGGATCGCACAGCGTGTCGCCTGTGCGCACTTCCTTGAGGCCCGCCAGAGCGACGATATCGCCGGCATAGGCTTCCTTGATGTCCTCGCGGTTGTTCGCATGCATCAGCAGCATGCGGCCGATCCGCTCCTTGCGCTCTTTGGTCGAGTTGATCACGCCGGTGCCGCTGGTGAGCGTGCCGGAATAGATGCGGCAGAAGGTGATCGTGCCGACGAAGGGATCGTCCATGATCTTGAACGCGAGCAGCGCCAATGGCGCGTCGTCCTTCGGCTCGCGGATGACATCTTCATCGTTGTCGGGATTGATGCCGTGAATTGGCGGCACGTCGAGCGGGCTCGGCAGATAATCAACCACCGCGTCGAGCAGTGGCTGCACGCCTTTGTTCTTGAACGCGGAGCCGCACAGCACGGGAAAAAACGCCCCGGTGATTACGGCCTTACGGATGAGTTTTTTGATGGTGGCCTCGTCGGGCATCTTGCCCTCGAGGTACGCTGTGGTTGCATCATCGTCGAGCTCGCACGCAGCCTCAATCATCTTCTCGCGGTATTCTTTAGCCTGATCGAGCATGTCGGCCGGAATGTCGATGTCCTGGTACTTGGCGCCGAGGGATTCGTCGTCCCACACCACGCCCTTCATGCGCACCAGGTCGATCAGGCCTTTGTATGCCTGCTCCGATCCGATCGGGAGCTGGATCGCCACCGGCTTGGCGCCGAGGCGGGTCTTGATGTCTTCAATGCATTTGAAAAAATCGGCGCCGATCTTGTCCATCTTGTTGGCGAAGACGATGCGCGGAACCTTGTACTTGTCGCCTTGGCGCCAAACCGTCTCGGTCTGCGGCTCGACACCCTGGTTAGAAGTCGAGCACGACGACAGCGCCGTCGAGGACGCGCAGCGAACGTTCCACCTCAATGGTGAAGTCGACGTGTCCGGGCGTGTCGATGATGTTGAGGCGCTTTTCATTCCAGAACGCGGTGGTCGCGGCCGACGTAATGGTGATGCCGCGCTCCTGCTCCTGCTCCATCCAATCCATCGTCGCGGCGCCTTCGTGCACCTCGCCGATCTTATGGCTCTTGCCGGTGTAATAGAGGATCCGCTCGGTGGTCGTCGTTTTCCCGGCGTCGATGTGCGCCATGATACCGAAATTGCGGTAGTCCTCGATTGGGTGGTTACGGGCCATAGGGGATCAGTCCTTGAATCTTTTTTCTGCTGTCACCAGCGGTAATGCGAGAAGGCTCGGTTGGCTTCCGCCATCTTGTGCGTGTCTTCGCGCTTCTTGACTGCGTTTCCCCTGTTATTGGATGCATCGAGCAACTCAGCAGAGAGCCGCTCTGTCATCGTACGTTCGTTGCGTTCGCGCGCGGCTGCGATGATCCAGCGGATACCGAGCGCTTGCCGGCGCGACGTGCGCACTTCCACCGGCACTTGATATGTGGCGCCACCGACGCGGCGCGAGCGGACTTCAATCGACGGCATGACGTTGTCGAGCGCCTGCTGGAATACGGTCAGCGGGTTCTGCTTGGTCTTGCCCTCGATCGTCTCGAGAGCGCCGTACACGATGCCTTCCGCGACTGACTTCTTACCGTCGTACATGATCGCGTTCATGAACTTGCTGACGACGATATTGCCGAACTTGGGGTCCGGGATGATGTCGCGTTTTTCTGCAGCGTGACGACGGGACATGACTTAGATCCTTACTTCGGACGCTTGGCGCCGTATTTCGAACGGCGCTGTTTGCGGTTTTTTACGCCCTGGGTGTCGAGCACGCCGCGCAAGATGTGGTAGCGCACGCCCGGCAGGTCCTTCACGCGACCGCCGCGGATCATGACCACCGAGTGCTCCTGCAGGTTATGGCCTTCGCCCGGGATGTAGCCGATCACTTCGAAGCCGTTCGTCAAGCGCACCTTCGCCACCTTGCGCAGCGCCGAATTCGGCTTCTTTGGCGTGGTGGTGTAGACGCGCGTGCAGACGCCGCGCTTCTGCGGCGAAGCCTGCAAGGCCGGTACCTTGTTGCGCGCCTTGAGCGGATGGCGCGGCTTGGCAATCAACTGGTTGATCGTCGGCATCGTTGGCCTTCGCTACCTTCGTTTCAGGGAAAGCTGCGCAAACGGAATTGCTTGCGCCGCCCCTCTCCAATCTTCGCGGACATCACCCTCGTCCGCGTCGTTTCGGGCTTATCGCCCCGGCATGTCCGCGCCCGGAAAATCCGCGCGCATTTCTTTTACGCGTGATTTCCACGCGCAAAACGAAATCGCGCCATCCGCCAAAGTGCGGCAGGGCGCTCTTCCGTTCGGACGACCACGCTGCGGTTAGGCACCGCGGCCGTTCACTCTCAAGTCTGACAGGTGCTGTCAGTGGCAGCGTTTGAGCTTCATTCGTCGAGGCGTTGCGCCGACTTATCTTCGAGAAAGATTAGTATTCTCAAGAGATTAGCCGGGCGGCCGTTCCGAGCAAGCAAAGCTCACCGCCTGCCGAAAAGTGAGGGGTATGTATCGGCGGGACCCCACTAAGTCAAGCAGAAATGGCCATAAATCGAGGATTCCGGGCCATCCGGACCCCTATACCTAATGCCGAGAATGGCTCAGGCCTTACGGCTTGGTGCTATTGCGCGGTCACGCCGGTCTGTTTGATGACCCGTAGGTATTTTGCACTCTCACGCTGCACAAACTCCTTGAACTGGCCGACCGACATCGGCGTAACGACGGCCCCGGCCCCCTCCAGCCGCGCCTTCACGTCCGGCTCGGCAAGGACCGCGTTAATCTCCTTGTTGAGCTTGTCGATGATCGGCTGCGGCGTCCCGCGCGGGGCGAAAAAGCCAGCCCATAGCGTGAAGTCGTAGTCCTGGTTGCCGGTGACTTCGGCGACCGTGGGCACCTCTGGCGCGGCCGGTGAACGTTTTGCCGACGAGAGCGCCAGCATTTTCACGGTGCCGCCTTTCACGTGCGGGGCGGCCGCCGGAAATCCAGGGAAGTAGAAATCGACGTGATTGCCGATCACGTCATTGAGGGCCGGACCCGCGCCCTTGTACGGAACGTGGGTTAGGTTTTCGTCAAATTGCAGTTTGAGGAGTTCGCCTGCGAAGTGCCCCGGCGTGCCAATACCTGCCGATGCGAAGGTCATCTTGGGCTTGGCTTTCAACGCGGTCAGAAATTCCGGCAAGGTCGAATACGGCGCCTTCGCCGGCACCACGAGCGCGAGCGGGACCACGGCGGCAAGCGCTATCGGCACAAGGTCTTTGTCCGGATTGTAGTTGAGGCCTTTGAGCCAATGCTGATTGACCGCAATTTCTCCGGTCTGGCCTACCAAGAGCGTGTACCCGTCGGGTGCAGCCGTCGTTACCGAATGCGCCCCGATCGAACCGCTCGCGCCCGCGCGGTTCTCGACCACGATCGACTGGCCCAAGACCGCGCCAAGCCGATCGGAGATTGAACGGGCGACAATGTCGCCAGTCCCGCCTGCCGCATAGGCGACGATCACCTGAATTGGACGGCTTGGATATGTCTGGCTCAGTGCCGGAAACAAAGCGGCACCATTGGTGGCAATCGCGAACAGGCAAACAGACAGCACACGTATGGGCCGCATGACGAAATCCTCCCTGATGTTGCCGCCGCGTTGGTTCGGGCGGTCTGTCGTTATTGGAATTCGTAGAGTCGCGCCGGGTTGTCCGAAAGGATGCGTTCAGCCAGCTCCGTCGATCCTACAGCCGCAATGAAGCCGTCCAGGACTCCGCCGTAATGAAGTCTACGATATGGCGCGTGCAGCTCGCTACCCATCTGCACGTTGTGCGGCGGCGTATGCGGCCAGTCGCTGCCCCAAACGCAACGATCTGACGCAACTGCCAAGATGGCCGCAAGCCAACCCGGATCGGGCCTGGTTGCCAGATCGATCGGTGCTATTCGCGATAAGGCGCCGATAATTTGATCCACACGTGTGGCAGCGACAAAAGGTCGAGCAAGGCCCGCCCCTCCACATCATCCGGCGTATGGCCGGACATGGACGCCATAGTGATCGATAACGATCGGCACGCGTGACCGCGCGAGCAATCGCGCGTTTTCGGCGAGCATTTTCACCGGAGCGATCACTTCGATATGACAATTCGCTGCGTGAGCCGGTTCTTCGATGGCTTTAAACCGGCGATCAAGTGGCGTGTCGTCGCCGATCGCGGCTGTAAAGATTGAGCCGCAAACCGCGAACCCCCTGCTCTGACGAACGCCTGAAAGCGCCTGCGCGTGATGTGGCCTGATCGATGACCGCAACACCGCGGCCCCGGCCGACAAGAATATTGAGGCTTTGCAGCAGCAGTCGTGTTGTCGGTGCCGTAGAAGCTCGGTTGCACGATGACGAACCGGCCTACACCGTTCGAGCGCAGCGCTGCTTTCAAGTTGCATCGATGGTGGCAATGCCGGCGAGATAGTTGCGGTCTGCGTCCTGCGGATAGCGATCCGTCGGACCGACAATATGGACGTGACTGTCGCAGCGCATGGCCACGCTTACGTCGCCAACCGCGCGGCGACCGCTTCGCCGGTCTCGCGCGTGCCCAGCCGGCCACCGACGTCGGCCGTCGCATCTCTTGGCGGCAATCGCAGCTTCGACCGCCTTTTCGATCGCGGCGGCGGCGGCTTCGAACGCATTGGTTTTCTTGCGGCGGCCGTGCCAGGCCAGCAACATCGCAATCGACAAGATCAGCGACAACGGATTGGCTACGTTCTTGCCGGCGATATCCGGGGCGGATCCGTGGGCCGCCTGCGCCATGCCGTGATCGGTTCCGGCATTCAATGAGGCTGCAAGACCAAGGCTGCCCGACAATTCCGCGGTCAAATCGGAAAGAATATCGCCGTACATGTTGGTCGTGACGATGACGTCGAAACGCTGCGGGTTGCGCACGACATGCGCCATCATGGCGTCGACAATGACGTCGTCGACCGCAATGTCCGGAAACTCCTTCGCGACCTTCCGGCATTCCTCGATGAACAACCCGTCGGTGACTTTCAGCACGTTGGCCTTATGAACGATTGTCACGCGCTTGCGGCGCGTCCTTGCCAGCTCGAACGCCGCGCGCGCGATGCGCTCGCTAGCAGGCGCGTGTAATCCGCCGCAGTGAAATGGCGACGTCCTTGGTCACCATCACCTCGCCGCTTCCCTCCTCCATATTGCGATCGGCGTAGAACCCCTCGGTATTTTCGCGCGCAACGACGAGATCGAATTCCCCGCAGCGCAGCGGAAAACCCGCATAGGTGCGCGCCGGACGGATGTTGGCGAACAAATCGAGTCCCTTTCGCAACGTCATCGAGGGATTGACCTCGCCCTTCGCCGGATCCTTGAACTCGAAGGTGGACGTGGGACCGAGCACGATTCCGTCGGCCTTGCGGGCCTTCGCGACAATGTCGGGATGGATCGTGTGACCGTGCGCGCGCAGACCCGCGTGGCCGATCTCGGCCTCTTCGAAGCGCAGCCCGAGCCCGAAGCGTTCGGAGGCCGCGCGTAGCACGGCGAGCGTGGCGGCAGTTATTTCGGGGCCGATGCCGTCACCGGCGAGAACAACAAGATGCATGGGGTGATGTCCAGCGTGCGGGGCAGCCATTTTCTCTTATTCCGGGGCCAAGAAAAGGGCCGCCTTGCGGCGGCCCTTTCATTCAGCACGTGGCGAGAGTTATTCCGCCGCCGGCAGCGCCGGGGCCTCCGCCGCTTCGGCCTTGGCCGCCGCCTTGGCCGCGTCCTTTTCGCGTTCCTCGAGAATGAGCGCATCGCGTTTGACAGCGACTTCGCGCAAGCTGTTCATCATGGCGCCCGTGCCCGCCGGGATCAGACGGCCAACGATGACGTTTTCCTTAAGTCCATCGAGCGTGTCCGACTTGCCGTTGACGGCAGCCTCGGTGAGCACGCGCGTGGTCTCCTGGAACGACGCCGCCGAAATGAATGAGCGGGTCTGCAGGCTGGCTTTGGTGATGCCGAGCAGAACCGGGTGCCCGGAGGCGCCCTTCTTGCCTTCGGCTTCGACGCGAACGTTGATCTCATCCATCTCGGTCCGGTCGATCTGCTCACCTTGCAACAGCTCGGTGTCACCGACGTCATCGATCTCGACCTTCTGCAGCATCTGGCGAACGATCACCTCGATGTGCTTGTCGTTGATGTTGACGCCCTGGAGACGATAGACCTCCTGGATTTCGTTCGTCAGGTAAGATGCGAGCTCCTCGACGCCCTTGATGGCGAGGATGTCGTGCGGCGCCGGATTGCCCTCGACGATATAGTCGCCCTTCTCGATGACGTCGCCATCCTGGAGGTGGATGTGCTTGCCCTTCGGGATGAGATATTCCTTCGGCTCGTCGTTTTTGCCTGACGGCTCGATGGTGATGCGGCGCTTGTTCTTGTAGTCCTTGCCGAACCGCACCGTGCCGCCGATCTCGGCGATGATCGCCGCTTCCTTCGGACGCCGCGCCTCGAACAGCTCCGCCACCCGCGGCAGACCGCCGGTGATGTCACGGGTCTTGGCGCTTTCGGTCGGGATACGCGCGATCACGTCGCCCGCCTTCACATGCCCGCCCGGATCGACCGAGATAATGGCATCGACGGCCAGCTGGTAACGCGCCTCGCCGCCACGGGCGAGCTTGAGGATCTTGTTGCCCGATTTGATCACGATCGCCGGACGAAGATCCTGCTGGTTTCGTGACGAACCGGTGCGCCAGTCGATCACCACGCGCTTGGCAATGCCGGTCGACTCATCGAGTTGCTCCGACATCGACAGGCCGTCGACCAGATCTTCGAACTCGATGGAGCCTTCCACCTCGGTCAGGATCGGCCGGGTGTAGGGATCCCATTCGGCGATACGTTGGCCGCGCTTGATCTTGTCGCCATCCTCGACGCGCATGCGCGCGCCATACGGGATGCGGTGATGCGCGCGTTCCGTGCCGTCGGGGTCTACGACCGCAACGACCATGTTGCGCACCATGGCGACAACTTCGTTGTCCGAGTTCTTGGCAATGTTCTTGCCCTTGAACTTGAGCTTGCCGTCGAAGTTCGACTCGATAAACGACTGTTCGGAGATCTGCGCCGCGCCGCCGATGTGGAACGTACGCATGGTGAGCTGGGTGCCCGGCTCACCGATCGATTGCGCCGCAATGACGCCGACCGCCTCACCCATATTGACCGGGGTGCCGCGTGCGAGATCGCGCCCGTAGCAGGCGCCGCACACGCCATTGGCCGCTTCACAGGTCAGCACGGAGCGGATTTTCAGCTCCTGGACCCCGGCATTGCTGATGACTTCGACCTCCGGCTCCGTCAGCAGCGTCCCGCGCTTGATCAGCGTTTTGCTGCTGGTCGGATCCTTGACGTCTTCGGCTGTCGTGCGGCCAAGAATGCGCATCGCCAACGAGGCCACGACAGTGCCCGCATCGATGATGGCGCGTACCTTGATGCCGCCTTTTGTGCCGCAATCCTCTGTGGTGATGATGCAGTCCTGCGCCACGTCGACCAGACGCCGCGTCAGATAGCCGGAGTTTGCCGTCTTCAAGGCGGTGTCGGCGAGACCCTTACGCGCGCCGTGCGTCGAGTTGAAGTACTCGAGCACCGAGAGACCTTCCTTGAAGTTCGAGATGATCGGGCTCTCGATGATTTCACCCGACGGCTTGGCCATCAGGCCGCGCATGCCGGCAAGCTGACGCATCTGCGCCGGCGAGCCGCGCGCGCCGGAGTGCGCCATCATGTAGATCGAGTTGACCTGCATGTCGCGACCCTTGTCGTCCTTCTTGGTGGACGAGATCTCCTTCATCATCGCTTCAGCGATGGCGTCGGTGGACTTCGACCAGGCGTCGACGACCTTGTTGTACTTCTCGCCCTGGGTGATCAGGCCGTCGTTGTATTGCTGCTCGAACTCCTTCGCGAGTTCGCGCGTGGTCTCGACGATCTTCCACTTGGACTCCGGAACCACCATGTCGTCCTTGCCGAACGAAATGCCGGCCTTGAAGGCGTGATAGAAGCCGAGCGACATGATGCGGTCGCAGAAAATGACCGTCTCCTTCTGACCGCAGTGGCGATAGACCATATCGATCATCGACGAGATCTCGCGCTTGGTCATCAAGCGGTTGACGATGTCGAACGGCACTTTGACGCTCTTCGGCAACACATTGCCAAGCACGACGCGGCCGGGCGTGGTGTCGTACCACTTCTTGAACGGCTTGCCCTTTTCGTCCACGGCGTCCCAGCGGTATTTGATCTTTGTGTGGAGCGTGATGACTTTCTCATGGAGAGCATGGTCGATTGCAGCCATGTCACCGAAAGTCTTGCCTTCGCCGGGCATGCCTTCGCTCATCAGCGAAAGGTAATAGAGCCCGAGCACGATATCCTGCGACGGCACAATGATCGGCTGACCGTTGGCCGGATGCAGAATGTTGTTGGTCGACATCATCAGCACGCGCGCTTCGAGCTGCGCTTCGAGCGACAGCGGAACGTGCACGGCCATCTGGTCGCCGTCAAAGTCAGCGTTGAAGGCGGCGCAGACCAGCGGATGCAGCTGGATCGCCTTGCCTTCGATCAGCACAGGCTCGAAAGCCTGGATGCCGAGGCGGTGCAAGGTCGGCGCACGGTTGAGCAGCACCGGATGTTCGCGGATGACCTCGTCGAGGATATCCCAAACTTCCGGCTTTTCCTTTTCGACCAGCTTTTTCGCCTGCTTGACGGTGGTGGACAGGCCCTTGGCGTCAAGCCGTGAATAGATGAACGGCTTGAACAGCTCGAGCGCCATCTTTTTCGGCAGACCGCATTGGTGCAGCTTGAGTTCGGGACCAACGACGATCACCGAACGGCCGGAATAGTCGACGCGCTTGCCGAGCAGATTCTGGCGGAACCGGCCCTGCTTGCCCTTCAGCATGTCGGCGAGCGACTTCAGCGGACGCTTGTTGGCGCCAGTGATAACGCGGCCACGGCGGCCGTTGTCGAACAGCGCATCGACCGCTTCCTGAAGCATGCGCTTCTCGTTGCGGATGATGATGTCCGGCGCGCGCAACTCGATCAGCCGCTTCAGGCGGTTGTTGCGGTTGATCACGCGACGATAGAGGTCGTTGAGGTCGGACGTGGCAAAGCGGCCGCCATCGAGCGGCACCAGCGGCCGCAAATCGGGCGGGATCACCGGGACGACTGTCAGGATCATCCATTCCGGCTTGTTGCCGGAGGCGATGAAAGCTTCGATCAGCTTGAGCCGCTTGGCGATCTTCTTTTTCTTGATGTCGCTTTCGGTCTCGCCCATCTCCGCGCGCAGTTCACCCTGCATTTTCTCGAGGTCGATGCCCTTGAGCATCTCGCGGATGGCTTCCGCGCCGATTGTGGCGGTGAAGCTGTCCCCGCCGAACTCCTCCTGCGCCTTGAGGTATTCATCCTCGGACAGGAGCTGGCGGTCCTTGAGCGGCGTGAGGCCCGGCTCAAGCACGACGTAATATTCAAAGTACAGGATGCGCTCGAGATCCTTGAGCGTCATGTCGAGCAGCAAGCCGATGCGGCTCGGCAGCGACTTCAGGAACCAGATGTGCGCAACCGGCGCCGCGAGTTCGATGTGCCCCATGCGCTCGCGCCGCACGCGCGACAGCGTCACCTCGACCGAGCACTTCTCGCAGATGATGCCCTTGTATTTCATGCGCTTGTACTTGCCGCACAAGCATTCGTAATCCTTGATCGGCCCGAAGATGCGCGCGCAGAACAGGCCGTCGCGCTCGGGCTTAAAGGTACGATAGTTGATGGTCTCCGGCTTTTTGATCTCGCCGTAGGACCACGACAGAATCTTTTCCGGGCTCGCGATCGAAATCCGGATCTGGTCGAAGACCTGAGCCGGAGCCTGCGGACTGAAAAGATTCATAATCTCTTGATTCATCGTCTTCTCCTCGACCGGGGAACCATCAGTTCCCCACCTGTCGTTGATCGTTCAACCACGGAGCGGCGCCCTCGCCGCTCCGCAACGCCTCATCTATTCCGCCGCCTCGGCCGTATCCGAACCCTGTCGCTGCTGCTTGGAATTGTGCAGATCGACATTGAGGCCAAGCGAACGCATCTCTTTGACCAACACGTTGAAGCTTTCGGGAATGCCAGCCTCGAACGTGTCGTCGCCGCGAACGATCGCCTCGTACACTTTGGTACGGCCGGCGACGTCGTCCGACTTCACGGTGAGCATTTCCTGCAAAGTGTAAGCAGCGCCATAAGCTTCGAGCGCCCACACTTCCATTTCGCCGAAACGTTGGCCGCCGAACTGCGCCTTGCCACCGAGCGGCTGCTGGGTCACCAGCGAGTACGGGCCGATCGAACGGGCGTGGATCTTGTCGTCCACCAGATGGTGCAGCTTCAGCATATAAATGTAGCCGACGGTGACCTTGCGATCGAAGACTTCGCCGGTACGGCCGTCGAAGACATTGACCTGGCCTGAGTGATCGAGGCCGGCGAGATCGAGCATCTTCTCGATGTCGGCCTCTTTCGCGCCGTCAAACACCGGCGTAGCGATCGGCACACCGTGCCGAAGGTTGCCACCGAGCTCGATCAAATCGTCTTCGCTCAGCGACTTGATGGTCTCGTCGTCGCCATAGACCTTCTTGAGCATGTCCTTGAGCGGACGCGCATCGTGCTTGAGGTTATAGGCATCGACCGCCTGTCCGATCTTGATGCCCAGGCCGGCGCAAGCCCAGCCGAGATGGGTCTCCAGGATCTGGCCGACGTTCATGCGGCTCGGCACACCGAGCGGATTGAGCACGATGTCGACCTGCGTGCCGTCGTCGAGGAACGGCATATCCTCGACGGGAACGATCTTCGACACCACACCCTTGTTGCCGTGGCGCCCGGCCATCTTGTCGCCGGGCTGGATCTTGCGCTTCACCGCGACGAAGACCTTGACCATCTTCATCACGCCGGGCGGAAGTTCGTCGCCACGCTGCAGTTTCTCGACTTTGTCGAGGAAGCGCTGCTCGAGCAGCTTCTTCGACTTGTCATATTGCTTACGGATCGCCTCGATCTCGGCCATCAGCTTGTCGTTGGGCGAGGCGAACAGCCACCATTGCGAGCGCGGATATTCGTCCAGCACGGCCTTGGTGATCTTGGAGTCCTTCTTGAAGCCCTTCGGACCGGCGATGCCCTGGCGGCCTTCGAGCAATTCGGCGAGACGGCCGTAGACGTTACGGTCGAGGATCGCCTGCTCGTCGTCACGGTCCTTGGCGAGCCGCTCGATTTCCTCGCGCTCGATCGCGAGCGCGCGCTCGTCCTTCTCGACGCCATGACGGTTGAAGACGCGCACTTCGACGACGGTGCCCTGCACTCCGGGCGGAACGCGCAACGATGTGTCGCGGACGTCAGAGGCTTTCTCGCCGAAGATGGCGCGCAGAAGTTTTTCTTCCGGCGTCATCGGGCTTTCGCCCTTCGGCGTGATCTTGCCGACAAGAATGTCGCCGGCATGAACTTCCGCGCCGATATAGACGATGCCCGCTTCGTCGAGGTTCTTGAGCGCCTCTTCCGAAACGTTCGGAATATCGCGGGTGATTTCCTCGGGGCCAAGCTTGGTGTCGCGCGCCATCACTTCGAATTCCTCGATGTGGATGGACGTGAATACGTCGTCTTTCACGATCCGCTCGGACAGCAGGATCGAGTCCTCGAAGTTGTAGCCATTCCACGGCATGAACGCGACCAGCACATTGCGGCCGAGCGCGAGTTCGCCGAGATCAGTTGATGGGCCGTCGGCAATAATGTCGGCCTTGTCGACGCTGTCTCCCACTTTCACCAGCGGACGCTGGTTGATGCAGGTGTTCTGGTTCGAGCGCTGATATTTCATCAGCCGGTAGATATCGACGCCCGGCTTGGTCGGATCGGTCTCACCGGTGGCACGCACCACGATACGCGTGGCGTCCACCTGATCGACGATGCCGGTACGGCGCGCGGAAATCGAAGCGCCCGAGTCGCGGGCAACAACGCCTTCCATTCCGGTGCCGACAAACGGCGCTTCGGCGCGAACCAGCGGCACCGCCTGGCGCTGCATGTTCGAGCCCATCAACGCGCGATTGGCGTCATCGTTCTCCAGGAACGGAATGAGCGCAGCAGCAACCGAGACAAGTTGCTTCGGCGACACGTCCATGAAGTCGACCTTGTCGCGCGGCACAAGGTGCACGTCGCCGGCCTGGCGGCACACAATCAGGTCTTCCGTGAAGCGACCGCGCGCATCGATCTGCGCGTTGGCTTGCGCCACCGTATGGCGGCTTTCTTCCATCGCGGAGAGATAGATCACCTCATCGGTGACGCGGCCGTCCTTCACCTTGCGATAGGGCGTCTCGACGAAGCCGTACTTGTTCACCCGCGCGTAAGTGGCGAGCGAATTGATCAGTCCGATATTCGGACCTTCCGGCGTCTCGATCGGGCAGATGCGGCCATAATGCGTCGGGTGCACGTCGCGCACCTCGAAGCCCGCGCGCTCGCGGGTCAGGCCACCCGGACCAAGCGCAGACAAACGCCGCTTGTGGGTGATTTCCGACAGCGGGTTGGTCTGATCCATGAACTGCGAGAGCTGGGAGGAGCCGAAGAACTCGCGCACCGCAGCCGCCGCCGGCTTCGCATTGATCAGGTCCTGCGGCATGACGGTGTCGATATCGACCGACGACATGCGCTCCTTGATCGCACGTTCCATGCGCAGCAAGCCGACGCGGTATTGATTTTCCATCAGCTCGCCGACCGAACGAACACGCCGGTTGCCGAGATGATCGATATCGTCAATCTCGCCCTTGCCGTCGCGCAGATCGACGAGCGTGCGGATGACCGCAATAATGTCGTCCTTGCGCAGCACGCGCATGGTGTCGGGCGCATCGAGGTCGAGGCGCATGTTCATCTTCACGCGGCCGACAGCCGAAAGGTCGTAGCGCTCTGAATCGAAGAACAGCGAGCGGAACATGGCCTCGGCGGTTTCCACCGTCGGCGGCTCGCCAGGACGCATGACCCGATAAATGTCGAACAGCGCGTCTTCGCGCGTCATGTTCTTGTCGACCGAGAGCGTATTGCGGATATAGGCGCCGACATTCACGTGGTCGATGTCGAGCAGCGGCAGTTCCTTGTAGCCGGCCTCGATCAGGACCTTGAGGTTCTTCTCGGTAATTTCCTCACCGGCCTCCATGTAGATTTCGCCGGTGCGGCCATTGGCCAGATCTTCCGCAACGTAATGGCCGATCAGTTCCTCGTCGGTCATGCGAAGGTGCTTGAGCCCCTTCTCCGCGAGTTGGCGCGCCTGGCGCACAGTGAGCTTCTTGCCGGCTTCGACGACCACGCGGCCGGTATCGGCATCGACGAGATCGTTGACGGCCTTGTAGCCCTTCAGCCGATTGGCATCGAACGGCACGCGCCAGCCTTCCTTGGCTCGCTTGTAGCTCACGTGCTTGTAGAAGGTCGCGGAGGATTTGCTCGCCGTCGAGGCCAAGCGCATAGAGCAGCGACGTCACCGGAATTTTGCGGCGACGGTCGATACGTGCGTACACGATGTCCTTGGCGTCGAACTCGATGTCGAGCCATGAGCCGCGATACGGAATGATACGGGCGGCAAACAGCAGCTTGCCCGATGAATGGGTCTTGCCCTTGTCGTGATCGAAGAACACGCCGGGCGAACGGTGCATCTGTGAAACGATGACGCGCTCGGTGCCGTTGACGATAAACGTGCCGTTATTGGTCATGAGCGGAATGTCGCCCATGTAGACGTCTTGCTCTTTGATGTCCTTGACCGAACGGGCGCCCGTCTCTTCATCGATATCGAACACGATCAGGCGCAGCGTCACTTTGAGCGGAGCAGCATAGGTCATGCCGCGCTGACGGCATTCGTCGACGTCGTATTTCGGCGGCTCGAATTCGTATTTGACGAATTCAAGTTGCGAGGAATTGGAAAAATCGGAAATCGGGAAGACCGACTTGAAGACCGCCTGCAGGCCCTCGTCGGGACGACCGCCCACCGGCTCCTTCACCAGCAGGAATTGGTCATATGATGCCTTTTGAACCTCGATGAGGTTCGGCATCTCCGCCACTTCTTTGATTGTTCCGAAAAACTTCCTTACGCGCTTGCGACCGGTAAACGTCTGCGCCATCTTTTCTCTCTCGATTCGATTTTGCCGGCAGCGCGGGCGCCTCTCCAAACAGCCGCAATCCATCGCGACCATTGGGACAGGCGTCGGGGCTGTCCGTTTCTATGTGATTCGGGTCTGACCCGAACCGCCGCACACTTCATTTTTCGATCGTGACCAGCGTTTTCCGGTTCACGACCGCCTCGAGGTCCGGCCTTTTGGCCGCACACCCTTGTCTCCTGTCCGAGACCCCCGGGGCCAAAACCCCGGGGATTTCGTTACTTCAGCTTCGTCATGCCCGGCCTTGTGCCGGCCATCCACGTCTTGAACCTGTCTCGATCCCCGGATCGCGCTCGGCTTCGCCTCGCTTGTCCGGGGATGGAATTGAAATAGTCACGAACTATTTCAATTCCACCTTTGCGCCAACCTTTTCGAGGGTCGCCTTGATCTTCGCGGCCTCGTCCTTGTTGACGCCTTCCTTGACGGTCTTGGGTGCGCCTTCCACCAGATCCTTGGCCTCTTTCAGGCCGAGACCGGTGAGCGCGCGCACTTCCTTAATCACTTCGATCTTCTTGTCGCCGGCGCTGGCGAGAACGACCGTGAAGTCGGTCTTCTCTTCAGCCGCGGCAGCGGCACCGCCGCCGGCAGGACCCGCCGCCACCGCGACCGCAGCCGCAGCAGAGACGCCCCACTTTTCTTCCAACATCTTGGCCAGATCCGCCGCTTCCAGAACGGTCAGCTTGGACAAGTCATCAACGATCTTTTGCAGGTCAGCCATTGTTCAGTTCCTATTAGGTTCGAACCAAATATGAGTTTGCTTTGTGCCGTCAGGCCGCCGCACCCTTGGAAGCGTAAGCTTGGATAACGCGCGCGACCTTGGCCGCGGGTGCGTTGACGTACTGAGCGATCTTGGTCGCCGGCGATACGAGAAGGCCGACAATCTTGCCGCGCAATTCATCCAGTGACGGCAGCGAGGCGAGCGCCTTGACGCCGTTGAGGTCCAGAGCGGTTTTGCCCATCGAGCCGCCAAGAATGACGAAACGTTCGTTCGCCTTGGCGAAGTCGACGGCCACCTTCGGCGCCGCCACCGGATCGCCCGAGTAGGCGAGCACGGTCGGCCCCTTGAGCAGGGCCGAAATGGAGGCAACGTCGGTGTCCTTGAGTGCGATCTTGGCGAGACGGTTTTTCGCGACCTTCACCTGCGCGCCCGCCTGCTTCATCTGCTTACGCAGAGTCTGCATCTGGGCAACGGTGAGGCCGGAATAGTGAGCCACCACCACAACGTTCGAGGTCTTGAAGACCCCGCTCAGGTCGGTGATGGACTCCGCTTTTGCCGCTCGATCCACTGCAAGCTCTTTCCGGTTTGGCGGCTGGCCCGCATGACGCGGGAGCCGCCTGGTTGCTACCAGCCGTCCCGCTTGAAGTTCACGCGCAGCGAACCGGGCAGGACGACTATTCGAAAAGCCTGCCCCCCGAAACGGCCTTATGGCCGCAATCGGGTCTCCGAGGTTCGAACCAAACTGGCGCACTTTGTCAGTGCGCAAACTCGGGTCGTGTCCCCGTCTATGCTGGCCCCGTTTTTAGAACCCGACCTGCTTTCGCAGGGCGGCGAGGGATTAAGCGTCAGGCCCTTGCGGACCTTCGGCGCCGGCAGTCTTGGACAGGTCGGCCGGCCCGTTCCCGGGTCGACCTTGCGCGTTTTCACATTCGCAACGGTATCGGGCTTCTTCCTTTCAGAGCTCCCAGCCGGGTTTCCAAAAGGAATAAGTTCCGATCACCACAGGTTTGTAGAGACGCGCAAAGGCGCACCGACAAATTGGGTCGGCACGCCCGATGCGCTCCATTTAGAGCGTCAGACCCCTTTTGCCAAGTCCTTTTTCGCGACAATCCCCGCGAAAAAGCCGGAAAAGAGGGTTCAGTTACCGCTGCCGCTCGAAAAAAGCGACGACGGCTCGACTTTAACCCCAGGGCCCATGGTGGACGAGATCGCCACCCGGTTGATGTAGTGGCCTTTGGCGCCCGGCGGCTTTGCCTTCTGCACGGCATCGGCAAATGCCTTGATGTTTTCGACGAGCTTGTCCTCGGTGAACGAGGCCTTGCCGACGCCCGCCTGGACGATGCCCGCCTTCTCGACACGGAACTCGACTGAGCCACCCTTGGCACCCTTCACGGCGTTGGTGACGTCCATCGTCACCGTGCCGACCTTGGGGTTTGGCATGATGCCACGCGGACCGAGCACCTTACCGAGACGGCCGACCAACGGCATCATGTCCGGTGTGGCGATGCAGCGATCGAAGTCGATCTCACCTTTGTTGACCTTTTCGACCAGGTCCTCGGCGCCGACGACGTCGGCACCCGCAGCCTTCGCCTCGTCCGCCTTGCCGCCGCGCGCGAACACGCCGACGCGAAGCGTACGGCCGGAGCCGTTCGGAAGCGTGACGACGCCGCGCACCATCTGGTCGGCGTGGGTCGGATCGACGCCGAGATTCATCGCGATCTCGATGGTCTCGTCGAACTTCGCCTTGGCGCGCTCCTTCACCATCTTGACCGCTTCCGCGATCGGATAAGATTTGTCGCGATCGATGCCTTCACGAACGGTTTTTGTGCGTTTTCCAATTGTCATGGCGGTTACTCCGTCACCGTGAGGCCCATCGAACGCGCGGAGCCTTCAATCATTTTCATTGCCGCCTCGACCGTGTCGCAGTTCAGGTCCTTCATCTTCTGCTCGGCAATCTCACGGACCTGCTTCTTGCTCACCTGCCCGACCGGCTCGCGGCCGGGCGTTTTCGATCCGCTTTCGAGCTTGGCCGCCTTCTTGAGGAAATAGGACACCGGCGGTGTCTTCATCTCGAAGGTGAAAGAACGATCCTGGTAGGTCGTGATGATCACCGGGATCGGAATGCCCTTCTCCATCTTCTGGGTCTGCGCATTGAACGCTTTGCAGAACTCCATGATGTTGAGGCCGCGCTGGCCAAGCGCCGGCCCGATCGGGGGCGACGGATTGGCAGCGCCGGCAGGCACCTGCAGTTTGAGGAATCCAGTTACTTTCTTCGCCATATCTCACTCCGTTAGTGGTGCGGCTATTGACGGTTGGCGACCGCCTCACCTCCCACGACTTTTCACCTGTTATGGCCGGGTTTGTCCCGGCCACCTCGTCAGATCGATCAAAGTTTCTCGACCTGGCCGAATTCCAGCTCGACGGGCGTTGCGCGGCCGAAGATCGACACCGCGACCTTCACGCGCGAGCGCGCTTCGTCGACTTCCTCGACCACGCCGTTGAACGAGGCAAATGGCCCGTCCGACACGCGCACCTGTTCACCAACTTCAAACGACACCGCCGGCTTCGGCCGCTCGATGCCTTCCTGCACCTGATGCAGGATACGGTCGGCTTCGGCATCCGAAATCGGCATCGGCTTCTTGTCGCTGCCGAGGAAGCCCGTCACCTTCGGCGTATTCTTGATGAGATGATAGACCTCGTCAGTCAGGTCCATCTTCACCAGCACGTAGCCAGGAAAAAACTTGCGTTCGGTCTCGACCTTGCGGCCGCGCCGGGCCTCGGTGACCTTTTCCTTCGGCACCAGGACTTCGCCGATGTGTTCGGCAAGCCCGCGCTGCTTGGCCTGTTCGCGAATGGAATCCGCGACCTTGTTTTCGAAATTCGAATAGGCATGGACGATGTACCAGCGCTTTGGCTTGGTCGAGGTCGTCGTCTCAGTAGCTGTATCGTTCATCGCTCTTGAACCTTCAGGTTCCAATGCCGAGCACGAAGGTAACGGCAATACGGATCAATTGATCCGCGACCAGGAAAAAAATCGACGCAATCGCAACCATGACGAATACCATGGCCGTGGTGATCATTGTTTCCTTGCGTGACGGCCAGGTCACCTTGCGCGTCTCCTCGCGCACTTCCTGGAGAAATTTGAACGGAGACGTTGCCATTCTAGTGAAGCCCTGATCCCAAGTCGCTCATCGGTCCCAATGTAGTCACGGCTGCCGCGTTTGCGCAGGTCTGGCCGACACCCGATTAGCGCCGGCACTCGTCCTGGCAGGAGTGGCAGGACTTCGAACCTGCAACCCCCGGTTTTGGAGACCGGTGCTCTAGCCATTGAGCTACACTCCTCCGGAAAGCGGATGCGGCGGACCATAGAGGCCCGCCGCGGCGATGTCATGCATTATACAAGGGTCTAATGCAAGACCGCCGGTGGCCGGTTTTGACCGATTTTTCAGGCAAGAGCCCGCTTTAGCGGCCGCGCCGCCCGGGCATCACGGCCGCTTACGATCGGAAGCGTTGGCCAATACTCCATTGTCCGATGTCCATTCTATCCCAGAAAGCGACCGTCGGAATTTCGGCAAGTGCCGAAATCCGACATGCGACAGTGCAACTCTCACCAAAAGAAAAGCCCCGGCAGTTTCCTGCCGGGGGCCGTTGTTCAGACATCCATGATCAACTGATCAAGGATAGAAGTCACGATGGACGCGGAAGCGGACCGAGAAGTTGTCCGGATCGGTCTGCGTGATTGGCGTCGAGCTGATATTCGGCGACAGGGCCAGAGCGCCCAACGTTGGGCTAACCGACGCAGTCGGGCTGCTCAGCTTCGAGTACATCACGTCCAGACCCATGTAGAAGTCCTTGGTGACGTTCCACTGCGTGCGCGTACCGAGCCACCAGGTGCTCCAGTCGTTGTCGCACCCGTTGGTGACCACAGCGGTGGTGCCAAGGCAAAGCAGGCTGTTCGCAGTGTCGCCGTAGCTGACAGCCGCGTAGCCGCCGTACAGTGAAGTCCGCCAGCGCGGGCTCCAGAAGTGCTCGTAGGCCGCGTTGACGCCCCATGCAGTGGTCAGCTGGAGATCGGTAGCGGCACCTGTTGCCGGTACCCGTAACGTGTGCCGCCATAGACGGCATCAGACATAAAGCCGTAGCGGGCCGTGGCCCCGGTGTCATTGATCGACCAAGAGGGTTGCGAGGTCTGGAAGGCATATCGCAACGCGCCTTCCGTGTAGTGGACCTGAGTTTGGAAGAAGTCACCCTGGCCAATCATCGGAGCATTGAGCTTGATGCCCGCGCCGACGACCCATCCGAGCTTGTCATCCGGATGACCGCTGCCCAAGCTGGTGAACGTCGACCCAGTGCCGCTGTAGTAGGTCGCATTGACCTGATGCAGCGCACCCATGATCTGGGCAGAGCCCCATGCTTAAGGGCGTTTTCCGGATCAGTGTTGCGTTGAGGACACAGGGCTTAAGCTAAGCCATTGAAAAGATGGAGCGGGTGAACGGAATCGAACCGTCGTCATCAGCTTGGAAGGCTGTTGCTCTACCATTGAGCTACACCCGCAAATACCGCGGACCTGCTACCGCAGCCCACCAAGCCGCGCAAGCCGCACCGAAAAAAACGCCCGCGTTACAAGCACTTCCCGGGTTTTTAATCGAAGATCCATTTGGTTTCGTATATCCGAAACGCCCCGTTCCGCTTTCTATGTGGCCTTTAACGAACGTTGCCAACTGACGACCGCCAAGCCTTTTTCCATATCAAGCACCTGCCGATGTCCGGGCTCGAGGCCGTGTTGCGCGAGCACTTCCTCTGGAGTTTTCGCCGGCACCTCGGGAAAGACCGGCCGGCCCCCTGGCAAACGTACGCCGGGCGCGCGCGACAAATAAAAAGTTTCATACCGGTCCAGAAATAGTCCAAACACTTCTGTTCCGCCGATCACACCAACGCTGCCATCCGGCACACCGAGCACAGCCATGGCTTGTTCCAGCGAAGCCCCGGCCGGATTCCAAAATAGCGCTTTCTTGTTCGACGGGTCTGCCGCTATCGCCGGAACCGAACGAGTCAAAATCAATCGCCGCCGCAAATCCGAGCGCCGCTGGTTTTCATGTGAATGGCGCCCATGCACCACGACATCGACACCATCGAGACCTCTTTCGAAGAAGGCCTGATCGGCCTCAAACTTGAGTAAGTCCGGCATGATGCCTGCCGCGTTCGCGAGCATGCCGTCCTCGGAAACGATCGCATAACCTTCGATGCGGGACACAGGCGGCATGGCGGTCATTGTCAGGTGCGCGTGAAGTATTCACCCGATGCGACACCGGGCAAGTTGGCAAACAGTCACTTCGCGTAACCGCGGGCACGCAGCCATTTGATCTTGCCGTCGCCAGCCAGCCAGTCGTCAATTGCCACTTTATCCTGGAAGCCTTTGACGTAATCAATTTCGGCTCCAGGGATGTGCGCCTGGATCTGCCAGTCACCCTCCGCAACGCGCTCGGGCTTAAAAATGACGCGAGGAGATTTGCTCATCCGCGCAATATGCAGGTGTTCGCGCCAAGAAGATAGCTCGATTAGATGGAGCAACCTCGACTAAACAATTGGTAATCTGAACGAAGGTTCAGCGAATTGACGAAGTATCGCCTGAAATCTCCGGCAGTATCGCGCTAAGGGCGCATCTCTGTGGAGGAGATGCTCGTGAATACAATAAAACTGTCTCTTGTGGCTGCCGCACTTTGCGGCGGTCTTCTCGCGCTAACCCAGATATCCGGTGCTTCGGCCGCCCCGATGGGTTCAATCGGCAAAGCAGCCCACGCGATCGATTCTCGGACGCCTGTTTACTACTATGGCTACCACCATCATCACCATCATTGTTGGTGGCACCACGGCCGCAGAATTTGCCGTTGGTGATACCGGAATCGTATCGTCCAAGGACCGCCGCGATTTTCAATATCGCGGCGGTCTTCCGCTTTTTCCATTGGCGACGATGAGCGGAATCCGCTTGCCAAAACCCGCCTGAAATGTGCCGTAGTCGGCACGTCAAAGTGCGCTGACCGTCACCTCTTCCCGAAAGCGATGTGGCTAAAGTTCGATGATTGCGCTGCGAAAATGGATTTGGAGCTTTGCGGGAACCGCCCTCGCCTGCGTTGTCTCTTATCAGTTCCTCGACCGTCCCATTGCACTCCTGTTTCACAAGACGGTCGCGCAGCCGGAACAATTTGCAAAGCTGACACACCTTCCGGATCCTTTTGTGCCGCTGGCAGTCATAACTTTCGTCGGTCTGGGTCTTTGGAACCTCTCCGGCCGCCTGCTGTCACGAATTCAGAAATGCGCGCTCCTGTGCAGCATCAGCCTGATCGTTGCCGAGGCGACCAAAGCGCAACTCAAATTTGTCTTTGGACGGACCTGGCCCGACACCTGGATTCATAATAATCCGTCGTTCCTTCGCGACGGCGTCTATGGATTTAATTTTTTTAATGGCGGCCGGGAGTACGCGTCATTTCCGTCGGGCCATATGGCCGTCACCTGCGCGGTCATCTCGGTGCTGTGGCTGTATTTTCCGGCTGCGCGCACGCTGTACGCGCTCGCAGGTTTGGCCGTTGCCATAGGACTGATCGGCGCCAATTTTCATTTCGTGAGCGACGTTATCGCTGGCGCCTTCGTCGGCATTTCGAGCGGCTGGATGGTGACGTCGCTTTGGAAGGCGCACGAGCATTTCGACATGCGCTAACTTGCGCTACGACTTGTAGTGACGGCCAGGCGACGACTCAATAGCATTGATTGTTTTGAATTTTTCACCGCAAAGAAAAACCCCGGGTATTACCCGGGGTTTTGGCATTTTGTGCGCTCGCAATTCGAGTCGAGTTACCAGAATCGGTAGTTCACGCCGAGTCGAATAATATTCGTCTTGAAAGTCACCGCCGTGTCGGTGCCACAGATGGCGGCACCGCAGCTGGCGCTGCCGAGGTCGGCGTAGAGATACTCAAATTTCGCCGACCAGGGACCGAGGAATGCGTATTCAAGACCCGCGCCGGCGGTCCAGCCCGCTTTGTCCGCAGTTACGCTTCCACCAGCTGCTGTCATCTGGACGTCACCAAATGCTGCACCCGCGGTGAAGTAGACCAATGCGCGATCAAAAGCGTAGCCAACACGGCCACGCGCAGTCGCAAACCAGCTGGTCTGGATTGCGCAGCCGGGCGCGCTGCAAAAGCCCGTTCCGCTGCTGTTTGAATCGCGCATCCAGTTGCCGTCGATGTCACCTTCGGCACCAAAGACGAATGCGCCGGATTGGCCGTTAAAGCCGAGTGTCGCGCCGAATAGTCCGCCCGCCGGGCTATTGGATCCCGTCGTGGCGCCGCCGCTCCAGTCGGTCGTGCCCCATCCATAAGCGCCATTGAGACCGGCATAGATTCCGCTCCAGCCGGCAGCCGGCGCAACATAGGCAGGCCGGTAGCCGCCGGGCATGTCGGCCGCAAAGGTGGGCGATGCAGTCACGAAAGCCAACGCACATGCAGCCATACTGAGATTAAAACGATTCATCGTGTGCTCTCCTAAATGTCACGGCCGGCCGCTGTTGGCGGCGCAAGATTGAACTGCGATCTTTACGCTACGGAGAATTTGAAGCGCGCGAAGCGACGGCTTCTGTGACGCTACGCGGCACTATTGTGGGGTACGAAAGAGCTAAGTCCTGCCGCGTTAGGTTCGTTGCTTTGTGCGACAGGCATCGGCAAAAGAGAGGTTGTTTCATTGCGCAACGCCGCAAATGCACGCTGTTCCGCTGAAAAGCCCAGGCGCTCGCGCTGCAACTCTTCGGTCAGTTCTTTTATTTTGAATTCCGCGGTTTCGCGCTCGCTTTTCCGCAGTGTCTCGAGAATTTCGACCCGCCGCGCCAGGCGGGCGCGCGCCTCTTCGAGAGTCTTGACTTGCGCGTCCTGCGCGGACGCGGTCGCCTCGAGTGTTTTGATCCGGGCCTCGAAGCTCCCCTTTTGCTGGTTGAGTTCGCTGCGATAGCGCTGTTTTTCGCCGGTGGTGACCGCGACAATCTTGAAGGTGTCAGCCGACGCCGCAATCAATTCGGAATTCAGCGCGTCGATTTTTTCCAGAGCGGAAGCGAGGGATGTTTCGCGGTCGTTGAATGCGGTCTCGACCGAGAGCAGCCGTTGCGAAAGGTCACTGGAATCTGCGAGCGCCTTTTCGAGCCGGGCCCGCAACGCCGTTTTCTCAGTTTCCAGAAGCGCGATCTGTTTCTTCGCCGCCTCGGCTTCGGCGTCTTGCTGCGCTGTTTTGTCCAGCAGGCTCGCAATCGTGCCGCTCAGCCGGTCGATCTCCTCGCAGGCGACTTGCAGTTCGTTCGCCTGCCGCTGCTGGAGATTGTACAGATCAGCCACCTGCGTGCAGCGCAGGTTCAATTCTGCGGATTGTTTTGCGATCGTGTCTTCAAGCGCGCTGATGTTGCGGTGTTGCGGGACCGCAACCACGGGCCACGCTCTCGCATGGGCGTCGAGCACAGGCTCGCCGGGTTGCGCGCTTCGCCTGGCCGGGCCGCGCCGGTTGGATGGATCGTTGAATTCGGCCTCGCGCATTGTCATCGCCGTATCGCGGTCGCAAAGGTGCGGCCGCTTATTCCTCCGTGCCGTCGAATCACAGGCGTTAACGGCCGCTTAACCATGATACAAACCGCTTAACCGGCTCTTAATGGCGTGGCGTCAAGTGGCCTAATTGAGCCAAAAACGGGCGGCTTTTGAGCGAAACGCGCCGCCGGCCGCCGCCGGAGCCACAAAAAACTCGGCCGCCATACGGCGGCCGAGCTCCAGACAACTGATTGACCAGTGGGAGCTTCTGCTCAGTTGCAGACGCGCCAGCAACGGTAGGGGTTGCAAACGCGGTGCGTACCGCGGCCGCCACAGGGTGCCGGCTCAACCACGATTGGCCCTGGCGCAACCACCACGGGACCTCCACCGTAATAGACTCCGCCGTAGTGTCCGTTGCGACGGCAACCGCCGCCCGGACCACGATGCCAACCGGCGCCACAGCCGCCGGCCACAGGGACGGTTATTCCGGATTGCAGCTGATCAAGCGGCGCAGCAGGCATCGCCTGGACGCTGGCAAGGCCCGCAACGGTGATCCCAAGGATCAATGTAAGGGACGAAAGCCTGATCATTTTTTCCTCCGTTGGTTCGTTGAATTTCTAATTTGTCGCGCCTTGGAAGTATTCTATCAGGCGCCGCAAAATCGAACACGCGATTATGCGCATAGTTGACGTGAATATCCGCAGTTATCGACATTGAAATACACGAGGATCAACGAGATTTGTCTGTATTAGGGCTTCTTTTCAACCTTGAAACGAAAACGCAAGAAGACCCGCGCTGTATGCACTGGCTCTTCGCCGCAAAATCATGCGCAGTGAAAACACTGTCCGGCAATTAAATCCGGGTGGCGCGCCCGCTGCTTGGATTTAATGGCCCTTTGCGCTCGCGTCGCAGTCCTTCCGGGAATATCCGTCATAGACGAAATGACTGGGGTAAGCGGCCTGAGCGTAGGCCGGTGTGCCAAACGCAATCATGCTGACTGACGGGCGGCCGGTTGGCTTGTATGAACTCCAGGCACAGCCCAATAATGACATAAAAAAAGAAAATGAGCGGACCGGCCACCAGGCAGACCGCAGCAAAGTTGAAAAAACTGTCGCCCACAATCGGGGCGAGGCTCGACAGGCACGAGACCGCCGGCGCCGACTAAGAAGACTATTGCCGCAACGATTGGAAAAAACATAGCATTATTGACCCTCTAGCCTTGCACTTACATAGGCACACGCACCGCCCATGATCTTTGACCTTAGTCAATAACGCGTGGCTCCGCACTCTCCGGCCCCAGCCGAGGAAACCTCCGTGAAGCTTGTATTATTTCAAACACGCCAAACGCTGAAATTCTGCCCGGCATCTCACCGAACGCGGAGTCGTGATCATCGCTGCGGCGGTGAAAAAACATTATACGCCGCAACTGACCATGCAGGGCATCATTGATGAATTCGAGACCTTGCGGCCCGCGCTTGAAAAAGCTGACGCGCGAAAGCCCTGCCTTGCGCTTGATCAGGTCCGTCTGCGGCCGCCATTCCCACGGCCGGGCAAAATTCTCGCCTGCATCGCCAACTACTGGGAGCATGCCCAGCGCGAGGCCCGCCCGCTCAACATGTTCATGAAAAACCCGGACGCCGTGGTCGGGCCCGGCGACACGATCATGCTGCCCGAATTCACCGTGCCGTGGATGTTCATGCATGAAGCCGAATTGGCCATCGTCATCAAAGGGCCGGCAAAAATGGTGAAAGCAAAAAACTGGAAAGACGCGGTGTTCGGCTATACGGCGATGATCGATGTATCGGCGCGCGAACAAGGCCGCCGAACCTGGCCAGCAAGCCCGCTGACCAGCTGGCTCGGCAAATCCTTCGATACTTTCGCGCCCGATTGGCCCCTGCATCACGACGGCTGACGAAATCGAAGATCCCGAACAATCTGATCGTGCGATTTTGGAACGACGGCCAGCTCCGCCACAACTACAATACCGATGACATGGAGCACCGCGTGCCCGAGCTGATCGAATTTGCGACGACTGTCATGACGATGAACTCCGGCGATCTGATTGCCTGCGGCACCAATCATGAAGGACTCGGTGCGCTGCAGGATGGAGAATCCGTTGAAATTGAAATCCAGAAGATCGGCAAAATGTCCCTGAAGGTTGCCGATCCGCTCAAGCGGAGATGGGAGCGCGGCATTTACATGGGCGTGGACTCGACCAATCCCGATGCAGTGAAGCGGCATCGGCCACAGAGCTCACCGGCTTAAAGCGCACGCATGACGCAGAAAAAAACGAAATCCGCGACGGTATGCAGATCGATTGGGACGTGCCGATCGCGATGGATGACGGTGTTGTTCTGCGCGCCGACATCTTTCGGCCGACAGGCGGCGGTGCGTATCCGGTCATTTTAAGTTATGGCCCTTATGCCAAAGGGCTTTCGTTCCAGGAAGGCTACAAAGGCAACTGGGCGAGGCTGACCAAAGCCGCACCGGAAGTTCTTCAAGGCTCGAGCAACAAATATCAGAACTGGGAGCTCGTGGACGCGGAGAAATGGGTACCGAACGGCTATGCCTGCGTGCGCATCAATTCGCGCGGCGCCGGTCGTTCGCCCGGCTATCTCGACGTGTGGTCGATGCGCGAAGCGCAGGACCTTTACCAATGCATCGAATGGGCCGGCACGCGAAGCTGGAGCAACGGCAAGGTCGGCATCAATGGAATTTCCTACTACGCGATGAACCAATGGCAGGCCGGTGCCCTCAAGCCCCCGCATCTCGCCGCCATGTGTATCTGGGAAGGTTCGTCCGACTACTATCGCGAGCTCTGCCGCCACGGCGGCATCCTGTGCGATTTCCTCAACAGCTGGCACCCGCGTCAGGTGGCGAGCGTGCAGCACGGCACGGGAACGCGCGGCGCCAGGAGCATCGTGACGGGCGAGCTGGTTGCCGGCCCGGAGACGCTGTCGAGAGAAGAACTCGCCAAAAATTGCGCCGACACGCCGGGCGAAGCAAAGCGGCGGCGGCTGCATGACGATTATTACGCGGTGCGAACGGGAGATTTTGAGCGGATCGAGGCTCCCCTGCTCTCAGCCGGCAACTGGGGCGGCATGGGGCTCCACACGCGCGGAAATTTTGAAGGTTATCTGCGCGCGGGCTCCCGGCAGAAATGGCTCGAGGTCCACGGCGATACTCACTTCACGCATTTCTACAGCCGCTACGGCGAGGCGCTGCAGAAACGGTTCTTCGGACATTTCCTCAAGGGCGAAGACACTGGCTGGAGCAAGCAGCCGCGCGTATCACTTAACATCCGTCATCCTGGCGAGAAATTCGAATTGCGCGCGGAAAACGAATGGCCGCTCGCGCGTACGCGAATGGACAAAATACTTTTTGCGTCCCGATGGCCTTGCTTTGGCCACTGAGCCGCCCACGGCCGCCGCTACCCTCACATATGAAACGACCGGAGACGGGCTGACGTTCGCCACCCCGCCATTGGCAAAGAGCCTCGAGATTACCGGCCCTGTCGCCGCCAGGCTCTGGATTTCATCCGAGACCACCGACGCCGATTTGTTTCTCGTGCTCCGCGTCTTTGATCCAGCCGGCAAGGAAGTCACGTTTATCGGCTCCAACGACCCGCGCGTACCGGTCGGCTTGGGCTGGTTGCGGGCGTCGCACCGCAAGCTCGACCCCAAATTATCCAAACCCTATCGGCCCTGGCACACGCACGACGAGGAACAGCCTTTGAAACCCGGCGAGCCGGTCGAAGTTGATGTCGAGATCTGGCCGACCAGCATCGTTGTGCCGCCCGGCTACCGGCTCGCACTCACGGTGAGTGGCAGGGACTATGAAGTCGACGGGACAGATATTGCCCTCCCGAACGCCCCCTATCCGATGAAAGGCGTCGGACCATTCCTCCATATTGATAAGGACGATCGGCCACCGGCGATCTTCAAAGGCCGGAACACGTTGCATTTCGCGACCGGCAAGCAGCCATACCTCTTGTTGCCCGTTATCCCGGCAGCGTAGGCTGCAAGAAAGCTGAAAGAAAATATAGGACCTGGGAGGAGACTGTGATGACGCGCTCCATCGCAATCGCACTGGCTGTTGTTGGTCTGTTTTCGACTACTGCTGCACTCCGCGCGGACGACTATCCGAGCCGCCCTGTCACCATCATCGTGCCCTACCCGGCCGGTGGCCCGACCGACCAGGCCGCGCGTCAGATCGCAACCGCGCTGACAAACAAGCTCAAGCAGAATTTCATCGTCGAAAATGTCAGTGGTGGCGGCACCATTATCGCGACCCACAAGGTCGTCCAGGCGGCGCCCGATGGCTACACGCTACTCCTGCACAACCTGCAGATTTCCGCGAACGTGACGCTGTACAAGAAGCTCCCGTTCGATACGGAGAAGGATCTGACGCCGGTCATATTCATCAATCGCAATCCTCTGGTGCTGATCGGACGCAAGACCCTGCCGGCGAAGACGCTCCCTGAGCTGCTTAAATTGATGAAGACCACAACATTGAAAGCCGCCATCCCGGGATACGGTGCGACGGGCCATCTCGCCACGACGCTGCTGGCCCAGGAAGCCAAGGTTCAGGTCGATCAAATTCCATACCGGGGCGCGGCTCCGGCATTGCAGGACATTCTTGGCGACCACGTTGACCTTTTCTTCGCGACACCACAGTCGGTGGAACCGCAGGTCACGGCCGGACAAATGGTCGCCTACGGCATTACTGCGAAGGACAAATCACCAAAGATTCCGAACGCCGAAAGCTTTGTCAGTGTGTTCGGCCCCAAGCTTGAAATTCAGTTCTGGCAGGCTTTGTTCGCGCCAAGCGCAACGCCCGAAGCGGTGATCAACAAGCTCAACGCTGCCGTCCAGGAGGTTGTCGCCGACCCGGCCCTGCTAAAGATCTGGGCCGCAACCGACGTTGAGCCCTACCCCAAAGATGAACAGTCGGTGGCAGCGGCGCGAAAGATCATGAAGAGCGAGGTCGCGCGCTGGGGCGAAGTCGTCCGCAACAACAATATTCACATCGATCAATAATGAGTTCGGATCGACGTTATCGCGCCGGCTCCAGGATCTGCTCCAGCCAGTCCCACATGTAGGCTGAGCAGATGCTCTGGTTATCGATCTGGCAGTGGTGATAGCCACCTTCATCGCGGGTGAAGAGTTTGAACGTTTTGTTTTTTGAGCCGACCGCGTCGAAGCACTTCTGCGCCTCAATGAGCGGGATCTGCTCATCGCCCTCGCCGTGCAGCATCAGGAACGGACACGTGATTTTCTGCACCACGCCGTCGAGCTTGAACGGCGCCAGGCGCTTGATCGCATCATCCTGGGATGACGCATTGAGCACCCACAGGATGTGTTGGGAAGCGACCGAAAGCGATGGCGTATCCGCACGTGCCAGCCGATCAAACCGATCCAGCCAGATTTTCTGATAGTCCCACTGCGCGCCCCACGCGAGGCAGCAGGCAAACCGCTGGTCAAACGCAGCCGCGCGCGGCGCATAATACCCGCCGAGGCTGATCGCCATCACGCCAATGCGCTTCGGGTCGATTTCCGGACGCGATGCGAGATAGTCAAACGCTGGCGTCGCGTAGTGTTCGGTATCAGGACGCAGATAGAAATTTCGAAAGCGGATGCTCTCACCATTGCCCGGGCCATCCACGATTAGGCAGGCGATGCCGCGCGCAGCGAGATCGGCTACTCCTTTGAAGTACTGAATCTCCTTGGTGATATCGAGCCCGTCAAAAAACACCATCGCCGGCACTTTGCCGCCACGGTTTGCCGGCTCGGCGTGCACATAGATTGCGGGCAGACTGCCCCCGTCATACGGAATTTCGACGTGCTCCAGGCGCGGCCGCTTGATGTATTTGGCCGCGTCACGCAGACAGTCGACGCCGCGCTTGTAGGCGCTGAGGCCTTCCGCGCTTTTCGGCTGCAGGAAACGCTCGCCAACGTGATAGTAGGCGCTGGCCCTTTGGAGGTATTGCGCGCCGCTTGTTTGCCGACCCCCGGCGATGAGTTCACGGCCGCGATCTTCGATCGTGCGCGCCTCGCGCGCCCATTCCCGGAACCAGGCGTCGTCATCACCGACGCATTTCTTGAGGCGCAATCCGATGCGGTTGACCTCGCCGATCTCCGCGCCGCCCCACGGCGCCATGTTCAGGCCGATCAGCAGCCCGTGCGACCAGCGGTAGTTTTCGGGAAAATAAGTGAAGGACAATTCTTCCGACAACATTGACATATGACACCCTCAACGAACCAACCGCTGGACAATCTAACTTTTGATCGCTCCGCTACCGTAATCGTCGCCAAAAGTGGGAGGTTGAACGATACCTGCGCCTCAACTTTTCTAAAGTCAAAGGCCCGACGCGGCCGGTTACACAAAACGGTTTTTTGTGACGGCCATCACAGCCCCTGCCCGTCCAGCCCCTAATCTGGCAGCTGGCGGCCATCTGCCTTGGGGACGGGCGACCATGCGAACACTCATCTTTTGGATCGCACTCGTTGCGCTCTGCGCTCAACCTGTTGCTGGGCTCCTGCCCAGCCAGCCGGCGGCAACGTCCAGAAGCGCGATCCCGTCGTCATTGGCCCTGAGCGCAGCAATTGCTCCGATATTCTTGAATTGGAGAAACTCACCTATGACCCCGAGCAAAATGTCATAAGGCTGGATTATCGGCATCCGCAACGCGGCGCGATCTACATGGCCGTTGTCGGCTGGCTGCAGGGATTTTTCTCAGCGCAAAATCTTTTCGATCTTTCGATCGACAGCGACTTCACGAAAGGCACCAAATCGCTCGATTGGATGAACTGGATTTTCAGCTACTGCCGCGAGCACCCGGGCGGCACCCTCTTCGATGCGGGCATCGGTCTATCGAACTCGCTGAAGCGGACCTATCTGGAATCAAGACGGAGCGTTAAAAATTCCGACGCGCGCCAGCCATAACGCGAACGAAATCGACAATGAAAAGTTGGCACGTCGCATTAATCTTTGTATTGGCGACCGGCTATGCCACCGGCTCGCTGGCTGCCAAACGTACACACCCGAACAAGAGCACTCTTTTTGAACGGCTTAAGGGAGTCGGCGTGGAGTATCTTGGTTCTTGCGGCGAGACTTACACCTGTTCAGACGATGCAATCGTTATCTGCGGGCCAAGCGGCCGCCCCTACGAAGACAATTCTGGCAAATGCGAATGCGTCGCCGACGACGCCTGCACGCGACGCAAGCACTGATCCACTTGGCCTCGTGTGCCGCCCGCCTAGCGCGCAGGACTCGCGGGGGGCGTGATGTCAGTAACTGGGTTCCGTGGGGCAACCGGCGCGGCCGGTGCGACTGGTGCTGCAGGTGCGGCGGTATCGGCTGGCGTGCTCGCAGCATTTTGTATCGTCAGTGTTCTTGGTCCTGGGATGCGGTGCGGATAATACGTCCAAAACACAAAGAGGCCCGCAAACACCAAAGCCGACAAAACAGCGGCCCTGCCATAATTTTTGAAGGACAATAGGCTACCCAGCCACGTGGAAATAAATACGAGTAGCGCCAGGATAGCGACATATACCCAGTCCACAGTTGCCATATCGAACGGCATTGGGCACCTCCCTCGAGACCTTTAGCCGTCACTTCGTGGCGAAGGCGGCCAATACATCGGAATCATGCTCACCCAAACGAGCGTCATCCCAATCTCGGATTCAATGTTCGGCAAGTAGTCGGCAATCCATCACGGGGTGTGGGCCAGCCAATCAACCAGAGCCGATTGGCCGGTAGCAATATATCCTTTGCGAAGGTGCAAAGCGTTGTAGCCTTAAATTTTCGGGCAGGATTGTCAGGCGGAAGAAATCTGGAATTTCTTGTCCGGGCATCTTGGTTTGGTGGCAGCTTTTTTTGTCACAAGCTAACATTGCGTGACGCTTGGCGTTTGTACCTGGCAACGCTCATATCGGCCCAACTGAAATTCATTATCACATTTTCGCCGCTATCGGACAGCACCTTTTAGGTTCCGCCAAACGTTCGTTTGGCCATACTCGGTAGCGTGCCGGACCGGAAGGAACAGGTTTTGAGCCGCCGCGCGCACTTCCGGGGAATTTTTGTAGCGATCAGTGCCGGTATTCTAACGGCCGGAACGGCAGCAGATGCCGAGCAAAATCGACCAAGCGTTTCACAAGAACTGATGGTTCCGGCAAAGGACTATCCATGGTCCGCCATCGGAAAACTCAATAACGGCGCATTCGGGGCCTGCACCGCGGTCCTGATCTCGCAAAACTATGCTTTGACCGCTGCACATTGCTTATTCTTTCGGGCACTGCGCCGATTTCTGCCGTCCGAATCGCTTCATTTCATTTTGGGCTATGAGAGTGAGCGCTTCGCGGATCATCTGCGCGTGTTGGCGTACTATGTGCCCCGATCCTACGACCCACTAAAGCCCTTCGAGACCCTCGCCAGTGACTGGGCACTCATGCTGGTGTCGAGCGAACGGCGAGTTATCACGCGCCCGCTTGCGATCGCACAACAAATTAGCCCGACACCCGAGATTAGTCTCATGACTGCAGGTTATTCGGGCCGCAGGCCTCATCGTATGACAGCGGATCAGGGCTGCCAGTTCCTCGGCCGGTCGGGCGACAATGGCCTCCTGTTCGACAATTGTTACGCACCAGAAGGATTTTCCGGTGGGCCATTGTTGGTGGAAAATGCCGACAAGCAGTCCTACTCGGTCGCCGGCATCCATGTCGCCAACCAAGCCTGGCATGGTCGAGCGGTGGCGATTGCAATCTCCGCCGAGGCCATCTGGCGCGAAATTAGGCCCTGCGTCGAAGACCACGATTGCCACTTCCAGCATATAGTCAATGGGCGGGATCCGAGCGCGGGGGAAATCCTGTCTGGGCTCCCCAACCTCGGACTTAAGCGAATCGCCGACCCCTTGGCTGAACCGGTGTGCGAGAACGAGGCTTCCGACTGCGGGAAAGCGCTGGCAGGACCCTAGCCCGTGGGTGCGCCCCGATTTACACGCCGCCAAACTCGGATCGTCTAACAGATTGATCCACTTCTCTAATTTGTCCCTATTGTCGTCCAAAATGACGTGGCTTTTGTGCCACATATCGCAACTTTGTGCATTGGGCTGTTGAGAGGGCAGCCAAGTCCGATAGCGTTTCATCCATTAAATGCTATGATTTATCCGTAATTTATGCGGTTAGCGAGGTCGGGGGAATGGGTCAACGCGGTATTATCCGGTCGTTGTTGCTTGCGAGCTGTCTCAGCGTTTACGGCGGGGCAGTCAATGCAGGACCATTCACGATCAACGACGCCCTGCGCATGGCGGTGCAAACCAATCCCAGCATCGGCGAAGCGGCGGCCAACAAACGGGCAACCGAAGCGGAATTACGGCAGACGCAGAGCACGCTGTTGCCGCAGGTGCGCCTGGAGGCACAGGCAGGCCCGGAAAAACTCAACAACCCTGCGACACAGCCGCTCGGCAGCATCGCGCCAACATTGAACAATGGCCAGTGGGTCGCCGGCGCAAAGGGGTCAATTTTTGTTCGGCAATTGTTGTTCGATGGATTTACGTCGCTACATGAGATCTGGCGCAACACGGCGCGCGTTGACGCAGCCGCAGCGCGCACACATGAACGATCCGAGCTGACCGCGCTGGATGCATCCGAAGCCTATATCGACGTTGTGCGCTATACGCGTCTGGTCGCCCTTGCCCAGGAAAACGTCGCGGCGCATCGGCGCATTTTTTCAAACGTAGATTCACGATTCCGTGGTGGCCGCGCCGGACAAGGCGATCTTGAACAGACGAGAGAGCGCGTGGACGCAGCCGAAGTCGCGCTCACCGAGTTTCGCCGCAGCCTCGAGGACGCACGCGCCAAATTCCGCAAAGTTATCGGCATCGAGCCGTATAATCTTCGTGGCCCGGACGACTTGCCGGGCTGCCAGAATCAAAAGACCACGTGCTGGCGGTAACGCTCACCGACAATCCGACCATTAAGGCTGCGCAAGCCGACTCCGATGCGGCACGCGAAGCCTTCCATTCAGCCGCTGGCGCCTTCATGCCGACCGTTGCGCTCGAAGCGCGCGGTACCGAAGGCCATGACACCGATTCATTCCCCGATCACTTCACCGAAAGCAGCCTCAAGGTCGTTGCCACATGGGACGTCTTCCGCGGCGGCCAGGATACCTGGAAGCGCGTAGAGACCGCGGAGCGTTATAATCAAACGACGATGGCGCATGCACGTCTGCAGCGCGATGCCAATAAATCGGTTGACAAGGCTTGGGCTGCGCGCGATCATTACTGCTGATCGCATCGTCAAGCTGCAGGAACAGGTGGCGGCAGCAGGCAACGTTATTACCGCCTATTCGAAAGAGTATGATCTCGGCCAGCGCTCTCTGATCGATCTTCTCAATGCAGAAAACACATCGTTCAACGCGCAGGTTTCGTTGATCTCGGCCCGCGGCGTCGCGGTGTTTGCCGACTATCAGCTGCTCGCGGCGATGGGCAAGTTGCTCGAGTATATCCGCGCGCCGCATCCGGTCGATGCCGAGCCCCTGCTCCCTGGAACTTTCGGTCTTATTCCGCTCAAGCTGGCGCCGATCTTGATCGGCCTCCCGCAGCCTGGTCCGGAACCGCTAAATGTGGCCGCACCGGTAACGAACCCGAGCATTTCCGGTTGGATACCTTGGATGCCCGACCGCCCGCCTGCACCGGTCGCCGAAGCAAGCCAAGCGTCGGCAGGCGGCATCGCAAACGAAAGTCGGTTTCTCGGACCGCTGGCTGGATCCCACCGCCACCGCCTTCGCCGCTCCTTTGCCCCCAACCGGGCAGGCGAATGGCGCGGAGCCGAGCCTGGGTTATTCCGCGGCGGCCGGGATGTTTACGCCCGACCAGCTGAGGAAGATGCCGCCGTGGCCGATCAAGGATGCCCGCGCGAACTGACCTCAAGTTCCATCGCGTATTAATGCATCAATTATTAAGATTGGGGTGGCCGTAGCGGCACCCCTTTGTTTTTCAGCGGCTTTTTGCCGCCGCTAATGATTAAGACAAATATTGAGACGTAACTCCGTCTCATAGAGCCAATTTCATGCTATATATTTCCAACGCCCCAACGGCGAAATCACATAGAACTCAACGCCTTTTGGCGGGGGTCTGAAGAGGTACACAATTTTGAGTACTCAAACGACAATGCGCGCTCGGCCGAACATCGAAGCCGGCGGCCGTTACCTCCGAGCCTGCCGGAGATCCGCTCGCCGATGCGCTCCTGTTTCTGGCGGCGCATCACGGCCGCGCGATCAGCCGCGAGGCTCTGCTTGCAGGCCTGCCGATCCTCGACGGCCGTTTACCGCCCCCGCTGTTCGAGCGCGCCGCCACGAAGGCGGGCCTCGAGGCCAAGGCGCTGCGCCGCCGCCTGTCGGAAATCCCTGCCCTCGTGCTGCCAGCCGTCCTTTCGATGCGCGATGGCTCGACCCGTATACTGCTGGCGATCGACCTCGACACCAAGATTGCGACGGTCGTCGACCCGAGCTCGAATACCGCTCCCCAGTCGCGCCCCCTCAACGAGCTTTCCGACGAATATCTGGGCTTTGCATTCTTTGTCCGCCCGACCGCAGCCGCCGATGCGCGCGCCGTCGCCGCCGGTGACCTGCCGCACGCCCACTGGTTCTGGTCGGTCGTCCGCCGCTTCTGGTCGAATTACAGCCATGTCGCGACCGCCGCGCTGATCGTGAACATGCTGGCACTGGCGAGCCCGCTTTTCATTATGAACGTCTATGATCGCGTCGTGCCGAACGGCGCAATTCCCTCGCTCGTCGCCCTGTCGATCGGCATGTGCATCGCCGTTGTCTTCGATTTCGTGCTGCGCATGGTCCGCAGCCGGATCATCGACATGACCGGCAAGAAGCTCGATGTCGTCCTGGCGTCGAACATCTTCGAGCACGTCCTCTCGATCAAGATGGCGCAGCGACCGGCCTCGGTCGGCATTCTCGCCAACCAGATGCGCGAATTCGAACTCGGTGCGCGAGTTTTTCACCTCCGGCACCGTGGTGTCGGTCACCGATCTCCTGTTCGCCATCGTGTTCATCGCGGTTCTCTTCATGATCGGCGGCGCGCTGGCGTGGATTCCCCTGCTGATGCTGCCGATCATGATCGCGGTCGGCTTCTGCATCCAGTGGCCGCTCGAACGCGCCATGCGCAAGCTCCAGGCCGAAGCCGCCGCCCGTCACGGCGTCCTTGTTGAATCGCTTGCCGGGATCGAGACCGTGCGCGCGACCGCGGCCGAGGCGCGGATGCAGAACGCATGGGAGCGCTCCGTTGCCGCAACCGCGCGCTCGGGCGAGGACGTTCACCGCTGGTCGTCGCTTGCGCTGACCAGCGCCAGTACCGCGCAGCAGCTTAATTACCTGCTGATGGTGATCGTCGGCGTGTTCCTCATCATCGACGGGAAGATCACGGTCGGCGTGCTGGTCGCTTCGACCATGCTGTCTGGCCGCGTGCTGTCGCCGATTGCCGGGATCGCGACCGTCATCACGCGTGCCGCCCAGACGTTCATCACCCTCAAGGCAATCAACCGGGTCATGCATCTGGAGCGCGAGCGCCCGCCGGAACGGACCTACGTCACGCGACGCATCGAGAAGGGCAGCGTCACCTTCGACAACGTTTCATTCCGCTATCCCGGTGCCAACGAGAATGCCCTGGACAAGGTGTCCTTTAAAGTGTCCGGCGGTGAGCGGATTGGAATCATTGGACGCGTCGGCTCGGGCAAGACGACCGTCGGCCGCCTGCTGACCAATTTCTACGACCCGCTGGACGGCAAGGTCTGCGTCGACGACGTCGATACTCGCCAGTACGACCCCGCCGACCTGCGCACCGGCGTCGGCTTCGTGTTGCAGGACACCGACCTCTTTTACGGCAAGATCCGCGACAATATCGCCTTCGGCAAACCGAATGCGACAGACGAGGAAATTCTCGCCGCCGCGCGCCTTGCCGGCGTCGAGAACTTCATTGCCGGCCACCCGCTCGGTTACGACATGCCGATCGCCGAAGGCGGCCGCAGCCTGTCAGGCGGACAGAAACAGGCCATCGGCCTTGCCCGCGCGCTCATTCGCCGTCCGAAAATCCTTTTCCTCGACGAGCCGACCGCACACTTCGACGTGCGCAGCGAGGCG
>CAWFEU010000002.1:0-117473 GCA_963815055.1 uncultured Alphaproteobacteria bacterium | reverse complement strand
TTGTTGATTGTCGCGTTGACCGGGTCAATGCCCTGGTCCGCGCAGGCCGCCATCTATAAATACGGATGCCTGGGCCGGATCGGCGACCAGCAAATCATCTTCGATGGCGACGCCCTCTACATCGTGAGTACGGGTGATCACGCCAGCAAGCCGTTCAAGTTCAGCGTCGACAATTTCGGCGACGTCATCGCGGCAGCGAAAGCAAGCAAAGAACTCGACGCGACATATGAGCCGGCCGACGCAGGCGGGCTCGATGAAACTGTGAAATTCAAGCGGAAGGATGATGAAACACACAGGGTGACGCTGACCGAGAAATCGTCGCGACGCGTTTCGCACAAGCACAGGATGATCTGCTGGCGTAACGAAGACACGGATGTCTACCGCAAGACCTATCGTTACGAGCGCGAGCACGAACCGGCGCGCGACATTACGATGCAATGTTACGAATACCAGCTGTCCACCAAGGGCGGACATGAAGGTTGCGATTAGCGCCCTTCCAGCTTTTCCAGTTCATCGATCAAGTTGGCGATCACGCTCAAGCCGCCGTCCCAGAATTTCGGATCGCGCGCATCGAGCCCGAACGGCGCCAGCAATTCGGAATGGTGCTTGGTGCCGCCGGCCGACAGCATGGCCAGATAGCGTTCGGCAAAACCGGAGGCCGATTTCTCGTAAACCGCATAAAGCGAATTCACCAGACAATCGCCGAAGGCATAGGCGTAGACATAGAACGGCGAATGCACGAAATGCGGAATATAGGCCCAGAACGTTTCGTAGCCCGGCTTGAGCTCGATCGCCGGCCCCAGGCTTTCGCTCTGCACCGACATCCACAATTCGCAGATCTTGTCAGCGGTCAATTCACCGGTGCGGCGCTCGGTGTGCACCTTGCGCTCGAAGCTGTAGAATGCCGTCTGCCGCACCACGGTGTTGATCATGTCCTCGACCTTGGCGGCGAGCATGGCCTTGCGCTGCTTTTTGTCGGTCGTCTGCGCGAGCAGTTTCCTGAAGGTAAGCATTTCCCCGAACACTGACGCTGTTTCGGCGAGCGTGAGCGGGGTCGGCGCCATCAGCGCGCCGTTGGGCGCCGCCAGGACCTGGTGCACGCCGTGACCCAACTCGTGGGCGAGCGTCATCACGTCGCGCGGCTTGCCCATATAGTTGAGCAGCACATAAGGATGGGCCGAGGGCACGGTCGGATGCGAGAAGGCCCCCGGCTGTTTGCCGGGACGCACCGGCGCGTCGATCCAGTTCTTCGCGAAGAACTGGTCGGCGACTTCCGCCATTTTCGGCGAGAACGCTCCATAGGCCGTGAGGATGGTGGCACGCGCATCGCTCCAGGGGATCGTGCGTTGCGCAACCGTGGGCAAAGGTGCGTTGCGGTCCCAATGCGGCAACCGCTTTTTCCCGAACCACTTCGCTTTCAGCGCGTAATAGCGATGCGATAACTTTGGATAGGCGGCACGCACCGCCGCGACCAACGCTTCCACTACTTCACGCTCGACGCGGTTCGAAAGATGGCGCGCGTCGGCGATGTCCTTGAAGCCGCGCCAGCGGTCGGAAATTTCCTTGTCCTTCGCAAGCGTGTTGGTGATCAACGCAAACGGCCGCAGATTGTCCTTGAAAGTTCTGGCGAGCGCTTCGGCGGCCGCCTTGCGTTTCTTGCCGTCGGCATCCTGCATCAGATTGAGCGTCGGCTCGATCGCCAGCGCCTTTCCGCCAACCTTGAAGCGCAAGCCCGCGATGGTTTCGTCGAACAACCGGTTCCAGGCCGAATAGCCCGTCACGGATTTCTCGTGGAAGAGTTCTTCTACCCGATCCTCGAGCTGGTAGGGCTTTTCCTTGCGCACGTCCTCGATCCACGGCCGGTAATGACCGAGCGCTGGATCGCGCATGGCGGCATCAATGTGCGCGTCATCGATGCGGTTGAGTTCGAGCGTGAAGAACAGCAGGTGCAAGGACGCCGCGGTGATCCGCTCCTGCACGTCGCCATAGAACTTGGCGCGGACCGGGTCGGTGGTGTTGCCGGCATAAACCAGCGAGGCATAGGAAATCAGCCGGCCCAGGCGATCGTCTATCGCTTCATATTGGCGGAGGGCTTCGGCAAGCGTGCGACCCGCCCCCTCGCCGGCGGCCAAGGTGGCCAGACGTCCCTTGTAGGCTTCCTCGAATAAGACGCAGTCGGTGTCGGCCTGCTCAAGGTCGCGCTTGAGCTCCGGGCTGTCGAGGCCCGGATAGAGGTCATTGAGGTTCCACTCGGGTAATGCGCCGAATGTATTGGGTTTCGGGGATTTCCGGCGGGACTTGGGTTTGGCCATGGGGGCAATCGTTTTGAGAGAAATGCGGGCAGGTCAGGACATCATTTAGGCTGCGGCTCATGGCGGCGCGATGGCAGGCGGCAGGTTTTCAACACACCGCGTGGTGGCGGCAAGGCTATCTGGTCCACTTAGTAATCCATTAAGACAGAGAGGCCACATTGCACCAAATCGGCACAGTCGTGCGTGAGGGGTTTTTATGTCTGAGGTCGTGCTCATTGTCGACGACGATCCGGTTCAGCGTCGCCTCCTCGAGGCCATGGTCCAGCGTTTCGGTTATCAGGCGATTGTTGCCGAAGGCGGCGATTCCGCGGTCAACTTGCTCACCGGACCCGACAAGCCGCGCATCGATGGCATGGTGCTCGACCTGGTGATGCCGGATCTGGACGGCCTCGGCGTCCTGGCGCGCATGCGCGACGCCGGCCTGATGATCCCGGTGATCGTGCAGACCGCGCATGGCGGCATCGACAATGTTGTGTCGGCGATGCGCGCCGGCGCCACCGATTTTGTGGTGAAACCGGCAAGCGCCGAGCGGCTTCAGGTATCCTTACGCAACGCGCTCGCGACCAGGGCGCTCGCTGGCGAATTGCAGCGCCTCAAGCGCCGGCAGGACGGCACACTCACCATCGCCGACATCGTGACGCATGCGGCTGCTATGCAGCCGGTCCTTAAGGCGGCGGAGAAGGCTGCCACGTCAGTCATCCCTGTTCTGATCGAAGGCGAATCCGGGGTCGGCAAGGAACTGGTCGCCCGCGCCATCCATGGCAGCGGCACGCGCCGCGCCAAGCCGTTCGTCGCGGTCAACTGCGGCGCCTTGCCCGAGAATCTCGTCGAGTTCGATTTTGTTCGGCCACGAGAAAGGTGCCTTTACCGGCGCCACGGAAAAACACACTGGAAAATTCGTTGAAGCGGATGGCGGCACCCTGTTCCTTGACGAAGTCGGCGAATTGCCGGGCCCGGCACAGGTCAAATTGCTGCGCGCGCTGCAGCAGGGCGAAGTTGAGCCGGTCGGCGGCCGCAAGTCGGTCAAGGTCGATGTGCGGATCATTTCGGCGACCAATCGTGACTTGATTGCAGACGTCAAAGCGGGGCGCTTCCGGGAAGATCTTTTCTATCGACTGCACGTGTTTCCAATATCAGTGCCGCCACTCCGTGCGCGGCGCGACGACATTCCGGAACTCGCCCGCCATTTCCTCACGCGCATCGCCGCCGAGGAAGGCAAGCGCGTGCGCGGCATCAGTGCGCAAGCCATGGCGTTGCTTACCGCCTACCGCTGGCCGGGCAATGTGCGGCAACTCGAAAACGCGGTGTTCCGTGCGGTTGTGCTCGCGGACCGCGATGAAATCGGGGTCGACGAGTTCCCGCAGATTGCCGCGCAGGTTTCTTCGGACGCCCTCGCCGTCCAGCCCATGATCGAGCCATCGCCGGCGATGGTGGCGTCATGGCCGGAACCCGATCGGGCAGCCGACGGGGATGCCTCGTCTTACGCGGCCACGCAATCCCTGTCGCTGACCGATCCGCATGGCGATGTCCGCCCTTTGGATGATATCGAACGCGACACCATCCGCTTCGCGATATCGCACTACCGTGGGCAAATGTCGGAAGTTGCCCGGCGGCTCCGTATCGGGCGCTCGACCCTCTATCGGAAGCTGGAAGGGCTGGGCCTCGATGAGGATGTCCCGGCGCAATAGGCGAATCAGGCGACCTCGGACCCCTAAAATACCGCCCGCCCAGGGCTTGGTCCCGGCGCCATCCCGTTTTGGCACTATAAATTTCCCCTGGTACCTATTGCAGCCTGCCCAGTTTTCGGCCCAATTCCCCGCATAGTAAGAGGCCGGACGGGGGACCGGGCGCTAAGAACTCATTAACCGATCCCGATAACACTCACGGGGTTGCCGTCACGGCAACCCGAGGGGACGTGACGGCGACGTGGGACGGACTCTTTCTCGGAAAGATGTTGTGAACTTGGCCTCGCTGCGCGAGCGTTCACTCGTTGTGACTTTGGCGCGCGCGGGCGCCCGCCTGGGCATGGCCAGTCTCTTCATGCTCGGCGCCAACGACGCGCTGCAAAATGCCAGCGCCGAAGGCGATACCCGCACGCTTTCTTTCCATCATCTGCACACCGGCGAAGACATCACCATTACCTTCAAGCGCAACGGTCGCTATGACGATGCCGCGCTGAAGAAGCTCGACTGGTTCATGCGCGACTGGCGCAAGGAACAGCAGACCCACATGGATCCGCATTTGTTCGATCTGTTGTGGGAAGCCTATCGCGAAGTGGGCGCGACGCAGCCGATTGACGTCGTTTGCGGCTATCGTTCTCCCGACACCAATGCCATGTTGCGCGCGCGCTCAAGCGGCGTCGCGCAAAACAGCCAGCACATCAACGGCCAGGCAATGGATTTCTTCATTCCCGGCGTTCCGCTGGAAAAAATCCGCGAGGTCGGCCTGCGCCTGCAGCGCGGTGGCGTCGGTTTCTATCCAACCTCGGGCTCGCCCTTCGTCCACATGGACACAGGAACGATCCGCCACTGGCCGCGCATGACGCATGACCAGTTGGCCAAGGTTTTCCCGGATGGCCGCACCGTGCACATTCCGTCGGACGGCCAGCCGTTGCGCGGTTATGCGCTCGCGCTGGCCGATGTCGAACGGCGCGGCGGCGAACCATCCGGGACGTCGCTGGAAGCGGCGCGCGAAGCAGGCGTGATCGCGGCAAATTTCGAACCTGGCACCGTCAAGCCGAAGCGTAGTATTTTTGCCCGGCTGTTCGGCAGCCGCAAGGATGCCGACGAAGTGAGCGAGGAGCCCGCGCCCAAGCAGGCACGCGCGCCGATGGCGGTCGCAAGCCTGTCACCGCCGAAACCACGTCCGGTTACGGTTGCACACATTGTCCCACTGCCGACAGCGCGACCGAAACCCGCCGCCGTCGCTGTCGCCGCGGCTACACCCAAGCCGGCTGTCCGCACGGTTGTGACGGCTTCGCTCGCCGGCAACCTGTTTGATCACCGCGGCTACTGGCACGGCGCTGTGCAGACGGGTCCGGATCTGCCGACAGCGGCCGCACAGAAAGTATTCGAGACTGCCAGCGTCGAGCCGCAGGCGACCGGCAGTACCGCGCTTGCCTACGCCTCCGCATCCGAGGCTCTCGCGCCGGCGCGCGCGCGCCCGATGGGATCGCGCATGCCGCAATTGCCGCAGGAAGCGAGCGTTATGCCAGCTCAGGGGAACACGACGACGGTGGCGAAACCTGCGCTTGCGGCGGCGAGCGCAAATACCACGTTGCGGTCCGATAACCCGTGGCTGCGCGCCGCAATGCTCACGCCGAGTGTCAGCACATTCATGACAACGACGCGCATCGGCGCCGTCGACATGCGCCCGCTTCAGGGCCTGCTCTACAAGCCCTCTATGTCGGTGACGATGTCATTCTCGACCGACCCGCAACTTGGCATGGTCGCGAGCCACTTCGACGGCCCGGCGGTGGTCTTTGTGGCGACCACCTCATTCGCGTTCCAGTCGACCGCGTCGCTGCGTTGACTCAACTAAAAACCTGGACGACGTCGTCCCCGCGAAAGCGGGGACCCATAGGCCGTGTACTCTCGATAGGTCGGGGGCTATGGGTCCGGGGCCTCGCTCGCCAGAGCTCGCTCGCCCGGGACGACAGCGGTCAGTTCGCCATCCCCAAGGCGTGCAGGTAGGTGTCGAGCACCTCCTGCTGCTCACGACGCTCATCGGTGTCCAGCTTGCGCAGCCGCACGATGGTGCGCAGCGCCTTGGTGTCGAACCCGGTCCCCTTGGCCTCGGCATAAACGTCGCGAATATCGTCCGACGTTGCCTTTTTCTCTTCTTCCAGCCGCTCGATGCGTTCGATGATGGCTTTGAGCTGATCCTTGGCGAAGCGGGTGGCTGGTTGTTCTTTTTCAGCCGCAGCGGTGGAAGGCATCGACGTCTCCTTGACTTCACACGGCGGACAATCACCGCCATTTGCCAAGAAGCTTTCTGAATTGAGCGCCCTCAGGTCAAGCCAATGACGCCGTCATCCACACTGTTCACATGCAAACGGTGGCTACGAGTGCCGGGGGCTGGACTTTTCGAATGCCGCTTTCTGGTCAGGGGAGGCTTCTTTCTGGTGCTTCGTGCGCCATTCCTCGTACGGCATGCCGTAGACGATCTCCCGGCTCTCGTCCTTGGTCATGGCGAGGCCTTTGGCTTCAGCGGCATCCTTCATCCAGTTCGACAGGCAATTGCGGCAGAAGCCGGCCAAATTCATCATGTCGATATTCTGCACATCGGTTCGCGTGCGCAGGTGCTCGACCAGGCGTCGGTATACGGCGGCCTCAAGCTCGGTGCGGGTCTTGTCGTCCATAGTGGTGTCCTCCACTGTATTGAAGATAGACATGCCCTGCCCACCTTTGAAGGCCCCAAACGGCCCGGTACGGGGACCTGAGGAGATCATAGCGTGAAGTTTGCTCATTTTTCCCATGTCTGGGGCAAGCCAGGCATGACCGCGCACCAACGTTACGAAGAGCTATGGCGCGAGCTTCAGCTGTGTGACGAGCTCGGTTTCGACTATAGCTTCTGCGTCGAGCACCATTTCCGCCCGGATGAAAGCTGGGTGTCCTCGCCGAGCCTGTACGTTGTCGGCGCGGCGGCGCGCACGCGCCGGATGCGCATCGGTCCGATGGGTTACGTAGTGCCGCTGTATCACCCGCTGCGCCTGGCGGAGGAAATTGCACTCGTTGACCAGATCGTCGGCGGCCGGATGGAGCTCGGGCTCGTGCCGGGCATCAATCCCGATTATTTCAAGCCATTCGGCCTCGACTATAACCTGCGCAAGTCGCCAACGCTCGAATTCGTCGACTATTTGCGCGCGGCCTACGGCGAAAAGCAGCCGTTCTCCTTTCACGGCGACGTTCATCGCACCGAGAGCGCGCAGCTCGCGGTGCAGCCGATGCAGAAGCCGCATCCGCCGCTTTGGATGATGAGCCGCGACCCGCAAACGCTGGAATTTTGCGCCCGGAATGCAATCAATCCTGGTTATTTTCTGGTGTATCCGCGCGCCGACGCGGCGCCGCGTTACCGCAAGTTTCTCGCGGACTGGGCTGCCGCCGGCCGGCCGCAACCGCCAAAGATTGCCTATTGCACGATCGTCTACGTGGACGACACCGACGAGAAGGCCCTCGACGTCGCGCTGGCGCGGGCGGCGCGCGCCTATGAAGGCTTTCTGCCGCCGCCGAAACCCGGCGAAACGTTCGAACATCGGGTGCGCGAGCATTCCAGGAAATTCATCGGCCGCGGCGAACCTGGAGCGTCGGAAATCATGGCCAACCTTTTCGACGCCGACTATCTGATGAAAAACGAACTCGTGTTCATCGGTTCGGCAAAAACGGTTGCCGAGAAAATTCACGCCGCGGCAAAAACCGGGCTGTTCAATGTTTTCATGGGCGAGTTCAATTTCTCGGATCTGCCCCAGAACGACCTGCTGCGCTCGATCCGGTTATTCGGCGAGCAGGTCGTCCCCGCTTTGCGGAGCTATGAGCCCTTCTAGAGCGCCTGCCGCCGGCTCAGGCCGGCGCCTGCGCGGCCCGGAGCTCGGGATGCTCGCACAAGCGCGCCTCGTTGAGCTTCCAGATCGTGAAGCAGACCACCGCGCCCACGGCGAACGGCAATGCGGACCACGTATAGAGCTTCTCGACCGGAAGTCCGATCAACAACGCGCCGACAAGCGGCCCGACGATCGAGCCAATCCGGCCGATGCCCAATTGCCAGCCCGAGCCATTGGCACGCAGCGAAGTGGGGTACACCAGAGCGCCTGCCACGTTTATGCCGGTCTGGATGCCCAGCACGCAGAAGCCGGCGAAGAATGTTGCAACGGCCAGCGCGGTCGTCGAGCTTTGCCCGGAATAGCCGATCGACGCCACGATCGGCACCGCCGCCACGAAGACGAACGCGATGGCGAAAAACCGCCGGCGTTCAACCCAGCGCGCAAGGATGAGCGAACCGACGGTGCCGCCAACTTGGATCATGGCGCCGGCAAGTGCTCCGACCGATGGTGGCAGTTTCAAAACCGCCATCAAGGTCGGCGTCCACGACAGCAGGAAGAAATAACCCATCAAGTTCAGCGCAAAGAGCAGCCAAAGAAGCGGCGTAATCAGCCAAAGACCCTGGCGGAACAGATAAACCGGGTTGAAGCCCGGGAATTGCTGCTCATCCTCGATGATGAATTTCGCGTTGGCCGGGACCTTGAAGTCCGGATCGAGCGCCGCGATGGTTTTCTCCATCGTGGCGCGCTGGCTTTCATGCAGCGCCATGAATTTGATCAATTCCGGCAGAGTGAAAAGCGCAACGAGCGCAAGAATGATTGGCACGATGCCGCCGATCGTGAACAGAATCTGCCAGCCGTGCGCGGGCACCAAAGTCGCGGCAACAACGCCGGGAATGGCGCCACCTAGCGGCACGAAGCCCACACCGATCAGTGCGAGCGTCGCACGGAGTTTGCGTGGCGAGGACTCGGTATTGATTGCGACCACGTTCGGGATAACACCGCCGATACCGAGGCCGGCGAGGAGGCGCAGCCAGAACAGCTGATCGAGGTTCGTCGACCACGCGGCCGCCAGAGTAAACACACCGAACAGCAGGTTCGATGCAATCAACGCGGTCTTGCGGCCATAACGATCGCCGACCCAGCCGAACACGGCCGAGCCAAACAGGATGCCGATCAGGCTTGCACTGAACACGGGACCCAGCGCACCAGGTTTGAGCCCCCATTCACGCACCAGGTGCGGCGCAGCGAAAGCAATGGCGGCGATGTCATAGCCGTCGATCAGCGACAGCAGAACGCACCAGAAAATCAGGTTGTAATGGAACGAGGTCAGCCCGCGCTGATCAAGCAGACGCGACACCTGCACGACTTCCGCCATGGTCCCCTCCCCTGGGATGTATTCTTTCGTATCGAGCGGACCGTTTTTGGCCCTTGAACGAATGCTATGCCACCCGCACGGCCGAGGAAAGCGGCCTTGCATCCCGTTCAGGCGGAGGCGGACCACACCGGCAAAATCAGTTCGGACGGATGGGCCGCGTCGTGATGAATCGTGTCGCTGCCGATCTTGTCCGGCCGGTAATAATGCGACCAGAGAATTTCAGTGGCCGGTGAATCACCGTTGACGATCTCGAGCCGCAAACGATGCCCCTGCTTGATGAGATAAGCCATGGGCTCGAGGCTGATCTCGAACTTGTAGACTTGGTTCGGCGTAAGCGGCTGCGGATCGGAATGGCTGTGATAGGGCACCAAATCTGTGCTGCGCGCCGGGTCGAGCGTTCGGTGCGATGCGCGCAGCCAGCCGCGTGTGATCAGTTCGGCAAACGGGTTGAGCCCCTTGCCGCGATCGTCGGGCGACTGAGGAAATTGGTCCGAGAGCTTGAGGAAGAAATCGGTGTCGTGCGCGGTGGACGAGGCGTAGAGCACCAGCTTGATTGGCCCGCAGATTTCAATATCGCTTTCCAGCGGTGCGGTCGTGAACGTCAACACCCGGCGCGCGGAATCAAAACCGCCCGGCGGCCCAGCCGGGCCAAACCCGACGACACCCGACACCCAGCCCGGGTCTGGATACTTGTAGGTCGTCGAGACCGCGCCGCCCGCTGCCTTTGGTGACAGTCCGCCGTCATTCAGCGAGCTCACACTGCCGGACGGCGAGGCGTTGAGATACCAGCGCGTATAACGCGTACCGGCCGGCGGCCAGCTGTCGGCTTTGCGCACCACGTTGGAGCCGCGCACCGCGTATTCGACGTTCGGACGCGCCGCATAGTCGGTCTGCTTGCCTTTAAGGTAGTGGTCGTAAAACGGCAGCAGAACCGTCTTGTGAAACTCGATACTTGAAAATTCCGCGGCGGCGGCCCAGGCATTCGGAACGCCCGACATCCGCAGTTTTTTGGGGCCGGCAGCGCGGTGATAGGCATCGATGTTGCCGCGTGTGTGCAGCTGCATTTTTGCCCAGACGCCGCTTGAATAGAGCGGAACCTTGATCCGATCGAGCACCTCCCAGGCGCTGCGCTCGCGCCAGAACTCATCAAACGTGGGATGCGACGCGACCAATTCCGTCAGATCGGTATCCTGGTCGCGCGACGGGCCGTTCGCAGGAAAACGATTAATGAACCGGTTCTGGTACCACCAGTAACCGGGGAAGAAATCGCATGGAATGCCGCCGTGATAGGTGCCAGCGCGGTAGACGTCGGCCAGACCATCGTGCGCAGCAAGGCACGCAAGCGCGGGCGGCGCGAGGGCGCCCATGAACCATTGCAGCATGCAGAAATACGATTGGCCGATTCCGCCCACCTTGCCATTGCACCACGGTTGCCGACCGATCCATTCAATGACGTCGTAGAGATCCTGCTGCTCGCGGCGGCCAAGAAATTCGAACTCGCCGCCGGAGCGGCCGCTGCCGCGCACATCCATATGGACGTAGACGTAGCCCTGTTCGACGTACCACTCGATCGGTCCGGTCTCGCGCCAGAGAAATTGCGAACTGGCCGGCAGGCTGTTGTTGTCGAAACGATAAGGAGCGGCGCCGAAAAGGGCCGGATAAGGCCCCGAGCCGTCGGGCCGATAAATGCGCGCGCCGATCGACGTCCCGTCACGAACGTCGATTTGAACAACCTCATCTATCACTTGCGGCAATCCCCGGCTCGTAGGCAGTGTAAAGCTTAGTAGACTCGCTGCATGAGCTTCAAGAACCGATTCCAATGATGGCGCGACGCCGCTCTTTTCTCGAGGAATTGTATCGCGTGGCGGTGGCCGCCGCGCATCCGACGTCCTGTTTGCCGCCATTATTGCCGGCCCCGCCGGCGGGCCGGATCATTCTGCTGGCGGCGGGCAAAGCCGCGGGCTCGATGACCGAAGTCGCCGAAGCTCACTACCTCGACAAATCGCAGATCGCGGCCGAACGGCTGAGCGGCGTCGCGGTCGCACGCCACGGCTATGGGCGGCATCTGCGGCGCGTGCGCATGATCGAAGCCGGCCATCCCGTTCCCGATGCAGCGGGACTGGAGGGCGCCGACCGTGCCCTGGCGCTCGCTGATAGTGCGAACGAGAATGACCTCGTGCTCGTCCTGATGTCGGGTGGTGCGTCTGCGAACTGGATCGCGCCGGCCGAAGGCATCCAGTTTGCGGACAAGCAGGCGGTGACCCGTGCGCTCCTGCGCTCGGGTGCGGCCATCGGGGAGATCAACACGGTGCGCAAACATCTGTCGCGCATCAAAGGCGGGCGTCTCGCCCGTCGTGCGCATCCCGCCAGGCTTGTGACCATCGCGATATCGGACGTCCCGGGTGACGACCCGTCTTCAATCGGCTCTGGACCGACCGTTCCCGATCCCACGACACTTACTGATGCGCGGACGATTGTTACGAAGCACCGCCTCACCCTTCCCGACGCAGTGACGCGCGCGTTGAACGATCCAAATAATGAATCTCCGAAACCTGGCGACCCTGTCTTCGCCGGAAGCGAATTCATGCTGGCCGCACGTCCGGCAGATGCGATGAAGGCTGCCGAGGCCGCCGTGCGTGCAGCTGGCTATGACTGCATCTCGCTTGGCGATCGTGTCGAGGGCGAGGCCCGCGACGTCGCCGCCGCGCATGCCGGTCTTGCGCGCGAACTCCGCGCACAGGGAAAACAGGCGGTGATCATTTCCGGCGGCGAACTGACGGTGACCATCCGGGGCAAGGGCCGCGGCGGACCGAATCAGGAATACGCTTTAGCCTTGGCGATGGCGATCGGAGGAATGCCCTCTATCGCCGCGATCGCAGCCGACACCGACGGCACCGACGGCGGCGCCGGAGACGCAAAAGACCCTGCCGGCGCCATCATTGATGGCGAATCGGTGGCACACGCGCGTGCCCGCGGCCTCGATCCTGCCGCCTTCCTTGCGGACAACAATTCAACCGGCTTTTTTTCGGCGCTTGGCGACCTTTTGCTGCCGGGCCCGACCTACACCAACGTGAACGATTTCCGCGCCATCATCGTTGACAGGCCGTGACCGATCACGCCACAACCGCGCATTCTTTGAAACCGGCGAGAATCGTGACCGCATTGCCACTTGCCGCCGCCAGGCGTCACCTTTCCTGTACCCTTGCCCGCGCCGCGGTCCCCGCCGCACTGCTGCTGGCGGCCTCGGCACATCCCGCCAAAGCCGATTTTCGGCTGTGCAACAACACCGGCAGTCGGGTCGGCGTCGCCATCGGCTACAAGGACAATGAAGGGTGGACGACGGAGGGCTGGTGGAATGTTTCATCGCGCTCTTGTGAAACCTTGCTGCGCGGCGCACTGGTTGCGCGCTACTATTATATCTATGCGGTCGATTATGATCGCGGCGGCGAATGGTCCGGCAAGGCTTACATGTGCTCACGCGAGAAAGAGTTCACCATTCGCGGAACCGAGAACTGCTTGGCGCGCGGCTATGATCGCACCGGGTTCTTCGAAGTGGATACCAGCGAGCAGCGGTCGTGGACCGTGCAGTTGACCGACGCCGCCGAGCAGAACCCGGAACGTCCATTGCCGCCGCGCGCACCTCTGGGCCTCTCACGTCCGCCCACAACGCTGTCGCCTCCTCCAGCCGGGGGCGGCAAGCAATGAGACGCCTGCGCCGCGCCAAGATCGTCGCCACCCTTGGACCTGCCTCGTCCAACGCCGACATGATCGCAAAGCTGTTTGCGGCCGGCGCCGATGTGTTCCGCATCAATATGAGCCACACCACTCAGGACCGCATGCGGGAACTGGTCGCAATGATCCGCGCGGTCGAGCGCGATACCGGCCGGCCCATCGGCGTGCTGGTGGACCTGCAGGGTCCGAAGCTTCGGCTCGGCACCTTTGACGGCGGTTCGGCGATGGTGAAAAACGGCGACACGTTCGTGCTCGATGCCGATTCTACCCCCGGCAACGCCAAACGCGCCTACCTGCCCCATCCGGAAATTTTCGCCGCGATCAAACCTGGGCACGCGCTGCTGATCGACGACGGCAAAGTGAAACTCACGGTCACGCAAGCAGAACCCAAGCGTATCACCACGCGCGTCGACGTCGGAGGCAAGCTGTCGGACCGCAAGGGTGTGAGCCTGCCGGACACCACCATTCCGTTCTCCGCATTGACCGACAAGGACCGATCCGATCTGGAAGCCGCGCTCGAAACCGGCATCGACTGGGTGGCGCTGTCATTTATCCAGCGACCCGAAGACATCGCGGAAGCCAAAAAGATCACGCGCGGGCGCGCGGCGGTGATGGCCAAGATCGAAAAGCCGCAGGCGGTCAAGCGGCTCGACGAAATCATCGATCTCACCGACGCGCTGATGGTGGCGCGCGGTGACCTCGGCGTCGAGATGCCGCTGGAAAAGGTTCCGGGCGTGCAGAAGCAAATGACCCGCTCCGGCCGCGTCGCCGGCAAACCGGTTGTCGTTGCGACGCAAATGCTGGAATCGATGATCACCGCACCCGTGCCGACCCGCGCCGAGGTGTCGGACGTTGCCACCGCGATATTCGAAGGTGCCGATGCCGTGATGCTGTCGGCAGAGTTGGCGGCCGGCCAATATCCGGTACAAGCGGTCGCCACCATGAACCGCATCGCCGAAGAAGTAGAAGCCGACCCGCTCTACCGCAATATCATTGCCGCGCAACGTGCCGAGCCGGAGGCGACCGGCGCGGATGCGATCGCCGATGCCGCACGCCAGATTGCCGATACGCTCGACCTGGCGGCCGTCATCTGCTGGACATCATCCGGTTCAACCGGCCTGCGCGTTGCGCGCGAACGCCCGCGGTCGCCGATCGTTGCGCTGTCACCGAACATCGCGACCGGACGGCGGCTGGCTGTTGTGTGGGGCGTGCATTGTGTCGTAACCGAGGATGCACACGACCAGGATGACATGGTCGACCGCGCCTGCCGCATTTCCTTCAAGGAAGGTTTCGCCAAGCCGGGCCAACGCGTGATCATCGTGGCTGGCGTTCCTCTCGGCACGCCCGGCGCAACGAATATGCTGCGGATCGCGTATGTCGGCGCAGAGGCGACGGGCGATTGACGCCGCCAGTGCTGTTTTTACGCCTCGGGGCGATTCCGGAGATCGCAATAAGCTCAGGCGCAGAACTACTCTGCTGATTGCTGCTCTCTCCACTGCGCAGGCGATACTCCGTATTCGCGCTTGAATGCACGGCTGAACGCTTCAGCGGATTCATATCCAACTGAATACGCCAGTTGAGCAATCGGCTTTTTGGTCTCCCGCAAATTTACTTTGGCGGTCTGAAGGCGCAGGACAGTGAGATATCTTATCGGCGGCATGCCGACGAGCGATGTGAACCGATCCACGAATGCGCTGCGCGAAAGCGCAACTTCAGTTGCGAGCGATTGCGCTGACCAGGGTTCACTGAGCTTCTGATGGATAAGCGCAAGCGCGCGGCCGATATAGGGATCCTTCAATCCCTTGAGCCAGCCGAGCTCATTCTCGGCAAGCGTGGACGAATATTGCCGCACTGACTCCGTGAACAAAGTCTCGGACAGCCGTGTCATGACGCTCGACGATGCCAAACGGCCTTCAGCGAGCTCGCCGGCGGCAAAGCGGACAGATGTCTCGATCCATTCGCGTGAGGCGGCACGGCGAACGTCGATTTTCAGAGCCTTGGGCAGGCTCGAAATCAGCGGGTTGTAAGTTTCCTCGCTCGCGAGAAATCCGCACACGATGCTGGTCGCGGCACCACCACCCCCATGGCTTATCCGAAAAGGTCCCCCCTCGGGCGATGATTGAATGAGGTCGCCGGCACTGACGGGTTTGAGCCCAGACTCATTAGCGAGAACGTGAGCGTCATTCTGCGGAAACACCACGATCTCGCCGGCGCCGACTTCGATCATCGGTTCGCCTTCGAGGGCCACGAGCAGCTTACCGTCCATGACGACGTGATACGCAATCATCTGCGCCGGCTTTCTGAGAAAGCGCGCGCAGTCGTCAGGCGTGATTGCGACGCTGATGCACCATGGCGCTGTGAAATGCCACGAAAGAAAAACGCCACCTGTAAGGCGAACCGAGAGTAGCACTTCCGACAAAGGATCCATCGTAGAGCCTGCCCGCCAAGTTTGGACGAATGGTTAGAAGATTCGGTTGAACGATCATTCGAAAAAATAGCGAGCAAGGATACATGGTCGGCGTGGGGCGCCACAACCATCGGCGCCCCACGCTTTGATCGCCGCGATTTCGGCCACCCACTTTGAGTTCGACAATCTTACTCAACTGAAAGGATACGAATCATGACGACCTCCATGACAGCCAAGAAGACGAAGCGTGCGCCCGTTGCCATGAACGGCGTCGACACACCGACCCTCCTCGCCACGATCAATGCCGTGGGCGCGCAACCTGAGCTTGCCAAATTTCAGTTCCGCGCCAACAGCCGCTGGATCTCGGGCACGCACAGCCAGAGCACGATGCATGGCTACTTCGGTGCCGGCGGCGAGCATCAACACATCGCACCTTACAAGGCCTCCGGCGATCATCCAGCCATTCTATGTGGCTCCGACATCGGGCCGACACCGGTGGAATGGCTGCTGCATGCGCTGGCCTCATGCATCACCGCTGGCATCGCCAATATCGCGGCAGCGCGCGGGATCAAGCTGAACAAGGTGGAGACGACAGTCCAGGGTGATATCGATCTGCGCGGCATCCTCGGGCTCTCCAAGGACGTCCGCAATGGCTACGAAGGCATCAACATCACCTTCGACATCGAAGGCGACGCGTCGCCAGATCAACTCGAACAGATCGTCATGCAATCGAAGGCCCGCTCCGCCGTCTTCGACTGCCTCACAAACGGCGTCCCGGTTTCGATGGGCGTCAAAGTGCCAGTCATGGCCTGATGTACCGGGCCGTCGCGTGTTGGTCCGGCGGCCCATTTCATCCCCCAATTCGCAAAAGAACCGCTCCCATGCGAAATCCCGAAGTCATCGTCATCGGCGGAGGCCAGTCAGGCCTTGCCATGAGCCGAAGTCTCGCCGCGCAAGGCATCGACCATGTTGTGCTGGAGCGCGGGCGGATTGGCGAACGCTGGTATTCCGAACGCTGGAACTCACTGCATCTGCTAACGACAAGCGCACAGAGTGCTCTGCCGGGCCTGCCTCACGGCGGCAGAGAGCCGGAGGCGTTCATGCCGGCGCGTGCGTTCGCGTCGTATCTTGGATCTTATGCGCAAAATATAGATGCGCCCGTCATAACCGGCGTCGAGGTAACAAAAGTCGAGCGGGTAACGTCCGGTCACAGCGTCACGACGAACGCCGGCCATTGGCATTCGCGCGCCGTCGTGGTCGCTACGGGAGCTTGCGACACGCCGTTTCGCCCGGCGATGGCACACGCGCTCGCACCGTCGATCCTTCAAATCTCGCCCACCGAGTATCGGGAACCCGGGCAGCTCCCCGACGGCGGCGTTCTCGTGGTTGGCGCGTCCTCGACCGGCGTTCAGCTCGCCAAGGAAATTCACGCGTCGGGGCGCCCAACGGTACTTGCAGTCGGCGATCACACGCGTGTGCCGCGCCGGTATCGGGGACGCGACATCTACGCCTGGTTGGAAACGACCGGCATCCTTGACGACCAAGCCCTCGAAGGCGGCAGTCTCGAATCCGCTCGCCGCCAGCCGTCGTTGCAATTGGTGGGAAGCGCCGACAATCGCAACCTCGACCTCGGCGTTCTGAGCCGGCAAGGCGTTCGCCTGACCGGCCGCCTCGCAGCCATGGATGGCACAACGGCGCAATTCAGCGGCGACCTCGAGCGGACCACGGCCACGTCGCATAGGCGTATGTTGCGCATCTTCGACAGGATCGACGATTGCATCAAAACCCGAGGCTCCGACGCACCGGCCGCCGATCCGGCAGCACGGACACCTTTTTCGGCCATCGGCAATCCACTCACCCTCGATTTGCGTCGTGAGGGAATCCGCTCGGTCATTTGGGCAACCGGTTACGTCCGCCGCTATCCCTGGCTCAAGGTGCCTGTGCTCGATGCCCGCGGAGAAATTATCCATCGCGGCGGTGCAACGGCTTCACCCGGTCTTTACGTGCTCGGCCTCGTCTTCCTGCGCCGCCGGCGATCGTCATTCATCGACGGCTGCGGCCTCGACGCCGAAGAGTTGGCGCCCATCATAAAAGCGCATCTCGACCTGCCGGCAAAACAAGTCGCGTGACTCTGTCGCTGGTCATGCTCGCTGCGCGTTTTGGGCAGACGGTCGTGCCCGTCTGGCGGACGGGCCACTAGGATTCAAATTATGGCCGTGCGCGCGGCGTATTAGCCAAATATCACCGTGGCGATCACGGTACCCGCGCTAAATATCCCGGCCCTCAACCTTTTCGCTCAAGGTTTTGACGATGTCGGGAATTCGCTCCATGCGCGGATAAAGCGCGAGCGCGCGGCGATACACTTCCAGCGCCTGCTTGTCGTCGCCGATGTCCTGGAGGATCAGGCCAAAGCCCGCCAGCGCGCCAAAATGACGTGGCTCGCGCTTGAGAACCTGACGTATGTCGGCGAGCGCACGGCCGTAATCCTTCTGCATATAATAAATGGTCGCGCGCCGGTTCCACGCTTCCACGTAATCCGGCTTCACCTTCACAATCCCATTGAGGAGCTTGATTGCAAGGTCAAGATCTTTTGCTTCGATCGCCGTTTTGACGCGCGTCATCAAAAGATTGGCGGTGTCACTCCGCGAGAGTGTCCACATCGCCCAGATGCGCTCTTCGATCGCTTTGGCAGTGGCGTCATCAGGCGCAACTTTGAGTGCGCCAAACAGAAAGTCGAGGTTATGGATGCGGTCGCCAGGCGCCACACGCGGCAGCTTGTCGGGAGGTTTGACCCATTTTCCCGACTGCGCAGCAGCCGGCGCGGCAAAGGCCGCAACATGAACCACGACTGCGGCTAGGAGCGCTGCGAGGAATTGAGTGCGCATGGGCGGAGTGTAACGTCTCCGCCCTTCATGGCCAATATACGGCGATGGAACAGGCGCCAGTGGCGCCGGGATCAGCCAGCCTAGATTACCCTTGGCGGGCTTTGAAACGGCGGTTGGTCTTGTTGATGATGTAGACCCGGCCCTTCCGGCGCACCAGGCGGTTATTGCGGTGCCGGCCGCGCAAGGATTTCAGGGAGTTACGGACTTTCATGACAATCTCGGGTTGCTGTTTGCCGGGTACATACGCAGCCCACCCGCGACTGTCAACGCAAGCCGCCCACCGGTGGTTACCGGCTCCAGCGTGCTCTACAGTCCGGGCAGGAGCCTAAGTCGTGCAGCGCAGCCGTGACCGATTTTTGACCACCCATACCGGCAGCCTGCCACGGCCCGACGACCTTATCCGCATGATGTACGCCAAGGAAGAGGGCGTGCCGGTCGATCCGCGCGCGCTGGCCGAGCGCGTTCGTACGGCGGTAGCCGAGGTGGTCAAGAAACAGGCCGATGCGGGCGTCGATCTCATCAACGACGGAGAAATGTCGAAACCGAGCTACGCGACCTACATAAAGGACCGGCTCGACGGCTTTGGCGGCACCGGCAACACGTTCGTTTACCAGGACCTTGCTGACTTTCCACGACTGGAAAAACGGGTGTTCGGCGACCCTGGCCGCTCGCGGCGAAAAACTCCAGCCTGCAACGCCCCGATCAGCGTGCGCGACAAGGCAGCGCCGCAGATCGACACCAACAATCTCAAAGCGGCCCTGGCTGACGTGACGTCGCAGGGCGGATTTATGAGCGCAGCCTCGCCCGGCGTGGTCTCGTTGTTCTTTCGCAACGAACACTACAAGGATTCCGAGAGCTACATTTACGCCATCGCCGGCGCCATGCGGCACGAATACGAAACGGTCGCCAAAGCAGGCTTCGTGCTGCAGATCGATTGCCCCGACCTTGCGATGGGACGGCACATCCAATACGCGGACTTGAGCCTTCCCGAATTTCGCAAGCGCGCGCAATTGCACATCGAGGCGCTCAATCACGCGGTCGCCAATATACCGGCCGAAAAACTACGCATGCACCTGTGCTGGGGCAACTACGAGGGTCCGCATCACCGTGACGTTCCGCTTGCCGACATCATCGATATCGTATTCAACGCCAAACCGGTTGCGGTTTCCCTCGAGGCCGCGAACCCGCGGCATGCGCACGAATGGACGCTGTTCGAGAAGGTCAAGCTTCCGGACGGCAAGGTGCTTATTCCGGGCGTGATTGAATTGAAATCAAATTTCATCGAGCATCCCGAGCTGATCGCGCAGCGCATTTCTCGCTACGCAAAACTGGTCGGGCGCGAAAATGTCATCGCGGGAAGTGATTGCGGCTACGGCACCTGGGTCGGGCAGGCGGCAGTTGATCCCGACGTGGTCTTCGTAAAACTCAAGGCCATGGCGGACGGCGCCGCTCTCGCCTCGCGGCAATTCTGGCGATGAGTGCATCTCTGTCATTCCGGGGCGCGAGCGTGAGCGAGCGAACCCGGAATCCAGAAACATACACTGAGCAAGCACCTGGATTTGGGGTTCGCGCCTGCAGCGCGCCCCGGAATGACAATACTACCCCGTCCTCTTACGAACTGAGGAAACAGTGACATTGGAAATGCCGCGGGTAGACAAACCCGAAGATGTCGGACTGTCCTCCGCGCGTCTGCAACGCCTGTCCGACGCTCTAAAAGCAGACGTCGACAGAGGTCTGGTTCCCGGTGCGGTCGTGCTCATCGCCCGGCGCGGGAAGATTGTCTGCCTTGAAGCGCTTGGCTACCGGGATCGGGAATCCGGTGCGGCAATGAAAATCGACACGATCTTCCGCATCGCTTCGATGACAAAGCCGTTCACGTCGGTCGCAACCATGATGCTGGCCGAAGAAGGCAAATTGCTCATTGCGGACCCGGTTGCGCGCTATCTTCCCGAATTCGCTGACCTCAAGGCCGCCATCGATTTCGACAATGCATCGGCGAAGAAACTCACCAAAGAGCCGCCACGGCGGGAGATGACAGTGCAGGATCTGCTCCGGCACACATCGGGTCTGACATACGCGCATCTGACGGGGCCGCTTCTCAAGCAAGCCTACACCGATGCCGGCGTCATGGATGAAAAGCAGACCAACGCGGAGATGGTTGCCAAACTCGCAAAGATCCCCCTCGCCTACCAACCCGGCAGCACCTGGCAGTACGGGATGTCGACCGACGTGCTCGGCCGCGTGGTCGAAGTCGTGAGCGGCATGACGCTCGATCGCTTCATCACAGAGCGCATCTGCAAGCCGCTCGCTCTTGCCGACACCGGATTTCGGCGCCATCGATATGACGCGCGCTGCGCAGCCGCAGATCGATTCCGCGTCCGGCAAGAGACCGCCGATGCGTGATATGGCTACGCGTCCGAACTGGATTTCAGGTGGCAGCGCGCTGCTGTCGACCGCGCCGGACTACGTGCGCTTCTGCCAGATGCTTCTCAACGGTGGCGAACTCGGCGGCACTCGGTTGTTGTCGTCGGCCATCGTGAAGCTGATGACATCCGACCATTTGACACCGGAGACCCGCCGCAGCCCCTCGACTCCAATTCTGTTCGGCGCGTTGGCCCCATCGGCAGAACTCGGGCTTGGCTTTGGTCTCGGATTTGCGGTTCGCACGCACGCGGGACGCAACCCGTTGCCAGGCTCGGTTGGCGACTATTCGTGGACCGGAGTCACCGGCACGTATTTCTGGATTGATCCTCAGCAACAGCTTATCGCCGTACTGATGATGCAGGCGCCCGCCGAGCGTCTGCACTACCGTTATCTCATGCGCACGTTAGTCTATCAGTCGATTGTGGAGTAAGCCGCTCGCCTTCGTTCCTTGCGGAGCTTCGGCGCAGCAGCCTTGCTCGCATCGTCCCGAAAGTATTGCTGGCCTGCCGAGCCGTAGCTCGCGAAGCTAGCGTGGGCGCTCGCCTTCGTTCCTTGCGGAACTTCGGCGCAGCAGCCTTGCACCGCTCCGAAAGTTTTGCTGGCTTGCCGAGCCGTAGCTCGCGAAGCGAGCGAAGGCTGGTGGGCGCGACAGGGATCGAACCTGTGACCCCCTCCATGTCAAGGAGGTGCTCTTCCGCTGAGCTACGCGCCCGTCAACCGGGATTGATCTATCGGCTCCAAACCGGCGAGGCAAGGCCGCGCAAAAGCGCTAGGCAGCCAGCATTTTCTGCACTTCGCTGACCAGCTCGCGCAGGTGCACTGGCTTCGACAGCACCTTGGCATGTTTGGGGGCATTGGAATTGGCATTGAGCGCGACCGCCGCAAAGCCGGTGATGAACATGATCTTGATATCGGGATCAAGTTCAGCCGCCCTGCGCGCAAGCTCGATGCCATCCATTTCCGGCATCACGATATCCGTGAGCAGCAGCTCGAACGGTTCCTCGCGCAGCCGGTGATAGGCCGACAGGCCATTGTCATAGGAGGTGACATCAAATCCGGCGTTCTGGAGCGCCTTCACCAGGAAGCGCCGCATATCAGTGTCGTCTTCAGCCAGAAGGATTTTGGACATTTCCACTCAACACCCCGTCCGGCCGCACTGGACCGCCTCAGCCGGCTGATTAAGACTTATGCCCGGTAAATAACGGGTGAACCAAAAGCATGGCTTGGCTTTGTGCCCTGACCATGAACAATAGAGGTTATAACGAGCCGTTAATGCCCGCCTGACCACCATGGCCCTTCCGTTATGAGCGAAATCCGCGACGAATTGGACCCGCCGTTCGAAATTCTCGAGCCCAAGGCATGCCAAGGGCCGGTGCTGTTTAATTCGCCCCACAGCGGCTCAACCTACCCGCGCGAGTTCCTGGCCGCCTGCCGGCTTGATATCGGCACGCTGCGCCGCTCTGAGGACAGCTTTGTCGATGACCTGATCGCGGGCGTGGTCCGTGTTGGCTATCCCATGATGCGCGCGCATTTTCCGCGCTGCTTTGTGGACGTGAACCGCGAGCCCTATGAGCTGGACCCGCGCATGTTTGAGGGCCGGCTGCCGTCCTTCGCGAATACCCGCTCGATGCGGGTCGCCGGGGGCTTGGGCACCGTGGCTCGTGTCGTCGGAGACGCGCAGGAAATCTACGATCAGCGTATTCCGGTCGACGATGCCCTGCGACGCATCGAAAGCCTGTACAAGCCCTATCATCGCGCCCTGCGCCGCTTGTTTACCCGGCTGCATCGGGATTTTGGCGCCGCCGTGCTGATCGATTGCCATTCCATGCCGTCGACCGCGGGGCACCGGGATGAGCGCCCACGTCCCGAATTCGTATTGGGCGACCGCTACGGCACCAGCTGCGTCGGCGTCGTGGCTGAAACGGTCGAAAAGACGCTTCGGACACTCGGCTACACGGTAAGTCGCAACAAACCCTATGCTGGCGGCTTCATCACGGAGCATTACGGAAATCCGGCGGCTGGCCTGCACGCCATACAGCTCGAAATCAATCGGGCCCTGTACATGGACGAACGGCGGTATCAGCGCTCACCGGCTTTCAGCCGCCTGGCGGCTGATTTGGAAACTTTGGCCAGGCGCCTCGGTGAAATTCCGCTTGAGCAATTGCGTCCCTACCGGGCGGCCGCCGAATAGGCGCCAACGACACCAAAAGAAAAAAGGGCCGCTCGCGGATGCAAGCGGCCCAAGTCTAGGGAGGAAACGCCCAAGGAGGGCAGCAGTAGCTCTCGCTACCGCACTGCAATAAGCTACACCGCGACGCACAAAAATCAAGGTTCAAAGGCCTATTTCCTATGCTATTTTTGCATAACTGTGTCCCGCTGCCTCCCCTTTCGGCAGGTCCATGCGAAAATCAACCGGGTGGAACCCCGCAGCGCGGTAGAAATGCGGGTGGCCTTCCTTCTCGATGTGCCGACCGGCGGATCCGTACGAGCGGTTGCCGGTAGGCTCGCTCTCCGATAGGCGGTGGGTTTAAACAGGCGAGCGGCATGTCGGCCATCAACTTCAGCAGTTTCGTCGATCAACTCGCCACGGCGTCCGGCGAAACCATTCTCCCGTTCTTCCGCACCGCGCTTGCGATCGAGAACAAGAAAGTCGGTGGATTCGACCCTGTTACGGCAGCCGATCGTGCGGCCGAACAAACCATGCGGGCCATCATCCGCAAGCAATTTCCCGACCACGGAATCCTCGGAGAGGAATACGGCTCCGAACAGACCGATGCCGAATATGTCTGGGTGCTCGATCCGATAGACGGCACCAAGTCCTTCATTTCCGGCATGCCAGTATGGGGCACGTTGATAGGGCTGATGCGGTTTGGCGAACCGGTCTTTGGCTTGATGAACCAGCCGTTCACGCGCGAACGATTCTCCGGCGACGGCGGCGCCGCGCGCTATCGCGGCCCTTTCGGCAACCGCGATCTGAATGTGCGGGAATGCGCGAGCATCGACGATGCGCTGATGTATACGACGAGCCCACTGCTTATGAATCGCGACGACCGTGCGACCTTCGGAACGCTGGAGGACAAGGTGAAACTCTCGCGGTACGGCGGCGATTGCTATCACTATTGCATGCTGGCGGCAGGCTTGATCGATCTGATCGTCGAAACCGAGCTCAAGCCATACGACATCGTCGCGATAATCCCGATCATTTCGGGTGCAGGTGGCATCGTCACGACGTGGGAAAATGGACCAGCCCAAGGCGGCGGACGCGTCATTGTCGCCGGCGACAAACGCGTGCACCAGGCGGCGCTGGATATCCTGAACAGCTAGAACCGCGGCGTACCGGGCACGAAGGCATCGAACGCAGCCCAGAACTGCCCGCGATATTGATCCTGCTCCTGCAGGATCTCGTGCTTGGCGCCGGCAAGAATGAGGTGTCGTCCTGCCAACAGATTCTGCCCGAAAGCCTCGATGGCCGGCGTGGAGACAACCTCGTCACGGCCGGCGGCGACCATTAAAATCGGCTGGCGGATCCTGACGGCGTACGAACTGTCGGCGAACGCTTTCATCTGGCGCATTGCGGCATCAGCCCACGCGACCGTCGGTGCACCGAGACCAAGCTCGGGCTCCTGCTCCAGAACGGCGGCGTTGCGCGCGTAACGAACCGGGTCGGAGGTCAGCACGTTGCCAATGAAACCTTCGCTGCCCGTCGCAGCGGAATCACCGGTGGGCACGTAGGCCCCACCGCGGCCGATCAGCCGCATGAAGCGGGCAAGCGGCCCTGCGACACGGGTGAGCCGTCCCGCGGGCAAGGCGATCATCGGCGCTGACAAAACAATTCGTTCAAACCAACGGCTGCCATCATGGCAGGCCCGGATGGCCACTGCCCCGCCCATCGAATGCCCGAGCGCGAAATACGGTGGCGGGCAATCCGGCATGACCACCTGCTCCATAATCGCTTCAAGGTCGGTGATGTAGTGGGAAAAATTCCTGACATAGCCCTTGTGGCGATCGGACAACCTGCGGTCCGAAAGGCCCTGGCCGCGCCAATCGAACGTGGCCACGGCGAACCCGCGCGCATGCAGATCGCGCACGGTCTCGAAATATTTCTCGATGAACTCCGCGCGGCCCTGCAACACGACCACCGTACCCTTGCGGCCCGGCGGCGGCGCCCAGCGGGCGAAACGCAAAGTCACCCCGTCCGTTGTCTCGATCGCGCCGGTCACGACACCATCGGGAACCGGATTGGCGGGAATGGAGACAAGTTTCATGAGGCCGGAAGGTGTGCCGAGGTAAGTCTTTGAGCGGCGTGTCGGCGTTATAACAGGGTGGCGAGCACGCTCAATCGAATGTGGCTACGTGCAAAAAAAGCGATTATTTTCAGTATTTTATACGCACATTCGCGCCCTCTTGCAGGCCGCAAAACCGCTCCCATATCAAGCTTGCGCAGGCCCCATGGCTGCGCACGGCGAGGTCTGGCCATCCGGCGGACCGCCGCATGTCGCTCAACTCAAGGAGGATATGCCATGCGAACTTTCGATCTTTCCCCCCTCTATCGTTCCACCGTTGGCTTCGATCGGCTGTTTTCAATGCTCGACGGTTTTGAAGCTGCTCCGGGCTACCCGCCCTACAATATCGAGCGGACCGGTGAGAACGACTATCGTGTTACCGTCGCGGTCGCCGGCTTTGGCGAAAACGAGCTTTCGATCGAGGCGAAAGAAAACACGCTGACGATCAAGGGCAGCAAACAAGCCAAGGAAGAGCAGAACGGCGAGGTGCTCTATCAGGGCATCGCTGCCCGCGCATTCGAGCGCGTCTTTCAGTTGGCCGACCATGTCCAGGTCAAGAACGCGAGCATCGAGAACGGATTGCTGCACGTCGATCTCGTGCGCGAAATTCCCGAGGCCAAGAAACCGCGCCAGATTCCGATCGGCAACGGCAGCGCCAAAGCCCAGGTGATCAACACCAAAGCTGCGGCCTAAAGTAGGCCTATCCGCAAGACGGCAGCGCCCCGGAAATCCGGGGCGCTATCGTTTTGTGGCGAGCCCGACGCACTTTCCTACAGGCCGAATTCAGGCCGCCGGCCCGCAACGAAGCGGTGCCGGACGCAATGGCATTGCGCGGACTTCGTGGCCGTGGTCCTGTTCTTGCTCAGCTTGGGCATGCCGGCGCAAGAAAGCGCAAGGTTTTAGACAATCTGACGTGGACCAGTCTTGTACGGCAGGGCAAAATTTGGCATGGTTCATTAGGACAGTAATACTGTCCTAATGAATGGCGGGCACGGGTGGCGGCTCTTAAGTCGCAGGGGCAGACATCGGTGGCGCCCGACAGGAGCGGCCACGGGCGGCGATGAGCCGGACAGGGCTGCCCTTCTTGAGATCAGTTGGCATTGACCACAAGCATAACGAGTTCGCGGATGAGGAGAGTACGCCGGAGCAGCGGCTGCGCCGGCGAGGCAGGACGAGATGAGCGAGGAGAAACGCAACGCAGGATTCACCGGACGCGGTTCGACCGCTGATCCGGGCACACCCGTCGCGCAGGGTCTCTACGATCCTGCGCTCGACAAGGATTCGTGCGGCGTTGGTTTCATCGCGGACATCAAAGGCCGCAAATCGCATCAGCTCATCGAAGACGGCCTGCGCATTCTCTGCAATCTCGAGCATCGCGGCGCGGTCGGCGCGGATCCGCGTATGGGGGACGGCGCCGGCATCCTCGTGCAGATTCCGCACAAGTTCTTTGCCAAGAAGGCAGCCGAGCTTGGATTCAAACTGCCGAAGCCCGGTGAATATGCGGTCGGCTATCTGTTCATGCCGACGGACGCAAACTGGCGGCAAATCATTCGCGACATCTATGCAGAGGTCATCGCGCGCGAAGGGCTGTCATTGCTCGGCTGGCGCGACGTGCCGACCGACAATTCGACGCTCGGTTATTCAGTCAAGCCGACCGAACCGAAGCATATGCAGGTATTCATCGGCCGCGGGAAAAAGAAATTTTCCGAGGACGAGTTCGAACGCCGGCTCTACATCCTGCGCAAGTCGATCTCGAATGCGATTTACAAGCGCCGCGAGCGCCGCACTTCAGGCTATTACCCCGTATCGATTTCCTGCCGCACGGTGATCTACAAGGGCATGTTCCTCGCCGACCAGCTCGGCACATACTATCCCGATCTGCACGATCCGGATTTCGAGAGCGCACTCGCGCTGGTCCATCAACGCTTCTCGACCAACACATTCCCGACCTGGTCGCTGGCGCATCCGTATCGCTACATCGCGCACAACGGCGAGATCAACACGCTGCGCGGCAACGTCAACTGGATGGCGGCGCGGCAGGCGTCGGTATCGTCACCGCTGTTCGGCACCGACATCAACAAGCTGTGGCCGATTTCCTACGAGGGGCAGTCCGACACGGCGTGTTTCGACAACGCGCTCGAATTTCTCGTGCAAGGCGGTTATTCGCTGGCGCACGCGATGATGATGATGATTCCGGAAGCGTGGGCGGGAAATCCGCTCATGGACGAAGAGCGGCGCGCTTTCTACGAATACAACGCCGCGCTGATGGAGCCGTGGGATGGTCCGGCCGCTATCGCCTTCACCAATGGCAGGCAGATCGGCGCCACGCTTGACCGCAACGGCTTGCGCCCGGCGCGCTATTTGCTCACCCGCGACGACCGCATCGTGATGGCTTCGGAAATGGGTGTACTGCCGATTCCGGAAAAAGACATCGTGAAGAAGTGGCGGCTCCAGCCCGGCAAGATGCTGCTCGTCGACCTCGACGAGGGCCGGCTCATTCCGGACGAGGAATTGAAGGCGACCCTTGCGAAGAGCCACCCCTACAAGGAATGGCTCGGCCGCACGCAGATTGTGCTGGAAGAACTGCCCGGGACCGCCAACGAAGCCCCGATCTCGAACCTGTCGCTGCTCGATCGCCAGCAGGCCTTTGGCTACACGCAGGAAGACTTGAAATTCCTGATGACGCCGATGGCGACAACCGGCGAGGAGGCGGTCGGCTCGATGGGCAACGACACGCCGATTTCGGCGCTGTCGGACAAGCCGAAACCGCTGTTCACCTATTTCAAGCAGAACTTCGCGCAGGTCACGAATCCGCCGATCGATCCGATCCGCGAGGAACTGGTGATGAGCCTTGTCTCCATCATCGGACCGCGCCCGAATCTGCTCGATCACGAGGGCATGTCGAACACCAAACGCCTCGAAGTGCGGCAGCCTATCCTGACGAACGAAGATCTCGAGAAGATCCGCTCGATCTCGGCGATGAGCGGCGATCATTTCAAGTCGCACACATTCGACATCACGTTCCCGGCCGAGCATGGCGCCGACGGCATGGGCTGGGCGATCGACGCATTGTGCGAGCGCGCCGAAGAGGAAGTGCGCAACGGCTGCAACATCATCATCCTGTCTGACCGCAAGGCCGGCGCCGACCGCGTTCCAATACCCGCGCTGCTGGCCTGTGCGGCCGTGCATCATCATCTGATCCGGAATGGACTGCGCACGTCGGTTGGCATGGTGGTGGAGACGGGCGAGCCGCGCGAAGTGCACCACTATGCGTGTCTTGCCGGCTATGGCGCGGAAGCGATCAACCCGTATCTCGCGTTCGAGACCTTGATCGCGATGAAGGACGACCTGCCGCAGAAGCTCGAAGAAAAAGAGATCATCAAGCGCTACATCAAGTCGATCGACAAAGGGCTGCTGAAGGTGATGTCGAAAATGGGCATCTCGACCTATCAGTCCTACTGCGGCGCGCAGATTTTCGACGCCGTCGGCTTGCGCCAGAACTTCGTCGACAAATATTTCACCGGTACGCACACCCGCATTGAAGGCGTCGGCCTCGCCGAGATTGCCGAAGAGTCGGTGCGCCGCCACCGCGACGCCTTCAGCGATGCACCGATATACCGCTCGATGCTCGACGTCGGCGGCGACTATGCCGTGCGCGTGCGCGGCGAGGACCATGTCTGGACAGCCGAAACGGTGGCGCGGCTTCAGCACGCGGTGCGCGGCAATTCGCAGGACCATTACCGTGCTTTCGCGCAGATCGTGAATGAGCAGAACGAGCGGCTGCTTACCATCCGTGGCATGTTCCGGCTGAAAAATGCCGATGAAGACGGCCGCAAGCCGGTCGCGCTCGACGACGTCGAGCCGGCCAAAAATATCGTGCGCCGCTTCTCGACCGGCGCCATGTCATTCGGCTCGATCTCGCGCGAGGCCCATACCACGCTCGCCATCGCCATGAACCGCATCGGCGGAAAATCGAATACCGGCGAAGGCGGTGAGGAATCCGACCGCTTCAAGCCGCTGCCGAATGGCAACTCGATGCGCTCTGCCATCAAGCAAGTGGCCTCGGGACGCTTCGGCGTCACCGCCGAGTATCTCGTCAACTCGGACATGATGCAGATCAAGATGGCGCAGGGCGCCAAGCCGGGCGAAGGCGGGCAGTTGCCGGGGCACAAAGTCGACAAGACAATTGCCAAGGTGCGTCATTCCACGCCCGGGGTCGGCCTGATCTCGCCGCCGCCGCACCACGACATCTATTCGATCGAGGATCTGGCGCAGCTCATCTTCGACCTGAAGAACGTCAATCCCACCGGCGACGTCTCGGTGAAGCTTGTGTCAGAAGTCGGCGTGGGCACTGTCGCCGCCGGCGTCTCCAAGGCCCGCGCCGATCACGTTACCATCGCGGGTTTCGAGGGCGGCACCGGCGCCTCGCCGCTCACGTCGATCAAGCATGCCGGCAGCCCGTGGGAAATTGGCCTTGCCGAAACACACCAGACGCTAGTGATCAACCGCCTGCGCTCGCGCATCTCGGTGCAGGTCGATGGTGGTATCCGCACCGGGCGCGACGTCGTCGTGGGTGCCTTGCTCGGCGCCGACGAATTCGGCTTTGCCACCGCGCCGCTGATCGCCGCCGGCTGCATCATGATGCGCAAGTGCCATCTCAACACCTGTCCGGTCGGTGTCGCCACCCAGGACCCCGTGTTGCGCAAGCGCTTCAAGGGTCAACCCGAGCACGTCATCAACTATTTCTTCTTCGTCGCCGAGGAAGTGCGCGCGCTGATGGCCGCGCTTGGCTTCCGCACCTTCGACGAGATGGTCGGCCAGATGCAGATGCTTGACCGGCGCAAGCTGGTGGAACACTGGAAAGCAAAGGGCCTCGATTTCTCCAAGCTGTTCACCAAGCCGCCCGCCGACAAGAACACTCCGATCTTCAGCTGCGAGCCGCAGGACCACAAGATCGATAAAATCCTCGATCGCAGGCTGATCGCCGAATCACAATCGGCGCTCGACCGTGGCGCGCCCGTCCGTCTGCAGTCGGTCATCCGTAACACCGACCGGGCTTGCGGCGGGATGCTCTCCGGCGAAGTGGCCAAGCGGTTTGGTCACGAGGGCCTTCCGCATGACACCATTCATGTGCGTTTCACGGGCACGGCCGGACAGAGCTTCGGCGCCTGGCTTGCGCGCGGCATTACGTTTGAACTGGACGGCGATGCCAATGACTACGTTGGGAAGGGGCTTTCGGGCGGGCGCCTGATCATCCGGCCGCCGGCCGATTCCGGCATCGTTCCGGAAGAATCCATCATCGTCGGCAACACCGTCCTGTATGGCGCGATCGAGGGCGAATGCTATTTCCGCGGCGTTGCCGGCGAACGCTTCGCGGTGCGAAATTCCGGTGCAATCGCCGTGATTGAAGGTGCTGGTGACCATTGCTGCGAGTACATGACCGGGGGCGTCGTTGTGCTTCTCGGGCGTACCGGCCGCAATTTCGCCGCGGGCATGTCGGGCGGTGTCGCCTACGTGCTGGACGAGGACAATACCTTCAAGTCCCGCTGCAATCTTGCGATGGTCGAACTTGAGCCGGTGCCGGAAGAAGAAGAAATCGCCGAAAAGGAATTCGGCGTCGATCTTGAATCGCATGGCCGCGTCGACGTCATGTCGGATTTGACGATCAAGGACGCCGAACGCCTGAACCTGCTGATTTCCAACCATGCGCGCTACACGGGTTCCAGGCGCGCCGCTGAAATCCTCGCCAATTGGGACCACTATCGCCCGCTGTTCCGCAAAGTGATGCCGGTTGAGTACCGCCGCGCGCTCGCAGAGATGGCAAAGGAGAAGGCCGCCACGATGCAGGCCGCGGAGTAGGTATGGGTAAGGTCACCGGCTTTCTGGAAATCGAGCGTGAAGATCGCGACTATCAACCGGTCGCGGAACGCATAAAGCATTGGCACGAATTCGTACTGCCGCTGCCGGAAAAAGACATCCGCGAACAAGCGGCACGTTGCATGGACTGCGGCGTGCCCTACTGCCACGGCACCAGCCGCATTACCGGCGCGCCGACCGGTTGCCCGGTCAACAACCAGATTCCCGACTGGAACGACCTGGTTTATCGCGGCAACTGGGAAGAGGCCGCGCGCAATCTGCATTCAACCAACAATTTCCCCGAATTCACCGGTCGCGTCTGCCCGGCGCCTTGCGAAGCCTCCTGCACGCTTAATATCGATGAGAACCCCGTAACCATTAAGTCGATTGAATGCGAGATTGCCGATCGCGCGATTGCGCAGGGGCTCAAGCCCGACAAGCCGCAACGCAAGACCGGCAAGAAAGTTGCGGTTGTCGGTTCCGGCCCGGCAGGCCTTGCTTGCGCACAGCAACTCGCCCGTGCCGGTCATGACGCTCATGTCTACGAGCGCTGGGCCAAGGCCGGCGGACTGCTTCGCTACGGGATTCCCGACTTCAAGATGGAAAAAATTCACGTCGATCGTCGCGTCGAACAGATGCAGGCCGAGGGTGTGGTTTTTCACTACAACGCCGATGTTGGCGTCAATATGCCGGCCGACAAGCTGCTCAAGGACCATGACGCCGTGGTGCTGACCGGCGGCAGCGAGAAGCCGCGCGACTTGCCGATTCCCGGGCGCGAACTCAAGGGCATCCATTTCGCCATGGAATTCCTGCCGCAGCAGAACCGCCGCGTCAGCAATGAACCCCAGAACGGCGTCGAGCCGATCCTGACCAAGGGCAAGAAAGTCATCGTTATCGGCGGCGGCGACACGGGGTCCGACTGCATCGGCACGTCGATCCGCCAGGGCGCGGCCTCGGTGACCAATTTCGAAATCATGCCGGAGCCGCCCGAGCACGAGAACAAGATGCTGACGTGGCCGGACTGGCCGCTCAAGCTGCGCATTTCCTCGAGCCACGAGGAAGGCGTGACCCGCGAATTCGCCGTGCTGACGCAGAAGTTCACCGGCGAAAATGGCCAAGTGAAGAAATTGCATTGCACGCATGTGGACGCGAAGTTCAAGCCGGTCGCCGGCACTGAATTCGAGATCGAGGGCGATCTGATTCTGCTCGCGATGGGCTTCGTGCACCCGGTCCATGAGGGCCTGCTGAAATCCCTTGGCGTCGCGCTTGATCAGCGCGGCAATGTCAGCGCCGACACCAATGCCTACGCCACATCCGTGCCGAAGGTGTTCGCCGCAGGCGACATGCGCCGCGGCCAGTCGCTGGTGGTATGGGCGATCAGCGAGGGCCGTCAGGCGGCACATGCGGTCGACAAATTCCTGATGGGGTCGACAACGCTGCCACGTTGAACGGCGCGCTTTAACGGAACCAGCTGCCGAACGGATTTACGCCGGACCGGGAGATGGGCCGCGGCGGCCGAGGCGCGTCATCGCGCGGCGGCGGCTGCAACGACTTCGGTTTGGCTGCGGTGTTTTGTGTGGTTTTTGCGGCAGCATTGTTTTTCGGCGGCGCCGGCGGCTTATGCGGCGCGACCGCAGGTTCAACAGGCGCGACTTTTGCCGGAGTCGTGTTGGCAGGCGCGGATGCCAGTGCATCAGACGGGATAACGGGAGCCGGAGATATTGCGGCAGCCGCATTGTCGGGCTGCAGTACGAAATCGTCAGCCCGGCCGCGCGGCGCCTGTACCGGTTCGCCCTTCACCAGGACACGCGTCGCGATGGCATCACCATGTGGGGAGCTGTTGCCGGCGCCACCAAGCAATTCTTCCGAATTGCCCGGTGTGACGGTCAGCGGCACCACCGGCCCCGACAAAGGCCGTGCCGCCGGCTTCCCGTCTGGTGTTGCAGGGGCGACCGGCCCTGACGGCAGGGCGACCGGTGTTACGCGGCTATTCATGTAGCGGCGAATTTCGCGTTCCGCATAGTGCGCAAGCTTGAACGCACCATATTTCGTGAAAAAGACACCGTCGTTTGAGCGCAACCTGCGCATCTGGCCTTCGTAGTCCGGACCAAAATTCGAGTACTTGCCGCCCTCGTCGACGAAGCCATCCCAGATGTCGATGTATATCGCGCCGGCGCGTTCAGCACGCGCGCGGTAAAGATCGTTGAGATAGACCGCATCGGCGGTTGATTTGGGTCCGCGGATTGATGGCAGGCCAACCCAGAATACCGGCACGCCCTTGCTTTTAAGGGCCGCGATCGTCTCATCGATACGCTTTGAGTAGATCTCCGCCCATTGATCGGTTCGAAACTCGATGACACCGTTGGCCTTGGTTCCCGCCGGCTGCTCGGGCGCGGCGATCGCCTGCTGATCCTGCTCTTCGGACGGGTCCTTGTTCTGTTCTTTATTTGGCGCGTCCTTGTCAGTTCCGGGCTTGGCGGCCTGCTCCTTGTCTTTCTTTTTCCGGTCGGCTTCCTTGGCCAGGTCGCGCTCGCGAATGCTCTGGCGATCGCTGACGCCCAGCATCATCACCACGTAGTTTGCTTTTTCCTGGGCCAGCGTGTCGCGCGCAACGTGCCACCAGTCGAGATCGCCTTTTTGTTCGTAGCGCAGCAGGCCAGAGTGAAGCTTGTTCTTGCGTACGATGGCGACTTCCGGCGAATCGCTGAATGCATCTTCCAGTCCGTAGGCAAGCCAATCGGCCATGCCGTCGCCCAACACGACAATCGAGGTCGTTGGCGCGACCTGTTCGCCTTTTGATTCTACCTTGCGCGGGGGCGGCGCTTTCGAATTGTCGACCGGGGCCTGCTGCTCGTATTCGTTTTCGTAAGTGCGTTGCGAGCCGCCAAAAAATCCGCCGAAGCCACCACCGCCGAAGAGACCACCGCCCGACCGTTGCGGACGTTGCCAACTCAAAAATGGAAAGCGATCGTCACGGAATTGCGCCTGCGCCGGCGACGTGAGCGCAGCTTCAATGACAGCCAGCCCGGCGCAATCGACCGCGGCCAGGATGACGGCCGCGACGAGCCAACGTGAAAACCGGTCTTTGCCAAGCATGCCAATCGCTCAAGCACCTAATCTCGCAACCATGGGCCAATAGCGCCCGAAAAATGTCAACTCAAAGGTGGCATGCGGGATCCATCGTTAACGTGCGCGCAACTGGTCCAGGATACCCGCAGAGGCAAAACCGTCGGGAATCCGGCCGCTTTTGACCTGAAATTCGCGAATTGCGGCTCGGGTCTTGAGGCCGAAGTGGCCATCCGGCTCGCCGATATCGTACCCGCGACTGGCAAGCAATTGCTGGAGTTCCAGACGTTCCGTACGAGACAACACCCGCTCGTATCGCGGCCAGGCTTGCACAAACGGCCCGCCGCCACGAAGCCGGTCCGCGAGATGGCCGATCGCGAGTGCATAGGCCTCTGCCGGATTGTACTTCATGATGACGCGGAAATTTTCCAGCATCAGGAAGCCGGGTCCTTGTATTCCAGCCGGGACCAGCAGAAAGGCGCGGTCGTCGGGCCGCGGGAACGGTTGGCCGTCAGCGCGCGTAATTCCATAGCGGGTCCAGTCGCGGATCGACAGCGTTTGCGCGCGATCGGCAAGCCGGAAATCGATCGTCGCCGGAACGACGACCTCATAGCCCCAGGTCTGGCCGGTGAGCCAGCCGTCCTTCTTTAAATTGTTGGCAGTAGAGGCGATGATATCGGGAACGGAGTCGACCACATCACGGCGACCATCACGGTCGAAATCAACGGCATATCTTTTAAACGCAGTCGGCATGAACTGAGTCGGGCCGAATGCGCCGGCCCAAGACCCGACCAGACGGTCGGGCCGGACGTCGCCGTGTTGCAGGATTTCCAGCGCGGAAAGAAATTCCTCGCGAAAATAGTTCTGTCGCCGGCCGATACAGGCAAGCGTGCCGGTTGAACGAACGACGGAGCGATCGCCTCCCAACGTGCCGTAATTGGTCTCGACACCCCAGATCGCGGCGATCGTATAGCGGTCAACTCCGTAGGTCCGTTCGACCGCATCGAATGCGTTGCGGTATTTTTCGAGGAGAGCGCGGCCTTGCTCAATTCGTTCGTTGGTCACCAGGATGTCGAGATACTCCCAGAACGACTTGGTGAACTCGGGCTGGTTATCGAGCAGATCCATAATCCGCAGGTCGGGCGTGAGCGAGGCGGTGTATGTCTGAAAAATCGTTCGTGAAATCCCGCGGCGGGCGGCCGCGGGCCATATGCGCTCGATGCAGGCGTGAAAATTTGCGGCCGCCGCACGAATTGCCTCGGCCGTCATCAGTGGGTGGCCGGACGCGCCAGATTCGCCGCTCCATGCGGGCGGCAGTGGAGCGGTCGGCGGCGAAATGGTGCCTGTGGTGGCCGGATAACGGCCATCGCGCGCACCTTGTGCCAAGGCAGTCCCGCTCGCGGACATAGCGATGGCCGCGGCAACGACAATATGCTTCGCTCTGCGCATCCCTATCCCGTTTCCCCCGGCCTCTTCAAACGATGAGTGCCCCGATTTCATTTCTGTAGCGTTAATGGTCTACTGCCCTCACTCGCATCTGGTCCCTCGCCCGCCTCCGTGCTTTCCGCCCGTGGGCACTTCACAACTCAACACCATACCTAAAACTCTCGCATGACCCGCATCCGCAAAGCCATATTTCCCGTCGCCGGCCTCGGAACTCGCTTTCTACCGGCCACCAAAGCCATGCCGAAGGAAATGCTTCCGGTCGTGGATCGGCCGCTGATCCAGCATGTGGTCGACGAAGCGCGGCAGGCCGGCATCGAGCATTTCATCTTCGTGACTGGCCGGAACAAGAGCGTGATCGAAGATCATTTCGACCGCCAGTTCGAGCTCGAGTTAACCTTGATGGAGCGGGGCAAGAAGACGGAACTTGCGCTCCTGTCGGAAGACCTGCCGGAAGCAGGAACCGTCAGCTTCACCCGGCAGCAATCGCCGCTTGGTCTCGGACACGCGATCTGGTGCGCACGCGAGCTCGTTGGCCATGAGCCGTTCGCGCTGCTGCTGCCCGACGTGCTGGTGCAACACAAGCGCGGTTGCCTTGCCCAGATGATCGATGCCGCCAAAAGCCTCGACGCCAACGCCAACATCATTGCGGTGGAAGAAGTGCCACCAGAGCGCGTGCATATGTACGGCGTGGTCGGCGTGGGAGCCCCCAAGGGCAAGGCATTCGCAATAACAAAAATGGTCGAAAAGCCCAAAGCAAGCGAAGCGCCGTCCAACCTCAGCATTACCGGACGCTATATCCTGCAACCCCAGATATTCGAGCTTCTGGAAAAACAGGCCGCTGGTGCCGGTGGAGAAATTCAGCTCACCGATGCCATGGTGGCGCTTTCGCGCACACAACCTTTCTATGGCCTGAAGTTCGATGGCCGCAGCTACGATTGCGGCTCCAAGATCGGATTTCTATCTGCCAACGTGGCCTACGGGCTCGAGCGCGCCGACATTGCGCCGGAGCTGCGCGCCGAAATGCGACGCCTGCTCGGCGAGAAGTGACTAGCGCTGGAGACGCAGGCCAAGCGTGAAGACGCTCGCCGTGTAGTCGACGCCTTCGACATTCGAACGCAGCCAATCCTGCCGGAATTCGCCTTTGACCTGCATCGAACGGTTGAGCTTGTAGGTCAATCCGACACCCGCCGAGTACCGGTTGTCGATGCGATCAAGTCCGACATAGTTATCATTGCCGTATCCGAGCTTGAGACTGCCGATCAGCCAGCGCCTGAAGGCGTGGTCCACCTGCACCCCGATGTCGCGATAAAGCACGCCTGACACGCCGGCGATTGTAGATTCCCCAACTGATGACGTCGCGATCAACTTCACGTTGGTCAGGGCGCTGGCAGTCCACAGCAATGACGCGTTCGCGATCAGCCCATCGATATTCGCGAGTCGAGGATCCTCGTAGACCCGCTGGGTATATCCGAGCGCTGCCTCGCCGGTGATTATGCGCGTGAGCTCAAATTTCGCCCCGGCCTGGGCTATCAACCCGTTCGAATTGCGCTGATAACCCGAAAAGTCGGAATTTAGATCGTGCACGCGCGTGTCCGCGCCGACCTCAACGAAGGGGGTCAGGCCGGGTGACAGCTCGTAGGCGCCACGAAACGTGCCGGCATATTGATCAAAGTTGCGGTCGTCGTTGCTGGCCGTCGACCCGTCGGTCAGCGTCGACTCCTGATAGATGGTCCGCGACACATCACCTTTGATCGAGACATCGAAACGATTGAATCGCTGACCGAAGCCAACTGTTCCGCCGCCGGTGACATAGATCGGCAACTTGGCAAGTCCGGCCTGCAAATTCGGACTGCCCGGATTGTCGGTCGATAAAAGAATACGACTGCCGAGATCGACGCGCGTATCGTGCGTGACGTCGACACGACCGTCGACTTTCCCGTTGAAGTAAGGACGGCTCAATGTCGGCGTCTCATCGGGGCTGTAGCCGATATAGCTGCCGCGCAAATCCGCTTTAAATTCGTGCCGCGACCAATTCGATTGCACGCGCAATTCCGGCGCAACGGTATAAAACCACGCGGCCTGGCCGCCGGGCTCGTGCCCCGGGTTGGTATTGTAACCGCCGATCAGTTCGACCGCTGGAAATAGATCGAATGCACCGGCCGGAATGCCGAGTGGAGCGTAAGGATCATCGGGTTCGCTATGAGCCGGCCGCTTTTTCGGGGCTGACCGGATCGGACCGATCTGTACCGGCGGCGCTCCAGGTGCTCCGGCCGCGATGCTGCCCGTTACATCGGTTGATTTATCGTAAGCCGACACGGTGGCCGGGGCGGCCACGCCCGGCGCAATCGCTTGTGCATTCGCCGATGCCTTGACCTTGGTCTTGGCTTTGACTTTTCGATTGTTGGTTGAATCAAATCCGGACGTGCCGGCGCCGGACGCAGGCGGCGTGAACGTCGTTGGTCCAGCCAACTGGGCGAGAGCCTCACGATCCAATCTTTGGAAGCGCGGCGGGTTGCGTGGGCTGGTTTGCAATTTCGCCGTCAGCGGATCGGCGTAGGAAGGATTGGCAAACTGTGCATGGACGTCGGCGGACGAAAGCGCCACGCACGCGGCGGCCAACATGCCGACGCGGTGCAACGCGACCAGGCGGCCATTGATAAGAGACGCCACCGCTGGAATGCCTCCTCGTCCGAGCATCACCAACGCCCGCGCGCACGCCGGACGTGCGCGCCCATGACGGGTGCGCGCATCCGCCGCGCCGCGGACGATAGTTAACGGACGTTAAATTCTTATGGTTAACGGGACGTTGATCGGCCGGATCGCCCTGTTTACCGGCTAGATCCAGCCCTTGAGTTCGCGCGCAACAACGTCGCGGATCACCGTCATTCCACCCGGCGTATCGTTGAGACACGGAACAGCTGCGAAATTTTCGCCGCCCGCCTGGCAGAAAATATCGGCATTCTCTATGGCGATTTCTTCGAGCGTCTCCAGACAATCGGCGGAAAATCCGGGCGTGATAACGGCGACGTTTTTCACGCCGCGCTCGGCCAGTGATCTTACGGTCGCGTCGGTGTAGGGCTTGATCCATTCAGCCGCGCCGAAACGTGACTGGAATGTCATGATCAACCGTTGGTCATCGAGCTTGAGCTTTTTGCGAAGAAGCGCCGTCGTCTCCGTGCACTGCTGCTGGTACGGATCTCCTTTGGCGACATAGTCTTCGGGCATTCCGTGAAAAGAGGCGATGAGAACATCCGGCTTGAAGGCGAGTTTTGCCAGTGTCGCATTGATCGAGGCTGCGAGCGCGTCGATGTATGCGGGCTCAGCGAAGTAAGGCGCAGCAACGCGTATCGTCGGCTGAAAACGCATGCGCGTCAGCGCGCGAAAGACTTCGTCGCACACCGTCGCCGTGGTTGGTGCCGCGTATTGCGGATACAGCGGCACGATCAGAATTCGCTCACAATTCTGTGCAACGAGCGCCTCCAGCCGCGAGGCGATCGACGGATTGCCGTAACGCATCGCCCAATCGACCCGAATACGCTTGTCGAGCTTGTCCATCATCTCGTCCAGTTTATCGGACTGCGAACGCGTGATGGTCTTGAGCGGCGATTTGTTGCGCTCTTTATTCCAGATCTTGTCATAGTCACGGCCCTTGCGGCCGGGACGGACGGTCAAAATGATCAGATTGAGCACCAGCCACCATTTCAGACGGTTCTCCTCGATCACACGGCGGTCGGAGAGAAACTCTTTCAGATAGCGCCTCACGGCCCAGTAACCAGTCGAATCCGGCGTTCCGAGATTGACCAGAAGCACGCCGATGCGGCCGCCGGCATGCTGCAGCGCGCCAGGATTCATGACTTGCGCTCGTCGGCAATCAGCTTGCCATCATTCGGCAAGGTGCCCGGCGCAACCAAGTTCACCACACCTTTGAGTTTGGTGATCGACTGCAAGGTGGCTGCAACTGCCGATTCGAGTGCGGCGCCGGAAGATGCACATTCAGCCAGCAGCGTCATCGTATCCTGCTCATCCTTGCGGTCGACGACGAGCCGCAGCCGGTTGAGTTCAGGATGACGCGCGGCGATCTCGGCTATCTGCCTGGGATGTACGAACATGCCCTTTACCTTCGCCGTCTGGTCAGCCCGTCCCATCCATCCCTTGATGCGCGCATTAGTGCGCCCGCATCGAGAGGCCCCCGGCATCAGCGCCGAGAGATCGCCGGTGCCGAGCCTGATCATCGGGTAGTCCGGATTGAACGAGGTCACGACGACCTCCCCCACCTCGCCTTCCGGAACAGGGTCGCCGGTGCCTGGCCGGACGATTTCAACGATCACCGTCTCATTCACGATCATGCCGCCGCCGCTTTCGCTTTCATAGGCGATCACGCCCAGCTCCGCGGTGGCATAACATTGCAGCACGGCAATACCGCGGCTGCGAAGCTCCTCGCGCAGCGAAGCCGGCAATGCGGCCCCGGAGACGAGTCCCCGCTTGATTGAAGTCGCGTCCTTGCCGGATTTTTCAGCGGTGTCGAGCAGGATTTTCAGAAAATCCGGCGTGCCGACGTATCCTGATGGTTTGTAATGCGCGATTGCCTCGAGCTGCTGCTCGGTATTACCGACGCCGCCCGGGATCACCGCGCAGCCGAGCGCGCGCGCCCCGGACTCGAGAATAAAACCACCAGGCGTCAGGTGATAGGCGAAGGAATTGTGCACGATATCACCGCTGCGGAACCCGGCAGCGTAGAGCGCGCGTGCTGCTCCCCACCAGTCAGAGCCCTCACCTTCCGGTTCGAAGATCGGCCCCGGCGACATCAGCAGGCGTCGTGCCTTACCGGGCGGTGTGACGTTGAGGCCACCGAACGGCGGATTTTCCTTTTGCAACGTGGAAATGTCAGCCTTGCGAAGCACCGGCAGCTTGGCCAATGCCGCGCGCGAAGTGACTGCATCTGGATTGACGCCCGACAGATAGCTTCGCCCAACCCGGCGCCGTCATGGCACGCGCAATGATTTTGGTCAGGATCGCAACCTGCTCACGTTCGCGGATAGCAGGTTCGCGGTTCTCCAATGCGTCGAAGTGTTCCGGCATGGCCTAGGCCAGCCACCTTTTTCTGCGCCGGTAATGCTTTCCTTCGCGGAAAGACTTGCGCCTGCCTTCCGAAACGCCGAGGTAAAATTCCTTAACGTCCTCGTTCTCGGCCAGCGCCTTGGCATCGCCGTCTAATACGACGCGGCCATTTTCCAGAATGTAGCCGTATCGCGCAAAGCGCAGCGCCATATGCGTGTTCTGCTCGGCCAGGAGGAACGAAACGCCTTCCTTTTCGTTCAAGTCCTTCACGATGTCGAAAATTTCCTCGACGATTTGCGGCGCAAGACCCATCGAAGGCTCGTCAAGCAGGATCATCTTCGGCCGCGACATCAGCGCGCGGCCGATGGCACACATCTGCTGCTCGCCGCCCGAGGTGTAGCCCGCGAGCGAACCCTTCCGTTCGCTGAGCTTCGGGAAATAGGAATAGACAAGGTCAAGATCGCGCTTGATTGCCGTTTTGCCGTCGCGCCGCGTGAACGCGCCAGTCAGCAGGTTTTCCTCGATCGTGAGATGGCCAAAACAGTGCCTGCCTTCCATTACCTGGATGCACCCGCGGCGCACAAGTTCGTTTGGCGAAAGATCCTGCACTTCGGCGCCCTCGAACACAATCGAACCCTTTGTGACGTCGCCGCGCTCGGCGTGCAGCAGATTTGAAATCGCCTTCAACGTGGTCGTTTTTCCGGCACCATTGGCGCCGAGGAGCGCGACAATTCCGCCCTTGGGCACTTCCAGCGAAACGCCCTTGAGCACCAGAATGACGTGATCGTAGATCACTTCGATATTATTGACCGAGAGAATGCGCTCGTCTTGCGCTGTGGTCGCCGGATTCGTTGGCTCAACGGCGGACATCGGACCTCCGGACCGAGGTCGCCCTCATCCTGAGGAGGCGCGCAAGCGCCGTCTCGAAGGATGAGGGCGTAGGCTCAGATGGTCCCTCGTCCTTCGAGACGCGCCTTTCGGCGCTCCTCAGGACGAGGGCTTTCATTCATTGGCTCACGATGACTTGTCGCAAGCTTCGGTGCGCTTCGGCCAGCCGGCATTCTTCTCGACGTATTCCTTGGCTGCCGCGTCGAGCATCGGACGCACTTTTTCCTTCATGGGCTGGATCCAATCGGAAATCTTCACCCACTTGGCACCATCCCATTGCTGCATATAGGCCGGTGCGTGGCCGTTGTGGTCGGTGCAGTTCACACCGGTAAGCGGCGCTGCAAAGTTTGGAAAGCCGAGTTCCTTCCAGCGCGCATCAGTAATGTTGAGCGTCTCGAGGCCGCGGCGGACATCTTCGCCCGTCACGACCTTCTTGCCCGACAGCTTCTGCGCATTGCGGATCGCTTCCGCGACCAGCACCGAGTTGTAGACACCGCGGTTGTAGAAGTTCTCCGCGAACTTATCCTTCTCGACCTGGCTCTTGCCCTTGTCCACGACGAATTTTTTGATGTCCTGGATGGCCGGATAGTTCGGACCGAGGCCGTTGAAGTTGAGTGAAAGATAGCCCTTGGCCGCCGCGCCGCCCCCACGGCCGTCATCATCGCTGCCCGACCACCATACGCCAACAAAGTGATCCATCGGATAGCCATTCTCGGCCGCGCGCTTGACCGCAGTCGGATTCATGGCGCCCCAACCCCACATAATCATCCACGCCGGACGATCGCGGCGAACGGCGAGCCATTGTGCCGACTGGTCCTGCATTTCCTTGCCGGCAACGGAATACTCTTTCACCGTGAAGCCATAGTCCTTGGCGAACTCCTGCAACAGCGGCAGCGGCTCGCGGCCATAGGGGCTCTCCAGGAATATGAACCCGATCGTCTTGCCCTTGAGCTTGTCGAGCCCGCCTTCCTTGCCGCCGATGTAGCGCATGACCATCGACAGGCCGTCCCAATAAGTAGCCGGCGGATTGAAAATCCACGGGAAGTCGTTGCCGACTGCCGACGCTGAAAGGCCGTAGGCCATCGACAGGATCGGAATCTTGTCAACAGCGGCCTTCGGAATGATCTGCAGCGTGATGCCGGTCGAATAGGGGTTTACCACCGCCGGCTTCTTGCTCTTGACCGATTCCCAGCACTCGACGCCCTTCTTGGTATCGTAACCGGTCTCGCACTCCTCGACATTGAGCTTCACGCCGCCGATTCCACCGTCACGCTCGTTCAGCATGGCCAAGTAGTCATGCATGCCATTGGCGATCGGAATACCCGAGCCGGCGAAAGGCCCGGTCCGATAGGTGAGTAGCGGCACGTAGATCGTATCCTGTGCTTGCGCTTGGCCGGTGAACACGGCCGATCCCAGCAAGGTCGCACAGGCCATACCCGTCAAAAGATTTCTTGCTTTCATATCATTCCTCCCTTTGGTTCGCGCCGATCAGGCGCGCCTCTGGTTTCTGCATTTCGCCTTGTCCGACTTGATCGGAGGGCGATTTCGGAACCATGGCCACCGCCATGGTCGGAAATTGGCTCTATCTTGCACCATCAGTAGGGAAACGGCCACACCCTCAGTTTTTGCTTGCCTATCTGCCACAAGCGGGCGAGTCCGGCTGGCTCGGCGATCAGGAAGAACACGATCAGCGCACCTGTGATCATGAATGTCATGTGCTCGACCGTCGCCGCATGCAGCGGCAGGCCGAGTTCGGGCGGCACAAAACGCAGGATGATGGGCAGGATGTAAATCAACGCCGCGCCCAGGAATGAGCCGAGCAGGCTGCCGAGACCGCCGATGATGATCATGAATAGGATGGTGAAGCTCTCATTGATGGAGAAGACAGTGGATTCCGCACCGCCATACCAAAGGAATACCAACAATGCTCCAGCGACACCGCAGTAGAATGACGACACCGCGAAGGCCAGCAGCTTGATGGGTAACAAGCGGATCCCCATCAGCTCAGCGGCGATATCCATGTCGCGTACCGCCATCCACATACGACCGATGCGGCCGTGCACAAGATTGGAGGCGACCCAAGTCATCGCCACCACGATACCAAGCACGATATAGTAGCGGGTTTCTGCGGTGGCGCGCGGCCCGGTGATAATGATGCCGAACAGCTCGCGCTGCGGCACTTCGATCGCGGCCGACACATTGTAGTTGTAGAGCCAGGGGACGCGGATGAAACACCACTCCAGGAAGAATTGCGCCGCCAGCGTCGCAATCGCCAGATAGAAACCTTTGATGCGCAGCGACGGCAGACCGAACACCACGCCGGCCGCGGCGGAGAAGAAGCCGGAGGCGATCACCCAGACAATGATATTCACATCTGGAAAGATGGTGGTGAGCTTGTAGCAGGCATAGGCGCCGACCCCCATGAAGGCGCCGGTGCCGAGCGACAACTGGCCGGTATAGCCGGTGAGCAGATTAAGCCCGATGGCCGCGAGCGCGAAGATCAGAAACGGGATCATCACCGCATTGATGATGAAATCATTGCCAGTCAGCGGGATAACCACGAACGCCACGGCCAGGATAACGAAAATGCCGATGCGATCCTGCAGAATCGGAAACACCGCCAGATCACTGGCGTAACTGGTTTTGAATTGACCGGCCTCGCGATAGAGCATCGCTTACACCCGCTCGATGATGCGTTCGCCGAACAGGCCCTGCGGCCGGAACAGCAGGAACACCAGCGCAATCACATAGGCGAACCAGGAGTTGGTGCCTCCGCCGATCAGCGGTCCCCAATAGAATTCGCCGATCTTCTCGCCGATTCCGATGATCAGGCCACCGACGATGGCGCCCGGGATCGACGTCAGGCCGCCGAGAATTAGGACGGGTAGCGCCTTCAGCGCTATCACATCGAGCGCGAATGAGACGTCCGAGCGCGCGCCCCAAAAGATGCCGGTGACCAGTGCCACCAGGCCGGCAGCGAACCAGACGATGACCCAGATCTGTTCGAGGGAGATGCCGACCGAGAGCGCTGCCGAATGGCTGTCGGCCACTGCGCGCAATGCCCGGCCGATGCGTGTCTTGGAGAAAAATACCGCTAGGCCCGCCACCATGACCGAAGCAATGACCGCGGCGGCGATGTCCATTTTTTGCAACGACACAACCCCGCCCAGCATCTTGTAGGTGATGGTACCTTTCGGCAGGTAAAGCTGATCGGCAATCATCACCTTCGGGTCGCCGCCAAACACGAATTCGCCAAAGCCGATCAGGAAATAGGTGATCCCGAAAGTAGCCATAAACAGAATGATGTCGGGTTGGTTGATCAGCGGCCGCAATACGACTCGTTCCACCGTAAAAGCCAGCGCGAACATCACCGCTATGCTGAGGCCAAGCGCGAGAAACGCCGGCACGCCGATACTATGTAATCCGACCAGCGTGAGTGCTGCGAACACCACCATGATGCCTTGCGCGAAATTGAACACACCCGAAGCCTTGAAGATCAATACGAAACCAAGCGCGATCAGCGCATAGAGCATGCCGCCGACGAGGCCTTCCCACAGCGTCTGCACGAAAAGATCGGGAGCTTGCGCCATCTGCACAAAGGGATCGATGAAGATTTGATACAGCGCGCCCATTCCATGCCCTCAATGCGCCACGCCGAGATAGGCGTCGATCACCGCTTGACTGCCTTTAACTTCTTCCGGTGTGCCGTCGGCAATCTTGATGCCATGATCCAGCACCACCACGCGGTCTGACAAATCCATGACCACCCCCATGTCGTGCTCGATCAGCGCGATGGTGGTCCCGTAATGATCGTTGACGTCGAGCACGAAGCGCGACATGTCCTCTTTCTCTTCGATGTTCATGCCGGCCATCGGCTCGTCGAGCAGCAGCAACTCCGGCTCCATCGCGAGCGCACGGCCAAGCTCGACCCGCTTCTGCAACCCGTAAGGCAGCCGGCCGACTGGCGTGCGGCGGATTTCCTGGATCTTGAGGAAATCGATGATCCCTTCGACGAAGCGGCGGTGCTCGACCTCTTCAGTCATGGCCGGACCATAGCGCAGCAATTGCCAGAAGAAGTTGCTGTTCATCTTCAGCGTACGCCCGGCCATGATGTTGTCGAGTGCGGTCATGCCGCGGAACAGCGCGACATTCTGGAAGGTACGCGCGATGCCCCCATAAGCGGCCTCGTGCGGTTGCATCCTGCTGCGCGTCCGGCCCCTGAAGGTAATGCGGCCTTGTTGCGGGTGATAAAAGCCGTTGATGATGTTGAGCATCGACGTCTTGCCGGCGCCATTTGGCCCGATGATCGCGCGGATTTCGCCTTTATGGATATCGAACGAAACGTTGCTGACCGCCTTCACACCGCCAAAGGACAGTGACACGTCTTCGACGGAGAGCAGTACATCACCAACGGAGACCTGGGGACCGCCCGGGGCCCTCATGCCGCTTTCTCCACGGGTGCAGGCTCGATCTGCATGTCCCGAATTTTCACGCGCGCGCTGATCACGCCCTTGCGGCCGTCCTCGAAGGTGACCTCGGTGGAGATGTCGGCTTCTTTGGATCCGTCGTAGAGTGCGTTGATCAACGCCGCATAGCGATCGGCGATGAAGCCGCGCCGGACTTTTTGTGTGCGCGTGAGCTCACCATCGTCTGCATCGAGCTCCTTGTGCAGGATCAGGAAGCGCTTGATTTGCGCGCCAGCCATAACCTTGTCGGCGGCGAGTGACCGGTTCACCTCGGCCACGTGTTTCTGAATCATGTCGTAGACCAGGGGGTGACCGGCAAGCTCCTGATAGGAGGCATAAACGACGTTATTGCGCTCAGCCCAGCTGCCGACCGCCGTGAGGTCGATATTCAGCATCACCGCGACAAAGTCGCGCTGGTCGCCAAGCGCGACGGCTTCGCGGATGTTGGGATAGAACTTCAGCTTGTTTTCGATGTATTTCGGCGGAAACAGCGTGCCGTCACTCAGCCGGCCGACATCTTTGGCGCGGTCGATAATCTTCAGATGGCCCGTCTTCTCGTCGAAGAAACCGGCATCGCCAGTCTTCACGTAGCCATCCGGTGTCATCGCCTCTGCGGTCTTGGCGTCATCCTTGAAGTAACCCGTAAACATGCCAGGTGACTTGAACTGTACCTCGCCATTCTCCGCGATGCGAATGTCGACGTTCGTGCAAGCGGGCCCGACGGTGTCGGAATAAATTTCTCCGTCCGGCTGCGCAGTCACGTAGAGGAATGCTTCGGTCTGTCCGTAAAGCTGCTTCAGGTTCAGCCCGATCGAGCGGTAGAAATTAAACAAATCCGGCCCTATCGCTTCGCCGGCGGTATAGGCGACCCGCACCTTTGAAAAACCAAGAACATTCTTGAGCGGACCGTAGACAAGAATATTGCCGAGCCAATAAAGTAGACGCCCGGTTATCGGAACCGGTTGGCCGTTGAGGATGCGTTCGCCATAGCGACGGGCAACATCGATAAAGTAGTGGAAGAGCTTGCGCATGATGAAACCGGCGTCTTCCATCCGGATCATGACTCGCGTCAGCAGCAGTTCGAGTGTGCGGGGTGGCGCAAAATAGAATGTCGGGCCAATCTCGCGCAAATCCTGCATCGCGGTGTCCGCATTTTCCGGGCAGGCCATGCAGAACGCGGACACCATGCCTTGCGCGTAGTTGAGATAATGGTCGCCGACCCATGCGAGCGGCAGATAAGCCAGGGCCACATCCGTTTCATTCAGTTTGTCGAATGTTGCGGTATCCGTCGCAGCACGGATCGACCGCTCGTTTGAGAGCACCACGCCTTTGGATGTGCCCGTGGTCCCCGACGTATAGAGGATGATCGACGGGTCGGAGCCTTTACCAGCCGCAACTTCATTGTCGAGCCACGCGGCGACCGTCGGATCGCTCGCGAGCGCTTTGCGCCCGTCCTCGATAACATCGTCCATCGATCGCAAACGGCTATGGTCGTAGTCACGCATTCCGCGCTTCTCGTCGTAGACCATGAATTCGAGTTTGGGCAGCCGCTGCGTGACCGACTGGATCTTGTCGATCTGCTCCTGATCTTCGACCGCAGCGAAGCGCACGTCGGCATGCGCGAGCACGTAAGCTAGTTCATCGGCCACCGCATCGGCATAGACCGGCACCGGAATAGCACCGAGCATTTGCGCAGCCATCACCGACCAATAAAGTTTTGGCCTATTCGCACCCACGATCGCGATGGTTTCGCCGCGTTTGACACCAAGCCGGTGCAGACCGATGGCAAATGCACGGACGAGCTCGAGTGACTGGCCCCAGGTCCAGGATTGCCATATCCCGAGGTCCTTGTGCCGCATGGCTGGACGCGCCCCATAAAAATGGGCATTGCGAACCAACAGCTTGGGAAACGTGTCCGCGCCAGCGGCGGCATTCGCCACAGCTCATTCCTCCCGTATGGCCGCGCATCGCGGCGCGACTCTAGACCCCCCGCCGTCCTTTCGTGGACGAACTTGTTATCTCGATATGAAATCACCGCCGAAGGGCGGTCAAGTATCAGATGGACTGAAATCGGCACCGATCGACAGCTAAGCTATTCGGCTGCCTTGAGAAACGGCGTCCCACCCACATTAAATTGTTCGCGCAACGCGGTTTCCTCGGCCTTAGCCGCGACCAGATGACGCTGTTTGACCGGCCCGAAGCCCCGGATCTTTTCCGGAATCATCGCCAGTTCGACGGCGATACGGTGATTGTTGGGCGTCAATTGCCCGACGATTTCGCCGAGAAGTTTTTCATAGTCGGCAACCAGACGGCGCTCCATTTTCCGCTCTGCCGTGTAGCCGAAAGGATCGAAAATCGTGCCGCGCAGGAATTTGAGCCTGGCGAGCGCCGCGAAGACTTTCAGCATCCACGGCCCGAATGACATCTTTTTCGGCTCGCCGGTTTGCGGATCATGCCGCGCCAATAAGGGTGGCGCCAGGTGAAATTCAAAGCGCAGCCGGTCGCCATCGAAGTTCGATTTCACGCGATCGAGAAATGACGTCTCGCTAAAGAGCCGCGCAACCTCATACTCATCCTTGTAGGCCATCAACTTGAACAGATAACGCGTGACGGCCTCCGCCAGCCCGCATTGACCCGGCGTCTTCTCGGCCTCCACCGCGCGCACCTTTTCCACCAGATTACGGTAGCGCCGCGCATAGTTTGCATTCTGATAGCCGGTCAGGAATGTCGCCCGGCGGTCAACGGTCTCGGCGAACGACTGTGAAAGCTTGACTGATTCATTCTGCTGCTGCGGCCGCGGCTCGATCAGCAATTCAAGCGCTTTTGGATCGACCGCCGCACGGCGCCCGTAGCGGAACGCCGAAATATTCATCGGCACCGCTTCACCGTTCATCTCGATCGCGCGCTCAATAGCATCGGCCGAGAGAGGCAGAGCGCCAAGTTGGTAGGCGTAGCCGAGCATAAACATGTTGGCCCCGATGGAATTGCCAAGCAAAGCAGTGGCAAGCCGGCTGGCGTCAATAAAATGACTGCGCTCACTCCCGGCGTGGCCGGTGATCGCGCGCTTGAGTCGCTCGGTCGGCAGCGAAAATTCCGCATTGCGCGTGAAATCGCCCGGCAGGATTTCAGCCGTATTGACGATGACGCGGGTGCTACCCGCCTTCATCGCGCCCAGTACCTTCTTCGCACCAGCCACGACAATGTCACCGCCGAGCACGAGATCGGCGCCACCGGCCGCGACACGAATGGCGTGGATCTCATCCGGCGTATTGGCGATGCGGATATGGCTGTAGACCGCACCCCCTTTCTGCGCGACGCCCGCCATGTCGATGACGCCGACGCCCTTGCCTTCCAGGTGCGCAGCCATGCCGACAATGGCACCGATAGTGACAATACCGGTGCCACCAATGCCGGTGACAATGATTCCATAAGGATGATTGATCAATGGCGCCGACGGCGCGGGCAGCGTTGCCCAATCGCCCGGTTCAGCGACACTCGCGCCTTTTTTCAGTTTCGCCCCGTGCACAGTTACGAACGACGGGCAAAACCCGTTCAGGCAGGAATAGTCCTTGTTGCAGCTCGATTGGTCGATGGTGCGCTTGCGGCCCCATTCGGTCTCCAGCGGCTGCACTGACACGCAATTCGATTTGACGCCGCAATCCCCGCAGCCTTCGCACACGAGATCGTTGATAACGACGCGTTTGTCGGGATCGGGAAAGGCGCCGCGTTTGCGGCGGCGGCGTTTCTCAGCGGCACAGGTCTGGTCGTAAATGAGGACGCTCACCCCGGGCACTGTGGTGAGCTCGCGCTGAATCGCATCGAGCTCTTCGCGGTGGTGCACGGTCAGGCCGCGCGGCCAGTCGGTGCCTTTGGCATATTTCCAAGGCTCATCGGTGACCACGACCACGCGGCTTGCGCCTTCCGCCGCGACCTGCGCGGCGATCTGCGGAACGGTCAGCCCGCCATCATTGGCCTGCCCGCCGGTCATCGCGACCGCATCGTTGAACAGGATCTTGTAGGTCATCTTTACGCCGGACGCGATCGCGGCGCGGATAGCGAGATATCCTGAGTGATTGTAGGTGCCATCGCCGAGATTCTGGAAAACGTGGTCTCGGTTGGAAAATGGCGCCTCGCCGATCCAGTTCGCTCCCTCGCCGCCCATCTGGGTAAAGCCGAGCGTCTCGCGTTCCATCCATTGCGCCATGTAGTGGCAGCCGATGCCGGCATAGGCACGACTGCCTTCCGGAACGCGCGTCGAGGTGTTGTGCGGGCAGCCGGAGCAGAAATAAGGCAGGCGTTGCGCAACGTCGGAAGTCTCTGAAAGGGCGCGTTGCGCCGACTTCAGCCGCGCCACATTCGCCGCTAGTTCTTCGTTCGCGCCATAGCGCAGCAGGCGCTCGCCGATGCAAATTGCGACATCGTTCGGATCAAGAGCGCCCTTGACCGGGAACAGCCAATTGCCCTGTTCGTCTTTCTTGCCGATGCAAACGGGCTGGTTCGCGGTTCCATACAACTCCTCGCGCACCTGCACTTCAATCAGAGAGCGCTTCTCCTCGACCACAATGATGAGATCGAGGCCGTGCGCGAACTCGGCGAGTTCCTGCCGGGGCAGCGGCCACACGCAGCCAACCTTGAACAGACGAATGCCGAAATCGTTGCACTTGATCTCGTCGAGGCCGAGTTCGTCGAAGGCCTGTCGCACGTCGAGATAGGCCTTGCCGGTGGTGATAATGCCGATCTTCGGGTTACGGCCACCCGACGTGACGATCTTGTTGAGCTTGTTGGCGCACACGAATGCAAGCATCGCATCGCGTTTGAAATCGTGTAGCCGCGCTTCCTGCCCAAGGATCGTGTCGACCAGGCGGATATTGAGGCCGCCCTCCGGCATGCGGAAATCGGCAGGGGGCACGATGTTCACACGGTCGAGACTGCCGTCCACGATACCGGTCGAACTCGACCGTCTCGTGCATGCATTTGAGCGCGGTCCAGGTACCGGTAAAGCGCGACATCGCCCACCCGTAGAGCGCGTAGTCGATGATTTCCTGCACACCGGCCGGATTGAGAATTGGCATCATGACGTCAACGAAATGGAATTCCGACTGATGTGCCGTTGTCGATGACTCGGCCGTATGGTCATCGCCCATCAGAGCGAGAACGCCGCCGTTTTTCGACGTGCCTGCGAAATTGGCGTGGCGAAAGACGTCGCCCGAACGATCAACGCCCGGCCCTTTGCCGTACCACATGCCAAATACGCCATCGAATTTGCCTTCGCCTCGGAGTTCAGCCTGTTGGCTGCCCCACAGCGCGGTCGCCGCGAGTTCCTCGTTAATCCCCGGCTGGAACTTGATATCGGCAGCCGCAATCTGCCGCACAGCCCGCATGAACTGCTGATCGAGCCCGCCAAGCGGGGAACCGCGATAGCCGGTGACGTAGCCAGCCGTATGCAGGCCGGCACGGCGGTCGCGCTCTTTCTGCATGAGGCAGGCGCGGATCAGCGCCTGATAGCCCGTCACGAAGACGTGTGACTGGTCGAGGTCATATTTGTCGTCGAGACTAACCGGTCGAAGCGGCATGGACGGCCTTGTCAATGCGGCAACTATTTTGCCGGAAGCACTCATATAGGCTTGGCGTGCGCGGCGCAAAGCACCCCCGCGAGACTACAAGGCTATATGGCGAGGCGTTGGCGTCAATTTCGTTGTTGCTGCGCACCCTAGAAGGAAATTTCCTTTAACCCTGCCTCCACGCATTATGGCGCACTGCAGCAGGCAGAGCAGCCCCGACGCTGGCGTGGGTGGTCAAATTCTGTGCGGCCTGTCAAAAGAAGTGCCAGCCGGATCCCCGCATAATGTTGCAGCCCCAATCATCTTCGGTCGAAACCCGATCCTCGTGGACTATCGCCACGGTCGCGCTCGTTACGATGCTGATGGCGTTCGGCGCTGCCTGGATTACGGCAGTCGCCCTTAAGGACATCGCCGCCGAGGTCGCCGGCGTGCGCTCGATTCCCGCGCTCGCAAGCGCGCTGGCCTGGCTCGGCTCAGGCCTGGGGGGCATCCTGATGGGCCGCATCGCCGATCGTGTGGGCACCCGTTGGACCGTCATCTGCGGCGCGTTGATGATCGGATTAGGCCTGACGATCTCGACCTATGGGCCCCCATGGCCGCTCTGGATCGGTCACGGCCTCTTCATCGGGTTGATCGGGCTCGGCGGCATCAACGCCCCCATGTACATCTACGTCAGCCGCTGGTTCGACCGACGGCGCGGCTCGGCACTCGCGCTGATCTCGAGCGGCAGCTATCTGGCCGGCGCGATGTGGCCACCAGTCTTCGAGCGCGTCATCGCGGGCTTCGGCTGGCGCCAAACAATGTTGTGGTATGCGATTGCCGAGATCGTCGTGATCGTTCCGCTCGCGGCGATTTATTTCCGAGCGCCACCTGAGCTCATTGTCCCTACGACAAACTCCGGCCATGCCGCCGGCAAGAATCGCGTCCTCGGCTGGCCGCCCAATCTCGTGTTCGCCATGATGTGCGCCGCCGCGGTGCTGTGTTGTATTCCGATGGCGATGCCGCAGGGCCATCTGGTCGCCTTCTGTAGCGACCTCGGCATCAGCCGCTCGACCGGTGCCTTGATGCTCTCGGTCCTGCTCGGCACAGCGTTCCTGAGCCGGCAAATCTGGGGCGCGATTTCCGATCGCATCGGCGGCCTTGCTACCGTCTTGATCGGATCGGCATGGCAGGCCGCATCGATGACCGCATTTCTGTTTACGCAAAATGAAGCCGGCCTTTTCACGATTGCCGCGGCGTTCGGCCTCGGCTTTTCCGGAATCATTCCGGCCTATGTGCTCGCGCTGCGTGAATTATTTCCAGCCTCCCAAGCGTCGTGGCGAATTCCGACGTTGCTGCTGTTCAGCGGCCTCGGCATGGCGCTCGGCGGCTGGCTCGCCGGCCTGCTCTATGATCATTACGGATATTACGCGCCGGCTTTTGCCGCCGGCATTGGCGCCAATATTCTCAATTTGCTGATAATCGGAACGCTGGTCGGACGTCGGCGCGTCGGCCTCGCTTACGTCTGATGCTTAGTGCCGCGAGGGGCTGACCAACCAGATCGCGACCAATAGGGCCAACGCCACAACCGCCGCGCCAAGCGCGGCCCAGGTTTGCGCCGCTGCCAGCGCGGCTGTTGCCGCCCAGGCGATCGATGAAAATGCTTCGGCAAACGTGGCGATGCGCGATGAGGTCTGCCGCCGGCGAAACTGGCTGCGGCGCGCCTGCACCCTGAAGCAAAGCTGAATCATCGTCGACGCCGCCGCTGCCGACAATATACCAAGGCCACAGACGATCGCGGCATACACATCCCCGAATGCCATCATGCCGACGAGTGGCGCGAAAATCAGCGCGATCATGCCGATGACAGCTTCAATCTTGGCCCACAGGACGCGTTGCGCGGCGATCGGAGCGGTTGCGACGAGATCCGGCGCGTCCTCGCCCGAAATCGACAGCCACGCAAGGCCGCCGGCGAGCTGGCCGGCTGCCATCACCACCACCGGGATCAGCACGACGAAGGCGTCGTTGCCTTTGCCGAAAGTGATCCACAGGAGCAATGCGGGCGGAATGAGATAGAGAATCTGCATCAATGTCTGCGAGATCAGCCATGGATCGCGCCGAAGGAGTGCCCACTCTTTCTGCCGCAGCACGCGGCTAGCCGACCGGCGGCGGAAGTGAAGCGACCAGCGGCGCTGCCGTACGGTGGTGCTGGAGACGCCGGCCGCGGCCACCGCGTGTTCCCCGAAACGCCGCGAGAACAGCGCAATCGATCCGGCCAGGAAAAGGATGCTGAACGCGAGAACCGCGGCGAGCGCGGCGTAATCGCCGAGCACCGCGCGTGCCGGCCACCAGAAGGTGCTCTGGGCCCCAGGCGCATGCCGCAGCGTCCAATCCGATTGCAAAGCCGTAAATCGGGAGAGGCTGCCGGCTGAAAAAATCGCCGCGACTTGCAGTCCTATGACGAAGGCCGCGCCGATCACCGCCGCCACGATTTGCGCGATGAGGCGCGTGCGTTTGGCTCCGATGATGCGGAACAAAGCGATTGTCAGGGCGAGCGCTGCCGCGGTTGCCACCGCGCCCATGGCGGCCACCACGCCATAGGCGCCGAGCCAGCGGCTGCCGCCGAGAAATGCGAGGACGTTGATGAATGGCGCCGCCAGCAGCACTGCGATTGCGACCGCCGCTGTCGCAATTCTCCCCATACGGACCGCAAATACTTTACGCGCCGACGCAGGTGACGTGAGAATGAGATCGAGATCCGATCGCGAATAGAATGCGCGCGTGACCGATTCCATCGCTTGCGAGAGCAGCAGCGACCACGACAGCACCAGGGTGCCTGTGAGCCCGACAAGTGTTGCCGTATCGGACGTCAGATTGGCGTTGGCATAACCGGCGACCGTCCAATAGGCGAACGCGTGCATAAAGGCCGCAAAGATCACCAGCGCAATAACCGCGTTACGCGCGCGTCGGCGGCCGCCAGCAGTCATGAGCGAGACCCAATCGCGCCAGCCCAGCCGGAATTCGTGGCTCGCGAGCCAGGGCAGTGACGCTGCCTGACTCACGCGGCCACCACTTGTTCGGCCACCAGTGTCAGGAACGTATCCTCCAGGCTGGTTGCGGTCTCGCCAGTCTGTCGGCGCAAATCGTCGAGCGTGCCTTCGGCAATCAGGCGTCCACCGGCGATGACGCCGATGCGGTCGGCCATGCGCTCGGCCACCTCAAGAATATGCGTGCTCATAATGACCGTGCCGCCGGCGCGCACGCGCTCGCGCAGGACGTTCTTCACCTGGCGCGCCGTACCTGCGTCAAGGCCGGTCAGCGGCTCGTCGAGAATGATGAGTTTAGGGTCGTGCACCAGCGCGCCGGCCAATGCCACTTTCTGCCGCATGCCCTTGGAGAATCCCTCGCAACGCTCGTGCGCATGCGGCTGAGTCCTAGCCAGCCGATCAGGTCCCGCGCGCGTGCTTCCGCCGCGGCAGGTTCAATACGCCACAGTCCGGCGACGAACTCGAGATATTCGTACGGTGTCAGCTTGTCATAGATCATTGGCTCGTCGGACACCCAGGCTGTCACCTGCTTCGCCGCGACCGGATCGGAAAGCGCATCGATGCCTTGAATGCAGATGGAACCTGCGTCGGGCGCGAGCAGGCCAACCACCATGCGTAAGGTCGTCGTTTTGCCGGCGCCGTTAGGACCAACCAATGCATAAAATTCGCCGCCGTAAACCGTAAGGTCCAGCGCGTCGACCGCAGGCCGGTCAAATCGCTTGCTCACTCCGCGAAGCGCAAGCGCGACAGGATAATTCTGGGAATTCATTGGGACCGCCACCACCCGAATAAATTGACGACTGCTCTGTACGCAAGAGTTGTTTCAGCGGCGTAAATCTTCGAATTGCAGCGAGTGCGTTAAGGTTTCGGTGAGCTTAAAACCGCGGTCGCTTCATCAGACCTTCGGAACCATTTTGAATATGGCGTCGCCATAAGTCTTGCGCGCGTCTGCGAGAAGCGGCTGAACCGCATCAACAAAAGCCTCGTGTTCCTTCGGCGTCAGCTCATTGATCTCGCAGCCTTCCGCCACGATCGCCTTGTAGGCCTGTTCGTTTTCCTCGACTGCGAGCTTGCGCTGATGCGCGACCGCCTCGTTCACCGCGACCTGCATCGCATGCTGAAGATTGGCCGGCCAGGCCACAAACGAGGGACGGTGCAGGAAGATCGGCCGGGAAATATAGAAGTGGTAGCTGAGCGTGTGAAACTTGTGAAACTTGTGCACGCCATAGGTGACAGTATTGGCAAGCGGATTTTCCTGCGCATCCAGCGTGCCGGCCTTGATCATGGCGATGGCCTCGGTGAGATCCATGCGCATCGCCACGGCGCCGAGCAGTTCGAACGTGCGTTTCTGAATCTCGCTCGGCAACACGCGGATCTTCATATCCTTCATGTCGGCAGGCAGATGGATCGGCCGCAGACGGTTGGAGATATGGCGAAAGCCATTCTCGAACCAGCCGAGAATACGATAGTTGATCCGCTCTTCCGTTTTGCGAACCAGGAACGCACCCAGCTCGCCATCCATGGCGGCGCGCGCCTGCGGGTTGCTGCTGAACAGGAACGGTAAATCGACGAAGCCCAGTTCCGGCACGCGGTCGGTCAAGTAACTCGACGACTGGTAACCGAGCGTGATCGCCCCATCCTCAACCATCGTCAGGATGTCCTCGGCCTTATGACCGTGATCCATGATGTTGTAGACATACTCAATGGCAACGCCCTCGCCGAATTGCGCCTCGAGTTTGTCGCCAATCAACTTCAGAGACTTGCTGAAGCCGGTCGTCGGCGGGCCATAGCCGCCCATGCGGATCTTGATTGGTTGGGTCATTTTTTCTCGCTCGTTCCGGCATCTTCTATACTGATGCGAAGCGATCTGGCCAAGCGGCGCCGGTATGGTAGAGTACCGCCCGAATTCATGGGGAATGGCGCCGATGAACAAGCTCGCCAGCGTTTCCAAAATTTCACGGGATGGAATTTCACCGGCTGAATGGCAGGCACGCGTTGATCTCGCGGCGATTTATCGCTTGCTGGCGCACTATGGCTGGGACGACGTGATCTACAATCACTCGTCCATGCGCGTGCCGGGCGAGCCGCGCATGTTCCTGATGAAGCAGCACGACCTGCTTTATACTGAAGTGACGGCGTCCAATCTCGCCAAGGTCTCGATGGACGAAGATCTCGATGAGAAATCCGGCGTCAACCGTCCGGGCTTCACGCTGCACGGCGGTGTTCTTGCTGCGCGGGCGGACGTGAATTGCGCGGTCCATGTCCACACCGAGGTCGGCATGGCTTTCGCTGGCCTCAAGAGCGGTTTGCGCATGCTCTCGCAGCCGGCGGTGCGGTTCTACAAGCGCATCGGCTATCACGCCTATGAAGGCATCACCGAGGATTTCGGCGAGCGTGAACGGATCAACAAGGACCTCGGCCAGAATCGCGCGATGGTCATGCAAAATCACGGCATGCTGACCGTCGGCAAGACTGCGCGGGAAGCATTCGTGCTGATGTCCCATCTCCTTGAAGCCGCTCATATCCAGCTGATGATGGAGGCCACCGGCAATCCGTTGATCGAGATTCCGCCGGACGTCTGCGCCAAGACCGCGGAACAGTACGAACATCACGATGCCGGTCGCGGCAGCCACGACTGGGCTGCCTATCTGCGTATCCTCGACAAGATCGATACCAGCTATCGCAACTGAGCTCTGGTCTCGTCATGCCCGGCCTTGTGCCGGGCATCCACGCCTTATTTCCGCAAAGACGTGGATGGCCGGGACAAGCCCGGCCAAGACCAAGGGAGGACAGTGATGGCCAGTCCTAACCGCATGCAGGAGCGCATGGCGCGCGGCGAGGTGGCGCTGTGCATGGCGACGCGCCTGGCGCGCACCGCCGAGATCGCAATGGTCGCGGACTCATGCGGCTTCGATGCATTTTTCATCGACATGGAACACTGCACGATTTCGCTCGACGCAGCAGCGCAGATCTGTGTTGCAGCGCTGCCGGTCGGCGTGACTCCGCTGGTGCGTATTGCCGGCCACCAGTTCGAGGATGCAACGCGCCTGCTCGACATGGGCGCGCTTGGCATCATCTGCCCGAATGTCAGCACGCGGGTTGAAGCCGAAGCCTTCGTGCGCGCGTGCCGGTTTCCACCGCTGGGCGAACGCTCGGTCGGTGGCGCCGGCGCTTTGCAGGGCTACCACGCAACGCCGCTCGCCGACGTCAACAAGCAGGGCAACAGCGCGACCGTTCTTATTGCCATGCTGGAAACACCTGAGGGCATCGCCAACGCCGATGCCATTGCCGCTGTCCCGGGAATCGACGTGCTGCTCATTGGCTCCAACGATCTCTGCACCGCTATGGGCATCCCCGGCGACCTCAAGAGCCCCAAATTGCGCGCCGCCTATGAAGCGACGGCGAAAGCCTGCAAGGCGCATGGCAAGCATCTCGGCGTCGGCGGCATCCGCGCCGATGTCGAACATGTCGCGGAACTGGTGAAGCTCGGCGCGCGCTTCGTGATCACGGCGTCAGACGTGCAATATCTGATGAAATCCGCGCGGGCCGAAGTCGCCAATCTGCGCAAGGCGACGGGCGGTTAGTCTGTTTATCAGCCTCATGGTTAGGAGCGTCGCGCAGCGACGCGTCTCGAACCATGGGCCGCCGCATCCTTCGAGATGGCCGCTTCGCGGCCTCCTCAGGATGAGGCGGACCATTACCCCCACTGCCAGAAGTCGCGGCCTTCCTCGCGCATGAAGCGCGACAGCACCATTTTGTGCACTTCGGAAGCGCCGTCGACCAGCCGCGCCGAACGCGCGTAGCGATAGACCCATTCAAGAATGGTGTCCTTGGAATAGCCGCGCGCGCCATTGAGCTGGATCGCAACATCGGCTGCGTTGTGGAGCGCGTCGGCTACCTGGACCTTCGCCATCGAGACTTCCTTGCGCGCGCGCGAGCCCTGGTCGAGTTTCCACGCCGCATGCATGGTGAGCAGCCGGCCTATCTGGATCTGGTGCGCGACCTCGCCCAGCTTGATCTGAACGCTTTCGCGATCGGCAAGCTTGATGCCGAAGCCCTCGCGCTCCGATACATATGCTTGTGCAATCTCGACGCAGCGTTTTGCAAAGCCAAGCCAGCGCATGCAGTGCGTGAGACGCGCCGGACCAAGCCGGATTTGCGTGGCGCGCAGGCCATCGCCTTCCGTCATCAAGACGTTCTCGAACGGAATCTCGAGGCCGTCGAACTCAAGCTCGCAATGTCCGCCGTGTTCCTCCGGCCCCATGATCGGGATGCGGCGCAGCACGCGCCAGCCAGGCTGGTCCTTATGGTAAAGCAAGGCAGTAAGGCCGCGGCGCGGATCGTCCGAGGTGCGTGCAATCAAGATGAAATGCGCGGCGCCGTCGGCACCGGTAATGAACCACTTGCGTCCGCGCACCACATAGCGGTCATTCTTTTTCTCGGCGCGCGTGAGCATCATTCCGGGATCGGAACCGGAGCCCGGATGCGGCTCGGTCATCACAAAAGCCGAGCGCACCTTGCCCTCGACGATTGGACGCAGCCACTTTTCTTTTTGTGCCGGCGTACCGGCTTTTGCGAGCAGGTTCATGTTGCCGTCATCTGGCGCCATGCAGTGTATGGCGAGCGGGCCGAAAATGGAGCGCGCCGCTTCCTCGTAAATCGCGGGCCAGGCCCCTACCGGCAGGCCCATGCCGCCGAATTCCTTCGGTGACTGCGGCGCCCACAGGCCGGCTTTCTTTGCCTTCTCGCGCACCTTGGCGAGTTGCGGCTCCGGAATATTCTCGTGGTCGGAGAAATTCGCCGGATCGGCTTCCAAAGGCAGCACGTGCTCTTCCACGAAAGAGCGCACGCGCAGGCGCAGGTCCTCGATTTCGGGCGACAGTGTGAAATCCATTCCTACCCCCTGATCCCGACAACCTGGCCGCCATCCACCACGATGGTTGCGCCGGTGATGTAGCTGCCCGCGTCCGACGCAAGAAGCAGCAACGCGCCGTCGAGATCGCCGGCATTGCCGAAGCGGCCCATCGGTATCTCACGCTTGATCGCGGTCCCCGCTTCACTGGCGAGATAGTCATCATTCATTTCGGTGACGAACCAGCCCGGCGCGATGGCATTGACGCGCACACCCTTGAATGCGAGTTCGACCGCAAGCGCCTTGGTGACCTGCACCACGCCCGCCTTGGCGGTCGCGTAAGCAACCGCGCCTTTGGCGACCGCAAGGCCAAGCACCGACGCGATGTTGACGATGGCGCCTTGTTTCTTTGCCGCAAGCATGCGGCGCGCGGCCTCCTGCGCCCAGAAAAATACTGCGTCGAGGTTGGTCGAAAGCACCTTGCGCCATTCCTCCGGCGGCATTTCGACGGCACGGCCGCCGTGCGCGATGCCGGCGTTGTTGACGAGGATCGTTACGGTGCCAAAGGCCTTTTCCGCGGCATCGAAGGCGCGCGTAATGGCTGTGCGGTCAGTGACGTCGGCTTCGATCGCAATCGCCTTGCCGCCCTTTCCTTCGATCTCGTCCTTGAGGGACTTGAGCCGGCCCGCCCGCCGCGCCACCAGAGCGATCGCGGCGCCATTGTCCGCCAGCGCCCTCGCGAATTGCACGCCGAGACCGCTGGACGCGCCGGTCACCAGCGCCACGCGGCCTTTCAGGTTGAACATCTCGGCGGCTTTCATGCGGAAGCGGTTATACACGGGCGCCGCAACGATATGGAATAGACCCCTAAAAACCCGTACCTATCGTGCGGAGCGATGGACGGGCGGGTGGCGTGGACAGGATCTGGCGCGCGGCGATTAATAGCTGGAATGGCCTGGTCGCGGTGACGCGATCGGAAGCCTCTTTTCGCCAGGAGCTGTTTCTGCTCGCCTTGGCCATACCGCTCGCCTTCGTCCTGACCGATGACGTCGGCAAGCGTTTTATGCTGATCGGGGTGATCGTTTTCATCCTTGTCGTCGAATTGCTCAATACCGCGATCGAAAAACTGGGCGACCGCATCACCCGTGACAACGATCCGGCCATCAAGACCATCAAGGACATGGGCTCCGCAGCGATCGGACTGTCATTGCTGGCGGCAGGCGCCGTTTGGATCTGGGTCGCCGCCGAGCGGTTCTGGCCTTAATGGCCATAAAGCGCGTGCGGTACTGCAGTCGCCAGCGCGGGGGCGAACCACAGCATGACCAGCGCGAACAACTGAATCAGCACGAACGGAATGATCCCGATGTAGATGTGACGCGTCGTGATTTGCGGTGGCGCGACGCCGCGGAGAAAAAACAGCGTGGGCCCGAGCGGCGGGTGCATATACGAGGTCTGCAAATTCACCGCCATCATGATGCCCAGCCAGACCGGATCAACACCGGGCATCACCAAAAGCGCCGGCGCGACGATCGGCACCACCACGAAGATGATCTCGAAGGCGTCCATGACGAAGCCGAGCAGAAACATCGCCAGCATCACCGCGAGCACGGCGCCGGGCGCACCGCCCGGCAGATTGGAGAGCGCGCGATGCACCATGTCGTCGCCGCCAAGCGCGCGGAACACCAGGCTGAACATGGTCGCGCCGATCAGGATCAGGAAAATCATGCTGACGATCTGCGTGGTCTTCTCGGAGACTGGCCGCAGCAGCGTTGCGAGCGGCGCCTTGCGCGCTGCCAGTAAAATCGCGCCTACCGCGCCGATCGATGCTGCCTCGGTCGGCGTCGCGATGCCGCCGAGGATCGAGCCGAGCACGGCCGCTATCAGCGCCAGCGGCGCAACCAAAACCTCCGCGAGTTGGCGAACCAGTGCAAAACCGCGTGGCGCCTCCGTGTCCGGCGGCAGCGCGGGCGAAACTTTTGGCCACAGAATCGCGACCGCAATCAGGAACAGCAGATAAAGCGAAACGAGCGCAAAGCCGGGCACCAGCGCGCCGGCAAAGAGATCGCTGACCGTGAGTGCGCGTGGCGAGAATATGCCCTTGGAAAGCTGCGCCGCCTGGTAAGCATTGCCGAGCTGGTCGCCAAGCAAAACCAGCACCGTTGCCGGCGGGAAAATTTGCGCCAACGTGGCGGTCGCCGCGACCGTTCCTGCGGCAAGCCGCGGGTCATAGCCGAAGCGGAGCATCGCCGGCAGCATGATCAGGCCCATCGTCACTGTAGTCGCGCCGACGACACCTTTGGCGGCGGCGAGCAGCGTACCGACAATGACCGCCGAGATGCCTAACCCACCGCGCAGCGTGCCGAACAGACGGCCCATCGTCTCGAGCAAATCCTCGGCAATGCGCGAGCGCTCCAGCATCACGCCCATGAAGATGAACAGCGGAATCGCCAGCAGCACCTCATTCGTCATGATGCCGAAGATTCGCTGGGGCAGCGCGCCAAGGATGCCGAGACTCATGATGCCGAATACATCGCCGATCAGCGCGAACACCAGCGATATGCCGGCGAGCGTCAGCGCGACGGGATAACCCGCCATCAGCGCGATGATGACCGCCGTCACCATCAAGATCGCGAGCGTTTCGGCGAGCAACATCAGCGCGCCCTCGCCAGCGCAGACGCCGCGCGGATAGCCTGCGCAATACCTTGCAACGCCATCAGCAGCGCAAACAGCGGGATCAAGGTCTTGAGTACAAAGACGAGCGGCAGCCCGCTCTGCTCCTGCGAGTGCTCGAGGATCGCCCATGAGCGCGCGGCGTATGGCACTGCAAGCAGGAGCAGCACAAGCGCAAACGGCAGCAGCAACAGCACGCTGCCCGCGAGATCGATCAACGCCTTCGCGCGTGCCGAGGCATCCGCGTAGAAAATATCAACCCGCACGTGGCCGCCGAGCTGCAACGTCCACGCCGCCGCCAGCATGAATACCGCCGCGTGCGCATAGATCACCGTTTCGGTGAGCCACACTGACCCCACCCCGAAGAGGTAACGCGCCACAACCAGCGCGAATTGCAGCAGCACGACCGCCAGCACCAGCCAGGCCACGGCGCGTCCGATTGCCGCTGTCAGGCGGTTGATGCGGTCAGCGAGTACGGTCATATGCGCAAATCTCATGGCGCCAATGATGGCACAAAGGCCGGCCTTTTGCTTATAGTGAGACCATGTCCGGGCACGATCACGACCATCATCACCACGATCATGACCATTCCGAGCTCTCGGAAACCCAGCTGCGCGTACGCGCGCTGGAGACGGTGCTCACCGAAAAAGGCTACGTCGATCCGGCCTCGCTCGATCTCCTGATCGAGACTTACGAAAAGAAAGTCGGGCCGCGCAACGGCGCCCGCGTCGTTGCCAAGGCCTGGGCCGATCCCGCCTATCGCGCGCGCCTTTTCAAGGAGGCGACGTCGGCCATCGCCGAACTTGGCTATGCCGGCCGGCAGGGCGAACACATCGTCGCGCTTCAGAATACTCCGAAGCTGCACAACATGGTCGTGTGCACGCTGTGCTCCTGCTATCCGTGGCCGGTGCTGGGGCTTCCACCGGTCTGGTACAAATCAGCTCCGTATCGTTCGCGCGCAGTTGCCGACCCGCGCGGCGTGCTGGCCGATTTCGGCGTGACGCTGCCGAAAGACACCGAAATTCGCATCTGGGATTCGACGGCCGAAATTCGCTACCTTGTGGTGCCGATGCGTCCCGCAGGCACGGATGGCTGGAGCGAAGATAAACTCGCCGGGCTTGTCACGCGTGATTCCATGATCGGCACGGGGCTGGCGAAATCTCCGAAGGACACCGAATGAATTTTATTCATTGTCATTCCGGACGCAAGCACTGCGCTTGTTTCTGGATGCCGGGTTCGCGCACTACGTGCGCGCCCCGGAACGACAGGGGATGACATGAACGGCGGCCAGGATCTCGGCGGCACACACGGTCATGGTCCGGTCAAGCCGGAGCCAAACGAACCGGTGTTTCACGACGAATGGGAAAAACGCGCGTTCGCGCTCACGCTCGCGATGGGCAGGCCCGGCGGCTGGAACATCGACATGTCGCGGTTCGCGCGCGAAAACCGTCCACCGGGCGAATATCTGTCGATGAGTTACTACCAGATCTGGGTCGCCGGGCTGGTGGCGTTGCTTGAGGAACGCGAGCTGGTGACGGACAGGGAAATTGCAGCCGGACATATACTAGGTTCGCCAAAACCGGTGAAGGGCGTCCTCTCGCCCGGCGACGTCTCAAAAGTTCTCTATCGTGGCGGGCCGACCGAGCGGCCAACAAATACGTCGGCGGTGTTCAAGACCGGCGACAAAGTCCGGACGAAGAACATCAATCCACCCACCCATACGCGGCTGCCACGTTATGTGCGCGGACGTGTCGGCACGGTTGAGCGCGTGATCGGTTATCACGTTTTTCCCGACAGCAACGCGACCGGCGCAGGTGAAAATCCGCAATGGCTCTACACTGTCCGATTCGACGGACCTGAATTATGGGGCGCCGATGGCGATCCGAGCGTGAAAGTCTCGGTCGACGCGTGGGAGCCCTACCTGGAGAAACTTTAGCGGTCATTCCGGACGCCGAGCAAAGCGAGGCGATCCGGAATCCAGATATCTGGCACCGCGGCTGCGGCCGGATTTCGGGTTCGCCGCCATAGCGCGTCGAAGACGCGCGTATGGCAGCTCCCCGGAATGACGAACAAAGAAAGGACGCCGGATGGCCATCGATCCGCAAGCTGCCATGCGTGCCGCAATCGCGGTGCCGGGTGTCCCGCGCGATGCCGACGGTCCGGTGTTCCGCGAGCCGTGGGAAGCGCAAGCCTTCGCAATGACCCTGGCACTGCACGAACGCGGCGTTTTCTCGTGGAGCGAATGGGCAGCAGCACTTGCGGCCGAGATCAAGCGCGCGCAGGCCGCCGGCGATCCTGACACCGGTGAGACCTATTACTCACACTGGCTCAACACGCTGGAGAAGATCGTCGCGGAAAAAGGCGTCACGACACAAGATACACTGGAGCGTTACCGCGATGCCTGGGACCGCGCCTGCGACCGCACGCCGCACGGCGCGCCGATAGAATTGAAGGAAGAGGATTTCCGGTAACTTCAATGTCGTCCCCGCGCAGGCGGGGACCCATACGCTATGCACTATCAGTAGGCTGCGGAGTATGGGTCCCAGCCCTCGCTGGCGCTCGGCCGGGACGACAGCGGCCCGAATTAAACCCCCATCAGCCGCTCGCTCACCATGTAGCCGGTGAGCAAGGCCGCGCCGAACACGATGATTACAAGCGCGGCCGCGGTTTCCAACCCGCGAATGAAGATCATTCCGGCGCCGGGCTTTGCCTTTGCAAAGTGGCCGGCGAGCCCACGAGCGCCCACGGCGAGTGTGGCGATGGCCGCAACCGTGATCGCCGTGCCGATCCCCATCAGGAATGTCGATGCCACACCGATCCAGAACAGACCCTGCGCCAGCGCAAACACCAGCACGATGATCGCACCCGAACAGGGCCGCAGACCGACAGCAATAATTGCCGAGAGTCCGTGCCGCAACCAATGTTGCCCGGTCAGCTCCCGCGGCTCGGGCGCGTGAGCGTGACCCCAGGCCGAGGCCTCGTCGTCATGATCATGATGGTGATGGTGATCGTGCCCGTGCGCATGATCATGCGAATGATGGTGATCGTGCGCGTGATTATGCGCACCGTGTCCGTGCGTCCCGGCGCGCAACAGTTTTAAGAACGCGCGGCCTTTGACCCACAACAGCCGCAAGCCAATCACAATAATCAAACCGTAGCTGACGATCTCGATGATACGCACCGTATTTCCCATGGCCTTGGCCGTGGCGCCGAGTAACACGGCCGCAATGCCGACGAGGACAATCGCGGTGAATGCCTGGAGGATCGCTGACGCAAACGACAGCACGATGCCGCGCCGCCAGGTCTCATCGTTCGCGACCAGATAGGATGAAATCACCGCCTTGCCGTGGCCGGGACCGGCCGCGTGGAATATGCCGTAAAGAAACGAAATGCCGAGCAACGTATAGGCCGCACTGCCGTCGGACTTCGACGCGCGGATGAGCCCGGAAAACATTTGATAGAATTCGGCCTGCTTGGCGAGGACCCAGCCAGTCAAGCCACCGACCTCGACCGGCGACGCGGCGCGGGTCATGCCGAATGGCTGCGCAAGCGCGGCATCAACGGCACCGGCGGCGAAAAGAACGGCGATAATTGCAAGGGCGCAGCGCGCCCAAGGCGACATTGGGGCCGACCACTTCATTGCAGCATGAACCCTACCGATGCGCCGCCCCGCTTCGCGCACTACGGACAATGTACGAGAACCTTGTTCGCGAACTGTGCGCCCCACGCCATGGTTGTGTTCTTCTGGTCGGCGGGAATTCGCTCAACTTCTTGCCCTCGGCAAAAGTCATTTCGCGCGGCTTGACGACATCGCCCTTGCACTGCGGCGCGCCGACCAGGCGTACCGGGTCATCTTTTGCCCATGAGAAGTCGACAAAAATAGTCGGGTCGTAGATCTCGAGTTTCAGCTCTTTAGCTTTCACTGGCCTCTTGAACGGCAATGTGAAATGGAGTGTCAGCACCTGATCCGTATAGTCGAGCCAGTAATCCGACGTGGGCTCAGCCAACTCGGCTTTGCTGCCGTCAGCGGTCGCATAGGTGAAGTAGTCGTATTCCTTGAGCGACTCGACATTGACTTTCGCAAGCGGCGCCAGCTCTTCGCGCGTGAACTTGCCTTTTTCCTTGCTCTCCATGCCCTGCAAAGCGAAAGTCGAGAACATGTCGTCGAACGACCATGCGTGACGAATGCCGGTGATGCGGCCATCCTGCGCGTAGACCAACTCGCTGTGCATCGTGACCCAGACATGCGGATGCGCCTGCGCGGGCACGGCGATAATCAAAGCAACGAATGCGGTGGCGAGAATGCGGCTGGCAGCGATCATGCACCCGCAACATAACACGGACTGCGGCGCAAAAGTGACGTGTAACTTTGTTGCATATGATCGGTGATCTGCTTGTCCCCGCGAAAGCGGGGACCCAAGGTAAAATCCGCTGGGTGTGTGGCTATTAACTGGATTCCCGCTTGCGCGGGAATGAGCGGGTGTCGAATAGCTACACGCCCGCCGCCCCGCCGTCCGCACGCGGATCGTGGCCGCCTTCAAGCGACCCGTCCGGATGCAGCACGACGGCGCCGGAATGACCCATCGTGTCGGAATAAGGCTCATCCAGGACCGCAACGTCGTGCCCCGCCGAAAGCAGGCGATCGACCAGATTGCCGTCAAAACGGGATTCCAACCGCAAATTTGTATGAGTTGAACCCCAGGTGCGCCCGAGCAGCCAGCGCGGCGCGTCGAGCGCGCGCTCGAGCGGCTGGCGGAATATCACGTAGCGCGTGAACACCGCGGCCTGGCTTTGCGGCTGGCCGTCGCCGCCCATGGTGCCGTAAGCGACAATGCGTCCGTCACTGAGCTCGGCGAGCGCGGGGTTGAGCGTGTGGAAGGGCCGACGGCCGGGCGTCAGCGCGTTGAGCGCCTTCGGATCGAGTGAAAAGCTGGCGCCACGATTTTGCATCACAATGCCCGTGTGCGGCAGCACGCAGCCGGAGCCGAATTCCCAGTAGAGGGACTGGATGTAGGAAACGACGAGGCCGCTCGCGTCCGCCGCTCCCATCCAGATGGTGTCGCCCTCGCCATATGGCGTCGGCCAACGTGCGGCTTTCTTGCGGTCGATCTTTGTGGCCTCGACATCCAGGAAAGCCGGCGACAGATATTGGCTGAGGTCTGCCGTAATCTTATCCGGGTCTGTGATCGTGCGGTCGCGAACGCGAAAGGCCCGCTTGGTCGCTTCGACAATACCATGAATGTGTTCGAAGCTTTCGCTTTCCTGCACGCGCAAGCGTTCGAACAAAGCAAGGACGATTAGCGAGGCCAGCCCTTGCGTCGGCGGCGGCGAATTGTACAGCGTGCCGGCGCGTGTGCGAACACTAAGCGGTTCATCGATAGTGGCCTCAAAACGTTCAAGATCGGCACGGGTTACCGGACTGCCGATGCGCTCGAGGTCTGCGGCAATCTCCCGGCCCACGTCACCGCGATAGAAATCGTCGAGGCCGGCGTGTGCAAGTTGATCGAGCGTGGCGGCAAACGCGGCTTGCTTGAGACGAGCGCCCACATCAGGCACTTTTCCATCGAGCAGAAACGCATTCGCGAAGCCGACGGCTTTGCCCATTTCCGGCAGTTTTTCGGCCGTGAGCCGCGCCTGGCTGCGGGTCACGGTGTAGCCTTCGCGCGCGTGCTTGATAGCAGGGGCGAGCAGCAGGTCGAGCGGCAGCTTGCCGCCAGATCCTTTGTACTTTGCGCCTTCGCCGCACCGGCAGCGAGCGCCCACGTGGCGACAGCGCCCGGCACGGTAAGGGCAGCGAACGGGCCTCGCGCGGGAATTTCGTCGAAACCGGCGTCACGATAGAAGCGCGGGGTCGCCTTTATTCCGGCGCGGCCCGCACCCATCAGCGCACGCACGCGGCCGGACGGCTCGCGGATCAGCCAGAAGCCGTCGCCGCCGACATGGTTCATATGTGGGTACACCGCCGCAATGCTGGCGGCCATGGTCAACATCGCTTCGATTGCATTGCCGCCCTCGGCGAGGATCGCGCGTCCATCCTCGACGGTGGCCGCATGCGGGGCACAAACGACACCGCGGCGATGTCCGGCGCTATGCAAATTCATTCAGCCCACCCCAGACCGCGATACCCTTGAAATATTTGATTTTTTTCGTCGGGCACGCGTCTCAACCTCCAGCACACTCATGCGTGAACCTTGTAGCGCCTGCCGCACACAAATGGGCAGGGACGTACTTCGCTTCCTGAAGTTTTTGGGACCCCCGCGAGGGAGGACATCATGGAAAAGCTCGTCGAGATCTGCTTCGAGATCGTCATCATAGCGTTGATTTGTGTCTCGTTGTTCTCGGGCAACCCGGCCCTCGAGACGACACAGGCGACGGCCAAACCCGCCCCAATAGCGCTCACTGCACCTTGAGCGCTGCATCGACCAGGCCGCGTTTTTTTAACAGCGCATCCACGGTCGGCAGGCGGCCCCGGAACGACTTATAGGCCTCCACCGGATCGCGCAAATTTCCGGCGCTGTAGACAAAATCGCACAGTCGTTTAGCCATCACCGGATCAAACGCATCGCCTGCCTCCTCGAAAGCGGCAAAAGCATCAGCATCGAGCACTTCCGACCACATGTAGGAGTAATAGCCGGCCGCATAGCCGCCGCCGGAAAACAAATGCTGGAAATGCGGCAGGCGATGACGCATCACGATTTCCGCCGGCATGGCAATGCGTTCAAGATCCTCGCGCTCGAATTCCGTCACGTCGAGCGCTTTCGTATCCGGCGTTGAATGCAGATCGAGGTCGACCAAAGCGCAGGACGTGTATTCAACGGTCGCAAAACCCTGATTGAACGTGCGCGTTGCCAGGAGGCGATCGAGCAGGGCCTGCGGTATCGGCTGATCGGTCGCGGCGTGACGCGCGTACTGACGGAGAATTTCCGGCACCTCGAGCCAGTGCTCATAAAGCTGCGAAGGCAATTCAACGAAATCGCTCGGCACTGCCGTTCCCGCAAGCAGCGGATAAGTGACGTTCGACAACATCCCGTGCAACGCGTGGCCAAATTCATGAAACAGGGTGCGCGCGTCGTCGAATGAGAGGAGCGCAGGCTCGCCAGCCGCGGGCCTGGAGAAATTGCAGACATTGAGGATGATAGGCCGGATGTCGCCCATGAGCTTCTCTTGATCGCGCAGTGAGGTCATCCAGGCGCCACTGTGCTTGGAACCGCGCGCAAAATAGTCGCCGATAAATAATGCGACGTGTCGGCCCTGCGAATTGGTCACATCCCAGGCCCGCGCGTCAGGATGATAGAGCGGCGCGGCGGCCGGCTTGAACGACAGGCCGAACAGGCGGCGCGCGGTTTCAAATGCCGCATCGATCATCTTGTCGAGCTGGAAGTAGGGTTTTATCTCAGCCTCGTCGAGATCGTAGCGCGCCTTTCTCAGTTTCTCGGCGCAGTAGCGCCAATCCCACGGGGCAAGTGCGAAATTGCCCCCCTCCTCCGCAATCATCGCCTGAAGCGCATCGCGTTCGGCGGCCGCCTTCGTGCGCGCGCGGCTCCAGACCTCGTCGAGCAGCTTGCGCGCCGCGGCCGGCGTCTTGGCCATCTGATCGTCGAGACGGTAATCCGCGAAGTTTGCAAAGCCGAGCAGCTTTGCGCGCTCGTCGCGCAGGGCCACCATTTCGGCGATCAGCGCTCGGTTGTCGGTCGTCCCGCCATTCTCACCGCGCCGGACCCAGGCCTGAAAGGCCTTTTCGCGCAGGTCACGCCGGGATGAGAACTGAAGGAAGGTCTCGACCGAAGACCGCGCGAGGGTAATGACGTATTTGCCGTGCTGACCTCGTTCTTCTGCGGCAGCATAGGCGGCCGCGCGCGCGAAATCCGGCAAACCGGCGAGATCGCCTTCCTCCAGCACCATCGTGAAGGATTTCTCGTCCGCAAGCACGTTCTGGCTGAACTGCGTGCCGAGGCTTGCGAGACGTTCGTTGATTGCAGCGAGACGATCCTGAACCTCCTGCTCGACGCTTGCGCCCGCCCGCACGAAACGGGTGTGATAGCGCTCGAGCACACGTGCCTGCTCGGCGTCAAGGCCGAGTGCATCGCGCTTTTTGTAGAGTTGGGCGATGCGAGCAAAGAGCGCTCGATTGAGATAGAGCGCGTTATTATGACGTGCAAGCAACGGAGAGATCTCGCGTTCAACCGCTTCAATCTCATCCGTAGTATCGGCGCCAGTGAGTACAAAAAAGACATTAGCGACGCGATCAAGCGCGCGGCCGCTCCGCTCCAACTCCACGATGGTGTTGTCGAAACTCGGCGCCGACGGGTTCGCGGCAATTGCATCGATTTCGGACCGATGTGCGGCAAGCGCGTGATCGAACGCCGGACGGAAATGCCCGGGCTTGATCGCTGCGAATGGCGGCAACGCGAAGGCACCCGTCCAGTCGGCAAGCAAGGGGTTTTGACGTTCGGATGGGGTGGCGGTTTGCGGAGGGCTCATGCGGCCTATATAGGGCGGAAACCGGACACTGCATTCAAAAGTTGCAAAAAATAATCAGCAAAAAGACTTTACTGGGCGATGCATTTCTTGAGGAAGCTCCTGCGCTGGGCGACGCGGAGCTTCTGTTCATTTGCTTGTTTGTTGCAGTCGGCACGCTTGGCAGCTTCCTTTTCGAGTTGTTCGCGTCGATCCCGATTCCGTACATCCAGAATGGCCGCCCCCTCTTCGATAGCCATTCCCCTTTTCATGCGCCGCTCATCCGCGCTCTGTTTTCTTCGCTCGGCCTGCCGGTCGGCCATGCATTTCCGGACAAACTCAGCCAGGTTCCGGGGTGCGATATTCTGTTGCGCTGCTTGCTGATTGCAAACTTGCTCGTCCTGTTTGCGCAATGCCCGCTTGCTCACGGGTGTCGGCGCAGCTGTCTGGGCCATGCCGCCATCCCCCGCAATCAGAAGCAACCCAAGTGCAATTGCAAAAGTCGCCAATATGTATCGCATCATCAGGCTCCTTGCCTCATTGCGTTGAATTTGCCGAGCGAGGTCCACCGCGCAGGTTGACGCTACCAGATGACGACAGCGCGCCATATCGGGTCCGCATCCGCCGATTGGAATTACCCGCGCAAGGCGCGCAGAGCATTGAGAATCACGGCAACGTCGATCACTTCCTGAAGCAACGCTCCCTCGACCGGAACAAGGAGTCCGAAGGCTGCTGCGATCATGGCTGCCGTTGAGAGGCCAATGCCGGCCACGACGCTTTCCAGAGCGATATAACGCGAGCGGCGCGCGATCTTGATGGCGGGAAGGATACGATCGAGCTGGTCGACCAGCAGCACCACGTCGGCGGCCTCGGCCGAGGCAGCCGCTCCTTTTGCACCCATTGCGACACCGACATCGGCCGCGGCAAGAGCAGGTGCGTCGTTGACCCCGTCGCCGATCATCATCACCGGGCCGTTCTTGCGCTCCGACAAGACGACCAGGATCTTCTGATCGGGCGTGAGTTCCGAGCGCACGAGATCGAGTGAGAGACCGGACGCAATGAATTCCGCAACCTCGTGGCGATCTCCGGTCGCCAGCACGATGCGCTCGATGCCCACACCGCGAAGCTCGCGCAGCAAGGCTTCCGTGCCTGCGCGCAGTTCGTCCGCCAGTACAAGAACGCCGGCGAGCTTGCCGTCGATTGCGACCGCGACTGCGAGCGCGCCAGGGGGCCGATCATGGGGCAACCGCGAGAGGCCCGTATCGGAAATCTTTCCGGCAACAAAATTGAGACCCCCGACGACGGCCTTGTGACCCTCAACCGTGCCGGTCACTCCCTCGCCCGGCGTCTCAATGACGTCCGACGGCACCGCCAAGACCAGACCCTTTTTTCGCGCCTCGGCAACGATCGTCTGGGCGATCACGTGCTTGGACGCCTGGTCGAGCGACGCGGCGATCCGCAACAGATCACCAACCGCCACCCCATCGGCCACCTTGGCGGACACAATCGTCGCCTGACCTACCGTTAGAGTACCGGTCTTATCGATCACCAGCGAGCGAACCCGTGCGAGCGTCTCGATCGCCTTGCCGCCCTTGATGAGGATGCCGAGCTTGGCCGCGCGCGAGAGACCTGAGACGATGGCGACCGGGACCGCCAGGATCAGCGGGCATGGCGTTGCCGCGACGAGCACGGCCACCGCGCGGATGGGATCGCCTGTCAGCTGCCAAGCGGCTGCAGCGAGGGCGATCGTCAACACGAGAAAGAGGAGTGCGTAACGGTCGGCCATGCGCGACATCGGCGCGCGCGCCCGCTGGGCCGCCTCGACCAACCGCACAATGCCGGCGTAGGTACTCTCCGCGGCTCGCCGCGTTGCCAACAGATCGAAAGCTTCCCCGACGCTGGTCGAACCGCTCATGGCTGCCTCGCCGGGCGGGATCTTCACGGGCATGGATTCGCCGGTCAGCGCCGATTGGTCGAGGACCCCGACCCCCTCTGCCACCGTGCCGTCCACCGGCACCACGTCGCCACGGCGGATCAGCAACCGGTCGCCCGGCTGGAGTAGTTCGAGGGCAACTTCCTCCAGCTGCCCGTCCCGATGGCGGAGCGCAGTGCGCGGCACCCGCGACAGCAGCGCTGTCATCTCGCGGCGCGCCGCCTTTTCGGCGAAGCTCTCGAGGTACTGGCCCCCGCCATACATCAAGGCCACGATGGCGGCGGCGAGGCTCTCGCCGAAGACGAGCGCTGCCGTCATGGACAGGGCCGCAACGATGTCGAGGCCGACATCGCCGCGCCGCAAGCTGGTCACAATTTCGATGAGGAGCGCCGCCAGCACTGGCAATGTGGCGACGCTCCAAATTGATTTCGCCCAGTCGCCATGACCTGTGAGGCCCACAGCAATGCCAGCCGCCAGTCCCGCCGCGGCGAGGCCGGCGAGGTACGGTCTGGCAATCTTGAGTTCGCTGTCAGGAGCCATCCGTTAACTTTTGCTGGCTCGTCCGCCTCCGCCATGAGCAAGATCAAAGGGACCGGGATGCGATCTGGCGCCTTCGCTATGGACTTGATCCGGCAGCGGGATTCAGGGACATTGCGGCCTCGCAAGGGAGACCCAAATGGCCAAAAGTCGCCGCATCGAATGGCTTAACGCCATCACCGTGATCAGCGCCGCCATCCTGATTGGCGCCGAGGTGTTCGGCGCTGCATTCGCCGGCTCGTGGGCGCTTGCCACCTTGTTCGACCTCGGCGGCGTCGGGCAGCGAGTCCTCGACGGCCTGTTCGTCCTCTGCGGCATCGCCATCATGGCGCAGTTCGTACGCAACGCGCATCGCATCGAGCCGTTCACCGCGCGCGACTGAGCGCGTCACGAGCGAATTCCGAAAGAAAAAGTTAAGAAAGTTTTTGGTGCAGCGAACTTATTCGCTTGCACAACGCGAAAAAAATGTTATTTCGATTGTGCCCAATTTCGCACGTGCCTGTGGCCGTGTGTCGGTCGGTAGGTAGCGGGACAAGAGGCCCGCCAGCCGCCTGGAGAGAGAAGCCAAAACCTCTCCAAGAAATCTGACCGGCAGCTGGAGGCGAAACCAGCACACTCTGCTCTCAGCAGGGGACGCGGCTTAAAGCAACGACGATCGGGCTTCCTTGGTCTCTGCCGGTCTCCACCACCGGCGCGGGTCACCGAAGAGGCTTGTTCATCTTTGCCGGCCGTGCGGGCGGGGTCTCCCCCATCCAATCCAAGGCAGCTGAGCGGCAGCAGGAGTGCAGGCGTCGGCGCGTCCCCATCGCGCGCAGGCGACAGCCTCCCAAGCCGCGTCACCAAGGGCTCAAGACGCCCTTTAGCTGTGGGGAATAGCGCCAATGACTGAGCGCATCCGCGAGTTTCTACGCAAACGTAACGACGAAGGCCCCTGCCTCGTCGTCGATCTCGACGTCGTCCGCGACAACTACAATGCCTTTGCCAAGGCCCTGCCCGACACGCGCGTGTTCTACGCCGTGAAGGCCAATCCGGCGCCGGAAGTTCTGGCGCTGTTGGCCAAGCTCGGGTCGTGCTTCGACACCGCCTCGGTTGCCGAGATTGAAATGGCGCTGGCGGCCGGCGCTACGCCCGACCGCATCAGCTATGGCAACACGATCAAGAAGGAACGGGACGTTGCCCGCGCCTACGCACTTGGCGTCCGCCTCTATGCGGTGGACTGCAAGGCCGAAGTCGAAAAGGTCGCTCGGGCTGCGCCCGCCAGCCGCGTGTTCTGCCGCATCCTGTCGGATTGCGTCGGGGCGGAATGGCCGTTGTCGCGCAAATTTGGCTGCGAGCCGGCCATGGCCGTGGACGTGCTGGAGCATGCCCTTAAGGCAGGCCTTGAGCCTCATGGCGTCTCGTTCCATGTCGGTTCACAGCAGCGCAACCAGCACGCCTGGGACCGCGCGCTCGCTTCGGCGGCGGCGGTATTCAAAGAGTGTGGCGAGCGCGGCATGAACCTGTCGATGGTTAACCTCGGCGGGGGCTTCCCGACCAAGTACCTGAAGAATGTGCCGACGGTGAAAACCTACGGTAACGCAATCTTCAAGGCGCTCCGTAAGCACTTCGGCAACCGTATCCCGGAGACCATCATCGAACCGGGCCGCGGCATGGTCGGCAATGCCGGAACCATCGAGGCCGAAGTCGTCCTTGTCTCGAAGAAGAGCGAGGAAGACGACGTCCGCTGGGTTTACCTCGACATCGGCAAATTCGGCGGTCTCGCCGAGACCATGGACGAGTCGATCCGATACCCGATCCGCACCCCGCGCGATGGCGACGCTATGGCACCGTGCGTGTTGGCAGGCCCGACCTGCGATTCCGCCGACGTGCTGTACGAGAAGGAGCCCTACATGCTCCCGGTCAGCCTGGAAATCGGTGACAAGGTGCTGATCGAGGGCACCGGGGCCTACACGGCGACCTACTCGTCGGTCGCGTTCAACGGTTTCACGCCGCTGAAGACCTATCACATCTGACATCCCGGGAGCCGGTCAGGCCGGCTCCCCTTCATCACAGACATAACGCCCCTGAAGCGCGCGCCCGTCCGCGCGCCGGGACGGGAGCAAATGCGATGATCTCGATCAGAAAAGAACGCCCGCCTGACGCAGCAGCGCGCGAGGCACTCCTCGACGAAGCGTTCGGCAAACGCCGGTGGCGCAAAAGTTCGCAGCGCCTGCGCGATGGCCGCTCGCCGGCCGAAGGCCTCGCCTTCGTCGCTGCAGATGGCAAGCAAGTCATAGGAACCGCCCGGCTTTGGACGCTCGCCTGGGACGCCGACGCGCCGGCATTGTTGCTCGGACCTGTCGCCGTCGCCGCCAGCTGCCGCAACCAGGGCGTTGGTGCTGCGCTGGTGCGTCGTGCGATCGCCGCCGCGACCGGCCTTGGCCACAGGGCCATCGTTCTGGTCGGCGACGCAACCTATTACAGCCGATTCGGCTTCTCGGCCGAGAAAACGGCTGGCCTGCGCATGCCCGGGCCATTTGAGCGCCATCGCCTGCTCGGCCTGGAGCTTGTGCCCGGTGCGCTCGCTGGTGCTCGTGGCCTGTTGCGTCCGGCCGGGCAACCGATTCCTCAGCCAGACCTCGCGGTCTCCGCCGCATAATCTGCCAGAATGTCGTGGACGCCGGGCGGGCTTTTGCCCGGCCACTATTCCGTTAGCGCTCGGTCACGGATATGACCGAGCCCCCGGGGGAGACCTTAACGATGCCCAAATGGCCAGTGCATGCCCGCATCACCGGGCCCATCGTGATGATCGGCTTCGGCTCGATCGGCAAAGGCACACTTCCGCTGATCGAGCGCCATTTCGCTTACGACAAGGCCCGCTTCGTGGTTATCGACCCCGAGGACAAGGACCGCAAGATGCTGGACGAGCGGGGCATCCGCTTCATCCGCCAGGCCGTCACCAAGGATAACTACCGGCACCTGCTCACACCATTGCTCACGGCCGGTGGCGGCCAGGGCTTCTGCGTGAACGTGTCGGTCGACACGTCGTCGCTCGACATCATGGAGCTATGCCGGCAGATCGGCGCGCTCTACATCGACACCGTCGTCGAGCCCTGGTCGGGCTTTTATTTCGATCCAAAGCTCGGACCGGAAGCACGGTCTAACTATGCATTGCGCGAGACCATCCTTGCGGCGCGGCGCAATCGCCCTGGCGGGACCACCGCGGTGTCGTGTTGTGGCGCGAATCCCGGCATGGTGTCCTGGTTCGTCAAGCAGGCGCTTCTCAATATCGCCAAGGATACCGGCCTGAAATTCAAGGAGCCCAAGACACGCGAGGAATGGGCTCGTCTTGCGAAGCGAGCGAACATCAAGGGCATCCATATCGCCGAACGCGACACGCAACGCGCCAAGCAGCCCAAGGCGATGGACGTATTCGTCAACACTTGGTCGGTCGAGGGATTCGTGTCGGAGGGCTTGCAACCGGCCGAGCTCGGCTGGGGCACGCACGAAAAGTGGACGCCGGCGAACGCCCGCAAACACAAGTCGGGCTGCGGCGCGGCGATCTTTCTGTTGCAGCCTGGCGCCAACACCCGGGTACGCTCCTGGACGCCGACGGCGCAAGCGCAGTACGGCTTCCTGGTCACCCATAATGAGTCAATCTCGATCGCGGATTACTTCACGCTGCGGCAAGGCCGCAAGCTCGTCTACCGGCCGACCTGCCACTATGCCTATCACCCGTGCAACGACGCCGTGCTCTCTCTGCACGAGATGTTTGGCCGCGAGGGCGAGCGGCAGAAGCAAATCCACATTCTGGACGAACACGAGATCGCCGACGGGATCGACGAACTCGGCGTCCTGCTCTATGGCCACAAGAAGAACGCTTATTGGTATGGCTCACAACTCTCGATCGACGAAACACGCGACGTCGCGCCCTACCAGAACGCCACCGGCCTGCAAGTGACCTCGGCTGTGCTTGCCGGCATGGTCTGGGCGCTGGAGAACCCCAACGCCGGTATCGTCGAAACCGACGAGATGGATTTCCGCCGCTGTCTTGAAGTGCAAACGCCCTATCTGGGACCGGTAGTCGGTACGTATACCGACTGGACCCCGCTTACCCGGCGGCCTGGTTTGTTTCCGGAAGACATCGACAAGCGTGATCCCTGGCAGTTCAAGAACGTGCTCGTGCGCTGAGCAGCGCGCGCGGCGGAAACCAGATGTGCAACGGGCGGCCCTGGGGCCGCCCCGTTTCATTTGTCCCTGTCGATCCGCCTATCTCGGCGGCTCTGGCGGCTTCTCGCCGGGCTTCGGTGGCGGCTTCTTCGGTGGCGCGCCCCGAGGCGGCGCGGGCGCACGTGCGGCCGGCGGTGGCGGTGCAGGCGCACGCGCTGCCGGCGGTGGCGGCGCAGGCGCACGCGCTGCCGGTGGTGGTGGAGGCGGCGGACGCACAGCGGGCGACGGTGGCGGCTGCACCTGCCGCTGTTGCGGCGGGGGCGGTGGCGGCGGTGGTTGTACGCGCCGTTCTTGCGGCGGAGGCGGCGGTGGTGGTGGCGGCGTCTGTGGCGGAATTGGCCGCACGATATCCGGCTGCGTCTGCGGAACCGATTGTCCAGCCGGCGGCGTTCCGCCGCCCGTGCCTCCGGGCTGGCGCAGATCGCGGCGTTCCTCCCGCCGCTCCAGTCGCTCAGCAGGCGGCGGTCCGCTGGGGGGCACGGCCGTGGCCGGCGGTGGCCCCGAGCGCAAACCGGAGCCCGATGGCACCGTTGGCCCGCCAGACCTTGGCGGCGGAGTCTGCGACGGCGGCTGCCCTTGCGCAGGTGCAACCGATGGTGTCGGCGCGGCGCCTTGTGCTGCGCGCGGTGGGTGCGTTCCTAGTCGGCCAGGTTCGTTTTTTCCGAGCGGCTGCGGAGCAGTCACTGCGGCGTTTGGCCGGATGACCGCCGTCGTCCGCTCGACGGACACGGGGCCCAGGCGCGTTCGAGCGCCCGCGCCGCCAGGTCCTCCAGGTCTGCCGCCGCGCGTGCCGCGCAAATCTTCACGGCGAACTTGCACGGCACCCGCAACACCTTGCGTCGAGGCAAAAACGCGCGGATGCACCCGGTAGGTTGAGACGGGTGCTCCGCTCACGCGGGCCACGTAAGCAGGCGAGATGCCGGGATTGACTGCGAGCCGCGAGCCCCGCACGCCGAAGGTGCGATTGACGATGTGCGTTGAGCGCAAAATCACCGACCGGCGTTGAACAGGCACGTAGTAGGTGCGCAAGCGTGGCGCTCCAATGAAGCGGGTCGGCACAAAGACCCAATAGTTCGGCTCGACCTCATACGTTTCGATCAATTCGTCCGGTGGCAGCGGCGCCCAACCGGAATAGTCGTCGCCGTAGCGCCAATCGACCCAGGCCGGTGCCCACTCGTCACCCGGCACCCAGAACCAGCCGAAGCCTCGTTCGAATACCCAACGACCGTAATGGAAGACGACCCAGCCCCAATCGGCCTCGACGTCGTCGGAGACCCAGTACCAGCCCCATTCGTCCGTGTAGACCCAGTGGCCGTAAGCATACGGTCGCCAATCCGGCGGCACACCGGTCGGCACCCAGACCTCGCCGAAGCGCGGATGCGGGCGCCAGCTGCCGTACTGCTCAAGCGCTACCTGCGCGTCTTCGGAAATTTGCGCCGCTGCCGGCGTCATCGCTCCGAGTGCGATAGGCGTCGCGACTGCGCCAAAGACAATTCCGCCGCCGATCAAGGCAACAATAGCCAAACGGCGCAACTGATGAGTGATCGCCATGATTATTCCCCTGCCCCTCGATCGCGCCCGGCCGCAAGCCAGATAAGTTGCGGCACCCGGGGTTGGTTCCGAATCTCCCGGCTTCCACGTTAGTGCTCGCAGTGGCAGACGGTCCATCTCAGTGAGACGGGATATTGCGGCGATCACAGGGCGAGAATTCCGGCGGCACCCGATTCGGTGCCTAGCGCGAGCATCTGGCCTGTGCCACTCCAGCCCAGCGCACTCACCGGTTGGCCGTCACCATGACGGACCAGAATCAAGGCGCCGTCATCAATCCGCACCAGCTTCACCTCACCATCTGCGTATCCCACCGCCACCACGGGTTGCTTCGGATGGCAGGCAACAACGACAACCCGCGATTCCGATTGCGCAAGGATTTTTGGCTGCCGACCCATTGGGCCGTCTTTCCCGTCGAAGGGCCAAAGGATAAGCTGTTCAGAGCCCGATGTTGCAAGGAATGCACCATCCGCGCTCCAGCTGAGCGAGCGGACACGCGCCGAGTAGCCCGACATTCGCATGTGCTTGGCGTCGGCAATACGCCAGCCATGCAGCATCGACTCCTGCATGGTCGTAATCAGGAATTTGCCATCCGGGCTGATGGTGACACCGAGATGTGAGCCCTTCCACTCGAGCCCTTCCGGCTTTGCACCGGCGGCGTTCGGAAACCAGAGCGTAGCGCCATTGTAGTGCGCGATGGCGAGGCGAAAACCTTTCGGCGCAAAAGCGAGGCCCGCCACCGTCGAAGGCGCTTCGAACAGCCGCTCGTCGCCCTTCCCGGTAAGAACATGCGCTGTTTTACCCGCGGACCATGCCACCGCATCGTCCGGTCCCAATGCGATCTGGTCGATCCACCGTTGCTTATCGTCGGAAGCCAGCACGCGATGCTTCCCGCCAGCGTCTGTTGCCACGAGCTTGCCATCATCACCGCCAGTAACGATGCGCTCGCCATTGGAGACGCTCGCCAGGATGCCGCCGCCATGCACCGGGATGCGACGTTCAGCTTCGTCCACGAAAAGCAGCGTTTCCTCGCCGAGCACAAATACTGGCGTCTCGCCCAGGAAATGCGCGCCGACCACAGGTGCGCCCGCATCGACGGAGCGCACCCGGTCGGCGAGCGAAGGAACGGGAGTTTGGAGATCGGTCACGACGTTTCTCCGCCCTCATTCTGAGGAGGCCCGAAGCGCCGTTTCAAAGGATGAGGGCGGCCCCATGGTTCGAGACGCCCGCTTCGCGGGCTCCTCACCGTGAGGCCGGTCGAGGCTGAATCATGCCACACAAGCCTCGAAGCCTTGGCGGATTTTATCTTCCGGCAAATTACGGCCGATGAAGACAATGCGACTGTCGCGCTTCTCGTCGGCACGCCACGGACGCTGATGATCGCCGTCGAGAATCATGTGCACGCCCTGAAACACGAAACGCTCAGGGTCGTCCTTGAATGACAGGATCCCCTTCGAGCGCAGAATGTTCTGTCCTTCGGTCGCTACCAGATCCTGCACCCAGGGAAAAAATTTGTCCGGGTTCAACGGGGCGCCACTCCGGAGCGACACGCTCTGCATGTCTTCGTCGTGATAGTGCTTGAGACCGTTGCCATGATGATGGTGGTGGGCGCCATGATCGCCATGGCTATGGTCATGATGATGATCGTGGTCATGGTGCTCGCTTTCGAGAAAATTCGGCTCGATATCGAGGATGCGATCGAGGTCGAACGCATTGCGGCCGAGGACTTCATTGATGTCGATCTTGGCGCGCTCTGTGCGGTGCAGCCGCGCATACGGGTTCAGGCCACGGATGCGCGCTTCAAGCTCGCTCAATTCCTGCGGATCAACCAGATCGGTCTTGTTGATCAGGATGACGTCAGCGAAGGCGATCTGGTTCTTGGCCTCGGGCGCGTCCTTGAGCCGGTCACTGAGCCACTTGGCGTCGGCGACCGTGATGACAGCATCTAATTTTGTCCTGGCGCCAACTTGCTCGTCCATGAAAAAGGTCTGCGCGACCGGCGCAGGGTCGGCCAGACCGGTGGTCTCGACGATGATGGCGTCGAACTTGCCCTTGCGCCGCATCAGCCCGTCGATGATGCGCACAAGATCCCCGCGTACGGTGCAGCAAATGCAACCGTTGTTCATTTCGAACACTTCTTCGTCGGCGTTCACTACCAGCTCATTGTCGATGCCGATCTCGCCAAACTCGTTGACAATGACGGCAAACTTCTTGCCGTGCGGCTCGGACAGGATGCGGTTGAGCAACGTGGTTTTTCCGGCACCAAGGTAGCCGGTCAGCACGGTTACGGGGATTTTTTCAGTTGACGGGGGCGCAGACATGGAAATGGAGGCTCCGTGATGACGGAGATATAGGCAATCTCGGGAGTGATTACAAAAGGCCCGAAAGGCGCCTGTTTAACAGCCTAGCGCCGCGGCTTTTTCCGCCGTTCGGGCAGGTCCTGGATCGAAACAGCACGCTTGGCGTAAAAGGCGCGATAACCGCAGCTTGGGCAACGCACCGAGAATTCGTCGGGCAGCGCACTGAAATGTTGCACGGGGACGAGCGCACTGCATTTCCGGCACGCCACCACGCCACGCTGGTAGCCGGTCTTCCGCAAAAGCTGGACGCGCTGTGCCGCCACTGAAGAGTGTCCCGGTTCTCGAGGTACATACATTGCCAGAAAATATCTGCCGGGGCGTTAAGGACACGCCTCCAATTTTGTGAATCTCGATGCGCGATACGGCGCAATGACAAGGCACGCCCTATCACGTTACCGTCCTATGCTCTCAGGGATTCAAAAACAGGCTGCGAGCGGACGACTATGGTCGCATGCCGAACGGATCAAATTTCCATGCCAGCGCGCCGAAAATCCGCCGGCGATGAAAAGGAGCCAATTGTCGAACACATAACCAGCGTCACCGCGAATGTAACCGACCCAATTCACACCATAAGTATTAGGCGCCTGGGTTGTGATCACAACCAGTCGTACGGAAGCTTGGCGGCCTTCGGCGCTGCCGCGTTGACCGGCATGTCCGCAGCCCATGCACCCGCGATAGACCCGACCGGTGCAATCACGATCGCTGCAAGCAATGCAACGAATAAACGGCGCCTCGCCCCCATTGAAACCGGCGGGCTGTAACGGATTGACCTGTCACTGGCACCCTCTCGCAGCTATTGATCGCGCCACCCCCAAGGATATTGTTGCGAAATAAGCATAGCAGGGCGGTCAACGCCCGCTCGCAAAGGGAAACGCCATGAACTATTCGACCGATTTCCCGTCGATCAAGGGCCAGGTGTCGCCGGAAGAATGGCGGGCGCGGGTCGACCTCGCCGCGTGCTACCGGGTGGTCGACACTTATGGAATGACCGACCTGATTTACAATCACATCACCGCGCGGGTCGCCGGCGAAGAAGATGTTGTTCTGCTTAATCTTTACGGCCTGCTCTATAAGGAGATCACGGCCTCCAGCCTGGTGAAAATCCATGTCGACGGCGAAATCATCTGGAAGCCTGATACCGACTACGGAATCAATAAATCGGGCTACGTTATCCACGGCGCGATCCACAAGGCCCGTCCCGATGTCGCCTGTGTCCTGCACACGCACACCCGCGCCGGCATGGCCGTCGCCGCGATGAAATGTGGCCTGCTGCCGCTGTCGCAGACGTCGATCCGCTTCGTTGGTCACATTGGCTATCACGAGTACGAGGGACCCGCGCTCGAGCTCGATGAACGCGAGCGGCTGGTGCGCGATCTCGGCCCACACGACGCCCTTATCATGCGCAACCATGGCCTGCTGACCTGCGGCGCGACGGTGCAGCAGGCGTTTAACACCATGTATCAGCTTGAATTGTCCTGCCGCTCGCAGGTCGACGCCATGGCCGCGCGCACCGAGTTGACGATGCCCGGCGAAAATGTGCTCGCGCACACTGCGGATCTGTATCAGCCGGGCACGCGACGGCCTTACGGCATTCTTGAATGGCCCGCCATGCTTCGCCGGCTCGACGCCGAGCAAAAGAACACAAACTATCCGCCCTACTGGCACTGAACGAAATGCGACCTTTGGGAGGCATCATGAGGAAATCGCTGCCACGATGGATCACTGCCGCGGCCTTGTTGCTCGCACTCGCGCCTCCGGCTTTTGCCGATGACTATCCGACCAAGCCGGTCCGGCTGATCATTCCGTTCCCGCCCGGTGGCAGCAACGACGTAGTTGGTCGGCTGGTCGCGCAGCAGCTCAGCACGAAATTGGGACAGCAGGTTTACGTCGACAACCGCGGGGGTGCCGGCGGCACCATTGGCACCGAGGCTTGCGCCACCGCGGCACCCGACGGATACAGTGTCTGCGTCGTCTCGATCGCGCACGCGGTCAACCCGGCGCTGTACACGCTCAAATACGACCCGATTAAATCATTCACTCCGATCTCCATCTTCGCAACCGGGCCGAACGTCCTGGTGGTCAATCCGACATCGCCGATCAAATCGGTGAAGGACTTGCTCAAGCTCGCCAAAGAGAAGCCCGGCGAACTCAACTACGCCTCCGCGGGCGTGGGCAGCTTCCAGCATCTCGGCGCCGAATTGTTCAAACTGCAGGCGCACGTCAATCTCGTACACGTCCCTTACAAGGGCGGCGGGCCTGCAATGCAGGACGTGATTGCCGGTCACGTGAAGATCATGTTCTCCTCGCTCGTGCAGACCACACCGTTCATCAAATCCGGTCAGCTGATTGCATTGGGCACCGGCGGCGCCAAACGCAGCCCGGTCCTGCCGGACGTGCCGACGATCGCCGAAGCCGGGGTGCCGGGTTACGTGGCCGATAATTGGTGGGGCCTGGTGGGCCCGGCCGGGATGCCCAAACCGATTGTTGATAAACTCTACGCCGCCACCCAAGAGGCGTTGAAATCGCCCGAACTACAGTCCGCATTCGCGCGCGAGGGCGCGGCAACCCTTGATATGACTTCCGCCCAGTTCGCCGACTACATCAAGACGGAAATCACCAAATGGGCCCGCGTGGTCAAGGAAGGCAATATTCACGCGCAGTAGTCGCCAAACTAAGTTATTGTGATGCTTGGTGAATTGCTGCGATCCCAGGCCGGGCGCGGCTTTACCTAAGCTTTACGGCCCACCGATATGGTGCACTGGGGCGCCGGAATATCTCACGGCAGTCAGTGGAAGGTGGCGGGAAGAATCCCGCCCAAGACAAGAAATGTCGCAGGCCGCGTCCGTTATCGACGAACTCGAACTTGTCCTGACCGCGGGCTCAAGCGATCGGCGCACTGAAATCCTCAGGCGCGTAACCGATTTATTTCTTGGCGACGCTGCTGCATTCAATCAAGAGCAAGTCGGCCTCTTTGACGATGTGCTCGCCCACCTCGTGCGGCAGGTTGAGACCAAAGCACTTGCCGAGCTTGGCGCCAAGCTCGCCCCCATCGACAACGCCCCCACCGGCGTCATCCGCACCCTTGCACATCACGATGAAATAGCAGTCGCCGGGCCCGTGCTGGCACAATCGACTCAGCTCACCGACAACGACCTGATCGAAATTGCGGCCGAGAAAGGTCAAAGCCACCTAGGCGCCATTTCCGAACGCAAACGCCTCGCGGCAGCGGTCACCGATATCCTGATACAGCGCGGCGACACCACCGTGATCCATAAGCTGTCACAGAATCAAGGCGCAACCTTTTCCGAAACCGGCTATGGCGAGCTCGCGCATCGCGCGGAGACCGACGAGCGCCTTGCCGAGAATCTCGGCGTGCGGATGGATTTGCCACCGCAAATGCTCCAGGACCTGGTTTCGAAGGCTACCGAGACGGTTCGCGCGCGCCTGCTGACAGTGGTCCCACCTGAAAGCCGGGCCGCAATTCAACAGGTGCTTTTCTCGGTGTCGGATAAGGTCCTGCGGAACGCATCGGCACCTCGAGACTTCAGCCGTGCGACTGCGCTGGTCGATAAACTTCAAGGGACCGGTCAGCTCAACGAGACGGCCATCGCCGGTTTTGCCGATGGCGGTCAATATGAAGAAACGGTCGTCAGTCTCGCGCGCATGTGCGCAACACCCGTCGAACTGATCGAGCGGTTGATGCAAAACGTCCGCTACGACGGCGTCCTGGTGGCCTGCAAGGCGGCGGAATTGCGCTGGCAGACATTCAGCGCAATTCTGAAGCTGCGGTTTGCACCCTATGAGGTGCCCGCGACCGACGCCGCCCAGGCGCGGAATGATTTTCTCAAACTATCGGTGGCAACCGCGCGCCGGATGGTCCGCTTCTGGCTTGTCCGCGGCCTGGCAAAAGCCGACGCCTGACCAAGCCCCCGCAGCCCGTTCATTATCCAAGGGCCGCCTTGTAATCTGAAATGTTATAATGTTACATTATGCTCGCGAAACGCTGGCCAAATACAGGCTTTGAGAGATGAAAGTCATCGCTGGATCGGTTATCGCCTTGGTCATGGGCATGAGGTTGGCCGCGGGGCAGACGGCGCACGCGCCAGCTGCCGATCCCAAAATTGCTGTCGTTGCCGCGGAAAATTTCTACGGCGATATTGCACGCCAGGTGGGCGGCGAGCGCGTTGCGGTCGTCAGTATCATGAGCAATCCCGATCAGGACCCGCACCTGTTCGAAACAACACCGGGCATCGTCCGCCAGCTTGCTAACGCCCAGCTCGTGATTCTCAATGGTGCCGATTACGATCCCTGGATGGACAAGCTTCTGAGTGCAGCGCCACGCTCCAGACGCCTCGTCATTAACGCTGCACAACTCACCGGACGGAAGTCGGGCGACAACCCGCATGTGTGGTACGACCCCGCAACAATGCCCGCGATGGCCGTCGCCGTTGCCGATGCACTGACAAAACTCGACACCGCGCACGCTGCGGACTTCGCCGGGCGACTCAAGGCAACGCTCGCCTCACTCGCGCGTATCGAACAACGCATTGTTCAGCTAAAGGCCAAACATGCCGGAACCGCCGTGACCGCCACCGAGCCTGTTTTCGGCCTCATGGCCGACGCGCTCGGCCTCACCATGCGCAATCAGCGCTTTCAGCTCGCGATGATGAACGATACCGAGCCGAGCGCGCGTGACGTCGCCGCGCTGGAGAGCGATCTGAAAGAGCACAAGGTCAAGGCCCTGATCTACAACAGCCAGGTTTCGGAAAAGCTGACCGAGCGCATGCGCGCGATCGCCGGCGCGGCCAAGATCCCTGTGATCGCCATTACCGAAACGATGCCGGCGAATATCTCGTTCCAGAACTGGGTGCTTGTCGAGCTGGACGCAGTCGACAAGGCGTTGAGCGGCCCGGACTCGTGACCGTAATCGCGCTCGACCATGCCACGCTTCAAGTCGGTGACCGCGCCGTATTGTCGAATGTCAGCTTCGCGATCGAGGCGGGTGAGTTCATCGGTGTCCTTGGGCCCAATGGCGCCGGCAAGACGACTTTGATGCGGGCAATTCTTGGCCTGGTTTCGCCAAGCGCAGGCAGCATCAAGGTGTTCGGCGCCAACCCTCAGCGGGGCAACCCCGAAATCGGCTATCTGCCACAACTGCGCACAGTGCTGCCCGACTTGCGCGTACGCGGACGCGATTTCATTGCGAGTTCGCTCAACGGCGAACGCTGGGGATTGCCATCGTCCGGTTACCACGACCGTGTCGCAATCGAGGAAACGCTTGCGGCCGTTGGCGCACGCGACCTTGCTGCCCGGCCGCTGTCCGATATATCCGGCGGCGAACGCCAGAGGCTGTTGCTGGCGCAGGCCCTGATCGGGCAACCCAAGCTCCTGCTGCTTGATGAGCCGCTGATCAGCCTCGATGCCCGCCATCAGGAGGTTGCGATCGAGGTGGTGCGCAAGGTCTGCCGCGAGCGCAAGATCACAGTTCTGTTCAGCGCACACGAACTCAACCAACTGCTCGGCACGCTCGACCGCGTGCTTTATCTCGGCAGCGGGCAGGCCGTGCTCGGCACCGTCGAGCAGGTCGTGACCACCCCGGTGCTATCGCAGCTCTACGGTACCGAGATCCATGTGGTGCGAGCCGATGGCCATATTTTCGTGATGTCGCGCGGACGCGACGTCGAACGCACCGACCATCTGCACGATCACGGACATGAGCATGGCCAGCACCACCATCACTGACATGTTCGCCTACGAATTCATGATCAACGCCTTCGCAGCCGCCGGCATTGTCGCGGTGGTGTCCGGCCTGGTCGGTTATTTCCTGGTGATGCGCGGACAGACTTTCGCGGGTCACGCGCTCTCCCATATCGGCTTTGCCGGTGCGACGGGTGCCGGGCTAATCGGACTTGCACCATTATGGGGCCTGCTTGGATTCACGCTGGCTGCCGGCATTGTGATAGGCGCGCTGAGTGAGCGCATCAGCAACCGGGATATTGCCATCGGCGTGGTGCTGTCGCTGGCGCTAGGCTTTGGGCTCTTGTTCCTGCACTACTATACATCCTTCGCCACGCAGGCGACCGCGATCCTGTTCGGCAACGTGCTGGCGGTCGATCACACGATGATCGTGATACTGGCTGTGCTCGGGACAATTACGCTTGCAGCACTCGCGGCAATCATGCGCCCCCTCGTTTTTTCCAGTCTTCAACCTGAATTGGCGGAAGCCAAGGGCGTGCCACTGCGGTTCGTGTCGATCGCGTTCCTGGCGCTCGTCGCAATTGCGGTGTCAGCCTGCGCGCAGATCGTCGGTGTGCTTCTGGTCTTCACGCTTATGGTTGGGCCGCCGGCCGCCGCGCAGCGGGTCACGACCGGCCTCTGGACGGGTCTTTTCGTCTCCGCCGGGCTTGCGCTCGCCGACGCGTGGCTCGGCCTCACGATGGCCTTTTACTCCGATTGGCCGGTCAGTTTCTGCATCGCATGCCTCAGCGCAGTCGGTTATTTTATTTGTCTGGCTCGGCCGACCGCACCGCGTCCTTGGTCCGTCGCTACCGGCGACCGAATCCAGCCGTTTTGATCCGCCCGGACTTATGATATTCGCGCTTCCAAAGCACCAAGCTTGGCGTATTAACCCTGCAATTCCGGCCTTGCGGATATTCGCCAGCAGCGCGGCAGGCGGTTAAAGTGTCGACTAAGGCCGGCAGCGCATGACCAGCCTGATCGTGGAAATGGAGGAACGGAACTCATGACAAATTATCCCAGAATTGCCGGCTTTGGCCTGTTCGCCGCGGCCATTGCGTTCGCACCGATCGGCGCGAACGCGGAAGAATTCATCAATATTCTCACCGGTGGCACGGGCGGAGTGTACTACCCACTCGGTGTTGCGCTATCGAAAATCTACGCCGAGAAGATGAAAGACGTTAAGCCTTCTGTGCAGTCGACCAAAGCATCGGTCGAAAACCTGAACCTGCTGCAAGCCGGCAAAGGCGAAATTGCTTTCACGCTTGGCGACTCGCTCGCTGACGCCTGGAACGGCAATGCGGAAGTTGGGTTCAAGAGCAAGCTCGACAAGCTGCGGACTGTTGCCGCAATCTATCCGAATTATATTCAGATCGCCGCACTGAAGGATTCCGGAATCAAGACACTGGCCGACCTGAGGGGCAAGCGGCTGTCCGTTGGCGCACCGAAATCCGGCACCGAGCTCAATGCGCGCGCGATCCTCGGCGGCGCAGGAATGAAATACAGCGATCTCGGCAAGGTCGAATATCTACCTTTTAGCGAATCGGTCGAACTGATGAAGAACCGCCAGCTCGATGCGACGCTTATTTCCGCGGGGCTCGGCGTGTCGGCTATCCGGGATCTGTGCTCATCGGTCGACTGCGTGATTGTGGAGATTCCGAAATCGGTGGTGGCCAAGATCGGCACACCCTATCAATCAATGCCGATCCCGGGCGGTACTTACAAAGGCAACGATAGTAACGTCGACGCCGCGGTGGTGCCGAACTATCTCGTCACCCGCGCCGGGCTCTCCGATCAGGAGGTCTATGAGATGACCAAGACCATCTTCGACAATTTATCGGCGCTGCAAGCGGCGCATTCCGCGGCAAAAGCGATCACGCTCGACCAGGCCGCCAGAAAATCCGCCCGTGCCGCTGCATCCGGGCGCCGCTAAGTACTACAAGGAGAAAGGTGTTGGCTCCTGACACAACCTGGTTGATCGGCATTGAGGGCGTCGCTGCCCCCCATGCCGGAACGTGTCTAATCAGGGCGAGTACTGGATGTCGGAGTTGTTGAGGGGATCACGTCAATGACGGCCGTCGAAACAACTCCGCTGCCGGGCCAGACCAAGACCGAAGCCCGTTTGGATAAGGGCTGGGGTAACGACCTGGCGGGTCAGGTGCTGTTTTGGACCGCCGTTGCTTTTTCGGCGTTCCAGGTTGTCACTGCAACCTTCAGTCCATTACCAAGCCATATCGTTCGCTCAGTGCACGTCGGCTTCCTGATGCTTATGGTATTCGGCGTCGCCGCCACGCTGACGAAAGGCTTTGCCTCCAAGCTCGTGCTCTGGGGGCTCGGGCTCACCGGCTTCGTCCTCGGCTTTTACCATTGGGTTTTCTATAACGACCTCATACTGCGCGCCGGTGACCCTAACAGATTGGATATCGTCGTTGGCGTCGTCGTCGTGGCGCTGGTGTTCGAAGCCGGTCGCCGTATGATGGGGGCAGTGCTGCCCATCATCTGCGCCATCTTTTTAAGCTATGGCCTGTTCGGCCAGTATTTTCCGAGCCCACTCAACACGCGCGGCTACGATTTTGCGCAGGTCGTGGACCAGATGTTCCTCGGCACCGAGGGCATCTACGGCATCCCGATCTACGTCTCCTCGACCTATATTTACCTGTTTATCCTGTTCGGTGCATTTCTCGAACGCGCTGGCATGATTGGCCTGTTCACCGATCTCGCAATGGGCACGGTCGGCCACGCGCGCGGCGGCCCGGCCAAGGTGGCGGTGATTTCGTCTGGCCTTATGGGAACCATTAATGGCTCTGGCATCGCCAATGTTGTAACGGTCGGACAGTTCACTATCCCTCTGATGAAACGCTTCGGCTACCCGGCCTATTTCGCCGGCGCGGTTGAAGCCACGTCCTCGATGGGCGGTCAGATCATGCCGCCAGTGATGGGAGCCGTCGCCTTCATTATGGCGGAGACCATCAACGTCCCCTATTCCACCGTGTGTATCGCCGCCATCGTGCCAGCGTTGCTCTATTATTATTCGGCGTTCTGGGCGGTGCATCTGGAAGCGGGCAAACGTGGCCTCGTAGGACTGCCCAAGGATCAGTGTCCAAGCGCTATAGGCGCCTTGACCAAGAACTGGTTCCTCCTGATGCCGCTGGCGGCGCTCGTGGTGTTGCTGTTTGCCGGCTATACACCGCTTTTCGCCGGAACAATCGGTCTCGGCCTAACGGTGATGGTGATCTTCAGCCATCCAATCGTAGCTGCGATTCCGGCGCCGGCGCTACGCGTCGCTTTTTGGATCCTGCTTGGCTTGTCGGCCGCATTGTTCTTCGAATTTGGCGTCTGGCTGCTGATCGCGATGGTGGTGGTGCTCATGGCCATTACGACCTTCGTTAAGGGAGGACGCGAAACCCTGAAGGTTGCATTGAATAGCCTGGCCGACGGTGCGCGTCATGCGCTGCCGGTCGGCGTCGCCTGCGCACTTGTTGGGACCATCATCGGCACGCTGACGCTGACTGGCGCCGCCACGAACTTCGTGCGTGTAATCGTTTCGGTTGGTGAGAGCTCGATCTTCTTTTCGCTATGCCTGACCGCGATCACGTCGCTCATCCTGGGTATGGGAATCCCGACGATACCCAACTACATCATCACGTCTTCGATAGCCGCACCCGCGCTGTTGCACCTTGGCGTACCGTTGATCGTGTCGCACATGTTCGTCTTCTATTTTGGCATCATGGCGGACCTGACTCCGCCAGTGGCCTTGGCCGCCTTCGCCGCCGCTTCGATCGCGAAAGAGAGCGGCTTTAAAATCGGCTGGACCGCGGTGAAGATCGCGCTACCCGGCTGGATAGCGCCGTTTATGGCAGTCTATGCGCCTGCGCTTATGCTGCAGCCGGTGGGCCCACGTGTCGATCTCTACGGGTTCGCCTTTGCGGCCACCTATGTAATTGTAAAGGCCGTGCTGGCGGTGACCATGTGGGGTGTGACCGCTATCGGATATTTCCTCGCGCCCGTGAATTGGGCGGAGCGTATCATCGCATTTTTGTCGGCCGCGCTACTGGTGGTGGAATATCCTTGGACCGACCCCGCCGGTTTCACGGCCTGCGGTCTCTTCATGGCCTACCAGTTCTGGAAGGCTCATCGCGGCCGTCGCACCGCCGCGGCAGTGCGGCCGGCCGAGTAACGATGGAACTGTGCCTGCTCAGCGCCGGCGCGACAGTTCGCCTTGGCACACTCGCGTTGACATTGGCCTGGACGCATTCGATCGAGAAAACCCGCTGGGAGGAGGACTGGCGGGCGACACCGGCCGGTTTGGTGTTGGAGGAAGACCGCATCCAGGCCACCGGCGCCGGCATGGAACCGCCGCCGAACGCCCATTTTGACGGCAAATGGTGGCACTACGTGGCCCCGCTGGGGACGATGACAAAAGTGGTCCTTCGTCGCTCCGGCTCTACAGCGGACTGGGAAATCTGTATTAAGGAGCGCTGTCGGCCGATGGGTGACTATGTCCTGCCGAACGCAGACCCGGTGACGCTCACGACCTGTCCCTGAAGCGCCGGCCTATTGAGTGGGACCTCCAATGCGCCTTCGGAGGAGCGCCGGAGTCGACCAGCAACGATCATGGTTTTCCAAGCAGGATGGCGAGTGCAGCCGCCAGAAACGGCAACGGCAGCGACACCATCGCGCGCAGCCAGACTACGCGCGCCGGCATCAGCGGAACTTCCCAGATCAGTAGCCGGTGGATCGCGTACAAAGCCCACGCGGTCGAATAGGCGATGACCTGTGGCGCCCCGGCTCCGCTTTTCAGCGCGGCAGCCCCGATCGAAAAACCGACCACCGGCCCGCCTGGCGTCAATGCACCACCAATTGTCGCAATCATCACGCCGAAAAAGCCCGACTGCGGGCCGAGCCAGGGGGCAATCCATTCATTCGGCAAAGCCTCGGCGAGAAATCCGGAGCCGACCACACCAATGCCGATACGCGGCAACAGAAGCAGGAACTCCATCGCGCCACCACGCGCGCCGTCCTTGAGCAGAACCTGGCCCCGCATGGCGGCGATGAAGGCAAGACCTGCAACGACCAGCCACAGGAGTATGTTGATGGCGAGCGTCATTGGTCGCTTTCGCGGTACTTAAAGCCGGCGCGCACTGCGATCCGCGCCAGCAGCCCGGCAATGATTGGCAGCGGCAGTGCTCCAATGATGCGCCAAAGGACAAAGTCCGAACCAAAGAAAGGCAGCTCCCACACCAGCGCACGGGTGTAGCCAATCAGCGTCCAGCTCACGATAAACGCGACCACCGCGCCGGCGTCCGCGCCCATGACCAGGAAGGCGCCGGCCACCGGATAGATCGTGATCGGACCACCCGGCAGCAGGAAGCCGAAAAATGCGGCGATCAGCAGGCCAGGAAATCCGGATTCGTGTCCGACCCAGCGGGCCACCATTTCGCGCGGCAGCAGCAGGGTCACGAAGGCCCCGATCAGGCATCCGGCCAAGACCTTGGGCAGCATCTCGGCGAACAAGGTCACGTCGCCAAGCAGGATTGCGAAAAAATGTTCGCGCCCGTCGCGCACATAAACTGTGGTAGCGGCCGTAACGGCCATCGCCGCAATGACTGCGGTCGACCAGTCGAAAGCGCGGCGGCGGCGGCGGGGTGGAGCGGCTTGGGTCAAAGCGGCGCGAACACTAGTCGACTGCGCGTGAAATGTCTGCCGCGTCCCCGTTGACCCTGCCATGTGCCGCCGGTAGTTTCGGCCCGATGGGGATGGGGTCCCCCGATAACCGCCCGCAAGTTACGAAATTTTGGGGCTGATGACTCCTACCGCGACACACGGCGGTGGGACTCCGTCTGCCATAGGGCGGTTTTTCATTTGCCCAACCTTGGGGATGAATGATGGGCTTTCTCATTGTGTTTATCGGTGGCGGGGTCGGTGCCGCGCTCCGCCACGGCTTTAATCTTGTTTTCGCGCGGCTGTTGGGAACGGCATTCCCTTACGCAACTCTGTTTGAAAACGTCACCGGTTCGATCGTGATGGGGTGCCTGGTGGCCTTTTTCGCGTTCAAGAGCGGCATCCCGCAGCACTGGCAGCTCTTGCTCACCACCGGCATTCTCGGCGGCTACACGACCTTCTCGACCTTTTCGCTTGATGTTGCCTTGCTCTATGAGCGGGGCCAGGTCGGGCTGGCGTCTTTGTATGTGCTGCTGTCGGTTGCACTATCAATCGGTGGGCTATTTGCCGGTCTCGCGCTGGTCCGCAACTTCGCCTAGGGCAGGCCTCACTCCATCGGCCGCAGACCGAGCTTGTCGAGCAGCGCCATATCGCGGTCGCGGCCGGGATTGGGCGTTGTGAGCAGCTTCGGTCCGTAGAAGATCGAATTTGCGCCGGCGATAAAGCACAAAGCCTGCGTCTCCTCGCTCATGTCTTCACGGCCGGCAGACAGTCGTACGACCGATGCCGGCATGCAGATGCGCGCGACCGCAATGGTGCGCACGAAATCGAATGGATCGAGCTTCGCCTCGCCCGCGAGCGGTGTGCCTTCGACCTGCACCAGCATGTTGATCGGCACGCTCTCCGGGTGCACCGGCAGGCCTGCGAGCGTCGCGATCATGCCAACGCGATCCTCAAGCTCCTCACCCATTCCTACGATGCCGCCGCAGCAGACATGGATACCGGCATTGCGGACGTAGTCGAGTGTGTCGAGCCGATCCTGGTAAGTGCGCGTGGTAATGATTTCGCCATAGAATTCCGGCGAAGTATCGAGATTATGGTTGTAGTAGTCGAGGCCGCAAACCTTGAGGCGGCGCGCCTGCTCGCTGGTCACCATGCCGAGCGTCACGCAGGTTTCCATGCCGAGCGCCTTCACGCCCTCTATCATGGCGCAGACTTTGTCGAGATCGCGATCCTTCGGCGAGCGCCAGGCGGCGCCCATGCAAAAACGCGACGCCCCGCCGGCCTTGGCCGCGCGGGCCTCGGCAAGTACGGCATCGAGCTCCATCAATTTTTCGGCGTTGACGGCGGTATCGAATTTGGCCGACTGCGGGCAATAGGCGCAGTCTTCCGGACAGCCGCCGGTCTTGATCGACAGGAGCGTGGATATCTGCACTTCGGCGGGATCGAAATTCTCGCGATGCACAGCGGCTGCGCGGAACATCAGCTCCGGAAACGGCAGCGCGAATAACGCCCGCACCTCTTCGCGCGTCCAGTCATGACGGAGCGGGTTCAGGGTCGGCCTGGGCGATGTATCGTGAGCGAGCGACATTCCCGTGTATCCGCGAGCCGGCTACCAAACCGGCGTGTCGGGCATCCTACACCGCAGCCTCATACGGGCTAAAGGCCGATTATGCAATGATTTCATCGCATTGAGCGCTTTGTCCGAAAGTGGTAGCGTGTTTGCGGGTAAGACAGTCCGGGGAATAATCATGCGACGCGTTACGATCGGCGTCATGTTGCTGGCGCTACTTGCGGCACCGGTTTCCGCGCAACAAAAAGGCGGACGCGAGGTCACGCCGGAGGAAATCCTGAAGAAGAAAGAAGCCGAGGCCGTCGACAAGCAATACGACTCCACGCTTAAGCGCCTGAATCAGAACGATGCAACGCCTGTTCGCACCGACCCGTGGGCGAATATGCGCGCGCCTGCGACGAGGGAAGGCAAACGCTAGGCAGCCGCGCGCATGAATCGCGACCGCATGATCAGATTTGCCGCTGTGCTGGTCGGCGCCGCCGTTCTGCTCGTACTGGAGCAACAGCTCGGCGCGAAATTGTACGTCGCGATACCGGGCGGCATTATCGCCTACGTCGTTACGCTGGTCACGCTCGGACTTTTGTTCGGCAGCAGCAAACCGGCGAAATAGTCATCACCAGCGGTAACGGCGCCAGCCCCAGTAAGGGCGGTAGTACGGCCCGCCGTAGTAAACGACTGCCGGTGGATCGTAATAGACGGGGCCGTCGACAACGTCAGGACCTTCGACCACCTGCTCGCCGTGCGGAGCTTGCCGATAGGCAGGGCCTGCGGCAGCGGCGCGCTGGTGCGGGACGCGCCCGCTCATATCGAGCGCCGTCTGGATTGCGAAGCCCTTCTTGTCCTGCCAGGTGATCTCGCACCAGCCTTCGTCGCAGCCGCCGGTATCAACCAGGCTGCCGCCGGGAATCTTGGCGACAATCTCGCTGCCGGTGCCGGGCGCGGCGCGCAAATTGACGGTTGAAGCAATGTAGGCCGGTTTGGCCACTGCCGGTATCGCAACACAGGCGATGGCGACTCCCAGAATACGCGACGCGATGTTCATGAATTTACCCTCCGACCACTCGCCTTCGCGCCCCACCGAAGGCATCGGAATTCTCCGCCGCGAAAACGGCGGGAAATGGGCGATAGAATTACAGCCCGGCGATCTGGCAGCTAATACTTCTCCGCTTGTCCGCTGCAATCAAGACTGCCGGATTTCCAAGTAAAGATGCGGACTTGGGCTTCGTGGGCCGCTAGGTCGCGCTCAGCAAATCGATGCGCCGGTTTGCACGTCCCAGGCGCCGTGCCAAGAGACCGGCGAGATTGCGCATAATGCCCTGGCCCATTTTCGGGTAGAGCTCGCAAAAACCGTAAAATCTTTCGAGCGGAAGTTCGACGCATTTAACTGCCGTATCCGCCCAGACATTCGCGCCGCGATGGCTCTCCACCAGAGCCATCTCGCCAAATGCCATTCCTGGCACCAGCGTTGCCAGCCGCACGCCGTCGGCAAGCTTCACACTGACCATTCCGCTCAGGAGAAAGAAGATTGAGGTCGATGCCGTCCCGCCGGCGATAATCTGCTCGCCCGGCCGAAAGCTCTGCAAAGTGCCTAAATTTCCGATTTCCTCGACCAGTTGAACAGGCAGCCCGTGCAACAATTCCTGCTCCGTAAGAGGGACCGACTCCATCAAATTCGTGAAGCCACCGAAGCGATAGATGACCTGGTCTTCAGCCCACTCGATAGCCTCGTCAAGCCGAACGAAATGGCGAATCTGCTGGCCTTCACCGCTATGCCCCGTTACAGCTTTCCAATTGCGCGAGTCCCGCTCAAGGCCGGAAACGACCGGCACGATGCCCTGCGACAAGAGCTTGCCGAGCAGGTCTGCGAGCAAATCTGCTGCCCCAAAACTGATGTGAGGGACGCGGCTAAAATCAAGAATAAGCACCAATGGTGCGGCGCCCGTCGCCACCCGGCGGGCAATGAAGTCGGCATTCGCGAATGCAATCGTGCCGGTCAGTTCGATAACGCGCATGCCGCTCATGTGGCTGTCGATTATTTTTTGCTCGTGAGGCTGGCGTCCGCGTGGCGACGTACGAGCGAAATCATAGTCCGCAACAACACAAGTGCGTACATCGGTTGTCCGATTAAGCATATGCAGCTCGAACCGGGCTGAAATTGCCTCGCACACTTTCAAGCCGCGGACGCTGTTGCCGTGCTCGTCGAGCCGCGGCGAAAACGTGCCGAGACCGAATTGCGAGGGAAATGCAGCCAGGATGCCGCCACCGACACCGCTCTTGGCGGGAAATCCAACGCGATAGATCCATTCACCGGCATAGTCATACATGCCCGAACTTGTCATCACCGAAAGCGTGCGCGAAATCGCATAAGGGCCGATCACACGCTCTCCGGTCAGCGGATTGACGCCCCCATTGCCAAGCGTTGCCGCCATCAGCGCAAGGTCGCGCGCCGTCACGAGCACCGAGCACTGCCGAAAATAGACCTCGAGGACCGCGTCGACATCGCCTTTGATGATGCCGTAGTTGTGCAACAGGTAAGCAATCGCCCGGTTTCGATCACCAGTCAGCCGCTCGGACGCAAAAACCCGTTCATCGATGATGAGATTGCGCCCCGCGAGCCGGCTGAGCACCTCGCGAATGCGCTCCGTAGCGTTTTCGCCTTCGGCTTCGTGCAGCAACCCGGAGCACGCAATCGCGCCGGAATTCACCATCGGATTGAACGGGCGATTGTCGGATCGCAGCCGGATGGAATTGAACGCATCCCCGCTCGGCTCGACGCCAATCTTGGCTTCCACACGTTCGGCGCCGAGCAGGTCGAGCGCGAGAGCAAACACGAAAGCCTTGGAGATCGATTGAATTGTAAACGGCACGGCTGTATCGCCGGCCTCGTAGACATGGCCGTCCATGGTCGCGAGCGCGATGCCGAAGTGGCGCGGATCTGCTTTTTGCAGCTCTGGGATGTAATCCGCGACGGCACCGCCACCCTCTGGCGCCAGGGCCGCATGAGCGCTGGCGATAAAATCTGCAAGCGGGTTGGAAACTGCTGGTGCGACAGTTTGGCGCGCCGGTACCTGTTGCTGGATGTTCATCACGCTTACGGTTTCCCCCAAATCCGAACGGTCTGACCAGTTTCTATGCAAGAGTTGGACCGCTTAGGGGACGCCCAGATAAATGGATTAAGCTTAGCCCCGCCTCCAAAATGCCGACGGCCGGCACGAGCCCGGCCGTGACGCAATCCCAGGTATGGCCAGGCGGCCCCTACTCCGCCGCTTCCATCCGCGGCTTGGCCGCTTCCACCTTGGCGGCGCAGAATTTGAATTCGGGAATCTTGCCGAACGGATCGAGCGCCGGGTTGGTGAGGATATTCGCCGCCGCCTCTACGTAAGCAAACGGGATGAACACTACACCGTCGGGGATGCCGTCGTCCTGACGCGAATTGAGCTCCACCTCGCCGCGTCTGGTCGTCACCTTCACCATGTCGCCCGGCTTGATGCCGAGCTTGCCGAACGTCCCTCGAGAAAGCGAAGCGACTGCCGCCGGCTCAAGTGCATCGAGCACGGTCGCACGCCGCGTCATAGCGCCGGTGTGCCAATGCTCAAGCTGGCGGCCGGTGGTGAGGATAAAGGGGTAGTCCGCATCCGGCGTCTCGTTCGGCGGTTGCAATTTCGCCGCCACCAGTTTGCCCATTCCGTTCGGTCGCGGAAATCCCTTGTCGAACACCACGTCGCGGCCCGGCACGTCGGGGCCATCGACCGGATAAGTGACGTGATCCTCGCGTTCGACGCGATCCCAGGTGATGTTGTCGAGCGCCGGCATCAGTCGCGCCATTTCTTCGAACACTTCACTAACGTGCTTGTAGTTCCATTGTTCACCCATACGTTGGGCGAGATCCTGGATGATCCAAAGGTCCTGGCGCGCATCGCCGGGCAGCGGCAGTGCCTTGCGGCCCATCTGCACCTGACGATTGGTGTTAGTGACGGTGCCATCCTTTTCCGGCCAGGCCGACGCAGGCAGAATCACATCGGCGTAGGAAGCGGTCTCGGTGAGGAAGAGGTCCTGCACCACCAGATGCTCGAGATGGGCGAGTGCGCCACGCGCGTGATTGAGATCGGGATCCGACATCGCCGGGTTTTCGCCCATGATGTACATGCCCTTGATCTCGTCGTTGTGAACGGCATCCATGATCTCGACCACGGTCTTGCCGCGCTTGGGGTCGAGCTTCTTGCCCCAGGCCTTTTCGTATTTCGTGATCATCTCCGGATTTTCCACCGACTTGTAATCGGGGAAAAACATCGGGATCAGGCCGGCGTCCGAAGCGCCCTGCACATTGTTCTGCCCGCGCAGTGGATGCAGGCCGGTGCCTGGCCGACCGACCTGGCCGCAGATCAACGACAGCGCGATCAGGCAGCGCGCATTATCAGTGCCATGGGTGTGTTGCGACACGCCCATGCCCCAGAAAATGATCGCATTTTCCGCGCGCGCAAAGCTACGTGCGACTTCGCGCAGCGTGTCGGCGGGAATGCCGCAGATCGGCGCCATCTCCTCCGGCGTAAAATCCTTCACGTGGTCGGCGAGCTGCTCAAAGCCCTCCACATAAGTTTGCACGTATTGCTGGTCGTAGAGCTTCTCGCCGATGATGACATTGAGCATACCGTTGAGCATGGCGACATCGGCGCCGTTCTTGAATTGCATCATGCGCCAGGCGTGGCGCTTGAGCGCCTGCCCGCGCGGATCCATCACCACCAGCTTGGCACCACGCTTGGCCGCCTGCTTGAAGAAGGTGGCGGCGACCGGATGGTTTTCGGTCGGATTGGCGCCGATGACGATGATGAAGTCGGAATTCTTGCATTCGTTGAACGTCGCGGTCACCGCTGCCGAGCCGACACCTTCGAGGAGCGCCGCGACCGAGGACGCGTGACAGAGCCGCGTGCAGTGGTCAACGTTGTTGGACCCGAAGCCGGTGCGCACCAGCTTCTGGAAAAGATAGGCCTCTTCGTTCGAACCTTTGGCCGAGCCGAATCCGGCGAGCGCGCGCGGGCCGTCACGGTCGCGGATTTTCTTCAGGCCGGCGGCGGCGCGTTCCATCGCCTCCTCCCAGGTCGCCTCGCGGAAATGCGTCCACGGATTCGATGGGTCGACCAGGTCATCGGCAGCTTTCTTCACGCCGTCCTTGCGGATCATCGGCTTGATCAGGCGCTGCGGATTGCTGATGTAGTCAAAGCCAAACCGGCCCTTCACGCACAGGCGGTTCTGATTGGCCGGGCCGTCACGGCCGGTGACGTAAAGAAGCTTGTCATCCTTGATCTTGTAGGTGAGCTGGCAGCCGACCCCGCAATACGGGCACACGCTGTGCACCTCACGGTCGGAAAATTCAGTGCGGACATTCTTCTCATTGACCAGCGTCGCCGGCATCAGTGCGCCAGTGGGACAGGCCTGAACGCATTCTCCGCACGCCACACACGTGGAATTGCCCATCGGGTCGTCGAAATCGAAGACGATCTTCTCGCCATGGCCGCGGCCGGCCATGCCGATCACGTCATTGACTTGCACTTCGCGGCAGGCGCGGACACAAAGATTGCACTGAATGCAGGCGTCGAGATTGACCGCCATCGCCGGATGGCTGCGGTCAGGCGTGGGTTTGCCATGCGTTGGAAAACGGCTGGTGCCGATTTGCATCCGATCCGCCCATTCCCAGAACTTCGATTGCGGATCGTGCGCGGCGGTCTTGCGGTCCGGCTGATCGGAAATGAGCAGCTCGAACACCATCTGCCGCGCAGTCCTGGCGCGGTCCGACGTCGCCTTCACTTTCATGCCTTCAGCCGGTTTGCGGATGCAGCTCGCCGCAAGCACACGCTCGCCTTCGATCTCCACCATGCAGGCGCGGCAATTGCCGTCGGCGCGGTAGCCGGGCTCAGGCGAATAGCAGAGATGCGGGATGTCGGTGCCAAGGCGCTTGGCCACCTGCCAGATGGTCTCGCCTTCCAGCGCCTCGACTTCCTTGCCGTCGAGGACGAACTTCACGCTTTTGGCCTTGCCGTTACCTGTGGTCATTGCTGTCATCCATTCATCACCCTCATCCTTCGAGACGCCCGCTACGCGGGCTCCTCAGGATGAGGGCTTAAGTGCCTCATGGTGAGGAGCGCAGCGAAGAAGCTGCGCGTCTCGAACCATGAGGTCGGCGGTTGCACATCACCGGCTTCCCAGCGGCTTCGACAATTCATCCGGAAAATATTTCAGCACGCATAGCAACGAGTTCGGCGCCGCCTGGCCAAGACCGCAGATCGACGCATCGCGCATGGCGGTTGAAAGTTCTTCCAGTAGCTTTACGTCCCAGGGACCTTTGGCCATCAACTTGGCCGCCTTTTCCGTACCGGCACGGCAAGGTGTGCATTGGCCGCAACTTTCGTCCTCAAAGAACTTCATCAAATTCAACGCCGCAGCTTTTATGTCGTCCTTGTCGGACAAAATCACAACCGCGTGCGACCCGACGAAGCAGCCATATTTTTCCAGGGTTCCGAAATCAAGTGGAATGTCGGCCATGGACGCCGGCAGAATGCCACCTGACGGCCCGCCCGGCAGATAGGCCTTGAAAACATGGCCCTCCTGCATGCCGCCGCAGAACTCGTCGACCAGTTCCTGCATGGTGATACCGGCAGGCGCGAGCTTGACGCCCGGATTCTTCACGCGGCCCGACACTGAGAAACTGCGGAAGCCTTTTCTTTCGTGGCGGCCTTGCGCGGTCATCCACTCAGCGCCCTTCTCAGTGATGTCGCGGATCCAGAACATGGTCTCGACGTTCTGTTCGAGCGTCGGGCGGCCGAACAGGCCGACCTGCGCGACATAGGGCGGACGATGGCGCGGCAGACCGCGCTTGCCCTCGATCGACTCGATCATCGCGGATTCTTCACCGCAAATATACGCGCCGGCACCGCGTCGCAGATGCAGCTTCGTATGCGGCGAGAGGCCGGCCTTCTCGACCTTCTCGATTTCGTCGAGCAGCATCAGCCGCAATTCGGGATATTCGTCGCGAATGTAGATGTATGTATCGGGTGCCTCGACGACCCAGGCGGCAATCAGCACGCCTTCAATGAAGCGATGCGGGTCACGTTCGAGATAGTAACGATCCTTGAAAGTACCGGGCTCGCCTTCGTCGGCGTTGACCGCAAACATCCGTGGCGCCGGTTCGGCGCGCACCAGCGACCATTTGCGGCCGGTTGGAAATCCAGCACCGCCAAGGCCGCGCAATCCGGCATCGCTGACGATCTTGATGAGCTCATCGCGCGTGCGTTTCTCAGTGAGGCAAGCCTTCACCAACGCGTAACCACCGGACTTCTGATACGCCGCAAAATCCGCGTCCGGCGTCCACGCATGCGCATGCGGCTTCGCCTTCACCGCCGCGGCAACATTGGCCGGCGTCGCCTTGAAAGTCTGCACATGCCCGACGGCAGCGACCGGCGCGCGATCGCAGGCGCCCATGCAAGGCGCGCGCACGACTCGAACATCGCGGCCAAGCTTGCCGGGCAAATCCTTCAGCAATTTTTCTGCACCCGCCATCGCACACGACAGTAAATCGCAGACGCGCACCGTAACGGGAGGTGGCGGCATCTCGCCTTCCTTCACCACATCGAAATGCGCGTAGAAGGTCGCGACCTCATAAACTTCGGTCAGCGCCATTTTCATTTCGGCGGCGAGCGCAGCGAGATGGGCGGCGGAGATATAGCCGTATTGATCCTGAATGAGATGCAGATGTTCGATCAACAGATCGCGCCGGCGCGGCCGATCGGTGAGGAGCGATCGGATTTCGATCAGCGCCTGCGGGTCAACCTGGCGGCCCTTGGGTGTGCGCGGCGGACGGCGTCGACCGGTACGGGCGCCCGCCGGAACCGCGCGGGTTCCTTGTTCTGTGACGCTCATCTCTTCTCCCTCTGGACTTTAGGAAAACGCTTCTGAATCCCCCTAGGCAAGCCCCAGCACCAAATCAGCCGATAGGCGTTTTCTATTAATACGCTCGTTGTGCTTGTAATTTCCGATGGTGCTGCCTTAATTGGCAGTCCGAATAGCGATTTTGTTTCGGCTATTGGGGCAATCCGGAAACGCGTCATATCCGCGCACAGATCGGGCGACACTTGCTGGAAAAACTGGAATTTCTCCTCGCCCTGGCCCGCGAGAAACATTTTGGCCGGGCGGCCGAAGCCTGCGGGGTGACCCAGCCGACACTTTCGGCAGGGGTGAAACAGCTCGAGGACAATTTTGGCGTCTTGCTGGTCAACCGCGGTTCCCGTTTCCAGGGCTTCACAGCGGAGGGCGAGCGCGTGCTCGAATGGGCGCGTCGTATCGTTGGCGACACCCGCGCGATGCGCCAGGAGGTGGATGCACTCCGTCACGGGCTAGCCGGGCGGCTTCGTCTGGCTGCAATCCCGACCGCGCTTGCAATGGTAGAAACTTTGACCACGCCATTCCGCGCGCGGCATCCTGACGTCCAATTCACGGTCTTGTCGCGTACGTCGATCGAAATTCTCACCCACCTGGAAAATCTCGAGATCGACGCCGGCCTCACCTATCTTGACAACGAACCGCTCGGCCGCGTGACGGCGATTCCCCTCTATCGGGAGCGTTATCGTCTGCTGGTCGCGTCCGACGCTCCGCTCGGGGATCGGGAATCAGTCACTTGGTCCGAAGTCGCGCAGGTGCCACTGTGCCTGCTCACTCCGGATATGCAGAACCGGCGCATCATCGAGCGGCTGTTGCGTGAAACCGGGATTGACCCGCACATCACGCTCGAGTCCGATTCAATGATTCTCCTGTACTCGCATGTCCGCACGGGTCGTTGGGCCAGCGTCATGCCGGCACGTCTCGCGGCGTCGCTCGGCCTGACGGATGTCTTGCGCTCGATTCCGATCGTGGGGCCCGAAGCATCGCACACCATTGGACTGATTGCGCCAGCCCGTGAGCCCATGACAACCTTGACGGCTGCGCTTGTCGCCGAAGCGCGTCGCGTTGCGCCCTTATTGTTGGATTGAATTCTCAATAGTCTTTAGTCGCATGCGCAAAGCGTCAAGACATATGCGTATAACGTCACGAAGGGGCGCAATGCGCTGGACGCCGATCGAACTTGACTAGCCGAAAGCTAGATCGGTGCAACGGATGGTGATGGCATCACGACGATGTCGGCATTGTCGTCTGCCACTCGCGCCAACTCCTGGGCGGTGGGAGGCTTTTTCTTTGCGCCCCGTTGCGATCGCTCTTTCATGCGCCGCTCGTAAAAATTGACGATGTTACGCGCGGTTTCCTTGCTGAGCTTCCTGTAACGCTCAAAGGCCTCGGTAATCTCGTCGGGCTGCAAGCTCCGGTTGGCAACGTACATAACCAGCAACTCGCGCGCCGTCGTCCAGGAGCAGCCGGCTGCCTTGGCGAGGAGCAGCACCATGTCTTCGCCCTCGTCGAGGAGCGCACGTTCCACCAGGTCGATCGGGAAAACGCCCAATCGCGCGAGCGCCACGGCCGTCTTTTCGAAATCCTGCGCATGCGCCGGACCGTGAACGCTGGCTTCCGTGATAGGCCGTACATTGAAACGCCGTTTGGCCTCACGCACCGCCGCGGTGTGCGCGCGCGAATCTTTGCGGACCTCCTGCTGCATTTGCGTGGCCACGTCGTCGACGGAGTCACGTATGGCTGCGGCCATTCTCGGATTGGCCGCCTCAAGCTTCGCGCGGACGTTGGACGATGCAGCCTCGAGCAGCTTGAGAAAGTATTGACGCGGAATGTCGCTACGTTCGCCGAGCGCCAGCGTCAGTTTCCGGTCGTAACGCGCACGAGTCGTCAGCTTGCCATAGCCGGCAAGCGAAAAACGCGCGCCTTTGTTTTTGACGACCCGGTGGACGACCCGCTGATCACCACGCTCGACAAGGACGTCGGTGACGACCTCGCTTAATTTCAGGCGTTCCGCGATCGAAAACAGGTGGTCCTGGCTCTTTGTGGTGGCGTTTTCGACGAGGTCATCATCGGTCAGCTGTTGCGAATGGACCAGCACCGGTCCCGCGACCTCTATCGCGTCATCGAAAGCGAGCGAGCGAACCATCTTTGGCGGAGCGCTCTCCATCACCGCCAGATGTTGGGCCAGTTTCGCGCGCGCCTTGACCTCGATATCGGCGGAGAGCTGCTCAAGCACGTCGTCGAACAGCGCGATCTGGTCGTGCGAATAGCTGCGCGAGCCCGCCGCAAACAGATCGGCGATGCGCTGAAGAATTCTCAGACGCTGGTCGACGCTACCGATCGAGGCCGAAGCAATCAGCTCATCGAGCACGGAACGGCTTTGCGCGAGTGCATGTGAATTCTGTGATGCGGCGGTGGCTGGCATGGGCAATGCTGGTTAACCGGTGGTTACTGATCGCCTCGCGGCCTCGCGGGGAATTCCGCGCGACCGTAGCGGGTGGCAACCTACCGGAAACTTCCGAAAACTCGCTCTACAAGCACCATGCAAAAGTGCAAAAAATTTTAGGTAATTTACCCACCGCAGCGCGGCCGTAAGTGACGAAAGGCCCGCTTTTGGCGGGCCTTTGTCATCCGTCGAACTGTGCCAAAGCTCTTAAAACAGGCCTACGATCTGGCCCTGCGCATTGACGTCGATCGAGTTGGCCGACGGCACCTTGGGCAAGCCCGGCATGGTCATGATCTCACCGCAGATTGCCACGACAAACTCAGCGCCGGCGGACAGCCGGACTTCGCGCACGTTGATCGTGTGGTCCGCCGGCGCGCCCTTGGCGTCCGGATTGGTCGAGAACGAGTACTGGGTCTTGGCGACGCAAATCGGCAATTTCCCATATCCCATTTCTTCCCAGCTCTTGAGCTGGTCCTTCACTGACTTGTCGGCGCTTACATTCCTGGCGCGGTAGATTTCGCGCGCGATGGTCTCGATCTTTTCAAACAGCGGCATTTCGTCGGGATAGAGAAGCTTGAGTTTGCTCTTTCCGTCGTCGATGACCTTGACCACCGCCTTGGCAACGTCGGCTGCGCCCGCCCCGCCCATGGCCCAGTGATCGGCCATCAGCGCCTCGACGCCGAGCGCCTTGCATTTCTCCCGCACCAGCGCGATTTCGGCATCGGTGTCCGCGGAGAAACGGTTGATCGACACCACCGCCGGCATACCGAATTTCTTGACGTTCTCCACATGACGCTGAAGGTTGGCCATGCCGGCTTCCAGCGCCTTCAGGTTCTCCGACTTGAGATCTTCTTTCTTGACGCCGCCATGCATCTTGAGCGCGCGGATGGTGGCGACCAGCACCACGCAATCGGGTGTGAGGCCGGCCTTGCGGCACTTGATGTCGATGAATTTCTCGCCACCAAGATCAGCGCCGAACCCCGCTTCCGTCACGACGTAGTCCGCGAGCTTGAGCGCGGTCGTGGTAGCCAGCACGGAGTTGCAACCATGCGCGATGTTGGCGAAGGGGCCTCCATGGATAAAGGCCGGCGTGCCCTCGAGCGTCTGCACCAGGTTAGGGGCAATTGCTTCCTTGAGCAGCGCAGCCATCGCGCCATGCGCCTTGAGATCGCGCGCGCGCACCGGCTTACGGTCGCGGGTATAGGCCACGATGATGTTGCCGAGACGCTCCTTGAGGTCGTCGAGGTTCTTGGCGAGGCAGAAAATTGCCATCACTTCAGAGGCAACGGTAATATCGAAGCCGGCCTCCCGCGGATATCCGTTGGCAACCCCACCGAGCGAACAGACGATCTCGCGCAGCGCACGGTCGTTCATGTCCATGACGCGGCGCCACACGACGCGCCGCGAGTCGATGCCGAGCGAATTGCCCCAATAGATATGATTGTCGATCAGCGCCGAAAGCAGATTGTGCGCCGACGTAATGGCGTGAAAATCACCGGTAAAATGAAGGTTGATGTCCTCCATCGGCACGACCTGGGCATAACCGCCGCCGGCAGCGCCGCCCTTCATGCCGAACGACGGCCCGAGGCTTGGCTCGCGCAGACACAGCATCGCCTTCTTGCCGATGTGATTGAGCGCGTCGGTCAGGCCCACGGTGGTGGTCGTCTTGCCCTCACCCGCCGGTGTCGGTGTGATCGCGGTGACGAGAATCAGCTTGCCGTTCGGCTTGCTTTGCAGCGACTTGATGTAGTCCATCGACACCTTGGCCTTGTAGTGGCCGTAAGGGTCGAGATTTTCCGCGGCGATGCCGAGTTTTTCCCTGGCGATGTCGAGGATCGGCCGCTTCTTAGCGGCCTGCGAAATTTCGATATCGGATTTTGGGCTTTGATGCTGCGAGGCAGGCATTGGAGATTTTCCGTTATTTGAAATGAAAACTAACCAAGCCGCGCCCCGGCGGCGAGCTTGGCGGTGGAGATGAATTCAGCGGCGTCGATTTTCTTGCCACCGTCGGGTTGAACACGGCTGATCTTAAAGCGCCCATCGGCGCAGACCACCGTGAAACTGTCGGCATCTATCGCGACCACTTCACCGAGTTTGCCGGCGATGCCTTTCGGGTCTCTCGCCGGCAGCGGCTTTGCGTCGAAAATTTTCAGTGTCTTGCCGTCGAATGTCGTCCAAGCCCCCGGCGCCGGGTTGCAGCCGCGGATCAGCCGGTCGATCTGCTCCCACGGCTTGCCCCAGTCGATCTTCGCGTTACCGGGACCGCAGCGGCCTTCGTAAGTGGCCTTGCTCTCATCCTGCTTGACGCGCGGCGCCTTGCCGGATTTCACGAGGTCGACCAACTCCATCATGGCGTCGACGCCCATCGGGAACAGGCGGTCGAAATAAATGGTGCCGAGCGTGTCGGTGGCGGAAATCGGCGTCTTCTTCTGGATCAGTACGTCGCCGGTATCGAGACCATTGTCGGGCCAGAAAATCGACAGCCCGGTTTCCTTTTCGCCCTTGATGATCGGCCAGTTGATCGCGCTGGCACCACGATAGGCCGGCAAGAGCGAGGGGTGATACTGGATCGAACCGTGGGTGGGAATGTTGAGGAAGTCCTCGGGGACGAACAACGTCACGAAGGCCATCACCTGCAGGTCGGGCTTGAGCGTCTTGAATTCCTCCCAGACCTTCGCATCCTTGTAGGACGCCGGCTGATAGACCGGCAGCTTGGCGGCGAGCGCGGCGTCTTTGAGCGGGTCGGCCTTGGCGCCTTCCTTTTCCGGGGCGACATAGACCGCAACCACATTTTCACCGCGCTTGAGCAGCGCCTCGAGCACGGCTTTGCCGAAAGCCTGCTGCCCGTGAACGACGATACGCATACGACAACCTCCCCAAACTCGTTCGTTTTCCCTCCCCCTTGTGGGAGAGGGTTAGGGAGGGGGGTCGTCGTTGTCGCAAGCGATCGCTTCTGACGACTACCCCCACCCCCGGCCCCTCCCCACAAGGGGGAGGGGTGAAGATCACGCCGCCTTTTCTTCCTTCTTCGGCGCGCTCAGAGCGCCGGAGTTCTTGATTTCGTTGACCTCCGCGGCCTTGAGGCCGAGGACGTCCGTGAGGATTTCGTCTGTGTGCTCGCCCAGAAGCGGCGACCGTTTGACCTCGGAGATCGAGTCCGACATCTTGATCGGATTGCCGACGCTGAGATATTTGCCGCGAGTCGGATGATCGACCTCGACCACGGTGCCGGTCTTGCGCAGCGAGGGCTCCTCGGCGATTTCCTTCATCGACAGGATCGGCCCGACTGGAATATCGACCTTGTTGCACAGCTCCATGACCTCGAACTTGCTCTTGGTCATGGTCCATTGCTCGATGCGGCCAAAGATCTGCTTGAGCTTCGGCAGACGGGCGCGCGGCGTGGCGTATTCCAGATCGGTCTTCCAAGTGGGCTCGCCGATCAGGTCGCAGATCGCCTGCCAGACCGGAGCCTGGGTAATGAAATAAATGTAGGCGTCGGGATCAGTCTCCCAGCCTTTGCACTTGAGGATCCAGCCCGGCTGACCGCCGCCCGAAGTCGTTGCCGGCACGCGGCACCGAATCTCCGAATGCAACGTTTTCGCCGTACTGGCTGTATTCCGTGAGCGGGCCGGCCTTCAGGCGCTGCTGGTCGCGCAGCTTTACGCGGCAGAGATTGAGCACGCCATCCTGCATGGCCGCGAGCACCTTCTGCCCGCGGCCGGTGCGGTTGCGCTGGTAGAGCGCGCAGACAATGCCGAGCGCCAGATGCAGGCCGGTGCCGCTGTCGCCGATCTGCGCGCCGGTCACGAGCGGCGGACCTTCACGGAACCCCGTGGTCGAGGCCGAACCGCCGGCACACTGCGCCACATTCTCGTAGACTTTGCAGTCTTCGTAGGGACCGGGGCCAAAACCCTTGACCGAGGCGACGATCATGCGCGGGTTGAGCTTGTGAATGTGCTCCCAGGTCAGCCCCATGCGGTCCAGCGCGCCCGGCGCGAAATTCTCCACCAGCACGTCGCATTTTTTGATCAGTTCATCGAGCACACGCTTGCCCTGCGGATGCTTGGAATCGATCGTGATCGAACGCTTGTTGTGGTTGAGCATCGTGAAGTAAAGCGAGTCGGCGCCCTTCACGTCGACCAGCTGGCCGCGTGTGATGTCGCCGACACCCGGACGCTCGACCTTGATGACGTCGGCGCCCATCCAGGCGAGAAGTTGCGTGCAGGTCGGGCCCGATTGCACGTGCGTGAAATCGAGGATCCGCACGCCGGTAAGTGCCTTGCCGTCCTGGCCGAATGGCTTTGAAGACGGCCTTGGCAAGTGACCATTACCATTGGCTTTCTTTGCCGCCGGTCTGCGGGCCGCGAGTTTCACCACCTTGCGAGCGCGCTTTTTCGATGCGGCTCTCGCCTTTTTCTGTTTCTTCTTGGCCATCTCAAGTTCTCCTATCTCTCGGCTGTCGTGCCCGCGCAGGCGGGCATCCAGTATTCACAGGCCTATCGATTGCATAACGACGAATTTCAGGGATTACCGGGTCCCCACTTTCGCGGGGACAATAGCCCTCTCTATTTTTTCTTCAGCTTGCTTTGCGGATTGAGATTGCCGATCCGGCCGCTCTCGCTGCCGGCCGCCGGGTCGAGCACCGCGTTGATGAGCGTTGGCTTGCCGGAATCCATGGCGGAATTGACGGCACGCTTCAACTCGTCCGGAGAGGTCGCGTTGACGCCGACGCCGCCGAAGCCCTCCATCATCTTGTCGTAGCGTGAGCCCTTCACGAAGACAGTCGGTGCCGGATCCGAGCTCACGGCGTTAACGTCGGTGCCGCGATAAATGCCGTCATTATTGAAGATGACGACGCAGACCGGCAGCTTGTACCGGCAGATCGTTTCGACCTCCATGCCGGAGAAGCCGAAAGCGCTGTCGCCTTCCACCGCGAGCACCGGCTTTCCGGTTTCGATGGCCGCAGCGATGGAATAGCCCATGCCGATGCCCATGATGCCCCAGGTGCCGACGTCCAGTCGCTTGCGTGGCTGATACATGTCGATAATGCCGCGCGCGAGATCGAGCGTATTGGCGCCCTCATTGACGAGGATCGCATCCGGCCGTTCCTTGATGATGGTGCGCAGCACGCCGAGCGCGCCGTGGTAGTCCATCGGCGAATTGTTGTTCATCAACCGCGGCGCCATCTTGGCGACGTTCTCTTCACGCTTCTTGCTGACGGCGCCGGTCCAGTCAGCCGGCGGGGCTGGCCAATTGCCGCCCATGCTGTGCACCAGTGCGGCGACACATGAACCGATATCGCCAACCACCGGTGCAACGATCTCGACGTTTGAGTCCATTTCCTTGGGCTCGATATCGACCTGGATGAACTTTTTTGGCGCCTCACCCCAGGCCTTGCCCTTGCCGTGCGACAGCAGCCAGTTCAGCCGCGCGCCGATCAGCATGACGACATCGCTGTCCTTAAGCACCGTCGAGCGCGCGGCGCCCGCGCATTGTGGATGCGTGTCCGGCAGCAAGCCTTTGCCCATGCTCATCGGCAGGAAGGGAACGCCGCTCTTTTCGACCAGCGCGCGGATCGCGTCGTCGGCCTGGGCATAGGCCGCGCCTTTGCCGAGGATAATCAGCGGCCGTTTGGCGCTTTTGAGCACGTCGAGCGCGCGCTTGATGGCGACAGGCCCGGGAATTTGTGCCGGCGCCGGATCGATGACCTTGACGAGCGACTTGCGCCCGGCCTCGGCGTCCATGACCTGGCCAAACAGCTTGGCCGGCAGATCGAGATAGACGCCGCCGGGCCGTCCCGACACAGCGGCGCGGATTGCACGCGCCAGCCCGATGCCGATGTCCTGTGCATGCAGCACGCGGAAAGCCGCTTTGCAAAGCGGCTTTGCGATGGCGAGCTGATCCATCTCCTCGTAGTCGCCCTGCTGCAAGTCGACAATCTCGCGCTCCGACGAACCCGACATCAAAATCATCGGGAAGCAGTTGGTCGTGGCATGCGCCAGCGCGGTCAGTCCGTTGAGGAAGCCCGGCGCCGACACCGTAAGGCAAACGCCGGGCTTTTTCGTCAGGAAGCCGGCGATCGACGCCGCGTAACCGGCATTCTGTTCGTGGCGGAAGGAGATGACGCGAATGCCCTCGGCCTGCGCCATGCGACCGAAATCCGTGATCGGAATTCCGGGCACGCCGTAGATCGTGTTGAGACCGTTGAGCTTCAACGCATCGATGATTAGATGGAAGCCATCTGTCAGCTCGCGCTCTGTTTCGGCGGCATCAGTCTGCTTTTCTTTCACTGCTGCATCAGCCATGGGAATCCTCCCGCTCTTCTGTTCGTTTAATCGAGATAATCGGCATAGCGCGCAACATGTTCGGCAAGACCGAGCGCGTGGTCGCGCACCAGTTCTCCGGCTCGATCAGTCGCGCGTGCTTCCAGTGCTTCAATGATGTTCATGTGGTCGCGGATCGAACGGTCCGCACGATCCTTCTCGCCGATCGTGGTGCGCCGGATCATGCGCATATGCGTGAAGAGATTCTCGGCGAGGTCGATCAGAACTTCGTTGTGACTGAGCTTGATGATGGTCTGGTGAAACTCGATGTTGACATCCGAATACTCGTCCAGATGCGCGCGCAGCTGACCGTTTTCGAAGGTAGCGAACATTTTGCGCAACCCGGCAATTTCTTCGTCGGTCGCCGTTTGCGTGATCAGTCGCGCGGCCATGCTTTCCAGCGCCGCCCAGGCGGTGATCATCTCGATCACTTCGCGCCTGGTTTTTCGCACCACATAGATGCCGCGGCGCGGCACCGAGCGGACAAATCCTTCGCTTTCGAGCTGGGCCATCGCCTCGCGCACCGGCGTGCGACTGATGCCGAAGTCCTGCGCAAGTTTGCGCTCGTCGAGCCGGATGTCGTCGCGGTTGCGATAGATATCCATCCCCACGATCGCATTCTTCAGCGCGGCATAGGCCTTGTGCTTGAAGCTCGGCGTAGCGGCGATCGGTTGGAGTGCCGGGTGTGGCGCGAGCGGTGCGCGGGCTCCCGCTCCACGCTCGGAAACACTGACGCGACGGGGGTTACGATCTCGGGTACTCATGCTGGTATACAATATGCCAGATGCTCCGGTGTGCGGCAACCAGCCCCTTGATATCGAAGATCGCCTCGAAATCAGGACGGTCGCCGCCGATTTGCAGAATACCTTGGTCGAGCGGATCTTATTCCGCCGGCCGTAGTTTGCCCGAACGCAGCCGCGTCCAAACGGACTGGATCACCGGCCAGAACAGAGCGATCAAGCCAAGGCCCATAATTGTGCTGACGAGCCCGTTCGAGAAGAATACGCCAAGACTGCCTTGCGAAGCCAGCAACGACTGGCGGAACCCCTCTTCCGCTTTGTCGCCCAACACGATCGCCAGACACCATCGGCGCCATCGGATAGTTGCACTTCTTCATGAAGTAGCCGACGACACCGAAAACAACCATCATCACCACATCGAAAGTGTTGTTGTGCACGGTGTAAGCGCCGATCGCGCAGAACACCATGATCACCGGCGCGATCACGCTGAACGGAATGCGAAGAATCGCGGCAAACAGCGGCACGCAGGTCAGCACGATCAGCAGGCCGACGATGTTACCCATATACATGCTGGCAATCAGGCCCCACACGAAATCCTTCTGCTCGATAAAAAGCAGCGGGCCGGGCTGCAAGCCCCAGATCAGCAACCCGCCGAGCAGCACTGCCGCGGTCGGCGAACCGGGCACACCGAGCGCAATCATCGGCAACAGCGCCGAGGTCCCGGCGGCGTGAGCCGCGGTTTCCGGCGCCACAACGCCTTCGATCTGACCGGTGCCAAACAGATGGCCGTTTTTCGAAATGCGCTTGGCGATGCCATAGCTCATGAAGGATGCCGGCGTGGCGCCCGCCGGGCTGATCCCCATCCAGCAGCCGATCAGGCACGAACGCAGGTAAAGCAACCAGTAGCGTCGGCAATTTCGCCCAGGTCTGCAGCACAACCTTCATGTTCAGTGCGGCCGGTCTTTCCGCGGAAGCTCAGTCCCTCTTCCATGGTCAGCAGAATTTCGCCAATTCCGAATAGACCGATCACCGCAATCAGGAAGTCGAAGCCGTTGAGCATCTGCTCGACGCCGAAGGTGAGCCGCAATTGCCCGGTCATCTGGTCGAGACCGACGGCGCCAAGGCCGAAGCCAAGCATCATCGACGCTACGGTCTTGAACGGCGGTTCCTTGCTCAATCCAACGAAACTACAGAAGGCAAGAAAATAGACCGAGAAAATCTCGGGCGGGCCGAAGCGCAATGCAAAACTGGCAACCAGCGGCGCGACCAGTGTGATGACGATCACCGCGAATAACGCGCCAACGAAAGACGAAGTAAATGCCGCGGTCAAAGCCTCGCCGGCCTTGCCATTCTGCGCCATCGGATAACCGTCGAACGTGGTCGCTACCGACCACGGCTCGCCAGGTATGTTGAACAAGATCGAAGTTATGGCGCCGCCGAACAGAGCTCCCCAGTAGATACATGAGAGCATGATAATCGCCGACGTCGGCGACATGGAAAACGTCAGCGGCAACAGGATTGCAACGCCGTTGGCTCCGCCAAGACCTGGCAACACGCCGACGATCACGCCAAGCACGATGCCGACGACCATCAGCACCAGATTGAACGGCTGCACCACCACTGCAAAGCCGTGGAAAAGATTAGCAATGTCTTCCATAAACCCGTCTCTTGATTGTCCGAACGTTGTCCCCAACCCACCGGCGCCTCGCCTGCAACGGCCGCCAGGTCTTCAATATCCGAGGAAGTTTTCGAGCGGTCCCTTCGGTAGCGGAACCAGGAACCAGATCTCGAACATCAGGAATGTCAGAACCGGGATCGCGACCGCGACGGCCAACGCGGTGTGCCACGCATAGTTTCCGAACCAGCGCATGAAGAAGACGATCAACAGCGCCGACGCGACATATATCCCGAGGAAAGGCACCAGCGCGACGTAGATGATGGTGGGCACCAGAACCGAAACGACCTGACGGAGCTGGCTCCATTCCGCGAACACCCTCTGTCCGGATGTCTGGAGCACCGCCACAAGGTTAACCGCGCAAGAGATCAGAATTATGAGGCTGACATAGAATGGAAAGAAGCCGGCGCGCGGCCCTTCATCACCCCAGCCAATACCGACCTTGATACTTCCGTAAATTCCGATCAGCGCGAGGAGCGCCATGAACCCGGCCACTCCGATCTCGACGCTCCGGTGGGACGGACCCGCCCCACCGGTTTCGTTTGTTGTCTCAGTTCATTACACCCTCAAGTGGCTGCGGTCGAAACAGCCGCAGTTAGTTGGTCTTGGCGAGGAAGCCGGCGCCTTTCATCAGGCCTTCATGCACCTTCTCGGCTTCAGCCACCCACTTGGTATATTCGGCGCCGGTCATGAAGCTCTGGTTGAAAGCGCCATCGTTCATCAGCTTCTTCCACTCGGGCGTCTCGCGTACTTTCTTGAATAAGTCGACATAATAGGCGACCTCGTCCGGCGTGACGCCCGGCGGCATGAAGTAGCCACGCAGCATCACATACTCGACATCAAGGCCCTGCGACTTGCAGGTCGGGATGTCGTTCCATGACATGTCGCCGGCGATCTTGTCGTGATAGTCCAACTTCTTGCTGTCAAACACGCAGAGCGGGCGCAACTTGCCGGCGCGCCAGTGCGCAACCGCTTCGATCGGGTTGTTCACCGTCGAATCGACATGATCGCCAACGAGCTGCACGGCAACAGCACCGCCGCCTTTATAAGGAATGTAGGTCATCTTCTTGCCGGTCGCCTTTTCGAGCGCGACCGTGATGATCTGGTCTTCCTGCTTGGAGCCGGTGCCGCCCATCTTGAAGCGTATTATCAGGCGCCGCCTTGATGGCAGCGACGTAGTCCTTCACTGTCTTGTAGGGCTTGTCGGCATTGACCCAGAGGACGAATTCGTCGAGCGCCATCATCGCGACCGGGGTCAAATCCTTCCAGTTGAAAGGAATGCCGGTGGCAAGGGGCGTCGTGAACAGGTTCGAAAGCGTGATGATGAGCTTGTGCGGATCGCCTTTCGCATTCTTGGCGGCGAGAAAACCCTCGCCGCCGGCACCTCCCGACTGATTGATCACCACCACCGACTGCTTCGACAGATTGTGTTTGGTGATGATGCCCTGCATCACGCGCGCCATCTGGTCCGCGCCCCCGCCGGTACCGGCAGGGACGATAATTTCGATGGGCTTGGTGGGCTCCCACGCCTGAGCAGGCATTGATAGCGCAACGGCACCGCCAATAAAGGCGGCAGCAAAACCTAAAACGTGCGTCGTAGTTCGCATTTGACTCCTCCCTGAGGTCCTCCGCTTGGCCGATCTTCTTGTCGGCTCAGCGACTATTCATCACCCGTACAGTCATCGTATCGAGAAAAAGCCCAATCACAAATAGTACATATTCGCTAGACACTGGCAGACGACTTGAATACGGGGCTATTTGCCGCGCTTTTCATGGAAATTAACTCTTTAGTTTTGCAACGCAGCAATGCTTGGCCACGTTCCACCGACCTCTAATAGTTGCCGTTGTTTCGGGGGTAATAATGCGCATTGCGCCAAAAATTGAGGCCCGGCGGGTACCCGGGCCTCAAAAAAACGTTGGATTTGGTTGCGGGGGTAGGATTTGAACCTACGACCTTCAGGTTATGAGCGTTCGGGCGGTCTAGAGCTGATTATGCCCTGTCTGCAATCTGGATTCCCGGTCCAGAGGTCTCTCCCCAAAAGAATGCTAGCGGGTTTCTGGCGGAGGGAGTGTCCTCTGTAAATCGAAAATTGCTTTGCAATATCAACTTATTATGAATTCGCTTCTTTTGTACCCACAAATCTACCCGTAACTCGATGCAGGATTTCAGCGGTCGAGCACGAACACCAGCGAAATCTTCATCCGGCGTTCGATTTGCACAACGTATGTCCGCTCTTACTCGAAATTCGAGACCAACTTGGCAAGGTCCGTTAAGTGCGGTGGTCTCAATCGGTCGACGCAACACCTATCCTGAGCAGAAAAGATAGACAGCGTGTGCTGATCAGCGAAAAATGACGCCCAGGGCTATCTGCGGCCCGAAAAACCGGGAGCTTTGGCATTGCTGGCAGCCGGAGATCTTGAAAGCGATTAGGCGAGCATTTGGTACGCGTTACGCAAGTGTTGCGTCGACCGGTTGAACCGGCAGCCAATAGCGGACAATGATCGATGACTAGATTGCGCCATGACCGACCAGGGCCCGCTATCGCAATGACGTCGCAACATCGAAATCGTTCGATGCGACTTCTTACGACCGGGGCACAGCCAATTGGCTTCGCGAGTGCGATGTATCGACCTAAATCAACATCGGCTTACGACCACCGCACTTCATCGAAATCAGATCATGATTGCGATAAATCAAGGCACATCTGATTGACTGATAGATATTACCAACCTTCAATTCACTTTGCAGAATCGGTCAATGACCACGAAGCCACATCTGCTTATGGCCCTATTGCTGCAGGGGTTCCTATCGATGTCGGCAAGCGCAGCAGAAAAGACGCCGGACGAGTGCGGTCTCGCATCGCTCTATTCAAGCGTTAGCGAAGCAACCGCGAGTGGAGAAGATACAGTTGCCGAGGATTTTACTGCCGCACATCGGACGCTGCCATTTGGGACGTTGGTCCATGTCGACAACCAGGAAAATGGACGGGGGGCAGTAGTACGGATTACTGACCGCGGTCCTTTCGTCAGCGGAAGAATCATTGATGTCTCGCAAGCGGCCGCACGCGATCTCGGTATTTCCGGTTTGACGCATGTGTGTCTCAAAATCACATGGGTACCCGATAGGCGATCGGTCGGGCAAAAATAATCGTTGAGTGGAGGCGTTACTCGCAGACGACCGGTCCGCTCGTCACACAACCGTTCCAACAATCTTTCCAATACCGGCGGTGAGGGCCATTGCTAGTGCGCCCCAAAACGTCACTCGGGTCGTGGCGCGCAAGATATTTGCACCACCTGCTTTTGCCCCGATCGCACCCAAAAGTGAAAGAAAGGCCAAGGACGCAGCCGATACGACCGGTACAAGCGCCCAGGCGGGCGCGACGACGACCATGAGCAAAGGCATTGCCGCGCCAACTGAAAACGATGCGGCCGAGGTCAATGCGGCCTGTACAGGACGCGCGGTGGTAATTTCCGAAATCCCCAGCTCATCGCGTGCATGGGCGGCCAAGGCATCTTTCGCCATCAATTGCTGGGCAACCTGCCGCGCAAGCGTCGGTTCAAGGCCGCGGTTGACGTAGATCTGGGCAAGCTCCTCTTGTTCGAACCCGACATTCTCGCTGAGCTCCTTGCGTTCGCGCGCGAGATCTGCCCGTTCGGTGTCGGATTGCGAACTGACGGATACGTATTCGCCAGCGGCCATTGACATGGCGCCGGCAACGAGCCCTGCCACGCCGGCAACGAGAACAGCGTTCTGCGTCCCGGCGGCCGCAGCAACGCCGACAATCAAACTCGCGGTTGAAACAATGCCATCATTGGCTCCGAGCACCGCCGCCCGCAGCCAACCAATGCGGTCGACGAGGTGGTGCTCCGGATGCAGGCGAAGACGGCTCATCCGATATCCCTCGCCTCAACGCTCAGAGCCGACCAAGTAACATCAGAACGACGATGATGATCAAAATCGTGCCGATAAGGCCAACACCGCCGTGACCGTAACCGTAGCCGTAGCCACCAAAACGCCCGCTAAAGCCGCCGAGCAGAAAAATGATCAGGATGATAACGAGGATGAGCCCCAACGACATGTTCTTGTCTCCGTTTGCAACGCCAAATAAAAACGATTTAGGTGGAAACGATTAGTGGCTAGAACCAGCTAACCCCGGCTAAGGGGAGTACCCGCTGCAGGATCGCTCCCACGCAGATCAGCACTACGAGCAATTTAAGGAGATTCGCCAAACGACTGTCATTGATGAACTTTTCGATGGCCCAAAAGCAAATTGCGCCGACAACGCAAATAATCAGAACTCCAATTAGAACCGAAAGCATAACAGCCCCCTCTCCGGTAAAATTAAAATCGTTCTCACGCGCCTATTGCCATGGGCAATACGCCACGCATTGGTTTAAAACGTCGCATTCAATCGTCTGCACCTCCTGCCACATCAGCAATCTGAATTTCTTTTGCCGCATCCAGTTGCGATGAGCGGACATGATGCGGCTCCGCAAGCG
>CAWFEU010000001.1:0-949032 GCA_963815055.1 uncultured Alphaproteobacteria bacterium | reverse complement strand
TATTTTTGCAATTTGCAGGGAATTTGGCCTTGAGCCGTATCGGAAAGAACCGCTCAAGATCAGGTAGTTACCGCCAAAATTCCCTGCGCAACGAAGCAGCGAATTTTTCGCGGCGGATCAGGGATTTTCGCGGCACGGCAGTGAATTTATTGCAGCCGGACCGCCGGTCGCCGCGACACGCCTCAACTTGAAAAACCGGTCAGCTGAGTTTATATTTTGGTAGAAGCTTTGCGGCTCACCCGAGTTCGCGAAGCCCGACCTTCAAGCGCAAGAAATAGCAACAAGAATTGCTTGTGAGGGCAACGAGAATGCGGGCTGTCTCCCGGCAATCACACCGCTGCTCTTGCGACGCGTTGTTGCTCGCAGGTACAGCCTCAATTGTCGGGACCGAAAATCAACGGTCGTCACCGCGGCCGCGGGCGCCCGGAGTGCGGTAGCGTATTCGTCACTCTCCCACGTGACCATGGCGCTGAGCTGTCCGACAGCAAGGGCTTCGCAGCTCCGACGTGGCAGGTAGCCTGCAATGGAGCAGACCATGCGCATAAAGATACCGACTGACCCGACAATACCCGAATCCGCAGGTTCCAATAGGCCGCGCCACAGTCCCTCGCCCCGTGGGGACAGTGGTTTCACACCATACGATCCAGCGTGGGGAGCGGCTGGCTGACGCTATCAGACGTGTCACGGCAGGGCGGCGCCCGAAAGAGCTGGCCGGTAGAGCAAACCCATCTTGCCGAGCCATCGCCGATGGAACTGTCAAAATTCGGTGCAAACTAAAGAGGCACACGAGGCGACAGGTTACTTCGAAAGAGGTGCTTCAGGGAAAGGACTTTCAAATACCGACAGAAATCAAACCGAAGAGTTTGGACTGGGAGCGGTCGCGCCCGCAGAACCCATGGCTCAGTTCCGACGCGGGAGTTATCCGGGTATCCCGGACACTGGCATCTGGAGTGGATCAAGCTTTGCAGCGCCCGACGTCGCGAAGGTCCTCTGCGGCGTCGGGCAAGCAAGGCGCGACCACCCAACATGCCTCGTACGTGAGACGCCAGCGACGAGCACCAGTCCCGCCGGCACTCGAAGGCCAGGAGACGCCCGGGCGCCTCTGGTCGAGGATCGACCGCCGGGCCGACAGAAACCCCGGTGCGGCTGGGCCCGCCCGCCGCCGCGGGCGCCCGACCACAGAAATTTGAGCAGGCCAAGGGACGCCATGAAGAACGACATTCAACACGGGCGCCTGCACCGTCCCGCAGTCGGATGAACATGCTGGAGAAGAACCTCGCCGCGCGCTATGGCGTGTCGCGCGACGCCGCTCGAAAGGCCGGCGATGCTGTCTTGTTGGAAAATGCCGGGTCGAATTCTCGACAAATTCCGACAAACGACAAATAGCGACAAATCAAAAAAGTCCGCTTAGTTCGCACCTGAAACCGAATCCCGCCGATGGCTCTGCAGGAATTCATAGGAGTGAATGGACAAGAATGGAGATTAAGGACCGGACGGATCAGGAAGGCCGCAGCCGCGCGCGGAAACGGCTACGCGCTGTCGCGTGATCTGACGCCCCGGCTTGTGCCGGTGGCAGACTGCAAGCCGCTGGGGCGCGAGACCCGCAAACACCCGCCGCAACAGGTGCGCAAGCTTGCGGCGAGCCTCGATCGCTTCGGCTTCGTGTTGCCGATCCTGGTCGATGCCGAGCGGCGGGTCGTTGCCGGCTGGGGACTGGTGCTGGCGGCACGGCAACTGGGCCTTGGGAGGTGCCGGCCGTCAGCTTGACCGACCTGTCCGACGCCGAGCTGCGGACCCTGCGCCTTGCGCTCAACCGCCTTGCTGACGATGCCGCATGGGACCGCGAAGCGCTCTCGCTCGAGTTCTCCGAAATCCTGGAACTTGCACCGCAGATCGATCTCGAGATCAGCGGCTTTGAGATGGGCGAGATCGACATCCTCCTGAGCGGCGGCGGCCTCGATCAGGAAGACGAGCTACCCCCGATCGACCCTGCGGCGCCACGCCGGTCACCAGCGCTGGGCGACCTCTGGATTCTTGGCGAGCATCGCCTGCTTTGCGGCGACGCCCTGCGCGCCGAAAGCTACGACCGCGTGCTGGGGACCGACAAGGCGCGACATGATGTTCGCCGACCCACCCTACAACGTGCCGATCGAGGGCCACGTCTCCGGGTTGGGCGCGGTCAAACATGGCGACTTTGCCATGGCGTCGGGCGAGCTCTCCCCGGCCGAGTTCCAATCGTTCCTGAGACCTCGCTTGGCCATGCGGCGGCCAGGTCAATCGACGGCGCCATCCATTTCGTCTGCATGGATTGGCGGCACCAGCGGGAGTTCCTCGCCGCCGGCGACGCCGTCTACAGCGAACTCATGAACCTGTGCGTCTGGAACAAGAGCAATGCCGGCATGGGCTCGCTCTATCGCTCCAAGCACGAGCTGGTCTTCGTGTTCAAGGTCGGCAAGGGCGCGCACATCAACAATGTCGCGCTCGGGCGGTATGGCCGGCACCGGACCAATGTCTGGGACTACGTCAGCCAGAACGCATTGAACGGGACCGCGAAGAGCAAGCTTGCCCTGCACCCGACCGTCAAGCCGGTCGCCATGATCGCGGATGCGATCCGGGACTGCTCCAACCGCGGCGGCTGATCCTCGATCCCTTCGGTGGCGCCGGCACGACGCCTGATCGCGGCGGAACGGACCGGCCGCCGCGCCCGCGTCATCGAGCTCGATCCGATCTTCGTCGACGTCAGCATCGAGCGCTGGCAGCGGCTGACCGGCGGCACCGCGCTCCATGCCGACACCGGTCGGCCGTTCGCGCGAGCCGGCATCGGCCCGGCGGCCGATACTTGCGGATGAGGGACCGATGCGCAGGCGAAGAACCACGGCTCGACCGGCGACGGCGATGGCGGCTACGAGGTCGGCTACGGCAAGCCCCCGATGCACAGCCAGTTCCGACCGGGCCAGTCGGGCAACCCAGCCGGGCGCCGCAAGGGCGTGCGCAATCTCACGACCGATGTGAAGCGCACGCTGGCCACGCCGGTCAAGGTGAAGGAGGGCGGCCGGACACGCAAGAGATCGACGCAGGAAAGCGCCCTCATGGTATTGCGTGAGAAGGCGTTGCGAGGCGACGCGCGCGCGCTCGATCGCCTGCTTGAGCTGGCACTGCGCTTCAACAACGATGCGGCCGAGATCGGACCAGCCCAGCCGCTGGCCGCCGATGACCAGGCCATCCTCGCTGCCTACGTGGCCGAATGCGCGGCCGCCGCAACGAAGCCAGCAACGGCCGCGTCCACCAACGTCCGGCCTCGAAGCCCAGCGCCGACCCCGCAAGAAGACACCCAAATGAACCACCACGCCGCCCTTGCCGCCCTTCTGCGAAGCGACCTGCGCTTCTTCATCTGGAAGTGCTTCCACACCATCTTGCCGGGTACGCCCTATCTGCCGAACTGGCATGTCGACGCCATCGTCCACCAGCTGATGCGGGTGCACGCCGGCGAGATCACCCGGCTCCTCATCAACCAGCCGCCGCGCTCGCTGAAATCGATCTGCGTATCGGTCGCCTATGTCGCATGGCTACTCGGTCACGATCCGACCCGGCGCATCATCGTCGTGAGCTATTCCAACGAATTCGCCGCCGAACTGCATCGCCAATTCCGCATGGTTATCGATGCCCCCTGGTATCGGGCCCTGTTCCCAGCCATGCGGGCCGCAAGGGATAGCGGCACCGAGTTGGTCACCACGGCCGGAGGCAGCCGCTATGCCACCTCGGTCGGCGGCACGCTTACGGGGCGTGGCGCCGACCTCATCATCGTCGACGATCCGCTCAAAGCCGAAGAGGCGATGTCGGAGCCGGCCCGCCGGCGGGTCATCGACTGGTACGGCGGCACCCTGGTCTCGCGCCTCAACGACAAGGAGAACGGCCCCATTGTCGTGGTCATGCAGCGCCTGCACGAGAACGACCTTGCCGGTCATCTCCTCGGTCAGGGTGGCTGGGATCATCTCGACCTGCCGGCGATCGCCGTCGAGGACAACGTCATCCCGATCGGGCAGGGCAAGGAGATGACACGACGGACCGGCGAGGTCCTGCATCCGGAGCGCGAAAGCCAAGACGCCCTCGACCGCATCAAGGCAGAAATCGGCAGCCTGAAGTTCTCCGCCCAGTATCAGCAGCGGCCGATTCCGCTTGAAGGCAATCTCATCAAGCGCGACTGGTTCCGGTTCTATGACCACCCGCCAACGAGGTTCTGCCAGGCGCGTCGTGCAGAGCTGGGACGTCGCCATGATGACGGGCGATGCCAACGACTATTCCGTCTGCACCACCTGGTAGATGATCAAGGCCGACTACTACCTTCTCGACGTCTTCCGCGCCCGGCTGCAGTATCCCGACCTCCGGCGCAAAGTCGCGAGCCTTGCGGCGAAGCATGGCGCAGAAACCATCCTGATCGAAAATGCCGGGCCGGGCATGGCGCTGCTGCAGGATCTTTAGCGCGACCTACCGCAGGGATGCCACGCCCGATCGGTCGAAAGCCGGATGGGAGCAAGGCGGACCGCATGGTGGCGCAGTCGGCCAAGATCGAAGCCGGTCACGTCCATCTGCCAAGGGAGGCCGACTGGCTTGACACCTTCCTGCTTGAGCTGCTCGCATTTCCGAACGGCCGACACGATGATCAGGTCGATAGTGTCTCGCAATTTCTGAAATGGTCCTCACTGCAAAGCCCTTTCGGTACAACGATGGTCGGCATGGGAGCGAAAGTGTTTGTGGGTGGAATTCAAGTCAATTGACTAGGCGACCGCTCGGCCAACAAACGGGCTGCCCGCTTTGTGATGGCGCAGAGACAACCCGTGACTGGGACGCTAGTCCTGAAGCGAGAGACAGAAGGGCCAAAATGCGAAAGCTTTCAGGCAGCTCTCGGCGCACAACGGAAATTCTCACCCAGATATCAGGCTTGGGCCCGCGCATAGGCGACCATGCGGAGACTACTTTCTGGGGGAGTAGCTGTTTGCGGCTGGGCTAAGACACATGTTGAGACTACCATGAGCCCCGCACACTAAAATGATAAGGTGGGGCATGCTCAATTTGGAACGAACGAGCGCGGGCTTTCAAGCTGTCATGCCCGGTTGTAGAGAGCCGCGACCACTGCCGAAATCTACATCAGCATCCGACGATATGGGTCAGGGGTTGCTTGAATTCTACTGCCAACCAACGTTGCGCGAAAAACTCGCGCAACTCTGTCTCGACGCACCATTGCGCCCAAGACGCCGTAGCAGGCGCGATTAGGGGCCAAATCATACTGGTGAAACTTCCAAAAGTTTCGACTGGCCTATTTTTGAGTCGGATTTTGCATTGATCGACGCCAGGGGGGGTATTCTTAGACTGAAGGACTATCATAGGTGAGGTTGGGAGGAGCTAATGGCAACTTCAAAGTACAGCCTGAAAAAATACGGCCCAACAATGAAGAAAATCTTCTGCGGCAGCAGAGAACTTGGTTGGATCAGTAAAACAGCAGATGGCTACCGGGCCAGGATAAGGAAAAATTGAAATCGTGTCACCAACAGAAGAAGACGCGTATGATCAAGTCTTGGAAGCCTATACGGGCCAGCCCATTTCGGAAATTCCTCGAAACGACAGGATAAAAGTTCAGGTTCAGACTGAAATCATCTTGGATTTTTTAAAAGACAACGCTGCGGCCAACGGCGGCAAACTATCATTCACAAACACCGACCTCGCCGTGTCGATTGGCAAAAAGAAACCCGACCGGCCGATGGGCAATCTCATATCCCGCCTCGACTTCGCCTGTTACGTCGCCGGATTGCCGCCGCTGGGTTTGGCAGCTGAGGAGCGATTCAAGAAGGCTTGGGATGGGCAAGACATAACTGACTGGAATTTCCCGGTTGACACAATCACCCGTCGTGCCAAGTCGCATCGATGGAGTATCGACGACTTCAACCGCCTCCGGCAGGAAACCCGGCGCATGACTTCGGGAATGGCCCACCTCGTCTGGAAAGAGGAATTGGCAAAACGCGAGGTCAGGATCAAAGAATGGTGTTTCACCGCCGCTTGACCTCATCCGTTGACGCTTACCTGACGAACCGCTGCAAGAGTTGGCGCAGCGAAATTGTACTGTTCAATCTCCCGACTCGTTGGTTCGTCTTCGATGACATGATCGTCGAGGAGGTCTATACATTCGACGACCTCGCTCCCCGCATGCTCGAATTGCTACCCCGACCGAGATAGAGTATCCGGGGCAAGAGCGCCAACTTCCTCGCGCTCGCAGACCGGCCGGCGCTACAGCGACTTCTGGCGGACGTACGGGCCGGCAGGGTCGACGTGATCGTCGTCTACAAGGTCGACCGCCTCACTCGCTCGCTGGCAGACTTCGCCAAGCTCGTCGAGCTGTTCGATAAGCACAAGGTGTCCTTTGTCTCGGTCACACAGCAGTTCAACACCACCACATTCGATGGGCCGGCTGACACTGAACGTACTGCTGTCGTTTGCCCAGTTCGAGCGCGAGGTCGCCTCCGAGCGCATCCGGGATAAGATCGCCGCCTCCAAGCGCAAGGGACTATGGGTCGGCGGCATGGCGCCGCTTGGCTACGACACCAAGGACCGCAAGATATCCTATCAATGACACTGAGGCTGACCGGGTCCGAACCATCTTCCACAGTTACCAGCGGCTCGGCAGCCTCAACCGGCTCATGGCCGAGCTGAGTGATCGGGGCATCGTCACCAAGGTCCGCACCCTGAAAACAGGAAAAACCGTCGGCGGTATCCCGTTCACGCCGGACCGCTCGCCCACCTGCTCCGCAACCGATTCTAGATTGGAGAGGTCGCATTCAAGGGTGAGGTCTTGCCGGGCGAGCAACCGGCCATTGTTGATCGGCAACTCTTTGACGCCGTCCAAGTCAAGCTGACCCAACAGGTGAACAATCATAAGGCTGCAAGGATGAGGTCCGAAGCTTTATTAGCTGGGCGCATCTTTGACGACCGCGGCAATCGCATGTCACCAAGCAGCACAAAGCGTCGCGCAGTCAGGTATCGCTATTACATCTCGTCAGTGCTGTCTGAAGGTCGCAAAGAAGAGGCCGGCTCTGTATGCCGTGTTCCTGCTTCAGAAATTGAGACCTTAGTCATTGGCGGAATTAAATCACATGTGAACAACTGCCCAACCGACGCCACCGACCGGGCTGTTTTGGCGCGCTACTGTGAGAAGATTGTTATCAAGCAAGGATCGGTCGAGTTATTTTTAAAGCACACCCTCGATGGTCAAATGTCTTTAATCTCCCTGCCCTGGGCACCGCAGCCCTTGAAGCGTAAGCGCGAAATCATTTTGCCATCGACAAAATCTGATCGGCCAACTCGTCCGATTCGTGCGGAAACACGGGCGCGATTGATCGAAGGTATTGCGAAGGGGCGTTTATGGCTAGATGAGCTTGTGTCTGGAGCTTCCGCTAGCACTCAAAAAATTGCTACTCGGGAGCACTGCAGCGAGCGATCGGTGCGCATGACTTTGAGTCTGGCGTTTCTTAGCCCGACTCTCGTGAAATCTGCCATTAAGGGGACACTTCCGTACGGGGTCGGGATCACGCAGTTTATCGATTCGCCCCTAGACTGGAACGACCAGCTAGCAAGACTACGTTAGCAGCCAGCATTTAGCTTCATTGATCGCAAATCCGCGTTTAACCAAGGGCATTTTGCGAAAGAGCCTGTTGGTCTCCGCGCAATCGTGAGAATTGCCCAGGAAACAGAATTTTCTGGCTAGAGACTTTTGCGAGATTTCTACCGACTTCCCGCCATCCGCCCCTTTTGAGATTCTCTGATCGCACCGCGGGGATCGATATAGGCCCTACAAATCGCAGAATTCCGAAAGGCCTGGGAAAGTCTCCAGTTGTCAGGGAATGCGTGGTGGGCCCGGGAGGACTTCGAACCTCCAACCAGACCGTTATGAGCGGTCGGCTCTAACCAGTTGAGCTACGGGCCCGGCGTGATCCTTCTATCAACCTGTATAGGCGATGCGCAACGCCGCCCTCTCTTGCAAAATGGCAGTTTGCGCTAGGTTGTCCATCGGATTTCAGCGGGAGCCCATTGACATGCATGTCTTCAGCCTCGAACGAGAGCAGCAGTGGGACCCCAGGCACCACGTCGAAAAAATCCTGGGCAAGGTTGCGGACGGCGACGTAACCGTTGCCTGCTGGGAGCCTGGCCAAATCAGCCCCTACCACTGTCATCCAGAGGCTACCGAAATCTACTTCTGCTTTTCCGGTGGCGGAACGATGCGAACGCCATCGGCAACTATCGCGGTGATGCCCGGCGCGTTCGTGGTCCATCCGCCCGGCGAAGTCCATGAATACGAAAACGGACTTGATCGCACATTGCTTTTCCGCGTGCGATACGGCGCTGACATGCGGGCACACCACTGTGACTGGCGCGGCAATAAAGACTGGCGGCAGTCGCCGGCCGACGCCGACTACTATCGGCGTTACCCCGTCGGCTGATCACATCTTCAGCAACAGCTTGGCATTGCCACTCAATATCTTGACCTTGTCCGAGTCAGAAATCGATACGTTTTTCATCCACTCAACGGCAGGCGGATTCATGACGAATGGCCAGTCAACTGCAAACAGTATGTGGTCGACGCCCATCTCCAGCATGCAGCAAATCAGCGCCGGATCGGAAAAGAAGCCGCTCGTCGTCACATAGAAGTTCTTGCAGAATATATCGCGGAAGCTCATCGCCTTCTGTCCGGGCCGCTTGAGCGAGGAATCGATACGCCAAACCAGGAAGGGAAGCGTCTCTCCGAAATGGCCCAGAATGATTTTTAGATTTGGATGTGCATCGAAAACGCCGGACAGCACCAGACGGATTGCCTGTGTCGCCGTCTCGACCGTGTATCCCCAGGCCGGTCGGACAACGAGCGGGAAATCTTTGGCGTAGTCCTGGTAGTAAATTTCGGTGACTTTGGGGTGCGGCAGTGACGGGTGAAAATAGATCGGCACGTCCAGGTTTTCGGCCCGCTCATAGATCGGCCAGAATTTCTTGAGGTCGAGAAACTCTCCGTTCGCCATGCCGTGCAGCATCGCGCCTTTGAACCCAAGCTTGGTCACTGCGCGCTCGAGTTCGTCCGCCGCCGCCTTTGGATCCGCCGTCGGGAGCGAGGCAAAAGCCGCGAAGCGTTTGGGATTGGCCGCGCATACTTTGGCGAGACGGTCATTGACCTGACGCGTCAGTTCAGCCGCGACATCCACTCCGAGCTTTTGGGTCGACGGGGCACCATGCGACAGTACCTGGATATCAATGCCAGCCTCATCCATTTCCTTGAGACGCAGACTGCCAAGATCGTAAAGCCGCTCGTCGGTCTCATTGCCTCGGCCGGCCTCGGGCCCGGTAAAATGCTTGGACAGTTCCGGATCCCAATAGTGTTCCTCGATTGCGATGATCGGGCAATTCGGCTTCTTCATCATGACGCGTCCCCAGCACATAATTGGATCCGCTTCCTAGCAATCGCGACGTGGGCTGTCACGGCCCTCAATGACCGCCATGTGACAGGGCCGCGTGATAAAAAAGCCTCACACCACCGGTTGCTCAACTATCGGTGTGCAAGCGGGCTTTGGTATTGACGCCAACTCAGTTATGCACAGCCGATGCTGCCAATTCTCCGCATACTTCCAGTTGGCGGCGTTGTTCTCGCCATTGTGATCCTGGTCCTCGCGCTTAGTCCGCCGGACGGATCGCGTTCGTCTCTGACGGCGGCTATCGCCCCTGCCCGTGGCGCACTGGTCGACCGTGATCGGCATCCGGAAGTACGACAGTTTCTTATTCTCGCTGCTCTCAGGCGCGCAAGTGAACTGAGTCGTCTGCGCGATCTTCCGGATACGCCGGTCCATGCCGAGGATCCCCCGGAAGCAGCCAAAGTTGCGGATTTGCCCGGTGAGCGATCCGACGCCGAGCCGGAAGAAAGTGGTCCGGCACTCGAGACGCCTGGTGTCAGCATCCCGATCGAAACTGGCGAACCCTCCTCGGCCGAGGTACCGGTCACTACTCTGGAGGAGGCTCCGCCGGCGATCAAAAAGCCCGAGCCGGTGAAAACTTTGCGCGAAAATCGACATCGCGCAGCGCATCGGGCGCGCCATAAGGTAGCGGCGAACAGCGGGCTGACGCGCCAACCTACACTATTTGATTTCCTGTTCGGCGGGCAACAATACCAACCGGTGTACAATGGGCAGCAATACCAGCAGCCCGTGTATACGCCGCAGGCGGCACAAGTGCCTGTTCCCTACGCGTATCCCGTTCCCCGAGCCGGCTACTAGCGGGAACCGACGTTTTCCAAATCAAATATCCAGAGCTTGATCGCGGTGACGCGGTCAGTGGTAATCGAGCCGGCCGCTGTACAGGCTCGATGACGACGCAACACTTTCGCCGCGAGACAACGCACCTCGCAGTTTTTGCTCCGAGCTGAACTTAACGTTCGCTGAGGGCTCTGACGCAAATGCGTTGAGCGCCTGAGCGCTTCCAGGCATCGCCATTCCTTTGCGCTTGGCTGCGTAATAGTAACCCGCTGCATAGTAATGAACGGCCTGACTGCTGTTACCATTCGCGGCGCGATAGGCACCGGCGAGATATTTCACCGCGTAAGTCATGTTGGTGTCGGCATCAAGTAAGCCAGCTGCGGTGCCGCTGTACCCCATGGCTCGCGCGGTCGCGAGTTTGATTTGCATGAGCCCGTAGTTGCCGGCGCTGATGACACCTGGATTGCCGCCGCTCTCTCGCTTGATGACTCGCCGCACCAGATCCTCCGGCAAATTATTTGCGGCCGCGTGACGCGCAATCAGAGAATCAAGATTTCCGTTGGCATCGAGCGTCGCGATACGCTGCTTCTGCGCGAATGCCGGCGTCACCGTGATCGAGAGCGTAGCCAGAATCGTTGCGATGCTGGGAGTGCGAATCATGATGGCTCCAGTAATGTATCTTGCAGGACTGTCGGGGACGCGTGGCTTTTCACGAGAAACTCAGGCAACTTTGTGACCGCAACTTCCCTGTTGCCTGTTGGTTCCATCACGATTTAACTCACGCGGTTCTAATTTACCGCCATTTGCGTCACTAGCTGGCGGTGTACGACAAAGTCAGTCGTCAGAAGCGCTGGCTTAAACTCCCTTATGATTTACGGAGGAAATTCCGCATGAGTACGTCTGAGTTGTTTGAAGGTCGCCTGCGCGCGGTTGAAGACAAGCTGGCCATATTTCATCTGATCGCGAGCCACCCGCCCGCCGCCGACACGGGCACCGACACCTACTACCGCGACGCATTCGCCATCGATGGCGAGGTCGATCTCGGCGGGGGCAAAGGCGCGGCAGGCAATGAAGCTATCGCCGCGATCGTGAAAACGCCGGAACACCAGACTGCGATTGCCGGCGGCCTCTGCCATTTCGCCGGCCTGCCGCGCGTCGAGGTCGACGGCGATACCGCCGTGGCAACGTCGTACCTGCAAATCATTGCCCCGGACCGACAGGCCGCGCCGCGCGAGCTGTCGGGCCACGGCACTTCGACCGGTTTCCGCATCCATCGCGTCGGCGCCAACAGGTGGGAGCTCAAGCGCGGTGAGAACGGCTGGAAGGTGACGCGGCGCACGCTGCGTCCACTTGACGGCAGTGACGAGGCACGGGCCTTGTTGCGGCGCGCGATTGCGCCCTAATGTGTCCCGCCGATACCAATAAATGACACGAGGGAGTGCGACATGCCAAAGGCTTACTGGGTAGTGACCTATCGTTCGGTGAAAAATCCGGAGGCGTGGCAGGCCTATGCCAAGCTCGCGGTGCCGGCGATCGAGTCGGCCGGCGGCCGTTTCCTGATCCGCAGCAAGCCGGCAAAAACCTACGAGGCCGGGATGAACGAGCGGGTGGTGCTGATCGAATTCGACAGCCTCGACAAGGCCATCGCCTGTCACGACACGGCTGCCTACAAGGAGGCGCTCGGGGCACTCGGCACGGGCAATGTCGAGCGCGATATGCGCGTAGTCGAAGGGGCGGCCTGACCCGCCCTTACCACTCGGCGAATGGATATTTCGCGTGCGCGTCGGAGGCGGCGCGTTGAGCGTCGGCAAACACGTCGACGAACACCAAAAAGAATGAAATCACGCGCGTAAATCCGACCAGTGAAGGCACAACAGGCGCGCGGATTGGAAGCGTAGTCATTTCTCGTGGTCTCCTTGCAGTTCAGAAGCCGGATGGCGTCGATAAAAACCGGCGCTCGATTTCGCGCTCGGCTTCGTCGGTGAATTTTCCATTAGTGAGATAGCGCGCGATTTCGCGGTCGGCTTGGCGCTGACGCGAATGCAACATAGCGTCGATGAACACGCGGAAAAATCCGGGCCGTGTCTTGGCGGATGTTTCGGCGATAGAAAGGTCGCGCGAGGCGACGGTGGACGGGGCATAAGTCACGGAGCATCTCCCTTGAATGGGTTTGACGACTCCAAAGACGTTTCCCGTTTCTTCTTGTTGTTGACCGCAACATAGTCGCAGTTCGCAAATACCACCAGACGCGATGCAACATAGGCTCCATGCGCGCGAACTCATGCAAAACGTCGCGCGAGTGTCGCAATCGGATGCAATTGATTCTGGATTCGGCACGCTTTGCCCGCGCGAACAGCAATACGGGAAACGCAGCGCAGTTGGTGCCACATCTCCGCCGCAAAGCGGCAAGCTTTCGTTAACGAATGGCGCGCGTCTTGCCGCGCTTCGAGGCTCTTATCCTTACCGCGCCGTGGCAAATAACGGCGATTGCAATAAAGGCTTTGCAGCTCTATATAACCGCCATTCGAGATTGAGCCTGCCCTTGCAGTTTCGGCCTAGCAGCCTTTTCCCAGGAACACGCAAAATCCGGATATGAGGCCCATGCGAATGGTTCGTATGGGGCATAAACGCCTTTGCGCGTTTTTTTAAGGAGGCCACTATGGCCACAGGTACCGTTAAGTTCTTCAACGCCCAAAAGGGCTTCGGCTTTATCGTGCAGGACGGCGGCGGCCCTGATGTGTTCGTTCACATCTCGGCAGTCGAGCGTGCCGGCATGCATAATCTCAACGAAGGCCAGAAGCTTTCGTTCGACGTGCAGGCCGATCCGCGCAGCGGCAAATCCGCAGCCGCCAATCTGCAAGCCGTCTGATTTTTCTTGGGACGACGACGCCAGCGCGCGAGCGCTGGCGTTTTCTTTTGTGCTAGGACAGCGCGCATGCCGAAAAAACCGGGCACCAATCCGAAGGGCGAATTCGTGTTCTTCGACGTCGTCTATGAAGACGGATCGCAGCGCTCCAACCGGCGCGTGCCGGCGGAACTGCTCGGCGGGCTGGAAAAAGACGAGCCCGCGCGCGGATTCATCATCGAGCAGGATCGCGAGATTGCTGAAAAATCCGGCCGTGCGCCGCTGGCGATCAAGAGCATTGCCCGCACGGGCGCCAAGAAAAAGTAGCAGGTCGGTCCAAAGAAGGCGCAACGCCCACCCTGTTAATCGGCACTCTGGAACCCCATATAAGATACTGAAGTTTTTAGGCATACGCGTCAGCGAACGATCCGGAGAGTAACGTGCATAAATTCGATTACAATGCCCCGGCCGAGCTGTATCCCGGGCGCAATCGCAAGAGCACCAGGAAGGTCGGTTATCGCCGCTTCGAAACGGCTGCCGATGCCATTCGATTTGCAATCGAGGAACTCCCGGAACCATTGTTGCTTGGAGCGTGCATCGAGATTGAGGATCGGCGCCTCAACCACCAGGACATTCAGTCACTCTACGAGAGCGAGCAATACCCCCTCCAGAAGCTGGTGAACTGAAGGACGCCGCCGGCCGGTTCAGTGGGCGTCCCGGCACGAGCGCTGCCGGAATTCGACCGCATCGGGTGCCGTCGATAAAGCGGCTGCCGCGACATTCAGCGTGCGTAAGCTTGGTCATAAACGACCAGAAAAGTGCCGTGCGCCACGAAATAGGCGGCGATGCAGGTAATGATCCGATTGGCCCAGGAACGGAATTGTTGGTCGTTCATCGCCTCCAGCACTTTCGTCGGCAATGTTGTGCCAACCACCGAGAAGAAAACGGCAAGCGCTGCAACAACGGGATCGAGGACAGCGGCCTGGTCAATGATGGTGCCGAAATAGACGAGTTTGGCGGCGTGACCGAAAATCTGGCAAACGGCCTTGGTGGCGACGATTTCGCGCCGGTCCAGTTTCCCGCCCAGAAAAAACGTGTCGACCAACGGGCCGGCGACACCAGTCAGCAGTATCAGCATCATGCATGCTGTGCCATAAAGCGCTCCCTGCTTGAGGCTTTCCGGATTTGGCCGATAATTGCGTGGCGCCAACCGCGCCATGAAGGGCGTTAATCCGAGCAGTAGAAATGCCACCGGCTTGCTTGGCACGTAGCGCGTGAGCGACCACAACAACAGGGCAACGGCGCAGCCCAATATGTACGCAGCGGCCGAACCCCAGCGCACGTGCCGCCACCACAGCAGCCCGCGCCAGCCATTCGAAGCCATTTGGGTGACACCGTGCAACATCATTGCGTCCGGCACCGGCATGATCGCGAGCAGAATGCCAATCAGGATCATGCCGCCCGCCATGCCGAAAATTCCGGACAGGAAAGATGTGCCGAGCATGGCAGCACAGAGGATGGCGATGATCAGAGCACTCATACTGAATCAGGTTTCTGAGTTCGCGCTGGGCTGGCAAAGCCGATATACTGCGGCACCTGCGCGCGGTAACGCCGGTAAACTTCACCGAATTTCTGCTCGAGATAATTTTCTTCGCTTCTCACGACGCCGTAGTGCAACGTCAACCAGCTTGGAATCATCAGCAGCGGTAGCCAGTCGAGTGCAAATACTATAGCGATGCCGATCATCAAGAGCGCGCCGCCGGTATACATAGGATTGCGCGTCCATCGATAGATTCCGGCCGTGATCAGGGCCGTGGCAGGCCGCGACGGCAACACACTGGCGCCATGGCGCAGGAGTGTGATCGCCCCGGCCATTGTTGGAAGCAGGCCGACGAACGGGAGCAGGCACCCGACCAGCGATCGGCAGGTTTGATCGAGGCGCACGAACAGGCCGAGCGGCAAGAGCCACTGAAGGCCGACAGCCAAAGCCACTGTTGCGACAACGATGAGGGGCGGAAACACGATGACGTTCGGGCCTTCACTCTTGCTCATGATGACGCTGTTCCACGTAGCCTCAAATTTCCTTTGATGTGGCCGTGTTGACCTTTACCTGCAACCTGAGTTATCGCAGCCTCAGGCCAAGCTTTTCTGATGGTCGCAATGCGAAAACTGCCTTTCCTCAACGGCATTCGGGCATTCGAAGCGGCGGCGCGGGCCAACGGCTTCACGAAGGCCGCCGATGAACTCCACGTGACGCCGGCTGCGATCAGCAGAATGGTCCAACTGCTCGAGCAGCGCATCGGCGTGCCCCTGTTCGAGCGCAAGCCAAACCGGCTCGCGCTCACCGCCGCCGGCATCGCTTACCAGGCCGGACTGACACAAATCTTCGACCAGCTCGCCAACCTGACGGCACAAATTACGGCGATGGCAGGGTCGCGCGTGCTGACGATCGGCGTGGGGCCGACTTTCGCCACGCGTTGGTTGATTCCGCGATTGGCCGATTTTCAGAAGAAGGAACCGGACCTGGAGGTTCGTTTCGTCACCGGTGGCGCAACTGTTCCGTACAATGATGAGTGGACCTGCGGCATTCGCCTCGGTCGTGGCGACTGGTCGGATTTTGCGGCCGATCGGCTGTTCGCAGCCGATCTCAAGCCGGTGTGCTCGCCCGCAACGGCGAAACGTCTCAAGACTCCGAATGATTTGCTTGGCACCACGCTGCTGCGGGTCGCACATGCATCCGAAGATTGGCCGCGGTGGCTCAAGGCGGCGGAGCTTTCAAAAGTGAAACCTAGGGGCCCGGAGTTCGAGTATTACGGCCAGGCGCTACAGGCAGCGGCCGACGGTGTCGGCGTCGCGATGGGCATCACGCCGTATGTTGACGACGACTTGAAAGCCGGCAGGCTGGTCGCGCCGTTCGCAAAATCTGTGTCAAAAGGCGAACATTGGTATCTGATCTATCGCGTTGGCCGCAAAGATGAGGCCGCGTTCAAGGCATTTCATAACTGGATTATGCGCGTCGCCGGGACGTGATTGTTACTGTTGCTCGCGGCCTCGAAATCAGGGCGGGCAAAGCGCGCTGCCAAGAATATCTCGCAGCACACTCGACTTGTCGTCAGTATAGATCTACGTGTTGCTCGTCCTGGCGAGCCATCCCGGATTGAGCGGTCTCGCCAGAACGAGAATTTCCATTCTGCTCTGCGCATTATTATTGACTCGGTCGCGGAGTTTCACTTTGACCGGTCAAGGTATCCATAAATGCAACCAGGTCGCGCCGTTCCGTTTCGGTCAGCTGCAAAGCAGTCAGCTTTGGGGAACGGCTTGGGCGATCGATGCCACCCTTTTCATAATGGCGTACCACGTCGGCCAAAGTTGCGATCGATGCATCGTGCATGTACGGCGCGCGCAGCGCCACTGATCGCAGCGTGGGCGTTTTGAACGCGAAGTTCAGCGTCGCATCCTTTGTTTCCTTGCCACGCCCCTCATCGGTCGTGGTCGTTCCGATGTCGTGAAACTGGTCGTCGGTGAGTTGCCAACCGCCATGGCATGCAGCGCAGCCAGCCTTGCCTGTGAACAGCACAAACCCGCGCTTGGCAGATTCCGCGATTGCTGTCTCGTCCCCCGCGATCCATCGGTCGAACGGCGCTATTCCGGGTTCCAGCGTACGTTCAAAAGCGGCCAGTGCCAGCGCGATCGTATCGACATCGATGCGTCGGCCTGGCAAGGCCGCGTTGAACTCCGCCGCATAATGGGGATCTGACTGGACGCGCTCTTCAATCACTTCGACCTTTACCGGCGTACCAGTTTCGCGCATCGACATGGACCCGGTCGCGATCGACGCTTTCGCCTGCGCCTCCAGAGTCGCACTGCGGCCGCCCCAGCCGACCAGCGCCTTACCGGCGTGACCCAATCCGATCAACGGTTGCGATTTGCGAGAGGTGCCCTTGCCGGAATCGTTACGCGGGTGCGCATCGGTCACCACATAGCCCAGCTCCGGACGATGGCAGCTGGCACATGACGTGTTGCCCGATGCGGAGATCCGCGCGTCGAAGAAAAGTTCGCGCCCAACGTCGGCCAAAGCTTGATTTGCGGCGAGGCTTGGGGCGGGCCGTTTATAGGCGCGTTTGATCGCGTCGAGACCCGGTCTTGCGCCGGGACCTTGGGTCAGCGTCCGTTCAGTTTGAGCCTGAGCAAGCATGCTTGTCGCCACAAGCACACTCACTGTCGCGATAATACATCATTGTGAAACCACTCTTTTTGATTGGTCGGGAAATAGCGCCTGCGCGTCTAGACAGCCGCGAAACACGAATCTTGGTCTAAAACGTCATTTATCTGGACTAAAACGACAAAAGGCCGGCCATTGCGGCAACATGGACTGTCTGCCGATCACTAAAGGTTGGAATTACACCGTCCGGCTCTACCGCCCGCGCGCTGAAATTCTGACAGGCAAATGGAAATTTCCAGACCCACAGCCGGCGAGCTAGGCCGCCACCGCGACATCTCAATGCGGCCGCATTCAAAACGATTTACGACGATTAACCGCTCGCCCGCGCCTTCGCGGCATTCTCGATCAGGGTCTTTCCGAGCGACCAGATCGCTCCGGGAACGCGATGCGCGTCCGCAATGACCGCTTCGAAAGACTTTTCAATCCAGTCGCAATCCGCATTCGTGATGATGAACGGCGGCAAAAGCTTGATCGTATGATTGCCGTGGCCCGCAACCTGCGTGAGGATCTTGTGGTCCTTGAGCAGCGGAATCACGATCAGCTGGCAGAATAACCCGCTGTTCGCGGTTTCAAGCAAATTCCACGATGCTTTGAGCGCCAGCGAGCGCGGCGAACCGAACTCGATGCCGATCATCAGGCCCTTGCCACGCACCGCCTTGACCAGTTCGTGTCGCCCGATCATCTCCGTGAATGTCCCAATCAACCGCCCGCCAATGCGTTCCGCGTTCTGCATCAAATTTTCAGATTCGAGCACCTCGAGCGTGGCAAGGCCGGCGGCCATCGCCATGTCATTTTTCGCGAATGTCGAGCCATGCACGACGGCACGATCCATCCGGTCGAAGACCTTGTCGAAAATCCATTTGCGGGTCAGCACTGCGCCGACCGGCACGTGGCCTGCGGACAGCGACTTGGACAACAACACAATATCGGGCTCGATGCGCCAGTGCTCGCAGGCGAGGAAACGCCCGGTTCGGCCCAAGCCGGTTTGGATTTCATCGGCAATGAATAATGTGCCGTGCTTGCGGCACAACGCGAGCGCGGACCGCAGGTAGTCATCGTCAGGCATGGTGACGCCCTTGCCCTGGATCGGCTCGACGATGAAGGCCGCGACTGTTTTCGCGGACAAAGCTCGTTCGAGCGCAGCGAGATCGTTGAACGGCACTTCCACGCAGCCGGGCAACAGAGAGCCGAAGCCTTTGCGGAAGATCTCATCGCCGTTGAGCGACAGCGCACCATAGGTCAGGCCATGATAGGCGTGCCCGCAATAGACGATCCCGTCGCGGCCGGTGGCGGCGCGGGCAAATTTCAGCGACGCCTCGACCGTTTCCGTTCCAGAGTTCGCGAAAAACACTTTTTCAAGATGCGGCACATAGCGCAGCAGCCGCTCGGCCAAGACACCAGCCAGCACGGACACGTCCATCTGGACGAGGTTGGGAAAGTCGCTGTCGAGGACCTTCTTGAGAGTATCGCGGACGACCGGATGGTTGCGGCCGAGCGCGAATACGCCCCAGCCGCTCAGCAGGTCGAGATATTGGCGGTTGTCGCGGTCATAGAGATATTGCCCCTGTCCACGCCGGTATGCCTGGTCGAAACCGATCGTCCTGAGCACGCGGACCATCTGCTCGTTCAGATTGCGTGCATGCAGGGCGTAGCGTTCCGCCTCCCGTTCAGCAAAGAGGCGTTCGACGTCGAGGCCCATTCCTGTCTCCAGATACCGCTGCGCGACAGCGGTTTCAAATAGCGATCGGGGCAATCGTACTGCCGTGGGCTCGGCATGTCATGCCGGGCGCGCCCGGTGGTGGTTCCCTATCAGGATTCTGTGCAATGCGGCACAGGGTAACGTACCGACGGCATTGACCGTTTCGGCGCTGTGGGGAAGATTGGCGGCCTGGAAGGGTGAGGGATGCCGAGGCACGACGGGGTAGTTGCCGTAACCTGTTTAGCGCTGGAGGCCCGCATTGCGCGTGGCCCGGGCGTATCCGTGCTTTGCAATCATAGCCTGGAGCTGGCCACCGGCCTGCGCGCTGCGATCGCCCGGGGCGTATCCGGCATCATCAGTTTTGGCATTGCCGGAGGTCTCGCACCCCACCTGGCGCCAGGCGACTGGGTTGTTGCCTCCGCGGTCCGCAGCGGCGACGACCTGATCGCGACCGATCTCCCCTGGACCCAAAGATTACTCGACGTCCTGCCGGGCGCCGTCCACGCCGAGGTCACCGGCGCCGATGCTGTCGTCGTGACAGCTATCGAAAAGCGCGATCTCCATCAGGAGACGGGCGCTGCCGCCGTCGACATGGAATCGCACATCGCAGCGAAAATCGCGGCGGAGCATCGTATTCCGTTCGTCGCCTGTCGCGTCGTCATCGATCCGGCCCACCGGACGCTGCCACCGGCGGCAACCTTGGGCCTGCGTCTCGATGGCACGCCCGATGTTCCTGCCGTGTTGCGCTCGCTCCGGCAAAAGCCCGGCCAGTTTCCCGATCTGGTTCGTATTGCAAGCGATGCCTACATTGCCCGGCGCGCCCTGCGATCAGGGCGACGTCAGCTCGGCGTTGGCATGGGTTTTCCCTACTACAACGATTTTTCGTCCGACCTCGCCGTCGCGTGACAGCGGGCGCGCTTGCCCGGCCGAGGTGAAATGATGGACCAGCGGACTGACAGCGCCGACCCGATTTCGTCCGCGGAAATGCACGCAACAGTCAGGATTGCCACGCGGAACGAAATCGCCGGCGCACCGCATTGGCGGACGGCATTTGCCGGCGAGCGCAAGGACCATCGGTATTACGAACTTATCGAAGACACTCTGAGAGGCGAATTCCATTACGGCTATCTCGCCATCGAGAGCGGTGGAGTCATCAGCGCGGTTCAGCCTTATGTTGTCGTCGACCAGGACCTCCTGGCCGGGACCGGAAGTTTTGCGCAAGGACTTATCGCCGGCATCCGCCGGCTGTGGCCGCGTTTCCTGCGCGCGCGCACGCTGATGGTGGGATGCGCCGCTGGTGAAGGACATCTCGACGGCGGCGAATTATCAGAACGCGCAATTGCGCGTTTGCTCGGCCGGTCGCTGGTGACGTTGGCACGCCAACTCTCCTGCGCGCTGGTCGTGCTCAAGGAGTTTCCCGCCCGCTACCGCGCGCCGTTGCGATGCCTGACCGATAACGGCTTTGCGCGCGTGCCTAGCATGCCAATGACCACACTTAATATCGAGTACAGGGATTTCGATGATTATCTTTCGAGAAATCTAAGCCCGGCGACACGCGGGAAGATCCGGCGCAAGCTGCGCGTGGCTGAACGCGCTCTGCCACCGATCACAATGACCGTCGAGACCGATACGACGGCGATCGTGGATGACATCTATCCGCTCTACGAAAAGGTCTTTGAGCGCTCGCCGATGCAATTCGAAAAGTTGACGAAGGAATTTCTGGGCGAGATCGGCAAACGGATGCCTGACAAGGTGCGATTTTTCTTGTGGCGTCAGGACACCCGTATCATCGCTTTTGGCCTGTGCACGATTCAGGATGACAACATCTGCCATGAATATGTCGGCTTCGATTATTCCGTCGCGTTCGACCTCAACCTCTACTATCGCGTTTTCCACGACATCATCGAATGGGCAATCGCGAACGGCTACAAGCGATTTTACAGCGGCAGCCTCAACTACGATCCGAAATGGCATCTGCGCCAGTCGCTTTACCCCGTGGATCTCTACGTGCGCCATACGTCCGGCCTCATCAATGCGGGTTTGAAACGCCTGCTTCCGCTGATGGAGCCAACACGTTCGGACCCAATCCTTCCGCAGTTCCACAACTATGATGAACTCTGGGGATAGTGCGGCTGGCACCAGATTCCACCGGCGCACCGCACTCAATACCGGTTGTTAAGCTTGCTGACATTCGCTTCAGTCATTCCGGGCGCGATACATAATGATTGCTTAACTACCTGACGCGCAGCGTGCGATACCAGCTGTTCTGCCGCTCAACATCCGGCTTTGCGTCCGGTCCATACACAAATCGTCATGGTTTTCCGTGTACAGACTGCGCATCTCAGTCTGTACGCCGGCCTTCGAATGCAATTGCAATCCGCCAACAAAAAACTGTCGCCGAGCCGCTTTCGCGGGCTGATCCTGGGCACCGCGCTTACCGTTGCGGCAATTGTCGGCGCCAACGCAATCATCCTATCGGAATTGCATCGCGATACCTTGGAAGATGCACAAGGCGATGTCTTGCGGCAAAGCCTGACGCTGTCGGAACTGGCGGAACGCACGATCCAGTCCATAGATCTGGTTCTGGCCAGCGTCGCCGAGAAAATCCGTGCCGACGCGCCGGCAGATGGCGACCTGAAGAAACTCGGCGGCCGATCGCTCTATCTTTTCCTTAACGAAAAGATGTCCGGATTGCCGCAAATCGCGACGCTCGGCTTGCTCGACGCCCAGGGGATCAGGGTCAGCCATTCGCGCGACTGGCCCGGTGCGAATGTCGATCTTTCGCGACGCGAATATTTTCAGATCATCAAGAAAAATCCGCAATCGAAATCTGTTGTCAGCGAACCGGTGCAAGGTGTCGGCAGCGGCACCTGGACCATGATTCTCGCCCGCCCTCTCTTGACGGCGTCGGGCGACTTTTTGGGTGTCGTCTTCGGCTCGACCCGCCTGAACTATTTCGACGAGCTCTTCGAGAAAACGTCGCTCGGTGACGGTTACGCGGCAACCTTGATGCGCACCGATGGCACACTGCTGGCACGCTTTCCCAAGGCAGGAACAATCGGAGCGGTCCACCCGGTTGAAAGTCTCAAGAAGCTGGGAAACGCGCGATTTGCGCTCTCGCGCTCTGTGAGCCCGGTCGATCACCAGGCGCGCATTGCCGCTGCCTACAAACTTTCGGGCTTCCCTCTCGTCGTTATTGTCACCAAAAGTGAAGATGCGGCATTTGCCGCCTGGCGCGCCACGGCCCTGATGATGAGCGCAATCACAGCGGCCATGGTGCTCCTCGTCGGCGTAGCCGCCTACCTGATCGCGCGATCGTGGAAACAGCAGGATCGCCTGAATGTCGCGAAGGCCCAGATTATTGAATCGGAAAAAAGCCGCGCGCTAGCTGAAGCCGAATTGAAACGGCAGCAGGACATGGCATCGCAAAACGTGCGCTTTAATGCCGCCGTGGGAAACATGTCGCAGGGCCTGTCGATGTACGACGCGGCGCAGCGGCTGATTATCTGCAATAATCAATACGCCGAAATATATCGCCTGACCGAACAACAGACGAATCCCGGCACGACATTGCGTGAGATCCTCGCATATCGAACCGCTCAGGGTACCGGCCGGGAAGACTACACAAAGAGCCTTGATGAGTGGGTCGACGAAATCGTGGCGAACAAGCGCCATCAGGGTGTCAGCAAGCTCGCTGACGGACGCTTCGTCTCCGTCATTCACCGGCCCATGGAGGGCGGCGGCTGGATCTCGACACACGAAGACATCACTGAGCAGCGCCTCGCCGCGCAGGAACTGGATGAGACCAAACGTTTTCTGGATTCGATCATCGAGAACATCCCGGTTGCCGTCGTCGTCAAGGACGCCCGGACCTTCAAATTCGCACTTGTGAACCGGCAATTCGAAGCCATGGTCGGTCTGCCGCACACCTCGTTGATCGGCAAGCACGCGAAGGACATTTACTCCGCGCATGACGCTGCGCTTTTCGACCAGGCCGACCGCCAGGCTGTTGAGCTCAACAGCGGCGTGACGTCTGCCGAATACGAAGTCGAAATACCGGCACGCGGCACGCGCGTTCTGGCGACCAGTCGCATCGTCATCCGCGACAAGCGAGACGAGCCGAAATACCTCGCGCTCGTCATCGAAGACATCACCGAACGGAAAAGATCAGAGCAGCGCATTGCGTTCATGGCGCACCACGACGCCCTCACCGGCCTCGCCAACCGCGCCGCCGCGGTCGAAAAAATCGAGGACGCAGGCGCACGCCAGCGCCGATGGGGCCAGCAATTCACGGTGCTCCTGCTCGACCTTGATCGCTTCAAATACGTCAACGATACCCTCGGCCATCCGGCAGGTGACGCACTGCTGCGCGAAACTGCAGTACGCCTCAAGGGCGCCCTGCGGGAAACGGACGTCCTGGCCCGGCTTGGTGGCGATGAGTTCGCCATTATCCAGATCGGCGAAGGCAATCAGCGCGAGGCAGCCGTCACGCTCGCAAATCGTGTGATCGACCTCATCGCGCAGCCTTTCAATATCGAAGGCAATGAAGTGAACATCGCGACCAGCATCGGGATCGCGCTGGCGCCGGAGCACGCGTCCAGGCCTGATAGCCTTCTGAAGATGGCCGACATGGCGCTTTATCGCGCAAAATCGGCGGGGCGAAACGGATTCTGCTTCTTCGATCCAGAAATGAGCGCGGCCGCGAGCGTGCGTCATGAGCTCGAGACGGAATTGCGCCGCGCCATCCAGCAGGATCAGTTCGAACTATATTATCAGCCTATTATCGACTCCAAGACACGGAAGATCTGCGGCGCAGAAGCATTGGTACGCTGGAACAATCCCACCAAGGGCATGATCTCCCCCGAGAAATTCATTCCGCTGGCCGAGGAATCGGGGCTGATTACGCAGATTGGCGAATGGGTACTGCAAACCGCCTGTGCGGAGGCCGTCAAATGGCCGTCCCATGTTCGCGTGTCGGTCAATCTGTCGCCGGTGCAGCTGCGCAAGCGCGACCTGGTTGATGTTGTGATCTGTGCGCTGGCGCAATCCGGACTGCCGCCTGAGCGCCTGGAGCTTGAAGTCACGGAAACCGCTCTTATCGAATCCGCCACGGACAGTCTGACGGTCCTGCGCCAGCTCAAAAATCTGGGCGTGTCGATCGCGCTCGACGATTTCGGGACCGGCTACTCATCGCTCAGCCACCTGACGATGTTCCCCTTCGACAAGATCAAGATCGACAAGTCATTTACGCAGAACCTTACCAAGCGCGCCGATTGCGCAATCATTATCTCGGCCACGCTGACGCTGGCGCGCGGGCTCGACATCAGCACCACTGCCGAGGGCGTCGAAACAGCTGACCAGTTCAGGCTTCTGCGGATGGCGGGTGTTACATCCGTGCAGGGCTATCTGTTCTACAAGCCGATTGCCGCGTCAGAGCTCGACTTCGCCGGCGTTTGCAGCGATCCGGAAATCAACCACGCGGCCTAGAGTTTCGCGGTAGCTCTGTCTAAAAGCAAAGATTGGTGACGAATTTTCCGTTCTTGTCCTTGATGACGTAAGGACACTCCGCGCGCTTGATGGCTGCCTTGGCGTCTTCATTGCCGAGCGCGGCGGCTTTTTCGAAATAGGCCTTGGCTGCGGCGGTATCTTGCGGTCCGCCACGCCCGCTTTTTGTAAATTCGCCCATTCGCTCGAGCGCCGCCGGATGGCCTTGGTCGGCCGCTTTTTCAAACAGCGTCCGCGCGCCGGCATCGTCCTTCGGGCCACCGGTACCATCGGCCAGCATCAATCCGAGTTGATATTGCGCTTCCGCCGAATTTGCTTCTGCAGCCTTCGACAGCAATTCGCGTGCCTTGACGGGATCTGACGGCTTGCCGCCGCTGAGCGCGGCCAGATTGCTGATGCCGCGCGCATTGCCGGCTTCTGCCGCACGCTCGAATAGCTTGCGCGCCTGCGCTTCGTCCTTGGCAACACCCGTGCCGGTCCCCAACAGCACGCCGAGCTCGACCATCGCCGAGCTGCTGCCTTTATCGGCGGCCTTGCGATAGGCAGCGATCGCTTCCGGCATCTGGCGGTTGGCCGCGTAGGCACGGCCGAGTTCATAGAGCGCCCGGCGTGACGATGCCGACGCGATCTTGCAGAACTTGAGCGCGGTCGCGATGTCGGATGACACGATAGTTGGCGTGCCTTTGACGTCGGCCGGCTTGTCGGGATCGACGGGGTCGGCGGCGATACGGTCGCAGAGCACGAGGTCAGCCGATTGTGCGTGAGCGAACTGCGTGAAGGCAGCGATGCTCATCACCAACAGGCCGATACCCGCGACGGAATACACGCCAGAACGTTTCACAGTCATCAGGCTCTGATCAAAAATTTAAGCTTCCCGGACAGGAAATCTTAGGGCCGCCTGACCGATCCAGCAAGCGCGCACTTAGGGCGCGGCAGGCGCGCGCAACCCAAATACATGATCTGCGTACTTGGCAGCGCGCCGAAGGTTATGTCGAACCGCCTGTTGATACCGCGCGGTCCGAGGCCTTCGAACTTACGATCCGCAAAGCCGCGCGCGGCGAGTTTCGCGTCGAGCTCGGCGAGCGCGATGAAGCCCGCCGGGTCATGCGTGCCGCGCGGCAGCAGCCGCAGAAGACGCTCACCGCATAGCACGATCACAAAGCGGGCGACCCGCGTACGGTTGATAGTATCGAAGAGAAACACACCGCCCGGACGCAGCACGCGGCGTATTTCATTGAGAACTCGGTCGAGGCTGCGCACGTGCTCGAGAACATCGACGCAGACTACGCAATCGACGCTGGCGTCGGGCAGCGGCAGATCTTCACCCGAGGCCACAAGGTAACGGATTGCCAGCCCACCACTGGCCGCATGACGTTTGGCGATGGCGATGGCGCCGCGAGACACGTCGACGCCGATCACTTTCGCCCCACGCGCGGCCAGCGCTTCGGACATAAAACCACCGCCACAGCCGAGGTCGAGGACCGTCTGCCCTTCCCACGAAGTCAGCCGGTCAAAAAATGCAAAGCGCGCGGGCACGAGATTTTGCAGCGCGCGCAGCCACCGCCGCGAACCGTCCCACCAATGCCCGGCATTTTTGTCGTAGAGCGAAACACCGCCTTGATCCGTCGCCAAATTCGCCGGCCGCGGAACCGGGAGCCAGTAAGGGTAACGCGCACGATAGGCTTCAAATTCACTGCCGAACAGCCGCGTGAAACGCGCTTCCTTCAGCAAAGGCCCCGCCAGGCAGTAGGCCGACAGCACAATCGCCAACACCAGTTGATCCGGCGTCCAGACCGGCACCGTCCATAGCGTGATCGCAAACGAGACGTAAATCGGCTGGCGGCAGACGCGAAACAGTCCGCCCGTCGGCATCGGCGGATAGACCGGCTTCGTGCTGCGGAAAACCGCCCACCAGCCCAGCGCGCCGATCTGGAGCGTGATGCCGGCGTCGAGCATCGATTTAAGCAACAGCAACCAGCCAGCTGTGTAGAGCGCACTCATCAGCGCCAGCATCCATCCTTCGGCCTGCCACCAGATGATTCCGCTCGGCGACCAGAACCCGAACAGCAGAAAGATCTGCAGCGAGGCCACGATCACGTAACTGGTGGTCGAGAGGTCGCTGCCGAGCCCGGCGGGAGCCAGCACACGCAGCACCGCACGCCCGCGACCGCTCAGCAGAAACGAATGCGCGAGCGGGAACTGCAACAGAAGCAGCCCATTGCCGATCCAGCGCCAGGGTACGTGCAAAGTGCCCCACGACCGGCTCAGGCCGAATGCCATTTCGTAGATCATCACCAAAACCGCGAACGCGAACAGCCCGTGACACAATACGCCATAGGCCAGCGCGAGAGTTCGGCGCTTGGCTGTCGTGGCGCTGAAATGGGTCGACGACATCGGCTGCGAACGCCTAATAGCTTTGTCGCGCGTCGATTGGACTTGAGCGAAGCCGGCGTCAACTCATTATCGTGCGGCGGTGATCACAAACGCGCGAATACGGCCGTCGACGGCGTCTTTTCCATACTTCTTTGCCATGGCCTCAACGGCATAGTTGGTCGCTTCTTCGAGGCCCGGTGCGCCGCGGGCCTCAATTTCATTCCGCAATGGCGTTCCCTGGCAATAAGCAATAGCAGGGTCGCGCGGCGATGCCGCCTTGCTGCGGGCGTCCACCGCATCGATTGTGACGGCAGTAAATCCGGCCTCCGCCAGCTCGCCGCGAATCTGCTTGCCGTCGTGATAGCCATGCGGCGTGCGCGCCAGGAAACGCGGGGGATCGCGCGGAAAGATTTCTGCCAACGCGTCCGTGATGGTATCGGCGAAATCGTTTTCAGAAATCTTGTCCCAGACACTGAACAGGAAACGTCCACCGGGCTTGAGAACGCGGCGCGCCTCTTTATAGCCTTTGACCTTGTCGGGAAAAAACATGGCGCCGAACTCGCATGCCACGACATCGAAGCTTTGATCGTCAAACGGCAGCGCCAAAGCATCGGCCTGTTTCCACGTTATCCGCTTGTCGCCGGACTGCTTCGCCATGGCGTAGTCGAGCATCGGCTGATTGAGATCGGTCACCGTAATGCGCACCCCGGGCGGAAGTCTGGCCGCCACGGCGCGTGTCACGACGCCGGTTCCCGCCGCCGTTTCCAGCACATCTTTCGGTGCCGCTGCCGCCACCCGCGCCGCAAGATCGACGGCATAGGGCTCAAAGATGAGTGGGACCATCAACCGATCGTACATCTCGGGGATCGAGCCCGCGAAAACCTTGTCCGTCGCAACCATCCCATTGCCCCGCCTGTCGTCGAGCGCCGGCATTTAACCACATTATTCTAAGTGATGCGCGGATGCCACATCGTGCCAATTTGCCGGTCGCGGGACGGCCGAAAAGTGCTAGGATTTATATAGTTGAAAATCGGGGTGTTGGGGGACTGATTATGCGGGGCAATTCCATCACGTGCGCGGCGGCGGGTGCGCAACCAGCGCGTCATCCGGCACGGAACGCCTGGCGCGGATACTTTATCCCCCTGCTCGTTGCCGCGCCGCTCAGTGTCATGGCCCTGTCGTCCACGTCGGCCGCGCTTGAGATGCCCAAACCTGAGCCGGTCGAAAAATTTCTCGGCACCAAGGCGGTCGGCGAGAACTACAAGGTCAAGCCGCTCGTGCGCAGCGACGGTGTCATGCGCATCTTCGACGTCGATACGAAATATGGCGACTATTCCTTCGACGGCATCGAGTTCGCCAAGTTGCGCCTGCACGAGCTTGACGCCGTCGCCGCGCTCGAGAAAATGTCGCAATCCGAGGCTTTCGGAAAGGCCTTTGGCCAGGCCGCACTCGGTCCCATCAAGTTCGGCGCCGATCTCATCACCAAGCCGGCCGACACCGTCGAGCGCTCGCTGAGCGGAATCGGCAACATGTTCGATCGCGTCGGCGCCGGATTGTCCAACAACCGCGCGGACCGCGATCCGCTGGTGGAGAGCCTGCTCGGAATCAGCGACACGCAGCGCGAGCTCGCAGTGGCACTCGACGTCGATCCCTACACCGATTTCCCGCCGCTGGCGCAGCGGCTCAAGCAGATGGCCGGAGCGATGGCGAGTGGCGGCCTGCCGATCAAGGCCGGCCTCTCCTTGGTGCCGGGCGGTGTCGGCATCGCCGTGTCCTCGGTGGCAACCGTGAGCAGCGCCAAGGACACCTTGCGCGACAAGACGGCGGCGCAACTGATCGCCGAAGTGCGCGGCATTCTGCTGAAGCTCGACATCGCGCAGGACAACATCGACCGCCTGCTGGAAAACCGGAACTACACGCCGGCGGACCTGCTCATCATGGCGCGCGCGCTCAGGGAGCTCGGCGCGGCGAACACCAACATCTTCATCGAGAAGGCGGCCGGCGCCGGTACACGCAACTACGCCTTCTATTTCCGCCGCCGCGCGCAGATTCTCGCGGCACACAGCAAGGAGGTCGGCGGCGTTGCGTCCTTTATTTCGGTCGCGGGCCAGCCGATCAACATCTTGCGCAACGGAAATATCGTCGCGGCATTCACATTCGATGACGTGGTGTGGACGGAAGTGCAGTCCCGTACATTCACCGCCGCCACTGCGGAGATTCACCGGTTAAAACCAGGTGCGGTGCCGGTGCTTGCGACGACCGGCGTGGTGACGCCGATGGCGCAAGCCGAGATCGCGAAGCTCGGCTGGAAGATCATCAAGTTCAAGCCGCAAGGCTAGTGGATCAAAGGTTGACCGGCATCGCCGGTCAATCGGACAGCGATCCAAGACCGTACATGATCCGCAGCACCGGACTCATTTGCAGGCCGATCTGCTTGAACCAGCCGTTGAAGATTGCAACGACCGTGCCGGTCCGGAAAATCTGCGCGAGCCCGGTATTTACGGCAAGACGCAGGGCCCAATCGCCACGCGGCATCACGATCGCATAAGGCTCAACGGACAAGTCGTCGGGTAGCATCATGTAGGCCGCCGGATCCTTCAGATTGGCGCCGACCAGCAGGAGCTTGTCGCTGGCAACGGCGTCGGCCTTGCCCAATTCGAGCGCGGTGATGGCTTCGCTACCATCTTTCACCGAAACGACCGTCGCATCGATCTTTTGGTGCTTGAGCTGGTCGGCAATCGCCTTCTCGTTTGTCGTCCCGGACGCAACGGCTATTTTCTTGCCGGCCATATCGGAAAATTTTGTGACATTGGCGGCCTTCGCGACGATTATCCCTGTGCTTTCGACGAAGACAAAACTCGAAAAATCGACTTCCTTCATGCGGCCGAGCGTCACCGTGCTGGAACCGCATTCCATATCGGCCTTGCCGCTGGTAACCGCTGTAAAGCGGGTCTGAACCGTCACCGGCACCCATTCGATCTTGATATTGGGAATTCCGAGCTGTCCCTGCATCGACTGCACGACCAATTTGCAAAGATCGATCGTGAAGCCGGCTGGTTCCTTTTTGTCGTTCACAAAGGAAAACGGCTTGGCGTCTGTCCGGTAGGCAATTTTGATTGTCTTGGCGCTGGCGACCGCTTTCAGGCGGCTATTGGACGGAATCTGCGTCTGCGCGGAGGCGGCCACCACGGCGCAGAAGGTCAGACACACTGCGGTCAGGCCGACCAGATTTCTCATCATACGCCCGCGTACACTCATGCTCATTTTCAATCCCCCTTGTCGTCCCCGAAAATAAACGCCCAGACTGCTGGCGAACATCCCCCGGACGTTGATCTAGATCAATACCCGCAGCGTAGCCCTTATCCTTATATGGCGACAGCGGCGTGAACATCCTGTCACGGCCGCAACCCGTGGGGATTTTCCTATGTTGCAGCGTACGACGATTGCTTTTGGTTGTGGACTTGCCTTGGCCTTTCTCACCGGTTCGGCCGGAACGGCGTCCGCGCAAACCATCGGCTATGCCGACGCGCTGGCCCAACTCGGGACGAGTTGCGGCGCCGATATCGCCAAGTTCTGCAAGAACGAACCGCTCGGTGGCGGGCGCGTCCGTCAGTGTCTCCTGCGAAATCAGGCCAGCATTTCTCCACGCTGCAACGGATCGATCGCCGCGCTGAGCAGTCTCCTCGTCAAACGGGCGGCCGCCCGCGCCGCGGTGCCGCGCGTCTGCGATGTGGACATCAAACGGAGATGTTCCGGCATCGAGCCAGGCGACGGAAATCTCATGGAGTGCTTCTACAAGACCAAGCAGAACGTCAGCGCGGCCTGCCAGCAGGCCGTTGCCGACGCGGGCTACGAAGTTGAGCTTGGTTCTTCGTCGGGATCCGGCAAAATCAACCTGAGCTCCGGCCAGCTTGTGAGCAGCCTGCAAGGCGTGGAGTTGGCCGCGGCAACCGTCAGCGCCGCGCAACTGCGCCAGCTTGTCAGCCAATCGCTCGCCGATCCAAGCCGCACCAATCGCGTGAACCGCGCGCCGTTGTTTGGCCAGCTCGATCAGCTTGCGCAATTCACCATCGCGATCCAGTTCGATTTCAACTCGGCAAATATCCGCCCGGATTTGTTTCGCGCCGTCGGACTGATGGCTGACGCACTCTATCATCCTTACCTGCAAGGGTATCGCTTCCTGATCGTGGGAAACACCGACGGTAAGGGAAGCCGCGAGTACAATCTCAAGCTCAGTCAGCAACGCGCCGACGCCATTCGCGCAGCTCTCATCGATCCGTTCGGAATTTCGCCGGCGCGCATCGAGGCGGTCGGCCTTGGCGAGGAGCAATTGCTTGACCCGGCCCATCCGGAGGCGGCCAAAAATCGCCGCGTCCAGTTGATCAATATCGGGAAATAGCCGCGACTCCATCCCTTCCAGCCGGTTAAGGCGATTGCTCAAACAACGGCGATCGCCTTGCCCTGCATTTAACGCGCCAAATCTATGCTCCGCCCGTGCTGTCCGCTGGAGGGGCTCATGACCCTTTTGAAAGCCATCGTCGGCCTGTGCCTCGGCATTGCGCTGTTTTCGGCGCTGCAAACCGTGGGCGTCCTGTCGCTTCAGGAATACATCAAGTCGGGCGCCAACAATGGCGGCTTGCCCATCGGCAACGGCACGCCGCTTGCGACCAGCTTCAACGCGGATGCCTTCAAGAACGGCGTGCTGCCGACACACGTGCCGATCGACACCACCGAGGCGCAACGCCTTGGCGTTGAGAGTGCGGCGCGGCGCATCGACATCCAGACCCGCAATGCGCTTTCGCACGTGCCGAGGTTTTGAACGCGGCCGCTGACATATCGCAGATCGGTTTTGAGCCATCGCCGTCATTGCGGGGCGCGCTGAAAGCGCGAACCCGGAATCCAGCAACATTTTCCGTGCCTGCATCTGGATTCCGGGTTCGGCCCAATCGGGCCGTCCCGGAATGACGCAGGAGCAAGCAACGCGCTTTCGCACGCGCCGAGGTTCTGAACGCGGCCATTGAGCTGTCATCGCCGGGCTTGTCCCGGCGATCCCGATTCCTTGGGCACGGCCGTGCATCCCTAAGCGAGATGGCCGGGACATAGGCGTGCGAAAGCACGCCGTCCTTCGGACGGCTATGCCCGGCCATGACAAGAGGAAAAGCCGCCGCGCGCCGTCCAGCACCCCTACTCCCTCAGCTTCTCCGCAAACAGCACCATGGTCTTGCGATAGACCTCGGACCTGTTCCACTCGCGCATCACCTGGAAATTTTCCGTGCCCTCGCCGAACGGCGCGCCGGTTTTCCAGCCGTTGGTCTTCAGCAGGTTGGCGGTGGACGCGAGCACATCCGGCACGCTGTGCCGCAAATCGACATGACCGTTGCCATCATAGTCGACGCCATACTTGATATAGGACGACGGCAGAAATTGCGTCTGCCCGATCTCGCCGGCATAAGCGCCGATGAGATCCCGCAGCGGCAGGTCGCCGCGCTGGAGAATCTTCAGCGCCGCGATCAGCTCGTTCTGGAACAGTTCGCTGCGCCGGCAATCATGCGCGAGCGTCGCCAGCGTGCGGATGACCGGCAGCTTGCCCATGTCGCCGGTGCCGTTGTCGCTCTCCAGCGTCCAGATCGCCACGATCAGTTCTTTCGGCACGCCGAATTGCTGTTCGATGCGCGCCAGCAACTGCGCATTCTTCACCATCAGCCCCTTGGCGCGCTTGATGCGCGGCGGGATCACGCGCGTCGAGGCATATTCCTCGAAGCTCTTGCTGTGAAACATGCCGCGCTGGCGGCGGTCGAACGCGAGCACGTTCTGGTCCAGCGTGACGCCGGCGAAAGCCTGGTCGATGACGCTGCGCGAAACGCCGGCAGCCTGCGCGTCGCGCGCCATGGCCGACAGGAACGCATTGAAATCGCCGCCGCATTGGGCGGCGTGGGCGGAGGAAACAGACAGAAGCGCGAACAAAAATAGAGCGATGAGTTTCGTCATGAATGGTCCTGCGTTGCCCCCGGGATGATCATTACACTGAGACGGCAGGGCTTGTCCCACAGTCCCGTGGTCGGGCTTGTCTCGCAGTCTGTCATCGCCGCTTCCCCCCCGGCGTCATTCCGGGACGGCGTGAACGCCGGACCCGGAATGACGAATATTGGGAAAGCCCGGCGATGACAGAGAGAGGCACAAGCCCGGCCATGACGTGGAGAGGCACGCTTCCGCCGTCACCAAGCCGCCGATGACACCCTCGTGAACTGGATATCTTCCGCGCGCTCGCCGGAAAGCGCTAGTATCGTGCTTTATAAGAAGCGGATCATCAGAGGGGAGCGACCGATGCCCAAGGCCTACTGGATCACGACTTATCGCGAGATCAAGGACCCCGCCAAGCTCTCCGCCTATTCCAAGCTTGCCCCGGTCGCGCTCGCGCCCTTCGGCGTGCGCTATATCTGCCGCGGCACGCCCGACGTCACCTATGAAGCGGGCCTGAAGGAACGTGTCGTCGTCTCGGAATTCCCCAGCCTTGAGAAAGCCGTCGCCGGGCACGACAGCCCCGGCTACAAGGAAGCGCTGCGCGCCTTGGGCGACGGCGCCGTGCGCGACATCCGCATCATTACCGCGCTGGAGTGAAATCGCCACAGGCCGCTCCACAACGTCATGCCCGGCCTTGTGCCGGGCATCCACGTCTTTGGCGTCCAACAAGTAAGGCGTGGATGGCCGGGACAAGCCCGGCCATGACGGTTTCTGAAATAACCCTCCTCTCACGCAGACGTGTAACTTTGTGTGATGCCGCCGTGCGGTTTCGTCCGTATATGAAGACGAAACTGGATTCCGGGAGATGAAACGATGAAGCATCGCGCCGCCCTCCTCGCCTCTGCCCTGGCCACCGCGCTCGCCTTTGCGCCGCTCGCGGCGCAGGCCGAGCCGGCCGTCACCATTCCACCACCCGCCGCGGAGCAGCCCGCGCAGGGTGCAGGACTCGAAACCGCCGTGCTCGCGGGCGGATGTTTCTGGGGCATCCAGGCCGTCTACCAGCACGTCAAGGGCGTCACCAATGCCGTGTCCGGCTATGCCGGCGGCGCGCAGAAGGATGCGCTTTACGAAACCGTCAGCTCGGGCCGCACCGGCCACGCCGAAAGCGTGAAGGTGACCTTCGACCCGCGCCAGGTGTCCTACGGCAAGATCCTCCAGGTCTATTTCTCTGTCGCGCACGACCCGACGCAGCTCAACCGCCAGGGGCCGGACAGCGGCACGCAATATCGCTCGGAAATTTTCCCGCAGAGCGAGGCGCAGGCGAAAACCGCCAAGGCCTACATCGCGCAACTTGATGCGGCGCATGTCTTCAAGAAGCCGATCGTAACGAAGACCGACACCATGAAGACGCCGTTCTACGCCGCCGAGGCCTATCATCAGGATTACGCGATCCATCATCCCTACCAGCCCTACATCGCCTTCAACGACGCGCCCAAGGTGGAGAACCTGAGCAAGCTGTTTCCGGAAGTCTGGCGCGCCCAGCCGGTGACGGTGGCGCAGGCGAGTAAAACCAACTAAGCGGCGCGTCATCGCGGGTTTAACCTCACAATCTGTCATGGCCGGGCAACCGGGTCCGGCCGCTGGCCGGCCCGGCTGTAAACTTGTCCCGGCCATCTCGCTTAGGTGGGCACCGCCGTGCCCCCATCGCGTCATTCCGGGGCGCGCTGAAAGCGCGAACCCGGAATCCAGATACACGCACTGAGTTTCGTTCTGGATTCCGGGTCCGGCCTGCGGCCGTCCCCGAATGACAGACAAATGTTCCATCACCCCTCCTCCCCACCATGCTCGGCGATGTGTTCCTTCACCGCGATGTAGACTTCGGCGCGCACGCGCGGCCAATCGCGCTCCATCGCCTCGGCTGACGGCCGCTCGAGATTGGCGCAGAAATTATCGGGCGCCATGCAGCCGCGATTGCGCCGGCACACCAGCTCCGGGCAGCCCTGCCATTTGTTGACGAACATGCAGATGCAGCGCGTCAGCTGGTAGCGGAATTCGTCCGCATCATCCGGCATTGTTTCATTGTTGATGTTGGCGGCTTTCAGGCGGCGCTCGAAGGATCGCGCATGGCGCGCGCGTTCGCGGTTTGACTCAGGCCGCGGTGGCGTGGTCATCGATGAATTGTTCGTCTGCATTTTGTTTCTCCGGATTGTCGTGGGAACGTTGTTGAGGACACTGTTGCGACCATGGCTGACCGCTTCCGCGCGCGAACCGCGCCGGACTTTGGCCCCCGCCAGATGACTCCCATGCGAGGGGGGTGGAGCGCCGAACGGCGCTGCCTATGCTCCCGCCTCCACCCGCGTTCGCCTCGCGGCGGCACGCGGGTTTCGGCGGGCCGCGCCTGCGCGACGACGCTGACGCGTCGCCGTCCGGCGCTCCACCGAGCGGCTTTTCTGTCCCCGGCGCCGTGCTTCCGAGGGGCGCACACGGCGGGGATGACCCACCGTCCGGGGCGGCTTCCGCCACCCGTTGTCGCCCCAGCGTCCAGCCATTGAAGGCAGCCGGTCATAGTGCCGGCGGACGACTGGCCGGGGCCTCCCGGGCGCGAGGTTACAAGCCCCGCGCGCGGGCGCCGCCGCCACCCCACGTCCGGCAGTGTCCTGCAGAACGCCCCTCACGCGGGGTGACCGCGCATAGGAATATATACTTTAGGAATAAAGTCAAGATGTTTTACACCGGATAGGAATATACGCCTTGATAAATTTTAGAAATGCGTTATTTGTTGGGAACAGATAGGGAATATATTACGTTTAGATTTCACATTTGACTTTCTGGAAAAAGAAACGTAAGGCGATCCGAGAGAACCGTCAAAACGACCTAGTGTCGCGTTCGAGCGCGGCCAACAGATCATCAACTCCCAAATATCGTGGCGAAGATCAAAATTCTCAGGCGGCGGCAGGTTAGAATGGCAAGCGCAGTTTCGAAAATAATGGACGATCTAAGAGATCGAGGCGGTCTGAAAGGAACAGACGTTGCCAATATAGCTGAAGTGTCGCCGGCCACCGTTTCCCGTTGGACAGCCGGCAAAGCATTACCTCATCCTAAAACACAGCTTGTCATTTCTGATCTTCGGTATGTGGTCGACAGGCTTTCTGAATTTTACACCCCCGAGGAAACCAGGCTCTGGCTCTATTCAAAGCACCGTCTGTTAGATGGGAAACGTGCAATTGATCTGATCAATCAAAGCCAAGCCGACAAAGTCCTTTCCGTTATTGAAAGCCTCGACGAGGGGACCTTCACTTAATGGTCGGCGGAGGGCGCGTACATGATCGCGCAATTCTTGACGCCTTAGAAGATTACGATCCCGAGGCCCTCGAAGCGACTGTATGGCGGGTCGCTCGTAAAGGGCGCGACCCATTACGCGGCGCGGTTGCCAATGGCCGCTGGAACTCTGTCGGAGAGTTCGAAGTTTTATATACAAGCGTCAGGCCAGCCGGCGCACTAGCCGAGGTTGGTTACAGGTTATCTCTAGAGCCTGTGTGGCCCAGCAAAATTGAACACCAACTGCACCAGCTAACCGTCAAAGTTGAGCGCGCTTTAAAGTTTGATAGTCTCGTGCAACTCGAAAAACTCGGAATCGATGTTCCAAGATTCGAAAGCTTTGAGTACACAGCAACGCAGGCGATTGCGGCGGCCGCTCACTTTTTACAATTTGATGCGCTGATAGTACCGAGCGCGAGATTCGATGCGAAAAATGTTGTTCTCTTCCTTGACCGCATTCAAACTACGCCTGAACTTATAAAAACCGAAAACATAGACTGGGGCACGTGGCGCGCTAATACGCGTCGATAACGCGTTCGTTTGAATATAAACGTCCAAACCGCGCTCAAGCACCATGAAAGCGTCGTAAGTCGTGCCATTCCGTCGAACAGCTAGTTATCCAATAAACTCCGCAGCTTCCTGCTCCTGCTCGGATGCTTCACCCCCGGATCAGCGCTTCGCGCTGTCCGGGGGCTAAAGGCTGGATCCGGAAAAGACGTGGATGGCCGGGACAAGCCCGGCCATGCCGCGTCGCGTCAGTTGTCCAGGAATGAGCGGAGCTTCCGACTGCGCGACGGATGCTTCAGCTTCCTGAGCGCCTTGGCCTCGATCTGGCGGATGCGCTCGCGGGTGACCGAGAACTGCTGGCCGACTTCTTCCAGCGTGTGGTCGGTGTTCATGCCGATGCCGAAGCGCATGCGCAGCACGCGCTCCTCGCGCGGCGTCAGCGAGGCGAGCACGCGCGTGGTGGTCTCGCGCAGATTCGACTGGATGGCCGCATCGATCGGCAGGATCGCGTTCTTGTCCTCGATGAAATCGCCGAGATGCGAATCCTCCTCGTCGCCGATCGGAGTTCTCCAGAGACAAAGGCTCCTTGGCGATCTTGAGAACCTTGCGCACCTTCTCGAGCGGCATTCCCAGTTTCTCGGCCAGCTCTTCCGGGGTCGGCTCGCGGCCGATCTCGTTGAGCATCTGCCTGGAAGTGCGCACAATCTTGTTGATGGTCTCGATCATGTGCACCGGAATGCGGATGGTGCGCGCCTGGTCGGCGATCGAGCGCGTAATGGCCTGCCGGATCCACCAGGTGGCGTAAGTCGAGAACTTGTAGCCGCGGCGGTATTCGAACTTATCGACCGCCTTCATCAGGCCGATATTGCCTTCCTGGATCAGGTCGAGGAATTGCAGGCCACGGTTGGTGTATTTCTTGGCAATGGAAATGACGAGACGCAGGTTCGCCTCCACCATTTCCTTCTTGGCCTGACGCGCCTCGCGCTCGCCCTTTTGCACCATGTGGACGATCTTGCGGAATTCGGCGATCTCGACGCCGGTCTGCGCGGCAAGGTCATGCACCATGCCGCGGATCTCCTTGATGCGATCCTTTTCCCTGGCGACGAAATTCTTCCAGCCCTTGGCCGAGAGCTTCGAGACGCGGTTGAGCCAGCGCGGATCAAGCTCGCCGCCCATATATTGCTTGAGGAAGTCCTCGCGCGCGACGCCGTAGCTTTCCGACAGCCGCATCAGGCGGCCTTCGTTCGACACCAGGCGCTTGTTGATGTCGTAGAGCTGCTCGACGAGTGAATCGATGCGCGCCTGGTTGAGCCGCAGCGACTTCACCTCGGAGATGATCTCTTCCTTGAGCTTCTTGTATTTGCGCTCCTGCGCGGGCGACAGCGATGAATTCTTCAGGCGGAATTCGATGTCCTGCTCCTGCAGGCGGCGCAGGCGCTTGAAGGAATCCGCGATGGTGTCGAATGTCTCGACCACCTTCGGCTTGAGCTCGGCCTCGATCGCGGCGAGCGACAGGGAGTTTTCCATGTCGTCTTCGTCGTAATCGCTCTCGGCCGCGGCTTCGCCCGGATCCTTGGGCTCCTCACCGTCGCCATCCGCGCCCGGCGCCTTGAACGGCGTGGCGGCGGGCGGCGCTGCCGGGGGAGCGGCCTGCGTCTGCACGACCTGGAGATGCGGCGCGCCGGGAACGGGCGTGCCGACAGCGGGAATGATCGGCTTGCCGTCCGGGCCGATGACCGGTGGCTGCATCTTCTGCGCGTCGGGGCCGGCGTAAGTCGCCTCGAGGTCGATGATGTCGCGGAGGAAGACTTTTCCTTCGTTGAGCTCGTCGCGCCAGATGATGATAGCCTGGAAGGTGAGCGGGCTTTCGCAGAGCCCTGCGATCATCGCCTCGCGGCCGGCCTCGATGCGTTTCGCAATGGCGATTTCGCCCTCGCGCGAGAGCAGCTCGACCGAGCCCATCTCGCGCAGATACATGCGCACGGGATCGTCGGTGCGCTCGGACGGTTCTTTCTTTTCGGTGGTGGCAAGCGACTTGGCCTTGGTCTCGACAACTTCCGTGCCGGTGTCGTCGTCGTCATCGTCCTCGTCGGTGGCCTTCTCGCCCTCTTCGTTGTCGGCATCCTCGGTCTCGACGACGTTGATGCCCATCTCGTTGAGCATCGCGTAGATGTCCTCGATCTGGTCGGAGGACACTTCGCCTGACGGCATGACTTCGTTGATCTGGTCGATGGTGACGTAGCCGCGTTTCTTGGCGGCCTTGATCATCTTCTTGACGCCGGCGTCGGAGAGATCGAGAAGCGGCAGCGGGGACTCGGGCGCGCCTTCTTCCTTCTCCGGAGCCGGTTCTTTTTCCTTCGCCTGAGCCGCTTTTGCCTTGCTCGCCATTCAGTCTCTCCTGGCTCATCGCCCAAGACACGCATGTCTGGCGGACGGCCAAAAAGGGCCGCGCCCGCAACAGGCGCCGCCCGCGAATCAGGTCATCCAGTGTCGTCGGAACCCGCTTAAGCTCCGATTAACCTAAAAGAATACCGCTGGAATCGACCCTTTATTCCAATCGGTTCTATTACCGGCCCGGTAAACTGCCCTGCCGCCCTTTTTGCGCATGATCTTGTCCGAAAACCGGTACCCACTCTTCGGGATCATGCGCCTAAGCGGCGGGACTTATAAGCTACGAACGCCCCGACCGGAAGAGGCACCAAAGCCCTCAATCAGGGCCTCGGTTCCCTCGACCCGCTCCAAGCGGCCTTTGACGTCGCGCAACCGCAAGTAATTGGCTTCGCTCGCGTCCTGGCCCAGCGCCTGCTCGGCGTCCTTGAGCTCCTTAGTTAGTGAATGCCACTGCCGATGCAAGGCGACAAGCTGCGACCAGGTCACCAAAACATCGTCCGGGGCGGCCTCCGGCCGCGCCCCCCAGACCGAGGGGGTGGTAATTGAGAGCGCAATCCGGGCCACCACCTCGCTGAGATTGCGGGCGGCCAACTCGGCCTTGAGCGCATCGGCATCGAGCGCCGGCGCATGCGCCGCGATGTCGATCAGCGCGCCTTTGATCTTCTCGGCATCGGGATGCCGGAACTCGAGCGAGGCAAATTCCTCCAGGTGGTCGTGCAACAGCCAGGGATGGTTGAGCGCGGCCTGTAATATGAGCGCCTCGCGGCGTGACACCGTCGAGCGATTGCCCCGGTGCACCGGGCTCGAAGCCATCTGCTGGCTCACCACCACATAGGGCATCGTCCGGCCCGCCGTGCGCGGCGCCTCACGGCGTTGCCAGTCGCCGCCATTACGCTCGCGGAAGCTGCCGCCGCTGCGCGGATCACGCCAGTTGCCGCCGGAACGCTGCTCGCGCTGTTGCGTCCGCGCGGGCGCGAAGAATTGCGACAGCCGGGCGTTGAAATCCTGGCGGTAATAGCGCCGCACGGCTTCGTCGCCGATCCCCGCGGTGACTTCATTGATGCGCGTTTCCAGCGCCGCGCGCCGCTCCGGCGTGTCGAATGTATGCCCTTCGGTCTCGCGTGCCCACAACATGGCGGCAAGCGGCTTTGCCGCTTCGATGACGTCGGTGATGGCATCGCGGCCGCCCGCGCGCACCAGATCGTCCGGGTCCTGCCCCTGCGGCAGCAGCGCAAACCTCAGGCTCTTGCCGGGTTTAAGGCGCGGCATCGCGAGATCGACCGCGCGGTAAGCCGCGCGCAAGCCGGCATTGTCGCCGTCGAAACAGAGCACCGGCTCGTCCGCCATTTTCCAGAGCAGCCCGAGCTGGTCTTCGGTCAGCGCCGTGCCGAGCGGCGCGACGGTTGCCGGGAAGCCCGCCGTCACCATCGCGATCACGTCGATATAACCTTCGACCACGATGATAGGCGCACCCTCATGCGAAGCCTGCCGGGCGGCAGCAATGTTGTAGAGCGTTCCACCTTTGTGAAAGAGCGGCGTCTCCGGCGAGTTGAGATATTTCGCCGGCGCGTCTTTTTCGAGCGCGCGGCCGCCGAAGGCAACCACGCGCCCGCGCAAATCTGAGATCGGGAACATCACGCGGTCGCGAAAGCGATCGAATGGCACCGGAATATCGTCGCCGGACACCAGCAGCCCGGCCTCGACCATGTCCTCGGCCGGAATGCCGTGCGATCCGAGATGTTCTTTGAGCGCGAAGCGCTCGCCCGTTGCATAGCCGAGCCGGAACTTGAGTTGCGTTGCCGCATCGAGCCCGCGGTCGGCGAGATAGCCGCGCCCTTTCGCTCCGGCGCGAGAGGCGAGCGTATCCTGGAAGAATTTCGCGGCGAGCTCCATTACGTCGTGCAGCGTCTTGCGGCGCGCATCGCGCTGCTCGTCCTCGCGCGAGACTTTCGGCAGCGCCACGCCCGCCATCTGCGCCAGCCGTTCCACCGCTTCCGGGAAGCTGACACCTTCGCTCTCCATGACGAAATCGAAAATGCTGCCGTTCTTGCCGGAGGAAAAATCGAACCAGGCCTGCTTCTGGTCATTCACGAAAAACGACGGCGTCTTTTCCTTGTTGAACGGCGACAGGCCCTTGAACTCGCGGCCCGCGCGAATGAGCTTCACGCGCCGGCCGACGACTTCCGAGACCGGAAGGCGGGCCTTGAGCTCGTCGAGGAACTGGGGCGTGAAGCGCATGTGTTTTGGCGACTCGGTGCACGCTATCATAGGCCCCCGAATTGAGACTTTCCGGCGGTAAGCCCAAAACCCGCACGGCGCGCTGTCATTTCGGGTCCCTATCCTAGTTTTCCACAGGTGACCACGGGTCTGTGGAAGGCCAGTGCCCTCAGCCGGTGTCATGGCCACACCCTGCCTTGTCATTCCGGGACGCCGCGGCGACTCCTCACGGTCATTCCGGGGCGCGCTGAAAGCGCGAACCCGGAATCCAGACACAAGCGCCAGGCCAGCTTCTGGATTCCGGGTCCGGCCCTAACGGGCCGTCCCGGAATGACGCCACAGTTTGTCATCGCCGAGCTCCATTCATTTCGGGGCACCACGCGGCCACTCCCGCCGTCATCCCGGGGCGCCGCGGCCACCCCTCACCGTCATTCCGGGGCGCGCTGAAAGCGCGAACCCGGAATCCAGACACAAGCACCGTGCCAGCTTCTGGATTCCGGGTCCGGCCCTGACGGGCCGTCCCGGAATGACAAGCCATGACAATGACGATGGGCCTGTGACAGCATCGCCCGAGAGGAGCACCCATGACCTCTGAAACCTTCCTCCTCGTCCACGGCGCCTGGCATGGCGGCTGGGCCTGGGTGCGCGTGGCCGACCGGCTCAGGGCGCGCGGACACCGCGTGTTCACACCGACGCTCACCGGCCTGGGCGAACGGGCGCATCTGATTTACCCGGGCATCGACCTCTCGCTGCACGTCGCCGACGTGCTCGGCGTGATCAAATGCGAGCAGCTCACTGATTTCATTCTGGTCGGACATTCCTATGGCGGGTGCGTCATCTCCGGCGTGGCCGAAGCGGTGCCGGACGCCATCCGTTCGATCGTCTTTCTCGACGCTTTCATTCCCGACAATAGCGATGCCACGGTCGATCTTGTGCAGCCGGCGGTGCAGGAGATCATCCGGGCCGCCGCGGAACGCGGCGAGACAACCGTGCCGGTGCGCGATGCCGCAGCATTCAACGTCAATGAAAAGGACCGCGCCTGGGTGGATTCGCTGGCGGGGCCGCAGCCGATCGGCTCCATGACCGAAAAGATCAGGCTCAGCGGCGCGCGCGAGCGGATACCGAAGAAGACCTATATCCGCGCATCAGGATATCCGAATGTCTCGTTCGAAAAGGCCCACGCCCGCGCGAAGGCCAACCCGTCGTGGCGCGCTTACGAGGTGCCGTGCGGCCACGACGTGATGATCGACGAGCCCGACCGGCTGACGGATATCCTGCTCGAGGTGTTGTGAGCGTCAGAAAGCATAGCGTTTTCCGACTGCCGACGGCGCCAGCACCTTGTCTCCGAAGGTCTCGGCCAGAGCCGAGATGGCGCGCCAGCCGGTGCAATGGCCGGCCGCAATCTGGATGAGCTTGAATTCGCCCATCGCCGCGACCGTCTGCGGGATAATCGCCTCGTTTGCACCGGACAGGTGCAGTCCGCCCATCACGGCATGCAGCGGCACGCCGGCGAAGGTCGCCTGCGCGTGTTTGAGGACGTTGACAATGCCCGCGTGCGAGCACGCGCTCAGAACCACCATGCCTTTGCCTTCCACATTCACCGCCAGCCAGCGCTCGTCCATCAATAGTTCGTCCGGCTCCCATCCGCTGCCGTCCTCGGTTTTGCGCACCTGGCCCGGCAGACCGCGCTCGAACGGCGTGACACGCGGGACTTCGCCACTGACATAAAACATTTCGTCAAGGAATGACCGCGGCTCGGTGGTGCAGATGACTTCGGCGCCATGCGCGGTGAGATCGACGATGCCCGGCACGTCGTCCATGAAGCGAAGACCGCCGTTTGGCAGCCGCATCGCGCGGGAGCGAAACATTCCCGGATGCGCGTAGTACGGCACCGGGCGATTGCCGTTGCGCGCGCGGATGGCGCCAAGCGCGGTAAACATCGCGCCAGAATGATCCCAATGTCCGTGCGACAGCACGATGCTCTCGACCTGGCCGAGATCAGCCCCGAGCCGCGCCGTGTTGCGCTCAAACGCGAAATCTTCGGGGCCGCTGTCGAACAGCATCGTGTGCCGGGCCGACCCCCGGCAGGCCGTGACAAGGCAGGAAAAGCCGTGCACCGCACAGCACAGGCAGCGGCCGGATGAAGCCCGCATGCCGCGCCGCGTTGCAAAGGCAAATTCGTTCTCGACATTGGGCGGCGTCGATGACAGCCCGTCGGTTGCATTGTCGACCAGGATCTGGATTTCGACTTTGTCGACCGGAAGGAGAGTGGCCATGAATCCTTCGTCCCATACTGCAGCCGCAGCCGTGACGCCTTGACCACGTGCCTGCCTGTCTCAATGATCGCCCAGCCGCGGGGTATTGCCTAGACCCCTTCCCAGATGGTCCAGCGTCAAGGGCAATTGCCGAGACACGCATGCTTATTCTCACCACGCTGCCGCTGTGGCTTTCCACCCTCCTCGTCATCGCCCTGCCGACCGCCTTTGCCATGGCCGGTCCATTCTTCATCCGGCGGCATGTCCGGCTCGACCGGTTGCGCACCAACAATGAAGTCGCCGGATTCAAGTTCGCGACTGTCGGCGTTCTTTACGCGGTGCTGCTTGCCTTTGCGATCATCGTTGTGTGGGAAAAGTTCAACGTCTCGGAAAACGATGTGGCCAAGGAAGCCGGCGCGGCAGCGACGATCTACCGCCTGTCGAACGGCATGGACGCCGAGCGCCGCAACGCATTGCGCGGCGCCATGAACGCCTATCTCAGCGCCGCAATCAGCAAGGACTGGCCGGCCATGGAGCAGGGCACGCTGGATCCTGGCGTCACCAGCGCGCTCAGCAATATTTATGTCACGCTGCTGAATGCCCGTACCGGCTCCGGGCCGGACACTGTGCTGATGGCGGAAATATTACGCCAGCTCGACGATATCAGCGCCGCACGGCGCGCGCGTTTCGTCACCGCCGATGGTAATGTGCCGAATATCCTCTGGTTCGTGCTGGTTGGCGGCGCCATCGTCACGGTGGGTTTTACCTTCTTCTTCGGCACGCCCAACCTGCGCGCGCAGGCGCTGATGACGGGCGCGCTGGCAGCACTGGTCTTTTCCGCGCTGTTGACGGTGATCGTGATCGACCACCCGTTCGCCGGCAGCGTGAAAGTGGAACCGGAAGCTCTGGTCCACGTACTGGAAGATCTCGGCGGCGTGGCGAGGCGGTAGTCGTCTCTTCGTTATTTTGGAGCGCGAACGCGTCCACTTCTACCGTCATTCCGGGGCGCGAGCGAAAGCGCCGAACCCGCCTGCGGGCCGAGCCTCAAGCGTTGCTTTTTTCCTCTGACACTTCGGCGGGCGTAGGCCCGGAATCCAGCCACAAGCGCAGTGTCCGCTTCTGTATTCCGGGTTCGCACCTATCGGTGCGCCCCGGAATGACGGCTGGAGACGCATCGCTCGCGTCCCGGGATGACAGCACCGGATGAGCCAGCCCATGATGTTGCAATGCAATGTCAAATTGAAAGATTTCTTCGAAAACTAGAAATATTCATCCGGTCAGCGGATTGACACTGCCGAAACAGTCTTGGATTTCATCTTCTTCGGACTTCCCACCACCGTCATTCCGGGGCGCGCCACCCAAGTCGGCTTTAGCCGACTTGGGTATTTCAATGCCGATCTCGGATAAATCCGAGATCGGTGGCGCGAACCCGGAATCCAGATACAAGCGCGGTGCCTCTTTCTGGATTCCGGGTCCGGCGCTTTGCGCCGTCCCGGAATGACGAGAGTTCGTCCGTGCCGTACTATGTCTATCTTCTCGCCAGCCGCAAACAAGGAACGTTGTATCTTGGCGTGACGCGCGACCTCGTCCGCCGAATTTACGAACACAAGCACAAGATCACGCATGGCTTCACCAAACGATACGACGTTGATCGTCTTGTCTGGTTTGAATGCTACGACCACCCGCGAATCGCAATCGAGCGTGAAAAAGAATTAAAAAAATGGCGACGAGCGTGGAAGATTGAATTGATCGAAAAAGAGAATAAGCATTGGCGCGATCTTTATCCGGACATTCTGGCGTAGTACCAGCCTCTGGATTACGGGTCCGGCCCTGACGGGCCGTCCCGGAATGACATCAGCAATCCATTCCTCACGTTGACGAAATGGCTATATAGCCGCCGTCATTCCGACGCGCGAGCGAAAGCGAGCGAACCCGCCTGCGGGCCGAAGCCTCAAGCGTTGCTTTTTTGCCTCTGACACTTCGGCGGGCTTAGGCCTGCAATCCAGCCACAAGCGCAGTGTCCGCTTCTGTATTCCGGGTTCGCACCTATCGGTGCGCCCCGGAATGTTGACGGAAGCGCCCCGGAATGACGGGCGAGTTACTGCGGCTCGAGCCCCGACGCCTTCACGACGTCCTTCGCCGCCACGCGGTCGGCCTTGATCTCGGCCGCGAATTCCTCCGGCGTATTGATCGCCGGTACCTGGCCGCGGTTGATCACGTATTTCTCGACAAACGCCTTGTCCGAGAACACGCGTGTGACTTCGCTCGCGATCTTGTCGACGATCGGCTTCGGCGTGCCCGGAGGCGCGAACAGGCCGTACCAGGTCTGCGACGGCGCGCCCTTGTAGCCGAGATCGGCGAGTGTCGGCACATTCGGCAGCAGCGGCGTACGGATATTGTTGACCAGCGCCAGCGCCGTCATCTTGCCCGCGCGCAGATGCCCCATCACGTTGCCGATGCCGAGCAGCCCGATCGGCGTCGAACCGCCAAGAATGGCGTTGGTCGCCTCGCCGCCGCCCTTGAACGGCACGCGGACCCAGTCGGCTCCTTTGTCCTTCTTCAGTTCATCCATGTAGACAACGCACGGGATCGAGGCTGTGAGGTAGGACAGCGTCCCCGGCTTTGCCTTCGAGACCGCAACGAGATCGTCCACCGATTTGGCGCCAAGGTCGGAATTGACCACCAACGCCTGGATCAAGTGAAACAGATTGATGATCGGCGTGAGCTTGTCCGGATCGAACGGAATATTCTTGTAGAGGTACTGATTGTAGACCATCGGGTCGGCATTGATGATGCAGATGGTGTAGCCGTCCGGCTGCGCATCCTGGCAGGCGCGCGAGGCGATGTTGCCGGCGCCGCCGGGGCGGTTCTCGATGATGATCGGCTGGCCCATGCTCTTGTGCATCTCCTCGCCGAGTACGCGCATGAAGATGTCGCTGATGCCGCCGGCACTCGAAGTGGTGAGCACGTGGATCGGGCGGCTTGGATAGTCGTCGGCGGCGAGGACAGGTTGCGCGATCAATGCCGTGGTCAATGCGGCGACTGCGAAAGATTTCTTCATGCGTCCTCCCCTTTTTTTCGTCATGCCCGGCTTTATGCCGGGCATCCACGTCTTCTACGCACTATCTAAGCAAGACGTGGATGGCCGGGGCAAGCCCGGCCATGACGGCGGTAAACCTGTCGGCGCTCAACCCGCCAGCTTCGCCTTCACCATCCCGCTTGCCTTGGCCATGTCCATCTGCCCGGCATATTTGCCGCGCAGCACGCCGATGACCTTGCCCATGTCCTTCATGCCGGCGGCGCCGGTCTCCTTCACCGCCGCCTCGATCGCCGCCGTCATCTCGGCCTCCGACATCTGCTTGGGCAGATAGCCGGAGATGATGGCAATCTCTTCCTGCTCCTGCTTCACCAGGTCGGCGCGGCCACCCTTCTGGTAGAGCTCCACCGATTCCTGGCGCTGCTTGATCATTTTTTGCAGCAACGGCAGCACGTCGGCATCGGTCAGGGCCGGCTTGCCGGCGCCACGTGCCTCGATATCGGCATTCTTGAGCGTGGAATTGACCATGCGCAGCGTTGAAACCGCCCGTTCGTTCTTGGCCTTCATCGCCTCGGTCAGAGCCTTGTTGATGTCATCGCGCAGCACGGAGCGTCCCTTTCATCTCGGCCGAATTGTGCATATCGACCCTAACATTTTGCCCACGCATGATCTTTCCCGAAAAACGGTTGCGGGATTGTGCGCCGTTAAAGGTTTGGGGGCAGCCCCCGGCGGCCCCTTGCCTCTCACACTATAATACGCAACTAAGAGGCCATGACCCAGACGAAAGCCGCCCCCGCCAGAACTTCTGGTGAGACTTCCGGCAAATCTTGGGCTGAGCCCAAGCCAACGGCGCTTTTGGTATTGGCTGACGGGACCGTTCTGGAAGGCTTCGGACTGGGCGCGACCGGGCATGCGGTCGGCGAGGTCTGCTTCAACACCGCCATGACGGGCTATGAGGAAATCCTCACCGACCCGTCCTACGCCGGGCAGCTCATTACATTCACCTTCCCGCACATCGGCAATGTCGGCACCAACGAAGAAGACATCGAAACCGTCAACATGGCGGCCACGCCTGGCGCGCGCGGTGTGATTCTGCAAAGCGCGATCACCGCGTCATCGAATTATCGCGCCACCAGGAACTTCAACGACTGGCTCAAGGCGCGCGGCATTATCGGCTTGTGCGGCATCGACACCCGCGCGTTGACCGCGCTGATCCGCGTCAAGGGCATGCCCAATGCGGTGATCGCACACGCACCGAACGGCAAGTTCGATCTCGCCGCCCTCAAAAAGGAAGCCAAAGAGTGGCCGGGTCTCGTCGGCATGGATCTCGTACCGATGGTGACAAGCGGACAACGCTTTACATGGGACGAGACGCCGTGGGGCTGGGGCACCGGCTTCGGGCGCCAGACCAATCCGCAATTCCACGTGGTCGCGGTCGACTACGGCATCAAGCGCAACATCCTGCGCCTGCTGGCGGGCTCAGGCTGCAAGGTCACCGTGGTGCCGGCCAAAACGTCGGCCGACGAAATCCTGGCGCTCAAGCCTGACGGCGTCTTTCTCTCGAATGGTCCGGGCGATCCGGCGGCGACCGGTGAATATGCGGTGCCGGTGATCCGGAAGTTAATCGACACCGGCACACCCACTTTCGGGATCTGCCTCGGGCACCAGATGCTCGGCATCGCGGTCGGCGGCAAGACGATGAAAATGCATCAGGGTCACCACGGCGCCAATCATCCGGTGAAGGATCTCACCACCGGCAAGGTCGAAATCACCTCGATGAACCATGGCTTTGCCGTCGACAAAGAGACGCTGCCGAAGAATGTCGAGCAGACGCATGTATCGCTGTTCGACGGCTCCAATTGCGGCATCGCGCTCAAGGACAAGCCGGTGTTCTCGGTGCAATATCACCCGGAAGCATCGCCCGGCCCGCGCGACAGTCATTATCTCTTCACGCGCTTCGTCGAATTGATGCGGCAGGCGAAGCGGAAGATTGCGTAGGCAATTGTCATTCCGGGACGCCGCGCAGCGGCGGACCCGGAATCCAGAACCACGCTCTGTGCCGCCATCTGGATTCCGGGTTCGCATCTATCGGTGCGCCCCGGAATGACGGAAAAGTGTTCGTCATCGCCGGGCAACCGGGTCCGGCCGCTGGCCAGCCCGGCTGTAAACTTGTCCCGGTGATCCCGCTTAGGCGGGCAAAACCGTGCCCGATCGATCGGGATGGCCGGGACAAGCCCGGCCATGACACCCGCGAGGAACGAACCCAATTCAAGGCGGTTTCTCAACCTCAATGCCATCCACACCCCTCAGCGTCATTTTCAAGGACGACGGCCAGGTGCCCAACAATCCGGTCCTGCCGGTGCTGCTGTACAAAAATGCCGTCGACCCGGGCAAAAGCATCGCCCCCGCCGCCGCAATCGAGGGCCTCTTCAAGGCCAATGGCTGGGGACACGGCCAGTGGCGCAACGGCATTTATCCGTTCGTGCACTACCATTCGATGATTCACGAAGCGCTCGGCATCGCACAGGGTCGCGCAAAAGTGCAGCTCGGCGGGCATCACGGCGAGGTGTTCGATCTCGCAGCAGGAGATGTGGTCGTGCTCCCGGCGGGCACAGGACATCAGAGACTTTCAGCCAGCGATGACTTGCTCGTCATCGGCGCCTATCCCCCGGAAGGCACCTATAACCTTTGCCGCGGCGACAACCCGGCGGAACGCGCCGGGGCGCTCGGTACGATCGCCACGGTGCCGGTGCCAACAACCGACCCGGTCACCGGCAAAGACGGGCCGCTGCCACGGCTCTGGCGGCGTTAGCTCCCCGACTCACCGCGAGCACGGCGCGCTCCCTCTCCCCGTTGGGGAGAGGGTCGGGGTGAGGGGGTTCGGACCTCACGATAGGCTATAACCCCTCACCCGGATCGCTTCGCGATCCGACCTCTCCCTATGGGAGAGGTGAAGTGGAGCCTGCGGCCACCCATGACCAACTGGATCGACTTCTACGATTACAAGCATTCGGTGATCTATGTGAACGCGCGTCATCGCGGCGTGCATTACCGCACCATTGCCGAGGACATCCGCAAGCTCGTGCCCTCGCCCGCCGCACACGTGCTCGACTATGGGTGCGGCGAGGCAACCTCGGCCGATCTGGTCGCCGCGGCCTGCGCCCAACTGGTCCTGGTGGAAGCCGCGCCCAATGTGCGCGCGTCACTCGCGCAACGCTACGCCGGCCATCCGAAAATCGCCGTCATCTCGGCCGAGCAAGCCACCACATTGCCCAAGGGCTCGTTCGATCTCATCGTCCTGCATTCGGTTGCGCAATATCTGAGCGCGGCCGAACTCGACCGGCTGCTCGCGGTATTCCATTCCTTGCTCAAGCCGGGCGGAGTTTTTGTTCTCGGCGATATCGTGCCGCCGCATCTTGCCGCGCCGGCGGCAGCGCTGGCGCTTCTGCGCTTTGGTGCGGCAAACGGATTCTTCTGGGCCGCGGCCTTCGGGCTGATGCGGATCTTCGTGTCCGATTATTTGCGGCTGAAGAAGACGGTCGGGCTCTCGCACTACGCCGAGGCGGACATGCTGGAGCGACTCAAGCGTGCCGGATATGCGCCCGAACGGGCCGGCCACAATATCGGCCATAACCAGCAGCGCATGACGTTCCTGGCGCGGCCGGTGTAGTGGTCGTCATTCCGGGACGGCCGCAGGCCGGACCCGGAATCCAGATGCGCGCACAGAATAGATTTCTGGATTCCGGGTTCGCACCCATAGCGCGTCGAAGACGCGCGTAAACGCGCTTATGGGTGCGCCCCGGAATGACAGTGTGGCCAGACACTCTGACTAACGCGCCATTAACCGCGACGCACGACGGCGATGGCCGTACACCTCGCGGCAAGGTCGCAGCCTTATTGCTGCAAACGGCCCGGTGGCGGAGTGGCGACGCAGAAGCCATGCAAGGTCTTCCAGCCTGGTTCAATTCCAGGCCGGGCCTCTCGCCTTCGCTGCTTCGCAGCTCCGGCGCAGCAAGCCCCTTGCCCGAAGGCGATCGCGCCGAAGCTCGTAGAGCGAAGGCGGACGCTAAAGCCGCTTTGGTTGGCAAGCCCGCCTTCGTCCCGCGAAGGTTGCCCGTCGTAGCGCGGAGCGCAAAGACGGGTTTTTTCGACTATTCCAGTCCACGACTTATGCGCCGGTTGCCCTTCCCTGCCCGTCGAATCTGGTCTAAGCACCCCTCGCGCGCGGGGCTGTGCCTCTGCGCCAGCCCCCGGGACGCGCGACAAGCGCGCCCTTTTTTTGTGCCTGGAATTCTTGTCATTCCGGGACGGCCACCAATCTCGGGTTTACCCCGAGATCGGCAACTTGGCCGGACCCGGAATCCAGACACAAGCACGGTGCCAACCTCTGGATTCCGGGTTCGCCGCTTCGCGTCGGCCCGGAATGACGAAAGGGAAATAGCGTCGCCCGAATGCCCAAACGCACCGACATCAAATCGATCCTGATCATCGGCGCCGGCCCGATCGTCATCGGCCAGGCCTGCGAATTCGACTATTCCGGCACGCAGGCCTGCAAGGCGCTGAAGGAAGAGGGCTACCGGATCATTCTGGTGAACTCCAATCCGGCGACGATCATGACCGACCCGGATCTTGCCGACGCAACCTATGTCGAGCCGATCACGCCCGAAATCGTCGCCAGGATCATCGAGAAGGAACGCCCCGACGCGCTGCTGCCGACCATGGGCGGGCAGACCGCGCTCAATTGCGCGCTCAGCTTGCGTAAAATGGGCACGCTGGAAAAATTCGGCGTCAAGATGATTGGCGCCACCGCCGAAGCGATCGACAAGGCGGAGGACCGCGAGCTGTTTCGCGAGGCGATGACCAAAATAGGCCTGCCGACGCCGCGCTCGCACCAGATCAAGACATTGCCGCAGGCGCTTGAAGCGCTCGACGACATCGGGCTGCCCGCGATCATCCGCCCGTCCTTCACGCTCGGCGGCACCGGCGGCGGCATCGCCTACAACAAGGCGGAGTTCATCGACATCGTCGAGGGCGGCATCGACGCCTCTCCGACCAACGAGGTGCTGATCGAGGAATCGGTGCTCGGCTGGAAAGAATTCGAGATGGAGGTGGTGCGCGACAAAAAGGACAACTGCATCATCATCTGCTCCATCGAAAACGTCGATCCGATGGGCGTGCACACCGGCGACTCGATCACCATCGCGCCGGCGCTCACGCTGACCGACAAGGAATACCAGATCCTGCGCGACGCCTCGATCGCGGTGCTGCGCGAGATCGGCGTCGAGACCGGCGGTTCGAACGTGCAGTTCGCCATCAATCCCGCCGACGGACGCCTGGTGGTGATCGAGATGAATCCGCGCGTGTCGCGCTCGTCGGCGCTGGCCTCGAAAGCCACCGGTTTCCCGATTGCCAAGGTCGCAGCCAAACTGGCGGTCGGCTACACGCTTGACGAAATTGCCAACGACATCACCGGCGGCGCAACGCCCGCCTCGTTCGAGCCGACGATCGATTACGTCGTCACCAAGATTCCCCGTTTTGCCTTCGAGAAATTTCCCGGCGCCTCGCCGGTGCTCACCACGTCGATGAAGTCGGTGGGCGAAGCGATGGCGATCGGCCGCACCTTCCAGGAAAGCCTGCAGAAAGCGCTGCGCTCGCTGGAGACCGGCCTCACCGGCCTCGATGAAATCACCATCGAGGGCTTCGATGTCGCCAAAGGCATCGATGATGCCGACAACAAGGCGGCGATCCGCGCCGCGCTCGGCACACCGACGCCCGACCGCCTGCTCAAGATCGCGCAGGCCATGCGGCTCGGCGCGAGCGACGAGCTCATTCACAATGCCTGCCGCATCGATCCCTGGTTCCTCAACCAGATGCGCGAACTGGTCGATATGGAAGCCCAGATCAAGGCCAAGGGCCTGCCGACAACGACCGGCCCGTTCCGCCGGCTCAAGGCCATGGGCTTTTCCGACAAGCGGCTGGGCAAACTGACGGGCAACGACGCCGAGACGGTGATGGCCAGGCGCCGCAAGCTCGACGTGCGGCCGGTCTTCAAGCGCATCGATACCTGCGCCGCCGAATTCGCCTCACCGACGGCTTATATGTATTCAACCTACGAGACGCCGTTCGCCGGGAAGGTGGCGGACGAAGCCGCACCGTCCGACAGGAAGAAGGTCATCATCCTCGGCGGCGGGCCGAACCGCATCGGCCAGGGCATCGAATTCGATTATTGCTGCTGCCACGCCGCATTTGCTCTGAAAGAGGTCGGCTACGAGACCATCATGATCAACTGCAACCCGGAGACGGTGTCGACCGACTACGACACGTCCGACCGGCTCTATTTCGAGCCGCTCACGCCGGAAGACGTGCTGGAGATCATCGACACCGAGCGCAGCAATGGCACGCTGCACGGCGTGATCGTGCAGTTCGGCGGACAGACGCCCCTCAAGCTCGCTGAGCCGCTGGAAAAGGCCAAGGTGCCTATTCTCGGCACGTCTCCCGACATGATCGATCTTGCCGAAGACCGCGACCGTTTCAAGAAGCTGCTCGACAAGCTCAAGCTGCGCCAGCCGCAGAACGGGATCGCGACATCCCCCAATACAGCGCGCGCGATTGCCGAAGAGATCGGTTATCCGGTGGTGATCCGCCCCTCCTACGTCCTCGGTGGCCGCGCCATGGAAATTGTGCGCGATACCGCCCAGCTCGATCGGTATCTGGCACGGCTCTCATCCGATCTCGACAGGCCGAGCGAACTGGTCGTGTCGAAAAAGAGCCCGCTGCTGATCGACCGCTATCTGTCCGATGCCACCGAGGTCGACGTCGATTGTCTTGCCGATGGCAAGGACACGTTCATCGCCGGCATCATGGAGCACATCGAGGAAGCCGGCATCCATTCCGGCGACTCTGCCTGCGCGCTGCCGCCGCATTCACTCGACAAGAAGACGCTTGCCGAACTCGAGCGGCAGACCCGCGCGCTGGCGCTGGCACTCAACGTCGGCGGCTTGATGAACGTGCAATATGCCATCAAGGACGGCGACATCTACGTGCTGGAGGTCAACCCGCGCGCGTCGCGCACCGTGCCATTCGTCGCCAAGGTGATCGGGCTGCCGGTCGCCAAGATTGCCGCCCGCGTGATGGCCGGCGAGACGCTCAAAAGTTTCGACCTCAAGCCGGCCCATCTCAAGCATCGCGCCGTGAAGGAAGCGGTGTTCCCCTTCGCGCGCTTCCCTGGCGTCGACACCGTGCTCGGGCCGGAGATGAAATCAACCGGCGAGGTGATGGAAATCGACGGCTCGTTCGAGATCGCCTTCGCCAAGAGCCAGATCGGCAGCGGCACCAACCTGCCACGCAGCGGAACGGTGTTCGTCTCGGTGCGGGATGCCGACAAGGCGCGCATCCTGCCCGCCGTCAAACTTCTGGCCTCCCTTGGCTTCAAGACCATCGCGACATCGGGAACCCAGCGTTTCCTCGCGGAACAAGGGGTCGAAACCGCCAAGATCAACAAGGTCCTGGAAGGCCGGCCCCATATCGTGGATGCCATCAAAAACGGCGGTGTTCAGCTGGTTTTCAATACCACCGAGGGTACTGCGGCCCTGGCCGACAGCCGTTCCCTCCGCCACGCGGCCCTCTTGCATAAAGTGCCGTACTACACCACTCTTTCAGGGGCCGTCGCCGCGGCGCAGGGGATTAAAGCCTATCTCGAGGGTGACCTCGAGGTTCACGCCCTGCAGAGCTACTTCGGCGGTCGGGGCTGACGGTCATTATCGGCCTACCAGACCCGAGTGACGGCACGAGTGACGCCGGAAAATCCATTGTCGCGGCATCAGGTGAGGCTGGCCGCGACGGGTTTTTTTGACCGGCCCTCGTCACCATGACTCCGGTTTCGCGGGCAACCGTGGCCGGAGTTGTATTTCGAGTCGATTGGACTGAACTTCGACGGTGAAAGGTTCTTGGCGGCGCTGAAAATCTTACTGGGTGTTTCGGGCGCCCGCCGGGAGGAGATGAGACGATGGAAAAGATTCCAATGACGGCCGCCGGCTACACGGCGCTCGAGACCGAGCTCAAGCATTGCCAGCAGGTCGAGCGGCCCCGCATCATTCAGCAGATCACCGACGCGCGCACGCACGGCGACCTGTCGGAAAATGCCGAGTATCACGCCGCCAAGGAGCAACAGTCGCTCAACGAAGGCCGCATCGCGGAGCTGGAAGACAAGCTCGCGCGCGCCGACGTGATCGACGTGTCGAAGCTGTCGGGCGACACCATCACCTTCGGCGCGACCGTCACGCTGGTCGACGAGGACACCGACGAAAAGAAAGTGTGGCAGATCGTCGGCGAGCCCGAGGCCGATGCCAGGAAGGGCCGCATTTCGATCACCTCGCCGCTCGCCAAGGCACTGATCGGCAAGGCCAAGGGTGCATCGGTCGAAGTCAACACGCCGGGCGGCGCCAAGGCTTACGAGATCAAGAAGGTCGACTGGAAGTAGGCGTCGTACTTCGAAGCATTCATCGCGAGCATGCACGCCGTCATTCCGGGGCGCCGCGAATGCGGCGAACCCGGAATCCAGCCGATAGCACAGCGCCGGTTTCTGGATTCCGGGTTCACGCGCTTGTGGCGCGTGCCCCGGAATGACAATCAGCTCTCCATCGGCACCATGGCCGCGTCTTTTGAATTGCGCAGCGTGAGCGACGTCTTCACGTTGCGCACATTGGGCGCGGCGGTGAGCTTCTCGACGAAGGCCTGGAACGTTTTCAGGTCGGGCGCGACGCATTTGAGAACGAAGTCGATTTCGCCCGAAAGCATCCAGCATTCGCGCACCAAAGGCTGCGCGCGCACGAATTCCTCGAACCCCACGAGATCCGCTTCCGCCTGGCTCGCCAGGTGCACCATCGCGAATACCGTCACCTCGTAGCCGAGCTTCTTCTCGTCGAGCAGCGCGCGATAACCCTTGATGTAGCCGGCCTCCTCCAGCGCCCGCACCCGGCGCAGGCAGGGCGGCGCGGAAATTCCCACGCGGCTCGCCAGCTCCACATTGGTGATGCGGCCGTCGTCCTGAAGCTCTTTGAGGATCTTGCGGTCGATGGCATCAAGACGGGCGGGCACGGAACACACCTCTGACGGGGTCACTGGCGCAAATAGTCATAACGCGAAATATTATTTCGCGAAAGAATATTGCGCGCTCCTGTGATCGTGATAGGCGCAATCCGCCAACTCTGTGGGCCGGGGGGTTGCGTATCTTGCATAGCTCGGCCGAAAGCCATACATCGGGCGGGGCAAAAGAGCCGGCCAGCGTCCGGCCGCCTGCGCGACGAGCGCCAGACAACGCCCATCCAGGGGGGCGTACAACATGGCAAAGACGACCCACGCCAAGGTCATCATCATCGGTTCGGGACCGGCGGGCTACACGGCCGCAATCTATGCGGCACGCGCGATGCTGGAACCGATCCTGATCCAGGGCATCCAGCCGGGCGGCCAGCTGACCATTACCACCGACGTCGAAAATTATCCGGGCTTCGCCGATGTCATCCAGGGCCCGTGGCTCATGGAGCAAATGCAGGCGCAGGCAACGCACGTTGGAACTCGCATCGTCACCGACCACGTCAGCAAGGTCGAGCTGTCGCAGCGGCCGTTCCGGCTGACGTGCAATTCCGGCGACATCTATCTCGCCGATGCCTTGATCGTCGCCACCGGCGCGCAGGCGCGCTGGCTCGACCTGCCCTCGGAGCAGAAGTTCAAAGGCTACGGCGTCTCGGCATGCGCGACCTGCGATGGTTTTTTCTACCGCAACAAGGAAGTCGTCGTGATCGGCGGCGGCAATACCGCGGTTGAGGAAGCGCTGTTCCTGACGAATTTCGCATCCAAAGTGACCGTCGTGCACCGGCGCGATGCGTTCCGGGCCGAAAAAATATTGCAGGACCGGTTGTTCAAACATCCCAAGATCGAGGTGGTCTGGGACAGCGTGCTGGACGATGTCGTCGGCGGCGAAAATCCGCTGAAAGTCAGCGGCGTGCGGCTCAGGAACATCAAGACCGGCGCGGTGAGCGAACACCGTGTCGACGGCGTCTTCATCGCGATCGGGCATTCGCCGGCCTCGGAATTGTTCACCGGGCAAGTGCAAATGAAATCGTCCGGCTACATCGTGACCGCCGGACATTCGACAGCGACCTCGGTGCCCGGCGTTTTTGCCGCCGGCGATGTCACCGACGACATTTACCGCCAGGCGGTGACGGCCGCCGGACAAGGCTGCATGGCCGCACTCGAAGCCGAGAAATTCCTGGCCGCGCACGAGCATGACCGCGCGGCGGCGGAATAGATCATGGCCGGACCAAACACATCAATGGATTGGGACAAGCTGAAAGTGTTTCACGCCGCAGCCGAAGCCGGCTCGTTCACGCATGCCGGCGAGCGGCTTGGCCTGTCGCAGTCAGCGGTATCACGCCAGGTGTCGGCGCTCGAATCCGAGCTTTCCGTCTCGCTTTTCCACCGGCACGCACGCGGCTTGATCCTGACCGAGCAGGGCGAATTGCTTTACCGCACCGCCCACGAAGTCTTCATGAAGCTGGAAGCCGCCCGCACAAAACTCACCGATAGCCGCGAACGCCCGAACGGCGAGCTTAAGGTGTCGACGACGCCGGGCATTGGCGTGCACTGGCTCACCCCGCGACTCGGCGAATTTCTCGATCTGTATCCCGACATCCACATCACGCTCATCACCACGGACGAAGAGCTGGACCTCGCGATGCGCGAGGCCGATGTCGCGATCCGGCTACGCCAGCCGACCCAGCCCGACCTGATCCAGCGCAAGCTGTTTTCGGTCCACTTCCATGCCTACGCCTCGCCCGATTACCTCAAGCGGTTCGGAACGCCTCGCGCGCACGAAGAACTCGATAAACACCGGATTATCCTGCTCGGCGGCGGCGCAGTGCCGGCGCATCTGCAGAACCGGCGCTGGCTGCTGGAAATCAGCCGCGACGGACAGGGACCGCGCGCACCGCATCTGACGGTGAACAATGTGCTTGGCGTCCTGCGCGCATGCCAGCGCGGCCTGGGCGTCGCCGTGCTTCCGGATTATCTGGTGGAGGAAAATGGCGGCCTGGTGCAGCTGTTCGGCGAAGCCGACACGCTCGCGCTCGACGCGTATTTCGTCTATCCGGAAGAACTCAAGTCGGTCGCGCGGATTCAGGTCTTTCGCGATTTTCTCGTGGCCAACGCGCAGCGCTGGCATTTCTGATTCGCGGAATCAAACATTCGCGACTTGCTATGTGGCCGCGGCGCAGGCACCGGCATGCGCGTACTCTCAACCGTCCGCCGCAAAATTCGTCATTCCGGGACACGCGCCCCTGTGGCGCGTGAACCCGAAATCCAGATGCAGACACCGCGCACGTTTCTGGATTCCGGGTTCGCCGCACTCGCGGCGCCCCGGAATGACGGCGTGCAAGCGAACTGCTTTCATACCGGGACGCATGGCACAGTCATGGGCACGCGCCGGCATGCGCGTACTCTCAACCGCCGCAAAATTCGTCATTCCGGGACACGCGCCCGTGTGGCGCGTGAACCCGGAATCCAGATGCAGACACCGCGCACGTTTCTGGATTCGGGTTCGCCGCATTCGCGGCGCCCCGGAATGACGGCGTGCAAGCGAACTGCTTTCATATCGGGACGCATGGCACATGCGCACGCGCCGGCATGCGCGTACTCTCAACCGTCCGCCGCAAAATTCGTCATTCCGGGACACGCGCCCCTGTGGCGCGTGAACCCGAACCCAGATGCAGACACCGCGCACGTTTCTGGATTCCGGGTTCGCCGCATTCGCGGCGCCCCGAATGACGGCGTGCAATCGAACTGCTTTCATACCGGGACGCATGGCAGTCATGCGGCTATCGGCGTTGCCGGAGTCGTGCGCGCTTCGCATACTGCGATCTCGCTGTGGCGCCGGATGAATATCCTCCCAGAATCGCCGGTGTGCAGCATGTTCCCCTCTGGAAGATGTTGTCGGCCCCCACGCCGACAATCACTGAAACCGGGCCCCTACGGGGCCCGGTTTTTTCGTGCGGCGAAATCAACGAATTGTGATTAGCGGAATCGGGCAATGTAATAGGCGAGGTCCGCGATCTGCTCATCGCTCACCGGCGCCAGCACCTCGGCCATAACGCCATCGTAGCCGTGTCGCACGTTCGTCTTGTACTCCCGCAGCGTGCGCGCGAGATAATCCTCTCGCTGATTTGCGATGTGCGGAATATTTTCGCGGCCGGACAAATCCAGGTTGTGACAGCTGTTGCAACGGTTTTGCGTGATCAGAGCGCTGCCGCGCTGCAGGCGAGCGGGATCGCCTGCATCAGATGGCGGTTTCGGGGCTGGAAGCTTGGCGATGAGATCTGAAAAATTTCGAAGATCGTCGTCGGTGAACCCTTTCGTCATCTCCGACATGACCTGAATCATTGGGTCGTCTTTTTTGAGTTCGGAGGCGCGTTGTTTCTCACGAAACAAATAAAGCTGGATGAGAAGGTAGGGTGCCGGCTGCCCGCCAAGCGAAGGAATGTCCGGCGTTTCCGATTGGCCGGTTTCGCCATGGCACGCGAGGCAAGGCGCGGCGCGCTCGGCGGTCGTTTCGCCAAGCACCGGCATGCCGCCCACGCTGGCGAACAACAGCGCGACTGCAACGCGACGTGCGATAGATAGAGACTGCATGACTGTGGGACTTGAATAAAAACGGCCGGGGGCGAGACGTCCCCGGCCGCGAATTTGCGCTACCGGCTGGCGGTGTGCGCCTTGCCGTAGGTGATACGATAGATCACCCCGTTCCAGTCGTCGGACAACAGCATCGATCCATCTTTCATGATTTCCACGTCAACGGGCCGACCGATATATTTGTTGTCGGCCAGGAAGCCGGTGATGAACGGCTCCATCGACCTCACGGTGCCATCCCTGTTGAGGAAGATCGCGACCACATCCCCACCGAACTTATTCGTGCGGTTCCACGAGCCGTGGCGGGCGAGGAAGATGGCGTTCCTGTACTTCTTGGGGAACATGTCGCCCGTATAGAAACGCATGCCCAGGCCCGCCGAGTGCGGGCCGGTCAACGCGACCGGCGGCGTGAAGTCGCTGCACTTGTGGCCCCAGCCGAATTCAGGATCCGGCAGGTTGCCTTGGTAGCAGTAAGGTGCACCAAAATCCTGACCCACTTTGGTGAGGCGGTTGAGTTCGTCCTGGGGGACATCCTCCGACAGCCAATCGCGGCCGTTATCGGAGAAGTAGAGCTGCTTGTTCACCGGATTCCAGTCGAATCCGACCGTGTTGCGCACCCCGAACGCGACATCTTCGCGGCCGGTGCCGTCAAGATTAATGCGGCGGATCTGGCCGTGATCCTTGTCATGCAGCACGTTATTGCCCGGCTGCCCGACCGGAATGTAGAGCTTGTTGTCAGGGCCGATCGCGATGAACTTCCAGCCGTGCGCCTCGTCCTTCGGCAGATCCTTGTAGATCACCGTCGGCTTCGGCGGCTTGTCGAGATTGGCCTCGATATTGTCGATCTTGGATATCTGCGACAGCTCGGCGATGTAGAGCGTGCCGTTGTGATAGGCGAGACCGTTCGGGCGATAGAGTCCTTCCGCCACCGTCTTGATCTCGGTCTTGCCATCCTTCTTGACGATAGCCGTGACCTTGTTGCCGAAGCGGGTACCGACAAAAACCGTGCCCTTGTCGCCGATGCGCAGCGAGCGCGTGTTGGCAATGCCGCTCGCATAGACCTCAATGTTGAAGCCGGGCGGCAACTTAAGCTTGGCGGTCGGAAGCTTGTCGGCCGCCGCGGGGATTGGCGGTGCAGCAACCGGCGCGAGTTTGCCGGCGGCCTCGTTGCCTTCCGGGCGGCCGATCAGCGGCGAGCCGGGCGGCAGCGTGGGAGCCGCAGCCGGCGCGGCGGCGGGTGGAGCGGAGGCTGGGGGTTGTTGGGCGAAAGCCGGTACGGCAAGCAATATACCAGCGATCGTGCCGGCAAGCAGAACAGAACGCTGAGCCGTGACACGCGGAATCATCGAAGTCCTCCCTTATGTGGAGGCGCTTGACTCGCGTGGTCCAATCGAGAACGGCCCCGGAGCGCGCCCCCTTGTGATGCAAGTGTCCATCATTTCGCCCCTCCGTTGCAATCGGAGAATTGGCAATTCGCCGCGATCAGGTGGTCCGGTAACTGTAGGCTGCGTCCGTGCGCGCCGCCGTCAGCTGTTCGATGCGGTCATGGTCCGGCGAGAGATGGCAAACCGGGTCTGCAGCGCTGGCATTGCCCGTGATCAGAAATGCCTGGCAGCGGCAGCCGCCGAAATCCTGCTCCCGACGCGCACAAGACTTGCAAGGCTCCTCCATCCAGTCGAAGCCTCGGAACGCCGAAAATGCGGGCGAGGCGCGCCAGATATCAGCGAGAGGATGATCACGTACGTTCCAGAACTCAAGGCCGGGAATAACCTCCGCAGCGTGGCAGGGAAGCACCCTGCCGGCCGGAGTGACGTTCAGCGAGCGGCGGCCCCAACCGCCGACACATGGTTTCGGAAAACGCGCAAAGTAATCAGGTACCACGGCATCGATGACAATCTTGCCATGGTGTTTCGCGCGCAGCATCTCGACCTGGCGCACCGCGTCATCGACCTGCTCGCGCGATGGCATGAGTGCAGCGCGATTTTTCAGCGCCCAGCCGTAGTACTGCACGTGAGCGATTTCCACCCGGCTGGCTCCGAGCGACAGTGCGAGCTCCACCATTGGCTCAATGCGGCCAATGTTGGCGCGATGGACCACCATATTAATTGTGAGCGGCAGGCCGAGCTTGACGACCTCGGCCGCGAGCGCACGCTTGCGCGCCGAAGCGCCCTTGTAGCCCGCGATGTGATCGGCGGATGTCTCGTCGCTGTCCTGAATCGAAACCTGCACGTGATCGAGGCCGGCTTCGGCAAGAATGGCGAGAGTCTGCGCCGTCAGCCCCACCGCCGAGGTGATCAAATTGCTGTAGAGGCCAGCATCACGCGCGCCGGCGACAATGTCCGGCAAATCGCGCCGCGCCGCCGGTTCGCCACCCGAAAGATGCACCTGCAAAACACCAAGCGCCGATGCCTCGCGGAACACGCGCGACCACGTGGCCGCATCGAGTTCCTCGTCACGTTTGTCGAGCGCCAGCGGGTTTGAACAATAGGGACAGCCGAGCGGGCAACGGTGCGTCAACTCGGCAAGAAGGCCGAGCGGCGCGGGCAGAAGTTCCGGCGCAGCCACGCTAAAGCTCCAACAGTTGCTTGTCCGCGAGAGAGCCCAGCAGTTTCACGACATCGGCATGGACGCGCTCACGCGGCGCGGAAAATGCACTGGCAAGATCGTCGACGATTGCATCAAGAGTGGAGTCGCCGGTGCAGCGTTTCAGGATTTCAACCGTGATGGCATCCGCCTTGAACACGCGCTCCGGCGCGAGCAGCACCCAGCCGCCCTGCGCATCGTTCTGCGTCAACCGCACGCCGCGTCGCAACCGTGGACGCGCCGAGTCCGAAATTTGTGTTACGGGCTGGTCCATCATTTAACTCCACGCATGATCTTTTCCGAAAACCGGTTCCCACTTTTCGGATCATGCGCTAGTCCTTCGGCACAAATGCGCCTGGCGGAACCTGCTTGGGCATCACGTAAGCGTAATAGAGTGCATCCAGCATAGACCAGAGCACGTCGCATTTGAATTCGAGCGCCGCCAGAACCGCCTGCTGCTGCTCCGGGGTCCTGGCGTTTTGCTTGACATAATTGAGCGCGAAATCGGCGTCGCGCTGGGCCTGCGGCGGCCGCTTGTCAAAATAACTCAGGGTCTCGCGGGTGATAAAATCGTAATTCGCCAGCATCCCCGCCATGCGCTCGCTGATGATTCCGGGTGAGAACATTTCGGTGAGCGATGACGCGATTGCCTCAAGCAGCGTTTTCTCGCGCACGAAGCGCACATAAGCCTCCACCGCGTAACGCGTGCCCGGCAGCAGCCCGCGCAATGACGTGACATACTCACGGTCGAGACCGAGCCCATCGGTGAGCTTGAGCCAACGCGCGATGCCGCCATCGCCGTCACGTTCGCCGTCGTGATCGACAAGACGAGAACGCCATTCGCGGCGCACGGCAGAATCCTCGCAGCGTGCAATCAAGCTCGCGTCCTTGATCGGAATCATGGCCTGATAGAAATAGCGGTTGAGCGCCCAGGCCTGCACCTGGCCCTTCGTGCATTTTCCGCCGTGCAGCAGGCCGTGGAACGGATGCAAGCGGTGATACCGCCTGGCGCCGATCTCCCGCAGTGCGCCTTCCAGTTCGTCCGCTGAAAGCAACTTCACAGCGCGATCTCCATGCCATCTTCTGCGACGCGCCAACCGGCAGCCTCAACCTTGCTCCGTTCTGCTGAGCCATCGATCAATATCGGATTTGTATTATTGATATGGACGAAAAAACGCCGTGTCGTTAGCCCGCCGAGAGCGCGCAATGAACCATCGTTGCCGTCAATCGGCAAATGACCCATGCGGCGGCCGGTTTTTTGGCCGGTTCCGCTACGGATCATCTCATCGTCGGAGAACAAGGTGCCGTCAAAAAGAACAGCATCGGCGCGCGCAAATCGCTCGCGCATTGAATCGGTCACCGCTGCCGCTCCCGGCACGAACACGATGCGCGCATTGTCGCGCGCCAGCTCGATGCCCACATTGGCGGCCGTTTCAGTGTCGAGTTCGGGAGAATCACCTTCGAGATAAAGCGGCAATTTGCCCGGCACCATGAACAGAGTCGCCTCGATGTCTCCCGCCAAAGTGAATCGCACCCCTGGACTGACGGCACGACGCGCCATCGAAGTCATCGCCCCGAACATGGCGTTGGCAGCGACCGCCGCGTGACTTGCCGGTGTTGCGTAGAGCGTGAACGGAGTGCTCTCGCGCAGCGACAAAAGCCCGGCGGTCTGATCGATTTCAGCACCGGTGAGCACCACGGCATCGATCGGGCTGCCGCGCAAACTGCCTTGAGGGTGTAATGCAGGTGTTGCGCGAATTTGCGCGGTCAGATCGGGGGACGCATTGATCAGTGTCCAGCGCCCATCATTCGCGGAAATCGCAATGCTGGTCTGTGTGCGTGGTCTGACCCGCGGGTCGCCGGCCCATGCCAACTTGCAAACCGGACAGCGGCAATTCCATTGCGGAAACGCACCGCCCGCCGCCGAACCAAGAATGGTGGCGGTGAGGCGCCCCATCTAACGGGGTCGGTCAGAAAGGAGGCGGTGAATCAGAACTCGGCCGGCAGATAGCCGTTGATCTCAAGTCCGACGCAGATCTCGACGAGGATCGGGGTGGTCCAAGCCATGGCGTTTCCTTTCAGGCGGTCTTTTCGAGTGGCGCCTTATATATATATCAACTCTAGCGCGCGGGCCGAAAGCGTCGCAAGGGGGAACGCATAGCCTCGCTCGATCAACGTAGCTCAATTGTCATGGCAGGCGCGCAGTTTTTGGCCGGATTGAACCGGCTCACGTAAAAGTCATAGGAAATACCGGTAAAAACTGTCTAGGAACCTCCGGCTTGGCCCGTTGTTGCCCTACGCTTCTTCGGGTCCGACCAGCCAAAATCGGCACCAACTGCTCTTTTGGCCCGCCGTGCAAAATAGCCACAGTCCACAGGTCTTCTGGGTGGATTATTGGGAAATACGTAACCGGATATGCGCTATCAGTTACAGTGGCGTCGACATATAAGGGGCCGCGCCTGCCCCTGACACCTTTGGGAGATACGTGGTGAAAAGTGCTCGATTTGACCGCCTGCTGGCCTCGACCGCGCTCGCGCTGGTGCTGACCTTGTCCAGCCATGCCGGCATGGCGCAGCAAAGCGACTCGCGGGTTGTCGCGGCAGTGCCGGTCCCCGACACCACGCTCCCGCCGCCCCTGACGGTCAAAGACCTTGCCGCGACGCCCGCCCCCGCTACACCGGCACCCAAGCAGGATACTGCAACTCCCGCCGCCGAACCGTCCAAGGCGGCAGCCACGCCAGCCGCAGCTCCGGCCGCGACCGCCGAAAACGGCGTTGCTGACAAGGTCCGCGAATTGATTTCGGGGAAACAGTTCGAGCACGTCGTCACCCGAAAGGCTGACCGTGCCGGCATCGAGGCCTATTATAGCGCGCACAATTACGCGCCCCTCTGGGTCAGCAACAACGCTGCGAATGAACGCGCGAAATCAGCGATCGCTTACCTCGGCCAGGCTGATGCTGTCGGTCTTGACCCGAGCGACTACCCCACCCCCGACTTTAAGGCGGCATCGAGCGCTGACGCGCTCGCCGAGGCCGAGCTGAAGCTCACCGCCTCTGCGCTCACCTTCGCGCGCCAGGCGCAAATCGGCCGCATCCATTTCACGCGTGTTGGTTCCGACATTCAGTTCGATCTGAATGCGCCGGATCCGGCCAATATTCTCGCAAAACTCGCCGACGACAGCGACGCGGGCAAGGTGCTCGACAGCTTCAATCCGCCACAGGCGGAATTCAAAGCGCTCCGGGCGAAGCTTGCGGAGCTGCGCAGCGCAAAAAGCGATGACAAAAAGGCCGAAGACAAGCCAGCTCAGCCGCGCGTGCATATCCCGGAGGGCAAGATTTTGCGCCCAGGAATGAAGGACACGCGCGTTGCGGCCTTGCGCAAACGGCTCGACATCGCCGGCGACAAAGACGATCAGCTTTACGACGACGCAGTGCGCGACGCGGTAAAAACGTTCCAGACCGAGAGCGACATTGGTGTCGACGGGAATCTGGGTCCGAATACAGTGCGCGCGCTCAACGGCGAGCAGAAAGAGGCACATCGCCCATCCGCCAATCCGATCGATACGATTGTGGTGAACATGGAGCGTTGGCGGTGGCTGCCGCGCGACTTGGGCAATCCGCACGTTGTCGTCAATGTGCCTGACTACACCTTGTCGCTTTACAACGACGACAAGGTCTATTGGAAAACCAAGATCGTCGTCGGCAAGCCCGACAAGGCCACGCCGATGGTCAGCGCCGAGATGAAATTCATCACGGTCAATCCGACGTGGAATGTGCCCCCGTCGATTATCGAGAAAGAATATCTCCCGGCCCTGCAGGAAGACCCCCAGGCGCTTGACCGCATCGGCCTGAAACTGACGCAGGACCCGGATGGCACCGTTCACATCTCGCAGCCGCCTGGCGCCGGCAACGCGCTCGGACGTATCCGTTTCAACTTCCCCAACAAGTTCCTGGTCTATCAGCACGATACGCCGGACAAATACCTCTTTGCCCGCGACAAGCGCGCGTACAGCCACGGCTGCATGCGCGTTCAGAATCCGCTCACATACGGCGAGAAGCTGCTGTCGCTGGTGCTGCCGAAGGAACACTACACCGAAGCCCGGCTCGAGAGCATGTTTGGTGGCAGCGAAATCAACATCAACTTCCCGAAGGTCATCCCGGTCCATCTGACGTACCAGACGGCTTTCGTGGATGATGCGGGCAAGCTCCAGCTTCGTGACGACGTGTATGGCCGTGATGCGAGGATGATCGCTATCCTCAAAGGCAGCGAGCGCAAGGTTGCCGACATCGCGGTCGAGCGTGCGCCGAATACGTCATCCAAGCCGGTGCGCATGCCGGTCGGAATGTATGGCGGCAGCGGCGGTGGCTACAGCTATGGTGGCGGATCGAACTTCTTCGATTGGATGTTCGGTGGCCCGCAAGGTGGCGCGCGTCCCTATCCACCGCGCAACGTCCCGACCAGCCCGCGCGGAAACGGGAACGGACGCTATAGCGCCCGCTAATTCCGGGATTTCAAGTCAGTAACAAACGCCGGCGAAGTGTTTCGCCGGCGTTTTGTTTCGACCAATGAACTTTGGCAAGATGGTACAGGCGGGTGGACTTGAACCACCGACCTCTGGTTCCACAGACCAGCGCTCTAACCAACTGAGCTACGCCTGCATGCGTGATCGGCTTTTTTGATGCCCGATCCAAGCGGGCGGAACCTAGGTGCCGCCCGCCTTTTTGGCAAGCGGGGCATGCCATCCGACACACCTGCATAGACAAAGCCCGGACTTTTTGGTCCGGGCTTTGTACAGCCTGCTCCCCAGGCAGAGCGTTTTATTGCGGAGGCGTCAGGCAGCCTTGTTGAAGGCGCCGCTGATGCTTTCCTTGATCGGCTCGGCAGTTTCGGCCGCGACCTTTTGTGCGTGCTCGGAAAGGTCTTTGGCCTGGGCAACCATGGCATCGAATTGCTTGCGCATATAGGCGCTCGAAAGCTCGACCACCTCGGAATAGGACTTGGCAGCCATGAGCTCGGACAGCAGATCGAAGGTCGCGTCGCTGTTCGCGCGCGCGGTCTCGATCAGCTTGAGACCATAGCTCGCACAACCTTTGGACGCTGTAGAATAGGTGTCCTCAAGCACATCGGTGGCCTGCTCGGCAGCGCTCTTGACCTTGTCGTAGTTTTCCTTGGCCTGCGCGATACCTTTTTCTGCAAATTCGCGAAATGCCGGTGGCACCTCGAATTTGGGCACTTCAAACTTGGGCATTTCAAACTTGGGCATTTCGAACTTCGGCACGTCAAAAGCAGGCGCGCCGACGGCGACCGGCTTTGGTTTCGTTTTCTGCGTGGCAGCTGCAGTGGAAGTGGTTTCAGGCATAACAGTCATCCTTGACTTGGGAGGGCGCTGTTTACGTCAGGGCCGTCACCCTCGACAATCGGCCCGCGCTGTCGTGATGCCCGCCGGGCGGGAACGTCTCTCTGCCGCGCGGTGGACTGAATAAAATGCTTATATTCCAATTATTGATGCATTGCAATAAAAATATTGCATTGCACAATAAAAGCACGCCGATCCTTCGCCGGACCAAGAGGCTCCGGCGCATGAAACCCTCCGGACGCGGAGCGCGGCCTCAGTGTTGGGTGTCCTGGCCACCCATTTTGGCCGCCCGTTTGCTCAGTTCCTTGGCCTAGTCGGTGAGCGTCGCAATCTGGCTATTCACGTAGTCGGTATGCAGCGTCACAACGTCCCTGGGGTCCTTCGCCTGAAGTAGTTTCTGGGCAAAGGCGAAGGACGACGCGATGTTGCGCTCCGCAAAGCCGATCGCCATCTCGCCCATTTCTTTGGCCCCGGCTTGCGCACTCACTGCCTGAGTTTCGGCGGTATTCACCGCGTGCTGGGCCGCCGAAATGAAAATATCGAATGCCTGTTTGGCCTGTTCGACGCTCTTTTCCGCCAATGTGCGCATGTCGGCGGGAATCTCAAACCGCGGGCCATCTTCTCCTGCCATCGATCCCTCCTGCATGTCCGTCGCCCGTAGTGTTAACCCTATCTATGGCGATACGTTGCACGCGCCAGCCATGGAACCCGGCTGCATTAAGGATATTGCGCCATGCGTCCGGATACTCCCGGCAAATCGTGGACGCCGCTCAGCGGCAGCCCTATTAAGGTTTCATTAGCCGTAACTTGTGCAACACCGCGATGACGGAATCCGATCTGCATTTCAATTATTTGCGTGACGCGCAGCTTGCCGCGCACGCGCTTAACCCCGCGCCCGTCTGGCTTTGGAGCGCGGACGCTGGTCGCATTCTCTGGGCAAATCCGACCGGTGCGGCAATTTTCGACGCACCCTCGCCGAGCGCAATTGCTGCGCGCGAATTCGGGCCGCCTCATGTCGCCGCGGTGCAGATCGCGCGTCTTGCCGGAACGTTGCCGCAAGGCGGCGCGCCGCGATTGGAACGGCTGCGTGGTTTCGGCGCCAGCTTCGGCGGCACTCTGATCTGCCTGTGCTCTCGTATCACGCTCAAGGACAATCGGACTGCCGTGTTGGTGGTATCGGCCGAGCGCGCCGGCAAAGAGCTTGCCTTGCCGGAACGGGCGCGCCGTTTGCTCGAAATCGGCAGCGCGCCAGCGGCGATATTTTCCGCGGACGGTGAACTGATCGAGGCACAGCCCACGGCACGCGCGCAGCTGGGCGACAAGCGCGATCTTATGGCCTTCGGCGCGGGTAAACTCGCGCGCGAAGCAACTCTCAACGGCGCCGCTGAAGGCAAAACACAGGCCGGGCATGTACGCGTCCTTAAGCTCGGTGCTGGCACCACATTTGTGTTGCTCGTCATCTTCGCCGGGCATCAGGCCATAGCGGATGAGGCCGCGCGGAAATTCGAACCGCCGCCCGTACCCAGCTCCGCAGGAGCGACACCCCCACCGCAAGCCCTTCCTTTCCGTTTCGTTTGGGAAACCGACGCCGACGGCCTCTTCACGCTGGTGAGCCGGGAATTTACAGATTTGCTTGGCCCCAAAACGGCCGCTGCACTAAATCGCAATTGGCGAGAAACGGCGCGGGCCCTCGATCTCGATCCGGAGGGGAAAATCGCCTCCGCGCTCACGGCGCGGGAAACGTTCAGCGGGATCGTCGTGGCGTGGCCGGCCGATCAGGCCGATCGACGCATATCGGCCGAAATGTCCGGGCTGCCCGTGTTCGACCGTGACCGCCAGTTCAAGGGCTTTCGCGGTTTTGGCATCTGCCGCGACACAGAGCGGCTCATGGAAATCCGCCACCGCCGCGCAACGCAATCACAGCCGCCGTCTGTCGTTTCCGAGGCTCAATCCAATAAGGTTCTGCCGTTTCCGTCCACTCCGCCACCGCCAGCAGCGGAGAAGCCGACGCTGAATGCCCGCGAACGCAGCGCGTTTCAGGAACTCGCGCGCGAACTCAGCGAACGTCTGAAACGACCCTCGACAAAGACCGAGGAAAGAACTCGCGACGATTTTGGCGTCGAACCCGTTTCCGTGCCTGCACAGCCGCCAAGAGAGCCCGCACGGGAATCGCCGAAAACCGCCCGCGATGCGCAGGAAGGCCGTCCAATTCTCGATCGCTTGCCCGTCGGGATTCTGGTCTATCGTCTGAATACACTGATCTACGCAAACCGGGCGTTCCTCGAATGGACCGATTATCCTTCGCTGGAAGCGCTGAGCGAGGCAGGTGGCCTCGATAGCCTTTTCATCGACACAAAAAGCGGCTCTCCAGCGAGGGACACAAAAGGCGGCGCCAAGTCGCTCACCATTGCCACCGTCAATGGCAAGCAGAAGCCCGTCGAGGGCCGCCTGTTCAGCGCCATCTGGAATGGGGAAAACGCGCTCGTTCTTGTGATCAACACCCAGGGCGGAGGCGAGGTCGCGCCGGCGGAAAATTTACTGCGCCGCGAAAACGACGAGCTCAGGGCGGTCCTCGATACCGCGACTGATGGCGTGCTGGTGCTCGATCGCACCGGCCGTGTGCTGTCGGCCAACCGCAGTGCCCAGGCATTATTTGGCTATGAAGCAAAACAGTTCGCCGGACTGTCAGTTGGCGAACTCCTGGTGCCGGAAAGCCGGCGCGCCGTGCTCGAGCATCTCGACCGGCTCGCGCGCGGCGCAGGGGCCGGCATGCTCGATGCCGGCCACGAAGTCATTGCGCGCGTTCGCCAGGGCGGGCTCGTTCCGCTGTACATGACCATGGGCAGCATCGAGGATGGCGAAAAGCTCTGCGCGGTGCTGCGCGATATCACTGCCTGGAAACGGACCGAAGAAGAATTGGTCGGGGCAAAGCGGGCGGCCGAGCAGGCGTCGACCGCCAAGTCGGAGTTTCTCGCCAAGATCAGCCACGAAATTCGCACGCCGCTCAATGCCATCATCGGCTTTTCCGAAGTCATGATGGATGAACGCTTCGGCGCCATCGGCAACGACCGTTATCGCCAATACCTCAAGGATATTCATTCTTCGGGAGGTCATCTCATCTCGCTGGTCAATGACCTGCTCGACCTCTCGAAAATCGAAGCAGGCAAGCTCGAACTCACATTCGTAAGCGTTAATCTCAACGATCTGTTGCAGCAGTGCGTTGCCATCATGCAGGAGCAGGCAAATCGCGAGCGCGTGATCATCCGCACGTCGCTGCTTGCGAACCTGCCGCAGATTGTTGCTGATACGCGGTCGATGCGTCAGATCGCGCTGAATTTGCTGTCAAACTCGATCAAATTCACCGGTGCCGGCGGCCAGATCATTATCTCGACCGCCTTGACCGACGACCAGGAAGTCGTTCTGCGCGTGCGCGACACCGGCGCCGGCATGAGCGAAAAGGAGCTGCAGACCGCGCTTGAACCCTTCCGCCAGGTTGCGACAGCGGCGCGCTGGGGCTCGAGTGGAACGGGTCTCGGCTTGCCGATTACCAAGGCGCTGGCCGAGGCCAACCAGGCCCGCTTCCGTATCACCAGCAACGTCGACGACGGCACGCTGGTCGAATTGGCATTTCCGGCTACACGAGTGCTGGCGCGGTAATTCCGAAATCGGATAGGCTCCTCGTATGAGCCATTGGTTCCGCTGCGCGACCATCGTGCTGGCGTTTGCGTTTGGCGCGCCTGCCTTGTGCGCGAGCGCGGCTGAACCCGTTGACCTGCTCCTTGTTCTGGCCGCCGATGTGTCGCGAAGCATCGACAGCCAGAAGTTCCAGTTGCAACGGGAGGGCTACGCCGCCGCGCTCGCCAATCCCCGTGTTCTCGAAACGATTGGTGCCGGCCGGAATGGCCGAATTGGCGTGCTGTTCCTCGAATGGTCAGGATTTGGCAACCAGAAGGTCGTGATTGACTGGATGCTCGTTGACGGGCCGAAAGCCGCGCAGGCATTTGGCGACCGGTTGCTCGAATCGCCGCGTTCTTTTGCCGATCGTACATCGATCAGCGGTGGTATTGACGTCGCTGTTGCGCAGCTTGCGCGAGCACCATTCAGCGCCGAGCGCCGCACGATCGACGTGTCCGGAGACGGCACCAACAATGCCGGCCGCGATGTCGGTCAGGCGCGGGATGAAGCGTTGGCGCTCGGCATCACGATCAACGGGCTGGTTATCCTCAGTGAGAAACCGTTGCCCTGGAATCCCGAGCACACCAACCCGCCCGGAGGGCTGGCCAAATACTATCGCGACAACGTCATAGGCGGACCTGGCAGCTTCGTACTGGAGGCCAAGGACTTCAATTCGTTCGGGCAGGCCATCATCAAGAAGATGATTGCGGAAATTGCCGATGCCCGCCAAAGCGTACCGTTCCAAAGGTAGGCCTAACCAGCAAAACAGCCAGCCATGAAAGGGTCACATAGCCCGTTCAGGTATGGCGGCAGCGGGGCCGATGCTATAGTTCGTCGGCACAGACGCTGAAACTACCGGACCACCCCCTTTGACAGCCGCTACTGGCCTAAAACGCCTGGGAATTGTCTTGCTCGCCGTCATCGCGGTCGGGATGGTCGTGCTCACGACAGCCGGATACCTGATTTCGGCCGACGCGGTGCGCCAACAGGTCGTTGGAGAAATCCATGCGGTCACCGGTCTCGAGCCTGTGCTGCGGGGCAAGGCGAGCGTCTCGCTGTTTCCAACCGGCAGCGTCAGCTTCGCCGACGTGGTCCTTGGCGATTCCGGCCAGCCGGCCCTGACGGCCGAACGTTTGACGGCACGCCTGCGATTTTTTCCGCTGCTGATTGGCCGGGTTGAAATAGCCGACGTCTCGTTGGACCACCCGAACATTTCCGTCGAATTGCAGCCCAATGGCCAATCCAACTGGTCTGGCCTGATCGAAGGCCTGACGCGCAGCCAGAGCGCAACGCAACGCCTTGCAGCGTTTTCCGAGATGCGAATCGATGGCGGCACCGTCGTTATTCACGATGAAGCGCGCAAGCTTGTCGAGACATTGTATGGGGTGGAATTTTCGCTGGCCTGGCCCTCGATCTCGAAGAGCTTTGGAGCCACCGGACACTTTATCTGGCACAACTCGCCGATGGACGCGAGTTTGGCACTCGCCGATTTTCCGGCGGCGCTTGCCGGCAGTCGCAGCGGATTGAAATTGCGCCTGTCCGGCTCGCCCGGGAAGGCCGCTTTCGAAGGCGCGATCAGTCTCAAGCCGACCCTCAAGATCGAAGGTACGCTCGCCGCTGACGCAACGTCCCTGCGAAACACTTTAGCGTGGGCCGGACTGAAACCCCTGCCCGGCGGCGGGTTCGGCCGTTTCTCGATCAAGGCGCGGACCAATGTCGTGGGCGGGACCATAAGCCTGTCCAGCGTCAACGCCGAGCTGGACGGCAACGGCGTGGAAGGCGTCCTCACCTTCGCGGCCGACGGACGACAGACCCTGCAAGGGACGCTGGCGGCGGACACGCTCGATTTGACGCCCTATATTTCCACGGTTCGTCTGCTCACGGCCAACGAACGCGCGTGGAACAACGGTCGCATCACGCTCGACGGTTTGGCAGGCATCGACCTTGACCTGCGACTTTCAGCGGCCAACGTCGTGGTATCCAATGCCAAACTTGGCCGGACGGCCATTGCTGCCAACCTACGCAACAGTCACTTGGTGATTACGGTGGGTGAAGCGCAAGCCTATGGCGGCGTGATCAAGGGGTCGCTGGCCTTTTCCAATTTCGAAAAGGGCGTCGACGTCAAATCGCAATTGCAATTCACCGACGTCGACCTTGAAAGTTGCCTTGGTCAATTGTTCGGTCTGCGGCGGCTCGAGGGTAAGGGCAATATTTCGCTTGCGGTCGAGGGCACTGGTGACAGCGTACTCGCAGTGACCCACACGTTGAATGGCACAGCCGGTCTGGTCGGCACGGATGGCGCGCTCGCTGGCCTGAATGTCGAACAGTTGTTGCGCCGCCTCGAACGTCGACCTCTGTCGGGTGGCGGAGAATTTCGCAGCGGGCGCACGCCCTATGACAAAATTACGATCGCCCTGAAGATCGCGGACGGTACCGTCACCGTAGAAGACGTGAAGATCGAGGGGGCGGCGGTCAAATTGGGGCTCGCGGGCTCAGCGTCGATTCCGGCGCGCGAACTTGATCTTAAAGGCACGGCTTCGCTGGTTACGCCGCCCAAACCTGGCGCTGCGCCATTCGAACTGCCGTTCATTGTGCAGGGCTCGTGGGACGACCCAATCATGCTGCCTGACCCGGAGGCGCTGATCCGCCGCTCAGGCGCCGCCGCACCGTTGCTCAATGCCATAAGGGAGCGTCGCGATCGCGACTCGGTTCGCTCCGCGATCGAGCGGTTGACGGGGGGAACGCCGCCTTCCGGCACCATTCCGACGAACGAGCAATCGACGGCTCCCGCCGCGGCGACCGAAAAGCCCCAATAACCGCCGGAGTTGCGACGTCGCGCGCCCATGCACGTGCCGCCGGAGCATCATTCCTTTATTATTGTCCGCGTGACGAATCACCCGCCGGAAATCCGGCGCGCACGGGCTGCGGATGCTGAATCCTCTCTTTCGGACACCGGTCAAGGTCGCCGTCGCCTCGCTTGTCGTCGGAACGATCCTCGCGCATTTCGGCATCACGGCCGATCAATTGATGCACGCGTTCGGCCTCTCAACCGAACGGCTCGAGGAATATGCAAGGCAGGGTTTCGCGTGGGCTTGGCCGAATGTCCTGCTCGGCTCGGTGGTGATTGTACCGGTCTGGTTCCTGGCCTTTTTGTTCCGGCCGCCCGGCAAGAGCAGCAGCGATTAAGGTCTCATTCGGCAAAAATCAAAGCTGCACACCCAGGGCCGCGCGCTCGCGTTGAGCCGTGCCGCGCTTTGCAATCAATGAGGCCGCGATCGTGCCGATCGCCACAAACGCGATCATGATCGTGCACACGGCATTGATCTCCGGCTTAACGCCCATTCGCACTTCGGAATAAATCCTGATCGGCAAAGTCGTGGCGCCTGGCCCGGTCGTGAAACTCGCAATCACGAGATCGTCGAGCGACAGCGAAAAGGCCAGCATCCAGCCTGCAGCGATCGCCGGTGCAATCAGCGGCAGCGTGATCATCAGAAACGTTTTGAACGGCGGACACCCGAGATCCATGGCCGCTTCTTCGAGGCTGCGATCAAAGTCAGCAAGCCGCGATTGCACGATCACGGTAACAAAACACATGGTCAACGTGATGTGCGCAATGACAATTGTCCAAAACCCGCGGTCCACATTGAACGCGACAAACAACAATAGCAGCGACAACCCGGTGATCACTTCCGGCATCACCAGCGGCGCGTAAGTCATGCCGGAAAAAAGCAAGCGGCCGCGGAACCGGCCCATGCGGGCAAGGGCAATAGCGGCCAACGTGCCGAGAATTGTGGCCGCGGTTGCAGACAGTGCCGCAACACGCAGGCTGATCCAGGCCGCTTCCAACAAAGCGTCATCGTGCAATAGCTCGCGGTACCATGCAAGCGACCACCCGCCCCAGAGCGTCACCAGCCGGGACGCATTGAATGAATAGACCACAAGGATAGCAATGGGCAGATAGAGGAAAGCGAGGCCGAGCGCGACCGAGGCAACATTAAAGCGTGAAGCGCCGCGTTGCATCAGCGGTCTCCTTCCAATGACCGCTGTTGTAGACGTTCATAAGAGAGGATCGGAACCAGCAGCAGTATCAACAATGCGACTGCGATTGCGGAGGCGACCGGCCAGTCACGGTTGGAGAAGAATTCAGTCCACAGCGTCTGCCCGATCATGAGCGTTTCTGAACCGCCAAGCAGGTCCGGGATGACGAATTCGCCGACGATCGGAATGAAGCAGAGCAGCGCGCCGGCAGCGAGGCCTGGCAATGACAGTGGAAAAGCCACGAGCCAGAACGCTTTCCAGCGCGGGCAGCCAAGATCGGCAGCCGCCTCCAGCAAGTTATCGTCCATTTTTTCGAGTGTCGCGTAGAGTGGCAGCACCATGAACGGCAAATAAGAATAGACGACACCGATGTAAATCGCCGTGTCGGAAGACAGCCATGCGACCGGCATGTCGATAACGTGCAGACGCAATAAAGTGTCGTTGAGCAGGCCGTCGCGTTGCAGAATATTGATCCAGGCGTAGACGCGGATCAGGAACAACGTCCAGAACGGCAAGATTATCGCCATCACAAGGAGAGGCTGCCAGCCGCGCGGCATGCGCGCGATGCCATAGGCGATCGGGTAACCAATCAAAATCAGGATCGCCGTGGAGACCGCCGCGACCTCCAGGCTCTTGAAATACGACAGCAAATAAATGGTGTCGGAGGCCAGAAGCTTGAATAAATCGGCGGAAAGCTGCGCGGCGAATTCCTTCAGCCCCGCCCAGCCGGCACCGAGGTCGAATACCGGCAAATACGGCGGTTGGGCCAGCGCGGCCTGCGACAGGCTGATCTTGAGAACAATCACAAATGGTGCAAGAAAAACAGGACAAGCCATAGAAAGGGCAGCAGCACAACCACGCGTGCATGCCAGCCTTGCTTGTCAGCCCATGACGCCATTGACTATCCCGTCAGCAGAACGGCAGCATCCGGCCGCCACGACAGCCACACCAGATCGTCCGCCTTGAAGCGCGCCCTGTCGCGTGGGCTCATGTTGGCGAACGCTGCTTTCATAAGCGAGCGATCCGCCAGGCGTATTTTGTAGATCGACATATCGCCGCGATATCCGATCTCGAACACCGTACCGGCAACCGCGTTGACGTCCCCGTTCGGCCGCTGTTCGCTCATGTTGACCTTCTCGGGGCGCAGTGCCAGGCAGGCGGCGTCCCCGGCTTTGGCATTGCCGGCATCCGCAACGTGCAATTGGCCGAGCGCAGTGCCGATCGTGGCAGCGCTCACCATCCGTCCTTCGATCAAAGTAACTTCGCCGATAAAATCGGCCACCCAGCGCGTATTGGGTCGCTCATAAATCTCCGACGGCGCCGCGACCTGCATAAGCCGGCCACGATTTATCACGGCAATCCGGTCGGCGACGATCATCGCCTCCTCCTGATCGTGAGTGACGATGACAAAGGTGGTGCCAAGTTTGCGCTGCAATTCCATCAGTTCGAATTGTGTTTCAGCGCGCAATTTTTTATCGAGCGCAGCCAGCGGCTCGTCAAGCAACAGAACTCGCGGACGCTTGATCAGCGAGCGTGCCAGCGCCACGCGTTGACGTTGCCCGCCTGAGAGCTGATCGATCCTCCGCCCACCGAATCCCTGCAGGCGCGTAAGTGCAAGCATTTCGGTGACACGCTCCGCAATGTCGGCCCGGCTCACATCCTCCTGGCGCAGCCCGAAGGCGATATTGCCCTCGACCGTGAGATGCGGGAACAAGGCATAGTTCTGGAACATCATGTTGACCGGCCGCTGGTGCGGCGGCACTGCGACGATGTCCTCACCGTCAAGCAAAATCCGGCCTTCATTGGGCGTTTCGAAACCGGCCAGCATGCGTAACAACGTGGTCTTGCCGCAGCCGGAGGGGCCAAGAAGCGCGAAGAACTCGCCTTGCGCAATCTCGAGGGTCAGTGCGTCAACCGCCGCAATCGGTCCAAAGCGTTTACTGACCGCCTCGAAGCGGACCAGTGGCGGCTGTCCGCTCGCCATCCCTTTTTGCGCCGCTTCCCCGTCGTCCGCCATCAATTCCCCGTGCCGTGGCGCGCACGCTAGCGGGACGTAGGAGCCCGCTCAACCCAGGACGTTAGATCGCCTGGTCCGGCGACACGGGATTTGTCAGTGTGCGATGCACGGCGTCTTTCCATCCGGAATACTTACGTTCCCGTGCTTCCACCGGCATGTGCGGTACGAAGCGGCGATCGAGACGCCATTGTGCGGCGAAGCCATCGAGATCAGGACAGACGCCCGCCGCCCGTCCGGCCAGGTAGGCCGCGCCCAATGAGGTCGTTTCCATGATCGCCGGGCGATCGACCGGACTCGCAAGCATGTCAGCGAGAAACTGCATGGTGGGATCGCTGGCGGTCATGCCGCCGTCGACGCGCAGAACCGTCATCGCATGTTTCGCCGCCGGCCAGTCGGCCCGCATGGCGTCAAGCAGGTCGCGAGATTGATAGGCGACCGCTTCGAGCACCGCGCGCGCAAGTTCGGCGGCGCCCGAATTTCTGGTTAAGCCGAAGATTGCCCCACGCGCTTGCGCGTCCCAATAGGGCGCGCCCAGGCCGACGAAAGCCGGCACCAGGTAGACCTGCTCGGCCGGGTCGGCCTGTTGAGCCAGCTCGCCAATGTCGGAGGCTTTTGCAATAAGTTTCAATCGGTCACGCAACCATTGAACAGCGGCGCCGGCGATGAAAATGGCGCCCTCGAGCGCATAACAGCGTTTGCCTTCGAGCTGGTAGGCAATGGTCGTGAGCAAGCGGTGGCGCGAGACAATTCGTTCCGGGCCGGTGTTTAGCAGCGCAAAACAGCCTGTCCCATAGGTCGATTTCACCATGCCGGGCGTAAAGCAGCCCTGCCCGACGGTCGCCGCCTGCTGATCGCCCGCAATCCCCAGAATGCGGATCGGCGCGCCGAATAGCTCCGGAACTGTCTCCCCAAATACGCACGCGCAATCGCGCACATCGGGAAGCATTCCCTTCGGCACACCGAACAACCGGCACAGGTCATCATCCCACTTCCCTTTTTCGATATCGAACAAAAGGGTCCGCGCGGCATTGGTCGCATCCGTCAGATGAGCCTTTCCACCGGTGAGCCTCCAGAGCAGGAAACTATCGACCGTGCCGAAACCAAGTTTGCCCATATCGGCCGCTTTTTTCGCCCCTTCCACATGCTTGAGCAGCCAGGCGATCTTGCTGGCGGAGAAGTATGGATCGAGGAGCAATCCGGTCTTGCGGGCGATTTCACCTTCATGACCGGATCGGTGAAGCGCATCGCAGAAGTCTGCGGTGCGGCGGTCTTGCCATACGATTGCATTGTGAATGGGCATACCGGAGTCGCGATCCCAGATGACGGTGGTCTCGCGCTGGTTGGTAATGCCAATGCCAGCGATATCCTTCGCAGTGATCCGGAGTTGCGCCATGACGGCGCGAACCGTCGCGACGACTGCTGCCCAGATTTCTTCCGGATCGTGCTCGACTTCGCCGGGCGCCGGATAGATCTGGCGCAGCTCCTGCTGGGCGGTCGCAAGCGGCCGCAGGGAACCGTCAAATGCGATCGCCCGCGTCGACGTTGTGCCCTGGTCGATAGCAATGAGAACGGTCGACACGTTTTATCTCGGCGCCTTCTTTTAGAGTTTATTTCGACATGCCCGGCGATCCAATGTAGCGGTCAAGTGCCGCCAGGTCCCCTGGCGTCGCCGTTAATCCAAGTTTGCTTCTGCGCCAGAGCACGTCATCCGCTGTTTGCGCCCATTCGTTTTCCACCAGATAGCGCACTTCGGCCCCTGTCAGATCGCCTGCAAAACGCGGGCCCAGGTCGTCCATGCTTTTCGCATCCTTGAGAAACCGTTCGACGCGCCGGCCATAGGCGTGCGCCAGCCGCCGCGCATGCGGTCTGGACAAAAACGGCCATCGCTCGATCAACTCACTCACGAGAGCGTCAAACCCTTCGGCAGGAAACTCGCCCCCCGGAAGTCTGGACGTCGCGGTCCAGGGTGGCATCGCCTCAAAGAATTGGCCAATTCTGGCCATCACCGCCTCTGCCAGTTTGCGGTGCGTGGTGATCTTGCCGCCATAGATCGTGAGCAGCGGCGCCTGGCCATCGCGTTCGTCGAGAACAAGTTCGTAGTCGCGCGTGACATCCTCCGGCTTGTTGGCGCCATCATCATAGAGCGAGCGCACGCCGGAAAACGACCACACCAGCTCATCAGGAGTGATATTTTTGCGAAGATAGCGATTCACGGCGTCGCAAAGATAAATAATCTCCTCAGGACTGGGCGCCGGTGAGTTCAGATCGCCGACGAAGTTGAGGTCGGTGGTGCCGATCAGGGTGAAATCCTCTGCAAACGGCAAGGCGAATACGACCCGCCGATCGGGCGCTTCGAAGAGGTAGCCATCGTCGTGCTCGAACTGGCGGCGCACGACGATGTGACTGCCTTTGACCAGTCGCACCGGCCGCGCCAGCGGTTGCCTGACAATGGTATCGGCCACGTCGCCGATCCACGGACCCGCGGCGTTGACAAGAACACGCGCGGTCTTCACGTCGCGGTGGCCGCGCGCATTAAGTACAAGCTCCCATTCTTCTCGCCGCTCCGCGCGCGTGCACCGCGTCCGCGTGCGAATGACGGCCCCATGTTCGGCCGCGTCGAGCGCATTAAGCGCCACCAGCCGCGAATTGTCGACCCAGCAGTCGGAATACTCAAAGCCGTAGCGGAATTCCCGCTTTAGCGGTTGACCCACAATGTTATGAGTGAGGTCGACGGTGCGAGAAGCCGGCAGCAATTTGCGCGCGCCAAGCCAGTCATAAAGCAAGAGGCCGAAACGCAACAAAAGTGGCGAGCGCAATCCCGGCAGCGGTGGAAGCATCAGTCGCATCGGCCGCACGACGTGCGGCGCCATGCGCAGAAGCACTTCACGCTCGTTCAAGGCCTCACGCACAAGGCGGAACGCCCCGTGCTCGAGATAGCGCAAACCGCCATGAATCATTTTGCTGGAGGCGGAAGAAGTGCCCGCCCCGAGGTCGTTCATCTCGACAAGCAAAACGCTGACGCCGCGGCCGGCCGCGTCCCGCGCGAGCCCCGTTCCGTTGATGCCGCCGCCGATGATGGCGAGATCGAAGTCGGCCATTGCGTGCTGATTCGCTTTCATCGGGGAGAATGAGCGGCTTATGCAGGGCGCTCAAGAACAAGGAGCCGTTAACCCCGCGTTTGGGCAAAAAATCTGCTACGATTGCAAAATGGCCTTGGCGCGGCCATATCAAACGATACCGACCCTTGTTGTTCGCGTCCTGGCCATCCACCAGGGAACCTGAAACCAGCACCGATGCCCTCGCCCCGCCTGCTCGTCATTGAAGGCAATTCACCGGAAACCATGGCGGATCACGTGGCAGTCGGCGGTACTGCTGCGAGCAAAGGCTATTCCGACCTGTTGCGCGAGCTGCTGCCCGGCGCCGAGGTCGATATCTGCTATCCGGGCGATCCCGCCGCGCTATTGCCGGAAGGCGCCTCGCTGGAAGGGTATGATGGCATCGCCATCACCGGCTCAAGTCTGCACGTTTACAACGCCGGCCCCGAAGTGATGCGGCAGATTGAATTGGTGCGTGCCGCGCTGAAGACCGGCACGCCTTTGTTCGGCTCGTGCTGGGGCCTGCAGGTGATTACCGCGGCAGCCGGCGGCAGTGTCCGCAAGAACCCGAGAGGCCGGGAAATCGGCTTTGGGCGCGGCATCCGTCTCACCGAAGCTGGCCGCAAACACCCCATGTACGCCGGCAAGCTCGACGTGTTCAACGCGCCCACCGTGCATCTCGACGAGGTGGAGGCGCTCGCGCCAGGCACCACCGTGCTTGCCACCAATGCCGTGTCGGACGTGCAAAGCGCCGAGATCCGCACCAATGGCTCTGTCGCGTGGGCGGTGCAGTATCATCCGGAATATCCGCTGCGCGAGGTTGCGGCGATCGTCCGGCGCATCGGCACGCGCCTGATCGAGGAAGGCTTCTTCGCCGACGAGTCGGATATCAAGACTTTTGCGCATGACCTGGACACGCTCGACTGTGACCCAGCCTGCAAGCGGCTGGCCTGGCGGCACGGCGTGAGCAAGAATGTGCTCGACAAAAAACTGCGTGTCAGCGAAGTCGCCAACTGGGTTGAATTCCAGGTGTTGCCGACGCGCGTGAAACGCGGGCGGGGCTAGCGTGCGCAGGAAACTTTAATATGGATTTTTCCGGCAGGCAGGTGGTCGTGACGGGCGGTACCGGGGCCCTAGGCACTGCGGTGGTCGCCAATCTGCTCAAGGCCGGTGCGACTTGTGTCGTTCCCTATGTGCATGACGCGGAGGCGCAGCGCTTCCCCAGCCGCGGCGATCCGAATGTCACGCTGATCGCCGTTTCCGATCTTTCCGACGAGACTCAGGTTGCCAAGGTCTTCGAAGGTCTAAAGCCCTGGGCTTCGATCCACATTGCGGGCGGCTTTGCCGCTGGCAATGTCACCGAAACCGAAAAGACGGCCTTCATGGCGCAGATCGACGGCAATCTTGCATCGTGCTTCCTCTGCTGCCGGGCCGCCGCGAGAGCGATGTTGGCCGGTAGCGGTGGACGCATCGTCAATGTCGCCGCGCGGCCCGCACTGGAATGGCGAAGCGGCGCGGGCATGGCCGCGTATACGGTCGCCAAGGCCGGTGTCGCCGCGCTGACCGTCGCACTCGCCGAGGAGGTTGCCAAAAACGGTATATTGGTGAACGCGGTGGCGCCTTCGATCATGGACACGCCGGCAAATCGCAAAGCCATGCCGAAGGCAAATTTCGACGCCTGGCCGAAAGTCGAAGAGGTTGCCGCGACAATCCTCTTCCTCGCCTCGCCCGACAATCGTGTCACACGCGGCGCGATCGTTCCAGTCTACGGCAAATCCTAGCCGGCGATCGGCACCAACTCAAGCGGCGCGCGCAAGAGCCGCTGCACAGAACCGGAGGCGACAACCGTCGGGCCCTCCGCATAGGCCTCGTGGTTCTTCTCGATGTCGTCGAGATCGTATTGATAATTCACCATCAGCCCGTAAGCCTGCGCTATTGCCCGTTCCGATGTATCTCCGAGCCAATTGATACGTTCTAGGCGCGCACCATTGCCGAGATGGAAACGCGCCACCGCGTCGACCGGCAGGCCACGCCGATTGCGCGCGCGAAGATAATACCACGCGGCCGCACGCATGACGGTGTCCTGCACTTGCGCAGCCGTTTCCTCATTGGTCCACCACGCAGGTTGGTCGAGCAAGGAAAGCACCACTTTGTCAGCCTCGTTGAGTGCTGCGGACTTCTCCTCCGCGCGCTCGCGCTTGAGCCAGTCGGCAAAATTGGTCACCGGTGACAGCGTCACGAAGATCGAGAGCTTAGGCATCTCGCGGCTGACTTCCTCGACCACCTGCTTGATCAGGAAGTTGCCGAATGAAACGCCGGCGAGGCCGCGCTGGCAATTCGAAATCGAATAAAACGTCGCGGCGCGGGCCTTTTCGGGCTCCACCACCTCGCGCTCCTTGCCAAGGATGGGCGCAATCGCAGCCGGAATGTCGCGGGTCAGAGCGACCTCGACGAAAATGAGCGGCTCATCGACCAGCGCCGGATGAAAAAACGCGTAACAACGCCGGTCCGGCGAATTGATGCGCCGACGCAGGTCTTGCCAGTCGTGAATTTCATGCACCGCTTCGTAGCGTATGATTTTTTCCAGCACGATCGCGGGAGTCGACCAGTCAATCCGGCGCAGGACCAGGAAACCGCGGTTAAACCAGGACGAGAACAGATGAACGAAATCATCGTCGACGGCGCGCAGGTCTTCGCGGTGGTCGAGGGAATCCATCAACTGCTCGCGCATACGCACCAGTGAGGCGGTGCCTCCGGGCGCAAGATTCAGCCTCCGGAACAGTTCCTGCCGCCGCGGCTCCGACGCGGCGTGAACTTCGGCCGAGGTTGTGTCTGACGGCCCTGCGCGCCAGGCGGCAATCGCCTGCTCCATGCGGGCCGGATCGGCGCCGAACCGCTGCGCCAATGCTTCGAAGAAAGCGATCCGGGGGCCGATGGTGAGCGTCGCATAACGCGCAAGAATTTCACGCGCGAGCGCGACGCCCGACGCCTCGCCGCGGCCGGACAACAATTCCTCGCACAATTCCACGAGGCTTTCCGAGTGAGCGGATGCCTCGCCGCGCCGGTCGCGCGCGAGCAGCGCGCGGCCACGTTCGGAAATAGTCTGCAACAGCTCGCCGAAAAAAGACGTGTTCATTTAGGCCCTATGGCAACGCCCATCAGATGATCAGGCAACCATGTGGCAATTTCAGGAAAGAAGCACAAGATGACGATCGCCAGCATCATACATATGACATAAGGCATCGTCCCCCACATGACTTGGGCGAGCGGCACATCGGGCGCGATGGCATTGACGATGTAGATGTTGAGGCCAACCGGTGGGTGGATCAACCCGATTTCCATGTTGATGGTCAGGATCACGCCAAACCACACCGGGTCGAACCCGGCTGCCGTAATAATGGGCAGCAGGATCGGGCTGGTCATAAGAATGATGGCGGCCGGTGGGATGAAGAAACCGCAGACCAAAAGGAAAATGTTGATGAGAAACATCAACACCCATTTGTTCGCATGCAGGTCGGCAATCGCCTGGGCCAGCGTCTGGGTGAGATAAAGCGACGTCAGCATGTATCCGAACAACACGGCGGTCGCGATGATGGTCAAAATCATCACCGACTCGCGCATCGTGTCGCGGAGGATGTGCCAGATCTGTCCGGGACTCCAAAGCCGATAAATCAGAATCGCCAGGAACAGGCACAACGCGGCGCCCACGCCGGCAGCTTCCGATGGAGTCGCGACGCCTCCGTACAGCGCGTACATGACGCCGACTATGATGAAGAGGAACGGCGCAATCTTCGGAACGGACTGGAATTTCTCTTTCCACGAATATCGGAAATCAATCGCGTGCGAGCGGAACCCCCGCTTCCAGATGATGAACAGGGTCCACGCCATGAATAGGCCGGTCAACATGAGACCAGGCAGGACACCGGCGATGAACAGACGGCCGATCGATGTCTCGGTCGCGATGCCGTAGAGGATAAACGTGACCGATGGCGGAATCAGAATTCCGAGCGTGCCGCCCGCGCAGATCGAGCCGGTGGCGACGTCGTCCGGATAGCCGCGCTTGCGCATTTCCGGGATGCCCATCTTACCGATGGCGGCACAACACGCGGGCGATGACCCGGTCAGCGCGGCAAAGATTGCGCACGCACCAATATTTGAGATCACCAACCCGCCAGGCAAACGATAGAGCCAGCGATCGAGCGCCTCGTAGAGGTCCTTGCCCGCCGGCGAAGACCCGATCGCCGCGCCCATCATCACGAACATCGGGATAGCAACGAGCGTGAATTCGTCGAGCCCCGACCAGAAGGTTTCCGCGACAACATGCAGGGCGTCGAAATCCCTGAAAGAACACCAGGAAGGAGATGGCAATTGCGCCGAGGCCAAAGGCGACCGGGATTCCCGATACAAGCATGAACAGGGTGACGACGAGGACCAGCGCTCCTTGCGTGGTCGGGCTCATGGTGCGCCCCCCAGCGCTTCTTGCGCCTGGGCCCGGGCAATATCTTCCGCCGCCTGCTGATCCTTGATGCCGAACGGCGGCGTACGCCCGGTCACCAGGGCGAGCAATTCCGCAAAATACTGAAGGATGAGAAGACCAAGGCCGACCGGCATCGAGAGGTAGGGAATCCACAGCCGCGCACGCCATACGGTGTTGGAAAGCCAGCGCTCCGAATAGGCCTCATACCAGTAGGCGGTGCAAAGGGTGAAAATGACAATGCAAAATGCGAGGGAAAGAAGGCCGGTGAACAGTGCGAGCCAATACCGGGCCCGCGGGCCGCAGTGCAGTGGCAAGATATCGACGTTGACGTGCCCACGCGTCATCAAAACATAGGAACTGCCAACAAAAGTCGCGCCGACGATGCTGTAGGTCACGACGTCGATCTGCCAGATCGTCGTCAAATTCAGTATGTACCGCTCAATCACCATGTCGCAAATCACGAGCACTGCGAGCGCGATGAGTAATGCTGCCGTCACGCCTGCAACGCGCGACAGAAAGCTTACAGCCCGAATGTAAGAGTCCATGGGCCTGTCTGTTCCGATTTGTTTGAAAATCCGGACCGAGCGTGGCGCAACCGCGCCTTGAAAACCGGCCGGCGGGCCGGGGGCCCGCCGGCGGCCGCTGCTGCTATTTCACGGCGAGCGCCTCGTCGATCAGCTTCTGCCCATTGGGCACATTTTTGGAATATTCGGCGTAGGCGCTCTTTTTTGCCACGTCGAGCCATGCCTGATAATCGGCATCACTCAACGTCACCACCTTCACTTTGTGGTCCTCGAATGCCTTGACCGCCTCTTTATTCACTGCGTCGGCCTTGCCCTCGTAATAAGCCTGCGCCTTCTTACCGGCAGCGAGCACGGCGTCCTGCTGCTTCTTGTCGAGCTTGTCGAAGCTCTTCTTGGACATCAGCACCGGCTCGTACATGAACCACAGCGCGTTGTTGCCCGGCGCCGTGAGACAATCGGTGACTTCGTAAAGGCGCATGGACTGGAAAGTACCGAGGCTGGTATCGGTGCCATTCACGACACCGCTCTGGAATGCGTTATAGATTTCATTCGACGGCGGACTGACGATGCTGGCACCGGCCGTTTCCCACATCCCTGCGAAAGTCGGACCGGCGGCGCGGAACTTGCGGCCCTTCATATCGTCCGGACGGACAATGCAGCCGCCTTTAGCCGCTACGCCACCGGCGAACCACGCGTCGGACAGAACTATGACGCCGCGCTTTTCGATCTCGGCGCGCATATCCTTCATGAACTGCGAATTGTTGATGCGCTTGGCGCGCTCCTGGCTGCGGATCAGTCCGGGCATCAGCGTCGCGCTGAAGACCGGCACCTTGCCGCTCGCGTAGTCGAGCGGGAATAGCGTGATATCGAGTTGCCCATTGACCATGGCGTTCCACTGGTCGTTCGGCTTGAACAGCGAAGCGCCGGGGTACACCTGGATATCGATGCCGACATTGGCGGCCTTCACGTCCTTCGCGATCATTTGCACCATGTCATCGCGGACATCGCCCTTGCCGCCCGGAAACTGGTGCGACGCTTTCATCGTCATTTGCGCCTGCGCCGACGCCGACAGCACGAACACCGCTGCCGCCGTGGCGAATAGTGTCGAGATTTTTCTCATCGTATGTTCCTCCGTGGGGTCTTTTTTGGCAGCGGAAATACCCGCTGCGTTTCGTTGATTTCCAACAATAACCAAAATCCCCTCGCCGCACCCGGTTTCAGATTAGCCGCCGGTGCGACCAAGCGCCATAGGTCCTGCGCCAAATTTCCCTGTAACTGCATGCGACTAATAGATAATTCGCGCTATGGCCAGCAAACGCCGATGACCTTATAACCCCCCGGCATCGCTATTCATTCCGCGTTCTTCCGGGAGTTTCTGCACATGCCAAAGCCACTAGCGGGCCTCCGCGTCCTTGAACTTGCCCGGATTCTGGCCGGGCCTTGGGCCGGGCAATTGCTGGCCGATCTCGGCGCCGACGTCATCAAGGTCGAGCGCAAAGGCACCGGCGACGATACCCGCGGCTGGGGTCCTCCCTTTGTCGAAGGTGCCGACGGCAACCATATTGGCTCCGCCTATTTCCATTCTGCCAACCGCGGCAAGCGCTCGATCGAGATGGATTTCGAGAGTGAGGACGGCCGACGCATTGTGCGCAAGCTGGCGGCGCGCTCGGACGTCCTGATCGAAAACTTCAAGGTTGGCGGACTGGCAAAGTTCGGACTCGACTACAAAAGCCTCGCACCAGAGTGCCCGCGCCTGATCTATTGCTCGGTGACGGGCTTCGGACAGGACGGTCCCTACGCCAGGCGCGCAGGCTATGATCTGATGGCGCAGGGCATGGGTGGCATCATGGACCTGACCGGCATGCCGGACGGCGAGCCAACCCGCATCGGAATTCCGGTGTCGGACATTTTCACCGGCGTCTATTCGGTTGTCGGTATCCTCGCCGCGCTCAACGAGCGCCAGAAGACCGGCAAGGGCTGCTACATTGACACCGCGCTGGTCGATTCCACGGTCAGCGTACTGTCGAACCAGGCGTTGAACTACATGGTCTCCGGCAAGGTGCCAAAACGCATCGGCAACGCGCACGCCAATATCGTTCCCTACCAGGTGTTCCCGGTTGCTGACGGCTATGCCATCGTCGCGACCGGAAACGACAACCAGTATGTCAAGTTCTGCAACGTGCTGGGCGCACCCGAACTAGCGCAGAACCCGGAATACAAAGACAATGTCGGCCGCCTGAAGCATCGCGAGGCGCTGATCGGCAAGCTCTCCGCGCTTACCGCACGCCTCAAGCGCGACGACCTGCTCGAAAAGCTAGAAGCGCAGGGCGTGCCGGCCGGACCGATCAACGACGTCGAACAGGTATTCAATGATCCGCAGGTGATCCATCGCGGCATGAAGCTCACTCTGCCGAGCGAAGCCGCCAAGTCCGGCAGCATTCCCGGCGTGCGCACGCCGATTGTCATCGACGGTTGGAAAGCGGCTTCCGAGCACCCTGCCCCGCGCCTCGGCGAACATAGCGCGGAGATCCTGAAAGAAATCGGGGAAGACTAGGCCTACCAGGTCAGCGTGCGCGCGTTCTCCGCGAAGATGAAGCTCTGCGTATAGCCGGGCTTGCCCATCTGCACGCCGGACACCAGATCGTCCACCGTCAATCCAAACTCGGCCAGGCAGGGACCGCACATCAGTACGACACCGCCATCGCGGATGAAATCAGCAAGGATATCGCGAGGCACACGTTGCATCGATGGTTTCTTTTCCTGTTCGCCGCTTTTTGCCGCGAGCTTGACCGCATCGAGATTGAGGAAAATCGCAACCGGATGACCCTGTCTCAGCGTAGCGTATGCAAAGTGCAGACCCATCCAGCCGCGCCAGGAATCTCCGGTGGTCATATTGATGAACAACGGGTTCTTTTGTGGCGCGCTGTTCACGAGCGTATCGCCGTCATGCGCCTGACCTTTCGGAGTCGCAAAAGCCAAAGCTAGCCCGGCCGAAAGCCCGAGCACGAAGAGTACAACGCGCTTCATGATGGAATGCTCCTGTAAATAAAACCGGCGACCCGCATTCTCGCACGAACGCACATGGCCGAAAGCCGATAAATGATATGCGGCTGCAGTCGGGCCGACGCTCGATTGCCGGCGACGACATTGATCGTTGCCGGTCGGGCGAAAAAAGCCAGCCTCTGCCGCAACGCACAGCCCACCCCTTGATTGCTCCGTACCGAAAGCACAGCATTGCAATTGCCTATGCCGGGGAGAAACTCATGAAATTTGCTCACTCGCTTGTCGCGTTCTTCCTGTTGTCTGGACCCGCCTTCGCCACAGACCTTCCGAAATTTCAGGTCGACCCGTCATGGCCAAAAACGCTGCCCAACAACTGGATCATGGGTCAGGCCGCGGGTGTTGCGGTCGACGCGCAGGACCATATCTGGGTCATCCAGCGTCCGCGCTCGCTCACCGACGACGAGAAAGCGGCGAGCTTCAATCCCCCGCGCAGTAAATGCTGCAAGCCGGCGCCGCCGGTTCTGGAATTCGACCAGGAGGGCAACCTTCTCAAAGCCTGGGGCGGGCCAGGACAAGGCTATGACTGGTTCGAAAACGAACACGGCATCAATATCGACTACAAGGGTTTCGTCTGGCTCGGCGGCAACGGCAACAATGACGGCCAGGTATTGAAATTCACCCAGGACGGAAAGTTCGTATTGCAGATCGGCAAGCCGGGCCCGCAGAGCGGCAGCGCGGATACCACACGGCTCGGCCGCCCGGCCGACACTGAAGTCGATCCCGCAACCAACGAAGTGTACATCGCCGATGGTTACGGCAATCACCGCGTCATCGTATTTGACGCCGATACCGGCGCCTACAAGCGGCACTGGGGTGCCTATGGCAAGCCGCCAAGCGATGCCAAGGAGCCGCCCTATAACCCCGCCTCAACGCCTCCGCAGCAGTTCGCCAATCCGGTGCATTGCGTGAAGATTGCGAAGGACGGGCTTGTTTATATCTGCGACCGCTCAAACGATCGCATCCAGGTCTTCCGCAAAGATGGAAGTTTCGTGAAAGAATTCTTCGTGGCCAAGGAAACGCCAGGCCAGGGCTCAATGTGGGATCTCGATTTCTGGCCGGACGCCAAACAGACGTTCCTGATGAATGCCGACGGCACCAACAACGAGGTGCGCACGCTGGTGCGCGAAACTGGTGAGGTCGTCGGCGCGTTCGGGCGCAACGGGCGCAACGCCGGCGAGTTTCACTGGGTGCACAATCTTGCGGTGGACAGCAAGGGAAATGTCTACACGACCGAAGTCGATACCGGTAAGCGCGCGCAGAAATTCCGCTATGTCGGCCCGCCGCTGAAGTAGTTGCCGCTACGCGACCGCCGAAGGCGAAACCGCCAACTCAGTCGATCGGAATGACCGCAGCGAGGCACTCGTCGGCACCCTTGACATGCGTACGATGACCCTTGCCGTCAACATCTTCCATCAGCACGCTGTCGCCGGGACCGAAGCTGCGCTTCTCGCCGTCGCTCGCCGTCACCTCAAGGTGCCCCTTCAGGCAGATCAGAAACTGTTTCTTGGGGGGATGGAGGGAGTCGGCAGTCCAGCCGGACGGTAGCCGCAGGAACTGCACGCCATCAGTCTGAAAGACGTGCGACACAAAGGTCATAGGCGCCGGCGGGCGGTAGTCAGCTTCGTCGAGCGCGAGGGTCGCCTGCGCGAAATGAGTATTGCCGTTCTTGTCCGCGTGCAGTCGAACGTACTTCATCACTGGCACTCCTCTCCTTGAATAAGCGTAAGCCTAGCGCGTTGAGGAGTGGCCAGCCTTGACGTGGGTCAAAATTCGAGGGCGCTAGCGCTTGTCAAAATTCGGATCTAACGGCGTTTCATGCTCGTTTTCGTCAAGAAACGGCAGTTGGCGCCAGTGCCTCAATGTCGGTCGCAACGTCGATCACCGCCGGCCGCTTTGCGGCAATGGCCTGGGCGAGCGCCGGAACGAATTCAGCGGGCCTTTCCACGCGGATGCCGAGCGCCCCCATGTCTTCCGCCAGTTTTGCGAAATTCATCGGATTGTAGGTCCACAATTCGCGCGCCTGCGCGGTCTGCTCGCCGCCATAGGCGCGGTCGAATCCACGTTTCGACTGATTGCCGCCGCCGTTATTGTTCACGACGGTGACGGAGTTGATGCCCCAACGCACCGCCGTTTCGACTTCGGCAATGTGGTACCAGAAGCCGGCGTCGCCAGTGAAAACCACCACCGGCCGCTCCGGGCAGGCTGCCTTGGCCCCAATGCCGGCCGGAAACGCCCAGCCGAGATGGCCGGCGCTTCGCATGTAGCTTTGGGTTGGCTTGCGCAGATCGTACATGCCGCCCATCCACATGCCGGCATGGCCCGTATCGACCACGACAATGGCGTCATCCGGTACGTGCTGCGTGAGGTCACCGCAAATGCGTGCCGGATAAATCGGCACGCTGTCCAATTCAAGCATCGGCTTGTATCTGGCGTACCAGTCGCCACGCAATGCGGAGATTTCCTTGATCCACGGCTCGCGCTTCGCCGCGCTCGATTTGTCGATCTGGCCCAGCATCCGCACGAGCACATTCTTGGCATCGCCCAGGACGCTTGCCTGCAAGGGATAATTTCGCCCAAGCGATTCCGCTTCGATGTCGATCTGGATCGCCGGCGTGCCGATCTTTGGCACCGCCCAGAAATGCGTGGTCATGCCGCCGGTTTCGGTGCCGATAAAACAGACCAGATCGGCGCGGTTGACTGCGCGATTGGCGCTCTCCCGCGAATAACTTCCGACAACACCCACGGACAGCGGATGCGTGCCGGGAATGATGTCTTTGCCGTTGAGCGAGGTCGCAACCGGAATTTGCAACGCTTCGGCGAGTGCGACCAGCTCGCGCCCCGCACCCGATGCACGTGCGCCACCGCCGGCAACGATGATCGGCCGCTCAGCCTTCTGCAACAGATCAAGCGCGGCCTTGACGTGCGCGCTTTCCGGCTCGGGCCGGAACGGCGGCACGCTGGCGAACTGCGTTTCGACCAGCGCTTCCATCTCGGCCTCTTCAAGGTCCACCTGCCCTTCGTTGCCGCGAAATTGCAGATGCACTGGGCCTGGCGCACCGGTGGTGGCAACACGGAACGCCTGCCGCACCATGTCCGGAATGCGCGCGACGTCGTCGACGGTAACGTTCATCTTTGTCACCGGCTCAAATGCCGGCACGTCGTCGATTTCCTGGTAGACTTTGCGAAATTTTGTCCTGGGATCGCGTCCGCCCGTCATTGCAATAACGGGGGAATGAGCCAGGTGCGCATCGCGCAGTCCCGCCGCAAGATTGAGCGCACCGATCACCTGCGCCATACAGATGCCCGGCCTTCCGGACGCGCGCGCGTAGCCGTCCGCCATATAGGCGGCTGATTTCTCGCCGTGACAATGCACGCGCGCAATTTTCGTCCGCCGCTCCATCTCGGCAAACGTGCGCCGCAAAACGGCCGGCACCATGAACACATGTGTGACGCCATAGCCCGCAAGCATGTCCGCAAGAACCTCTGCGCCGATGCGTTTGGCGTTGTGTCCGACTGTTGTCATGCCGTGCTCACGCGGGCTCGAATTTCAGGGCGACGCCGTTGATGCAATAGCGCAAATGCGTCGGCGGCGGCCCGTCGTCAAAGACGTGGCCGAGATGGCTGCCGCAACGGCTGCAGTGAACTTCGTCGCGGACCATGCCGTGACTGCTGTCCGTCTCACCTTCGACCGCGCCGGGCAGCGGATCGTTGAAGCTCGGCCAGCCGGTTCCACTCTCGAATTTAACCTTGGAGACAAACAGCGGCTGGTCGCAGGCCGCGCATCGAAAGGTGCCCGCGCGCTTTTCGGTCAACAATGCGCAGCTGCCCGGCATTTCGGTGCCGTGCTCGCGCATGATTGCATATTGTTCTGGCGTGAGCAGCTTGCGCCATTCGGCTTCGGTATGAGTGACCGGATATTGCTTCTGCATGTCTCGACTCCTTTCTTTCATCCGCCCTCATCCTGAGGAGCCCGAGCGCAGCGAGGGCGTCTCGAAGGATCGAGGGCGGCCCCATCCTTCGAGACGCCGCCTTTGGCGGCTCCTCAGGATGAGGCCGGGAGAGGTTTACTTGATCGCCAGCGGATTGACCGGCGAGCCCACCGCACCGGTGATGGGAATTGCCGGCGCGACGAACAAAAACTCGTAGACCTTGTCCTGCTCGCAATCGTCGGCGAGTTCCTTCAGATTGAAAATTTCGCCCATCGTCATGCCCATGATGGGAATCGTGATCCAGTGCCAGGGCTGGTTGATCCCCTCCTCGCTCTCGTTCGGACGCACCTCGCAGCCCCAGGTATCGCTGGCGAGCGCGGCGAGCTGGGTGTCCTTGACGAAATCGAGTGTCTCGAATGAAAAGCCCGGTGCATCACCGCCCGGATAGCCATCCCAGCTTCCGCCTTTCTGGCAGCGCTCCATCATGCCCGTGCGTACGATGATGTAGTCCCCGCGCTTGAGCTCGACCTGCTGTTTCTTCGCAGTGTTATAGAGATCGTCATTTGTTATGCCGTAGCCGTCCTCGAGCGATTCGACGCCCTTGTAGCGCGCCACATCGAGAAACACGCCGCGCCCCACCATCCTGTTCCTGGTCTTCTCGATCCCGCATTTCTGCGCGCCGGCAGACGTGACTTCACGGCAATCGTAGCCGTTCCACATATAATTCTCATAAAACACGTGGCCGAGACCGTCCCATTGCGTGCCGCATTGCAGCGGCATGGTCACCATGTCATCGGCGGCACGGATGCCGCGCTTGTCGAGCACGCCGGAATAGGCATCGGTGCCGGTGCGAAGCATGCTGTGGATCGGATTGGTCCGCCCCATCGCCGGATACTTGCTTTTCGCTCCTTGCGGGCCGGTGTGATCGAAATTGAGCGCGAGCGAAATCACTTTGCCTTTTCTGACGAGGCGCGTCGCGGCAACGATGTCCTCCGGCGTCGTATAATTGAGCGTGCCGACCTCGTCATTGGGGCCCCATTTGCCCCAGTTTTTGTACTTCTCGGCAGCGTCGCGCATGTCCTGACGAGTGATCTTTCGGGCCGGCATTGAATTTCCTCTGACGAAAAGGGAAAGGCAGTGGCCGCGGGAATACAGCCTGTGCACGCGGGAGACGCAAGCCCTACTGGCGCTCCTCCGGCGCAATGTTACGATGGCAAAAAACTGGGAGGAGTTCATGCGCGTAAGCATAAGAAGCCTGACCGTCGGCGCGGCGCTATTTGCGCATCGCCGCTACCCAGCCTGCCGCTGGCCGCGGGTTACCCCGACCGCCCGGTCAAGATCGTCGTGCCGTTCGCGGCCGGCGGCCCGACCGACGTGATGGCCCGATTGATTGCACAAAAACTGTCGGAAAAACTCCGATCAGCAGTTCTATATCGAGAATATCGGCGGGGCTGGCGGAAACCTCGGCACCGTCAACGTCGCGCGCGCGGCCGGAGACGGTTACACACTCCTGATCGCATCCTCGAGTTATGTGGTCAACCCGAGCCTTTACAAGAACTGCCCCTATGACCCTTACAAGGATTTCGTCCCGATCATCCTCGCCGCGATCACGCCGAATATCCTGATTGTGCATCCATCGGTGCAGGCCAAAACCGCGAAAGAATTGATCGAGGTCATCAAGGCCAACCCGAACAAATTCACGTTCGCTTCACCCGGCCTCGGCACCACGCCGGATCTTGCGAGCGACCTGTTCAAGGTCACCTACAACCTCGATTTCGCCATCGCGCCGTATAAAGGCGGCGGCCCGGCAGCGCAGGCTGTACTGGCCAACGAAGTGCCGGCATCGTTCGTCGCGATGACGCCGACCACGCAACTTGTTCTCACCGGCAAATTGCGTGCGTTGGCGGTGACGACCAAAAAACGTTCCACAGCGTTGCCGGATGTCCCGACCCTGGCGGAAGCCGGCATCAGCGGGCAGGACTCCGAAACCATGCAGGGCGTTTTGGCGCCAAAAGGAACGCCTAGGGAGATCGTCGACCTCCTGCAAAAGGAAATTGCGGCAATCGTCACCAATCCCGATATGAAGGCGAAGATGGCGCCGCTCGGCTTCGAACCGGTTGGCGGTTCCTCGGCAGAGTTCGCCGCATATATCAAAGCGGAAGTCGAGAAGTGGGCCAAGGTGATCAAGGACGCAAAGATCCCGCAGATCCAGTGATTGACAGCCAGCTTAACTGAATGCGCATTGTCGATATCCGCGAGGCCGCGGTTCCGCTCAACTCGACGCTCGCCAATTCGAGCATCGACTTTTCCGAGATGACGACCTCGGTGGTCGCCGTGATCACCGATGTCGTGCGCGCCGGCAAGCCGGTTTGCGGATTTGCGTTCAATTCCACCGGCCGCTATGCCTGCGGGGCGCAGATGCGGGCGCGCTTCATTCCACGTGTCCTCAAGGCGCGACCCGACTTATTGCTTGATGCCACCGGAAATTTTGCGCCGGATAAATTTCTTGCCGTCATGATGCAAAACGAGAAATCCGGCGGCCATAGCGAACGCTCCGTCGGCATCGGCACCATCGAGGTCGCGATCTGGGACGTTCTCGCCAAGATCGCGGACAAGCCGCTGCATGCCGTGCTGGCCGAACGGTTCAACGACGGCAGGCTCCCCGGGAAAGTCTTCTGCTATGTGGGCGGCGGCTGGTATGCGCCAGGCAAGACGACAAAGGACCTGCAAAACGAGATGCGCGGCCATCTCGATGCCGGCTACACCATGGTCAAGATGAAGGTTGGCGGAATGCCGCTCGACCAGGATCTCGCCCGGGTCGAGGCGGTGAAATCGATCCTGCCGCCGGATGCGCTGCTCGCGGTTGACGCCAATTCGAAATTTGATCGCACGGCAGCACTTGCCTATGCGCGCGGACTTGAGCCGTTCGGCTTGCGCTGGTTCGAGGAGCCCTGCGATCCGCTCGAGTTCGCATTGCTCGCGGAAATTGCCGGAGTTTACCGTCCGCCTCTCTCAACGGGCGAGAACCTGTTTTCGACCCAGGACGTCGAGAATCTCGTCCGCTTCGGCGGACTACGGCCTGAGCGCAATGACGTCATCCAGATCGATCCGCCGCAGGCCTATGGCATTGTGCAATATGCCCGCACGCTTGAGATGCTGGCGCAGCATGGCTGGCCGCGCGCCTGCATGTTTCCGCATGGCGGCAACCAGATGTCGCTGGCGATCGCGGCGGGCTTTGGCCTCGGCGGCGCCGAATCCTATCCCGGTGTGTTCGGCGATTTCGGCGGCTTTGCCGATGACGCGCGCATCGAAAACGGTGCGATATCGCTCTCGGATCGGCCGGGCATTGGCTTCGAGGGCCAAGCCCGGCTTTACCGTATCATGCGCGAGCTGGCGGGGATTTAGACCGCTACTCCGCGCCTTCCAGCACTGTCGGTATCTCGATCGGCGCTTTGGGACCCCTGAAGCGGACATAGATCTGCAGCCCGATCAGCAGCACGCACAGGAATATGAACACCGCACTGATCGGCCGCTCCACGAATACACCGATGTCGCCACGCGAAATCAGCATCGCGCGCCGGAAGTTCTCCTCAAAGCGCGGCCCAAGGACGAAGCCGAGCAGAATCGGCGCCGGATGAAAGCCAAGCCGCAACAGCACATAGCCCAGAATACCGATGACGACGGTCTCACCGACCTGGAACATGTCGTTGTTGGCGGCGTAAACGCCGATGCTGACGAAGAACAGCGCGCTCGGATAGAGATATTTGTAGGGGATCGTCAGCAGCTTCACCCAAATTCCGATCAGTGGCACGTTCAACAAAACGAGCATGATGTTGCCGATCCAGAAGCTGGCGACGAGGCCCCAGAAGATATCCGGATGCTCCTTGATCAGCTGCGGCCCGGGCACGATGCCCTGGATCATCAGCGCGCCAAGCAACAGCGCCATCACGGCGTCGCCCGGAATGCCGAGGCTCATGGTCGGGATGAAATCGCCCTGCACCGACGAATGGGTCGAGGCCTCCGGCGCAATCACGCCTTCGATCAATCCGGTTCCGAACTTCTCGGGATGCTTCGATATTTTCTTTTCCGTTGCATAGGCGACGAACGAAGCGATGGTTGGCCCGGTTCCCGGTATCAGCGCGCACAGGCTGCCGACCAGTGTGCCGCGGAACATCGGCGCGATCGCCTGCTTGATTTCGCTTCTTGTTCGGACGCATGTCGCGCAGGCGGACGTTCGTATAGGCGGTATTGATCTGCGACACCTGGTTGACGCTGTTCATGAACTCGGCGATGCCGAACAGGCCGAGCGCAAGCGCGACCAGCTCGATACCGTCATCGAGGTGGGTCATTCCGAAGGTGAAACGCTCGGCACCGGTCTCAAGGTCAGTGCCGACGATGCCAAGCATCAGCCCGAGCACTGTCATCGCGACGCCCTTGAGCGGCGAGCCGCGCGCGAGCGTCGAGCCCGCCAGCAGACCGAGCAGCATCAGCGAACAGATTTCCGCCGGACCGAATTCCAGCGCAACGCGCACCAGGATCGGCGACAGGAAAATCATTTCCGTGATGCCCCAGGAGGCACCGACGAACGACGCCATCACGGTCAGGCCGAGCGCAACGCCGCCCCTGCCCTGCTTGGTCATGGGGAAGCCGTCGAGGCACGTGACCGCGTGCGGTGGATGACACGGCAAATTGAGAAGGATCGAGCAGATCGCGCCGCCGTATTGTGCGCCGTACATCACGCCGGCGAGCATCAGGATCGCGCCTACCGGCTTGATGCCGAAAGTGAGCGGCAGCAAAATCGAAATGGTCGCGAGCGGGCCCATGCCAGGCAACACGCCGACCATGTTGCCGACGAGCACGCCGATAAAGCACCACATCAGGTTATGTGGCTGCAGCGCGACGCCGAAGCCGTACCAGAGATCGGTCAGTGCGGTTTCAATCACAGGCCTCTCCACGTCAGCAGCGGCATCGGCACCTGCAGCAGATATGAAAACAACCCAACGCCGAAAATAGTCACCACTGTCGCCAACACTATCGAATTTTTTATCGTCGCCGTGCGGTCACCAAGCGAGGAAACAAAGACGCAAAAGAAAATGCCCGGAATCAGGCCGAAATAGCTGCCGAACAGGATGAAGCACAGCGGCCCGGCAAGGATGCAGGCCCAGCCAAGCCATTCGGGGTGCTCCGGCAGGATCCGCTCATCCTCGCCCTCCGGCGCTCGCCATCGCGGTTCCCGCAATCAGGAGCCCGAGAAAGATCAAGATGATACCGAGCGCCGTCGGCAGAAAGCCCGGCCCCATGTGCATCAAGGTGCCGAGCCGATAGCTCGGGCCCTTCAATGCCATCACCAGACCAAACAGAATGACCAGCCCGCCGGCATAAAAATCGCGCTTACGCACGAGATTCTGGACAAGCTGCGCGACCGGACCACGTTCGGACCGCAAAGTTTCCTCCACCCATTATTATCGTTCTAACTCTCGACCCGCTGAGGATTAGGACGCCTCGACTATACAATCAATCCCCGTGCACCGGAATGCGGAACCGCCCGATTTCAGGCCCTAACCGCCTGTATTTATGCCGATAAAACCTTTGTAAACGTTGCCCGGGCATACTGCCGGATCAACGCGGTCGTGTGGCCTCGGTTCGTCAGTTCTGGAACCGCCGTTGCGGGTCGCCGACACCCATGCGCGGCAAGAAAACAAGTGCAGATGCCAGCGACTGAAATTTGAACATGAGCGCCGCCAAATCACCCACCATTGCGTTCGTCATCCCTTGCTATAACGAACAGGCAGGCCTTCAGCACACGCTCGCGCGCCTCCTCGCCGATCTGGACAAGCTGGAAAAATCCAAAGCCGTCTCATCCAGGAGCTATATCGTACTGGTGGATGATGGCAGCACTGACCGCACATGGAGTTTGATCGAAACTGCGTCACAGGCAAACGCGAAACGCATTCGCGGCCTCAAGTTGTCGCGCAACGTCGGACACCAGAATGCGCTGCTGGCAGGCCTGCTCGGTCAGATCGGCAAGGCCGACGCAGTCATCTCCCTTGATGCCGACTTGCAGGACGATATTTCGGTCGTCGCAAGAATGATCGAACACTTCAGCAACGGCGCCGAAATCGTTTTCGCCGTGCGCGATGGACGATCCACTGACAGCTGGTTCAAACGCGGCACCGCCGATCTCTACTATCGCACTCTCAACTGGCTCGGCGCCGATATCATCCCGCACCATGCCGACTTCCGACTGATGGGCGATCGCGCGCTGCGTGCGCTTTCGCTCTATGGTGAAACTCACGTTTTCCTTCGCGGGCTCGTCGTGCAACTCGGCTTCAGGACGGCGACCGTCAAGTTCGACCGGCTTGCGCGACTCCACGGCGAGACCAAATATACGCTCGCAAAAATGGCCAGCCTTGCGATCAACGGGATTACGTCGTTGTCGGTGCGGCCGATCCGCATGATCGCATTGATGGGAATTATTTTATTCGTCGTTTTCATGGCGATGAGTCTCTGGGTCTTTGGCACCTGGCTGGCAGGTCAGACGGTGCAAGGCTGGACGTCCGTCATGTTGCTGTTCCTGCTCATCGCGTCGTTTCAGACATTCGCGATTGCGGTGATCGGTGAATATGTCGGTAAAATTTATTTCGAGGCCAAGTCACGCCCGCGTTTCATCGTCGACCGGGAAACCGGCGCTGCCCCCGCGCAAAGCGTGAGCCCTCATCTGCGGGCGGTTGAACGCCAATAGCCGGGCGTTGAAAATCGCAGTTCACGCCCGACGTCGCGACCGGTATGGTTCTCAGGTGGTCGACCCCGCCGCAGCCTGTTCCGGACACCCGCGATGGATACCGACGCCCTCCGCCGACTGCATTATGCTGCTGCCATCGTTTGCGGCGTCTTCGCGGCGCTGGTCATGCACATTTTGCTGACGGTTTTTGGGCTTGGCCTTGACTCCGTGCTGCGCGACAGCGCGACCGGCACCAGGCAGCAATTTGTCTCAGCGATGGCCTGGTGGGCGACTGCTGGCGCGGGGTTCGTCGGAGGCTGGGCTGCCGCCGCTTACCTGATCGCCGCCGCGCGTGAACGCGAACTGGTCTATCGGCTGGCCCAGCGCTTCCTGATTGCGCTGGTGTTCGTGGCCGCGACCGTCGGCGGCATCATGAGCAAGACCGGCAATCTCGGCGGCACCGTTGATGTCATTGCAGGTTTGTCCGCACTGGGACTGGGACTGGTTTGCGCCTTTTGTGGCGCAAGGCTCGCCTATCTCAACGCGGAGCAGGTGTAACCGCTCGGTTCGCATCCGACGCCGGCAAAGCGCGGCGTGGCAACACGCACCATCTAGCGTGCAAGCGGAATTCACCCCGATGCATCATCGGCAGAATGGCCAAACGACGCGGTGGCACGGACCGGCAGCGCGAGAGTCGCCGTTCTGTCGCCTTTCTCGAGCACGGTCTCCCGGCACCGCACCTCACGGAGAATCCAGCCGTTATGCGCTTCGCCAGTCTTGAGCCTGAGACAGTGTTCGCCGAACGATCGAGAAAGATGCCAAAACCTTCCCTGCCGCCGGCGATCGTGCCGACGAGCGAAAGCTGCGGGCGATCGGGCTCCGCCGGTTTTTTGCCGGTCGCGGCGGTGGCGTTTAGGCGAAGCTGCAACAGCCTGCGCCGGTGGGCGACGCGAGGGGGAAAAGATGGGCGCCCGCGCTTGGGAAAGCGCCTTGACGGAATTGCCCACAGTGGATTGCCCGCCGGCGCCCGTTCGCCACGGCCACACGGTTGTCGCACGAATTTCAATAATCCCGGGGGGCCGCTGCCCTGGATCGAGAATGTATTCCGCGCGGCATCGGCACGGACTGCGCCCGGCTTTGTCGCGAAGCTATCGAGCAGCTTGATCAAGGTTGGGGCGGAGTGCATGTCCTGTCAGGGGGCTGAATTGAGAAAGTTCGTCATGCTTCTGATTGCCGCTATGGCGCCCTGTTCGCGGCCGATCAATTCGCCCAGGCCGCATGCGCACGAGCATCTCGACGCGTCCGGCACGGGGAAACGACATCGCTGCGGCGAACAGGACCTTGCCGCTCGCCGAACGCGGCGATGCGCGCGCCAGGCATTCCTTGGATTTATGTACGAACACGGCCGCGGCGTGCCGCAAGACTATGTGGCGGCCGTCTACTGGTACACGCGCGCCGCCGAGCGGGGCCACGCAACCGCGCAATATTTGCTTGGCCTCATGTACGACAAGGGGCTCGGCGTCGAGCGCAGCGATACGCTCGCCTATATGTGGCTCAATCTGGCGGCCGCGCATGCGCCGGCGCACGCGAAGGAATATTACACGCGAATTCGTGACGCGGTTGCCGCGAAATTGACGGCGGCGCAGGTCGATGAAGCACAGTGGCTCGCTTCAGGCTTTTTGCCAAAAGCACCGCAGTAGCGGCGCGCGCCTAGACGGGCGAACGTTTCCGAGCGCCCCTCAGGCTGGAGACAACTTTGGATTTGGGGTTGTTTCGCGCCTGCGTTTCTGCCGAACCCGCTGCCGGAGCATCGTGCGACAGGTAAGCCAGCAATTTCAATTCGCGCCGGCCGCGCGTCACGGTGTCGAGGATAAGGCCGACGGCCGCGGACAGGAACGCGAGCAGCATGAGGCCGGTCGACAAAACAGCGGTCGGAAGTCGTGGCACCAGGCCGGTCTCAAGATACGTGGTGATGATCGGAACCGCGAGACCGATCGAGATCAACGCCAGCACGAGGCCGATGCCGGCAAAAAACGGCAACGGGTGTTCGGCGCGATACAGATTGCCGATCGTACGCAGGATGCGAAGGCCGTCGCGCCATGCGTTGAGCTTGGACAGTGAGCCGTCGGGCCGCGCGTAATAAGGCGTATCGACCTCTTCCATCGCCAGGCCCAGCACAAGCGCATGCACCGTGAGCTCGGTCTCAATCTCAAATCCGCCCGACAGCACGGGGAACGACTTTACGAAGCGGCGCGACAGCACGCGATATCCCGACAGCATGTCGTTGAGACTTGAATTGAACATGCGCGCCACGAACCCGGTGAGCAGTCTGTTGCCGGCGCGGTGTCCGGCACGGTAGGCCCCCTCGTCGCGATCCACGCGCGCGCCCACGACCATGTCGAGCTGCTTCTCGAGCAGCTGCCCGATCATCCGCCTGACGCTCGGTGCATCGTAAGTCGCGTCGCCATCGACCAGCACGTAAATGTCAGCATCCACATCGGCGAACATGCGGCGCACGACGAAGCCTTTTCCCTGACGCACCTCGTGGAAGACCTCGGCGCCGGCCGCGCGGGCCACGCGCGCCGTATCGTCGGTCGAATTGTTGTCGTAGACAAGAATGGCAGCCGTCGGCAGCGCGATCCGGAAATCGTCGACAACTTTGCCGACGGATTTTTCTTCATTGTAGCAGGGCACGAGGACGGCAATCTTGCAGGCGCCGGTACGGCCGCACTTGAAATCGGCCAACGTCGCGTTTTCACGTGTCAAAACATGCCTCCCGGCCGAACTTCACTTGATTTTAGCATCGCCATGGCCACAGCGGAGAATTTTTTCCGGCAGTCGCGCAGACCTGCTCACGAAAATTTCACGCAATAAATGCCCATGTCCGGTGTATCCTTTACCGGTATAATTCACGCGTTTTGAAATATTGGGGTCACTCATGCGTATTCTGACTCTTGTTGGCGCGCTTGCGATTATCGTTGGTGTCGGTGCGGCGGTGTTCTTCTTTGGCGGCTACTACAGCGTTGCCGGAACCGCCGAAGATCCTGGGATCGTCAAGTGGGCCCTGATCCAGGTACGCAGCGCATCTATCAACCGTCACGCAACCGACGCCCCGCCCGCCAGCATCAGTGATCCCAACAGCGTGCAAGCGGGCGCAAAGGCCTACAGCGCGCTGGGCTGCGCCAATTGCCACGGCGCGCCCGGCGTCAATTGGGCCAAATTTTCGGAAGGGCTGCATCCGGACCCGCCGGACCTGAAGGAAGTGGTTGACCATCGCACGCCCGCGCAACTGTTCTGGGTGGTCAAGAACGGTATCAACATGACCGGCATGCCGAGCTTTGCCCTCGCCGGCGCCAAAGATGATGAAATCTGGTCAGTGGTTGCGTTTTTGAAGAAACTGCCAAGCGTCAAGGAAGCCGAGTACAAGGCCTGGACCGCACCTCCGTTGCCGCCAGCGCCTCCGGCCCCGCCGCCGCCCGCAGCGCCGCCGCCAGCCGCCGCACCGCCGGCATCAAACACTCCGGCACCGCCAGCGCCTCCGGCGGAGAGCAAATAGCCCATTAAGCCGCTACAATGGCGCTATGAGTTTTGTCCGCCTTTACGGGCGCGTCCTTGATCAGCTGGGACCCGACCGCCGTGTCGGCTGGCTCCTGGCGATCGCCAACGTTGCTCTGGCCATCGCCCTGTTCGCCGAGCCGGTGCTGTTCGGCCGCGTCATCAATGTGCTGGCCGGTGCGCAGGCCAATCCGGCAACGGCTGACTGGACCCATCTGTGGCTACTGCTTCTGGCCTGGGTGTGCTTCGGCCTCTTCACGATCGTCTGCGCTACGACGGTCGCGCTTTTTGCAGACCGGCTGGCGCATCGCCGGCGTCTGGCGGTGCTGACCAGCTATTTCGAGCACGTCCTGCAATTGCCGCTCGCCTATCACGGTGAAGTCCATTCCGGCCGCCTGATGAAAATCATGCTGCAGGGCACCGACACGCTTTGGTCGTTCTGGCTTGGCTTTTTCCGTGAGCATCTCGCGGCGTTCGTGTCGCTGGTTATCCTCGTGCCGCTGGCGCTCACGCTCAACTGGCGTCTCGCCATCCTGCTGATCGTCCTCTGCGTGCTGTTTGCGGTGCTCACCGCCCTGATTTTACGGAAGACCGAAACGCTGCAAAACACCGTGCAAGCGCATCATTCGGACCTCGCCGAGCGCGCATCGGACGCGCTCGGCAATATCGCGCTGGTGCAGAGCTTCGCACGCGTCGAATCGGAGGTGCGCGCGCTGCAATCAGTCAGCGATCAGCTGCTGGCGGCGCAGTTTCCGGTGCTGTCATGGTGGGCGGTGGTGACCGTCCTCACGCGTGCGTCGACGACGCTGGCGGTACTCTCCATTATCGCGCTCGGCACCTGGTTGTTCCAGCACGGCCTGATCACGATCGGCGAGATCGTGACCTTCATGGCGCTCGCCGGCATGGTGATCTCGCGGCTCGAACAGGCGGTCAGCTTTGCCAATCATATGGCGCTCGATTCAGCGCAGTTGCGTGAATTCTTCCGCGTGCTCGACACCGTGCCGGCGATGCACGACAAGCCGGGCGCGATCGATCCCGGCCGCTTTGCCGGGCGCGTGGAGTTCGACAATGTCTCCTTTGCTTATGACGGGACGCGGCCGGCGGTGTCAGGCCTCACCTTCACCGCGGAGCCCGGCGAAACGGTCGCGCTGGTCGGGGCAACCGGCGCCGGCAAATCGACCGCGCTCATGCTGCTGCATCGCGGCTTCGATCCGCAGTCCGGCTGCATCAGGATCGACGGGACAGATGTACGCGATATCCAGCTCGGCGCCCTGCGCCGTAATATCGGCGTCGTCTTTCAGGAAGCCCTGCTGTTCAATCGCTCGATCGCGGAAAACCTGCGCGTCGGCAAGCCCGACGCCAGCCACGAACAGATGCGCGCCGCCGCCGCGGGCGCGCAGGCACTCGATTTCGTCGATCGCAATCCGGACGGCTTCGACGCCGATGTCGGCGAACGTGGCCGGTCATTGTCCGGCGGCGAACGCCAGCGCCTCTCAATTGCACGCGCGCTGCTCAAGGATCCGCCGATCCTCATTCTCGATGAGGCGACAAGCGCGCTCGATGCCGCAACCGAACAGTGCGTGCTGGCGGCGCTCGATGAGGTCATGAAAAACCGCACCACCTTTGTCATCGCGCACCGGCTCGCGACCATCCGCAAGGCCACGCGCATTCTGGTGTTCGATGGCGGCCGGATCGTCGAGTCGGGCACTTTCGACGAATTGCAGCGGCTGGGTGGCCGCTTCACGCAGCTGGCGAAGGCGCAATTTTTGCCGATCGACGCCTGAGGGCGCTAGCGGCCGCAACGGCACCGCCGGTCATACTGGCCAGCACGGCCCAATAGGCATAGCGGAAGTCGGAGGCCACGCCGACGGCGTAGAAAGTCAACACATAAACCGCAGCCGAGCCGCAAACGCCAATGATATAGGCCCCTTCCGGCCGTTCTCGCCGGGCCCAGCCGAAGGCGCAAATCGCAATACAGATGAGCAGCCAGGAGCCGGCGCGAAATAGCGGCGTCGGCTTGAGCGCGTCGTGGACATTTTTTACAGCAACGAAAGCAGGGCGGTCCGGAAATGGAATTCTGGACGGATCGTTGACGTCGGTCATCCACATCGTGAGATTCGAACCGGCGAGAAAATTCCACATGAATGCCGTACGGTGCTCAAGATAGGCAAGCGGATGGTGCGCGATGGCGCTGAGCCAGGCAGCTGGTGACCGCCGGCGTGCCAAACAATTTTTCCTCTTTTTCCAGCTTGCGCATCACGAACTGGCAGGGTTCGAGACGCCAGTAAATATCCCACTCAGTCGGCTTGTAACAGCCGTTCAGGAGCATCGTATTCTCCGCCTCGTTCCAGCGGACGGGGAACTGGTTCTGCTTGGCGAAGTGGCTGATGCCGCCGAGGTCGAAGACCATGATCGATTGCAGCGGATGTTGCCGGGTTGCGCCGAGCGCGCCGTAATAGACAAACTGCACGAGCGCGAAGAACACGGCCATAGCCGGCACGAACACGATGGCTGTTCGCTTCCAGCCGAACTGATTTGGCCAGATCGTGTAAGCGGCAAGGAGCGGCGCCGCGATCAGGGCATTCGGACGCAGCAGGACGCCAAAGCCGCACAATGCAAGCGCCAGCGCTTGAAGGAACAACCGTGCCGTAGTGGCGCGGCCAACGGCAACAAATGCGATAGAGCCGGCCAGCAGCCAGGTGACCGAAAACAAGACGTCCCGCCAGATGATCCCGGCAAAAACGAAAGCCGGTGGCGCCAGCGCCAGCAGCGGAAGCAGCAATGCGAGCGCAGCCGTACGACGGACGAGCGCCAGCGCCAGTATTCCGAAAGCGAGCCAATATGCGGTGACGATCAGCAGGAATATGCTGCCCGGCCCCGGTGCGATCGGATTGACCAAACGCCACAGCACCGTCATCGCCGGCGATTGCCAGTCACCCAGCGTATTCTTGGCGATGTCCTCGTAGACGAATTTTGCGTCATAGGTCATGACGCCCGGGTAGAAAACCAGCAGCGTCAATCCGTAGCCGGCCAGGAATAGCGTGCACACAGCGAGGCGAGCCGGCCAATGATTTGCATTGTCACACGGCGGCATAAATATCCCCGGAATTGGCTTCGTGCGGCAACGCGGTCAACCATCGGGCGATGGCCGTACCGTCGATCCAGCCGTCATGGACCAGCGACTGGCTCTCGCCGAGCGCGGCATTAAAACGCGATAATCCGAGTGCGATGCAGCGGTTGACACAGGCCAGCGCGATGGGACGCTGGATGGTGGTAAACTCGAATGACAGCGCCTTCACGGGTTGCGACAGCCCGTGCAAGGCCTCCGCCTCAAACCCCTCGATGTCGATCTTGATGAAAGATGGAACGCCGTGCCGTGCAATCAGCGCGTCCAGTGTCGTGACAGGCACGACCAGCGAACGGGTCCAGCGCTGCGTCTCCCATCCCGGAGCATTGCGTGCCGCACTGACAAAATCCTGCGAGGCCGTTGAAACAGTCGGATTGTCAGGATTGATCATGATGCGCGTCGATCCTGTCTCACGACCGACCGCCACTGGCTCGATCACAACGTCACGCCTCCGGCCGTAGATCAACCCGAGCAATCTGGCGAAGGCCGGCTGCGGCTCGACGGCGATGACGCGGGCGCCCAGGCGGCGAAAGGAGGCGACGCGGTCGCCGACATGGGAACCAATGTCAAACACCAGATCGCCACGCTGGACGAATTGGCCGTAAAGCCGGTCCATGGCCGGCGCATGTGACCGGTCGCCGTAATAAATGCGCAGAGAGCGAATGACGCTGCGTGCGGTCCGAAAAGCGTCGAGCACCGTTCTAAACCGCACTGGGCCGTGGAAACGGCTTTGCTGTCTCAATTGCCGGCAGCATCAAGGCGCGCAGTGCTGCGGGTGGCGCTATTTCTTCGGGCAATCGCCCGAGCCCGATGCGCGCCGACCAAGTCCCCAGCGATGGCCATGCGGTGATGATCGCGAAGGGAATCGCGAACGCAGGTCCGCCCGCAAGAAACAACGCGTAAGGGATGGCTCCCGGATGGGTCAGCGCCAGTGTGCCGAGCGTAACAAGACCAAGCAGCGTGTGCGGCCAGAGATTGTGGAACGCAAGCGTGAACGGCACGGCATGATCGTCGCGAGTTTGGCCAATCCATCCTATCTCATGGCCGAACAGCAACCCCGACAGGAACATCGTGTGGCCGAACCACAGGATCGGGCACAGCAGAATTGAGTAGATGGTCTCGATCGCGTAATTTGTCAGGAAGCATGCCGTGCCGCCAAACTCGCGGCGAAGCGCGGGCCGCGACAGAATATCGATGGCGCTTGCGAGCTTCGGTGAAAACCACATCACCAGAACGCAGATAAACAGTGCCATGCCCGCATCGGCACGAATGTATTGGCCTGGCGCTTCGACGAGGGCGAGCGAAAGCGTCGCCACGACCAGCATGCCGATCCATGCCGGCGATCCGATGAACATCAGAATTGCCAGCGCGAGCTGATAGCGGCTCACCCATTTGAGGCCGGGCATGACAAGAAACTGCCAGTACTGCATGTTGCCCTGGCACCAGCGCAAATCGCGGCGAATGAACTCGATCAAGGTCGGCGGGTTTTCCTCCCAGCCCAGATCCTCCTCAGGCAAGACCCGCACGTCATAACCGGCCGCGCGCATGAGCGCGGCCTCGATCTGGTCATGGCTGAGGATGTGGCGGTCGTCGGTTCCATCCTTCGAAAAAACCGGCAGCACGCAATGCGCGACGAACGGCCTGAGCCGGATCGCCGCGTTGTGACCCCAGTAAGGTCCGCAATCGCCCTGCCACCAGGCACTGCCGATGGTGTAGGAGCGCATCCCGAGCCGCATTCCGAACTGGAAGACGCGCGCAAAGGCACTGGTAGACGGAAGTCCGACGACGAGGCCCTGCAGAATTCCGAGCTTCGGATCGGCCTGCATGATCCGGATCAGGCGCAGGACGGCGTCCGCGGTCATGAAGCTGTCGGCATCGAGCGTGACGGCGAATTCGTGCTGCGCACCCCACCGCTCGCAGAAGTCGCGAATGTTTCCGGCCTTGTAGCCTGTGTTGATATCGCGCCGGCGATAGGTGACCGCGACACGGCCGCGCCAGCGATTGGCCAAGAGATCGAAGTGCGCCTCTTCTTTTGCCGCGATGTCTGAATTGCTGGTGTCGCTCAGCACATAAAGATGAAGGCGATCACCAAATCCGGAAGTAGCGAGGCCAGCCAACATCGGGTCCAGATTGCGGATCATGCGATCGGGCAATTCGTTGCGGATGCAGAGCAGTATCGCAGTCGAAGCATTGATAGGCTCGTCCCCGCGCAGCTGGCCGGTGATCGGCACCACCGCCGCGATCGGATCGTCCGAAAAGCGCATGATCAGAAATCCGATCATCGCGTTCCAGAACCCCGCCACCATCCAGGGCAAGGTCATGGCAAAGAATACCAGCAGCACAATATCGACGATGCCAATGCCGCCCGGCGACAATGCCACGGCGGCAAGCAGCAAAGACCCGGCCATCGTGGCGGCAAATAAAACGAAAAACAGAACGCGCCGGCCGGTCATCGAACTCCCGGCGAGGGCGATTTGCGTGGGTTGCGATGGAAGACGCTTTAACACGCGATTACGACTTCTAATCCCCGGCGGACCGTGCAAGTTTGCTAATATAACACGTGAAACGGCTCCAATAGTCCAACCCGGGTATCGAAACGCAGTGGCTACCGGCCCGACAGACAAGCTTGCCCAGGCACTCTGGTATATCGCGCCTGGTCAGGCGGAATTGCGACAGGAAACACTCGCGCCGGTCGGTCAGGGCGAGGCGCGCGTGCGCGCACTGTTCGGCTCACTCAGCCGGGGAACCGAAGCGCTGGTATTTTCCGGCCGCGTGCCGGAAGGCGAATATCAGCGCATGCGCGCACCGCTGATGGGCGGACATTTTCCGTTCCCCGTCAAATACGGCTATGCCACAGTCGGCCAGATAGAGGACGGACCGCAAGATTTGCGCGGCCGCAGCGTCTTTGCGCTTCATCCGCATCAGAGCCTGTTCAATATATCGGCCAAGCTCGCGGTCATTGTTCCCGACAACATCCCGCCGCAACGCGCGGTGCTGGCGGCAAACATGGAGACCGCGCTCAACGCCGTCTGGGATGCAGGTGTCGGCCCGGCGGATCGTGTGGCCATCGTCGGCGCCGGCACCGTCGGCGCACTGGTCGCGTTTCTGTGCGGCAAAATCCCCGGGACCGATGTCACGCTTGTCGACATCAACCCCGCGCGGGGAGAATTAGCGGCGAAGCTCGGTGTTTGCTTTGCGAAGCCGGAAGCGGCGGCGGGTGACTGCGACATTGTGTTTCACACCAGCGGAAGCGCGGCCGGACTTGCCTCCGCAATTGCGCTTGCGGGCGAGGAGGCGACCGTCCTCGAAATGAGCTGGTACGGCGACATGCCGATCGCGGCATCGCTCGGCGGCGCCTTCCACAGCCGCCGCCTTCGATTGATATCCAGCCAGGTCGGACAAATAGCGCCGTCGCACCGGCCACGATGGACACACGCGCGCCGGCTCGCCGCTGCCGTCGCCCTGCTCGCTGATGCGCGCCTCGATGCCTTGCTGGCGCCCGCGATTGCATTCCATGATCTGCCGAAGAAGCTTCCTGCTATTCTCGATCCGAAGAGCGGCACGCTTTGCCAGCTCATTGCCTATTGAGAGGGTCTCTTGTTCGCCGTCGAAGTCCGCGACCACATCATGATTGCCCATTCGTTCCGCGGCGAAGTATTCGGGCCGGCGCAAGCCTTGCACGGCGCGACTTTCGTCGTCGATGCCGCTTTCTTCGCGGAAAAGCTCGATGGCAACGGCATCGTTATCGATATCGGCCGCGCGCACGAAGCATTGAAGGCCGCCTTGACGCCGCTCAACTATCGCAATCTCGACGACCTGAAGGATCTCAAAGGTCTCAATACGACCACCGAATTTCTGACCAGGCATATTTTTGATCACCTCGCGACCGCGGCGCGCGCCGGCGAACTCGGCCGCACAGCCCGCGAGATCAAATCGATCCGGGTGACGCTGTCGGAATTGCATGTTGCGCGCGCCTGGTACGAGGCCGATTTGTGGTGAAGCGGTTTGCCTTCGCGGTTCCGGGCGATCTTTCAACCCCGACCGGAGGCTATGCCTATGACCGGCGGATGATCGCCGAACTCGGCGAGATGGGCTGGCAAATCGACATCGTCGACCTTGGCGCGAATTTTCCCTTTCCCGGTGATCCGACACGCAAGGCGGCGCACGAACGCCTGCTCGCCATTCCGGCGGATCGAATTGTGGTGGTCGACGGCCTGGCGCTCGGTGTCTTGCCTGAAGCGGCGCGAGCGCTCAATCGCCTGGTCGCGTTGGTGCACCATCCCCTCGCCGTCGAATCCGGTATCAGCAAGGAGCAAGCCGAAAGTCTGCGCGCCAGCGAACAAGCCGCCCTGTCGGCGGCACGTCATGTCGTGGTCACCAGTGCCACAACGGCGCAGCAGTTGTCATCGCACTACGCCGTTCCCGCCGAGCGCATTACCATCGTGCGGCCTGGTTCCGATCCCGTGCCGCCGGTACCGCGGCGGACCGACAATATTGTCCGGCTGTTATCGGTGGGCTCGGTCGTGCCACGCAAAGGATATGACGTATTGATCGCCGCGCTGGGGACAATGCCCGACCTGCAATGGCGCCTGACAATTGCGGGCGATTGCGCGCGCAACCCGAAGACAGCGGCGCAATTGAAAGCCGATATCGAACGCCATGGCCTCGGCGAACGCGTGGCTGTTCTCGGCGCCGTTTCAGAGCAACGGCTTGGCGAATTGTATGCAGAGGCCGATATCTTCGCCCTCGCCTCCCGCTTTGAAGGTTATGGCATGGCCTATGCCGAGGCCATTGCGCATGGCCTGCCAATCGTAGGTACAAATGCGGGCGCCATTCCGGGTACGGTGCCAACGAACGCCGGCCTGCTCGTCGCGCCGGACGATGTGTCTGCCTTTGCGTCGGCGCTGCGGCGTTTGGTCGGCAGCACGGATGAGCGGCGGCGATTTGCAGATGCGGCGCGCAATGCGGCGGGGCAACTCCCGACCTGGCCAGAGTCCGCAAAATTATTCTCGCGCGCGCTGGAGGCCGTGAAATGACCGCCTTCTCGGCCGACTGGCTCACGCTACGCGAGCCGTTCGATATGCGCGCACGCAATCCGTCAGTTCTCGATGCAGTCGCCGCTTCGCTTGCGACATATCCTTCGGTGCGGATCGTCGATATTGCCTGCGGTACGGGATCGACTTTGCGCGCATTGAGTGCGCGACTTCCACGCCGGCAAAACTGGCAACTTGTCGACAACGATCTCGGCCTGCTGGCGCGCGCAACCGCAACAGATCATTCCGACGACGTGGTCATCACCGCGGTTCCGCTCGATCTCAATCGCGACCTCGAAGCGGCACTCGACGGACCGGTCGACCTCGTCACCACGTCCGCGCTGCTCGATCTCGTCTCCGGGCCGTGGCTGGAGCGGCTGGCCGTGGAAATTGCCGCACGCACGATTCCGCTCTACGCGGCATTAAGTTACGACGGCACCGTCGATCTTGCTCCGCGCGACCCGCTCGATGCGGCAATCATCGCGGCGATCAATACTCACCAGCGCACGGACAAGGGCTTCGGGCCTGCGCTTGGACCGGCTGCGGCCGATGCCGCGATCGCGCGTTTTCAATCGCTCGGTTATTCCCTGAAGCACGGCCGATCCGATTGGGTGATAGGCCCGCAGGATCGAGACATGCAACACGAAATCCTCGCGGGTTGGGCACACGCCGCGCGCGAGCTCGATGCACTCACGCTTCCGGATACTGCGGCCTGGCTGACACGGCGCCGCGACTTCATTGCCGCCGGGCGCTCGTCGCTCCGCGTCGGTCATGTCGACATCTTTGCAACGCCAACCGGAACGCGCTGAGCCGACAGATCGCAGTCGTACAGCACTTCGTCTTCGATCTGATGGACATGCATGGGTATCCGCAATGCCTGATCGGCCCGTTCGACCGGCGGCAGAGTGAAACTGGCGTGCCCCGCGCCAAGGATGACTGGCGCCACCATCACATGCAGTCGATCGAGACAACCGGCGGCAAGGAATCGCGACACCGTCACCGCGCCGCCCTCGACCAGGACCCGGCGAAACCCGCTGTTGGCCAGGGCAGCCAGGATCGCGGAGGGAGCGATCTGCCCATCGCGGGCCGGCAAGGCAATTGTTTCGACGCCGGGCGGCGGCGCGCACCGCGTCCCCTGCGCAACGATCAGCAAACGCCGCGCACCATCGGGAGCGAACACTTTGGCTTCGCCGCCCAGCCGGCCTTTTGGGTCGATGATGACGCGCGCCGGATGCGGCCCGGACACGCGCCGCACGGTGAGCTGCGGATCGTCGGCGATCGCGGTGCCGACACCTATAACAATACCGTCCACCAGCGCCCGCAGCCGATGCAGATGGGCAAGGCCCGCCGGTCCATTGATGTATTTCGAGTGGCCGGATTCGGTCGCGGTGCGGCCATCGAGGGATTGGCCGATCTGCCCGACCACCATGAGATCGTCCACCGCGCCTTTTTGCAGTGGGCCAAATATATCGGCCCAGGGTTGCGGCAAAAGCTGGTCCGCTGAGCGGAAAATATTGCTAAAGTCCGCCCACGGGTCCGCAGACCGCTCGCTGGTATGGCTATTACCACTTGGTGGGACGAAATTTTTTGATGACAGAGTCGACCAAAAGTACGATCAGCGCGTTTAATGTCTGTGGCTGCCATCAAGCTGGCATAAATCCAGCCTATTTACGACCGGGACTATAAGACGGTGTACGGTGTTTATTATTGCAGCCAATAAAAAGCAGGGTGTTTTGTAATGACTGCGGTGGGGACGAGCGTTAGCTCAGCGCTTTTTGGTACTCGAGGACATACCAGCGTCAGTCGCGGCCTCGCCGAATTCCAGAGCCATCGGCCTGTGCTCATCAAGGGAGCCGGCGAAACGATTTTCGCGCTGCCCGTCGAAGGACTCGACCGGCAGCGGCTGGCTGAATTCAGGGCGTTGTGCGCGCCATCCGTTCCGCGTCTCATCGTCACCGCGCGGCGTGCGTTCGCGCTCGGCATTCCCGCCGATGAACCGATGGCCCTGCGTATCTCCGCGGCCGACGATACGAAGACAATCCTTTCATTCGTAACCGATGCCACAAGCAATCGTGTGCCGGAGGCCGTCCCGGCCGGGCGCGCGGAAGCCGCCGCGATCCAGCTTGTCAAATTGGCGCAGGGCTTGCCGGCGGTGCTCGCCGCCAATGTTGCCCCCGACGCAATTAAAACCGTGTCACCCATCATCACGGTGGAGGCTGCCGCGGTGGCTCGCTTTGCCAACGACGCAATCCACTCGCTGACAATCGCGAGCGAAGCGTCGGTGCCGTTGAATTCCGGCACGCGGACACGCTTTGTCGTTTTCCACGACGCAATCGGCGACAGTTCGGTCGCAATTATTGTCGGCAAGCCTGACTTTACCAAGCCGGTGCCCGTGCGGCTGCATTCAGCCTGCCTGACCGGCGACGTCTTCGGCTCCCGGCGCTGCGACTGCGGCGATCAGCTTCGTCTTGCACTCGCGTGCGTCGAAGAACTTGGCGGCGGCATTATTCTCTATCTGGCGCAGGAAGGCCGCGGTCTCGGCCTTGCCAACAAGATGCGCACTTATCAGTTGCAGGACCATGGCTTCGATACGGTAGACGCCAACACAACGCTTGGCTTCGATGATGACGAGCGGGATTACGGCATCGCGGCCCGCATGCTGCAAATGCTTAACTGTACGCGCATTGTGCTGCTCACCAACAACCCGGCCAAGCTCGAAGGCCTCGCCAAGGCCGGGATCGATATCGCCAGCCGGATGCCGCTAGAGGCGCCGATCAACGCCGATAACCGTCGCTACATGACGGCCAAGGCAGAGCGCGCCGGGCACCGGCTCGATCATCTGCTGGCATCGCTCGGCGACCCTTCCTGACCGGAGCCATTTGGCCGAGGCTGGCAACATGCGCTGGCACTGGGTATCCTGGATGCCAAGCGCCACCTCCCCGATAGGCGCGGGCGGGGATGGTAACGGCCATGGCCGATAATGCGCCAAGCCGGTTGATCGGCGAGCTTACGTTTCAGCAATATTCCGACGCGTCTCCGCGCGGCGTCAATTCTTTGCTTGCCGATCGGCTCGATCGAACAGCACGGCCCGCATTTGCCGCTCAATACCGACGCCGTGCTGGCGGAAGAGTTTACCCGCCGCATCATTGGCCGCTGGGTCGACACCTATGATTTGTGGCAGCTGCCGACACTCTCGGTAAGTCTTGCCCGCGAGCACGAATGGGCGCCCGGCACCTTGTCATTGTCGATTCAGGGCATGACCACGCTCGTGCGTGACCTTGGCCGCGAGATCGCGCGCGGCCTGCCGACCCGCAATCTCGCAATCATCAACGGCCACGGCGGCAATCGCGAAATCCTGGAAGCACTGGCGCAAGATCTACGCGCCGACTTCGGTCTGAACATCTGCATCCTGCACCCCGCCGTCTGGGCGGACGCAGGCAACGCCGCCGCCATACCGGAAATTCACGGCGGGAAAAACGAAACCTCGTTGATGCTCGCGATTGCGCCGCACCTGGTCCGCCGCGATCTGATCGCGCAGAAGATCAAGCTGGATGCCAATGCTGTACGCACGGTTATCCTCGACCAGGCCGTCACATGGCCGTGGACGACGAATGAGAACCAAATCGCCGATATGGGTGTTATTGGCGACCCGGGAGCCGCAACCACCGAATGGGGGCAGCGCCTGCTCGACCAGGTAGTAAAAAACGCCGGCGGCGTTTTCAAGCAACTTCTGGATCGTCAGCACCGTGACCGCGATTAGACAAAACGCAGCTGTCCTGCCCTGGAACGCCGCACGATCCGGCACCGATATCCTTCGCGCGCTCGTCGTTATTATTGGGCTCTGCTGGTCGCTCGCATTTGTCGTCGTGGCGCTGGAATACGACCTCCAGCTCTATGGCGATGGCGCAATATTCTCCTACGCGGTCGCGGCCCAGGATGTCTGGGCATTCCACTGGCACAATATTTCGGGGCGCCTCACGGTCTTTCTTCTCTCTCTATGGCCGGCAGAATTGTTTGCCGGCGCGACCGGAAATCCATGGGACGGCGTCGTCGCCTATGGATTCCTGTTTTACGTTGCGCCACTCGTCGGGCTGCTTGCGACCTTCTCGGCCGACCGTTCGAAAAGCCGCATAATTTTCGCCTATGCCTGTTTCTCGACCGCCCTGCTCTGTCCTCTCGTATTCGGATTTCCAACCGAGATGTGGATCGCGCACGCTATTTTCTGGCCGGCGCTCGCTGTGGCCCATTACGCGCGGCGCGGCATCGCCGGAACTACCTTTGTATTTTTCATGCTGCTCGCGCTGACACTGACGCACGAGGGCGCCCTGGTGCTGGCATTCACGATCGTGGCGACGACCGTCCTCCGTGGCACGCGCGACGCCACATTCCGGCGCGCCGCAGGCGCAATGGTCGCGGTTCTGATGGTTTGGGCGGAAGTCAAAGTGCTGCTGCCGCCCGGCAACTATTTTGCCGGGGTCTTCGTCAAGGCGGCGTTGCACTTCTTCGATCCCGAGACCTTCGACGTCAATATTGTCTTTCTGCTGGGTGCGTCGCTGGCAGGTTACGGCCTCGCCTTCGTCATCCTGTCGCGTCTTGTGCCAGGCAAAGCGCATCTCTGGGCGGCCGCGATCGTATCCGTCATGCTCGCCATTTACTGGTTCGAGTTTGACCAGGCGATCCTTGCAGACCACAGATATTACATGCGCACCGTGCTGGTGATTGTCGCGCCCGCCCTCGGTGTATTGGCTGCATTCTACGCATTGCGCGCCGACGGGCTGGCGCCGCATCTGTCCCGCCTGCCGCACGCCATGACCGCCTTTGCCGGCGCAATCACGGCCGAAGCCTTGGCCGGCGCATTCGTGATCGTGACACTGGTCTATGCCGTCGAAACAGCGCAATTCGTATCTGCCTGGACGGACTACAAATCAGCGGTGAAGGCGCTGGCTGTCGGCACGGCGGCCGACCCGTCACTGGGCGATCCTCATTTCGTATCGGCCGGCCGCATCAATGCCGATCTCAATCGCCTGTCGTGGTTCTCAACCACGCAATATCTCTCGGTGATCGTCGCCAACTTTTCGCCAAACCGGCTCGTCGTTGACCCGGCGAACACGTACTTCTGGCTGTCTTGCGAGACTGCTAGCGCCAGCAGCACAGCCGATCGCCTGATCCCGGTGGCAAGCCGTGACCTTGTGCGAATTTATTCATGCTTGCATCGCTAGCAGCCGCCTGATGTCGCGTCGATAAGGCAGCGCCACGCTGCGGAGATTATTCAATTGGCTGCAAGGCCGCTGCAATGGGGACCGCAAAGACACTGGTCAGTGCGCCGCCTGAAAGCGGAACGTTCAGTTTGCAGACAAATCCTGTCGAAGCAAAACTGGCGTCTACCTTTCCGTCGAATTGCGCCAGCGCCCTCATAAATAGCCGCGTTCCAAAGCCGCGATGATTTGGAACGTTGACAGTCGGTCCATCGCTTTCACGCCATTCGAGGTTCAGGCAAGCGTCCGAATGAGACCATTGGACAGATATCCTGCCGGCCGACCGGGATAAAGCGCCGTACTTTGCCGCATTGGTCGCGAGCTCATGAAATAGCAGCGCCATCGTCAAAGCCAGTTTTGGAGGGAGTAAAATATCGGGCCCTTTAATTAATATTCGCGCTACGTCATAGGGGCGGAGTTCGGCGGTGAGATATCGCCGATGCGAGCACCTTTGCCTTGCGCCGCCATAATAAGATCATCCGTGGCAGCGAGAGCGCTTAGACGGCTCAAAATACTGTCTCTAACTTGCGGTTCCTCGCGGAGTTGAAAGCTGATGATGGACTGGATTGTAGCCAATTTGTTTTTTAACCGGTGTGCGAGCTCCTCGACGGCCAGTTTACGAAATTTCTCTTCGTCTTCGAGGCGCTTCCTGACCCTGCGATAGTGGTCTGCGCCCCAAATAATCAGGGTGGATGCGACCAAATAGGCCAGCAGTTTGATTTCTACGCCGGCGCCGAGGGGGTGAGGCACGAATGCTCCCCATGCGATTGCTGCACCGAGCATCGCGGCAAAAACACCAACTCCGGGACCGCCAACGTAGGTCGCAAAAAGAATTGCGGGGTAAAAGGCCGCAAAAAGAAAAATGTCTTCGCTGATGAACGAAAGCCCCCAACGTATGAGGCCAGCTATAACAACAAGAAATATTGCACAGGCATAAGCTCCGGCAGAACCCGGCGAAGGGCGCCCACGCCAACTCAGGTTCAGCTGATTGTCCGAAACGCGCATGCGACCACCCACGCAGCCAGCACGTTAATTTTTTAAATTTCCTTCAGTTCCAATATAGCGTCAAGAACGAACCAGCCTCTGGCCGGCGCCTGTTGGTGCTACGGCAACTGTCAAAGGCCCGTCACCAGCGGCTCATTTGGGCAACAACTAATTCGCTAGTCACCCACTATGTCGGGAACCTTACATAAGGTTTACCCGTTCGTTTGATATGCGCCCCAAGAATGCCGGAAATCGACACCCGGCGCTGCACCACCAACCGTGTAGTTGAGCTGCGGCTAGCTCGCCCGGGCGAATGAACGGCGACAGTTTGGTGGAGTACGCCCATGCGGGATGCGCGATATTTACGCGGCCAAGCCGCCTTATGTTTGGAAATGGCTCGCCAGGTGAGCGACGCGGCATCCGCCGAGAATCTGCGTTCTGAGGCGGCCCGCTACCACGCCGAAGCTGCGGAGATTGAAAAAGGCTTCCGGGCCTCAGCAGTAAAGTCTGCACCGGAACAAGATTGATTGCTTATTTTAGGTGATCCTCGCCCGGTTTGGGTCCGCATCATCCGCGCCATGCTCTCTCAAGGGTAAAGCGGGCGTCACGAATTGACACTCGAAGTTCCGTGGCTAGCATCGTTGCCTAAGGGGTGACGCATGCATTTATCGACACGCAAGCATTTTCTGATGGTCGTAATGGCGATCGCCGTTGCGATGTTTTCCTCCGCTCGCGCGCAAACATATCCAGACCGACCGATCAAAATTATTGCGCCTTTCCCAGCCGGCGGGCTGGTCGACGTGCTTGCGCGCGCCCTGAGCGAGGAAATGTCAAAATCGCTGGGGCAACCGGTCATCGTGGAGAACAAGCCGGGAGCAGGCGGGAATATCGGCGCCGACCTCGTCGCGAAGGCGGCACCTGACGGATACACGCTGTTGATGACGTCGCCCGGCATTCAGAGCATCAATCAGTTCCTCTACAAGTCGATGCCGTTCGACCCCGACACGGCGTTCGTGCCGATCTCGATGGTTGCCGACATGTCGATGGTCGTTGTCGTCCACCCCAAGACCGGGATCACCACGCTCAAGCAGTTGATCGATTTCGCACATGCGCATCCCGGCAAGTTAAATTTCGGTTCGGCTGGAATAGGCACGACGGGGCATCTTGGATTGGAGCTTCTCGTACACGCCGGCCAAATGAAGGTCACACACGTGCCCTACAAGGGAGCTGCTCCCTCGGTTACCGACTTGATCGGGGGGCAGATCGACGGTGTGGTCGACAATCCGCCCACGATCCTGGCGCATATAAAGGCCGGTACAATTACCGCGCTTGCTGTGGCCGGCAAACAACGGCTGGCGGTGCTACCGAACGTGCCGACCGCAACGGAAGCGGGCCTGCCGACATGGGAGGCGTCCTCCTGGTTCGGACTTGTCGCGCCTGCAGGCACGCCGGCCGCAATCGTCGAAAGGCTGCATGCGGATGTGGCGAAAGCAGTGCATTCGCCGCGGATTCAAATGCTGAACGACCGAGGCATGCGCATCGTCGGCGATAGCCCGCAGGAGTTCAGCAATCTGATCGTCGCCGAACGGAAGAAGTGGGGTAAAATCATCAAGAGTGCAAACATTGCCGTGCAATAATAGCGGCCAGACTACACATCCCTTCTTTCGAAATGTGGCGATCAACGATCTAGCCGGAATCCATCTGCAGAGCAGCGGAACAGCGTCTGCGCCCGCTTCACGCGGGCAGTCGGTCCCGGCGTAATGCCCCACTGGTCGACACGCCCCGGAGGCCAAACCCAGTCCTTTGGTGTTCCGGCGCGGTAATCCTCGCCGACCTGTTGCATCTCCGAGGTGTATTCCAGCGGCAACTCCTCCGGACCGCAGAAATAGGCGAAGACGTTGTTGCCCGGCCCGTGGCGGCCGGGCCCCCATTCGACCGGATAGCCGCGATCGCGCATGCGACCGATGCCGCGCATGACGGATTCGCTGTCCGGCATCTCGAATGCGACATGATTGAGAGTGGCCTCCTTGTTGAAGCCGATCACGATGCTGTGGTGGTCGGTATTGCAGCGCAAGAAGCGGAAGTGATTTGTCTGATCCGAAAGACGGAAGCCGAGCGCACGGCGCATGAATTCGAAGGTGGCCTCGTTGTCGGCGCAATTGAGATTGACGTGGGATATCTTCCTCGGCTGGTCGGCGCGGTCTTCCGTGTCGGCGTGATCGGCTACACCGCTAATGATGGCAAAGCTTCGGCCTTCCGGATCCTTGCATCCGAATCCGTAGCCGCCGCCGTTCCAGGTCAAAGCGCGCGGAGGCCCATCGACCGCTCCGCCGACTTCACGTACTTGTTCGTACAGGCCCTCGGTCGTAGTGCGGTCGCCCGCATCCATGACGATACGGAGAACACCCGCAAGCGGCGCACGCCGTAAGGTCAAGATATGGTGAAATGCGGCCGTACCGCGCAGGTCCATAGTGCCGGAACCACTTGGTACCGGCGCGAGATTCCAGATTTCGGTAAAAAAACGTGCCGCCGTTTCCAGGTCGGTTACACCGAGCTCGACGGCGCGTACGGCGCGCACGCTGCATTGGGTCATGATACTTCCGTTGGGAGAGGGTCTTCGTGGACGCTACAATTCACATCATGCTAAAGCGCCTTAAGGTCACTACGGCAAGAAAAAAATCGAGGAAGCATGGCGCCGACCTCCTGGCCGAACCAAAGCGAGCGTGTCGTCCTCATCGACAATTTTCTATTCGGTAGCGGCGAGCGGCTGAGCGAACTGCGGCAGAACGTTATCACCTTTGGAAACCCCGTCAGGAATGCCGCCGGCCAAATCCAGAATGCCGTGCTGTTGCTCCACAATACGACCGGGAGTGGCGCAACCTGGCTTCTTCCGGAGCTCGCCGACGAACTGTTCGCGCCGGGACGCCCGCTCGATGCTCGCAAATATTTTCTCGTTGCCGGGGACATGATTGGTTTTGGCGCGTCCAGCAAGCCGAGCGACGGGTTGCGGGCGCGTTTTCCCCACTATCGCTATGTCGACATGGTTGCCGCGCAGCATCGTGTCCTTACCGAGTACCTCGATATTTCGCGCGTTCGACTGGTGCTCGGCCTGTCGATGGGCGGGATGTTGACGTGGATGCTCGGCGAGATGTTTCCCGATTTCATGGACGCGTTGGTGCCGATCGCGAGCCAGCCTGGCCCCATGAGCGGCCGCAACTGGATTCAGCGTCGCATTAACATCGAGGCCATTCGCAACGACCCAGAATGGAAAAACGGGGATTACGATCGTAACCCATCGCGTTGGGTGTTAACCGCCCCCATTGGAGCGCTGATGACACAGAGCGTGGCGCGGATCCAGGAGATGGCGCCAACCCGCGCCGCGGCCGATGCACTCTACGGTCAGTTCGTGGAGCGGGCGAAAAGAGGCGACGCCAATGACCGGCTGTATCAGCTCGAAAGTTCGATGGACTATGACCCCTCGGGCGCTCTCGACAAGATCAAGGCCCGGCTGTTCGCGATCAATTTCGCCGACGACGAGCTCAACCCGCATGAACTTGGCGTCCTGGAGCCCGCGATTGCGAAAATCCCGGGCGCGCGTTGCGTGATACTGCCGGCGGGACCTTTGACACAAGGGCACTACACCACGATGCGTGCGTCGCTATGGCAGAGACACTTAGCCGGCTTCCTGGCAGAGTTGCGCTAGCCCTTGGACATTAGAGGCGCACTGCATTTTGGTGTGGATGCCGCAAAGCTGGCCGCAGTTCGCGATTACAAAGAGAGCCCGCTGTTCAACGCTGCCGAGCGCACCGCCTTCGACCTGGCGGTCGCCGCAAGTTCAGGTCCAAATGCGGTGACCGACGAAACCTTCCGTGCGCCGCGCAACCACTGGAGCGAAGAGCAGATCACGGAGCTCGTGGGCGTAATCGCGGTGGCGGGTCTCGCGCGCAGTCGTGCATTTTTACGGAGACGTAAAGAAGGTACGCAAGGCGCGGTCAAACGCGTGGCGGCCATTTTAAATTCGGCATCATCGTACCAACCATGACAACAGTGCTCCGTCGCAGACACACAACGCCAAAACTGCCGTTGTTTTGATTCATTTCAACCGGGAAAAAATCATCCCGAATATATCAATCGGTTTTACAAATGCCTGTTGAGCGACCACCGGAGCGGGAGCGAGCCGGCACCGGGCACCCCGGCACAAAGTCGTTCGAACGTAGGCGCGACAATGCCAGTTCTCGCCTTTCTTGCATTCGTGGGAATTGCGCTGGTTGCATTGCTGTTCGTTGCCGATGCAACGCTGGAGCGGGATGCGCCTGTGATCATCACAAGCGAGCGAATCGGTCTGCCAGCGCCGTGGCACCCCGGCACAACGCAAAGTCTGACTTCCACCCCGGCGCCCGCGCCCGACATGACATCGCAGGCGGTGCTTGCTGCTCAGCCTGTGTCGAAGCCCAAGGCTGTCGAGAAAATCGAGCCCGCAGCGCGCGCGGCGCGCGCCGAAGCGCCATCCAAATATGATCGCCTGCCTCAAGCCGCCAATGACCGGCAGTACGGCTTGGTCGACAGATTTTCCATTAAGGGGCAATAAAAACTCTTTTCGATTATTGGCCGCGCAGGTTCGGGGCCGTGGCGCGCCGGATGGCCACCCTTCGACGCACGCCACGCGCCATTAATTGAAAATCAACCAACAGGTGCGGGTCTGTCCGCGATTAACGCGGAAATACAAAACTCAGCGAGTGTGCACGCGCCGGGAACAGATCAGACGCTACGCGTACCGATGCGTTGGTGTCGCAGCCAGAAACCGGCAAAATCAACTGCGTCCGTCATCTCTGTTATGGCCGGTTGTCACCCGGCGCGTGCAAACTACAACGCATGAGCACGTGACTTGAAACATGTTCCTGCGCGGTACCAGAGTAGGTCATGCGCGTGCCATTTACGCCACACGCGGTGAAAAACTTTGCAAACTGCCTGATTTCAATTCACGCGTGATTAGTTTGAACAAGCTTTACGCGATATAAGAACATAGGCGACGGGCGATTTCGGCCTGTCTGGCGCAATGCGTTAGAGGAGAAATTCGATGCGAAGACATTCGTTGATTTTGCTCGCTGCGGCGACAATTGGCCTGGCTGCGAGTCAGGCATCGGCAGCTGATCTGCCGAGGAAGGCCCCCGCGTACATGCCGCCACCGCCACCTCCGATGACCTGGACCGGTTGCTACATCGGCGGCAACATCGGCGGCGCGTTCGGCGATGCCAGTTTAAGTGGCCCGGGTGGAACCGTTTCCTCGGACGGTTCGGGCTTTGCTGGTGGCGGCCAGATCGGTTGCGATTACCAGTTCAGCGGCGGATGGGTCGTCGGATTCCGCAATATGTTCGATGGCACAAGCAATAAAAGAAGCGGGACAATTGGAAGTGGCCCGCTCGCCGGAGACGTGGTCAACTTCAACAATCAATGGTTCGACACGTTGACGGGTCGCCTCGGGTACGCGTTCCAACCGGCCTGGTTGCTCTACTTACAGGGCGGCGGTGCCTGGGCGCACACGAGCACGAACATCACCGCCGGTGGCTCTCAGATCGGCCAGACGTCCAACACCAGATCGGGCTGGACGATTGGTGGCGGCATCGAATGGATGTTCGCGCCGCATTGGTCCGCCTTCCTGGAAGGCAACTACATGGACTTCGGGTCGCGCGACGGGACTGCATTCACTCCAGTCGGAACGACTTGTGCGGCAGGATGCGCCTTCACCGCCAAAGCGACCGAGACCACTGTCCTGGTTGGTGTGAACTACCGATTCTTCTAGGCGGCATCGAGCGGCCGCGCTCAATCGCCTCGTTGAGACAATTCAGAACCCCGGGCCATTCGCCCGGGGTTGTTTATTCCAACGGTGGATGTTTCGACGTGTTCGCGAACACCGGCGAACGTGAAGTGGTGCCCAGGCATTTTCCTCGGATGTTCCATTATTTCCCATAGTCTATTTTTAAAACTGTCCCACCGATTTTCCGCCCGTTTATATCTTTCAATTCCGCGGGCCTATCAAAGGCTGCGTGCGGCCGTTCGGCTATGGTAATCGGCACGAAATCAATGTTCTTCGACACCAAGATAGGCCGCGAGCACATTCGGATTGGCCAGGACAGTCGCGGGAGTGCCTTCCGCGATGGTGCGGCCATAGTCGAGTACGTGAATGCGGTCGGCTAGATCAGCGATCATCTGCATGTCGTGTTCGATCCAGATCATCGTCATTTTGAGTTCGTGCTTGATGCGCAGGATGAAGCGGGCGAGATCCTCGCGCTCATCGCGGTTGAGGCCGGCCGAGGGCTCGTCCAGCAAAATGACCGAGGGCTCGAGCGCGAGCGCGCGAGCAAAGCCGACGATCTTTTGCATGCCAAAAGGCAGGTTACCGACGGTGGCATGACGGTAGCGTTCCAATTCAACCAGATCGACGATGCGCTCGACGGCTTCGCGATGTGCAATTTCGGCGCGCCGCACGCTCGGCAGAAAAAGCATTTCCGCCATTGGATTTGTACGGATGCGCGCATGGCGGCCGGTCAACAGGTTGTCCAGCACGCTCATCTGCGGAAAAAGCTCGCCGTGCTGGAAGGTCCGCGCAACGCCGAGCCGCGCGATTTCGTGCGGAGCACGCCCGGCAATTTCCGCGCTACGTAAACGGATAGCGCCGCTGCCGCGATAGATGCCGCTGATGCAGTTGAGCACGCTGGTCTTGCCGGCCCCGTTGGGACCGATGAGCGCGAACAGCTCACCCGGGGCTACGGAGAACGACACGTCCTCAAGCACACTCAGGCCGCCGAAGCGCAGGCTCAAATGGGCGATATCGAGCTCAGCCATACCATCTCCGCGACCGGCGATATTGCTTGACGGCCCGGTACGAGCGGCGCTCGCCGCTGGCCTGGCCGAGATAGAACTCCTGTACGTCCCGATGACTCTTTAGCCGCTCGCGGTCGCCGTCGAGCACGACGCGGCCGTTCTCCATCACATAGGCATGATCGGCGATGGTCAGCGCTGCGGCGGCGCTCTGCTCAACGAGCAGGATCGCAATGCCCAGCTCGTCACGGACTGCGAGCAGACGTTGTATGAGATCCTGCACGACGACGGGCGCGAGCCCTAGCGACAGCTCGTCGACAAGAAGAAGGCTAGGCCGGCACATCAGGGCGCCCGCGATGGCCAGCATCTGGCGCTCGCCGCCCGACAGCAGACCGCCGATGCGCTGGCGCAGCTCGGCCAGACGCGGGAAAAGATGGTAGACCTGCTCATCCTGCCGCTTCCGCTCGGTCGCACTCAGCGCGCGCGAGACCGGCACGGCCAGATTTTCCGCGACCGTCAGATTGGGAAAGACCTTTTCCCGCTCGGGTACCAGCACGATGCCGCGCGCGGCAATGTCATGCGGCGGCGCGTTCTCGATCCGCCTCCCCTCGAACGAAATCGTGCCTTCGGTGATGCGCGCATCGTCGAGACCAAGAAATCCCGAGATCGCGCGCAGCGTCGTCGTCTTGCCGGCGCCGTTGGTGCCAAGGATCGCCACAATCTGCTTCGGTCCGACCGAAAGCGAAACCCCTTGCACGGCCGTGATGACGCGCTTGTAGACAACCTCGACCTTCTCGACCTGCAGCAGGACGTCGCTCATTTGCGCGCTCCCGCCAGCGGCCGGTACCTGAAAGGCCAAAGCAGAAAATAGTTCTGCAGCCGGTGCCAGATGCCGACGAGCCCGAGCGGCTCGAACACCAGGAACAGGATCATCACCATACCGAAGGATGCATAATTCACCGCGAAAATATCGCCGGCGAGCTTCTCGACATTGGGCAGCAGATGCAGCATCGCCTCGATCGCGTAGGGAAACAGCGTCACGAAGGCCGCGCCCAGCAACGCGCCGAGCAGCGAGCCCATGCCGCCGATGATGATCATCGCGACGTACTGGATCGACAGGAACAGGTCGAACGCCTCGATCGACACGAAGCCGCGATAATAGGCAAACAGGCAGCCGGCGACCGATGTCATGCTCGACGAGATCACGAAGGTGAGCAGCTTGTAGCCGGCGATGCTGATGCCGAGCGCTTCCGCGACCGTCTCGCGCGCATGCAACGCGCGGAAGGCGCGGCCCGAGCGGCTGCGCAGCAGATTGATGCAGATGAGCAAGCTGAATGTCGCCGCCGCCAGCAAGACGAAATACCAGAACCGGCCACCGCTTAGCCTGAAGCCGGCAAGGCTCGGGGGCTCGACTAAGATGCCGGTCGAGAATCCGCGCTTGGTCTCATATTCACCGCCGAGATAGATGACGACGAAATGCAGCGCCAGGGTGCTCACCGCGAGATAGAGCCCGCGCAGCCGCAGCGACGGCAGGCCGAACACAAAGCCGAGCACGATCCCGGTTACGGCCGAGGCGGGCAATGTGATCCAGAACGGCGCGTGAATCTCGCGCGCGAGGATTCCTGTCGTGAAGGCGCCCGCGGCGATCAGTCCCGCATGGCCGAGCGAGATCTGCCCGGCATAGCCCGTGAGCAGCATCAGCGAGAGCGCGCCGACCGAGGCAAGGAAAACCTGGCAGGCGAGATCGAGCGCAAAGGGCGACGCGACGAAGGGAAATCCAGCGAGGATCAGCAGAAATATGACGAGGCTGATGCGCTCGGCGCGCGTTTGCAGCAGTGCCAAGTCCTGCCCGTAGCCGGTGCGGAAATAACCGCTGGCGCGTGGCGACGGCCTAAACACGGTCGAGCTCCTCGCGCGTGCCGAACAGGCCCCACGGACGCACAATCAGCATCGCGATCAGCACCAGGAACGGCACGACGTCGGACAGTAAAGGGTCGACGTAATAAATGAGCAGCACTTCCGCGGCGGCGACGATCAGGCTGCCGACGATCGCGCCTAAGAGGCTATCCAGTCCCCCGACCAGCGCCGCGGGAAAGGCCTTGAGCGCAATCACCGGCATACTGCCGGTCACGCCGGAATCGAGCGCCATCAATATGCCGGCGAGCGCGCCGGTGAGCGTCGATAGGCTCCAGGCCAGCGCATAGATGCCGTGCAGGTTGATGCCGCGCTGCGCCGCCAGCAGCGGGTTCTGCCCGGCCGCGCGCATGCGCATGCCCCAGCGGCCGAAGCGAAGGAATGCAGACAACGCCGCATAGACGAGGACCGTTGTCGCGACCAGCACGGCGGACCACATCGAAATGCGCGCACCACCGAACAGCACCAGCGACGGGTTCGTCACGCCGAGCATCTGCGCCGGATATTGCTGCTGCGCCGACCAGATCAGTACCACCAGGCCGCGGATGAGAATGCCGAGCGCGACCGTTGTGAGGATCGCGGCAAGCACCATCTCGCCGGTCATCTTGCGCATCAAGAAGACATAGACCAGCGCGCCGACCAGCAGGCTCAGGAGGATGGCCGCGGCCAGCGCGATGACGGGATGCCCGTCGAAGAGAGATGCGGTCGCCAGCACCATGTAGGCGCCAAGCATCATCAGTTCGCCGTGCGCGAGATTGAGCACGCGGCTGACGCGATAGATCAGCACATAGCCGCACGCGATCAGCGCGTAGATCGATGCGAGGACGACGATGTTAATGGCAAGTTGCACGAGGAATTCCGATATCGTCATTCCGGGGCGCGAGCGCAGCTCGCGTCCCGGAATGACAGATGGCGGGTTACTTCACCGCGTAGTTCTTCCAGTCCTGCACGCGCGAGATCTTGCTGCCGTCCCACTTGTAGACCCGATAGTAGAGCTGCGTGCGGAAGTGATTGTCCTTGGTCCACACGATCGGCCCGCCGCGCAGCCCCTTGGTGTCGATAGTCAGGTTTTCCATCGCGCTGCGCAGCTTGGCGCGGTCGGCCGATGCGCCGGCCGCTTTCAGCGCCGCCTCGATCGCCATGCCGCCGATCCAGCCTTCGGTCATGGTCTGCGCCGGGTATTTCGAGCCGGCTTGCTTGGCGGCGGCATCGATTTCCTTCTGGATCGGCAGATCGTCCTGGAACAGCGCATTCGAATTGACGACGTAGAATTTGCCGTCTTTCAGCCGCGCAAGTTCCGCCTCGGCCTCGAGATGGCCCCAGGCGATATAGTCATCGTTCCAGCCGAGCTTGCGCAGCGCCTCGAGCGTGCGCACCTGCGTAACCCACGGCGCCCAGGAGTAGACCCAGTTCGGCCCGGCATCCTTGAGTTTGGTGGCGAAGGGCGTGTAGTCCGCGGTCGGTGGCGGGATCACTTCCTGGTCCACCGGCTCCATGCCGACCTTCTTCGACAGCTCCACGGCGTAATCCATTTCGCCACGCGACAGCGGGATTGCCATCGCCGAGAAGCCGATTTTCACCGAGCCCTTTGCCGTTGCCTTGATGAAGTCAAGCGTTGCCTGGCTGTCGAAATGCGATGCGTATCCGGTGGTGCAGAATTGCACCGGATCGGCCGGCGGATAGACGCTTTGCGGGCAGACGCCGCTCGCGAACAGTAGCGGTACCTCCGCGCCCTTTGTCTCGGCGATCACCGGCGCATAGGTCGAGGACAGGCTGGCATTCACCATCAGGATGACGTTGTCCTGCGTGATGAGCTTTTTCGTGTTCGCCGCGGCCTTCGAGGGTTGCGCGCCGTCGTCCTCGATCACGAGCTTGATCTTGCGGCCATTGACGCCGCCGGCGGCATTGACGCGATCGATGTAGAGACGCATCGCGTCGACCGCAGGCGCATAAGTGCTCGACGGCGGGCCGGTGAGCGCGGCCGTCACGCCGACGACGTAATCCTGCGCGGCCGCGGGCAGCGCAAAAGCGGTCGCCGCCAAGGCGCCGAGCAAAGCCTTCTTGAACATGGTGGTCCCTCCCGTTGTCATTGTCTGTTACCTCTAGAGCTTCGCATCGCCCGCTCCGGCGGCGATCAGCCGTTCTTCGCTGTCGTCGTACATTCCGTCGACGAGATCGCGGAAGCGCTCGTACATCAGCTTGCGCTTGACCTTGCGCGTCGGCGTCACCGGCTCGCCCTCCTCTTCCGGATCGAGCGCCTTCGGCAAAATGCGGAACGACTTGATCTGCTCGACGCGCGCGAGATCGGTATTGACGCGGTCGATCTCGACACGCAAGAGCCGTTCGATCTGCGGGTGCACGGTGAGGCTGGTGAAACCAGTGTAGCCGACATTGTTGCTTCGCGCCCAGTCGGCGACGGTGTCGAAATCGATCTCGATGACCGCGGTCAGGTATTTGCGGCCGTGGCCAAACACCACCGCCTCGGCCACATAGGGGCTCGCGCGCAGCGCGTTCTCGATGAAGGACGGCGAAATCGTCTTGCCACCGACGGTGACGATGAAGTCGCGCGCGCGGTCGACAAGCCGCAAAGCGCCATCGCGCCACTCGCCGATATCGCCGGTGCGCAGCCAGCCGTCGGCACGCTTGACCTCGCGCGTTGCCTCATCGTTTTGCCAGTAGCAGTCAAACAGATCCGGGCTGCGCACCAGCACTTCGCCGTCGTCCGCAAGCGTGACATCGACGCCGTCAACCGCGGTGCCGACATTGCCCGGACGCGCGAAGGGCCCGCGCTGACCGGCGATAATGCCGCCCGCCTCCTCGGTCTGGCCGTACATCTCAACGACGTTGACGCCGTAGATCTGCCAAAGTACCGCGGTCTCGCTCGGCAGCGAGGCGCCGCCGCTGACCACGAGCTCCAGCTGGTCGAAGCCGAATTTGTTGAGAATCGGCCGGAAAACCAGAGCCTGGAGGATGCGGTAGAAGGTTTCATCCAGACCGGACGCCGTCCCATCCCAGCGGCGGCGGGTGTGCCTGCGCGCAAAGCGCATCGCAAGCCCGTAGGTCCCGCGCTTGATGCGGCTCGAATTGAGCACACCGACCAGCGCATGCGAGGCGAATTTCTGCAGATAACGCGGGACGGTGAACATCACCGTCGGCGCGACTTCGAACAATGTGGCTGCGAAATCCTCCGGGTCTTCGCCGAAATACGGCACAAGCTGCGACATCAGCGGCAGCGTGATGGCGACGTCGCGGCCGAGCACGTGGCACATCGGCAGATAGACGACGGTGCGATGCGGCTTCTCGCACAATGTCGGATAGTGCGCGATCACGGTATCAGTCGCGGCAAGATGCTTGCCGTGGCTGACGAGCGCTCCTTTCGGATGGCCGGTCGTGCCCGACGTATAGACGATGAAGGCCGGATCGGCCGGCGAGAGTCCTGCCAGCTTCTTTTCGAGCCAGGCGAGGTCGGGCTTTTCGGCAGCGGCCAGCAGGTCGGCAAAGCGGTGAAGCTTCTCGTGCGCGTAGCCGAACATCGCGGAATCGTCGAGCACGGCAACCGCGCGCAAATCCGGCAGCCGATCGGCGATCGGCAGGATCTTGTCGACATATTCCTGATCTTCAGCGATGAAGACGCAGGCGCCGCCGTCCCGCATCTGGTATTCGACCTCGGCTCGCGCAGCGGTCGGATAGATGCCGTAGGTAATCGCGCCGAGCGACTGCGCGGCGAGATCGCAGATCATCCACTCTTCGCAGACATCGCCCATGATAGCGACACGCTCGCCGCGCGCAATGCCGAGGCTCTGCAAGGCGCGCGCGGCATGCGCGACCAGCGCGGCATAGTCGCACCAGCGGCGCTCGCGATAGATACCGAGATGCTTGGAGCGGAAGGCTACCGAATCCGGCATCGTTCGCGCCCGCTCGCACAGAAGGTGCGGAGCGGTGGTGCGGCGCAGCCTGTCGCGATCGACCATAACGGTCATCGTGCGCTTTCCCGCGCTTGGCCTCACTAAAATTCTATAGCTCTATCGAATTCGATATCCGGGCCCGCGTCAAGCAACGTCGGCGCTCAGCGAGACTTTCGTCGCATCGTGGGGCGCTTGCCCATCCCGTCGATCACCAGGCGCGCGAATCCCTCGGCGATCTCCGCCACGCCGAAATTTTCCTTGCGCTGCCAACTCGATGCCGCATTGCACATGCCGAGTATGGCGAGCGTGGCGAGGCGAATTTCGAGATCGGCGCGGAATTCGCCTTTGGCAACGCCCTCCCCAATCACCTCCTCGAAGATGCGCTCGAGCCCACGCGACCAGCGGCCGATGCGGCGGCGGCTTTCGCGCGGCAGGTGCTGACGCTCGTTGAGGAATACCTTGACGAAATTGGCCCGGTCCACGAGAGGTGAAAGATGGGATTTGATCAATAAAATCAAGCGCTTTTGAGCGCTTTCCGGCCGGGCAGCGATCGCTTTGGCGGCTTCGAAGAAGCCCTCGACTCCCCTGAGGCAGACGAGCTCCAGCGCCGCCTCCTTCGATGAGAAATAATAGTAAAGGCTCGCCTGCCGGATGCCGAGCACATCGGCAATATCCTGCGTGGTGGCGCCGTGAAAGCCGCGCTCTGCGAAGACCCGCGCGGCAGCATCGATAATTTGCGGCGCGCGGCGGCGCTGGCTACCCCTGCGCCGGGTCGATGGCAAGGCGTGAATATTCATGCCGATTGCTCGCGTGACACGTTTCTGGAGGACGCTGAGAATTGTCGCACGCTTTCGTCGTCGAGGCCATTGTCTCCTGCTGCGCAGGCGATCTACATTCGATCTATTGGACTATAGAATTCATACTGGAGCCGCGTGCATGAGTACTGCCAAAGGGCGACCGCCCTTCCGCGCCGATCATGTCGGCAGCCTGCTCCGCCCTGCCGCTTTGCGCCAAGCCTTCCGCCGCCAAGCGGCGAAGGAGATCGGCGACGCCGAATTCTGTGAATTGCAGGACCAATGCATCCGCGATGTGATCGCGATGCAAGAGCAGGTCGGGCTCAAGGTAGTGACCGATGGCGAATTCCGTCGCGGCTCCTATTGGGGTCGCTTCGTCGAACGCACTGACGGCTTCGCCATCAAACCGGCCTCTTTCAAATTCCGCAATGACGCCGGCCACGAAGTCGAGTTCACCGCGCCTTACGCCACGAGAAAGATCAAGCGGCTGCAGTCGCTGGCGCTCGATGAATACATGTTTTTGCGTGGCGCGACCAAGCTCACTGGCAAGATCACGCTCCCCGCGCCATCGACCATGCACTTCTACCGCTGCAATGACTATGCCGATCGCGCGGCTTATCCTGATGTCAATTCATTCTTCACAGATCTTGCGAAAGTATTCCGGCAGGAGATCACCGAGCTTGCCAAGGCCGGCTGCAACTATGTGCAGCTTGATGAGGTCGCCGTCGCACTTTTGTGCGATCCAGCCATCCGGGATGAGATCAAGCGCTCTGGCAGCGAACCGGATGTGCTCGTCGATCTCTACATCAAAAGCATAAACGACGCCGTCGCCGAGTGCCCATCCGAGGTGATGGTCGGCGTGCACATGTGCCGCGGCAACTTCAAGGGTCACTACCTCGGCGCCGGCGGCTACGAGTCGGTCGCCGAGAGGTTCTTCGAGGGTACCAAAGTGAATCACTTTTTGCTCGAATATGACACTCCTCGCGCCGGCGATTTCGCGCCGCTGCGTTTCGTGCCGAAGGACAAGGGCGTGGTGCTCGGCGTCATCAGCTCGAAGTCGCCGGTGCTTGAAGGCCTCGATGCGCTCAAGCGGCGGCTCGACGAAGCAACCCGTTACATCGATCTCGATAGGCTCGCGATCGGACCGCAATGCGGATTTGCCAGCACCGTCGCCGGCAACCCAGTCACCGAAGAGGATGAGCGCCGCAAGCTGGCGCTGGTTGTCGAAGCGGCGCGCGAATTCTGGGGCTCAGCGCAATAGCTGGAAGGGCCGCACAGAAGGCATTGTTGAGTTTAAGTCTTGCCAGGCGAGGTACAGGGTTGGATTCCGTTTCTTCGAATGGGACTTTTCCAGGAAAAAACTGCGCAAAATCAGAAACGATTTTTGGGAGTGGTGCCCAGGGGCGGAATCGAACCACCGACACTGCGATTTTCAATCGCATGCTCTACCAACTGAGCTACCTGGGCGCCGGATTGGCCCTGAACGAGCCAATCAGTGAAGCGCGGGCGTTATAAAGGCCCTGCTCCGCACTGTCCAGAACACCAGCCGCCGGCGCCCGGATGATGAACCCGTATCATGGATTTAGGCCAATTACGGCGCGGAACCGGTTCTTCAGAGCGACGCCATCGCGCAGCGGAAGCACGCGCGGCGGCTCGTCCGCGGCAATCAGCACACGGGCAAAGAGTATCCCATCGAGACGTTTCAGGCGGCCGGCAAGATCGGCCAAGGCAGCTTCGTCGCGCACGTCGAGACAGGTGCCGATGCCGCAGGCTGCCGCAACGCTGATGAGATCGACGCCGCTCTGTGTGTGGCTCGGCTGCATCCCGGTCTCGCCATAGACGCCGTTGTCGAAAACGATGACCGCGAGATTGCGCGGCTTCTGGATGCCGATGGTCGCAAGCGCGCCAAGCCCCATCAGCATTTCACCATCGCCCGTGATCACCGCAACACGTTTTTCCGGCTGCGCCAATGCGAGTCCCAAGCCGATCATGGCAGCGCCACCCATGGCGCCCCACAGATAGAAATTGCGGTCATTGTCGCCGGCAGCCGCAGCGTCCCATGCTGTTGAGCCCAGACCAGGGACAACCAGCAAGTCGTCGCCGCGATCGGCGAGCAGCGTGGCCATGGCGGCGCGGCGCTCAAGCTTCATTTGGTCCACACCTTCCTGCCGATCAGCTGCTGCGACAGGATGACAGCGGCAATGCGTTCATCGCCAAAGGCATGCTGGAGCGCACGCTCGGCCGTATTGGCGACTTCGTCCGGTTTTTGCACGCGGTAGACGTCCGTCTCGCACAATTTGAGCACCGGCTCGACGATCGAGCCCATCGGCACCTGCCAGGGATTGAACTCCTCCCACTCGCCGCGCATCGTGATGAACATCAGCAGCGGGAAACGGCAGGCGCGCGACAGCGAGAACATGTTGATGCAATTGCCGACGCCACTCGATTGCATCAGAAGCGCGGCACGCTCACCGCCAAGCCAGGCACCAGCAGCCAGAGCGACACCCTCTTCCTCCGTGGTGAGAACGACGTCGCGGATATCACCGTCGGCACGGCAACGCTCGATCAGGCGCGAGTGCCCGGCATCGGGCACATACCCGATCTGCCGGACGCCGCCACGCTTGAGTGTGTCGAACAGCTGATCCGGCCAATTACCAGCGTCTGCGCTCATGTCTCCCCCGCCTCACCGTCGGCCGGACGTTCGCCGTCCTCATCCTCATCATCCTTTGCCGGGACTGCGTAGACGCCCGACAGCCAGCGATTGAGATCGATATCGGCGCAACGTTTCGAACAAAAAGGCTTGAACGCCGTTTCCACCGGCCTGCCGCAGATCGGGCAGCCTTGTCCGGGCGATATCTTGCGATTGATTTCGTTCATCGTGAGCCGGACTCGTTGCTATCGGGCAAGCCTCATGCGGCGTTATTGTACGTGCGCGCGATCGCCTTGCGCTAGACCGCGTTGAGCCAGCCAAAGCGAACCGGATAGCCTTCGCCGCCCAGCAGGGTCATGACTTCGTAAAGTGGCAATCCAACGACATTGGTGTAGGAGCCGACGATCTTGACCATGAAAGAGCCGGCGATGCCCTGGGCCGCATAGCCGCCGGCCTTTCCGCGCCACTCGCCCGACGCCAGGTAGGCCTCGATGTCCTCCTCGGTCAGGCGCTTGAAACGCACGCGCGTTTCAACGAGGCGCTGGCGGAATGTTTCTTTTGGCGTCACCAGGCAGATGGCCGTGTAGACGCGATGATTGCGGCCCGAAAGCAGCCGCAGGCATTGCGCGGCCTCGTCGAGCAGCTCTGCCTTGGGGAGAATGCGGCGGCCGACGGCCACAACCGTATCCGCGGCAAGGATAAATGCGCCGCGTAATTCATCGTCGAGCTTCACATTTTCCAGCGCCGCCGCGGCCTTGGCATGCGCCAGCCGCGTTGCGTAGGCGCGCGGAATCTCGCCGCGCCGCGGCGTTTCATCAAGGTCCGCCGGCTTGAGCGCATCCGGCTCGATGCCGGCCTGATTGATCAAGGCCAGCCGGCGCGGCGAACCGGAGGCGAGCACGAATTTGGGACGGCCGATCATATGTGCTCGGATTGGCGATGATTTCAGGGACGATGAGAATGGGTCGCGGAAACTAGCGGAACGGGCCCGTTTTCACAACCCGAGCCCGCGGCACCGGCCTCATTCGTTGCCGCCGCCCGGCCGGCCGAAACGCTCGCGTATGCGCGCCGCCAACTGATCGCGCATTTCACGATAGGCGTCGAGCCGCTGCTCACGGTTGCCTTCGACGGCGGTCGGATCGGACGTCGGCCAATACTCAACCTCCGCTGCAAGGTTGCGCGTTATTTCAAGCGCCTTGTGATGCGCGGGCGGCGACAGCGTCACGATCAAATCGAAATTGAGCCCTTCGAGCTCGTCCAGTTCTTCGAAGGTGGTCGGCTTGTGGCGGGAAATGTCGATGCCGATTTCGTCCATGGCGGCAACCGCAAAAGGATCGAGATCGCCCTTCTGGACGCCGGCGGAGCCGACATAGACCGCCGTTCCGACCATCTGCTGGAGCAGCGCAGCCGCCATCGGCGAGCGCACCGAATTCATGCCGCAGGCAAACAGCACGGCATGGGGCCGCGAAGAAGGCTCGGCAGCCAATTTATTCTCCGAAGCGGAGATTGGGGCGCAGCATTCCCTACCCCTTCCAGTGCAGCACGCAGAGCAGCGTGAACAGCCGGCGCGCCGTATCGAGATCGACGACCACTTTGCCCTTGAGCCGCTCCACCAGAATATTGGAGCCGTCATTGTGGATGGCACGCCGCCCCATATCGATGGCCTCGATCTTGTCCGGCGTGGCAGTACGGATAGCCTGATAGTAGCTATCGCAGATCATGTAGTAGTCCTTCACGATCCGTCGCAGCGGCGTCAGCGAGAACAGGTGCGCGACAACCGGCGCGCCGTCCTCGCGCCGGATATCAAACACTAGGCGGTTGCCGTTGATGCTAAGATGAAGCGTGTAGGGCCCGTCGTCGTGACCGACCGGCGCAAATGAATTCTGCTCGAGCAGATCGTAGATCGCGACCTGCCGCTCGTGCTCGACGTCGGGATTCGACCGGCCGATCGATTCCTCGTCGAGAACAACCCCGACGAGGCGCCGCTTCATGGCAGAAGGCGTTGATTTTGCCGCGGTCATTTTTGATTGAGGCGAATGGCCACTGAGCGTGCATGCGCGCCCAGGCCCTCCGCCTCGCCGAGCGCGATCGCGGCTGGACCGAGCGCACGCAATTGCTCCGGTCCGCACTTGAGCAGCGATGTGCGCTTCATGAAATCCAGAACGCCGAGACCCGACGAAAAGCGCGCCGAACGCGCGGTCGGCAATACGTGGTTGGAACCGCCAACGTAGTCGCCGATCGCCTCCGGCGTGTAGGCGCCGATGAAAATTGCGCCGGCATTACGGACACGGGCAACAAGCGGTTCGGCATCGGTAGCAATAATTTCCAGGTGCTCGGGCGCGAGCTGGTCGACCAGTGCGACGGCATCCGCCAATCTCGGCACAACGATGATCGCACCGAAATTGCGCCACGACGCACCGGCCACATCGGCGCGCGACAGGGACTTGAGCTGGGAGTCGACTGCCTTTTCCACCTGTGTCGCCAAGGCAGGATCGTCAGTGATCAGGATCGACTGCGCGCTGACATCGTGCTCGGCTTGCGCCAGCAGGTCGGCCGCGATCCAGTCGGCATTGCCGGTCTTGTCCGCCAGCACCAGGACCTCGGATGGCCCGGCAATCATGTCGATGCCGACCTTGCCGAACACCAGGCGCTTGGCGGCCGCGACGTACGCGTTGCCGGGCCCGACAATCTTGGCAACCGGCGCGATCGTTTCCGTGCCGTAGGCCAATGCCGCCACGGCTTGCGCGCCGCCGATGCGATAAATCTCGTCGACGCCGGCAAGCTTCGCGGCTGCCAGCACCAACGGATTGAGCTTGCCGTCCGGCGCCGGGACAACCATCGCCAGCCTGGGAACACCGGCGACCTTGGCCGGCACCGCATTCATCAACACAGACGACGGATAGGCCGCGGTGCCGCCCGGCACATAAAGGCCGACCGCCTCGATCGCCGTCCATCTCGCGCCCATCTCGACGCCGAGCGGATCGGTGAAGCGTTCATCGGCGGGCTTCTGGCGGCGGTGATAAACCTCGATGCGCTCGCGCGCGAACTTAAGCGCGTCCAGCGCCGCGCCCTGGCAGGCTTTCTCCGCCGATGCGATATCGGAGGCCGTGACGCGTAAGCCGACCTTGGCGAGATCAACGCGGTCATATTTCGCGGTCAGCTCGAACAAAGCGCGATCGCCGCGCGCTGCCACGTCCGCGACGATGCCGCGCACGGCCTGCTCGACGTCCTGCGCCGACTCGCGTTTCATCGCAAGAAGGCTGCGATAACGCTCAGGAAACTCCGCGCTCTGACTGTCCAAGCGAAGGGGCATGGCCTGATCCCGCCGGCATGCAGCCGGATTGACAGGTCAATGGGTGATGCGCGCCTTGGCGTCAACCCTCACGCGCAGCCCACAAGCAAAAGGCCCCGCCACCAGGTGGAGTCCTGACGCCGCTAGGCCGGTTTATGCGGATTTCGCGTCGGCGCCGTCGGCATCGACATCGGCATGGGCAGGACATGACGCCGCCGTCCATGATGGTCCAAGGTCAGCCAGTTCCGCCTCGAGGCATTCGACCTCGAGCCGCACCGAGGCCCCGCCTGAAAAGGTCAACATGACCGCGCCGGACGGCGCTTCGGTTTCGGTGAATTCGACCGCCAGAAGATTGAGGATTGCGTCCTTTCCGACCGGGTCAACCTGCCGGCACTTGCAGGACAGCACGCGCTCGAAGCGCAAGGCCGCCCGCCGCCGCCGGTATTGCGGATCGGCGCCAGGGACGCTGCTTTGCGCGCTCTCCCAGTCAAACCGATTGAGCGCGACGACGACACGCTTTTCCTGCGGGCGCCACAGGATGTCGGAGACCTTGAGCACCGCGTCTTGCAGGTGGGCCGAAGCGACCTCGAGATCTTCCTCGTCGAGAACCACTAATTTCAGCGGGTCCATGGTGTTTGCGCTCCCCTCCCCGCGTAATTAGGCAAGCTGGTCAGAACACGCAAGATGCTCAGCGATCGGGAAACGCGGGCTCCAGACCGGCCGCCGTCCAGCGTGGACGACTCGCCGGATCCGTCAGCTTGCGCAGGAAGTCCGAGGCGCGGGCACGGTCCTGCGCACGCGCGTGAATGGCCGCCGAATAGGTGTTGGCGCTATGCAGTTCGCCCGGCAGCGGACCGACCACCTTGGCGCCTTTCACCGGCAGGACTTCGCTGATGAAGGTCGTGCCGAACTCGGCCCTGCCCTCGGCAATCGACACCGCGACGTCATGGCCGCCCTTTCCAAGGACCGCCTTCTTGTTGATTTCATCGGCAATGCCGAGCTTCTGCAATAACGCGGCGAACATGATACCGCCCGAGCCCCCCGCCTTCGGATCCGTGTAGGCGACGGAACGCGCATTGAGCAACGCGCGCTTGAAGGCCTCGGGCGTGGATATATCCGGAATGGGCGCGCCCTCGCGCACGACGACACCGGTCACCGTCCGGCCAAGATCGATGGCGCTGTCAGGAACAACAAGCCCGAGCTTGGCCAGATCGGCGATATAAGTTTGCGACAAAATCACGAGGTCGGCCGCCTCGCCGCCCTTGACGCGGTCGCGCAGCGACCCGGCGGTGCCGAAGTTCAGATCGAGCTTATTGCCGGTTTCGCGTTCGTATTCGGCGCCCAGCGCGGCGACCATCGACTTCACGGCGCCCGCGCTCATGATTTTGGTTGCAGCCACCTAACAACTCCCTTGCCAATCACGCGTACATCCTAATCTGTCATCGCCGGGCTTGTCCCGGCGATCTCTCCTTGGGGACCAACTACCCACCTGAGCAAGATGGCGCGGACAACCTGCCGTAAAATGTTTTTGAATCCGTCGTTCCGGGGCGCGCGATAGCGCGCGAACCCGAAATCCAGAACGAGGATCCGTGCCGGGGTCTGGATTCCGGGTCCGGCGCTGAGGCGCCGTCCCGGAATGACTGACTTAAGCGCTGATCCGTTCAATCGCCGCGCCGCAGCGCGAGAGCTTCTCTTCGAGCCCCTCGAAGCCGCGATCGAGGTGATACACACGGTTGACCATAGTCTCGCCCTCGGCGGCGAGTGCCGCGATCACCAATGAAACGGAAGCGCGTAAATCGGTTGCCATCACCGGCGCGCCCTTCAGGCGATCGACACCCTCGATGGTCGCGGTCTCGCCATCGAGATGAATGTGCGCGCCGAGCCGCGCCAGTTCCTGCACATGCATGAAACGGTTTTCGAAAATCGTTTCGGTAATGTGCGAGGTACCCCTGGCGCAGGTCATCAAGGCCATGAATTGCGCCTGGAGGTCGGTGGGAAAACCGGGGAACGGCGCCGTGCTCACGTCCACCGGCTCAAGTCCTGCGCCGTTGCGGGCAATGCGAATGCCTTCGTTGGTGGGCGTCACCGTCACGCCCGTTTTCGCCAGCACGTCGAGCGCGGCCTGCAACAGCTCGGGGCGTGCGTTCTGCAGCAGCACATCGCCGCCCGTCATCGCCACCGCCATGGCGTAGGTTCCGGTTTCGATCCGGTCCGGCAGGACCGCGTGGCGCGCGCCATTCAATTTTGAAACACCCTCGACGACGATGCGCGACGTGCCTGCGCCCGAAATCTTTGCACCCATCTTGTTGAGGCAATCCGCTACATCACCGATCTCGGGCTCCTGCGCGGCGTTTTCAATCACCGTGGTGCCGTTCGCCAGCGACGCCGCCATCAAGGCCGTGTGGGTGCCGCCGACCGTGACTTTTGGGAAAGCAATTTCACCGCCGCGCAGGCCTTTTTTGGCGCGCGCAATCACATAGCCGCCTTCGATCTCGATCTCCACGCCCAGTTTCTCGAGCGCCATGATCAGCAGATCGACCGGCCGCGTGCCGATCGCACAACCGCCCGGCATGGACACCTTCGCCTCGCCCATGCGCGCAACGAGCGGCGCGACCACCCAGAAGCTCGCGCGCATCTTGGACACGAGTTCGTAGGGCGCGGTGGTATCGACGATGGTCTTGGCCGAGATGTGGATGGTGCGGCCGTTGTTGAAATCATCGCCCGCGCGTTTTCCGGCAATCATCACGTCGACGCCGTGATTTCCCAGGATGCGCTGGAGCTGGATGACGTCGACCAGCCGCGGCACGTTCTCGAGGATCAATGTATCCTCGGTGAGCAGGCTCGCGATCATCAGCGGCAAAGTTGCGTTTTTCGCGCCCGAAATCGGGATCGTGCCGTTCAAGCGCTGCCCGCCGACTACCCGTATACGATCCATTGCCCGCCCCGCCCGCACCCGATCACGTTGACCGGTTCTGTACCGGTCCCTGCGCCAGACTTACTGGCTTACGACCGCCATTAACAATGCCTCACACCGGAAGCCTAACACCTTCGGCGTGAAATTGCGGCGAAAGTCCGGTTCCCTCAGCGAACCCGCCCGCCACCAGGCGCCTGGGCCGGATTATCGGGCGCATCGGCGCCTTCCGGCGCGGTCCGCCCGCGTTCCTGCGCTTTACGCCGGCGCAGGTTTTCGCGCAGCGCCGCGGCGAGACGCGCCTCACGGCCAACCGGTTTATTGGGCTGCTTCTTGGTCTTATCGGTCCTGTCCCGATCCTTGCCCTGGCGCGTCATGCGGGCATTTATCCGCCCGTCTCGTCGTTTCGCAAGCCCGCGTCATCGCCTTGCGCCACCGGGAGCCGTATGGCAGTTTCCGCCGCATTCGCGCCGCGCCATATTCCGTTGCGCATTTTCATGCTGCCGTAGCTCAGTGGTAGAGCACCCCCTTGGTAAGGGGGAGGTCGAGTGTTCAATCCACTCCGGCAGCACCATTCTTCGTGGAAATAAATACAACAACCCGATCAGCCTGCCGCTGCCACCCGCCTGCGTCGCGGCCGGCGCGGAACGCGTCCGCGACCCACAACCTCGGCATATTCGTCGATCGGCTGCGGCCGGCCGACGATGTAACCCTGAATCTCGTTGCAGTTTTCGCTCGCCAGAAACTGAAGCTGCTCCTCGGTCTCGACGCCCTCCGCCACTACCGGCAGATTGAGCCCGCGTCCGAGGGCGATCACCGCGCGGATGATGGTTGCTGCCTGCTGGCTGTGGCCGAGATTGGCAACGAAAGCCTGATCGATCTTGATCTTGTCGAACGGAAATGACTGCAAATAAGACAGCGATGAATAGCCAGTGCCGAAATCATCCATCGCAATGCGCACACCGAGGGCTTTCAGGCGCCGCAAAACCGCCACCGCCCGTGTGAAGTCGCCGATCAGTACACCCTCCGTGATTTCAAGCTCGAGGCGCGACGGCGCAAGTCCGGTCTCCAGCAGGACCTGGTGGACGAGGCGCGGCAGATCGCCGTGCTGAAACTGGACCGGCGACAGATTGATCGCGATATGCAGCGGCCGGGGCCATGAGGCCGCCTCGCGGCAGGCCGTGCGCAGGATCCATTCGCCCATCGTAACAATGAGACCGCTTTCTTCCGCGAGCGGGATGAAAGTGTCGGGCGGCACCAGCCCGTGGCGGGGATGATGCCAGCGCACCAACGCTTCAAACCCGGTGACATCGCCATTGATGTGCGCCTGCGGCTGATAGTGGAGCGCCAATTCGTCGTGCGCGCTCGCCGAGCGCAAATCCTGCTGAAGGGCGCGCCGCTCGCGCAGTTGCTTGTCCATCGATATTTCAAAGAACCGGATTGATCCGCGCATCTCGGCTTTCGCACGAAACAGCGCGGCATCGGCGTTCGCGATGAGCGTCGCTGCGTCGGTGCCATCCTGCGGATAGATGCCAATGCCGATCGTTGCCCCGACGCGCAATGTGTTGCCGTTGATTTCAACGTCTAAGTCAAGCGCCGCCGAAAGCCGCTCCGCCAGTGTCTCGACCGCCGCCGGTTGCATGCCCGCCGGCGTGATAACAGCGAACTCGTCGCCGCCAAGCCGCGCCAGGAAGGCGCCATGCGATACAGTCGCAAGGCGGCGTCCCACTTCGCGCAGCAAGGCATCGCCAACCGCGTGTCCGAACACGTCGTTCACAGCCTTAAACCGGTCCAGGTCCATGCACAGCAGGGCAAAGCTCTCGCGCGATCCCGCGGCGAGACCGATCGTCGAGGCAATGCAATCGTTGAATGCGGCACGGTTTGGCAGGTCCGTCAGCGGGTCGTGACGCGCCATATGTTCAATGCGCTGTTCGTGGTGTTTCTGTTCGGTGAGGTCGTTGATCACGCTGATGAGATACTGCGGCTTTCCATCGATGGCTTTCACCGGCAGCCGCATGGCAGTGACAATACGCGTGCCATTCGCCGGCGTGGCTACGGCATGTTCGCCGAGGAAAGCGATTTCACCCAATTCAATCAGCTTGTGGTCTTCGGCTTCGATCTTCTGCGCACTGGATTGAGGCATGACATCGCCAGCGGTCTTGCCCAGCATCACGGAGCGGCCGACGCCCAGATATTTTTCGGCGGCCCGGTTGATCAGTAGGTAGCGCAAGTCGGGAATATTCTTCACGATGATCGGCGACGGCACGTGCTCGATGATCGTGTCCAGGAATGAGCGGGTGCGCTCCAGCTCGCGTTCCGCCCGTTTGCGCTCGGTGATGTCCTCGTGCGTCGCAACCCAGCCGCCGGCGGTCATCGGCTGGTTGACGACCGCGATGGTGCGGCCGTCCTTCAATTCGACGTTGAGGGTGAAAGCCTTCCGCTCTTTCAGCGCGGCACGCAGGTCTTCATTGTAACGTGCCGGATCAAGCGGGAAAGTCCCCGCCGCAATGCGCGCATCGAGCAGATCGCGGATCGTGCATCCCCGCCAAATGCGTCGTGGATCAATGCTGTACATGTCCCGATAGCGTTCGTTCCAGACGACCAGCTGGTTCTGCGCATCGAACATGCACAGACCTTGATTCATGTTATTGAGCGCGACGTCGAGTTGTAGGTTTCGTTCGCTTAACTTTTGCCGGATGCGCGCCGACATCGACGCGACGAGACAAACCCCGAGCGCAACGGAAATAGCGACGAACGCGAATAAAATCGCGCCGCGCGGCGGGACGAAGACGTAAGCGACCCCAGTGATCGCGAGAGTGACGGCAATGACCAGCACGCCAGCGAAGGCGGCTTTTCGCCGCCCGCGATTCCTGTCGAAATATTTCAACGCGCGAAACATGAAACCCGCATCTGGAGCAATTGCCCCGCATCGGCCCATAGATTGGCTCATGGCCGGCGGTATTTTCGCAATTCTGATGGATCAATTCTTTGGCCGGATTAAATTCGGACAGCGTCGATGGTTAACCGGCGTTAAGACTACGCGCGCGTAAACGGGCGCCGCATTTGAATGATGTTGCGGGAAGAAACGTTCAGCGCGGTTTCAAAAACGAAAAATCGCAGCCCTGATCGGCGCCCATGATTTCCTGCGCGTACAGCCGAGCATAACCGCGCGTGGGGACCTGCGCGGACGGTTTGGATGCCGCAGCGCGCCGCTTGAGCTCAGCCTCGTCGACGGCAAGATCGATGCGCCGTTTGCTTACCGAGAGCCGGATCCGGTCACCTGTGCGCACCAACGCAAGCGGGCCGCCGGACGCGCTGTCCGGGGTCACGTGCAATACAATCGTACCGAACGCGGTTCCGCTCATGCGCGCATCGGAGACACGCACCATGTCCTTGATGCCTTTGGTCGCGAGCTTTTTCGGGATCGGCAGGTAACCCGCCTCCGGCATTGCCGAGGCCGAATGCGGCCCGGCATTTTGCAGGACCATGATGTCCTTGGCATCGACATCGAGATCTGGATCATCGACACGGGCGGCGAGATCCTCGAGTGACGAGAAGACGACGGCCCGCCCCTCGTGCTCGAACAGGGTGGAATCGGCCGCCGACCGCTTGAGGATGGCGCCTTCGGGCGCCAGATTTCCGAACAGCGCCACCAGGCCGCCGTGTGGTTCCAGAGGCTTCCTTCGTTCCGCGATGATCGTCCGGTCAACCCATCCATCGCCTTCGTGCGACAGCCGCTCACCGAGCGTCTCGCCCGTCACGGTAATGCAGTCGAGGTGCAGCAGATCCTGGAGTTCACGCAGCAGGGCGCCGACGCCGCCGGCGGCGAAAAAATCTTCCATGTAGCCGTTACCGACCGGCTTCAGATTCACCAGCACCGGCGTGGTGTCGGACAGTTCGTTGAGGCGTTGCAGCGACACCGGAATCCCCGCGCGGCCGGCAATCGCCGTGAGATGAATAATCGCGTTGGTCGAGCCGCCAATCGCGAGGAGAACGCGCAACGCGTTCTCGACCGACTTCTGGTTCACAATGCGATCGGGCGTCAGATTCGAGCCGATTAACTTGACCGCCGCGGCGCCGGTGGCTTCCGCTGCGCGCAAGCGGTCGGCATGCACCGCGGGAATAGCCGCAGTCCCCGGCAGGATCATGCCGAGGGCTTCCGCAATGCAGGCCATCGTCGAAGCCGTCCCCATCACCGCGCAGGTGCCGGCGGTGGTGGCGAGCTTGCCTTCGACCTCCGCGATTTCCTCATCGTCGATCCTGCCCGCGCGATATTGCGCCCAGAAACGCCGACAGTCGGTGCAGGCGCCCAGCCGCTCGCCGCGATGGCGCCCTGTCATCATGGGGCCCGCCACCAGCATGACCGAAGGCTTGTTGGCCGACACCGCGCCCATGAGCTGCGCCGGCACCGTCTTGTCGCAGCCGCCCATCAGGACCACAGAATCCATCGGCTGCGCGCGCACCATTTCCTCGGTGTCGATGGACATCAGATTGCGGAATTTCAGGCTGGTCGGATTGAGAAACACCTCGCCCAGCGAAATCGTGGGAAATTCAATCGGCAGCGCTCCGGCTGCCAGAACGCCGCGCTTGACCGCCTCCAGCAGTTCGGGGAAATGGCGGTGACAATTATTGAAGCCCGACGGCGTATAGGCGATGCCGACGACGGGCTTGGCCAGCATCTCCTGGGAATACCCCATCGACCGCGCGAACGAGCGCCGGAGATAAAGGGAAAAATCGCGGTCGCCATAGTTGGTCAGACCGTTAGCGATACCGGTGGGTTTTTTGCTCATGCCCAAGCTTTTTGCAGCCGCGCGAGACCGGATGCAAGCCGGCGGGACCATGGATGCACGACGAATTGCTGCGAAAGGGCGGGAAAACGCCGTTTCAGCCAGCCAATTCCGACCCGGTGAAACCAGGCCGCCGTCACCAGCATCGTGAGGAACCAGGTGAGGAAATGATAGCGGGCAATCGCGCCCGTGTAGAACAGGGCCACGCTATGCTGCGCGAGCGTTGCGGCGCCGATCAGGCGCAGCCAGGGATCGAACTGGCGTCCACGGACAACGACGTAGATAAGAATGACGACGCCGGCGGCATTCAGTGGAATCGTGACATATGACTTCGGCCGGCCCGCTCAGCCATTGCCCGATCTGAAGCACAAGACGCCTGAGGTGCTCACCGTTCAACTCCAGGCTCGCTAGTTCCTGCGCGGCCGAGACATAGGCCGAGGGAGGCATCACAAGCAGGGACGAGTGTTCGGCATTGGCGCTGAACAGCACAAATACGTGGCCGTAAACCCAGTTGTGCAGCGCCATCGAAAAGACCGGAAAAAATCCCACGCAAAAACCGGCAAGCCGCGCCCACTGCCGCCAATAAAGTGCGGCGACGCCCGCACCACCGAGCAAAACGGCCGCGGCCGGCGCAACAATCGGTTTCATGAAAATTCCGAGCGCCAGCAGCAAGGCGCCAAAGAAAGCGCGACATATGTTTCGATGCTCATCCGGTCGTATGCTCACGATCAGCACAAGTCCTGCCACGAACAGGATATACGCGGCCGGATCCGCAAAGCCGCGGGATGCCCATTGTTCGTATTGCACGAAGCTCGTGCCAAAAAGAGTGCCAACCGGTATGGCAATAAAAAGGAGTATCAGCGCCAGCGACCAGCGCTCGGGCAAGAAACGCCGGAACAAGGCGTAAGCAAGAAAAGGAAATAAAAGAACCAGGGAGAGATAGCCAAGAAAGCTTTCGCCGAACACAATATGCTCGAGCGCCCGGAAATACCGTAGCCCGGGCCCGCCGTAGTAATAAACTTTTTCACCGCCTTCCAGCGCGCCAAATAAATCGCCGGCGAGCAATTTCTGCAAAATCACGCGTCCGGTGCCATCGTAAAAGAGGCCATCGTCGCCCCCGTCGAATGGCCGAAGACCGCCGAGGAAGCTGGCGTCGTCCACCGCGATGACCAGCACCGACAGGCCGACAATGATGAGCGGGACCAGCATTCGGCCGGGCCTGATCCGAATGAGAACGGCTATCAACGCTGCCGCCGCCGCCAACAGCAAGATCCCGCGCGCAAAACTCCGCAGGCGCACACTCCACGGCGGGGTTAAGTTCATTGCAAGTGTGTCCGGCTTGATGCCGACGCCGACAATACGTTTGCCCACGTCGGATGCGCTGATGCTTCGGCAATCGTCTCCGGCGAGCAGCGCAAAGTGCTGGTCTTCGCCTTCCCACATCACATCGCCGCGCCAGCACAATTCACCGCCGGCATAGTCCGCTGGCAGGCTGATCACCTCGAACCACGGCATTGTGAAATGCCAGCGATCCCAACCCATCCAGAAGCGCCGGTCACGTACCGCGCGGCGCGCGTCGGTATCGCCGGTCCAGTTATAGCGAAGCTCGTTGACAAACCCGAGGTGCAGCCAAATTGGATCGACAAAGTTGAGCGTGCTTACCGCACGTGAATAGGCCGGCGCGCGCCAAATCCCATCGGCGGAAAACGCAAAGGTCGAATCGGGCCTGCCCTGGCCCCGCCAGCAGCCGAACTCTTTCGGATCGCAGCGCTTGTCCGGCGGATACTGCGCGTCAAACGCGGCGGCAAGGTGATCGTAGACCTCCCGGGGCAAGCCGCGTTGCAGCGCCGGACTCCGGTAAAAAGACATTGTGCCCTTCCTGAATGCGCGGCGGCGACAAAACCGCCTGCCCCAGTACGGCAATCGCCGCGATCGCAACCGCGGCTACCCATGCGCGAGCCTGATCGCGAACGTCGCCACAGAAAATGACGACCGCCAGAATCAGCAGCAGCGCATACCCGGAAATAGTGTTGATCGGCAGACCGATTGCGACAATGCACAACACCAGCACAGCCAGCTTGCGCCACCCGGAGCCGGCAACATCCTCGTGCGAAGCGGTCATTGATGTCGTCCCGGGCGAGCGCCAATTCGCCCTTGCGTAGCATGTCGATTTGGCTCAAATCCATGCCGCACCTGACAAATTCCCTCCTGGTGGGGCTTTGAAACTGTGACCCGTGTAGGCATCGTCGGCAGTAATTACGGACGCACCGTTCAGTTGCCCGCATTTCGCGCCGACCCCCGCTGCGAGGTGTTCGCGCTTGCCGGCAGCAACGCCGCGCGCACATCCGAAATGGCCAAGGCAGAAGGCATCGCCAAAGCTTACGGCGACTGGCGCGCCCTGGTCGAAGACAATGACGTGCAGGCGGTCGCCATCGCCACGTTGCCAGGCCTCCAGACGCAGATTGCGATCCGTGCGCTGGAGCTGGGCAAGCCGGTGTTCGCCGAAAAGCCGATGGCCAGCGATCTTGCCAATGCAAACGCCATGTTGAGACAGGCAACGTTGAGCCGCAAACCGACGATGATCGACTTTAATTTTCATCAGGTCATGACCTGGCAGCGCGCCAAGACGATGCTCGACGCCAACGCAATCGGCGCGCTCCGCCACGTTACCGTGCACTGGCACGTGGAAAGCCGGGCCATCCAGCTCCGCATGCGCAACTGGAAGACCTTGGGCGACGATGGCGGCGGCGTGCTGGGCAACTTCATTTCACATTGCTTTCATTATCTCGAGTGGTTCTGCGGGCCGATCGATGGGCTCATCGCGCGCGTAGCCGGCTTGCCGGATGACAGCGAGCTGGAAACAAGCGTCGCGATGGCACTGCAATTCACGAAAGGAATGCTGGCGAGCCTGTCGATGAGCTGCGCGTCCTATCTCGGCATCGGACACCGCATTGAATTCTTCGGCGAGGACGGAACGCTCGTACTGCACAATCCCGGTGCCGACTATATGCGCGGCTTTGAGTTGTTTCATGCCAGGAGACCGTCGGCGTTCGCGCGCATTCCGGTCGAGGATCCGGTCGACGCGCAATATCCGGATGGCCGCATCGCACCGGTGTCGCGGCTGGCCAAGATCTTCCTGGACGCCATCGAAACAGGCGCTCCCGCTACACCCGGGTTTGCCGAAGGTCATCGCGTGCAGTCACTGATCGACGCGGCAAGGCGGTCGCATCAGTCGGGCGCGTGGATCGATGTCACGCAGGCCGGCATCAATAAAGGGGCGCGTGCGTGAGCCGTATTCTCGTCACCGGGGGCAGCGGCTTCATCGGCTCCGGACTCGTGAAAGCCCTGGTCCGCGGCGGCCATCATGTGCGCGTGCTTGATGATAATTCGCGCGGCGCACCACGCCGGTTGGCCGAAGTTGAAAAGAGCATCGAATTCATCGCCGGAGATATCCGCGACGCTGGTGCGGTCACCAAAGCGGTGCAAGGGATGGACGAGGTGCAGCACCTCGCCTTCATCAATGGCACTGAGTTCTTCTATAGCCGGCCCGATCTGGTGCTCGACGTCGGCGTGCGCGGAATGATCAATGTGATCGATGCCTGCCGCAAGAACAATGTTGGTCGCCTGATTCTTGCGTCGAGCTCCGAGGTCTATCAGACGCCACCGAAAATCCCGACCGACGAGAGTGCACCGCTCTCCATCCCCGACCCGCTGAACCCGCGCTATTCTTACGGCGGCGGAAAGCTGATCAGCGAGCTGATGGCCATCAATTTCGGCCGTAAATATTTCGAGCGCGTCCTGATTTTTCGCCCCCACAATGTCTACGGCCCCGACATGGGCTGGGAGCACGTCATTCCCCAGCTCGCCTTGCGCCTCGACGCCGCGTCAAAGAGACAGCCGGCGGGAACGATCCGGTTCGAAATTCAGGGGAGCGGGCAAGAAACCCGCAGCTTCTGTTTCATCGACGACCTTGTCGCCGGCGTGCTGGTGATGCGTGACAAAGGCGAGCATCTTGGCATCTATCACGTCGGCACGATGGAAGAGGTCAGTATCGCGGACCTCGCGCGGCGCGTGGCAGCGCATGCCGGACGTGATATCGATCTGGTCGCCGGCAAGCCCGCACCTGGCGGGACATCACGCCGCTGTCCCGACATTTCGAAAATCGGCAAGCTGGGCTATAAGCCTCGCGTCGCGTTGAGCGACGGCTTGAAGCCAACGCTTGACTGGTACTGGCGCAACATCCAGCTCGCGCCAGGCTGACGTCAAAGGAGATCACGAGCCTTGCGCCCCACCAAAGTTGCGCGCGCTGCCGGCACCGGCGCCAGCGTTCCGATCGAAAGCTGTCAGGTGTGCGGCCATGCGCCGCTCGATTACGTGCTGTCGCTTGGCTATATGCCGCCGGTCAACCAGATGGTGCCGGTCGGACAGGTCCCGCGCCAGCTGCCGTGGTTTCCGACCACGCTGCTGCATTGTCACAATTGCGAGCTCGTCCAGCTTGGCCTAGCGGTCGACCCCGTCATTATTTTTCCGCCGGAATATCCCTACACCAGCGGCACGACCAGACTGCTGCGTGACAACTTCGCCGACCTGCAGCGCGAGAGCGCAGCGATGCTCGGTCTCGGCGACCAGGACCTTGTCATCGATATCGGCTCCAACGACGGCACTCTGCTGTCGAATTTTCAGAACGGCGGCCAGCGGGTCCTTGGCATTGAACCGACCGACGTCGGTGATATTGCCAATCAGCGCGGGATTCCCACCATCAAGCGCTATTTCGGGCCCGAGGTCGCGCGCGAAGTCAAACGCGAGTATGGACCGGCCAGCGTCGTTACCGCCGCAAATTGTTTTGCCCATATCGAGGATGTTCACGCCATCGTCGACGGCGTCGTCGAGATGCTGAAAGACGACGGCGTGTTCGTGACGGAGTCGCATTATCTCATTCCCCTGCTCGACACCCTGCAGTACGACACAATTTATCACGAGCATCTCCGCTACTATTCACTGACGAGCCTGAAGCATCTTTTCGAAATGCACGGTCTCGAGGTGTTCCATGCGCGGCCAATCCCGAGCCATGGTGGCTCGATTCGCGTCTACGCCGCGCGTCACGGCGCTCACACCGTCCAGGACGGCGTCCGGCGGATGCTGGCTGCCGAACCGCGCGGCGAAGCGATGGCCAAGCGATTGGAGAGATTCCGACACGACGTCATCCTCTCCAAGCTTCGTTTGCTCGCAATGTTGCGCGACCTGAAGGAAAAAGGCGCGCGCGTCGCCGGTATCAGCGCGCCATCGCGCGCAAGCACCCTGGTCAATTATGTCGGCCTGGATGAGGGCTTGATTGATTATGTCTGCGAAATCGCCGGCTCGCTGAAGATCGGCAAATGTATGCCGGGCACACAGATTCCGGTGGTTGACGAAGCAAGATTGTATTCCGACCAGCCCGACTGCGCGATTATTTTTTCCTGGCACATCGCCGACGAACTCGCACCCAAGCTCAAGGCCAAGGGATTTCGCGGCCAGCTGATCACGCCGCTGCCGATGCCGCGGGTGCTGTAGGCGATCATTTCGATGAACGGCAATGGCACGCAGGACAAGGGCAAGGAAGTCGCCTTCTTCGACGCCCATGCCGACAGCAATGAATATGATGTATTCGCGCCGCAGGCCAACGATCGGCTGATTGCCGCGTTCAAACGATTAAGTGGTTTGCCGGCCGGCGCGCGCGTTGCCGATCTTGGTTGCGGCTCCGGCGTGTTTACAGAGTTGTTGCGACGCTCAGGTTATCAAAGTGTCGGTCTGGATATCAGTCCCAAACTGGTCGCGCTTGGACGACGCACGTACCCCGGCCTTGAACTCATCGAAGGTGACGCCGAAAATCTCCCATTTGAAACCGCAAGCCTCGATGGCGTGCTGTTAAGCGGGCTGGTGCACCATTTTCCTGATCCGCGGCGGCTGGCGGCTGAAGTCCAGCGCGTGCTCAAGCCTGGTGGCCGTTTCGTGGCCTTCGATCCCAACCGCATGAATCCATTCATGTGGCTTTATCGCGACCGCTCCTCGCCCTTCTACAGTTCGGTGGGCGTGACGGAAAACGAGCGGCCGATATTGGCCTGGCATGTGGCCAAGATTTTCCGCAATGAAGGATTTAGCGTTGAGTTGGATTTCCTGGCTGGCCTCGCTTACCGCTATGTTGCGTCCCGGCGCACGCGCGTGTTGCTGCCAATTTATAATTTCATCGACAATTTCCTGTTCAATCTGGCGATCTTAAAGCCGTTCCGACCCTTCGTGCTCACGAGCGGAGAGAAGCCAAGGTCATCCGGCCTACCATGAATGAGTTCGAAGGAAGCGATGTCGTCCAATGAACAACGCAACGCCGCGCCTCGACATTGTTATCCCGGTCTACAACGAAGGCGTCAATATCGTGCCGACGTTGCGCGCGCTCGCCCGCGACGTCAATACACCAGTCCGGATTCTGATCTGTTACGATCGCGAAGACGATGACACGCTGCCGGCGATCAGGAAAAATCGTGAGAGTTTCAATAGCCTCGCTATCAAGTTTGTGCGCAATCGCGGACGCGGCGCCCACGGCGCCGTGCTGACCGGATTTTCTTCGGGCGATGCACCATACGTCCTCGTATTTCCGGCGGACGACGACTTCAATGCCGGCATGATCGACTCGATGGTCGCGGAAGCGGAAAACGGTTGTGACATCGTTTGCGCCAGCCGATTTATGGCGGGCGGGAACATGGTCGGATGCCCCTGGCTAAAGGCTGTTCTGGTCCGCCTCGCAAGTTTCACGCTCTACCATTTCGCACGTCTGCCGACCCATGATGCGAGCAGCGGCTTTCGGCTCTTCTCGCGTCGCGTACTGGACGAGATCGAAATCGAGTTGGAGCGCGGCTTCTGCTACAGTATCGAGCTGCTCGTGAAGTGCCATCGGCTTGGCTGGCACATCGGCGAAGTGCCGGCGCAATGGTTCGAGCGAACCCGCGGCTCCAGCCGTTTCCAGGTGATAAGATGGCTTCCGGATTACCTGCGCTGGTATACCTACGCGTTCGCCACCGCTTATTTCCGGCGACCGGCGGAAAGCGTGCGCCGTAAACGCGCGACCTGATACGGGGCAATGACCATGGCAAAAAACGCGGCAAAAAACGCGGATTGGCCGAAGATCGTGAGCCGCCGCGCGACGCGCGTGTCGCCGTGGGTGGAAATCGTCGAGCGCGGGGTCGAGTTCACCCCCGGTGCAAAGCCGGACGTCTATCACGCCATCAGCCAAACGGACTACGTGGCCGTCGTCGCACGAACGCCGGATGGGACAATCCCCATCGTGCGGCAATTCCGGCCCGCGCTTGAGAATTTCACATGGGAACTACCGGCTGGCATGCTTGATAAAGACGAACTGCCGATCGACTGTTGTCGCAGGGAGCTGCTGGAAGAGACCGGATTTGCTGCACAAAATGTGCACGCGCTCGGCAGTTACGCGCCCTGCACGGCGCGACTGTCGAACCAAATCCATACGTTCTTTGTCGAGATTGGACAACGCGCCAATCCGCTGGCAATCGAGACCGGCATCGAACTCAGACTGGTTTCGCCTGATGAATTGGCCAGGCTTATTCTGGCCGGAGAGTTTGTGCTGCAACTGCATATCGGCGCCATATTGCTCGCCGGCATGCATGGCCATATTGACTTAAGCGCCTTCCGCCCGCCCCGGCGCATTTGATGTTGGTCAATGCGCCGATTTGCGATGCGACAAAACTCGCCTCGACAACTACCCTGGAACCCTTCTAAAAGGTGGTTGCGGCGGGCGGGAAAAGAACAATGGATTACAAGCGACTATTTACGGCCGCGCTCGACAGGTTGCGTGATGAGCGCCGTTACAGGGTTTTTGTCGATCTAGAGCGCATTGCCGGCCGCTTCCCGCATGCCATCTGGCATTCTCCGCAAGGCCAGCGCGATGTCGTGATCTGGTGCTCGAACGATTACCTGGGCATGGCGCAGCATCCGAAGGTCATCGGCGCCATGGTCGAAGCCGCTGCCCGCATGGGCACCGGCGCCGGCGGCACGCGCAACATTGCCGGCACCAACCATCCGCTCATTGAACTCGAGCGCGAGCTCGCGGACCTGCACGGCAAGCCGGCGGCTTTGGTGTTCACATCAGGCTATGTGTCGAACGAAACCGGTATCGCCACCATCGCCAGGCTGCTGCCGAATTGCCTCATCCTGTCCGACGCTCTCAACCACAATTCCATGATCGAAGGCGTGCGTCAGTCCAGCTCCGAAAAACAAATCTGGCGGCACAACGACGTCGTCCATCTCGAGCAATTGCTGAAGGCTGCCGATCCCGCGCGGCCCAAACTGATCGTCTTCGAGAGCCTCTACTCCATGGACGGCGATGTCGCACCAGTGCACGCGATCTGCGATCTGGCCGAGCGCTATGGCGCCATGACCTACTGCGACGAAGTGCACGCCGTCGGAATGTACGGACCCCGCGGTGGCGGCATCTGTGAACGCGACAATGCGATCGCCCGCGTCGATGTGATCGAGGGCACCCTCGCCAAGGCCTTTGGTTGCCTCGGCGGCTATATCGCGGCCAGCGAAGAAGTCGTCGACGCGGTACGTTCTTACGCTCCCGGTTTCATCTTCACCACGGCGCTGCCGCCCGCGATATGCGCAGCAGCAGCAGCTGCCATCCGCCATCTGAAGACGTCAAGCTGGGAACGCGACCGCCATCAGGACCGCGCCGCGCGCGTGAAGGCGGTGCTCAACGCCGCTGGGCTCCCGGTGATGCCGAGCACCACGCATATCGTGCCAGTGCTGATCGGCGATGCGGAGAAATGCAAGGCGGCCAGCGATTTGCTGCTGTCCGAGCATGACATCTACATCCAGCCGATCAACTATCCGACCGTGCCGCGTGGAATGGAGCGCCTGCGCATCACGCCCTCGCCTTACCACGACGACGTGCTGATCGACACGCTCGCCGAAGCACTGGTGGACGTGTGGGATCGGCTTGGCCTGGCACAACGTCGGCACGCCGCGGCGGCGGAATAAGCCGCAATCTCGACAACATCAATCCTGATATGGGGGCCGCTTCAACGCGCGTTTCGACGGTTGCCTGGCCGGCTCGTTTCCGGGCGGCAAGGTGCGCGCGCCACGCCGCGCCATCAACGGCATGGTGAGCGACACGAAAAAAATGCGCGTGAGATGATGTGCGCCGACATAGACAGGATCGAGGTTGAGCGCTAGTGCCAGCAGCATCATTGCATCGACCGCGCCAGGCGCGAAGGCAATCATGACCTCAGCAACGTGCAGTGACAGCAGGTTGATGAGAATGGCGGCAAAAAGTGCGGCAATCGTCACCGCCACCGCAAATGAACCGAAAGCAGCAGCGACAAAGTTCAGCAACAATCGCATGGGCATATTTGCAAACCGCGATCCGGTGATCGCGCCCATGGCAACCATTGCAGTATTCGCGACCCACCACGGCATGACCGCATAAATCAGGCCGCTGCCATGCAGCACCGCCGAGGTGAGCATGGCGCCGAATAACAGGCCGCCGGGAAAGCGAAAGCGGTAGGCAATCAATGCAGCGACACCGGAGGCTGCAACCAGGATCCCCAATTCATCGAGCGTGGCCAAATTGAGCGTCACGGCCGCCCTCGGCGGGGCATGTCCAACCAGACCGAGTAGAGACAATCCGGCCGGCAAGCCGACGGCAATAACGACTACGCGGATGCTCTGCACAATCGCGATCGCGCGCAAATCAGCTCCGAGATCCGCACCGAGTGCCAATACCTGCGACATCCCGCCGGGCGCAGCGGCGAGGTATGCATCGGCCGTGCCCCACCCATGGACGAGGCGGAGATAACCGGCGCCGCCGATCGAAATGAAAGCCATCGCCAGCAGCAGGATGGCGATACTGAGTGGATAGGTCGCCATGCCGTGCAACGATTCCGGCGTCACCACCGCACCGAGCGATATGCCGATCAGCACGAAGATCGCGCGCATCATCAATGTTGGAATCAGCATCGGCCGGCCGGCGAGCGCGGCGGCGGCAACCGCCAGGATCGAGCCCGACAGCCAGCCCGCCGGCACCCCGACCAGCCCGAGCGCGGCACCGCCCGCCAGCGCAATGGCAAGAGTTTCGCCAAGGTGCAGGATTGCTGAACGATTATCGGCTGATGGCGCGGACAATGCCTGGGCTCTCAGGGAGCCAGGTGCACCCGCGCCCCGGCCCGTCAGGCGCGATCAATGCCGCGCGCGGGCCGTCACGTCAAATACATCTAATAGATCAGGCGACGCGCCACCGTCACGCAACCATCCCCGGGGGCGGCGCTGCCGCGGGGCCAACGCCATTGCCGAGCACAATGCGCACGAGATCGGCGGCATTGCGAGCGCCCGTTTTTTCCATGACGCGCGCCCGATGCACCTCGATGGTGCGCGGACTGATACCGAGCCTGCGACCGGCCTCCTTGTTAGACGCGCCAGCAGCGATCTGGTCCAGCACTTCGCGTTCCCGCGGCGTCAGCAATGCCTGGCCGGGAAACTCCGCGCGCCAGCTGTCGTCGCCGCCAGGATGTGCAGCGCGCTTCTTGAACGTGGAGATCGCGCCGGCCACCCGAATGACAATCGAGCGCGCATCAAACGGCTTGACGAGATAGTCGAACGCGCCACTCTTTACAGCTTCCACGGCGCAACCGACATCGCCGTCGCCGGTAACAATAAATATCGGTGCAGGATAATTTTGCGCATTGAGTTCCTTGAGCGCCGCCACGCCGGATTTTTCAGGCAAGTGCAGATCGAGCAATATGCATGCGGGCATACGGTTGCGTGCAGCCGCGAGAAACGTCTCGGTGTCCGCAAATCCAGTGACACGGTAGCCAGCCAGCGTAAAAACGATCGAAAGCGCGTCCCGGATCGAGACGTCGTCGTCAACGACAAACAGCTCGTCTGTTGGTAAATCCTGCAAAGCCATAGGTTGCCGCCTTGGAGTTATGCAATCCATCGCCACCTGATATTGTGCATCACATCCGGGTCGGATTGAGTTAAAAAATGTAAGCGGTACAATTGTTTATGGTATAATCGGATGGCAAAATGGTACTTCGGTGAGGCAGCACGGAGTTTTGAACTCACGCGCCGCCAATTTGCCGCACCGACCGAAGCCTGGCGCGAAAGCGCCAGGTGTTTTGAGGCAAGCCAACTCCGCTAAAGTGCCAATCGGAAGTTGTCCCGATCTGGAGAGTACATGCTGCAAGGTTGGGTGGTCATCGTTGCCGCGCTTGCGTACATCGGGTTGCTTTTCCTGGTGGCAAGTTACGGTGACCGCACCCGCGGTCTTGGCCGCGAAGGGCGTGCGCGGCTGCTGATCTATCCACTGTCGCTGGCCATCTATTGCACATCGTGGACCTTTTTCGGGTCGGTCGGATTCGCTTCACGCACGGGCTTCGACTTCCTGACTATTTACATCGGGCCCTTACTTCTGATCGGCCTGTGCAGCCCGTTGCTGATGCGCGTCGTACGGCTCGCGAAGACGCACAACATTACCTCAATCGCCGATTTTATTGCCGCCCGCTATGGCAAGGGTCAGGCCGTTGCGGCGACTGTCGCGCTCATTGCGATCGTCGGCACGATTCCGTACATCGCGCTGCAGCTCAAAGCGGTTTCATCATCGCTGGAAACCATCCTTGCCCACATTACGCCGGCAACGGATGTCACCCGGCCTCTGCTCGGTGACATCGCGCTTTTCGTGGCGCTTTCAATGGCAACCTTCGCGGTGCTGTTCGGCACCCGTCATATCGATGCGACGGAGCACCAGGATGGACTGATGCTGGCGGTCGCGGCGGAGTCGATCGTCAAACTGGTGGCGTTTCTCGCCGTCGGAATTTTCGTCACCTTCTGGATGTTTGATGGCCCCCTGGCACTGTTCAACGAGGCAATGCAACGACCGGCTACGGCCGCCATCTTCAGCCGGGAGCCGCGCATCGATACGCTCGTAGCGATGACGCTGCTATCGTTTGTAGCGTTTATTATGTTGCCGCGACAATTCCACGTTGCCGTTGTCGAAAACAACAACGAAGGCGAAATCAAGCGCGCCGTCTGGCTTTACCCTGTCTACCTCGTGCTCATAAATCTGTTCGTGGTTCCGATCGCACTCGCCGGCCTGCTGACTTTTCCGACGGGTAGCGTGGACAGCGACATGTTTGTACTGGCACTGCCACTGCAAAGTGGCTCCAATCTCTTCACCATCGTCGCTTTCGTAGGCGGCCTGTCCGCTGCCACCGCCATGGTGATCGTTGAATCGGTCGCCCTCTCGATCATGGTGTCGAACGACCTGATTATGCCGCTGGTCCTTCAGCGGCGCGAGGCCCTGATCAGCGGCCGGGAGAATGTCGGCTCGCTGCTGCTGACGGTGCGCCGGATTGCGATTTTTGCGATCCTGCTGCTCGCTTATATCTACTACCGCTCGGCCGGAGAAGCGCAACTCGCCTCGATCGGGTTGCTTTCGTTCGCCGCGATCGCGCAACTGGCGCCGGCCTTTTTCGGAGGGCTGTTGTGGCGACGTGCCACAGCGGCGGGCGCCATCGCGGGAATGACCGCCGGCTTTGTCGTTTGGGCCTATACTTTGCTGCTTCCGACGCTTTCGGACATTGGCGTGATCGGCGAACGGATTCTCACGGACGGGCCAGCCGGCCTGGACATGCTGCGTCCGCAGCATTTGTTTGGCTTAGACCTGCCGCCTCTGGTTCATGGCGTAGCGTGGAGCCTCCTGATCAATATCTTGTTCTACATTGGCTTCTCTTTCCGCCGCGCGCCCTCGCCGATCGAGCGGATACAGGCGAATACATTCGTACCTTCGGATCTCACCCCGATCTCGCCCGGCTTCCGGCGTTGGCGCTCGTCCGTCACGGTGGACGAACTGACAGCCACGGTTGCGCGCTACCTCGGCGAGAATCGGACCCGCACGGCTTTCGAAAGCTTTGCCGGCGCTCAACGTATAAGTCTCGAGCCAAAGGACGAGGCTGATTTTCGGCTGGTGCGGCACGCCGAGCACATTCTGGCGTCCGCGATTGGCGGCGCATCGTCACGACTGGTGCTCTCGTTCCTGCTGCGTAAGCGCACAGTGTCGACCAAAGCGGCACTGAAACTACTCGACGATGCTAACGCGGCGATCCAGTACAATCGTGAAATCCTGCAGACGGCTCTCGATCATGTGCGCCAGGGAATCGCAGTGTTCGACAAGGAACTTCAGCTGATCTGCTGGAACCGGCAGTTCGGTGAGATCCTCGACCTGCCGCCGAGCCTGATCCGTGTCGGGGTCGGGCTTGCAGACATCGTACGCTTCAACAGCAGGCGCGGAGAGAGCACGGCCGATGGAGCTGAAGAGCTGGTCGGGGCGCAACTTGAGCGTTACATTTCTGGTTGTGAGCCGTTTCTGGCGCGGTCCGCGAATGGCGTGGTAATCGAGGCCCGCGCGAACCGCATGCCGGACGGCGGTATCGTCACCACGTTTACTGACATTACCGCCAGCGTTGAGGCAGCCGAAGCCCTCGAACGGTCGAATGAAACATTGGAACGGCGTGTGCGGGAACGAACCGAGGAATTGACTCGTCTCAATGCCGCCCTTGCCCATGCCAAGGGCGAAGCCGAGGCCGCCAATATTTCCAAGACAAAGTTTCTCGCGGCAGCGAGCCACGACATCTTGCAACCGCTCAACGCGGCGCGGCTTTATGTGACCAGCCTGACCGAACGCGGCGCCCAGGATGATCGTCGGCTAGTCGACAACATCGATGCCTCGCTTGAGGCGGTCGAGGAAATATTGGGCGCATTGCTCGATATGTCGCGGCTCGACGCCGGCGCGCTGCGGCCGGAATTTGCAAGTTTCCGTGTCGATGAATTGATGCGTCAGATTGAACTCGAATTCGCTCCGCTCGCAACTTCGAAGGGCATCGATTTGATCATTGTGCCATGTACGCTGGTTGTGCGATCCGACCGGCGTTTGTTGCGCCGCTTGATCCAAAACCTTGTGTCCAATGCCATCAAATACACGCCCCAGGGTCGGGTCCTCATTGGCTGCCGACGGCTGGGCGCCGACTTGCGCATCGACATTTACGACACCGGCGTCGGCATCCCGCAATATAAGTGGCGCGACATATTTATCGAATTCCATCGCCTTGATCAGGGCGCGAAGATTGCGCGCGGACTGGGCCTTGGGCTTTCGATCGTGGAGCGCGTGGCCCGCGTGCTGGATTGTCCGATAGGGCTCGAATCGGAAAGCGGCCGAGGTTCACATTTTACAGTGACGGTACCGCTTTCAAATGAGGCGCCCATCGAGCTGCTGGCCCGGGAGAGCTTCCGGGTCGACCCCAGCCAGCTTGCCGGCATAACCGCACTCTGCGTCGACAACGAGCCATCGGTTCTCGACGGCATGGAAACATTGCTGCGCGGTTGGGGTTGCGACGTGATCAAGGCGCCGGATCTGACGTTCGCGCTGGCGGCGATTTCCGAACGCGCAACAATTCCGAATGGGCTTCTGGTCGATTTCCATCTCGATAGCGGCACCGGCATTGAGGCCATTGTTGCTTTGCGCCACCGCTACGGCGACTTACCGGCGATTCTGATTACCGCCGACCGTTCGCCGGCAGTGCGGGAACAGGCGCGTGAGGAAGGCGTGCAGGTCCTGCACAAGCCAATCAAGCCTGCAGCGCTGCGCGCGTTGCTTGCGCAATGGCGCGTGCTGCGGGTGGCCGCGGAATAGCAAGAACGGCTAGTTTTCGGCGGCAACGCTCTGCGGCCACTGGCCGGCTTCGATCTTTGCCGCAGCAATCACGGCCTGGGTCCGGCTTTCAACACCGAGTTTTTGCAAAATTGCGGACACGTGCGCCTTCACTGTCGCTTCGGAGACACCGAGCTGGTAGGCAATTTGCTTGTTGAGCAAGCCTTCCGACAGCATCATCAGCACACGTACCTGCTGCGGCGTGAGCGTTGCCATGCGCGTCATGAGCTCGGCTGCTTCCGCATCGGATCCGGCGGCGAGATCGACATCCGGCGGCGTCCATACACCACCGCCCAGGATGCGCGAAATCGCCGCGCGCATGGCGTCAACACCAAGTGTTTTTGGAATGAAACCCGACGCGCCAAACTCCATACAGCGGCGTATCACCGCCGGATCGTCATTGGCCGAAACGACGATCACCGGCACACTCGGATATTGAGCGCGCATATACATCAGCCCCGAGAAGCCGCGCGCCCCTGGCATTGTAAGGTCAAGCAGCACCAGATCGACGTCTGTACCCCGGTCGAGCAGACCAACCAGTTCATCAAACGTGCCTGCTTCAGCAACATCCACTCGCTCGAGCAAACCTCCCACGGCCTCGCGCAATGCGCCGCGAAAGAGTGGATGATCATCGGCAATGACCAGCCGGTACTGCACGGTTTCAGTCAACAACAAATACCTTTCGAACCGATTGGGCGGGCACGGGCCACGCATAGATATAGTATTGCCGCCTCGATCAAAGCCAAAGCCATCATGCGCCGTCGTCTCGGCGGGCATCAATAGGCCGCGGGACAACGGACAAAATCCTATTGTTTTCAGCCATATAGCGGTAGCGGTGTGCGGTGCTTCGCCGGCCCGCGACGACGTCACGCATGCTGGCAGGGGAATGGCATCACTTTTTACTCCCGACGAACTGAAAAACGACCTCGCGGCTGTGCGGTCGACGTCGGTGCTCAACCAGATAAATTCCCTGCCAGGTACCGAGCGCCAATTTGGCGCCTATCACGGGCACATGCAGTGATATGCCGTTGAGCATCGCTTTGACATGCGCGGGCATGTCATCGGGGCCTTCCACATCATGAATCCAGGACGCATTTTCCGGCGCCAGGCGATCGAGCGCCGCCGTCAGATCCGATTGCACGTCGGGATCAGCATTTTCCTGGATAGTCAACGACGCCGAGGTGTGACGCAGATACACCAACAAGGCGCCGTCGGCGGCGCCGACCTGTTTGATGAAGCTTGCGGCATTTTCGGTGATATCGGTGAACCCGGCGCCGGCCGTCTCGACGCGCAAAGTTGCCGTGGCAATCAGTTGCGGCGCAACTTCAACGATGGCGGACATTCGATCCGGCATGGACACAAGCCGACGAACAGGGGCGCTTTAACCCTTACGCATCACGTCCTTCTGCACGGTGTTGATCATGTCGACAAAACGACGCCAGGTATCGTGGATCGTATCCTGGATAAACGTACTGGCGCGCGCCACGTCCTCTCGCGTCGGCAATTTAATTGTGACATCGCCACCTTTGCCCGCTGGCGGCGCAAGATCCGCCGGCGGACGCGGAGGTGGCGGTGGCGGCTCCTTCAGGGCCACTATTTCTCTTTTCAGAGAAGACACTTCGTCGCGCAAACGGGAAATTTCGGCTTGCAAGTTTTTTACGGATGCGACGCCGTCCTGCAAGGCGGCAATCTCGGTTTCCAGCTTCTTCAGCGCGGCCACATCGTCTTGCAGCCCAGCGACCTGGCTTTCCAGCGTCGGATGGTTTTCCGGCGCTGCCTGGCATGACCAGCCACGACCCTGAGTGGTGCAAAAGGCAACTTGTCCGCTGTCGCCATCGAGCCGCAGGTATCCATTGTTGACCCGGCTGAATGTGAATCGGCTTGGCGGAACGGGCGGCAGGTCGTTCTGCGACAGGTCGGGCGTTTCGCCGGGCGGCTGAGACATGTCGCGTTCAGGCGCTGCCGGAGAGGCTGCCTTCTGACCTTCGACATCGATGACCGTTTGCGCCGGTGCGGCGGCAGCAAAACCGACCAGACTCCCAGCCAAGACAAGCATCGAGGCGCGCATGACGTGTTCCCTGAACCCAATGCGGAGAATGCGCGAGCGTAACATCGGATCTTCGCACACAGAACCCGGGCTCTGTTCTGCCCAAAATTCATGTTGCAATGCATGCCGGAACCCTCCATTCGAAATCGAAAAATCTCCCGTTTATTGCCTAATATCAAACACTTATGCCGCAGGGGCGGTTCCTTTGACTCGCGGATACCCCATAAGTATGGTCCGCGCGGCTTTTAGGGCGGCGGGACGCGCGAAACCTGAAGTCGACGCGAGTTGAAAGCATGGCTGACGGCACGCGCGGCAAGGGCAAAGGCAAAGAACCGCCGGACGACGAGGCTGCTCTCTCCGCGAGGCTCCAGCGGCTCGGCGAACGGCTCGCAACGGCGAACCGACCATCCGAAAACGGCTCCGGTCCTCGTCCAACCGCCGATGCTTCGGCGTTCGCGCGTGGTTTCCGGCTTTCGACAGAGCTGGTGGCGGGCGTACTCGTGGGTGCGGTGATCGGCTGGCTGCTCGACCGCTGGCTTGGCATCTCACCGTGGGGGCTCATCGTGTTTCTACTGCTCGGCTTTGCCGCCGGGGTACTCAATGTGATGCGCGCGGCAGGCGTCGTGCGCGAAAGAAATCTGAACGAATAGCGATCATGGCCGTCGACCCAATCGAGCAATTCCAGATCCAGAGCCTTTTCCCGGTCGCAAAGATTGGTGGCACCGAAATCGTCTTCACCAATTCCGCAGCTTTCATGCTGGTTGCGGTGCTGGGTGTTACTTTCTTTTTGGTCGGCGCGACCGCAAGTCGTGGGCTGATCCCATCGCGCCTACAGTCGGCTGCCGAGATCGCCTACGAATTCGTGGCTACGACCGTGCGCAGCACCGCCGGGTCCGAAGGCATGAGGTTTTTCCCCTTCGTGTTCTCGATTTTCATGTTCGTGCTGACGCTGAACATGATTGGCCTGATCCCCTACTCCTTCACCGTTACCAGCCACATCATCGTGACCGCGGCGCTCGCGCTGACCGTGTTCTTTACCGTACTGATCTACGGGCTGATCCGCCACGGTTTCCACTTCTTCAACCTGTTCGTGCCGAAGGGCGTGCCGATCTACATTCTGCCGCTGATTGTCGCGATCGAGATCCTGTCGTTCGTTTCGCGGCCGATCTCGCACAGCGTGCGCCTGTTCGCCAACATGCTGGCAGGCCACATCACGCTGCAGGTTTTCGCCAGCTTCATTATCCTGCTCGGCGCCGGACTGGGCGTTGTCGGCTGGATCGGCGGCATACTTCCGTTCCTGATGATCGTCATTCTATTTGCGCTGGAGACCCTGGTCGCATTCCTGCAGGCCTACGTCTTCGCCATTCTCACATGCATCTATCTCAACGATGCAATTCACCCGGGCCACTAACGGCCCCAACGGAAAAGCAGAACCAGAAGGAGCTTGGTTATGGATCCAGTGGCAGCAAAATATATCGGTGCGGGCATAGCCTGCATTGGCATGGGCGGCGCCGGCGTCGGCGTTGGCATCATTTTCGGCAATTATCTGGCGGCCGCGCTGCGCAATCCCTCCGCGGCCCAAGGCCAGTTCGGCAACCTGATCTTCGGGTTCGCCATCACCGAAGCGCTCGGCATCTTCTCGTTGCTGATCGCGCTGTTGCTGCTGTTCGCGCTCTAAGTTCAGGCGCGTACCGGAGCTGACGATGGCCGAGCCGGCACATACCGCAAGCACTGCGCACACCGAAGGTGGGCATGGCGGCTTTCCGCCGTTCCAGTCGCAGACCTTCGCGTCCCAGCTTGTCTGGCTCGCGATCGCCTTCGTGCTGCTCTATGTGCTGATGGCCAAGTTGGCGCTGCCGCGCGTCGGGGCGATCATCGAGGGCCGCCGAAAGCACATCGAAGATGACGTCGCCGAAGCGGGCCAGTTGAAGACCAAGTCCGACGAGGCTGCGGCAGCCTACGAGAAGGCGCTGACGGATGCCCGCGGCCGTGCGCAAGCGATCGCCAATGAGACGCGTGACCGGCAGGCTGCAGAAGCGGGAAGCCGTCGCAAGACTCTCGAGGATCAGCTCAACGTCAGACTGGTGGAAGCGGAAAAAACGATTGCCGCCACCAAGCAGGCTGCAATGGGCAGTGTTCGCGGAATAGCGGAAGATGCCGCACGCGCCATTGTTGAGCGGCTGACCGGCAGCGCGCCGACAGACAAAGCCGTGTCCGACGCGGTCGGCGACGCGCTCAAGCGATAACGGAGACGCTCGTGCACGAATTGCTGCAAGAGGCCGAAACCTGGGTGGCATTGGCCTTTCTCGTCTTCCTGGGGGTGCTCGGCTATGTCGGCGTGCATCGCACGCTGGGAAAATCGCTGGACGACCGCGCCGCCCGCATCAGGGCCGAACTCGACGAGGCGCGTCGCCTGAAGGAAGAGGCAGCTCAGCTGCTCGCCGAATATCAGCGCAAATTCCAAGCCGCTGAAGGCGAGGCGCAGGACATCATTTCCGGAGCCAAGGCCGAGGCTGAAAGGCTCGCAATCGAGGCCAAGGCAAAGATCGACGATTTTGTCGCCCGCCGCACCAAGATGGCTGAAACCAAGATCGCCCAGGCCGAAGCACAAGCCGCCGCCGACGTACGTAGCGCCGCCGCCGAGGCCGCCATCGCTGCCGCCGAGAAAATCCTCACGGCAGAAACACAGGGCAAGCTGGCAGGCGAACTGATCGCCAAGGGCATTGAGGACGTCCGCAAGAAGCTGAATTAGCTCGCGGTTCAGCTGTTTTCCCTGCAAATCGTGAATAGCGGTGGCATCCGGCGTGCCATGAATCCGGCAATTGACGAGTTTTCCCCACTATTCATTTTGACCATGTGCAAACCGCTTGCGCCTAAAAGGCAACCATTGCGTGTTCCCAGCTCGTCCCTATTCTCCGGCTGACTGATTCGTCTGCAGTGCGTGACGTGGCCGGTTATTTCCGGCCAAGGCATCGGGAGCCCACGTTGGTCATCTTCGATTGCAACGGCGTACTGGTCGACAGTGAGCCATTGGCAACAGCCATTGTTTCGCAGGAGTTCATCCGCGCCGGCTTCCCGCTCACGCCGGATGTTATTGCGCGCTATTTCACCGGCCGGCGCCCTGCCGACATGTTCGCCGAGGTAGAGATCGCTGCCCGCCGTCAATTGCCGCCGAATTTTGCCGACTCCGTCGCCAGCGTCATCTTACGCTGTTTTCGCAGGGAACTGCGTACAACCCATCACGCAGAATACGCGCTGTCATGGCTTCGCGGCCCGAAATGCTTGGCATCATCCTCTTCTCACGAGCGCATTCGTGTCAGCCTCGAAAGCACGGGGCTGATCAAATTCTTCGAGCCCAATCTGTATTCGGCAAGCGACGTCCGGAACGGAAAGCCGGCGCCTGACCTGTTCCTGCACGTCGCCGGCAATCTGCACGTGAGCCCAAGCGAGTGCATTGTCGTGGAGGACTCGGCCGTAGGCGTGGCTGCAGGCGTCGCTGCCGGAATGACGGTGATCGGATTTGTCGGCGGCAGCCATGCCGGCAGTCAGCTCGACACTGCCCTGCGCTCGGCCGGCGCCCGTTCGGTGATCGCGGACCTGCGTGCGCTCAAAAGTGCAATCATCGATCTGCGCGGGTGGTAGACTTCGTTCAGCTTTGACGGGGCTTCACAGCCGATTTCGGCTTCGGTTTCGATTTGGGCGCCGGCTTTTTCTTGTCCGGCGCGCCACCAGGATCGAACCCGACATAGACGACATAGGAGTCGATGTCCGCGGCGCGCGGCGGCATCGGAAATGACACGTCGGGATCGATATGGGTGAACGGAACGCGATCCACTGCGCTTGCGATGCCAACTTCAATGCGCGCGAACCTCGAGGTGATCGTTTTCGGATTGACCCCTTCCTGAACCACCGCAATGCGCAGCGGAATATCGACCGTACCGGGACCGCCCGCTGGCCCGGTGATGACTCGTCCCTCAATTCCCACTTTCATTGTCATGACGCCGGCGCTGACACGACACTCGCGGGCGGTGCGAACGATCGTGCCTTGATAGCGCAGGTCAAGCGCGGACGGCTCGCCCTCGCCCGGCTTGCTGCCGATCATCAGCGTGGCGGCGCCCGTCCGCACCTCGACGGTCGGACATTCAACGTCCGTGACCGAACTCGCCGCCGGTTGCGGCGTCATTGGTGGTCGCCTTTGACGAAGTGCTGAATAAATCCAGCGCGGAAGTATTGAACATATTGGTGGAACCGCACCCGGCAAGCAGCAGTGTGCATCCCAAAGCCGTTGCCAGCTTCCTGCACGCCCGCGTCTCAATCCTGTTTCGCACCCCAGCCATTTTTTTTCTCGCATTTCTCAAAGCCGCTGCTCCCGCGCACGCGTTATAGCAAGTCAAGCGTGGCAACCCAAAGGCGGCCGTCAATCGGTGTCGTTCTTGACGAGCCCATAAAGCAAATGATCCTGCCAGACCCCGTTGATGCACAGATAGCCGCGGGCATAGCCCTCGCGCTTGAAGCCGGTCTTTTCCAGCAGGCGGATGGATGCGGTGTTATTCGGGATGCAAGCCGCTTCGAGCCGATGAAGCCGCAGCGCCATAAAACCATATGGAATTAGTGCGCGGACCGCCGCGGTCATATAGCCTTTTTTCGCAAACGGCGCGCCAATCCAGTATCCGATGCTCCCGGCCTGCGCCACACCGCGGCGGATGTTGGCAAGTGTAAGACCGCCAAGCATCGCGTTATCGTCGTTGCGAAAGATCAGAAAAGCATAGGCCGCGTCGCTGCGCTGATCTTCCGCATATCGCTTGAGCCGCCGGCGAAATGCGCTGCGCGTAAGATCGTCGGACGGCCAGGTTGGCTCCCAGGGAACGAGAAATTCGCGGCTGCTCTCGCGCAACGCCGACCACTCAGCGAAATCGCCGCTGTGTGGCGCACGCAGCGTAACGCCGGAGCCGGCGATGCCGGGCATCGTTTCGTTGAAGCTGACGGTCCGAAAGAACGCCATGGACTATATTGGCCGAGCGCCCGCGGGATCAGGCCGCGCGCCGGACCAGACTTTCAGCGATCGCCGCGGTGCTGGCAAGACCGCTTCCCGGGCCGAGCGCGGCGATCGCAGGCCTTGCACGCCCTGTCAAAGCGCGGCCGGCAGCACGCGCGCTTTCGACCGTAACGGCATCGACCTTCGCGACGATTTCTTCGAGCGGAATAGGACGACCGTAAGCCAGCATCTGCCGCGCGAGCTGGCCGACCCGCGCCTCGGAGCTTTCCAGTGCCATCAATAGGCCCGCCTTCATTTGAGCTTTCGCCCTGTTCACCTCGGTATCATTGAGCGTTTCGGTCGCATTGCCGATCTGGTCGATCACGACGCGCATGAGTTCAGGTGCGTCGGATTCATCCGTGCCCGCATAAAGCCCGAACAATCCTGTATCGGTATAAGGCATATGGAACGCCTGGATCGTGTAGCAAAGCCCGCGCTTCTCGCGCACTTCCTGGAACAGGCGCGATGACATGCCACCGCCCAGCACGCTGGTGAAGACCTGCAAACTGTAGAGCTGCTCATCACGAACCGGCACACCTTGCAGCGCCATCGCGATATGAACCTGCTCGAGGTCGCGTGTTTCTACCCGGGTGCCGCCGCGGAAATGCGCCGGTTCGGGAGCTGGAGCCGCGGAACCCGCAAAGCTGGCGAAGCGCTTCTCGACATCGGCAATAATCGCTCCGTGATCGATCGCCCCGGCGGCGGCCACGACCATGCCAGGGCCGCGATAGTTACGTGACAGGTAAGCGCGCAGGCGCGCCGCATTGAACGACCGAACAGTATCGGGCGTCCCCAGGATGGAGCGGCCCACCGGCTGCATCGGAAACGCGGTTTCCTGCAGCCGGTCAAACACAAGATCATCGGGTGCATCCTCGGTGGCGCCGATTTCCTGCACGATGACATTCTGCTCGCGCCGCAATTCCTCTGCGTCAAAGGTGGGATCGGACAGAATGTCGGACAGGACATCAAGCGCTAACGGCACGTCCGCTTTGAGTACCCGCGCAAAATAGCCGGTCAATTCCACGCTCGTTGCAGCATTGAGATCGCCCCCTACCGCCTCGATCGCCTCCGCGATCTGGCGCGCAGTGCGGCGTCTGGTGCCCTTGAAGGCCATATGTTCGAGCAGATGAGAGATGCCGTGTTCATCGGGATTTTCATTGCGACTGCCCGAGCCGATCCAGACTCCAAGCGATGCGGTTTCCAGATGCGGCATCCGGTCGGTCACCACCGACAGGCCGGAGGAAAGACGAGTCACTTCAACGCTCATGCCGCTGCTCCTTCACGCGCCGCCCGCGACGCCGACATTACAAATTTCTCCACGGCTGCCTGGTTCGCCGGCAGCACCGTGACGCGCTCTTCGCGTCTTGGCAGATCGGCCAGCCATTCCGGCAGCGCCGGCGCAATTCCGCAGGCAGCCTTGACCGCATCGGGAAACTTTGCCGGATGCGCGGTCGACAGCACTACCATCGGCACTGCGGGATCACGTGTTTCCTTTTCGGCCACCGCCAGGGCAACCGCGGTGTGGGGATCGACGCAATAATCGGCTTCGCGCATCCAGGCACGGATCTCCGCGGCGGCTTCCTGCTCATCGGCGCGATCGGCAGTGAACAGCGCGCGCATTTCCTGCAGCGCGTGCGCCGAAATCGCGAAGCGGCGCGATTTCGCCAATGAGCCCATCAGCGCCCGTATCGATTTGGCGTCGCGGTCATAGGCGTCGAACAGCAGACGCTCGAAATTCGAAGAGACCTGGATATCCATCGAGGGCGAGGAGGTTGCAACCACATCCCGGATCTCATAGATACCAGTAGCAAATGTGCGAACGAGAATGTCATTCACGTTTGTCGCCACTACGAGGCGATCGATCGGCAGCCCCATGCGCGATGCGACGTAGCCCGCATACACGTCGCCGAAATTGCCGGTCGGCACCGTGAAGGCGATCTTCTGACGCGGAGAACCAAGTGCCACAGCCGCGGTGAAATAATAGACCGCCTGTGCCACGATGCGCGCCCAGTTGATGGAATTGACTCCAGACAGGCGTACGCGATCGCGGAAGGCGTGATGATTGAACATTGCCTTTACCAGGGCCTGACAATCGTCAAATGTTCCTTCGACAGCGACCGCATGAACATTGGTATCGCGCACTGTGGTCATCATCCGCCGCTGAACATCGGAGATGCGGCCTTGCGGAAACAACACCACAACATCCACCTGCGCACGGCCGCGAAACGCCTCGATTGCGGCACCGCCGGTGTCGCCTGACGTCGCAACCACAATCGTCGTCCGTTCGCCGCGCTGCTGCAGCACGTGATCCATGAGCCGCGCCAGGAACTGCATCGCCAGATCCTTGAACGCGAGCGTCGGCCCATGGAAGAGCTCAAGCACGAACAAACTTGGATTTAACTGCGTGAGTGGCGCAACCGCCGGATGGCGGAAGGTGCCATAGGCTTCGCGCGCCATGCGCGCGAGATCAGCCTCGGAAATTCCGTCGCCGACAAAGGGGCGAATAACCTCGACCGCCACTTCGGCATAGGGCTTTCCGGCGAAACCTTCGATCGTGGCGCGGCCCAGCGAAGGCCAAGTCTCGGGCACGTAAAGGCCGCCGTCGCGGGCCAGGCCCGCGAGCATCACCTCGACAAAATCGAGCGAGGGGGCCTCGCCCCGCGTTGAGACATAACGCATTGACTTTACAACACTTTATTGCTTGGGATCGGGCGATCTGCAGCCCGCACAGTAGCCTCGGGCGCCCGCTTTCACAAGAAACGCTCAGCGCTTCCCGGCCAGCCGGCGAGCGAGCCAAACGATGTAAACACCGGCAAGCGCCAGCGCGAGACCAAACCATGTGATGGCGTATTGCAGGTGATTGTCCGGCAGGTGCACTTCGAGCTTGCCCGGTTTCGGCCAGCCGCCAGCCGGCGCCGGCGCTTCTTCATCGATATAGAACGGCGCTGCGGTCGCCCACTTCTTGAAGTCGGCGATCGATTTGGAATCGCGCAGATACCAGATATTTTTTTTCGGATCGTCGGCCGGCGTGAAAATGCCTCGTGGCTCCGGCCAACGCATGACGCCGACGACATCGACGATGCCGTGCTGCGTACTATCGCCGCGTTCCGCCGGATCCTTGCGCTCGGGAGGCACAAAGCCGCGATTGACGAGGACGATACTGCCACCCGCAAGACGCGCCGGCGCGAAAACCCAGTAACCCGGTCCCTTCACATCGGGACGCAAGGGCGAGCCGGCTGTGTAAACGAGCGCTTCCTCGCCGTCGAGAAACTCCGCCGGGAAAGCCACCCGCCGGAATTCTTCGCCGTCCTGATCGAGCTGCGGCCAACCCGAACGTGGCGGCAAATCCTGCGGTGCATGAGACAGTCGCGCGTTCAGTCTCGCAATCAGGTCTTCTTTCCAGACCTTGCGATCGAGCTGCCAGACGCCGAGCCCGCAGAGAATGACAATCCCCACAAGTGCAAACACCGTCGCGTCAAGTACGGTCGAACGGCGCTTGCGTGGCGACCTGCTCAAACCTCACCCCGGCGCTCAAGGCGGCCTTCCGCCGCCTTGTGATGATATTGCAGCGCGATCAGCAGACCCTTGATCAAGCGGAGCGGAGCAATGGTCACGATCAGGATCAACGGCAACCATAGTGCGGCATGCAGCCAGTACGGCGGCTGATAAACCACTTCAGTGATCAGCGCCGCGAACACGACAATGGCCCCGCCAATCAGGATGACGAATACCGCGGGGCCATCGCCAGCATCGGCAAAGCCGTAATTCAGTCCGCAGCGATCACAGGCCGGCCTCAACGACAGAAAACCTTGAAACAGCCGGCCCTCGCCGCACCGCGGGCAGCGGCCGCGCAAGCCGCGACTGATCGGCAGTTTGTCAGGCGATCTCTGGTCTGTCATGAACACATCTCACAATGAAAAAAGGGCGGCGCAGTGACGCCGCCCTCTTTCAATGAACCATCGGCGCTGGTCATTCGGGGTGCGGCACGCCAGAACCCCAGACATATATACAGGCGAACAGAAACAGCCACACCACGTCGACGAAGTGCCAATACCACGCGGCGAATTCGAAACCGAGGTGCTGCTTCGGGGTGAAATGGCCAGCCAGCGCGCGTACCAGGCAGACGATCAGGAAGATCGAGCCGATGATCACATGCGCGCCATGGAAGCCCGTCGCCATGAAGAATGTGGCGCCATAGATATTTCCGCTGAAGTGGAAAGCGGCGTGCGAATATTCGTAGGCCTGCACGCAGGTGAAGGTGAGCCCCAGCAGAATGGTAAGGATCAGGCCCCATTTCAGGCCTTGCCGGTCATCTTCCAGCAGCGCGTGATGCGCCCAGGTCACTGTTGTACCCGACGTCAGCAGGATGAGTGTGTTGAGCAGCGGCAGGTGCCACGGATCAAACGTTTCGATCCCTTTCGGCGGCCACACGCCACCGGTCGCGGCCAGACGCCCGACGTCATGCACGTCCCCCGGAAACAGCGCGGTATTGAAATAAGCCCAGAACCACGCCACGAAGAACATCACCTCGGAGGCGATGAACAGGATCATCCCGTAGCGATGCGAAATCTGCACAACGCGGGTGTGAAAGCCCTCGAATTGCGCCTCCCGGATCACGTCCCGCCACCAGGCAACGAACGTGTACAGCACACCGAGAACGCCGAGACCGAACACCAGCGGGGCCGCGGGATACATGTGATGCATCCAGCTGATCGCACCGACGGCCAGAACAAAGGCGGACACCGCGCCGACCGCCGGCCACGGGCTCGGATCGACCAGGTGATAGTCGTGATGCTTGGCGTGAGCGTCGGCCATCGTCTTCGTCTCCGTTTAAAGTTGGCCCATGATCTGGACCGAAAACCGGTTTCCACTTTTCGGGATCATGGGCGCTAAAGCTTGCTCGAATTCGTTTCCGGCGCCTCGGCGACCGGCCGCTCCGGCTCGCGCAGCCGGTAAAAGGTGTAGGACAGCGTGATGGTGTTGAGATCATCCTGGTCGTGATCTTTCATGATCGACGGATCGACATAGAACACCACCGTCATCTCGCGCGTTTCGCCTGCTTTCATGCGCTGCTCGGTAAAGCAGAAGCAGTTGATCTTGTCGAAATAGGCGCCGACGGTCGGTGGCGAGACGTTGTAGGACGCCTGCCCCGCGATCTCGCGTGCCGCTTCGTTGACGACTTTGTAATGCACCGTCGCCACTTCGCCGATGCGCACTTGAATCTCGTTCTGCTCGGGCTGGAATTTCCACGGCAGACCGGGCGTAACGTTCGAATCGAAACGGATCGTGAGCGTGCGGCCGAGAATGTGATCGGGCGCCTTTTCGGCAACCTGGGTAGTGCCTCCATAACCTGTCGTCTTGCAGAACCAGTTATAGAATGGAACCGCAGCGTAAGCCGCGCCAACCATGCTCACTGCCAGCGCGCCGCAACAGGCGGCGACCAGTACGTCGCGCCGCAACGGCTTGCTTTGGTGTTTGGGTTCAGTCATTGCGTTTCGCTCAGATCGGCCGGACCAGAACGCCCGGGCCTTTCACCAAAGTCATGACGTAGAACAAGACGACCAGCGCCGCGAGCGCCAGAGCAATGGCGATGGAGCGCGAACGCCGCGCGCGTTTCTGGGCTTCGGTGAGAACGATGCCGTCGTCTTCAGATTGCTCGTTCATGGCGATCCCGACACTCACGCCGCCAACCGGGCGATCAGCCCGCCCCAGCCGCGTTCCACCAGCAGAACTGCAAACAGCAGAAAAAGATACAGAATCGAGAATGCAAAAAGTTTGCGGCTGGCGCTTTCGGCGGGCGGGCGTTCACGCAGCACCTGCCAGCCCAGCGCGATCATAATCGCACCGGCGCCAAGTGCAGTTATGCCATAGAGCGCGCCCGTATAGCCGAATAGCCAAGGCGCGACGCCAAGTGGCACCAGGATCAGCGTGTAGAGCAGAATTTGCCGCCGCGTACTGAGGTCTCCTGCGACCACGGGCAACATCGGAATGCCGGCACGGGCGTAGTCGTCGGTCCGGTAAAGCGCCAATGCCCAGAAATGCGGCGGCGTCCAGAAGAAGATAATGAGAAACAGCAGCACCGGCTCCAGAGACAGCGAGCCAGTCGCGGCCGCCCAGCCGATCATTGGCGGGAAAGCACCGGCAGCTCCACCGATGACGATGTTCTGCGGAGTCGAGCGCTTGAGCCACACCGTGTAGACGACGACGTAAAAGAAGATCGTGAAGGCCAGCAGCGCCGCGGCAACCCAATTCACCAGCAGACCGAGCGTCACCACGGCGAATGAACCAAGCGTCAGTCCGAAAGCGAGCGCTTCGCCCGGGCGCACACGGCCCATGGGCACCGGTCGACGCGCGGTACGCGTCATCACCGCGTCAACATCGGCGTCGTACCACATATTGAGCGCGCCGGCCGCGCCTGCACCTACCGCGATGCAGAGCAGCGCCGTGAAACCGGTGACCGGATGGAGTGAGCCCGGAGCAACTGCAAGCCCCACAAGGGCGGTGAACACCACGAGCGACATCACGCGCGGCTTCATCAGGGCGATATAGTCACCCACGCTCGCCAGGCTCGGCTCAGCGATGCCGGAATCAGCGGCGAGACGACCGCGGATGTTTGCGCCTTCGCTGACGAGTGACATGGGGTTGTGCGGCTTTCCGCTCTATTTAATTCGCGGCAACGTTTCGAACTGATGGAACGGCGGCGGCGACGACAGAGTCCATTCCAGGGTGGTCGCGCCGGCGCCCCACGGATTATTGCCGGCAACCCGCTTCTTCGCGAAGGCCTCGATCACGCCGATGAAGAAAATGACCACGCCAAAGCCGGAAATATAGGAGCCGTAAGACGAGATCATGTTCCAGCCATGGAATGCATCCGGATAATCGACGTAGCGGCGCGGCATCCCGGCAAGGCCGAGGAAGTGCTGCGGGAAGAACACCAGGTTCACGCCAATGAAGGTGACCCAGAAGTGCAGCTTCCCGATGGTCTCGTTGTACATGTAGCCGCTCATCTTCGGGAACCAGTAGTACCAGCCGCCGAAGATGGCAAAGACTGCGCCGAGCGAGAGCACGTAGTGGAAATGCGCCACCACGTAATATGTGTCCTGCAGCACGCGGTCGACGCCGGCATTGGCGAGCACCACGCCGGTCACGCCGCCGACGGTGAACAGGAAGATGAATCCCATAGCCCACAACATCGGCGTACGGAACTCAATTGAACCGCCCCACATCGTTGCGATCCAGGAAAAGATCTTCACGCCGGTCGGTACTGCAATCACCATGGTGGCGGCGATGAAGTAGGCCTGCGCGCCGGTCGACATGCCGACGGTGTACATGTGATGGGCCCACACGACGAAGCCGATGCCGCCGATCGCGACCATCGCATAAGCCATGCCGAGATAGCCGAAGACCGGCTTGCGGCTGAAGGTGGCGACAATCTGGCTGATCATGCCGAAGCCGGGCAGAATCAGAATGTACACTTCCGGATGGCCGAAGAACCAGAACAAGTGCTGGTACAGAATCGGGTCACCGCCATTGTCGCCGGAGAAGAACGTCGTCCCGAAATTTCGGTCGGTCAGCAGCATCGTGATCGCGCCGGCCAGAACCGGCAGCGCCAGCAGCAGCAGGAAGACCGTTACCAGGATCGACCACACGAACAGCGGCATTTTGTGCAACGTCATGCCGGGCGCGCGCATGTTGAAGATTGTCGTGATGAAGTTGATGGCCCCGAGGATCGACGACGCACCGGCCAGATGCAGCGCCAGAATGCCAAAGTCCACGGCAGGTCCCGGATGTCCGCTCGTCGAAAGCGGCGCATAGAGAGTCCAGCCGGCGCCAATGCCGTTGGAGCCCGGCTCACCCTCGACGAACATCGACGTGATCAGCAAAGCGAATGACGCCGGCAACAGCCAGAACGAGATGTTGTTCATGCGCGGGAAAGCCATGTCCGGCGCGCCGATCATCAGCGGCACAAACCAGTTGCCGAAGCCGCCGATCATTGCAGGCATCACCATGAAGAAGATCATGATCAGGCCGTGCGCCGTGACAAAAACGTTGAATTCGTGCGGCGTCGGGAAGATCTGAATGCCGGGGTTCTGCAACTCGAGCCGGATCCCGATCGAAAGAAGTCCGCCGATCACGCCGGCGACCAGCGCAAACACAAGATACATCGTTCCGATGTCTTTGTGGTTGGTCGAATACACGAAACGCCGCCACCCGGTCGGATGGTGCTCGTGGGCTTCATGTGCGCCGTGTGCAGCAGCCGTGTTGCTCGCCATCGTTATTGTCCTTCGACCTCGTCGTTGTCGCCCGCGTATTCGTCAGTGCGCGCCGTCCGCCGCAGCCACCGCAGTCGGATGGCTGTCATCGGTCGCATATTTCTTTTTCGCCTGCTCGATCCATGCCGTGTAGTCCTTGTCGCTCACGACTTGCACCATGATCGGCATGAAGGCGTGGTCCTTGCCGCAGAGTTCGGAGCACTGACCGTAGTAAATGCCTTCGCGCTCGGCCTTGAACCATGTCTCGTTGAGCCGGCCCGGAATCGCGTCAATCTTGATGCCGAATGCAGGAACCGCAAATGAGTGAATGACATCTGCGCCGGTGGTGAGCACATGCACGATCTTGTTCACCGGCACGACCATTTCATTGTCGACCGCAAGCAAGCGCGGCTGACCCGGCTTGAGATCCTTTTCCTGCACCATCAATGAATCGAATTCGAATTTATTGTCCGGATAGCTGTAGCTCCAGAACCACTGCTTGCCGGTTGCCTTCACCGTGATGTCCGCTTTCGGCATGTTGAGCTGATAGAAGAGCAAACGGAACGAAGGCACCGCGATCGTCACCAGGATGAGAACCGGAACGACCGTCCAGATCACTTCGATCGTCGTGTTATGGGTGGTGCGCGAAGGTGTCGGGTTGCTGCGCGCATTGAACTTCACCACCACAATGACCAGCAGCGCCAGCACGAACAAAACAATCGCAGTGATCGCCCAAACCAGGAAATTGTGGAACCAGATGATGTCGTCCATCACCGGCGTGGCGCCCTGCTGCAGGCCGAATTGCCACGGTTCCGGCTGGCCGCTCGCGGCGAGAGCCGCGCCTGCGCCAAGTACCGCCACGCTCGTGACGATGAATGCGATCAACCGCTTGAGCACCAGCATTGTCCAATGCGCTCCTTCGACGAGAAAAACGGCCTTGCCCAGGCCCCTTTTGCCGCCCACCACTGGCATGATGTTCGGCGCGGCCCCGCTGAGCACGGCATTTGCCACGGGCGTGGCAGCTTGGGCGGTGCGGCGGGACGGGGGAAAATCCCGGCCTCTCAAACCATAATTCCAGTCCTGCCGCAATGCACCTCATAGTCTGCTGCATGCGACAAACGGCGTACCTAAAAACACCTCCGCGGCCGCCTTTTTGGCCGCAGTTCAAGCCAAGAGGCCCCTTCCCGGCCATGCCTTGCTTGACAAGGCCCGACCGGGCATGAGTCAACGAAGACGCATAAAATGCCGGGAGGAGCGGCGATTCGCCGCCTGCCGGCGGTGTAAAGGCTGCGATGACCCGGTGCCAAGGGATCGAATGATGCGAATTTTCGAGCAAGTCAGGCTCACATTTGGCGGCGCGCCCTGGTTCGCGCTGGCGGCGCTGGTTGCAGCGTTTGCGGTTACACCGGTCAGCCGCGCAGCCGCGCAGGGCGCCGTAAAGTCTGTGCATAAAGATTGGCAGATCCGCTGCGATACACCGCCCGGCGCCAAGGCCGAACAATGTGCGCTGATCCAGAGCGTGACGGCGGAAGACCGCGCCAATGTTGGCCTGACCGTGATCGTCCTCAAGACCGCCGATCTGAAGAGCCGTCTGATGCGCGTGGTCGCCCCGCTTGGCGTCCTGCTGCCTTCGGGCCTCGGGCTGAAGATTGACCAGGCCGATATCGGCCGGGCAGGATTTGTCCGTTGCCTGCCGAATGGCTGCATCGCCGAAGTCGTCATGGATGATGAGCTGCTCAAGAAACTGCGCACCGGCAAGACGGCGACGTTCATTATTTTCCAGACTCCGGAGGAAGGCATCGGCTTCCCGATGAGCCTGGCCGGCTTCGGCGAAGGCTATGACAAGCTGCCGTAACTCCCAATCCGCCCACCCTCGCCTTCACCGCCCAACCAGTGGATACTGCGCACACATGATCTAGTGCGCGGGAGACACTCGAGTGAAACTGGGATTCGTCGGCCTCGGCGCCATGGGGCAATTGATCGTGCCGCGCCTGATGGCGGCAGGTCACGATGTCGCAGGCTGGAACAGGTCACGCGAGAAAGCAGAGCCCCTGATCAAGTCCGGCATGGGCTGGTCGAATTCGCCGCGCGCCGTCGCCGAACAATCCGAGATCGTGTTCTCGATCGTCACCGACGCGAAGGCGGTTCGCGCGATCGCGCTGGGCAAGGACGGCATCGTCGCCGGATTGCGAAAGGGCGGGATCTATATCGACATGAGCACGATCGAGCCTGACGAAAGCCGCGCGGTCGCATCCGAGTTCGCCAGATCCGGTTCCATTATGCTCGATGGGCCGATCTCCGGTTCGCCTGTTACGGTCACGCAAGGCAATGCCTCGGTGATGATTGGCGGCGACGAGCAGGCTTTCGAGCGCGCAAAGCCGGTGCTGCTTGCTATCGGACCGAAAGTGACCCGCATCGGTGCAAACGGCCTTGCCTGCCAGATGAAAATCGCCGTGAACCTTCTGCTGATGGTTGAAGTGATCGCTTTTAGTGAAGCGGTCGCCTTGGCGGAAAAGGGCGGCGTGGCGCGCGAAGTCGCGCTCGACGCCATCCTCAAGAGCGTGGCGGCTTCGCCAGTACTCGGTTATCGCGGGCCATTCATCCTTGAAGGGAAAATGCCTGCCGTGCCATTGGCCGACGTCACCTTGCAGCAAAAGGATATGATGCTGGCGCTCAATCTCGGACGCACCTTAGGAAGCCCAGTGCCGCTTGCGGCTGCAGCCAATGAAATGATGAACGCCTGCCGCGGGCTTGGCATCGACGGCAACGATTTCGTCGTCGCACATCAGGTCTACCGCCGATTAGGAGGGCAAACATGACGTCGCAAGGCGAGAAAATTGGCGCCGCACTGGCAAAAGCCATGCGAGGGACAGCGGCGAAATGGAAGGAAGGCGATCCGGCGCCGACGATGTATCGTACCAACCTGCGCGACGTCCCGAAGGTCGAAGGCCTCAAGCGTGACGACGGCTGGGTTGATATGCAGGTCCAGTTCCTGATCGACAAGAAAACAGCCGGTGCGGATCACGTTGTCGGCTGGACCGTGCTCAAGCCGGGCGCGCGCCACGAGAACCACCGTCATCACAATTGCGACGAGTTCTTCATCGTGCTCAAGGGCAAGGGCCACATTTACACCGACAAAGGCGATGTGCCTTCGGGCGAAGGCGACGTCGTCTATTCGCCGCGCGGCTGCTGGCACGGTTTCAACAACACGTCGAATGAGGACGTCGTTCTTGTCTGGGGATGGATGGACGCCGGATCCATCGAAGCGTCCGGCTACGAAGTGCATCCCGAGAGCCACAAGTGAACGCCTGGGACGCTCCGCTCATCAAAAAAGGCATGACGGCACAACTTGCAAAACGCCGCGCGCGCATGGCCGCGGGCGAGAAGCCGCTTGGCTGGAAGGTTGGTCTGGGCGCACCAGCGACGATGGAAAGATTGAAGCTTGCGGCGCCTGTTATCGGCTTTCTGATGCAGCGCGCGCTGCTTTTGTCGGGCAGCACCGCAACGATCGGCGGTTACATCAAGCCGGTGGCGGAGCCGGAAATCTGTGTGCGGATGGCACGCGATCTGCCGTCCGGCGCGTCTGCCGATGAGGCCGCCGCTGCAATTAAAGAAATTTTTCCAGCGATCGAATTGGCGGATCTCGACCCCACGCCGACCCTGGACAATCTCGATGCCGTTCTCGAAGGCGACATCTTCCAGCGGCATGTTGTCTTGTGTGGCAACACGCGCGCCGGCGCGGCCACTTCAGGTTTAACGTCGCGCGTGTTCCGGCACGGCAAAGAAACAGACGTCACAACCGATCCTGAAGCCCTCACCGGCAAACTGCCCGACATTGTTGCCCATGTGGCAAGTACCCTCGCCGCCTTTGGCGAAAAGCTTGCCGCGGGCGATGTGATCATCACCGGCTCCATCACGCCGCCCCTTATCATCGAGCCGGATGAGACCGAGCTGGCTCATGTATTGGAGCCGATTGGCGAGGTATCGATCCGGTTTAGCCGCGATTAACCGTGCACTTGGGGTGCTCGCAGAATCGCCATGGTCGCCTTATCTAGTGCGGCAAGAAGACCGCATCCTGGAGCAACGAATGGACCCCGCCATTTCCTCTCTCATTGACCGCGCCGGGCTCGATCGCGGAAAAGTGCGCCAATTGATCGGTCAGGGCCTGGACGGCGCCGACGACGGCGAGCTGTTCCTGGAATATCGCCAGGCCGAGGCCCTCACCTTCGACAATGGCCGGCTCAAGCAAGCGACCTATGACACCGCGCAAGGTTTTGGCCTGCGCGCCGTGAAGGCTGAAGCGGTTGGCTATGCGCACGCCTCCGATCTCTCGGAAGGTGCGCTGACGCGTGCGGCGGAAGCAGTGCGCGCCGTCAACGGCGGTCACAGCGGCACCTATGCGGAAGCACCCGGCCGCACCAACCGCAAGCTCTACGGCGACGACAATCCGCTTGGAACGCCGGCGTTCGATGCGAAGGTGAAATTGCTGGAATTGATCGATGCTTACGCGCGCGGCAAGGATGCGCGCGTGCGGCAGGTTACCGCAAGCGTCGCCGCAAGCTGGCAAGTGGTGGAAATCCTGCGCGCGGACGGCGAGATTTATCGCGATATCCGTCCGTTGGTGCGGCTCAACGTTGCTGTTGTTGCCGGCGAAGGCGACCGTCAGGAAACCGGTAGCTATGGTTTCGGCGGCCGCGAAGGCTTTCAACGCTTCATTGCGCCGGATGCCTGGCAAGGCGCGGCCGACGAAGCAATCCGGCAGGCCTTGGTGAATCTTGATGCCGTGGCCGCTCCCGCCGGCGAAATGGATGTCGTGCTCGGCTCCGGCTGGCCAGGCGTGATGCTGCACGAAGCAGTCGGTCATGGCCTCGAGGGCGATTTCAATCGCAAGAAAACCTCCGCGTTCGCCGGCCTGATGGGTAAGCAGGTTGCCGCAAGGGGCGTGACCGTCGTCGACGATGGCACCATGCAGTCGCGGCGCGGTTCATTGTCAATCGACGATGAAGGCACACCGACCAACCGCACCGTCCTGATCGAGGACGGTATTCTCGTCGGCTACATGCAGGACCGCCAGAACGCGCGCCTGATGAATATGAAACCGACCGGCAATGGACGGCGTGAGTTGCATGCTCACGTGCCGATGCCGCGCATGACCAACACCTACATGCTGGCGGGAAAACACGACCCGAAAGAGATCATCGCCTCCGTTAAAAACGGCCTCTACGCCGTCAGCTTCGGCGGCGGCCAGGTCGACATCACGTCCGGCAAATACGTGTTCCAGTGCACCGAGGCCTACAAGATCGAGAACGGCAAGGTTGGCGCAGCGGTGAAAGGCGCGATGCTCATCGGCAACGGACCGACCGACCTGCATCGCATCAGCATGATCGGCAACGACTTCGCGCTCGATCCCGGCATTGGCACCTGCGGCAAAAATGGCCAGGGCGTGCCTGTCGGCGTCGGCCAGCCGACGTTGCGCATGGACAAGATCACCGTCGGCGGCACTGCATAATATTGATGGAGCGAATTGACGTGCGGGAAAAATTGCGCGGCTGGGGCAAGAACATCGTTGATATTGCCGTCATTGCACTGATTGTGCTGGCAGCCAAGACAGCGATCGCCGAGCCATTCTATGTTCCGTCGGGCTCGATGGAGCCGACTTTGCTGATCGGGGACGAATTGCTGGCGACCAAATTTCCGTACGGCTACAGCGGCGCTTCCCTGCCGTCATTCCTCGTGCCACTGCAAACGCCGCGGGTCCTGTCCGCGGTGCCCAAGCGCGGTGACGTTGTGGTTTTTCGCTGGCCTGGCGACCGATCGCAGGTCTGGGTCAAGCGCGTGATCGGGCTGCCCGGCGATCGCATCGGGCTGCGCAACGGTCGCGTATCAATCAACGGCACGCCGGTCGGCATTCGTCCGGCCGGCATCGGCGAAGCCGAGGTGGAAGACGGCAGCGTCGTCGCGGCCGCGCGTTTCATTGAGACGCTGCCGGGCGGGCGCGAGCATTCCATTTTTAAGCTGGTCGACCGTGGCGAACTCGACAACACGCCTGATGTCGTGGTGCCGCCGGACCATTTGTTCGTGATGGGCGACAACCGCGACAATTCCGCCGACAGCCGCGTGCCTGTGCGCGCGGGCGGCGTCGGCCTGTTGCCGATCGAGGATCTTGTCGGCCGCGTTGATGCCGTTGTCGGTTCGTGGGACCTCGCCGTCAAACGCAAGCCGCTGAAGGAATGGCCATCCGGATTGCGGCTGTCGCGGTTTTTTACCGGCGTGCACTGAGCGCAGCTACCGGACCACACCCGAAATGCAGCACGGCTTTTGTCGCGGCGGCGTGATCTTTTCCTTGAGATAACAGCGCGCCGTCGGCGAAATGTAACCCGGCCGCACATAAGTCCATGCACGGCATTTGTTCTCCGCTGCGCACGCCGCCATGCAAGGCGCGCCGGCAGGATCAGGCGGAATGTCAAAATTGCGATAGTCGCCGCCAAGGCGGTCAATGGAATATTCCACCGGTCCCTTGCGCGGTTCGACGATACCCGCGCCACGAACGCCGGTGATACAACATTTGTCCTCGACGCGCGGCGCCACGCGGTTCTTCAGCCAGCAGGCCGCTGTCGCGTTTTCCGTCCGCGGGTAGGAGAAACTCCAGGCGCGACACTTCGAGTCCTGTTCGCAGCGAGTTGCGCAGTCGGCGGGATCTCCATTGCGGATTTCAAACCTGAGATAGTCGCCACCACGGCGATCGTACCCGTTCTGCGCCTGCGCCGGATTGGCCGGCGCAAAAAAAACGGACAGCGCAAGCGCCATCCAGAACCTGATCCGAAACAGCATGCGCGCCCGCTCGAAACGTGAGAGTTGGTGAAGCTTCGCCCGCGGACATGCTAACGCACCGGTCGGCCAATGTGCAGCCACTCACAAGGAATTGTTGCGAACGTCCAGGAATTTTTTGCGCAAAAATAGCGCGCCCGCCGGAGGGGCCGGCGGGCGCTGGATCCGTCCGCGAGAGGGGAATTCGCGGATGTCGGATCGAGCGGCCGATGAGAGGGATCGGCCGTTTGCTTGTTCCGTTACAGCGTCTGACGCGCGGGTCGGTCAGTCGGTAGCCGCCGAAAGCCGCGCTCAATGCTTCCGTCACCTTTGCTTCGCCTCACGGCGTGGCTGAGGCGCCGTTCGAGCGCCCGCTCGCGCAGGAGCGCAGTCGGGTCGTCCCAGAAGGGCTCCGAAAATGCATCGCGCACATCGTTGCGGGTGATGCCGATATCGGCGAGCATCCGGCGATCAAGGCCGGCCAGCACGTTGGCCTCGCGGCGGTGACGGCGCGCCCTCGCAAATTCCTTCAGCCAATGGGTGACCACGGCCAGCACCGAGGCAAAAACCCTCAAAAGGGCGCTGCCGCCGACAGGTAAAACGGGGTAATTGGCGCTCATAGCAGTCTCCATTCCGTTCGCTTACCGCGCCAAAATCGCCTCTGGCACGGCCCAGAACCACCCGAAATCCCCACCCGATTCCCCTGGAAGTGGTGGTATATTGCACTGCGGGGATTGATTAGTGAAACGAATGTTTTTAATCTGATCGATCAGAGATTATGATATGGCCGTCCGGCCCCAAAAGGCCGGCTTTTCAGGGACCTACGCCCATGACCGCCATGCTCGACATCGATCAGCTGCGCACTTTCATCGCTATCTCGGAGACCGGCAGTTTCACCAAGGCCGCCGAGGTGGTGAACAAGACGCAATCCGCCGTCTCGATGCAGATGAAGCGGCTGGAGGAGCGGCTGGAGCGGCCGATCTTTTCGCGCGACGGGCGTGCCTCCAAGCTCACGGAAGATGGCCAGCGCCTGCTCGATTACGCGCGTCGCATCGTGAAACTCAACGTCGAAACGCTTGCCGCATTTTCCGACTTCGAACTTTCGGGCCGGGTGCGACTCGGCGTGCCGGACGATTATGCCGACCGCTATCTCCCCGAAATCATGGCGCGCTTTTCGCACGGTTATCCGGCCGTAGAACTTTCCGTCCTGTGTGAACCCTCCGTCGGCCTGCTTGAACGCATCGACGCCAACGAGATCGACCTCGCCATCGTCACCAATTGCGAAAGCAAGCGCGCGTCTGAAACATTCCGGCGCGAGCGCCTGCTCTGGGTGACGTCGAACCGGCATTCGACGCATCTGGAAGAACGCATCCCGCTCGCGCTCGGACGACCGAGCTGTTCATGGCGGCGCATCGCGATTGACCGGATGGAATTGGTCGGCCGTCCTTTCCGCGTGCTCTACTCAAGTTCGAACGCCGGCGCGGTCGCGGCGGCCGTACTCGCCGGGCTCGCCGTTTCAGTGCTGCCTGAATCAGGCTTGCGTCCGGGCATGCGCGTTCTCTCAGCCTCCGACGGCTTTCCGGATTTGCCGAGCTGCCGCATCGGGCTGGTGCGCAACGCGCATGAAAGTTCGGCGCTGGCCGACGCGCTGGCCGAACACATTATCTCCTCGCTCGACAACCTGTCGGAAGCAGCCCAGGCGGCGGAGTAAGTCCGCAAGCTCTCAGCGTCATGCGCGGGCTTGACCCGCGCATCCATGATGCAGCGCCTTTTAAGAGGCAGTACTGATTTGCGTGTTGAAATTCGTCATGGATTGCCGGGTCAAGCCCGGCAATGACCGGTCCAATGTTTAATACGCATACTCGTCAAAAATCGGTTCAACCGAGTTGTTCCACTCACCGTGGAATTTTTCCAGCAGTTCTTCCGCCGGCGTGATGCCGCGCGCGATCGACTCTTCCAGCGGCCGCAGATAGCGCGTCTCGTCGCGGCCGTTGCGATCAAGCCGCTTGCGACGCGCGAGCCCGCGCGAACATAGCCGCAGCGTCTCCTGTGCAAGCGTGAAGATATTGCTCTTGCGGATTTCTGCCTTGAAGCCGAGCTTCGGCACATCATCGCGCAGCTTCTGCCGCTCCCCTGCGCTCCAGCCCTTCACCATGTCCCAGCAGACGTCGAGCGCATCGTCGTCATAGAGCAATCCGGTCCAATAGGCGGTCAGTGAAGGCAAGCGCCGCCATGGGCCGCCGTCGGCGCCGCGCATCTCGAGATAGCGCTTGAGCCGGACCTCGGGGAAGATCGTGCTCAGGTGGTTGGCCCAATCGGAGATCGTCGGCCGCTCGCCCGGCAATTCCGCCAGTTTGCCCGCGAAGAAGTCGCGGAACGACTTGCCGGACACGTCGATGTATCGATCGCCGCGCTTGATGAAATACATCGGCACGCCCATCGCATAGTCGACGTAGCGTTCGAAGCTCATGCCGTCCTCGAAAGCCCAGGGCAGCATGCCGGACCGCTGGCTATCGGTGTCGCGCCAGATTTCCGAGCGGAATGACAGAAAGCCGTTCGGCTTGCCTTCGGTAAACGGCGAGTTGGCGAACAATGCGGTTGCCACCGGTTGCAGCGCCAGCGACACACGCAGCTTCTTGACCATGTCGGCTTCCGACGAGAAGTCGAGGTTCGCCTGCACCGTGCACGTGCGATACATCATGTCGAGACCGAGCGACCCGACCTTCGGCATGTACGCCGTCATGATCTTGTAGCGGCCCTTCGGCATCTTCGGCATGTCGGCGCGCGTCCAGTTCGGCGTCATGCCGAGACCGAGGAAGCCGATGCCCAGCGGTTTTGCGACCTCGCGCACCTGCGCCAGATGCGCCATCAGCTCGGCCGCGGTCTGGTGCACATTGTCGAGCGGCGCGCCCGACAGCTCGAACTGCCCGCCCGGCTCGAGCGAGATGGCGCCGCCGCCGGTGACATCGAACATGCCGATGATGTTGTCGCCCTCCATGATCGGCTCCCAGCCGAGCAGACCATGCATGCCTTCGAGCAGCGCGCGGATGCTACGCTTGCCCGCGTAGGGAACCGGCCGATGGTCGGCGACGGTGAACGCGAACTTCTCGTGCTCGGTGCCGACGCGGAACTGCGTCTTCGGCTTGCACCCCGCCTCGAGCCAGGCGACGAGTTCGTCGCGGGTCTCGATCGGGGTCATGTCGATCTGGTCACGAGCCATGCAGCCGTCCGGGAAAAAAGGTCGCGACCTTAAACATGGGAACCGGCAAAGGGCAATGTGAGGCGGCCTATGCGATTTTGCGGGCCTTGGCCTCCGTTCGTGCCACAAAATACCCGCTCGTTCCCGCGAAAACCCAGGGGCCAAGTGTACGGCGTTGCATGTTGCTCTGGATCCCCGCTTTCGCGGGGACGAGCGGAGAATGTTGTGCCGACAGTGCTTCTCTCCAATTCACTTTTCAAACAGCCCAACAAGGCATAGCCGCGCGCGCCGGGCTTGCCCGGTTCGCGCCAAGGCAAGCGCCATCACCTTGTTTCTTTGCGGCGCCGGGTACGCCGTCGTGTGATTGAGGGGATCCGCCCGCCTGGAAAAGAACCGAGAGCGCGCGGGACGCCAGAGGTCCGGGCACGCACAAGCCTAAGCCATGTACTCGGACCCACGGGCCGCGACGCCTCGCTGACCACACACCCCTCGGTCATGAGGGCGGGATAGCGATGGGAAAACATCCCTTAGGAATAAAGTCTGCAACACTGTTCATATTTTGTTCTTTGTATTGCGGCAGGCTTGCTCTATTGATTCGTGCCCCATGCCCCAGTTCACGCCCCACCAGGACCAGGCCCTCAGCGTTGTCGCCGCCTGGCTCAAATCCAAGCCCGGGACCGATGGCACGCCACAAGTGTTCCGCCTGTTCGGCTATGCCGGGACCGGCAAGACCACGCTGGCCACGCACATCGCCGATGACGTCGGCGGCGACGTGAAGTTCGCCGCCTTCACCGGCAAGGCCGCCTCGGTGATGCGTGGCAAGGGCTGCCACGGCGCGTCGACGATCCACAGCCTGATCTACCGCGCGCGCGAGAGCGGCGAAGAGCTTCCAAGTTTCGATCTGTGGGACGAGGCGCCTGCATCCAAGGCCGAACTCATCATCATCGACGAATGTTCGATGGTCGACGCCGAGCTCGGCCGCGATTTGCTCTCGTTCGGCGTGCCGGTGCTGGTGCTCGGCGATCCCGCGCAGCTGCCGCCGATCCAGGGCGGCGGATTTTTCACCGAGGCCGAGCCCGACGTGATGCTCACCGAGGTGCACCGCCAGGCGCAGGACGACCCGATCGTGCGGCTGTCGATGAATATCCGCGCCGGCGAATATCTCGAGCCGGGCCGCTATGGCGAGACCGAGGTCATCCGCAAAGCCGATCTCGATCCGGAGCGCGTGCTCGACGCCGACCAGGTGCTGGTCGGGCGCAACGCCACGCGCCGGTCATACAACAAGCGCATGCGCGAGCGGCGCGGTTTCGAGGATGACATGCCTTCGGCCGGCGACAAGCTGGTCTGCCTGCGCAACAACCGCAAGAAGGGTCTGTTCAACGGCGGCCTCTGGTCGGTGAAGGAGCGCGGCGCGCGCAAGACCGGCATCATGACCATGCGGCTATTGCCCGATGATGAAACGGCGACGCGTGGCGTGAAGGTATCGGTGCGCCCGGAGTGCTTCACCGGCGGCATCGAGCAGATCGACTGGCAGCGGCGCAAGCCGTACGATGAATTTGACTATGGCTACGTGCTGACCGTGCACAAGGCGCAAGGCTCGCAATGGGACGATGTTGTGTTGTTCGATGAGAGCTTTGCATTCCCCGACAGCCGCGAGCGCTGGCTCTACACCGGCGTCACGCGCGCGGCGAAGAAGCTGACGGTGGTGGTGTAGGTCAACGAAAGTTATCCGTTCGTCCCCGCGGAAGCGGGGACCCAGCGCAAAATGACCATGGCGTTCTTTGTTTACATCGTCGCGAGTAAACGCAATGGCACCCTTTACATCGGCATGACAGACGATTTGCTAAAGCGAGCGTGGCAACATCGTCATGGCGTCATTTCCGGCTTCACGCGTGACCACAGCGTGAAGAGCCTCGTTTGGTATGAAGCGCATGAATCGCGAGTGGCCGCAATCGTTCGCGAGCGTCAGATGAAAAAGTGGAACCGGGCCTGGAAACTTGAGGTTATTGAGAGCCGGAATCCGAATTGGCTCGATTTAGGCGAAGAACTTACACCTTAGCAAAGGCTGGGTCCCCGCTTTCGCGGGGACGAACGGAAGAGTACGTGTGCGACTGAACGGTTGCTAACGGTGCTCGGCCTTCCGATGCGCGAAGGGCAACACCACCAGCGCAACCGCTGTGATCAGCGCGCCGGCAAGGAATGTGCCGCTTGGCCCGATCATGTCCCAGAGCGCGCCGGCAATAATGCTGGCCGCCAGCAGCGCAATGCCGCTCACCAGGTTGAACATGCCAAAGGCGGTGCCGCGCAGTTCCGCCGGCGCCGTATCGGCGACCAGCGCTGACAGCAGCCCCTGCGTCAGGCCCATGTGCAGGCCCCACAACGCAACGCCGATCATCACCGTGGATACGCTGTTTCCGAACGCCAGCACGAGATCGGCAAAAACCAGCAGTCCGAACCCGACGACGAGAATGCCGAAGCGGCCGAGGTTGTCCGACAGCGCACCGGCAGGCCAGGCCGAGGCTGTGTAGACGATGTTCATCACCACCATCACGACCGGCACAATGGCGACGTCCATGCCGACCGACTGCGCACGCAGCAGGAGAAAGGCCTCGCTGAAGCGCGCCAGCGTGAAGATCGCCGACACGCCGACCACCATCCAGTAGCGGATATCGAGCCGTGCAAGTTCGTTCCGCGAGAACGGCGAGCGCACTGGACGCACGCCCGATGTCCGATCCGGCTCGCGCACAGCAACAGCAATGATGGCCAGTGAAATGAAAGCCGGCACGACGGCGATCCAGAATACGGTCGTGAAATTGTCCGCGAACATCGCCATGAAGATGATCGCCGCGAGCGGCCCAAGGACCGCACCCACGGAGTCGAGCGATTGCCGCAGGCCAAAGGCGGTGCCGCGCAGATCGGCCGGGGTAAGATCGGCAACGAGTGCATCGCGCGGCGCGCCACGGATGCCCTTGCCGATCCGGTCGACAAAGCGGGCGGCCGTCAGCCAGGCGATGCTGGAGGCGAGCGGAAACACCGGTTTGGTAAAAGCGGCAAGTCCGTAGCCAAGCGCCGCCAATAACTTGCGCTTGCCCAGATAATCGCTGAGCGCGCCGGAAAAGATCTTGGTGATCGACGCCGTCGCTTCCGCAATGCCTTCAATGAAACCGACGGTGAGCATCGAGGCGCCGAGCACCGTCACCAGATAAAGCGGCAGCAAGGCATGGATCATCTCCGAGGAGAGATCCATGAACAGTGATACCAGCCCGAGCGCCCAGACGCTGCCGGGAATTTCGCGCCAACGGAAAAGTGAGCGGGTTTCGGAGGGCATGGAACACTCAATTGTCATACGACCGCGATGCAAACTCACTTTCTCTCTCCCACTTGCGGGAGAGGGTGGCGAGCCGGAGTCGATAGCGAAGGCGAGCCGGGTGAGGGCGGTCGAAGCCTAAATCGAGCGGCACCAACCCCGTCACCCGCCCTGCACTCGGCTACGCCTCGCGCTCGGGCACAGCCCCTCCCACAATGGGAGAGGGAAAGTGAGTACTCGCCCCGCCCTACGCCGCCTCTTTCTTCTTCGCCGGCGCGAAGCGCTGATAGAAGCCCTCGTCGTGCGCGGCGAGATCGAGCAGCAGCTTGTTGGGCGCAAACCGTGGCCCGAATTTCTTCTCGAGCTTCCGGCAGAGCGCGACGAAGCGCTTCGTCCCCATCATGTCGATCCAAGACAGCGTGCCGCCCGAGAACGGCGCAAAACCGAAGCCGAGAATGGAGCCGACATCGGCCTCGCGCACGTCGGTGAGCACTTTTTCCTCGAAGCAGCGCGATGTTTCGAGCGCCTGGATGCCGAGCAGGCGCAGCTTGAGTTCCTCGATATCGACCTTTTCCGGAACGAGCATTTTCTTCGGCTGTAAATCGACGAGGCCCGGCCACAATTTTTTCGGGCCGCTTGCCGGATAATCGTAGAAGCCCTTGCCATTCTTGCGTCCGAAGCGGCCGCGCTTCTCGACCATTTCCTGCAGCAGTTTCTTTTGCCGCGGATCGATCGCCTTGGCGCCGAGATCGGCTTCGGTGGCCTTGAGGATTTTCCAGGCGAGATCGACCGCCACTTCGTCATTGAGCGACAGCGGGCCGACCGGCATGCCGGCCATGCGGCCGACATTCTCGATCATCGGCGCCGGCACGCCTTCCGTCAGCATCAGGTGGCCTTCGCGGATGTAGGTGCCGACCACGCGCGAGGTGTAGAAGCCGCGCGAGTTGTTCACAACAATCGGCGTCTTGCGGATGGCGCGCACATAGTCGAGCGATACCGCGAGCGCCTTGTTGCCGGTCTGCTTCCCGAGAATGATCTCGACCAGCATCATGCGGTCGACCGGCGAGAAAAAGTGAATGCCGATAAAGCGCGCCGGATCCCTGAATTCGGAAGCGAGTGAGCTAATCGGCAAGGTCGACGTGTTCGAGGCAAAAATCGCGGTGTCACCAATCACCGCCTGGATTCTTGCAATGACGTCGGACTTGATCTTGCGGTCCTCATACACAGCCTCGATGACGAGGTCGCAATCCTTGAGCGCCGCATAGTCGGGCGTCGGCGTGATGCGGCCGAGCAATTCGTCGCGCTCGGCGCCTTTCATGCGCCCCTTCATCACGCGATCGCTGAGCGCCTTGTGCAGGCCGGCCTTGCCCTTGTCGGCGGTTTCCTGGTCGCGGTCGATCAGCACCACCTGCAATCCGGCGGCGGCGCTGACTTGCGCGATGCCGGCGCCCATAAAGCCGGCGCCGACCACGCCGATTTTTTTCAGGGACGTCGGCGGCTCGTTCGGCGGGCGCCGCGCGCCCTTGTTGAGATCCTGCATCGACACGAACAGCGAGCGGATCATTGCCGCTGCTTCCGGCGAGCGCAAAATCTTGGCGAACCAGCGCGACTCCACGCGCAGCGCGCTGTCGATCGGCAACTGCAGGCCTTCGTAGACCACCTGGAGAATGGCGCGCGCCGCCGGATAATTGTCATAAGTTTCGCGCCGGTAGATCGCGTTGGCGGCGGGGAACGTCATCATGCCCGCCTTCGAGTAGACCGGCCCGCCTGGCAGGCGGAAACCCTGCACATCCCAGGGCGCGACGCCCTTGCCGCCCGCCTTGATCCAGTCTTTCGCCGCCTTGATGAGTTCGGCGCCCGGCACGACATTGTCGATCAGCTTCATCGCCTTGGCGCGGTCGACCTTGAGCTGGTCGCCCTTGAGCAGGAATTGCAGCGCGTCGGCGGGCAGGATCATGCGCGCGACACGCTGGGTGCCGCCGGCGCCGGGGAATAATCCGATCTTGATTTCGGGCAGGCCGAGCCGCGTCTTGGGATTGTCGGCGGCAACGCGGTGATGGCATGCAAGCGCGAGTTCGAAGCCGCCGCCCATGGCGGTGCCGTTGAGCGCGCAGACCCACGGCTTGCCGCAGGTTTCCATGCGCCGGTATAGCAGCGACAGCTTGCGGCTTTCCTCGAATACGAAAGCGGCGGCCGCTTCCTCGCCTTTCGTGCGGACCAGGTCCGCAAATATCGTGGCCATGCGTTCGAGCATGGCGAGATCGGCGCCGCCGCAGAAGGCATCCTTGCCCGAGGTGATGACCGCGCCCTTGATGGCAGCATCGCCCGCGACCTGCTCGACAACCGTGCCAAGCTCCGCGATCACGTCCATCGTAATGACGTTCATCGAGCGGTCGGCCATGTCCCAGGTGACCAGCGCGATGCCGTCGGCGTCGACGTCTATTTTGAAGTTGGCCATGAGCGTCGGTTCCTATTTTGGGTAAGGCTCGCCGTTCTTTTTGGTGTAGCGGGCACCTTTGTCGTCACGCACGACCATCATGTCGATGTCGGAATAATGCGCGCGCTCGGACGGCGCGCGCGTGCCGACCTCGATGAAGACCGTGTCGCGATCAGAACGGTTGATAAGGCAATGCCCGTTCGGCACACCAGCCTTCCAAGCCGCGGAATCGCCCGGCTTGAGCACCGCCTCGCCGTCATCCTCGCACAGCACCACTTCGCCTTCGAGCACATAGACGAGTTCGTCCTCGCCCTCGTGCCAGTGGCGCTGCGATGATGCCGCGCCCGGCTTGAGCGTGCATATATTGACGCCGAAATGCGTGAGGCCCGCCGCGCGGGCAAGCCGCTTGCGGCTGCGCCCCTCCACCGCCTTGTTGAACGGCGACGGGTAACCGGTCGCGGTATCGATTGCGATTTTTCCAATATCGATCTTCGGCATTCCAACCAATCCTTTTTTCTTCTCCCCTCCCCCTTGTGGGGAGGGGTCGGGGGTGGGGGTTATTGTTATCGCAACCACCCCCACCCCGACGCGCTTTCGCGCGTCGACCCTCCCCACAAGGGGAAGGGTAAAGAAGCTATACGCGTTCGATAATCGTCGCCGTGCCCATGCCGACACCGATGCAGAGCGTGATCAGCGCGGTTTCCTTGTTGCGGCGCTCAAGCTCGTCGAGCACGGTGCCAAGGATCATGGCGCCGGTCGCGCCGAGCGGATGGCCCATGGCGATGGCGCCGCCGTTCACATTTATCTTGTCGTGCGGAATGTTGAGCGCCTGCATGTAGCGCAGCACCACCGAGGCAAAGGCCTCGTTGAGCTCCCACAGGTCGATATCCCGTTTGGTCATGCCGGCTTTTTTCAGAACTTTTTCGCTGACGGGAATTGGGCCGGTCAGCATGATCGCGGGTTCGGAACCGATATTGGCGAACTGGCGGATGCGCGCGCGTGGCTTGAGACCGGCGGCCTTGCCGGCGGCCTTGCTGCCGATCAACACCGCGGCAGCGCCGTCGACAATGCCGGAGGAATTGCCGGGTGTGTGAACGTGGTTGACCGCCTCGACTTCCGGATAGCGTTGCACCGCGACCGCATCGAAGCCCGCCATCTCACCCATCTGCACGAAAGAAGGCTGCAAGGCGGCGAGCGTTTGCATCGTCGTCGCCGGACGCATGTGTTCGTCCTTGGCCAGGATGGTGAGGCCATTGACGTCCTTCATCGCCACGACGGAGTTCTTGAAACGCCCCTCATCCCAGGCCTTGGCCGCGCGCTTCTGGCTTTCGACCGCATAGGCATCGACGTCGTCGCGTGAAAAACCATACTTCGTCGCGATCAGGTCGGCGGAAATGCCCTGCGGCAGAAAATAGGTCGTCACCGCGATCGAGGGATCGACAGGCCAGGCGCCGCCGGAAGCGCCGATGCCGATACGGCTCATGGACTCGACACCGCCGCCGATCGTCATCTCGTGCTGTCCGGACATGACCTGCGCGGCCGCAAAATTGACCGCGTCGAGCCCGGATGCGCAAAAGCGATTGATCTGCACGCCCGGCACCTCGTCGCCGAACCCGGCGACGAGCGCTGCCGCGCGCGCGATGTCGCCGCCGGCCTCGCCGACCGGATCGACGCAGCCGAGCACCACGTCGTCGACGAGTTTAGGGTCGAGCTTGTTGCGGTCCTTGACGGCAGCGAGCGTCTGCGCCGCCAGATTGAGCGCTGTGACCTCATGCAGCGATCCGTCCGCCTTGCCACGCCCGCGCGGGCTACGGACAGCGTCGTAAATAAATGCGTCGGGCATGGCCAGCCTCTCCTCTTTACCCTCTCCCCTTGTGGGAGAGGGTGGTCCGAGCGAAGCGAGGACCGGGTGAGGGGTCAGCGCTCGATTGAGTTACAGACCCCTCACCCGGCTCGCGCTCGCTATCGCTCCGCGCGAGCCACCCTCTCCCACAAGGGGAGAGGGAAGCGAGATCGTCTCATTTCCGCACAATAACTACAAACTCCTCGCAATGAGCAGCTTCATGATCTCGTTGGTGCCCGCATAAATGCGCAAAACGCGCGCATCGCGATACATCCGCGAGATCGGATATTCGTCCATATAGCCATAGCCGCCGAACAATTGCAGGCATCGGTCGATCACTTTGCCTTGCGTTTCGGTCAGCCGGTATTTCGCCATCGAAGCGGTGACGGTGTCGAGTTCGCCCTTGACGTGCTGCTCGATGCAGTGATCGAGGAAGACCTTGGCAATGGTCGTGTCGGTCTTGCACTCGGCAAGCTCGAACTGGGTATTCTGGAATTCGATGATGGCCTTGCCGAAGGCCTTGCGCTGCTTGACGTAATCGACGGTGAGCGCAAGCGCCCGCTCCATCATCGCCACCGCGTGCACGGCCACGATCAGCCGCTCCTGCGGCAATTCCTTCATCAGCTGGTAGAAGCCCTGCCCTTCTTCGGTGCCGAGCAGGCTCGATGCCGGCAGCTGCACATCTTCGAAGAACAGTTCGGAGGTGTCGGCGGAATCCATGCCGAGCTTCTTGAGCTTGCGGCCGCGCCGGAAGCCTTGCGCATCGTCGGCCTCCACCACGAACAGCGAGACGCCCTTGGCGCCCGCCTTCGGATCGGTTTTGGCGACGACGACGATGAGATTGGCGTGCTGCCCGTTGGTGATGAAGGTCTTGGAGCCGTTGAGGACGTATCCATTGCCGGATTTTTTCGCTGACGCGCGCACGCCTTGCAGATCGGAGCCGGTGCCGGGCTCGGTCATGGCGATGGCGCCGACCATCTCGCCAGTCGCGAGCTTCGGCAGCCAGCGCTTCTTCTGATCCTCGGTGCCGTAGTGAAGAATGTAGGGCGCAACAATTCCGGAATGCAGCGGCGCGCCGAAGGTATCAAAACCGGCAAGCGACAATTCGCGATTGATCACTGCCTCATGCGCAAAGCTTCCGCCCGCCCCGCCATAGTCTTCCGGCATCGATGCACAGAGCAGGCCGGCCGCACCGGCCTTGGACCAGACATCGCGATCGTACATGCCGGCTTCGTGCCAGCGGTCGAGATGGGGAACAAACTCGTCTGCTATGAAGCGCCGCGCCTGCTCTTCGAGCAGGACAAGGTCTTCGCTCATCCAGGCCGGGCGCGGGAGATTGAGGGCGTCCATCGGGCGATTCGCTTCTGAGCAGCACCATAGAGCCGGTCGGACCCGGCGGCGAGGCCCCTCACTCAAACGTGGGTGGCCGCGGCCGCTACGGGATGCTAGGAGCGGGGCCGCTTAACAGCCGGGTTTGTCATCGCCATGACTTCGTTGCAACGGGCCGCCGGCCAGGGCGGATCGCCGACCGATTCCGCAGCCGCGTGGCTGCGCCTCGCGGTGGCGGTGGTGCTGTCCACCGTCGGCGGCGTCGGGATGTGGTCGATCATGGTGGCCTTGCCGGTCATCCAGACCGATTTCGGCGTCAGCCGCGCCGACGCCTCTCTGCCCTTCACAATGGTGATGATTGGTTTCGCGGGCGGCGGCGTTCTCATGGGCCGGGTCGCCGACCGCTTCGGCATTGCGGTGCCGCTGGCCATCGGAACGCTGGCGTCGACGGCCGGCTACCTGGCGACGGGCATGTCGTCCACCTTGTGGCAGGTCGCGCTCGCGCACGGGCTGATCGGGCTGGGCTGCTCCGCGACATTTGGCCCGATAATGGCCGATATATCGCATTGGTTCGTGCGCCGGCGCGGCATTGCGGTCGCAATCGCGGCCTCCGGAAATTATTTTGCCGGCACGATCTGGCCGCCGGTTGTGCAGCATTTCATTGCCGTCGACGGCTGGCGCGCGACCCACACCGGCGTTGGCCTGTTCTGCCTTGTTACAATGCTGCCGCTGGTACTCCTGCTGCGGAGGCGCATAGAAGACCATCACAGTGATGCCGCCGGCGCGGCCGCAGCGCGTCGTCAGGCCGAGGCGCCATTCTCGCCGCTGACGCTGCAAATCCTGCTTTGCATTGCCGGCGTGGGCTGCTGCGTAGCGATGGCGATGCCGCAGGTGCATATCGTCGCTTACTGCGGTGACCTCGGTTACGGCGTCGCGCGCGGCGCGGAGATGCTCTCGATGATGCTCGGCTTCGGCATCATCAGCCGGATTGCCTCCGGGTTCATCGCCGACCGTATCGGGGGCGTGCGCACATTGCTGCTCGGCTCGGTGCTGCAAGGCGCCGCCTTGTTCCTCTATCTCTGGTTCGACGGTCTCGTTTCGCTTTACGTGATCTCGGCGCTGTTCGGCTTATTTCAGGGCGGCATCGTGCCGAGCTACGCCATCATCGTGCGCGAGTATTTTTCGCCACGCGAAGCCGGCACCCGCCTTGGCCTCGTCTTGATGGCGACGCTGCTCGGCATGGCGCTGGGCGGCTGGATGTCAGGCTTCATCTTCGACCTCACCGGCTCCTACCGCGCCGCGTTCCTCAACGGGCTCGGCTGGAACCTGGTGAACGTATCGATCATGACCTGGCTGCTGCAACGGTCGCGCAGCAGCGGCAAGCTGGCGGCGGTCTAAAGTAAGTTCGCGTTCTCTAGTATCCGTTCGTCCCCGCGAAAGCGGGGATCCAGGTGAAATGTCTCCTATTTTCATTTGCTGGGTCCCCGCTTTCGCGGGGACGAACGGTCTAGAGGTTTAGAACGCGTCGTCCGGCAGTTCCATGGTGGATGCCGCGCCCGCCTGGATGCGGGCAAGCCGCGTCGCCGTCTCCGGCAACATCCGCTCCATGAAGAAGCGCGCGGTGACGAGCTTTGCGTTCATGCGCTGTGCCGAGCCGTTGGCGTTTTTGGCGATCGCGGCTTCGGCAATCCGACACCACATGTAGCCGAGGGCCACAAGACCAAACAGGTGCATGTAGTCATAGGAGCCCGCGCCGGCATTGTCGGGCTTGGTCATGGCGTTCTGCATGAACCACATTGATGCCTGCTGGAGATGCGCCAGCGAAGCGCCCAGCGGCTTGAGATAGACATTCATCGCGTCGTTGTTGACGCGTTCCTTGAGGTAGGCCTGCACTTCATTGAAGAAGGCCATGATGGCGCGGCCGCCATCCTTGCCGAGCTTGCGGCCGACCAGATCGAGCGCCTGGATGCCGTTGGCGCCTTCGTAGATTTGCGCGATGCGCGCGTCACGCACGAACTGCTCCATGCCGTGTTCGGCGATGTAACCATGGCCGCCGAACATCTGCTGCGCCATCACCGCATTGGCGAAACCGCCATCCGTCAGGACACCTTTGATGACCGGCGTAAGAAGGCCCATGTGATCGTCGGCGCTCTGGCGCTCCTTTTCATCTTCCGAGCGATGCGCAATGTCGCTCTTGAGCGCGGTCCACAACACCAGCGCACGCGCGGCTTCGTTGAACGCACGGATGGTCAGCAGCGTGCGGCGTACGTCGGGGTGCACGATGATCGGATCGGCCGGTTTGTCCGGATATTTGGCGCCGGAAATCGCACGGCCCTGCAGGCGCTCTTTCGTATAGATCGCTGCATTCTGATAGGCGACTTCCGATTGCGCGAGCCCCTGCACGCCGACGCCGAGGCGCGCCTCGTTCATCATCGTGAACATGGCGTTGAGGCCACGATTTTCTTCCCCGACCAGCCAGCCGGTGGCGCCGTCGTAATTCATGACGCAGGTCGAGTTGCCGTGGATACCCATCTTCTCTTCAATCGAGCCACAGGTGACGGCGTTGCGCGCGCCGAGCGAACCGTCATCCTTGACCAAGAACTTCGGTACCACGAACAGCGAGATGCCTTTGGTACCCGCAGGCGCACCTTCGATGCGCGCCAGCACGAGGTGGATGATGTTCTGCGACAGATCATGTTCGCCGGCGGAGATGAAAATCTTGGTGCCGGAAATCCTGTAGCTGCCGTCCGCCTGCTTGACCGCCTTCGAGCGCAGCAGCCCGAGATCGGTGCCGCAATGCGGCTCGGTGAGATTCATGGTGCCGGTCCACACACCTTCGACCATCTTCGGCAGATATTTTTTCTTGATCTCATCGGACGCATGCACGAGCAGGGCCGCGATGGCACCCTGCGTGAGACCCGGATACATCGCGAAGGCCATGTTGGCGGAGCAGAGAAATTCATTGACGACGATAGTCATGGTCGCCGGCAGGCCCTGCCCGCCGAATTCCGGCGGCACTGAAATGCCGATCCAGCCGCCCTCGACGATTTGTTTGTAGGCATCCTTGAAGCCGGTTGGCGTGGTCACGCTGCCGTCCGCGGCGCGTTTGCAGCCTTCCTTGTCACCAACGCGATTGAGCGGGGTCAGCACTTCTTCGCTGAACTTGGCCGCCTCGCGCAGCACCGCTTCCACCACGTCAGGAGACGCATCGGAGAAGCCGGGCAGATTGCCGTAGTGGTCGAGATGAAATACGTCGTTGAGCAGGAACAACGCATCGTCCACAGGCGCCTTATATGTCGGCATGATCCTCTCCCCGGCAACGCGCCGCGAGGTGTTAACAGAATATGAAGCGAACGGTTTCCGCTTCCCCCAGAGTGCGCGGGCCCAAACCTCAAACCCCAGGTCCCAACGTCCCACACTGCCAGGCCGAGGCGACCTAGCGGCCACTTCAGTTCGTATTATGACGAGGCTGGTTTACACCTGCGTTAAGGGCCACGGAAACGCTGGTATCAGCGCGTTCCAGGCATACGGAAACGGCTCGCAGCGCCGGAGTCCGTGAGCATCTCGGTATAGATCTGGCGCAATTCGGCGATGGCCCGCTCAATGTCGCGGCGCTGACGCTCCAGCAAATTGATCTGGTCGACGCATTTACGGCGGCCGATCGGCAGAACCTTCGCGCATCGGCTCTCCGGCACCGCGAGCAGCTCGCGGATCTCATTCAATGTAAAACCAAGCCGTTTGCCTTGAAGGATGGGTGCGAGACGGTCGCGGTCGGCCCGGGTGAAGACCTTAGCGGCACAGCCGCCATCGCGTCCGAGCAGGCCTTTGATCTGATAAAACCGCAGCGCCCGAAGGGTTACACCCGCCTCGCGGGCGAGCTCGCCGATTGTGAGGCCTTCGCCGCACGCGTCCACTTTGCCTGCGGACCCCATATTGTCGACAGGTAAAAAAGTACCGCCGTCAGTGCGTATGCGATCGTGGCTCGCCATAGCCTCCAACCCAGATGCCGCTATCTCGAATCGGGTACATTTTAATCATGCAACCTTTAGGGGTGGCGGCACTCAGGTAGTCCGCTTCCAAATAATTACAACTGGCCGATCGGAAAATTCTCCCGTACGGAACCCGCGAGCACAGGAATTTGCCGGAAACATCGGGAGATCGCCAAAACGTTAACGGCTTGTTTACCGCAACCGGCAAAAAGTCGGTGTGTGGACGAAGGACCGAGCCCCGTATCCACCCGCTGTTAACGCGCGCTGGTTCTCCGAGAGTTGATCCGACTCTTTGCGTCTCCACCTCGGACGTGGGTGTGAGCATGAAATTTGGCTTCCCGTGGAGCGTCAAAGATATCCGGCCGGATGCGCGCGACACCGCGCGTGAGGCCGCACGCCGCGCAGGCCTGCCGCTGAATGAATGGCTCAACGCCGTCATCCTGCAACACGCAACCGGACAGAACGCCAACGCGCTTGCGCGCCGCAACGACAGCGCCAATGCCGATCAGGATTCCCGAACTTATTCGCAAGATCATTCGCAAGTGCATCTGCGGCTCGACAATCTCGCGCGTCGCATCGATCAGGTAACCCGCCGCGGGCCGGCGGCTTACACGCCAAGACCCGGCCGTGAGGACGCCGACCAGGTCACCGAGTTGATCGGCCGCCTCGAGCAGCAGTTTGATCAGCTTGCGTCGGCGCGCCCACCCGCAGCGCCGGCCACGCCGAATGCGCAAGTGCCGCATGGTCTCGACCGCGCGGTCGCCGAAATCAACGCACGCCGGCGGATGCTCAACGGCGAGGCCGCACCCGCCGCGCCAGCTCCTGCTCCAGTCCCGACGCAGGATCTGTCTGGCCTCGAAAATGAATTGCGCCGTATCACCAACCAGATTGAAACATTGCGGCAGCCGGGTGTTGAGGAAGCGATCAATGCGCTGCGCGCCGAACTCGGCGCGATCGGACGTACGCTCAACGACGCAATGCCGCGCCGCGCCCTCGAAGCCGTTGAAAAACAAATCCAGGATCTCAATCAGCGCATCGCGGAAGGCCGGCAGGCCGGAATCAACAGCAGCGCGCTCGAAGGTATCGAACGCGGCCTCGCTGAAGTGCGCAACGCCTTGCGCGATCTGACGCCGGCAGAAAACCTCGTCGGTTACACCGACGCCATCAACGCACTCGCCCACAAGATCGATCTCATTGTCGCCCAGAAGGATCCCGCGACAATGATGCAACTCGAGAACTCGATCGCAACCTTGCGCGAACTGGCGGCGCATGTCGCATCGAACGAGACCGTGAACAGCCTTGCTACCAACGTGCAGTCGCTGGGTGCGAAGGTTGATCAACTCGCCGTCAGCGGCGCAAGTGCGGCGTTCAGCAATCTCGAGCATCGCATCGACGAAATCAGCCGGTCGCTCGCTCAGCGCACACAAGCTGATGACGGCCTGGCCGCGCGGCTTGAGGCGCTGATCCAGACGATGTCCGGCAAGATCGAGCAGATTCAGCAGGCGCGCAGCGAACCCGTCGCGTTCGGGCATCTCGAGGACCGCATTGTCAGGCTGGTGGAGCGGCTGGACGCTTCGGACTCCCGGCTCGGACACCTGGAGGCCGTCGAGCGCGGCTTGACTGATCTGCTCGTGCATATCGAGGACCTGCGCGCCAACAAGCAGTTTTCCGCCTTGCGGGCGGAAGAAACTTCCGGCGTCGACGTGCTCAAGCAGGACGTCGCGCGCACGCAGAGCACGGTCGAGGCAATGCACGGCACGCTTGGCCAGGTGGTCGAACGCCTGACCGCGATCGAAAAGGACATTCGCAACGATACGCCGGCGCACGCGGCGGCCGAAAACGACGTCCTCGAGCTGACGCAGCCGGTCGGCAACGCCGCCGCTCCTGCCCTTACCGATGCCCCCGAAGCAGCGCTTCAGCCGGCGGTCACATCGATGGCGGATATGCTGTCGTCGATCTCGGCGGCCCTTTTGCCCGCCGCTTCGGAGCCGGCGGCTCCAGCTCTTCCCACTGTACCGATGCCGCCGGCAAGCCTCGCGCCGATCGAAAGCCGTCTGCAACCGGATCAGCCGCTGGAACCAGGTTCGGGCCCGCCGCGCGCGTCCATAAATCCAGGCGCGCGCATAGTCGCCTCCGAAGCAGCCCTTGGTGGCGTCCGGCCCGCTGCGCCGGCCGCCGGCAGTAAATCAGACTTCATCGCAGCCGCCCGGCGCGCAGCGCAGGCCGCCGGGCAGGATCCCAAGGCGCGGTCACCGCGTGCCGATAGCTCCAAAGGCAACGGCAAGTCGCTCCGCTCCAAGATGATGACGCGGGTCAAATTGCTGTTCCTGGCTGCGAGCATCGTCGCCATCGTGATCGGGTCGATTTAGTTGGCCGGAACCATTTTTGATTTCGGATTTTTCGATTCAATTAGCGCCAAGCTCACCCAGGATTTCGACGCCGATACACCGACCGGCGACGAGCCGAATGCCACCGCCGACACCGGGGCATCGCCCGCCCTCGCCGACAATCCGGCGGCTTCCAGCCAGGATCCGGTCTTCGCGCAGACGCAGTCCAATGCGGACATCACGGCCTCCCTGCTGGCGCCGCCGACGCTGCCGGCCCCGGTACCTTCCGGGCCCGCCGCTGCCCCGGCAATGCCCGCGATCCAACCGCCGCTGAATATCAATCAGGCCGCACCGAATGGATTGCCGGTGACCGCGATGCCGGCCATAAGCGCGCCGCCTCCGCAACCGAAGAGCGAGGTGACGGGCTCGATCGCGCGCGCGCCGGCCAGCAACAGACCGCCGCAGCCCGCGGCGCAGCCGGCCGCCGATCGGCTGCCGGTCGCCATTGGTGGACCGCGCCTGCGCAATGCCGCTCTCAGCGGCGATGCCGGCGCCGCCTATGAGGTTGCCATGCGCTTCTCCGAGGGCCGCGGCGTGCCCGCCAATCTCGACGAGGCGGCCCACTGGTACGAGCTCGCGGCGAGCAAAGGCCTGACACCCGCCCAATTCCGCTATGCCAGCATGCTCGAAAAGGGCCAGGGCGTGAAAAAGGACCTTGAGTCCGCCCGCAAGCTTTACGTGGCCGCTGCCGGCAAGGGGCACGCCAAGGCGATGCACAATCTCGCGGTGCTCTATGCCGAAGGCATTGATGGCAAGCCGGACTATGCCAACGCCGCACAATGGTTCCGCAAGGCCGCCGAGTATGGCGTTGCCGACAGCCAGTACAATCTGGGCGTGCTGGCCGCGCGCGGCATCGGCATGGATCGCAACATTGCCGAATCCTACAAATGGTTCGCGCTGGCGGCAGCCCAGGGCGACAAGGACGCTAGCCGCAAGCGCGACGAGGTCGCGTCGCAACTGGATGGCCAGACACTGGCGGCAACCCAGCAAGCCGTTAAAAGCTATACGGCGCAGGCCCAACCGGCCGCGGCCATCGCGATCCCCGCACCGCCGGGCGGCTGGGATCGCACGCTGTCCTCGCCGGAAAAGCCTCGCGCGGGCGCCCCGCTTCCGATCGGCGCCTTCAACTCCGGGAAACTGTGAACTGCGGCGACTCAGGCGCTTCGGGGCGTGATCACCGGCGCATTCATCCGCTAAAGTTGACCTCGGCCTCGATACAATTCATTTCAAGGCTGTCATAAAGGCCGGCACCACTACTGACGTTTCGGCGCGTCATGGTGTTTACCTGTTTGAAGCGGCGCCGGTGCACGGCAAGATCGTCCGCAGCACCGGTCATCATAACCTCGGACGCAGCGCTTGCAGATTTACCTCCCCATCGCCGACTTGCCTGTGAATGTCTTTCTCGTGCTCGCGATGGGGCTCGCGGTCGGCTACATTTCGGGAATGTTCGGAATCGGCGGCGGCTTCCTGATGACGCCGCTGCTCATCTTTATCGGCATCCCGCCGGCCGTGTCGGTGGCAACCGTCGCCAGCCACATTGCAGCGTCGTCGTTCACCGGGGCACTCGCCTACTGGCGCCGGCGCGCGATCGATATCGCGCTCGCGATGATGTTGCTGAGCGCCGGCATCGTCGGCACGGCCACCGGCGTCTGGCTGTTTACCGAACTGCGCGCGCTCGACCAGCTCGACCTGATGATCGGCTTGTCCTACGTGACGCTGCTCACCGCTGTCGGCGGCATGATGATCTATGAGAGCCTGCGCGCGGAAATGCGCGCTCGCCAGGGACAGCCGGCAACACTGCGGCGGCCGGGCAGCCACACGTGGCTGCACGGCTTGCCGCTCAAGCTCAGGTTCAAGCGCTCGAAGATCTACGTCTCCGCCATCCCGGTCTGGGCGATCGGATTCATCATCGGCTTCGTCGGCGCAATCATGGGCATCGGCGGCGGCTTCCTGCTTGTCCCGATGCTGATTTATTTTCTGCGGGTGCCGACCGCGACCGTCATCGGTACCTCGATGGTGCTGACGCTGATCACCATGGCCTCGGCGACGGTGATGCACGCGGCCACCAACCATCTGGTCGATGCCGTGCTGGCGCTGATCCTAATGATCGGCGGCGTGATCGGCGCGCAATTCGGCGCGCGCATGGGACAGAAGATGCGCGGCGAACGGCTGCGCCTGCTGCTCGGCCTGCTGGTTTTCGCGGTCGGCTGCCGTTTCGCCTACGAACTGGTTGTGCGGCCCGACGATCTCTATTCGCTTCGCTACGTGAGGCCGGAATGATGCGCCGCATCGCGCTCGTTCTCATTTTTCTCGCGGCCGCCGGCGTCTCCGGACCCGCCAGCGCCGAGCGGCTCGTGGTGTCACTGTCGAACCATCGCGTCGCCGTCACATCGAATTTCGTCGGCGAGGAACTGGTGCTGTTCGGCACCATTGAACCAGACTCAGCCGCAACGCCACTGCATCCGCCTTATGATCTCGTCATCACGGTGTCAGGGCCGCGGCAGACAATCCGCACGCGACGCAAGCAACGCATGGCCGGCATCTGGGTCAACGTCGACTTACGCGAATTCGTCGGTGTGCCGACTTACCTTGCCGTGCTGAGCAATCGTCCGGTCGCCGAAATCGCCCACGAAGATACGCTGCGGCGGCTGCAGATCGGCCTCGATAATTTTTTGCTGCCGCAGCGCATTGGCTCCGACTTCGCCGACACCGTCCGCGATGATCCGTTCCGCAGCGCCTTCGTGCGCCTGCAAATTCAGCAGGGACTCTACCGCGAGTCCGGCACTGCGGTGACATTCCTCACGCCGACGGTATTTCGTGCCGCGATTCCGATGCCTGCGGCCGTGTCGACCGGCACTTATGCGATTGACGTCCAGTTGTTTTCCGGCGGCATGCTGGTCGCGCGCACCAATTCGGCGCTGGAAGTGATCAAGACCGGTTTTGAGCAGTATGTCGCCGATGCCGCCCGCGACTACGGCCTGCTTTATGGCGCGGCGACCGCCATGATGGCGCTGCTGATCGGCTGGTTTGCCAGCCTGGTATTCGCGCGCGACTAGTGCAGCGGGGCAACCGGCGTGGCAACGCCGGGGTGCAGCAGGCGCAAGCGCGACCCGAAGCCAAGCGCGTTGAACGCTTTTTCCAGGTCATTCCCACTCTGCTTGAAATGCGCCCAACCGTCGGTGTGAACGGGCACAATCACAGCATCGGGAAACGCCTGCGCTGTTTCGATGGCGTCGTTCGTGTCCATCGTGAGATGAAACGGCCCACGCGTTTGCGCAGAACCGGCAAACAGCACGACGATGCCCGCCCGGAAGCGGCGCGCGACTTCGGCGACTCCGTCATACCAGACGGTGTCGCCGGTGATATAGACCGGCCCGGTCTCGTGATTTTTGACCGACAGCATGAAGCCGATCACATCGCCGGCCAATGGCTCGATGCCGGCGGGGCCGTGCCGCGCCGGCGCGGCCGTAATCTCGATCGATCTGCCATCCGGTTTCGTCAGCGTCGCCGATTGCCATGGCACAAGACCCTCGGTGTTCCCGCCAAGCCTTTTCGCGCCAACCGTGGTCGTGAATGCGCGAGGCGCCTTGCTCAGGAATTCGCGGCCCGCATTGTCGAGATTATCGGCATGCTGATCGTGGCTGAGCAGGACCGCATCAATCGGTCCGATATCCGCGAGGGAGACGGCCGGGCGTGTGGTCTTGGTCAGCGTGACCTGAGGCAACTTGTATTCGCCGGGCTCGTCGAAGGTAGGATCGGTGAGCAGACGAAAACCGGAATACTCGATGAGAACCGTGGGGCCGCCGATCAGGGTAAAACGGGGAGTGGTCATGATTGCTTCTCTTTATGTCAGATGCGTGCCCGGGCCGGCCGCGTGACGAGATAAATGCCGAGCACGACCGGGATGATTCCAAGCAGGTCCGATAGCGCGACGTGCTCGCCGAGCAGCAGCCAGCCGAACAACATGCCGAGCGGTGGCAAGAGGAAGTAGTAGCTGCTCGCCGCCGTGGCGCCCGACACGGTCAGGATCTTGAACCACAGCAAATAGGCAAAGACAGATACTAGCACGACCAGAAAGACGAACGAGGCGAGCAGCCGCCATGTCGGGATGATGTCGGCCACGCTCTCGGTGGCGAGCGAAAAGGGCAGCAACGCGATGCCGGCTGCAAGACTCTGTACGCCGTTGCCGATCCACAGGCCGTCCTTGGGCGCGTAGCGCTTGAACAGAATCGTGCCACCGACGAAAGACAGCAGCGACACGACTGTGAGCAGGATTTCGCGCAGATGATCGGATCCAATCGCCAGGCGGCTCTGCACGATGAAGGCAACGCCGGCGATGCCGAGCACGAGGCCGGCAGCCCTGGACCAGGTCATGCGCTCGCCGAGCACCAAGGCCGCAACGACGGCGGTGACGATCGGATTGGCGCTGAAGATGAGAACCGACAGGCCGGCAGAAATATCACGCAAGGCGACGTAACCGACGCCGAGGTAGATGGCCTGGTTGGCAATGCCCAGCAGAGCGAACAGAAGAACATCCCGGCGGCTGAGCGTCCAACGCACGCCGGTGACCGCGGCGATGCCGAACATCAATACGCTTGCGGTTAGGAAGCGCGCGGCAAGCAGAAGCAGCGGCGGGCAATCAACGATCGCCAATTTGGCAACTGAAAACGCCGAGCTCCAAAGCATAAGAAAGACCGCGACCAAGAGTGGGAGCGCGACCGCGGCGAACAGCGGACGACGGACGGGTAAAGCGACAGCTGCGGGATGCATCGGAATTTCCTTTCGCACCGCAGCAAATAAGCCTCCCCCTTCCTATTTGGAAATTAAATGATAGAATACATAACAGTGGTTTTATGAATGGACAGAAAACCATGATGGATATTGGACTTCTGCGCAGTTTCGTCTCCGTGGTTGATGCCGGCGGCTTCACCCGGGCGGGCGAGCGCGTGCACCGGACCCAGTCGACCGTCAGCCAGCAGATCAAGCGGCTGGAAGACATGGTCGGCCGCCCTCTGCTCGAGCGGAACGGCAAACAGGCGACGCTCACCGAGGAAGGCGAACGGCTGATCTCCTACGCGCGGCGCATCCTCGCCCTCGAGCAGGAAGCGCGCGATGTGGTTGCGCGTCCGGTCGTCGACGGCGTGGTGCGGCTCGGCATCCCCGAGGATTTCGCCGCCTACCGGCTGCCCGAGCTGCTTTATGACTTCAAGCGCGCGCGGCCGACACTGCGGCTCGACGTGCGCTGCGGATTGAGCGCGACGCTGCAGCGCGCGCTCGACGCCGGCGAACTCGATCTCGCTTTGTTGAAGCGCGAGGCCGGACAGCCCGGCGCCATTGCATCGTGGCCGGAGCGGCTGCAATGGGTGACCAGCCGCGAACATCCGGTCGATCTCGACCAGGATCCGGTGCCGCTCGCGGTCGCCGAGCAAGGATGCCTCTATCGCAACCAGCTGATCCATGCGCTCGATGCCGCGGGCCGCGCCTGGCATGTCGCCTATACGAGTCCCAATCTGCACGGGATCCAGGCGGCGGTCTCGGCCGGTCTTGGCGTGAGCATTCTGTCCGACATGGGCGTGCTGCCGGAGCACCGCATCATCACCAGAGATGAATTCCGGCCGATCATAAAAACCGAGCTGGCACTCGTCGCAGTCGACAATGCCAGCCCGGCGGTCCGGCGCCTAGCCGATCTGCTGGTGGATTTCTGTACCGGCGTCAAGACGCGCACGACAGGGATGAAGCTCGCGCGGAACTAGTCGGGCAGGCACCGTTTGGCGCTGAATGAATAGAGGCGGCCTTCGCCCAGAAGATGCGCGTTGAATTTCAGCGTACCGAACAAATCGCAAAACGCGGCATCGCGCACATTGAGCCCGCCGGTAAACGCACCGAAGGCCGGCATCACCATGCGCGTCTTGTCCGCCGCAAAACATCGGCGGCTCACCGCGCGGCCGCGATGGGAAATGCGCGCGACCGGGTGCAGATGCCCGCTGATCTCGCCGTCCGTGCCGCCCGGCAGGTGCCGGAACGTCAACGCACCCAGTGTCAGCGAATCGGCAAATGTGCCGCCGATGCCGGTGGCGGGCTCCGGGTCGTGATTGCCGGTGATCCAGATCCACTCGCGGCCGCGCTGCATGATGCGCAGGGCTTCGCGGTCATCGTCGGCAAGGCGCGCCGGGCCGCCGCCGTCATGAAAACTGTCGCCAAGGGCGATGACGCAACGCGGCGCGTAATGCGCAACGAGACGCGCGAGACGCGCGAGGGTCGCGGCGGTGTCGTAAGGCGGCAGCAGCACGCCGCGCGCGGCAAAGCTCGAGCCTTTTTCGAGATGCAGGTCGGCGACTGCCAGCAGCCCCTGCTCCGGCCAGTACAGCGCGCCCTCGGGATCGGCAATGAGATTGATCCCGTTCACCACAATGTCATTCCGGCCGCGCGCGTCAGCGCGCGAGCCGGAATCCATAACCCCGACCCGGGAGTATCGGATTTCGGGTTCGCCGCTGCGCGGCGCCCCGGAATGACGAAGTATCGCTCACGTCATCGCCTCCTTGATCAATTCGTCGGCGGCTTCGGCCAGAAGCTGTCTGAAGCCTCGCCGTAGACCGTCTCGCGCCCGATCTCCAGCAACACCGGAACCGATAGCGGCGAGACGTGATCAAGCGCTTTATGGACGATTCGGCCCTTGCTGCGCGAGAGCATTTCGCCAAGCCGCTTGATGTCGAGCAGCCCAGTGGCGGCATCGGCGCGCGCCGCGCGCAAAAGAATGTGGTCGGCCTGATGCTTGCGCAGCACATCGTAGACAAGGTCGGTGGAAATCGTGAGCTGGCGGCGCGATTTCTCCTCGCCGGGGAATCGTTTTTCGATCAAGCCCGCAATGATCGCGCAACTGCGAAACGTGCGCTTCATCAACGCCGATTTGGCAAGCCAGGCCTCCAGGTCGTCGCCCAGCATGTCCTCGTCGAACAGTTTGGCGAGCGAGAGATCGCCGCGCGCAATGTGCAAGCCGACATCGCCAAGGCCCCATACCGCCAGCGCATATTCATTGGCGACAAAACCAAGCGGCCGCATGCGGGCGCGCTCGAGGCGGCGTGTGAGCAGCATCCCCAGCGTCTGGTGCGCGAGACGGCCTTCGAAGGGATAGCAGACCAGGTAATATTTGGCGGCGCGCGGAAAGGTCTCGACCAGCAGATCGCCGGCCTGCGGCAGCAGCGAGCGCCATTGCTGGATCTCCAGCCATTCACGCACCTGATCCGGCAACGCGCGCCAGGCCTCTGGCTTTGCAAGAAATGCGCGCACGCGCGCCGCGAGGTAGGTCGAGAGCGGAAACTTTCCACCTTCATAGGCCGGCACCTTCGGATCGGTGGCGCTCGAACGCGACACATACGCTTCGTCTTCGACCAAGGCCTCGTATTTGAGAATCTCGCCGGCAAATACGAACGTGTCGCCCACCGCCAATGTCTCGATGAAATATTCCTCGACCTCGCCGAGGATTTGCCCGCCGCGCGGAACGACAGCGCCGCTGCGGCGCGAGCGCACGAGGCGCACCTTGATCATGTCGGCTTCGACGATGGTGCCGACATTCATGCGGTAGCGCTGCGCCACGCGCGGATGCGTGATCCGCCAGCGCCCGTCCTTACCCTGCCTGATCTTGGCGAAGCGCTCATAGGCCTTGAGCGCGTAGCCGCCGGTCGCCACGAAATCGACCGCGGCATCGAAGTCGGCGCGCGCGAGCCCGGCATAGGGCGCCGCGCTCCGCACCTCGGCAAAAAGATCGTCGGCAAGAAACGGCGCGCCGACCGCACGGCCAAGAATATGTTGCGCCAGCACATCGTGCGCGCCGGTGCGCAACGGCGGCGTGTCCTGCGCATTTTCAGCGACCGCGTCAATCGCGGCGCGGCACTCCAGCACCTCGAAGCGATTGGCCGGCACCAGCACCGCTTCCGACGGCTCGTCGAGCCGGTGATTGGACCGGCCGATCCGCTGCATCAGCCGCGACGAACCCTTCGGCGCGCCGACATTGATCACCAGGTCGACGTCGCCCCAGTCGACGCCCAGGTCAAGCGATGACGTGCAAACCACCGCGCGCAATTTGCCGGCCGCCATGGCGTCTTCCACGCGCCGCCGCTGCGCGACATCGAGCGAGCCGTGGTGCAAGGCGATGGCGAGATTGTCGTCGTTCGCGCGCCATAGTTCCTGAAACAGGAATTCCGCCTGGCTGCGCGTGTTGACGAAGATCAGCGTCGTCTTGTGCGATTTGATCAGCGCGTAGATTTCACCGAGCGCGTGGCGCGCCGAGTGCCCGGCCCACGGCAGGTGTTCCTCGGTGTCGAGCATCGTCACGCGCGGCTGCGCTCCGGCTTGCGCGACTACAACGTCGGCATGGACCTGACCTTGCAGCGGCTGCGGCATCAGGAAACGGCTGAGCTCGTCCGGCTCGGCAACCGTGGCGGACAACCCGACGGTGGTGAGCTGCGGCGCCAGTGCGAACAGCCGCGCCAATCCGAGCGAGAGCAAGTCGCCGCGCTTGGAAGTGACCAGTGAATGCAATTCATCGAGCACCACGCGCTTGAGCGTGCCGAACAGATAAGGAGCATCGGCGCTCGCCAGCAGCAACGCGAGCTGTTCAGGCGTGGTGAGCAGAATGTCGGGCGGGTCGCGCCGCTGACGTTGGCGCTTGGACGCCGGCGTGTCGCCGGTGCGCGTTTCCAACCGCACCGGCAGGCCCATCTCCTGCACGGGAATTTCAAGATTGCGTGCAATGTCGACGGCGAGCGCCTTTAACGGCGAGATATACAGCGTATGAAGGCCTCCGGATGAGGGGGCGTTGCGGCCTGGGGTCGACTTCGAGAGCCCCTCACCCGACCGCCCCCGGCCCAGGGTCGGTCGACCTCTCCCCGCAAGCGGGGAGAGGTGAAGTGGGCGCCGCTCGCTTAGTTCAACCAATGTTGGGAGAAACCCGGCCAGCGTCTTGCCGCCGCCGGTCGGCGCGATCAGCAGCACCGAGCGGCCGGCTTTCGCCTTCTCCAGCAGTGCCATCTGATGTGCGCGCGGCTGCCAGCCGCGTTTCGCGAACCAGCGCGCGAAAATCGGCGGAAGAAGTTCCGTTTGCGTATGTTCCAGCAGCGACACGGCGAAATCAATTCTCTGCCGTCATGGCCGGGCTTGTCCCGGCCCTCCACGACTTCCCTTTTTTGCAGCAAAGCAAGACGTGGATGCCCGGCACAAGGCTTGGGCTCGGGCCGGCCGAAGGCCGGACCCGAGTGCCGGGCATGACGGTTGCTAGGCCTCCGCCACGACAATAAGCCCCGGCACCGGAGCGCCTTTTTCGGTGCGCGTCGAGGCAAAATCGAGGCTGACGGGGTTGAGGCCGGCCGCAACCAGCGCGGCCTGCACGTGCGCTTCGCCATGGGCATAACGCAAGGTCTCGCGCAACAGCACGCCGCCACCGTCATGGGTTTCAACGCTGAACGCCAGAACGGCGGACCGCGCCAGCACCTGCGCGACCGCGCGCAGGACGGGTGCAAGGTCGTCGAGATAGACGAGCACGTCGCCGGCAAGGATCAAGTGATAGCGCGCCTTGAGCGCTGCTTCGTCCGCGAGAAACCGCAGCACCTCGCCCTCCACCAGCCGGTCATAGAGACCCTTGGCGCGCGCTTGCGCCAGCATCGCCGGAGAAAGGTCGACGCCGACCATCCAGTCGCTGACCGGACGAAATGGCAGTGCGGCAAGCCCGGTGCCACAACCGAGATCGAGCACTGAACCGAATTTCATGCGCCGTCCGGCCTGCGCGGCTGCGACCGCACGAAACAAAAGCTCCGGCGCGCGGTAATTTAGGCCCTCCGTCAAAGCCTGATCGAATCCCGCCGCGTAGCCGTCGAACAACGAACGCACGTAGCTTTCCGGCATGGCGGCGGCTGGTTCGGCGCCGAGCCGTACAAGATGCAGCGCGGCACCGTGACGATCCTGCGGGTCGGCCACCCTCGCCTGCGCAAAAGCCACAACCGCGCCGGCACGGTCGCCCAGTTTTTCGCGCAGCTCGCCGAGCGCAAACCAGGCCGGGGCGTAAGCCGGCGCAATTTCGAGCGCCTGCGTCAGCAGGTCGGCGGCGCCGGCAAGGTCGCCCTTGGCCTCGCAGTCGCGCGCCCACTCAAAGCGGCGGTCGGCGATCAGGTTGCCCGACGACAGTTGGATCGGCTGCAGCTGCAAGGCTTCAAACTCTCCGCTCTTGGCGCGATCTTGACGGTATCTTGGCGCCGCGATTCTAGGGCATATCTGTCGGCGGCGCGCGCGTGCTAGCATCGCTGCCGCAGGAGGACGCATCGGGCTATGAGCAATGACACGGTGACCAAGGTATTCGGCGGCTCGCCGCTGGCGGTTGCGGGCCGCCTCATTCTGCTGTCGATCCTGATCGGCGTGATCCTCTCCGCGCTGGGGCTCGACCCCTTTGACATTGTACACAGCATCGAACGGCTGATCCGTAGCCTCTGGAATCTGGGCTTCGATGCGTTCCGCTGGCTGTGGCGGTATTTCCTGCTCGGCGCAGTTATCGTGATCCCGGTCTGGATCCTGATGCGGCTGTTCAACGCGCCAAGAGGTAAATGAAAACTCCGCTCATTCCCGCGCATAGCCGTCCGAAGGACGGCGTGCTTCGCACGCCTGTGCGGGAATCCATATCAATACTGCGCTGGGTCCCCGCTTTCGCGGGGACGAGCGGTCAAATTACCCCGGCCAGCTTTCCGCCGTGATCGCGGCGGCATCGGTGCCAACCATTGAAACAAGCGAATTGCGATGGCCGCGCTTGAGCGCCGCGGTCAGGTCCGCCTTGATTTCATTCACGACACCGATGCCGCGATAGACGAGCCCGGTGTAGAGCTGCACCAGCGTGGCGCCGGCCTTGATCTTGGCGATCGCCGTTGCGCCGGAGTTGATACCGCCGACCCCAATCAGCGGAAACGCGCCTTCCGCGCGCACGAAGGTTTCCGCCAGCATCCGCGTCGCAAGCCTGAACATCGGCCGGCCTGACAGCCCGCCCTGCTCGCGTGCTTTCTCGCGATCGCGCAACGAGCCCGGCCGCGAGATGGTGGTGTTGCCGACGATCATGCCGTCGACGCGGCGCTTGCGCGCAACGCCAACGACATCATCAAGATCCGACAGGGTCAGGTCGGGCGCGATCTTGAGCAGCACGGGGACGAGGCCAGCGCGCGCACGGATCCGCTCGCGCGCCTCGAGGACGCGCCCAAGCAAATCATCGAGCGCTGTCGCCTGCTGCAAGTCGCGCAGGCCCGGCGTGTTGGGCGACGACACGTTGACCGTGAAATAGCTCGCAACGCCGGCAAAGGTCTCGATCAGCCGCGCGTAATCTTCGGTGCGATCCGTCGAGTCGCGATTGGCGCCGATATTGACGCCGACGATGCCGGCGGCGTTGCGGCGGCGGGCGAGCCGCATGTGCACCACGGCCGCACCGTCATTGTTGAAGCCGAGCCGGTTGATGACGGCCTCGTCTGACTCAAGACGAAACAGACGCGGCAGCGGGTTACCGATTTGCGGGCGCGGTGTGATGGTGCCGACTTCGACGAAACCGAAACCGAGACGCAGCAATGCATCCGGCACCTGCGCATTCTTGTCGAAACCGGCCGCCAGGCCAACCGGATTGGGGAACTTGAGCCCGAAGGCGCGCACCGCCAGCTCGTCGGCATTAGCCGCGCCCCTGACCATGGGCATGAAACGCAGCGCCTTGATGGCCAGCGCGTGCGCATCTTCCGGATCAAGCGCCCGCAGCAACGGACGGGACAGGCGGTCGAAAAGACCGATCACCAGGCGGCCTCCGAACGTAAGCGAGGGCCGACCCTATCGGGCCGGCTGAGGCTTATTCAAGGCGCGCGCACAGGAAACTGTTGCGGAAGGGGGGCGACTCAAGGGTATAATTCCTATCCGCGAACCGCAGCCACAGACGGGCCTATTTGCACATGGCAATGCTGACTCATAACCAGATCTGGACGGCCCTCGACCGCCTGGCGGCCCGCGCCAAGCTGACGCCCTCCGGCCTTGCCAAGAAGGCGGGCCTCGACCCGACCACCTTCAACAAATCCAAGCGCGTCACGCCCGAAGGCCGGCCACGCTGGCCATCGACGGAATCGGTCGCCAAGGCGTTGCAGGCGACGAACACCAAATTCGACACGTTCGTCACCTTGATCACTGACGGCGGCAAGTCGACCATGAATAACGTGCCGGTCATCGGTTTCGCGCAGGCCGGCGCCGGCGGTTATTTCGACGATGGCGGCTTCCCGGTCGGCAAAGGCTGGGAAGAGATCGCCTTCCCGGCCGTCTCCGACGAACATGCCTACGCGCTGGAGATTTCCGGAGATTCGATGCGGCCGGCCTACCGCGCCGGCGATGTCATCATCGTTTCGCCGGGCGCAACCGTGCGCAAAGGCGACCGTGTGGTGGTGAAGACCAAGGACGGCGAAGTGATGGTCAAGGAGCTCAAGCGCAAGAGCGCGAAGTCGGTCGAGCTCAAATCGCTCAATGCCGAACATCGCGACCGCACCTTGCCGATGTCCGACGTCGTGTGGGTCGCACGCATCGTCTGGGCAAGCCAGTAGACGTTCCGCGGCCGTGGGCCGCGCCACAGTTCGTAAAAAGTCAGATACAGCCAGGAGAACAGCCATGGCCTCAATAACTCATCCCTGCACATGTTGCGCAGACATGCTCGGCACGCGCTTCGATCGACGGCGCTTCCTTCATCTTACGGCCGGCGCCGGACTGGTCGCGGCCTTCCCGTCGCTGTCCTTTGCGGCAAAAGGAAAATACGAGGCGATGTTGCTCGCCTGCATTGATCCGCGCTTTCCGGAGCCGACGATTCACTACATGGAGCGGCGCCATCTCGTCGGCCAATACAGCCAGTTCACGTTTGCCGGCGCCGCCATCGGCGTGGTAGCGCCCGCCTTCAAGGATTGGGAAAAGACGTTCTGGGACAATCTCGCCGCGACGATCGAATTACACAAAGTCAACCGGGTGATCGCGATGAACCATCGCGATTGCGGAGCCGCGAAGATCGCCTACGGCGAGGAAAAAGTCGCCAACCCGCGCATCGAGACCGAGACGCACAAGGCCGCGCTCATGGAATTCCGCAAACAGGTCGGCCAACGCCAGCCAAAGCTTGCGGTCGAGACCGGGCTGATGGCGCTCAACGGTAAAGTGGAGATGTTCACCTAGGACGCCGTCACGCGCTGCGCGCGAGCGCTCCGTCGATCATGTCGACGGTGTTCTGCAGGCCGTAAACCGCGACGAACGAGCCGAAGCGCGGCCCTTTCTCCTGGCCCAGCAGGACCTGGTACAGCATATTGAACCAGTCGAGCGAAACGCCCGGCTTGCCGTCTTTGGCCTTTTTCTTCTGGTCCAGGAACGGCTCGCGGCGGCCGACTTCGTAGACCACGTTCTGGATATCCTCGGGGGTGGCGTCCGCCGGCAATTGTGACAAGGCATCGCGCAGGTCACTCAATGCCGCGCGCTCCACGGCGGTCGGCTCGCGGAATTTCTTTTCGGTCAGGACGAAGTCGCGGAAATAGTGGATGGCATATTGCACGAGGTCGTTGAGCTTAGGATGCGTCTGCGGCGTCACGCCCGGCCGATAGCGGCCGATGAACCCCCACAATGTTTCGGCGTTCTCTGCGTTTGACGACGACACCAGAGTCAGCAGCAGATTGAACGAAATCGGCATCTCGATCTTTGGCGGCTTGCCCGAATGAATGTGCCAGACCGGATTTGACAACTGCTGGCGCTGGTCCTGGCGCTCATAGCCGCCGAGAAACTGGTAGTACTCGTCGACCGTGCGCGGGATGACATCGAAATAAAGCCGCTTGGCTGCTTTCGGCTCGCGATACATAAAGAGCGAAAGGCTTTCCGGGCTGGCGTAGCGCAGCCATTCCTCGATGGTCAGCCCGTTGCCCTTCGACTTGGAGATTTTCTGTCCCTTCTCGTCAAGGAACAGCTCATAGTTGAAGCCTTCCGGCGGCCTGCCGCCGAGCGCGCGGCAGATCTCGCCGGACAACTTGACCGAGTCGATCAGGTCCTTGCCGGCCATTTCGTAGTCGACGCCGAGCGCGACCCAGCGCATGGCCCAGTCCGGCTTCCATTGCAGCTTGCAGAGGCCGCCGGTGACCGGAACGGTGAAGCGCTCGTTGGTGCCGGGCTCTTCATATGTAATCGTGCCGCGCCCGGCGTCATGCGCCACGATCGGGACCTGCAACACCACGCCGGTCCGCAGGTCGATCGGCAAAAACGGCGAATACGTCGCCGCGCGCTCCTCGCGCAGCGACGGCAGCATGATGCGCATCACCTCGTCGAACTGCGCGAGCACCTTGAGCAGCGCTTCATCGAAGCGCCCCGACTTGTAGCATTCGGTCGATGACATGAATTCATATTCGAAGCCGAAGTGATCGAGGAAGGCGCGCAGGCGCGCATTGTTGTGCTCCCCGAAGCTTGCATGCGTTCCAAATGGATCTGGCACCTTGGTGAGCGGCTTGCCGAGGTGCTGCTCCAGCATGTCCTTGTTGGGGACGTTGTCGGGCACTTTCCGCAACCCATCCATATCGTCCGAAAAAGCGATGAGCCTCGTCCTGATCTTGTCGTCGGTCAGAACGCGGAAGGCGTGCCGCACCATGGTGGTGCGCGCCACCTCGCCGAAGGTGCCGATATGCGGTAGCCCGGATGGGCCGTAGCCGGTCTCGAAGATCACTTCGGTCTTGGGAAACTTCTTGAGCCGCGCGACGATCTTGCGCGCTTCCTCGAACGGCCAGGCATTGGATTGCTCGGCGACTTCTCGCAAGGCGGCAGCGGCATCTTTGGCAGACATCATGATCTCCGGGCCGCGGACACTAGAAATCCATTGCTTTCACGTCAAACAAATCCGGTCATTCCGGGACGCGAGCCATAAGCGCGTTTACGTGAGTTTTCGACGCGCTATGGCGAGCGGACCCGGAATCCGGACCGCGCAAAATGCTGTCGTTCCTGCTCTGGATTCCGGGTTCGTCCGCTGACGGCGGACGCCCCGGAATGACCTTGGCTAAAACGGACTCACCGGGAAATAGCGCAGCCACAGGTCGGTGAAACGGCCCTTCTCCCACAGCCGGAACAGCGCCCAGTTGAACGCCTGACGCAACAGGTCATTGCCGCGCCGGACTGCGATGCCGACGCCTTCGCCAAAAAACCGGCTTTCGAGATAGGGCCCGCCGCGGAATGCGCAGCAATTCGCCGAGTCCGTACCGTTGAGCCAGAACGCAAGCGACACGCCGTCACCGAACAGAAGATCGACATCGCCGCGCTTCAATGCGAAGCGCGCGGCATCGGCGTCCGGATAAGGGTGCAGTTCGGCCTCGGTGAACAGAGTTTTGAGATAGGCCTCGTGCGCGGTGCCGGCGACCACGGCGATTTTCTTCTTCTCCAGCGCTTCGGGCCGCACATCATCGATCGGGCTATCGCGGCGCACAACGAACCGCGCCGGCGTGCGATAATAGGGATCGCTGAAATCGAGACGCGCGCGCATTTCCGGTGTCGCCGCGATCGAGGCGATGATGGCATCGCCGTTGTTGGTGTTCAGCGCATTGATCAGCGTGTCGAAGCGGCGCATCTGCACGGTGCAGGCGACCTTGAGTTCCTCGCAGATCAACCGCGCCAGGTCGATATTGAAGCCGGCCGGCGCGCCATCGGGGCCCGCATAGTTGAACGGCGGATAGTCTGTTTCGGTCAGGAAGCGGATAATGTTGATGCGCGACAGATCCGGACGCTCCGGACGCCGACGCGGATCCCAGAAACCGGGCACAGCCATGGTATCGGCCGGCGGCGTGACGGTTGCCGGCGCGGGCGATGCGCCTTGCGGTGGATTCTGCGCCCGAGCCGTCGCGGTCACCGCCAGCGTTGCAGCAATGGCAATGACGATAGCGCCGCCGCGCATGGTTTGACCGCTCGTCGAGTTCATTCGCCGGCCTTCGTCAGCAGGATTCGCGGCGACCATAGCATCGCCGCAGCAACGGGCCAGCCACATTCGAACATGGACAGATGAACTATGCGGTCAGGTGCTTCTCGATATCGTGCACCGGGTGCTTGACCAGATCCTTGTCGATCTCGCTGCGTATGGCGCCGCGCAAGGCGTGCGAATAGGCATGGCGGATCATGCCGAGCGCGCGCGGCGGTGCCACCAGGATCACAGATTTCACCTTGCCGGCCGCAAGGTCGGCGTCGAGCCGCTGGGCGAGATGCGTGAGAAAAAGCTGTTCGGCCTGATTGTGCCAATCGGTCTGCGTGACGGCGCTGCTGCCGTGGCCGGCGGAGCTGTGGGTACGGCCGGGCTTGTCGGCACCGAGCAAATGCGTGGGCAGATCCTTCTGCTCGAGAACCTGCACGGTCTTCAGGTTGGGAAACTTGCCATCACCGGTATTTTCCAGAATCAGCGCCTTGGCGCCATCGCAGACCACAACCCATTCGCCATGTTTAATCATAAGGCCGGACATTCATTCTCTCCTCAAATTTCCAGTAACCTAAAACAGATGCGCCTGCGGGGCTTTGCTCTGGATCAAACACGCCAGGCCTTGATTTCGTTGCCAAACCCGAGCGGCGCGCTCTGTCAATTTGTACCGTCGAGCAGGCGGCGGGCGATAACCTGGGCCTGGATCTCCGCGGCGCCCTCGAAAATATTGAGAATGCGCGCGTCGCACAGGATGCGCGAAGCCGGAAATTCCAGCGCGAAGCCGTTGCCGCCATGCACCTGCACCGCGTTATCGGCGGCCGCCCAGGCAACCCGCGCAGCGAGCAATTTGGCCATGCCGGCCTCGAGGTCGCAGCGGCGGCCTGAATCCTTCTCGCGCGCGGCAAAATATGTGAGCTGGCGCGCAATCATGATTTCGACCGCCATCATGGCGATCTTGTCGGCCACGCGCGGGAAACCGACGATCGGCCCGCCGAACTGAACGCGATTCTGCGCATAGTCGAGCGCCTGCTCCATCGCGGCCTGCGCAACGCCAACCGCTCGCGCGGCGGTCTGGATGCGCGCTGATTCGAACGTCTGCATCAGCTGCTTGAAGCCCAACCCCTCGACGCCGCCCAGCAGGTTCTCCGCTTTGACTTCGAAACCGTCGAAGGCGATCTCGTATTCCTTCATGCCGCGATAGCCGAGCACCTCGATTTCGGTGCCGCTCATTCCCTCCGCGGGGAACGGGTTCTTGTCGTCGCCGCGCGGTTTTTCAGCCAGCAGCATCGACAGGCCGCGATGGCCGGCCTCCTTCGGATTTGTGCGCACCAGCAGCGTCATCAGGTCGGCGCGCACGGGATGCGTGATCCAGGTCTTGTTACCGTAGACCTTATAGACACTGCCTTCGCGCACGGCGCGGGTCTTGATCGAAGCAAGATCTGACCCGGTATTCGGTTCGGTGAACACAGCCGTCGGCAGAACTTCACCGGACGCAATCTTCGGCAGCCATTTCTGTTTCTGTTCGGATGTCCCGCTGCCGAGAATCAGCTCGGCCGCGATTTCCGAGCGCGTGCCGAGCGAGCCGACGCCGATGTAGCCGCGCGAGAGCTCCTCCGACACCACGCACATCGATTCCTTGCCGAGGCCCAATCCGCCAAACTCCTCGGGAATGGTCAGGCCGAACACGCCAAGCTCGGACATCTGCGCGATGATATCGAGCGGAATGTAGCTGTTGGTGCGATGCCAGCCCTGGGCGTGGCCGATCACCTCGCTGTCGGCGAACTTGCGCATTTCCTCACGAATGGATTCCAGCGTCTCGTCGAGGCCGCAGGCACCGACGGTGGCGCCGTGGCCAGCCCGGATCAGTTCGATCAGGCGGGCGCGCCGTTCGGCGGTATTGCCGCCAGTGATGAGGCCTTCGACCACCGGATCGATACGGGCGGCCACCTGGGCGGAGGACAGGCCAAGATCGGAGGGCCGCACCACCTCGCCCTGGCTCATCGGGATGCCGCCGGTGATCTGGGCAAGATATTCGCCGAGCCCGATACGAATCAGGAGTTCCTCGAGCTCGCCGAGCGTACCGTCGCCGGCCATGCGGGCGGCGTAGGCCGCGAGTTGCCGCACCGCCTCGACATATGTGGCAAACCAGGCGAGGCCGTGGGTTGCGCGCTGCTCGCGGTCGAACAGGCGGCTGACCAGATGACCTTCGACCACAACGCGCTCGCGCACTTTGGCCGTCGCATCCCCCAGCAAAGCGTCGAGAGCCGCGCTGGCCTCGCGGGCGAGTTCGACCAGCTCGGGATCCGCGGTCGCGGTACGGGAAACGGCGGTTGGCATGAACTCCTCGCGCGGCGGCGCCTTCGACAGTACGCGTGCACTGCACAAAAGCAAAGCCGGGCGGGCATTTCCGGCGCGCCGACCGGCCGAAACGACGCAAATTACTATAATAATTAACTATTTCCGGCTTTCATTACGAAGGTACCTCCGCGCAGACCCTGCCGAGACTCCGAACCCGCTGCATGCGCTCCATCGATTTATCGCTGCCGTTTAACAGGCTAGCCCGGATGCTCACCTCGGTTTCGGTGCGCACGCGCATCGTCGTGCTCGCGCTGATCCCGGTCGCGGGATTTCTCGCCAATGGGCTCACTTACACCTCAGGGGAAGGCGACGTCGGCCGGGCCTTCGCAACTGTCACGCAATCCACCGCGCTGGCGGACGCCAGCCGCGACTTCAAAGGCGCGGTCGCCGCGATGCGCATCGTCGTGAAGGACTTCAGCGCCGCCCCGAACAACAATCTGGTCATGAGTTTCGACGAGTCCTACGCGATCGCGCTCAAGACGCTCGACAGCATTGCGGGATCGATCGATCAAGCCCGCGCCGAAAATATCGTCGGCATGCGCAAAGACGTGAAGGCGCTGCGCAAGAACTTCGACGACCTGGTGCGCGAGCAAAAAACTCTGGGATTCGACGATGCCTCCGGCCTGCGAGGCAATCTGGAGACGGCCGGCAATGCCGTCGAGCGCGTCATCAACGATAATATGTCGTGGCTGGCGAAGGACGAAGCCACCAAATTGATGATGACGCTGCTGTCGATGCGGCATCATGAAGCTGATTACCGCCTCAACCAAAGCGATATGTCCCGGCTGCAATTCCTTGCCGATAACAAAAAGTTCAACGACATCTTCAGTCTGGTTGACGGCACCCCGGCGATGAAGACGACGCTTGAGCAGCAAGTAAAAACCTACGCCAGCACGTTCGAGAAATGGGTCGATGGCTCTGACCGCGTGCATCCACTGCGCGCAGTCATCGATATGGATAGCCAGCACATGCTGCCGCGCGCGGACGCGATCATCCAGTATGCGCGCGATACTGCGGATGATGCCGCGCGGCGCCTGGCCAAATCGCAGGCCAGGACGCGCACCGGCATCATTATGGTAGGCATCGCCATGGTCGCGCTTGGTCTTGGCTTCAGTTGGCTGATCGGCCGCAGCATTACGCGGCCGCTAAACGGCCTTGCCACGGTCATGAAGCGCCTCGCCGACGGCGACACCAGCACGCGCATACCGGCGACGCACGCGCGCGACGAAATCGGCGAAATGGCGCGCGCAGTCATCGTATTCCGCGACAACATGATCGAGCGCGAACGCCTGGCGCAGACGCAGAACGAGGCGAGCCGCGCGCGCGAACAACGCAGCGATTCGATTGCGCTTACGATTTCGCATTTCAAACATTCGGTCGAAAGCGCGCTGGGCAAGCTGCGGGCCGCGTCGATGAAACTTGAAATGAGCTCCGCTGATCTCAACAAGGCGGCCGACACGGTTTCATCGGAAGCCGATACCGCCAAGAGCCGCGTGTCGGCCGCGTCCGAAAATGTCACTGCGGCGGCAAGCTCGGTCGAGGAACTGGCGGCCTCGATCGGCGAGATTGCCTCGCAAGCCGCAAAATCAACCGATGTTGCCGGCCGCGCCGTTTCGGAAGCACAGCGCACCGTCACGACGATGAAGGAACTCGGCAATGCCGCAACCCGCATTGGCGAGGTTGTTGGCCTGATCCAGGCGATCGCCGGACAAACCAACCTTCTCGCCCTCAACGCGACAATCGAGGCCGCACGGGCCGGAGACTCCGGCAAGGGATTTGCCGTTGTTGCCGCAGAGGTCAAATCGCTCGCCGGCCAGACCGCCAAGGCAACCGAGGAGATCGCCGAACAAATCGGCGCGATCCAGTCGGCGGCGGCGGACGCTTCGCAGGCGATCGAGCAGGTCGACACCATCATCCGCGACATGGCGTCGATTGCGACGACGGTTGCGGCAACCGTCGATCAGCAGAACTCGGCCGTGGCCTCGATCGCGGAAGGCGTCAGTCGCGCCTCTGGCGAGGCTCGTGTCGGTGCGGATGCGATGAGCCGGGTGACCGGCGTGACGGCCGATGCCCGTGCCACGGCGTCCGGCGTCAGGGATCTCGCCAACTCGGTCGCGCATGAGGCCGAGGGTCTGGAAAATCAGGTTCGCGAGTTCCTCAGCAACGTCCAGGCGGCCTAGTTTCCCTCCTCCGCGGTGCGGAAAGGGGGGAGAACGGTCTTGCAAAGCGTCCCGCAATGGATGATTTGAAAGGCTCCCACCAACGGGAGCGTCCATTGGGCTTTCTTAAGCAATCACTCCAAATTGCAGCCGGCGCGTTTCGTCACTTCATCGCCGACGATGGATGGGCGATTGCAAGCCACATTGCGCTCTCCACGCTGATGGCCCTGTTTCCGTTTCTGATCGTGGTCACGGCGCTGGCCGGCTTCTTCTTCGGCTCGAAGGAGCTGGCGGACGAAGCCGCGCACATCCTGCTCGAGGCCTGGCCGACGGCGGTGGCGGCTCCCATTGCTCAGGATATTTCGGGCGTGCTGACATCGACCCGCGGCGACGTTCTCACGCTTGGCGTTCTGTTCGCGCTCTATTTCGCGTCCGGCGGCGTGGAGAGCCTGCGGATCGGGCTTAATCGCGCCTATGACATGAAAGAGCAGCGCCCCTGGTGGTTGCTGCGGATCGAATCGATCGTCTATGTCCTGGTTGGCGCGATAGCGATCCTGGCATTTTCCTTTCTCGTGGTGCTGGCGCCGCTGATCCTCGCGAAGCTCGTGAAATATGTGCCGGCGCTTGAACCATTCGGCGATCTCATCACATTCGCACGTTACGCGGTCGCGGCCGTGGTGCTGGTCGTCGCGCTGATGATCGTGCACCTCTGGCTGCCGGCCGGCCGGCGCTCGTTCGGCCAGATCGGGCCGGGAATCATCGCCACTCTGGTGCTTTGGCTGCTCAGCGGCGCCTTCTTCGGGCGCTATCTCGCCGAATACGCCTTTGCCTATGTCTCGATGTACGCCGGGCTCGCATCGGCGATGGTCGCGCTGGTGTTTCTTTACGTGTGCTCGTCGATTTTCATCTACGGCGGCGAACTGAATTCATTGATTGCGAAAAGTCGCACGAGGAAAGACTAGCTCGCTGACGCTTCCTGCGCGTCCTCGAACGTCTTCAATCCCATGCGCGGCGCATTCACCATGACCGCCATGTTGCCGGGTGGGTGCTGGTTCTTCCACATTTTCATGTGCGCGAGCGGGATGTTGTCCCATGCGAACACTTCGCTCATGCAAGGGTCGATGCGCTGCTCGAGCACAAAGCGGTTGGCCTGCGAGGCCTGCTTGAGGTGCGCGAAGTGCGAACCCTGGATGCGCTTCTGCCGCATCCAGACGTAGCGCGCATCGAACGTGAGATTGTAGCCGGTGGTGCCGGCGCAGAACACGACCATGCCGCCGCGTTTCACGACCAGGCAGGACACCGGGAATGTCTGCTCGCCCGGATGCTCGAACACGATATCGACGTCACGCTTGCCGGTGATATCCCAGATCGCCTTGCCGAAGCGACGCGCTTCCTTGGTCCACTCGTTGTACTCAGGCGTGTTCACCGCCGGCATCTGACCCCAGCACTTAAAGTCCTTGCGGTTGATCACGCCCTTGGCGCCAAGATTGAGAACGTATTCGACCTTCGATTCGTCCGATATGACGGCGATGGCGTTGGCGCCCGAAGCCGCGACAAGCTGCACGCCGAAAACGCCGAGTCCGCCGGAGCCACCCCACACCAGCACATTGTCGCCGGGCTTGAGCGTGTGCGGCGAATGGCCGAACAGCATGCGGTAGGCCGTCGCCAGCGTAAGTGTGTAGCAGGCCGATTCTTCCCAGGAGAGATGGGTCGGCTTTTGCATCAGCTGCCGCGATTGCACGCGGCAGAATTGGGCGAACGAACCATCGGGCGTCTCATAACCCCAGATACGCTGTGACGGCGACAGCAACGGATCGCCGCCATTGCAATCTTCGTCGTCACCATCATCCTGATTGCAGTGAACGATGACTTCGTCGCCGACCTTCCAGCGTTTCACTTTCGCGCCGACCGCCCAGACCACGCCCGATGCGTCAGAGCCCGCGATGTGAAATGGATGCTTGTGGCCGTCGAGCGGCGAGATCGGAACGCCGAGCCCGGCCCAGATGCCGTTGTAGTTGACGCCGCCCGCCATCACGTAGACCAGCACTTCATCGTCGCCGATCGTCCAGGTCGGCACCACTTCGAGCTGAAACGATTTGTCGGGCGGCCCATGGCGCTCCTTGCGGATCACCCAGGCATGCATCTTCTCGGGCACGTGACCGAGTGGCGGAATTTCTCCGATCGCGTAGAGATCCTTGAGCGGAGCAACACTCCTCGCCTTCGCGACAGCCGGCATCGACGTTCTCCCTGCCTTGGTAACAGTCTGGCGCAAATTATGTTGCATCGCAATATTACCTTCGACGCGGTGGAAAATATCGATACGGCAGTAGCTTAGCGTCCATCATCCCGGCGCCGCTGCACGCCAGCGACGCCGTCCTTAAGGTTTTTGCAATGCCAGCCGCCTAGCGTGCCCGGGATTCAGCCCGAGCACAGGATGTCCGAACAGATAATTCGCCGGACCGGACGGATCATGGACATACAAGCCACCATGCCGTGGCTCGTAGCCGCCGGCGTGTATGTGCTGCTGATCGCGCTCGGCCCGCGCCTGCTCGCCGACCCGGACACCTACTCGCATATCGCGCTCGGCCGCTGGATCCTCGAGCATCACACCGTTCCGACGACCGATCCGTTTTCAGCAACGCTGCGTGGCACGCATTGGGTGGCATTCGAATGGCTGTCGCAGATTACGTTCGCGGCCGCTTACGCAATTGGCGGCTGGAGCGCCGTTGTCGTGCTGTCGGCAGCGGCGGTATCCATCGCGATCGGACTGCTGACCCGATTTCTGCTGCGTGAATGGCAACCGAGCGCGACTTTAGCAGCGGTGCTCATCGCATTTCTGTTGACTGCACCACACATCCTGGCGCGGCCGCATATTCTCGCACTACCGGTCATGGTGGCATGGATCACGACCTTGATACGCGCTGTCGACACGCGCAGCGCCCCACCTCTGCTTCTTATTCCGCTGATGACGCTATGGGCCAATCTGCACGGCAGCTTCACGTTCGGTCTTGCGATGATCGCACCCATCGCGTGCGATGCAATCTGGCGTGCGACGCCGGCGAAGCGATGGAAGCTCGCGCGGCAGTGGGCGTTGTTTGGCGTGTTCGCTTTGGCCGCGGCCTGCGTCAATCCTTACGGCCCCGAAATGATTCTCGTCACGTTTCGCACTGTGGCCCTGGGCGCGGCCCTGACGACGGTCACCGAATGGCGTCCGCAGGATTTCAGCCACATCGGGACGTTTGAACTGCTGATGCTCGCTGCATTTGGCTTCGCGCTTTATCGCGGCATCAAGTTACCGCTTCTGCGCATTGTGATGGTGTTCGGCGTCCTGCATCTGAGTCTGTCACAAGTCCGGCACGCCGACCTTCTCGGACTGCTCGCGCCGGTCTTTCTGGCGCGGCCGCTCGCCGGACAATTTGCAGCGCTCGCGGCGAGCCGCACGACCGAGGTTGCACGCCTCGGCCTTTGGCCGCAGGCCGCAGCGATGGCGCTGTTGATCGCCATCACCGGCCTCGCGTCGATGCGTACGGACGTATTTCCTTCCATCAAGAATACACCGGCTAGCGCGGTGCATTCGATCGACGTCGCCAAGGTCGGCACGATACTCAACGACTATAATTTCGGCGGCTATCTCGACTTTGTTGGAATTCCGCCCTTCATCGACGGCCGCGCCGAGCTTTACGGTGAGGCCTATATGCTGCGCCACGATCGCGCACTAAGCCTGCAGAACCTTCCCGACTTCCTGCGTCTGCTCGACGAGTATCATGTCGGCGCGACGCTGCTCGCGCCCTCGACGCCGGCGGTCGCCATGCTCGATCGGCTCCCCGACTGGCAGCGAACCTACGCTGACGACATTGCCGTGGTGCACGTGCGGCGCAACAAACCACCGGCGCGCAAAAACTAATCACCGCCGCGCGGCAGTCGACGCCGCCACAGCTTTGGTATTCAATCGCGCCATCGACGGCCCACCGTCGGGGCGGGCTGCGGTCAGGGAGGGCGTCATGGATCTTCAAGGCCTAATCATTCTGCTCATTATCGGCGCGGTTGCTGGCTGGCTGGCCGGCATGATCGTCAAAGGCATCGGTTTCGGCCTGATCGGCAACATCATCGTTGGCATCGTCGGCGCATTTATCGGTACCTGGCTGCTCGGCGTTCTGAACGTCCACATCGGGGGCGGCGTTATCGCCGCGATCATCAACGCCACCGTGGGCGCGGTGGTCCTGCTCTTCATCATCGGCCTGGTGAAGCGGGCCTGAATCCCTATTTTCGCACGGATTAGATACCGTACGACGCGCAAGCTGCCGGAGCGCTCGCTCCGGCAGCGCCGCGGATGTTGCATTGCAGCAAACGCTGGGCCACACTGCCGGCGTCAGGCAAGCGATGCGCGACAAACCTCAACGCGACAAGCCGTGGATCTTCCGCACTTATGCCGGTCATTCGACGGCGGCGGATTCCAATGCGCTTTACCGCAAGAATCTCGCCAAAGGGCAGACCGGGCTCTCGGTCGCCTTCGATCTGCCGACGCAGACCGGTTACGATTCCGACCACGTGCTGGCGAAGGGCGAGGTCGGCAAGGTCGGCGTGCCGATCTGCCATCTCGGCGACATGCGCGCGCTGTTCGACAGCATTCCGCTCGATACGATGAACACCTCGATGACCATCAATGCCACGGCGGCTTGGCTGATGGCGCTCTACATCGCGGTCGCCGACGAGCAGGGTGCGCCGCGCGCATCGCTGCAAGGCACCATCCAGAACGACATCATCAAGGAATATCTGTCGCGCGGCACCTACGTGTTTCCGCCCGCGCCGTCGATGCGGCTGATCAAGGACGTCATCCTGTTCACGACCAGAGAGATTCCGAAATGGAATCCCATCAATGTCTGCTCCTATCACTTGCAGGAAGCCGGCGCGACGCCGGTGCAGGAACTCGCGTTCGCGCTCGCGACGGCGATTGCTGTGCTCGATACGGTGAAGGCATCGGGCGAGGTGCCGCCGGATAAATTCGGCGACGTGGTCGGCCGCATTTCCTTTTTCGTGAACGCCGGGCTGCGCTTCGTCACCGAGCTCTGCAAGATGCGCGCCTTCACCGAGCTCTGGGACGAGATCACGCGCGAGCGCTACGGGATCACCGATGCCAAGCAGCGGCTGTTCCGCTACGGCGTGCAGGTCAACTCGCTCGGCCTCACCGAGCCTCAGCCTGAAAACAACGTCGCACGTATTCTGATCGAGATGCTGGCGGTGACTTTGTCGAAGAACGCGCGCGCCCGCGCCGTGCAGCTGCCGGCCTGGAACGAAGCGCTCGGCCTGCCCCGGCCATGGGACCAGCAATGGTCGCTGCGCATGCAGCAGATTCTCGCCTACGAGACGGACCTGCTTGACTATGGCGATATTTTCGACGGCTCCGGTGAGATCACGCGCAAGGTTGACGAGCTCAAGCGCCAGGCGAAAGAAGAGCTCAAGCGCATCGACGACATGGGCGGCGCGGTCGCTGCGGTCGATACCGGTTACCTGAAGCAGCAACTCGTCGAATCAAACACAGCGCGGCTCGAGGCGATTGAGCGCGGCGATCAGATCGTCGTTGGCGTCAACAAATATCTCGAGAGCGAGCCTTCGCCGCTCGCCGCTGCGGCCGACGCCATCCTGACGGTGTCGGAGGATGCCGAACGCGGCCAGATCGAAAAGTTGAAAGCCTGGCGTGCGCAGCGCGACAGCAAGGCCGTGCAGGAGGCGCTTGCCGAACTCAAGCGCGCCGCGACCGGCAGTGCCAACATCATGCCCGCCTCGATCCAGTGCGCCAAAGCCGGCGTAACCACCGGCGAGTGGGGCTGGACGCTGCGCGAGGCTTTCGGCGAATACCGCGCGCCCACCGGCGTCGGGCGCGCCATGCGCAACGATGTCACGGGTCTCGACGACATCCGTGCAGATGTCGACCGCGTGTCACGCAAGCTGGGACGCCGCCTGACCTTCCTGGTCGGAAAGCCCGGCCTCGACGGCCATTCCAACGGCGCCGAGCAGATCGCCGTGCGCGCGCGCGATGCCGGCATGCAGGTCGTCTATGAAGGCATCCGGCTGACGCCGGAAGAAATCGTCGACGCCGCGCAAAAACAGAAGGCGCACGTCATCGGGCTCTCGGTGCTGTCGGGTAGCCACCTGCCGCTGGTCGAGGACGTTGTCGACCGCATGAAACGGGCCGGGCTGGATGTACCGGTCGTGGTCGGCGGCATTATTCCGCCCGAGGATGCCGCCGAGCTCGAAAGGGCCGGCGTCGCGGCGGTCTATACGCCGAAGGATTTTGAATTGAACCGCATCATGTCGGACGTCGTGCGGATCGTCGAGCGCGCCAAGGGCGCCAGCAACGTCTGAGCTAGAACGCGACTTCCGCCAAAGCCTGCGCAAGCTTTCCCGGACTGACCGGCTTGACGAGATAGCCGTTCATGCCGGCGGCGCGCGCGGCCTGCTCGTCGATGCGTTCGCTGCGGCCCGAAACGCCGATGACCGGCGTCTTGCCCGCATTGCCTGGAAGCGCGCGAACCCGCTGCGTAGCTTCGAGGCCGTTAAGGCCGCTGAGCATGACATCCATCAGCACGGCGTCGTAGCCGCCACGCGCAACCGCCGCCACTACTGCCTCGCCGGTCTCAACGAAATCGGTGCGATGGCCGAGCTCACGCAGGATCGTGTTCATCACGACACGGCCATAGGGATTGTCTTCGGCGCAGAGAATAGACAGTGACCGCGTCGTTACCGGCCGCGGGTCCACGCGATTGGCCGCGGGCGCGTCTATCGGCGCGGCCAATATCGTGAGCCGGAAAATCGAGCCGCGGCCGCGGTTGCTGGTCACCGTCAGGTCGCCGCCCATTGCCTTTGCAAGCCGTTTGACGAAGGACAGACCAAGGCCGGCGCCTCCGTAACGTTTCGCAATCTCCACGCTGGCCTGCGCAAACGGACGAAAAAGATGCTTGAGATCACTCGCGTTCATGCCGACGCCGCTGTCGGCAAATGTGAATATCAGCCGCGTCCGATCGCGTGGCGTTGCGTCGGCGGAAACGGTGAACGTGACCGTTCCCTCATGTGTGAATTTCACTGCGTTATCGGCGAGATTTTCCAGCGCGGCGCGCAGGCGCAGACCATCGCCAGATACCAAGTCCGGCAGATCACGCGCGATGTTGATCTCGGACTTGATAGCTTTGTTGCCAGCGCGGGCAGTCAGCGCGACGGCGACGGCTTCAGCCAGCGCGCGCGGCGAAATCGGCTCGCTCCGCAACACGACGCCTTTGGCGTCGGCCCTGACGCCATCGACAATCAGCGTCGCGAGCGCCGCCAGATGATCGGCGCCGCTCTTGACAGCGTTTGCCCATTCGCGCTCGCGGGCGCCCAGATCGGACGTTGCAAGAAGTTCGGCCAGCGCAACAATCCCTGTGAGGGGCGTGCGAATATCATGCGCGATTCCGGCGAGCGCCGCTTCTATGGCGCGCGGATTGGCGGCGCTTGCACGCGAAGACGCGCGCCGCCGCTTGACGGCCTTACCCTTGCGCTTCTTCTTGCACTTGCGTTTCGCCATTCCCTCACCCCGGGGCCGACAATGACACGGAAGCCTCGCTCAATCGAGCCCGGCCAGCCGGCGGATCTCAGCCTGCGATGCTCCGCGCGCGCGCAGCTCGCGCAAGCCGGTGGATTGCGTTGATTTCGAGAGCTTGTGGCCATCGGCGTCGAGGACGAGGCGGTGGTGGTGATAGCGCGGTTGCGGCAGACCGAGCAGGTCCTGTAGCAAACGGTGCACAGCGGTCGCATGAAACAGGTCGCGACCGCGCACGACATCGCTGACGCCCTGTGCCGCGTCGTCGACAGCCACGGCAAGGTGATAACTGGTCGGCGTTTCCTTACGCGCCAGGATCACGTCTCCCCACGCGGAGGGATCGGCGGTGATTGCCCCAGTCTCGCCGTTGGGTCCGGCTCCTGTTTCAACCCATGTCAATTTGCCGGCGCGCGCAAGCGCGGCTGCCATGTCGAGACGCAAGGCATAGGGTTCGCCGGCATCGATGCGCCGCTTCCGGTCCGCTGCTGGCAAACTCTTTGCATCGCCGGGATAAAGCGGCGCGCCATCGGGGTCGCGCGGCCACGGCGCGATCGCTTCCTTTGCCGCGACCAGGCGTGCGATATCAGCGCGGCTTTCGAAGCTCGGATAAATCAGTCCCATCGCCTCGAGACTGCCGAGCGCAGCATGGTAGTCATCGTAATGCTCGGATTGCCGCCGCACCGGCTCTTCCCAGGCCAGTCCGAGCCACGCCAGGTCTTCATAGATCGCCGTTTCGTATTCCGGCCGGCAGCGGGCCGTATCAATATCCTCGATGCGCAACAGCAGCCGGCCGCCCGATGCCCGGGCCCTATCGGCATTGAGCAGCGCGGACAGCGCATGGCCGAGATGAAGATAGCCATTCGGCGAGGGCGCGAAGCGGAAAACGGGTGGCGGCATTGCGACGGTCTCGGTAACCCTCTCCCCTTGTGGGAGAGGGTGGTCCCGAGCCTTAAGCACGTTTACGCGCGTCTTCAACGCGCTTTGGCGAGAGACCGGGTGAGGGGGTAGCTTTCAATGCGCTGCGATGTAAAGACCCCCTCACCCGGCACGCACTTCGCTTACGCTCAGCGCGCGCCACCCTCTCCCACAAGGGGAGAGGGTAAAGAAGACGTCCCGACGCCGCGCACGATGACCCATTTCCTTCACACCGAGGCCGATCTGCAGGCCGGACTTGCGCAGCTGGTCCTTGCCGATCCGCGGCTCGTGCCGGTCGCCGAAAAGGCGGGGGCCTTCAGCTTGCGCCGGCGCGAGGCCGGCTACGCCGGCCTGTGCGCCATTGTGTGTGGACAGCAGCTTTCGACCGCCGCAGCCGCGACAATCCGCAACCGGTTATTCGCCGCTTTCGATCCGTTTCATCATGACGCAGTCCGCGCCGCGCGCACCGATAAGCTCAAGCGGCTCGGCCTGTCTGCCGCAAAAATCAAATCGATCAAGGAAATCGGCAAGGCGGTCGCCAAGGGCCGCATCGACCTCACGGCGGTCGGCAACATGGATGCCGACCTGGCGCACGCAACGCTGACCGCGCTGCATGGCGTCGGGCCATGGACCGCCGATATCTATCTTCTGTTCTGTCTTGGCCACGCCGACGCGTTTCCGTCCGGCGATCTGGCGGTTCAGGAATCCGCGCGCATTGCCTTTGGCCTGCGCAAGCGGCCCGACGCCCAGGCGCTCACGAAGTTGGCCGAGACCTGGCGGCCCTGGCGCGGCGTGGCGGCGCATTTGCTGTGGGCCTATTATCATGCAGTGAAGAAACGCGACGTGGTGCCGGTTCAGCCGGATGGCCGACCGAAGATGGCGGCCCGCAAGAAAGCGACGAAAAGGAAAAAGAGGCATGGCTGAACTCGACGGCCCGCGGCTCGAGCCGCGCTCGGGACCCGCGCGCCAGCTTGTCGTTTTCCTGCATGGTTATGGCGCCGACGGCAACGACCTGATCGACATCGGCCGCGCCTGGCAGGGGCTGCTGCCGCATGCGGCTTTTGTATCGCCGCACGCGCCGCGGCCGTGCGGTCAGGCACCGATGGGCCGCGAATGGTTTCCACTGACGTTCCGCAACCCCGACGAACGCTGGAACGGGGTCAATGCAGCGGCGCCCGGGCTCGACGCCTTTCTCGACGCCGAACTCAAGCGGCGTAACCTGCCGTCCTCCGCGCTCGCGCTGGTCGGATTTTCCCAAGGCACCATGATGGCGCTGCATGTCGGCCTGCGTCGCGCGGTGCCGCCGGCCGCAATCGTCGGCTATTCCGGCATGTTGATCATGCCGGGCGACGCCATGTCTGAGACCTTTGCGGCCGAGATCAAATCGAGACCTCCGGTGCTGCTCATTCATGGCGACGAGGATCAATTGATTCCCGTCCAGGCGGTAAATCATTCCGCGCAAGGGCTGGCGGCGCTGGAGGTGCCGGTGCAATGGCATATTTCGGCTGGAGTAGGCCACGGGATCGACCAGGAAGGCCTGCGCCAGGGCGGCGAATTCCTGGCCAAATGCTTTGCGGCCCGCAAATAGCTGCCTTGTAGCTGCCTTGCGGGTAACTCCCCGCTCCGGCTTCACAATCCCGTCACGCTGCCCTATTACTAGGCTCGTTAGCTGCGTGGCGGCAGCGTTCCAAGGAGGTCGAGGAGCGTCGCTTGAACGTGCACGTTTCGCCCGCTGGTTTTCCGGCCCTGGTGCTCAACGCTGACTTTCGGCCGTTGAGCTATTACCCGCTGTCGCTGTGGTCCTGGCAGGACGCGATCAAGGCGGTTTTCCTCGAACGCGTGAACATCGTCGCCAACTACGACCGCGCGGTGCACAGCCCATCCTTCGAGATGAAGCTGCCGAGCGTCGTCTCGCTCAAGACCTTCGTAAAGCCATCGACCCACCCGGCTTTCACCCGATTCAACGTTTTCCTGCGCGACCGCTTCTCCTGCCAATATTGCGGCGACCGCGACGACCTCACCTTCGATCATTTGCTGCCGCGGTCGCGCGGCGGGCACACGACCTGGGACAACGTGGTCGCCGCCTGCTCGCCTTGCAATCTGCGCAAGGGCAACCTGACGCCCCAAGAAGCCAGAATGTTTCCATCGCAAATGCCGTTCCAGCCGACGGTGCATCACCTTCATCGCAACGGACGGCTGTTCCCGCCCAACTACCTGCACGAAAGCTGGCTCGACTATCTCTATTGGGATACCGAGCTCGAGCCTTAAGGCATCTCTTCCATTCTGTATCGGAGTTCGCCATGACCAGCAGGCTGCACGTTCGTCGCAGCGGATGGGCTATCGTCGCGGTTGCGCTCAGCACTCTGTGCATCGTCAGTGCTGCCGCCGCGCAAACAGCGCCTGTGTCAGCTGGGGAACCAGATCCAAAGCTCATCGAAGACCTGGTCGCGGCCAACCGCATCCTCGCCGATCACGGGCTGCTCGATGGCTGGGGACACGTCTCCGTCCGGCATAACCGCGATCCCAACCACTACCTGATGGCGCGCGGATTGTCGGCCGAACTCGTCACCGCAAAGGACATTATTGAATTCGATCTCGACAGCCGGCCGGTCGATACGCACGGTCTGCCGATGTCGGCCCTGTTCACCGAGCGCTACATCCACGGCGAGATCTACAAGCTGCGGCCCGACGTGATGGCGATCGTGCACACGCACGCGCCCTCGCTGATACCTTTTGGCGTCACCAACGTGCCGCTCAAGCCGATGTATCACCGCTCGGCTTTCATCAGTTTCGGCATTCCGGTTTTCGAAATCCGCGAGCGCGCCGGCCTGACAGACATGCTGATTCGCAACCCGACGTTGGGGCATAACCTCGCCGAGGTGCTTGGCGATCATCCGGCCGCGCTGATGCGCGGCCATGGCGCGGTCATCGTCGGACCGTCGCTGCCGCGCGTGGTGGGCCGCACCATTTTTCTCGCGCTCAATGCAACACTTCAGGCCGAGGCGATGAGCATGGGAGCGCCGATCACCTACATGGATCCGGCGGAAGCGCGCAAAATCGAGGAGCGCGAAGGCCACGGCCTCGCCCGCACCTGGGAAGGCTGGAAGAAGAAGGTTATGACGAAACCCTGACGCTCACCCGCCAGGCAGCATCCGCTGCAGGACTCCATCGCGGCGGATGAAATAGTGATAGAGGCCCGCCGCGACGTGCAGGCCGATCAGCGTGAGCATCACGTAGTAAGCAAGCAGATTGTGCACGTCGCCGGTCCAGCCCCAACCGGGTGCGCGCGTGCCGACCAACTTCGGCAGTTCGGCGCCGAACATGACGATCGGCATGCCGCGCCAGGACGCGTTGATCCAGCCGAGAATCGGCAGCACAAAGAGCAACCCATAGAGCAACCAATGCAGGACGCGCGCGCTCTGCACCTGCCAGGGCGGTATACCGTCAAGTGGGGCGGGTTCAGCGTGGGTCGCCCGCCAGGCCAGACGCACGATGGCCATCGCCAGGATGACCATGCCGAATGTAAAATGCAGACTGATCAGCGTCGTCACCGGCGTGTTGCGGCCGATGTGCGGCATGGTCCAGGCGAAAATGAACTGGGCAAGCAGCAGCGCCACGATCAGCCAATGCAGCGATTTTGCGGTGGACGTATAACCGGCCGGTCGATCCATCAGGTCCTCATGCCCTTGTATTGGAACGAATGGCGCCTATATGCGTTCCAGCGATGATGTCGAGCCGAAAGGCTCCGTCGTCGAGCGGCCACGAAATTGCAGCGGGTGACGCCGGATGTACGCGCGCCTTAGCATTTCGTGGTCGTCAGTTTTTTTGAGCTAGGCTGGCGCCTTCAGCCGTTCCTTGTCATAGCCCGCGACTCGTTTGTAGCTCTCCGACAGCGCCATGAGTTCTTCGCGGCTGATGACCTCATTGATATCCTTGAACGGCTTGTCGCCGGTGCGGCGATAGACTTCATGCAGGATTGCGTCGGGCGGCGCCTTGCGGTTTGCCAGCACAACCTCGCTGGTCGCCGGCAGGCGTTTGGCCTCGTAGGCCTTAAGGGCCTCAACCGGGTCGGCTGTTTTGGACAGCGCATCGGCGAGCGCCCGCGCATCGAGGATGGCTTGCGCTCCACCGTTGGCGCCGCGCGGATACATCGGGTGCGCGGCATCGCCCAGCAGCGTCAGACGGCCAAAGCTCCAGCGCGGCAGCGGATCCTGGTCCACCATCGGATATTCCAGAATCTGGTCGGACGCCTTGATGAATTCCGGCACGTCGAGCCAGTCGAAATGCCAGTCGGCCATCGCCGGCAGAAAATCCTCGAGACGCCCGCGCCGGTTCCAGTCGCGCTCCTTGTAGGTCGGCGTTTCGATGTCGCACACCCAGTTCACCAGCTGACGGCCTTCGGCATCGATATTGTTGCGGATCGGGTAGATCAGCAGCTTGGCCGGGTGATGCCAGCCCACGCGGATCATGCTGGCACCCGACAAAAACGGCTTCCAGCGCGTGACGCCGCGCCACATGTTGATGCCGGAGTATTTTGGCGGCCCCTCGTTCGGATAAAGCTGCTTGCGCAGCACCGAGTGGATGCCTTCGGCGCTGACCACGACGCTGCCCTTGACCGCCGGCAACGGCTTGCCGTTGACGTCCTCGAAATAGGCAACCGCCTCGGGGCCGTCATAGTCGACGCGCGTGCACTTGTGGCCGAGAACAACCTTGTCCTTGCCGGCGCGCGCAACGAAAGCCTCGAGCAGGACCATCTGCAAATCGCCGCGATGGATCGAGAACTGCGGCACGTCGTAGCCGGCGTAGCGCCCCGCCGGTTCGCTGTAGATGAACTGGCCGAAGCGATTGTAGAAGCAGTACTCGCGGGTGGTGACCGCCACTTTCGCAAGTGCGTCCTCCAGCCCAAGCGCACACAACTCGCGCGAGGCATGCGGCAACATGTTGATACCGACGCCGACAGCCTTGAGTTCGGGCGCCGCCTCGAAAATGCGACAGGCGATGCCGGCGCGATGCAACATTAGCCCGAGAGTTAATCCGCCGATACCGGCGCCGATTATCAGAACTTCCATAGCGTCATGTTCCCGCATTGCATGGGCGGCCTGCCACGGCCGGCCCCGGATCGGATTTTAGTCGGATGACGGGCGGCGCGCGAGGGAGGTCTTGCAGCCCCAGGCGGCGACCGCCGCAAGAAACAGCGACACCAGCACATCATAGCCGGCAAGCGAAATCCCGAGGAAACGCCAGGCGGCCTCGTCGCAGCGCACGATCTTGATGTTCTGAAGCGATTTCAGCAGATTGCCGGTCGAGCCGATGTTGTTGATCGGCCCCGAACAATCCGTCGGGCCCGGCCAGAACTTCCATTCGACGCCGGAATGATAAATCGACAGTCCGGTGTTCCAGAGCATGGCGGCGGTGATGACCGCAAAACCCGCGATCATGACCTTGCTCGAGGCGCCATGCCCGGCGCCGAGCCAGAGCAGCGCCGCGAGCGGGACGCTGACGTAAAAGGCATTGCGCTGCTCGAAGCACAGCGGGCAGGGCGGATAGCCGAGCACGTACTGGAAGAAAAAGAACGCGCAGATCGTCAGCGCGCCGACAATGGTCACGATCGCCGCCGCGGAGAGCGGCGGGTCGCGGCGAAGCAAGGCTACAAAGTCGTTCATTGTGTGCGCGATCGCCGCATGGATCGGATTGCGTGGTGCCGGTGGTCGGGGTCGAACCGACACTCCTTTTGGGAACACGATTTTGAGTCGTGCGCGTCTGCCAATTCCGCCACACCGGCTTTTGGGGGCCTAGCTATAGCGGCAAGTTTCTGAACCGCCAAACAAAAATGCGGGATGCGTGCCCACCGAAATTAGCCGCATGGTACAAGTGCAAATCGCGCGGTAAAATCGGTCTAAACGCCTCATTTCAAGGAGACCCAAGATGAATGAAGAAGCCCTCAATATGTCGTTACGAAAATTCCTCAAGGTCGTGGGCGTGACCTCGCAGCAGGAGATTGAAAAAGCAATCCGTGCCGCGGTTGCGGACGGCCGGCTCAAGGGGGCCAAGACAGTCGATGCACAGATGGTGCTCACCATTGGCAAGGCCGGTCTCAATCACACAGTCAACGGCACCATCGAGCTGGAATAGGTCGTCGCGCGCGATCAAGGCACACCGCTAGGTGACCGGCTCCGCATCTACATTGCGCCGGCCGAACGCTGCTTCCATCTCGCGCCGCACTTTCACCGCTGAATCGTTGGGATCATAGGCGACGTCTGACCACTTCAGCGCGCTGCTTTCCCGGATGTTATTTTTGAGCTTGACGTTGTGCGCAAGACCGAGCGGCAGCAGTTCGTTTTGCAGCGAAACGTCCGCCGGCGTTTGCTTACCCCACACACAGAAGCCGCCCTCGCCGTCCAGCATCTCGCCGGCCTTGAGATCACGCTTGGCGGTTGCCACCACGTCGGAGCGAAATCCGGTCGGTGCGCCGGTCGGCTCATTGCGAAGCGCGCAACTGGCCACCGAAATGCCGAGCTCAAGCCCGATCATGTGAATCGGCCGGTACAGCGCGGCAAATTTGCCGGTCTTGTCCGGCAGCATGGCGTATTCCTTGAAGCAGCGGCGCGCATAGTCGGTATCGCCCTCGAACACCACGTAAGTACCGAGCGCCAGGTGATGCGGCACATCGCGGCCATCGCGATATACCGATGACGTTACTTCAGTGACGCCCGCTTTTTCCAATGTGCCGCCGTCGCTCTTCGGCTTGCAGACATCGGCGAGCTCGAAACGCGTTGCCGGCGGAAATCCAAGACCGTTCGTCTGCGGCAGCAGACCGGTCGCATTGCAGACAGCGGTCATCTCGATGCCGGATTTTGTGCCGTCGACAAAAGAATTGAACATCTTCGGGTTGATCGACTTGCGGTCGGAGATGTTCAGGTATTTGTCGAGGATGTCCCACACATTGTCCGGGTTGGACTTGTGGTAGTGCGGCTCGTAGCGGGTCCCTTTGCCGGCGCAGATCACCTTGAACCCGGCCGCGCGCGCCCAGTCGACATGCTCGCAAATCAGCGCCGGCTGATCGCCCCAGGCGAGCGAGTAAACGACACCCGCAGCCTTGGCGCGGCGCGCCAGCAGCGGGCCCGCAACCGCATCGGCTTCGACGTTCACCATCACGATGTGTTTGCCATAGGCGGCCGCCATCAGCGCGTGATGAATGCCTGCGCCGGGTACGCCCGTCGCCTCCACAATGACTTCTATCCGCGGGTCGGCGATCAACGCCTCGGCGCTATCGGTGACAAGCGTCGTCCGCTTGTTGTGGGCGTCGGCAAGCGAACTAGGCGCATAAGCGTCATCCGGCCAGCCCGCGGTTTTGAGCTGACTGCGCGCGCGGGCCACATCGAGATCGGCAACGCCGACGACATGCATGCCGCGAGTCAGCCGTGCTTGCGCAAGGAACATGGTGCCGAACTTGCCGGCGCCGATGACGCCGACGGTGACGGGCCGTCCGGCCGCCTCGCGTTCGAGCATTTTTGCGTGCAGGTTCATGCGCGAAACGGAAACACAGCTGCAGCGGCGGCACAAGGGCGCTCGCGCTTTCCGGCTATTGGCAGAAGGCGCGCGAAACGAAGGTCTCGGTGCTGCACTCGGGCCCGGTCGAACGCCCCGACATATAAACCTTGGGCGGGCATACCTCGGCCGTGGTCATGTCGAGACTTTTCCCGGACTCGAACCCCTTGGCCTTGCACATCGTGCTGGCAGCGGCGACGCAGTCGGGCGCTCCGTTTGGCGCCGGCGGGCATTTCTCATGACCACTGATGGCACGCGCCACCGGGATGCGCGCAACGGCGCCCGCTGCATCCTTGGCGCCTTCGACTGTCGACTTGGCCGCGTCGCCCGCGTCACGGCCGATGCCTTCGACCTTTTTGCGGGCGCTTTCGAAGGATGAATTGACGTTTGCGCTCTGATCCTTGAACCAGCGGCTGACGGCCGCCAGAAATCCGCCGCCGTCATTTGTTTTCTGCTCGGGAGGTGGCGCGTCCTGTGCCGCGGCCAAAGCCGACATCAGCACCACAACAGCCGCAAAAACACAGGCGAGCGCGGACGGCGCTGCCGCCCGTTTTCTATGTAAGGTCAAAGCCTGCTTGATGCCCATGGCCCGCCGAAGCCTGGCGTCCTGTCCGCCATTCGCGGCAGACTATACCCCCTCATCGCCGCACGCCATTTAAGGATGACCGGTGGCGAAATTGAGGAGCGCTTTTTTTCAAATCAAATATAGCGCCGCCACGATGCCAATGACGATAACCGCGGCGCCAAGCAGGACCCATAACCCGAGTCGCTTTTCAATAATATGACGCGCCTGTTCGCCGTAGCGGTGCAACAAAAAGGCCAGCAGGAAAAAACGGGCGCCGCGCGTAATCACCGAAAACAGCAGGAACAGGCCAAGATTATAGCCTGCAAAGCCGGACGTGATGGTCACGACCTTGAACGGAATGGGCGTCAGGCCCTTCAAAAGAATGATCCAGGCGCCCCATTGCGCGTAGGCCTCGCGAAACGCCTCGACTTTGTCACCGTAGCCATAGAGGTGGATGAGCCAGGCGCCGACGGAATCGTAAAGCACAGCTCCGATCGTGTAACCGAGCAGGCCACCGGCCACCGAGGTCACCGTGCACCAGGTCGCCATGACGTAGGCTCGCTCAGGCCGCGCCAGCGCCATCGGGATCAGCATCACGTCGGGTGGCACCGGGAAAAACGAGCTTTCCGCAAATGAGATGGCGCCCATCGTCCACAGCGCGTGTGGCCTATGCGCAGCAGCAAGGCACCAGTCATAAAGACGGCGCAGCAAGGAACGCGGCTCGGCAGCCTCAGCAGTCATCGTCGTACTCGTGAGGAGAATTGTGACGGATCAGCGGCGCTTGCGCACACGCCGGGGTTCCAGTGCCACCACTTTACGCCGTGCGGCGGCGCGCACCAGATCTTTCGGCACTTTTTCGGCAATGCCGAACATCAGCTCGCGGCGGCGCATTTCCGCCCACACCTGGTCCGGATTCACACCGGCATGCACCCAGAGCACCACGAGGTTGTAAAGCAGATCGGCGCTTTCCCGCACGACAGCCTCGGGCTGGCCGTGCATGGCGTCGATGACGACCTCGACCGCCTCTTCGGCGAGCTTCTTGGCCATCTTGGCGCGCCCCGCGCGCAAAAGCCGAGCCGTCCGTGATTTGGCCGGATCGGAACCACGGGCCGCAATCACGGCGTCATAGAGGCGGGCGACCGAATCAGTCATGAAAACCACAATATCCGATCTGCGCGCCAATTCGGTTAACGCCTGTGGCGACGCGCGAATGTGTCACGGGAAGTGCGTGCCACCGTTATCAGACGCTTAATGGCGACATTAGGTTCCCCGCCCACACCGGCCCTTGGCCCGAAAAGCTGAGCATCTGGACGCACTTAACGGCCCGCCAGGTTGCTTTGTGACAGCCTTACTCGTCCTCGGACAGCAGCGCGGCGTTGCCGCCCGAGGCCGCGGTGTTCACGGTGACCATCTGCTCGCGCGCGAAACGATTCACATAATGCGGCCCGCCGGCCTTCGGCCCGGTGCCGGACAGTGCGCTGCCGCCGAACGGCTGTGAGCCGACGACGGCGCCGATCATGTTGCGGTTCACGTAGACATTGCCGTGCGGCAGGCGCGTGGCGACATGCGCAACGACCGCGCCAATGCGCGAATGGATGCCGAGCGTGAGCGCGGTGCCATTGGCGGCGATGTCATCGAGCAGTTGATCGAGCTCGCCGGCACGCCATCGCACCACGTGCAGGACCGGACCGAACACTTCTTCCCCGAGTTCGCGCGCGCTGTCGAGCTCGACGATCGCCGGCGAGACATAGGTCCCGCCGGACGGCGGGTTTGCATGAAGGCGAAACAAGACCGCGCCGCGGGTCTCCATCGCAGCAATCCAGCGATCCAGTTTGCTCCTGGCGTCGGTGTCGATCACCGGCCCGACATGCGTTGCCGGATCGCGCGGATCACCCAGCGTGAGCTCGCGCATTGCGCCGGCAATCATGTCGAATATTCGTTCGGACACATCATCCTGAACACATAAGAGTCGCAGCGCCGAACACCGCTGCCCAGCGGAGCGAAATGCCGACGTGATGACGTCATCGGTGACCTGCTCGGGCAAGGCCGTGGCATCGACGATCATGGCATTGATGCCGCCGGTCTCGGCAATCAGCGGCACGATCGGCCCGTCCTTCGCCGCCAGCGAGCGGTTGATCGCGCGGCCAACGTCGGTCGATCCGGTAAAGACGACGCCGGAAACGCGGCGGTCGGCGACCAGCATGGCGCCGATTTTTCCGTCGCCCGGCACGAGATGCAAGGCGGCCGCCGGGATACCCGCCGCGTGCATCAGCTTCACGGCCTCGTAGGCAATGAGCGGCGTCTGCTCGGCGGGCTTTGCCACGACGCAATTGCCGGCCGCGAGTGCGCTGGCAATCTGACCGGTAAAAATAGCCAGCGGAAAATTCCAGGGGCTGATGCACACGAAGATGCCTCGTCCTCGGTAATGCAATTCATTGCTCTCGCCGGTCGGGCCGGGCAGCAGCTGCGGCGCCAGCGCACGGCGAGCCTCGCCGCCGTAGTAGCGGCAGTAGTCCGCCGCCTCACGCACTTCCGAAATGCAGTCGTCGAGCGTTTTCCCGCCTTCGGCCTGCAACAACGCGATCAGGCGCGCGCGATTCTGCTCGATGAGATCCGCTGCGCGTTCAAGTGCCGCGGCGCGATCCGCGATCGCGCTTTCATTCCACGCGGGGAACGTAGCCACGGCAGCGGCAAGCGCGGCCGAAACAACGGCTTCGTCGCCCTCCTGCACATCACCGATCAACTGGCCATCGATCGGTGATGTCAGAGGGCGTTCCCGCCCAGCAACGGAGGCGCCATCGATCAGCGGTGTCGCGCTTGTGCTTTGCGGCGCGGCGCGAACTTCAGCGAGCAAGGCTTCAACCGCGGCACGGTCGCCGAATTCAAGACCGGCCGAATTGCGGCGCGTCGGGCCAAACAAGTCGCGCGGCAGCGGAATATGCGCGTGGCGCGCGTGCGAAGCATCGGCAATCCAGCTTTGCGGGCGCCGCAGAATAGATTCAATCGGTACCGCAGGGTCGGCCGCAACGGAAACAAAAGATGAATTGGCGCCGTTCTCCAGCAGACGCCGCACAAGATAAGCGAGCAAATCGGCATAGCCGCCAACCGGCGCGTAAACGCGGCAGGTCAGGTCCGGCAGCCCGGCAAGCAGCGATTTGTACAGGGCCTCGCCCATGCCGTACAGCCGTTGAAACTCGAAGCCGCCGGTGCCGCCGGCATCCTCGATCACGCAGGCAACTGTCAGCGCGTTGTGGGTAGCAAACTGCGGATAAAGGCGCGGTCGCGCCGCCAGCAATTTGCGGACACAGTCGAGGTAACACAGGTCGGTCATCGCCTTGCGCGTGAACACCGGGTAATCGGCAAGTCCCCGCTCCTGCGCGCGCTTGATTTCGGTGTCCCAATAGGCGCCCTTCACCAGGCGAACCATCAGGCGGCGATGGAGCGTTGCGGCCGTTCCTGCTATCCAGTCGATCACCGCGCCGGCACGCTTCTGATAGGCCTGCACGGCAAGACCGAAACCATCCCAACCGCGCAGCGAAGTGTCGCGCAACACGGCGGCGATCACATCGAGCGACAACTCGAGACGATCCGCCTCCTCGGCGTCGACGGTGAAATTCAGTTCGTGGGATTTCGCCCGCCGCGCCAGTTCCAGCAATTTCGGCGCCAGCTCCTTCAGGACGCGCCCGCGTGACAGCGGTTCGTAGCGCGGATGCAGCGCCGACAGCTTCACCGAAATGCCGGGCCGTTTCGGCAATGTCTCGTTGCCCGCGGTTTTGCCGATCGCGGCGATGGCATTAGCATAGGCCTCGAAATAGCGCCCTGCATCGTCACCGGTGCGGGCCCCTTCACCCAGCATGTCGAACGAATAAAGAAATTCACGATGCGAGCCGGCGCGAGCCAACGCTTCTTCAATCGTCTGGCCAAGCACGAAATGCGAGCCTAGCAACCGCATGGCTTGGCGCGTAGCGACGCGGACGGCCGGCAAGCCCAGGCGCTTGATCAGCGACTCAACGATGTTTTCCGGTGTTTCGCCAGGATGAATGACGCGGGCCGTCAGTCCGAGCGTCCATGCGGAGGCGGAGACCAGCAGGCCCGCGGAGCGCGCGTCGTGATGTGCCCAGTCACCCGCCTGCAACTTGTCTTCGATCAGGCGGTCGGCCGTTTCGGCGTCGGGCACGCGCAACAGCGCTTCCGCCAGCACCATCAGCGCGAGACCCTCTTTGGTCGAAAGGGCGTAGGCGTGCAGGAAATCCTCGACACCGCCGAGCACCCCGGTGCGCGCGCGAATTGCCTCGACCAGACGTCTTGCGCGTGTGTCGATGCGCGCTTCCGCCTCGCGTGAACGGCCGGCTGAGGCCAGCAGCGCGGCGGCCATCGCCTCGTCCGGCGGCGCGTAGGGCGCACGCAGCGGCGGAATGTCGCGCGCTGGACTTCCGGTCTTGGCCGGCGGCATCGCGTTGAACCTCCGTACCGACAAACAACTCTACCCTAATCGTTCCTCCAGGGCGTCCGATTCTCGCGGCTTGAGAATAACGACGGCCGGCGCGCAGTTGGTGCCGTTAGTCTTACTGTCGCAAATGATCGTGCAAGCATCGGCCTTTGCTTGCCCTTTCCAGTGTCATGTTCTTTGCTTGCTCATGGCCGAGTTCCGCACCACAAACTGCGCGGGCCGTCGCAAAACGACCCAAGAAAAGCGCCTTGCCATGATTGCTCGCCACACCGTCAGATCGGCGTGGCTTGTGCTGCTGCTCGCGGCGACGTTCGCGACCAATGCCGCGGCCGAAACAATTGTCCGGTTCACGCTTGATTTCAAAATCGAAGGACCAGCAGCGCCATTCCTGGTGCCGCTCGACAAAGGTTACTACCGCGCCGAAAACCTTAATGTCACAATCGAGCCGGCGCTCGGCTCGCTCCAACCGATCGAACGGGTCGCATCAGGCGAATTCGACATGGGCTTCGGCGACATCAATTCGCTGATCAAGTTCCGCGATGCCAAACCTTCCGCGCCTATCAAGGCCGTCTTCATGGTCTACAACCGTCCGCCCTTCGCAATCATCGGCCGCAAGAGCCGCGGCATCGGAAAGCCGAAAGACCTGGAGGGTAAAACGCTTGGCGCACCCTCGGCCGACGGCGCTTTTGCGCAGTGGCCGATATTCGCACAGGCCAACGGCATCGACATATCCAAGGTCGCAATTGAGAACGTCAGTTTTCCGGTGCGCGAACCGATGTTGGCGGCAGGCCAGGTCGACGCAATTACCGGCTATTCGTTCTCGTCCTACATCGATCTCAAGGACAAGGGCGTTCCGGTCGACGACGTCGTCGTCCTGCTGATGGCGGATTACGGGGTCGAGCTCTACGGCAACGCGATCCTGGTCAATTCGAAATTCGCTGCCGAGCATCCTGATGCCGTGCAGGGTTTCCTGCGCGCCTTCCTGAAAGGCCTGAAAGAAACAGTGAAGCAGCCTGCCGTTGCAATCGACTCGGTCATCAAGCGCAACGCGCAAGCCCGGAAAGACGTCGAGCTTGAGCGGCTGAACATGGCGATCCGCGAGAATATCGTCACGCCGGAGGTCAAGGCGGACGGCTTTGGCGGCATCGACGGGGATCGTTTTGCCCGCGCGCTCGAACAAATCGCGCTGACCTACAAGTTCAAGGCGAAGCCGAAGCTGGACGACGTTTTCGATTCTGTCTTTCCTGCCGGCGGCGGCGGTCCGCCAATATAACTAGTTGCGAAGAGCCGCTATTTGATGCGCTCGAGAATGCTCACGTAGTTCGCGACCGCTGTTCCGCCCATATTGAAGATGCCCGCAAGCCGGGCGTTTTGCACTTGCAGGTCGCCGGCGGCACCGGTGAGCTGCATCGCGCAAAGCGCGTGCATTGACACGCCGGTTGCACCGATCGGATGTCCCTTCGCCTTCAGTCCACCCGACGGATTGACCGGCAACTTGCCGTCTTTTTGTGTCCATCCGTCCAGCACGGCGCGCGCACCCTGGCCCTCGGGGGTCAGGCCCATGGCTTCATATTCGATCAGCTCGGCGATGGTGAAGCAGTCGTGCGTCTCCACAAACGACAAATCGTCGAGCTTAAGTCCCGCCTTCGCCAGCGCGCGCTGCCAGGCTTGCGCGCAACCTTCGAACTTCAGAATGTCGCGCTTCGACATCGGCAGGAAATCCTGCACATGTTCGACGGCGCGAAAGGCGACCGCCTTCTTCAGCCTGAGCGCGGTCTCGACATCGGCGAGCACGACCGCGGCGGCACCATCCGACACAAGCGAGCAATCAGTGCGCTTGAGCGGGCCGGCCACAAAGGATTCTTCTCGCTCTCCGTGCGGCAGAAATCGTAGCCGAGATCCTTGCGCATCTGCGCGTAAGGATTGCCGACGCCGTTCTTGTGGTTCTTGGCGGCGATCATAGCCAGCGCGTCGGACTGGTCGCCCCATTTCTGGAAATAGAGCCCGGCGATTTTTCCGAAAATGCCGGCGAAACCACCGTCGATCTCGGCTTCCTCGCGCACGTATGACGCCTTCAAGAGATTGCGCCCGATCTCCGGCGCGGGCGTCGTCGTCATCTGCTCCGCGCCGACCACGAGCACGATACGGGCCGCGCGCGCGTCAATCGCCTTGATCCCCTGGTGCACGGCGGCAGAGCCGGTGGCGCAGGCATTTTCCACGCGCGTCGCGCGCTTGAAGCGCAGCTCGGGCGCGGCCTGCAGTACCAGCGAGGCGGTAAAATCCTGGGCCGAAAAACCCGCGTTGAAATGGCCGAGGACGATCTCGTCGACGTCCTTCGGCCCGACCCCGGCGTCGGCCAGCGCTTCGCCGGCCACCCGCACGATCAGGCTTTCGACGGTTTCACCGCTGAGTTTTCCGAAGGGGGTATGGGCCCAACCGACAATGCAGGCCGTCATTAATGCCTCCTTTGCCGAATTTTAGTCGCTTTCCTCGGCGATTGAGCGTGCAAGTCACCAAAAATATTCACCTGGCGGCTCAGCGCGCTTTGCCTAGCATCGAAAGCTTAGATAGCCTAGCGGCGCCGGCCTATGGAACTTCCCCGGTCTCTGAAGCCTTAGGACCCCGAACAGCACACAATGTTTATCGCTTCGAGCCGCACCCTTCACGCGATGACCCTTGGCCTTGTTGTCAGCGCCGCTGTCGCTTGCCGGCGCAGGCCGGGCGCAGGCGGAAGCACAACTGCTGATCGAAGCGGCGACCGGCAAAGTCCTGCACGCCGAAAACGCCACCTATCCATGGTATCCGGCCTCGGTCACGAAATTAATGACCGCCTACACGACGCTGCGCGCGATCAAGGAAGGCCGCATCTCGCTCAATACATTACTGACCGTCTCGCGCAACGCGGCCGCGCAACAGCCGACCAAAATGGGCTTCAAGGCCGGCACCACTTTGACGGTCGACAATGCGCTGAAGATGCTGATGGTTAAATCGGCCAACGACATGGCGGTCGCAATCGCGGAAGGTGTCGGCGGCTCGATTTCCGGTTTTGCCGATCTGATGAATGCCAATGCGCGGCGTCTCGGCATGTCGCAGAGCAATTTCGTCAACCCGAACGGACTTCCGGCAGAAAATCACATCACCTCGGCGCGCGACCTGGCAATTCTGGCGCGCGCGCTGATTCTCGAATTCCCCGACTACGACAGCTACTGGCACATCTCGTCGATTCGCTACGGCAACCGCGTGATGCACAATTACAATTCACTGATCGATCGTTATCCGGGTGCCGACGGCATGAAGACGGGGTTCATTTGCGCCTCGGGCTACAACGTCGTGGCCTCCGCGACGCGCAATGGCCGCCGGTTGATCGCCGTCGTGCTGGGCGCCTGGTCCGGCGCCGTCCGAGCGCAGAAGGCCGCGCAATTGCTTGAGCGCGGGTTTAACAGCGGCGGCCTGTCCTGGCTCACACCCTCGCTCGGAACGGTCGATGCGCTGGCGCCGATCGATGCGCAACCGCCCAATCTGCGCGAGGAAATGTGCGGCGGTCATCGGCGCAAGCCGCCCTCCGAAGAGAACGAGGAAGAGCCGGAAGACGCAGCCGCGGCGGCCAACGGCGAATCCGGCGGTTCGCCGGCGCTGCTGCTGTCCGGCCTGAAGCCGGCGAACGGCAAATTCGTGCTCGGACCCGCGGTCGAGACGACGCCTCCGGTCGTTGTCTTCACCGGACCGGCCGATCATCCGGATGCAGTCGCGCAGACCGCCAGCGCCGCACCGAAAAAGAAGAAGAAGGCCGCTGCGAAAAACGAAGGCGCTGAAAAAACCGCCAAGACCGGCGACGCCGCAAAGGCGGCCAATACTGCCAAAACCGACAAGACCGCGAAGCCAGCGGCAAAGCACCCCAAACCGAAAGTCAGCTCGGCGGCGCAATGAGCGAGCCCGCGCCACGCGGCGATCGAAAAATCCCGCCGACGCCCATTCCGCTGACTGTCCTCACCGGCTTTCTCGGCGCCGGCAAGACCACCCTTGCTCAACCGGCTGCTGAAAGATCCGGCGCTCGGCAGATACTGCCGTCATCATCAATGAATTCGGCGAGGTGTCGCTCGATCACCTCCTTGTCGAATATATCGGCGACAACATGGTGCTGCTGCAGTCGGGATGCCTCTGCTGCACCATGCGCGGCGATCTGGTCGATGCCCTAGAGACATTGCTGCGCGATCTGGATAACCGGCGCTGCAAATTCCGGCGCGTCCTGCTGGAAACTACAGGCCTCGCAGATCCGGCGCCGGTGCTGCACACAGCCATGTCGCATCCCTATCTGCTGCTGCGCTATCGACTCGACGGCGTCGTCACCGTGGTGGATGCGCTCCACGGGGCGGCAACGCTCGATGCCCATGCCGAAGCGGTAAAGCAGGCCGCCGTAGCCGACCGCATCGTGCTGACCAAGACCGATCTCGCCGACAGCGGACGGTGCGACGCCGTCATTGCGCGGCTGCGTGCGCTTAACCCGGCGGCGCCGATCCTCGATGCGGCCAAAGGCGAAGCGACCGCCGACCGGCTGCTCGGCAGCGGTCTCTACGATCCCGATAAAAAGATCCCCGATGTAAAGAAATGGCTCGCCGCCGAGGCCTATGCCGGCGATCACCATCATCATCACCACGACGTCAACCGCCACGACGAACATATCGGCTCGTTCGTACTGACAACGGACGACGCCGTCCCGGCGGGAACGCTGGAAATGTTTCTCGAGCTGTTGCGCGCGACGCATGGCGCCAAGCTTCTGCGCGTCAAAGGCATCGTGAAACTCACCGAGATGCCGGACACGCCGGTCGTAGTGCACGGCGTCCAACACGTATTCCACCCGACGGTTCGGCTCGAACACTGGCCGGACGACGACCATCGCACCCGGCTTGTTTTCATCACCCGTGACTTGCCGGAACATGCGGTGCGCGAGCTGTTCCAGGCCTTTTTGGGGGTCACCGCCCCGGATCACCCGGATCTCGCCGCCCTGACCGACAATCCGCTCGTTCCGTTCGGAGGCCGCTAGTGTTTCGCAACGCTGCGACCGGCCTTGCATGCAAGGCTGGTTGAAATCATGCTGCTGTCGAATTGACAGCCGGCGGTCTGACGAAATGCGCCCGGCGCGGGGGAAGCGTCATGGAACGGCTTTGGCTTCGGCATTATCCGCCGGGCGTTCCCGCAGAGATTGACCCGTCACGCTATCCTTCGCTGGTGGCCATGCTCCAGGAAGGCTTCAAAACCTATGCCGCACGCGAGGCTTGCGTCTGCATGGGCAAGGCCTTGAGCTATCGCGAACTTGATGAGACTTCGCACGCGCTTGCCGGCTGGCTGCAAAGCCGGGGACTGAAGCGCGGCGCGCGCGTCGCCATCATGATGCCGAACGTCATGCAGTATCCGGTAGCCATTGCCGCCATTCTGCGCGCGGGCTGTACGGTGGTGAACGTAAACCCGCTCTACAAGCCACGCGAGCTTGAATTCCAGCTCTCCGATGCCGGCGCCGAAGCGATTTTTGTCCTGGAAAACTTCGCGTCGGTGCTGCAACAGGCGCTGCCGAATACCCCGGTCAAACACGTCGTGGTCGCCAGCCTGGGTGACATGCTCGGCGCCGTAAAAGGCGCGCTGGTCAATAGCGTGGTTCGCCATATCAAGAAAATGGTGCCGCCTTACGAAATTCCCGCAGCCACCAGGTTCAACGATGCTCTCGCCGCCGGACGCCGATCCGACGTTGCGCCGGTGGCGGTCGGGCCCGACGACCTTGCATTCCTGCAATATACTGGGGGCACCACCGGCCTCGCCAAAGGCGCGATGCTGACCCATCGCAATCTGGTTGCCAATGTGCTGCAGGTGGACGCCTGGAACCAGCCACTGGTCGATTTGCCGCCAAAGATCGACCGGCTGATCTTCGTCACCGCGTTGCCGCTTTATCATATCTTCGCACTGACTGCGTGTTTTCTGCTGGGCGTGCGCACCGGCGGAATGTGCCTCCTCATTCCAAATCCGCGCGACATCCGCGGTCTCATCAAGGAACTCAGCCACTACAAGGTGAACATTTTTCCGGCGGTGAACACGCTCTACAATGCGCTGCTCAATAATCCGGACTTCGGCAAGATCGACTGGAGCATGTTCAAGTGCGCGATCGGCGGCGGCATGGCGGTCCAGAAACCGGTTGCCGACGCCTGGGTCAAAGCGACCGGCAAACCGATCATCGAGGGCTACGGATTGTCGGAAACCTCGCCGGTGCTGACATGCAACCGCGGCGATATCACCGAATGGACCGGCACAATCGGCCTGCCGCTGCCCTCGACCGATATTTCAATTCGCGATGACGATGGCCACGAATTGCAGAACGGCGAACAAGGTGAAATCTGTGCGCGCGGTCCGCAGGTGATGTTGGGCTATTGGCGGCGCCCTGACGAAACGGCGATGGCGATGACCGCGGATGGCTACTTCCGTACCGGTGATATCGGCGTCATGGATATCCAGGGCCGTGTCCGCATTGTCGACCGCAAGAAGGACATGATCACTGTTTCGGGCTTCAAGGTCTTCCCCAACGAGGTCGAGGAAGTTGCCATGAGTTAGGGCGGCCTGCTCGAATGTGCGGTCATCGGCGTGCCGGACAAACATTCCGGGGAAGCTGGAAAGCTGTTCGCCGTCAGGAAGAACCCGGATCTCACGACCGCCGAACTGCGCGCGTTTATGGTCACCCGCCTTGCAAGCTACAAGGTGCCAAAGCAGATTGAATTCCGCGACGAGTTGCCGAAGACAAACGTCGGGAAGATTCTGCGGCGTGCCTTGCGCGATGACGACGCTCCGACGCCTGCCAACTGAGGACGAAATGCCGATTGCAAGCGCCGCCGAAGTCGTATCGTTCTGGAGCGATGCCGGGCCCGACCGCTGGTTTACCAAGGATAGTGCTTTCGACAACCAGGTCCGCGAGCGGTTTTTCGACACCTATGAAGCGGCGGCGGCCGGAAAGCTGTCCGGCTGGGAGCACAGCGCACAAGACGCGCTGGCATTGCTCATTTTGCTCGACCAGTTCCCGCGCAACATGTTTCGCGGCGAGGCGCGCGCCTTTGCAACCGATCCGTTAGCGCGCGCGGTGACCGCGGGAGCAATCGTGCGGGGATTTCGATAGTCAGGTGCCGAAGGAATTGCGCAGCTTTTTTTATCTCCCCTTCGAGCATTCCGAGGATCTCGCCGATCAGGAACGCGGCGTCGCCTTTTACAGGGCGTCCGGTGACGCCGACGGCCTGAAATGGGCTGAAATTCACGCCGACATCATCCGCCGTTTCGGACGCTTCCCGCACCGCAACGCGGTGCTCGGCCGCACCACGACACCGGAAGAGCAGAAGTTCCTCGACGACGGCGGCTTCAGCGGCTGACGCAGAATTGGGGGGACGCTGCCCACCTCCTTTGCTAGACTTGCTTCCAATAATGAGCCGGCCATCAAGGCTGGTTGAAAGCAAGGGAGGCGACCCGTGTTGTATTTTGGCGATGCGCTTCGGCGCTTTTTGGTTGTTGCCAGCTTTGTACTGCTCGCAATCACAATCTCCGCTCCACTCCACGCGCAACAAGGATTGAGTGTCGGCTCAAACGAGATCGGCGGCACTGTCACCAGCTCCAAAGGTCCCGAAGCGGGCGTCTGGGTGATTGCCGAGACGACAGAACTGCCCACGAAATTCGCGCGAATTGTCGTCACCGACGATCAGGGGCGTTATCTCATTCCGGATCTGCCGACGGCTGATTACACCGTCTGGGTACGCGGCTACGGGCTTGTCGATTTGCCGAAGATGCGCGCGAAACCGGGAGTTTCTCTCGATCTCACGGCCGTGCCGGCGCCGAATGCAGCGGCCGCGGCACATTATTACCCTGCGATCTACTGGTACACGCTGATGAAGATTCCGCCGACGAGCGAGTTCGGCGGCAAAAGCGCAATTCCCGAAAAGCTCACGCAGAACGACTGGCTCAAGCAGATGAATAATGTCGACTGCATCGGCTGCCACCAGCTCGGACAGGAATTGACCCGCACCATCCCGGCCACACTCGGTCACTTTAATTCAGGCGAGGAGGCCTGGGTACGGCGCGTACAATCAGGTCAGGCGGGTGAGATGATGACGAACCGGCTCGCCGGCCAGTGGGGCGGCGTGCCGTACAAATACTTCGGCGAATGGACCGATCGCATCGCCAAGGGCGAAGTGCCCAAGATGGAGCCGCCGCGGCCGCAAGGCATCGAGCGCAACGTGGTGATCACGTCGTGGGAATGGTCCACGCCGGACAAATATCTGCACGACCTGATTTCGTCCGACCGGCGGCATCCGACGGTCAATGCCAATGGTCCGTTGTTCGGCTCGCCGGAATATTCAACCGACAACATGCCGATCCTCGATCCCAAGACCAACAAGGTGTCATTCTTCAAGATGCCGGTGCGCGATCCTGGCATGCCATTGTCGCTTGGGCCCGGCCACGCCGGCGCAATCAAGCCGATGGCGGATTTGCCCTACTGGGGCGACCGTGCACTCTGGGACACGCGTGCCAACAGCCACAATTCCATGTTTGACGAAAAAGGCCGGCTGTGGCTTACCGCAAGCGTGCGGGGACAGGACAATCCGGCTTACTGCAAGAAAGGCTCTGACAACCAATATGCCAAGGTCTTCCCGCTCGAAAAATCGCAGCGGCAGGCCGCCATGCTTGATCCCAAGACGATGAAATACACGTTCGTCGACACATGCTTCGCCACCCATCACCCGCAGTTTGGCTACGACGCCGACGACACGCTGTGGTTCAGCGGTACCGGCCCGGTGGCGGGCTGGGTGAATACCAAGGTGTTCCAGGAAACCGGCGACGCGGAAAAGGCGCAGGGTTGGGCGCCCTGGGTGCTCGATACAAACGGCAACGGCAAACTCGACGATTTCGTGCAACCCGGCCAGCCAGCCGATGCGGCCAAGGACACGCGCATCACCGCCGGTTCGGGGCCCTATTCGGTCATGCCCAACCCGAAAGACGGTTCGATCTGGTACGCCATAGGCACGTTCGCAGGACCGCCGGGATTCCTGCGCTTCGACCCAAAAACAAAACTGTCCGAGGTCTATTACATCCCCAAACCCGGTTTCGGTATTCGCGGCGGCGATATCGATGGCAACGGTGTGCTGTGGGGATCGGGTTCAAGCGGCCATCTGATGAGCTTCGACCGCAGTAAGTGTAAAGGCCCGCTCAAAGGACCGACGGCGACCGGCAATCATTGCCCCGAAGGCTGGTCGTTCTACAAATATCCCGGACCCGGCTTCGAAGGCTTCCCGGATACCAGCGCGGAAGCGAGCTATTACACCTGGGTCGATCAGCACAATACGCTGGGCCTGGGCGAGAACGTTCCGATCTCGACCGCAAACCTCAGCGATGGCTTCGTCGCGTTGAAAGACGGCAAGATGGTTTCGCTGCGCATCCCCTATCCGATGGGCTTTTATGCCAAGGGTCTGGACGGGCGTATCGACGATCCGAATGCCGGCTGGAAAGGCCGCGGCTTGTGGAGCACCAACGGCGATCGTACGCCGTGGCTGATGGAAACCGGCAAGGGTTCAAGCCCGCGCGCCGTGCACATCCAATTCCGGCCCGATCCGCTGGCGCACTGACGGCCAAGAGAAACGAGAGAAACAGGTGACCCCGTCGCTTTGGCGGCGGGGTTTCGCTTGCGCCCGCCACTAGGCGGCCCATGAAAGCCTGGGGTAGCATCGGCGCCGAACTGCCGCTGCGGGGCGCAGACGGCGGGAAATTGTCACGATGGAGTAGTCATGCGACACGTCGTATCTGCCGCTTTTATCTCAACAGCCTTGGTTCTTGGCACCGGCGCCCAGGCACAAGTGCCGCAAGGCTATCCGGCTGATTACGCAAAGACCGTCGAAGCCGCCAAGAAAGAAGGCAAGGTGGTGATCTATTCGACCACCGATGCGGCCTCGTCCAATCCATTGGTCAAGGATTTCGAGGCGCTCTATCCCGGCATCAAGGTCGAATATTCCGACCTCAACTCCACGGAGCTCTACAACCGCTTTATCGCAGAAGCCGCCGCCAACAACGGCACCGCCGACGTGCTGTGGTCCTCCGCGATGGACTTGCAGGTGAAGCTCGTCGCCGATGGCCAGGCAGCGACGTATGCCTCGCCGAAGATCAAGGGCGCTGCCGAAATGGGCGGTATGGAAGGATGCCGCCTACGGCACGACCTACGAACCGATCGCCTTCGTCTACAACAAGCGGCTGGTGCCGGAAGCCGACGTACCGAAGGACCACACCGATCTGTTGAAGCTGCTCAACGCCAAGACCGATTTCTACAAGGGCAAGATCACGGCCTACGATCCGGAACGTTCCGGCGTCGGCTATCTGTTCTGCAATGAGGACATCAAGGATTTCCCGCAGGCCTGGGATCTCTTCAAGGCTATGGGGAAGGCACAGGCCAAGCTCTACACCAGCGCCGGCGCCATGATGGAACGCGTCACGTCCGGCGAACACCTGATCGCCTACGGCATCTTCGGCTCCTACGCGCTCAGCCGCTCCAAGAAGGATCCGAACCTCGGCATCGTCCTGCCGAAGGATTACACGATGGTAACCTCCCGTGTCGCCTTCATCTCCAAGCACGCAAAGAACCCGAACGCCGCCAAGCTGTTCCTCGACTACATCCTGTCAAAGCGCGGCCAGGAGATCATCGCCAACAAAGCGGATCTTTATTCGCTGCGGTCCGACGTTGACGGCGAAGCAACGATCAAACGCGTGACCGAGCTGATCGGCGACAAGGCCCGTCCGGTGCCGATCGACCAGACGCTGCTGCAAAACCTCGATCAGGCCAAGCGGCTCGCCTTTCTGTCGAAATGGCAGCAGGCGAAGAAGGGACAGTAGGGACTTTCATCTGGTCATTCCGGGGCCGGCCACCCGATCTCGGGTTTACCCGAGATCGGCAAATCTAAAGCTCAGGTCGGCCAAGGCCGACCTGAGTGGCCGGAACCCGGAATCCAGAAACTAACTCGGTACTTTCATCTGGATTTCGGGTTCGCTCGCTGTGCTCGCGCCCCGGAATGACGAAAATAGATGCCCATAGTCGCCTATCGTTTGCTTGTCCTCGGCCTTACCGCGCTTGCCGTGGTCGCGCCGCTGTCGCTTGTCGTATACCAGAGCTTTCTCACGGCGCCGTTTTTCGATCATTCGGCGCAGTTCGGATTCCTCGCCTATTCGTTCGTCTTCGCTGATCCGGATTTCTGGCAGGCGTTCTGGACCACGATCGCGATAGCCGGCGGCATGGCGGCGATTGCAGTCCCGCTCGGCGCGCTGCTGGCGTTCCTGATGGTGCGGACCGACGTGCCGGGACGGGAATATCTCGAACCGCTGATCCTTATCCCGATCTTCGTTTCGGCGGTGGTGATCGCATTTGGCTACGTGGTGGCGGTCGGTCCGGTCGGCATCTTCTCGACGCTTGCCAAGGACGTGCTCGGTTTCGTGCCGTGGAACCTGTATTCGCTTGGCTCGCTGGTCGCGATCGCGGGCCTCACCCATGTCCCGCATGTCTATCTCTACAGCGCCGCTTCCCTGCGCGGGCTGAGCACCGACCTCGAGGAAGCCGCACGCGTCTCCGGCGCCAACCCGTTCCGCGTCGCCGTCAATGTCAGCCTGCCGATGATTCTGCCGGCGATTTTATTTGCCGGCGTGCTGGTGTTCTTTCTGGGCTTCGAATTGTTCGGCCTGCCGCTTGTGCTCGGCGATCCGCAGGACGTGCTGGTGCTCTCCACTTATCTCTACAAGCTCACCAACAAGCTGGGCGTGCCGTCGTATCAATTGATGGCGGTGGTCGTGGTGGTCATCATTGCGGTCACCGCGCCGCTGGTGTTCATGCAACGCCTCCTGCTGCGCCAGGCGCAACGCTATGTTTCGGTGCGCGGCAAGGGCCTGAAGACGCAGCCGCTGCGCCTGCACGGCTGGCGCTGGTTTGCCTTTGCCGCGATCATCTTCTGGCTTTTCATCACGGTGGCGGTTCCGCTGTTCGGCATCACGTTGCGCTCGTTCGTGGTGACCTGGGGCGAAGGCGTGAACCTGCTCGATGTGCTCACGCTCGATCATTATCGTGAACTCGCCGACTATCCGAACGTCATTCGCGGCATCTTCAACACGCTCGGCATCGGCGTGATCGGCGGCGCCGTCGCAGTTGCCTGGTACACCGCGATTGCGCTTTCGGTGCATCGCTGGAATTCAGGCTGGACGCGGCTGGTCGACTACATGGTGATGGTGCCGCGCGCCATGCCCGGTCTCGTGGCGGGCCTCGCGCTGTTGTGGGTGTTCCTGTTCGTGCCGTTCCTCTCGCCGCTCAAATCCACGATGGTGTCGATCTGGCTCGCCTATACGATCGTCTGGCTCGCCTATGGCATGCGGCTCGTGTCCGGCACGCTGTTGCAGGTGGCGCCTGAACTGGAGGAAGCCGCGCGCACCGCCGGCGCCAGTGACCTGCGCGTGAAGCGCGACGTCACCGTGCCTTTGATCAAATACGGCATGCTGGCCAGCTGGCTTCTGATTTTCCTGATTTTCGTGCGCGAATATTCCACCGGCATCTACCTGCTGGGCCCCGGCACCGAGGTGATCGGCTCGCTCCTGGTATCGCTATGGGGTACCGGCGCCATCGATCTGGTGTCGGCTCTATCGGTTGTTAATGTTGTCATGATCGGCGTCGGCCTTGCCGTCGCGGTCCGGCTGGGAGTGCGCCTGCATGGCTGAACTCATCGTCAAGGACGTCGCGCTGCGGCTCGGCGACAACGAAATCCTCAAGGGCGTCTCGCTTGCGGTGCCGGCCGGCGAAGTCGTGGCGCTGCTCGGGCCCTCCGGCAGCGGCAAGACGACGCTGCTGCGTGCCATCGCCGGCCTGGAAACGCCGCATGGCGGCTCGATCGCGATCGGCGATAATGTATTTTTTGACGCCGCGCGCGGCATCGAATTGCCGGCCGAGCAACGCGGCCTCGGCCTGGTGTTTCAGTCCTACGCCCTGTGGCCACACCGGACGGTGTTCGACAACGTCGCCTATGGCCTGAAGTTGAGGAACGTACCGTCCGCCGAGATCAAGACGCGGGTCGAAAAGACGCTCTCGCAGATCGGACTTGGCCATCTCGCCGCGCGCTATCCGCACCAGCTTTCCGGCGGACAGCAACAGCGCGTCGCCATTGCACGCGCGCTGGTCTACGAACCGCCCGTCATCCTGCTCGATGAACCTTTGTCGAACCTCGATGCCAAGCTGCGCGAGGAAGCGCGCGCCTGGCTGCGCACACTGATCGTCACGCTCGGGCTATCCGCGATTCACGTCACGCATGACCAGGTCGAGGCGATGGCGATCGCCGACCGGGTCGTGTTGCTTGACGCCGGCGTCATCGCGCAGGAAGGGCCGCCGACCGCGCTCTACAATGACCCCGCCACGCTGTTTGCCGCGGAATTCATGGGCAGCAACAACCAACTCGAAGGCAAGCTTGTCGACAACGCCGCCGGACGCGCGACCATCGAATTATCCGGCGAGCGCCTGACCGGCGTATCGCGCACCAAGGCCGCAAATGGCACCAAGGTCAACGGCATCATCCGCATCGAGCGCGTGCGCTGCGCGTCGAGCGCCGGCCCTAACCGGCTGAAAATGGAGCTCAAGGCGCCGATGTACCTTGGCGAGCGCTGGGAACTGGTGTTTGCGCGCGAGACCCTCACCGTGCGGGCCTATGCCTTGGCGCCGCTCGGACCGGGCGAGCATTACGTCGAATTCCCGCCCGACGCGCTTTGGGTGTTTTGATTCTAAAAACCGTCATGCCCGGCCTTGTGCCGGGCATCCACGTCTTTAATGCTGTGCGGCTGATAAGACGGATGGCCGGGACAAAGGCGTTCTGAAAGAACGCCGTTCTTCGAACGGCTATGCCCGGCCATGACGACTGAGTGGGCTATGACAAATTTGAACGACTTCCGCGGCGTCTTTCCCTACCTGGTCTCGCCGATCGATGCGCGGGGACGCATCCTCACTGACGTGCTGGGCAAGCTCGCCGCCGACCTGATCAAGGCCGGCGTGCACGGGCTGACGCCGCTCGGCTCGACTGGTGAATTCGCCTATCTCAATCGCGCACAGCGCGAAGCCGTCGTGCAGGCGACGATCGAGGCGGCGGGCAAACGCGTGCCAGTGATTGCCGGCGTGGCTTCGACAGCCACGGCGGACGCAATTGAGCAGGCAAAAACCTATCAAAAGCTCGGCGCGGACGGGATTCTCGCAATTCTTGAAGCTTACTTTCCGCTGAAAGACGCGCAGATCGAGTCTTACTTCCGCGCCATTGCCGACGCAGTCGACATTCCCGTCGTGCTCTACACCAATCCGAATTTCCAGCGCAGCGACCTGTCGCTGGATGTGATCGCGCGCCTCGCGGAGCATCCGCGTATCCAGTACATCAAGGACGCATCGACCAATACCGGCCGGCTGCTGTCGATCATGAACCGTGCGCCGCGCATGAAAGTGTTCTCGGCGTCCGCGCACATCCCGGCAGCCGTCATGCTGATCGGCGGGGTTGGCTGGATGGCCGGCCCGGCCTGCATCGTGCCGCGCCAGAGCGTGCGGCTCTACGATCTCTGCCGGGCCGGCAATTGGCCGGAGGCCATGAAGCTGCAGCGCGATCTCTGGCGCATCAACGAAGCCTTCGCGCGCTTCAATCTTGCCGCCTGCATCAAGGCAGGGTTGCAGATCCAGGGTTATGCCGTCGGTGATCCGCTGCCGCCGCAAGGCGCGCTCGCGCCCGCGGACCGCGAAGTGGTCGAAGGCATCCTGGCCGACGTCGCCAGGCTGGAAATGGCCTGAATTAGCGGCGCAAATCGCATCATCCAACCGAATGTTAACGGTTCCTTGCTAGGGGACCGTGATGGCCTTGCCGTCGCTCGCACCCCGGCCGCAGGCGCCGCGGAGTGAACCCGTGACGTTGGCCGATCCCGAACATGTGACCCCCGTGCCGCCGTCAGCGACCGCGCGCGTCATCGCGCGTCTCAAATCCATGCTCGCCGATCCGAGCGACAACCGCATTGCGCAGCTCGTTGCCGGAAAAGTTTTCCTCGTGCGCGTCGGCAGCGCGCTGCTGGCGCTCGGTTCGCAGGTCTTGCTCGCACGCTGGATGGGCAGTTTTGAATTCGGCGTCTACATCTATGTCTGGACCTGGGTACTTATGATCGGCGCCCTCTCCGACGTCGGCCTGTCGTCCGCCGCGCGGCGTTTCATTCCGGAATATATCGAGCTCAAGAGCTTCGATCGGCTACGCGGCTTCCTGACGGGTTCGCGCTGGCTCGCTTTCGCTATCGCCACGGCAATCGGCGCCGCCGGAGCGCTCGGCGTGACACTGCTTGCGCCGTGGCTCGATCACTTCGTTATCATCCCGCTTTATCTCGCCTGCGTTACAGTTCCGATTTACGGATTGGTGCAGGTGCAAGCCGGTATCGCGCAGTCCTATAACTGGCCCAATCTCGCGCTGATGCCGTTCTACATCTGGCGGCAGCTCGCCATCACCGTGCTGATGGGCGCGATCTGGTTCATCGGCGCGCCGACCAGCGCCGTGACGGCAATGATCGTCGCTGTCGTCACAACCTGGGCGGTGACCATGGGGCAGGTGGCGTTGCTGAATCGCCGCCTTAAGGAAAAAGTGCCGGCCGGCCCGAAGATTTACGAGACAAAAACCTGGTTGGCCACGTCGCTGCCGATTTTTGTCGTCGAAGGTTTTTACCTGCTGCTGACCTATGTCGACATCATTGCGATCGAGCATTTCGGCTCGCCGCACGATGTCGCGGTCTATTATGCCGGGGCGCGATTGCTCGCGATCGTCGCCTTCGTTTATTTCGCCATTGCCGGTGCCACGACCCACAAATTCACTGAATATCACGTGTCCGGCGACCGGCAGCGTCTCGCGGCCTTCTTCAGCGAAACCATCCGCTGGACATTCTGGCCATCGCTCGTCGCCTGCGGCGCGATCCTCGCGTTGGGACGCCCGCTGCTGTTGTTGTTCGGCGCCGGCTTTGAGGCAGGCTATGGCGTGATGTTCATTCTGGCGATCGGCATGATGGCGCGCGCGGCCGTCGGGCCGGCCGAGCGGTTGCTCAACATGCTGGGCGAACGCAAGCAATGCGCCGCCGTCTACGCGATCGCCTTTGCGATCAATCTCGCGCTCTGTGTCATCCTTATTCCGCGGATCGGAATCGAAGGCGCGGCGCTTGCCACATCAACCGCGCTCGTTGCCGAGTCCGTGATGTTCTATCGCGTGGCAAAGCTGCGGCTGGGTTTCCACCTGTTCATTCTTGGCGGCGTCCGGCCGAGCTAAATCACACGCGCTCGCGCAACAGTCGCCGGATGACCTTGCCTGTCGTCGTCATCGGCATGTCATCGATAAAGGCCACTTCGCGCGGATATTCGTGCGCCGACAGCCGTGTCTTGACGAAATCCTGGATCTCGGACGCGAGCACATCGGACGCCGCGTAGCCCTTTTTCAGGACAATAAAGGCTTTCACAATTTCCGTGCGCAACGCATCCGGCTTGCCGACGGCGGCCGCAAGCGCCACCGCCGGATGGCCGATGAGGCAATCCTCGATCTCTCCGGGTCCGATGCGAAAGCCCGCTGACGTGATGACGTCGTCGTCGCGCCCCACGAAACTGAAGTAACCTTCCTCGTCCATCACCCCCTGGTCGCCGGTCGTCATCCAGTCGCCGATGAATTTGTCACGCGTGGCTTCTGGCTTGCCCCAGTATTCGAGAAACATCACCGGATCGGGCCGCTTGACCGCGATTTGCCCGGTCTCCCCGGCCTTCACCGGGCGTCCCTCGGGGTCGATGACCGCCACCGCGTGGCCGGCGACCGGCTTGCCAATGGCACCGGGCTTCGACACACCGAGCGCACCGCAGGCCGCGAGCACGATGTTGCACTCGGTTTGGCCATAGAATTCGTTGATGACGAGGCCGAAGGCGGATTTTCCCCACTCGTAGGTTTCCGCCCCGAGCGACTCGCCCCCGGAGCCGATCGAACGCATGTTGATCGCGTGCCGGCCTTTCGGATTGGGCGCCGCCCGCAACATGCGCAGCGCGGTCGGCGGGATAAAAGCGTTGCGGATTTGCGCGTGAGCCATAAGCGCAAAGGCTTCCTCCGGATCGAATTTCTCGAACCGGCGCGCAACGACCGGCACACCATAGTGCAGGCCCGGCAACAGGACATTGAGCAGGCCGCCCGCCCACGCCCAGTCTGCCGGCGTCCAGATGCGATCGCCCGGCTGCGGCAGGAAATCGTGATGTGTCTCAACGCCGGGAAAATGGCCGATCAGGACGCGATGGCCATGTAATGCGCCCTTGGGCTGGCCGGTCGTGCCGGACGTATAGACCATCATCGCGGGATCGTCGGCCGATGTATCGACCGGCGTGAAATCCGACGACGCGCGCGCCAGGGCATCGGCAAAGCCGAGCGCGCCGTGTGCGGCGCCGTCCAGCGAAAGCACCAGCTTGAGATTGGGCAGGTCTTTTCTGATTGCGGCGATGCGCTCGACACCGCGTGCGTTGGTAATCAGCGCGGCGGCGCCGGAATTCTGCAGCCGGTAACTCAGCGCCTCGGTGCCGAACAAGACCGCCAGCGGCAACGCGACGCCGCCCAGCTTGTAGATCCCGATGTGGCTCGCCGCCACCTCGGGCGACTGCGGAAGCAAAATCGCAACCCGGTCGCCGCGCGCGATCCCGTGCGCCGCCAGTACGTTGGCCAGCCGGTTGGAGGTGTCGCGCAGCCAGCCGTAGGTGATTTGTTCGTCCCGCCCGTCGGGAAGAACGTGCAAAATGGCGAGGCGATCGGGCTCATTTTTGGCCCAGCGGTCGCAGACGTCGACGCCGATGTTGTAGCGGGCCGGCACCGACCAGCGAAACTGGCGATAGAGGAAGTCGTAGTCCTTGACGCGAGGCAGCACCGGCATGGCCGCAAAACTAGTCAGCGGATCACGCCGGGTCCAGTCCAGTTGCTATTTTGCCTTCGGGCGTGGTCATCCGCTGTACGCAGGCCTTCCAATCGTCGGTCTCGCCGAGGAACGGCATGTACCCCGGCAGGCTGAGATTCAGCTCCTTGGGCACGCATAGCATGTTGGATGACGGCACGAAGTTTGGCCAGACATTTTCCGTGTTCGAATAGAAATTTCGTGCGTCGTAGTAAGGGAAGATCGACCACCATGCTGTAAAGCCGAGCGCATTGAGAATCTGGCTCAGTTTTTTCGACGCCCCGGGCTCGTTGTTCTCGACGTACAGAAACGGGCGGCAACGTTCGATCAACGATTTCGCGCCGTCCAGCACCTGCTCCTCCATGCCTTCGGTATCGATCTTGAGCATTCGGCATTTCGGCAAGTTGAGCGAATTGAGCGTCACCAGCGGCACGCTTTCACCGGTCGGCAAGCCTTTCACGAGCGATACAGCGCTGTAGTTGAAGGTGACGTCGGGCGGCGGTAAAGGCGGCAGGCTGATTTCTCCGTTCGAGTCACCGACTGCCTTTTGATGGCAGAATACGTTGTCATGCCCATTGAGCGCGACGTTGCCGGCAAGCATCAGGAAATTCCTGCGCTGCGGCTCAAAGGCGTGAACAACACCGCCCGGCCCGACCAGATTGGCAAACGCAACCGTATGCGTGCCGATGTTCGCGCCGGCGTCGATGACAATGTCGCCCAGCTCGATGAATTGGCGCATCAGCTGAATTTCGAAATCGCACCACTCGCCGTAAAGGTCGAGGCCGCGCCCGACAAATGCGTCGTTGCGGTTGTACATGAACAGGCCATGCTTGCACCGCTTGACCGCCACGTGCCTGTTTTCAACGAGATAGGGCGATTGCATCTTTTCCTCTGCTCACGTTGCCGTAACGGGACGCGGGGACGCGGTACGGACTAAAGACGCAATGAAATGGAGCGAATCAGACAAATTGCACCTGACGGTATGCGTTGCTTTGATTCGGGGCAAAGCCGCAAGACGACGGATGCCGCACCACCAGCCCGGTTCAATATGCCGCGAAGAAATTTCCAGGACGGCGCCGCGGGGGAGCACCGCGACCGGTGGCCGCCTAGCCTTTCTTTTCGTCCGGCTCAGCCAGGATCAGCGACCAATAGACCTTGTATTTCGAGGCCGGCGTGTAGACTGCCGCAATTCCCATGCGGGTGGCGCCTGCCAGAAGCATATTGGCACGGTGTGGACTTGAGTCGCGCCAGCCGGAAAACGCCTCAGCCAGCGTGTGGTAGCCGGCACTGATATTCTCGGCTGCCCTCTTCGCATCATAACCCGAGGTCTTCAGCCTTTGCTCGAATGGTTTGCCGGCGCCGTGATCGAGCTTGTCACGCCTGGCCATGACGTCGGCCTGCGCCTGCGCCAGGCGCATCAATTCCGGATCGAGCGCAACCGCCGGAAGCCCGTTGTTCGCCCGGTAACCCGAGATCATGGATGCTGCTGCGGCCGCATCGAGTTCGGCGCCCGGCTGCGCGAGGTTGCGATAGAAGCTCGGTTCCGCCTTTGGCACGTAAGAGTCGGCGCAACCGCCGGCCGTAGCCAGGACCAACAGCGTTACGGCAAGGCGAAACGGCATCATCGGCAATTGTTCCCCAAATCATGAACCCGCAAGAGATTAGTGCAATGACCGTGGCCGAATGGTGAAAATAGCGGGCCTCGCAAAACCGCCCGACGAAGATCCCGGATCTACTGGCGCAGCTTTGCAGCGTCAACTAACATCCCGCGACATCAGCCGCTGCGGGAGAATGTCATGCCAAACGAGCCGGCCGCACGCACACCGGGCGCCAAACGCGCTGCCCCGGGTGAATATGTTTTCGACCTCGGTACCGTTCAGAAGATCATGGGCGGGCCCGCCTATTCGACAGCGCACGGGCCCTGCGTCGAGGGCGATCGCATGATCGTCGGCTTGATGCGCATGAAGGCCGGCACCGGCGCGGATGCGCATTCGCATCCGAACGAACAGTGGATTTATGTGCTGGAAGGGACCTTTCACGCCAACATCGATGGAAAGGAAATCGACGTGACGCCGGGCTCGGTCGTCTACATTCCGGCCAATACAGTGCATGCCGGCAAGGCAACGGCTGATGGCGACGTCGTGTTCTTCACGGTCAAGGACGCCTCGCACAGCTTGCACGGCATCAAGGCAACCTGAACGACCGCGCACCGGAAACGTCCAGGAATTTCTGGCGCATCATTGGGGAGGATCGCATGAAACGTCTATTGGTCTGCGTGTTGGCCGCACTTGTCCTGAGCGCCGGCGCGGCTGCAGCTCAGGACAAATATCCGAGCCGGGCCGTCAAGGTGATTGTTCCCTACGCGCCGGGCGGCGCAACCGACATTGTCGCCCGCATCGTCGGCGATGAATTCCAGAAAGTCACCGGACAGCCTTTCGTCGTGCTCAACAAGCCCGGCGCATTCGGCATGCTGGCCATCGACGAGATGGTGAAGGCGGCGCCCGATGGCTACACGTTGATGATCGGCAACGTCTCGACCAACGCAATCACCCCGATCATCTATGCCAAGAAAATGAATCTCGATTACGCCAAGAGCGTCGTGGCGGTAAGCAACCTGGTCGACATACCGGCCTTTCTTCTCGTGACGACAGCCGACAATTTCCCGGTGAAATCCGCCCCAGAATTGATCGCGTACGCGAAGAAAAATCCCGGCAAGGTCCGCTACGGCACGGTCGGCATCGGCTCCTATCCGCATTACGATATGGCCTATTTCGCGAAACGTGCGGGAGAGCTTGATCTGGTCGCGTTGCCGAACAAGAACGGCGCTTCCGGCGTGATCCAGGACATGTTGCGCGGCGACGTGCAGGCGGCCTTCCTCAACGTCGCGTCGACCGCGGGTCAGGTGCAGGCCGGTAAATTCCGTGCGTTGGCGGTCGTCAACCACACTCGGCTCAAGGAATATCCGAACATCCCGACCATGAGGGAAATCGGATACCCCGATGTGGGCACGGTGGCGTGGAACGGACTGTTCGCGCCGGCGGCGACGCCCAAGCCAGTTCTGGAAGCGGTGTTCGCGGCCGTGAGCAAAGCGTTGAAATCACCGGAAGCGATAGAAAAGCTCAACAAGCAGAACTTCAATGTCGTGCCGAACAAATCACTCGCCGATGCCAGGACCTGGCTCGACAATGAAATGAAGCACTGGCGGACGATCACGACCTCGGTGAAGATCGACGTAGCCCAATAGCGCAGTACAGTTAACTTCCGGTGCGCGCATTGACCGGCTGTTCGCCGAAGCGCGACAACACGACGATCGTGCCGATGAGCACAAACACCATAATGAGCTTGGGGCTTTCCAGAATGAGCGCAAACATGGAGGCACTCCTGCTTTACTCAGGCAACCCCTCGCCTTTCGCGTGCTCGTGTCCCCGTGGGTTCTTGCGGCCGAAAACTAGCAATGCTTTTTTTCGGCGAATGTGAACCGGCTCACGTCGGCACCTTTGAATTTCTTGCAGATTAATTGCGCGGAGGCCTCAAGACTCCTTCGCGTTCCTCCCTCACCCGCCAACTTCGGTTGGCGGGTTTTTTTGCCGTCCGGGAATGACCGTGACTATTTAGTCCGCTGCAGCGCCTGCCACACGCGTTCCGCCGTCGCCGGCATGTCGAGCTGGGCGCCATCCGGCAATGCGTCAAGGATAGCGTTGATCACTGCCGGCGGCGCCGCGGTCGTACCAGCCTCGCCGGTGCCCTTCACGCCGACCGGATTGGTGCGGCAGGCGACCGGGTGGTGCGCGACCGTCATCGGCGGCATCGTGTCGGCCCGCGGCACGGCATAGTCCATGAAGGTGCCGGATACGAGCTGGCCGCCGGCATCGTAGACGGTGTCCTCGGTCAGCGCCTGGCCGATGCCTTGCGCGACGCCACCATGAATCTGCGCCTCGACAATGGTGTCGTCGAGCACATTACCACAATCGCCGACCGCGACGTAGTTGACGATCTCGGTCGTGCCGGTCGCCGGATCGATTTCGACCTCCGCAACATGGCAGCCGTTCGGAAATGACGGCGGCAATTTGACCTTGTCCAGGGTGTCGAGGCTTTCCTGGATCACACCCTGACGCTTGAGCTCGGCGGCGCGCTCGGCGACCTCGAACAGCGTTGCCTCGCGGTTCTTCACGCTGAACTTTCCGTTGCTATAGGCTACGTCGGCCTCAGGCGCCTGTAGCAGCATGGCGGCGACGCCCTTGCCCTTTTCCAGAACCGTGTCGGCGGCCTGCGCGATGGCGCTGCCGCACATCATGGCCGAGCGCGAGGCGACTGCGCCAAAACCCGGCACATCGCGGTCGGAATCGCCGGCGAGCAGGTTGACTGCCGACGCGTCGATGCCGAGCCGACGCGCCGCCAGCTTGCCAAATACGGTCTGATGCGCCTGTCCGCTGGCGCCCGAACCAATGCTGACATTCACCTTGCTGCCGCCCGGAAAGCTGATGCGGGCACCCTCCTCGGGGAACGCGCCGGCGATCTCCAGGTAACAGCCGATACCGATGCCGCGCAGTCTGCCAGCCTTCCTGGAGGCCTTCCGGCGCGCAGCAAAACCTTCGTAGTCGGCGAGCTTGAGCGTACGCTCGAAAGCGGCCGGGAAGTCACCGCTGTCGTAAGTGTTACCGAAAGCGGTCGTGAACGGCATTTTTTCAGGATGTATCAGATTGCGCCGGCGCAATTCTGCGGCATCGATGCCGGAAAGGTCGGCGGCGGCATCGATGACGCGCTCGAGCATGTAGCTCGCCTCCGGACGCCCGGCGCCGCGATAAGGCCCGGTCGGTACCGTGTTCGTAAATACACAGCGCGAGTTCACCTGCGCAATCGGGATGTCGTAGATCGTCGGCAGACAGCCAGAGACATGCGTGGTGACGATGAAATGCGCGATACCGGTGAAATAGGCGCCGGTATTTCCGAGACCGTTCACCCGCAAGGCCAGGAAGCGGCCGCGCTTGTTGAGCGCGAGTTCAACGGTCCACAATGAATCCCGGCCCTGATTGTCGGTGACGAAGGCTTCCGAACGCGTCGACACCCAGTGGATCGGCTTGCCGAGCGCGCGGGCGCCATGCAGCAGTGCAACATATTCCGGATAGGTCGCGGCCTTCATGCCGAATCCACCACCGACGTCATCGGTCAGCACGCGCAGTTCTTCCGGCTTGATGCCCATCGACTCGGCAAGATGCGTGCGCATGCCGCCGACGCCCTGGGTGCCGCAGCGCAGCGTGCAGCGGTTGCTGGCGGTGTCGTAACTCGCGCTCGCCGTGCGCGGCTCGAGCGCGGCCACCACCAGGCGCTGGTTGACCAGTTCGACACGCGCCACGTGCGCCGCTTCCTTGAAGGCCCGGTCCAGGGCCATTTGTTTCTTGCCATCCGGATCGGCCGGTGCGGTCCAGTCGAACCCGATATTTCCCGGCGCATCGGGCCAAAGCTGTGGCGCGCCCGGCGCGATCGCGTCGCGCATGTTGGTGACCGGTGTCATCGGCTCGTAGTCGACGACGATTTTTTCGGCCGCGTCCTGCGCCGCCACCGCGTTGATGGCGACCACCATCGCAACCGGCTCGCCCAAGTGCATCACGCGGCCCTCGGCCAGCGCCGGCCGATGCGGCCCGATCGCCTTTTTGCCTTCGCGACCGGGGATCGGAACGGGATGCGAGATAGAATGGTAGTGCGCCGATGCAAGATCGGCTGCCGTGAGCACGGCGACCACACCTTTCGCCTTCTTCGCATCGGACGTATCGATGCGAACTATCTTCGCGAAGGCATGCGGCGAGCGCACGAAGAAGGCGGCCAGCGCGCTCTCGGGTTTGATGTCGTCGCCGAAACGACCCTGTCCGCGCAAAAGTGCGTCATCCTCGATACGTCCTGACCAGGCATCATCGCCGGCAGCGGTCGATTTCGTCATGCGGTGCTCCAGTCAAAACCTAAAGCTTGTGGCCAGTGATGCCGGCTTTGGCATAAAGCGCATTGATATGCGCCTTCACCTCCGGATCGGTCGTATCGTGTTCGGGCACACGCGCCCATCCAGTCCTGGCGCGTGCGTGGATCGCCATTTCCTCATCCTGTTGCGAAGTGCCGCCGGATATGCCGTAGGCACCGACCATCTCATCACCCTTGAATACGGGTGCTGCGCCGCCACTGGCTGCGATCCGACCATTTGTCATGGCCGCCAGGCTGACCAGCAACTGCGGATTGCGTTCCTTGAACCACTGCTGGATGACAAGACCGTCGGGAAAGCGCGGGCTCATCGACCGGAACGCGGCGACCGTGAAGGCCTTGGCAATGGCCGTTTCCGGTGTGATGAAGCCGGCATTGTCCATGCGTTCGACGGCGATGAGGTGCCCCTCTGGACCGACCACCGCGATCGATACCGGCACGCCCATGGCGTCGGCCTTTTCAACGACCGCCTTGATGAATTCACGGCATTCCGCCGCACGCAACCTGGCCATTCCCGCCCCTCCAGCGCCCATTAAGTTTCGCTTAACCCTTCATGCCCAGCAATTAACTGCAAAAAAACGGGTTGGGGAATACCGTGCGGACCTACCTGGACGCGAAAATGGGCGAAGCTCCTTCCGCACAAGCAGCCGCGCGCGACTGGCGCATGGTCGCCCTGACCGGCAGTGCGAGTTTTGCCGTCAGCTTCGCAACTCTCCACTACGTCTTGCCGATCGGGGCCTGGATCGCCTCCGCGCCCGAGTCTGTCGTCTCCTTTTTTGTCGCCGCGTTGCTCGCACTGATGGCCATGTCGATCGCCACAGCCCTGCTTGCCGGCAAGCTGCGGGTGGACAATCAACGCATGCGTGTGGCGATCAACAACATGTCGCAAGGCCTGTGCATGTTCGACGGCAATGAGCGCCTGGTCGTGTGCAATCAGCGCTATATGGAGATGTACCAGTTAGCCGCCGATATCGTTAAACCCGGCTGTTCCCTGCAAAGCTTGCTCGAATATCGCATCCGCAACGGCAGCTTTTCGCGCGATCCGATCGAATACCGGCGCGCGCTGGTCGGCGCCATGGCCGCCGGCACCACGACCAGCAATGAAGTCAAGTCAAAGGACGGGCGCACAATCTCTGTCATCAACCGGCCGATGTCCGGTGGCGGCTGGGTGGCAACGCACGAGGACGTCACAGAACGGCGCGATGCCGAGCGTGAGCGCAGTTCGATGCAGGAGCAGCAGCAGCGGCGCACAATGATCGAACAGGCCATCGCGTCTTTCCGCAAACGCGTCGAGGATCATCTCAAGACCGTCGCGGAAGGCGCCAAGACGATGCACTCGACCGCCACCACGCTGTTTGGCAATTCCGCACAAACCTCGAAGAGTGCCGATGGCGCGGTGTCGGCCTCGAATGAGGCCTCGACAAACGTGGAAACCGCCGCTGTTGCCGCCGACGAACTGTCCGGCTCGATCAATGAAATCGGCCGGCAGCTCGCCAAGACAACCGAGATCGTGCGGGCGGCGGTCGGCGAGGCCCAGGGAACCAATCATCAGATCACTGCCCTGGCGCAGGCCGCGCAGAAGATTGGCGACGTCATCAAGCTGATCCGGGCGATTGCCGGACAGACCAACCTGCTGGCGCTCAACGCGACCATTGAAGCTGCGCGCGCCGGTGAGGCAGGCAAAGGATTTGCGGTCGTTGCATCCGAGGTCAAGTCATTGGCCGTGCAAACCGCCAAGGCGACTGAGGACATTTCCAGGCAGATCATGTCCGTGCAGTCTGCGACGACGAGTGCGGTGTCAGCCATCGGCCGTATTTCCGGCCGCATGCAGGAAATCGACAGTTGTGCGACGGCCGTCTCCGCCGCCGTCGAAGAGCAAAGTGCCGCTACTGGCGAAATTTCGCAGAACGTCGCCAGTGCTTCCGACGGAGCAAAGGTCGTGGTTTCCGTGCTCGGCGATGTGTCAGGGGCGGCAGCGCAGACGCGTGAATTGGCCGAAAGCGTCCTCACCGCGTCACAGGCCGTCGAAGCGGCCGCCATTGAACTCCGCAGAGAAGTTGAAGGTTTCCTGGCGCGCGTCGCGGCGTGATCAGCTGAACAGCGCGCTTAGCCAATAAAACAACGCGGCAATGGCCGCCGACGCCGGGATCGTGATAATCCACGCCATGACGATGTTGTTGGCGACGCTCCAACGCACTCCCGACACCTTGCGCGCCGCGCCGACACCGATGATGGAGCCCGTAATCGTGTGTGTGGTCGACACCGGGATGCCAAGCCAAGTGGCGGCAAATAGCGTGATCGAACCGCCAGCCTCCGCACAAAAGCCCTGCATCGGGGTAAGTCGTGTAATCTTCGAGCCCATTGTCTTTACGATGCGCCAGCCACCGATCAGGGTGCCGAGCGCCATTGCGATCTGGCACGCGATCACGACCCAGAATGGCACATGGAAATCGCCTCCGAGATGACCCTGCGAATAGAGCAGGACAGCGATGATGCCCATCGTCTTTTGCGCATCATTGCCGCCATGGCCAAGTGAATAGAATGAGGCGGAAACGAATTGCAGGTGCTGGAACATGCGGTCGACCGCGAATGGCGTCGAGCGCAGCAGGATCCACGACAGCAGCAGGACCATCACCAGCGCCAGGAGAAAGCCGATCAGTGGCGATCCGACGATCGCGAGCGTCGTCGGAAGCAACCCGTGCCATACGATGACGCTGGGGCCAGCCTTTGCAAGCCCTGCGCCGACGAGACCGCCAACCAGCGCATGCGAGCTGCTCGACGGAATGCCCAGTGCCCAGGTAATAAGATTCCAGATGATGGCGCCCATCAGTGCACCAAACACAACGTGCGAGTCGACGACTGACGCCGAAATAATGCCGGTGCCAAGCGTATTTGCGACATGCAAGCCGAAGAACAGGAAAGCGATGAAATTGAAGAAAGCCGCCCACGCCACCGCATATTGCGGCCGCAGCACACGCGTGGAGACAATAGTGGCGATGGAGTTGGCCGCATCGTGCAGCCCGTTGAGAAAATCGAAAGCCAGCGCAACCGCGATCAGCCCGACCAGGACTGGTAATGACACGACGGCGTCCATCGGTATTAAACTCCGGAAGCGCTACACGTGCTCAATGACAATGCCGTGCAACTCATTGGCCACATCGTCAAAGCGGTCGACGACTTTCTCGAGGTGATCATAGACTTCGTTGCCGACGAAAAATGCCATCGGGTCTGACTTCGACTTCGACTGGTAGAGCTCCCGCAGGCCGATATCGTGCAATTCATCAGCCCGACCTTCGAGCGCCGAAATCTGCGCGGTCAAGTCACTGATCCGAACCGCCTCTGAACTGATCGAGCGCAGCAGCGGCAGCGCTTCTCTGGCGAGCTCCGCACATTTTACAATTGCATCGGCCATTTCTTTCATTTGAGGCGTGAATTCGGTCACGTCGAACAAAATGATGCCCTTTGCGGTCTTCTGCATCTGATCGATGCTGTTATCCATTGAGGTGATCAGATCGCGGATATTGCCGCGGTCAAACGGCGTGATGAATGTCCGGCGCACCGCGATCAGCACTTCGCGGGTGACGTCATCGGCATCATGCTCACGGTCCATGACGATCTGGTAGTTGCGCTGGATCGCCTCGCCACCCTCCAACATCGCGCGCAGCGCCTTGGCTCCGGCGAGCACCGCCTGCGAATGACGGGCAAACAGATCGAAGAAGCGCTCCTCCTTCGGCATCAAGGCATGGAACCAGCGCATCATGGGCAGACCTCGGTGGCCGGTGAACGGCTAACGAGGGCAACCTAGTCGCTCGGCCTGCGGTTGCGAAATCCACAAAAACCGCACCTGTGGAAACATCCGCCGAGCCTCCATGTGTGTTCCCGGTGCGCCACGTCGGCCGAGTTTAATATCGTGAAAACAAAGACTTCGCGGGTCATTCATTCGCGCAAGTGACAGAAGATTTGCTGCACCGACGCGCCGGGTCGGTTAGCTTGCGAGCCAAGCAACACCGAGACGGAGATATTCAATGCGGTTGGGCTACTTCACCATGCCCGTGCATCCGATGGAGCGGGACTGGTCGCAGACGCTGCTTGAGGACCGCGAGGCCATCATTCTTGCCGACAAGCTCGGCTTCTACGATGCCTTCGTCGGCGAGCACCTGACCGATGCCTGCGAGAACATCACCAACAGCATGCTGTTCCAGGCAACGCTGATCCAAGACACCAAGACCATCAAGCTCGCCACAGGCACCACCAATCTGGCGCAGATGCATCCGGTGGTGATCGCGGTAAATGCCGCGATGTTCGATCATCTGTCGCAAGGCCGGTTCGTGATGGGCATCAGCGCCGGCGCGCTAACATCGGACTCCGAGGCAATCGGCATTCTCGATCTCGACCGCAACAAGATTTTCGCGGAGGCGATCGACGTCATTCTGGCCGTCTGGGAACGCGATCCGCCCTACGACATCGATTTTCCGGACAATCGGTTCAAGGTCGGCTTTGCGCGCACCGCCGCGCTCGAGCTCGGTGTCGGCATTCTGGCAAAGCCCTTCCAGAAACCGCGGCCCGAGATTGTCGGCACAGTCGTCGCACCGTTTTCGCCCGGCGTGGTGTTGATGGGCAGGCGCGACTTTCATCCGCTGTCGGCGAACTTCCTGCTGTCAAACCATCTCAAGTCGCATTGGACAAACTACGCCAAGGGCAAGGCGGAGGCCGGTGCCAAGGCCAGCATCGCCGACTGGCGGGTGGCGCGAACTATTTTCGTCGCCGACGACGACAAGGTCGCGGCTCGCTATGGCAACGACGACGCCAACAGCCCCTATCGATTTTACTTCGAGCAGATGCTCGCCAAGATGAAGCGCGGCAACCGGCTCTATGTCTTCAAGAGCCACAAGGAACAGCCCGATAGCGAGATTACCCTCGACTATGTCATGCGGCATTGCGTGACGTTCGGCAGTGTCAGCAAGGTGACCGATGCCATCCTCAAACTGCGCGAGGAAACCGGCGATTTCGGCGAGATCGTTTATGCCGGCATGGACTGGGTTGAGCCGGCGCTCGCCAGGCGCTCGATGCAATTGATAGCGGAAGAAGTGATGCCGCGCGTCAACGCGGCCATCGGAAAACCGGCCAAGACGGCGGCGGAGTAATTTTCCTAGTCATTCCGGGGCCGGCCTCAGGCCGGAACCCGGAATCCAGACGCATCCTCGATAATTTGTTTCTGGATTTCGGGTTCGCTCGCTTTGCTCGCGCCCCGGAATGACAATTACACCGACATCGGATCCGTCCCGAGCGCCGCATAGAGCCCGCGCTCGGCGCCCTTCGTAAACGAAACGTCCTTGTCGAGCTCGATCGAGGCCGAACGCACGCGCTGCGCTTCTGGTTCGGTCGCCGGCACCTTGCCGCCTTCGGCCGCCGCCTTTGCCGCGCGCAGCAATATCTTGCGGGTCATGATGATGCCGCTGTCGGTCGCGCACAGATGCTCCTTCGTGCGATCCTGGATTGCCCCCATGCTTTCCTGGATGGAGGCGTCCTGCATGGCGATGCCGTCCACGCCGGTCGATGAGTGGCCATGGCGCTGCGATTCGCGATCCATCAGGTAATTGTTCGACTTGTTGGCGAGCGGAATGAACGTGCCCGGGACATATTTGACGTGAATACCCTCGCCATCCTGCATCGCCGAGACTTCCGATTTCGTCAGCGCGCGCCTGGGATGGTAGTTGATGCTCCACGCCCAGCAGGTCTCGTCGTCGATCGGGACCCAGGCGTGCGCACCGAGCGGATGGCCGGCGCGCGGCGGGATGATCGAATACCAGGGCATGATCCACGGCGTGATGCGCCAGTAATATTTGCCGGCCTCGGCATTGCGACGCGCGCCGATCAACAGCCCGCCCGCAAATTCCTCGACCTCGAACAGCGGCATGCGGTCCTGCTCGTTGTAGACGTTCCCCTTCGAGCCCTTGAACAGCGGATCCTTGTTGAGCTCGCTGCCGTGCAGCCACGACACGTGGCTGGAATTGATGCCGCCTTCCATCGCCTGGAGGTAATTGCATTCCTGCAGGCGCTTGGAAACGAAACGCTGCGGCGGCTCAACGTCCGTCCATTCCAGCGCCGGCGGCGCCGGCTGCAATGCGGGCGGGCCCAGATAGGCCCACACGATCCCGGCTTTCTCAATGCATGGATAGGATTTCTGCTTGATGTTCTTGCGGAAGCCCGACTCCTCCGGCTCCGACGGCAGATCGACACATTGGCCGGTCACGTCATACTTCCAGCCGTGATAGGGGCAGCGGAGGCCGCATTCTTCGTTTTGTCCGAACCAGAGCGACACGCCGCGATGAGCGCAGAACTCGTCGATCAGGCCGATGCGTCCCTTGCTGTCGCGAAAGCAGACCAGATTTTCGCCCATCAGCCTCACGCGCACCGGCGGGCAATCGGGCTCCGGGATCTCGGAAACCAGCAGGAAGGGCGCCCAATAGCGCCGAAGCAACTTGCCCATCGATGTTTCGGGGCCGACGCGGCTTAGCTCATCGTTCTGTTCACGCGACATCATGGCGACGTTTCCTCGAGCCTTTGCTATGCTTTTTGCAGTCGTCGGCAGCCATTATAATCAGCCCCGCCGGTTACGGAAGCCAAGCGCCATGCCTCTGCCGCGTATCGCCATTGCAACGGGCGACCCCGCCGGGATCGGCCCGGAGATCGCACTCAAGGCTGCTCTCGATGCGCGCGTGCGCGACCTATGCCGCCCGTTGCTGGTCGGAGACCCCGCAGCACTTGAACTGCACGCCCGCGCTGCCGGCCTGTCTCCCGATCTCCACGTCGTGCAAGAGGCTGCCGACGCCGACTGGTCGGAGGGCGCGGTCAACCTGCTGGACGCACGTGACGGCAGCAACATTCCGGTCAAAATCGGTACGGTCGATGCGGCTTATGGCCGGGCTTCGCTTGCGAGCGCAGGCCGCGCGATCAAGGCCGCGCTCGACAGCGAGGTCGAAGCGGTCGTTGCGGCGCCGCAGACGGAACGTTCGATCGCGGCAGCAGGCATTGCTTTCGATGGTTATCCTTCATTCGTCGCGCGCGAGACCGGCACGCCGGTCAACGATGTCTATCTGATGATCTGCTTCGACCAGTCGCGTATCGTGCACGCCACCTTGCATGTAAGCGTGCGCGAGGCCGTGGCGCTGATCACGCCGGAGCGGGTCGAGCGCGTGATCCGCGTCACCGATACATCGCTTAGAAAGCTCGGCATCGCGCAGCCAAAAATATTCGTCAGCGGGCTCAATCCCCATGCCAGTGAAGACGGACTCTTCGGTTCGGAAGAGCACGAGATCATTGCGCCCGCCATCGCGCGTGCGGTGAAAGATGGAATTGAGGCAACCGGGCCGTTCGGCGCCGACACCATGTTCCGCAAGAAAGGCAGCGATGCGTTCATCGTGATGCTGCACGACCAGGGCCACATCGCCGCCAAGCTGCAGGCCTTCAACCGCACCGCCGGCCTTTCAATCGGCTCGCCGATTTTATTTTCTTCAGTCGCCCATGGCAGCGCGCACGATATCGCCGGAAAAGGCCGGGCCGACCCCGGCGCCATCATCGAAGCCATCACGCGTCTGGCAAAAGTCAGCGTCTCGGGAAAGCAATCGACCTAGGGACGAAAAATGTCCGTGCCGCTGGGTCTGTGCCTCCGGCAGTCTGCAAATTCATCCGCGCTGAACGAAACCACCTCGCCCCCTCCGCGTTAGGAACTTGGGGAACTTCTGTGTGCATTCAGACCCGTTTCGTTTTTTTGGCGGAGAGAGGAGCAAGAGATGGCCTACGCACTGACATTCATGGCAAATCCCGAGACGTGGAAAGGCTGGGCGAACTGGAAAAAATTACCGTACCAAGGTGTGGTGAAGCGGGATTGGGTCGCTACCGGGCGCATCGATTTCGCAACGCGCCTCGACGGTAATGCTCCCGATGCTGATCAACCAAGTGAATTTAAGCTGCTGGTGGAAGAGCGGAGAATTGTAGAAAGCATCGCCGGAAACGAGAATCTGGAAATTCAGTGGAGGCCCGCGACGCTCAAAGAGGCAAAGGCGGTCGTAACTCAATACCACAAATACCTGTCGGAAAATTCGCTCATCAAAACGGTATTCGACGAAACCATGTCCTTGCCACCGCCAAAAAGAGCACAGGCAAATCCTTCCGCCTAGCGCCATGTGACCGATACGGTGCCCGACACTGCAGGTCAGTGGTGGATGCGGTGAGGAATCCAGTGACGCATTAGCGTGACAACTTCACGCTCCTTTGTCTTTGGTTTGTCAGCAGTTGCCGGCCGCTTCATGAGCGCTTCGACTTTAACCTTGAGGGCAATAACTTCGGCTTTCCACGCGTCGCGCTCAATCTTGAGGCGATTGATTGCGTCTCCTTTCTTGCCTATTTCGGCAAGGTAAGCAGCGATCTTGGTCTTGTGGTGCCCCAGGATTATCTCGAGGCGTCGCGTTCGCAATGCGAATTCCGCGCGCAGAAGGTCTTTGTCGGCCTCAATCTCCGCCATAGATTGCGGTATAGTACCTTCGAGCCTTCTTATGGTCAGCCTCACTGCCCGATCGTGAACAAGAGGCATGACGGCCACGCCGATGATGCCGGCAAACAGAAACCCGATACCCATGTACATGATCGTTTCGATCATCTGAGCAGAACCGCCAACGCATCCATTCGGTTCCACAGCACGCCCTCAGACTAGGGCGCGGACGCGATCAACAAAAATCCGAAGCGCTTTCCCGGGAATGACCGCTCGTTACTGATTGAGCAGCGGAATGCTGCTCACCGCCGGCGGCTTCGGGATCGACTGCAAATAGGCGTAGATGTCCGCGAGATCACCATCTGAAAGAATCTTCTCGCTGAACGGCGGCATGGCACGATTGGTCGAACGCACGAAGCCGGAAAACGCCTCCCAGGGTAATGGGTCAGGCGCAAGGCGCTTGCCGCCACTGGTCGCAATTGACCCCTGCCCCATGGTGCCGTGACATTGCCAACAGCCCTTCTGGATAAAGACAGTCTTGCCGTGCTCGGCGGACGCCGCGCACGCGATCGTGGTTGCGGCGTTCGTCGCAATCAGAGCAGCGGCAAATGCAAAACAAAAACGCATGTCAGTGCCCTTTATCGCGGCTGCGTCACAACATCGACCAGCGCTGGCTCGCCGGCCTTGACCACGTCGACGGCTTTTTTGAGCGCCGGGGCCAGCTCGCTCGCATCGGTGATCGGACCCGCCGACCACATTCCCATGGAGCTTGCGAGTTTCGCATAATCGATGTGCGGGTTTTCAAGACGCGTCCCGACGGGACCGATATCATTCCCGAGACTTGCAACGCGGTTGCGCCGGTTCGACATGCGCTGCACGTGCATGACTTCCTGATGATAACCCCGATTGTTGTGCATTACCGACAGGAGCGGAATCTGGTGTCGGGCCGCAGTCCACAGCACACCGGGTCCGAACATCATGTCCCCATCAGGCTGGAAATTGACCGAGAAGCGCCCGTGCGCGCGATTGGCCAAGGCGGCGCCCACGGACGCCGCCGCATTGTAGCCAATGCCATAGCCACCCGGCCCGCCGATGTGGTGATAGTGCTTGTCCATCGGCCAAAGCCGGCTCGGCCAGGCCGAGAGCTGCCGGTCGCCACCGACCGATGACCAATCGAGATCCTTGATCTGCGCATAGACTTCCATCGTCATGCGCGCCGTGCTGATCGGGCTCGCATCCCATGCGTAGGATGCGGCCTGCCGTGTTCGCTCGCGCGCCTCGCCCCACGCCTTCTTCAACGCTGCGCCGCGCGCCTCGATGTTTGCCGCGCGATTAGCCGGCAATGCCTGCCTGACTGCCTCGATCAGCGCCGGCAGGGTCGCCTGCGCATCGCCCGCCATTTCGACGTCGACGACCTGGAAACGCTGGAAATCCTGGTAGTTCGACTTCGTGTTGAGCACGATCGAGCTGATGCTGATGAGCTTGGCATTTGGCTTGATGTGCAATTCCTGCAAACCCGCGCCGTCGTTTTCACCGTTGTCGACATACCCGTTCACCGTGCCCCAGTAGTCGGACAATTCGAGCCCGAGGATCACGTCCGCATCCTTGAGCAGCGCCTGTCCGCGGCTGTTCTGGAACAGGTGATGCGTGTTGGGGAAATTCATCCGGCCCTTTTGATCGATGACGGGCGCCTGCAAAATCTCGGCGAGTTGAACAAGTGACGCAACGCCATCCGCCGTGCGCGCGTATTTGTCGGCAATGATCACGGGACGCTCAGCCGCCGCGAGCAGACGCGCCGCTTCGCGCACCGCATTCATGTCGCCTTGCGGCGGCGCAGTCGGCACATAGCGCGGGATCGCCAGTTTCGAGCGATCACGCTCGGTCTCTTCCTGCAATCCGCAGTCGAGCGCGATCATCACGGGCTCGTGCGGCGGAGTCATCGCGAGTTTATAAGCGCGGACGAACGACTGTGCGAAGTGTTGCAGCGATACCGGCTGGTCGTCCCATTTTGTGAAATCGCGAACGAGCGCGCTGATATCCTGGGCCGAATGGAACGTCGGCACACCCGGAGGCCGCTTGGCAGCATCAAGATCGGTGCCACCCATCACAATGACTGGAACGCGATCACACCAGGCGTTGTAAATCGCCATCGCGGCATGCTGGAGACCGACCGTGCCGTGGCACAGCACCAGCAGCGGCTTGCCGGCAACCTTGAAATAGCCGTGCGCCAGCGCAACGGAGGATTCTTCGTGCGTGCAGGTAAGAAATTCCGGTTTCTTGTTGCCACCGTAGTTGATCAGCGATTCATGCAATCCGCGGAAACTCTGGGCGGGATTGCAGGGGACATAGTCAATGTCGAGCGACTTGATGACATCGACCATGAAGTCGGAGTTCGGCGTGCCTTCCGATCGCACCGCCGCTTGCGGGGTGCCGGTTTCCGCGGCGGCAATTTGTGCTGTTGGTCGCAACGCAGATGGCCGCGGCTCCGCCGATGTCGGCGTGGTCGCGATAGTTGCGGCATCGGCCGGCAGCGAGCCAGCCGCAGCGCCGGCAACCGCCACACCCGCAAGAAACTTGCGCCGATTTAATCGCGATCGAGATAGCACACGCGCCATATCCGCCTCCGCTGACAGTCGAGGCCCGATTTGAAGTAACCGGGATCAAGCCGTCAGCGAGTTTAGTTCAGCGGCGAGCGAGGGGCCAAGGGGTTCAGGGGGTTCAGGGGTTCAGGCGGTTCAGGGCGGTCTCAGCGCACCGGCGGCAGTGGCGCGGACGAGATCGCGGTCGAACTCCCGACCTGATTACCAGGCGCAATATTCGTCGGAACGCCCGCAGGCGGCAGGCCGTTCGCAACCGGCTGCGCACCGGTATTGGCGACGTGGTCCGGCGCTTTGCCGCCCGGCAACACCACAACGCGCGTGCCGACCTGCACGCGGCTATAGAGGTCTTCGATATCCTCGTTCAGTAGGCGGATGCAGCCGGACGACACGAACGAGCCGATTGTCGACGGCTGGTTGGTACCGTGGATTCGATACAGCGTGTGGCCGAGATAGAGCGCGCGCGCGCCGAGCGGATTGCCCGGCCCGCCCGCCATCATGCGCGGCAGATACGGCTGGCGGTCGATCATTTCCGATGGCGGGAACCAGTCCGGCCATTCCTTCATTCTGGAAATGCGCTCAGTGCCTGCCCAGGTGAAGCCCTCGCGGCCGACTCCGATGCCGTAACGCAATGCCTTACCGCCACCGAGCACGAGATAAAGATAAGTGTTGGGCGTATCGATGACGAGCGTTCCGGCCGGTTCCTTGGTGGAAAAGTCGACCAGCTGCTTCTTCAGATTAGGCGGCAATTCCTTTGGCTTGCCGGTCTCCGGCTGGTCCTCGGGCGGCAGCGTCATGACGCTCGCACCAGACGCCTGACCCGGTTGGGGTGGAGCATTGGGCGCCGCGCCCACGGCCCCTGGCGGACGCACTGCGTCCGGATCATTGGTCACGCGCGGCGGCGCGACGAAGGGTGGCGGCTGCTGCGCGTCGAGTTGATGGCCGTAGCCCGCAGCCGGACTCCGGTCGGGTGCGCCAAACAGCCCGGTCGGCGGCGGCAGCGGTGGTTCGTCATCCGGGTAAGGAAGTGCGCGCTCGGCACCGCGGCGCTGGGCACGCCCACGGCCCGGCGGCGGCAGGGTGTCATCTTCATCATTGGCGCCCATGACCGGGGGCAGCCGTTCCTCATACACTCCGGGCGGCGGAAGATTGTACTGCGCCAGAGCCGGCACAGTGGTCATTGCCGCCGCAACCGGCAACGTCAGCAAAAAAGCAGCTGAAAATCGGATCATCGTCCACCCTGAATGGCCAGGCGGAATCGTCGCCAAGCCGCGCCCTGATTGCCCCGGGATGAAGGCACATTCAAGACAAGAATACGGCTATCTCGTTAACGTGACTTTTCGCGGTTTGCCCAGCTTTTCTTTCAGCTTTTCTTGGCTTCCGCGGCCAGAACCTGCTTGGCCACCCGGTGGGCATCGACTGCGGCCGGGAACCCGCAATAGATGGCGACCTGCCGCAGAACCGCCGACAGTTCTTTGTGGGTGAGCCCGTTGCGCAAGGCGCCGCGGAAATGCGCCTCGAATTCATGCATCCGGCCAAGACAGGCGATCATGCCGAGATTGAGCAGGCTGCGGTCGCGGGGCTTGAGGTCATCATCGGTCCATACCGCGCCCCAGCAGAACTCATTGAGCATGTCCTGGAATTTGCGGTTGAAATCATCGGTATTGGCGACAGCGCGGTCGACATACTCGTCGCCCAGCACCTTGCGGCGCATTGCCATGCCCTTGTCATAGAGTGCCTTGTCCATGATTACCTCCCTGATGACGGAATATTCCGCGTTGGTCGGCGTATGTTGACAGAGATTGGACGATTTCGTCCATTCTTGCGGACCCTGCCTCGCCGCCACGCGAGCAATTAAAAAATGGAGGAACGCCATGCGTATGACACCGAGGCGCGCAGTTCATCTTGCCTTCGCTTTCTTCGCCCTGGGTTTCACCACCAGCTACGTCGCACCGAAGGCTGCGGCACAAGACACCGGCTGGATCACGCTGTTCGACGGCAAGAGCATGGACGGCTGGAGCACAGTCGGCCAATCCAATTGGCATGTCGCCGACGGCGCGTTGATTGCAGACAAGATGGAAGGCAAGGAAGCCGGCTATCTGGTCAGCAATAAATCGTACAAGAATTTCATCGTGCGCGTCGAGTTCTGGCCGAGCGACGATGCCAACAGCGGCATCTATTTCCGTTGCCTCGATCCCAAGAAGATCACTGACCGGACTTGCTACGAGGCCAATATTTTCGACCAGCGTAAGGATCCGAGCTACGGCACCGGCGCTATCACGCGTTACGTTGAAATAGATCCGATGCCAAAAGCCGGCGGGAAATGGAATACTTTCGAGATCACCGCCAATGGCCGTGACATCACGGTCGTGCTCAATGGGCAGACAACGGCCAAGCTGCGCAACGGCATGTTCGAGGAAGGCCCGATAGTGTTGCAGCACGGCGCCGGCACGATCAAGTTCCGCAAAGTGGAGGTCAAGCCGCTGTAACGTGGGCCGCAACGGTCGGGCGTAACGGAATGAACGTAGCGATCATCGGCGGCGGCATCTGCGGACTGTCGCTCGCCCTCAACCTCAAGGAACGCGGCATCGCCTGCCGCGTCTATGAGCGTGCGCCGGAAATCAAGGAACTCGGCGTCGGCATCACGTTGCTGCCGCACGCCATGCGCGAATTCAGCGCGCTCGGCCTCGGCGACGAATTGCTCGGAAGTGGCGTCGAAAATCGTGAGAGCCGCTTCTACAACCGCTTCGGCCAGCTCATCTACAAGGAGCCGCGCGGCAAACTGGCCGGATATCAATATCCGGAGGTCTGCATCCACCGCGGCCGCCTGCACATGATCCTGTACAAGGCGGCGCGCGACCGGCTGGGTGCAGACTCAATCCGCACCGACCACGAATGCACCAGCGTAGAACAAGATGAGCGCGGTGTGACCGTGCATTTCAAGGCCGGCGCGGGTGGCAAGCGCGACAGCATCCGTGCGGACGTCGTCGTGGATTGCGAGGGCATTAATTCGGCCATTCGCAGGCAATTTTACCCCGACGACAAGGTGGCGTTCGCGGGCATCAACACCTGGCGCGGGATCACACGCCGCAAGCCGATCCTCGATGGCCGTACCTACATGCGCGTGGGCTCCATCCTGACCGGCAAGATTGTGATCTATCCGATTATCGATGATATCGACGGCGAAGGACGCCAGCTGATCAACTGGATGGCCGAGATCAAGCGCGACACGTTTGCACAGAACGACTGGAACAAGCCGGGCAGTCTCGACGACTTCTTTCCGCTCTATGAAAGCTGGCGCTTCGATTGGCTGGATGTCGCGCAGCTGATCCGGGATGCCGACCAGATTCTGGAATATCCGATGGTCGACAAGGATCCGATCGACAAATGGACCTTTGGCCGCGTCACGCTGGCCGGCGACGCCGCTCACCCCATGTATCCGCGCGGATCGAATGGCGCGGCGCAGGCGGCCATCGACGCGCGGACGTTGGCCGATATGCTGGCGAAAAACTCCGACCCACGCACCGCGCTCAAGGAATACGAGACCGCGCGCGCCGCTGCCGCCGCCAAGGTCGTGCGCACGAACCGCGAACACCCGCCTGATTTCATCAATATCAAGGTCGAGGAACTGGTCGGCGACAAGCCGTTCGACAATCTCGACAAATACATCACGCAAGACGAGTTGCGCGCGCTTTCGGAAAACTACAAGCGCATCGCAGGCTTCGCGCTCACTGATGTGGCGGGGCGATAGGCGCACACTCTTCACAGGCAGCGCGCGCTCCCTCTCCCCAGCGGGGAGAGGGTTGGGGTGAGGGGGTCTAGCGATCTCGATAAATTATAACCCCTCACCCGGGATCGCTTCGCGATCCGACCTCTCCCTATGGGAGAGGTGAAGCGGGTGCCGAACTGCAAGGCCATGTACCGGCTGGTCAAAAGCCTCGAACACGCGGGCCACCGCCGGGTTGCAAATCAACGATAATTCAATGGGTTAGGCAACACCTTCGAGGGCTGGCTACCCATTTACCGGCACAAGCTGCAGCACAGGATTCGCCCGGCTCGCCCGTTATTTGGACAGGCTGAGAACTGGAACGGACCCGCGATTCCTATGGTAGCAACCTCCTTGCGATGGATGACAGCGACGAGGCGCTCATGGCCCGGGTCGCCCGTGGCGACGAACGGGCGTTCCAGCTGCTTTCGCGCCGTCATATGCCGGCCATGCTCGGACTTGCCCGGCGCATCCTCGGGAACGCCGCGGAATCCGAAGACGTCGCGCAAGAAGCGTTCTTGCGCGTCTGGACACATGCGCCACGTTGGCAGCCTCTGGCGCAATTCCGGACCTGGCTCACGCGCATCGTGGTCAACCTATGTCTCGATCGCAAACGGCGCGCACCGTGGGTGGACCTTGAAGCGGCCGGCGACATTGTCGACCCAACGCCCGGAGCCACGGAACAGGCGGAAGCCGACGAGCGGCAGAGCATGGTCACGGCGGCGATCGGCAAGCTTCCCGCCCGCCAGCGCGACGCGATCATGCTTACGTACAGCGAAGGCATGAGCAATGCAGAAGTGGCCGAAATTCTCGAAACGTCGGTGTCAGCGGTCGAAACCTTGCTGGTGCGCGGCAAGCAAAATCTGCGCCGGACACTTGGCGACCTGATCGACAAAGGTGAGTGAAATGACCAACGAACAGTTCGAAACTTTCCTCAAGACCATACTTAGGCGCCAGACGCCGCCGGCCGACCAGGCTGCGGTCGATCGCGTGCTCAAACGGTTGGGCGGACCGCTGCCGCGCCAGAAACAGCCATTCTGGCGCCTGCCCGGCGTGCTGCTAGATTGGCAATTCGCGCCCGCCTGGCCGCGCATGGCGGCGCTGGCCTGTTGCGCGGTACTCGGATTTTTCGTCGGTATCGCCGGGCTTGACCGGCAATTCGACAATCCCGGCGCACCGCCCGCATATGTCGGAGGCGGCGGCATTGGCGCGATCACGTTCGAGCCCGATGCGTTCACGGGAGCAAGGCCATGAGTGTCGCCCATGCCGTTCCATCCGTGACACCCAGCTCACCGCGCTGGCTATTGCTCGGCTCGCTTGCACTTAACCTGTTCTTCGTCGGCGTCGCGATCGCCATGGCGATCCGCGCGCAGGCGCCCTCCTATTGGGACCCCAACATATTCGTTCGCGTCGAGCGGCTGGCGGCGACACTCCCGCCAGCCGACGCCGATATCGTGCGTGGCCAGATCAATGAAAATCACGCGGCCATCGACGAGACGCAGGCAAAGTATCATTCAGCGCGCCAACATATTCATGAGGTGTTGCGGCAGGAGCCCTTTGACGTCGAGGCCATGCGCGCGGCAACCGCCCAGACCCGGGCGGCGCGGCTCGCCTACGACCAGACTGTCCAGGGTGTATTCGCCAATATCGCCGCGAAAATCTCGCCGTCCGGCCGCCAGGCCCTGGCGAATTGGCCCCCGGGACGCAAGCCGGTTGCCCCTAAACAGTAGTAATATTTCCCGGCCGAATCGTTTTTTGGCCGGGTTTTGAAAGACATTGGAATGCAGCGGGGCGGGACGACGAAGGAGGCGGGAACGAATTCGTGGGGGCGCCCGTTTTGGACCATGCTTCAGGGCCTATGTCTCACACTACCCGTTGGGGGCTGCCTGCTGACCGGCGAACCGCCGGAGCCGGGGCTCGATATTCCACAAGGCTACAACTATGGCCCGCGCAATCCGAAAGTCGCGGAAGCCGCTGTACCGCCGCTCGACTGGTGGCGCGCTTTTCGCTCACGTGAACTGACCGAGATCGTTGAAGCTGCGCGCGAGGGAAATCTGGATATTGCAGCGGCCATCGCCCGCATCGTGCAAGCCGACGCGAACGCAAGGATCACGGGCGCAGCGCTTCTGCCGGTCGTCGATCTCAACGGCAGCGCATCACGGATCAGGACGTCGCAGGCGACATCGGTCGGCGGCACGAAAGGCTCGCTCGGTGGCTCCGAACGCGACCTGCTCTCCACCTCGCTGACCGCCAGCTACGAGATCGACTTCTGGGGCAAGAACCGCTCCGCCTTGCGCGCGCAGGAGCAGATCGCGGTCGCGAGCCGCTTCGACCGCGAAGTGGTCGGCCTCACGACCGTTGTGGCGACCGCCAATGCCTATTTCCAGGTCCTCGCCGCGCAGGACCGGCTGCGTGTCGCACGCCAGAATCTTGAGAGCGCCACGCGCGTGCTCAACCTGATCAACCAACGGCTTCAGGCGGGCACGGCGTCGGCACTCGACACGGCGCAGCAGGAAAGCGTCGTGAACAATCAGCGTGCCGCCATCCCGCCGCTCGAACAGACGCTGCGGCAGAACAAAGTCACGCTCGCATTGCTGATGGGACGTTCGCCGGAGCGCGTGAGCATTCGCGGCGGAAGCCTGCGCAGCATCGCCTACCCGCGCGTCACACCGGGGCTGCCGTCCGAACTGCTGACGCAGCGTCCGGACATCCGCGAGGCAGAGGCCAATCTCGCCGCCGCCAACGCCAATGTCGAGAATGCACGCGCGCAATTGCTGCCGAGCATCACGCTCACCGGCGAAGGCGGCTACCAGAGCGCGATCCTGCGAACCTTGCTGCGACCGGAATCGGCATTTTTCACGCTGACGGCCGGGCTCACCCAGCCGATCTTCGAAGGCGGAAAGCTGCTCGGCAATCTCGACTTGCAAAAAGGCAAGCAGGACGAGCTCCTGCAGAACTATCGCAAGGCCGTGATTTCCGGTTTTGCCGATGTCGAGAATGCGCTCGACGATATCCGCAAGACTGCCGAGCGCGAAAAGCTTCAGCGCGACGTGGTGACGAGTTCACAGCGCGCCTTCGACATATCGGAGCAACGTTTGCGCGAGGGCACGGTTGATCTGGTTACCGTGCTGCAAACGCAGCAGACGCTCTATCAGGCCCAGGATGCGTTGGTGCAGGCGCGCCTCGCGCATGTGCAAGCGATCGTCAGCCTCTATCTGGCGCTCGGGGGCGGCTGGCTGCCTAAACCCGTAGAAGCCGCCAATGCACGGTGAATTTTCCAAACAGCTTCTTGCAAAGGCAGGTGGCAGCAAGCGCCGCGTGCTCGCGACCGCCATTATCCTGATAGCAGTCGTCGCCGCCCTCTACTATGTCTTCGGCGGCCCGGCTACTCAGCAGCGGCGCGCGAACCGCTTCGGCACCGAAGGGCCTGTACCCGTGCTGGTCGTCGCTGTGACGCGCGCCGATGTGCCTGTGTATCTCGACGCCGTCGGCACGATCAAGGCGCTCAACACCGTCACCGTTCGTCCGCAAGTGGATGGCAAGCTGCTCAGTGTCAACTTCAAGGAAGGCGACGACGTCAAGAAAGGCGACGTCCTGGCGCGGATCGATCCGGTCATTTACAAGGCGCAATTCGACCAGGCCGTAGCCAAAAAGGCGCAGGATGAGGCGCAACTCGCCAATTCCAGGATCGACCTGGAGCGATACGAAAAACTCGCCGCGACAAACGCCATCAATAAACAGCAAGCCGATACGCAACGCGCTCTGGTGGCGCAGAACACCGCGCTGGTGCAGGCCGACCAGGCCGCAATCGACAACGCGCAGGCAATGCTCGGTTACACTACCATCACCGCGCCGCTCGATGGCCGCACCGGCATACGCATGGTGGACGAAGGCAATTACGTGCGCGCTGCCGATGCCAATTCCGCCATCGTAGTGATGACCCAGCTGCATCCGATCTCTGTTCTGTTCAACCTGCCGCAACAGGACCTGACGCAAGTGAATACGGCCTTCGCGAAGGGGCCGCTCAATGTCGAAGCGCAACGCTCCGACAACGATGCGGTGATTGACCGCGGATTACTCAAGGTGGTCGATAACCAGGTCGATCAGACCACCGGCACCGTGAAGTTGAAGGCCGAGTTTCCCAATGAAAATCTGCAGCTCTGGCCGGGGCAATTCGTCAATATTCGCCTTTTGATCGATACCCTGAAAGACGTGGTGGTGATCCCGACCGGCGCGGTGCAGCGCGGGCCAAACGGCACTTTCGTTTACGTGGCAAAGGACGACAACACGGTCGCGATGCGGCCGATCGTCGTGCAGAAACAGGACGAGACCCAGACTGTCGTGAAGAGCGGGCTAGAGCCGCCCGAGCGCGTGGTCACCACCGGCTTCGTCCGCCTGACCGACGGCAGCAAGATTTCAATCGGCGACGCTAATGCACCGGCCGGCCAACCGCAGCGCGCGCGGCCACGCGATGGGCAACAACGGCAGCGGGGCGGGACCGCAACGAAACCGAACACGCAGCAATGAGCGTATCGTCGCCATTTATCAACCGGCCGATCGCCACTTCGCTGCTCGGCGTCGCGGTGATGCTGGGCGGCTTCCTTGGTTACTGGTGGCTGCCGATATCGGCGTTACCGCAGGTCGATTTCCCGACCATCCAGGTCACCACCCAGCTGCCGGGTGCCAATCCGGACACCATCACCGCACTCGTCACCGCGCCACTGGAGAGGCAGTTCGGCCAGATCCCGTCGCTCCAGACGATGACCTCGTCGAGTTCGTTCGGCATCAGCCAGGTCACCCTGCAATTCGACCTCAATCGCGATATCGACGCCGCCGCGCAGGATGTGCAGTCGGCGATCAATGCCGCTGCCTCGACGTTGCCGCGCAACCTGCCCTACCCCCCACTCTATTCAAAGGTAAATCCGGCGGACGCGCCGATCATCACGATCGCGCTCACCTCGCAGGCGATCGATCTGCGCGCGCTCAGCGATATGGCCGACACCATCATGGCGCCGCGCCTTTCCGAAGTGACCGGCGTCGGTCACGTGTCGGTGCAAGGCGGCATCCGGCCCGCGATCCGTATCCAGGCCGATCTGTCACGGCTCGCGTCCTACGGTATCGCGCTCGATGATCTGCGCACGGCCATCGTCGGCGCCAATGTCGCCGGGCCAAAAGGCGCGCTCGACGGCGCGCATCAATCCTACACTATCGCCGCCAACGACCAGATCGTCACCGCCGACACCTACAAGGACATCGTGGTGGCGTTCCGCAACGGCGCACCGGTCAAGATCAGCGATGTCGCCGATGTGATCGACGGACTTGAAAACACGAAAGTCGGAGCCTGGTACCGCGGTCAGCCCTCGATCGTGATTGACGTGCAGCGCCAGCCCGGCGCCAACGTGATCGAAACGGTCGAGCGCGTCCGCGCGGAATTGCCCCGCCTGCGTCGCGCGATGCCGGCCAGCGCGCAACTTACCATTGTCAACGATCGCACCACGACGATCCGGGCGTCGATCCACGATGTGCAGTTCACGCTGGTGCTCAGCATCGCGCTGGTGGTGCTGGTCGTGCTGATATTCCTGCGCACAATTCGCGCCACCATCATTGCCGGCGTGGCGCTGCCGCTGTCGCTGATTGCGACCTTCGGCGTGATGTGGTTCTGCGGCTTTTCGCTCGACAACCTGTCGCTGATGGCGCTGACCATCGGTACCGGCTTTGTCGTTGACGACGCGATCGTCATGATCGAGAACATCGTCCGCCACATGGAAGACGGCGAAAGCGCGCTGGATGCAGCCTTGCGCGGCGCGCGCGAAATCGGCTTCACCGTGATTTCGCTGACGATGTCGTTGATCGCGGTGTTCATCCCATTGTTGTTCATGACGGGCCTTGTCGGGCGCATGTTCCGCGAATTTGCCCTGACGCTAACGATCGCGGTGGTGGCGTCAGCGATCGTGTCGCTGACACTGACGCCGATGATGTGCGCGCGGCTTCTGCGTCATACCGCCACCGGCGGAGAGAATCGGTTCACCGCGCGGTTCCACGCGCTGACCGAACGCACGATCGAATATTACCGGCGAAGCCTTGAATGGGTGCTGCGCCGCCAGCGCCAGACTCTTATCGTCACGCTTGCGACACTCGCCGCCACCATCCTGCTCTATATCGCGATGCCGAAAGGCTTTCTGCCCTTGCAGGACACCGGCCTGATCACGGCGGTGACGGAAGCCGGCACCGACGTCTCATTCACCGAAATGCAACGGCGCCAGCGGCAGGTCGAGGATACGATCCGTGGCGATCCCGATGTCAGCAGCGTCGTCAGCGTCATCGGCGTCAGCCCGATTAACGCAACGCCCAATGCTGGCAGGCTCGCCATCACGCTGAAGCCGCGGGACCAACGCAGCGCGCGCGTTGAGGAGATTGTCGCGCGGCTCAAGCGCAGCGTTGCCGGTATCGCCGGCATGACCGTCTATTTCCAGCCGACACAGGACATCCAGATATCAACGCGCGTCAGCCGGGCGCTTTATCAATACACGCTGGTGTCCACCGACCGCGCCGAGGTAATCGAATGGGCCGACAAGCTTGTGCATCGATTGCGCGGCGACCCAGTATTCCAGGAGGTCGCCTCCGAAGCGCAGGAAGGCGGTCCGCGCATCCAGGTCGAGGTCGATCGCGAACAGGCGGGACGTCTCGGCGTGTCGATGCAGAGCGTCACCGATACGCTCAATGATGCCTTCGGCCAGCGGCAGATTTCCACGATCTACGGCCAGGCCAACCAGTACCGCGTCATCCTGGAAGCACAGCCCCGCTATCAGCAGGACCCCAACTCGCTCTCGAAGCTCTATGTCACCGGTGCCAGCACGTCGACCGGCACCGCTGCAACCGTGTCCACCACCGCAACCGGCACCACCAACACCAACACGACGGCCACGCCCAACGCAGTCACCAGCAGCAACCAGGTGCCGCTTGCGGCCTTCGCAAGCTTCGTGCCGACATCAGCGCCGCTTGCCGTTGCACACCAGGAGCAATTTCCCTCCGTCACCATCAGCTTCGATCTGAACGACGGTTACGCACTGTCCGACGCCGTGGCGGCCATCCGCAGGGTCGAACGTGAGATCGACATGCCGCCATCGGTGACCGGCAGCTACTCGGGCGATGCCGCGGAATTCGCCAAATCGCTGGCCGGTGAACCGTGGCTCATCCTTGCGGCAGCAATCGCGATCTACATCGTGTTGGGCGTCCTGTACGAGAGCTTCATCCACCCGCTCACCATTCTGTCCACCCTGCCCTCGGCTGGCGTAGGTGCCCTGCTCGCGCTGATGCTGGTCGGTTATGACCTCTCGGTCATCGCGCTGATCGGCATCGTGCTGCTGATGGGGATCGTGAAGAAGAACGCAATCTTGATGATCGACTTCGCGATCGAGGCTGAGCGGCATGAAGGACTGTCGCCCGAACAATCGATTGTGAAGGCCGCCTTGTTGCGCTTCCGCCCGATCATGATGACGACGCTTGCGGCCCTGTTCGGCGCGTTGCCGCTGGCGCTTGAAAGCGGCACCGGCTCGGAATTGCGCAATCCGCTCGGCATCACCATTGTCGGCGGCCTGTTGCTGTCGCAGTTGCTCACGCTCTACACCACGCCGGTCATCTATCTCTACATGGAGCGCCTGCGCGCCCGACTGGCGCCGAGGGTTCCGCCTGCGCCACGCCGCGCGGTCCGCCCGGCCCGGGGACGGCCGTGAATTTCTCCTCGCCGTTCATTCGCCGGCCGATTGGCACCACGCTGCTGGCCATAGGCCTTTTTCTTGTTGGCGCGGTCGCCTACGTCTTCCTGCCGGTCGCCAGCCTTCCGAGCGTGGAATTTCCCACCATTTTTGTGACCGCAAGCCGGCCGGGCGCGGATCCCAATGTCATGGCGGCGACCGTGGCTGCGCCAATCGAGCGCAGGCTTGGCGAAATCTCCGGGGTCACAGAGCTCACGTCCGTCACATCGCTTGGCCAGTCCCGCATCATCGTGCAGTTTGACCTGAGCCGCAGCGTCGACGGTGCCGCCCGCGACGTCCAGGCCGCGCTCAACGCCGCGCTGAGCGATCTGCCTTCGGACATGCCGACACTGCCAACCTTCCGGAAGGCCAATCCGTCGGCGGCCCCGATCCTGATCCTCGCGCTGACGTCCAAGACAATGCAGCCCAGCGCCATCTACGACGCGGCCGACAGCGTGATTGCCCAACGATTGTCGCAGGTCGAAGGGGTCGCCGATGTTACGGTCGCCGGCTCCGAGCAGCCTGCGATCCGCGTGCGCGTCGACCCGGCGCGGCTGTCCGCCATGGGACTGTCCATGGAAGACGTGCGCACGGCGATTTCCAATGCCAATGCCGCCGGACCGATCGGGACCTTTGACGGCGACAAGCGCGCCGTCACCATCGGAATCAACGACCAGCTGCGCAATCCCAATGAATACGATCCGCTGGTCGTCAAAACCGCAAACGGCACGGTCATCCGGCTCTCAAACATCGCCAGCATCCGCGCCAGCGTGCGCAACAGCCGCGCCGCCGGCTGGTACAACAACGATCCTTCGGTCCTGCTCATCATCACCAAGCAGGGTACCGCCAACGTCATCGACACCGTCGATCGGATCTACGCGGTGCTGCCGGAACTCAGGCAGTGGGTGCCGGCCGGCCTCGACATCTCGGTGCTGACGGATCGCACACAGACCATCCGTGCCAGCGTGCACGACATGCAGCTCACGCTCGCCGCGACCGTTGTCCTGGTGATGATGGTCGTCTTTCTCTTTCTGCGGCGGGCGGCGCCAACCGCGGCCGCCGGGGTAACGGTGCCGCTTGCGCTATCCGGCACCTGCGCGGCAATGTGGGCGGCCGGCTTTTCGATCGACAACCTGTCATTGATGGCACTGGCGGTCAGCGTTGGCTTTGTCGTCGACGACGCCATCGTGATGATCGAAAACGCGTTTCGTTACCTGGAGAAAGGCGCGTCGCCTTTGCGAGCGACCTTGAAGGGCGCCAGGCAAATCGGTTTCACGGTTGTCTCGATTTCGGTGTCGCTCATCGCCGCATTCATCCCGCTATTGTTCATGGGCGGCATCGTCGGCCGGCTGTTCCGCGAATTCTCGGTGACTCTCGCCTTTGCTATCGCCATTTCGACCGTGGTGTCGCTGTCGGTCACGCCGATGATCTGCGCTTATTTCGTTCGTCAGCCGCCGAGCCGCGACGCGACATGGCTCGACCGGCGGGTCGAGGGCCTGCTGTCACGGCTGATCCGCTTCTACGACCGCACGCTCACGTTCGCTCTCCAGCACCGCGCGCTGATGCTGATCGTGTTTGCCGCAACCATCGCGCTGACAATCGGCCTCTACGTCAAGGTGCCAAAGGGCTATTTCCCGCAGGACGACACCGGGCTGATTTTCGGCGGCACGGAAGCTTCGACGGACATTTCCTTCGAAGCGATGGAGCAATTGCAGCGCAAGGCGATGGACATTGTCCTCGCCGATCCGGCGGTCGCGGGCCTGGGGTCTTCGGTCGGCGCCTCGCCTTTCAATGCCTCGGTCAACCGCGGGCGTTTGTTCATCAGTCTCAAGCCGCTCAACCAGCGCGGCAATGCCAGCACGCAGCAGGTGGTCGGCCGGCTGCGCACCAAGCTCAATCAAATTCCGGGCATCCGTGTCTTCATGTTCCCGGCGCAGGACTTGCGCGTCGGCGGACGGCAGAGCGATTTACAGTACCAGTTCACGTTGTGGAGCGCGGACATCGATGAGCTGCAAAAATGGGTACCCCGCGTGGTCGATCGTGTGAAGCAGATCTCCAGCATCATTGATGTCACGACCGACCGCGAGCAAGGCGGCTTGCAGGCAAACATCACGATCGACCGGCCGGCGGCGGCGCGCTTCGGCGTGCGCGTTCAGGATATCGACAACGCCCTCAACAATGCGTTCTCGCAGCGGCAAATCTCGACCATTTATGGGCCGCGCAACCAATATCGCGTTATTCTGGAAGTTGACCGGTCCTATCAACGGGATCCGACCGACCTCAGCCGCGTCTATGTGTCCGGTAAAAATAATGCGCAGGTGCCGTTATCGGCCGTGACGCAATTCGATCGCGGAATTGCACCGCTGGTCGTCAACCATCAGGGCCAATTCCCGTCGGTGACGATCACCTACAATCTGGCGCCGAATACCACGATTGACGAGGCTACCGCGGCGCTCGAGCAAGCGGTGGCCGAGATGCATCTTCCCGATGTCATCCATGCCGATTTCTCCGGTGATGTGCAGGCCTTCAAGCGCGCGGTCGGTGCGCAGCCATTGCTGCTCCTGGCCGCGCTGATCGCGGTCTATATCGTGCTCGGCATTTTGTACGAGAGTCTTGCGCATCCGCTGACCATCATCTCGACGCTGCCATCGGCGGGTCTCGGCGCCCTGCTCGCGCTCGAAATCTCCGGCACCGAATTATCGGTGATCGCCTTCATCGGCATCATCTTGCTGATCGGCATCGTGAAGAAGAACGGCATCATGATGGTGGACTTCGCTCTCGACGGCGAGCGGCGGCTGGGACTGCCGCCGCAGCAGGCCATTCATGAGGCCTGCCTCGCGCGATTCCGCCCGATCCTGATGACCACGCTTGCCGCCATGCTGGGCGCGCTGCCGCTGGTGATTGCCATCGGACCGGGCTCGGAACTGCGGCGGCCGCTCGGCATCACCATTATCGGCGGTCTTCTGGTGTCGCAAGTGCTCACGCTTTACACCACGCCAGTGATCTACCTGCTGCTGGATCGGCTGCACCGCAAACTCGGCGGCGCAACCTTCACCTTCATCCGTCGCCGCCCGCCACCGCTCGAGCCGGCGGAGTAACCAAAAAAGCAGAAGAGTGCCGCACACTCTCTTCCCCTCTCCCCTTTTGGGAGAGGTGGCGAGCGCGGAGCGATAGCGAGCGCGAGCCAGGGGTCGGCACTTCAATTGAAAAGCACAAACCCCTCACCCGCGCGCAAACGGCCCGTCACACCCCCAAATACCGGTGTTGCACATCAGGCGCGGCCGCGAGTTCCCGCGACGAGCCCTTCCACACCACGCGCCCGCGCTCGATCAGGAAATGCCGGTCGGCGACCTTCATCAGCGCGCCGACATTCTTGTCGATGACCAGAATCGACAATCCCGATTCCTTCAGGCTGGCAAGGCAACGCCAGATCTCGGCGCGGATCAGCGGCGCCAGACCTTCGGTCGCCTCATCAAGAATAAGCAGGCGCGGATTAGTCATCAGCGCACGGCCGATCGCGAGCATCTGCTGTTCGCCGCCGGAAAGCTGATTGCCCATGCTGGCGGCGCGCTCGGCCAACCGCGGAAACAACGCGTAGACTTTCGCCAGTGTCCAATCGTCGCGATCGCGCTCAACCGCCGTCGCCAGCAGGTTTTCGCGCACGGTGAGATTCGGGAAGATCTGCCGGCCTTCGGGCACCAAGCCGATGCCGCGCTGGGCCACCTTGTATGACGGCAGCCCGCGAATCTCCTCCCTCAAAAATCTGATCGTGCCGGCCCGCGCCGCCGTCAGGCCCATGATCGAACGCACGGTGGTGGTCTTGCCCATGCCGTTGCGGCCCATCAGCGTCACCATCTCGCCGGGCGCGATGGCCAGCGAAACGCCGAAGAGCACCTGGCTCAGGCCGTAGCAGGTTTCCACGCCCTCGAGCGCAAGCACAGGATCAGCCATCCGCGGCCTCCTGCTCGCCAAGATAGGCGTCGCGGACCTGGGCGTTGTTGCGAATATCGTCAGGTTTCCCGGTAGCGATCACGCGGCCATAGACCAGGACCGTAATTCGATCGGCGAGTGCGAATACCGCTTCCATGTCGTGCTCAACCAGGAGGATCGTCAGCTCCTTCTTCAGCTCGCGCAACATTGTCACCATGCGCGCCGACTCTTCGGGTCCAAGGCCAGCCATTGGCTCATCAAGCAGAAGCATGCGCGGGCTGGCGGCGAGCGCCATGGCGAGCTCAAGCTGCCGATGCTCGCCGTGACTGAGCGCGGACGCCGGCAGGTCGGCACGCGCGCTCAAGCCGACACGGGCCAGGGCCGCGCGCGCGGGATCGCGCAGTTCCGCTTCGCGGCGTGCAGCGCGCCAGAAATGGAATGAATGGCCGGCGTGGGCCTGTACGGCCAGTGCAACATTGTCGAGCACGCTCAAGTCAAGAAATAACGACGTGATCTGAAACGAGCGTGCAAGGCCAAGTGCGCTGCGGGCATGCATCGGGACTGCGGTGATATCGCTACCCGCAAAATGGATACGACCGGAATCTGGCGATAGCTGGCCGCTGAGCTGAGCGATCAACGTGGTCTTGCCGGCGCCGTTCGGGCCGATCACCGCGTGCAGTTCGCCTTCTGTAACAGTGAAATCGAGGTCATCGGTGGCCACGATACCGCCGAAACGCTTCGCAAGATTGTCCACGCGCAGGAGATCAGCCATTGCTCACCCTATGGCGCACCTTGGCGAGCAGGCCGTCGATGCCGCCGCGCGCGAACAGCACGACCAGCAGCAGCAACGGTCCGAGGATGATCTGCCAATATTCGGTGATGCCGGACAGCACCTCTTCCAGCACCAGCAATGCCACGGCGCCAAACAACGGACCGAAGGCCGAGCCCATGCCGCCGAGAACAACCATGATGATGAGATCGCCCGAGCGCGTCCAATACATCATCGCCGGGCTGACGAAATCGGTGTGATTGGCGAGCAGCGCCCCGGCGAGGCCGCACATTGTCCCCGCGATCACGAAGCATACGAGCTTGTAACGATAAGTCGGAAATCCGATGGCACGCATGCGCGTGTCGTTCGAACGCGCGCCCTGGATCGTGAGGCCGAATCGGGAATTGACGATGCGCCAGACCAGATAGATCGACCCAAAAAGCAACGCCAGGCAGATGTAATAGAACTGCACCTTGTTGGAGAGATCGATCGGCGCAAAGAACTGGCTGCGCTTGTAGATTGTGAGGCCGTCGTCACCGCCATAGCGCGCCAGCCCGGCAACGACGTAATAAGCCATCTGCGCAAAGGCCAATGTGATCATGATGAAATAAACGCCGCGCGTGCGCAGGCTAAGCGCCCCGATCACCAGCGCAAACAGCGCACTCGCCAGCAGCGCCACCGGCCATTGCACGAAGCCGCTGAATACGCCCTCGTGCGCCAGCATGCCGACCGCATAGCCGCCGATGCCCAGATAGGCGGCATGACCGAAACTCATCATGCCGCCATAGCCGAGGATCAGATTGAAGCTCACCGCCGCCATCGCCAGGACCAGAATGCGCGTGAACAATGTGAGCAGGAAGCGGCTGCCGCCCAGCTCGACATAGACCGGCAGCAGCACCAGCGCGAGCAGCAGTGCAACGATTGCAAGGTTGCGGACTGAGAGCCAGCCGGCTCATTTGCCGCTCGCCGAAAATAGGCCTTCCGGCTTGACCACAAGCACGATCGCCATCAGCAGATAGATCAACATCGACGAAAGTGCCGGCGCGGCAGTCGCGGCCGCTTCCTGGCTCAGCACCATGCGCAGCAAATCGGGAAAGAAGGCGCGGCCGAGCGTGTCGATGAAACCCACAAAAATCGCTGCTACCAGCGCCCCGCGGATCGAGCCGATGCCGCCGATGACGGTGATGACGAAGGCGAGAATGAGGATGTTCTCACCCATGCCGATCTGCACGGTCAGGATCGGCGCCTGCATCAGGCCGGCGAGGCCCGCAAGTGCGGCACCCAGCCCAAAAACCAGCGTATAGAGCAGCTTGATGTTGACACCCAGCGCACCGACCATTTCGCGATTGCTGGCCCCGGCGCGGATCAGCATGCCAATACGCGTGCGCATCACCAGCACGTAGAGAAATACGGCGACCGCAAGTGTCACTACAATGATCGACAGTTTGTAGGCGGAGTAGTCTACGCCGGGGAGGATGCGAACCGAGGTATTGAGCCACGACGGCAGCGGCAGCGTCAGCCCTTCGGGGCCCCAGATCAGCCGCACAAATTCATCGAAAAACAGGATCAAGCCGAAAGTGCCGAGCACATGATCGAGGTGGTCGCGGCCATAGAGCCTGCGCATTGCGACAACTTCCACCGCCATGCCGACCAGCAGGGTTGCGCCCAGCGCCAGCACCACACCGAAAATGAAGTTGCCGGTCCAGGCCACGAAGGTCGCCGCAAAATAGGCGCCAATCATGTAAAGCGAGCCATGCGCGAGATTGACGAGATCCATGATGCCGAAGACCAGCGTCAGCCCCGCCGCCAGCAGAAACAGCAGCAGGCCAAATTGCAACCCGTTCAGGCATTGCTCGATAAATAGGGTCATGAATTTTCGCATTCTGCCCTCACCCTTCGAGACGCGCGGGCTTCGCCCGCGCTCCTCAGGGTGAGGGCCTGCCTCTCAAGCCTCTGAGGAGCCGCGCGAAGCGCGGCGTCTCGAAGGATGAGGCGCCCCTTCGAAAGCAAAACGGCAGAAACGTCCCCGCTTCTGCCGTCCTGCAACCATTTGCCGGCGATCACTTCATCGGGCACTTGCCGTGGAAGCGATCCTGATCGTCCTTGACGATGGTGGCGGCGGTTTTCAGCACGAAGTCGCCTTTGGCATCCTTCACCACGTCCTGAAGATAGAAATTCTGGATCGGGATGTGATTGTTGCCAAACCTGAAATTGCCGCGCACCGATTTGAAGTTGGCCTTTTCGAGTGCCTTCTGGACCGCGGTCTTGTCGGACAGATTGCCCTTGGTGGCGTTCACCGCGGAGGCAATCAAATTAGCCGCATCATATGACTGCGCGCCGTAGAAGGAAGGTTTCTTGCCCGGATATTTCTTGATGTAATCGGCAACGAATTTCTTGTTCGCCTCGTTCGGCAGGTCGTTTACCCACTCCTGCGCGCCGGGCACACCGAGCGCCAGGTCCTTCTGCAAGGGCAAAGAAAGTTCGTCGATCGTGAACGCGGTGTAGAGCGGGATTTTGCCCTTGAGGCCGGCCTGCGCATATTGCGCCAGGAACTGCACGCCAGCCTTGCCGGGATAGAACACGAAGATCGCGTCCGGATTGGCCGCTTTCGCCTTGGCGAGCTCGGCGGAGAAATCGAGTTGCGCCGGCCAGGTCGTGAGCTCCTGACCGACCACCTTGCCCTTAAAGGTGGAAGCGACGCCCGCGAGCATATCCTTGCCGGCCGCATAATTCGGGCCGATCAGGAACACGGTCTTCACGCCCTTCTGGTTCATGTACAGGCCCATCGCCTGAGGCGTCTGGTCGTTCTGCCACGAGGTCGAGAACACCGTTGGAGAGCACAGTTCGCCCGCCACTTGCGATGGACCGGCATTGGCAATGACGAGGAAGGTTTTGGAATCGACGACCGGCTTGAGCGACGCCAGCAGAACGTTCGACCATATATAGCCGGCGATGAAGTCGACCTTGTCCAACTCGATCAGTTTTTCCGTCTTCTGCTTGCCGACTTCCGGCTTGAAGCCGTCATCTTCGTAGATGACCTCGACCGGCAGGCCACCCATTTTGCGGCCCATGTGATCAAGCGCGAGTTCGAATGAGTTGCGCATGTCGTCGCCGATCACGGCGACCGGACCGCTGAACGTGCTGACGAAACCGATCTTGATGGATTTTTGCTGGGCCATGGCCGGGCCCGCAGCGAGCAGCAGAGCGGCGCTCGCGGCCAAGAGTGTTTTACGCATCTGGACATCCTCCCCAAGGGCCATTCGGCCCTATTCCTTTTGATAGTCTAATGTACCGGCAGATGCGCCAAAAGGTCCATCGGCGCGCGCCCGAACTATATTTCGAGGTCGATCGCTAAATTCGAAAATGACGGTATTTCGGGCTATCCGGCCATGCGCCGGCAGCCATTGACCGGCGCTCCGGAGCCCCGGCAGTCTAGCGATGCCGGCCCCAACTGCCGACCCACCAACGGGACAATTGACCCTTGCGACTTTTGTCGAAATCGCTCGAAAAAACCTATGACGGGATCATCGTTGGTGCCGGGCATCACGGGCTGATCCTTGGCACGTACCTCGCCCGCGCCGGCCTCGACATCCTCCTTGTGGACCGCCGGCTCACTTATGGCGGCGGACTGTGCACGCGCGAAGTGACGCTGCCCGGCTTCTATCACAACCTGCATTCCATCAATCACTTCCACATCAGTGAGACACCCTGGTTCAAGGATTTGAACCTGGACGAGCGCGTCACCTACATCACGCCGCGCTACGAATTCGGGCAGGCCCATCGCGACGGCTCGGCGTTGGTGCTTGGGCGTGATCTGGAAGAGTCGGTCGCCAACATTGCGCGTTTTTCAAAAAAAGATGCGCAGACCTTCCGTGACTGGAACCGCAAGGCCGAGAAGATCACGCGCGAGATTTTTCTGCCCGAGCGCTACGCCGAACCCTTGGCCAGGGAGGAGCGCGAAGCATTTTTGTCGCGGACGGCGCTGGGACGTGAATTCCTCGAGGTATCGAACCGGCAACCGCTCGATGTCGTGCGCGAACTGTTCGAGAACGAGCACGTGCGTCTGCTGTTCCTGTTCAAGGTGTCGCTGTTCGGCACCTGGCTGGTCGACACGATGTCGAAAACATCGCCGATGGGATCGGTGATCCGTGCTTTCGATCTGGAAAGCGGCTACCAGCTTTGCCAGGGCGGCTCGTTCAATCTGGCGCGCGGATTAATGGAGGCTTTCATTGCCGCCGGCGGCACATTCCAGCCGCAAGTCAATATAGACCGAATCGTCATCGAAAATGGACGCGCCTCCGGCATCGAACTTGCCGGTGGACAAACCGTGCGCGCCAGGCAGTTCGTCGCCTCCACGCTCGACGTCCACCAGACCTTTGAGAGCCTAGTCGGACGCGAGCAGCTGCCGGCGCCTTTTTTGAAAAAGCTGGATTCTTTCCAGTACACCGCGTGGAGCCTGTTCGGCCTGCATCTGGCGCTCAACGAAAGCCCGCGCTTTGCCGCGGAAAAATTCGATCCCAACATCAACCGCGCGATGAAATGGAGCATCGGCGCCGAAACAATGGAGGACCTGTTCTCCGCGCATCAGGATGTGCAGGCCGGCCGCGTGCCAAAGCTCGTGCAGTTTGGTTCGGGCCCCCTTAGCCTGCTCGATCCCACGCAGGCGCCGCCGGGCAAACACACGACTTATTGCTGGCACGTGATGCCGCTTGAGCCAGATCTTGGCGGCAAGACTTATGACAGCTTCAAGGAAGAATTCTCCGACAAGATCATTGAGTGCTTTGCGCGCTACTGCCCCAACATAACGAGCAGGAATATTCTCGGGCGCTACGTCTACACTGGCCGCGAATACATGCAGGAAATGATCAACATGCGCGGCGGCGACATTTTCATGGGCGCCTTCAACGCCGAGCAGGTGATGTACAACCACTTCGGCTACCGCTCGCCGATTCCAAACCTCTACAACGCCGGCTCAGCCGGCCATCCCGGCGGCGCCATTTCCGGCGGCGCGGGCTATATCACCGCCGGCGTTATCGCAAATGATCTCGGCCTGAAAACGTGGTGGGCGCCATGGAATGCGCGCGCGGCGCTCGAACAATTGCCGCGACTGGAACGAGGCGCGGCATGAACTTACGTTTGTCATTCCGGGACGGCCCCATAAGCGCGTTCACGCGCGTCTTCGACGCGCAATGGGGCCGGATCCGGAATCCAGATGCAGCCGCTGAATCTATTTCTGGATTCCGGGTTCGCGGCCTAGCGGCCGCGCCCCGGAATGACAGAGTAAACGAACGAGGCGCGGCATGACCGCCGACCTGCGGAATGTCGTCTTTCCCGGACTCAAGGATCGCGTCGCCATTGTCACCGGCGCCGGACAAGGCATCGGCCGCGTCTTTGCCAAGGCTTTTGCCGCGGCCGGCGCCCGCGCCGTGATCGCGGAACTCAATGAAAAGAAGGCCGCGGCGGTTTCCGAAGAAATCATGGAGGCAGGCGGTCAGGCGCTCGCAATAACCACCGATGTCGCCGACGAAGCCTCGATCAAGGAAATGGTTGAACTGGTCGAGGACGAATACGGCCGCATTGACGTGTTGATCAACAATGCCGGGATTTTTTCCACGCTGGAAATGCGCCCTTTCGATCAGATTCGGCTGGACGAATGGGAGCGCGTGCTGCGCGTCAATCTCACCGGGCCGTTTCTCTGCGCCCGCGCCGTGCTGCCCGCGATGCGGCGCACGAAATGGGGCCGCATTATCAATGTCGCGTCCGGCGCCGTGCGCCTTGGCCGGCCAAATTATCTGCACTACATCGCGACCAAGGCGGCGCTATCAGGTATGAGCCTGTCAATGGCGCGCGAGCTCGGAGCCGACAATATTACCGTGAATGCCATATTGCCGGGTGCGACCTTTACGGAAATCGAACGCAAGACCGTGACCCCAGCGCAAAAGGAACGGATTATCGCCATGCAATGCGTGCCGCGCGCGGAAGTGCCGGAAGATCTGGTCGGCGCCGTGCTGTTTCTGGCCTCGGAAGCGTCCGCCTTTGTTACCGGGCAGAGCATCAATCTCGACGGCGGAGTGACGGGCTCATGAAATTCTATTGTCATTCCGGGGCACGCGCCATCAGCGCGTTTGCGCGCGTCTTCGACGCGCGATGGCGCGTGAACCCGGAACCCAGATACGAGATCAGCACCTGTTTCTGGATTCCGGGTCCGCGAGCTTCGCTCGCGTCCCGGAATGACGCAGAGGTGAATGCATGAACCCGACTGTCGCCATCATTGCGCCAGGCAATATGGGTGCCGGCGTCGCCGGCCGCTTGACCGAAAACAAGGTCACCGTGCTGACCTCGCTCGCGGGCCGCAGCGAGGAGAGCGCCAAGCGCGCGCGGGGCGCCGGCATGCAACCGGTCGAGGAGCGCGCGCTCGCAGAGGCCGATTTCCTGATGTCGATTGTGCCGCCTGGCGATGCGCTGGCGCTGGCGCAGCGCCTTGCTCCGGCGCTAACCGCCTCCAACACGAAACCGGTTTATGTCGAATGCAATGCGGTCAGCCCGCCAACAATGCTGAAAATCGCGGATGTGATCGCGACCACCGGATGCGCCTTCGTCGGCGCCGGCATTATCGGTCCACCGCCAAAGCGCGGCAGTACAAACACGCGCATTTACGCGTCCGGGCCTGCCGCCAGGGACCTTGCCAAACTCAATGACTACGGGCTGATCGTGCGCGTTCTCGAAGGCCCGCTGACGGCGGCATCGGCGCTGAAAATGTCCTACGCCGGGATCACCAAGGGCTTCACCGCACTCGGCGCCGGCATGATGCTGGCGGCAACGCGCGGCGGCTCGGGCGAAGCGCTGAGAGCCGAACTCGCCGAAAGCCGCCCTGATTTGCTGCGCTATCTGTCGAACCAGATCCCCAGCATGTACTCGAAAGCCTACCGCTGGGTGGCGGAGCTCGATGAGATCGCAAATTTCGTCGGCGCCGACCATGCCGAACACGAAATGCTGTCGGCGGCCGCGAGATTCTACGAGCGCATTGCAGAGGACTTCGAGGAAGATGGCAAGGAAACCGGAGCGTTGGATAAGTTCATCAAGTCCTCCTGACGTCTCACGCCCGCGCAGGCGGGCATCCAGTACTCCGCAGCCTGCCGAGAGATTTGTGTTTACTGGATCATCCGCTTTCGCGGATGATGACAGCGGAATAAGTTGAATTGCCGGGGCCACCCATAATGTCCGACCAACCCATCCTCACCGAGCAACGCGCGGGCTATCGCGTGATAACGCTCAACCGGCCGGACAAGCTCAACGCATTTAACGATGCAATGCACGAAGCATTGCGCAACGCGATTGAGGATGCGGAAACAGATGAAAGTTGCCGTGCGCTGATGCTCACCGGCGCCGGTCGCGCCTTCTGTGCCGGTCAGGACCTGAGCGATCGCGTGCTGAAGCCCTGCGAAACGCCGGTGCCGCGCAATTCGCTGGAGCTGCATTATAACCCGCTCGTGCGGAAGCTACGCGATCTGCCCTTTCCGGTGGTTGCGGCCGTCAACGGTGTTGCCGCCGGCGCGGGCGCCAATATCGCGCTCGCCTGCGACATCGTGATCGCCAGCCTGAAGGCTAATTTCGTTCAATCGTTCGCCCGCATTGGTCTCGTTCCTGACTCCGGCGGCACATGGATCCTGCCGCGGCTGGTGGGAGACGCCCGTGCGCGTGGACTCGCCTTGCTCGCGCAGGATCTTTCTGCCGAAAAAGCCGCAAGCTGGGGTCTGATTTGGCGCGCGGTCGACGACGAGATCCTCATGCATGAGGCGACACGCATCTGCGAGCACTTCGCGCAAGCTCCCACGCAAGGCCTGGCGTTGATCAAGCGCGCCCTCAATGCGTCGGCAACGAACACGCTCGAAGCCCAGCTCGATCTCGAACGGGATTTGCAGCGCGCCGCCAACCTGACACCCGATTATGCCGAGGGCGTGCGTGCCTTCATGGAGAAGCGCAAGCCAAAATTTACCGGCCGCAAGACATGACGACCAAACAACCATTGAAGGTTGGAATCGCCGGACTAGGCGCCGTCGGCCTGGAGGTGGCCAAGCGCCTGATTGCCGGCGTGCCGGGATTGAAGCTCGCCGCCGTTGCCGTGCGCGATGCCGATAAAGCGCGGCGCGCTTTGCCACAGGTTGGCGACAGCATTCCAGTGCGCAAGACCACCGACCTCGCCGATGGTTGCGACATCGTCGTCGAATGTCTCCCTCCAGCGCTGTTCCGTGAGGTTGCCATCAGCGCTATCGACAAGGGCCGTATCTTCGTGCCGCTTTCGGTGGCACAGTTGCTGGAGCACGGCGACTTGGTCGAACGCGCCAGAAAAAATGGCGCCCGCATCCTGGTGCCGACCGGCGCGTTGATTGGTCTCGACGCCGTTCGCGCGGCGGCCGAGGGAACTATCCATTCGGTCAAGATGGTGACGCGCAAGCCGCCGGCCGGGCTTGAGGGCGCGCCCTATTTGCGCGACCAGGGAATTTCGGTGAGCGGACTGAAGGAGGCGCTGAAGGTTTTTGACGGCAGCGCGCGCGAGGGCGCCCGCGGATTCCCGACCAATGTCAACGTCGCGGCAGCATTGAGCCTGGCCGGCATTGGACCCGACCGTACCCGGCTCGAAATATGGGCCGATCCCACCGTGACGAGAAACACTCACACCATCACGGTCGACGCCGACACCGCGCGTTTCACCATGACGATCGAGAACATTCCGTCAGACAATCCGCGCACCGGAAAGAGCGTTGCGCCATCAACGGTCGCAGCACTGCGCGCGCTGGTGTCCGAATTGAAGGTCGGCACTTGAGGCAAAAGGCCGCCGGCAGGCGTGCCTGCGGCGGCCGTTTGTTGGTTTACTGAACCCGCTCTCAGTTTTTCTTCGGTTCGGCGCTCTCCGGATTGGCCTTCAGGTAATCCTGATACGAACGGCCGGCGAAGTTATTTGGCTGCGGTTCGGCCTGGGCCTGGGCCGGGCTGCCATCGGCCGGCGCACTCGCCATTTCCTTGGTGCACAGATCCTGGAACACCACCATGCCTTCCGGCGTGTAGTTCTTGGTCAGGCAGGTGCAGGGGCCCGGATCGACCGAGCGCACCGCGTAGCCGACGGGACGCACATAAAGCCGGTCGTGCACGTAGCGGAAGTGGAAGTTGTGGTGCCAGTGGTTGAAGCCAACATGGCCCCAGTGACCGGGATGGCCGCCGCCGGGATGGCTGCCGCCAGGGTGACCACCGCCACCGGGATGACCGCCGCCACCATGGGCACTGGCTTGGCCGGACATAATCGCCGTGGTCGCGAGCATTGCGATAGCGGCGAGACTGAGAATGAGCTTGCGGGACATGACGTTCTCCTGAAGTCGAAGTCGTTTCCCCGTTAGCTTTTGGTCGCCGGGCCCCACAAAAGGTTCAATGCAGCCTTTAAGCGCTTAGACACGCAGGAAGATCTTGCGCCGGTACAAATAGCCGGCGAGCGCGACCGCGAGGACCAACCCCAGCAGATGCGCGACGAAAAGGCCGGTCCCCGGCGTCACTGCACGATCCAGCCAATTCGATACATCGCCGCCCACGAAACGCAACGCGAACGGCTCAAATCCGACGATATTATTGATGAAATAGAGCGTAATGGCGTTGGCACCGATCCATACGAAGATGGTCGCCCAGGCTTTCCATCCCCACACGTCGATCACCTGGTGCATGACGCCCAGCAAGATCGCGCTGTAGCCACTGACGACCAGCACAAAAGACGATGTCCAGATCGCCTTGATGATCGGAAATTGCAGGGCCCACAGATAGCCTGCTGTAACCATCGCGATCCCGCCGCCAATCAGCCACAGCGAACGCTGCGTCGGCGTCAGCCGGTCGTCCTTCAACAAGAGGCCAGCCAGGACGCCGAGCACGCAAGTACCGATCGCAGGCAAAGTGCTCAAAAGCCCTTCCGGATCGCGCGTTTTGTCCCACAGCCGGCCCGGCAGGTAATTTGCGTCGATCCAGTTTGCGAGATTGGCGTCGGGCGCGAAGGAACCGGCGCCGATGCCCGGCACCGGAACAAAAGTCATCAAGGCCCAGTAGCCGCCGAGCAGTGCAACCAGAGCAACGATGAGCCCGCGTTTGTCGAGGTTCAGAAACAGGAGCGACGAGAACAGGTAACAGATGGCAATACGCTGGAGCACGCCGACATAGCGGATGTCGCTCCAGTGCTGGGCAACGCCGCCGTAAAAGATCACGCCCAACACATAGAGCAGCAAGGCCCGTCGCAGCACGTGCAGATGCGTTTTGGTCACGCCATTGCGCTCGACCAGCCGCGGCAAGGCAAGAACAATCGAAACGCCCGTGACGAAAATGAACAATGGAAAAATAAAATCGTAGAAAAGGAAGCCCTCCCACGCCGCGTGGCTCATCTGGGTTTTGAGGAAGCTGCCGATCGCGTTTAGCTCTGGCCCCTTGTCACGCAGCATCCGATCGAGAGCCCAGACCGCGCCATCGGCGCCGAGGATCCAGAATATATTGAACCCGCGCAGCGCATCGACCGATACGACGCGGGCGGTTTGAACGGCGAGCGGCACTTCTGCATATCGCATCGGACGCCGAATGCGGTTGCGAACTTACGGACCGACGAAAACGGGCCAGCGTGAAAATGGTTGCGAAAATCTAGCTGCCCGACGTGACGAGGTCTTGACCCACGTCAAAAGCACGGAAAAAGGCGCAGTAGCGAGGCGAGGTGCTAGTGCCGTGTTGCCGCCATGGCCGTTATCGCGGAGTCGCATCGTCCCGCCGGCTCCTGGACACGGAAATAGTTCCGCCCGACGAACGATTGATCGTAGTGATTCCACGCCGTGCTGTGGTCGAGTGCCTGCACACCGGCCAGCGTCACCGCGAACACGGAGCTTTCCATGTCGCGCTTTTGCGCATCGAGATTTTGCGGGAGCCGCGAACTGGCATAATCCACGTAGTAAACCCGGCGCACGCACGGGACATCTTTCACGGCATCGAGAGCGGCTTTCGCGGTCATCAGATGATCGGAATGGTCTTTCGGATTAATGCGCGTATCGGTTTCCGCAACGTTGAGCTGAACGAGTACGGCGTGGCCACGCTCGTAGGCGATGATCGCCCTCAATGTCGCGACCAGGTCGTCCCAGCCGCGATAGGTCGTCGAGCCATCAACCGCCCGCAATACATTATTCTCGCCGTTGGCCAGGCGTTTAAGCAATTCAAATCCGGTCTCATAATAACCGTCACCCGACCAATGGCCGTCCGGCACACGCAGAAAATAGCCTACGGTATTGCGGTAACTGACACGGTAGATGTCGTGACCATTGAACGACATCGGCGCCGCGGAGCGTTCGCCGGGTTCAGCGTCTGCGTCCGCCATGAAGCGGATCGCGGCCTCGGCACCATTTTCGCGCGCGAGATAGAATGGATGCTTGCGGCCGCCCAACCCAATGCCGAGACCGGCATCGCCGGCCGTCAGATGCACAAAGACTGTCTTGGCTGCGCCGCCCATGACGTCCTGAAACGCGGACGGGTTCATGAACAGCTGCCAGTCGTCCTCGTGGGCCGCGAAATAGAATGACACCTTGTCCGGGCGCTTGCCGTCTTCGGCCAAGGCCGGCGCACCCGCCAGCACGGCGCCGGTAAGGCAGGCACTTACAATCAAACGCGATATTGGCATCCCCGACCTCTTTCAGCCCCTGTTAGCTGGCAAATAGGATATGAATGCGGCCCGTTCAATGAAAGCCCGGTGGTAATTCAGTATGAATGCTGCTCCCGGAGCGACCGCGTTTGACAATCCATTGGCGCTCTTTATCGTTTGCGTACAAATAATTAGGCCTTAAATTGGGCCTTGGCCGCCGGGAAATCAGCCGCATGAAGCCCGCGCCCTTCATCCGCCATGTGCCGAAGACGCTCGATGAGGCGTTAAGGATCCTGGCCGACGTCGCCCCGCAAGACGGCCGCGTCCTGGCGGGCGGACAAAGTCTCGTGCCGATCATGGCGTTCCGCCTCGCCAAGCCGGCGCACCTCGTGGACATCAACGAGGTTGCCGGGCTCGACAAGATCAGCAGCGATGGAAAGATCCTCTCGATCGGCGCGTGTGTTCGCCATGCTGCATTTCATAAATCAGTGGTCGCCAATCCACTCGGCCGATTGCTCAGCGTCGTCGCACGCCATATCGCGCATTATCCGATCCGCATGCGCGGCACGTTTTGCGGTAGCCTTGCCCATGCCGACCCTGCTTCGGAATGGTGCCTGGCCGCGGCGACACTTGATGCCACTTTGATCGCCAAAAGCACACGTGGCGAACGGCGAATCGCTGCGAAGGATTTCTTCGCAGGAATAATGTCGACTGCACTGACAGAAGACGAACTGCTCGCCGAAGTGCAACTGCCGTTGCTCTCGGACGACAACAAATTCGGATTCAACGAATTCAGCCGCCGCGCCGGCGATTTCGCAATGAGTGCGTCACTCGCCACCTTTCGTTTGCAGGGCGGCAAAATTACGGAGGCGCGCGTGGGCGTTGGCGGCGCGGAAGCCTCTCCGCGCCGTATCGCGGAGGCCGAAGCCGCATTGAATGGCGAGGCGCCGGGCGACAAGACCTTCCGGACAGCGGCGGAAGCCGCAGCCAGGGCGATCGAGCCGCTCGAGGACCATCAAACCAATGCGGAATACCGGCGCGATCTTGTCCGCGCCGTCGTCCGACGCGCGCTGGAGCAGTCTTCCCAATGAGCGCGCACGGCACCAAAGGGTCAGGCATGACCTGGGTCGGTCGCGCTATCCGGCGGCTGGAAGACCCGGCACTGATTTCGGGCCAGGGACGTTTCACCGCTGATTTGCCCGCCACACATTGGGTGCGGTTCGTGCGCAGCCCGGCCGCCGCCGGAAGGATCACAGGTATCAATGCGCCGAATGGTTCAATGGTGATCACGGCCGCCGATCTCAAAGGCGTGAAGAAAATCACGCCGATGCTGCACAAGTTCAACTACAAGCCGGTCGGCCAGCCTGCATTGGCAGATGGTGTCGTTCGTTTCACGGGCGAACCAGTCGCGGCTGTTGTGGCAGCAAGCAAGGAAGTAGCCGAGGACATCGCCGAGCAGATCGAGCTGTCGATAGACGAAACTGATGCGGTAGCCGATGCGCGCATGGCGCTTGCGGCGGACGCGCCACAGATCCATGCCGAGGCACCGGGCAATGTCATTCTCGAAGGCAAAATAAAGACACCGGAGTTCGACTCGGTCTGGAAAAATGCGCACAAGATTATCAAGATTGACGCGCGCTCACGCCGTCAGAACGCAACGCCGATGGAGGCGCGCGGCGGCCACGCGGCCTATGACGCATCGACGGGTCGCGTGACCCTCACCTGCACGACGCAGATGCCGCATCTGACGCGGACAGCGATATGTGACGTGCTCGGCTTTCCGGAATCCGATTTGCGCGTGATCGCGCCCGACGTCGGTGGCGGCTTTGGGCAGAAGATGTCGCTCGCGGGCGAATACGTTGTTCTGGTGTGGCTGGCGCGCAAACTCAAGAGCTCTGTGGCGTGGACCGAAGACCGGCGCGAAAATCTCATCGCCGGGTTTCACTCACGTGATCAATACATCGCGCTTGAAGGAGCCTTCGACGCCGATGCCAAGTTGCTCGCGCTCAAAGCGGACATCGTTTCAAATGTGGGCGCATATTCGTGCTTCCCCACCACCTGCGGCGTCGAGCCGTTGATGGCGATGGCCGAAATGCCGGGGCCGTACGATGTGCAGCAATACCAGTGCCTGGCGCGCGGCGTCATCACCAATACCTGCACGATGGCACCCTATCGCGGTGTGTCGCGGCCGGTGATTACCTTCACGCTCGAGCGACTGATGGACAAGGCTGCGCGCGCATTCACGCTCGATCCGATCGACATCCGGCGCCGCAACCTGATCGACAAATTCCCCTACAAATCCGCCATGGGCCTCGAATATGACGAGGCCACCTACAAGGAGACGTTGGAAATGGCGGTGAAGGCAGTCGACGTGCCGGCGTTCCGCAAGCGCCAGAAAGAAGCACGCACCAGAGGCCGCAACCTTGGGATCGGCATTGCGACTTTTTCCGAACGCACCGGTTACGGCAGCCCGGCCTTTGCGGCGCGCGGCATGGAGATCACACCGGGATGGGAGACCGTGATTGTCACGGTTGATCCGTCCGGTTTCGTCGAGGCACGCATCGGATCATCGCCGCATGGACAAGGCCTGCGCACCACGCTCGCCCAGATTATTGCTGATGAAATCGGCGTTACTCCGGAGATGATTAAGGTGGTTCACGGCGACACCGACCGCGCACCCTATGGCTGGGGAACTTTCGCCAGTCGTTCATTGGTGATTTCAGGCGGCGCGACTTTGATCGCTGCGCGGAAGGTGCGTGCCAAGTTGATCAAAATCGCCAGCCATTTGCTGGAGGCAGCACCTGACGACATCGTCCTCGCCGACGGATCGGCGAAGGTCGCCGGCACTGACCGCACGATCGCGATCGCAAAGCTCGCACGCGAGGCCTACACGCAAACGCATCGATTCAAGGGCGAGATCGAGCCGGGCCTGACGGAAACCGGCCACTACGATCCGCCCGGCACCTTCTCCAATGCGTGCCACATCGCCATCGTCGATGTGGACGTGGAAACCGGCCACGTGAAGGTCGAGAAATTCCTGGTGGCGGAAGACGCCGGCCGCATCATCAATCCGATGATTGCCGACGGCCAGGTTCACGGCGGCATCGCCCAGGGCATCGGCAACGCGCTGCTCGAGGAGATCATCTACGACGAGAACGGCGGCATTCTCACCGCCACCCTTGCGGATTACCTGCCGCCCACCGCGCATGAGATTCCTGAAATCGAGTTGCATCACATCGAGACGCCGAGCGTAAACTCGATCACTAAAGCCAAGGGCCTCGGCGAAGGCGGCTGTATCGGCGCGCCGGCCGCGGTCGTGAACGCGATCAACGATGCGCTCTCGCCTTTCGGCGTGGAGATCGATGAGATTCCGGCGACGCCGCAGCGCATTCGCGCCGCTTTGCGCAATGCGGGGAAGGCCGCATGAGCGAAAAGGCCGCCATCACGCTGACCATCAATGGTCGCGATCACGCGATCGCCGTCGAGCCGCGGCGCACATTGGCTGACGCCATCCGCGAGGATTGCGGCCAGACCGGCACGCATATCGGCTGCGAGCATGGCATCTGCGGTGCCTGCACGGTCATTGCCGATGGCGAGCCGGTGCGCTCCTGCCTGATGTTCGCCGTGCAGGCCGACCGCAAAAAAATCCGCACCGTCGAGGGACTGGCAGATGGCGACAGGCTGCACCCGATGCAGCAGGCATTCATGGATCACCACGGCCTGCAATGCGGTTTTTGCACGCCCGGCTTCCTGATGCTGGCCGTCGGCGTGTTGGAGCGCGAGCCCGACATCAGCGATGAAGATCTGATCGACGTGCTCTCATCCAATCTCTGCCGCTGCACCGGTTACCAGAACATCATCAAGGCCGTCCGCGCGGCGGCCAAAGAAATGCGAAGGAAGTGATGTGTCTTAGGCAGACGGGCTCAACGAACGCTCTTCACCTCTCCCCTATGGGGAGAGGTCGGATCGCGAAGCGATCCGGGTGAGGGGGCAAGTGCCTCACGTCGGATCCGATCCCCCCTCACCCCACCCCTCTCCCCAAAGGGGAGCGGGAGCAGGCTGCGGCTCGCGACAATGACTGAGCAAAAACAGAAATACGTCGGCCGTTCGGTTCCGCGCCTGGAGGATCGCCCTCTCCTCACCGGTCAAGGACGCTTTGCGGCGGATGTTTCATTTCCCGGTCAATGGATCATGCGCGTGGTGCGTTCGCCGATTGCACACGGCACCATAAAGTCGATCGATGCCCGCGCCGCGCTTGCACTGCCGGGCGTGCAAGCGGCGTGGACGCATACCGACATCGCGCATATCCCACCTATCCCCTTTCGATTGACCGGCCTCAAGACACTCGAGCCCTATCGGCAGCCGATCCTTGCAAATGACGTCGTGCGCTATGTCGGCGAGCCCGTCGCGGTGATCTTCGCGGACGATGCCTATGTCGTGGAAGACGCCGCCGAAATGGTCGAGCTTTCGATCGAGTCCCTGCCGGCAACCGATGCGTCGCGACCGGGCAACCGGCCGTCTATGCCGGCGAGTTGTCAACGGAGCCGGGACACCTGCAAAAAGCCTATGGCGATATCGACGCCGCCTTCCGCAATGCGCACGCCATTGTTGGGCTTGAACTTTCGATCGGCCGTCATTCCGGCGTTCCGATGGAAACCCGTGGCGCCATCGCGCGATATGACGCAGAACGCGACATCCTGGAATTGCACGGCGCCGCCAAGGTACCGCACTGGAACCGGGACGCGATCGCGCAAATGCTCGGACGTCCAAGGGACTCTGTTCAGCTTTACGAAGGCCATGTCGGCGGCGGCTTTGGCATTCGCGGCGAAATCTATCCTGAAGATATCCTCGCCTGTGCCGCTGCGTTGAAGTTCAAGCGCCCGATCAAATGGATCGAGGATCGGCGCGAGCATCTGATCGCCGCCAATCATTCGCGCGAACAACATCATCGCGTGCGCGCCGCCATCGACGCGCAAGGCCACATCCTTGGCATCGACAACGAATTTTTCCACGACAACGGCGCCTATATGCGCACGCATGCGGCGACCGTACCTGACCTTGCCGCGGCGATGTTGCCCGGGCCCTATCGCGTGCCGGCCTACCGCGCAATTGGCCACCTTTGTCTCACCAACAAGACGCCCTGCGGCACCTATCGCGCTCCGGGCCGCTATGAATCCACTTTCGTGCGCGAACGCCTACTTGATGCGATCGCGGCCAAAGTTGGCGTGGACGCAGTCGAAATACGAAGGCGCAACCTGATCGGCAAGGACGCGATGCCCTACAGGCTCGGGCTCGATACGCTCGGTACGCAGATCGTCTACGATTCCGGCGACTATGCGCTGTTGCTTGACAAGGCACTGAAGGCAGCGGGCTGGCCCGATCTTCAGAAGCAACTCGGTGCGCGCCGAAAAAAAGGCGAAAAAGTCGGCGCTGGCGTTGCGATGTTCGTCGAGAAGAGCGGGCTCGGCCCGTTTGACACCGTTCGGGTCGAAGTGAAACCAGACGGGATCGTTGAGGTCATCACCGGCGTCGCTTCCATCGGCCAGGGCGTCGAAACGGTGGTCGCGCAGATCTGCGCCGACGCCCTTGGCATCGACTACAGCACAATCCGCGTGATTCACGGCCAGACCGACCGCATTGCGCGCGGCATGGGCGCGTTCGCCTCGCGGGTCACGGTCATGTGCGGCGAGGCCACGCGGCTCGCGGCTACGAAACTCCGTACGCAAGCCTTGCGGTCGGCAGCCGAGCTGATGCAGACCGGTGCGGAGGCACTCGACATCGTCAATGGAGAAATCGTCCGCGCCAGCGGCCCCGGCCCGTCAATGCCGCTCGCCGAGCTCGCGCGCGCACTCCCCGGCGGATTGAGCGCCGAAGACACGTTCGAATCCACGCACATGGTCTATCCTTACGGCGTGCATGTCGCCGCCGTGCGCGTCGATACCGATACCGGCGATGTCGCAATCGAGCGCTATGTCATTGCCTATGACATCGGCAAGGCGGTGAATCCCAAGCTGGTGGAAGGCCAGATTGCCGGCGGGCTGGCGCAGGGAATCGGCGGCGCCCTGCTGGAAGAGTTCCGCTACGACGAAAACGGCGAGCCGCTTTCGGTCACCTTCGCCGATTATCTGATGCCGACAGCGCGCGAGGTGCCGGAGATTTCCATTATCGTGTCGGAAGACGCGCCAAGCCCGCTTAATCCGCTGGGCCTGAAAGGCGCCGGCGAAGGCGGTGCCAATCCGGTGGGCGCTGTCATCGCCTCGGCGATCGATGACGCGCTTCAGCGCCCGGGCGCGGTCACGCAACTTCCTGTTACCCCACAGCGTCTCAAAGTCATCCTGCGGAATGGACAGGAATAGCAGTAGTCCGGTTGCCGCCAGAGTCGGCCAGATCGGCATTGACAACGCTGGGCGCGCCGACACACTTGCACCTTAAAGGCGCAACCAAGCGCAAATAGCGTCGCACGGCGATCCCGCCGCACAAGACGCAGAATCATTCCGGGAGGTTTCCATGTCCGTTACGCGTAACTCGTTGCTGCGCGGCCTCATGTTTGGTGCAGCGTTCGCAATGGTATCCAGCGCGGCGCTCGCCCAGAACCGCCAGTTTTCTTTCGCCTACGATCAGCCGAAAGGCAGCGGTTACGATGTGGGCGCCGACATGTTCAATAAGAAGCTGATGGAACTCAGCAAGGGCACGCTTTCCATCAATAAATATCCCGGCGCCCAGCTCGGCACCGAGGCACAGACCCTGCAAAAGGTGCAGACCGGCGACATCGATTTCGTCTTCCTGTCAACCGCGAATGCGTCGACCGCGCAGCCGGAATCGGGCGTGTTCTCGATCCATTTCATCTTCCGCGATGAAGCGCATGCCATAAAGGTCCTCAGCGATCCGACCGTGATTGCAGCGATGCGGGATCTATATGCCGCCAAGATGACGGGCGCGCACATGATTGGCCTGGGCTCGCAGGGCCTGCGGCACATGTACGGCAAGAAGCCGATCGAGAAGGTTGCCGACCTCAAGGGCGTCAAGATGCGCGTGCAGGCCACGGTGACCGAAGACGCGACCTTCCCGGCCTATGGCGCGCAGGTCGTGCACATGGCATTCGGCGACGTCTATACGGCGCTGCAAACCGGCGTCGCCGACATGGCCGAGAACGGCATCAACAACTATCTCATCAACAAGCACTACGAGGTTGCGCCGGTGCTTTCTCTGACGGAGCACGAAGCGAACAATGCCGCACTGTTTGTCAGCGACAAGGTCTGGAAGAGCCTGAATGACGAGCAGAAGAAATGGGTGCAGGCGGCCGCCGACGAAGTCAGCAAAAACGAGCCGAAGGTCGCTTTCGATCTCGAGCACCAGGCGCTGGCAAAGCTCCAGAAGATGGGCGTCAAGGTCGTCAGCAATGTGGACAAGAGCGGCTTCTCGTCGATCAGCAAGCCGATCCAGGACAAGCTCGCCAAGGATCTGGGGCCGCATGCCGAGAAGGTCCTCCAGCTGGTCCGCAACGTACAATAGCCAGCACGTGCACGACAGCGGGGAGCCCAAGGCTCCCCGCACCGTTTTCCCACTGATTGTCGCGGGACTGAGCGATGCGGCGTTTTGACGGGCTGGTCTTGCAGGAACAGCGCCATCTGAAATGGCGCGCGCTCGATCCGCTGGAAAATCTCCTGATGATCCTGTGCGGCATCGTCATTACCACATTCAGCGTGCTGGTTCTTTGCGACATCGTCACTCGCGCGATCGGTCATCCGTGGCTGTGGTTGCAGGAAACGACGATGGATTTCTTTATATACGGAACGTTTATCGGCGTCGCCGCCGCGACGCGGCGCAACGACCATCTCTATCTTGCCGTGCTCGCCGAATCGATGAGCGGGAACAGGCGGCTGTTTTTCGAGATGTTCAACCGCTTCGTCGTGCTGTGCGTGGCTCTATGCATGATCTATTTTGGCTACCTCAATGTTCTCGATGGCTTCAAGAGCCTGCGCATGCCGTCGATGACACCGCTGGCGTACCTCTACGTCGCAATACCGATCTGCGGCGCGCTGGTCGCATTGTTCACGATCGAGCAGATGGTGAACGGCTGGCGCAAAGGCTTCCCCGATATCCCCATCGATGAACGGAGGACGTCGCTGTGATGTCCAACGGCACGCTCATCATTGTCATGGGGATCCTGTTTCTGTTCTTCGGCTACATGGGTGTGCCAGTCGCCTTCGCGCTGATCGCCTCGGTGCTTTTGATCACCGCATTCACCCCGGTCAGCCTTGCTTCGATGATTGCGCAACTGTTCAACGGCGTTGACATCGAAGCGTTGATGGCGGTGCCGTTCTTTCTCCTGGTCGGCGACCTGATGACATCGGCAAACGTCACCGTTCGCATGATCAAGCTGTCGCAGACCATGGTCGGCCATTTCCGCGGCGGGCTGGCGCAGGTTGTGACTATTTTCAGCATGTTTTTTGCAGGCATTTCCGGCTCGTCGGCCGCCGATGTCGCGGTCCTGACGCGCACGCTGGCGCCGGAAATGAACCGCGAGGGCTATAACAAGGCGTTCACCGCCGCCCTGATCGCCTCGGCCTCAACGATGGCCAACTTGATCCCGCCGAGCATCATGGCCGTCGTCTATGGAGCGACCGGCAACGTGTCGATTGGCGGGCTCTTTCTGGCCGGTGTGGTGCCAGGCATGCTCGTCGGCATCGGACTGATGATCTACAGCCACTTTTTCGGGCCCGTCGGTTTCAGACACAAGCGCGCGACGTTCGGCCAGTTCACCTCGGCAACCAAGCAAGCGGCCGTACCGCTGATGATCCCCATCATCATCATGGGCGGCATTCTCACCGGGCAATTCACGCCGACCGAAGCCGGCGTCATCGCGGTGGCCTATATCGTATTTGTCGCGATCCCGCTACTCAACTGGCGGCATGTGACGAAGTTGCCGCGCGACATGGCGCTGACCGGGCTGCTATATTCGATCCCGCTGATCACCATCGGCGCTGCCTCGGTATTCGGCTGGATGCTGGCCTATCTGCGCGGCCCGGCGATGGTGTCGGACTGGATCTCTACGGCAGCGGGCGGCAACCCGTTCATGATCATGCTGCTGCTGGTCGTACTGTTCGTCATTGTCGGCGACTTTATCGACGCCATTCCCGCCATCATCATCTTCATGCCGATTATTCTCGATCTCACCAAGAGTGCCGACATCAATCCAGTTCACATGGGTGTCGTGATCATCGTCACATTGGCCTTCGGATTGATCACCCCGCCCTACGGACTTGCACTGCTGATGGCGTCGAAATTCGTTGGCATAAAATTTTCCAGGGCGATGATCGCATCGCTGCCGATCTACATCGTGTTCTTCGCCGCAATTGCCTTCTGCATCTTCTTTCCCGACGTCGTGCTGTGGCTGCCGAAAACACTGCTGCCGCAATCGGTCGGCTGCTTCCCGAACCCGAACGGCAGCGGCTACATCTGCCCCTAGGCAGACATCAAGGCGCGAAGTCGGGCCGGAATCCTTTTGCCGTCGCCTCGACCCTGCCCGCAAAGGGCAAGCCGACATGGCCCGGGAAAACAAGCGCGTCGCTTGAAGCGCAGTAGTCGAGCACTTTGCGGCGGCTGACGCGCGCCTGCGCCGCGTCGGAATTCTTCGGGAAATTCCAGTCTGGATAGTACACCTGCAACAGGTGATGCCAGACATCGCCGATGAAAGCGGCGCGCTTGCCCTTGCTTTCGAGCTTGAAGAACACGTGACCGGGCGAATGGCCCGGCGCCGAGTTCGATCTCGATGAAGTCATTGAGCCGGTATGGCCCGCCGCTCACCAGGTCTGCCTTGCCATATTCAAGGATCGGAACGACGCACTCGCGAAATGTGCCGAGCTCGGCCGGCCCCTCTTTCGGATCGGCATCCACTTTTGAAAAATAGTCCACATCCGGCTTTGAAAAGACGTAACGCGCATTGGGGAAGGTCGGCACCCATTTGCCGTCCTTCTGCTGCGTGTTCCACCCGACATGGTCGTGATGCAGATGCGTGCACATCACCATGTCGATTTCCTCGGGCCGCGCGCCGGCCGCCGCCAGCCGTTCGAGATACGGCAGATTGAGCATGTGCCAGAACGGCCGGCCCGGCTTGGCCTTGTTGTTGCCGCAGCACGAGTCGATCAGGATTTTCTTGCCGCCGACCACCAGCAACCAACTGTGGACGGATAGCCTGATCTTTCCGGTCTCCGCCTCATAATGGTGCGGCGCCAGCCAGGACTTGTGCTCGGCCATATGGGCATCGGTGAAGTCCGGGAAGATGTCCCGCAGCGGATAGCTCGGGAGATTGGTTTCCTCGACCCGCGTGATCGTTGCATCGCCTACCTTGAACACCGGCACCTCCGTCGCGATTTATTTTTTCGGCAGAAATTCATTGGTGAAAGTCGACGGAAAATTGACTTCCGCCGGCCCTTTCGGCTGGAGGTAGGCGAAGGTTCCGCGCGCCTGCGATTCGTTGATGTGGCCGTCGCGGGTCCAGATCTGGCTCACGGTCTTGAAGGCTTCGGCATTGGTTTCCGGCGTCATGCTTGGATATTCCTTGCCCATGATCGCCATGCCGCGCTTGGGATCGTCCTTGAGAATTTTCTGCGCCTCGGTGAACACTTGCGCGACCTTGCGAAGCATCTCCGGCTTTTCCTTCATGATGTCGGGATGGGTCGCCAGCGTCATGAACAGGATATCGCGAAATTCGGGAATCTCGCCGTTCATCATGTTGAGATAGATCTTGCCCTTGCCCGATTGCTGTACCAGCACGCCCGCCGGCTCGAAAGGAAGCGCAGCGTCGATCAGGTCTTTCTGGAAGGCCGCGACGTATGACGGCGCCTCGGCGCCGAGATAGACCGTTGAAATGTCGCCCGGCAATGTAAGTCCGTATTTCTTCGCCAGCACGCCGAGCATTTTCTCGCCCGAGCCATTGGCCGAGGGCATCGCCACGCGCTGACCCTTCAGCTTCTTGATCTTGTCGGCGACGCTGAGTTTTTCCGACCCGGCCATCAGCTTGTCGCTCGCAATCACGTTGTTGACCGGGCGATTGGCGATATTGAAGAACGAGACGATGCGCTTGCCCTGCACCGCGACCGTGAGGACGTGTTCATATGACAGGATGCCGACGTCGGCCTGCTTGGTCAGTACCGCTTGCAAGGCGAGCGGCCCGCCCTGCACGTAGGATACCTCCGGCTCCAGGTCGTATTTCTGGAACAGCTTCTCCTGCACGGCGACATAGAGCGCACCGGAGAAATAGCCATGGCCGATATTGGTGATCTTCACGGTCTCGGCCGAGGCGGCGCCAGCCAGCAACATGGCCGCGGCAACCGCCGTCATTCTCAGTGATTTCATAGCGCGCCCTCCCCGATTGTTCTTTGTTTCAATGGCCGATGACCCGCCATCGCTGCATCCGATGCTGCACGATTTCGACCAGAAAATTAAGTGCAACGGCAAGTAGTGCGATCACGATCAGCACGGCAAAGACACCGGCTGTATCGAATTGCGAGCCCGAAAATTGCACGAGATAGCCGAGCCCGCGGTTGGCCGCGATCATTTCACCCAGCACGGCGCCGATCAACGCGTAGGGCACCGAGATTTTTAGCCCTGCGAAAACCCACGACATCGCTGACGGAACAATGACCTTAGCGATGACTTGGGTTCGCGTCGCCTTCATCAGCCGTGCCGCTGTCGATCAGGTCCTGGTCGACCTCCCGCACACCGGCATAGGTGTTGAGAAAGACCAGGAACAGCACCAGCACGGCGGCGAGCGCGATCTTGGATTCAATGCCGAGGCCGAACCACAGCACGAACAGCGGCGCCAGCGCGACCTTGGGCAACGCGTTGAGTGCGTTGAGATAGGGATTGAGCAGCCGGCTCGTGAATGGAGAAACGCCAAGCCAGACTCCGAGCACGACTCCAATGACGGCGCCGGCGACGAAGCCCATCACGGTGGCATAGACCGTCGCCCAGATGTGCAGGAACAACGAGCCATCCGCGATCCAGCCGACCAGCCGCCTTCCGACATCGAGCGGATTGGAAATGAAAAAACTATCGACCAGACGGCCCGATACACCCTGCCAGAGCAATAACAAAGCGAGTCCCAGTGCGACTTGACAGACCACCATGAACCCGCCGCCGAGCGCGCGCGGGCCTGCCGCCTCGCTCGCGATGGGGATTTCTGCGTCAGGCGCGGTCATACCCGCTCCTCCTGATATTCAACGCGCAGACGCTCCCACAGCGCGTCATAGTGCTCCTTGAATTCGTTTGTGAAGCGCACGTTGAGTACGTCGCGCGGGCGCTTGAGTTCGATCCGTTGCTCGAGCGCCAGCGTGGCCGGCCGACGCGTGCAGACCAGCACGCGATCCGCCAGGGTCACTGCTTCCATGAGATCGTGGGTGACCAGCACCACGGTTTGCCCGGTTTCGGCGGCGAGCTTGAGCAGCAGGTCGTGCATCGCGAGCTTCAATTGCGCGTCAAGCGCCGCGAAGGGCTCATCGAGCAATGCGGTTTCCGCGCCGTAGAGCAGCATGCGCGCAAGGCAGGCGCGCTTACGCATGCCACCCGACAGCTCGTGCGGATAGCGGTGCGCAAAGCCGTCAAGCCCGACATGCTTGATCACCTGATCGGCGCGGTCGGCGCGCGCGGACTTCTCGACGCCGGCTAGCTCGAGCGGAAATGCCACGTTGTCGCGCACCGTGCGCCAGGGCAGCAGGTTGTCCTTTTGCGTCATGTAGCCGGCGTCGGTGTTCACATCCGACACGCGCGCGCCCTTGTAGACGATCGAACCGCTCGACGGCGCGTAAAGGCCGGCGATCATGTTGAGCAAGGTCGACTTGCCGCAACCGCTCGGTCCAATGATGGCGACGATTTCCTTTCGCGCGATCGTCAGGTCGATATCGCGCACGGCCTCGACTGTTTCATCCCGCTTCCGGAAGGTCTTGGCGACATGGCGCAGCTCGATCATGGCCGTGCCCCGCTAGAAGATCGACCGCTGGTGACCGCCATCGACATCAATATTGGCGCCGACGATAAAGCCCGCGCGCTCCGATGCGAGAAAGGCCACCGCGTTGGCGATATCCTGTGGCGTGCCCCAATGGCCGAGCGGCACTTCGGCGCCCCACTTGCTCTCCTGCTGCTCGAGGCTGCGGCCGAAATACACTTCGTTATGCAACGATCCCAGCGCGTGCGTGAGCGGGCTTTTGATGCGGCTCGGGCAGACTGCATTCACCAGGATGCCCTGCGGCGCGAGATCATCCGACAACGACTTCACGAAGGCATGCTGCGCGGCGTTGATTACCGTTGATGCGATCGCGTTCGCCTGCGGCACCTTGCCCGCCTGACCAATGATAACGATGAAACGGCCGCCACCGCGCGCTTTCATCACCGGCACGACGCGGCGCGCCAGCTCCCAGGCGCCGAGCACCTTGGTCTGGAAGTGCCGCTCCAATGCGTCCCCTGCGACCTCATCGAGGCGGCCGGGCAAATGCGTGCCGGCATTGCTGACCACGATATCAATGCCGCCGAAGGCCTTGTTGACGTTCTCGGCGAGCGCGGCGACATCGCCCGGCTTGCATATATCGGCAACGAAACTATTTGCTTCCCTTGAGTTGATAGCGGCCACGGCCTTGTCGAGCTTCGCTCTGTCGCGTCCGCAAATGGCAATCCGGCAGCCTTCCGCCGCGAGCGTCTGCGCAATCGCCAGCCCGATCCCGCTGGTGCCGCCGGTGATGAGTGCAACTTTTCCTGTCAAACCGAGCTGCATCGCATGTCACCCGAAAACGTAGCGGTGATAGCCGCCGTCGATGCTCACCGCGCTGCCCGCAACGAAGCCGGCGCAATCGGAAACAAGGAACGCGACAAGATCGGCAACCTCGTCAGGGCGGCCGGTCCGGCCGAGCGGATTGGCGCGCGTGAAGCCCGCTGCCGCCGTTTCGCGATCGACGCCGCGCTCGCGCATCTCTTTCTGGATCAGCGAGGCAAGCAGTTCAGATTCGATATATTGCGGGCACACCGCATTGACGCGGATATTGTCGCGGGCGACTGAATCGGCCACCGACTTGCTCATGGCCATCAGGGCGGCATTGGTGACGCCGGACGGAAAACGATCGGGGTGCGGATGGCGTGCAGCCTGTCCCACGATATTGACGATGCGACCATCGCGCTGCGCCTTCATTGTGGGCAGGACGGCCTTTATCATTGTAAAGAAGCCAAAGACCTTGTCGCGCAGCTGGCGCTCAAGAATGTCGAGCGTCGTGCTCTCGGCCGTGCCGCGCAGATGCGTGCCCGCATTATTGACGAGAATATCGATGCGGCCGAACGCCTTGAGCACCGCATCGATAAAGTGTTTCACCGCGTTTTCATCGGTCACGTCGGTGGGCACGCCAAGCACGCGGCCATTTTTCGACAGTTCGGCTACCGCAGCGTCAAGTTGCGATGCGTTGCGACTGCAAATTGCAACCGCGCATCCCTCCTCCAGGAGCGTCTGCGCCACCGCCTTGCCGATACCGCGCGAGGCGCCGGTGATCACAGCGACCTTGCCGCGCAGGCCGAGCTGCATTGCGTTCCTCGTTTTCTTGTTGCATTGCTGCCGCGAGCGATACTCTATGCTGCGCCTGAAAGCGTCAACGGGAGAGTGAGATGGATTTGGGAATCAAGGGCCGCCGCGCGATCGTTACCGGTGGCTCGAGCGGCATTGGCCTCGAGACCGCGCGGCAATTCCTTGAGGAGGGCGTACGCGTACTGATTACCGGGCGCAATCAGCAGAAGCTCGACAAGGCGCGCGAGGATCTGGCCAAGCGCACCGGTGGCGAAGTGCACGCCGTCGTGGCGGACATGACGAAGGAATCCGACATCGCGAAAATGGTCGAGACCGCGAAGCAAAAGCTCGGAGGCGTCGATATTCTCATCAACAATGCCGGCCAGATGTATTCCGGCCGCTTTGCCGCATTCAACGATAACGACATGAAGACGCAGCTCGATACCAAGCTGTTCGGCTTCATGCGCGCAATCCGCGCCGTCTACCCGATGATGAAGGCGCAGAAATGGGGCCGCATCGTCAATACGATCGGCGGCGCCGGCAAGGAACCCGATCCATATATGTTCGGCAGCGGCATGACGAACAGCGCATTGCTCAACCTTACGAAGTCACTCTCCACGGAATTCGGCGAAGACAACATTCTGGTCAATGCAATCTGCCCGGGCTGGGTCGCGACCGATCTCTGGGTGCGCAATACCGAGGGCATGAAAAAGGAATTCGGGGTCGCAACCGAAGCGGAAGCGCGCAAGGTAGCCGCGAAGAAAAACTCCCTCGGCCGCATGGGCAAGCCGGAAGAGCTCGCGAACGCCACCGTGTTCCTATGCTCCGAACGAGCAAGCTACATTACGGGCGTCTCGCTTAATCTCGACGGCGGACGGCTGAAAGGGCTTTGGTGAACGGCCGCGGCAGCCCGGTCAACCGAGCTTGCGCAGCAATTTCGTCACCAGCCGCTGCTCTTCCGTGGTCAGCGGCGTCAACGTCGCGGCGGTGATTTCCGCTGCGACCTTCATGGCGGCTTCCGTGACCTGCCGCCCGCGCTCCGTCAACGTGACAGCACGGCGGCGGCGATCCTTCAGATCGTTGAGCGCGGTGAGGAAGCCGCGCGTATGCAGCCGGTCGACCACGCCCTTGATGGTTGCGGCATCGAGATAGATCAGACGGCCGAGATGATTTTGCGAGCACGGGCCGACTTCATGGAGCTTTGCGAGCGCTGCAAATTGGGTCTGCGTCAGTCCCTCGACCATGCGTGACGTGAAGATCGACGTGTGGCGCTGCATGGCGACGCGCATCAGGAAGCCCGCCTGATTGTCGAGTACATAGCGCCCGTGCTCCGCAGCATCGGCGGGCGGTGCAACAACTTTCAGCTTTTCCGGACGTAACGTCTTCATGGTTCGGTTCTGTCGCTCATCCTACACCGTTAGATAAGTCCTTTGCACCTCCAGGTTGGCGTCGAGTTCGCCGACCGACCCTTGCCAGTGAATCTGCCCTTTTTCGAGCACGTAGACCCGGTCCGCCACCAATCGTGCAAAATAGATATTCTGTTCCGAAAGCAGGATGGAAAGGCCCTGTTTCTTCAGAGCCAGGATCGAATGCGCCATTTGCTCGACAATCAGCGGTGCCACCCCTTCCGAGGGCTCATCGAGCAGCACCAGCAACGGGTTGCCCATCAGCGTGCGGGCGACCGTGAGCATCTGCTGCTCGCCACCGCTCATACGCCCACCGAGGCGGTCGGGCATCTCGGCGAGGTTCGGGAACAACGTGAACAATTGATCGGGTGTCCATGATGGGGCAGCAGTTCCATCGACGAAACGGCGCGGCGGCTGCCGGCCGATATCAAGATTTTCCATCACGGTCAGATCGACAAAGATCCGCCTGTCTTCCGGCGTGAACCCAAGGCCGCGACGCGCGATCTCGAACGGTTTACGTCCGGAGATGTCCTCACCGTTGAAGCGCACGACGCCCTGGCGCGCTTCGACCAGACCCATGATCGTCTTCATCGTGGTGGACTTGCCGGCGCCATTGTGCCCCATGAGCGCCACCACCTCGCCCCGCCCAACCTCGAGATTGAGATCATAAAGAATGCGCGCCGCGCCGTACCATGCACTGAGGTTTTCGACGGTGAGCATTGAGACGTTGCTCATGCGGCGCCCCACGGACCTCCCCTCCCCCTTGTGGGGAGGGGTTGGGGGTGGGGGTCGGGCATTTGAATGTGGACAGACCCCCGCCCCGACGCGCGCACCTTGTCAACGGGTGGCGCTTCGCGCCGACTCGTTCGCGCGTCGACCATCCCCACAAGCGGGAGGGTAAATAAGAGTGCTCGGCGTGGCGCTGATCTCATGGCGCGGCTCCCGCAAATGTCTTGCCGGAACCGAAATAGACTTCCCGCACCTGGGCATTTTCGCGAATGGCCGCGGCATCGCCATCGGCGATCAGTCGGCCGCGCGCCAGCACGATGATCCGGTCGGCGTAGGCGAACACCACATCCATCGAGTGTTCCGTGAACAGGACAGAGATTCCACGCTCCACCACCAGTCGCTTGACGAGCGCAATCAGCTCGTTGCGCTCGCGCGGCGCCATCCCGGCGGTCGGCTCATCCATCAACAGCAATCGTGGTTCGTTTGCGAGCGCAATCGCGAGTTCGATGCGCTTGACGTCGCCATAGGCAAGGTCGCGGCTGGGACGATCCGCGGCATCGCGCATGCCCACCTGCGCCAGAAGTTCAAGCGCGCGATCGCGGTGCATGTTCCGCGCCGGACCCCAAAGATTGTAGGTCTCTTGCGCATACGAAATCAGTGCCATCTGCACATTCTCGGTGACCGTCATCGAGCCGAAAGTCGCGGCGACCTGGAAGGTGCGGCCGACGCCGAGCCGCCAGACGTCGCGTGGCTCGCGCCCGGCTATGTCGCGGCCTTCAAGGAGAATTGCGCCGGAATCCGGCAACAGCTGGCCATTGATCATATTGAAGCAGGTGGATTTGCCGGCGCCATTCGGCCCTATCATCGCGAGGAATTCACCGCGCCCCACGTCGAAGCTCACGTCATTGACAGCCCGCACGCCGCCAAACGCCTTGGACAACGAGCGGATGGCGAGCACGCTCATGTTTTCTTCTCCATGCGTCGCCACAGCGTGGAGAACGCGCCGACGATTCCCTGCGGGAACGCCAGAACCAACAGCAGGATGATGATGCCGAGCAGCGCGCGCCAATATTCGGTCTGCCGCATGACTGTGTCTTGCAGTGTAGCGTACACGGACGCACCGACGATGGGTCCGGTCAGCGTCTGGATGCCACCGAGCAGCACCATCACCAGCCCATCGATGGAGCGGCTGACGTGAATGGTTTCAGGCGAAATAGAGCCCTTGGCAAAGGCGAAAAGACCGCCGGCAACGCCGCAAACGCAGCCAGCGACCGCAAAACCGAGCCAATGGACGCGCCTCACGTCGATGCCGATCGCTTCGGCCCTTAACGGAGAATCGCGGCCCGCGCGCATCGCGTAACCGAAGGGCGCGAACAAGAACCGCCGCAGCAGCAGCACGGCGACGACGGTAAGTGCCAGCGTGAGCAGGAAATAGACCCAGGCCTGGTCGAACGGCGGCGGCGGCCATATGCCGATAACGCCATTGGAGCCCCCGGTCAGCGCCTCCCATTGAAACACAAGAGCCCAGACGATTTGCGCGAAGGCGAGCGTCAGCATTGCGAGATAGACGCCGGACAACCGAACGGCAAACCAGCCGAATAGCAACGCGCCGGCGAATGCAACGACAGGCGCTGCGACGAGCGCCAATTCCATTGGAACTCCTAGCCATTTCACCAGCAACGCGGCGCCATAGGCGCCGAGGCCAAAATAGGCGGCATGGCCGAACGAGTGCATACCGCCGGGGCCCATGATGAAGTGCAGCGAAGTTGCGAAGATCACCGCGATCAGCACGTCGATGCCGAGAATGAGCAGATAAGGCGAGGCTTGTGCCAGCAGCGGCAGGCACAACAACAATGCGACCACAGCGGCCCCAAGGACCTTGAGCGCCGGCGTGGCCGGCCGGATTGGATCCTCCGGGCCCGCAATCGAGCGGACCTGCGCCTGCGGGCGACCAAGCAAGCCATAAGGCCGCGCGATCAACACCGCCGCCATTACCAGGAATTCGGCAACCAGCGTGAGCTTCGAGAAATTCACGGTGACAAAACCGAAATCGACAACACCAATGCCGATACAGATTGCCTTGACTTCCGCAATGATGACGGCGGCGAGATAGGCGCCGGTGATCGAGCCCATGCCACCGACGACCACGACGACGAAGGCATCGCCGATCGCGACGAGGTCAGTGGCGAGATTGGCCGGTTCGCGCGCCACCTGCAGCGCGCCGCCGAGGCCGGCGAGCGCCGCGCCGAGCGCGAACACGCTCGTGAACAGCACCGCCTGGTTGACGCCCAGCGCACCCACCATTTCCCGGTCCTGCGTCGCCGCGCGCACCAGCCGCCCGAAGCGCGTGCGCGCGAGCGCAAAATGCAGCATCAGCAGGACCAACGGGGCGATCAGGATCAGAAACAGGTCGTAGCTAGGCAGCTGGCGACCGAGCACTTCGATCGAATTCTTCAGGCCCGGTGCGCGTGGACCGAGCAGATCCTCCGGGCCCCAGATCCAGAGGGTGGCGTCATTGATGACAAGCACCAGCGCGAAGGTGGCCAGCAACTGGAACAGTTCGGGCGCGCGATAAATTCTGCGCAAGAGCAGGATTTCGATGAGCGCGCCGATCAGGCCAACGACAATCGCGGTTGCGACGATGCCGCCCCAAAAGCCCAGGGGACCGCCGATCCGTGTCGCGAATGTGTAGGCAATATAGGTCCCCAACATATACAGGGACCCGTGCGCGATATTGATGATGCGGGAAACGCCGAAGATCAGCGACAGGCCAACCGCGATAAAGAACAGGCCCGAGGCGGTTGAGAGGCCGTTGAGGGCCTGGAATAAAAATGCGGTGAAAGTCATCTCGGCCGCGCCGCGATCTCTCTTTCCCTCTCCCCTTGTGGCAGAGGGTGGCTCGCGCGGAGCGATAGCGAGCGCGAGCCGGGTGAGGCGTTCGGGCTCACAGGATACTCTGCCCCCTCAACCGCCTCGCTCACTTTGTTCGCTCGGCACCCTCTCCCACAAGGGGGAGGGTAAGCGCGCGCGCTGCAATGCCTCAGTCCCCTGCAGGACGCAGCTTCTTGACCTCGGCATCGCTCGGCAAAACGGATGCACCGTCGACATATTTAAAGTCAGCCATCGTACCTTTGCCGCTCTCCAGCGCGATCTTGCCGACATAGGCGCCCATCGTGGCCTGATGGTCGCTGGCGCGATACACGAACGGCCCAAACGGACTGTCGACCTTGAGGTTCTTGAAGGCCTCGACCAGTTTCTCGGTGTCCGTCGATTTCGCCTTGGCTATGCCGGCCGCTACCGACTTCATCGTCACGTAACCGACGATCGAGCCGAGCCGCGGATAGTCATTGTACTTTTTCTTGTAGGCGTCGACGAAGGCCTGGTGCTCCTTGGTCTTGATCTTGTCCCAGGGATAGCCGGTGACCATCCAGCCGACCGGCGCCTCGTCTTTCAATGGATCGAGATATTCCGGCTCTCCCGAGAGCAGGCTCACGACAGTACGATTCTTAAACACACCGCGCGTGTTGCCCTCGCGCACAAACTTGGCGAGGTCGCCGCCGAACAACACGTTGAAGATCGCGTCCGGCTTGGCATCATCGATTGCCTGCGCCACGGCGCCGGCATCGATCTTGCCGAGCGGCGTGGCCTGTTCGGTGACAAACTCGACATCGGGCTGCGCTTTCTTCATCAGCGCCTTGAAATTCTCCGCGGCCGATTGGCCGTATTCGAAGTTTGGATAGACCAGCGCCCATTTCTTCTTTTTCGCGGCGGTCGCCGCCGGCATCAGCATGGCGACCTGCATGTAAGTCGAGGCGCGCAGGCGATAGGTATATTTATTGCCGTTCTGCCAGGTGATCTTGTCGGTCAGCGGCTCGGCGGCAAGAAAAAACACCTTTTTTTGGCCGGCAAAGTTGGTGACCGCGAGACCGATATTGGAGAGGAACGTGCCGGTGATCATCGCGACGCCCTCGCGGGTCACGAGCTCTTCCGCGACACGAACGGCTTCTCCGGGATTAGCGCCGTCATCGCGCGAAACGACTTCCAGCTTCTTGCCAAGCACGCCGCCTTTGGCGTTGATCTCCTCGATCGCCATTTCCCAGCCCTTCTTGTAGGGATCAAGGAAGGCCGGCTGCGCCTTGTAGCTGTTGAGCTCGCCGATCTTGATGGTCTGCTGAGCCGTGGCCGGCGACAGACCGGCTGCGAGAATGAGGGCAAATGCGGTGGAGAACACGTGACGCTTGGTCAACATGAAGAAGCTCCTGCGTAGCTGTGTCCGGCAAACTTATTTGTATGCAAATAGTCCGTCCGCGCGGCTGAGCTTGTCAAGCTAACCGCCCGGCTTGTCGCGGAACCGGTCCATCAGCGGCTTGTCCTGGCCGCCATCGATCTCGATCATTGTGCCGTTGACCATTTCCATCAGCGGCGAGGCCAGCATCACGACCAGCGAGGCGACCTCGTCGACCTCGGCAATCCGGCCCATCGGAATCGAGGCCGGCGCAAGCTTGTCCGCCTGTTCGTAGGAAATCTTCATGTCGCGCGACATCGCCTTGACGAGGCCGGCCCAGCGCTCGGTGCGCACCGGGCCCGGATTGACCGCGACAAAACTGATGCCGTCCTTGCCGTACTGGCCGGCCAGCGAAAGCGTGAGGTTCTGCCCCGCCGCATTGGCGGCGCCCGGGCAGATTTCCCAGTAGGACGGTTTTACGCCATCATTGCCGATCAGGTTCACCACGCGGCCGCCGCCCTGCTTGACCATGATCGGCAGGACGTAGCGCAGACAGCGCACGTAGCCCATGAACTTGAGCTGCAGGCCCTTCTCCCAATCGTCTTCGGTCAAATGCTCGATCACGCCGCCGGCGGCGGAGCCGGCATTGTTGACCATGATGTCAACGCGGCCCAGCGCCCGATGGCCCTGCTCGATGAAACTTTTGGCGTCGGCGTCCTGACGCAAATCGGCCGGAATAGCGACGATCTTGCGGCCGGTCTCTTTGGCGATTTCGTTTGCCGTAGCGACAAGCGGCTCCTTGCGGCGCGCGCAGATGGCGACGTCGACCCCTTCTTTGGCCAGCATCAAGGCAATCCCCTTGCCGATGCCTTCGCTTCCGCCCGTAACCAGCGCGGTCTTGCCCTTGAGCTTGAGGTCCATCGCGATACTCCGATGTTAACTTGATGACTTATGCGCCATCCAGCGTCCGGCTTCAGCCGCGGCAAACAAATCGGCCAGAGCAGCGTTGAATGCCGCCGGCTCTTCCGTCGGAACGTTGTGGCCGGATCGCGGTATCACCAGCAAGCCGGCCGTCGGCACGGTCCGTTTGAGAAACACGCTGCCGTCGATGCAGGGTTCGTCCTCGTCGCCGACAATGATCAGCAGCGGCACGGAAAATTTCTTCAGTGCCGTTTCCATCTCCCACAGCGTCGGTCGCTTGAGCTGAAGATTGAGCATCGTATGCGCATGACCTTCGGCGGAGTGATCGGCGAGCATGCGCGCGAATTCCGCGTAGCCGCGCGGGTCCTTGTTTTTCTGGGCCTGACGCATCGGCGCGTCGGCATATTTTGCCGCCGCCGCCGCGATGCCTTCATTCGCGAACATCTTGCCGACTTCGGCGGCCAGCGCCTTCATCTCCTCGCGCTTTTTAACATCGGGCGTCGATCCCCAGCCGCAGCCTGCCGCAACAACGGAAATACAGCGCGCCGGCGCATTGATGCCGACATGCAGGGCCGTGTAGGCGCCCATCGAATGACCGACGACATGCGCCTTCTCGATCTTTAACGCATCCATCAGCGCGACCACGTCGTCGCGCGCGATGTCCTGGCTGTATTTCGCCGCGTCCGAGGGGACGTCAGACGGCGGATAGCCGCGCTGGCTGTAGGTGATGCAACGATGCGCGCGGGAGAAGAACCGCAACTGCATCTCCCAGGTGCGGTAATCGCCGGCATATTCATGCACAAAGATGACCGGCGTGCCCTGCCCGGCCTCTTCATAATAAAGGCGCGTCCCGTCCCGCGCGGTGATATGCGGCATCACGGCCTCCGGCTACTCGGGACAATTATTTGCACGCAAACGAAAGCGGAGTAAAGTCGCGCTCGCATTCAGGCCAAGTGACGAGCAAGATCACTGTTTGAACGGCCACGAGGGGGATTAGTCCATGTTCAATTTGTCTCGACGCGGCCTCGCCGCGCTTGTCATCGCGTTTGCGATCGCCGGTATGGCCTCGTCATCCGCGCAGGCGCAGCAGAAGCCCGTGATCAAGGTCTCCAGCCTCACGCTGCCGGTTTTCAATCCGCTGGTGTGGAACGTCATGAAGGCCAAGGGTATCGACGCCAAGCACGGCTTCGAGCTCGATATTCACGCCTACCCCTCGATCGCGGCATTTTATGCGGCCTTTGCCACCGGCGAGACCGACGTGCTGATCGGCGGCCCGACCATCTTCCAGAAGCTCTATCAGGAAGGCGTGCCGGTGCGCATCATCGGTACCGGCTTCACGCTCGCCGACCTCGTGATCTTCGCCAAGGATGAATCGATCAAGTCGCTGGCCAACCTCAAGGGCAAGCAGCTCGCCATCGACATGGGGGGCTCACAATTCCAGGTCGTCAAGATCTACGCCAACGCCAAAGGCCTCGATCTCGGCAAGGACATCACCGTTGTGAACGCCAATTTCGGCGTCGCGCGGGCGCAGCTCGAGGCCGGCCGCGTCGATGCGGCGCTCGTGATCGAACCGCTGGCAAGCATCAGCGCCAAGCAGCATCCGGACTGGCACGTCGTCTTCGGCGGCGCGCAAGGCTGGAAGGAAATCACCGGCGCCGACGGCTGGGAGATCGTTCCCGCGATGCGCGCCGATGCGATTGCCAAAAACCCCAACGCACCGAAGATGTTGCTGGCCGCGCTGCAGGAAGTCGCTGACGTATTCGCAAAGAACACGGCGGAAGCTGACAAGATTGCCAATGAAACACTCAAGCTGCCCCCGGGCATCCTCACCGCCGCAGTCGAGAGCAAGCGTCTGCAGATGATCGTCAAGCCCGCGTGGGAGCCGGCGACGAAAAAATCCATCACCGATATGATGGAACGCGCGGTGAAGGCCGGGTTCTACGAAAAGATGCCGGACGCGAAGATCATCTATGCCCCATGAGGAAATCAGCGGGTCTGTCCCGAGCCTGATCTTCCCGCGGCAGACCCTCGTTTCCCTCCTCGTCTTTGCGGTCTGCTGGGAGGTCTTGTCGCATCTGGCGCCGGTGCTCGGCATTCCTCCATTTGCCGTCCCAAGCCTGCTGCGGATCGCGAAAAGTGTCGCCACCATCACGCCGGTCGATATCGCGGTGACGCTGGCGCGCGTCATCGCTGCGCTGATCGCCTCGTTCGTGCTGGGTCTGGCGCTGGCGATGGCGATGTACCGCTCCGAACGTCTGGAAAAATATCTGCACCCGATGATCCGCATCCTGATGGCGGTGCCAGTGGTGTCGTGGATCCTGTTCGCGGTGCTGTGGTTTCCCGGCGTCGAGTTCCGCATCGGTTTCGTGCTGGTGGTCGTATGCGGTCCGGTCTTCCTGGTCGACACGCTCGACGCCATGCGCAGCGTGCCGCGCGAGTTGCGTCATATGATGCAGTCGTTCCGGCCGACCACCTGGCAGTATTTCTTCAAGCTGATGCTGCCGGCGATCATCCCCACCGTCTTCACCAGCTGGAAGGTCAATATCAGCCTGGCCATTCGCGTGGTCACCATCGCTGAACTTGTCGGCGCGGTGACCGGAATCGGCCATCAACTGTCGGTCGCGCAGGAGTTGTTTTCGGTCGCCGATGTATTTGCGTGGACGCTGGTGCTGGTCGCGCTGCTGTTCCTGCTTGAGGCAATGGTCTCGCGCGTCGAAGCGCGCGTGCTGCGGTGGCGCGCATGACTCGCCGGTGCAACAAAGCTCGCTGCTCCCCTCCCCCCTGTGGGGAGGGGTCGGGGGTGGGGGTGATTGCGATTGAGCACAGACCCCCACCCCGACGCGCAAAGCGCGTCGACTCTCCCTACAAGGGGGAGGGTAAGAACGAGCGGTGGCGCGCATGACTCGCACAATGAGCGGCCCGCCGCCCATCGACGTTCGAGGCCTGCGCAAGGTGTTCCGGCAGACCACAACCGGGCAATCCGTCGTCGCCATTGATCGCCTCGATCTCACCATTGCGCCGAAAGAAGTCGTGGCGATTGTCGGCCAGACCGGCTGCGGAAAATCGACGTTCTTCGACCTGATGATCGGGCTGGATGCACCGACCGAAGGCTCGATCCATATCGGCGACAAGAGCCCCCATGCCGACTTCGATCATTTCCGCGGACGGATCGCGACCGTGTTCCAGCAGGACCGCCTGTTGCCGTGGCGCTCGGCGCTGGACAACGCCAAGCTGCCGCTCGAGCTGATCGGCCTGTCCGAAGACGAGCAGCGCGAGCGTGCCCTCAGCTGGCTCAAACGTCTCGGGCTGGGACAATTCACCAATGCCTATCCGCACGAATTGTCGGGCGGCATGCGCCAGCGTGTGGCGATCGCGCGCGCTTTCTCGGTGCAGCCCGACATTCTGCTGGCGGACGAGGCATTCGGCCACCTCGACGAAGTGACGGCAGCCGAGTTGCGCGAGACGTTTCTGGCGCTGGCCCGCGAGTGCGGCTCAACCGCGATCCTGATCACCCATCAGCTGGAAGAAGCGATCGGCGTCGGCGACCGCATCATCGTATTCGGGAAATCAGCCAAGCTGCTCGCCGATATCCATGTCGCGCAGTGGCCGAAGAAAAAATACGCGCTGCTGCGCGAAGCGATTCAATCGACCTTGCAGACTAACCGACCCGATCCAAGGCTCGCGGCAATCGCTAAAACCCGCTCATCCTCGCGCAAGCGGGGATCTGGAAAAAGCAGCTAGGTCCCACATTCGCGCTTTGGGCGACGTTCGCCACCATTCGGCGTTATGCGCGGGCTTGACCCGCGCATCCATGATGGGTCACAGCATGTGAGCGCCTTACGTAAGCCGTTGCTCGTTGAATTTCATCATGGATTGCCGGGTCGAGCCCGGCAATGACCGGATGTAGGGTGCGAAGAAACTCACCCGCCCATTATCGCCTTGGCGGCGTCGCCGACGGCTTCGACGTTGTCTCCCGCATCGAGGAAACACACGATCCGGCACGGGCAGCCTTCGAGGCCCTCGTAGCGCCACGGAAACGCGCCGATGATGCAGCGTTTGCCCAGCATCATTTCGATGTCGCCGCCGAGATTTTCCGCGTGCAACAGGCCTTCCTGGAAAGCCCAATTGTGAAACGGAAAAACATCGGCCGAGACCTTGCGGCCGGATTTCTTGTGAGTGTATTCGAACGTTCCGAAGAACTCCGCCGGCGTCTTGCCGTGCTTTTTCGTGAATTCATCGGCGAGATCGGGACGCATGTAGCGGATCGACGTATTCATCGAATGGTCGCAGGATCCGCAATCCATGCCCCACCATTTGATCTTCTTCTTGAACATCCAGTGCAGCGTGTCGAGATTTGGGCCGGGGTGATAGCAGAAGTAGCGCACCAGGTCCTGCTGCGGCTGCCCTTCGTAATGCCTGTGCCAGCCGGTGTGCAGAATGAGGATGTCGCCCTCGCGGATGTCGGCGTCTGCACCTTCGATCATCTGCGGTGTGATCACCGCCCAGTCATGCATGTGCCTTGAAATGTCGACGACGACGCCGCGATTGCACAGATAGTCGAGCGGCAGATGCGCCATGTCGCCTTTGCGATTGTCGGTGGCGTGCATGGCGCCGTCGAAATGCGTCCCAACATGCAGCGCGGTGTCGATACGTTGCGCGACAATCCGCACAGTCTGCAGATTTTGCGCGTAGTACATCTTGTTACCCGCATAGCCTACCCAGCCGGGCGTATGCACATTCATGACGTGGGAGAGATCGACGATTTTCATTGCAGATGTCCCGGTGACCTTTCGCTGCGTATCCTAATCGATCACAAGAACCCGCGCAGCGCCAGATGTGCGCCAAGCAGCAAGAGACCGATGAAGAAACACAACCGGAAGGTTTCCGCGCGTACTTTTCCGCGCACCACTTGCCCAAGCCACATTCCAGCGAGAGCTGCCGCCAGAGCCATCAGCGAGGGCCAGGCCAGCGACGTCTTCACCTGCCCGCCATAGGCAAGCGCCAAAGCGAGCGTGATGGTGGAGACCGTGAACGAGAGGCCGAGCGCCTGCACCATCTTGTCGCGATCGAATTGCAGCGATTGCACATACGGCGTGCCCGGCATCACGAAAATACCGGTCGCCACTGTGATCGCACCGGTCGCCGCGCCCATGAGCAAGCCGAGCCAGATTTCAGCACGCTGCGGGACTGAAAAGTGCCCCTTGATCAGCCCGAGCGTGGCGTAAACCATGAGCGCCAAACCGAGCCAGACCGTTGCACGGCCGCTGTCATCATGTGGAAGCAGCACAGCGCCGACAAAGGTGCCGGCGCAGATGCCCACGAGCATCGGCCATAGCCGCCGTGCCAGCGCCATCACGCCGCCGCCGACGGCAGCCTGCCAGACGTTCGTCACCAGCGACGGCACGACCAGGATCGCAGCCGCCTGCGCCGGCGTCATCAGCAGGCCGAGCAGGCCGATAGACACGGTTGGCAGACCAACGCCGATCACGCCCTTGACGAAGCCAGCGAGCAGGAAAGCCCCGGCGGTGGCGATGAGAATTGGCAGAGAGTCCACTGACGCTCCTCTATTAGAGAGCTGCCAAACCATGAGCGATGGATCGGATGGAGACAATGCGCAAGACAGCAAGACTGGTTTCAGTCTTTGCGAAGCACGCAAAACGTCCTCGGTCGTCCCGGGCGAGCGGAAGGCCCGGGACCCATACTCCACAGTCTCTCGATAAGCTGCGGCGTATGGGTCCCCGCCTGCGCGGGGACGACAGCGGAGAGGCTTCGTTGCCGTCGGCGACGGTTCGATGCCATACTTTATATTCAGCCTTTCATCAGGCGGAGCCCTGCTGCATGCCGGAAGTTTTCGTCGCCAAAGCTGCCCAGTTTCCCGACGGCGAGCGCCGGATCGTTGCCCATGGCGGGCGCGAGATCGGCGTGTTCCATTGGCAGGGCAAGTTCTACGCCTACGAGAACCTGTGCGTGCATCAGGGCGGACCTGCCTGCGAAGGGATCATGATGCACAAGGTCGAGGACGTCATCGGCCCCGATCGCAGCTGGCTCGGCCAGAAGTTCTCGGGAGAGGAAATTCATTTTGTGTGCCCGTGGCACGGCTATGAATACGATCTCAAGACCGGCGAATGCGCCGCCGACCGGAGCCTCAAGCTGAAAAAATTCGAAGTGCTCAAGCGCGGGGAGGACATCTATGTCGTTGCGAGCTGAAACGATTGCGCGCGCGAGCGATGCGGAAATCCAGGACATGCTGGCGAACGCCGTGCGACGCTATGCCGAACGCGCCGCGGAACGTGACGGCGCCATGCCCGCCTTTGCGCCCGATGCGGCCACTGCGACCGAAGTCATGGTGACGGTCACCGCGATGCTCAAGGCCGTGAACCTGCAAGTGTTCGAGCTCGGCATGTGGCAAGCGTGGTCGGGAAAGTAGAATGATGAACGCTTCTCAATCTGTCATTCCGGGGCCGGCCGAAGGCCGGAACCCGGAATCCATAATCACCGCGCGGTGAGTTATGGATTCCGGGTTCCGGCCTTCGGCCGGCCCCGGAATGACAAAGAGGAGTAAGGGATGGATCTTCCGCTCAGCGATTTCCGCCGCATGGAGGTCGAGGAATTCGACACCAGCAAGCTGCTCGCCCACGCGGCGCAGCAGGCCACCGAACGCGGCTACAAGAATTTTCCGATCGTGGACGTCGACTCGCATCACTACGAAAGCGAATCGATCGGCGAGATTCTCGAATATATGGATGATCCGGTGCTGCAGCAGCTTGCGCGCAGCGCGCGACAAGCCAATGCCAAGAGCGTCGGCATGCTACCCGCCGGTGTCGGCTACCAGGACATGGGCGGCCGTGTCATGCGCTATGCAGTACGGGGCATGGAAAAAACTGAGCCCGGCGTGCACCGCGACATCGCGCTGACGCGCCGCTGGATGGATGCCATCGGCATCGACGTCGCCGTGATGTTTCCGACACCGATGCTCCAGCTCGGGTTGCACCCGCAGGTCGAGGTCGAAGTCGCGCTGGCGCGTGCCTATAACCGCTGGCTGACCGAACGCGTGCTCGCGCACGAGCCGCGCATCCGCTCAATGCTCTATCTGCCGTTCAATGACGCCGATGCCGCGTTCAAAATGGTGCAGGAATTCGGACAGACCAAGGGCGTCGTCGGATTCATGGTGACGTCGGCGCGCTACCGGCCGGTGCATCACAATTCCTACATGAAAACCTATGCCCTGATGGAAGAGATGGGCCTGCCGCTCGCGTTTCACGCCGGCTACAACTGGAACGACCAGACCGTGGGCATGATGAACCGGTTTATCTCGGTGCACGCCCTGGGTTTCGTCTTCTATAATATGGTGCACCTCGCCAACTGGATCACCAACGGCCTGCCTGAACGGTTTCCCAGGCTCAAGGTCTTATGGGTCGAAAGCGGGCTTGCCTGGGTGCCATTCATGATGCAGCGCTTCGACAACGAATATATGATGCGCTCGTCGGAGGCCCCGGCCCTGAAGAAAAAGCCAAGCGACTATATGCGGGACATGTATTTCTCTTCGCAACCTATGGAAATGACCGACATGGCGGCGCTTGAGCAGACCTTCCGCATGATCAACGCGGAAAACCAGTTGCTCTATTCGTCCGACTATCCACACTGGGATTTCGATCTGCCTTCGACAATCTATGATCTGCCGTTTTTGGGTGAGCAGGCTAAACGCAATATTCTGGGCGGCAATGCGATGAAGCTGTTCAATCTCAAGCTGCCGGCGCAAAAGTTGGAGCAAGTCGCATAAGCCGAACGTTGACGAGAGGGAGGATAAAGTGCGCACACTACTGGCGTTGGTTTCATTCACGCTGCTTCTGACGGCGGGCGCGTCGGCACAGGATGCCGCGGCCGATTTCCCCAACAAGCCGATCAGGATCGTCGTCTGCGTTCCCGCCGGTGGTGGCGTTGACACGGTCACGCGCATCGTCGCCGAGGGCCTGCATCAGAAACTCGGCCAGCCAGTGGTGGTGGAAAACCGCGCCGGCGCGGCTGGCAATATCGGCGCCGAATATGTCTTCACGTCCGATCCCGACGGATACACGCTGCTGGCCGCGCAGCCGGCGCCGTTGACCGTCAATCCGCTCCTATACAAAAAGCTGAATTTCGACCCCACCCAATTTGAGCCCGTCGCGATCATGACGTCGATTGCCAACGTGCTGCTGGTGCGTCCCGATTTTCCCGCCAAGACGCCGAAGGAGTTTCTGGACTACCTGAAGGCCAATCCGGGCAAGGTCAATTATGCCTCGCAGGGAATTGGCACCACCTCGCATCTTACCGCCGCACTGTTCGAGCGGGTGACCGGCACAAAACTCGTGCACGTGCCGTACAAGGGGACGGCACCGGCGCTCAACGACATCATCGCCAGCCACGTCGATTTTATCTTCATGGAACTGGCTTCAGCGATCAAACTGCACGAGGCCGGCAAGGCGCGAATCCTCGCAGTAGCTACCGCCAAGCGTATTCCGACCTTGCCCAATATCCCGACGCTCGATGAATCAGGGGTAAAGGGCTTCGAGTCAGGCACCTGGAATGCGCTCGCCGCACCGCCGAAGACGCCCGCCGCGGTGGTCGCCAAACTCAACAAGGCCGTCAACGAAGTGCTGCATAGTCCACAGGCGCAGGATCACTTCACAAAAATCAACCTGCACGCTGCGAGCGGTTCGCCGGCGGAGGCTTCTGCCTTCATCAAGAAGGAAACGGAAGTCTGGGGCGGCGTCATCAAGGACGCCCACGTCGAGGCGCACTGACAGGCGTTATCCCAACAGCATCCGTAGGGTGTGCTCAGCGAAGCGAGCCCACCATCCGCGTTGCGATTGTTGGTGGTCCGCGACGCCCAGCCTCTTCCTTGTCATTGCCGGGCTTGACCCGGCAATCCACGAGGCGCTTTAGCAAACATAGCCGTACAAAAGCTGTTCTGCGTTGCGTTTCATCATGGATGCCCGGGTCAAGCCCGGGCATGACGCTGAGCTGGTCGCCAGCACGCGCGTGCCTCTCCACACCTCATAAGGCCGCCCTCTCTGGCGGGTCGAACAGATAGGATTATAGTCACTATAGGATTATGGTCGAGGGGCCCCGGCGACCAAATGCCCGTCGCGTTTTTGCCGACAGCGCCGCCGACAAGGCCTATAATGCCGCGACCTCACCGGCTATAAGCCGGAAATCAATACCGCTTAAGGAGACGACCATGGACGAGAGAACGCGCGACCCGTTGCAAATCCGCGCCGAGGACATCAACCCACGCTACAACTGGGGCCGTGCCCTGCCCTCGCTCGGTACCATGGGCGTCGACTTCGAGGAACGCGTCGATTACCGGCGCCTGCACCGCTACCGTCTCGGCCGCGTCAAGCAGGCGCTGGAGAAATCCGAACTCGGGGCCTTGCTCGTTTTCGATGTAAACAACATCCGCTACATCACCTCGACCAAGATCGGCGAATGGGAGCGCGACAAGCTATGCCGCTGGGCGCTGCTCACCCGCAATGGCGATCCGATCCTGTGGGATTTTGGCTCCGCCGCCGTCCACCACAAGCTCTATACGCCCTGGCTGAAGCCGGAGAATTGCAAGGCCGGCATCATTGGAATGCGCGGCATGGTCGATCCCGCGTTCGGCCTGATGGCCAAGCACGCCAAGGAGATCGCCTCGCTGATCAAGGAAGCCGGTTGCGAAAAGATGCCGATCGGCGTCGATATCATCGAGCCACCGATGATGTTTGAGTTGCAAAAGGCTGGTCTCAACATCGTCGATGGCCAGCAGGTGATGCTGGAAGCGCGCGAGGTCAAGTCGCAGGACGAGATCGCGTTGCTCAATCGCGCCGCTGCGATGGTGGACGGCGCGTATCACATGATCAACGAAGAACTCAAACCGGGCGTGCGCGAGAACGACATCGTCGCCAAGGTCAACGAATTCCTCTATCGGCACGGTTCGGACGACGTGGAAGCGGTGAATGCCATTTCCGGCGAACGGTGCAACCCGCATCCGCACAATTTCACCGACCGCATGATCCGGCCGGGCGACCAGGCTTTCTTCGATATCCTTCAGTCATTCATGGGCTACCGCACCTGCTACTACCGCACCTTCAATGTCGGTCGCGCCACGCCGGCGCAACACGACGCGTACAAGAAGGCGCGCGAGTGGCTCGATGGGGCGATCGACCGCATCAAGCCGGGCGCGATGACCGCGCATATTTGCGGAGCTTTCCCCAAGGCCCAGGAATTCGGTTTCCCGGATGAGACGTCGGCCTTCGGCCTGCAGTTCGCGCACGGCCTCGGCTTGGCCTTGCACGAACGGCCGATCATTTCGCGGGTGGTCTCGATGGATCATCCGACCGAAATCAAGGAAGGCATGGTGTTCGCCATCGAAACCTACTGCCCGGCGACCGATGGCTATTCCGGCGCGCGCATCGAGGAAGAGGTCGTCGTTACCGACAAGGGATGCCGCCTGATCACGCTGTTCCCGGCCGAAGAACTGCCGATCGCGAACAGGTATTGAGGGGAACGCCACAGTCCGCTCGTCCCCGCGAAAGCGGGGACCCAGATCGATTTTTTCGACGAACTGGATTCCCGCTTGCGCGGGAATGAGCGGAAAATTGCGCTAGGTTTTCCCCGCCAAAGTACCCGGCTGCATCATCGCCGCCGGAAGAGCGACACTCATCGAATCGACCATCGATGTCGGCATCAGGATGGTGGCGCCGCGCTCTTTCGTGGTCTCATAGATGATGTTCATCGCGCGCAGGTGGAGCGCGGCCGGCTCGCCGCTGTAGGTTTTCGCTGCTTCGACAAATTTTTCCGCGATCGCAGCCTCCGCCGAGCCAAGGATCACGCGCGCTTCTTTTTCGCGTTCGGCTTGCGCCTGGCGCGACATGGCGTCCTGCAAGGCCACCGGAATCGCGACATCGCGGATTTCCACCGAATTGACCGAAATGCCCCAATCCGCCGTCTTTCCGGCAATTTCGGCCCGCAGTACCTCGTCTGCCGTCTTGCGTTCCGCCAGCAAAGCCGAGAGATGCGAGGCGCCGATCATTTCACGCAAGCTCGTCTGCGAAACGCGGTCAATCGCCTCGCGGTAATTGGTGATATTGAGCGCGGCGCGCTGGGCGTCGTGCACGTGCCAGAACACGATCGCATCCACATTGACGGGCACCGTGTCCCGCGTGAGCGCCTGCTCGGCGTTAAAAGCCGTGGTCTGGATGCGTCCGTCGATCACGGCCGTGACGCTGTCGATCACGGGGATAATCACGAACAGCCCCGGCCCTTTCACGCTCGACAATTTTCCGGCGCGCAGGATCACGAAGCGTTCCCAGTTGTTCGCCATCTTGAGCGAAAATGCCGTGAGCACCGCGAGGACACCGAAACCGATGCCGGCGGCCTGCAGGCCTGCACCGAACAGCATTACAGCGATGGCTCCGAAAATAATTGTGACAAGCGTCGTGATGGGATTCATGGCAAAGCTCCGCGTTGCAATGATGAGTCGCGGCGCAGTCGGCGACAACGCCGTGCCCTGGAGATACGGTTTCTGGGCGAAACTACAAGGCGACCGGCCGCCTGCCGGAACTCGACCGCAGGTCAACGCGATAGGATCAGGCCGGAGCCTTCTCCTTCAGATGCGGAAACCGCTCGCTCAACAATGACCCCTGGTAGTAAGTCGGCTTGTAAGCCGCATGGGCGCGGATGTTGTCAAACCATGTGACAACACGCGGCAGATCCTGCCAGTCCGGCATGCCCAGATCGTTCATGCGGACAAGGGCCGGCATTACAGCAACGTCGGCCAGCGTGATGTCCTTGCCGAGGAGCCAGGGGCCGCCGCTGCTCTTGATCTCGGTATCCATGCGTTCATAGGCGCGGCGCAGGCGCCCGAGCGCGGCATCCATTTCCGTCTTCGGGAAACCGGTCTGCCCCATCGTGAGCATGAATTCGCGGCGCAGCGGCTTTGATTCCGCCATGGCAACAAAGGCGTCGCGGCTCATCTTCTGGAAACTCGGCAGGAACGCGAGGTTGAAGGTCGGTACCCGCACGGCGGCGGCCGGCATCTCGTCGATGAAATGCATCAGCGCGCGCATGCGGGCGCGCGCGACCGGATCCTCGGGCGTAAAACTGTCCGCCGGCGCGATTTCGTCAAGGTACTCGGTGATGACGGTGGAATCGGTGACAATGGCGCCGTCATGGTCGAGCGTGGGCACCACCCCATTGGGGTTGAGCCTGAGATAGTCAGGCTTGAGCTGGTCGCCTTCGAGCAGATTGAGCTTCACTTCATCGAATGGAAGTCTTTTGGCATTGAAAACAAAGCGGACGCGTTGGCTGCAGGTCGACTGTGGAGCGTTGTAGAGCTTGAAGGCCATTTCGAACTCCCGTTCGGTAATCTTGTAGTCTAACACCCGAGGATGCCGCATGCGCCCGACGCATATCCACCATGATATTTACGGGCAATTTACTTGTGGTGAACACCCCCGACCGGTTCACTGAAAACGTGCGCAGCCGCCGTTTTCCTCCCTATAGGCTTAGATGGCGGCGTAAATCCTCCACCTTATGCACACAGGGCCCCGCAAGGGGCCCTTTTTTTATCTGCCCACCACACACTCCGCGTCATGCCCGGGCTTGACCCGGGCATCCATGATGCATCGCCTCTTGTCGCTGCCGAATGTAAGGCTGCTGTTCGTGCACGACCTCATGGATTGCCGGATCAAGCCCGGCAATGACAGCGGAGAGGCTACTCCAACCCCGTCGATACATTCTTGTTTTCCGGCGTGAGCTTCATGCCGGCGGCGAGCGCCATCGTTTCGGCCAGCGCGGCGAAGTCCTTCTGCAGATATTCTTCCGGATTTTTCTGCAGCATTGCGGCGCCGAAGTGAGTTTGCAGCACTTCGCGCGTGGCGGCGGTCACCGGCATCGGCACGTCCCATTCGCGGCCGAGTTCTAGGCCCAGATCGAGATCCTTGCGCAGCAATTCCGGCGTGAAGGTCGTCGTCCAGTCGAGATTCACCAGCGCCGGCGTCTTGTAACGCGTGAACATCGAGCCCATCACGCCATTATTCATGAACGCGAGAAAGGCATGACGCGGCACGCCCATCTTGTTGGCGAGCAGCGTAATTTCGATCAGGTTCTCGATCACCACCCCGAGCATGACGTTGTGTGCGATCTTGCAGATCCGCGCGAGTTCGCCATCGCCGACATAGGAAACACCCTGTGGCGCGAACACTTCGATCAGCGGCATTGCAATTCTGGCGTCGGCCTCGGGACCTGACACCACCGACGACAGCTTGCCGGCCTTGATCACCTTGGCATTGCCTGACACCGGCGCCGCCAGGAAGCTCACGCCCTTCTCGATCAGACGCTTGCGGATGGCGGCAGATTCCTCGACCGAGATCGACGAGCAATCAACCAGCATCTTTGGTTTCTTCGCACCGCTCAGTAGACCGTCCTTGCCGAAAACAACCTCTTCGACATCCTTGCCGGTGGAAACGATGGCAAACACCACATCGCAATCCGCAAGCTCGACCGGCTTGTCGACCAGCTTGCCCCCCTTGGCGGCAAGCGGTTCGGCCTTGGCGCGGGTGCGGTTCCAGATCGTCACGTCGTGGCCAGCCTTGAGCAGGCGCTCGGCCATGGGCGTCCCCATGCGCCCAGCCCCGATCCAGCCGATCTTTTGTGCGGTCTTCGACATCACGAAACTCTCCCGTTGAAGCTTGTCGCCGTTCAGGCGCGCGTGGCGGGGCTTTAGCCGGTCTGCCGCAATTGCGCCAGAGGCGACTCACCGGGCGAGAATCCGCAGGAGCAGATGCTTGTGGTGGGCGTTCAAAGCGCACTATCCTTCCAGCAAGGCCGGTCACAAGGCCGCCGAGGGATCCGCGCTCAAACTGCCTTGGCCCAGCTCGCGGGAGGAAAACAGGCTCCGATGCAGGATGCCGTCACCACCATTGCCGTGAGCGCCGCTGCGGGCCGTTCGCGAACCAGCGGACGCCTGCGCCTGATTGCGCGCAATATTTTCCCGTTTGCCGTCGTAGGAACGATTTGGGAAATTGTCGCCTGGGCCGGCATATTCCCGCACCGTCTGTTTCCGACACTGGAAGAAGTCGCGGCGTCCTTTGTAAGGCTCACCATCGCGGGAATTCTCCCGCACCACGCAATCGAGACTGTCATCCGGCTGCTGAGTGGATTTGCTTTGGCCGCCCTCATCGGCGTCAGTATCGGCGTGCTCATGGGACGGTCGCGCCGCGCCGAGGATATTTGTCTCCCGTTGGTGAGCATTTGCGCGCCGATCCCCGGCCTCGCTTATGCGCCCTTGTTCCTGCTCTGGTTCGGCCTCGGCAATATTTCCGCCGTTCTGCTCGTCGGGTTCGTTTCGGCCTTTCCGATCATCTTCAACAGCTGGACCGGCGTGAAGGCGGTGAAGGAAATCTGGGTGCGCTCGGCACAGTCCATGGGGGCTGACGATCGCCGGATGTTCAGCCACGTCATCCTTCCGGGCGCCTTGCCTTACATTCTCACCGGGCTCCGGCTCGGTCTGGCCCAAGCCTGGCGTATTCTTGTTGCCGTCGAAATGCTCGCGGCCGTGCCCTGGGGCCTCGGCTGGCTGATATTCGGTGCACGCGAATTCCTCAATACAGATGCCATGCTGGCCGGCATCGCGGTCATTGCGCTCATCGGGCTCGGGCTTGAGAAATTCGTGTTCCAGAAAATCGAAGACTACACCGTGGTGCGTTGGGGAATGGTCGCAGCATGAACGAAAACGGACAACGCACCCGCTCGCTGATCCGCGCCGCGATCACGCTCGCCATCGCAGCGGCTGTCTACGAGGGCCTGGCGCGGAGCGGCTATTTCGCGCCGGCCCTGCTGCCGACAATTCCGGCGGTTGTGAGTACGTTGTTCGCGATGATCGCCGATGGCAGCATCATCGAACACGCCGCCTTCACAATGTACCGAGTGATGTTCGGCTTTAGCCTTGCGGTGGTCGTGGGAATCCCGCTGGGCATTCTGATGGCGCGCTTTACGTGCGATCGAAAATTTCTTTCTGCCGCTGGTCAGCGCGCTGATGCCTATCCCTTCCTTCGCCCTGGTGCCGCTGTTCATGCTTTGGTTCGGCATCGGAAACCTCACGACGATCCTCATCGTGTTCTATGCCGCGACGTTCCCGATGGTGTTCAATACCTGGTCAGGCGTGCGCTCCGTTAATCCGCTCTGGCTGCGCGCGGCCGGCGCCATGGGCGCCGACGAACAATTCTGTTCTGGAAGGTGATCATCCCGGGCGCGTCGCCTTTCATCATCACCGGCATGCGGCAGTCATTCTTGCGGGCCTGGATTGCGGTGGTCGGCGCCGAGATGATCGCGGCCTCCGACTGGGGGCTCGGCTGGGTGATCTTCGACGCCAAGGAATTCCTCAACGCCGACATCATGCTGGCTTCGCTCGCCGTCATCGGCGCGATCGGCTACGCCTTCGAGCGCCTGGTGTTCGGCTCGATCGAGCGCGCGACCGTGCAGCGCTGGGGCATGGTGCGCATGGCCAAGGGTTAGAGACAGTTTGACGGAACAAACGGCACAACATGGTCCCGATCGAAATTAAAGACGTCTCTCTGGTCTACGATACGCCCGGCGGCAAGGTCCCCGGCGTCAGGGACGTCAGCATTCATATCGATGCGTCCGAGTTCGTTTGCATCGTCGGCCCGTCCGGCTGCGGAAAATCCACGTTGCTGAATATCATCGCAGGCTTCCTGTCGCCGGCTGCGGGCGAAATCCGCATCGGCGGCAAACCGGTGACCGGACACGGCATGGACCGTGGCGTTGTATTCCAGGACTTCGCCCAGCTGTTTCCGTGGCGCACCGCGCTCGGTAACGTTTCCTTTGGTCTCGAAATGAAAGGTTTGCCAAAGGACGAACGCGACAAAATCGCGCGCGAACAGCTGCGCCTAGTCAAGCTCGAGAAGTTCACCGCTTCGTATCCGCATCATCTGTCGGGTGGCATGCAACAGCGGGTCGCCATTGCGCGCGCACTGGCGTACAATCCCTCGGTCCTGCTGATGGATGAACCATTCGCGGCGCTCGATGCAATGACCCGCGACGACATGCAGCGCCTGCTCGCCGACGTCTGGCGGGAAACCCGCAAGACGGTGATTTACGTGACGCATAACGTGGCGGAAGCGGTTTATCTCGCCGATCGTGTCGTGGTGATGAGCGCGCACCCCGGCACCGTGAAGAAGATCGTCAAGATCGACCTGCCACGTCCGCGTGATCCATTGAGCGTTGAATTCGTCGAATGCCAAAAGGAGCTGCTGGGCTATCTCGGTCACGATATCGGTGCTGAGGTGGCCGCAAAAGGCAGCAACGGCAAAGCAAAACCATAGGGAGGATAGACGATGACTGTTCGGAACAGCGAAATGACCCGCCGGCATTATCTTGCCGCCACCGGCGCCGGCGTGCTCGCGGCAGGTCTTGGTATTAAACCGGCCGCGGCACTGGAGACCGTGCGGCAAGGTTACCAAACCAATATGTGGGGCATGCCGACCTATTATCTGCTTCGGTCCGGCCTGCTCGAAAAGCACGGCGTGAAGTTCCAGGAATTTGCCGTGCCATCCGGCAACCTCACAATGCAGCAGATGGTGGCGCGCCAGGTCGACATGGGCACCTATGCCGGGCCGTCATTCGCCATTGGCCATGACAAAGGCGGCCTCGTCGCCATCGCCATGATCGAATATGTCGGCAAAACCGCCCGCGTGATGGCGCGCAAGGACCTCGGCATCACCAAGGTCGAGCAGCTCAAAGGCAAGAAGGTCGCCAACCAGACCGGCTCTTCAACCGGCAACATCTTCGTCGATCAGATTGCCACCAAGGCGGGCTTGAAGAAGGGCGATTACGAAGAGATCCGGATGAACGTCAACGACATGGTCGCCGCCATGGCGGCGAAAACCGTGGACGCCATGGTCAATGTCGAACCCTACAATGCCATCGCCGAAGCTGATGGCCTCGCCGTCACCATTTCTGAATTCGATCTGTTCGACAGACTGCCAGTTTTCATGGCTGCAACGCCGGAATTCGTCGACAAGAATCCGGACACCGTGGTGGCCTATCTGAAGGCCTGGCTCGAAGTGGCCAAGGACTTCAAGAGCAGCCCCGCGAAAGTGGCCGACACGATATACTCGTTCTACACGTCGAAGGGCTACACGATGTCCAAGGATACGTTTGCCAAGGCGCTGGCCCGCGTCGAGGTGCAGCCCGGCTGGCCCGACAACATCGTTCCCTACATGACCGCGCAATCGCAAATCCTGATCGACACCAAGAAAATCAAGGCGATGCCGGACTGGACCAAGGCGCTGCGTACCGATTTCCTGAAGAAGGCCGGCGCCTGAAAGGCTGCTATGCGCTGAGCGAACCACCCGTCATGGCCGGGCTTGTCCCGGCCATTCACGTCTTCTTTAATAGCGACCTGCGTCACGCTGAAGGAAGACGTGGATGCGTGGCATGAAACCGGGCATGACGACCGAGCTCTCACCCAAATTCCATCGCTTTCGTAACACGAACTGATCCCCTTCAACGCTTAGAAAGGGAAAAAGAGGAGTCCCGCATGTCCGCCCAGAACAATCCGCTCAGCAAGAGCGGTGAGCCCGTCACCTGGAATTTCAAGCTGCTCGCGCAGAACGACCTCGGCGGCTTTGGTGGCATGGGCGAAGGCATGTCGGTGCAGATCGCCAAGGACGGGCGCCGCATCATTTGGCTCGCGCATGAAAGCGCGCCCAAGAACTTCACCGGTGTCGACGTCTCCGATCCGCGCAATCCCAAGGTTGTCGTGCAGACCGACCTGCCGAAGCCTCACATGCGGTCGAATTCGCTGGAGACGGCGGGTGACATCATGGCCGTCGCGTATCAAACGCAGAAGACCGGACAGCAGCCGGCCGGTCTTGAACTATTCGATATCTCGGTGCCGGAGAAGCCACGCTCCATTTCATTCTTCGACTGCTCGGGTCCAACCTCGCGCGGCGTGCATCAGCTTTGGTTCTGTGACGGTGAATACGTCCACATGGCATCCGGGTCGCCCGATTTCAAACCGAGCAACCCGAACGATGACCAGTTCTACCGCTGCATTGACGTGCGCGATCCATCGAAGCCGAAAGAAATCGGCCGCTGGTGGATGCCGGGCACGAGTGCGACCGACAATGTCGCACCGCCGCCGCGTCACCCGCTCGACAAGGGCTATCGCGCGCACAACACCAATGTTTACCCGCAGCGGCCGGACCGGCTCTACCTCTGTTACATCGACGGCGGCATGTTCGTGATGGACATCAAGGACAAGGCCAACCCGAAGGTGATCTCGCACTGGACCAATTCGCCGCCCTATACCGGCTTCATGCACACGGCGGTGCCGTTGTTCGATCGTAACCTCATGCTGGTCACCGACGAATCGACCGAGAATGCCGGCAAGGATTGGCCGAAATTAATCTGGATTCTGGACATGCGGGACGAAACGCATCCGGTGTCGATCTCGACCTGCCCGCTGCCGCCGGTCGACGCCTACAAGGATCGCGGCGGACGCTTCGGCGCGCACAATATTCACGAGAACGTCGCCTTGCCGACGTCCTGGCAGTCGGACCAGATCGTGATCGGCACCTTCTTCAACGGCGGTCTGCGGGCCTACGATATTTCCAATCCATACCAGCCGCAGGAAGTCGGCACCTTCGTGCCGCCGCCACCGAAAGGCACGCCGGTTGGCGCCGTGCAGCTCAACGATGTGTTCGTGGACGAGCGGAAAATTGTGTACACCGTCGACCGCCACACCGGCGGGCTGTACACGCTGGAGATGGATTTTTGATTCATAGCCGTCATGCCCGGCCTTGTGCCGGGCATCCACGTCTTTAGAGTCTCGACCAAGCAAGTCGTGGATGGCCGGGACAAGCCCGGCCATGACGAGTGAATCATGAACTCTCTCTTCCCTTCCCCCGCCGCAGGGCGTTTCGGCCGCAGGCTCAAGCGCGAGCGCGGGGCTCGTCTGCCTGTCACGGTGATCACCGGTTTTCTCGGCGCCGGAAAGACCACGTTGCTCAAGCGCTTCCTGGCAACGGCGGAAGGCAAAGGCACCGCAGTGGTGGTCAACGAGTTTGGCGCCATCGGCATCGATGATGCGCTGGTGCGATCGAGCGCCGACGAAACCGTGCTGCTGGGCAATGGCTGCCTGTGCTGCATTACCCGCACCGACCTGCAGCAGGCTTTGCGCCGCATGGTGATCGAGCGCGAACGCGGCGAGTTACCGGACTTCCGCCGTATCGTGATCGAGACCAGCGGGCTCGCGGATCCCTCGCCTATCCTGCAGACCTTCGCGACCGACCGGGCCCTAGGCAGTGTCTTCCACGTCGAAGCCGTGGTGACGGTGGTCGATGCGGAGCACGGCCTCGACACGTTGGCGTGGTCGTCCGAAGCGCGCAAGCAGGCGATGCTCGCCGACCGTCTCGTCGTCACCAAGACCGACATCGCCGGCGAAGCCGCCGGCGCCGCGCTCAGCGCGCGGTTGCGCGCGCTCAATCCCGGCGCCGAGATCCTCGAAGCAGTCAATGGCGCGCTTGATCCCACCCGGCTCACTGAACCGGCCGCCGATCAGCGCAATCCCTTTGTTGCCGACGCCGCACACGCCGATGGCATCGGCAGCTTTGTGCTCACCGGCAGCACACCGATACCGTGGCCGGTATTCGCAAAAACCATGGACACCCTGATGACGCTGCGCGGGCCGGACCTGCTGCGAGTAAAGGGTTTTCTCGACGTCGAAGGATGTAAAGGGCCGGTGCTGGTGCAGTTTGTGCAACACCTTGCCCATCCGCCGGTCGAGCTTGAATCGTGGCCCGACGGAAACCGCACAAGCCGCGTCGTGTTCATCACGCGCAATATTTCGGAGGCGCAGGTACGCGATTTGCTGAAGGCGATGGAAGCCATTGCCACATAGCAAGTGTCGTCCCCGCTAACGGGCCCACGCGGCCCGATGATAAATTCCAGCGGGGACCCATACATCGCAGCGTTCCTCTGCCTCATCCTGAGTAGGGCGCGTAGCGCCCGTCTCTAAGGATGAGAGTGGCTGCATAGCGCGTCGGAGACGCGCGTAAACGCGCTTGTCGTTCGAGACGCGCTCCTTCGGAGCGCTCCTCACCATGAGGCCGGTAGAGGCTGCAGATTATAAGTAAAAAACTACTCCCGATCTCTTCCCGCGATTTCCGCCTGCCAGGGCGCGACGCGGCGCTCGACCCAGCCGATCAGCCAATTCAGGCCAACCGCCATCAGCATCAAGATGATGATCGGCACGAACATTGTGGCGGTGTCGAAGTTGTTGGCGGAATTGATGATCACCGCGCCGAGGCCGGAAATCGTCGTGAAGAATTCCGCAATCACCATGGCCACCACCGCGCGGCCGACCGCGAGGCGCACGCCGGCCATGATGTAAGGCAGCGTGGCGGGCAGCACGATGCGCCGCAGGATTACCAGGTCAGGCGCCACAAAGGATTTTCCAACCTCGATCAGCGTCTTGGGCACGGCGACGACGCCGAGCCAGGTATTGATGGTGATCGGGAATAGCGCCATCAGGAATACAACCGCGACCTTGACCGCGAAACCGAGGCCAAGCCACAGGATCAGCAGCGGCACCAGCGCGACCAATGGCATTGCATATCCGGCCGTCACATAAATGCCGAGCGCCGCCTCCGCCACGCGGAAGCCGCCGATCAGCAGCCCGAGCGGCACGCCGATCAGTATTGCCAAAGCATAGCCGAGCAAAAACGGCCGCAGGGATTCATTGAGCGCCGACCATAATTGGCCGGAGACCGCCAGTTCCCAGAACGCCACCGCGATCGCCGACGGATAGGAACCGAATACCGGATTGACGCGCCGGCCGAATATTTCCCACAGGATCAGCACAACCGCGATCGAGGTAAGCGTAATCACCCATCGCGGCCACGGCTTGCGCTCCGCTGGCCCGGCGTCCGGTGTAGCGCTACGCTTGTCGGTGATGTCGACCATCGCGACTATCTCTCTCCGGCTCGTCCCCGCGAAAGCGGGGACCCAGGAGCGGGATTTTGCGTTTGCGTCCCTGGATTCCCGCATAGGCGTGCGGGGCACGCCGTCCTCCGGACGGCCCTGCGCGGGAATGAGCGGAGTATGTGGTGATCACTCGGCATCTCAGTGAACCGTGGCGCCGTCGTGGATTGCGCGCCAGACCTTGTAGCGCGTCTCGGCGAATTCCGGCGTCCCGCGCACGATCCCGAGGTCAGGGCGCGGACGCCTGAGCGGTACGTCCATGACTTCCTGCACGCGGCCGTTCTTCATCACCACGATGCGGTCTGCGATCAAAACCGCCTCGTCGAGGTCGTGGGTCACAAAGACAATCGTCTTGCCGGTGCGTGCATGAATATCGAGTAATTCAGCCTGCAAAGACTCGCGCGTCTGCGCGTCGAGCGCGCCGAAGGGTTCGTCCATCAGCAGAACTTTCGGATCAATGGCGAGCGCGCGCGCAATACCGACGCGCTGCTTCATGCCGCCGGAAAGCTGGTGCGGACGCCGGTTCTGCGAATCCTTTAGCCCCACCAGGTGCAGATATTTTTCCGCTGTCGCGCGCAGAACCGTGCCGCGCATGCCTTTCATTTCCAGGCCGAACATCACGTTCTGCAACGCCGAGAGCCACGGCAGCAATTCGGCATGCTGGAAAACCATGCCGCGGTCGTGCCCGCAACCATGGACCTCGCGTCCGTCGACCATGACGCGACCACTGGTCGACGCGTCGAGGCCCATGGCGACGCGCAGCGCGGTGGTTTTGCCGCAACCGGACGGTCCGATCAGCGCAACGATTTCGCCGTCCTTGACGCTGAAGCTGACGCGGTCGAGCGCCTGCACGTGGTGAACCTCGTCATCCACTCGCAACGTAAAGCGCTTGGATACGTCGAGGAATGTAACCTCACCCATTCACAACTCCGTTCCCTTCGGGCCGTCATTCCGGGGCGCGAGTGAAACGAGCGAACCCGAAATCCAGAACCACGCTCAGAACCCGCATCTGGATTCCGGATGCTGGCCTGCGGCCAGCTCCGGAATGACAGGTTATATCGTTCCTAGTGGCCGATAACTTTGAGCGCCTTTTCACGATATTCCGGCGCGGTTACGTCCTTGAGGTCTAACGGCGCCTTCAGCTTTCCGGCCTTCACCATCTGCTCCTGAATCCATCGGATCTTTTCCGCCGGTAGCGGCAGTGTTGGATCCACGGCATGATGTCTGGATGGCATCATCATAGACGAAAGCCGGGCGCAGATCATCGGGCTTGGCGTGGATCAACTCGCGCGTGAGAGCGATGGTCTCATCACGGTGGGAGAGCGCGAAACCGCAACGCACTCATCTCGGCGGCGAGAAACTTCACAGCATCGTCTCCCCGCTCCGCCAATTTCTTGGCGCTCGAAACGATGCAAACGCGCAGGAAATTCGGCACGGCATCGCGGCCGGCCACCAGCAGATGGATATTCTTGGGTACGATCGGCTGATATTCGTTTGAAATCAACGGCGGCGTCGACGACGCCACCGATGAGAGCCTGATAACGGTCGTGATCGCCACCGACTGCCGCTAACTTCACGTCCGTATCGGTCACGCCGAATTTTGCGAGCGCCGATCGCGCCAGCATATCGGGCATCGAATTCGGGGCGGACACCGCAATCTGCTTGCCCTTGAGATCCTCGACCTTGCTGATCTTGTCAGTGGCATAAATTGCGTGCGGAACCACGATCCAGTGACAGCCAAGCAATTTCACATCGCCGCCTTTGGCGTCGACCGCGAAAACGCCCTGCGGCCCGCCCTCGAAACTATCCAGCTCGCCGGCGATCAGCGCCTTGAGCGCGAGCTGATCGTCCTTGAATTGCGAGATCTCGATTTTGAGGCCCTGTTTTTTTGCGAAGTCGCGCGTCGATACCATCAGGAAAATACCAGCGTCCGCCTTGGCGTTGATCAGGCCGTGCTTCCAGACCTTTTCCTGCGCGAGTGCCGGATATGGACAAAATGGCAATGGCTGAGGCGACGACAATTGCGCCGAGTGCGACGCTCTTGGACGCGGTGATGCGCATGGCGAATTCCTCCCTGGGCCCAGTTCCTTATGGCCTCTGGACTGGGCCACTATTCCCGTGATCGTTAACAGCTATTTTATCGCAACGGGCGTTCCCAAGGCCAGTGTGCGGGACTAGCCTGTGGTCTGCAAGCGTCGCCACAAGACGCATCCGCGATGGGCGGGGGCCGTAAGCCTCCTGCCCTGTCAACTACTGTTCAGGGAGCTGAACGCTATGACCCCCAACGCTTTACCGTCACGGTCAATGGTACATCCCACACCATTAATGCCGATCCGGACATGCCGTTGCTCTATGCGCTGCGTGACGATCTTGGTCTCAATAACCCACATTTCGGTTGCGGCCTCGCGCAATGCGGCGCCTGCACCGTGCATCTCGATGGCGCAGCCGACCCGCTCTTGCATCACTACGATATCGTCCGTCGGCGATGCCAAGATCACGACGCTTGCGGGACTAGGGACCCCGGAAAAACCACATCCATTGCAGACAGCCTATGTCGAGGAGCAGGTGCCGCAATGCGGCTACTGCATCAACGGCTGGCTCATGACGGCAGCCGCTTTCCTCCGCGACAAGAAAAAGCCAACGGAGGCCGAGATCAAGGACGCTCTCTCCGGCCTCAAGTGCCGTTGCGGTACGCACATCAGTATTCTCAAAGCGGTCAAGCGTGCCGCCGCGATGATGGGCTGAGGGAGAACACCATGACAAAATTTGAAAAAACCTCGTCACTCACCCGCCGTTCGGTCCTGCTCGGTGGCGGCGCCCTCGTCGTTTCGGTCGGCGCAGGCATATCGCTGGAGACCGTTCTGTCGATCGGCAGGGCGAACGCGCAAGGTGCCAAGCCGCCGCTGACGCCCGACCAATTGTCCTCGTACATTGCCGTGAACGCCGACGGCACCGTCTCCGCCTTCTACGGCAAGATGGACATGGGACACGGGCTGCATGTCGCCATCGGTCAGATCGTAGCCGAGGAACTCGACGTTCCGTTCAAGAGCGTCAAGGTCATCATGGCCGACACGGCCCTGACCGTGAACCAGGGCGGCGCCTCCGGCTCCACCGGTATCCAGGAAGGCGGCAAGCAGATGCGCGTCGCCGCCGCGGAAGCGCGCCGCGTGCTGGTCGAGATGGCGGCAAGCCAGCTTTCCATTCCGGCCGAAAAGCTCGCGTGACTGACGGCGTGGTGAGCGCCAGCGACGACAAGTCCAAGCACGTGGTCTTACGCGCAATTGATCGGCGGAAAATATTTCAACGTTCAGCTCGACTGGAACAAGAAATACGGCAACCCGCTCTATGCGCCCGGCAAGGCACAGCCGAAAAAACCGAGCGAGCACAAAATCGTCGGACAGCCGATCAAGCGCGAGGACGTGGCGCCAAAAGTCTTCGCCCAGGAAGACTTCGTCACCGATGTGAAGGTGCCTGGCATGGTGCATGGGCGCATGATCCGTCCCGCTGTGGCCGGCAGCGTGCCGGTGAAGGTGGACGAAAGCTCGATCAAGGACATTCCCGGCGCCAAAGTGGTGTGGGACAAGGGCTTCCTCGGCGTGGTTGCCGACAAGGAATGGGATGCCATTCAAGCCGCGCAGAAGCTGAAAGTGGAATGGTCGCAGGTTGATGCACCATTCCCGGACCAAGCGTCACTTTATGACCACATCCGCAAGGCCAGCGTCCGCAAGCGCCAGATCGAAAAAGAAAATGGCAATGTCGACGAGGCGTTCAAGAACGCCGCGAAGGTGATCGAAGCCGAGTACGAATGGCCGTTCCAGTCACACGCGAGCATGGGCCCCGCCTGCGCTCTGGTCGAGATCAAGGATGGAAAGGTCACGTGCTGGTCGGGCACGCAAAAATCGCACTTCCAGCAACAAGGCCTCGCGGCGACGCTCGGAGTGCCGCTCGAAAGCGTCCATGTCATCTGGAAGGCAGGGCCTGGCTCCTACGGCCGCAATGATGCCGATGACGCCGCTATGGATGCGGCCGTGCTCGCGAAATCCGTCGGAAAACCCGTGCGCCTGCAGTACATGCGCGACCAGGGCACCGGCTGGGATCCGAAAGGCCCTGCCTCGGTGCACAAAGTGCGCGCGGCGATCGATGCCTCCGGCAAGGTCACCGCCTACGAGTTCATGAGCAAGGCGTTCTCGCGCGTGGACGTCGATACCAATGGCAGCAAGCCGTTCGATACGCTGGCCGGCCAGGCGCGCGGCAGCGACCTCAAGTCGGGCGATGGCTTCGGCATTCCCGCCGAATCCTACGCCTTCGAGAACAAGCGCGCCGGCTGGGAAACGATCCCGCCGTTGCTCGACCGCTCGTCGCCGTTGCGCACGTCGCATCTGCGCGATCCGGTCGGGCCGCAGATCCATTTCGCCAGTGAATCGTTCATCGACGAAGTGGCTGCAGGGCTGAATGTCGATCCGATCGAATTCCGGCTTGCGGCATGTCAAAGATCCCGCGCGACGTCGCGCTGCTCAAGACAGTTGCTGAAAAATCCGGCTGGCAGTCGCGGCCCTCGCCGCGACGCGACCAGACCGGGAATAAAGTGTCCGGCCGAGGTCTCGCCTATTCGCAGCGAAACGGAACGCGTGTCGCGATCGTCGCCGAAGTCGATATCGATCGCTCAACCGGAAAAATCTGGGCACGCAAATTCACGGTGGCGCATGACTGCGGGCAGATCATCAACCCCGACGGGCTGGTGAAATGCATCGAGGGCAACATTGTCCAGGGTGTCAGCCGCACCTTGTGGGAAGAAGTCACCTTCGACCGCAAGGCCGTGACCAGTGTGGACTGGCTGACGTATCCGATCCTCGACATCACCGAGACACCCGGCGAGGTGAATGTCGTGCTGATTAACCATCCGGACATCGCACCGACCGGCGCCGGTGAGCCGTCGATCCGTCCGGTGGCGGCGGCCATCGCCAACGCCATCTTCGATGCGACCGGCGTCCGCATTCGTCGTGTGCCGTTCTCGCCGGAGCGGGTGAAGTCGGCGCTGAGTTGAGAGCGATCCGCTCGTCCCCGCGAAAGCGGAGACCCAGACTATTTTCTGGATTCCCGCTTACGCGGGAATGAGCGGATTGTGACTACGCCGGCGCCAACCGCCTTATGCTCTCGCGCGCCGCCTTGATAACGTCGGGCACCGCGGCGTCGTTGCCGGGCGCCATGATGTGCACCCCGGCAACATGCGGGATCTCGGCCAGTTCCCGAACGATATCGATGCAAATGCGGCGACCCTCCGCCGCGGATCGGCGGCGCGATCCATACGATCGACGATCGCGTCGGGGATCACCGCGCCGAACAGCTTCTCCTTGATCCAGCGCGCCGATTTGGCCGAGCGCAGCGGCACAATGCCGATCAGGAATGACAATTTACCCGCAATGCCGTGGTCCGCCAGCCGCGCCATGTAGCGGCGGACCACGCCGGCATCCATGCAGAACTGCGTCTGCACGAATTGCGCGCCAGCAGCGGCCTTGGCCTCGAGACCGCTCGGCTTCCAGCCGGGCTGCGGATCGACCGGATTATCTGCACTGCCGAGGAAAAAATCGGCGCGGCCGGTGAATTTGCGCCCGGTCGGGAGCTCGCCGGTGTCGCGCATGCGGCGCGCGGTTTCGAGCAAACCACGCGGATCGAGATCGAACACCGCTTTTGCATCTGGCTGATCGCCGGCGCTCGGATCATCGCCGCGCAACATCAGCAGATTGTATACACCGGATGCGGCCGCGCTCAGCAATTCACTCTGCAAGGCGATGCGATTGCGGTCGCGGCAGGTGAATTGCAAAATCGGCTCGATCCCCTGCTCGACCAGCATGCCGGCGGACATCACCGCGCCAAGATGCGGGCGCGCGCCGGCGCCGTCGGTGATGTTAACCGCATCGGCGAGCCCCTTCAGCGGCAGCGCCTTGGCCAGCAATTCATTGCGGTCCACTGTCACCGGCGGCGTCACTTCCGCGGTTATCACGAAGCGCCTGGCTGCCAGCTTTTCTTTCAGCGTCATTCCCATCGAGATCAGGTCGCAAAATTGTGCCCACGTGGCAAGCATGTTATGCGGTTAACATGTTTCAACCGGCGAAATCTCTCGACGAAGCGGTGACCTGTATTAGCGACGGTTGCATGCTGGTTGTGCCGCGCGAAGTGTCGGGCGTGCCGATGGCAGCGACACGCGCGCTGATCAAACGCGGCGTGCAACGGCTGCATCTGGTGGCGCTGCCGACCTCAAGCCTGCAAGCCGATCTGCTGATCGGCGCCGGCTGCATCGCGACGCTGGAAACCAGCGCAGTCAGCCTCGGCGAGTTCGGCCCCGCGCCACGTTTCAATGCGGCAGTGACGTCTGGCACGATCGAAATGAAAGATGCCACCTGCCCGGCGTTGCACGCGGCATTGCAGGCTGCCGAGAAGGGCGTGCCATTCATGCCGCTGCGCGGACTGATCGGCTCCGACGTCCTGAAATATCGCAACGACTGGAAAGTGGTCGACAGCCCGTTCGGCAACGACGACCCGATCGTGCTGCTGCCCGCGATCAAGCCGGACGTCGCGCTGATCCATGCGCCGATGGCGGACCGCTTTGGCAATGTCTGGATCGGACGCCAGCGCGAACTCGCCACCATGGCGCACGCGGCGGAAATGACAATTGCCAGCGTGGAGAAAATCCACGACGGCAATCTGCTCGACGATCCGGTGCTCGCCGCCGGCACTTTGCCGGGATTCTATGTCGATAGCATCGCGATTGCCGAGCGTGGTGCCTGGCCACTTGGCCTGCCCGATCACTATGCCGCGGACGCGGAGCATCTTGCGGAATATGCCCGCATGGCCGCGACGCCGGAAGGCTTTGCCGAGTACCTCGATAGGTATGTGTATGAGAAACGCGCGGCGTAGTTCGCCGCAAGCACGGCGAGCGCCCTCTCCCCGCCCGAACTCGGGTTTACCCGAGTTCGGCAATATTAGTGCGGTCGAAGGCGGAAACATCCGACTTCGACTGGGGAGAGGGTTGGGGTGAGCGGGCAAGTGACTCTCATCTGTCCGATCCCCCTCACCCGGATCGCTTCGCGATCCCACCTCTCCCCTCGGGGGAGAGGTAAAGCCGAGAGGCCGACACATGTTCGCAAGAGATTTCCGCCCTGAGGAACTCCTCGCCGACGTCATCACGCGCCTGATCGGTGACGTACATCACGTCGCGGTGGGCAACGCCTCGCCGATTCCGGCAACTGCCGCCTTGCTCGCCCGCGAGCGCGGAAACGGGCGGCCCTATGTGTCATTGCTACAAAGCCGGAAGCACAATTTCTTCACCGATGGCGCGCGCGAACTGTTCGATTGCGCCGGCCAGGGCCGCATCGACGTATTTTTTCTGTCCGGCGGGCAAATCGACGGCCAGGGCAACGTCAATCTTGTGAGCATCGGCGATTACGCGCACCCGAAAGTGCGGTTTCCGGGCTCATTCGGCTCGTCTTATCTCTATTACGTCGTGCCGAAAGTCATTCTGTTTCGCACCGAGCATTCGCGCCGAACTTTGGTGCCCAAGGTCGACTTCATCAGCGCCCCCGGTGCAAATGACGGAAATATCTATCGTCCGGGTGGACCGATTGCGCTGGTGACCAACCGCTGCCTGTTCAGCTTCATGGATGGACGCTTCACGCTTGCCAGCATCCATCCCGGACATACGGTCGAAGAGGTCGTCGAAAACACCGGCTTCGATTTCGACATGCCGCCAAATGTAGCCGAGACGCCGGCACCCTCGCCGGAGACGCTCAAGCTCATGCGCGAAGTGATCGCCCCGCAGCTGGCCGAGGTCTACCCGCAATTTGCGGCGCAGGTGTTCGGCGTCGGCAAAGCCGCTTTGACGGGCTGAAAACCCGCGCCCTTCCAGTCATTTCCGCCGTGAGCTAGGGTGCCGCCCGCGCGGCCGTTCGGCCGCAGGCATCACAAGAACCTGAAGGATAAGCTCGGTGAAAACGGTTGAAGCTGCGGTGATCGGCGTCGGATGGGTTGGCGGAACGCGCGCGGAAACGCTTGCGCGCACGGCGCTGGTGGACAAATTGCACCTGTGCGAGATCCGGCCCGACCGGCTGGCCGAGGTGAAGGCGCTGTACAAGCCCGCCACTGCGACGCTCGATTACAACGACATCATCAAGAACAACAATATTTCTGTCGTCTACATCTCGACCACGCCGGAATCCAACCACTACCCGATCTGCCGCGACTGCCTGAAGTCCGGCAAGAACGTGATGCTGGAGAAGCCGATCGCGCTGGAACTATGGGAAGCCGATGAGCTCATCCAGCTCGCCAAGCGCAACAATCTGAAGTTCACCATCGGCTATTCGCAGCGCTTCAATCCAAAGATTGCCTACGCCAAGAAGAAGATCGTGGACGGCACGCTCGGCAAGGTCGTGTCCGTACTGGTGAGCCGACATTTGTCACGCAGCCTTGGCAAAAAGATCGCCAGCCGCGTGCGGCTGTCCCCCGTCGTCATGGAGTTGACGCACGATCTCGATTTCGTGCTGTGGCTGCTGGAGCCGGCGAAGCCTGTGCGTGTCTATTCGCAGGGGGCCTACGGATACATGCAGCCGATCAATGGCTCACACGACGTGATGTTCACCACAGTCACCATGGACAACGGCGTGGCGGTGATGATCGGCGGCGGCTGGAACCTGCCGCCGAGCTATCCCAATTATTGCGCGACCTGGATCGAGATTACCGGCACCGACGGTTCGCTGTTCCTCGACGATACCCAGCGCGACAACTGGCTCAACACCGAAAAACGCGGCCAGGAGTTCCCGATGTCGACAATGCCGGGCGAATGGGTCGACGATGTCTTCGCCGGCGGCATGGGACCCGAAACCATCCATTTCCTGGAGGCCTGCATCCGCGACACGCCAGTGATGGTAACGCCGGAAAGCGCGCGCCGCGTGATGGAAACCTACAGCGCCGCCGACCTGTCCGCCGATCGCAACGAGCCGGTCGACCTGCCGCTCACCAACGAGACGATCTCGGGCATTGCGGAACTCAAGGAGCGAAACCGGGCCGGAATAAATCCAGCGGGAGCGAACCCGTGAAAACTCATTACCGGTCATTCCGGGGCGCTTGCACGGCGAGCGAACCCGGAATCCAGAAATCCACTCAGATTTTGTGTCTGGATTCCGGGTCCGGCGTTTCACGCCGTCCCGGAACGACGAATGAGAGGTTCTCATGAAAAAATCGGCCAAGGGCGTCGGGCTCGCGATCATCGGCGGCGGCCGCGTCGGATTGTTCCGCGGCGAGGTGGCGGCGCGCCATCCGGCGGTTGAATGGATCGGCCTTGCCGAGAAAAACCCGAACCGTGCCGGAGAGGTTGGCCCGAAAATCAGCGCCGACTTCGTTACGCAAAGCCACATCGAGTTGCTCAAGCGACCGGAAGTCACCGCCGCCATCATCTGCACCGACGAGCACCTGCACGTCGACCCGATCATGGCCGCGGTGGAACGCGGCATCCCGATGCTCATCGAAAAGCCGCTCGCGACCAATCTTGCGGAATCGGAACGCGTCCTGAAGGCGATCAAGGCCGCAAAACTCGACGCCGTCGTCGGCTACACGCAACGTTTCCGCCGCCGCTGGCTGGCAGCCAAGGAAAAATGCCTGACCGGCGCGCTCGGCGACGTGACCATGGTGACGTCGCGCGCCTTCATGAATCGCCTGGTCGCGATCGACAACTACAAGCGCACGGACGATCCATCGACGATTTCACCGATGGTGATTTCGGGAACGCATGCGCTCGATATCTGCATGTGGTGCCTGGAGGGCAAGGCGGCGGTCGAGTGCTATGCGCGTTCGGTCGACAAGGTGCTGGGCCCTGCCTACAAGGGCATCGACGGCACCGCCGGCATGATCAATTTCTCCGACGGCACTATCTATCATCTCAATATGTCATGGGCGCTGCCGGTAACCTGGCCGGCGGCAGTCTACTCGCTCGAAGTCGGCATTGTCGGGACCACCGGCGTGCTCACCATCGACGACACCCACCGCGACATCGTACTGGCGGTGTCGAAGCCGCAATCGGAAGGTTACAACCCGGACGCCACGCGGCTGGTCGATTTCATGGGCAGCTATCCGCCGGGTGACATGGCGCTCGGGGAACTGCGCGGGCCGATGGCGGAAGAGACCGATTCCTGGCTCAACCGGGTCGCACTCGGGCTGCCGACGGCGGCAGCAACCGTGGAAGAAGCGCACCGTAACCTGATGCTGACCAAGGCGCTCGATCTCTCGGCCAAGCGCAAACAGCCGGTCAAATTGCCGCTCGATCCGGACGAAGTGCGCGCGGCGGCCTGATCCGCTTTACTGCGGCCGGCGGGCCGGCGTCGCCGGAGCGGCAGAACCGCCGCCGCCAAACAGAATGCGCTGCGGATTGTGTGTAAGCTCGACGATCGCCTTGCCGGCGCTTTCGATCTGCCGCGTGGCTGTTGCCGTCATCCTGTTCACGCCGATCGTGATCTCGTCGGTGCGCTTGTCGAGATTTTCAATCAGCGTGCGCGCCGATGCCGTTGCTTCCTTGGCATTGGCCATGGCGGCATTGGTGTTGTTCATGATCGAATTGACGTTGTCGGAATTGCGCGCAAGCGATGCGCTGAACGTGGCGATGTCGTTGATCGCCTGGTGCAGCGCCTCCTGGTTGGCGGTGATCACCTCTTCGGCCTTGTTCAAAACTTCGCGCGCCGCCTGCATCATGTCCTGACTGGCGCTGGGATCGGCCTTCAAGGTCGGCGGCTCGCCCTCTTCGCGTTCGATCAGTGGCGTGGTTGCGGACACGCCCTTGAGCGACACGGCGGCAACGCCGGTCAAGCCCTGGAATTCAAGTCCCACTTTGGTATCCGACCGAATCGGTGTTGCCTTGTTGACCGCCAGCAGCGCGATGACCTGCGACGGCTTGTCGGGATCGAGCCGAAGATTGGTGACTTCGCCGACGCGAATACCGTTGAACAGCACGTTGCCGCCCACCTGCAATCCTGAAACCGAGCTGTCGAAGATCACTCGGTAGGCAACCGCCTGTTTCTTGCCGGAGGAATGGTGGAGCCAGAAAATGAAGCCAAACGCGCCCGCGACCACGGCGAACGTGAACAATCCGATCAGTGCGTAGTGCGCCTTGCGTTCCATCACTCTACTCCATCAGTTCCGGGCCGCCGCGTGCAAGCCCGTTCGCGCACGCACGCCGTGGAAATAGGCCCTCATCCACGGGTGCTGTGACGCCAGCATTGTGTCCATGTTTCCCGCTTCAATGATCTTGCCATCACCGAGAACGGCGATGCGGTCGCAAATCGTGTGCAGACTGTCGAGGTCGTGCGTCACCATGAACACCGCCATCGAGGTGGTTCGCTGCAGGGTCAGGATCAACTGGTCGAAATCGCCCGCGCTGATGGGATCGAGGCCCGAGGTCGGCTCATCGAGAAAGAGAATCTCGGGATCAAGCGCCAGCGCGCGCGCGAGCGCAACACGCTTGATCATGCCGCCGGAAAGTTCCGACGGATACTTACGGTACACGTCCGGTTTCAGGCCGACCATCTCCAGCTTGGTAATGGCAATTTCGGTCATGAGACTGCCCGAAATATCGAGATATTCGCGAATCGGGAACTCGACGTTTTCGCCGACCGTGAGCGAGGAAAACAGCGCGCCCTGCTGGAACAGGATCCCCCAGCGCCGCTCGATCTCCTGGCGCTGCGTCTCGCCCGCCTGATCAAGATTGACGCCGAAAACATCGATGCGGCCCTGCAATTTCGGCAGCAGGCCGAGGATCGTGCGCGTCAGGACGGACTTGCCCGCGCCCGAGGCTCCCACGAAGCCCAGAATTTCACCGCGGTAAACATCGAGCGTGACACCATTGAGGACCCGGTTCCCCTTCAGTTCGACAACCAGGTCGCGCACTTCAATGACGGAAGGCTGCAGATCTCTTGCCATGTCACATCCCGATCGACGCGAAGAACATGGCGAAAATACCGTCGAGCACGATGACCAGGAAAATCGATTTGACCACGGAGTTGGTGGTCTGCTCGCCGAGCGACTCCGCGCTGCCCTGCACCTGCAACCCTTCGACGCAGGCAACGACCCCGATCACCAAGGCCATGAACGGCGCCTTGATGATGCCAACTTCGAACGTGTTCATCGAAACCGCTTCGCGCAGGCGCGACAAAAAGACCTCGGGCTGGATTCCGCCGTAGAGCCACGACACCAGGCCGCCGCCATACAGCGCAGCCATCGATCCAAGAAAAGTGAGGATCGGCACCGCGATCACGAGCGCAAGGATGCGCGGGAGGATCAGGACCTCGATTGGATCAAAACCCATCGTGCGCAGCGCGTCGACCTCCTCGCGCATGCGCATGGCGCCGAGCTCGGCGGTATAGGAGCTGCCTGACCGGCCGGCGACCATGATGCAGACAATCAATACGCCGACCTCGCGCAGCACCAGCACGCCGACCATGTCGATCACATAGATGTCCGCGCCGAATTTTCGGAAATGAAAAATGCCCTGCTGCGCAAGAATGGCGCCGATCAAAACGGTGATCAGCAGGATGATCGGCACCGCACGCCAGCACACGCGCTCGAGCTGAAAGACCATCGACGTCAGGCGAAAGCTTGTCGGCCGCAGCAAGACGCGCCCGAGCGCGACCATTGTCGATCCGAGCATTTGCGCAAACAGCATCAGATCGGCGCCGACTGCCGACATGGTCATGCCGACGCTTTCGAGCGTCGCCACGATGCTGTTGGGCCGCGGCGGCGGTGGCGCCAGTTTCTGCGTTCCCGCGTGAACCTTCTCGAACAGGCCGCGGTAATCCTCGCGTAACCCGATCAGGCGCGCATCGCGCCCCTGGCTGATCCAGCTGCGCAGCGCACGCTCGATCAACCAGGCGCCGTAGGTGTCGAGATATTCAATGCGCGCAAGATTGAACGCTATGTTGCGCGCGTTGATTCCGCGCGTGGCGGCAATAACCTGCGGCTCGATCGCACCGGCATACTCGGCCGTCCACGATCCGCCGGCGCTAAGTTCGATGCGGTCGCCCTGCACCTGGCCGCTGAGCAAGGTTCCTGCCGTCACCGAGCCACTCCTTCATCCACACAACAACGCTGCGCACCTGCGCTTTGCCCTTCGCAGGCCGCCGTGCCGAGACAGGACTGAATGCGTTTCGGCGGGACTTTGCGTTCGCGCCACAGGCCGATCTGCGAGCTATGGCCGCAACTCAAGGGCCGCACAAAGCGCAACCTCTGGTCCCGCCCCTAACACCTGCAAAAGTTAACAAATTGGTAGCATTCGTTAAACGCCGTTTACCTAATTAGGTTAACGGTCTGTTAACGCTGTTTTGGCCCGTTTGACGGGCCTTTAACGGCGTAAACACGTGATGCCGGCCTGGTTGATCAAGCGCGCTCGCGCAGCGGCTTGATCGCCAGTTCGGCCGCAAGTCTGTCGAGCTGAGTCAGTAATTCCGGGGCGAGCGGTAGTCCATTGCGCAAACGATCGGCGCGGCGCTGCGCGCGTTGCTCGCCAGGCAGCCGAACCGACTGACCAGGAAGGGGTTTTGTGTTGCGCAGCTCGCGGATATGCCGGTCGACCTCGGCCTTGAATTGATCGAGCGGCTGGAAACGGCTCGGATCGAGCGCCAGCACGAATTGCCCGGTGTTGGTAACCTTGTCCGGCTCCGCATTGAAATCGACACAGTCGCGGCCAAACAGCGCGCCATTGAGCGTGCCGGCGAGCAGGCCGAACGTCAGCGCCAGCCCTGCGCCCTTGTAGCCGGCCATCGGCAAAAGCAGCGCCTCCGCGCTCTTGTGCGGATCGATGATGGCCTCGCCGGTTTTCGGATCGATCATCCAGTCGCCTTGCAGCGGTTTGTTCTGCAGGCGGTGGTTCTTGATCGTGCCGTAAGACACAATCGAGGTCGCGATATCGAGCACAACCGGCGGCTCCTTGCCGGCGGGGATTGCGATCGCCAATGGATTGGTGCCGAGCAACGGCTCGGCGCCGCCCGCAAGCGGCATGTGGTTGGCGTTCGCCACGGCGGAATAAAGCCCGACCATATCCGCCTTCAGCGGCAGCGCGGCATAGACGCCGGCGGCGCCGGCGTGACCCGACATGCGGCAACCGACCCACGCCACCCCGCATTCCCGCGCAAGCTCGATCGCGGTCTCGGCTGCGCGCGCAACGACCAGATGGCCCATGCCGTTATCACCGTCGATCAGCGCGGTCGCCGGCGCGGTGCGCTTCACCACGATATTCGGGCGCGGATTGGTCGAGCCGAGTTTCAGCCGCTGGACATATTGCATCAGCCGGAACACGCCATGCGCATCGGCGCCGATCAGATCGGCTTCCAGCATCAGCTCGGCGATCCTGGCGGCGTCGTCTTTGGACACGCCGGCCTTCATCATTGCGTCAACGATCAGGCCGGTGACTGTGGCCGTCGGAATACGCGCGGCTTTGGTGGCCTGGACGTTCATGGCTTTCCCGACAGCAGCTTTTCCGCGCGTGTTGCAAGAATTGTCGCCTTGTCGGCGTCCGAAATCTTCAACCCGCGTACGTGTTTCACGCAATCCATCATGGCCATATCATAAGGGTAGTCACTGCCCAGCATGACACGATCGGCGCCAACATGTCCGATCATGAATTCCAGTACCGGCGCCGAATGCAGGATGGTGTCATAATAGAAGCGCTTGGCGATGTCTTGCGGTTGCTTCGCGATGTTCTTCTTTGGCTCCGGCCGCACCTTCCAGCCATGCTCCCAGCGGGCCGCCTGATAGGGCGTGAAGCCGCCGCCATGCGCAAGCATGAAGGTGAGCTTCGGATGGCGATCAAGCACACCTCCAAAATAGAGGCAGGCGGCGGCGATCGTGGTGTCGAGCGGATTGCCGATCAGATTTTGCAGGTAATACGACTTGAGGCGATCGGCGCCGGCAACGTTGTTGGGATGCACAAACATGGAGGCGCCGAGTTCCTCGGCTGTCGCCCACACCGGCTCGAAACTCGGATCGTCGAGATTTTTGCCCATGATGTTCGAGGCAAACATCGAGCCCTTGAGCCCGAGCCTGGTCATCGCGCGCCGCAACTCGTCGGCCGCGCGCTTGGGATCCTGCAACGGCAAAGTGGCAATGCCCATGAACCGGTCGGGATGGGCAGCAATGTGCTTCGCCATCTGGTCGTTCTGAATGGCGGCAAGCGTGGCGCCGAGCGCAGGCTCCTGGTTGTAGAGATAAGTCTGCGGCGTGGCGGAGAGCACGTGCACGTCGACCCCGGCCGCATCCATGTCCTTCAACCGGCGCGCAATGTCGAACCCGCCGGTCGGGAACGGGCGGTACACCACACCGGCCACGTCAAGCGCTGCGCTCTCGCCGTCGTCGGGCGTGATGGTCACCTTGACCCCGGCTTTAGTGAGCAGCGCGGCGGTTTCCTCGGTCAAAATATGGGTATGGGTATCGATCGTACGCACGTTGTTCATTTCACCACCCGAAAGACGCCGCAAAGATGCCACTTGGCGCGCGGCAAGGAGCGCCTGAGTGCCGCAGCCCGCGCATGGACGCAAGCCCCTGTCGCAGCCTGTTCGTTCGGCTATAAACGGGGCCCCGCAAGCGAATTTCCGGATTTCGCATGGCAGCCAGCCCCGCACGACACCAGACACACGCCACGCGTCGAAGACGACGCCCTGGTGCGCGGCGCCGGCCGTTTCATGGACGATCCGCGCCTTCCTAATACGGCCTATGCCGCCTTCGTGCGTTCGCCGCACGCGCACGCGCGGGTGCGGTCGGTCAACGCGGACCAGGCGCGCAAGGCCAAGGGGGTTCTCGCGGTGCTCACCGCGCAGGACATCAAGGCGGCCGGCATCGGCAGCATCGCGCGCCATCCGCCGGTGGTTGGGCGCGGCGGCGCCAAGATGGCGATGCCATTCCGCCCGGTGCTTGCCGAGACGGCCATGCATGTGGGTGACCTGGTCGCGATGGTGGTAGCGGAGAGCCAGGCCGCGGCGCAGGACGCCGCTGATCTCGTACAGGTCGAGTACGAGGAGCTGACGCCGGTGGTCGATCTCGAGTTGGCAATGAAGGCCGCAACACAGTTGTTCGCGGACGCGCCAGGCAATCTGTGCGTCGACTGGCCGGGCACGGTGCCAAGCGAAGAAAACGAGCGGGAGGTCGACCGGATCATCAAAAGCGCGCCGCATGTGGCACGCGTACGCGTTGTCAACCAGCGCATGGTGGTGGCCTCGCTCGAGACGCGTGGCGCCACCGGCCAATATGACGCGGCGAGCGAAAGCTACACGCTGCGCGCCTGCTCGCAGAGCGCCGATGCCCTGCGCAGCCAGGCGGCCTCCATCCTGGGCGTTCCGAATGAAAAACTGCGTGTCATCACCGACGATGTCGGCGGCGGTTTCGGAATGAAGACGACGGTCTACCCGGAATATGTCGCGTTGCTGGTGGCGGCGCGCAAAGTCGGCCGGCCGGTGCACTGGCAGTCGACGCGTTCGGAAGCCTTCATCAGCGACGCGCAGGCGCGCGACGCCATCACCGACGCCGAGCTGGCGCTCGACGAGAAGGGCAAGTTTCTCGCCTTGCGCGTCCGCCATTTGTGCAACCAGGGCGCCTACGTCGCCAATGCCGGGGTCAACATCAACACCAATAATTTCGCGCGCTGCTTTCCCGGCATGTACCGCATCCCAAAAGTCTATGCGTCGGTCGCCTGTTATTTCAGCAACCGGGTACCGATCGCGCCTTATCGCGGCGCCGGACGGCCGGAGGCAAACTACGCGCTCGAGCGCGTGGTGGAGGAAGCCGCGCGCGTCACCGGCATCGACCCATTGCGGCTGCGCAGGAAGAACCTCATTCCGCCGTCGGCGATGCCGTTCAAGACCGCGATCGGCAACACCTATGACAGCGGCGATTTCCCCGGCATCGTCGAACAGGCGCTGGAGCTTTCCGACTACGCCAATTTCAGCAAGCGCAAGCGCGAGGCGGCGCGCCGCAAGAAGCTCCGCGGCATCGGCATTTCCTGTATGCTGGAGCATTCCGGCGCCACGCCGATGGAACAGGCCTTGGTCGCGTTTCCCGACGGCGAGAAACTGATCCTCGGCTGCAACGTGCAGTCGACCGGGCAGAGCCACGCTACCGTGTTCGGCCGCCTGCTCGCGAACAAGCTCGGCATTGATCCGAGCAAGATCGAGCACCGGCACGGCGACACCGCATTGGGCCTTACTGGCAACGCCTCGGTTGGCTCGCGCTCGGCGATGTGCGCCGGCAACGCCATCGTCCACACCGCCGACGTGATGCTGGCCAAGGGCAAAAAAATTGCGTCATCGCTGCTGGAAGCGTCCGAGCAGGACATCCAGTACCGCAATGGTCAATTCGAAGTTGTCGGCACCGACCGCAAGATCTCCCTGTTCGACACCGCGCGCCGGGCCAAGGAGCTGGGCGAAAGCCTCGACACCAAGGACAAGGCCGATACGCCGCTCACGTTTCCCAACGGCTGTCACGTTGCCGAGGTCGAGATCGATCCCGATACCGGCCATGTGGATCTCGTCACCTACACGGCCGTCGACGACTGCGGCAATCCGCTCGACACAACGATCGTCGAGGGTCAGGTGCACGGCTCGCTGGCGCAGGGCCTGGGCCAGGCGCTGGTGGAAAATGCGGTCTATGATTCAGGCAGCGGACAACTGGTGAGCGGCTCGTTCATGGACTACGGCATGCCGCACGCACACATCATGCCAATCGAATTGCGCGAGGCATTGCGCCCGTCGCCGGCCACGACCAATCCGCTCGGCGTGAAGGGCACCGGCGAGGCCGGCACCACGGCCGCGATCGCTGCCGTAATGAACGCGATTTCCAACGCGATCCCGAATGGCGCGGCCGACCATATGGAAATGCCCGCCACGCCCGCGAAGGTGTGGGAGGCGTGCCAGAAGGCGAAGCAGAACAAATAGAATTCTGAGCGGGAGGCACCCACACTTTCCCTCTCCCCTTGTGGGAGAGGGTGGCGAGCGCGGAGCGATAGCGAGCGCGAGCCGGGTGAGGGGTTGCGAACTCTCGTGAGGCTATGACCCCTCACCTGCCCTCGCTCGGCTTCGCCTCCGCCCGGGCACCCTCTCCCACAAGGGGAGAGGGAAGAGAGATCGTGGCAACGCCACTAAATCAATTGAACCTTACGCCTGCGAAATGAATTTCGTGTTCATGTAGGCCTGGAGACCCTCCATGCCGCCCTCGGAGCCGTAACCCGAATCCTTGATGCCGCCGAACGGTGTTTCCGGCGTCGAGACGGCGACGCTGTTAACGCCGACCATGCCGGACTGAATAGCGTCGCCGATGGCGGCCGCGGTCTTGTCCGAGTTGGTGAAGGCATAGGCCGCAAGGCCGAACTGCAATGAGTTGGCGCGCTCGACCACTTCGTCGAACGTTTTGAAGGTGACGATCGGCGCTACCGGCCCAAACGGCTCCTCGGTCATGATCTTGGAATCATCCGGCACGTCAGTGACAATCGTCGGCTGGAAGAAAAAGCCCTGATTGCCCTCGCGCGAGCCGCCGGTAACGACCTTGCCGCCGCGGCTCTTGGCGTCGGCGACGAAGCTGTCCATGGCGTCGAGCCGGCGCGAATTGGCGAGCGGACCCATGGTGATGCCTTTCTCCAGGCCGTCGCCCATCTTGATGCCCTTGGCGTATTCGGTGAAGCGCGCCAGGAACTTGCTGTAGTGTTTCTCGTGTACATAGAACCGCGTCGGCGAGATGCAGACCTGGCCGGCGTTGCGGTACTTGAACGCAGCGATGGTATCGGCCGCTTTCTCCGGATCGGCGTCTTCGAACACCATGACGGGTGAATGGCCGCCAAGCTCCATGGTGGCCTTCTTCATGTGCTTGCCGGCGAGCGCCGCGAGATGCTTGCCGACCGGCACCGAGCCGGTGAAGGAGATCTTCTTCACCGACTTTTTCGGAATGAGGTGCTCGGACACTTCCGCCGGCACGCCGAACACCATGTTGAGCACGCCCGCCGGCAGACCGGCATCGGCAAAGCATTTCACCAGTTCGACGCAGCCGCCCGGTGTTTCTTCCGAGGCCTTGATGATGATCGAGCAGCCGGCCGCCAGCGCGCCGGCGATCTTGCGCACCGGCGTGAGCGTCGGAAAATTCCACGGCGTGAACGCCGCGACAACACCGACCGGCTCCTGCAGCACGAGTTGACGCACGCCCTTTTGCCGACCGGGCACGACGCGGCCGTAAGTGCGGCGCCCTTCCTCGGCGTACCAATCGATAATATCGGCGCTGGTGAGAACTTCCGCACGTGACTCGGGATAGACCTTGCCCTGTTCCTGCGTCATTACCTTGGAAATATGGTCATAGCGTTCACGAACGAGGTCGGCGGCCTTGCGCAGGATCTTGGCGCGATCATAGGCGGAGGTTGCCCTCCAGACCGCGAAACCCTTCTCGGCGGCCGCAAGCGCCGCATCGAGATCGGCTTTGCTGGCATGCGGAAGATGCGCCAGGGTTTTCCCGGTCGCCGGATTGATGACATCCTCGCCCTTGCGGCCTTCACCGTTAAGCCATTTGCCGTCGATGTAGAGAGCCAGCTCGGAATACATGGGAACCTCGTTGTTACGCGGACCAATCGCGGACGTGGATTAGCACTTTTGTCGGCTTGTCGTCACCGGGCAACCGGGTCCGGCCGCTGGCCGGCCCCGGTTGCCCGGTGACCTCGTTTAGGAGGGCAGGATCGTGCGCCACTAAGCGAGATGGCCGGGACATAGGCGAGCAAAGCGACGCCGTTCTTCGACCGGCTATGCCCGGCCATGACAATCTCACGACCCGAGATAGGCGCCGCCGTTGACGTGGATGGTCTGGCCGGTGACGTAGCGGCCGCTGGGGCCGCAAAGAAAGCGCACCATGGCCGCCACATCCTCAGGCTTCCCACGCTCACCGGTGATGGTGCCGTGCGTGAGATGGTGGGCAGGTTTCTGCGAGGTCGCCGGCCGCGTCGTGTTGATGGCGCCCGGTACCACGCAATTTGCGCTGATCTTGTGGGCAGCCAGATCGTGAGCCAATGCACGCGAGAAGCCGACCAGCGCCGATTTTGCGGTCATGACATGCGCGCGCCCCTTCGACCCGATGTGGGCGCTCATGCCGCCCATATTGATGATACTGCCGCCATTTTTTTTCATCTCCGGCAGGCAGGCATGCACGCAGCGGAACGTGCCGTCCAGGATGACGCCCATGACTTCGCGCCATTCGGCAAAGCTCATCTCGTCGATCGGCTTTTCGCGGCGCAGCGCGGCGTTGTTCACCAGGAAGTCAATGCGGCCGAAACGCTTGAGCGCAGCTTCAGCAAGCGCAGCTGCGGTTTTCTCATCGCCAATATCGCCGAGCACGCTTGCCGCCTTGCCGCCGGCGCCTTCAATTTCACGTACGACACTGTCGGCTTCCGCCTGGTTCGCGCGCACGTTCACCACCACGGACGCACCGGCCTGCGCGAGCGTCAGCGCAATAGCGCGGCCGATATTGCGCCCGGCGCCAGTGACGATCGCAACTTTGCCGGCGAGTTCTTTGTCGCTCATCAAACTCTCCATGCCGTCATGCCTGGCCCGGTGCCGGGCATGACGGTGAAATTAGCCGCGCAAAGCTGCCAAATCGACTTTGCCATCATATAACTTTGCCAGCAGCGTGAGCGCGGACGCCGCACGTTTGTCGTCCCAGCCGCCATATCTGACACTGAGCGCAAACTTCTCCTCGATGTCGGCGCGCGTGAGCGGCTCCTGGGCGCCGCCCCGGAAGTGCGGCTGCCGTTCCTCGACAACACGTCCATCATTCAGCACGGCCCGGATGTGGCCGGTGAAATTGTTGGGATAGGGATTTTTCGGATCGATGACGTATCGCACTTTCGCCGCGAGGGCCAGCACGTCATTGTCGCGCACGGCAGCTTCCGTGAAGGCATCAAGCCCGACGCCGCCGCGCGCAAATCCGGTGGCGAGGATGAAAGGCGTTGCGAATTTCGCGGCGTAGCCATTGGGCGGCCGCTGCTTGTCTGCCAGCGGCTCCCACAGGCGGTGCACTGTGCCTTCCGCCACTTCGCAGATCAGCTCCTTGACCTCGCCGGGCTTGATGCCGCGCGCCGCAAGGCGCTTGGCGCAGTCGATATAGGGATGCGCCATGGTTCCGCACGGGTAAGGCTTGAAGGCCAGCGTCTCCGTGACCCACCGCGTTCCGAAATCGCCGGTAAGCGCAGCGTAATTGCCCTCGGTGGTGTGCGCGAAACCGTGGAACAGCCCGTGCACGCCTTCGAAAACCGTGCGCGGCCCGGTGAAGCCGCCGCGCGCCAGCAAAGCCGCCCGAATACCCGATTGCGCGGCCCAGCCCGGGTGCAGCCGCTTGGTCCATGTGCCTTCGGCCAGATATTCGATGATGCCGGACGCCATGCTGGCCGCGATACCGAGCGCATCGACAATCTGCCTGGCGTTGAGACCCAGCGCGGCACTCACGCCCGCGGCCGCGCCCATCGCGCCGAAAATAGCGGTCGGGTGGAAGCCCGCCTTGTGCACCGCCTTGGGCACAACCGTGCTCAGCCGGCACATGACTTCGGTACCAACCGCAATGCCGAGCAACGCCGCCTGGCCATCAGGCCGATGGCGCTCGCAGGCGGCAAGCACCGCCGGCACGATCACGGCGCCGGCATGAACCGGTCCGCCTTCGAAGGTGTCGTCAAAATCCTCGCCGTGTGCCGCCGTGCCGTTGATAAAGGCGGCGCTCGCCGCGGTGAATGTGCGTTTATGACCGATCGCGGTGCATGGACCTTCATCATCGCAACCGGCGAGCGCGCTCTTGATATAATCCTCGTTGCGCGCAGTGACACAAAGTCCGGCCACGTCAATCAGAAGGTCTTGGCATTTTCGCCGCACCGCCGGCGGCAGCCGGTTTGCTTGCAATCCGGCGATGGATTCGGCCAATTGCTCGGCAACGGAAATCTTGGGGAGATCAGCGCTCACAAGCGGTCATCCAATTGCAACGTTGCGGCGTGCATTGCGGCCCCGCAGGCTGTTGGCAAGCGCCACAATCACGAACGTGATGACCAGCATCAACAGCCCGAGCACCGAGATGGCGGCGAGATCGCCGCTCTCGTTAAGGTCATAAATGAGAACCGACAGCACCTTGGTTTCCGAGGTGAACAGCATGATCGCGGCCGATAATTCGCGGATAACGCCGACGAAGATGAAGCACCAGGTAGCGATAACGCTCGTACGCAGCAGCGGCGCGGTGATCTGCCACAACGCGCGCAGACGCGTCGCGCCGAGAATGCGGCTCGCGTCCTCCAGTTCGGGATGCACGGCGTGCAGCGCGGACTGCATCTGCTGATAGGCAGCCGGCAAGCTTAGTGTCACGAAAGCGATCAAAAGAATCCACAAGGTGCCGTAGAGCACGAAGGGCGCCCGGGTATAGGTGAAGAACAGCCCGACGCCGAGAACGATGCCCGGGATGGCCACCGGCGCCGTGGCGAGGAATGCCAACACACGATGGCCAGTGACGGCCTGACGCGCAGTGACGTAGGAAATCACTACGGCGAGAATCGTGCCGGCCGTCGCTGACAGCACGCCGAGGATAAACGTGTTGCGAAGCGCAAGTTGCGTTGCCGACAACTCGTAGAAGACGAAATGCAGGTTCTGCAGCGTGAAATTATTGAACCACACGAGATGCGAGGCGACTTTGGAGAACGAGGCATTGAGCAGCGCAAAATAGGGCAGAAACACCGGGCACGTCAGCACCAGCATCGCAATGCCCAGCATGACCCAACGCCAGCCACCGAGCCGTACAATGCGCGGCTCGCTGTTTTTCCCGCCCACGACCGAATAGCCGCGCCGGCCGAGCACCATGTGCTCGGCGCGCAGCAAGATGACCGTGAGGATCAGCAACGGCAGCGAGGCGGCGGCGGCCAGTTCCGGCTGTGGCGGGAACTGGAACAGGCTCCAGATTTTAGTGGTCATTGTGTGGAAGCCGGCAGGCATTGCCAGTATTGCCGGCGAGCCGAACAACGTCATCGCCTGAAGAAACGCAACCAGAGCGCCGGCCACCATCGCGGGTAGCGCCAGCGGAATCGTGATGCGGCGCGCTGTATCCCAGGCCTTGCCGCCGAGAATCGCGGATGCATCCTCGAGGTCGCCGGGCGTGCGGTCGAGCGAATTGGCCACCAGAACGAAAACGTAGGGAAACGTGTAGCAACTGATGACGAAAACGAGACCGGTGAAGCTATAGATGTTCAGCAGATGCACATCCTGCGACGCGCCCGTTATCTCGCGGTACAGCTGGTTCAGCAACCCGCTGTTGGGCGCAGCCAGCAGTTCCCACGCAATGGCGCCGAGGAACGGCGGCGTAACGAAGGATGCTGTCACCAAAAGCCGGACGGTGCGGCGCAGCGGCATGTCGGTGCGCGCGACCAGCCAGCCCATGGGCGCGGCAACCACGCAGCAAAAGAACGCCGACAAAGTCGCAAGCGCGAAGGTGGTCAAGAGAGGGTCGAGATAGGAGGCATCCGACACCAGCCGCTGGAAATTGCCAAAGGTGAAGGCGCCGGTCTTGGTAGTGAATGCATAGTAGACCAGCCACGACAGCGGCATCGCGATCAGCGCGCACAGGATCAATGCAAAGGCAAGCAGCACCGGCTTCGACATATCGAAACCGTGCCGCCGCTTTTCGACCGGAGCGGTGGGTGCGACCGTTGTCATCAGACTGACCTGGTGGCGTGAACTGGCCTCCCCCTCGCGGGGGAGGCCACGTTGCTAAACGTGGAAGATCTTGACGTAGCGCGCCTTGATCTGCTCGCCGTTCTTGAGCACTGCGGCTGCATCATCTTTCATCAGCTTGATTTTGCCGAGCGGTGTGCGGCCGGCATGTTCCTTGGTCTGCGGATGTACTGAACGCAGACCGCCGACGTCGATGCACAGCTGCTGGCATTCCGGAGAGAATGAGAAACTCTGGAAAAGCCTTGCCGCGTTCGGATTCGGCGCCGCCTTGAACATACCATTCGGTCCGATAATCAGTGGCGTGCCCTCGGTGGCGTAAACCGGCTCGACCGGTTGACCTGATTCTTTTTCATGCAGGATCAGATATTCGACGCCGTCGGCCTGGATGGCGCGTTCGCCGAGCGCGATCTTCTTCGGCGGATCGGCGGCCGACTGCACCTGCAGGATATTCTGCTGCGCAAGCTTTTCGAAGTAGCTCCAGCCGAGGTCACGCGAGGTCTGGTAAGTCGCGGTCATGATGGTGCCGCTGTAACCCGGATGCGCCTTGACGATCTTGCCCTTCCATTTTGGATCGAGCAGGTCGGCAAAGCTCTTCGGCGCTTCTTCCTTTTTGACGAGATTGGTGTTGTAGGCGATCACGCACAGGAACACTCGGAAGCTGGCAAAAGTGCCGTCAGCATCCTTGTGCTCGGCCGGGTAGAATTTCGCTACGTCCTCCGGAACGTATGGCGCCAGCATGTCCTTGTCTTTCCAATAGACAAGATGCGAGGCGTCCGACGAGTTGACGACGTCGACCGCATGGACGTTGGCGGAATATTCCTGGCCGATCCGTTGCAGCAGGCGTTCCGCACCGGTGCGCTCGACCTTGCAGGTCACGCCGGGGTATTTCGCCTCGAACGCCTTGCCGATCTGCTCCGAGAGCTTGAGGTCGACCGACGTATACCAGACGACCTTGCCTTCCTTTTTGGCCTCCTCGATCAGCGCCGGTGTGACGGCGCTCGCCGGCGGTGCGGCCGACATCACACGGGTTGAAAACGCGCTGCCTGCAGCGAGCGCGCCCGAACCGATCAGCAATTCCCGGCGAGAAAACCTTGAGTCTCTCATCGATGCATCCTCCCTGATAGCCTTGTTATTTCGCCCCGCGAAGTTTTTGAGTTAGCCGCTGAGTGCGCGGCAGCGCTCCGGCGGCAGATGCAACCAAACCGCACTGCCTTTCGGGATATTTTCAGCCGCGGCGGTGAGCACACGTATTTGCGTGCCGTCCTTGGCCTCGACCATATAGTCCCGGGTGCCCCCGAGAAAGACCTGCCTCACCACCGTCGCCGGCACGGCGTTTTCGCCTTGCGGCTGAGCCGTGGAAATAGCGATGTCGTGCGGACGGATAGAAACCGGCGTCGATGCACTGGCCACAATTTTCTCTCCGCTGCAACGCAGCGCGGTGCCGGCAAAATCGACCCGGGTTGCATCCAGTCCCTTGCCTTTGATGACGTTGCTCGAACCGATAAACCGCGCGACGAATTCCGAACGGGGCCGGTCATAGATTTCTTCGGGCGAGCCGGCCTGCTCGATCTTGCCGGCATTCATTACCGCGATCAGGTCGGCGGTGGTCATTGCCTCCGACTGGTCGTGCGTCACATAGACGGTGGTGTAACGATATTCGTCGTGCAGGCGCCGAATCTCGAAACGCATTTCCTCGCGCAAATTGGCGTCGAGATTCGACAAAGGTTCGTCGAGCAAAAGCGTTTCCGGCTCCACGATCAGGGCGCGCGCGAGCGCTACGCGCTGTTGCTGGCCGCCCGACAATTCACCTGGATAACGCTGCGCCAGCGGCGCCAGCCTGGTTGTCGCCAGAATGGCATCGAGTTTCTTGCCGATGGTGACGCGGTCCAGTTTTCGCAATTTCAGCCCATAGACGATGTTCTCGGCCACGGTCATGTGCGGCCACAGGGCATAGCTCTGGAATATCATCGACATGTTGCGCCGCTCGGGCGGCACCGTGTCCGCCGGCGAGGAAACAAGTTTATCACCGACACGGATTTCGCCGGCGCTCGGCTCGACGAATCCCGCAATCAATCGCAGCGTGGTCGTCTTTCCGCAGCCTGATGGCCCCAACAGGCAGACCAGATGGCCATGCTCGATCGTGAGCGATATGTCGTCGACCACCGCGACACTGCCATATCGCTTGGTCAGATCCCGCAACTCCACAGACGCCACGCGCTTCCTCCCCCTGAACCCGCCGCTTGCCGCGGCTGTATTTTTCGACACTCTATCAATACCACAGGCAGGCTATTCGTACCGCCGTAGCTCAGCAATTTACGTACCGGTAAACGCCGGCTTGCGCTTCTCCATAAAGGCTTTGCGGCCCTCCTTGTAATCATTGCTGGCAAAGCAGGCCTGCACCAATTCATCGCACTTTTTCAGGTCGCGCTTGCTCTCGTCGGCGAGCGCCTGGCCGACGATGTATTTCACTGAATTGATCGTCAGCGGTGCATTAGCGGCGATGGTCTCGGCGTAATCCTTGACGTAGCTCTCGAGCTCCGCGTCGGGCAATACGCGATTGACCAGGCCCATTGTCTGCGCTTCGGCTGCCGTGAACTGGCGCGCCGTGAAGAAAATTTCCTTGGCGAAAGACGGGCCGACCAGATCGACGAGCTTCTTGAGGCCGTCGTAGCGGTACCCAAGGCCCAGTTTGCCGGCGGGCACGCCGAATTTCGAACCGTCGGTGCAAATGCGCATGTCGCAGCACAACGCCAGCCCGACGCCGCCGCCAATGCAATAGCCACGGATCATGGCGATGGTCGGTTTGGGAAACGCGTAGAAGGCATTGTTGGCACGATCGACCGCGGCATTGTACCGGTCGATGCCCTCCTGCGTTGAACGCTCCTTTTCGAATTTGGAGATATCGGCGCCCGACACAAAGGCCTTGCCGCCGGCGCCGGTGACCACAACCACGCGGATGTTTCTGTCGTTCTTGAAATCTTCAAGAAAGCTCGAGGCCGCTTCCCACATCTCGAGCGAGACGGCGTTGTGTCGCTCAGGATTGTTGAAGGTCAGATAGCCAACCTTGCCTTCCTTGCGCGACAACATTTTATCGGTCTGCGACATTCCATGCACTCCTTAAACCGCCTTCGCTGCGTGCAGCTCGGCGATGTCTTTATCGGCGAAGCCGAACTCCTTGAGAATCTGGTCGGTGTGCTCGCCAAGATCCGGCGGCCGCGCCGCGATCTTGCTCGGCGTGCGCGAGAGCTTGAAGGGCTGGCCGACCAGGCCGAGCCGGCTGCCGTCGGAGCGCGCGGACTCCTGCGCCAGGCCGAGATGCTTGACCTGCGGATCGGCGAATACCTGGTCGATCGAATAGATCGGGCCGCACGGCACCCCAACCTTGTTGAAGATGTCGACCCATTCCGCGCTCGATTTCGTCACGGTGGCCTTGTCGATTTCCGCATTAAGTGCGTCACGGTTCTGTAAACGCAGCTTGCCATTCTTGTAGTCCGGCGACGCGATCCACTCCGGATGGCCCACCGCGTTGCAGAACCGCTCCCAGATCACCGTTCCGGTGACGGCAATATTCAAATGTCCATCCTTGGTCTTGAACACGCCGGTCGGGATCGAAGTCGGATGATTGTTGCCGGCTTGCTTGGCGACCTGCCCCTCGGTGAGGAAACGCGCCGCCTGAAAGTCGAGCATGAAAATCTGCGCCTGCAACAGCGACGTGTTCACCCATTGGCCTTCGCCGGACACCTCGCGCTCAAGCAGCGCCGTCATGATGCCGAGCGCGCAGAACAGCCCGGCGGTGAGATCGGCGATCGGAATTCCAACCCGCATCGGCCCTGCGCCCGGCGCGCCGGTGACCGACATCAGCCCGCCCATGCCTTGCGCGATCTGATCGAACCCCGGACGCTTGGCATAAGGGCCGTCCTGGCCGAAGCCGGAAATGCTGGCGAGGATGATGCGCTTGTTCACTTTGCGCAGGGACTCGTAATCGATGCCGAGCCGGTCTTTCACGTCCGGCCGGAAATTCTCGACCACGACGTCGGCCTTTTCGACCAACCGCTTGAATGCCGCGAGGCCCTGCGGCGATTTGAGATCGAGCGTCATGCCGCGCTTGTTGCGCTGAAGATTCTGGAAGTCGGAGCCTTCGCGCGGGCCACCCGGCCCCTCGCCTTCCGAGAGATGCGGCGGGGGCTCGATCTTGATGACATTGGCACCCCAGTCCGCGAGCTGGCGAACGCAGGTCGGCCCCGAGCGAACGCGCGTGAGATCGAGGACGGTAAAACGGGAAAGAGCCTCGGAGGCTCTGGAAAACGGCATTTCAACGGCTCCGGAGTGACTATTTGGCCCAGAACGAGCAATTTGGGGCCGACATTCCCCGATCTTTCCCGCCTTGTCCATCATGGCAAAAGGGTCACCAGCAACCACTTTATTCATCATTCAGCGGAATAAGGAGCGTCGGCGCCTTGAAAAGGACATCGCAGGCTGTCATATGAGCGCCAACGGATGAAGGACCCGGTCTCGGGTTTGCGGGCTGCGTGCACGAAACTCTTTAAAACGAATTTCGCCCCGCCTCCTCCGTTTCTCCAACTAACCGACAACCCTGGCCACGCGGGATGTCTTTAAGAACCCCGCGATCCCGCCGGCTGCAAAGGCAGTACGGCCGTTTCGCCGTATAAGAAAGAGACTCTTTGACTTCATTTAACGAGTTCGGCCTCGCAGCGCCGATCCTTCGCGCCCTCGCGGAAGAAAAATACGTCACTCCCACTCCGATCCAGGATCAGACCATTCCGATTGCCCTTCAGGGCCGCGATGTCATTGGCATTGCGCAGACCGGCACCGGTAAGACCGCGGCCTTCGCGCTGCCGATTCTCAATCACCTGTTTAACAGGCGTCAGCGTCCCGCGCAGAAATCCTGCCGCGTGCTGGTGCTGTCGCCGACACGCGAATTGTCCAGCCAGATTGCGGACAGCTTCCGCGTCTATGGCCGGCACATTCGGCCGCTCGCAATCGAACTCGCCATTGGCGGCGTACCGATCAACCGGCAGGTGCGCGGTCTGGCGCGTGGCGCGGAGGTCCTTGTGGCAACGCCGGGCCGATTGCTCGATCTCGTCCATCAACGCGCGCTGCGCCTCGACCAGATCGAAGTGCTGGTCCTGGACGAAGCCGATCGCATGCTCGACATGGGCTTTATCCACGACATCAAGAAGATCGTCGCGATGCTGCCAAAGGCGCGGCAGACGCTGTTCTTCTCGGCCACCATGCCGCAGGAAATCACCCGCCTCGCCGATGCGATGCTGCGTGATCCGGCCCGCGTGGCAGTCACGCCGCAAGCCACAACCGTTGAACGTATCGAGCAGCGCGTGATCCTGACCGACAAGGCCTCGAAAGCATCATTGCTGATGGAGGTCCTGAAAACGGAAAAAACCGATCGCGTCCTGGTGTTCACCCGCACCAAGCATGGCGCCGACAAGGTCGTTCGCGGTTTGCAGAAGGCCGGTCATACGGCCGAAGCGATCCATGGCAACAAGTCGCAGAACCAGCGCGAGCGCGTGCTCGCGGCCTTCCGCAATGGCAAGCTGCGGACGTTGATCGCAACGGACATTGCCGCCCGCGGCATCGACGTCGACGGCGTGAGCCATGTGGTCAACTACGACCTGCCGAACATACCCGAGAGCTATGTCCACCGCATCGGCCGCACCGCGCGCGCCGGCGCCGACGGCGTGGCGATCTCGTTCTGCGATCATGAAGAGCGCGCTTATCTGCGCGACATCGAGCGGCTCATCCGCATGACGATCCCTTCAACCGACCGCCGCACCGGCAAGCCGGCGGCCCATCCGACAACCCATGCAGCACCGCAACCGGCAGAAGCCCGTCATGGCGGCCGGCCGCATCGCGGCAACCGCCAGCGCGGCCATGGTGGTGGTCATAGTGCTGGTTCCGGGAAGGGTCACGGCCGTCAGGGCAATGGCCACCGGTCCCATAACGTGGGCAATGGTCATCAGGGCCGCTCCAGCCAGAATGGTCATGCTGCACACCAGCAGGCCACCACGGCGGGGGAGCCAAATGCCATCGGAAATGTTACATTTATGCAGCGTCCGAACGAGCCGCGCCGCAACGCCGGCTATCGCGCGCCGCGTTAGCGCATGGTCCCGAAAAGTGGGAACCGGTTTCGGACAAGACCATGCGCCTAGCAAAGTAGACGACTAGGAGAGGACTGGATGGCGAAGGAAGAACTGCTCGAGTTCGACGGTACGGTAACCGAGGTTCTCCCGGACGGGAATTTCCGGGTGAAGCTCGATAACGAGCATGAGGTTTTGGCATATACCGCCGGCAAGATGCGGAAATTCCGTATCCGCACCGGCGTGGGCGACCGCGTGATCGTGGAGATGTCGCCCTATGATTTGCAGCGCGGGCGCATCAGTTTCCGCCACAAGGGCGATGCACCGGCTCCGGGTCCGCAACAGCGCCGGCCGAATTTCCGCGGCAGGCGCTAGAATATCTGACCGGCCGGGCTGGCCGGAATAATGGCGCTGGGGCACGCCTTTCACAGGAGCCACGCGTGCCGATGATCGGGTCCACCCTTCCCCGCGTTGTGCTGGCGATCGTGCTCGCCAGCGCGCTCAGCGCCGCCGCCGCGCAAGATATTTCAAAAGACGCTCCGAAGGAGCGCCCGCAGCCAAACGCCGCCGAGCGGCACGAAACCGGCAAAGGCATCTTGCGGCTACTGCCCGCAAACTCTGAAACAGGGCATTCGATCGATACGCCGCGCGGCAAGCTCGCTTATACGGCGACCGCCGGAACGCTCGCTTTCTATGACCAGTCCGGCGATCAAAGCGCATCGGTGTTTTACACCGCCTATGTCGCAAAAAATGCCGGGCCCAACCGCCCGCTGACATTTGTCTTCAACGGCGGGCCCGGCGCCGCATCGGCATTTCTCCATCTCGGACTGGTCGGCCCGCGCATTCTCGATTTCGGCGCGGATGGTCATGATGCTTCGCGTGCGAACTTGCGCGACAACCCCGACACCTGGCTTGCCTTTACGGATCTGGTGCTGATCGACCCGATCGGCACTGGCTGGAGCCGCGCCATCAAGGGCGACGACGCAAAGCATTTCTGGAGTGTGCGCAGTGACGCCGACGCCATGGCCAAGGCGATCGCCCTGTATGTTGCCAGAAACAACCGATCAGGTTCACCGAAATATCTGTTCGGTGAAAGCTATGGCGGATTCCGCGCCGCCAAGGTCGGGCGCGCGCTGCAAACCGACCAGGGCATCGCGATTGCGGGCATCGTCATGCTATCGCCGCTGCTCGAGGGCTGGCTCACGTTCGGCGACGACACCTCGGCATTGCACGCCGCGCTGCAATTGCCGTCGTTGGCGGCGGCCGAACTTGAGCGCAAGCACGCATTTAGCCCCGACGCGCTCGCCGCGGCGGAAAAGTTCGCGATGTCGGATTATCTGACGACATTGGCCGGACCCACCCCGAAGGGTGATGCCGCCAGTGCGTTCTATGGACACGTCGCCCAAATCACCGGCTTGCCGCTCGACGCGTTGACGCAGGCGCGCGGATTTGCCGCCAACGCCTATGTGAAAACATTGCGGGCGAGTGATAGCAAGATCGTCAGCCGCTATGACGCAACCTTCGCTGTCGATGATCCTTATCCCGAACGGCGATCCTCCCGCGCGCCCGACCCGATCCTCGATGCGTTGTCGCGCGCTTATGGCGGGGCCATGGCCTCTTATGCCCGTAATGAACTCGGCTTCAAGACCGAGATGACATACGCCCTGCTTGCCGGCGACGTCACCAGCCATTGGGACTGGCAGGGCGGCCGCGTGCAGGCCAGCGCCGAGGATGACCTGCGTGTGCTGCTCGCCTATGGCCCGTCGTTCCGCCTGATGGTTGCGCATGGCTACTCGGACATGATCACGCCCTACGCGATGACGCGCTACGTCCTCGACCACATGCCGGCGTTTGACCCGCCCGGCCGTGTCCAGCTCAAGCTCTATCGGGGCGGACACATGCTTTATCTCGACCCGGAGTCGCGCAAGGCTTTCACGGCCGACGCAGCGGCATTCTATCGGCCGGCCGAATAAGCGCGCGTCAGGCGACGCGCCCGCCGTCGAACTCAAGCACGTCGAAGCCGACGTGGCGGTCGACCATATAAATCAGCCCACGCTGGTCCAGCATCACATCGTTACTTTGCGGCGCGGGCCTTCCGCCCGCCGGTTCAGGGATAAAGAAGCCGACTTCGCGCGGAGATGACGGGTCGACGAGGTCGATCACGCGCAGGCCCGCGCTGAACCACACGGCAAACACCAGCGTTCCCGCCATACGTTCATGGAACTGGTGGGCGCCGAAACGCGCGCCCGGCGTGCGGGCAAACGGCGAGTCGAGTTCGCTCACCTCGAACAGCGAAAGCGGCTTTATGGCCGAATAATCGCTCACGTCGAATATCGACATGCCGGCATGCGGCCGGCCGCGCCGCGCCTCTTCCTCATTGGCGCTCTGCGCCTGGTCTTCTTCATCGATAGTGACGGCGACCCGCCGGCCGCCAATTTTGACAGGTGCCGGCATCACGGTATGCGTCGGCTCGGGAAAAGGCGGATGATAGTTATACGACCCCACCGTTTTCGGTTTTCTCAAATCGGCGATGTCGACGATTCGAAAACCGCCATGCCAGCAGCTCGCCCACATTTCGTTGCCGAATCGCAGCGCGTGGTGCAACCGATGGCGCTTGCCCGACCAGGTTGGCTTTTCACCGGCGGCGATATGCTGGCCCGGCATCCACCAGCGTGAGACCTCCTGCGGCTTGTTTGGTTCACGCAGATCGTAAGTCACCAGGATATTGCCGGCGAAGCCGTCCATCTCCGTGGAAATGTAGGCATAGCGCTCGTCCATATCGAACCGGTGCACGCCGATCCCGCCGGTCAACTGATGATGGATCAGCTGAGGCTTCGACGGATTGGAAACGTCGTAGATGCGGAACCCTCCATTGCTGTAGGGCTGCTTTTCTGCCGCTTCGATTGTGACGAGATCGGCTTCCGTGACGTTGAGCTTCTGCGCGAGTTCGCCTCGCGTCGCCTCGCGTCCAAGAACGTCTCGCAACTCGCGCCGTACCGCCGGCAACTGCTCGGCCCGCCGCCCGACCGGCGTCGGGTTGCGCTCGTGGTTCACGACCATCACGTCACCGGCAACGCGCACCTTGTGGCTGTGCGAGGCCGGGTCATCGAGTGTCACCGTCGCTACCAGACGCGGATTTTTCGGGTCGACGACATCGACGATCGATGTGCCGAGATTCTCCTTGTTGGGGATGTGCCCAACATAGGCATAGTGACCCGCGATCGTAACCTGTCCCGCCCCAGGCAAATCGAGATGGCCGATCCGCCGCACGTTGCGGGCAAGCGCTCCGTTCGGCCTCTCCACCTGGGTCATCGGCTATTTATCCAAGGTGGCGCCCGACGCCTTCACGATCGCCGTCCATTTCGGGATTTCGCTGTTGATGTACGCTTGAAATTCCGGCGGCGTGTCGCCAATGATGTCGACACCGAGCTTGCCAAGCGAAGCCTCCACGCCCGGATCGTGCAGCGCCTTGACCGCCGCATCGTGCAGCGCTGCCAGAACCTGCGGCGGCGTGCCCGCCGGTGCGACCAGGCCGTGCCATGTGCTGGCATCGAAGCCTTTGAGGCCTGCCTCGTCCATCGTTGGAATGTCAGGCAAGATATTTGTGCGCTTCAGCGTGGTCACCGCGAGCGCACGAACCCGTCCGCCCTGGATATGCCCGATCACTGAAGCGGCGGTCGCAAACATCATCTGATCGTGCCCGCCGATGACGTCCTGCAACGCCGGAGCAGCCCCTTTGTAGGGCACGTGGACGATATTGATCCTGGCTTCCGATTTGAACAATTCGCCGGCGAGGTGCGCGGCCGCGCCGTAACCTGACGAAGCAAAATTGATCTTGCCCGGCTGCGCCTTCGCAAGCGCGATCAGTTCTCTCAGCGAATGCGCCGGCACCTCCGGATTGACGACCAGAATATTGGCTTGCGTGCCAATCAGCGTAATCGGCACAAAGTCCTTGCCCGGACTGTAGTTGATATGTTTGTAGAGCGCCTCGTTGGTGGCAAGGATGCTGTTATTGCCCATCAGCAGCGTGTAACCGTCGGGCGCTGAGTGGGCGACGCCCTCAGCCGCAATGTTGCCGCCGGCACCCGGCCGGTTCTCGATCACAAACGGCTGCCCGAGCAATTGCTCCATCTTCTTACCGACAATGCGCGCGAGCACATCGCTCGGTCCGCCGGGCGGAAATGCGACAACCAACGTGACCGGGCGGGACGGATAGTCCGCGGCGGCAGCAGGAAAGACGTTAAGCAGGACAGCGGATGCGGCAGCCAATGCCAACGCCCAGGTCTTCGATATCGCCATGAAAAATGCTCCACCCGGCGCCCGGCAGCGGCCCCAGCGTGGGGCATCACCGACGGCGTCAAACAACGACCTTCAACAATAATGGGGTCGCCGAATTTCTCTACAGAAAGTTTAGGCCTGGTCGAAAAGGAGCCGCCGCGTAAACCGACGCAAAATCAGTCGGTACGGGTGAGTTGATGCTCTTCGGCAATCCGCTCAAAAGATTCGGTGGTGCTCTTGATCCGGTAGGACAAACGCCGGTCGCTTTCGATAGGCAGCAGCCGCACAATCTTGTACGTGCCGCGGGAGGCGTTGTTGCCGAATTGCGGTTCGTAATAGACGTCCTGGCCGCTGGAATATTTGTGGCTCATGTCCGTCCTTTTGAGGTTGGCCTCGGTCTGCGCAAAAATGGCATTCGCGGCTGTACCGAGCGAAAACGCCCGGCTCGGTGGCCGGGCGCCAGCATTACATGATTCGGTGCCAGATCAGGCATTCTGCAGGTTGGATGCCGCCTGTTTGCCGCGCTCTGTTACGACTTCGTATGTGAGCCGCTGACCCTCGTTGAGGGTGCTCATGCCGGCGCGCTCGACCGCGCTGATATGCACGAACACATCGCGTGAGCCGTCGCTTGGGGTAATGAATCCAAAACCTTTTTGCGTATTGAAGAACTTGACGGTACCTGTAGCCATGATGGCATTCCTTGCGTTAGACGCTGCTTCGAATTGGGATGCGCATGAGCATTCATGCGATCGAAACGTCCGAGTTTTGGGGGGTGACTTGATAAGCGCCCAAGTCGGGGCGGCGCAGCAAGGCAAAACCGAAAACCTGGTTTTCAACGAGTGCAACCTACACGATTTGGCGTTTTAAGTCCAATTCCTGTGCTGCAACAACATTTTCATCAAAGTATCGCGCCAACCACGAATACCACGCGCAACGCGACATAGATCACTATCAATGTACCTTGCGCTGCAAAATGCAAAGACATTGACGTGGTTGCTGAATTTCGCACCCCATATTTTCATTATTTCACATAAGATCGCCGCTGCAACCAGCCGGGGGCCATAATGGTGAAGCAGGATCGGGAAAAGCTATCCGGCCGCGATCAGCTGACCGGGCCATTTATCGAGACCGCAATCCGGCTCGGGGCTCTCGCCCTGCTCCTGTATTGGTCCCTGGTCCTTGTCAGTCCTTTTATTTCAATCGTGATATGGAGCGTGGTGCTGGCAGTCGCGCTCTATCCCGTTTTCGAGTGGATAGCGCTTTGCCTTGGCGGACGGCGTCGATTGGCAGCTTTTCTGGTCACGGTTTTAACCTTGCTGATTGTCATCGGTCCGGCAACCTGGCTTGCGTTGGGACTGATCGACAGCCTCCGCGCCATTTCCGAGCGGCTCGATTTTTCCAGCCTGGCAATCCCGGCGCCATCACAATCGGTGAAGGATTGGCCGCTGATTGGCGATCCAATCTATCAATTCTGGGAACTTGCATCGACGAACTTCACAGCTGCTCTGGCCAAGATATTGCCTCAACTCAAGCCTCTGGGCGGCAGCCTGCTTCGCGTCGGCGCGGACACAGGCATCGGCATTATCAAGTTCCTTGCTTCCATTGTTGTCGCCGGCTTTCTTTTTTCGCCGGCGCCGGCGCTCGCGGATGCCGTCAAGAATTTCTCGCGCCGGCTCAATGCGGAGCGGGGCGAAGAACTTGTCGTCCAGGCCGCCGCAACCATCCGGGCGGTATCGCGCGGAGTTATCGGCATTTCAGTCCTGCAGGCTCTCCTTGCAGGCCTCGGTTTGATGGTAGCCGGCGTTCCTCAAGCGAGCTTGATTGCTTTCGCGGTCCTGATCCTCGGCATCATCCAGATTGGACCGACGATTGTTCTTGTTCCCGTTATCATTTGGAGCTGGACGGCGATGGAAACGGGATCCGCGCTGTTGTTCACTGCCTATATGATACCGGTCAATCTCATCGACAATATTTTAAGGCCCATCGTCATGGGCCGCGGGCTGAAGACGCCGATGCTGGTCATTTTGATCGGCGTGATTGGCGGCACGCTGGCTTACGAAATCACCGGGCTTTTCCTTGGCCCGATTGTGCTCGCGGTCATATGGGAGCTGTTCGCCGCGTGGATAAAAGATCGCGACAGCGCCCTGTAATCCGGCAATAAATGCGGTGAGCGGTGCTTATCGGCGTTTGAGGGCGATTGCGACATTCGAGACGCGACTGCCGGGTGACCGGAGCGAGACCGATTGGCGATTGCCATGCGTGATCACGTCCAGAAATGCCGCAAATGACTGACCTTCAATTCGCGCGTCGATATGGTTGCCTTTAACGCTGCCAAAGAACTGGCCGGCAACGCGATTGGTGGCCTCGAACCAGCTGCCACTCAAGGAACCGGCATTGTTCCGGGCATTGCCCTGAAAATCGACATTGTAGCTGTCGCTCGCGCATCGGAGCGACAGCTTGAGGTCGTTGCCGCTCGCCTGCGCGTTGTAACTCGCACGGCACCGGATCGGCTCATGCGATCCGCCTTCCAGTGTGATGTTGCCGCCGCCGACCCAGGATCCGGACAATTCGGAAAAAGGTCCTTGCTGTGCATGGCCGGGGCGCACCGACAATGACAGTGCGACAATGAATACCGCGGCAACGGTCAGAACCGTGCAGGCACGGGACCTGAGCGCGAGCCAATCAAGCATCGACAGTCGAACAGAATTGCGTGTCTGCATTTTCGCCCCCCAGGCGCGAGTATCTTAGCGGCCATTTGCGTGCAAATGCAAAGAACCATTTCAATATGACGGCCTTGAGATGGCGACCCTAAGCCAAGCAAAACAATACTTTAGAATGGCCGCGCCTTTCGTGTGGATGTGCGGATCAGGAAATGAGGCGGTTCGCCAGCGCGTTGACACGCTGAGCGGCGACAGCGGGTTAATTCAACTACGCCGCAAGCGTCTTGCGCCGCTTTGTAACCTGTTGTGCACTTGAAAGCCGCAATACGGCAGCGCCCTTGGACAGGATGTGTTTGACGAGAACAGCCGTGCGCGCGCTTCGTAAATCGATCTGACACGTCATTCGCTAAAACATTTTCGCCAGACCACGGGATCTGGCTACCGTGCAGATCGGGATTTCGCCACGTTCTCTTCGCGCGCGGCCAGCGCCGCAGCGAAAGCACGATGCAGACGCGCGGTATCGGGTTCAACGCCGGTGAAAAGGCGAAACGCCTCCACGGCCTGGTAAACGCACATGCCGCCGCCGCTCATGACACGAGCGCCTTTCGCGGCCGCCGCCTGAATGAATTGGGTCTCGATTGGCGTGTAGATGACGTCGACCGCCCAATGCGTCGCTTTGAGTGAAGACACCGGCACCGGATTGCCCGGAAAGCCACGCATCCCGACCTGGGTGGCGTTCACGATGCCGTCCGCGCCCGCAATGTCGCGTTCAAGGTCGCCTGCGACGCGGCAGCGCGACGCACCGTAGTGCGCCGCGAGATCGCCTCTAAGTGCATTCGCGCGCGCGTCATCAAGGTCATGAATGATGAGGGTCGCAGCGCCAAGGTCCATCAAGGCAAAAGCAACGGCCCGTCCGGCGCCACCTGCGCCGACCTGGACCACAGTCGCATTGTCCACGCTGCCGCGCCCGAAGCTTTCCTCAAAGCTCCGCCGGAAGCCAATGCGGTCAAAGTTGTAACCGGTCGTTCGGCCGTCCGGATCAATTGCAACGGTGTTGACCGCGCCCACCTGGGCGGCCTGCGGTTCCACCGCATCGAGAAGCGCCAGAATGTCCTGCTTGAAGGGAAAGGTAATGTTTGCGCCGGCAAAACCGGCAGCTTTCAAGGCATCGAGCAGTTGCCCGAGACGCCGCCCCGGCAAGCGATCGACATCCATCAGATGATAGAACCCATTGATGCCCGCGCTCGCAAAAGCGTCCGCAAAAAGCGCGGGCGTTAGCGACCCCATGATGTTCGCGCCGATCAGTCCGATCAGGAGTCTGTTCTCGTTCATGCCTTCCGATACACCGAGGCCCTCAATAATTCATACTGTAAAGCCATTCTAACGGCGTCTATAGTGCTAGAGACAATTTCCTGAACCGTAAAATCGTAAAATCATATCGCCTGGCGCCTGCGTTATAGCATCGTCGTACCATCAGCAGACATTCCAGTGGAGCTCATCGCGATGAAGCTGACCCGTTTGGTGGCAACATTATTCTGCGTGATCCTGGCCGCAACATCGTCCTTCGCCGCTGTAACGATCAAAAATGATGCCGGAGGTCAGACCGTTGCCCCCGGGAAGTCCCGGACCGCGCCTCAGAAACAACCGGCAAAGCGCCCGGTTACGACGAACCCTTGCGCGCAGTTTGGCGCGGGCTTCACTAAGCTCGCGGGCTCGGATACATGCGTCAAGATTGGCGGCAGCGTCCGCATCGAAGGTGGCAGCAGCGGACAGCGGTAGGTCGTCGCGACTTCGCCATACCGGAGGTACCAATGCGCGTCTCATTTGTGATTTGTGGTTTGATTGCTGCTGCCCTTTTCGCAGGTTCAGGACCAGCGCACGCCCGAGGCAAGGGCGCGTGGTGCGCGCGCACGAATACCGGCGCGGGCCGCGTCGAGGAGAATTGCGGTTTTAACTCGATCGAGGCTTGTCGCCGCTGGGTCATCGGCGGCAATCGCGGTTTTTGCAGCCCTAATCCTGCGTACAGGAAACGATAGTTGCCGTGAGCCGACACCGGCATTGCACCAGCTCATTTCCGCTTTGTGCCAATCGGCAGCATTTCTGGCATTCCGTCCTGGTCGGAGGGCGGGCAGCCGGGCATCGCGCTTCCCCATCGAGGCGCGCCTCGGCCCGCCACGGTCCAACTTGGTGTGTACCGATGGATGCCTGCTTCTGGCGCTAAGCCGTCCTGGGCTATCGCGCCGCACGTGTCGGCTTTTGACCCGAAGCGGACGCACGCGAGCAGATTACTCCGGCTTCTGGTATTTGAGCACGAACTCGTCGACCGGTGTCGGCGCGCGAAAAACGATGACGTCGCGTTTGTCTTCAGGATGCCGTAGGAAATCGCCTTCGGCGGCGAGTTTAAATCCGGCCGCTTCGATTTCTTTGCGCAACACACTTTCCTCAATACGATGGAACGTTTTCCCAACGGAGATGCCATCGCCTGCATTTGCCGAGTGATCAGCGATCAAAAGGTAACCACCGGGCTTGAGTGATGCAAACAGCTTGCGGTTCATCTCCGCACGGTCGACTTGCATGTAAGTAATGTCGTGATAAGCGAAAAAGAAAGTTATTAGATCGAGATCGTGAATGTCCGCTGGTAACGGGTCGTCATAGTTGCGAATGACATGAATGACCCTCTTCATCACGGGCTTCTGAGCACGTAGATCGAACTTGTCCTTGACTTGCCGTTCCATGACCTCGGCTAAATCCTGCGCGTACACGACACCATTGGGCCCAACCGCCCGCGCTAAAAGTTCGGTGGTGTAGCCAGCGCCCGCTTCCATATCGAGTACCTTCATTCCTTCCTTCACTCCGATGAAATTCAACAGCTTAGACGGAGCGCGGCGCTTGTCTGTGTTGTGATCAGCATCGCTGCGGTCGGGCGCGGCAACGATGGTTTCGTAATCCTGTGCAGATGCTTGCGCCGGGACTGTGGCCGCAATCACCATCACGACCAATGCTGCAAATGCGCGTTCCACAATGATTTCCTTGATTGGGGTAATGCTGGTGGGTCCAACATTGACCAGACGAATATACCCGAACGGCGTCGACGATAGCAGATCGCAGGATCGGCGGGTACAAAGCGGCGAATCGGTAGCGTTCGCACAATACTTTACAGGCTCATGCGAGCAGTTTTGCAGAGAGAAACGTTGCGCGCCAACAAACGTAAACTACAGCGTAAGCTATGCATGAGCAAATGTGTGGCAGCCTGCCGCCAGAAGCAACGGCTCAATCAGCATTGCATCGTCGTCGTTGCCCACCTTATGCACCCGCCGCGACACCGGCCACATGCGCAGGGCGTTTTCCGGCGCTGATTTGCGAGTGTACGTGCCTTTGGACGACTAAACACCTAGTCGCAAACTTCTGATATTTTTTTCTCTTGCAGTCTCATGTCAGCAACGACCGATTGTATGTCCTCTCCCGTTTGGATTCTATTTGCGAAATACCGTAATAAATCGGGTGCACGCCGCAATTCCTTTTCACAGTCTGGCGTTAAGCCTCGCTTGTCGTTGGAGTCATCGGTCTGCGGACCAGCATGGTTCGCATGTTCTGCCTCAGCTACAGATGCCTTGTCTTCCATAGCGAGGGGTTTTCCCTCTATAGCCAGGGGTTTCACATCTTTGATGACCAGTGCGGCAACGACCGCCAGAAACAGCGGGATTAGCACAAGTAAGAGGGTGTCGTGGCTTATAGCTCGTCCGGACAAGGCCCTCGGCAAATCCTGACACCGCGCCTCACAGGGGCCATTCATATCGCGGGCTATTTTCTTCGGACATTCCGCTGTCACTTCATCCAGCCAATCGATGATCTTGCCATCGCGGCCCCGTCTATCGATGAGAGCATCTAGCGGATAACGTCCTTCACGCCCGCACTTCTCACAACTGATGCGCAGCACATCAAGCCAACCGACCAAGTCGCTGAATATGATTGCGCCGTCGCGAGGCATTGGCTTCTTTGCAACTGATTGCAGAAAATCTTATCAGAGATTGTGCGGCCCCACTAAATAAATTTAGCAGCCGCCTTTATTTCGTCCGTCACGTCGCGCACACCCGGCTGCTCGCAATGTCGTCACGTCGCTATTGCTGTGCACAACGCGACTGCATTTGGCACGCACGATGGCGAACGGAATTATTGCGGCGCGCAGCACCTGAAAATTCCGCTCCACCAGCAAGCCCGCGAGGTAGCATGTGCGCAGATTAGAGCTGGTCAGTGGATCGCTTTTGCTCATTGAAAATCGATCGCCAAGTTAAATTATTTTTCACGAGAAATCTGTCTGCAGGTATCTAGAACTGGCACCGCGGTGTCATCAAACCACGCCGCCATTCACATTCTTTGATAGGCCATTTTCAATTCATCGAAAGAACATTTTTATTAATCAGCATCCGACAGCAGCGAAGACTCGGAGTGTAAAAATACACAGGAGCGATGTCATGAAGAAAACCGCGCTCGGGAACTTTGACTTTTCTGGCAGCATTCATCAGATCGGCCTCCATAGCCTGCAATCATTTTTGCATAGTGGAAGCGAGGGCCATCATCCAGGCCCGGGCCCAAACAGCGTTCAGTTTCGTCAAATCGACGGCTCCGGCAACAATTTTTCAGATCCATCTCTGAACCAATCCAACACCGACTTTGCACGGCTGGGGCCGGCCAATTTCGCAGACGGCGTCGATGCCATGCAGCCTGGCCTAAATCCACGGGAGATCAGCGACATTGTAGTGGCGAACGGTCCGGACACCCATCTCGAGGTTAACGGCGTCGCGTTATCCGGGATGATGTATGCGTGGGGTCAATTCGTCGATCATGATCTTGACCTGGAGAAGGCAGGTACAAACACGGCGGATATTTCTATCCCGGTACCGGCCGGGGATTCGCTGCCCGAGGGCACTATCATTCCGTTGACGCGGGTCGCGATCGATCCGGCGACAGGTATTGCCGGACATCCGGCTGCAGCCATCAACACAGTGACCGGTTGGCTCGACGGTTCCCAGGTCTATGGTTCCGATGCGGCCACTGCAGCCAGTCTGCGTACCGCAGATGGCCACATGAAGGTTTCGGCCGGGAATAATCTGCCCATCGTCATGACCGCGCAGGGCCCGGCTTTTGCTGCAGGCGATGTGCGGGCGCAGGAAAACCCCGACCTGACAGCGCTGCAGACTTTGTTTGTCCGCGAGCACAATTACCAGGTTGACCAGTTACACAGGGAGCATCCGAACTGGAACGGCGATCAGTTGTTTGAGATGGCGAAGGCCATCACTACGGCTGAAATGGTCAACATCACCTATAACGAGTTTCTGCCGCATTTGCTGGGACCGAATGCCATTTCGGCCTATCACGGATATGACGCGAGTGTTAATCCGACCATTACCGAAGAGTTTGAAGGAGCTGCTTATCGTTTCGGCCACTCTATCGTATCGAGCGACATTACCGGTATCAGCAATTCGGGGGCCACGACTGCGGAGCAGGCTCTCGCGGATAGCTTCTTCGAGTCACCGGCTACTTTCGTTGCAAATGGTGGTGCTGATGGATTGCTGCGGCATCTTTCCAGCGATACCGCGCAGCCATTGGATACGCATATCATCGAGGATCTGCGAAACCTCCTCAACGATTCGCCAGACGCGACGGACCTTGCCGCGATCAATATTCAGCGCGCGCATGATCTGGGGCTCGGGACACTAAACGAAACACGGGCGGCGGTCGGGCTTGCTCCATACACCAGCTTTGACCAGATCACCTCGGATACGACAACGGCGGCGGCACTGAAGCAGGCCTATGGTACCGTCGACGCCGTCGACCTGTGGACAGGAGGATTGGCAGAGGACCACACGGCGGGTGCCGCCATAGGCCAGACCTTTGGCAGGATTATCGCAGACCAGTTCGAGGCGCTGCGCGATAGCGACCGCCTCTATTTCGAGAATCAGGGTTTTGATCGGCAGACCCTGAGCGAGATCAAGTCAACCACGCTTTCAGACATCATCCAGCGCGATACGACAGGCACCACGGCAATGCAGGCCGATGCGTTTCTGTCAACCGAGCGACACTCCGGCACACTCGGCGGAGTGGACCCGTCTGGGGCTGCTGCAGTAGCCGGCCAAGCACAACTGGTGGTCGGATCCCCGGGCAAGGATACTCTGGCTGGCGGGAGTTCTAAATGACACGTTGGTCGCCGCGAGTGGCCACGTGACGATGACCGGTGGCACCGGTGCCGATCTCTTCGTTTTCGGTGCCGGACCGACCTACGCTACGATTACCGACTTCACGCCGGGTGTGGACAAATTGGAATTCAATCAGGCGGGCAAGCTTGACCATCGGAACGTTGGCATCCGGGAGGAGCAAGGCAATGCCGTCGTCACGGTCGGTAATGATCACGTCGCCTTGGTGGGCGTAAGTGTGCAACAGTTGACCGCGCATCACGACTACGGCGGTTTCCTGGTTTAGTTTTAAAATGGGATCACTGTGCATGCCCGCATTCAAGGGGAGCGGGGCCGCACCATCCAGCCAACAGACTGCAGTAGCTTCTGCTGCTTGTTATAGCATCTGAAGCGCAACCTCGCCGTCATTTGTTCCTTACGGCCCTAGGCAGCGCGTAGGTGCAGGTCGACATGCAGACTGCCTGTGTGTCGTCATTCTCCGCGTGGACGACAATCGAACCTACTGCAAAGTCCGGATTTCGACTTAACAGCTTACAGTACGCTATTAGATCGCGAGATGGCGGCCGCCGCAGAAAGTCGATCGTTATGTTGGTCGTCAACGGGCTAGGGTCGTCACCCGTCGCACCAAGCAGGGCCGCGTACATACACATGTCGATCAGCGACATCATCGCTGGACCACTGTGAGTGCCACCCGGCCGCAATGCAGCTTCGCTATAAACAAGGCGTGCCCAGGCTTCACCAACACCAATGCGCTCAGCCCGGATTCCCAGATAATCGGCAAGTGGCGTCGTTTCTGCGAGGATGTCATTGAAACGCGCGACGGTAATACGAGCTGTCATGACTAACGGTCCCGGATGCTGCGAGTCTTCCTCTCGGTGAGCGCCGCGATCCTGCTATCTACGAAACGCTCCATGAGGTTCGGCGCAGAGACCCCGAACATACGGATGCGGCCAGTATGGGCCAACAATAAAAGACCTGCCGCATGGGCGAATATATCAACCATCAAAAATTTAGCTTCTTCACTTGGTGCGCCAAGGTTTCGGGCGGCCTCGAAGATAGGATGCAATGCGGCTTCAAGAGCTTGATTTAGCATCTCATCGCGGTCTTTACCGAGACCTTTGGGCTTCATGCCCCCGCGGAATAGATAAAAGCCGAGATCAAGGTCTCTCGGATTTTCGGCATAGAAGCGGAAGAAGGCCATCGCTGCGGCGCGAAGGCGATCGACGGGAATTTTGGTGCGCGACAATGCGCGGTCGACTGTTTGTCCAAGATTTGCGAGCGAATCCCGGAGAACTTCCGCGTAGATAGCTTCCTTGGACGCGAAGTGAAAATATAGAGCAGCTGGCGTGTATCCGGCGGCAACCGCGATTGCTCTTAGTGACGCACCATCCAGGCCGTCCGCTTCAAATACCCTGCGCGCAGCGTCGAGGATTAGCTCGCGCTTCAAGTTGCTGACTGCTTTTTGCCGCCGCTTGCGCCGGTCGGTGGACATCGCAACTTTCCCCCGCTTGACGAATTATCTAACACTGTTAGAATTTATGATCAATAGACAAAGGAGGCCACCGTGAGCGTGAGGATTGAGAAAGACGGGCCGGTTTGGACGGTAATCCATGATCGGCCCGAAGCCCGCAATGCGATGGATCCCGCAAGCGCCGATGCGCTCACCGCGGCATTTCTCGAGTTTGACGCCGACAAGAACGCCTCCGTGGCCGTCTTCTACGGCGCCGGCGGCGCTTTTTGCGCTGGCTGGGATCTCAAGTACGTAAGCACGCTGAATGCTGACTACCCACTCGGCGAACTCGACATCGCGATCGCGCGGGCCCGCGGCAATGGCGGGGATATCCCGCGCGGACCGTTGGGTCCCTCTCGCCTGGAGTTGGACAAGCCGGTGATCGCAGCGATAGAGGGCCCCGCCGTTGCTGGCGGTATGGAATTGGGACTGTGGTGCGATTTCCGGGTGATGGCGAAAGAATTGTACTTTGGCGTCTATTGTCGCCGTTGGGGTGTGCCATTGATCGATGGAGGAACGGTACGGCTGCCTCGTATTGTCGGCCAAGGTCGCGCTCTCGAAATAATTCTCAGCGGGCGAAAAGTACCGGCAGAGGAATGCCTGAGTATTGGTTTGTGTGAATACGTCACACCCAAAGGCGGTGCTCGCGCAAAGGCAGAAGAGCTGGCACAGGAAATCGCACGCTACCCGCAGATCTGTGTGCGTGCGGATCGGCGCTCAGCAATCAAGAGCCATGGACTTACGGTTCGCGAGGCATTGATACAAGAATGGTATAACGGCCGGGAAGCGTTGATCGAGGATGGTGTGGCGGGAGCGACCCGGTTCAAAAATGGCCTAGGTCGTCATGGCGACTTCGCGAAAATTCGATAGCGCCGGATATCCGCGCCTTGAGGCCAAGAGCACACATTTGCAGCGGGATCAAAGTGACAGTGGCGGTCCCGAGAGTTGTACAACCAATAGGGAAATTCAACGGGTTACGGTGTCAAACTTTTCTAACGGCGCTTACAGACGCTAAAGGCAATTTTCTCAACTGTAAAAACGGAAGATCATAATGCGCCACGTGTCATCATGTCCGCTTTACCCGGTGGTCTCAACCGGTCGGCTCAACACTCTATCTCATTCTTTATGCGCACACTTCCCGCGATCCCAAAGTCCCTGGTCTTTGTACCGCAGTGAAGTCCTCGAAAAACCCTCGACGTATCGTCATACACTCCGCCCTTCCCCTTCAAGACAAGCAGTGTTGCGTCGACCGGGTGAACCGGCAACACACCAACTCACGCACAAACACCGCATGACGCTGGCGGCTAAACAACTTGCGGAAGCCAGAGATGGTGAAGAACGCCCCTAGAGCGATGCGGTTGATGAAGAGAGCAATTGCAGTGAGATCAGCGCCGCCGGTTAGATATTGCATCATGGCACCATCTCCGAAGCCGCGCCTTGTTCGTGAAGGAGCATTTGCCACTTTGACCGCACAGCTCTGGCCGGTCCCGCCACCAGTCGATCTAACGGATGCGAGTGAGAGCGTGAAGCTTCGGATCGGGTGATCGCAGCAACGCCCCTGATCAATGAGGATCCGTCCTTCGACCGCTCAGCCGTACGTAAAGTCCGGCTTGCTTTGCCCAACTTCTATAATATAGCCGTCGGGATCGCGAATGTAGCAGCGCGTCTCGCCGTACTTGTCCTTTGGCTCTGTGATGAACTCGGCTCCTCGACTGCGCCAAAGCTCATAGCACGCTTGAATATCTGCAACGCGGATATTCATAAAGCTGCTGACGGCATCGGGGTCGGCGGGAACGCTGAGCGTTACCGATGGCTTGTCGGGTGTCGGACCGCCGCCGACATTGACGATGAGCCACGTGTTCGCGATCTGGATGTAACCCGGCGCGCCTTTGCTATCGCCTTTCTATCGCCTCTGCTCAGGATGCGACCTCCAAAGACCCTTTCGTAGAATTGGACCGATCGCTCGATGTCGGCGACGGTGAGAAAGTGTGCGATGGTAAATCCATCGAGCGGCGGCATCTGATAGGCTTTCTGCCCGACTTGTACTCGGCTCATGGACTTCTCCCGCATAATGCGGCGGTAGCGCCGCTTGATCGGTTCATCTAATGCGATTGTAGGCTGTTCTTCACCGAATGCCGGGTTGGCGTGCATCCCGGTGCGGTGGTCCCAAAGTCAATCATCTCGTTCCACTCACTCGAGCTCGGTCAACAGGAGTTCTTCCACATCAAAAGGCACCGTGACGCGACGTACAACATTTGGCCAAAGGATGACTGGCGGAGCAGCAATGAGCTCATTTGCTAGTGTGACAACTTGAAGATCGTCGTTGAGGTGTTCACGATGGCCACAATTATGCGCGTGACATGCGACGCGTGGAAAGCATCTACGGTAATGGCAGATGCGACCGATATAGCACCCGTGATCATCAGCGAGGAAAATATCGGCGCCAAGGTTCATGCTTTGAGCAAACCCCTGAAGCTGGCGGCCAGCGCGTGCTAGTTCAGCTAATTCCAGAACACCATCTATCGTGACAAGTACGTCAGCGTCTTTGGGGATTGCTTTGGTAGTAGCCAACGAGCCCAAGAGCGCGATGCGCAGCACGCCGCTACAGTCACGGGCAGCCTGCACGAAGGAGCGGACGGCAAGAAGCAGCGGCCGACGTGGCTCGGCTACTGTTGGCGTGGGACCCGCGGATCGATAGCGATGCATTTGGCTTGAGCTGCTTCGGTTAGTCGCCTGTCGGTGAGAATAATTAGCGGTCGACGACTGTTTCAAGGCTGACGCCATTATTTGTCCGTTGTTACGCCAATAGCCGACAACCGTGGGCACACCGCCGCGAGCGCAGCAATGTGCCAATATCCGACATTTGGGACTGGCGGTGATGCTATCCGGCCTTACTTTGCCGAACCCATTCCGCCCAGGTGGGGCGATCCATTGCAAAACGATCAGACAGTTTTGCGTACCATTTGGCGCCATGCATCGCGCCAATCAGCTTCAACTCTGGCGTATCGATCAACCCACGCGCCGCATCTCGCACGAAACGGTCATCGACATGCGCATGAATAATTTGACCCGCAATAATTGCCTGATTTGAACCAAACAATAGCGATGTGAGAAAACGGCACTCGTAAGCGACGGGGCTTTCGCTTATCCGCGGTGGCTTAACCTTTATCGATGACGCAGTATCCAATTTCGCAAGTTCTAGCTCATTCGTGCCGGGCGGTGTGTCTACGCAGGTGATATTCATCGCTTCTGCAACTGACTCTGACACGAGATTGATGACAAACTCCTTCGTTGCCAAAATATTATTGGCAGTGTCCTTCAATCTTCGATCCGGATGCGCGAGAATCGAAATCATTACGACTGCAGGGTCGTGCCCCATTACATTAAAAAGACTATAGGGTGCAGCGTTGATCGCACCATCGCTTGAGATCGTTGTAAGTAAGGCAACAGGCCGTGGCACAACGGTGCCAAGCAATAATTCATAGCGGTCAACTGCCGCCATTTTGTCGATGTCAAACTGCATGAGGCCCCCTATAGGGGCAATTCTGCGCAGCCAGTTACCGTTTGGCAATGTCTGCTTTGGGTCAATCGCGGCCTAGCCATTCAGCGCCAGTTCTGGTCAATGTCCGCTCTTGTCCAATGGGGACCAAAATGGTGCGTCGCGGCGAATGATGCTAAGTGCCAAAAGCGGACACAAGGTCAGTCGCCTTAGCCACCTTTTTCGAGCAATCCGAGGGCACGACGCAGCGCCTCCGCAGCCGCCTTGCGCTCATCGCCGGTCATACGATTGACTTCTAAATCGAGGCGTAGATGTGTCGTATTAGCCTGTTCGGGACTCTGGTTTAGTCCGACCACTGCATAAGTGGCGATCGGTTCGGCAATGCCCTTAACTCGAACATCACCACGCTCTTCGCAGAGAACACCGTCCTTGACGAGCGCATAGGTTTCAAAGGAAAGCAATATCCCGCCGGGCGGCGCTTCATGCTCCAGCCGTGAAGCAAGGTTTACAGTTCCACCGACCATCGTGTAGTCCATGCGGTCGTCGCTGCCGAAATTTCCGACCGTGCAATATCCAGTGTGAATTCCGATCCGGCACCGCAGTGGCGTAGAAATACCCATGTTATGCCATTCATCCGCCAGTTCGCTGACACGCTTCTGCATGGCGATTGCCATTTGCACGCACGCAAGCGCATCCTCCTTTACACCGAGCGTCGCCGGATCGCCGAAGAACATGACAATTGCATCCCCTACGTACTTGTCGATAGTTGCGCCATACTGAAGCGCAATCTTGGACATTTCGGTGAGGTAATGATTGAGTAACTCGGTGAGGTCCTCCGACTCCATCTTGTCGGTGATCTCGGTGAACCCGACGAGATCGGAAAAACAGACCGTGAGCTTTTTGCGTTTGCTTACGATCTTAACGTCCTGCTGGCCGGTGAAGATTGAATCGTAGACCTGCGGCGCCAAGTATTTTGCAAGTTTGGACGATAGCGCCGCCAAAGCTTTGGACTTTTCGGTGAGGTCCTGCTCGCGCTGCTTAAGCTCGGTGATGTCGGAATAGACACAGACCGTGCCACCATCGTCTGCGCGGCGCTCGCTGACCATCACCCAGCGTCCATTGGCGCGCTGCTGAACTTGTGGCTCGCCAGGATTGTGATGCTGCTGCAACCGCTCCACAATCCATTCCTCTACGCGGCCTTCGGCATCCTTCACGTAGCCCCGCTCGGCAGCCCGACGGATAATGCTTTCAAAGGTCGCGCCGGCCTGCAGGTCAATATCCAGTCCAGGATAGAGCAGATTGCGGTAGCATGAGTTGCAGATAACAAGCCGGTCTTCGCCATCATAGCAAACGAAACCTTCGGAGATGCTCTCGATCGCTTCGGCGAGCCGCCGTTCGCTGCGTAGCCGCGCCTGTTCAGCACGGCGCAGCGGTGTGATGTCGTAGAGCCAGAACAGCCGCTTGGCGCCTGAGATTGCAACGTGGCCGCCATGGTAGGCGACCTGCACGTAAGAGATCAGCAGATTGAGCAACTCGCCTTGCTTGGTCTTAAAGATCACTTCTTCGTTGAGCAATTGGCCACCACGAGTCCGTAATACTTCAATAACACGGTCCCGGTGCGCAAGGTCTTGCCAGAACAACCTGGTATCGAACAGCTCGAGTTCCTCTTTCTCGTAACCTGTCAATTCGCGCAGCCGCCAATTGTGGAACAGCAATCGTCCATCTTCGTCGACCACGCACAAACCGGCCGGACAATATTCAAGAATTTCGCGGAGTTGGCGCTCCTGCTCGGCAACTCGCGCCTCGTGTTGTGTGAGCGCGGTTACGTCGTAGACCCAGAATACGCGCTTCCCGCCGACGAAACTGATATGGCCGCCGTGATAGGCGACCTGCACGTAGGATAGCAATAACTGCAGCAACCTGCCGTTTTTGGCACGCCAGACCACTTTTTGATTCAGCAATTGCCCGCCGTTGGTACGGAGCTCGGCTATGATTCGAGCGCGTTGATCTAGGTCGTGCCAAAACAGCCTGGTGTCGCATTGCTGACCCAAGCCTTGCCTCCCGACGCGACATTTCACATTGTCTTTGGTAACGCGGTACGAATGTCCGTCTTCGGGTCAAAAGCAGACATGTGCAGCGCAAAATGAAATGTTCGCTAAGTGCGGTGTGTTCAACCGGTCACTGCAACACCGCTCGCAGTCTATCGGCAGGAGTTTCAAACCCCAAGGTCTCGCGCGGACGTTGGTTGAGACGCAGAGCGATCTTGTTCAGGTAGGCTTGAGAGAACTGCGAGAGATCTATCCCCTTCGGGAAATACTGTCGAAGCAACCCATTGGTGTTCTCGTTGCTGCCGCGCTGCCAGGGACTGCGTGGATCACAGAAATAAACCTGCACGTTGGTGGCAATCGTGAAGCGCTTGTGATCCGCCATCTCCTTGCCGCGATCCCAGGTCAATGAGCGACGCAACTCAAGACTTGCGCACGTGTCTAGCGAGCGTGGCAACCACGGTCGCGGTGTCCTTGCTCGGAATCTTGAGAAGCATCACAAAACGGGTGTGGCGCTCGACCAGCGTCGCAATGTGCGTGTTGTTTGCTCCCGAGAGAAGGTCTCCTTCCCAGTGGCCTGGCACGGCGCGGTCCTCGACCTCGGCCGGCCGTTCGCGGATGGAAACCGCATCGACAATCTGTCCCAGTCCGCTCTTCGTCGTGCCACCCTTGGTTTGGCGCATCTGCCGCGCGGTGCGTAAGTGCGCCATCAGCTCCTTTTTCAGCACACCACGTGTCTGAATGAAGAGGCTTCGGTAGATCGTTTCGTGTGAGACCTGCATGCCTTGATCGGCAGGGAATTGCTGCTTCAGCCAGCCGGCGATCTGCTTCGGCGACCACTGCAGCGCGAGCTTCTGCGCCACCCGCCATCGTAACTCCGCATGGCGCGCCAGGCGACAGGGCTTCGGGCGCAATGCCCGACCCCAGGCGCGCCGATCGGCCCCACTGGCGCGGTAGGCGCAGCAGCCGCCATTACGTCTGATCTCCCGGCTGATCGTCGAGGGCGATCGTCCGAGGTTCTGGGCTATCTGCCGCATCGACCAGCCAGCGGCAACGCCACGTGAGATCTCTTCGCGCTCCGCAAGCCTCAGAGCTCGCGCAGCTCTCCGCCGCGGCAGTGGAGCGATCCCTCCACTGAGCGCCAACACCCGATAGACGCCGCTTTTGTTCCTCCGCTCAAGAGCGCGGGCGATATCGGCCACGCATTGACCGCTCCTCCAACGCTCCCAAAGCTCTGCTCGCTGCTTCGGCGTGAACCATGTCCGTGCATGCAACCCCATCGCTCACCTCCCCATCCGGTAGGATCAGAAGGTGTTGCGTCGATCGGTTGAACTCACCGCCAATAGAGGACATTCGGTAGCGCCGCCTCGCTGGTACTGCTGGGGCTGCGGCGGCATTGTCCAGTCCGCTCTTTGCGATCCAGTATTTTGTCACACCATGATGACGCTTGGTAACGGCACGACAACGGGTTGCGTTCGCTAATATGGTCGAGGAAGCAACTTCCCAATAGGAGGGCTTAGAGATGACAATAACGATCTTGCTAATGTCGATATTGACCGGACAAAATCATACCGTCGTCGCTGAATATGACACCCCACAGGCTTGCGAAGCCGCAGCACAAGCACACCAGAAAGTCCTTTTGGCGAACGATATCAGAGCGGTCTATAGCTGTTCTCCTAAAGCGGGCTCACGCTAACGAACGGTCTACCGATACTTGCTGCCGCCTCCGACGCGCAGACATTGCGAATAACCCCTTGTTCTCCGCTGCATTGATCGAATTTGCCGGCGAAGTTGCAAACTACTTCCGATGCCGCGTTCAGCCGTGGCGCTCAATAACGTCAACTGTCACGGGCGCCAGACCTGAGAATCCCAATGCGTGGGCTGCCGCTGGCATCACGTCGATGATCCGCCCAGGCACGAATGGTCCGCGGTCATTAATTCGGACAACCACCGAGCGACCGGTGTGCAGATGAGTTATGCGCACCAGCGTTCCAAATGGAAGAGTTCTGTGAGCTGCAGTCATGCCAGTCGCGCTGGCTAGCTCACCATTTGCTGTCCTGCCGCCCGAGTAAACTGAGGCAATTCCCGATTGAGCGCTGGCGATCGACAAAGCGCCCATGAAAACGAATGAAAAGCAAAGTGAGGCAACCAAGATGGTACGTGTTCTTTTCACGATAGCGTCTTCCTTCAATTAGTGGAGAAGACCGCTATGGGCGTGAAAAGCTGGGCTTTTTTTGTTCGCTAATTAGGCTTTCATCGGCGCCTGTTTGCGTTTGCACGCCAATTATTTGCTATTGTTTGCAATCCAGCGAATTTGAATCTGACACGGACGTTGCAGGAGTACGATGTCCGCTTTGGGTCAATCGCTGCACATCTATTGGGCTTCCCGGTGGACCTTTGTCCGTTGTTGCCCCAACAGCGACAAGGTGCGTGGCGGACGAAATCACTAAGCGAGATCAACTAAAGAAGCCCGGCTCGATTTCGGACGACGAGTTTCAGCGCCTTCGCGCCAAGCGAGTGCTTGCACAATCGTTGCTAAGTGTTCGCTAGTGCTAATGTCCGCCGTCACTTACTTGAGCGATGGCGCCACTGATGCGGCCAGTGCATTTCTGAATGCGACCGCGAGGACTAGCACCCCAAATACTACCGCAAACCGCTGGCTTTCAATTCCCTCCGGGTTGCGGCGTCGTTCTCTGCGGGCGAGCCCGTTGATGCGAACCGCCACCGCCGCGTGACGGTTGAGCCTGTGACGGCGGCAGTGGTTGCTGCTGCGGACGCGCGCGTTGCTGTGGGCGCGCTTGCTGTTGCGGCCTGTGCGCTGGGTTGGCTTCACGCAACCTGTTTGGCCGATAGCTCGAGATGCACCTTCACAAATGGTGCGAGACTTTCGGCATCGAGCCCGCAGCCGTCGATGAACGATGATCGTCGCCGGCGCAGGTAAGTAAGCCCAAGCGCATAGAGACCAGGCGAGAACGTTACTCCTCCTCGATGCATGATCTCTCCCTGACCATTCAGAACGGGCACCTTGAGCCAAGGATACCGACGGATATAACCAGTCGCCCAAACGACCGACCGGATGCCCTGGCGCCGCAAGTCGAGCGTGAGCGGATCGCTCTTGGCCCGAAATGGAGTCCTTATTGCGGGATCAGCGATCGGCGCTTCAAATCCGCGGCTTTTGATACAGTCATCTATCCTGTCAAGGATGCGCAATAAGCGCGCATGGGAGGAGCGAGTGGTTTGTTCGAGGTCGCCGCTCAACTCTACCTTTGTGCCGTGGATGCCAGCGAGCCGGCCAACTATGCGAACGCCCTGACGGGTCATAACTTTGAGGTCGAGATCGCGGTTGTCAGGGCGGCCGACCAATTGCAATGATGGCTGGCGGCGAGCGGCGTCAAGATTGCCGCCTTCAATGACTGGGTCATCTAAGATGCCTGCCGTTTCCATCCACGCATAGATATCGCGGCCCCGGTACCGACGCGGTACGCGTGTGTGATTGCCGACGGCAAGCACCACCGGACGCCCTGAGGCATGAATTTCCTCTGCAAGCTGAATACCAGTTGATGAAGCTCCGACCACGAGAACGCCGCCCTCAGGAAGCTGCTTGGGTTCTCGATAGTCGGCAGGGGATATCTGAGGAATCGAAGGCACTAGCGCGCGAGCCGACGCTGGACGAAAGGGTGTATCGCAAGCTCCCGTGGCCACTACAACTGCGCGTGCTTGCCATTGGCCGGCGGTTGTTGAGACACGGTAGCCGTTCGTAACGAGTTCAACTTCCCTCACCGCAACTCCGCTCATGATGGGTACGGCCATCTTTCGTGCGTAGGACCCAAGATATGATGCGAACGCACTCGCCGGCATGAACGCGTCCGGGTTCATCCCTACGTGGGGCAATCCGGGAAGAGCGCTTAACGCGTTTGTCGTAAGCAGGTGGAGCGAGTGCCAGCGTTCGGAATGCCACCGCTCACCGACTCGCCCACGCTCCAGCACGATATGGTTGATATCGTACGCGGTGAGGCTCCGGCTCATAGCGAGACCGGCCTGGCCACCACCGATGATGACAACATCGGGATTTCGCATGATCGTATCCGTTGGATGGGCGATGAGTTCAGATGTCGCGGCGAGGCGCGGCGGCCTCGCGCCTCAGGCCATGGCTGAAGTCTTGACGCCGATCGAAACCGGAACGCCATTTGTGATGACATCGAAGACCGCCGATCGGGCCTTCGACCGCATGACGATCTCCTTGAGTTGGTCGGGGCTCGCGTCGCCGTCGATCTCGAAGGAGAGCTTGATACCCTGATAGCCGTTGCGGACGTCTTTCGAGAGGCCGAGGATGCCGCGCAAATCGATATCGCCCTCGATTTTTGCCTCGACCTTGCTGAGCTTGATGCCTCGGGCGGCCGCGACATTGGCGATGCCGGCCATGATGCAGGAGGCCAGCGCATGCAGTAGCCATTCGACCGGCGTGGGGCCGGCATCGGCGCCGCACAAGACCTTTGGGTGATCGCTGGCGGCCTTGTAGGGAGCAATGTGCTTGTGCTCGCCGCCTGCGCCGAACAAGCCATGCATCGTGCTTTCGCTGTGCGTGCCCCAAATCCAGCGGTTGTTGGCGCGAAACCGGAACCTGGCAAGCTCGGGCTGCGCTCCGACGGCGTTGATCGTCGCAAGCAATGTGGGCGTATCGACGCCGTTTATGGAAACTGGCGTACGAGCGGACTTCTTGGCAGATGTCATTGCGGCAGTCATGAGTTCATTCCTTGTTTGAGCAAAATTCGAGTGAGAAAAGCGGTCGCGGAGATGCGGCCCGTTTGGTCGCGGGGTGTATATGCCATCCGGCTGTGTCGAAGGCTTTCAGCGGAGCTTGAATTGCTCTTGAAGAACCCTTGATTTCTCTTTAGGCAGGCCGCCTGTATAATTTGGCAAGCAATAGTTACGGGGCGGCGGCGTGCTGTATTTGTTTGAGCATTTTGTACTCGACGACGAGCGCCGTGAGCTGCGCACGGACAGCGGCACGGTTCTGCCGGTCGGACCACAAGTCTTCGATCTGTTGGTTTATTTGATTGAAAACCGCGGACGTGTGGTCAGCAAAGACGACCTCATTGCATCCGTCTGGGGCGGCCGCATTGTTTCCAATTCAACTCTGGACAGCCACATTAACGCGGCGCGCAAGGCGCTGGACGATAGCGGCAGAGAGCAGCGCCTGATTCGAACCGCGACGCGCAAAGGCATCCGATTTGTCGGCCAGGTCATCGAGAATGACGACGACGGCCTTTCCTCGTCGCTGAAGCCGTCCGGCATGCAACAGAAGGTTCAGTTTTGTACGGCCTCGGACGGCGTCCGAATCGCCTACGCGTTGGCCGGACAGGGACTACCTTTGGTCAAAGCCGCCAACTGGCTCAACCATCTTGAATATGACTGGCGGAGTCCAGTTTGGAGCCATATGCTGCACGCACTTGCAGCTGAATACCAGCTGATCCGCTACGACGAACGCGGCAACGGCCTCTCCGATTGGGATGTGGAAGACATTTCATTTGAAGCCTTCGTGCGCGACCTTGAGAGCGTCATAGACGCAACGGGGCTGAAACGGTTCGCCCTACTCGGAATATCGCAAGGCTGCGCTGTCTCTATCGCCTATGCGGTACGGCACCCGGAGCGCGTCAGCCATCTTGTGCTCTATGGCGGGTATTCGCGCGGGCGACGGAAGCGCGGCTCATCTGTGGAGGTCGAAACGGCCGACGCCACGCTCACGTTGATGCGTTTGGGCTGGGGTCAGGAAAATCCAGCGTTCCGCCGCATCTTTACATCGCTTTTCATTCCGGGTGGCACCGTCGAGCAAATGAAATGGTTCGACGATTTGCAGCGCGTCACCACATCGGCGGAGAATGCGGTCCGCATCCGCGGGGCCATGAATAACATCGACATCAGCGATCTTCTGGAGCAAGTAACCGTCCCGACACTTGTCGTCCATTGCCAAGATGATGCGGTGGTTCCGTTCGAGGAAGGGCGGCGGATGGCCGCCGGCATATCCGGAGCGCGTTTCCTGGCGCTCGAAGGCTGCAATCACCTCATCCTGCCGGGGGAGCCAGCCGCAAGTCGATTTCTTGACGCGATCGGGGCCTTTCTCAAAGACGCATAACGGCCGACATTGACCGCGATCACCCCCGAATCTTAGTAACGGATTTTTGGACCAGGTATTTCTGGCACAGAATTTCGCGGACGAAAGCCGGGCTGCCCGACCTGACAAGTGCGCGCCTACGATCGATTAAGCTACATGAAATTCAAATTTTTAATATTTAGTGTGAATACTTCCGTGGGCCTAACGCAAACGGAGCGACATGCGCCATGGGGCGGGGCAAAGGGAGTGGAAATTCAAACAGCCCGATGTTCTGTCGAGAGTGGGACCAAAAGTGGGACGGGTCCAACAGCTCGCACAGAAAGATTTTAAAATTCAGCATTTGAGTTGACAAGTTGGCGGTCCCGAGAGGACTACGCCACCGTAGTCTAATCAATAGCTTACAAAAAAGTGGGACACTGAATCCTTCCACGGGATCATTAGGCATTTTGCCACGAGTGTCCCACGGAAATGTCCGCTTTTGGAAGCCGGTTCAACCGGTCGACGCAACACTTGCGTAACGCGTACCAAATGCTCGGCTAATCGCTTTCAAGTCCTCCGGCTGCCAGCAATGCCAAAGCCCCTGGTTTCTCGGGCCGCAGATAGCCCTGGCCGTCATTTTTCGCTGATCAGCACACGCTATCTATCTTTTCTGTTCACGATAGGTGTTGCGTCGACCGGTTGAGACCACCGACCAAAGCGGACAAAGTCAGATTTGGCCCGGGATGGTTTGTTCGCTAATGACCCATAAGCGACATCACGCGACGCTCTTTCTCGCTCACGATGCCAGATCCCAAAGTGATGGCGAACCGCGTACCAGCATTCGTCGGCCTGTAGCTGTCAGTTGCAGACACCCGTCTTCCGAAATAATAATCATATCCTCGCTGAGCAATTGAAGCGCCGTTGTGCGGTCGGTCGTTCGACCCGCCAGCCGAATTTGTTTCAGCGCCAATAATTCACGCAGCGATAATTCGTCTGATTTTTCCATGTGCCATTTCCATTTCCGATGAATATCAATCGGAATAGATTGCGCTCATGACAGAAGCGCGACACGATCAGAGCGACAAAGTGACGACACTTCAAATTGAATTGATTAGAGTTGACGGCAATCTGCCGCCATCAAAATAGATGGCGAAAAACTTGCAGATTTTCGATGGCGAATGAGCTAGGGACGCGTTTTCGCTCTTCTTTTTAACGGCCGCTTTGTCTTCTTCTTCAGTGACTTCTTCGAACGTACCCCCTTCGATGGCGTTCTCTTTAAAACCGCTTTCTTTGACGGCGATTCATTTGCAGGCGTTTCGTTCAGAAACGTTTCCGTTGGTCGGGCATCTCTCGAAACCGTCTTCGTAGCCTTTGCAACTAATGCTTCTGCTTTTGCCAATAGATCTTTCAGCTGAATGTCGTCAGCAAATTGTTTGAAAATGGACTGCGCTGGATCAATGATTTTTCTTGCTACTTCGACGACAGTGGATGTCTTGATAAGTTGCTGTATTTCAGGAAACGACTGTTGTAAGCGGCCTTTCGCCTTATCGAGGCGTTCCATAAAATCTTTTTTGAAAGCTTTTTCCTGGTCGTCGGTCATTCACCAGCTCTCTGATTTCGATCAAGTGACACTAAATATGCTTCCGCAGTCTTTCTAAAAACTCTTTTTGCTCGTCATCGAGCCTGTCAATCGATTTTGTATCTGCTTTGCATTTTCTAATCATCTTCCTAGTCTTATGTGCTGCAGCTCGACGTTTGCGTTTTTCGGGCTCTGCGGCACCGTCGTTCAAATGCTCGGATATTGCTCGCCCATCACGCAATCTCCCCAACCGAAACACTTTCACTAACTTCCAATTGATATAGGTCATTCCGCGTGGAAGCCGTAACGCTATTGTACATACATTAGCTCTGCGGGGATCACATGCGCTATACTCTAATTTTAAGCCTCTTTATCGTCGCATTAGCGGTACCAGCCAAGGCGTTCGCCCAGTCTGTTGATAGCCATACTCTGGGCCGCCAGGTCGCGATAGAACTTTGCAGTTCCTGTCATCGGGTTGTTGAGGGAGAGCCACTACCCCGTCAGAATATCGCGAGCTTCTTTGCTATCGCCAACTTACCGTCGACTACAGCCATTTCTTTGAAGGTGTTCCTTCAGTCAAACCACAAGGGAATGCCTAACCTGATCATCTCTGAATCAGATTCCAACAACTTGATCGACTATATCCTCAGCCTTAAGCGGCAATGAGTTTCTTATCTGCCACTATCAAGGAGTTGCGAGTGAAAAAATCCTGACGAAATTTGGAAACTACTTACCCTTAATCTCTGACAACAGAATCTGAAGCTCTTTACGCCTTTCGTCAGAGCCAATAGTCATGAGCCTTTGAACGATTTCCTCACTGCGCCCATTAAGGCCTTCGGTTATTCCCAAATTCGCTGCGTGATGAAAAGGTGATGCTCAATGTCGCCAATGATGTCCGCTTTCGGGGGTAAAGCGGACATGCTGTTTTGCACTGCAAATGTCCGCTAATGACCCAAAACGAACATGGGGACGGCTTTTATTTTCAACTAGTTGTATATTGGACCACCGTCCAACTCGACGGGAACCGTGTCCCGCGTAACGAAAGGCTGTCGGTACACGGTGCCGCGCAGTTGCTCAGTAGCGAATGCGCGAGCAAAAATTATTCGCCCCTGGGGGGTTACCATGAAATTTACGCGGCGCGCTGCAACCGTTGCCGGCTTAGGTCTTCTTGCCGGCTCATCCCTGAGCACCTCGTCACTGGCCGAATTGGGCGGCGAACTTCTCGGGATAGGCGAAGGACTGGAAGATTTCTGGCTGGCCACGGACGCCTACATCTATGGATATCCTCTCGTGACTATGGAGATGACCCGTCGGATCGTCACGAATGTGGTGCAGCCCGTAGGCACGAGGGCGCCGATGGGTCAGATCATCAAGCTTCGCGAATATCCAAATTCTTCGTTTACGGATGTCACCGCGCCGAACGCAGATACGCTCTATACAACGGCCTTTTTTGATGTTGGTGCAGAGCCGTGGGTTCTGAGCATCCCCGACATGAAGGGGCGTTACGCGCTATTTCCCATGTTGGACGGTTGGACGACAGTATTCCAGGTTCCGGGCAAGCGCACGACCGGCACGGCGGCGCAGACCTACGCAATTACTGGCCCGGGTTGGAAAGGAACCCTTCCGCAGGGCGTCCACGAATACAAATCGCCGACAAGCCTCGTTTGGTTACTCGGACGCATTTACTGCACGGGTACCCCAGAGGACTACAAGGCTGTCCACGAATTGCAAGATCAATGCAAGTTGGTGCCGCTGAGCTCCTACGGGAAATCTTACACGCCGCCGGAAGGCAAGGTTGATCCTTCGATCGACATGAAAACGGCGGTGCGTGAACAGGTCAATGCGATGGACGCACCGGCCTATTTCACCTTGCTTGCGCAATTGATGAAGACCAACCCGCCCACGGCCGCAGACGCACTTGAGGTCGCGCGGTTTGCAAAAATCGGATTGATTCCGGGCCAAGACTTTGACGCGAGCAAACTGAACGCGGACTTCGTCAAGCGCATTCCCGTGGTCGGCTTCGATAGGATTATGCTTCAGTTCAAAGTGAATAAGGAAGTTAAGAACATCAACGGCTTTGGATTCACAACGAAGACTGGCGTTTACGGCACCGACTACCTTATGCGCGCGCTCGTGACGGCAATCGGTCTTGGAGCCAATCGCCCCCAAGATGCGGTTTATCCGACCTCGTTGAAGGACGCTGATGGGAAACCGTATGACGGAGCCAACAAATATGTCATGCGTTTTCCAAAGGGGCAGCGGCCGCCCGTGAAGGGTTTCTGGTCGCTCACGATGTACAACGACAAGTATTTCTTTGTGAGCAATCCGATCAATCGCTATTCGATCAGCGCGCGGCAAAACCTCAAGACGAACCCCGACGGTTCCACCGATCTATACATCCAGAGGGACACGCCCGGCCCCGACAAGGAGTCAAATTGGCTTCCGGCTCCCGACGGAAAATTCATCCTGATGTTGCGCATGTATTGGCCCGACGAGAATAGCCCCTCGATCATCAACGGATCTTGGAAGATACCCCCAGTCAAAAAAGTTGCATGAACGTGGGGCGAATGTCCGCCATTGGCACCAAGCAGATATGGGCTGCGGACATTTACGTTCCGATTACGCGCCAAAGGGCAATACCGCTTTTCGGATCGTGTGGTACATAGCCAGTTTCATGGGCCCTCTAACGTTAGCTTGCGTTATATTTTTGTTGGTGCTGGCCGGTATCTTTATTGGTACCGCATTTCGTCGCGCATTGCCGGCAAATCATCTCAGCAAAGAAACACAGGACGTCGTACGTCTTGGTGCAGGCCTCACTGCAACGATAGCCGCGCTAGTCCTTGGTTTATTAATTGGAGGAGCAAAGGGCTCGTTCGACACAAGGGGCAGTCAAGTCAAGCAGCTTACAGCCAACGTTATTCTGCTCGACAATTTGTTGGCACAGTACGGCCCTGAGGCCACGCAACTCCGCAAACTGTTGAGAGGCGCAATAAATCCTATTGTTGACCGGCTGTGGCACGAGAAAATAACGACGGAGCCGTTTACGGCCAGCAGCGAAGGCGAAAAACTCTACTTAGCCATTCTTGCGCTATCGCCACAAAATGAAATCCAGCGCTCGCTCCAAACTCGGGCTGTACAGGTCGCCAATGATTTGGCCCAAACTCGCCTCTTGCTGTTTGTAGAGACAGACAATCAAATACCAATACCTTTTCTCGCCATACTTGTGTTCTGGCTTTTCATCATATTTTTGAGCTTCAGTTTATTTTCGGATCTAAATGCAACAGCTTTGGCTTTTCTGTCCGTCTTTGGCTTATCGGCATCCTGTGCAATCTATTTGATTTTAGAACTGAACGAGCCGTTCAACGGTCTGATGATGATATCGGATATTCCACTGCGCAACGCTCTAGCGCCACTGTAAGGTCGTTCGTTGGCCGAATTCGCATTCTTCACCCCGGGGCGCGCTTTTTTGCGATAGCGGGAGGCCTTGGAAGATTTGAAGGAAGTCGGTTTTTTGATGAGACACAAATCGGCGTTGTACTTCGCTGCCGATGTCTGCTTTCGGGGGAAAAGCAGACATGACCTGTTGCACCGCACATGTCTGCTTTTGACCCAAAGCGGACACGGATCGTCTCTAGAATTCTGGAAAGGTCAAATCGCGAGCGGATTTTCCGAATAACCGGTTCCAAATTTCGCGATTGTGAGCGCATCTGTTACGCGGCAAACGGTGGCGCCGTGGTTTCGCGGACCAGCAGCGGTGCGTGGAGCTGGCAATCGCGGACGCGCTCGTTTTTCTCAATTGCTGCAAGGATGGCCGACGCGGCGGCGCGTCCCATGTCCTGCGCCGGCACGTCGATCGTTGTGATCGCCGGTCTGATGTGCTCGGTCAAAGGCAAATTGTCGAAGCCGGTGATCGACAGCTGCCGCGGCACGGCAATGCCGCGGGCGATCGCCTCAATCAAAACGCCGAGCGCGATCACGTCGTTGCCGCAGATCAGCGCGGTCGGCAAGCAATTCTGCTCGACCAACCGCGCCAGCGCCGCTCGTCCTTCGCCGATAGCGTAGGACACTTGCAGCGTTGCATCGTCTTGCAGAGTGACTCCGTTTTTGGCCAATCGCTCGCGCACAGCCTCCAGGCGATAGCGGGCGCGGTCGTTGCCGGTTGTGATGCCCGCAATCATGCCGATGCGGCGGTGCCCGAGCGCCAGCAGATGATCGACAATGGCATACGCCGCCTCGCGGTTCGAGAACCCAATGTTGGGTTGCCCAAGCTGCGGGTCAAAGACCCACGTATTGGCATAGACGATGCCGGCACGCTTCAGCGCCTTGTATACCGACGCGTTGTGATCGTTACCCACAAGCAGCAAACCTTCGACTCCACGTTCGAGCATGCGGCGTAACTGAACTGCTTCGATATCGAGGTCGTAGTTGGAGACGGCGACCAGCAGCGTGTAGTCCATCGCCTGCAGTTCGCGCTCGAAGGCGTTGATACAAGTCGCGAAGATGGCGTTGTTCAGCGTCGGGATAATGGCGCCGACGGTGTAGGTGCGGTTGGACGCGAGCGCGCGCGCCGCGGCGTGCGGAAGATATCCGCGCTGCGCCATTATGGCTTCGATACGATCGCGCACGTCAGGCTTCACCAACGATGAGCGGTTGAGCACGCGCGAAACGGTTGCCGTCGACACTCCCGCCAAGCGGGCGATGTCTTGCTGAGTTAATTGTCGTCGTGTCTCACTCATTGGGATTTGATCGCGCATCCGTCCTTGACAGGCCTTCGACAAGCGGCCCATCCTAGGCAAAATTGTATGCGCTTACAAAAGCGCATTTGTCACGCTATTTGGGGGAGAAGCCTCGGCGTGATTGGCAACCGGTTTGCGTCAGCGGAAGTGCGCCCGCGTCGGATCATCGCGTCGCGCCGTGACGGCTGCGCGCCATGAGCATCACGTTCATCTTGTTCTGGCTTTGCCTCGGCGGATTCGCGACCGAGATTCTGCTCGGCAAATTTGCCGTCCTTTTCGACGCCGCCATGCACCCACTGCTCGGCGACGTCTCAGATTTTCTGCTCTTGGCCCTGGCCGCCGCTCTGCTGACCGCCGAGTGCCTCCAGCGCGAGACGCGCCGCAAAGCTGTGCGCGCCGCAGGGACGATTGACGCTATCGATACGCCAGCATCATCAAAAAACTAACCGCGGGAGGGAAGCAATGAACGAAATGGACAAGCGCCGACTCGACCAGACTCTTGACGAAATCGATCACATGCAAGGCCGCGCTGCGGCAGCCACCGAGGAGGTGCGTTCAGCCGCGCGCCGGCGCTTCCTTGCAAACGCCGCCAAGTTCGGCTTCACCACCGCAATAGTCACCGCCGGTGTCGGCACCTTGATGTCGGATGAGGCCTCCGCGCAAACGGCGCAGGAGGAAAAAGAGCGCGAGCAAGCCGCCAAGTACAAGATCACGGTGGCGACCGAGTATCGCATCGGGACGACGCGGTCCTACCCGATGATCCAGCTCAACGTGAAAGAGAATCTGCAAAATATCAGCAACGGCAAGATCTATGTAAAGCTTCAGCCGGGCGGGGCGCTCGGCATCGGCACCGCGCTGGCACAGAAGGTGCAAGCGGGCACCGTCGAGATCGGCCAGTTCAGCCTGTCGAACTTCGCGCCCTATGCGCCTTCGGTGGATCTGATCAACCTGCCGTATTGGTGCGGCGAGAACCAGAAATTCGTCAATCTGGTCACCAGCAAAGTCTGGGACGAGCAGGTCGACGCGCGCGTTCGCGAAAAAGGCGTCGAGCCGATGTTCTATTTCTGCATCGACCCGCGCACCGCCGCGAAGCGGCGCGGCCTGTCGGAGGGGCCGTTCAAAACTCCGAAAGATCTCGAAGGCATCAAGTTCCGCGTGCCAGGCTCCGCCATCCTGACCCAACTCTACCGTCTGCTTGGTGCCAATCCGACGCCGGTGGCCTGGGGTGAGACGCCGTCCGCGCTCAAGCAGGGCGTGGCCGACGCGCTCGATCCCTCACTCGGAGCGCTGTACGCGTTCGGCTTCAAGGACGTGCTGTCCTGGGTGACGTTCAACCGGCCGGTGCCGGACAGCCAGTGTTACGCCATGAACAAGCCCTGGTTCGACAAACTCGACCCGGACACCAAGAACGCCATCAAGGAGAGCGCCGACGTCTCGTTGCAGCAGAACCTTGCGCAGGTGCCGGCGTCGCGCGCATTCGCTATGGCGGAAATGCACAAAGCTGGCGTGCAGTTTTACGTGCCGAAGCCGGATGAACTCGCGCAATGGAAGGAAAAGGCCGGCGCCCAGCGCAAGGAATGGGACGAGATCAAAGCCAAGATCCTCGGCTCCGCCGACAAGTTCAATGCGCTCGCCGAAGCGGCCAATACGCCGTGCAAATACTACGTGAATGACGTGTGACGTTGTCTTCGGCCCCGCCTATACGGGCGGGGCCATTTTTTATTTCGGAGACGCGGTCGGTGGCGGCTTTTCTAAAAAAGTTCGACTCAAACGGCGAGCGCTGGCTGCTGCTCGGCTTCTACACTTATATCGTGTTGGTTATTGCCATCGAGGTGGTTCGACGCTTCGGGCTTTCCTACTCGAGTGTGTGGGGCGAGGAGACGGCGCGCTATGCCTTCATCTATCTGGTGTGGATCGGTGCTGCTTCCGCCGTGCGCGAACGCGCGCACATCCGCATCGATGTCCTCAGCGATCTGCTGCCCCCGCGCGGCACGGCTCTGCTCTACATGTTCGCCGATGTGCTGACGCTGCTGCTCGCCTGCGTCACCTTGTACTGGACGATCGGCCCGGTGCTCACATCGATCAAATTCCATTCCGTTACCGAAGGCCTTCGTGTCACGCGAGCCTGGTTTCTGGTGGCGGTGCCGTTCGGTTTCCTGCTGGTGACAGTGCGCACACTGCAATCCATGACGCGCGATATCTCCGATCTTTGGGCCGGACGCCCACCCTATCGCGGCGAAAGGCTGTTCGACTGATGCTGTACCCGACCCCAGGCGCGGCGCTCGACATTGGGTGGACGGTCGCCGTTCCGCTGCTGCTCATGATTGTTCTTTTCGCGCTGAGCGTGCCTGTTTGGGTCGCGCTCGGTATCGCGTCGGTGGCCTTGTTGTGGGCGACCGACGTGCTGCCGATGTCGTTGTTCAGCCAGGCGTTGTTCGACGGTGTCGATGCCTTTGCGCTCATCGCCATTCCGCTTTACATCCTGACCGGCGACGCGCTGGTGCGCAGCGGTCTATCGAACAAGTTGATCGATATCGCGGAAGCGACGCTCGGCTCGCTACGCTCGGGCCTTGGCACCTCCACTGTGCTCGGCTGCGGGTTTTTCTCCTGTATTTCCGGCTCCGATGCCGCCGGCGCCGCGGCAGTGGGCCGCATCATGTACAAGCGCTTGGTGCAGCGCGGCTATCCGCCGGCCTATGCCTGCGCGCTGGTCGCCTCCGGCTCGTGCACCGGAATCCTGATCCCGCCGTCGATTTCCTACATCATCATCGGACTGGTGCTTGGAATTTCCGCCTCCACGCTGTTCATCGCGGCCGCGGTACCGGGCGTCATGATCATGGTCTCGATCATGATCACGAATATCGTTCTCAATCGCATTCACGGGTACGAAAACAGCGACGATCATTTCTCCTTCCGCCGCTGGCTACGCACGGTCTGGGACGGCCGCTACGCGCTGGCAATTCCGATCATCATCTGGGGCGGGATCTATTCCGGCGTGTTCACGCCCACAGAAGCCGCCGCCGCCGCGGTGGTGATCACTATCACGATCGGCTTGTGGCAAGGCACGCTGACGCTCGCCGATTTTCCCAAGATGCTCGAATCCTCAGCCAAAGTGAACGGCGTCATCGTGCCGATCATCGCCTTTGCGCTGCCGCTGGCGCAGGCCTTCTCCGCGCTCAACCTGCCGCAAGCTGTGCTGCAGGACATCACCCAGATGACCAGCGATCCGACCGTGATCATACTTTTGATGCTCGCCGTGCTGATCCTCGCCGGTTGCGTGATGGAGACGACGCCGAATATCGTTATTCTGGCGCCGATCATGCTGCCCATCGCCCAGGATATCGGCATGGACCCCATCCATTTCTGTATCTTCATGGTAACAGCGCTCGGCGTTGGCTTCATCACGCCGCCGCTCGGTCTCAATCTGTTCGTTTTGTCCGGACTGACCGGCGAGAAGATCCTGCCGATCGCTGCCAAGTCGATACCCTATGTCGTCTCAATGCTGATTGTCGTTTTGATGCTCGGATTTATTCCCGCTCTGTCGCTGTGGGCGCTGCGCTGAAGAACAGCACATGACGATTGAATATCTCAAACGTGCCGCGAAAACCGCCGCTACAGATGAAGCGGACGTGCGTGCGACCGTGCAGGGCATGCTTACCGACATCGAAGCCGGCGGCGAGCAGATGGCGGCCGACTATGCCCGCCGTCTCGATAAGTGGGAGGGGGATATTGTCGTCTCCGCCGACGACGTCGCAAAGGCGGCGTCGCAGGTGCCGCAGAAACTCAAGGACGACATCCGTTTTGCCCACGACAAGGTGCGCAAGTTCGCGCAAGCGCAACGCGGCGCCATTCTGGATATCGAAGTCGAGTTGGCGCCCGGCTTGATCGCCGGTCATCGCAATATTCCCGTCGATACCGCCGGCTGCTATGTGCCGGGCGGGCGCTATACCCACGTCGCCTCCGCGATCATGTCAGTGACGACTGCCAAGGTCGCCGGCGTGCACAACGTGATCGCTTGCTCACCGCCACGGCCGGGCGTCGGCATCAATCCAGCCGTGCTCTATGCGCTCGACCTCAGCGGCGCTGACACGATCCTCAATCTCGGCGGTGTGCAGGGGGTCGCGGCGCTGGCATTCGGCCTGTTCAGCGGCCATGCCGCCGACATCCTCGTCGGTCCGGGCAATCAGTTCGTCGCCGAAGCCAAGCGCATCCTCTACGGACGCGTCGGCATCGACATGTTTGCCGGCCCTTCGGAAATTCTTGTTATCGCCGATAACAGCGCCGATCCTGAGATCGTCGCCGCAGACTTGGTTGGCCAGGCGGAGCACGGCTACAACTCACTGGCCTGGCTGATCACATTGTCGCGCGACCTTGGCGAAAAAGTCCTCGCCCTCGTGCCGCAGCTCATCACCGGTCTCCCCGAACTCAACGCAAACAACGCCAATGCCGCTTGGCGTGACTACGGCGAAGTGGTGCTAGTGGAGAACCGTGAGCAGGCCGCCACGGTATCCGACAGCTACGCTTCCGAACATCTCGAAGTGCATTGCGCCGACCTAGACTGGTGGCTCGACCATCTGCGTAATTACGGCTCGCTGTTTTTGGGTGCGGAAGCCACTGTGGCGTTCGGCGACAAGACCTCCGGTCCGAACCATATCCTTCCAACGAAACGCGCGGCCCGTTACACCGGAGGCCTTTCGGTCGGTAAATTCCTCAAAACCGTCACTTGGCAACGCCTGACCCGCGACGCCAATAAGCAGATCGGCGCCGTGGCCGCTCGGCTGTCACGGCTGGAAGGCATGGAGGCGCATGCCCGCACCAGCGACATCCGGCTTGCCAAATGGTTTCCCGGCGAGAATTTTGATCTTACTTCGGCGGATTAGCCGCAGATGTCGACATTCGTATCCGACCTATTTTCTTTGACCGGCCGGGTGGCGCTGGTCACGGGGGCCTCGTCCGGTATCGGCCGCCACATGGCCACCGTGCTGGCGCGTGCGGGCGCGCACGTCATTTGTGTCGCCCGGCGGCGCGCCGCGCTCGATGAGCTTGTCGTCGCGATCAAGGCCTCCGGTGGCCGAGGTGAAGCGATAGCCTGCGATTTGTCGCGCGAGGAGACGATCGAACGGTTGGCGGCGGACGCCTCGCGCGTGCGGAGCGGCCCGGCAATCCTTGTCAATGCCGCCGGCATCAACTTGCGTATCCCGGCTGACAAGATCGGATGGAAGGATTGGAACCAGACCCTTCATCTCAATCTGAGCGTCCCATTTTTCTTGGGGCGCGCACTGGCGCCCGGCATGATTGCCCAAGGCTACGGCGCCATCATCAACATTGCGTCGTTGCAATCCTATCGTGCCTTCACCGACGGCATGGCCTACGGGGCGTCGAAGGGCGGCGTTGTCCAGCTCACCCGCGCCATGGCCGAGGCTTGGTCACGCCATGGCGTGCGCGCCAATGCGATTTTGCCCGGTTTTTTCCCAAGCGAATTGACGCAACCGGTGTTCGACAATTCGGCCGTGGCACAAAAGCATGCCGATGCGACCGCGATCGGCCGCAATGGCGAACTTGCCGATCTCGACGGCACCACAGTTTTTCTTGCGGCGCCGGGCTCAAGTTACGTCACGGGGCAGATCATCGCCGTCGACGGCGGCTATCTTGCGAAATGAGGCGGTCATGAAAGCGCTGGTCTATACCGGCCCCGCGGCAATGGCGCTGCGCGACCAGCCGGCGCCCCATCCTGGCAACGACGAGGTGGTCGTGGCCGTCGAAGCTGTCGGTATCTGCGGGTCCGACATGCACGCATTTCTCGGGCATGATGAGCGCCGGCCGCCACCGCTCGTTCTTGGCCATGAAGCGGCCGGAACCGTTTTGATCGGGCCGGGCGAGGGCCGCCGTGTCACCGTGAACCCTCTGGTCACCTGCATGGCTTGTCCGGCTTGCTTGTCGGGGCGCACCAACCTTTGCGAATCGCGCCAGATCATCTCCATGCCGCCGCGTCCCGGCGCCTTTGCCGAGCAAGTGGCGCTCCCGGAGCGAAATCTCATCGACGTCCCCGATAACCTTCCGATCGAGAAGGCTGCGCTCTGCGAGCCGTTGGCCTGCGCATGGCATGCGGTGCGGCTCGGTGTTGCCGGCTTCGCGGTTCCAGTGCCCTTGGTACGTGCGCTGGTCATCGGCGGCGGTCCGATCGGGCTGGGCGTTGCGCTTTCGCTCGCGGCCGTCGGCGTGGGCGAGATCGGGATCGTTGAGCCCAATGCGGTGCGGCGGCCGGCGCTCGAGCGGGCGGGGGATTTCAATGTCGTCGCGGTATCAGAGGAATGCGGAAGCGAATTTGACCTCGTGGTGGATGCCTATGGCGGCGAGACATCACGCGCGGTGGCGAGTTGCGCGGTGCGCCCGGGAGGTTTGATCGTGCATATAGGCCTCGCCGGTGCAGCGGGCGGGCTCGATGTTCGCCGCATGACGCTCCAAGAAGTGACATTCGTAGGCAGCTATTGCTACACCATGACCGACTTCGCCGACACGTTTGCGGCCATGATCGCCGGGCGGTTGGGGCCGCTTGATTGGTTCGAAACACGGCCGCTCGCCGATGGGCCGCGGGCTTTCGCGGATATTCGCGCGGGCCGCAACGCTGCGCCCAAGATCGTCTTGCAGCCTCACCGCTTCTGAGACGGTTACTAGGCCATATATACGAAAACGGCGGTGGCGCCGGCTGGCGCCACCGCCTTCGTTCTTTAATCGGCACATGTCCGCTATTGGTTGCACCGCCCATGTCCGCTCTCGGGGGTAAGGCGGACATACCGCAAAGTCGAAGCCGGCTCGCCCAATGAATTTTTTCAAACAGAATAATTCGTTTCGCGAAGAAACCTTGGTTTTCTGCGAGTTCCGAGGCTGCGTGCGGATCTGATGTTGAGCAAAGCGAATTAATAGAGCCGGCCAACGTCCAAATTATTTCATTTCTGAGAGCTTAAAGTCCGCTTTTGCGGTCGCTATCGGGAGTGAAGCGGACATGCCTTTTTGCACTGCATATGTCCGCTAATGACCCATAGCGAACATCGGCAAGCAGTTTACGGACGGCTTGATTTTTTTCAGATTTGGGCCGCATTTCGAAAAATCGCCGGACGATTGTATGTGTTGCGATTTCGGCAGCGAGAAGTAGGTGTCTATTGGAGATGTCGGCTATATTATCTGCTCGTCGCCTCTATCCATCGCGGGCGGACTTTAAATTTAGCCCAGAAGGAGGGTAGCGTGGAATTGCCCGGATCCGGCTATCTGTACACAATTGCTGCACTCGCTATGACGTTTGTGGGGTTCACTTCGATTGTGCTAGTTTTTCGTCAAGATATGAAAGCTTCAGCGATTACAGCAGTTCATAGGCATGGCTATATGGAATTCGGTTTTTCGGCGGCAGCATTTGCAATGCTTGCGCCGCTGCTTGCAACTTTCAGATTGTCGGTTCCCGTCATTTGGCGCGTTACAAGCCTAATCATTGTTATCGTTATAATCGGCCACCTTTGGATCACTTTGCACCGGTTTCAGCGAACGTCAGGAAGGCTTCCTCTGCGTTTTCTGGTCAATTCCGGCATCACGGCCATCGTCATAGTTGTGCTGCTCGCAAATGCGGTTGGTTCACCATTCGATCCGCAGCTTGGTCCTGTTGCAGCCGCAGCAACACTGCGGCTCTTTATTGGGGCGGAGATTTTCATGCTAACTTTTGAAGATTATTTTGTTGATTCAAAGCCGGCGAAGGGAAAACCAAAATAGACCACATACTGGCGTCTGATCGCATGTCCGCTATTGGCACTTAGCGGACTTACCTGAGCCGCCAGTCATTTCACTGCACATGTCAGCTAATGACCTAAAACGGACATTCCCAAAGATACGATTTTCATTTTTCGCGTTCCCACACGATCCTCCGGAAATCAACCTTGCCGGGAGACACTATGCTCGGGGCCGGTGCCGACTCGATAAAAAGCTTGTCGCCGTCTAGCTTGAAACGCCGCCTCTGCTCGGAGCCGTTCCAGCCCTCGTTCCATGAAGCATCGACGGTCGTAATGAACTCATTGCCTTCGATACGATATTTGCCCGTGTAGGCCAGCATGGACCTGTGGAGCGCCGCACGCTCGGGCTCGCTGTCCCCTGGCGTACGAGCTTCGGCGGTGGTGACCGTCATGGCGCGTCCCTCGCGGGTCAGGATCATGTAGCCCTTCGGCTTTGTACCAAAGAGGTCTTTGGCTTCGTCTCCGGTGACGACCTGCCACGAGACGAGTTTCCAGTTGCCAACAAGGAGTACGGCGCTCATCGGCCTCATCCTCCAAAATTATGCGCCACAGATTTTCGGACCTAGCCCCTATTCGACGCAAGCCCCTTGGACACAGCAAAGTTGGCAATGTCCGCTGTTGGCACTTAGCGGACACATGGTGTCGCACTGCAAATGTCGGCTTTTACCCATCGCGGATATCGAGGTGAACCAACTAATCTCTTGCCCAGACCAGGATGCCGCGCATTACCTTGCCACCAAAATTGGCGTAAGGCTGCGGCGCTGCTTCAATGTGTAGCCGATCACCTTCAAGCCGAAAGTAACGGACTTGCTCAGTGCCATTCCAAAATTGTCCGCTGCGATGTCGACTTTAATGACAATCTTATTTCCCTCTGTTCTGTATTTCCCGGAATAGGCGAGCATTGACCTAAACGCGGCTGCTCGTTCTTCGTCGGTTTGTGGTGCTTTGCGGCCTTCAGCTGTCTGGACGACAATCCAGCGGCCTTCAGATGTCAGCACTATGTACCCATTCGGGTGCTCGCCCCAGGCAGGCTTCTGCTCCTTGGTTTCGACATCCTCCATAAAGCAGGATACGAGTTTCCAAGTGCCAACGAGCGCTTCGTTGTTGCCGCCCATCAGACGGTCTCACAGGTAATTTGAGATTAGATTTTCGGACTTTGCGTCGCGGCGCAAGCCCAATGCCGCAATCCTCCGAATGTCCGCTATTGGGGGTGAGTTCAACCGATCGACGCAACACCTTCTGATCCTACCGGATGGGGAGGTGAGCGATGGGGTTGCATGCACGGACATGGTTCACGCCGAAGCAGCGAGCAGAGCTTTGGGAGCGTTGGAGGAGCGGTCAATGCGTGGCCGATATCGCCCGCGCTCTTGAGCGGAGGAACAAAAGCGGCGTCTATCGGGTGTTGGCGCTCAGTGGAGGGATCGCTCCACTGCCGCGGCGGAGAGCTGCGCGAGCTCTGAGGCTTGCGGAGCGCGAAGAGATCTCACGTGGCGTTGCCGCTGGCTGGTCGATGCGGCAGATAGCCCAGAACCTCGGACGATCGCCCTCGACGATCAGCCGGGAGATCAGACGTAATGGCGGCTGCTGCGCCTACCGCGCCAGTGGGGCCGATCGGCGCGCCTGGGGTCGGGCATTGCGCCCGAAGCCCTGTCGCCTGGCGCGCCATGCGGAGTTACGATGGCGGGTGGCGCAGAAGCTCGCGCTGCAGTGGTCGCCGAAGCAGATCGCCGGCTGGCTGAAGCAGCAATTCCCTGCCGATCAAGGCATGCAGGTCTCACACGAAACGATCTACCGAAGCCTCTTCATTCAGACACGTGGTGTGCTGAAAAAGGAGCTGATGGCGCACTTACGCACCGCGCGGCAGATGCGCCAAACCAAGGGTGGCACGACGAAGAGCGGACTGGGACAGATTGTCGATGCGGTTTCCATCCGCGAACGGCCGGCCGAGGTCGAGGACCGCGCCGTGCCAGGCCACTGGGAAGGAGACCTTCTCTCGGGAGCAAACAACACGCACATTGCGACGCTGGTCGAGCGCCACACCCGTTTTGTGATGCTTCTCAAGATTCCGAGCAAGGACACCGCGACCGTGGTTGCCACGCTCGCTAGACACGTGCGCAAGCTGCCTTCTGAGTTGCGTCGCTCATTGACCTGGGATCGCGGCAAGGAGATGGCGGATCACAAGCGCTTCACGATTGCCACCAACGTGCAGGTTTATTTCTGTGATCCACGCAGTCCCTGGCAGCGCGGCAGCAACGAGAACACCAATGGGTTGCTTCGACAGTATTTCCCGAAGGGATAGATCTCTCGCAGTTCTCTCAAGCCTACCTGAACAAGATCGCTCTGCGTCTCAACCAACGTCCGCGCGAGACCTTGGGGTTTGAAACTCCTGCCGATAGACTGCGAGCGGTGTTGCAGTGACCGGTTGAACACACCGGACAAAGCAGACATGATGCGTGGCACCACCTTCAAGTCCTTCCTTTTGGAAAGGTCGTCGCACCTGACGGAATTTGTACCCAGGGTTGCGCCGACCTGGTCCAAAGGTGGTAGTTGGGTTTTAGCCAGGACTTGTCATCGAGCGTTCCCGCCTTAATGATAATTGCCCCGGGCAACGCTTCCGTCTCGGTCGCAAGTGACGATCCACAATTTCGGCAAAACTTTCGCGAAAGCGGTTTTCCGCTCTCGCCTGTGTCCGCATAGGACGCACTTTGTCCTTGCCACGTCACACTTGGCGCTGGCACCACGATGTTCACCGAGAAGGCCGAACCCGATACCTTTTGACAATGAGTGCAGTGGCAAATCGCCATTCCCAGAGGTTCGGCATTGCATTCATAGCGCACGGCGCCGCAAAGGCAGCCACCAGAGAATTTTGGCATGGCTCTTGTCCAACGATTGTTAAAGCGTGAACACATTAGCCCCCAATGCGACACACGAACAAGCTGCTCTTGTTAGACGAAATTTGCCGCATGTCCGCTCTCGGGGGTAAAGCGGGCATTGCGATTGCACTGCGAAATGTCTGCTTATGGCACAAAGCGGACATCGGATCGTAGTGAGGGTGCGGGCGGGCCTAGGTCGCTTTGATGTTGGCCGCCCGTATCACCTTGCCCCACTTTTCGGCTTCATCAGCAATGAGCTTGCCGAAGTCAGAGGGCGAGCCCGCTATCGCCGCAGCGCCTAGGTCAGCCAGCCTAGCGACCAGCTTAGGATCAGCGAGGACCGCGTTGATTTCCCTGTTGAGCTTCGCGACGATTTCAGCGCTCGTGTTCTTGGGCGCGGCGAGGCCATTCATGAAGCTGGCCTCGTAGCCGGGCACGAAATCGCTCACAGTCGGCACGTCCGGCAGCGCCTCGGAACGCGCCGCCGAGGTTACGGCCAGTGCACGCAGCCTGCCGGCTCTGACATGCTCGATCGCTGGCGGCAGTGTGGAGAATACCACCTGCACCTGTCCGCCGAGCAGATCGGTCATCGCAGGTACCACCCCGTGATATGGCACATGCACCATACCGATTCCTGTCATGACCTTGAACAGCTCGCCCGCCAATTGGACCAGGCTACCAATTCCAGCCGATCCAAAGCTAATCTTGCCCGGATTGGCTTTTGCATAGGTGATGAATTCGGGGACCGTCTTGGCGGGAAACGAGGGATGCACCACCTGGACAAGCGGCCCACGGGAGATGCTCGCCACCGGTGCAATATCACTGACGATGTTGAAGCTCAGCTTGTCATTGAGTGTCGCATTGACTGCGTCCGCAGAGTTAGCCAGCAGAAGCGTGTAGCCGTCGGGTGATGAGCGTATGACCGTCTCTGCGGCCAGACTGCCGCTGGCCCCTGGCCGATTCTCGATTACGAATGGCTGTCCGAGCCGTTCCGACAGTCGCTGACCGATCAGGCGCGCGACGATGTCAGATGCGCTGCTGGGACCCAGGCCGACGACGATGCGCACCGGCCTGCTCGGATAATCGAGTGCAGATGCGATGCGCGGCAACGCCGGTAGCACGGCGGCGCTTGCCGCCAGGCGAAGAAAATCTCTACGGGGAAGTTTCATGGCTTGACCCCTTGAAGCGCTCGGACCTGTTTTCATTAGAGTTGAACGTTTGGGCGATCGACCTTCTGACGCCGCTCAACTCGACGCTGGACCGTAATCGGGGGCCTGCTTAAGGTCTATGTTTCAGGAGCTTAATTGTTCTGAATTCGCAGTAATTGCGGTTGGATATGATGGATCGGAATGAGGTTAGCTTTAGCCGGTTCAGCCTGGATCTGAGCAAACGTCAATTGGCGCGTGACGGCGTAACCGTACCCCTTGGCAGCCGCGCGCTCGATATTCTCTGCGTTCTTGCCGCGGCGAAAGGCGACGTGGTCAGCAAGGACGAGCTGATGACCAAGGTTTGGCCCGGGTTAGTTGTCGAGGAAAACAACATCCAGGTCCACGTCTCGGCGTTGAGAAAGGCGCTCAATGACGGGAAGAGTGGCCAGAGCCATTTAGTCACTGTGCCAGGAAGGGGTTACCGGCTTGTAGGTCTCAAGTCATCCATCGATGGCGACCCAGACCGCTCATTGGGTCAGGGGCCGTCAGACAAGCCTTCCATCGCTGTTCTGCCATTCCAGAACATGAGCGGTGATCCCGAACAAGAGTATTTCGCGGACGGCATGGTGGAAGAGATAATCACAGGACTTTCACGCATCAAATGGTTGTCGGTGATCTCTCGCAATTCGACTTTTATCTACAAGAATAAACCAGCGGCCGTTAAGGAGATCGCGGAAAAATTCGGGGTTCGTTACGTGCTCGAAGGGGGCGTGCGTAAGTCGGGAAATCGGGTTCGGATAACTGCGCAACTCATCGATGGAAAGGCCGACGCTCATCTCTGGGCCGAGCAGTATGACCGTGTACTGGAAGACGTCTTCGCCCTCCAGGACGACATTACGATGTGCGTGATCGGCGCAATCGAGCCGAGCCTCAGGAAGGCTGAGACTGATCGCGTCAGACGCCAAAGGCCCACGAACCTCAGCGCCTATGATCTTGTGTTAAGATCACTTCCTTTCGTTTTGGGTCACATACCGAGGGACTCCGAAGTGGCGATCCCGCTGCTTCAGGATGCCTTGAAGCTCCAGCCCGATTATGCCTCCGCGCACGCGTTTCGGGCAGATGCTTTCACCATCGCTATGCTCGAGCGGGATTGCTTGCGGAAGATCGCATCGCTGCAATTCAACATGCGCACGCGGCGATTGCCTACGGTAGCGACGACGCGACGGCGCTCGCAGCCGCGGCTCATGTCATCGCGCTGGACGAGCACGATACCGCCACGGCGCTCAGGCTATTCGATCGCGCGCTGGAGCTAAGCAACTCCAATGTCTTCGCACTCAACTTCAGCGCCATTATCCTCGCCTGGATGGGTAAGACCGAACTTGCCATCGAACGAGCTCAACTGGCTCTTCGGCTAAGTCCCTTCGATTTCTATAACTTTCGCGCATACCACGCGTTGGCAATCGCGTACTTTTGCAGCCAGCGATACGCCGATGCATTGGATGCGGCTCGGAGGGCGGTTCATGCCAATCCGAGATTTAGTATTGGTCACGCAGTTCTAGCAGCCGCGCTCTTGCAAACCGGCCACGCGGTGGAGGCAAAGGCGGCCGCCCAGGATGTGTTGAAGCACGAACCTACCTTCGCTATTCATGGGGTTCGGCTTGTCGCCGGTGGGCTTGAACCGGGGGTGTTCAAGCTCCTTGCCGAAGTATGGCGCGAAATCGGCTTGCCGGAATAGTTGGTGGAAGTGGCTTTGCTGCCGACAGAATAGAATGTCCGCTCTTGGCACTTAGCAGACATAGGCTTGTGCGCTGCACATGTCTGCTTTTGACCCAAAGCAGACATAGAAACTCGGCCACAAAAAGAGAAAGCCCTGGACGATACCGGCACTTTAAGTTTCGTCTCAAGTGCGGATTCAGCTTTTGATTTAAGCTTACTTCACTTCAATACCGAGCCTTTGTCTCATATTCTTGAAAACCACTTCCATGGCTTGAATAATCGGAGTTCGGGATGTGCTTTACAGTACAAAATGACTTCGTGTTCGGCTTCTTTGCCTTTTCTAATATCCATGTAATGCTTTTTTGCGAGCCCGTTGTACCAACCACTATACCATGAGGCGAGCATGTCGGCGTCGCCTTGCCATGTGTTTGCGAGTTGACCGCAGGTTAAAGCCTGAACATCGATAAAGCCTTCTGCGTCTGCGTAGGTACTCAGATCAACTTGAGCGTTGGCGCTCGAATTTGCGGACCCAATCGCGAGTCCCGTCGCCGCCAAAATCAGCATTTTGCGCATCTTGTCGCTCCTAAAAAGTTTGATGGATTGTTAGCCGAAGCATCGGCGGCCGATAGCGGTCAATGCAGTGCCATTCATGGCATCGGCCGCAGCTTGAGCGCAGAGACGCCGGCGGAAACGTTGATGGCAACTGAGCCTTCCAACGAGACCGGCTGAAGCGCAATGGTACGCCCGGAGCCGCCAACCAGGACGTTGGCTCCAACGCCGAGACCGAGACCGATGTCTCCACTCGCGCCCACGTATTCGCCAGCAAGCGCACCGAACGGCACACCGGTTGTAGGAGCGAATACGGCCCAGGCGAGGACGCCGCCCGCCGAGATACCGATATTGATACCCACCATATTGAGCGCGCCTGCGTAACCCTGCGGCGGGATCGGGTCACTCTGCGTAAACCGGCACTCCATCGACTGATGGCCGGCAATAATGAAACCAATGCTGGGATTAAGCTTGCAACTCAACATGCCCGCTTGCGTCCAGTTAGTTGGAGTCTGGCTTTGCGCGGGCCCGGCAACCATCGCGACCAGCGCGAGCACGCCTAGGGTCGAACATGTTTTCAACATTAAAAGAATCCTCTCCGGTGAGTGTTGGTCGCGCTTTGCCGCGCAAATCAGTAGCAGGGTGGATAAGGGTAATAGCCGCAGGCCGGACGGGCGTAGTAAGGCGCAGGATATGCGCCGTAGGCAGCAGCCGCTCCGTAGGCAGCTGCGGCACCAACGGTAGCCGCTCCTGCGTAGTATGCACCGCGATAGGCGCTGCGTCGGGCAACCCCGGCGTATGACATTGGCGTTAGCGGCCTGCCAATGATGTCGATGAAAACAGATGCGGGGCCGTCAGCTCCGTTCAGGTTTCCTTCAAGAATGTCGACATCGAATGTGAGCCGGTCGCCTTCAAGCTTCGGTGCCTTGAGCACCACGACAGCGTCACGAATTGTAGCGCCGTCTTTGCTGAACCCAGATACCGTTGCGTTCGGAGGATCTTTTGCAAAATTATCACTGCCGGTTGCCCAATCCTCAATGATGTGGCTCGTGAGATCATGTCCGGCAGCACGAACTGGCCGGTCGGCAAATACGATCGAGTTAGAGGATACTCCGGTCAGCACCAACTTGTTGCCCTGCAGGCTGACGCCGTGCGAATTGAAGACAATGAGCGACGGAACGACCTCGGCTTTAGCCGTGCCACCGATGGTCTTTTGAAGTGGTACGTGGGGTGGCGCGGCTGGCGCGGTTTGCGCATGCGCAAATCCCGATATGACAAACGCACTGACGATCGCGATAATAGGCGCAACGTGATTCATAGAGATTACTCCTATGCTTGCGATCATCCTGCGTGATCGACATCAGGACACTCAATACGATGGTCACCTTTTGTCAGTTTGATCCAAATCAATATGCAAATTGACATGGAGAAAAAGAACGAACGATCCCAATCGCCACCGGATCATACGTGTCACTTTTGAAAAGAGTTTTGGTCGCTCGATGCCACACAATCCGATACGCAAACGGGATCAACTATTCGATAAATAAGTGTGGTCGACTTGCTACATCACAACGCGTGATGAACACGCTGCTGACTGGAGCGGCGGTATATATATATGCTGCCACCACGCGAATTACGTTGCTGATTAGCCACACCGATCACTCAATCCCTGCAATAGACCCCGCGCTACGCAGTCACGTTGCGTTTCTGGGCCAAACGCCGCGCTTTTCTGGTAGCTCTGCAAGGCGTTACCCCGCTTCAATCGCGCCAGCAAACGGTCTTCAATTTACTTGATACGAAAACCCTACTGTGAATGACACTGGAGAAAAATGATGTCTCGGACCAATGCACTTCTTGCCGCAGCATTGACAATAGGTCTTGCTCAGGCCGCGTTGGCGGCGGACTTGCCGCAACGGCCCGCTGCCTCGCCACTGTTGGCTCCCACGCCGGTTTACAACTGGACCGGGATTTACTTCGGAATTAACGGCGGTGGTGGGTGGGGAAATCAAGAACCACTTGGGCTGATCACTGATCGTTTTGACGGCAGGTCGACTGATTTTTCCGGCGGCGTCTTTGGTGGAACCGCTGGCGCACAAATTCAATCTGGCCACGTCGTTATTGGATTTGAAGCCGACCTCGATTGGACGGGCCTGAAAGGCTCGACCACGTTTATTCCGAGCGTTGGCGGGGTGCCTATCGGCGCTGCCGCAGTCACCGCGAATACTAAAATCGACTGGGAAGCAACCGCGCGGGCGCGGGTTGGATATGCCGAGCAAAACTGGCTCTTCTACGCAACCGCAGGCTTGGCAATATTGGGCACTAAAGCCGACCTCACGACGCCGGCGGGTGTCAATTGCGGTGTTTACCTTGGTATCAACTGCTCGAGTAGCGGCAAGCAGGTCGGCGCGGTGCTCGGGGTTGGTACTGAATACGGTATTACTCAAAACGTAAGCGCCAAGCTCGAATATCTCTATATCACCGCAGCATCGCTCGATGTTTCGCATCACAGCGAAATACGAGCCGGCCTCAATTATCGATTTGGTGGAATGTAGAACACCCTGATCCGATCTGAATTCTAAAAGACCGCCGTGAGGCGGTCTCTCTGTTTTCTTGCTATGTCGCCTGTTGGCCCTTAGCGGACATCGACTATTGCACCGCACATGTCTGCTTTGACGGGTAAAGCGGACACGGCCCCCATAGTCTCAGCAGTCTTCATCGATGGTGCATTCGGCCAATACGAAGGCGTGCCGCTCTTTGCATATCTCACAATGTAATTGGAATTTCGCATCTCTCGGAATTGCTTTTAAATCCTCGATGGATGCTCTGAATTCTGAGCGGAATGTTTTGCCGGTAGCCGGACATCTGAAAACAAGAGCGCCCATAGTTCACATCAGGATAACCGAGCAATGTGCAACTATTGATAAAATTTTAGCAGAAAACTTCACGCTACACAGGTGGGAGATACTGCCTGTTGTCATCGTTTTACATGGAGATATCCATGCACGAACTCGACGGGCTGGTAGAACGGCGGTCTAGTCAGGATCGTCGGTCCAGCATCGACAGGCGATCAGAAAAGAAAATACGGGCGCAGGGAGAACGCCGATCCAGCGCAGCAGACCGGCGTTCAGGGAAGGACCGGCGGTCTGAATTGCGTTTTGAATTTAAAACTAAATAAGCCTGCAGCTCGCCGCCAGATCAAAACTGCTGAATTTCGTAGAGACCGCCGCGAGGCGGTCTTTTTTATTTGAGCAGATACTGGAGCTGATTTCCGCTATTGGCACTTAGATGGGGTAATCGGCCGGCGTTGTTGTGGATAGCTGAAGATTTTGGGTGCTGCGCTTCAGGCTGATGGTGGAACGAGGTCCGTGGTAACGGCCTCAAGCATCAGAAGGAGAAGCGCAGCATGGACCATTTTGCTGGGTTGGACGTATCGGTCAAGGACACGAGCGTCTGCATTGTGGATGGCACGGGCAAGATCGTGCGTGAAGTGAAGGTAGCGAGCGAACCGGCCGCTCTGCTGCCAGTGCTGACGAACCCCACCTATCACTTCAAGCGGATCGGACTGGAAGCCGGGCCGCTGTCGCAATGGCTTTTCAGTGCTCTGGCCGAAGCGGGCTTGCCGGTGATCTGTGTCGAGACGCGGCACATGCGGGCGGTGTTGAAGGCGCAGATCAATAAGACCGATCGCAACGATGCGCGCGGCATGGCGCAGATGATGCGGGCGGGGCTCTACCGTCCGGTCATGTGAAGACGTTACGCAGTCAGAAGCTGCGCATGTTGCTGACCCATCGCAAGTTGCTGCAGTCGAAGGCGATTGCCATCGACAACGACCTGCGCGGGACATTACGCAACTTTGGTCTCAAAGTAGGCGTGGTAGGCAAGGTAAGGTTCGAGGCACGCATCAAGGAACTGATCGAAAACCTTCCCGACCTGACCCTTCTGATTGAACCGCTGCTTGTCGTCCGCCGGGTGCTGCGCGAGCAGCTTGGTATCCTCCATCGCCGCTTGCTGGCCATCGTGCGGGATGACGAGGTGTGCCGGCGCCTGATGACGACCCCGGGTGTTGGTCCTGTGGTGGCGCTGACCTATCGCGCCACCGTCGATGTGCCCGCTCGCTTCAGGAAGTCCAAGTCAGTCGGGGCGGTGTTTGGGCTGACGTGCGCCAAGTATCAATCAGGCGAGAGCGAACGCAACGGCAGAATATCACGCTGTGGAGATGAGATGATGCGGGTCATGCTCTATGAAGCGGCTCAGGCCATGTTGCATTCAAAGAGATGGTCCTGGCTCAAGGCCTGGGCCATGAAGATCGCCAGGCACCGCGGAATGAAGAAGGCAATCGTGGCGCTGGCGCGCCGGTTGGCCGTGATCATGCACCGCATCTGGGTTGATGGCACCGAGTTCCCGCTGGACCCGACAAGAGGCTTCAGCAGCATGACAACGCAAGCTCACAATCGATCAGAGGAAACCCCAACTCCACCGCGCGGTGGAATGATGTCCCTCGCGGGACGATGGATGAGGTGAGTTCGCATGTCCGCTTGGACCTACCGTCACTCTGGCGGCAAGGCCGTCACTTAGATTGTTCCGCCTCGTCCTCGAATCCCATAATGGAAGGGCCCTGGTGCCGATTCCGAAGAGAAGCGCGAGCCCGCGAGCGACATCGACAATGTGACGGTGGATAGCCTGAAAGCGCTTGACCCAAACTGGCCGATTAGAGAAGCGGACATCGGCTTGTGCGCTGGATGTTGCTCGCCATGTTCACCGGTTCGCGCCAAACGAGGAACCACAGCTTGATGTCTGCGTTGGAGGTTATAAAAAAAGACGTAGTGCTGCGGGGTCGCTTATGTCATTTCCCAAACATCTCGGGAGTGCAGCCCCTGCCCGGTAGGGGTTACCATGGCTTAGAATATTGATAGTCGAAGACGAGGACCAGGTCAGGGTACTCGCAGAAGGAATACTTCAGGACATCGGCCATACTACGCTTTCTGCGAGTACATTCGACCAAGCGCTCGCTGTGCTTGAGGGCGCTGAACGGATCGACCTCATCTTCACCGACATCGGTCTTCAGTCGGATATCCAAGCCGGGGTGATTGTCGCCCAAGAAGCAATCAAACGGAACCGCGATGTGCCCGTGCTGTATACGACCGGCCAAGGTCTTGCACGACGGCATGCAGGCGATTTCGTCGAACGATATGGATTTCTGGCAAAGCCATACACCCATGATCAGCTGGTCGTTGCAGTAGAAAACCTTTTGCCGAAATCCTGCGGGGCGGTCTAGATTGCTTGCAGAATGTCCGCTTTTGGCACAAAGCGGACATGCCACAGTTGCACTGCACATGTCCGCTTTTGGGGGCAAAGCGGACATTTAAAAACACTGAGTCTGAGCCTTTCGCTGATATGAGGTGCAAGTCCACTTTTTAAAGTGAGACAATTTCACCGAAAAAATGCAGCGAAATCAAACGTCAGCAATAATCTTGGGCGGTCCCGAGAGGAGTCGAACCTCCGACCTTCGGTTTAGGAAACCGCTGCTCTATCCTGCTGAGCTACGGGACCATGGCAGTTGGTGTAGCACAGGCGCCGCGAAGGTGCACCGGCACATGCCTCAGTCCACTTTCGCACCCGAAGCGGCCACAACGTCTTTCCACATTGCGCGTTCCTTCGCTGCAAAGGCGATGGCTCCCTCCGGCGTGCTGGACAGGACGCGCGCGCCGGCCACCAGGAACCGGTCCTGGACGTCTTTTTCCCCCGCGATGCGCCGCTGCGCCGTGGATATCTTGTCAACGATCGGCCGCGGCGTGGCCGCAGGCAGCACGTAGGCCGCCCATGAGGTGACCACAAAATCGCTGATCCCTGCTTCGCCCATCGTCGGAATGTCCGGCAAGGTCGGCCAGCGCTGGGCGGACGTCACCGCGAGCGCCCGCATCTTACCCGACTGGATCACCGGCACATAAGACGCAAGGTTGTCGATCGCAAACGTGACGTCGCCAGCCAGCATGGCGGGTATCGTCTGGGCCGCGCCGCGGAATGGGACATGCACGGCATCGATGCCGGTGCGCTTGGTGAACATCACGCCGGAAAGGTGCGGCGATGTCCCAACGCCTGGGCTCCCGAAATTGGTGCGTCCCGCCTGCTTTGCCCAGGTGAGGAATTCGCGCAGCGTCTTCGCCGGCACATGATCGGAAGCAACAACAAAAACGTTCGGCAGTTCCCAGGTCAACGATGCCGGGATCATGTCATGCTCGGGATCGTAGGGCATCTTGCGGTAGAGAAACTGATTGATCGCGAAATGACCGATGGTCGCGGCCCCAATGGTATAGCCATCCGGCGGGCTGCCGGTGACGGCTGCAATGCCAATATTGCCGCCGGCACCGCCTCGGTTCTCAACGACAAATGATTGGCCAAAAATGTCCTTCAACCGTTCGGCCAAAATGCGCGTGAGTACATCGGTCGAGCCACCGGCCGGATAAGGCACGATGATCCGCACCGGGCGGTCGGGCCAATGGTTGTCATCGCCGCGCGCCCCGCTCGCTACCAAAACGCCGGCGGCGCCAGCTGAGGCCAGGAATGCGCGGCGGCTCGGCGACGGACGAGGCTTCTGCATCGATATCCCCTCGAGCGGTTATGGTGGCGTTCATGATTCTCCTGTCATTCTAGCGCTTCGCCGGGAAGCCGCCATCTCTATTGCGGGGCTATCGGCAGGCTCTGGCAGTGCATGGTCATGAAGCGTCTGGCGTTGCCCCACCCGGCCTTGATCCTTGCGGCGGCATTGCTTCCACTTCTTGCGTGCAACGCAATGGCGCAGGCACCCTGCAAATTCGTCGATGCCGGCACGGCAACTGTGGGCGGCGTGCGTGATGGGCGCACATTGCTGCTCGCCGACGGCAGAGAATTGCGCCTGGCCGCGATCGAAGTCACAGCCAGCAGCCGGGATACCCTTCAACACCTCGCCGCCGGGCGCAGCGTGCGGCTCGAGCACCCCGGCGCCGCGACCGACCGCTATGGCCGCCTGGTCGCCTTTGTCTATGCGGAAAACTCGGAGCAGTCGCTCCAGCAAACGATGGTCGCGCAAGGCCAGGCGCGTGTTTCGGGAAGAATTGGCAACAAAGCCTGCGCCGATGTGCTGTTGAGCGCCGAAAAGGCAGCGCGCAAAGCGCGCCGGGGACTATGGGCCGACCCCAATTTTGCCCCTTTGCGGCCGGAAAATATCAGCCGGATTGGGGCTGCGCGGGGACAATTTGCGCTGGTCGAGGGGAAAGTCTTGTCGGTGCGTGAAAGCGGCGCCACTATATATTTGAACTTCGGGCGACGCTAAACCAAAGACTTTACTGTCACCATTCTCAAGCGCCATCGGCGTGAATTTTCCGCCGCCGGCATCGATCCGAAACAACTGGAAGGTCGCCCGATCCGGGTGCGCGGCTGGATCGAACAGCGCAGCGGTCCCGTCATCGAGGCCGACGCGCCGGAACAGATAGAGTTCGTCGAGTAGTATTTATTGTGAGTGAGAGCCGGATGGTTGCGGCACTGACAGGCAGATCAGCGAACGCGTCGCTCGGACTGGCGGCCTTGCTTGCCATTCTGTTGGCCGCCTGTACCAGCGCACCCGACAGTCGCTTCGTCTCGTTGCCGGTGGCGCATGTTGCCGCCCAGACCAATCCGCCACCAGCGGCGCAACGCGAACACGCGCGCATCCTCGCTTCCTATGGCGGGGTCTACAACAATGCGCGCCTGCAAAGTCTGATTGAAAAAACCGTTAATCGCCTGGTGGCGGCATCCGAACGGCCGGACCTGAAATATCAGGTCACGATCCTCAACTCGCCCGCCATCAATGCATTCGCGCTTCCGAACGGCCGGCTTTACATCACGCGCGGACTGATTGCGCTTGCCAACGACAAGGCCGAGCTGGCGTCCGTGCTTGCCCACGAGATGGGTCACGTGATTGCGCGCCATGCGGCAATCCGCGAGGAACAGGCGCGGCAAGTCGCCATCATCAGCCACGTGGTCAACGATGTTCTCAGCGACCCGCAGGTCGGTGCACTCGCCCTCGCCAAATCGAAGCTCACACTGGCGGCGTTCTCACGCGCGCAGGAGTTCGAGGCGGACGGCATCGGCGTCGGCATATCCGCGCGCGCCGGCTTCGATCCGTTCGGAGCATCACGATTCCTGACCGACATGCAGCACAACGCCGATCTCAAGGCCTCGAGCGGCGGCGCGGATCCTCGTACACTTGATTTTCTATCGTCGCACCCGGCAACGCCCGAGCGCGTCAAGAACGCCCTCGCGAATGCCCGCCAGTTCAGCGGACCGGGCGCCGGCGAACGCGATCGTGCCGAATATCTCGGCAGTCTCGCCGGAATGATTTACGGCGAAGACCCCAGCGAGGGGTTCGCACGCGGCCGGCATTTCCTGCATCCAAAACTCGGCTTCACCTTCACGGCGCCGCCGGGCTTTGCGCTCGACAACACGGCGCAGGCCGTTCTCGGCATCAAGGACGGCGGCAACGAAGCGCTGCGTCTGGATGTCGTGAGCGTTCCGGCCGAACAATCATTGCCCGACTACCTGAGATCGGGATGGATGACGAATGTCGATGCCGCGAGCGTCGAGGAATTTTCAATCAATGGTTTTCCGGCGGCAGCGGCCACCGCCACCGGCGACCAATGGTCATTCCGGTTGTATGCGGTTCGCTTCGGCAGCGACGTCTATCGCTTTATCTTTGCGGCGAAGGTCATGAATGCGCAGGTCGAGCGCTCATTCCGGGAACTCGGTCACGAGTTTCCGCCGCATGAGCCTGAAGGAAAGCCAGCAGGTCCACCCGATGCATGTGCGGATCGTCATCGCCGCGCCCGGCGACACCGTCGAAAAGCTGGCGCGCCGCATGGCGACCAGCGATCATGCAGTCGAGCGCTTCCGCGTGCTCAACGGACTTTCCGCCACCGACCGGATCAAGCCGGGCGACAGACTGAAAATCGTGGTGGACTGACGGCAGTTCGACGGATCAGAGGAACTTTCAAGGCACTAATTTTCATCCGTCATGCCCGGCCTTGTGCCGGGCATCCACGACTTAAGTCACCAGCTCAAATGACAAAACCGCCATCCATCATTTCACGCAACCAGACGTGGATGGCCGGGACAAGCCCGGCCATGACGAAGGCGACGCCGCGCCGAGTGGCTCAGCTTTCGCCGACTTCCGGATTGAGCGTGAATTCGCGCGGCACATCCGGACCCCAGAGATAGAACGAATCCTCGGGCTTATGGTCGGCCGCAGGCCAACGCTCTTCCTTCGGGATGTAGTCGATATCGCACGAATATTCCGAAAAGCTGCCCCAGGGATCCATGACGTAGTGGAAGTAATTGGAGCCGAGCACGTGCCGGCCGAGGCCCCAGCCTTTAGTCCAGCCCTTGTCGTGCATGCGCATGGCGCCGAGACCGATGTCCTGGATGCTCGCCGTATCCCAGCTGCAGTGATGAAAGCCGGGACCGCTCGATTTCACCAAAGCCAGCAGATGATGGTCGCTGCCGTGAATTCCGTGCATGAATGCAACGAGATCCGACGCGCGATCTGAAAGCCGCAGACCGAGCGTACGCTCATAGAATTTGATCGATGCGTCGATGTCGCGGGTGAATATCAGGACGTGCGACAGCCGGCGCGGCCGCACCGGTGGGGCCTTCTCACGCGTGGTCGCAGCCGCGACACCGGGGCCGACCGTGGTCCATTCGCTTTGCGCCTTGTGGTCCGGAGAAACCTTACGCGCGACCTTCACTTCGATCAGCACGCCCTCGAGATTGCGGAACCAGAACCCGTTGCTCTCGAAACCTGGCGGCGGGTCGATGAGCTTGATTCCCTCGCCTTCGATGCGCGCCTTCAGCCGCGGCAAGTCGTCGGCATAGCAACCGAACGAAAGGTGATGGAGCGCTTTGGTTTTGGTGCCTTCGACCACCGAGCCCCAGCGGTGTTCGTGACCAAATGTCTTGATCGCCAGCACGTTGCCATCGCGCCGCACGTCGAGTCCGAAATTGCCGTAGAAATCCTGGGCGACCGACGCGTCGGGCACAGCGAGCACGAACTGGTCCAGCGAGTGCACGCCAAGTGCATCGGTCTCGGTCGTCGGCGCGACATAGCCGCGAATGGCGGTCATCGATTACTCCATCAGACATCGAATGCGGTGGTTGGCCGGCATATAGGCCAGAGACGTGGCGGGAGCAACTGCGGCCCAAGTTGCCGACTTGGAGCCTGCTTGGAGTCTGCTTGGGCGTATTTGGGCCTGCTTGGGGCCTGCTTGGGCGTACTCGGGGCCTGCTTGGGGGCCACTTGCGGTCCACGTGGGATCCACTTGCAGTTCACGTGGGCCCACACGGCCCAACGCAAAAGCCCGGCGCGGGCGCCGGGCTTTCGGATTTTTCGTACGAACCACGTGGACGCGTGGACTGCGCGTCCGTTACGCGGCCTCTTCCTCAACCGCATCGTCCGAGCCTGCCTCTTCGGCCGGCTTCGGACCACGGCGCGGGCCCTTCGCAAGCGCCGCCTCGATCTCCTTGATCGCTTCGGTCTCGGTCACGCGCTGGACGGCCGCGATCTCGCGCGACAGGCGGTCAAGCGCCGCCTCGTAAAGCTGCCGCTCCGAATAGGACTGCTCCGGCTGGGATTCCGACCGGTACAGGTCGCGGACGACCTCCGCGATGGCAACGATATCGCCGGAATTGATCTTTGCTTCGTATTCCTGGGCGCGGCGGGACCACATGGTGCGCTTGATGCGCGCGCGGCCCTTCAGCGTCTCGAGCGCCCGCTTGACGAGCGCCGCCTCGGCCAGCTTGCGCATGCCCACCGACACGATCTTGGCGGTCGGAACCCGCAGCGTCATCTTGTCCTTGACGAAATTGATGACGAACAGCTCCAGCTTGGCACCCGCGACCTCCTGCTCCTCGATCGCCATGATCTGGCCCACGCCATGGGCCGGATAGACGATGAATTCGTTGGTCTTGAAGCCTTGTCGCTGAGTGGTCTTCTTATTGGTGGTCATTCCGGGCACAACTCCTTCACCGGCCCCTTTGCGGGCACCGGTCAGTTTGGCTGCGGGAGCCCCGGCGCGGGCGGTGCCGCGTGGGGCGTGGGAGGTCCGCCGCGTTTCGGCAGACTTTTTGGAACCCCGGCTCATGCCGGCGGAACCTTTCTTTGATTTATGACGCGTTTTTCCTGCCACTGCTCACGCGTGGATCGCACGCCCTCTGGTCTGGGAACCCCGGAACTCAGCTACCGAAAAATAATGCTCCCAAAGGGGGAGCTTACCGGTGGCGACGTCGTTCCTATCCATTTTTTACATATATAGCACATTTTTAGGCGGAATCAAAGCCTTATGCCACCGCAGATCAGCTATTTAGCGGTAAAAATCCTGCGATTTCACCGAATCGGTTAACGCCTTCCGACAGGGCGGCCTATGGCCGCAGCTTTTCCGTGCTTGGCCGTTCATTGGCCGCTCCTTGGACCGCTCTTGGGCCGCTTCTTGAACCGCTCATGGGGCGCTCTTGGACCGCTCTTTGGCCGCTCGTTGGCCGCGCCGGCGGCAGCGTCAGTCGCCGGTCCCGGGGTCGGGCGTAAAGAACTTCTTGAACTTGTCAGGGACGCCGTCCCATTCCTTGCCGTCGGCGGGCCCTTCACGTTTGACCGTGATATTTGGCCAGGCCTTGGCGTACTGGGCGTTCACTTCCAGCCATTTTTCGAGCCCCGCCTCGGTATCCGGCTTGATGGCCTCGGCGGGACATTCCGGCTCGCAAACGCCGCAATCGATGCATTCGTCGGGGTGAATGACGAGCATGTTCTCGCCCTCGTAGAAGCAGTCGACCGGACAGACCTCCACGCAGTCCATGTATTTGCATTTAATGCAGTTTTCGACGACGACGTAGGTCATTCCCCGCTCCGCACACCGGCTTGGAGACGCTCCGTATCGTAAGCACAGATAAGCCGCAAGCCGCGCACCTGCCACTGCAAAACGCGTCCCGCGCGATGGATTTGCAGCGAAAGGTCAAGGCCTTGCTGCCCCTTTGGCTTGCGTCTTGGCTGCCCCTTGGCTGCCCCTTGGCTGCAACTCGGTCGCCCGGATGATTCAGCCCAGGTCGCTGTAGAGCTTGCGGGCGGCCGGCGCATTACCCCGCCGTTCGCAAATACCTTCGACGCGAACCACGCGCACCGTACGATCGAGCGCAAGCGTGACCACATCGCCTACTCGCACCGGGTGGCCTGCGGCCGTCATGCGCTTCCCGTTGAGCCGCACGAACCCGGCGGTCGCGAGCGCCGCGGCGTCACCGCGCGTGCGCACCATGCGGGCGTGCCAGAGCCATTTGTCGATGCGTTGGCGGTCGTGGCTCTTGCGATCGAGCCCCGGGGTGAGCCCTTTTGAGCCGGCGCTCAAGACGGATCTTTGCTGCTCTGTTCCAGCTGCTGCTTGAGCGCGGCAAGCTTGGCGAACGGCGAATTGGGATCCGGCTGCTTGTCGCGGCCGCCCGAGCGATTGCCGAATGGTTTGGCGTAATATTGCTCGCGCTCCGCACGGTCGACGGACTCTCCGCGGTCGCGGCGGCGGCCGCGATCCTGCCGTTCGCTGCGCGCGCCGCGTTCTGCGCCACGTTCTGTTCCTTGGCGTTCCATCCGCTGCTGCCGCTCGCGTCGATCCTGACGCTGCTGATGCTCCTTGCGCTCGGGGCGGTCGTTTCGGTCATGCGGCCGCCGCGGCGCGCGCGCGATCGCGGCCGCATCCGACGGCGCGGATGCAGCGACACCATCCGCCGGCGCGGTGGTTGCCGCGACGGTTCCAGCTTCCACAACTTGTGTTTGTTGCTTGCGTTGGGCACGGCGGGGGCGATGAGGACGCCGGTCGGCACGGCCCGCAGGCCGCCAAACCTCGATGAAGGCCGGCTCCTCTGGCGCTGGCGGCGCAGTCGCAGATTGCGTCGCTGGCGCGCCCACGGCAAGTGCATCAGCGCCGGCATCAGTCGAGACTGCTTCGGGTTTTGCAGCCTCTTCCGCAGGCGCGACCGCAAATTCGTGCGCCAACGGAGCAACGTGCGGCGCGACAAATTCCGCCTCGGGAAGCAATGAACGCGACGGCAATTCGACTGCCGATGCGCTTTGCATTGGCGCAGCATCGGGCGCCATGGGTTCTGCCGGCGCCGTCGTCACATCGCTGGCCGGCGCCGTTGCGGCGTCGGCGGCAGCAGATGTTGCTTCCGTTACCGCAACCAAAGGTGCCACCGGTTCAGCGGGTTTCGGCTTGCGGTCCATGCGATAGCCAAGCGAACGCAGGATCGATGCAAAATCCTCGCCCGATGCGCCGGTGAGCGAGGTCATCGCCCCGGTAATCAGGAAGCTTCGGCCATCAAACACGCCGTCCGGTTTCGGGCCCGGTGCGCCCTCGCGCCACGACAATGCCGGGCGGATCAGATCAGCAAGCCTCTCCAGGATGTCGACGCGGACAGCCCGTTCGCCGCAAATGCGATAACCGGCGGTGCGATAAAGCGGCTTCGGTGTTTCTGCATCGACGGGAATTGAGGTACGTCCGCTGGCGGCGAGATGCAGCAATTCACCGACGCCCTTGGCGTCCGGGCTCTCGTGCTTGATCGCCCACAGTTGCGTCGCCAGTGCGCGCGGCGCCGGCTTGAGCAGTGCCGGCAAATAAATGTGATAGGCGCCGAAACGTGCGCCGTATTTGCGTAGCGTCGCACGCGCGGGCTGATCGAGGCCCTTGACCTCCTCGGCCACCTTTTGCCGCTCCAGCACGCCGAGCGCCTCAACAAGTTGAAACGCGACACCACGCGCCATGCCCGTGACATCTTCGGCGGCGGTCAGCGAGAACAGCGGAGCCAGCAGCTTTTCGATATGGGTTTTGAGCCAGAGGTCGAGCCGCGTCTGCACCAGTTCACGCGCCGGGCCGGTGAGTTGCTCATCGGCAATGACACGTACGCGCGGACGCAATGTATCGTCACCGGCTGTCAACTTGCCGACCAGATCACCGGTCCACCGTAACGCCCCGTCGGTGGCCAGCACGATCTGATCGTTCGAAGCCTGCGAAAGCTTTGTGGCGCGTGCCTCGATCTCCCCTGCCAACGCCTTTTGCGCGGCTGCATTGAGCGCCTTGGCTTCCGAGCCCGCGGCAGAGGCATCGGGCGCAAACATGAATCCATCGAGCCGGCCGATCACATGACCCTCGACCGTGACCTCGCCCGACTTTCCGATTTCCGTTTCCAACATCGTGTTCTCTCGCAACCGCCGCATCAAGACGCTTGTGCGGCGGTCCACGAACCGTTCGGCCAAACGTTCGTGGAGTGCATCGGATAACTTGTCCTCGATCGCGCGTGTGTGCTGCTGCCAATGCTCCGGGTCGGCAAGCCAATCGGGACGATTGGCGACGAAAGTCCACGTTCTGACATGCGCAATCCGGTTGGAGAGAGTGTCGATATCGCCGTCGGTCCGGTCGGCCTGTAAAATCTGGCGAGCAAACCAATCGGTGGGGATGTTACCCTCTCGCATCAGAAATCCATAGAGGGTCACGACCAATTCGGCATGGGTCGCAGGTGCGATTTTGCGATAGTCCGGAACCTGACAGGTATCCCATAATCGCGCGATGGACGCCCGATTGCCGGCTATCGACCGCACATCTTCGTCGCGCGCAGCATGTTCAAGAACGAGAACGTCTTCCCCGACCGGTGCGCGCGTCAATCCAGGTTCATTTGGCGTTGCAGCGAGCGAAGCCTGCAGGGCACCGATCGAGGCAAAATCGAGATCGGCGTTGCGCCACTGCAACATGCGGATCGGCTCGAAGTTGTGGCTTTCAAGTGCCTGCACCAGTTCCGGCTCGAACGGATCGCAACGTCCCGTCGTGCCGAACGTGCCGTCGCGCGTGGCACGGCCGGCGCGGCCGGCAATCTGGGCAAGTTCGGCGGGATTGAGTTTACGGAACTGATAGCCGTCGAACTTCCGGTCGGACGCGAAAGCGACATGGTCAACATCGAGATTGAGCCCCATGCCGATCGCGTCGGTGGCCACCAGGTAGTCTACATCCCCCGATTGATAGAGCGCGACTTGCGCATTGCGCGTGCGCGGCGAAAGCGCCCCAAGCACGACCGCGGCACCGCCGCGCTGGCGCCGGATCAGTTCGGCGATGGCATAAACTTCCTCCGCCGAAAATGCGACGATGGCGGATCGGCGTGGCAGTCGCGTGAGCTTTTTCTCGCCCGCGTAAGTAAGTGTCGACAGCCTTGGCCGGCTGATCACATGCGCGCCCGGCAACAGCTTCTCGACCATCGGTCGCACCGTGGCGGCGCCCAGGACCAGTGTTTCCTCACGCGCCCGGGCATTGAGCATGCGATCCGTGAAAACATGGCCGCGCTCGAAATCGGCGCCAAGCTGGACCTCGTCAACCGCCAGGAAGGCCACGTCGAGATCGCGCGGCATGGCTTCGACGGTCGAGACCCAGAAACGCGGATTCGGCGGCTTGATCTTCTCCTCGCCGGTAATCAGGGCGACGGCGTCCTTGCCGGCCCGGTCGGCCACCTTGTTGTAGACCTCGCGCGCCAGCAGCCGCAGCGGCAGCCCGATCACGCCGGAGGAATGCGCGAGCATGCGCTCGATGGCGAGATGGGTCTTGCCGGTATTGGTAGGGCCCAGCACGGCCGTGACCCCGGCGCCACGCGTTCGCGATGTCCGGGCAGGCTGCGGGGAAAATGAGATGGCCATTACGCGTCTACTATTCTCTGTCATGGCCGGGCTTGTCCCGGCCATCCACGTCTTTCTTCGTCGCCAGCCACCTCAAGCGTGGATGCCCGGCACGAGGCCGGGCATGACGAAGCCGGTTCTGTACCACAATGCGACGCCGAACATGCGCCCGGTTAAGTATTAGAACGAGTCTGGAACGAACCGCGCCCGAATCACTGACTCAGGCGCTGTACAGCTTCGTTCACGGCGACATCTGGCAAGACTCGACCGCACGACTACAAGATGGAGTAGTGACGGCGCGATTCAAGCGCGTTTTTGATACCTCAAACGTTAACGCCCGTGTGAATTCGTACCCGGCCAGAGAGTCAAGCGCAAAGTCACTGCACCTTCGGGCCGTTGACCGAAGCGCGGGTCGGAACGGGGACTGACACGAATTCATAAGCCTCGAGCACCGCGTGGCCGATCGGCGTCGGCCCCTGGGCGCGGAACGGCACCAACACCCGCGTTCCGGCAATCGGGGCGAGCCAGACTTCCATGTCGCGCTGCTTGGCGAGGTATTTGATCGCGGCCCGCGAGGGAATGTAGCCCGCCACGGGGGTGAAATGCGCCGAGCAGACGACGACGGGTCCGGAATAACCCTTGGTCGCTTTGACTTTATCCATCCGCTTGAAGGCAAACTGCATGTCGTAACGCAGTCGGCCATCGAAAATGGCCATTGTGCGCTGGCAGGCTTCGGACGACAGCAGTTCGCCGTTGCCCGGCATGCGCACGATCGAAGCCGTCATCGGATCAAAAACACCATGTTGGTGCGCTTCCGTGAGGGGCACACGCTCAGGGTCATCATCCTGCGGCGGGTCGACCTGCAAATCCTTCACGTTGCCATTGGCAATGGTGAACCGGATGACGTCAGATTTTTTCCGCGAGCTGATGGTCGCTGCATAAGTGGAGGACAAAGGCCGACCGCCATTGAGCGTCCCGCGCGCGGTGCTGTCGCCTTGTCCGCCCGTGAACGCGCGCAACAGGCCGCTGGTCGAGCCGCTCGCCGCAGCCGTGTATTGCATATCGGCAACGTCGATGGCCCAGGTGCCGCTGCCAATCGGAATGCCTGCAATCGTCGCGGTATAGCGGGCTTCCAGTCGGCCCTGCGCCGATGCCGGAGCGAGCGCGCCAGCGATGGCCACGACAAGCAGGCCTGACGCCACCAACGTGGATCGTATGATCTGACGCAAGAGCTGATCCTTCCAGCGGATGTTCCGCAGTCGGGCAGCCGACAATACTACCCGCAGCGTAGTCCGGCACATGACGCAGCCGAGGCAGGCGACGTGATGGCCGCAAAGTTAACGCGGGGACCGCCGACGGCGCGAGCATGTCGTCGGCTCGGATTTCGTCGAATCTGTGTTCGCCCGCGCCGAAGAATGGCCGGGTGCCCCGGGAATCCGGTCAAATTGCGCGCTATTGCTTGGCTTGACGCCTTTAACCCCGCTCTCTATACGTCCGCGGTCTTAGCCCAGAAGATTGACCTGAACCGGCGCGCTGGCATCGGTGTTATTTCGAGGATTGAGCCATGTCTTGGCGTTGCGACCTGACCGGTAAGAAGCCACTGGTCGGCCACAAAGTGAGCCACTCCAACATCAAGACCAAGCGGCGATTCCTGCCGAACTTGCGCAACGTGACGCTTATTTCCGACACGCTTGGCCGCAGGATCCGCCTGCGCGTTTCGGCGAATGCACTCAAGACCGTCGACCATCGCGGCGGGCTCGACGCTTTCCTGCTCAAGGCCAAGGACAGCGAACTGGCGCCCCGGGTACTGGACCTCAAGCGTCAGATCGTGAAGAAGCGCGAAGCGGCGGCAGGCTGAACTTTTCGCAATATCACTGTTAATCGTCATGGCCGGGCTTGTCCCGGCCATCCACGTTTTACGAGATTGCAAGGTCCAAAGACGTGGATGCCCGGCACAAGGCCGGGCGTGACGCAGACTTCAGTCGCCGACAATCGCAAACTGCAGCAGCAGGTTGCGCTGAATGACCGAAAAATTATCGTCCGAGACAAGGGTGACGATCGTTTCGCCACTCGCGGTGTTGTGCACGGCGATGCCTTCCATATTGTCGATCTGGTAACCGAGATCGGCCTCGATCATCGAACGACCATCGGCGACCGCATTCGCTTTGATATCGGCGAGCTGGATTCGACGAATGCGCATCGCGATGCCGCGCGCCGGCGAAAATCGCCGCTCCAGCAACAACAGGTCGCCGGGCGGAAGGATCGTACAGTCACTGACGTCAAAGTCGTCGGTACGCTTCACGCTGAAGAGGGTGGCAACGTCGCCATCCAAAATGAACGAGCGCAGATTACCATCCTTGTCGAGACTGCGTTCCGTCACGGCGATCAAGGCCGATGCCATCGGCGATCCCTGTGGCGCGGTCGCGAGGCATTCCAGGCTCTTGTTGAACGCAAACGTCCTGAATTCGGATGGCACCGCGATCGGCTGGCCGCGCGCACGCAAGCCGTCACGACGATAGTCAAAGCGAACGATCTGCTCGACCCGCTCGATACCGATGTAGAGCATTCCTTCCCGTTCCGTGAGCGATTCGACATCGTACCAGCCGCGCGCCGCAAGCGGCTTTCCATCGGACCCAAGGATCGGCGCCATTTCGGCGTCTGCAATGCCAGCCGGCCTGCCGTCACGGTAGACGATCCGCCCCCGGAGCCACGACCCGCGATCGGTTATCGCAATGAAATGGTTGCCGTCCGGCTCGACATGGATGGCAGAGATGCCGCCGAAAGCCGGATGGCGCGCGGTAAGCACGAGGCCGCCGCGAAATTCCAGAGAACCGAAGCGTGAAAGCGTCTCATCGTGGTTGTCAAAGGACGTAATGACGGTCGCATCGATTTGCACGCGTGTTGGCGCCTGCGGATAGCGCAATACATCGGCGAGGGTGAAGGTGCCGATGGCCAGCGCCGCCAGGAACGCGCCGGTGACGAACCAGCGGCGGTCGGGCAAAATTTTCATACCGAACCCGCGTTGTTGATTTCGTCATTTCGCGACCGCCTGAAGGGCGGGACCCGAAATCCAGATGCAGGCAAAACCACTGTTTTTGGATTCCGGGTTCGCGCTGACGCGCGCCCCGGAATGACAAATTGCTCGGGCAGGCTCAAGCCACGCGCCTCCGGACGCGCGGGCTTGGCCGTTCGGCGGCCGCATGCTCCTCGAACAGCTCGGCCAGTTTTTCGGTCATTGCGCCGCCCAGCTCTTCGGCATCGACGATCGTCACGGCGCGCCGGTAGTAACGTGTTACGTCATGACCGATGCCGATCGCAATCAGTTCCACAGGCGACCGGGTCTCGATCTCCTCGATGACCCATCGCAAATGACGCTCGAGATAGTTGCCGGGATTGACCGAGAGCGTGGAATCGTCGACCGGCGCACCGTCGGAGATCATCATCAGGATTTTGCGCTGCTCGGTCCGCCCCAGCAGACGCTTGTGCGCCCAATCAAGCGCTTCGCCGTCGATATTCTCCTTCAGGAGACCCTCGCGCATCATCAGGCCGAGATTCTTGCGCGCGCGCCGCCAGGGTGCATCTGCCGACTTGTAGATTATGTGACGCAGGTCATTGAGCCGGCCCGGATTTGCGGGTTTGCCGGCTGTGAGCCAATGCTCGCGGGATTGTCCGCCTTTCCACGCCCGCGTGGTAAAGCCCAGTATCTCGACCTTGACGCCACAGCGTTCGAGCGTGCGCGCGAGAATGTCGGCACACGTCGCGGCGACCGTGATCGGTCGTCCGCGCATGGAACCGGAATTGTCGAGCAGAAGCGTCACGACCGTGTCGCGGAATTCGGTGTCTTTCTCGGCCTTGAACGAAAGTGGATGCAACGGGTCGATGACGATGCGTGAAAGACGCGCAGGGTCAAGCTGGCCTTCTTCCAGATCGAATTCCCAGGATCTATTCTGCTGCGCCATGAGCCGCCGCTGGAGCCGGTTGGCAAGCCGCGCCACGACGCCCTGCAAATTCGAAAGCTGCTTGTCGAGGTAGCCTCTGAGCCGATCCAGTTCTTCGGCCTCGCACAGATCCTCTGCCGCGACGGTTTCGTCGAACTTCGCGGTGAATGCGCGATAGTCGGGACCGCGCGGTTCATTGGCCCCGAATTGCCGCGGCCGCTGGGGTTCGCCGGGCGTTTCGGAGTCGCCCATGTCGGTGTCATCGGCCATATCGGCGGTGGCGGCCTCGGCCGCTTCGGCGGCCGAATCCGGCATGTCTTCGGACGACACCTGGCTGTCTTCCATGCTCATGCGCTGCATCTCGTCGGAATCCGCGGCCTCGCCTTCCTCGCCGGATTCCTGCTTGCGACGGTCTTCCTCGCCCTCCTCCTCTTCCTCGTCGGAGTTGTGGCTGCGATCCTCCCCCATCTCGAGAGCATCGAGCAGATCGTGGACGACATCGCCAAACTGGCGCTGATCCTCGACAAGATTTTCCAACCGGTCGAGATCGCTCCCCGCGCGGTCCTCGATCAAAGGACGCCAAAGATCAACCAATCTGCGGGCCGCCGGCGGCGGAGCCATTCCAGTCAGGCGCTCACGCACCATGAGCGCCAGCGCATCCTCGATCGGCGCATCGGCGCGCTCGGTGATGTCTTCGAACTTGCCGCGATGGAAACGTTCGTCGAGCATGGCCGTCAGATTTTGCGCAACACCGTCCATGCGTCGCGCGCCGATCGCTTCGACACGCGCCTGTTCCACGGCTTCGAATACGGCGCGCGCCTGCTGGCCGGCCGGCTGCAGCCTTCGGTGCATGGCGGCATCATGGCAGGCAAGCCGCAACGCGATTAAATCGGCATGACCACGTACAACGGCGGCTTCTGCTTTGCCGAGCTTTCGCGGCGGCTCCGGCAGCCGCACTTTGCCGCCCATCAGGCCGGGACGCTCCGCTGCAAAAGACACTTCCAGTTCCGGCTTGCGCGCAAGCGCACGCAGGCACCCGGTGACAGCCCGCTTGAACGGTTCGGTCGGTGACTCTTTCGACGACGATTTGCTTTTGATGTTGGAGGCCATGCCCAGTTTAGTGTTTGTCATTCCGGGGCGCGAGTGAAGCGAGCGAACCCGAAATCCAGAAACAACGTCCGTGTATTTATCTGGATTCCGGGTCCGGCGCTTCGCGCCGTCCCGGAATGACCAGCAACTAGCTCAACGCCACGTTCACCGACGATTCCGGCAGCTCGACACCGAAGCAGCGCTGATAGAATTCGGCGACAATCGGCCGTTCCAGCTCATCGCATTTGTTTAGGAAGGTAAGTCGGAACGCAAAACCGATGTCATTGAAGATCTCGGAGTTTTCCGCCCAGGTGATCACCGTACGCGGGCTCATCACCGTCGAGATGTCGCCGTTCATGAAGGCGTTACGCGTCAGATCGGCAACACGCACCATCTTGTTGACGATGTCGCGGCCCTGCTCGTTGCGATAGTGCTTGGCCTTGGCCAGCACAATCTCGACCTCATTGTCATGCGGCAGATAATTGAGCGTGGTGACGATCGACCAGCGATCCATCTGGCCCTGGTTGATCTGCTGCGTGCCGTGATAAAGGCCCGACGTATCGCCAAGGCCGACGGTGTTCGCGGTGGCGAACAAGCGAAATGACGGATGCGGCTTGATGACCTTGCTCTGGTCGAGCAGCGTCAAACGGCCGGATGCTTCAAGCACCCGCTGGATCACGAACATCACGTCCGGACGTCCGGCGTCGTATTCGTCGAAGCAGAGCGCGACATTGTTCTGCAACGCCCATGGCAAAATGCCCTGACGAAATTCCGTGACCTGCTGGCCGTCCTTGATCACGATTGCGTCCTTGCCAATCAGATCGATACGGCTGATGTGACTATCGAGGTTGACGCGTACACAAGGCCAGTTCAGCCGCGCTGCCACTTGCTCGATATGGGTCGACTTGCCGGTGCCGTGGTAGCCCGTGACCATCACGCGGCGGTTTTTTGCAAAGCCAGCGAGAATGGCGAGCGTGGTCGGCCGGTCAAACCGGTAATCTGAATCGATATCGGGTACGTGCTCGTCTGCCTTCGAATAGGCCGGCACGTCCATGTCACTGTCGATACCAAACACTTGCCGGACCGACACTTTCATGTCTGGCAGGCCGGCAACTTCTTGTACTGCGGCAGTCATTGATCCTCCGTGGCTTCGGACGGTCGAAGCCCTCTACTGCGGTCCGACTCGTACGGTCCGGTTGATGGCGGCGGCAACTTAGCAGAGGCCACGGCACCAAAAAACCCGCTGCCTCCGAATAGCACCATCAATTATTTCAATGAGATAGGTATGCCCAGCCCTGTGCGAAAGGCGGGTCTGGGTTGCCCGGCGCCCTGACCGCCCACGTCAGCCAAAACCGACTGATTTCAGGTAATTGTACGACTGGATAATTTCCACCAGCCGGTCTTCGGTCGAGCGGTCACCGCCATTGGCGTCCGGATGATGACGTTTCACAAGGTCTTTGAAACGCGTCTTCACCTGCTGCGGGGTCGCGTCGACATCGAGCCCAAGCGTGTCGAGCGCCTTGCGTTCCGCATTGCGAATCTGCCGGGTCTCGGCGCGCGCCTTCTGTTCCGCCTTCACGCCTTCCCCGAAGAGACTGAACGGATCCGAGTGGCTGCCGAAATTGCGCAAGTCTGGCCGCACCTTTGACTTGCCGGTTCCCATCTTCCAGGTCGGCCGATGTCCGGTCAGCGCGTCCTTCTGATAGGCCATCACAGCGGCATCATTCATGCCGTTGAAAAAGTTGTACGACTGATTGTATGCGCGCACGTGCTCGAGGCAGAACCGCCAATACTCATTTTCGCGGCCGCGGCCTTTGGGCGCACGATGGTCCGCTTTCTGCTTGCAGCCATGCCATTCGCACACTGGACCCCCGGTCTTGGGCCGGCGGTCCTTTTCCGGTTTGACGCGGATACGATCAAAAAGGGGTGAGTTGAATTTCATGACCGAACATTATGCGCTTTTGCTGGTGACGCCTTCAAGACTTGTTCTCAGTGCCAGGTACGATTTCAACCATTGACCGATGCGCCGCCCTTGCCTAAGCGGGGCAGAATGCGGACCGCCGATCTCATCACAAAGAAGTTGACCGAGGCTTTCGCGCCGCAAAGCCTGAAAGTGCTTGATGAATCTCACCAGCACGAAGGCCATGCCGGGCACCGGCCGGGCGGGCAGACCCATTACCGTGTCTATATCGTGTCGGACGCGTTCAATGGAAAGAGCCGGCTCGAACGCCACCGCATGATTAACCAACTGCTTTCGGCCGAACTCGCGGGCACTGTGCACGCGCTTGCCATTCACGCCGCTGCACCGGGCGAGGACGGCAATTAGGCCCTACCGTGCTGGCTGAGTTCGCGTCAACGGCTGGATGCGCAGGGCAGTGATGCGGTTGCGCGCGCGCCGTAACACGCGGAAGCGGAAACCGTGGAATGTGAAACTCTGACCAACCTCCGGTATCGAACGCGCCTCGTGGATGACGAGGCCGGCAATTGTGGTCGCTTCCTCGTCGGGCAAATTCCAGTCCATGACGCGATTGAGATCACGGACCGGCACAGCGCCGTCGACGTTGACGGACCCGTCGGGTTGACGTCGCACGCCCGGCACAGCGACGTCATGCTCGTCGGTGATATCACCGACAATCTCCTCCAGAATATCCTCGAGCGTCACCAGCCCCTCGACTTCACCGTATTCGTCCACGACCAGGGCAAATGGCGTCTTGCGGCGGCGGAATGCCTTGAGCTGTTCCGACACGGGGCGCGTGTCGGGCACGAACCAGGGCGGAGTCATCAATGAAGCGATGTCGACCTTGGCCGCGTCGCCATCGACCGCGTGCAAGGCACGCAGCAAATCCTTAACGTGCAAGATGCCGACGATGTTTTCCGGATTGCCGCGCCACAAGGGCAGCCGCGTTACCGGAGATGCGATGACCGCATTGACGATGTCCTCCGGTGAATTGTCGGCATCGAGCGTGATCATATTCGTGCGATGGATCATCACATCCGATACCGCGAGTTCGCGCAGATCGAGCACGCCGCCAAACATATCGCGGTCGAGCGTTTCGACGTCACCTTCCCGATGCAACAGGTCGACGGCTCCGCGCAATTCTTCGCGCGCCGACAACACCTGCTGATCATCCCCCACCGTCATGCCGACATGCTTGAGCAGCCATCGCACCAGCGCCTCGACGGCCATCAGCACGGGGCCGAACAATTTGACGAACAGAAAAATTGGTCGGGCAACCGCCAGCGCAATGCGGTCGGGCGCATTGAATGCCGCCGTTTTTGGCAGGATCTCGGAGAACACGACGACGATGATCGTCATCACCACCGTGGCGTAGACGACACCGGCATTTCCAAACCAGGTCAGCAGCACGCCCGTTGCCAGCGCCGAAGCGGCGATGTTGACTGCATTGTTGCCAAACAGCAGCGCGCCGAGCAGCCGCTCACGCTGTTCCAGCAGACGGTTGACTATTCCGGCGCGGCGGTTTCCGTGTTTCTCCAGCCGAGCCATGCTGGCGCGCGAAGACGCAGTCAGCGCCGTTTCACTCCCGGCAAAGAAGGCCGACAGCAAGAGGCAGAACAACACGATGACGAGGGATAGCCAGTCGTTCGTCGTCATTTATTAAACGAGTTTTTCGCTGAGGAAAGCGCGAACCTCGGCCGGATCGACATCATTCTCGACGAACGCCTGGCCGATACCACGCACTAGAATAAACGTGAGCTTGCCGCGTTTCACTTTCTTGTCTTGGCCGATCAGGTCCATCAAAGCATCAATGTCCGGCACACCGCCTGGCACCTGATTAACATGGGTCGGCAGACCGACCGCTGCAAGATGCGCGTTCGCGCGATCCGCCTCCGATGCCGCGATCAGCCCCTTTTGGGCCGAGAATTCGAAGGCCAGCGCCATCCCAAGAGACACCGCCTCCCCATGCAGCAGCCGGTCGGAGAACCCACAGCCTGCTTCCAGCGCGTGGCCGAATGTGTGCCCAAGATTGAGCAGCGCACGTTCACCGGTTTCGCGCTCGTCGCGCGCCACAATGTCGGCTTTCGCGCGGCAGCAAACCGCGATCGCGTGCTCGCGCGCGGAGTTTCCCGAGGATTGGCCGCCGGCGAAAACGTCACGCCAGTTCTTTTCGAGCCAGGCGAAGAATGCCGCATCTCCGAGCAATCCGTATTTGGCGACTTCGGCATAACCGGCACGGAAATCGCGCGTGGATAGCGTGTCGAGCAAGGCGGTATCGGCCACGACCAGCACAGGTTGATGGAAGGCACCGACCAGGTTCTTGCCTTGAAGCGAATTGATCCCCGTTTTTCCGCCGACCGACGAGTTAACCTGCGCCAACAGCGTCGTCGGCACCTGTACGAAGTCGAGCCCGCGCCGCACGCACGCGGCTGCAAAACCGGCAAGGTCCCCGACCACACCGCCACCGAGCGCAACGATGAGATCGTTTCGTTCGATATGCGATGCGAGCAAAGCTTCGCATACGTGTCGGAATTTTTCCCAGCTCTTCGATCCCTCACCCGGATCGACGACGACAAGCGCGGCCGGTATGCCGGCGCTTTTAAACGCCGCGTCGACAGCTTTGAGATGGTGGCTGGCGACTGTTTCATCGGTAACGATGGCGACCCGCGCGCCCGGACGCAATGCCTTTACACGCTCACCAAGCGAAGCAACGAGCCCGCGCCCGATAACGATGTCGTAAGCGCGCGTACCAAGGCCCACCGGCACCTTTATCGGCTCAACCTGTCGCGAGGGCGCGGTCATGTCGTCTTCTTAATGCCAAGACCGAGACAATTCGGCAGCCTGGCCAGGATTTCATCAATGATAGTCTCATGCGGCTCGTCGCGCGATTGGACGACAATGTCGGACATCGAATAAACCGGCTCGCGCTGCGGTAGCAGATCCTTGAGCTTTTCCGCCAACGGCCGGTCATTGCGACGTTTCGTGCGTTTGATCAGCACATCGAGATCGGCCCTCAGCCACACCGATATCCCTTTGATGTGAATCAGGTCGCGCGTGTTCTGGTCCATCACGGCACCGCCGCCGGTTGCCAGCACCTGCGGACCGTTGTCGAGCAGGCGCGCAATCACGCGCTTCTCGCCCGCACGGAAATAGGGCTCGCCATGCTTGTCAAAGATTTCCGGAATGGTCATGCCCGCCGCGTTTTCAATCTCGGTGTCGGCATCAATGAACGGAATCCCGAGTCGGCCTGCAAGCCGTCGGCCGATCGACGACTTGCCGGCACCCATCATGCCGACGAGCACGATCGAACGGCTGCCCAGCGCGCGAACAATCGCCGACTCAAGGCCATTTTGGGCGGGTTTTTGAACAGCACCGTTAACCATGCTATGGTTCCGAAGCGAATCCACGGTTCCATATACCAGCAATCGGGCCAACCGCGAGAGCCGGTCTTGTCAGCGGTTCCGGAACGTGGTCGTAACCTGCCTGAATTCGCTGGGCGCCGGTGCACGGACAACTGCCAGGTTTGATCGATGCCGAGTCTGTTCAGATTTCTGGTCTTTCTTGGGCTGCTCGGCGGGCTGGCTTACGGCACGGTGTTCTCGCTTGCCACGTTCGTCAAATATCACCCGCGCGAGATCATTGTGACCGTTCCGCCCGACAAGTTTGTCAAGAACCATTGACGCCGGAGGCAGGCAAGGCGATGGCCCGCCGGCCAAAAGCATCCGACGAAGTCCTGGTCGAATTATTTCTCGACATGCTCGCCGCCGAGCGCGGCGCCGGCGAGAACACACTCGCCGCCTATCGCAACGATCTCGAAGACCTGTCGGCGCATCTCCGCGCAGCGAAGCGCGCTATCGCGAATGCGACCACGGACGACCTGCGCAAATTTATTGCGAGCCTCGACGAGCGAGGCTTCAAGGCGTCGTCGCTGGCGCGGCGACTGTCGGCGGTGCGCCAGCTCTACCGGTTCCTCTATGCGGAAGGTAAGCGCGCCGACGACCCGGCCGCCGTTCTCGAGGGGCCGAAGCGCACGCGCGTGCTACCGAAGGTTCTGTCCATTGCCGACGTCGACGGGCTCCTCGCGCACGCGCGCGCAAATGGCGAGAATGCAGACCAGCCAACGGCCCAGCGCCTGCGCGCCATGCGGCTGCTGTGTTTGCTGGAAGTCGTTTATGCCACCGGATTGCGTGTTTCCGAATTGGTGGCACTCCCCGCATCGGCTGCGCGGCGCGACCAACGGATGTTGGTGGTGCGCGGCAAAGGCGGCAAGGAACGGCTGGTGCCGCTTAACAGCCACGCCAAACGGGCAATGGCTGAATATCTCGAACTGCGCGCGGGCCTCGACAGCGGCGCGCCGTCAAAGTGGCTGTTCCCGTCATTTGGCGAACAAGGCCACCTGACCCGTCAGCATTTTGCACGCGAGCTCAAGTCGCTCGGCCAGGCCTGCGGTATTCAACCGACGCGCTTAAGTCCGCATGTGCTGCGCCATGCCTTCGCAAGCCATCTGTTGCACAACGGGGCCGATCTGCGCGTGGTGCAGACGCTTCTTGGCCATGCCGATATTTCGACCACGCAGATTTATACGCATGTGCTGGAAGAGCGCCTGAAAACACTGGTGCGCGATCTGCACCCTCTGGCGGACGGCTAGCCCAGGGGGCGGGCGTAAAAGCGAAATTAACCCGTTTTGCTTGACTTAGAGGGCTCGCCCGCGTCACTTCGCCTCGAAAAACACTCATATCCCGCACCCCGAACCCCCAATGCGCAGCTATCTCGACTTCGAAAAACCGGTGGCCGAATTGGAAGCCAAAGTCGAGGAATTGCGCGCGATCGGCGAGAGCGACACTGCGGTCGCCGTTGGTGAGGAGATCAACCGCCTCGAAGTGAAGGCCGCAGCCGCGTTGAAAGAGCTCTATGCGGAATTGACGCCCTGGCAGAAAACCCAGGTCGCCCGACACCCCCAGCGGCCACATTGCCTCGACTACATTGCCGGCCTTATCAGCAATTTCATTCCGTTCGCCGGCGACCGAAAGTTTGGTGACGACGACGCTATCGTCGGTGGCTTCGGCCGCTTCCATGGTGAAAGCATGTGCGTCATCGGACATGAAAAGGGCTCCGACACCGAAAGCCGGCTCAAACACAATTTCGGAATGGCGCGTCCCGAGGGCTATCGAAAGGCGGTTCGGCTGATGGAGATGGCCGACCGTTTCGATATTCCGGTGATCACTTTGGTGGATACCGCCGGCGCCTATCCCGGCATCGGCGCGGAGGAGCGCGGCCAGGCCGAAGCGATTGCCCGCTCGACGGATGCCTGCCTGTCGCTGGGCGTGCCGAATGTCGCGGTGATCCTTGGCGAAGGGGGATCAGGGGGTGCGATCGCCGTCGCCACGGCAAACCGCGTGCTGATGCTGGAACACGCGATCTACAGCGTGATCTCGCCGGAAGGAGCCGCATCGATCCTGTGGCGCGATACGGCCAAGGCACAGGAGGCTGCGACCAGCATGAAAATCACCGCGCAGGACATGGTGCGTTTCGGGATCATCGACAGCGTCGTGCCCGAACCAACCGGGGGGGCGCATCGTGATCCTCAGGGCGCCATTGCGGCGACGGGTGAGGCCATCGCCGGTGCTTTTTCTGAATTGCGGGGGCTCGACCGCAATGCGGTCCGAATGCAACGGCGCGAGAAGTTTCTCACAATGGGCCGTAATACCGGTTGATGGCGCCGCGATTTACTTTTGCTTTACCATAGGCTTAGCGGTAGCCTGAGAGGGTCTGCGGCGCCTTGCAGATGCCACATCTTAAGGATAACGATTGCTCAATTGAGGGCCTGCCCTCGGGGAGTATCAGGTTTGAACCGACCTTTCGCCCGCGCCTTGTTGGCGTCTGCGGCTATTGCCGCGGCTGTTGCGCTTGCCGGTTGTGACGCTGACAGCATCACGCCTACCGGGCGCGCGCAGGCTCCGATTTCCGAAAAGACCCTCGCCGAGATCGCGGCGAAAAACATGGACAAGGAATCTCCGATCCTCGCCCGCATCTTCAAGGAAGAGGCGGAGCTGGAGATCTGGAAGAAGAACCGCAACGGCGAATACGCCTTGCTCAAGACCTACCCCATCTGTCGCTGGTCGGGTGATCTCGGTCCGAAGAAGAAAGAAGGCGATCGGCAGGCGCCGGAAGGTTTCTACACAATCACGCCGGGGCAGATGAATCCGAATTCGAGCTACTATCTCGCCTTCAACACCGGTTTCCCGAACGCTTATGACCGTTCGATGGGCTACACGGGCTCCGAGTTGATGGTGCACGGCGACTGCTCTTCCCGCGGCTGCTACGCGATGACTGATGAGCAGATCCAGGAAATCTATGCATTGGCGCGCGAGTCATTCTTCGGCGGACAGAAGGCGTTTCAGTTGCAGGCCTTTCCGTTCCGCATGACGGCGCTGAACATGGCCAAGCACCGCAACAATCCGAACTTCGCGTTCTGGAAAATGTTGAAAGAGGGCTACGACCATTTCGATGCGACGCATCAGGAACCGAAGGTTGCGGTTTGCGAGCGGCATTACGTGTTCGATCCAGCCGCACCGGAAGATTCGACGAAGGCCTTGTCGTTCAATCCGAAAGGCGCATGTCCCACCTATCAACTCGATAAGAACATCGCCGACGCGGTGCTCGATCAGCGGCGCCAGGAACAATTCAAGATGGCCGAGTACATCGCGAGCGGTGTCTCGACTGTTCCGCCACGCGATGGCATCGACGGTGGCATGAACCCGGCGTTCGCTGACAAGCTCGGCACGCAGGAGGGCTACGACAGCAAGGGCCGGCTCATCCGCGTCGCCACGGCGCCCGGCTCGCTACCGCGCACCGCCGACAAGCCGGCTCCGACGACGACTATTTCGGTCCCGGAATCCGCGCCGCAACATGAAAGCGCTCCGGTGGTCATGGCGAGCGTGCCGATGCCTCGGCCGGCGCCACAGCCCAAGCAAGGCGTAGCGCCTGCCGTTGAGCACCCGACCACGATTACCGGCCTGATCGGCAATCTGTTTGGCGGCTCAAAGGCGCAAGCTTCGACTGTGACGGCATCGGCCGACCACGAACAGGTCCCGTTGCGAAGCGCCAGTACCGATCTGGCTGCAAAGCCGAAACACCCTGCTCCGCCGCAGGCGACAGCAGCGCCGATGCGCACGGCCTCGACGTCGTCCGCGCCCGCGCCCAAGCCGCACGAGACGGCGCCAGCGCCGTGGCCTGACAACATCAGTCGTCCGGCGTCGAAACCGCCCGTACAACAAGCAGCGAAGACCGAGACGCCACGCGCTCCGGAACCGGAAATTCGCGCTGCTTATGCAACGCCACCGGCGAGCAACAGCGGCATGCTGACGGGTGCACAGCCGGTTGTCCCGGCTGGCTCATTCAACAGCTTCCGTTAAATCCTTTCGACGCACCCCGACCGGACGAAACATGGACTGCTATGTCTATGTTCTCGGCACCCTGACCAAAAACCGGCACCTGACCTATGTCGGCTGGACCGACGATGTCGCGCGCCGCCTGGCGCAGCACAATTCCGGAAAAGGCGCACGCACGACCCGCGGCCGCAACTGGGTTCTGCTGTATTCCGAACGTTGCGCGAGCCGCCGTGATGCCATGAGCCGCGAATGGCACCTCAAGCGTGACCGCGCATTCCGGAAAAAACTGGCACTGACCCAATTCGGCAAACAGCACCACGACGCTATTTCTCGGTGACCCTCACCTTGGAAGCAATCGGTCCGGTGTCCCCGGCTTGCTCCACGTAGGACACTTGATCGCCGCGCTCCAGGCCATCGAAGTCGCCGCTGAGCAGGCTGTTGCGATGGAAATAAAGCAGCCCGCCTTCCTTCGTCAGCACAAAGCCGAAATCCCTTTCGGGTGTAATCTCGGCGATCTGTCCGCGAAATTCATTGGCCGCTTCATGCCCGCGCTCGGCGATGCCATGATTGGTCAATTTGTCCTTGTACTTACCCAGGCGTCGCTCGGCGATGCGGAAGGCCTCGTTGATGGCATTGCGCAGATCCGGCGCCTGGTATTTCCGCTGAAGATGATCCGCCTCGTGCGCGACCACAATGTCGTCGTGACCTGGAACTGAAATATCGATGTGAACGACCGGCGACATGCTTTCGTTGGCATTCTGATTGCGCTGATCGACCCGAACGCGGCAGCTTGTCATGCGGCCAAATATGCGCTCCAGACGCGCGACATGATCGCGAATGGCCGCCTCAGCGGCATCGGATGATTCAATATTGCGAAAGGTGATCTCGACGGGCCTTTGCATGAACGCGTCCCGCGTGTGGACTGTTGATCGATAATGCAGCAATTGGCAGTTTGGTTGCGGCGCGGTCCAGCTGCCTTGATCTTGGTCAAACTTGGGGATTTGCCCGTCGTAGGCTGCGCCCAGTTGCAGTTAAAATGCCTTTTACAGAAGCGGTATCGGGGCGCTCTACGCGAATTTTCCGTGGCAGTGCTTGAATTTCTTGCCGGAACCACACGGACAAAGCTCGTTGCGACCGACCTTGCCCCAGCTCGACGGGTCATTCGGTTTGCGTTCCAGCTGCGCGCCATTGCCGTTACCGGCCAACATTGGCGCCAGGGCTGGCGCCATTTCATCCTCGCCCGTCGTGGGATCGACCTTGTGCGCTTCCATATACGGAAGCGCGGCAAACTCATCGGCCGGCGGCTGCTGCACGATCTCCACACGCATGAGCTGCGCCGTCACCGCCTCGCGCAGGTGCGCCACCATCGCCTCGAACAGTGAAAACGCCTCCGCTTTGTATTCGTTGAGCGGGTCTCGTTGGCCGTAACCACGCAAGCCGATGACTTGCCGCAAGTGCTCGAGCATGACGAGATGTTCGCGCCAGAGGTGATCAAGCGTTTGGAGCAATATCGATTTCTCGACATAGCGCATGACGTCGGGGCTCCATTTTGCCACCTTCCCCGCCATCCACTCGTCGGCGCGCCGCGTGATCCGCTCGCGCACATCCTCGTCGGTGATGCCTTCCTCCTTGGCCCAATCCTGAACCGGCAGTTCAAGCGTCAGCATTTCGCGCAGGCTCGTCGCGAGGCCGGTAACATCCCACTGCTCAGGATAAGCGTTTGCCGGAACGTGCTTGGCGACCAGGTCTTCGATCATCGAATGGCGCATATCGGCGATGGTTTCATCAACCGTTTCGTCGCGCATGAGCTCGAGCCGCTGCTCGAAAATCACCTTGCGCTGGTCGTTCATCACGTTGTCGAACTTCAGCAAGTTCTTGCGGATATCGAAGTTGCGCGCTTCGACCTTCTGCTGCGCCTTTTCGAGAGCCTTGTTGATCCAGGGATGAACGATCGCCTCGTTCTCTTTCAAGCCAAGCTTCTGCAGCATGCCGTCGAGTTTGTCGGAGCCGAAGATGCGCATCAAATCATCTTCGAGCGACAGGAAGAACTTGGAATGGCCGGGATCGCCCTGGCGGCCCGAGCGGCCGCGCAGCTGGTTGTCAATGCGCCGGCTTTCGTGCCGTTCCGTGCCAAGCACGTAGAGGCCGCCCGCGGCGAGCGCCTTTTCCTTCAATCGCGCGACTTGCTTGCGGATTTCATCGGCACGCGGGCTTTTTTCGCGCTCGCGCGGATCCGCGATATCGGTAATTTCCTGGCGTATGCGCATGTCGGCGTTGCCGCCGAGCTGAATATCGGTGCCGCGGCCGGCCATGTTGGTGGCAATCGTGATTGCGCCCGGCACGCCCGCTTGCGAGACGATGTAGGCTTCCTGTTCGTGATAACGGGCGTTGAGGATGGCAAAGACCTTGGTCTTGGTGGCGCCGTCATCGCCCGAATAAAGCGCCGCGAAGGCATTGGGATCGGAAAAGTCGTGCAACTCCCAGCCGGCCTCGCGCAGCATGTCGGCGAGCTGCTCTGATTTTTCGATCGACGTTGTGCCGACAAGTACCGGCTGTCCGCGCAGCTTGCAGTCCTCGATCAGCGCGATGATCGAGCGGTATTTCTCCTTGGCCGTGCGATAGACCTCATCGTCATCGTCGAGGCGCACCAGAGGCATGTTGGTCGGCACCTCGAGCACTTCGAGGCCATAGATGTCCATGAATTCGTCGGCCTCAGTGAGCGCGGTGCCGGTCATGCCGGCGAGCTTTTCATACATGCGGAAGTAATTCTGGAAGGTGATCGAGGCGAGCGTCTGGTTCTCGGGCTGGATCGGCTGGTGTTCTTTGGCTTCCAGCGCCTGGTGCAAACCTTCCGAATAGCGGCGCCCCGGCATCATGCGCCCGGTGAATTCGTCGATAATGACGACTTCGCCGTTGCGGACGATGTAGTCCTTGTCACGCTGGAACAGCTTGTGAGCGCGCAGCGCCTGGTTGACGTGGTGAACGACTGACACGTTCTCGACGTCGTAGAGGGATTCGCCCTTGAGCTGGCCGGCAGCGCGCAACCGCTGCTCGAGGTTTTCCATGCCGGCTTCCGTCAGCGTGACCGTGCGTTGCTTTTCGTCGACTTCGTAATCGGTCTTGTCGAGCGCCGGGATATAGCTGTCGATGGTGTTGTAGAATTCAGAGCGATCGTCGAGCGGACCGGAAATGATCAACGGCGTGCGCGCTTCGTCGACGAGAATGGAGTCGACTTCGTCGACGATGGCATAGACATGTCCGCGCTGAACCATGTCCTCCATGCGGTACTTCATGTTGTCGCGCAGATAGTCGAAGCCCAGTTCGTTATTGGTGCCGTAGGTGATGTCGCAGTCGTATGCTTTTTTGCGCTGCTCGTCGTCGATCCCGTGCACGATGACCCCGACCGTAAGCCCGAGAAAATTATAGATCTGACCCATCCATTCGGCGTCGCGCTTGGCCAGATAATCGTTGACCGTAACCACGTGAACGCCGCGGCCGGAAATCGCGTTGAGATAGACCGCAAGAGTTGCGACCAGCGTTTTGCCTTCGCCGGTCTTCATCTCGGCGATCTTGCCTTCGTGCAAGATCATGCCGCCGATCAGCTGAACATCGAAATGACGTTGGCCGAGCGTTCGTTTGGCGGCTTCGCGGACCGTGGCGAATGCAGGCACCAGGATGTCGTCGAGCGAGGTGCCTTCGGCGACCTGCTTCTTGAACTCCGCCGTGCGCGCCTTCAGCGCTTCGTCAGAAAGGGCCTCAAGCTCTTTTTCGAGCTCGTTGATCTCGCTGACCCGCGGCAGATAGCTGCGGATCCGCCGCTCATTGGCGGAACCGAACAGCTTGCGGGCAACGGCGCCGATCATACGGAGAGCTCCTCAGGTGGGCCGGGCGCTTATATCACGCCGCCGCGGCCGGATTGCTTCCGGCGCTCCGGAATGCGGCAGTTTTCGGGCATATTCGACGCGAAACGCGCCGGCGATCAGCAATTAGCCAACCCAGTGCGAGAGATATGAGGGGGTCGGATTGTTGTCAATTGGCGGCTTACAGAGGATTAATGATCATCCGGTCACGCGGACGTTAATCGGCGCCAGACGGTCGGCCATTGCAAAGCCATCGTTGTTGGGCGAATAGTCCCGCCATCGTCGGCCCCCGAGCCGGCGGAGCCTGCCTCTTCTATGGATAACGCCAAGGACAACGCCATGACGATTTCAGCTTCCGCCGGTATTCAGACCCGACCAAAATTTGGCGGTCTACTCGTAGCCAGCCTGGCGCTGCTGATCGCCTCGACCGCTCCGCTTTACGCCCAGGACAAGGATCCACTGGTGGCCAAGGTCAACGGTGTCGAAGTCCATCAAAGCGACCTCAAAGTTGCTGAAGACGAGGCAGGGCAAATCCCGCCAATGTCGCCCGAGGCCAAGCAGGACTACCTGGTCCAGTTCGTCGCCGACATGATCCTGGTGTCGAAGGCCGCGGAGGACAAGAAACTCGGTGACACGCCGGAGTTCAAGCGCAAGTCCGAATTTGCACGCAAGAAATTACTGATGGAAGGATTGCTGCAATCGATCGGCAAGGATGCTCTCACCGATGAGGCCATGCACAAGGTCTATGACGAGGCGGTCAAGCAGATCGGCGAAGAAAAGGAAGTCCATGCCCGCCATATCCTGATCCGGGCCGCTGCCGGTGACGACAAGGCCAGCAAGGAAGCCGAAGACAAGATCAAGGCGGTGATCGCCCGCCTGAAGAAAGGCGAAGACTTTGCCAAGGTCGCGGGCGAGGTGACCGAAGACCCATCCGGAAAAGCCAATGGCGGCGACCTCGGCTATTTCAGCAAGGACCAGATGGTGCCGGAATTCTCCGAGGCCGCCTTCAAGCTCGAGAATGGGCAAATCTCTGATCCGGTAAAGACCCAATTCGGCTGGCACGTGATCAAAGTCGAAGACAAGCGGGTAAAGCCGACTCCCAAGTTCGAGGAAGTGAAGCCGCAAATCGAGAATTTCGTTGTGCGCAAGGCACAGGCCGAGCTGGTCACAAAATTGCGCGCCGACGCCAAGATCGAGCGCATGGACAAGCCGGCGAAGGCCGAAGACAAGCCCGCACCGGCAGCCCCGGCAAAGAAATAGCCAACATCGTCACGCCCGCGCTTGTCGCGGGCATCCACGTCTTCTAAGTATCAAAATCCCTCAAGACGTGGATGGCCGGCACAAGCCCGGCCATGACGCAAAATGTCGACCGCAGTGTCTCCCCTCGCCCCGCTTCAGGTTCCAGACATGCCGGCCATCGCAGGCGTGCGCCTCGCGACTGCGGCAGCGGGCATCCGCTATGCCGGACGCACAGACGTACTGCTCACGATGTTCGAACCCGGCACGACGGCCGCCGGCGTGTTCACGCGCTCGAAATGTCCGTCGGCGCCGGTCGAATGGTGCCGTGCGCACTTGAAGACGAGCAAAACGCGCGCGCTCGTGGTCAACTCCGGCAACGCCAATGCATTTACCGGCAAGAGCGGGCGCGACGCCTGCAAATTCACCGCTCAGATCGCCGCCCGCGCCATTGGGTGCAAACCGGCTGATGTCTTTCTCGCCTCGACTGGCGTGATCGGTGAACCATTGAAAGCGCAGGCTTTCGATGGCGTGATGGAAGGACTTGTCACGCGGGCCCAGGCGGGCGATTTCCTTGCCGCTGCGCGCGCGATCATGACCACCGACACATTTCCGAAAGTGGCGACCGCTGCGGCAAAAATAGGCAAGGTCAAGGTGACGATCAACGGAATCGCCAAAGGCGCCGGGATGATCGCGCCCGACATGGCCACCATGCTTTCTTTTGTGTTCACCGATGCGCCAATTTCCGCAGCCGCATTGCAGACGCTGCTCAAGGATGGCGTCAGTGACACGTTCAACGCCGTGACGATTGACGGTGACACCTCGACTTCCGATACGCTGATGATGTTCGCCACAGGCAAAGCCGTGGGTGCTCCGCGTATCGCGCACGCTGCTGATCCGCGCCTGAAAGACTTCAAAAAAGCGCTGCACGCCGTGCTGGCGAGCTTGTCCGAGCAGGTTGCACGTGATGGCGAGGGCGCGCGCAAACTGGTGGAGATTGTGGTCGAAGGCGCGGTGTCGAAGGCCTCGGCGCGCCGCATTGCCATGTCCATCGCCAATTCACCCTTGGTGAAGACCGCGATCGCAGGTGAAGACGCAAATTGGGGTCGCGTCGTGATGGCGGTCGGCAAAGCCGGCGAGCCGGCCGACCGCGACCGGCTCTCGATCTGGTTCGGTGGCATCCGGGTGGCGCACAAGGGGGCGCGCGATCCGGGCTATGACGAAGCGACCGTCAGCGCCGCGATGAAGAAGCCCGAGATCAGCCTGCGCGTGGCGCTCGGGATGGGCAAAGGCCGCGACCGGGTCCTCACCTGCGATTTGACCAAGGAGTACATCACCATCAATGGTGATTACCGATCATAGGAATTTTCAGAGGCTGAAGGGCTGTGTCTGCCAAAATCGTCCTTGTTGCCGCCTGCGCCCTTGTCGACGCCGATGGCCGCGTGCTGCTTGCGCAAAGGCCCGATAACAAGTCGATGGCCGGCCTGTGGGAATTTCCCGGCGGCAAGATTGAACACGGTGAGCGGCCCGAAGAAACATTGATACGCGAGTTGAAAGAAGAGCTCGGAATTAAAGTCAGCGAGGATTGTCTCGCACCGCTGACTTTCGCCAGCCACAGCTATCCCGACTTCTACCTTCTCATGCCGTTGTATGTTTGCCGGCGTTGGGAAGGGATGATTGTTCCCTCCGAAGGCCAGCGCATCACCTGGGTGAAACCGAACCGGCTACGCGACTATGACATGCCGCCAGCCGATGTCCCGCTGATTTCGCACCTGATGGCATTGCTCTAGCTCATATCTGGACACGCTCAGCGCTCTGGCTTTTCGCCGGTTGGTATTTCCCGGGTGCCGAGTGCATCAGCAAGGCGTTGCGCAGCGGAGCCAGGCTTGAGCGGTTTCTGCTGGCCTTCGTGCGGCGCCCAGCCTGACAGCCATATGATTTCGAAACTCGCGCGTAAGCGGCCATCAGGGTCGGCAAAACGGTCGGCGTAAATCGCTTCCACGCGTTGCAAGGTCGCGCGCCTGATCGGCCTGCGCCGGCGTTCATGCATCACATTGGTCGCGCCCATGCGGCGCAGGTCCCGCATCAGGGCTAGCGCCGAATCGTAACGCACGGTGAGCCGCTCGGAGTCGACGACCGGCAGCGCGAAACCGGCGCGTTGCAGCAGCGCCCCGAGTTCCCGCACGTCGGCGAAGGGCGCGACGCGTGGCGACAGGCCACCCTCGATCTCGCTTTCGGCCTCGGCAAAAGCTGCGCGCAGTTCAGCCAGACTGTCACCGCCGATCACTGCGGCCATGAACAATCCATCCGGTTTCAGCGCACGGCGGATTTGGATCAGGGTGCCAGGCAGATCGTTCACGAATTGCAGCGCGAGCGCCGAAACGACCAGATCGAGCGAGGCATCGGCAAATGGCAGCGCTTCCTCATCGGACGCAACGCGCAAAAACGAGCTATCGAGACCGTACGCGTCCGTGACGGCTGCGACGGTCGTTCCAATTTTTCCACTCGCCGCCAGTCCACGGCGCACTGCATCGGTCGGCGTGCCAACGTCAACCGCAATATCGAAGCGGCGCAAAACTGCGGACAACCGTTCGCCCAGTTCAGTGGCGGCGTGGTCGAGCAGGAACGTTGCAGGCCCAAGGGTAAGTGCACGCTGCCGCCGCGCATGCAGTAAAGATCGGTCGAACAACAGTGGCGTCATGGAGGACGCTTATACGACGGACACGCCGGTAACGCGCCCCCCTTATGACGTCGTCCCAATCAGAGTGGCAGCATCTTGCCGTTGGTCTTGATGTCCGGAGCGTCCTTGTTGTTCACGATCTTGAGTTCGAGCTCCCCGCCGTTGCCCGGTTGCCATTGGCCGCCGACCAGCGGCGTGGTCGCCACATTGGGGACCGGACCTTTCTTCCACTGCACCGGTCCGACGATCAATTCATAGGACGTCTCCGCGATCGCTTGCCGGATCGCCCCCGGTTCCAGCGCGCTGGACCGCTTGAGGACGTCTGCCGCGACCTCGAAAAGCGCGTGCTTGAACCCGAGCGGCATGGTCCAGGTCTTTTTGGTCGCTGCGGTATAGGCCGCGGCGAGGTCCGCCGAGGACTGGCCGGTCAAGTGTGAGGAGAATGGATGGTACGGCGACCACCAGACCTCAATGCCGATATTCTTGCCGAGCGGGCCCAGCGCTTTTACCGCCGCCGGGAATTCCGCCGATTTGCCCGGCGTGACGATCTTCGGTCTGAAGCCCTGCTGTGCGGCTTGCGTCCAGAAATTCGCGAAGGTCGGCGGTGGCAACACCGAGGTAACAATTTCGACGCCCGCCGATTTGAACGCCGTAATCTGCGACGTGAAGTTTTCGGCAAATGGGTCGAAGCTGCCGGTATTTACGACCTTGTAGCCGCGCTTCTCCAGCACAGGCGGCATGCCACGCTGCAGATCACTGAAGGCGTTGCCATCGGAATCATTCGGCCAAAGTGCCCCGACAACATGGTTAGTCGGAACATCGTCGTAGAGATTGATAAAGGTAGAGATGAGTGCCTCTGCGCCCCAAAAGAAATGATATGTCCACCTGAATCCCTTGCCCGGATCGCCCTTGCGCCCAAAGAAATAAGGTTGCCACGGCGCATCGGTGGAAACGCAGGGCACTTCATTAACTTCGCATTGGTCGGCCACCGGATTGACGGTGTCCGGCGTATGCGCAGTCACCATGAGGTCGACTTTGCTGGAGAGGATCAGCTCGTTCGCAACTTCGGCGGCACGGTTGGGATTGGATTGACTGTCCTTAACGATGACCTCGACCGCATGGGTCTGGTTGCCGACTTTTATGCCTGTGCCGACTGCTTTCTTGAATTCGGCCAGGACGAAAGCATCGGGCTCCGCAAAGATGGCAAGCGGCCCGGTCGCCGGGTTCACCAGCCCGATCTTGATTGCGCGGCCCTGAGCGCGAAGCACCGCCGGCGCCATAACCAGGGCGGCGGCCGCGGTACCCGTCTTGAGAATCCGACGGCGGCTCACCGCTGACTTGATTGTTTGAGTACCAACCATTTCGCCCCTCCCACTTTTGGATGATAAATTTATCGCGTGCCCACTTCGCCAATAGCAAGACAAACCATTGCCGCTGTGCAGCACGGACAGGCTGTTGAGGAACGCTTGGCGCGCGTATAGCCTGCAATCATGCCAATGATTTCGGCGGTCTCGCCACTTCGGGCACCGGTTGTGCGCGCCGCCGCGGCATTGGGCCGCGCTGGACGCCTGGCACTCGACTTTGCCCTGCCGCCGCTGTGCCCGTCATGCCGCGAGCCGCTCGCCGACGGCGTCGGCCTGTGCGCATCCTGCTGGTCCAGGCTGTCACTGATTGAGCCGCCATACTGCGCACGGCTCGGCATTCCGTTCGTGTTCGATCCCGGCGCCGGCCTGTTGTCGATGGAGGCGATCGCCAATCCGCCGGCCTATGACCGAGCGCGCGCGGCGGTGCGTTACGATGACATCGCCAGCTCGCTCGTTCATCAATTCAAATATGGCGATCGGCTCGACCTTGCGCCGATGATGGGTCGATGGATGGCACGAGCCGGCCGTGAACTGCTCGCCGATGGCCCTGCTCTCATTCCCGTACCGCTGCATTGGCGCCGGCTATGGGCGCGCCGCTTCAATCAATCAGCAGCGCTTGCTGGCGCAATCTCGGCCATGTGTGGCGCCCCGGTTGTCCACGGCGGGCTCAAACGTCTGCGCGCAACACCGCAGCAGGTCGGCCTGTCGAAGACCGAGCGCGCCGACAATGTCCAGGGTGTTTTTCGGGTGCCGGATGAAAATAAGGCCGAAATCGTGGGACGCCGGCTTGTGCTGGTTGACGACGTGCTCACATCGGGCGCCACCGTTGACGCCTGTGCCCGCGCGTTATTGCGGGCCGGCGCAGCCCATGTCGACGTGCTGGTTTTTGCTAGGGTTGTGGCGAACGGCCGTGGCCCCATATAAAAGGTACCGGATTAACCAGAAGCTCTCATGTCGTCCGTCGAAATCTACACCACCCGGTATTGTCCCTATTGCCACGCCGCAAAGGCTTTACTGAAGAAGAAAGGCGTCAACTTCAGCGAGATTGACGTTGGCCGCGATCGAGAGCGCCGTACAGAAATGATTCAGCGCGCGAATGGACGTACGACCGTGCCACAGATATTCGTCGGCGCAGTGCATATCGGCGGCTGCGACGAACTGCACGACCTCGAGCACGACGGCAAACTCGATCCGCTACTGGCAGAAAGCAAGGCATCCTCATGAACGCCGGGACGTTCAAAGCTGCGATGATCCAGATGCGCTCGGGGCTTAACCCTGCCGCAAATATCGATAATGCCGTGCGCCTGATCGGCGAAGCAAAATCGGCCGGCGCCGACTACGTGCTCACGCCTGAGATGACCAATATCCTGGCGGCCAAACGCGAGCAACTGTTTGCTGCCGTCGTCGATGAAGAGAAGGATGCCTCGCTTGCAACCTTGCGCGAGCTAGCGTGCAAGCTTGGAGTCTACATTCATATCGGCTCGCTCGCGATCAAGATTTCAAATGACAGGGCAGCCAACCGTTCGTTCCTGATCGATCCAAAAGGCGACATCGCCGCGCGCTACGACAAGATCCATATGTTCGACGTCGACCTTGCGGACGGCGAGAGCTACCGCGAGTCGCGAAACTACCGGCCCGGCGAACTCGCCGTACTGGCAGATCTGCCATGGGGCCGCCTGGGCCTGACGGTTTGCTACGACCTGCGCTTCCCCGCGCTCTATCGCGCGCTGGCTGAAGCTGGCGCCACGATGCTTGCAATTCCGTCCGCATTCACCAAACAAACCGGAGAAGCGCACTGGCACGTGCTGATGCGCAGCCGCGCCATAGAAAATGGCTCTTTTGTTTTTGCGGCCGCGCAGGGCGGCAAGCATGAAAACGGCCGCGAGACTTACGGACATTCACTGGTCGTTGACCCTTGGGGCCGTATCATTGCGGAAGGCGGCATCGAGCCTGGAATCGTCATGGCAGAAATCGATCTTGCCGAAGTGGCCAAGGCGCGCGCACGAATTCCGTCGCTGCAGCATGGGCGGCGATTTGAAATCGTCGAGCCGATGGCGGAGCCAACACACTTGCATGCCGTGCGGAGCGCCGAATGATCCGTTACGCGCTCATCTGCGAGAAGGGCCACGATTTTGAAACCTGGTTCCAGGATTCCACCGCCTACGACAAACAGGCCAAGCGCGGCCTGGTGACCTGTCCGCAATGCGGCTCGGCCAAGATCGAAAAGGCGATCATGGCACCACGGCTATCCGCGACCGCGAAAAAACGTGGCGCACCGATCGAGGCGCCCGTGCCACCCCCAACGCCCGAGACAGCCCCCACGCCGCCCGCACCGGTGGCGATGATATCGCCGCAGGAGCAGGAATTCCGCTCCAAACTCAAGGAACTGCGCGACCACCTCACGAAGAACGCCGACAATGTCGGCACCAAATTCCCCCAAGAGGCGCGCAAGATGCACTACGGGGAAATCGAACACCGCTCGATTTACGGCGTCGCCTCGCCGGAGGATGCCAAAGAGTTATCCGAGGAAGGCATCGAATTCCATCCGCTGCCGATTCTGCCGGACGAGCGGAATTAGCAGCATTTCCGCTCATTCCCGCATAAGCGGGAATCCAGCCTTGATAGAGTGTGGATTTTGCTCTGCTGGGTCCCCGCTTTCGCGGGGATGAGCGGTTACTAACTAATACGCCCACACCAGCAGCGCGACGCCGATCACCACCAGCACGATGCCAGCTAGCTCGCGCTTGGTGGTCGGCTGCTTGAACACGAAGCGCGTCACCCCTTGCGCGAACAAAACTTCGACCAGCGCCAGTGTGCGCACGTTGGCCGCACTCGTGATGGCGAAGGCGAGAAACCAGAATTCCGAGGCGAAGGCGCCCATGAAACCGGCGAACAGCGAGGGTTTCCAGGCCCGTGCGATGGCGCGCAACACGCCGGGATCACGCAGCGCCAGATAAGCCGACAGCAACGCCGCCTGGATCACCAGACCGACGGTGACCGTAAAAGTAGCCGCCAGCACGAAATCCGGAAGGCCGAGCGACAGGATCGCGCCGCGATAGCTGATAGCCGACAGTGCGAACATGGTGCCGCCACCAAGGCCGACCAGCGTCGAGCGCGTGGTGCCGGCCTGGCCTGCACCCGGCTTCAACGACATCACGATCACGCCCGCGGTCGCAATCAAAATGGCGGCGGCGGCAAGTGGCGTAAAGCGGTCACCGAGGAAGATAAGGCCGAACAAGGCCACCTGTACCGGCTCGGTCTTGATGTAGGCATAGGCCACGACGAATGACCGCTCGCCCATGGCGGACAGCATCAGTGCGGTGGCAGCGATCTGCCCAAGCGCGCCGCCAATCACCCAGGGCCAGAATGCCGACGGCATTGCCGGCAGGTGATCGCCGGTGATCGCGATGAGACCGCACAGGAATAGCAGCGCGAAGGGAAAGCCGAACAGGAAACGCACATGCGTTGCGCCGACGGTGCCGAGTGTCGCTGTCAGCTCGCGCTGCATCGCGTTGCGCGCGGTCTGCGCCGCCGCAGCGATCAGCGTAAAGACGGCCCAGAGCATTTCCCCTCCGTCATCATGCGCGGGCTTGACCCGCGCATCCATGATGGCTTGCGGCAAGCACTTACGAATGCCTGATGTTGTTGACTAACCTCATGGATTGCCGGGTCAAGCCCGGCAATGACCGAGATGATATGAGTTGCGCCCGTCGCATCTCACGAAGATAGGCGGAGGTTACGCCGCGCTGGCTTGGATTTCCGCCGCTTCGGGAAATTCGGTCACTGCGCCTTTCTCATTGTCGATCAGCAGGAACAGGTCGAAATAACGGCTGGTCGGCGCGCCGCCGGTGCGCTTGATGACTGATTGCCGCCACTCTTCATTATGCGCGCGCTTGGCGGCCTCGACCGACGGCCAGATGTAGACACCGGCCCCGGTCTTGCCATTGAGCTCGAGCAGGAAATGCTTGCGCAGCAATTCCTTATTGGCGCGCCATTTCGGAATGACGTCGCGCGCGTCTTCGGCGACCTGTTGGCGGGTCCAGCCCTTCGGCGAATTGAATTCAACGAGCTCGAGGATCATGCGGCCTCTCCTTTTTGCTTCGGGCGTTGCGCCACCAGCATGTAATTGACGTCCATGTCGGATGATAACTGCCAACGGTCGGCGAAAGGATTATAGACTACGCCCCGTTCTCCGGTGATACGCAGGCCACTGTCTTCGATCGCGGTCTCCAGCTCGACAGGCGTGACGAATTTGTCCCACTGATGCGTGCCGCGCGGCAGCCAGCGCAGCACATATTCCGCGCCGACAATAGCGAGCGCAAAACTCTTGAGCGTGCGATTCAACGTGGCGGCGATCATCAGGCCGCCGGGCTTTACCATCGCGGCACAAGTTGCGACGAACGCATTCACATCGGTGACGTGCTCGACCACCTCCATGGCCAATACGACGTCGAACCGCTCCTTTGCAGCGGCCAATTCCTCGGCGGTGGTGGCGCGGTATTCAACCGCGACGCCTGTTTCCTCCGCGTGCGCTCGCGCGGCCGCAATGTTTTCCTCGGCTGGATCGGCGCCGATCATTTGCGCGCCCAGCCGCGCGAGCGGCTCCGAGAGAATGCCGCCGCCGCAGCCAATGTCGAGCATGCGCAGGCCCTTGAGGCAATCGAGTTTCTTAGGTTCGCGGTCAAAGCGCGCGGCAGCCTGATCGCGGATATAGCCGAGCCTGACCGGATTGAACTTGTGCAGCGCCGCCATCGGCCCGCGCGCATCCCACCAGTCGGCGGCATGGCGCGAGAAACGCTCGACCTCGGCCGCATCGACGCTGGATACACGGACTTTTTGGGTAACCATTCGGACAGTCTCGCCAATTCGGTGCCGGCTATTGTTGCAGGTGGGCCGACCCGCCGGTATGTAATACGCGCCTTTTGGGGCCGGCGCCGCAAGGCCAAATATTCTCTCGCCGGCCGCTTGTTAGCGCCTTTTGGCGCGTTCGGAAATGTCAGGTTCTTATGGCCCGGCTGGTAATGAAATTCGGCGGAACGTCGGTCGCCGATCTCGACCGCATCCGCAATGTGGCGCGCCACGTCAAGCGCGAGGTCGACGCCGGCTATGACGTGGCGGTCGTGGTCTCGGCCATGGCGGGCGTGACCAACCAGCTGGTCGCCTGGTGCCGCGAGGCAGCCATGCTGCACGACGCGCGTGAATACGACGCCGTGATTGCAACCGGTGAGCAGGTGACCGCTGGGCTACTCGCGATCGTTCTGGAAGGCATGGGTGTCAATGCGCGTTCCTGGCAAGGCTGGCAACTGCCGATCCTTACCGATAATGCGCATGCGTCCGCGCGCATTCTGGAGCTGAACGGGTCTGAACTGATCAAGCGCTTCAAGGAGCACAAGCAGGTGGCGGTCATCGCCGGCTTTCAGGGCATGCACAAGGAAACGGGCCGCATCACCACCCTTGGCCGCGGCGGTTCCGATACGTCCGCCGTCGCGATCGCTGCTGCCATCGGCGCCGATCGATGCGACATCTATACTGACGTCGATGGTGTCTACACCACCGACCCCCGTGTCGTGCCGAAGGCGCACCGCATGGACAAGATTGCCTACGAAGAGATGCTCGAACTCGCCTCGCTCGGCGCCAAGGTCATGCAGGTCCGTTCGGTCGAGCTTGGCATGGTGCACAATGTTCGCATCTTCGTGCGATCAAGTTTTGACAAGCCGGAGGACATCGACCCCAAGAAGCCGCCCTCCGGCACGCTCATTTGCGACGAAGGAGATATCGTGGAACAGCAAGTCGTCACCGGCATCGCCTTTTCCAAGGACGAGGCGCAAATTTCCATCCGCCGGGTGCAGGACAAGCCCGGCGTTGCCGCCGCCATCTTCGGACCGCTCGCCGATGCCAACATCAACGTGGATATGATCGTGCAGAATGTGTCCGGCGACGGCGCCACGACCGATCTCACCTTCACGGTGCCCTCGGCCGACTATGAGCGTGCCCGCGTCACGCTCGACAAGGCCAAGGGCGCGATCGGCTTTGAGCGGCTGGACGGAGCCACCGATGTTTCCAAGGTTTCGGTGATCGGCATCGGCATGCGCAGCCATGCGGGGGTTGCGGCCCAGGCGTTCAAGGCGCTGTCTCAGCAGAAAATCAATATTCTCGCAATAACCACCTCCGAGATTAAGTTCTCGGTGCTGATCAAGGCCGCCCAGACCGACCTCGCCGTCCGCACGCTGCATACGCTCTACGGGCTGGACAAACCGTAGATGTCGCCTTTGATCGGGCGTGGAACCTTCACGTGACGAGTTGCGACTAATCGAAGACTAAACCTTCGAGCCGCGTCGACGGGTGACACTGATGTCGATCGAGAATACCGTCCCTTCGGACAGCCACGCCTACGCACGCTTCACGCGGCGGCTGCAAGGCGTGTTCATTGACGCGATCATTTTCATGGTGATCCTGGCCGGCAGTTTGATCGTTGCGGTCTCATTTGCATCAGACAATGTCGGCCGTATTCTCGGAATAACTGTTGTCGCTACATGGCTTTTGTATGAGCCGGCGCTGGTATCGCTGACCGGCGGGACCGTCGGTCACTACCTCTGCAATCTACGGGTCGTCGACGATTACGGCGGCAATGTCAGCTTCCCAAAAGCCCTCGTTCGCGTCCTCATCAAATCGCTCCTGGGCTGGTATTCGTTCCTCGCGATGGCGATGACGTCCCGCCACCAGGCCGTCCACGACTTCCTGACCAAATCGACCGTTCAGATTAGAGATTTTACCAAGGCGCAGCCCTATCATTTCAGAGGCAAACGAAATGAGACGCCCGAGCCGGGAATGCCTTCGTATCTGCGGCGCGGCGTTTTCATCGTCGGCTACCTGTTTGTCTGTTTCATCCTGTTTACGCTTGCCCTGGCCCTCCTCGAGCGGGCCGGGCTCATATCCATGCGGTGCATAGACGGCTACCCATGTTCCTGGGCCGAACTCATCATCCTCGGCTCGCTTTGGGTCGGTTGGGCCGGCCTCAGCATCATGGCCGTGACCAGGGGATGGAAGGGGCTGCTTTGGGGCGCGCGGGCTCGACGTTAGGACGCGCGCCCGACCGCACTTTGGCTTGCCCCTTGCATGTGCCATTGGCTATAGCCTGAAGCGTAAGCGGCCGCAAACTCACGATCTGGCGGTCGCTATTCGTACATGATTCGGCCGTAGACGAGGCTGCGGCCCAAACCGTGGCTTGAGGACTTCTATAATGCGTGGCGCGCTCGGCGGTCCGCGCGTGCTGTTGCGCCGGCTCCGCGAAGTGATGGCGGAGCCCGTCAGCGCGCAGGATCGCCTCGACAAGGTGGTGGTGCTGATCGCCGCCAACATGGTGGCGGAGGTGTGCTCTGTCTACGTCCTGCGCGTAGACGGAACCCTAGAGCTATACGCCACTGAAGGCCTCAAGCGCGAAGCCGTCCACCAGACCGTCCTCAAAGCCGACGAAGGCCTGGTGGGCCTTGTCGCCAGCGAAGCCAACCCGATGAACCTGTCGGATGCACAGGCGCACCCTGCCTTCTCCTTTCGCCCGGAAACGGGTGAAGAAATCTACCATTCGTTCCTCGGCGTTCCCATTCTTCGCGCGGGCAACACATTGGGCGTGCTGGTGGTGCAGAACCGCGCGCGACGGACCTATACCGAGGAAGAAGAAGAGGCGCTGCAAACCACGGCGATGGTGCTCGCCGAGATGATCGCATCCGGCGAGCTCTCCTCGCTCGCCCGTCCCGGTGCCGAACCCGCCGCGCGCCACGCGATGCATGTCGTCGGCAGTTCGCTGTCGGATGGAATTGCCCTCGGCCATGTCGTGCTGCACGAGCCGCGCGTGGTCATTACCAATGTTATTGCGGACGATGTACCGCACGAGCTCAAGCGCCTCGATGCCGCCATCGCCACCTTGCGTGAAGACCTGGACCGCCTGGTCGAGCACCGCGACGTGGCGGACGGCGGAGAACATCGCGACGTGCTCGAAGCCTACCGCATGTTCTCTTACGACCAGGGCTGGCTGCATAAAATACGCGAAGCCGTGATGACCGGCCTGACCGCTGAAGCCAGCGTCGAGCGCGTTCAATCCGACACACGTGCTCGCATGCTGCGCGCTTCCGATCATTATCTCCGTGATCGCCTGCACGATCTTGACGATTTGGCAAACCGGCTGATGCGCGTCCTGATGGGCCAGGACCACGCGCCGACCAAGGAACAATTGCCGGAAAATGCAATTGTCGTGGCGCGCTCCATGGGGCCGGCGGCATTGCTGGACTATGACCGCAAGAGACTGCGCGGGCTGGTGCTGGAAGAAGCCGGACCGACTTCACACGTCTCGATCGTCGCGCGCGCCCTCGGCATTCCGACAGTCGGTGAAATCGAAAACGCCACCGGCCTGGTTGAGCCGGGTGACGCCATCATCGTCGACGGCTCGACCGGGCACATCCATATGCGGCCGCCGCAGGACATTCAGGCGTCCTACGGCGAGCGGGTCAAATTGCGCGCCCGCCGGCAAGCGCAATACCGCGCGCTGCGCGGACGGCCTTGCATCACAAAGGACGGCCAAAAAATTGCGCTGATGATCAATGCCGGGCTCACGATCGATCTGCCGCATATCGAGGACACCGGCGCCGCCGGCATCGGCCTGTTCCGTACGGAGTTGCAGTTCATGGTGGCCAACTCCTTGCCCCGGGCCGGCGAGCAGCTCGCGCTCTATCGAGCGGTGCTCGACGCCGCGGGGAAAAAGCCGGTGACGTTTCGCACGCTCGATATCGGCGGGGACAAGGTGCTCCCCTATCTGCGCAATATCGAAGAGGAAAACCCAGCCTTGGGTTGGCGGGCAATCAGGCTCGGCCTCGACCGGCCGGGACTGTTGCGCAGCCAGGTGCGCGCGCTGCTGCGCGCCGCCGGCGGGCGCGACCTGAGACTGATGTTTCCGATGATCGCCGTCGTGGAGGAATTCGACAAGGCAAAATCCCTCGTGGAGGTTGAACTCACCCATTTGCGGCGGCACGGTCACGAATTGCCCGAGCGCGTCGAGATCGGCACGATGGTCGAAGTGCCCTCCCTCCTGTTCCAGCTCGATGAATTGCTCGAGCGCGTCGATTTTCTGTCGGTCGGGTCGAATGACCTGATGCAATTCCTGTATGCCGCCGATCGCGGCAATCCACGGGTATCGGACCGGTTCGATACCTTGTCCGCGCCGGTCTTGCGCGCGCTCAAGGACATTGCCGACAAGGCAAAGAAACACGGCAAGCCTGTCGCGCTGTGCGGCGAACTCGCGTCGCAGCCGATCGGCGCGCTGGTGCTGGCAATCCTCGGTTATCGCACCCTGTCGCTCTCGCCATCCGCCATAGGGCCGGTCAAGGCGCTGTTGCTCGAACTCGACGTGCGCAAAGGCGAGGCCGCTCTCCTGCCCTGCCTTGAACAGCCGATCGGCAGCGTTTCCATCCGTGGCAAGCTGGAAGCCTTTGCGGCGGCCGAGGGGCTGCAGCTTTGATTGTCCTGCCGCAGCAGAAACTTGATGCGCTGCTCGCCCGCCACGCGTTGGTGGAAAGCGAGCTCGCCAGCGGATTGAGTCCCGATACCTACGTCAAGCTGTCGCGGGAATTCGCCGAGCTCGGCCCGGTCGTCGCGACAATCAAAGCCTATCGCGACGCCGAAAAGGAAATCGCCGATCTTTCCGCGCTTGTCGATGACCCAAAATCTGATTCCGAGATGCGCAAGCTCGCCGACTCCGAACGGCACGAATCGCAGGCACGCCGCGAAAAGCTCGCCGAGGAAATCCGGCTGGCCTTGCTCCCGAAGGACGCGATGGACGACCACAACGCGATCCTTGAAATCCGCGCCGGCACCGGCGGCGACGAGGCCGCGCTGTTCGCCGGCGACCTCTTCCGTATGTATGAGCGCTACGCCGCCAAGCAGGGCTGGAAGACGGAAATCCTGTCGATCAGCGAGGGGACCAAGGGTGGCTTCAAGGAAATCGTCGCCGAGGTGCGGGGGCGCGGGGTATTTGCCAAGCTCAAGTTTGAATTGGGCGTGCATCGCGTGCAGCGCGTGCCCGACACGGAAGCCTCCGGCCGTATCCACACGTCAGCTGCGACCGTTGCCGTATTGCCCGAGGTCGAAGACGTCGACGTTCACATCAACGATGCTGATCTCAAGATCGACACCATGCGCGCGCAGGGCGCCGGCGGTCAGCACGTCAACAAGACCGAATCCGCGATCCGCATTACACACATGCCGAGCGGCATCGTGGTCTTCGTGCAGGAAGAACGCTCCCAGCACAAAAACAAGGCCAAGGCGCTGACGATGCTCCGAGCCAAGCTCTATGACCAGGAGCGCACGAAGCTTGACGCCGAGCGCGCCGCCGAGCGGCGCGGGCAGATCGGCTCGGGCGACCGTTCGGAGCGCATCCGCACGTATAATTTCCCGCAAGGCCGCGTGACCGACCATCGCATCAACCTCACGCTCCATAAGTTGCCGCAGGTGATGGAAGGCGAAGCGCTGAATGAAGTCATCGACGCATTGGTGACCGAGCACCAGGCCGAGCTTCTGGCCGCCGAAGGCGCGACGTGAGAATCATCCCGGGACTGAGGGACGGCACATCAGTCTCCGAAGCAACACAGCTTTTGACCAATGCATTCAGGCTCGCCGGCCTCGATGACGCACAGGTCGACGCGCGCCTGCTGATCGGCCACGCGTTGCGCCTTGATCGTGCTAAGCTGATCACACAATCGGATCGCATCCTCGAGACACGCGAAATTTCCGTCATATCCACGCTCGCCGCCCGCCGGCTGAAGCGCGAGCCGGTATCGCGCATACGGGGACAGAAGGAATTCTGGGGTCTTCCGTTACAGGTCACGCCTGATGTTCTGGTGCCGCGACCCGAGACGGAAACGGTCGTCGAAGCGGCGCTCGATTTCGTCGTGCGCGGCGGTCTGCGCATGGAGAAACTGCGTATTCTCGACATCGGTACCGGCTCCGGCGCATTGCTGCTCGCACTGCTGCACGAATTGCCGAATGCAACCGGTACTGGCACCGACATCAGCGCCGCCGCCCTGGACATCGCGCGCGCAAACGCTGCGCAATGCGGGCTGGAATCCCGCAGCAACTTTGTTGTTTGCGATATAGCGTCGGGCGTGCAGGGTCCATTTGATCTTGTGGTGTCCAACCCGCCCTACATTGCGCACGATGATATAACGTCGCTCGCGCCGGAGGTGCGGGATTACGATCCAACAGTTGCACTCGACGGTGGCGGCGACGGGCTTGCTCGCTACAGGGTCATTGCATCGGAAGCCCGGCGCCTGATGGCAACGGGCGGACGGTTGTATGTGGAATTGGGCGCGGGGCAGGAACCCGCCGTCCGCGGGTTGTTTACCAATGCGGGATTAATTGTCGGTGCCGTGCGTGACGATTTGGCCGGGATTCCACGTGTGATTGGCGCAGGTCTGGTGCTGCCATGAACAGGTCGCATTCCCACCCGATGAAAATCGCAGAGCTGGATTTTCGTCGAAAAAAGCGCTTGGATTATGGTCCGGAAACGACTAGCTTCCGGTCACGGAATCGACCCGTGACGGTTGCATCGCCGAAAACCCCGGAACGAATGGCTCTGTGTGGTGCGGCGAAAGGCGGATGACGAAAAGCCGGTATTCGACAAAGACGGCAAACGAAATCGCCAGATACGGGTTTGGACGCTTCACCGGTTGGGCGCATCATTTTCGAAAACTAGGACGATGCGCGTAACGAAAGGTTGGCAACGCCGCGACAGGATCGCGGCTATGGGGTTGCTGCGACTATCGCGATAAAGAGCACAAAGCTTCGACCATTGGCGCGGATTACTGATGCAGGTCCGGCCGCGCAATGAGATTTGTATGGACTTGTGGTCAGGGTTGAGCATTCGGCGGCGAATGCCGAGTCAATGTGAAAGGTCGACGAACAGGCACATCATGAGAAACGGTCAGAAGCGCATGCGGGGACGCGGCAATAACCACCGCAAGAGTCAAAATCCGCTGACGCGCGTCTATGAATCAAACGGCCCCGACGTAAAGATCCGGGGTACCGCTTCGCACATCGCAGAAAAATACATCCAGCTTGCGCGCGATGCGCAAAGCTCCGGTGACCCGGTAGCGGCCGAGAATTACTACCAGCACGCCGAACATTATTTCCGCCTGATCGCCGCCGCGCAGGAACAGTTCCGCCAGCAGAATCCCTATTACAACAATCAACAGCCGCAGCAGCAGGGCCAGGGCGGAGCACCGCAGGGTGCTGCCGATGACAACTACGATGACGGCGAGGATGACGGCCAGCCTTTCATGGGACAGAACGAGCCGAGTTATGCACCACAGCCGCAGGTGCAGCAGGGCCAGCCTTATTTGCCGCGCGACGCCCAACCATTCCCGCCGCGCGATCAACAGGTGCAAAACCGTCCCCAGCATCAACAGCAGCCCTATCAGCAGCCGAGTCAGGGCGGCCATGAAGGCGGCGGACAAGAGCATGGCGGCTTGCCGGCATTCATTACCGGCGGCGGAGGCGGGCAGCCACAGCAAACGTCCGGTCCCAATGGCCATGAACAAGGTGACCGCGGCCAGGATCGTTTCGGACATCGCCGGCGACGACGCCACCGCGGTGGTGGCTATCGCCCCGATCGGCCTGAGTTTTCCGGCAACAATCCGCAGGGCGCGGCGCCACACTCCGATGAAGGCGGCGACGAGCCGCGGCAGCCCGATTGATCGGACAATTTCCGCAATCTAGACCGCCCGGGGCGAGATCAAGCGCCCGGTGACGGCGCCAACGCCGGTTCCAGCGCCGGTACGAGCTGGCGCTTTTCGCGACGCGCCGGTATCGCGCGATAGACTTGCTTGGTCGCTTCCACCAGATGCACGCCGGCAAACGGCGCGGACAGCGTTGCGCCTGTGCGTTCCCAGGCCACCGCAGTTCGCAGGAACCACCCGCGCGCGACGGGCGGCACATAAAGCGCCTCGCTCCATCCCGTCGGCGTGAACCACGTTTCACGCAGGAGTTGATTGATCTGGCTCCGCGAATAAGGACGCCCATGGCCGAACGGAGTCGTGTCCATGCGCGCCCACAGTCCGCGCCGGTTCGGCACCACCGCGAGCAATCGCCCACCAGACGCCAGCACACGCCATACCTCGCGGAGCAACGCGGCTGGATCGTTCGTCATCTCCAGCGCGTGCACCAGCATCACGCGATCAACCGCCGCATCAGCGAGCGGCAGTTCGTTCTCGTCGACCAGGGCGGACAGCGCAGGACGCGTCGTCGGCCATTTCACGACTCCCTGCCCCGCAGGCATGAGCGCGAGACACCGTTCGGCCTCTTCCCGAAAAAGACCGAGATAGGGCGTGGCGTAACCAATTCCGAGCACGCGCTGGCCCGCGGTGTCGCCCCACAGCGAGCGAACGCCGCGCCCGATAAAGCGGCGCGCCACGACTCCCAGCCGTTGGCCGTAAAAATTGCGCAGATCCACAACGTCGATCGACATGAGCAGAAACTACCATGAAACGCGTAGCAATCCGCTAACGGCGCGGAACCCGCGGACGTGCATGAAGTTTCACCGGCGTGGTACGGTTAACCTGCTCCAGATTATGACGAGGACCGATATGCCCGCTGAAACCCGCCTATTTCGCTGCCGATCCGACAATTACGGGGTATTGCTACATGACCCGGACAGCGGTGCGACCGCTGCGATCGATGCGCCGGAGGCGGCGCCGATTGAAGCGGCATTGCAGGCAAGCGGCTGGAAGCTGACCGATATCCTCGTGACCCACCACCATGCGGACCACACAGACGGCATCAAGGCGTTGAAAGAGAAATACAGGTGCCGCGTGGTGGCGCCGGCGGCGGAAGCCTCGCAGATCCCGGCGGTCGACGAGACGGTGCGCGAAGGGGACAAGGTCTCAGTCGGGAAATTGTCGGCCAACGTTATTGAAACCCCGGGCCACACGTCTGGCCACATCGCCTATTGGTTTCACGCGGATAAACTCGCGTTCGTCGGTGATACCTTGTTCTCCATTGGCTGTGGCCGCGTGATCGAAGGCACGCCGGAACAGATGTGGCGCTCGCTTGTGAAGCTGCGCGACCTGCCGGACGATACCGAGATATACTGCGGCCACGAATACACGGCCGCGAACATCAAATTCGCGCGCACCATCGAGCCCGAAAACAAGACGCTTGCCGCGCGTGACGCCGAGGTCAAAAACCTGATTTCACGGCACGAAGCGACCATCCCGGTCACCATCGGCGATGAGAAAAGGGCAAACCCGTTCCTGCGCGCGGATCTGGCCGAAGTGGCGAAAGGCGTTGGCATGGCGGGGAAGCCGCCGGCCCAGGTGTTCGCCGAAATCCGCGAACGCAAAAACAGGTTCTAGCGATCAGCATGCCTGCCCCGACAGCCGCTGACATGATCCGCGCGCTTGCACTCAAGCCGCACCCGGAGGGCGGTCACTATCGGGAGACCTTTCGCGATCTCCGGTTGGTTGACGGCCGGCCGGCCTCAACCGCGATCCTGTTCCTGCTTGCGCGGGGCGAGCGCTCACACTGGCATCGCATCGATGCGGTCGAAATCTGGCACTATTACGCCGGTGCACCGCTCAAGCTGTCGCTGGTCGACGGCGTCAAGGAAGAGATATTCCGGCTCGGCGCCGACATTCACGCGGGCGAAGTCCCGCAGGTGACGGTGCCGGCGCGCGCCTGGCAGACCGCGGAAACCACCGGGGACTGGACCCTCACCGGCTGCACGGTTGCGCCCGGATTTTCCTTCGAGGGATTCGAACTGGCGCCAACCGACTGGTCGCCGAAATGAATTGTCATTCCGGGACGGCGCGGTAGCGCCGGACCCGGAATCCAGACACCATCGCCGGATGCCGCCGCTGGATTCCGGGTTCGCGAGCTAAGCTCGCGCCCCGGAATGACGATCTAGTGTGGGATCACAAACAGGAGAACCGAAGTGCCGATATCCATCGACGCCGCGCGCGAACTGGTTGCCCGCGCCAACCGCATGATTGCCAATGAAGGTGTGCTCGACGCTTTCGGTCACGTCACCATGCGGCATCCGACCGATCCGAAACGCTATCTGATGTCGCGCTCGCGCGCGCCGGAACTGGTTCAACCGGATGACGTTCTGGAATTCACGCTCGATTCACAACCGGTAAAGCCGACCGACGTGCGGCTCTATGGCGAGCGCGTGATCCATGGCGGTATCTATCAGGCGCGGCCAGATGTGAATGCAGTGTGCCACCACCACGCGCCGTCGATACTTCCGTTCTGCATCTCCGGCATGGAGCTCAAGCCTGTTTATCATCTCGGCGCGACGCTCGGAGCGAAGGTGCCGTTCTGGGATGCGCGCGACGAGTTCGGCGATACCACGCTGATTGTGGCCAAGCCGGAAGAAGGCGCCTCGCTCGCGCGCGCCCTCGGCTCCAACTGGATCGTGCTGATGCGCCGTCACGGCGCCACAGTCGCAGGCGCAACTCTCGAAGAACTCACATTCCGCACAATCTATACCGCTCGCAACGCCGCTTTGCAGATCCAGGCGCACAGTCTTGGGTATGTCTCGCCGCTCAACGCCGCGGAAACCCGCCTTGCCGGCGAGTACAACTTGCGGCCTGGCCCGGTGGCTCGCGCCTGGGAATACTGGAACGTGCGGCTGGACAAGGCCGAAGGCACCTGGGTCGGGCAGAAAGCACAAGCTGTTACGCCGAAAAAACGAAAGGCCAGGCGGAAAACAAAACGCCGGCGCTGAATTGAAATTACTCGGGCGTTATTTGCGCCCGTTGCCATGCATGCAAGTCAAATATCCCTCGAGGGCGCTGCTTCGACGGATTTTGAAGCCCTCCCGGCGGTAATATTTCGGAAACGCGACCCGTCCTCCGTCGAGCGTTTGCGTCGATTCAGGACTTTCTCGTGGACGTAGCTTCAATCCCTCGCGCTTCACACCGACCGGCGGCGGGATAACGCGCCCGCCGTTCTGCAAAGCGCATTTACAGGCAATTTTGTCATAGATCTCAGCGCACCGCACATCGACATTTTGCGCCGATGCAGACCATGCGACCGGCAACACAGACAGTCCGATCACCGTTGCTCCGACCGAAAGTGCCTTCATGAGCCCAGCCCGCAGATTGGCAATGATGTTCAGGCTACCATGAGGCGCGCATCGGGTCTTGCCTAGACAAAATACTGCCCGCCGTTGGCGGTGAGAGTAGACCCGGTGATCAGCCCGGCATCGTCGGAAGCGAGAAACACAACACAGCGCGCGATTTCCTCTGGCTCGCCAAGGCGACCGATCGGAATAAGCGGCAGGATCGATTTTTCCAATACGTCTTTCGGTATCGCCTGCACCATTTCGGTATTGATATAGCCCGGCGCGATCGCATTCACGGTTACGCCGGCGCGCGCGCTTTCCTGGGCCAGCGCCTTGGTGAAGCCAAGCTCGCCGGCCTTGGCAGCGGAATAATTGGTCTGACCGAGCTGACCCTTCTGGCCATTGATCGAGGAAATATTGATGATGCGGCCAAACTTGCGCTCACGCATGCCTTCGATGACGTTGCGGCACATGTTGAATAGTGAATTGAGATTGGTGTTGATGACCGCGGTCCACTGTTCCGGCTTCATACGGTGGAGAGTCGCGTCACGTGTAATGCCCGCATTGTTGACCAACACATCGACGGGGCCAACTTCACCTTCCACTTTTTTGATTCCATCGACACACGCCTCGAATGACGAGACGTCCCACTTGAAGACCGGGATACCGGTTTCCGCCTTGAATTTCTGCGCGGCCTCGTCGTTACCGCCATAGTTGGCCGCAACCTTATAGCCCGCGGCTTTCAGCGCTCTGGCAATTGCCGCACCAATCCCGCGGGTACCGCCAGTAACCAACGCAACACGCGACATGATGCCATCCCCTCCCAAGAATTTTTTATTTTCATCATCGACGGGACGAGCCGTCGATGATGTAGATCAAAGGCGCCGGCACAGGGATGCCAGCATGCCACAATCAGCGCTCAACGCACATCGCAATGCCCATGCCGCCGCCGATGCATAGGGTGGCAAGACCCTTCTTGGCATTACGCTTTTGCATTTCGTAGAGCAGCGTCGTCAGCACCCGCGCGCCGGAAGCGCCGATCGGGTGGCCGATGGCAATCGCTCCCCCATTGACGTTGACCTTGGAGGTATCCCATCCGAGGTCCTTGTTGACCGCACAGGCCTGCGCGGCAAAGGCCTCGTTGGCTTCCACCAGATCGAGGTCCTCCCTCTTCCAGCCGGCCTTCTTGAGCGCGGCGCGCGAAGCAGGGATTGGACCGGTGCCCATGATCGACGGATCGACGCCGGCCTGCGCCCAGGACACGATACGCGCAAGCGGCGTCTTCCCGAGTTTTGCAGCTTCCGACGCCTTCATCAGCACCACCGCGGCGGCACCATCATTGATGCCGGATGCACTACCCGCTGTTACTGTGCCTTCTTTGTCGAAAGCGGGCCGTAGTTTCGACAATGATTTAAGCGTGACGCCGGCTTTTGGGTATTCGTCGGTGTCCACCACCACGTCGCCCTTGCGGGATTTGATTGTGACTGGCGTGATCTCGTCCTTGAATTTTCCGGCCTTCATCGCCGCTTCGGCCTTGTTCTGCGATTTGACGGCGAATTCATCCTGCTGCTGACGCGTGATCTGCCACTGTTTCGCAACGTTTTCGGCCGTGTTACCCATGTGATAGCCGTTGAAGGCATCCCACAGGCCGTCCTTGATCATGGTGTCGACCATTTCGAACGAGCCCATTTTCACGCCGGTGCGCAAATGTTGGCAGTGCGGCGCCATGCTCATCGATTCCTGACCGCCGGCGACGACGATTTCGCTGTCACCGTTGAGGATCGCCTGATAGCCGAGCGCGACAGCGCGCAGGCCCGAGCCGCATAGCTGGTTCACGCCCCAAGCAGGCGTCTCGACCGGAATTGCCGCCGCAATCGAGGCCTGCCGCGCCGGGTTTTGCCCCTGCCCGGCGGTCAATATCTGCCCCATGATCACTTCGCTGACACGGCCGCCCTCGACCCCTGCGCGCTCCAGCGCGGCCTTGATCGCAGCTTTGCCCAGTTCATGGGCCGGCAAGTTCGCAAATGCCCCATTGAATGCGCCGACCGGGGTGCGGGCTGCGCTTACGATCACGATGTCGTCTTTCATTGGAAACTCCTGTTAGTCGCGTGCAGGGCAATGCGAGTTTTGGCAGTGCCGCATCCTCGGCAGGCTCGGCGGGTCTGTCAACAACACCTGCTTCTCAGATATCCGCGGGAATTGGTGCTTTTTTGACGTTTCCGCAAGGGCGATCCAGGCGCCCGGCGCTCTGCCGCGACGCCACAAAACGGTGGCCCACAGAAGCGGAAATTGGCTATGCTCGAAATCTGGGTAGGGGAAACGTGTGATCGACATGGCAGAGGAAAAAAAAGAGCCGGTTACAATCAAGAAATACGCCAACCGGCGGCTCTATAATACTGGAACCAGCACCTACGTGACGCTCGAGGACCTCGCCACCATGGTGAAGACCGGCGAGGATTTTATCGTCTTCGATGCCAAGACCGGTGAGGATATTACGCGCTCGGTGCTCGCGCAGATCATCTTCGAGCAGGAAAACAAGGAGGGTCAAAGTCTTCTGCCTATTGCTTTTCTGCGGCAATTGATTCGCTTTTATGGCGACAGCATGCAAATGCTGGTGCCGCGATTTCTGGAAGCCTCAATCGACTCGTTGTCGAAGGAGCAAGGAAAATTCCGCGAGCAGATGGCTCAGGCCTTCGGTGTCGGCGGATTCGGGCCGCTTGAGGACCAGGTGCGGCGAAACATGGAAATGTTCGAAAAGACATTCGCCATGTTCGCGCCATTTGCACGCGGACAATCAAAGCCGACCGACAAGCCCCCAAGCGCGGGCGGCGAGATGGACGAGCTCAAACGACAGCTCGACGAGATGCAAAAGCGGCTGGATAAACTCGGCGGCAAGGAATAGCGGATCGTCCGGCTACGCCGAGGCGGCGCGCTCATTTTCGTTCCGCCATGGACGCTCGGATGTCGCCAGTCCGATAAGCGCACCTTGCAGGTGGTCGCAGCCCCAGCCTGCAAGCAACACGGCGGTGTCTTCATCCTGCACCCACTCCGCGACGCTCTTGAGACCGAGCCGCTGCGATAGATCGACCAGCGTGCGCACGAATGCCCGGTCATCGTTCGACTTCGCGATGTTCGAGACGAAGGAGCCGTCGATTTTCACGATATCGACTCCGAGTTTGCGCAGGTTACGGAACGAGGTATAGCCGGCGCCGAAATCGTCAATCGCAATACGACATCCCAGATCCTTGACCCGCGTGACGAATCCCCGCGCGTCATCCAGATCATGAATCGCAGCGGTCTCGGTGATCTCGACGATCAGGCGACCTGCGGCATCACTATTAGCGCGCAACAAGGCACCGAGGCCCTGCCACCAGTGTGGATCAATCGCGGAATTTGGCGAGACATTGACGCTTGCCTGCAAGTCCGGGGCCGCGGCCAGTTCGGCAACCACCAGCTCAAGCACACGGAAATCAAGCATGCGCACAAGTCCGACCCGTTCGGCCACCGGAATGATCTCGCCCGCCTGCGCTATAGTCCCATCGCTACGGTTGATGCGCATCAGGCATTCGTAGAAGGCAACCTTGCGGCTTTGCGCCTCGACCACGGGCTCGTAGGCGAGCGCGATGCGGCGCTGGTTCAGGGCCGCGACGATCTCATCAGCACCACGCACGCTCTGCCGGCGTAGTGTGTCACGCTCGACATTGGGGGCGTAAGCAATGAAGGAACCATGACGCTTCGCGCGGGCAACTTGCAGGGCATCCTGCGCGCGCGCCAGGACCTCGACCACGGTGCGCGCATGCCGCGGCGCAGTTACGCCACCGATCGTGATCGTCACAGCCATCGGACCGGCAGCGGTGTAAAACGGCTCGTCGCGAACACCCGCCAGCAGGCGCTCGGCTGCGATTGACAGCTCATCGGGCGTGCAACTGGCCAGTACGACCCCGAACTTGTTTCCCGAGTATCGGCCCAGGGAGTCCTTGCCACGCAACCTGGCACGAATGCGCTTTCCGACCTGTGCGATGACTTCATCGGCGACATCAAATCCATAAGCGTCGTTGAGATGCCCGAGGTGGTCGATGGCCACCAACATGAACCCGCACGAACTCCGAAATCGAACTGCCTCGTCGAGCGCGGCGCCGAGACTCTCCGTGAGATAAATACGATTGAGCTCGCCAGTCAGCGGATCGAATTTTGCCCGCTGTTCGAGCCAGCGTTGGCGCTCATACCGTTCATTGATCGCTCGTAAGACGCCGTATGCAAAACTTGGCCTCCCATCGGTGCCGGCAAACCAGCGGCCGGTATCCTCGAGCCAGATCTTTTCGTCGCCGCGCTTGAGTGCGTATTGGATCTGGTAAGGCACGCCTTTTCCTGCATCGCGCCTTGTCGCCTGCTGAATCACTTCAGCGCGAGACAGCCCGCCCGCGGCATCAACGTGACGCGCAAAAGCTCGACCGCTGGCGATTTCCGTCGGATCGATGCCGAGCACGTCGCCGGCGTTGCCGCTCCAGACCAACGCATCGGTACCCAGTTGCCATTCATAGGCGACGTCGCCGATCGACCGCAGAATTTTTGCGGTATCGAGGGAAGGAGGTGATTGATCGAAGCGGGTCACTATCGCCCCTTTTTGGAACGCCAAGGCGCGGCTGGACGTTGCTTGGTGCGACGAATGAGCCTCAGAACTTACGGCCAATCGTTAAACAATTTGAGAATGCGGGTTTTCTTCAGGATCCAGGGGTCGTTAACCGGTGCGGCACGGCCCTTGCTCGTTTAACGGCGAAATACCTTTAATTGTCCTGAATTGAGACGGGTATCGCAATGCGGCTTGGCGAGATTAACGCATCAGCTTTTCGGCAGCCTGACACGACTGGGCGTCAGCCCGAGCCGGCTGACACTTTACCTGCGCCCGAGAGCCGCGCGCTGGTCCCGCTTGCGCCCAATGTCGATCACGCCGAGAGCCAGGCCGGCTATCGCAATGTGGCCTTCCTCGCCCAGCTGATTGCAACGAAAGAACAGCACCCGCAGACGCGTGAACGGCGGCGCGCCGAACCGACGGACGTATTGGCGGCCTATCGGGCCGCCGCTGCGCTCAGCCACTCTTAATAGCCCAGCGCGCAGCCGTCTTTTCGTGGCTCCGAACCGGCAATCAGCACGCCGCGATCCCAGTCGATCTTGATCGTTTGCGCGCCGCCCCAGGGCGACGTCGCGGTAACAACATCGTGCCCACGCGCCTTCAGGCCTGCGATGGTCGCTGCCGGCGTGCCGCGCTCAACATCGGTCTTCTCGCCCTCAAAGAAAAAGCGCGGCGCGTCGATCGCCTGTTGGACGTCCATGCCGTAGTCGATCATGTTCATGATGATCTGTACGTGCCCCATGGGCTGGTAATGCGCGCCCATGACGCCGAAACTCATGTCGCAACGTCCGTCGCGCATGGCGAGCGCAGGAATGATCGTATGCATCGGACGTTTGTCCGGACCGAACGTATTGGGATGATCCGGCTCAAGCGTGAAGCATGAGCCGCGATTGGTCAGCATGATGCCGGTTTTCTCGGTGCAGATGCCGACGCCGAAATGCGAATAGAGAGAATTGATGAATGACACCGCCATGCGGTCTTTATCGACTACCGTGAGATAGACGGTGTTACCGTCGGGCGCGGGATGGCTCGGCAGCTTCGCGCGCTTGTTCATGTCGATCAGCGACGCCAGCTTCCTGGCAAAACCCTTGTCGAGCAGATCAGCGACCGGCGTGCGCATGTGCAGGGCATCGGCGATGTGAGTGTCGCGCACCGCAAAACCAAGACGCGCGGCCTCCAGCACCAGATGAAAACGTTCAGGCCCGAGCGGATCGAGCGCCTTGATATCGAAGTTCTCCAGGATATTGAGCATGACGAGCGCGGTGAGCCCCTGCCCGTTCGGCGGAATTTCCAGCAAATCCAGCCCGCGATAATTGGTCGAGATCGGCGCAACCACATCGCCACGGTGACGCGCGAAATCGTCCGCGGTCAGGAACGAGCCGCGCGTGGAGAGAGTCTTCGTCAGATCGTCGGCGATTTCGCCTTCGTAGAAAGCGCGCGCGCCCCTGGCGGCGATGGCCTTCAGTGTCGCTGCAAGTGCGGGGAAGCGAATGACGTCGCCTTCCTTGGGCGCCGCGCCATTGAACAGATAGTGTTTTGCTGCGCCGGCATCGGCCTTGAGCTTGCCGACGTGCCGGGACCAATCCCATGCGACGCGCGCAGCGATCGGAAAACCGTCTTCGGCATATTTGATCGCCGGCGCAAGTGCACGATCCAGCCCGAAGCGACCGTAGCTCTTGAGGATGATCTCCCAGGCATCGAGCGCACCCGGCACCGTGACGGCATGAATTGAATTGCCGATTTCGGTCATGTCCTCGGCCCGCAGCGCTTCGTACGACGCTTTCGCGCCGGCGCGACCGGAACCATTATAACCCCACACCGGCTTGCCCGGCTGTGACACCAGGCAATAGCAATCGCCACCGATTCCGGTCATTGCCGGCTCGACCACGCACAGCACGGCGACGGCCGCCACTGCGGCGTCGGCCGCGCTGCCGCCGGCGCGCAGCGCGTCGACCGCGGCCAAGGTTGCCAAGGGATGCGAGCTCGCCGCCATGCCATTGCAGGCGATGACGGGCGAACGGCCGGGGAGCTGGAAATCGCGGCTCATGACGAGACCAGGGATGTTTGATGATCAGGACGAGACGCGCTCGACGCCCTCGACCGTCAGGTCGCGCTGGGCCGAACGCAATGTCACGGCGAAGCCGCCAAGCACGTCGATGAAGCTCACCACCAGCAGCAAGAAGAAAGTCGCGGTCGCGGCCTGCTTGACCAGGATGAACTCGACCAGCATCCCGAGAAACAGGACCAGCGAGAGCGAATGGTCGACCACCGTGCGAATGCCAATGCGGGTCGATTTCATGATCTCACCGCACAGCAGCACGATTGCGAACGCGACGAGGATGTCACCCGCCGACATCGCCCAGTCGGCGCCCGACACCATGTGAACCGTGGAGACCACTCCGGTCCACGTCACCCCCGGCATCAGAAAGGCAATGATGTTGTAGATTGCGAACGGGACCAGCAGCAGCGGAAAGCCGAGCATGAACATGGCACAGACTGCTTCTCGGCCCCCGGCCGTCCCGTTACGCCTCGGTCTTCGGCTTGAGAACCTGGCGGCCTTTATACATGCCGGTCTTCAGGTCGATGTGGTGCGGACGACGCAGCTCGCCGGAGTCCTTGTCCTCGACGTAAGCCGGCCGCTTGAGCGCGTCGGCGGAGCGGCGCATGCCGCGGCGCGACGGCGAGGTTTTTCTTTTGGGCACAGCCATGGAACGAAACTCCTGAAAAGGCACGAAAATGTCGGTTTGAAGCCGGGCTTATAGAGGAACGACGGCGTCAAGGCTAGTACCTTGGCTGGTGGCTTTGGCTAGTGGCGTTGCCGGACACAGGCGGCAGCCGTCGGCGCCCGCGCCGCACGGGCCTCATAGAGCCCGGCGAGACGGCGCAATCCCGGGCCGGGCTGGCGCGCATTCCGTTCGACCGGATTTGGCAATGTCGCCGCCAGCAGCGCTGCCTGGTAACGAGACAGGTCCCGGGCCGGTTTGCCAAAGGCGCGTTCGGCACCCGCTTCGGCGCCAAATTCACCGTTCGGGCCCCATTCGGCGATGTTGAGATAAATCTCCAGGATCCGCCGCTTCGGCAGCACCAGATCGGTCCAAAGCGACAGCGGAAATTCCAGCGCCTTGCGGACGAGGCTGTGGCCCGACCAGAGGAAGAGGTTCTTCACGACCTGCTGCGTAATGGTCGAGCCGCCGCGCATCTCGCCAATGTCGTCGGCCTCGGCGATCGCCTCGCGAATTTCCGCAAAATCGACGCCGTGATGGCTGCAAAATCGGCCATCTTCGGCAATGACCACCGCAAGCGGCAGAGATGGCGAAATCCGTGTGATCGGTACAAAGTGGTGTTCAACGCGCGCGCCGCTCAGCTGGCGCCAGAGCATGACGGTCGAGACGGGGTTGATGACCCTGTAAAGTGGCGCGACCACATAAGGCAGCAGCAGCAACGCCAGTATGACGAGCGCGGCGATGCGCAGCGCGCGCGGCAGCCTCAAAGGACCCGATTTTTTGCCCAACCAGTTCACTGGCGCAGATTAACCCATTCATGGCGTCAAATGCCGGGGGCTCCGTGCCACGTGCGGCCGCGAGGGGGGAAAGATGCCTACTTTTCGGGGCCATGCGCAGCAGCTATCAATGCCACGATGAACAAGGATACGACCGACTTTTTCGCCCGCCTCGGCCGGGTCGCCGCCGAAACCGAAACGTTGCTCCGCCAGTTATTGGCCGACGCGCCGCTCGACGGCGAAATTGCGCGCCCGCCGCGCCTTCTCGCGGCCATGCGCCACGCAGCCCTCGATGGCGGCAAGCGCCTGCGCCCTTTTCTGGTCGTCGAGACCGCGGCGCTGTTTGACGCCGTGGCCGCTGGCGCGTTGATGGCGGGCGCCGCGCTCGAATGCGTGCACTGTTATTCGCTGATCCATGACGATCTCCCGGCAATGGACAATGATGACCTGCGCCGCGGGCGGCCAACCGTTCACAAGGCCTTTGATGAAGCGACCGCGATTCTTGCCGGCGACGCGCTGCTGACGCTCGCTTTCGACATTATGGCCCGCACCGAGGTGCACGCGAATCCGGCAGTACGCGCGGCGCTCGCCCTCGAACTCGCCCGTGGCGCCGGGCTTGGCGGCATGGCCGGCGGGCAGATGCTCGATCTTGCGGCCGAAGGCCGTTTCGAGACAAAGCGCGCGCTTGGTAAGAACGAAATCGCCACGATGCAAGCCATGAAGACCGGCGCGCTGATCCGCTTCGCCTGCCGTGCCGGCGCGATTATCGGACAGGCGGATGCGGACTCGCTCGCACGCATGGACCGCTACGGCACGGCCATCGGACAGGCCTTCCAGGTCGCCGATGACCTTCTCGATGTCGAGGGCGACACCAAAACGCTCGGAAAGGCGGCCGGGAAAGATGCCGCCGCCGGCAAAGCGACGCTGGTCGCCACGCTCGGTGCCGACGGCGCACGCGCGCGCCTGAAAGAGCTGGTCGCAGATGCTGATGCGGCGCTGGCCCCGTTCGGCGCGAAAGCCGATACTCTGCGCGCCGCGTCCCAATTCATTGCCGAGCGGACGACGTAAGGAGCGCCCCGTGGCCCGCAAGATCGCCGCCCGACCTGTTATGCCGGTCCGCCTCGCGCGCTTGCATGCACGGTTGCTGATTTCTATCGCGGTCGGCGTGGCGGTGACGCTCGGTCTGTCGATGACCGACTGGACCAGGGCCACCAAGCTTCTGCTCGGCTGGGATATCGGAGTCGTACTGTACCTTGCATTGGTCTATCAACTGGTCGCCACCTGCGGCATCGACGAGATTCGCCGTCGAGCCGCTCGAGACGACGAAGGCGCGCTCGCGTTGCTGATTCTCACCGGCCTATCGGGGCTCGCGATTATGGGCGCGATTGTCGCGGAGCTTGGCATCGCCAAAATCGCGGGGCAGCCGCGCAGCGGGCTGGGTGTGACGCTGGCGATGGTAACCATCATCGTGTCGTGGGCTTTCGTGCACACGATCTTCGCACTTCACTATGCGCACGAATATTACGGGGCCCGCGGCGATCACGCGATCGGCGGCCTGACGTTTCCCGGCCGGCAACCGCCGGATTATTGGGACTTTGTCTATTTTTCGCTCGTCATCGCGATGACGTCGCAGGTTTCCGACGTTGTGATCACGAGCAAGGTCATCCGCCGCATTGTCACAATTCATGGCGTTCTGGCATTTTTCTTCAACGTCGCCGTGTTTGCATTGACGGTGAATATCGTTTCCGGCCTGATTTGACGTAAGTGACCCTGTAAGCCTGTAAATCAATGACCGCGATCGTCCAAACCGTTCTGTTCATGCTGGCGGTGCTTGCGGCGGTCGCGGTCGCCGCAAAGCGGCTCAATATCTCGCCGTCAATCCTGCTTGTGGTCGCCGGAATCGGCGTGGCCTTCATTCCCGGGCTGCCTAGAGTTGAACTGGCGCCTGAATTTGTACTGCTGGTGATTCTTCCACCGCTGATCTACTCGGCCGGCGTTGCCATGAGCTGGCGCGAATTTCGTTTCAACCTGCGGCCGATTGCGCTGCTCGCTTTCGGCTGTGTGTTGTTCACCACATGCGCTATCGCAGCCGCCGCACATTACTTTCTCAATTTCGATTGGGCCGTCGGCTTTTTGCTCGGTGCGATCATCTCGCCGCCCGATGTTGTGGCGCCGCTTGCGATTGCACGGCAGTTGGGACTGCCGCGCCGGATCGTCGTCGTGCTTGAAGGTGAAGGCCTCGCCAACGATGCGACCGCCCTCGTGCTTTACCGTTTTGCCGTCGTCGCGGTCAGCACCGGCACGTTTTCCCTAGCTGAGGCGTCAGGCACCTTTGTGCTGATCGTCGTCGGAGAGCTCATCTATGGCCTCGCGGTGGGTTGGCTCAGCCTGCGCCTGCGCCAATGGGCCCGCGAACCGCGCGTCGAGATCACGCTTTCTCTTATGACGCCTTATCTCGCCTTCTGGGTGCCCGCCCATCTCGGTGGTTCCGGCGTCCTCGCGACCGTCGCCTGCGGCCTCTACGTCAGCTGGACCGGACCGCGCCTGATCCCGTTTGCAACACGCCTGCAGGGAATCTTTTTCTGGGACCTGATTGTCTATCTGATTGAGGGTTTGGTGTTTCTCGTCACCGGCCTGCAAGCGCGCACGCTGATCGAGCAGACACATGCCTTTACGATCCACGATCTGGTGATCGCGACGGTGTGGACGACGGTAATCGCGATTGCAGCGCGGTTCATCTGGGTGTTCCCGGCAACATACCTTCCCCGCTGGCTGAGCCTACGCTTGCGCAAGCGCGATCCGTCGCCGCCGTGGCAGGCGCCTTTTTTTCTGGCTTTCACGGGAATACGCGGCGTCGATTCGCTGGCCGTTGCACTCGCAATTCCGTATGCCATTCTCAGCGGACAGCCGTTTCCGCACCGCGACCTGATCCTGTTTGTCACCTTCGGCGTCATCATCATCACGCTGGTCGGCCAGGGCCTGATGCTGCCCCATGTGGTGCGCTGGCTCGGACTGAACCAAATCGGGAAAAAAGAACACAAGGATGAGATCAGGGCGGAGCTGCGTGCGCGCCAGGCCGCGCTGAGGCAGGTCGAAAAGCGGTTGGAAAAGGCCATCAAGGAGCACGACTTGCCGGATGAGGCGATCGCTCATCTGCGCACGCGCAACCAAAGCCGCTTGCAGATATTGCCCACGAACCTGACTGAAGGTCTTGAGCACATGCGTCAGACCGCCAGGATCAAAGGCGAATTGATCGAGGCCGAGCGCGAATTCATCTACCAGCTGCTGCGCGACGGCAAGATCACCGATGAAGCGCGCCGTCGTATCGAATATGAGCTGGACCTGGAAGAAGCGAGCGTCGCCAATCGTGGCAAAGACGGCGGCGGCTGGATGTGACGTGAACCTCATGGTGAGGAGCGCCGCCTCAGCGGCGCGTCTCGAACCATGAGGCCGGTAGTTGTAGCCATCCTTCGAGCCGCCGCACGGCTCCTCAGGATGAGGCCCAAAATTAAATTTCTGCTGATTTACTCAGCCGCCGCGTCGCGGCTAATGCCGCCAAACCGGCGGTCAATGTAGTCAATCACCATCTGCTTGAAGTCGGCGCTGAGCGTCGGTCCGCGCAAGGTGGCGGCCTTCTTGCCGTCGATGAATACCGGAGCGGTCGGTTGCTCGCCCGTGCCCGGCAGCGAAATACCGATATCGGCGTGCTTGCTCTCGCCGGGCCCATTCACGATGCAGCCCATCACCGCGACGTTCAGGGTTTCGACACCGGGATAGCGCCGCTTCCATTCAGGCATCGAGTTGCGAATGAAACCCTGGATATCGGAGGCCAGCTCCTGGAACGTGGTCGACGTGGTGCGCCCGCAGCCCGGACATGCCGCAACCTGCGGAACGAAGGTCCGCAGACCCATTGTCTGTAACAGCTCCTGCGCCACCTGGACCTCGCGCGTGCGGTCGCCATTCGGCTCCGGCGTGAGTGAAATACAGAATCGTGTCGCCGATGCCTTGTTGCAGCAGCACACCCATGGCCGCCGAAGACGCAACGATACCCTTGGAGCCCATGCCGGCCTCGGTAAGGCCGAGATGCAGAGCGTAGTCACAACGCCGGGCGAGCTCGCGATAGACCGCTATCAGGTCCTGCACCGCCGAAACCTTGGCCGAGAGGATGATGCGGTTTTTTGCCAGACCGATCTCTTCAGCGCGGGCGGCTGACAGCACCGCCGACTGCACCATGGCCTCGTGCATGACTTCACGCGCGTCGCGCGGCTGCGAGGACTTGGCGTTCTCGTCCATCAGGCGCGTGAGCAGTTCCTGGTCGAGCGAACCCCAGTTGGCGCCGATGCGCACCGGCTTGTTGTATTTGAGCGCCATCTCGATGATGGCGGAAAATTGCCTGTCGCGCTTGTCCTTGAAGCCAACATTGCCGGGATTGATCCGGTACTTGCCGAGGGCTTCGGCGCAACCGGGGTGATCGGCCAACAGCTTGTGGCCGATATAATGGAAATCGCCGACTAGCGGCACGTTCACACCAAGTTGCGCCAGGCGATCCCTGATGCGCGGCACTGCCGCGGCCGCCTCATCGCGATCGACCGTAATGCGCACGAGCTCCGAGCCGGCAGCGGCGAGCGCTGCCACCTGGCGCGCAGTGCCCTCGACATCGGCGGTGTCGGTATTGGTCATCGACTGCACGACGATCGGCGCGCCGGCGCCAACGACGACGCCGCCGACATCCACCGCGGCCGTTTTGATGGCGTTGTTGCGTACTCGTGCTCATTGGTCGTCCTCAATAACGGGTGCCAGACAAATAAGTTGCGGTCAACGCAGACGGAAGGGCCTGAAATAATTGGGTTATCGCGCCCGGTTCACCAGCACAAGGCCGGCGGCCACCAGCCCCACCGCCGCGGCAAAAGCCGGTGTCAGTGGCTCGTTCAGCACGAGGTGCCCCGCCGCGACGCCGAACAGCGGGGTCAAAAAGGTAAAAGCCGAGAGCCGGCTGGCGGAAAAGCGCGCAATCAGCGCAAACCAGACCACGAAGGTCACGCTCACAACCCACACTGTCTGATAGACGAGTGAACCGAGCGCCACGGCAGACGGCATGTGCGTGATCCGCTCGTTCATAGCGAAGGCCGCCGCCGTCATGACAGGGGCCGAAACGACGAGCTGGTAGAGCATGACTTTCTCGGCCGACACGCGCGTCAGCGGACTGGCCTTGATGATCAGGGTGGTCGCGGCCCAGAACAGTGCCGCGCCGACCATCATCACGTCACCGACAAGCTGCCTGGGATCCACCGCGGGCGTCGGCACGCCAAAGGCGATCAGCATGCCGGCGAACGACAGACCAAGCCCCAACCATTGCGCCGCGCCAAAACGGTCTGCAGGCAATACGATGCGGGCGCCAAGCACGACGAAGAATGGCGCGAGATAGATGAACAGCACCGCACGGGTTGCGGTGGTGTAGACGAGTCCCTGGTAGATCAGGATGAACTCAACCGCGAACAAAAGGCCGGCCGCCACCCCGAACCAAAGGGTGCCATCCCGATCGAGCAACGGAATTCCGCGCAATCGGCACCATCCGGCGATCAAAAGCGCAGCAATGACCGAGCGTACGGCCGCCTGCGTCAGCGGCGGAATATCGTGGATCGCGAGCTTGGTCGCGACCTGATTAAAACCCCACGACAGGCACAGCACCACCACGATCGCTGCCGCAAGTGCATCCAGCGGACGCGTGGTCGATGTGTAAGCGGGTGATGACATTCAAACAAAATCCGGTGGTGAAGGCTGATTTTCTATCGATCTCCTTCGAGTGAAGCCATGCAACGGTAGAGATAGCAACTATGCGCACCGCAAATTCTGCGTCATGCCCGGGCTTGACCCGGGCATCCATGATGATTTTTCAAGGACGAGGGCCTTACTTAACTCTGAGTTTGTTGGACCGCGTCATGGATTGCCGGGTCAAGCCCGGCAATGACGATTTAGAGGCTCGGGACTATTTCACGCCGCCTTGCAATGCGCGCAGATGCCGGAGATTTCGATCACTGGCGTCTTGGGCGAGAAGCCGGCCGCGCGTGAAGCGCTTTTGATGGTATCGGCCACCGCAGCAGAGGCGGCTTCACCGACGGTGCCGCATTTCTCGCAGATCAGGAAAACGACCGGATCGCCGGTCTCGTGGTTGTGTACGCAGGCGATGAACGCGTTGCGGCTCTCGATGCGGTGGACGAGGCCCTGTTCGCGCAAAAAATCGAGTGCGCGATAGACCGTGATTGGCGCCGGGCGCGCACCCCGCAACGCCAGCCGATCAATCAGTTCATAGGCGCCGAGCGGCAAATGGGTCGCCAGCAGCGCCTCCAGCACACGGCGACGGATCGGTGTCAGCCGTTCCTTGCGCGATGCGCAAATTGTTTCCGCGTGGGCAATGGCGTCGCTCGCGCAGCGACCATGATCATGATCGGGCTTTGGAAAAACCGCGTGCGCGTGTGACTTTCGTGACAAGGAACATTCCGCCTTTCGACACAAGTCTAACGGCAAAGCACTCGAATCTCTAAGTCACGAACATATATGTTGCGATGCAACAAAAATAGGGGCAGGTTCCGGCCGCTAATCGTAGGCGACGAAGCTCAATCGCACGAGGTTTCCATGCTTAAAGGCAAGACCGCACTCGTTACTGGTTCAACGTCCGGGATCGGCCTTGCCATTGCCCGCGCACTTGCCAGCGACGGCGCCAATCTCATGCTCAATGGCTTTGGCGACAAGGCGGCGATCGAAAAAGAGCGCGCCGGGCTGGAGAAGGAATTCGGCATCAAGGCCCGGTATTCGGCGGCCGACATGAGCAAACCGGCTGAGATCGCCGACATGATTCACGCGACCGAAAAGGAATTCGGCGCGCTCGACGTCCTGGTCAACAACGCCGGCATCCAGTACGTGGCGAACATCGAAGACTTCCCGATCGAGAAATGGGACGCGATCGTCGCGATCAACCTGTCATCATCGTTTCACACCATCCGCGCCGCTGTACCTGGAATGAAAAAACGAAAATGGGGTCGCATCATCAATATTGCGTCTGCCCATGGCCTTGTCGCCAGCACGCAGAAGGTGGCCTACGTTTCGGCCAAGCACGGCCTCGTCGGCCTTACGAAAGTGGTCGCGATGGAGAACGCAAACGCCGGCGTAACCTGCAATGCCATCTGCCCCGGCTGGGTGTTGACCCCGCTGGTGCAGCAGCAGATCGATGCGCGCGCCAAGGCATCGGGCAAAAGCGTGCGCGAGGAAGAAATCGCGCTGCTATCCGAGAAACAGCCGATGCATCAGTTCACGAAGCCGGAAAGCATCGGCGCCCTCGCCGTGTTTCTGTGCAGCGAGGCCGCGGCGACCATCACCGGTTCGGCCTACTCGATCGACGGCGGCTGGGTGGCGCAGTGACGAGTAAACAATGATCGAATTTCTCGCGCGCGCTTTCGGCAGCGATAAAACAGAAAAGCCAAAGGCCGGCAAACGCATCAATCTCGCCTTGCAGGGCGGTGGAGCGCTCGGCGCTTTCACCTGGGGCGTGCTCGACCATTTGCTCGAAGACGGCCGGCTGACGGTCGAGGGCATCTCCGGTGCATCGGCCGGCGCGGTCAATGCGATTATGTTGGCGGACGGTCTTGCACGGGGCGGCCCTGACGAGGCGCGCAAACGGCTTGCCGAGTTCTGGAAGGCGGCGAGCCTTGCCGGAAATCTGCCCGACCTTCAGCGGCGCGCGGTGGACCGGCTGTTTTCATTCTGGCCGATCGAGGATACGCCGGTGGGCCTATGGATGCAGGCCTTGACGCGGTACCTCTCCCCTTATGACTTCAATCCACTCAATATCAATCCGCTGAAGGATCTGGTCGGGCGCTTCGTCGATTTTGACGCGGTGCGGACCTGCGCGGACCTGAAATTGTTCGTGTCGGCGACCAATGTGAGGACCGGCGAGCTTCACGTGTTCCGGCGCGAGGAAATGACCGCCGACATGATCGTCGCCTCGGCCTGTCTTCCGCATCTCTTCCGAGCGGTCGAGATCGATGGTGAGCCCTATTGGGATGGCGGTTACGTCGGTAACCCCGCGATCTATCCACTGGTTGGCTACACCCAGACCGAAAATCTGCTCCTGGTCCAGATCAACCCGCTGGAACGCAAGCATGTACCCAGGACGCAAAACGAGATTCTCGCGAGAATAAACGAGATCACATTCAATTCATCGCTGATGTCGGAACTGCGCGGCATAACATTTGTGGGCAAGCTGATCGACGAAGGCAAGCTGCCACGCGGTATCGGCGAGGGAAAATACCGGCGGATCAACATCCATCGCATCGCATTGACGGGCGCGGCGCAAACGCTCGATACGGCCAGCCGGCTTAGTACTGACTACGATTTTTTCGAGATGCTGCGCACCAATGGCCGCCGCGCCGCCCGCCGTTTCCTGGACGCCCACTATAATGACATTGGCGTGCGATCGACCGTCGATTTCGAAGCAGTGCCCGAGACTGAGGTTGGTTCGGAACGCGCGTAATCTGCTTTCCTGTCGTCCCCGCGAAGGCGGGGACCCATACTCCGCAGCATACCGATAGGACACGGAGTATGGGTCCCGGGCCTCGCTTCGCTCGCCCGGGACGACAGGCTATGGTTCCAGCATGTCCTTACTCACCGCCGAGATCGGTCCGACGGTTCTCGAGATTGTCGTGGCGGATATTACAACGCTCGACGTCGATGCCATCGTGAATGCGGCCAATCGCTCGCTACTCGGCGGCGGCGGTGTCGATGGTGCGATTCATCGCGCGGCCGGACCGGAATTACTTGCCGAATGTGAAACGCTGGGAGGCTGTGACACCGGCGACGCCAGGATCACACGCGGGTACCGGCTCAAGGCTAGGCACGTCATTCATGCGGTCGGGCCGGTGTGGAGCGGAGGCGGTAAGGACGAGGAAACGCTGCTCGCGAGCTGTTATCGTACCGCACTCGACCTTGCCGCGGATAACAGGCTGCGGTCCGTAGCTTTTCCGGCGATCTCGACCGGCATCTATCATTTCCCTGCCGATCTCGCGGCGCGCATCGCGGTCGGCACCGTTGCGGCCGAAATTGCCGCGCAGCCGCGCAACATCACACGCGTGATTTTTTGCTGCTTCGCAGCCGCGAGTGCGGAGCATCACAAGGATGCTTTTGCTGAATTGGGACTGGTCTGACGCTCAATCCGCTCGTCCCCGCGAATCCTAGTTTGCGGCTTCTATCCGCCTCATCATGAGGAGCGCCCGAAGGGCGCGTCTCGAAGGATGGGGCGGCCCCATGGTTCGAGACGCGTCGCTGCGCGACGCTCCTCACCATGAGGCCGTGTAGGTCAATGACTGTGCGTGCCCCTTCGCGGGGACGACGATCGAGATTTAGGCATTCGGCTCAACATCGAGCCGCACGATCCAGTTCTCCAGTCCGGATTTTACGGCCGGATAGAGCTTCAGCACTTCCGGATCGTGGCCCGGCACGACGTGATGGCGTGAACTCGCAAGCTTCGTCAGCGTCTTGTAGCCCTCGAGCGTATCGCCGACGCTATAGGTGATCGGAAAGACGCGGCCCTCGTCGATATGTGAATAAAGATGGCAGCAGTCCGACGCGATCACGACATGGCCACGCTTTGTCTTGACGCGAACGCATTGCAGGCCTTTCGAATGACCACCGATCTTGTGCACGGTGATGCCGGGCGCCAATTCTTCAACTCCGTCGTGAAACTCGACGCGATACGCAAATATCTTGCGCACCATTGCCAGCACATCGCTTTCGCTGAACGGGATACGCAGCATCTGGTGGCACATGCAGCGGCCGGTGGCATAGGCCATCTCGGTGTCCTGGATGTGATAGCGCGCATTGGGGAAAAGATCGTAGTTGCCGGCGTGGTCCCAATGCATGTGCGTGGCAATGACATGGTCGACTTTGTCGGGCCGCACACCAAGCGCCTGCAGGCCTTCCCCGACGGGATGAATGATTTTTCGTGCGCGTTCCCTGGCGGCAGCTTCGTCGAAACCGGTGTCGCATACGAAGGTTCCGTGCGGCCCTTTGATGACCCACACGTAATAGGCGATCGAAGTCATCTCGTCATGCGGGTCGCCGAATATGTAATTTTCAGAACGCTTGCGCGCGTGGCTCGCGTAAGCAACGGCGTAGACCTCGTGGATGTCATCACTCATGATTTCTTGCCCACGGTGACGCCGGCGCGCTTCTCGATCATTTTGACGATGGCGGTGAAATCGCTGTCCCCGCCATATTCAGTATTGGTCGTTTCCCATTGATCGAGAACAGTACTCATGACCGAATTGGGAACGTCCAGGCCCCGTGCTTCATCGACACACAATCGCACGTCCTTGAGCATCAGCGCGGTGGCGAAGCCATAATTGAATGTGCGCGGCAGGATCGCCTGCGGAAATTTTCCGTCGGATGCGGTGGTGCGGCCGGAGCCGGCATTGATGACGTCGATCATCACCGCGGGATCCAGCCCCGCTTTAACGCCCATGGCCACCGCTTCCGAAGTGGCTGCCATCGCGGTAGCGGAGAGAAAGTTGTTCGCGAGCTTCATGGTCTGCGCCATGCCGGGCTTTTCACCAATGATGAAGACCTTGCCGAACACGGCAAGCGCATCCTTCACGATTTCAATTTCGGCTTTCGGCCCAGACACCATCACCGCCAACGTGCCCTTGGTTGCACCGCCAACACCACCGCTGACCGGCGAATCGATCTGCACGATGCTTTTCTTCGCCAACGTTGCCGCGATATTGGCCGCAACGCGCGAACCGGTTGTAGACAGGTCGATAAAGCGCTTGATGCGCTTGCCGTGAATGACGCCGCCTTCACCGGTCGCGACCTTCTCCGAAACCTGCAATGACGGCAGGCTCGCCATCACGGTTTCGACCCGGTCGGCGACGTCTTGCGGCGACGACGCGAGCTGAGCGCCGAGCGCCACCAGCGGTGCCACCGCATCGTTACGGGTGTCGTAGACGACGAGCTTGTGTCCGGCCTCGATCAGCCGGAGCGCCATCGGCTGTCCCATATTGCCTAGCCCGATGAAGCCGATCTGCATGAGAAGTTCCCTGGCTTGCGTGGATTGAAGCGGCCGCAACTCTGCCCGACGTCCTCGCCTTCGTCATCCACGCGCCGTGGGCGGATCAGCTACGACTAAATGGCATATTGCGCTTATTATAAGCTTACTTATTATGTGTGTATTCTGACCATGAGGCGGCTAATGCCACAACAGCCCATAAAACGTGAATTTGCATTTACTATCATGGACGTAGCAAGGTTGCTGAAGACCTATGCCGATCAGCGCGCACGCCAATTCGGTGTTTCCCGGGCGCAGTGGGCGGTGCTGATCCGCATCGAGCGCAACGAAGGTCTCAAGCAGTCCGAACTCGCCGACATGCTCGACCTCCAGCCGATCACGCTGACGCGCCTGCTCGATCGGCTCGCGGGCAATGGCCTGATCGAACGCCGCGCCGATCCGAACGACCGCCGCGCCAACCGGTTGTACTTAAAGGCTGCAGCAAAGCCCCTGCTCGACCGCCTGGCCGATCTTGGTTCCGACATGATGGAAATCGTTCTTGATGGGCTCTCGCAAACGTCGATCGACCGCACGCTCAAGGAACTCACAGCCGTCAAAGACAACTTGCGCTCGGCCATCGCCCGTAACGCAAACCAACCACAGGCAGTCGCTGGATAAGTCATGAGTGAAAAAGCATTGAAAATTGTTCCGGCACCTGAAGCCAAAACCTTGCCGGACGCAAAAGCCGACGCAGCGAAAGGCTCCGGCCTGTTCGCGCGTATCGGCCGTAAACGCCTGCGTACGATCCTGCTCGTCGTACTGCCGGCGCTCGCTGTGCTGGTCGGTTTTGGATTTTATCTTTCAGGCGGCCGCTATGTCTCGACCGACAACGCCTATGTCGGTGCGCAGAAAGTTCTCATCACGCCGGATATTTCCGGGAAGATTGCGCATATCGCCATTCGCGAAGGGCAGCACGTCAACCCCGGCGACGAGCTTTTCTCGCTCGACCGCGAACCGTTTTCACTTGCATTGCAGCAAGCGAAGGCGAAGCTCGATACGGCGCGCAGCAACTACAACAAATTGAAGACCAATCTCAAATCGCTGGACACGCTGACCGACCTCGCCAAGAAAAATGTCGATCTCAAGCAGCGCGACGTCGAGCGGAAGACCAAACTGGTGAGCTCGCAAGCAGGTTCACAGGCCGATCTCGACACCGCCCTGGCAGCCGTCGTGACGGCGCAGTTGCAGGCGGAATACGCGGCCCAGCAACGCGACACCACGTTGAACCAGTTGCTTGGCGATCCGAATTTGCCTCTCGAGAAATTTCCCGAGTATGCGCAGGCGAAAGCCGTGCTCGACAATGCACAGCGCGATTTCGACCATACGATCGTGCGCGCGCCGATGTCCGGCACCGCCACGCAAGTGGATAATATCCAGCTGGGCCGCTTCGTCGCAGCCGGCACGCCCGTGCTGAGCGTGATCGACGATCAGGCGCCATGGGTCGAGGCCAACCCGAAGGAAACCGACCTTACTTATCTGCGGGTCGGGCAAAAGGCGACGCTCGATGTCGACAGTTTTCCGGACCACACCTTCACCGGCACCGTCGTGGCAGTGAGTCCCGGCACGGGCGCGCAGTTCTCGATCCTGCCGCCGCAGAACGCGACCGGGAACTGGGTGAAAGTCGTGCAGCGCGTCCCGGTACGGATTGCCTTCGACAAGAACGAGGATACGCAGCTGCTGCGCTCCGGCATGAGCGTGAATGTCGAGATCGACACCGGCCATAGCAGGCTGCCATTTATGTCCGCGCAGGCGAAAGAAGCAAAATGACTGCGCACTTTGCTTCGATGGATCCGAAGCTGCGGCGCATCCTGATCACGGTCTGCACGATGACCGCGACGGTCATGCAGGCGCTCGACACCACCATTGCCAATGTCGCCCTGCCCTATATGCAGGGTTCGCTGTCGGCCTCGCTCGACCAGATCAATTGGGTGCTCACGTCCTACATTGTCGCTGCCGCGATTATGACGGCGCCGATCGGCTGGCTCGCGGATCGCTTCGGCCGCAAGATACTGTTCATCATCTGTGTCAGCGGCTTCACCGTCGCGTCGTTCCTGTGCGCCCTGGCGCAGAACATCGAGCAGATGGTGCTGTTTCGCCTGCTTCAAGGCATGGCCGGCGCCGCGCTGGTGCCGCTGTCGCAGTCGGTCTTGCTCGACGCGTATTCAGCCGAGGAGCGCGGGCAGGCCATGGCGATCTGGGGCGTCGGCGTCATGCTCGGCCCGATCATGGGCCCGACATTGGGGGCATGGCTTACCGATAATTATTCCTGGCACTGGGTGTTCCTCATCAACCTGCCGATCGGCGTCATCACCGTCCTCGGCATGATCCTCTTCATGGAGGAAACCCAGAAGCAAGGCCACTTGCGCTTCGACTGGTTCGGATTTGCTGCGCTTGCTGTCGGTATCGGCTCGCTGCAATTGCTGCTCGACCGCGGCGAGCAAGTCGGCTGGTTCGATGCAAACGAAATCTGGATCGAAGCAATCGTCGCAGCGGCCGGGTTCTATTATTTCTTTGCGCATTCGCTGACGACCAAAGAACCGTTCGTACGGTTCGAAATGTTCAAGGACCGCAACTTCGTCAGCGGCTGTATTTTCATGGTGGTGATCGGCGTAGTGCTGTTCGGCACCATGGCGTTGGTCACGCCATTTATGCAGAATTTGCGCGGCTACCCGATCCAGACCGCCGGCTTCCTGCTCGGCTCACGCGGGGTCGGCACGCTGCTCACCATGATGGTGGCGCCGCGGCTGATGCGGATGGTGCAGCCGCGCTACCTGATTCTGTGCGGCCTGCTGCTGGCAGGCGGCACGCTCTATTACATGACGGGTTTCTCGCTTGATGTGACCAAAAAAATGATTGTCGTCACCAGCATCATCCAGGGCATTGGCCTGGGATTGCTGTTCGTGCCGATCTCAACGGTGGCCTTTGCCACATTGCCCGGCCATTTGCGCACGGGGGCGACCGCCATCACCACGCTGACCCGCAATATCGGCTCATCAATCGGCATATCCATGGTAATCGCCAACCTGACGAGCAAGACCACGGAAATGCACGCGCGGCTGGCCGAGCAGGTAACGCCGTTCAATGACGCCTTGCAGATGCCCGATGTGGCCGGAAACCTGGACGTGCATACCGACGCCGGCCGGGCACTCCTCGACATGATCGTCACGCAGCAGGCCGCAATGCTGGCCTATCTCAACGACTTCAAGCTGCTGATGATTCTGACGCTGGCCGTCATTCCGCTGGTGCTGATCATCGGCACCATTCGACGCACACCGGACGCGAAAATCGAAACCGCCGCGATCGACTAACCTTTATTTCGCAGCGAATTCCTTGCGCACCATCGCGGTATGTTCCCCGAGCGCGGGCACCGCGCCGTATTGCCTCATGGCGCCGTCGTGGATTGCGGTCGGCGCGGGCATATGGACCGGACCGGTCGGAGTGTCGATCGTCGTGCGCCGCAAATGCGGGTGGTGGCCCAGAAGGTTCAAATCGTTGATGCGCCCGAACGCGATATCGTAACGCGCAAGTTTTTCCACCAGCGATTCGAAATCCATCGACGCGAACGCGGCTGCGACGCGGCCGTCGGTTTCGGTGCGGCGCTTCACGCGTTCCACATTGGTGGCGAAGTCTGGATTCGCGGCGAGCGCCTTGTCCCCCATGACATGCTCGGCAAGGATGCGCCATTCGCGGTCGTTCTGGATTGAGATCAGCACGTCGGCGCCATCGCGCGTCTTGAATGCGCCGTAGGGCGAGATCGAGGTGTGTGCGAGCCCGATGCGCTTGGGTGTGTCGCCGCCTTCGTGCTGCAAGAGCGGCACGGTCATCCAGTCCGCCATCGCATCGAACATCGATATCGCAATCGCCGTACCCTCGTCGGTGCGCGCGCGCATCAGCAGCGCTTCCAGGATTGCCTCGTAGGCATTCATCCCGGCAGCGATGTCGACAACCGATACGCCGGCGCGCGCCGGCGCTTCCGGTCCGCCGGTGATCGAGGCAAGTCCCGACTCGGCCTGGATAAGCATGTCGTAGGCCTTGTGCTGCGCGTAAGGTCCGCTCTCGCCATAGCCTGAGATAGAGCAGCAGATCAGCCGCGGATAGTCGCGGCGCAGACGTTCGAACGGGAAGCCGAGCTTGGCGAGCGCGCCCGGTTTGAGGTTCTGCACGAACACATCCGCTTTGGCGAGCATGGCTTCAAGCAGCGCCTTGTCGCCGGGCCTGGCAAGATCAAGCACCGCGGATTGCTTACCGCGATTGAGCCATACGAAATACGCGCTCTCGCCATGCACCAGCCCGTCATAGCGGCGGGCAAAGTCGCCTTCCGGCCGCTCGACCTTGATGACGCGCGCGCCCGCATCCGCCAGACGACAGGTGCATTGCGGTGCCGCCACCGCCTGTTCGACCGAAATGACGAGAAGGCCTTCGAGCGGCAACATTGCTTACCTCTCCCCGCTTGCGCGCTTTGCGCGCCGACCTCTCCCCGCAATCGGGGAGAGGTAAAGCGGGGTTAGCGGCAGCGGCATCTCAATACGACCGCGGCAGGCCGAGCACATGCTCGGCCAGGTACGAGAGAATCATGTTGGTCGAAATCGGCGCGACCTGATAAAGCCGCGTTTCGCGGAATTTACGCTCGACGTCGTATTCCTCGGCAAAACCGAAGCCACCGTGGGTCTGCACGCACATATCGGCGGCTGCCCATGATGCATCGGCGGCCAGGAGTTTCGCCATATTGGCTTCGGCGCCAATGTCCTCGCCGGCGTCATATTTGCGCGCGGCCTCATGCACCATCAGTTCCGCCGCTCGCATTTGCGCATAGGCCCGCGCGATCGGAAACTGCACGCCCTGGTTCTGTCCAATCGGGCGGCCGAACAGTTCGCGTTCCTTGGCGTAGTGCGTCGCCTTGCCGATAAACCACTTGGCGTCGCCGATGCACTCGGCCGCAATCAGGATGCGTTCGGCATTCATCCCCGACAGAATGTAACGAAAACCCTGGCCTTCCTCGCCGATCAGGTTCTCCGCCGGCACCCGCAGATCGTCGAAGAAGATCTGCGTGGTCGCGTGATTCATCATGGTGCGGATTGGATTGATAGCAATGCTGCGGCCTTGCGCGAGCCGCATGTCGACCAGAAACACCGACAGTCCGTCAGTGCGTTTCTTGACCTGTTCCTTCGGTGTCGTGCGCGCGAGCAGGAGCATCAGGTCGGAATGTTCGGCGCGCGAGGTCCAGATCTTCTGCCCGTTGATGACATAGTGATCGTTGCCTTCGCGCCGCGCGGTGGTGCGCAGCGAGAGCGTGTCGGTGCCGGACGTCGGCTCGGTGACACCAAAAGCCTGCAGGCGCAATTCGCCGCTGGCGATCAGCGGCAGGTAGCGTTCCTTTTGGGCCGCGCTGCCATGCCGCAGGATCGTGCCCATGGTGTACATCTGCGCGTGGCAAGCCGCGCCGTTGCCGCCGGAGGCGTGCACTTCTTCAAGAATGGCAGCCGCAGCGCCCAGGCTGAGCCCGCTACCGCCGTAGTTCTCCGGGATCAGCGCGGCGAGATAGCCCGCCTCGGTCAAGGCCGACACAAACTCGGTCGGGTAGGCGCGGTCGCGATCCACTGCGCGCCAGTATTCGCCCGGAAACTTGGCGCATAGCGCGCGCACGCCGTCGCGAACGTCGGTGAATTCGTCATGCTCGCTGCCGCGCTTTTTCATCGGTCCATTCTATGCAACCGCGCCCGGCGCGTGACAAGTGCGCGCTAGATCGGGTCCCAGTTGAAGACGTCTTCGGAACGCTCCAGCGGCGTAAACAAAGGCGAGAACGTGGTCTTGACCTCGGCCGCCAGCGTCTCGGGCGTCCAGCCATCAGCGCGATGGATGGTTTTGACCGGCCGCGGCTGGTTGAACAGGTAGATTTCATTATTGCGGACCGAGAAAATCTGGCCGGAGATGCCGGCCGCAGCATCCGAGCCGAGATAGACCGCGAGCGGCGCGATCTTTTCGGGTGTCATCCGCTGGAACGCTTCGATGCGGCGTTTGTCCAGCTCCGACTGCGCGGGAATCGATTCAATCATGCGCGTATAGGCGAACGGTGCGATGCAATTCGAGCGCACATTGAACCGCGCCATGTCGAGCGCGATACCGCGCGACAGGCCCATGATTCCAAGCTTTGCCGCCATGTAATTGGCCTGGCCGAAATTGCCGACAAGACCGGAAGTCGATGTCATGTGAACGAACGCGCCGGAGCCCTGCTCCCGGAACAGAGGCGCAACCGCGCGGCTCATGTTGAACGAGCCGTTGAGATGCACGGCAATCACATCCGACCAGTCGGACCAGCTCATCTTGTGAAAGATGACGTCCCGCAGGATGCCGGCATTGTTGACGAGGACATCGACGCGGCCGAAGGCATCGAGTGCCAATTTGACGATTAGCTCGGCGTTTTCCGGCTCGGTAATCGAAAGCGTCGTGGCAATCGCCTCGCCGCCGGATTTTTTAATAGCATTGACCGTATCCTGAGCCGGACCGGCATCGGCGCCTTCGCCCTGGAGGCTGGCGCCGATATCGCAGACCACGACCCTCGCGCCCTCACTTGCAAACAGCATGGCGATGCCACGTCCGATGCCGCGCCCGCCCCCCGTGACGATCGCTGTCTTGCCCGTGACGATTCCCGGCATTTTGGTGTTCCTCAGACCCCAAGCACTAGGTCATGCCCGGCTTTATGCCGGGCATCCACGTCTTGCCACTTTGTAAAGACGTGGATGGCCGGAACAAGTCCGGCCATGACGAGAAAACTATTTCCACACCTCGTCGGCAAGCTCGACGATCATGCGCAGCTTGGCCCATTGCTCGTCCTCGGCCAGCACATTGCCTTCCTCGGTCGAGGCAAAACCACACTGTGGCGACAGGCATAACTGGTCGAGCGCAACAAACTTCGAAGCCTCATCGATGCGGCGCTTGATCTCGTCTTTCGGTTCAAGCCGTCCGCTCTTGGTGGTGACCAGTCCGAGCACGACCTGGCGATCCTTCGGCAGCATGCGCAGCGGCTCGAAGCCGCCGGCACGGTCGCTGTCGTATTCCATGAAGAAGCCGTGCACCTTGATCTTGTTGAAGAGGATTTCTTGCACGGCCTCGTAGCCGCCGGCTCCCATATAGGTCGACTTATAATTTCCGCGACACATATGCATGGTGATCGTCATGTCGGAGGGAATATCCGACATCGCGATATTGATGAGATCTCCGTAAAGTTCACCGAGCTGCTCGGGATCATCGCCGCGGTCTTTCATCGCCTGGCGATATTTCGGGTCGCACAGCATGGCGATAAAGACTTCGTCCAGCTGGAGGTAGCGGCAGCCGGCGTCGGCAAAGGCGCGCACGGCCTTTTTGTACGCCTGCCCCAGATCGTCAAAGAACGCATCCAGTTTCGGATAGACGGATTTGTCGATCGGCGTGGGCATCGGACGGCCATAGGCTGCCGACGGCGAAGGAATCGTGATCTTCGGTGTGTGTTTGGTGTGCGCGGCAACGAACCTGAAATGCTCGATCATCGGGTGGCCGGAAAAACCTACCTTGCCGGTGATTTTGAGGCCCTCATTGCGCGTCGTCACGGCGGCAAAGGCAATGCCCGCTTCCATTACATGCTTCTCGATTCCGTCGAGGCCCCAGAGGAAATCGAGATGCCACCATGAACGCCGGAATTCGCCGTCGGTAATCGATTGCAGTCCGACAGCCTCCTGCTTCCTGATGACGCGTTCAATCTCCCGGTCTTCAACGACTTGCAGTTGCGCGGCGGATATTTCACCTTTCGCACGCCGCTCACGCGCAGCTTTCAAGGCAGCCGGACGCAGCAAGCTGCCGACATGGTCGGCGCGAAAGGGTGGTTTGGCTCTCTGAGTCATTGTTGCAGTCGCTCCCCATCCGCTCGTCCCCGTACCCGGGACCAGCCTTCGGCTGGCCCGGGCACAAGCTCCAGCGGACCTTAACTTCGGATTCCTGCTGGAGCCTGCCCCCGCGAAGGCGGGGGCGGGAATGAGCGGCTTGTAATCAATTCTTCCCCCACACCTCTTCTGCGACTTCAACAATCATCCTCAGCTTCGCCCATTGTTCATCCTCGGCGAGGATATTGCCCTCTTCCGTGGACGCAAAGCCACACTGCGGCGAAAGACAAAGTTGCTCAAGCGGCACAAATTTCGACGCCTGCTCGATGCGGCGCTTGATTTCGTCTTTCGATTCCAGGCGGCCTGACTTTGACGTCACGAGACCCAGCACAACGGTCTTGTTCTTCGGGACAAAGCGCAGCGGCTCGAACCCCCCCGCGCGGTCGCTGTCATATTCCATGAAATAGCCGTGCACATTGATCGAATTGAACAAGATCTCGGCCACCGGCTCATAACCGCCCGTGGCCACGAACGTGGATTGGAAGTTGCCGCGGCACAAATGCATGGCGATGGTCATGTCCGCCGGGATGTCCGAAATCGCCGCGTTGATCATACCGGCATAGACGGACGGCAGTTGTTCGGGGTCTTCGCCGCGGTTGGCGACCTGCGCCCGCAGCTTCGGATCACAAAGATATGTGAAATTGACTTCATCGAGCTGGAGATAGCGGCAGCCGGCGTCTGCAAAGGCGCGCACTGCTTTGCGGTAGGTCTGGCCGAGGTCACGGTAAAAATCATTCATGTCGGGGTAGATTGATTCCGGAACGGCGTCGCGGCCGTAGCGAAAATGCAGCGATGACGGGGATGGAATTGTCATCTTCGGAACAACACGCGTGCGTGCCTTGACGAATTTAAAGTGGTCCAGCATCGGATGCCCGGAAAAAGAACCGAGCCTGCCGGTGACGCGCAGCATCATCGGCTTCGGATTGACGCCTTCGAATTTGATCTTGCGCTCGCCCAGGTAGGCTTCCACGCCATCGAGTTTCCCGAGGAAATCGTAGTTCCAGAAGGCACGGCGAAACTCGCCGTCGGTCACGGCGCGAACACCGATGGCCTCCTGTTTCCTGATAATCGCGGCGATCTCGCGATCCTCGACGGCCTTGAGATCTTCTGCGGAAATTTCGCCAGCCTCGCGTCCGGCACGCGCTTTCTTCAGCGCCGCTGTGCGCAGAAGACTGCCGACGTGATCGGCTCGGAAGGGCGGATTAGATCGCTTCATATTCAACAAGGTTCGCCGTCATGCCCGGTCCTTGTGCCGGGCATCCACATCTTAGCGCCCTAAAGTAAAGACGTGGATGGCCGGGACAAGCCCGGCCATGACGCACGAACGATCTTGTGACCGTATCACGATGTTATTTTCCGATCGCCTTATCGTACGGATAGATCACCTCGCCGCTCTTGTATTTCGGCGGATAGACAATGACCTCGGTGGTCAGGTCGCGGAAGTCGTCGACCGTCTTGCCCTTGATATTCTGGAACTGGGCCGCCAGCGTACGCTCTTCCGCCCACTCGCCCTGCTTGCCGAATTTCACATCGCCGACCACCGTCTTGAACGTGGTCTTGCGGATGTAATCGGCGAGCACATCGTCGTTGAGGCTCTTGGTATTGGCAATGGCGTCGCCGAGCACCTGCAGATAGGCGTAGGCCCACACTGGCATATAGTAGCCGAGTGGATCGGTGCCGGCGGCCTGGGCCCGTGTCTGGTATTTCTTGAGCAGGTCAAATGCGCCGGGAAAATCCATCGACTTGACCGGCAGCCAGGTCTCGAAATTGACGACGCCATTGAGCAGCGGGCCAAGCTGGGTCTTGAACACCGTCGCTTGCAGGCCAACCATCGCGCCGCCCCACATCTTGGGCTTGAAACCGACTTCACTCATCGCCTTGACCATGCCGACGGTGTCGAGCGGATACGAGCAGATCACCAGCAGATCCGGATTCAAGGCCTGGATCGCACGCACGATCGGCGTGAAGTCGGTCGTGGATGGAGGATAGGCTTTTTCGTAGACGATCTTGAATCCCGATGCTTGCGCATTCTGATGCGCGCCTTCACAGGCGTTGCGCCCGAATTCTGCGTCCGCCATCGCGATTGCGATCGTCTGCGGCTTTGGCTTCTGCACTTCGGCCACCTTGAAGAAGCCGCGCGTGAACGCGGGCTTCGGCGTCGGCCCGTTCGGGATCATCGAAAAATATTTTGGATAGTTGAAGGTCTCGTTCACGCCGGTGCCGAACAGGCTCACGAACAGTTTCTTCTTCTGGATGGCGACCGGCATCGCGGCGGCGATCTGGGTCGAGGCATAGCCGCTCACGATCAGGTCGACCTTGTCGATATCGAGCAGTTTGGCGTAGATGCCGGGCACCTGCGACGGATTGCTCTGGTCGTCGTAGTAGACGAGCTTGACCGGCCGGCCGAGCAACCCGCCTTTGGCGTTGATGTCGTCCTCCCAGACCTGCATGGCGACCAGCGACATTTTGCCGTTGGCCGCGAGGGGCCCGGTGAGTGCCATGCCAAATCCGATCTTGATCGGCTCGGCCGCCTTGGCCGGTGCCGCCGTCAGCAGCAGCGCCGCAGTCATCGCCGACAGCGCTGCACGGCTTGTTCTAAGCCATTGGGATCTAATGGACATTTTCATCCCTCTCCTTTGAATTTGGGAACGCCGCGCCAACACAAAGACGTCACGTCTCGTGAATCGACGGCACCCCGCTCGAGAAAGGGTAGGCGGCGTCCGGCAGGCCCAGCTTGCGAAATATCAATTGTGGCCCCAGACCTCGTCCGCCAGCTCGACGATCATGCGCAGCTTGGCCCACTGCTCGTCCTCGGCGAGCACATTGCCCTCCTCGGTCGAAGCAAAGCCGCACTGCGGCGACAGGCATAATTGTTCGAGCGGCACGTATTTGGTCGCCTCGTCGATGCGGCGCTTGATGTCGTCCTTCGGCTCCAGCCGCCCGCTTTTCGATGTGACGAGGCCAAGCACGACCTGCTTGTTGCCCTTGAGATGGCGCAGCGGCTCAAACCCACCGGCCCGGTCGGTATCGAACTCCAGGAAATAGCCGTCGATATTCACTTTGCCCAACAACGCCTCGGCCACGAACTCGTAGCCGCCGGACGCAATGAACGTGGAGCGGAAATTGCCACGGCAGGAATGCATGGTGACCACCATGTCCGCGGGCTTTGTCTCCAGCGCCTTGTTGGTCATGCGCGTGTAGCGCGGTGGAAGTTTGTCCGGATCATCGCCGCGCGTGCGAGAATCCTCGCGCTGTTTCGGATCGCAGATCATCGACCAGGCGGTGTCGTCGAGTTGGAGATAGCGGCAGCCGGCATCGTAGAAGGCCCGGATGGCCTTTTGATAGGCGATTGCAACATCGTCGAAATAGGCGTCGAGGTCCGGATAGATTTCCTTGCTGATCGACTGCCGCCCCTGGCGGAAATGGAATGTCGAAGGCGCGGGGATGGTCATCTTCGGCGTGACCCTGGTGTGCGCCTTCAGGAACCTGAAATGCTCGACATGCGGATGGCTGGAGAAACCGACCTTGCCGACCACGTGCACGCTTTCCGCCTTGGTATCGACACCGGCGAAGTGAATTCCCTGACCGGTCTGATACTTTTCGACGCCATCGAGGCCTTTATAGAAATCGAAATGCCACCAGGAGCGGCGGAATTCACCGTCGGTCGCAAGCCGGAGGCCGACCTCCTCCTGTTTCCTGATGACTTTTTCAATCTCGCGATCTTCAACTTCTTTCAGCGCGCCGGCAGAAATTTCGCGCTTGGCGTGTCCGGCGCGCGCGTCCTTTAGGGCCGTGGGGCGCAGCAGACTACCGACGTGATCGGCGCGAAAGGGCGGCGTTGCTCTTTGGGTCATTTTCTACTCCGTTCGTCCCCGCGAAAGCGGGGATCCAGAACTTGGCTGGATTCCCGCTTACGCGGGAATGAGCGGCCTTTTAATTTTTGCCCCACACGTCCTCAGCCAGCTCCACAATCATGCGCAGCTTGGCCCACTGTTCGTCCGCCGCCAGCACGTTGCCTTCTTCCGTGGAGGCAAAGCCGCATTGCGGCGACAGGCAGAGCTGATCGAGCGCAACAAATTTCGTCGCTTCCTCGATGCGCTTCTTGATATCGGCGCGCGGCTCGAGCCGTCCCGACTTCGAGGTGACAAGGCCGAGTACAACGATCTTGTTGCCTTTTGGCAGGAAACGCAGCGGCTCGAAGCCGCCGGCCCGATCCGTGTCGTATTCGAGGAAGTAGCCATCGTATTTGCATTTGGCCAGCAGTGTCTCGGCCACCGGCTCATAGCCGCCAGACGAGATGAAGGTGGAGCGGAAGTTGCCGCGGCAGACATGGGTGGTGATCGTCATGTCGGCCGGTTTGGCTTCCAGCGCCTTGTTGATGCACTTGGCGTAGCTCTCTTGCAGGTGGTCGACGTCGAGGCCGCGGTCGCGCGCCTTCTTCAGTTCCTCCTGCGAGCAGAGGTAGGCCCAGGCGGTGTCGTCGAACTGGAGATAGCGGCAGCCGGCATCGTAGAAGGCCTTGATCGCCTTCTGATAGGCGACCGCGAGATCGTCGAAGATGGCGTCGCGGCTGACATAGGCGGTCTTGTCCACCGCATTTGGTTCAAGCCGAAAATGGAAGGTCGACGGCGCCGGGATGCACATCTTCGGCGTCTGCCTGGTGTGCTGCTTGAGGAATTTAAAGTGCTCGATCATCGGATGGCTAGAGAACCCGATTTTGCCGGTGACCTTGATCGAGCGCGGCTTGGTCTGCACGCCCTGGAACTGGATGCCGTGGTCGAGCTCGTAGATCTCGACATTGTCCATCATCCCGTAGAAGTCGAAATGCCACCAGGAGCGGCGGAATTCGCCGTCGGTAATGGCCTTCAGCCCCACCTCTTCCTGCTTCTGGATGATCTTGATGATCTCGCCGTCCTCGACCTCCTTGAGTTGAGCCGCACTGATCTCGCCCTTCTCGCGCTTTGCACGCGCGTCTTTCACCGGCGCGGTGCGCAAAATGCTGCCGACGTGGTCGGCGCGAAATGGGGGTTTGGTCCGTTGCATATTGTCCTCCGCGAGTGGCCCGTCCTTGCCGGCGGGTCTTAGTTGCTGCGAGCCATAGCACGGCCGGCGCCGTGGCGTCCCGCGGCGGCTTCGCACGCGTAGCGCGCGGTTTCAAGCGTCCCGCCAAAGGAAAAATAATGCAAGGCGACGTCGCCAAGGTCATCAGCCGTCGAAAGCGCTTCGATGATGCGATCGGGCCCGACATGACCGACGAGCCCGCTGGCAACGCCGGAGGCCAGCCCGCGCAGCGAGGCTGCCACGCCGCACCGCCGGGCGTAACGCAGCAACGCCGGCACGCTGGTCGGTCCCGCCATGCCGATTTTCACAGGCTTGCTGATCCCGCACGCCCGCAACTGCCTCAACCAGCCCAGAATGCGGTCGGGCGAAAACGAGAACTGGCTGACGATGTGGACGCGCAGGCCTTGCGCAGTCGCGGCGGCGATCTTCTCATCCAGAGCCGCCTCAAGACGCCCCGCTGGAATGCGCGGATGTCCTTCCGGATAGGCGCCGATGCCGATCTCCTCAATGCCGGCCTGGCGCAGATCGCCCCGCTGTATCAGCGAGAGCGCGTCCGGAAACGTGCCGGGTGCATCAATGTCGCCGCCGATCAGCAACAGACGCCGCACATCTGCCTCGCCGCGCAGGCCAGCGAGCAATTCCTGCAAGTCTGCCGCCGCCGCGATGCGCCGCGCCGCGACATGCACGACCGGCTCGAGGCCGGCCTTGCGCACGAACGCCGCCGCCGTCACCACCTCGCGGCGCCCGACCGTCGGCACTGCGCTGAAATAGACCGACGTGCCGGGCGGCAGAATTTCGGTCAGCGCAGCAATTTCAGCGGCGTCCGGCCGCGTGGTTTCGAGCGAAAAGCGTCGCGCAAGAGCGGAAAAATCTGACGCGGGCGCGGCTACTGACATAGTGGTCGCGTCTATTCTCGCCGGCGCGAGATGACGAATGACTCGTCGTAAAACCACAGCCCGCCGTGTTTCTGGAGAACCTCGCGCGTCGCGTCGACATAGCGTCGGTCGCTGTTCACATCGGACAGACGATCGTCTTCCACTTGCGCTACATAGATGGCTGCATTCCACGCGGCAAGCAGCGTCGAGGTGCCGATCGACGACGAGATCTCCGATGGCAATGTGTGCATGTCATATCGGAACAGCGAGCGCTGGTCCGCGTAGGCATTGAAATTGAGATCGCGCCCCGCACTACCCAGATCGTGCTTCACTTCCTTGAGCAGATCGTGGCGGCTGTGCACGAACGGATTATCGTTCGGCCAGACCTTCTGAATGATTTCCATGCCGGGGTCATGTCCGTAGGAATGGATTGCAATCATGCGGCCACCGGGACCAAGCGCGCGGGCCAGCGGCGCCAGCACGCGTTTGGCCTTGAACTCGAGCGAGGCGCGCGCACGATAAGGCTGCGACGCAATCACCAAGTCGTAGTCGGCGACGGTGCCGCCAGGCTTCGGCACGATCTGATCGAGCAGGAAGCGATGGTCATTGCGATAGATGACCAGGATGACCGGACGCTCATAGATCGGATTGCCGCTCTTGGCGCTGACTTTTGCCTTCCAGTTCTCCGACAGGAACGGCTCGAGATCGGTGATCTGTTTCTCGAAGCTGTGCGCGGTATTGCCTTCCATCGCCAGCTCTTTCCAGACCAGGCTGGTGGCGGCACTCAGGGATTTCACAGCAAGCCATGGTGCTTCCGCATAAGCGAGATTGGTGAGCACCAGGACGGTGGAGGGATGCTCAATGAAACGGTCCGCCATCTTGTGCAGCGTGAGACGGATATCTTCGAGGCTGATCTCCTTGCCGACGATATAGAATGGCGTCGTCGGAAACCGGTCGTGCATCGAGCGCATGACGCGCGCCAGCACGGTGCCGTCGCCAACGCCCGCATCGAACACCCGCACAGCCGGCGGGCGCGGATGGATATTGGCGAGCTCAAGCGAGACGCGCGATGCGACCTCCCATTTCTCCGAGCAGGTGTTCACGAACAGCAGATATTTCTGACGGTTGTCGAAGAAACGGAAATTGCGTTGCGGGTCATCAGTAGCGAGGCCGGACGCCACCGGAGGCGCCGGCGGCTTCACGACGGGCAACACGCCGGGCGGGGTTGGCTCGAACAGCACACGCCGGCGCGCTGGCGCGCCATCGGAATTGCGCGCCATGAATGCGCGGATGCGCTCGAGCGTGTCGGTGGTGATGCGGCCGCCATTGCGCAGGCGGCTTGCGAGCTTGCCGTCGTTGACGGCGCGTCGGCCGAACGTCGATTCCGCAAGCCCGCGCACACGGCAAAATTCACTGATCTCCTGGAGGATTTGCTCGTTCATGGCAGCGTTTCCTGTCCGGCTCTCGACGGCCGTTATGCTGAAAGCGAACCAACTCCACCCGCTTTAGTCAATAGTATTTGGCCTGTTGGGAAAGGTGGGCAAAGTGGGTGGGCTAACTTCCCATCCTTAAATAACTGGTAATCAGGGCGAAACAGTCAATGAAATTGTGATCGCAACTGCATCCGGCACCAAAAGTGGGAAGTATCCCACTAATATAGGCCGATCGTGTGGGCGGGGTTGGGCGCCGCCGCGATTGGATAGCGCGCCCCACCGGTCTGAAAAAACCGGTGCCTGTGACCGGATTGCAATCAGTTCGGGATTGGATTGGCTCAGATGTCGAAGAAAACGGTCTCGCCGTCCCCCTGGACCCGAACATCGAAACGATAGACCGCCAGGTCGCCCCGCATCTCCTTGTGGGCAATGAGCGTCCCACGCCGGTCCTGCGGCACCAGCGTCAGGATGGGATCGCTGTCGTTGGCCGCTTCGTCGGAGAAATAGAGCCGCGTATAGACCTGACGCAGCATCCCACGCGAGTAGATACAAAAAACGATGTGCGGGGCCTGCGGCTTGCCGTTCGGTCCGGGTACCTGGCCCGGCTTGATGGTGTCAAAACTGTAGGCCCCATTCTTGTCGGTCGCGGAGCGGCCAAAACCCGTGAACTTGGTATTAGGCCGGGTGCCGCTGTCGCGCGGGTGAGCGTAACGACCCTGCGCGTCCGCCTGCCAGATCTCGAGCATGGCATCGTTGATCGGCATGCCGTCGCCATCAAGCACGCGGCCTTCGATGCGGACTTTCGTGCCGGAGGCGTCCGGTGTGACCAGATTGGCGCCGACGGTTTCCTTCCAGTCATAGGCATCGTTCGGCTTCCAGTCGCATCGGCTGTGCGGCGCCAGCCCGTAAGCGAAGAATGGACCGACTGTTTGTGAGGGCGTGATGTCCGACATTAGTTTTTTCCTTTGCGCATGATCTTGTCCGAAAACCGGTGCCCACTTTTCGGGATCATGCACTAGTGCTTATCCGTGTCCTGTGGCGTTGCTTCACGTCCGCGAAGCACGATGTCGAAACGGAAACACAGAGCCCAGTCGGGAATGGTGTTTTCCAGGTCGAAGCTCGAAACCATGCGCTGGCGCGCCTTTTCGTCGGTCACCGAATTGAATATCGGATCGAACGGGAAAAGGGGATCTCCCGGAAAATACATCTGCGTGACCAGCCGCGACAGGAATGAATGACCGAACACCGAGAAATGAATGTGGTTCGGCCGCCACGCATTGTGGTGATTGCCCCACGGATACGCGCCCGGCTTCACCGTGATGAAGCGGTAGTAACCCTTCTTGTCGGTGATAACGCGGCCCGCACCGGTGAAATTCGGATCGAGCGGCGCCGGATGCTGATCGACATTGTGCACATAGCGGCCGCAGGCATTCGCTTGCCAGATTTCCACCAACGTATCGGGAACCGGACGCTTGTCTTCATCGAGCACGTGGCCGTGCACGATGATTCGCTCTCCCAGAGGCTCGCCTTTATGCTGTTTGGTGAGATCGGCGTCACCTTCCTGCACGGCATTGTGGCCGTAAACGGGTCCGGTCAATTCCGACAACGTATGCGGCACGATAATCAGCGGCTTCGACGGCGAGCGCTTGACCGTGCTGCGGTAGTCCGGAGTGAGATGCTTTGGAAACGCACTCAAACTCTCCTTGGGAAAAACCAGCGTCATTCCTTTTGTCCCCTTATTGGCCCCTTAGCTGACTCGCTCCAGAGCCAGCGATACGCCCTGCCCGACACCGACACACATTGTGGCGAGCCCAAGCTTGCCACCATTTTCCTCCAGGGCATGCGCCGCCGTCAGAACCAGGCGGGTGCCCGACATGCCGAGCGGATGACCGAGCGCGATTGCCCCACCGTGGGGATTGACGTGTCCGGCATCATCGGCGAGCCCCAGCTGCCGCAGGCACGCTAACGATTGCGAGGCGAAAGCTTCGTTGATCTCGATCAAATTGTAATCGCCAATTTTGTGGTGGAGGCGCGCCATCAGCTTTTGGGTCGCCGGCACCGGCCCAATGCCCATGATGCGCGGCGGCACGGCCGCCGAAGCCATCCCTAGAATGCGCGCACGCGGCGTCAGGCTATGCATTTTCACGGCTGCCTCCGAAGCGACAATGATGGCCGCGGCGCCATCATTGACACCCGAGGCATTGCCGGCCGTTACCGTGCCCGGATTGCGAAAAGGCGTCTTGAGCCTGGCGAGTTGTTCGAGCGTTGTGTCGGGACGCGGATGCTCGTCCTTCTCGACCTTGACCGGGCCCGCCTTGCCACCCGGGACTTCGACTGCAACGATTTCCTTGGCGAAATAGCCCGACGCTATAGCCTTCCCCGCGCGCTGCTGCGAGCGCAACGCGAATGCGTCCTGGTCGGCGCGGCTCACCTGGAACTCCTCCGCGACATTCTCGCCGGTCTCCGGCATCGAATCGACGCCGTATTGCTGTTTCATCAACGGATTGATGAAGCGCCAGCCGATCGTCGTGTCATAAATTTCAGCCGTGCGCGCGAAGGCTTCCTGGGCTTTGCCCTGCACGAAAGGCGCCCGCGTCATCGACTCAACGCCGCCGGCAATGGCGAATTCCATTTCGCCGGCGCGGATCGCGCGCGCAGCGGTGCCAATGGCTTCCATTCCCGAGGCGCAAAGCCTGTTCAACGTCACGCCCGGCACGCCCACCGGGAGCCCCGCGAGCAGAAGCGCCATGCGTGCGACGTTGCGATTGTCCTCGCCGGCCTGGTTCGCGCAGCCGAAATAAACCTCGTCGAGGCTTTCCCAATCGATCTTGGGATTGCGCACCGTCAATGCCTTGATCGGCACCGCCGCCAGATCATCGGTGCGCACCTTGGCCAAGGACCCGCCATAGCGCCCGATCGGCGTACGCACGGCATCGCAAAGAAAGACATCACGCGCCATCACGCGGCCTCCGCATGCGCGCGGTTGGTCCGGGCATGCAGTTCACGCAGCACTTCGAGCTCGCGTTGCGTCGGCGCCGACGTCTCGGCAACTTTCGCGGCAAATTTTACCGGCCAGCCGGTATTTTCCTGGATCTGCTCGCGCGTGACGCCCGGGTGGATGGATACGACGGTCATTTCCTTCGTCTGCGGATCGGGCTCGAACAGAGCCAGATCCGTGATGAGTTTGGTCGGTCCTTTGGTTTTCACGCCGAGCCTGGCACGGCTGTCGCCGCCGGACACATGGCCGATCGAGGTCACGAAATCGAGCTTGTCGACAAAGCTGCGCTTGCCCTGCGCCATGATGATGAAGATCTCGCCGCACGACGTCGCGATCTCCGGCGCGCCGCCGCCGCCGGGCAGCCGCACCTTCGGTTTGTCGTAGGGGCCAACCACGGTGGTGTTGAGATTGGCGTATTTATCGATCTGCGCGCCGCCGAGGAAGCCGACCTTGATGCGGCCGCCCTGTAACCAGTAGCGAAACATTTCCGGCACCGACACAGTGGTGATCGCCGTTTCGCATAGCTCGCCATCGCCGATCGACAGCGGCAAAATGTTTGGTTTGGTGGCAAGCGTGCCGGATTCGTAGATCAGCGTGATATTCGGCGCATGGGTGAGACGCGCGAGGTTGCACGCCGCCGATGGCTGCCCGATGCCGACGAAACAGATGTCGTCGTCCTTGAGCGCACGCGCTGCCGCAATGGTCATCATTTCGCTTGGCTTGTAGTCGGTCATATCTACCTCGTCATTCCGGGGCGCGCTTAAGGCGCGAACCCGAAATCCAGATCCAAACGCCGCACTCACATCTGGATTCCGGGTCCGGCGCTGACGCGCCGTCCCGGAATGACCAAAAGAGAGCGTCGGTCATGATATTACTCCGCCGCGACACGATGCTTGCGCGCGTATTTTGCGAATGCCTCGGGACCCTTCGACAGCACGTTCTCTTTCATCCAGGCATGGAATAAATCGCGCTCGCGCGACACCGCGTCCCACTCCTTGTAGAAGCTGTTGTTGCGCGGATAGTAGCCCTGCGCATAGGACGGAAAGGCACCGCCCGGCACCTCGACGACGTGGCCGACGGTCCAGTGCGGAAGCACAACCGCGTTGAGGCTGCGCTCGGGAAGCTCATCGACGATCTCCTCAACCGTCACCACCGAACGTTTGGAGGCAAGCACCGCTTCTTTCTGCACGCCAAGCACGCCTTCAATCATGACGTTGCCCGCCTTGTCGGCGCGCTGGGCATGAATGACCGCAACGTCGGGGCGGTGCGCCGGAATAGCGGCAAGCTCCTCGCCGGTGAAGGGGCAAGTCACACGTTTGATATTTGAATTCACCTTCGGCAGGTCGCCGCCGATATAGCCGCGGAAGATTGCACAAGGCAGGCCGGCCGCGCCCGCTTCGTAGGCGTTGGCCATGGCGGCGTGTGAATGTTCCACGAGTTCGAGCTTGTGCGGCCAGCCGTTCTCGATCGCATCACGCAGCCGATGCAGCGAGCCAACGCCGGGATTGCCGCCCCACGAAAACACCAGCTTGCTCACGCATCCCATGCCGATCATCTGATCGTAAATGAGGTCCGGCGTCATCCGGATCAACGTCAGGTTCTTGCGGCCTTGGCGGATGATTTCGTGACCGGCGGCATGCGGAATGAGATGAGTGAAACCCTCCAAGGCCACGGTATCGCCGTCGCGGACGGCGGATTTTATGGCTTCGGCGAGCGAGGAAATACGCGCCATGTGTGAACTAAATCCCGGTTGCGGACCCGTATTTACGGCTGGCCACCGGCAGGGTCAAATGGCAGACGCATTAAGTTGGAGCCCCAACGGATCGCCGCCAGTGCTCAGCCAGCAGCCTATTTTCACAATAAATGCCGAACTCGAGGGCGTGACCAGCCTGGGCCGGACGCCTTATGGCGAGCGCCGGGTCATCGGCATCCTCGGCGGCAGCGTGCGCGGACCGAAGCTTGCCGGGCGTATCCTGCCGGGCGGCGCCGACTGGCAGATCATCCGCAGCGACGGGGCCGCCGATATCAACGCGCGCTACACCATCGAGACTGACGCCGGGGCCCTTATCATGGTGACCAGCGAGGGCTTGCGGCACGGGCCACCCGACGTCCTGGAAAAGTTATTACGGGGCGACAATGTGGATCCCCGTCTCTATTATTTCCGGACGGTCATGCGTTTTGAGACGGCCGACGCTTCCGTCGACTGGCTCAATCGAATTCTCGCCCTGGCACGCGGCCAGCGCGAGCCGCGCGCGGTGCGGCTTGATGTCTATGAGGTCTTATGAGTTTTATCGTCATGCCCGGCACAAGGCCGGGCATGACGCCGGAGAGTAGTGTGTCCGACAACGTGAAAGATATTTCCGCCGTTGCACTCCCCACCTCACTCGTTGCCGAGCGCGACGGCGCCGTCGCCGTTCTGCGGCTGAACCGGGCGCACAAGCGCAATGCGCTCGATGACGAAACCATCATCGGGATTGAACAATTCTTTGCGTCGCTGCCGGACGGCATCGGCGCGGTGTTGCTCGTCGGCGAGGGCGAGCATTTCTCCGCCGGCCTCGATCTGTCTGAACTGAACGAACGCGATGTCACGCAAGGCATCGCTCATTCCGGTCTGTGGCATCGCGCCTTCGAAAAAATCCAGTTCGGCAAAGTGCCGGTAATCGCCGTGCTGCATGGCGCGGTGGTTGGCGGCGGCCTTGAGCTGGCCGCGGCCGCGCATATCCGCATCGCCGAGAACTCGGCCTATTACGCGTTGCCGGAAGGCAGCCGTGGAATTTACGTCGGCGGCGGCGGCTCGGTGCGCTTGCCGCGATTGATCGGCGTCGCACGCATGATGGATATGATGCTGACGGGACGCACCTACTCCGCCGAGGAAGGCCAGGCCATGGGGCTGACGACGTATCTTGTCGGGCCGGGTCAAGGCTTCGCCAAGGGTCTCGAATTGGCGCAACGAATCGCAGGCAACGCGCCGCTGACGAATTTTGCCGTCATGCAGGCGCTGCCGCGCATCGCCGAAATGAATCCGCCAAGCGGCTATGCTGTGGAAGCTCTGATATCCGCGATTGCACAGGCCGATCCCGACGCAAAAGCACGCCTGAAGGATTTTCTCGAAAAGCGCGCACCGAAGGTGACGCGCAATTGATGGCCAGGGGTCAATGGCAAGCGTAGCGCGAGACATGCAAGGCCAGGCGCCGCTGCGCTCCGTGCGGCTGGGCTCGCTCGATCCAATCGTCGAGCAACGCGCCGGCGGCGTCATCCATATCCGTTCGGCGCGGGCTCTTGAACGCTATCACGACACGCTGAGCCAGCCGCTCGAACATTGGGCCAAGGTTGCACCGGACCGTGTGTTCCTTGCCCAGCGCGACGCGCAGGGCGAATGGCGCAAGCTCACCTATGCGCAGGTTCTTTCCGACGTGAAGCAAATCGCCGCGGCGTTGCTGCGGCGCGGGCTGTCGCCCGAGCGGCCGCTCGTCGTACTGTCCGGCAACGACATCGAGCATGCATTGCTCGCTCTTGCGGCAATGTATGTCGGCATCCCGTACGCGCCGATTTCTCCGGCCTATTCGCTGATGTCGAGCGACTTCGGCAAGTTGCGCGCGATCCTCACGCTGCTCACACCCGGGCTTGTGTTTGCCAATGACGGCGGGCCTTTCGCGCGCGCGCTTTACGCAACGGTGCCGGATGAAGTTGAGCTGGTGGTCGCGCGCAATCCGTTGGGCGACCGCAACGTCACGATGTTTGCCGACCTGCTTGGTGCAGCCGACGACGCCGGCGTTACGGCTGTACACACGACAGTTTCGCCGGACACGATCGCAAAATTTCTGTTCACCTCCGGCTCGACCGGAAATCCCAAGGCCGTCATCAATACCCACCGCATGCTGTGCTCGAACCAGGCGATGCTGGCAGCGGGTTTTGCCTTCGTTGCCGATGAGCCGCCGGTGGTGGTGGACTGGTTGCCCTGGAGCCATACGTTCGGCAGCAACCACAATTTCAATATGGTCCTCGTCAACGGCGGCTCGCTTTATATAGATGAGGGCAATCCCACCCCGCCGGGCGTTGCGAAAACCGCGCGCAATCTGCGCGACATTGCACCGACCATCTATTTCAATGTGCCGAAGGGCTACGAGGCACTTGTCCCGCATTTTCATGCCGATGAAGAGCTGCGCCGCAATTTCTTCAGCCGCCTGAAGGTGCTCTTTTATGCCGGCGCGGGCCTGAACCAGCCCACCTGGGACGAGCTCACCCGGCTGGCGATCGAGACAACCGGCGAACGCATTATTTTCCTGTCGTCGCTGGGCTCAACCGAGACCTCGCCACTGGCGCTCGCCTGTACATGGGATTTCGACCGGCCTGGCAATATCGGGCTGCCAGCGCCGGGCGTCGAACTCAAGCTGGTGCCAAACGAAGGCAGGCTGGAAGCGCGTCTGCGTGGTCCGCACATTACGCCGGGCTACTGGCGGCAGGAACAGCTCACGCGCGAGGCCTTCGATGCGGAGGGCTACTACAAAATCGGCGACGCACTGAAATTCGTCGACCCGAACGATCCTGGCAAAGGCCTCCTGTTCGATGGCCGCATTGCCGAAGATTTCAAACTGTCGACCGGCACCTGGGTCAGCGTCGGGCCGTTGCGCGCACGCTTCCTCGACCACTTTGCGCCCTATGTCCGGGACGTGGTCTTCGCCGCCGCCGACAAAGATGACATCGCGGCGCTGATTTTTCCTGACATCGAGGCGTGCCGCAAACTCGGCGGTCTTGCCGCCGACGCATCACCCGGCGAAATCATCGATGCAATGGCCGTGTGCAAGAAGTTTGCCGATCTGCTGGCCCGGCTTGCCGATCTCAGCCCCGGTTCGTCGATGCGCGTCGAACGCGCGATCCTGATGGCGGAACCACCCTCTATGGATAAAGGCGAAATGACCGACAAGGGCTCGATCAACCAGCGCGCGGTGCTGAAGAACCGTGCCGCGCTGGTGGACGAGCTTTACACGGTACCGCTATCGTCGCGGATCATCGCGGTCGAAGGAAAACACTGATGGAAACGAAGGGACAGGCGGCGATTGTCACCGGCGGCGCGTCCGGCCTCGGGGCTGCCACCGCGCGCGCACTGGCTGCGGCCGGCGCCAAGGTTGCAATCATCGATGTCAACGAAAAGGCCGCTGCCGATATCGCGGCCGAGATCAAAGGTGTCGCCGTCAACTGCGACGTCGCGGACAGCGCGAGCGGCGAAACGGCGGTAAAGAAAGCGGCCGCGGCGCATGGTCCGGCGCGCATTCTGGTCAATTGCGCCGGCGTTGGTCCGGCCAAGCGCATTGTTGGCCGTGAAGGGCCAATGCCGCTCGCTGACTACGAGCGTGTCATTCGCATTAACCTGATCGGCAGTTTCAACATGATGCGGCTGGTTGCCGCGGCGATGCAGGCGGCCGAGCCGCTCGCGGGCGGCGAACGCGGTGTCATCGTGTCCACGGCGTCGGTCGCGGCCTTTGAAGGACAGATCGGGCAGGCCGCCTACTCATCTTCGAAAGGCGGAGTCGCTGCGCTGACATTGCCGGCTGCCCGTGAATTCGCGCAGTTTGGCATCCGCGTGCTCGCCATCGCGCCGGGCATTTTCAGTACGCCGATGCTGCGCGCATTGCCGCAGGAAGCTCAGGACTCGCTGGGCGCCTCCGTGCCGTTTCCCAAGCGGCTCGGGGAGCCGCGCGAATTTGCGGCACTTGTGCTCCATTGTATTCACAACGGCTATCTCAACGGTGAAGTCATACGCCTCGACGGCGCACTGCGCATGGCGCCGCGCTAAGCTGGAATCAGCAATGTGAATTCAGCTGCCTTGGCCTCTCATTCGTCATGGCCGGACTTGTTCCGGCCATCCACGTCTTGCTTTTCTCAACCATTTGCAAGAAGACGTGAATGCCCGGCATAAAGCCGGGCATGACGGCAGATGCAATGACATTCACCAACACGCGCACGGTGCGGATCGAATGGGGCGACTGCGACCCGGCCGGCATCATTTTCTATCCGCGCTATTTCGAGATTTTCGACGCCTCGACCGCGCACCTTTTCGAAGCCGCGCTTGGCATCACCAAGTTTCAAATGTTCAAGAGCATGGAATTCGCCGGATTTCCGCTTGTTCGCACGCATGCACGCTTTCTGAAACCGACGCGCTTTGGAGACGATGTCACGGTCGACAGCAAGATTGTCTTCGGCCGCTCGAGCTTTGATGTCGACCACCGACTGAGTCTCAAGGGGGACGTCTGTGCCGAGTGCGAGGAGAAACGGGTTTGGGTGGTGCGCAATGCGGACGGCGCGCTCAAGTCGCATCCCGTTCCGGACAAGGTGCTGGCAAGGTTTCGCGAATAGCGGTCGTCATGGCCGGACTTGTTCCGGCCATCCACGTCTTTGGTGCCGACAACACCTGAAGGATGACGGTGGAAAAGCCGCGCGCAAACACAGGCGCCATCACGGCAAAAGCTCTCAGTCGTCATGACCGGACTTGTTCCGGCCATCCACGTCTTTCCTAGTTGTGCCGCTGCAAAGACGTGGATGCCCGGCACGAGGCCGGGCATGACGGTGGAAATGCGTGCACAAATACTCGCGCTATCACGGCAGAAGCTGTCATTCGGAGGTTTGCCGCTTGGCCCCTACTCAATCTCAGCCGCGATCTTTTTCAGGATCTGGATGAACCGCTTGCGATCGCGCGCGCCGATGACGTGATCAAGATTGCGCTCGTGCCGTCGCGCGCAGCGGGTCAGTGTGGTCAGAATTTTTTTCCCGGCTGGCGTGACGTTCAGGCGATAGGTCCGCCGGTCGCTGTCCATGCGCTTGCGCTCGACCAGACCACGCCGCACCAGGTCCTCGACCACCGGCGTGACGCTGGACTTGTCGCGGCCACTGGCGAGCGACAGCTCGGTCTGGCTGATCCCGGGGTTTCGCGCAATCAACGTCAAGGTGGCGAAGCGGCCCGGGCTCTCGCCGATTTCCAGCGAGCGGCGGGAGAACGCCTGGAACGCGGCCTCCTGCGCCATGCGTAGATTGAAGCCGACCCAATAGGCGAGCGGGCCGAAATTGATCGATTCGGCAAAGGCTTCGCCGTTTCTGCCGCGGCGGCGGCCACCGGTGCCATTGGCTCCGTGCACTTTCAACCCCACTTCGCGAGGTGCCACACATCAGAATTAGTTGGACGCCAAACTACACGCTTTACAACGTGGCGGACATCCGGCTGAATATCGCAAAAAGTTGGTTACCTAAACCAACACCCCAACCCCTAAGGGAGGAACCGATGAAACTCCGTTTCGCCGGATGTGTCTATGCCGCTGCTTTGTTGTTCGGCGGTGCGAGCGCCGCGCTCGCGCAGGAAAAGACGTTTGAACTTAAGCTGTCCCACTGGGTTCCGGCGTCCCACCCGCTGCAAAAGGCGCTGGAAGAATGGGGCGCCAATGTCGAAAAGGCGTCCGGCGGCACGCTGCACTACAAGGTTTATCCGGCCCAGCAGCTCGGCAAGGCCTTCGACCATTACGATATGGCGCGGGACGGCATCGCCGACCTCACGTACATCAACCCGGGCTATCAGCCTGGGCGCTTCCCAATCATTGCTGCCGGTGAACTGCCGTTCCTGATCTCGGCGACCGAAGGTGGCACCCGCGGACTTGATGAGTGGTATCGCAAGTACGCAACCAAGGAGATGAAGGACGTCAAGTTCTGCCTTGCCTTCATTCACGCCCCAAGCTCGTTCCATTCGAGCGAAAAGAAAATCGTGGTGCCGGCGGACGTCAAAGGCATGAAAGTCCGCCCGGCCGACGCTACCATCGCAACTTTCGTGACGCAACTCGGCGGCACCAACGTCAACTCGTCCGCGCCCGAAGTCCGCGACATCATGGAACGCCACGTCGCCGACGCCGTAACGTTCCCGTGGGGTTCGCTAGTTCTGTTCGGTATCGACAAGGTCACGAAATATCACATGGACGCGCCGCTCTACGTGACGACCTTTGCTTTCGTCTTCAACAAGGCCAAATACGACGAGATGTCGCCGCGCCAGAAAAAGGCGATCGACGATAACTGCAACAATGACGCCGCCGCCCGCGTCGGCGGTCCATGGGGCAAGTTCGAGGACGCCGGCATCGACAAGGTCAAGGCGGAACAGGGTCACGAAGTGTACAAGCTTACGCCTGAGCAAACAGCGGAATGGAAGAAGGCCGCCGAACCGCTGGTGAAGAGTTGGGCCGATGGCGTCAAGAAAGTGGGCATCGATCCCGATCAAGCGATGAAGGACCTGCGCGCCGACCTCGCCAAGTACAACGCGCTGGCGAAATAGCGCCGGGCGGTGCGACCTTAGCGGTCGCGTCGAATGCGGCGGCGGGCTAAGTCCCGCCGCCGGCTGCCGTCGAGAGCGGACCGGGGCGCGCATGAATTGTAAATACATGGACGGATTCATCGACACGATCGAATGGATCGCGGCCGGCTTCGTCGGGATTGTCGCAATTGACATCTTTGTGTCCGTCCTCCTGCGCAATATTTTCAATTACGCAATCCCGGACTCCTTCGATTTTGGACGCCTGCTGCTCGGCATTCTCATCTTCTGGGGAATTGCCGCGACTTCCTATCGCGGCGGACACATCACGGTCGATCTCGTCTGGGCTAATGTCGGCCCGCGCTATCAGCGCTACATCGACGTTTTCGCGACGCTCGTACTTCTGTTCGTGGTGACAGTGCAGACCTATACGCTGTTCGACAAAGTGCGCGCCACCTACTACGACAACGTCCTCACTTTCGACCTGCGGCTGCCGACCTGGCCATTCTTCGCACTCGCCTGGGCAGGCGACGTGTCAGCTGTGTTACTCATCGCAATTCGCACTTATCGGCTGATCATGCAGCCCGAGTTGATGAGTGAAGCCAAAATCAAGCCGGTCGAGTGAGGCAACCGCGATGAGCACCGACGCTGTCGCGATCATTGGCTTCGTATCGCTGTTCGGACTGATGATGCTGCGCGTGCCGGTCGGCATGGCGATGGGCCTGGTCGGCGTGTCCGGCTTTGCCTATCTGGTCAATGGCACCGCCGCTCTCAAGCTGGTCGGCACAACCTCGATGCGCACGGTGACCGACTATACGTTCGGCGTCATCCCAATGTTCCTGCTGATGGGAATGTTCATGTCCAATTCCGGCATGAGCCGCGACCTGTTCAAGGCCGCCAATGGCTTCGTGGGCCATTTGCGCGGGGGACTGGGATTCGCCACGGTCGTTGCCTGCGCCGGCTTTGCCGCGATCTGTGGCTCCTCGGTCGCCACGGCGGCAACGTTTTCCGCCGTGGCCTATCCGGAAATGCGCCGCTTCGGCTACCCGCAGAGTTTCGCTACCGGCGTGATCGCCGCCGGCGGCACGCTCGGCGCCATGCTGCCGCCGTCCATTGTGCTCGCGGTGTACGGCATCATCACCGAGCAGGACATCGGCAAACTGTTCATCGCCGGCATTGTCCCCGGCATTCTCGCCATGGCGATGTATCTTGTTACCATTTTCGTCATCGGCCAGGTGCGGCCCGGCTTTCTGCCGGCCGGTCCGCGTGTCGACTGGCAACATCGATTTTACGGATTAAAAGACATCGCCGCGCCGGTGCTGCTGTTTATATTTGTCATCGGAGGACTCTACGGCCTGCCTTATCTGCCGCGCTTCACGCCGACGGAAGCTGGGGGCGTTGGCGCCACCGGTGCATTCCTGATTGGCGTCCTCACCGGCCGGCTCGACAAGGACAAGATCCTGGCTTCGCTGTTGCAGGCAACGCGCACCGCGGCGGCCGTGTTCACGGTCCTGATCGGTGCGCTGATCTTCGGCTATTTCCTGACCATCACGCAGACGCCGCAAAAGGTCACCGAATTCCTCACCGGCCTCGGGCTTGGCTCCTACGGTGTGCTGGCGCTGATCATGCTGATGTACCTGGTACTCGGCTGCCTGATGGACGCCATGGCAATGATTATCCTGACCGTGCCGATCATCTTCCCCGTGGTCACCCATCTCGGCTTTAACCCGATCTGGTTCGGCGTCATCATCGTGATGACGGTGGAACTCGGGTTGATCCATCCGCCGGTCGGCATGAACGTCTTCGTCATCAAGAGCGTGGTGAAAGACGTGAGCTTCGCCACGATTTTCAAGGGCGTACTGCCGTTTATCATTACCGACCTGATCCGGCTGGTGATTCTGATTGCCCTGCCGATCATTGCGCTCTGGCTCCCCTCGCACATGTAGCCCCATTCGTGGTATATGGTTTGGGTCCCAACTATCTGGACTGACGATGGAACGCTCATTCAAGAAAGAAGTGCAGGCGCTGAAACTAGGTGACGGGGAAACCTTCCACGGCGAGGGCATTCTGGCTGTCACCAAGGCGCTGCTTCAGTCAGGCGTTTCCTATGTCGGCGGCTACCAGGGCGCGCCGGTTTCGCATCTGCTCGATGTGCTGGTGGATGCCGAGGACATCATGTCCGAACTCGGTGTTCATCTGGAAACCTGTTCGAACGAAGCATCCGCAGCGGCCATGCTTGGCGCTTCGATCAACTATCCGCTGCGCGGCGCCGTAACCTGGAAATCGATCGTCGGCACCAATGTCGCGGCCGATGCATTGTCCAACCTTGCGTCGCCCGGCGTGGTCGGCGGCGCCATGATCATTCTCGGCGAGGATTATGGCGAAGGCGCCAGCGTCATCCAGGAGCGCTCCTACGCCTATGCATTGAAATCCTCGATGTGGCTGCTCGACCCGCGCCCGGATCTGCCGTCGATCGTGCGCACGGTGGAAAAGGGATTCGAGTTGTCGGAAGCAAGCCACGCGCCGGTGATGCTGGAGTTGCGCATCCGCGCCTGCCATGCCACCGGTGAATTTGCCGCCAAGAACAATCGCAAGGGCGTCGTGTCCGGCCTCAACAAGCTCGCCGGACCGCCACGATTTCGAATATGGGCGCCTCGCGCATCCACCGGTGATCTTCACGCAGGAAAAGCTGAAGGTCGAGGAGCGCCTGCCGGCGGCACGCAATTTCATTCGCGAACACAAGCTCAATGAGACCATCGACGGCGATCTCGATGATATCGGCATCATCGTCATGGGCGGTCTCACCAACAGCGTGCTGCGCGCGCTCGAGCGCGTGGGACTGGCCGACATCTTCGGCGCTTCGCGCGTTCCAATGCTTGTCCTCAACGTGGTCTATCCACTGGTGCCGGAAGAAATCCGGGAGTTCTGTGCGCCAAAACGCGCTGTGCTCGTGGTGGAAGAAGGCAATCCCGATTACATCGAGCAGGCGATCAACGTCGAACTGCGCCGCGCCGATATCCAGACCAAAGTGCTCGGCAAGGGCCCGCTGCCCATGGCGGGCGAATATTCCTCTGACGCGTTGCTTGAAGGGCTTGCTGCATTTCTGCAGGCCACAACACCGAAGGGCCTCGATGCCGATACGATCGCGGAAAAAGCGCGCGGCCTGATTGCGCACAAGGCAAAAGCCGCTGCGGCCCTGGGGCCGCTGCCTCCGCGGCCACCGGCATTTTGCACCGGCTGCCCGGAACGCCCGGTATTCTCGGCAATCAAGCTCATGCAGCGCGAACTGGGCCCTACCCATATCAGCGCCGACATCGGCTGCCATTCGTTTGCGACTTTCGCGCCGTTCTCGCTCGGCAATTCGATCCTCGGCTATGGCATGTCGCTTGCGAGCGCCGCGGCGGTGACTCCCAATATGGCGAGGCGTCCGATTGCGATCATGGGCGATGGCGGCTTCTGGCACAACGGCTTGATTACCGGCGTTGCCTCCAATCTGTTCAACAAAGGCGACGGCGTCCTGATCGTGATGCAGAACGGATACGCCTCTGCCACCGGCCAACAATACATTCCTTCAAGCACGATCGGCCGCGATGGTCCGACGCCCGGCGTCGATATCGAACAGACCTTGCGCTCGATGGGCGTGCGTTGGTTGCGAAAGGTGCGCACTTACGGCGTCAGCACCATGGTGTCGACGCTGAAAGAGGCGATGAAGACCGCCGAGCGTGGGCTGAAGGTGATCATCGCCGACGGCGAATGCCAGCTGGCGCGCCAGCGCCGCGTGCGCGCCGAGGACGCCGAGAAGCTCAAGCGCGGCGAACGCGTCACGCGCGTGCGCTACGGTGTCGACGACGAAATCTGCACCGGCGACCATTCGTGCATCCGGCTTTCCGGCTGCCCGTCCTTGACCGTAAAGCCGTCGCCCGATCCGCTGCGCACCGATCCGGTTGCGACGGTTGTCGAAAGCTGCGTCGGCTGCGGTCTCTGCGGTGAAGTCGCCCATGCGGCGGTGCTCTGCCCGTCGTTCTATCGCGCCGAAATCGTGCGCAACCCGACCTGGCGTGATCGCTTTATGCACCGCCTGCGGCAGAGGGTTATCGGCTGGCTCGGCGGCTCTTCTTTGCCCTCCCCCTTGTGGGGAGGGTCGCTCGCCAAAGGCGAGCGGGGTGAGGGTCCCTCGCCGAAATTCGCAGCCACCCCCCTCCCCAACCCTCCCTCAACAAAAGGACGTTCACGCCCGTTTTCGACGGGCTATGGGGGGAGGGAGTCCGCTGTGCTGGTCGCTAGCGGAGAGCAGAACACCGCTCCCGTAAAACTGCTGATTGCCGCTCTTGGCGGCGAAGGCGGCGGCGTGCTGACGCAATGGATCGTCTCCGCCGCAGCGCAAGCCGGTTTGCCCGTGCAAAGTACATCGATTCCCGGCGTCGCGCAACGCACCGGCGCCACCACTTATTATATTGAAATTTTGCCGGTGAAGACCGCCGAACTCGGTGGCAAGCGCCCGGTCCTGGCGCTGACACCCGGTGTCGGCGATATCGACGTGGCGGTTGCGAGCGAACTGCTGGAATCCGGCCGTACGGTGGCGAACGGCTTCGTCACGCCCGACCGCACGCACGTGATCGGCTCGCTCAGCCGCTTCTATGCGATGGACGAAAAGATCGCAATGGGCGATGGCCGCTTCGATCAGGACAGGCTGACCAAGGTCATCAGGGAGAACGCCAGGGATGCCCTGCTGATCGACATGGATGCGCTTGCAAAGCAAAGCGGATCGATCATCAACGCGGTGATGCTCGGCACCATTGCCGCGTGCGGACGATTGCCGCTAACGAAGGAGCAATTCGAAGCGGCCATTCGCGACGATGGAAAATCAGTCGACAGCAACTTGCGCGGCTTTCAGGCCGGCTACGAAGCGGCGCGCACCAACACGCAAGCCGCAAAAATTCCGGACAAGAAGAAAAACGCCGCCGGAACGTCCGCGTTAATCGAACACGAGGTTGCGCGCACATTTACCGCAGTCGCGCAGGCCACCGGACTGGAAGGCGTCCGGCGGCTCATTCATTATCAGAACGTTGCCTACGCATGGCTTTATCTCGATCGCCTGCGGCCGATCATCGAAGCCGACCAGCTTGCCGGCGCGCAAGGCAAACTGCTGAAGGAAGTGGCGCGGCATCTCGCGATACGCATGTCGTACGAAGACGTGGTGCGGGTGGCACAGGCGAAAATTGCGCCGGCGCGCATGCGCCGCATTGCGCAAGACGAATTGCGCGTGAATGGCGAGCCCTACTCGGTGCATGATTTTCTCAAGCCTGGCATCGAGGAATTGAGCCAGCTGTTGCCGCCATTTCTGGCGCGGCGAATTCTTCGGATGGCGGAACGCAAAGGCTGGCTCGGCCGCGTTTACTTCGGCATGGAAATCAACTCCACCGCGGTGAGCGGCTATTTGCGTTTTCTGATGCTGGCGAAGCTCTGGCCGCTGCGGCCTTATGGCTATCGCTACCAACAGGAACAGCAGCAAATCGATGGCTGGCTCGCTTTGATCCGCGAGGCCGCACAGCATTCGGCGGAGCTCGCGCTGGAGATCGCCGAATGCGCGCGCCTGATCAAAGGCTATGGCGACACCCACGCGCGCGGCCTCGCGAATTATCGCGCCATCGAGGCGCGGGTTATCCGGCCGGCGCTTGCGGGCCAAATCCCACCGGGGCGTGCGGCCGACGCCATCGCCAGCGCTCGGACCGCCGCGCTTGTCGACCCCGAGGGCGAGAGCCTCACCAAATGCCTCGCCGACATCGATGGCCAGCCGGCGCTCCGTGTGGCAGCGGAGTAGTTACTCCTTATACTCACGACGTCATTCCGGGGCGCAGCCGAAGGCTGCGAACCCGGAATCCACAAACAAGCACGGTGTATGCATCTGGATTCCGGATCCGGTCCTTCGGACCGTCCCGGAATGACAGGTTGCATGGCCGGACCGCGCCCGCCTCCGTTGTCACCCTTGCCCTCGTCGAGTAAAAGACCGGCACAAACATTGAATAAGGCGCCCCGAGCGGCACTGCGCCGCTAACCGGACGCCACGAGGGCGAAACGACATGGCCGCAACAGCGACAGGACAACGGCCAACAATCGCCGCCGAAGCGTTTCTGCGCGCATTGGCCGATCATGGCGTCGAGTACTTTTTCGCCAATCCCGGCACCGATTTTCCGCCGATCGTGGAAGCGTTCAGCCGCGCCAAAAAAACCAATGCCAAGGTCCCGAAGCCTGTGCTCATTCCGCATGAAAACCTTGCGGTCGGAATGGCGCATGGCGCCTACCTGATGACCGGGCACCCGCAGGCGGTGATGGTTCACGTCAACGTCGGCACCGCCAATACAATCAACAACCTCACCAATCTGTCGCGCGATCGCATTCCTCTTATTCTCGCTGCCGGGCGCACGCCGATCACCGAGAAAGGCTCCTTCGGCTCGCGCTCGCGTCCTATTCACTGGGCGCAGGAAATGTTCGATCAGGCCGGCATGGTGCGCGAACTGGTGAAGTGGGACTACGAGCTGCGCATGCCGGGACAGGTCGGTGACATGGTGTCGCGCGCGGTCGAAGTTGCGATGGCGAGCCCGCGCGGGCCCGTTTATCTCGTGCTGCCGCGCGAACCACTGGCCGCGGCGGTACCGGAGCCCGTCGGTCCGTTGAAGCCGCGGCCGCAGGCGGCGCCGGCGCATCCGGACCCACGATCAGTTGCGCAGCTTGCCGAGTGGATCGCCGCCGCGGAACGGCCGCTGATCATCGTCTCTACCTTGCCGGCGAACGCGCCCGCGGTTCTCGGTCAGCTGGCCGAGCGCGCGGCGATTCCTGTCGTCGTCAGCAACCCGCGCACGATGTGTCTGCCGTCCAGCCACTCCATGCATTTCGGCTTCGAACCGGGCACGCTGCTGGCCGATGCCGACCTCGTCATCGCCATTGACAGTGATGCGCCCTGGATCCCCAGCCTGCACAATCCGCCCGCTGGATGTCACGTCGTACACATTGGCGAGGAGCCGTTTTTCGTGCGCTACCCGATGCGCACCTTCCCGAGCGATCTGGCGATCCAGGCCGGCACGGTCAATACGTTGACGGCCCTCAACACGGCGATCGGACCTCGACTCCAGATGGCGGAAGCGCGCATCGCCGCCCGCCGTGCACGCCTGACCGAGCGAATGCGCACACGGCGCGCACAACTTGGGAAGGATTCCACGCCCGGACAAACAATCTCTCCGGAATATCTGTCGCGCTGCATCAGCGAAGCTGTCGGGCCCGACGCGGTGATCTTCAACGAATATTCACTGCGCGCCGCGCAAATCCAGCGCGACAAGCCCGACACCCTGTTCGCGCTTGGACCCGCCGGCGGGCTGGGCTGGGGTTTTGGCGCGGCACTGGGTGCCAAGCTTGCGGCGCCGGACAAATTCATCGTCGCGACGCTGGGCGACGGCGCATATATGTTTGCCAACCCGATGGTGGGGCATTGGGTTTCGGCCGTTCACAACCTTCCGATCCTCACCATCCTGTTCAATAACAGCCGCTATGGCGCCGTTCGCAACGCCACGATGTCCATGTTCAAGGACGGCGTTGCCGGCGAGAATGATGGCCGCACGCTTGCCGACCTCGACCCGTCGCCGGCATTCGAGGAGATGGCACGCGCGCAAGGCGCGCATGCCGAGCGTGTGGAAAAGCCGGACGACCTGCCCGACGCATTGGCGCGCGCCCGCGATGTTGTGCTGAAGGAAAAGAAGCAGGCGCTGCTCAACGTTATTACGCCTTATTGACCGGACCATCCGCCTCAAGAACAATCGAAAGCACACGGAGGAGTTCATGCGTATCGACGCCTACACCCACTTCATCCCGGAAAAATACTTCAAAAAGATCGTGGAAAGTGGGCACGCCGATATCGGCAAGCGTGTGCGCGAGATCCCCTGCATCCATGACCTTGAAGTGCGCCGCAAGATCGTCGACAGCTTCAAGGACTATGCGCAGATTATTTCCTATCCGATGCCGCCGCTTGAGGTCATGACCAAAGGCGACGCAACGCTGACCGAGGAATACACAAGGCTGGTGAACGACGGCTTCGCGGAAATCTGCGCCAAATATCCTGATCAGTTTCCCGGCTGGGTGGCGCAGGCCGCATTGATTGCCCCCGACGCCGGCGTGCGTGAAGCAGAGCGCGCGCTCAACAACGGCGCGCTGGGCGTACAGATCTACACCAATGTTGCGGGCAAGCCGCTGGACGACCCGGCATTTGAGCCGTTCTTCGCGGCAATGAACAAGAGCGGCAAACCGGTGTGGATGCACCCGGCGCGCGCCGCCAATTTCCCCGACTACCTGTCCGAAACGAAATCAAAATTCGAAATCTGGTGGACCTTCGGCTGGTCCTACGAGACCGCGGCGGCGATGGCGCGCCTGGTGTTCTCCGGGATCATGGACAAATATCCGAACCTGAAGATCATCACGCACCACTTCGGCGGCATTGTTCCCATGCTGGAAGGCCGCATCGGCCCGGGCTGGGACCAGCTCGGCGCGCGCACCTCGGATGAAGACCTGAGCCTCATTCTCAAGCGGCTGAAGAAGCGTCCGCTCGATTATTTCAAGCATTCGTTCTACGCCGACACCGCGGTGTTCGGCGGCGAACCGGCGACCCATGCGGGGCTTGCCTTCTACGACCTCGACAAGATCGTCTTTGCCTCCGACTGCCCGTTCGATCCCGAAAAGGGCACGATGTACACGCGCGAGACGCTGCGCATCATCGAGGGCATCGACATGCCGAAGGCCGACAAGGAAAAGATCTGGCACGGCAATCTCGAGGCGATCACCGGCGTGAAGTTCAAGAGTTAGTTCCCGTCGTCGCCGGATTCTCATTCGTCATGGCCGGGCTTGTCCCGGCCATCCACCTTTTCTTTCTTGAGAGACCGCAGAGACGTGGATGCCCGCGACAAGCGCGGGCATGACGGAGGAGAGGTTTTACCGAAGCTTCAAAAATCCCACGTGAATGCACCTTTGAAGGCGTGGCTCTCGGCGTGGGCGGCGAGCTCACCCTGGTAGAACGCACCGAGCTTGGCCTGCGGGCTAAAGCGCCAGTCAAAGCCAGCCTCGACCAGCGCGGCGTTGCGCGCAATCGGAATGCCCGCAACCGTGAACGACGTTCCCGTGCTCTGGAACGCCAGCGCGTTGACCGGCGTCACATCGCCGAACGCATGCTGCCATTGCAGCGAGCCGCGCGGGATGAGCACCGTGCCATTGGCGAGCGGCACCGCAGTCGCCGCACGGACGCCGAACGTGGAATAACCGGTGCTCTCGTTGGCGCTTGCGGCTGACAGCGCGGCAAGGCCGCCGGCCTCGGCGAATGAGCCATCGCGCACATGCACGTATGCAAGGCCTGCGAGCGGCTCGACCGCGACGGAGCCGAGCGCCATGCCGTAGCCGACCTCGACGAACACCTGCCCGACATAGCCGTGGAAGTGCGCGCTCGCCTTGTCGGTGAACCCGGGGAAAAAGATGGCGCGGCTGGTATCGATGCTGTCGTAGGAATAAGACGCCCCGCCCCGCACATTGAAGGCGCCGAGCTTGCCGCCCGCATAGCCGCCGAACTGCACGCTGTCGATGCCGGCGCTGCTGGAACGGTCGGCGACATTAAGATCCGTGCGCATATAGCCGGCCACAAGACCGGCGCGCCAGGCATCGCCGAAGCGTGCATCGGCACCGGACAGAAACCCGCCGAACCGGCTCTTCAGCGAAGCGGCATTGCCATCGCTGTCGGCGTGAGCCCAGCCGCCGAGACCCTGCGCCCAGAAGGTGAGATCGCGCGAGGGGCCGCGCGGTGCAGGTGGTGCTTTGCCGGGGACGGCTTTTGCCGGGAAGTCCGCGGCATAAGCATCACCCGAAGCATAGCCCAGTTCCGGTCCACCGAAGCTCAACGCGCCAAGCTCACCGGGCGCGCCATAATATGACGCCTGCCGCATGCGGCCGAGCATGGTCTCGCGCGTGAAATGCATCTGCGTCGTTTGCGTATTGTGCACGCTGCCGAAGACTTCACCGGACAGCGCGTCAAAGGCCTGCCGCGCGCCATCGGTTGACTGACCGAGAATGTGCATCTTGATGAGTGGATTGGTGGCCGAACCCCCGTCAAGCGAGCTTGCAACGGCATTCTGATTGCGCGTCTGCGCGAACGCAGCAAAGCCGAAGCCGGAGCTGCCCCACCGCCTCCGCCAGTGACACCAACGTCCGCACAGGCAGTAGTGTTATTGCAGGTTAGCGTCAGGAACACATCGTTGGCGTCGTAAGAGAGTAACGGAGTGAGAAAGGCGAGACTGATGCTGACGTCGCTGAAGGTGTTGTTGTTGGCCTCACCCAGGCCGCCACCGGCTGCGGTCAGGATCGTGTATCGAGTCGAGGGTGCATACGTGCTGTTCCGCGGTGAAACTACCCTCACCGTACCGCCATTCAATGTCGCGGTACCGACGGTGAGCTTGTCGTTCTGATTGTGCTCCTCCATGCCAATGACGGAGACGCGGTAAGTCGAGCCGGGTTGAAAAACTACAACGTCGCTGCTCAGTGTGGCGAATGAGGCCACCGCACCTGGTGCTACAGTGCCACCGGCCGCAACCGTGATATTGCCAGTGACGCTGCCGTGGCCTGCCAGCAGACCCCCACCATTGACCGTGAGGGCGGTCTGTAGCGCACTGTCGAGCACAAACACGCCGCCGCTGCCAATCGTAGTCGTGTCCATGATCGTCGGGGAGGCAATGTCCCACACCCAAATGCCGTCGGCATGAACATCAAGTGAGTTGAAGCCGGTGAAATTATTGCTGGCGGTGCCATGGCCCTGAAGGACCAGCCTGTTGTCCGTGCTCGTGCCGCTGCCGGCGGCTGCACCGTTCAATACCGAGCCAGTCTGCAAGATCAGCGTGTTGGTGCCAGCGCCTGTGAACAGTACCGAAAAGGTCCCGCCGCTGATGGTGCCTGCGTTCGTCACCGATCCCGAACCGGTGATGCCGATGGTGCCGCCGCTGATCGTTGCGCCCTGAGCGTTGGTTACATCTAGCGATGCAGCGGAGATGGCCGTTCCGCCGGCGGTGATATTGCCGCCGGCCCGATTCGAAACCACCGCTGCGCCAGCTGCCTTGATGGCGACGCCGGTGGGGTCGTTTGCTTGAATTAATGCGGAGTTGTCGACGTTGGCAGTCGCGCCGAGAATTGCCACGCCGTCCAGGCCATCGGCCCGTATGATGCCTGTGGTTATACCGTTGCCGGTATTGCTGCTGACGGTCGCGGTGCCAAATACACTGATGGCAATACCGCCTTCGCCCATTGCTTCAATTACGCCGGCGTTGGTCACGTTGGCACTGACGCCCGGTGCGCTGCGCCCTGCCACAATAGCAGCGCTTCCGTCGGCGTTGGTCTGAATAGAGCCGCCGGACAAATTGGTGACGTTCAGGTTCCCAATGTCGGAGCCGATAGCGAAACTGGCGCTCCCGGCGGTTGAGATCGTGCCGGAGTTGGTGATGGTCCCCATATTGCCGGCATCGACCGCTGCGCCGCCAGCGTTTGCGCTTGTCGCCCTGATGACGCCTGAGTTGTTTACGGTGAGATCGGCGCCGGAAAGAATGGCGATTCCGCCTGTACCGGTTGCCTCTATGGTGCCGGTGTTGCCGCTAACGACAACAGTCTGTCCGATGATGGCGCCCCCATCTGCCGTGATTAGGCCGGTGGTGACGCCATCGCCGAAATTGCCGACTGTAATAGTGCCAATGCCGACTGCCTGTATACCGATGCCGCCCGCGGCAGTTGCCGAAATTTTCCCGCCGGGGGTAGCGGCAGTGCCATTGTTCACCGTGCCATCGATTACGTTAATTCCCGTCGCAGTCCCAGACAGTGTGGCGCCGGTCTGGACGTTGATCGTGTTGCCGGTTTCAACACCGGTGCCCCAACCGTTGGGATCGTTCTGGTTGGTTGTCGTGTTGCTGCAGGTAACAGTGGTATTGTTGACAACAGGGTTTGCGCCTCCTGTTTGTGGGTTGCATGCCGCCTCGGCGCGATCGATTGCCGCAAATGACACGCTCAGCATCAGCGCCGCGGTCAAGCGACTTAGGTTTTTCGATGCGCCGGAGTTCATCTCCTGACTCCAAAATCCAAAATCACGACCCCCGCGCACGCTGCTGCTCGTCTCGAGCATCGCTCGTTCGGGCGATAAGCGAGACAGACGGCAGGCGCTCCCTGCGGCTTTGCGGCACTAAATGCTTAAGCAGCGCTGCGCGAAAAAACTTGGGGGGCGGCGACGGGTGTTTGGACAGAAACGAAAAATTCAATTTCGCCGCATGAGCAGTGCAGAAATGCAACAGTACTTCGGCGGAACCTCTTATCCGCTCATCCCCGCGCACGCGGGGATCCAGAACGAACTTCTGGCTGCGTGGCTCTGGATTCCCGCTTGCGCGGGAATGAGTGGAGTATGTTGGAAATGCCTCTCACACAGTCATGGCCGGGCTTGCTTGCCTCGCCGAAGCTCGCGAAGCGAGCGTAGGCGGGTCCCGCCTGCGGGCCGAAGCATGATCGGTTGCTCTGCCCCCAGGCCCCTTCGGCGGGCGAAGGCCCGGCCATACGCGTCTTGCTTGCTGCAGCGCTTCAAAGACGTGGATGCCCGCGACAGGCGCGGGCATGACAGGGGAGAGGCAGTGCGCTTCAAAAACTCTCGCAGTCATTCCGGGACAGCGCGCAAGCGCTGGACCCGGAATCCAGAAACGAAGCGCAGCGGCTGCATCTGGATTCCGGGTTCGCAGCTTTCAGCTGCGCCCCGGAATGACGGCGGAGGACCCTGCGCGCCGGAATGACGGTGGAGGATGCCACGCGCTTCGGGGCGCCGAGCAAGGCCGAGGGATGACGGCGAGAGGGCCGCGGCGCGAGCGAAAGCATGTTGAAAAGCCCTGTTTGACGGGCAAAACACGCATTGCTGACGGCCGCGCCACAAGCCTATCTGCTAACCTCCGCGCCCATGGCCCTGACACAACCCATCGGCCTGCCCGAATCCGAACCGCCCGCCGACGAAGGCCGCGTCACGCCTGCGATGGCGCAGTACGTTGAGATCAAGGCTGCCCATCCGGATTGCCTGCTGTTCTACCGGATGGGCGATTTCTACGAGATGTTCTTCGAGGATGCCGAAATTGCCTCGCGCGCGCTCGGCATTGTACTGACCAAGCGCGGGAAATATCTCGGCAAAGATGTGCCGCTCTGCGGCGTTCCCGTCGTGCGCGCCGATGAATACCTGCACCGGCTGATCGCGCTCGGCCATCGCGTCGCGGTGTGCGAGCAGCTCGAGGATCCGGCCGAGGCGCGCAAGCGCGGCTCCAAAAGCGTAGTCCGGCGCGACGTGGTGCGGCTCGTCACCGCCGGCACGCTGACCGAAGACAGCCTGCTCGATGCGCGGCGCAATAATTACCTGCTGGCGGTCGCGCGCGCGCGATTGTCATCGGCCGGCGAAGAGGCGCGTTTCGCGCTCGCCTGGATCGATATTTCGACTGGCGAGTTCCGCGTCACCGAATGCGAGCGGGCGTCGCTTTCCGCCGAGATCGCAAGGCTCGATCCGGGCGAGATCATCGTCTCCGATGCGCTGTTCAGCGAGGCCGATCTTGCGGCCTACTGGCGCTCGTTGCCGGTGGTGATGCCGGTCACGCGCGATGTATTCGACGGCGCGACCGCCGAGCGGCGGCTGACGTCTTTCTTCGCGGTGGCAACCAGTGACGCCTTCGGCGCGCTGACGCGGCTTGAGCTTACTGCCGCGGCGGCCTGCGTCACTTATGTCGAGCGCACGCAGATCGGAAAACGCCCGCCATTGTCTCCGCCGTTGCGCGAAAGCGCGGGCGCCAGCATGGCGATCGACCAGGCCACCCGCGGCAATCTCGAATTGATGCGGACGCTCGCCGGCGATCGCCGCGGCTCATTGCTCGATGCGATCGACCGCACCGTGACCGCCGCCGGCTCGCGCCTGCTCGCGCAACGGCTGGCGGCCCCGCTTACAGAGGCCGCGCAAATTGCGAAACGGCTGGACGCGGTCGCAAGCTTCACCGGCGACAGCGCGGCACGCGCCGAAACACGCTCGCGGCTGGCAGCCGTGCCCGATCTCGCGCGCGCCTTGTCGCGGCTCGCCGTGGACCGCGGCGGGCCACGCGACCTCGCCGCCATCCGCGATGGCGTGCTTGCGGCCGCCGATCTCGCCCGCGCGCTTGCAACGCACAGTCTCACCCCTCCCCCACAAGGGGGGAGGGAAAATTTGCCGGCGGAGATTGTTGAAGCGATGCAGGCCTGCCGCAAGCCCGATGGCATGCTCGCCGCGGAATTGTCGGCGGCGCTCGCGGCCGATCTGCCCGCTTTCAAGCGCGACGGCGGATTCGTGCGCGAAGGCTACGATTCATCGCTCGATGAGGTGCGCGCGTTGCGCGATGAATCGCGCCGCGTCATCGCTGCCTTGCAGGCGCGCTATGCCGAGGACACCGGCATCCGCATCCTCAAGATCAAGCACAACAACGTGCTGGGCTATTTCGTGGAGGTGACCGCGCAGCACGGCGAGAAACTGATGGCGGCGCCGTTCAACGGCATCTTCATCCACCGGCAGACGCTGGCCGGCCAGATCCGCTTCACCACCACCGAGCTGGGCGAGCTCGAATCGAAAATCGCGAGCGCTGCCGACCGCGCGCTCGGGCACGAGCTGGAGATCTTCGGGCGGCTTGTCGCCAGCGTGATGGCGGAGAGCGCCAACATCAAGGACTGCGCCGAGGCGCTTGCCCGTCTCGATGTCGCGAGCGCGCTTGCTCATCTTGCCGCGGAGCGCGACTACGCGCGGCCACTGGTCGACGACAGCCATGCCTTTGTCATCGAAGGCGGCCGCCATCCGGTCGTCGAACAGGCGCTGTCGCGCGATGGCACGCCCTTCGTTGCCAATGATTGCGATCTCTCGCCACTGCCCCCTCCCGACCCTCCCCCGCAAGCGGGGGAGGAGATGGAGAACGCCGGCCGCATCTGGCTGATCACCGGTCCCAACATGGCCGGCAAGTCGACGTTTCTGCGGCAAAACGCGCTGATCGCAATTCTGGCGCAGATGGGCAGTTTCGTGCCGGCAAAACACGCGCATATTGGCTTGGTCGACCGGCTGTTCTCGCGTGTCGGTGCTGCCGACGATCTCGCGCGCGGGCGCTCGACCTTCATGGTCGAGATGGTGGAAACCGCCGCCATTCTCAACCAGGCCGGCGAGCGCGCGCTTGTTATTCTCGACGAAATCGGCCGCGGCACCTCGACCTTCGACGGATTGTCGATCGCCTGGGCCACGGTCGAACATCTGCATGGCGTCAACAGATGCCGCGCGCTGTTTGCCACGCATTTCCATGAGCTCACCGCCCTTTCCGCGCGGCTCGACCGGCTGCACAACGCGACCGTGCGGGTGAAGGAATGGCAAGGCGAAGTCGTGTTCCTGCATGAAGTGACCGCCGGCGCGGCCGACCGTTCCTATGGCATCCAGGTTGCCAAGCTCGCCGGCCTGCCACCCAGCGTCATCGAGCGCGCCAAGGTCGTGCTGGCGAAGCTCGAGCAGGAAGACCGCGCCGCGCCCAAGGGCTTTGAAGACCTGCCGCTGTTCGCTGTTCCCAAGCCGGCGCAAGATGTGCGGCAACCGGCCGAGGACCTGCTGGCGGCTGCACTCGCTGCGATCAATCCCGACGATCTGTCACCCCGCGAGGCAATGGAAGCGCTGTACCGCCTGAAGGAACAGGCTGCGAAGAAGGCCTAATGGGCCGTACCCAGCCGCGATACCCGTGCGTGGCAATCTCCGTCATGGCCGGGCTTGTCATCACAAGTCGGGTATACCCGACTTGTGATTGCTAAATACCATGCGAAAGTCGGGCAGGCCCGACTTTCGGTGCCATGACGGAGGAGAGGTCGTGCAGTTCACCTCGTTATGCCCGCGCTTGTCGCGGGCATCCCGCTTAGTGACGCACGGCCGTGCCTCCCTCATCGAGATGGCCGGGACAAGCCCGGCCATGACGGTTACTCTCGGGTCAAAGTACGAGACCCAGGATGAACATTGCCGACAGGAAACAGGCCACAGCCCCGGCGGATGCACAACGCTGGCTTGAGCGCTTTGGCGCGGCACTACAGGCGCAAGACGCCGAAGCCGCCGCGGAGTTTTTCCTGGCAGACGGCCTCTGGCGCGATGTTCTCGCTTTCACGTGGACCATCCAGACCATGGCCGGCCGGCAGGCCATCGCGGCAACGTTGCGGGAGACGCTGGCTCGCACGCAGCCGAGGCAATTTCATATTTCGCCAAAGCGGACTCCGCCGCGCTGGGTGACGCGCGCCGGCACCGAAGCAATCGAAGTCCTGTTCGACTTCGAAACCGCCTTCGGCCCCGCCAATGGCGTCGTGCGGCTGGTGCCTGATCCGCAGGCCCCATCGCAGTTGCGCGCATGGACCCTGAACACGAACCTGCATGAATTACGCGGATACGAAGAAGAATTCAAACGCCGTGCGCCACCGGACAGCACGCGCGACTTCGGCGCCGAAAACTGGAGCGACCGGCTCGCGCGGACGCGCGCCTATGCCGACCACGATCCTACGGTGATCGTTGTTGGCGGCGGCCAGGCCGGCCTTGCGATAGCGGCGCGGCTGCACCAACTCGGCGTCGACACCTTGATCGTCGACCGGCACAAACGCATCGGTGACAACTGGCGCACGCGTTACCACTCGCTGACGCTGCACAATGAAGTCTACGTCAACCACCTGCCCTATCTGCCGTTTCCGCCGACCTTCCCCGTCTATATTCCGAAGGACAAGCTGGCGAACTGGTTCGAGTCTTACGTCGAAGCGCTGGAATTGAACTACTGGACCGGCACCGAGCTTGTCAGCGGCAGTTACGATGACAAGCGCAAGCAATGGTCGGTCACGTTGCGCCGGTCGGACGGCACCGAGCGCGTCATGCATCCGCGTCACCTGATCTTTGCGACCGGCGTCAGCAGCATTCCCTACACGCCATCCGATATACCCGGCCTCGACGATTTCGCCGGCGTCAAGGTGCACTCCGGAGATTTCAAGCATGCCGAACATTGGAGAGACCGCAAGGCGCTGGTGCTCGGCAGCGGCACCAGCGGCCACGACGTCGCGCAGGAACTGCATTCCCATGGCGCGCATGTCACCATGATCCAGCGCAGCAAGACTTACGTGGTGAGTCTCAAGGAAGCGCAGAGCGTCTATGCAATCTACTCCGAGGGCATTCCGTTCGACGATTGCGACCTGCTGGCAACGTCATTTCCCTATCCGGTGCTGCAGCGCTCCTACCAGATATCGACCGCCAAGGGCCGCGAGGTCGACAAGGCGCTGCTGGAAGGCCTGGAGAAACGCGGTTTCCGCCTGCACTTCGGCGAGGACGAGACCGGCTTCCAGATGATGTATCTGCGCCGGGGCGGCGGCTACTACTTCAATGTCGGTTGCTCAGAGCTGATCATTTCCGGCGCAATCGATCTTATCCAATATGCCGATATCGATACTTTCGTTCCGGAGGGCGCGCGAATGCGCGACGGAACGCTTGTGCCGGCCGACCTGCTGGTCCTGGCCACGGGTTATTTGAGCCAACAGGAAACCGTCCGCCGCTACCTCGGTGATGCCGTTGCCGACCGCATCGGCCCGGTCTGGGGTTTCGACGACGGCGGCGAACTGCGCAACATGTGGCGGCGCACCGCGCAGCCGGGACTCTGGTTCACCGCCGGCAGCCTGGCGCAATGCCGGATTTTCTCACGCTATCTCGCGCTGCAGATCAAGGCACTAGAGGAAGGATTGCTGCGATAGAGCGTGTTTTTCGAACCTCGCCACAGACGCGCTTCACCTCTCCCGTGGGGAGAGGTCGACTTCCGAGCGCAGCGAGGAGGTCGGGTGAGGGGTTACAGCTTATCGAGAGTCCTGGGCCCCCTCACCCCAACCCTCTCCCCCATGGGGAGAGGGAGTGCGCCGTACTCGCTGCAACCACTTCAACCGAGAACCACCGACTCTAGTTTCGCGTGCGGCGCTGGCGCCCGAACCACAGCAACGCATTCCAGCCAATACCGACGCTCAGGCCGATCGCATAGGACCACCACACGCCGAGCGGTTCCGCCAGCAGGTGCACGGCCAGCAGGCTCAGGCCCAGCCCGATCAACGGCGCCTGCACGTGCGCGGCCACGCTTGCCGCCGCTGGCCCGCCGATGCGCGGATGCAAAATGATGAAGAACGATCCCATCGCGACCGGAAAAAATGCAAACAGGCCGGATGCAAACGAACCGATCGAGTTGCTGGCGGCCGTGACGACAATGACGCAGAGCGTCACCACGCCCGCACGCCAGGCCAGATCCCTGCCGGTAAATGCAACTCCTGCTTTCGCCGCGGCCTGCGCGCGGAAACGGGTGCCGGCAAGAATCGCCAGCGGGAACACCACACAGTTCAGTAAGACCGCGCTGGTGGCGGTCCAATCCACCAGCCGCGTCAGGGCAGCGCATGTGAACCACACCAGATAAGCAAGCCCGAGACTCACCAGCAAGGAATTGCGCTGCGCCAGTGCGGCATAGCTGAGTGCAAAAACCGCCACCACCGCATTCGCCACGATACTGCCGACCGCGCTTTGCGCGATGAAGGCGGGTGGATGCTCGATCGCGAGAATGATCATGGCGGCGCCGCCTGCCGTCGGCAGTGCGGCGATCAATGAACCGATGAACGGTCCGCTGCGCTCGACCACGACCGAGGCGCCAACAACGATCGATGCCGTCATGACGATTTTCAGCAGCAAACTGATCAAAAGGAGTGTCATCGGCTAGACCGCAATGCCATGGCGGCGCGCCAATAATACCGCGAGACTCCAGCCGACCGACGTGACGAGCGCCAAACTCAGGCCGATGACCGAACCAAAGGCGTCGGCGGAAAAGTGCAGCACCGTGCAGGCGAAGGCGAAGCCGACCAGCCCAAGCACGGCGTTGGCCAGCACGGCCGCAGCCGCGGGACCGCCGACGCGATTATGCAAAATGAACATGATGCTGATCAGAACCACCGGAAATACCGCAAGAATACCGCTGCCGCCGGGCCCGAGCTGGAAGCTGAAGGTCACGACCACGCCGACCAGCAAAGCGACCAGGCCCGCGCGCAGCGCCATATCGGTCCAGCGCGTGCGAAAACCGGCAACGCGTACGTGGCGTAATGGCCGCGCCAGCCACAGGCAAATGCCCAGTACAATGACGTTCACCACCGCGACGCTGACAAACGTCCAATTTACCGAGACCACAATGCTGGCAAGGATCAACCAGACCAGAAAAGCCGGCAGCATGCTGACCGCACGGGGCCGCGTTTGTGCCAGCAACGCATAACAAATTGCGAAGATCACATTCACCGCATTGATGGCGAGGCTCGCAATCGCGCTTTGCGCAATAAAATGCGCGTCGTGATCAATCGCGAGAAAAACATAGACCGGGCCGGCGCCGATCGGCAGCGTAGCCACCAGACCGCCGAGCAAGGGCCCGACGCGCTCCGCCGTCACCGTCGCCGCCAGAACGAAGCCGGCGGTGACGGCCATTTTCACAACAAGCGTGAGAGCAAAATAGAGATCGGGGGGCATTGAGTTCTCGACCGTCATGCCCGGCCTTGTGCCGGGCATCCACGTCTTGCGGCCTAACGAGGATTAAAGACGTGGATGGCCGGGACAAGCCCGGCCATGACATTCTCTTAAACCCGCGCCAGCTTCACTTCAACCGGCGGACCGTTCTTGATCGTCTGGTAGACAACGCAATAGCGCTCGGTGAGCTTGAGCAACTGGTCGATCTTGTCCTGCGCCGCATCGGTGTCGAGATCGAAACGCAGGCAAATCTGCGAGAAGCCAACGGCCGCGTCCTTGGCAACGCCAAGTGTGCCGCGGAAATCGAGATCGCCTTCCGCCGAGATGGCGGCGGATTTCAGGGAAATATCGAGCGCCGTCGATACGGCCTTGAGCGTGACACCCGCGCACGCAACCAGCGCTTCCAGCAGCATGTCGCCGGAACATAGTTCGAGGCCGGAGCCTCCGGTCGCGGGGTGCAGGCCGGCAATGGCGAGCGCGCGGCCCGTTTCCACCTTGCAGGCGATATTGGCGTCGTCGATCGAGCCCTTGGCTCTGAGCGTGACGACCGCGGCCTTCGGGTCGTTTTTGTAGCGCTCCTTGATTGGCGCCTGCATGGCGCGCAATGCATTTCCGTCCATTTATTTTCTCCGTTTATTTCTTACGTCGTGGTTACATGGACCGACGGCAGCTAATCTCAACCGCTCATTCTCGCGCACGCCTCTCAATTGTCATGGCCGGGTTTATCCCGGCCATCCACGTCTTTTTATGAATGCCGTAAAGACGTGGATGCCCGCGACAAGCGCGGGCATGACGGATGAAAGGCCTTCACGCACTCGGCGTCAGCACGACGCGGCCGATCACCTTGCCGGCGCGAAGCTGATCCATCACCGCGTTCACGTCGGCAAGCGGGCGCGTCGCGACCGGAACCGGCGGCATGCCGGTGCGGCGGACGAGGTCGATCAGTTCCTTCATCTCGGGCAGACTGCCGACATAAGAGCCCTGAATGGTCAGCGCCCGCATCGGTATCGGCGGCAATGAAATTGTCATGTCGCCGCCATAGAGGCCGACGATAACGTATTTGCCGCCTTTGATCAGGCTGTCGTAGCCGACACGCGCGCTCTGCGACGAGCCGACGAGGTCGATCACACCCCAGGCGCCGCCGTTGGTGATATCGATAATTTTCTGCGCCGCATCAGCCGCGCCGCCGTCAACCACAGCAATGGCGCCCGCTTTCTTCGCGGCATCACGCTTGGCCGCATCGATGTCGACGACGATGGCGCTATGGCCGCCCATCGCCTTGTGCAAAGCGAGACACATCAGCCCAAGTCCGCCGGCGCCGATAATCACGGTCGGCTCGCTCGTCAGCGTCGGAATTTTCTTCAGGGCGCCGTAGGTCGTCACACCCGAGCAGGCGAGCGGGGCCGCGCGCTCCGGCGGCAGGTCGCCGATGTCGAACAGGTAGCGCGGATGCGGCACCATCAGGTAGTCGGCATATCCGCCGTTGGAGAAGACACCGAGGCTGCGCATGGCGCGGCAGAGATTCTCCTCGCCACGCTTGCATGGTCCGCATGTTCCGCAGCCGATCCACGGATGCGCCAGCACGCGCGCGCCGATCTTGACGCCTTTGGCGTCGGGACCGGCCGCGACCACTTCGCCGACGTTTTCGTGACCGAGCGTCACGGGAAGTTTCATGCCGCGGTCGGCCAGGCTCATCCGCTTGCCGCCGCCAAGGTCAAAATAGCCGTCCGCAAGATGCAGATCGCTATGGCAGACGCCGGCTGCAAGAACTTTCAGCAGGACCTCGCTGCCCTTCGGTTGCGGAGTGGGCTGTTCGTTGAGCTGTAACGGCTGGCCGCAAACGCAAACCTGGAACATCCGCATTTCGATTTCCTCCCGGCTTTTTCTGTCCCGGCGCCCCTGCTCAGGGCGCCGGCTGTCCCGAGTGCTGTGGATGGGACAAGCCAGCACAAGGAACCACATTACACCGCCAAATTTCTAGGCACTTTTGCCTGCCGCACGAATATCTTTCTGTCTGCCCGTGACTTAAAGCCCCGCCTCCGCTATCCCCCTAGGCCCATGGCTTCGCTTGCTCTCGACAGCAATACGCGTCCGGCGTCCGAAACTCCCGCCCGCTCCTCGGGCGACCTGATCGACGCGCGCGCCCTCACCGCCGAACTGGATGAGCTCGTCAAAACGCATACCGGCGGTGAGCGCGAGTTGCGTTCGCTGCTGGCGCAACGCCTGAAGGTTGCGTTGGCCGAAGGGCGCGCGAAGGCCGAGCAATTGCTGTTGAAAGACCGACACGGCCGCCGCTGCGCCGAACGCCTGTGCCGGATGGAAGACCAGATCATCAGCATTCTGTTCGATTCCGCGCGCAAACTTTACCCGTCGCAGAACCCGTCCGAAGCCGAGCGCATGGCGGTGGTCGCGACCGGCGGCTACGGTCGAGGACTGCAGGCCCCCGGCTCCGACATCGATCTGCTGTTCCTGCTGCCTTACAAGCAAACCGCCTGGGGCGAGTCGGTCGCGGAGGCAATTCTCTATTGCCTATGGGACACCGGGCTCAAAGTCGGTCACGCCACGCGATCAGTTGATGAATGTATCCGCCAGGCCAAGGCGGACATGACAATCCGCACGGCTATCCTGGAAGCGCGGTTTCTGCTTGGCGACAAAAAGCTGTTCGATGAGCTGCAGACCCGTTTCGATAATGAAGTCGTCCGCAATACCGCAGCGGAATTCGTTGCCGCAAAACTTGCCGAGCGCGAAGACCGCGTCCGTCGCAGCGGACAGTCCCGCTACCTGGTCGAGCCGAACGTCAAGGACGGCAAAGGCGGATTGCGCGACCTGCACACGCTCTTCTGGATTGCCAAATATGTCTACCGCGTGCGTGAACCGGATGAGCTGATCAAGCGCGGCGTATTCGACAAACCGGAATACCAACGCTTTCGCGCCTGCGAGGATTTTCTCTGGTCGGTGCGCTGCCACATGCATTTTCTCATGGGGCGCGCCGAGGAGCGCCTGTCGTTCGATATCCAGCGCGAGATTGCCGTGCGCCTTGGCTACACCGAACATCCCGGCTTGCAGGACGTCGAACGCTTCATGAAGCACTACTTCCTGATCGCCAAGGATGTCGGCGACCTCACGGCAATTCTGTGCGCCGAACTGGAAGACAGCCACGCCAAGAGCGTGCCGGTTCTCAGTCGCGTGATGGCACGGCTGCGGCCTGTGAAGCGCCGCAAGCTTGCCGAAAGCGATGATTTTATCGTCGACAAGAATTGCATTCGACTCGCGCAGGCCAATGTGTTCAAGCGCAATCCGGTCAACCTGATCCGGATCTTCTATCTGGCGCAGAAGCACAATCTCGCATTTCACCCCGACGCCATGCGCGCCATCACTCGCTCGCTCAAGCTGATCGATGCCAAATTGCGCGAGAACGAGGAAGCCAACGCATTGTTTGTCGACATCGTCACGTCGAAGAACGACCCCGAAACCGTGCTGCGGCGGATGAACGAGGCCGGCGTGCTCGGCCACTTCGTGCCGGCCTTCGGCAAGATTGTCGCCATGATGCAGTTCAATATGTACCACCACTACACCGTGGACGAACATCTGCTGCGGTGCATCGGCGTGCTGGCCGAAATCGAGCGCGGCGGCAATAGCGAGACGCCTCTCGCCAGCGAGCTGATGCACAAGATTCTGCCCGAGCATCGGCGCGTGCTCTATGTCACGATGTTCCTGCATGACATTGCCAAGGGCCGCCCGGAAGATCACTCCATCGCCGGCGCGCGCGTGGCGAGACGTTTCTGCCCGCGGCTCGGTTTTTCGGCCGCGGACACCGAGACGATCGCATGGCTGATCGAAAACCACCTGGTCATGTCGAGCGTTGCGCAGTCGCGCGACCTGTCCGACCGCAAGACCATTGAAAATTTCGCTGCGACCGTACAATCAGCCGAACGGCTCAAATTACTGACGATCCTGACCACGGCCGACATTCGCGCGGTCGGTCCGGGCGTATGGAATGGCTGGAAAGCACAGCTCATTCGTACGCTCTACTACGAGACGGAACCGGTGCTCACCGGCGGCTTCTCGGAAGTCAACCGTGCGCAGCGTGTGACGATCGCGCAGAACGAGTTCCGCCAGGCAATGACGAGCTGGCCACGGGAGCGGCTAGAGGCCTATATCGCCAAGCTTTATCCGGCCTATTGGCTCAAGGTCGATCTGCCGCACAAGATCGAGCACGCGAATTTCGTGCGCGCCACCGAGGATGCCGACAAGCGGCTCGCAACGTCGGTCGCATTTGACGCCGAGCGTGCAGTGACCGAGCTTACTCTGCTTGCACCCGATCATCCCTGGCTGCTGTCGATCATCGCCGGCGCCTGCGCGATGGCAGGGGCGAATATCGTCGATGCGCAGATCTACACCACGACCGACGGCCGCGCGCTCGACACCATCTCGCTGTCGCGCGAATTCGACCGCGACGAAGACGAAGAACGGCGCGCCAGCCGCATTGCGGACTCGATCGAAAAGGCCCTCCGCGGCGACCTGCGGCTCCCCGACGTCGTTGCCAAGCGAGCGCCGCCGAAGGGCCGCATCCGCGCATTCGCGGTGGAGCCGGCCGTCACCATCAACAATCAGTGGTCTCACCGCTACACTATGGTCGAAGTCATCGGGCTTGACCGCACCGGCCTGCTCTATGAGCTGACGGCGACCCTGTCCAAGCTTAATCTCAATATCGCGTCGGCTCACGTCGCGACGTTTGGCGAGCGGGTGGTGGACGTATTCTACGTCACCGATCTGATGGGTGCGCAGATCACCTCCGCGACGCGGCAGGCCGCGATCAAACGCGCGCTGATCGCCTTGTTCGCCGCCGACAATGAAAAACGCGAAAAGAGCGCTGCTTCAAGCTAGATTGGGCGATCTTCATCGAGCGCGCGGCGCAGGTGGCGGATAATAACGCCGCGGGCGCGGTCGTCAGCGGCCGCTTCAATCCGCTCGTTGATATCGAGGATCAGTTTCGACATATCATTGTGCCAATCGAGGGCAACGACCGCCTCGGGCGCAAGCCTGCGGCGATGCGATACGTCGATCGGGGTCGGCGCCGACGTGGTCAATTCGTAAATGTCATCGAGAACCGGCACGAAGACCTTCGCGGCCGGGACGATCCGCTCGGCGATACGCTCGGAGAGGCCGGTCAACGCCGGTTCTTCGCCATGCACCAGGAACACGCCGCGTTGAATTGGCCGCCGCGAAGCGATCCAGCGCGCGAGCTCGGGCCCGTCGGCATGGCCGGAGTAGCCATCAAGATGTCGAATTCGTGCGGCCACTTTGATCTCGTCGCCCTGAATGCGAACCGCTTTCACGCCATCGGCGAGGAACCGGCCAAGGGTGCCATGCGCCTGAAAGCCTGCCAGTAATACCGTGGCGTTCGCATGCCACAGCCAGCGCTTGAGATGATGGCGGATACGGCCCGCATCGCACATGCCGCTGGCTGCAATGATGATATGGAAGCCGGAAAACCTGGCGATCGATTTGCTTTCTTCCACTGTTTCCGTGGTTCGCAGATGCGGCGAAGCAAGCAGGCGCGCCACGTCAACATCGGACTCGAGACTCGATGCGTGCTGGCGAAATACCTCAGTCGCACGGATGGCCAGCGGCGAATCGAGAAACATCGGCGCGGCCGGTATGTCGCCGCGATCGATCAAGTCGACCAGATCGACAATCAATTCCTGGGTGCGCTCCACCGCAAAGGCCGGTATCAAAAGTGCACCGCCCGCGGCATGCGCGGCGCGAACTTCGCTGGCCAGCTGTTGGCGGCGCGATTGGCGCGTGACCGGGGGACGATCTTCGTCACCGTAAGTCGATTCGGATATCACGTAGTCGAGCCCGGTCGGCGCCTCGGGGTCGGGTTCGAGCAACTTTGCATCCGGGCCAAGATCGCCCGAGGCGAGGACCCGCAGAGGATGACCGGACGCGCCCTCGCCCGCGAACTCGAGTTCAATAGATGCCGAGCCGAGCAGATGTCCGGCATTCCAGTAACGCGCCCGCACGTCCGGCATGACCTGCACCCAGGTCTCATAGTCGACCGCGTGGAAAGCATCGAGCGTGGCGATCGCATCGGCCTGCGTATAGATTGGACTCACTTCCGCACGCCCGCGCGCCACGTTACGCCGGTTCAGCGTTGCAACTTCCGATTCCTGGATGCTTCCGGCATCAGGCAGCATATACGAACAGAGATCGATCGTGCCGCGTGTCGCCAATATCCGCCCGCGGAATCCTTCGCGCGCAAGTTTCGGCAGGAGACCGCTGTGGTCGATATGCGCGTGCGTCAGCAACACCGCCGAAATGTCGGCCGGGCGGAAAGGAAAAGCGCTGTAATTCAGGGCTTTCAGCGTCTTTGGTCCCTGAAAAAGCCCGCAATCAACCAGGAGCCGTCCGGCGCGCGTCTCAAGCAGGAAACACGACCCGGTCACGGTCCGGGCTGCACCGCAAAAGCGCAACGTGATGCTCATGCGCTGATCTCCTTGCGCAACGCATCGGACAAAATGCCGTCGAGGGCGATGGCATTGGTGGGATGCGGCACGCTGTCGGTCGAGCGCACCGATCGGATGCCTGCGCTCAGGAATTCGCCCATCAATTCCGGCGCGAAAAGCGCATGAGTAATGACCACGTCAATGGTGGTCACGCCGGCAGCCGTGAGCGACCTGGCGCAGGCGGTCAAGGTGCCACCTGAAGAGACTATGTCGTCGACCAGGAGCGCCGGGCGACTCAAGAACATGGCCGGATCAGCAAAGGAGATCTCAACGGAGCGGTCACAACGGCGCGTTTTATGCGCCACTGCATAGTCGAGACCAAGCCTGCCGGCGAGATCGTTCACCCAAGGCCGCGACTCCTCGTCGGGGCCAACCACAACCGTGTTCGGATCGAGCCCGCTCGTGCGCAGGAATTCTGCGATTGCCGGCGTCGCGGAAAGGTCCTCAGCCTCGCTGCCGGGAAAGACGTCTTCGATATTTCTGGTGCGATGCAGATGGGCATCGACTGTGACAATACGATCGTAGCAGCGCGCAAGGAGCGGACCGATAACCTTTTGGCTGATAGCCTCGCCTTGGTGAAAAGCTGCATCCTGCCGCATGTAACAAAGATAAGGCGTCACCAGCAGCAGGCGGCGAGCAGCGTCGCGCCGCAGCGCTTCCGCCGCGAACATGATTGCCAGCAACTTTTCATTCGGCTGATCGAGCGATGCGTAGACAATGGTGGTTCGCGCGGCGGGCCCGACGGTCACGCGCAACTCGCCATCCGGAAACCGATGCAGCGCGATTGTATGGACCGAGAGGCCAAGCCGGGATGCGAGCCGCGACGCACTTTCGGCCGCCGATGGCAGCGCCTGGATGACGGCCTCGCTCAAGGCTTGGTCCCGCCACCGTTCGATCGCGACCCCACGACGTAACCAGCGTCGGTCTTGCTGGCCGCGACCGCCAGATCGAATTCCGATGTGTCATACGCGTAAATGCGATAGAGCGACTCGCCTTTCTCGACCCGGTCGCCAATCTTCTTGAACACCTTGATTCCCGCGCCCTTATCGATCGGTGCGCCAGCAGTACGTGCCAGCCGGTTGAGGCGCAGGCAGTCGATCGCCTCGATCACGCCGTCGCGCGGCGATGGTATGTCGGCAGTCAGATTGCCGACATCGGTACGGCAGCCCGATGGCCCCTGCGCATCGATAATCTTGTGCATTTGCCTGAGCGCCGCACCGCTATCGAGCAACTCGCGGGCGCGCGTATACCCCGAGCCGCCACGCAGTTCCGGATCGTATTCGAGCAAGTGAGCAGCCAGCCGCAGTGATTTTTCCCGCAGATCGGCCGGCGCGCCGGGCCCGTTCGAAAGAACTGCCATGACATCCTGCGCTTCCAGAACCGGGCCGATTCCGCTGCCGATCGGTTGGCGGCCGTCGGTGGTAATTACTTCCACCGCGATGCCGAAATGATCTCCGACGAACTCGAAAAGTTTGCGTAAGCGCATCGCGTCCATCGCGGACGTGAGCTTTGCAGCGGGACCAACCGGAAGATCAATCAACAGGTGAGTTGCACCAGCGGCAATTTTCTTCGACATGATCGAGGCAACCATCTGCTCGCGCGTGTCGACGCTGAGCGGCCGCTCGACCGAGATGAGAATGTCGTCAGCCGGCGAGAGATTCACGTGACCGCCCCAGACCAGACAGCCGTGGCAGGCATTCACCACTTCTTTCATCTCGTCGACGCCGAGATCAACGCGCGCCAGCACTTCCATTGTGTCGGCCGTCCCTGCCGGTGATGTTATGGCGCGCGAGGAGGTTTTCGGAATCGTCAGGCCGTGTGCGGCGACGATCGGCACCACCACCATGGATGTGCGGTTTCCGGGAATGCCGCCAATGCAATGCTTGTCGACAATGATCGGCCGGTCCCATTTGAGTTGCGTCCCGGCTTGCGCCATCGCGCGTGACAAGGCGAGCAGTTCGCCGCTGGTCATGAAACTCGCCGAACTGATCAGGAACGCCGCGATCTCCATGTCGGAATATCGATAATGGCTGATGTCATCGACGATCGCCGTGATCTCTTCCGCGCTTAGGGCGTGACCGTGGATTTTTGCGCGCACCGCATCAAGACTGTCGGGCGGAGTGGCGGGCGTAACAGTGACCAGGCTGCCGGCCGGCGCGGCAAATCGGCGGAAGGCCGGCTCCGCGAGTCCGACCTCGTCGAGACCGACGATGCCATCGTCGGTGATCAGCAAAGTCGCGAGCAGCACTTTAGAATTGCAGCGCAATTCAACGCGGCTAAAGCCGCGGAAAACTTCCGGACGCAACGCCTTCGACCGGCGTGACATCACCACCACGTTTTCGCGGCCGGTATCAAGGTTGACGCGCTTGATCTTGAGTTGCGGGCGCGACGGGCGGTCAGCATTCATCTGTTGAACTCTTGGTAAGGTCGTGGAATCGCATAGCAAATTGCTGCCGCCCATACATTGATCAAGATCATGCCGACGGGCCCGCGGGCCAGTTTTGCGCTTAACGGCCCCTTAAATCGGCCCGCTTAGCGTGATCCTGGGGACCGGCACTTTGTATCCGCCGGCGCGGAACGGGTCGCGTGATGGCGTCAAAACGGGGACAAGCGGGCACGCGCCGGGAACCGGCGTTCGACAAAGGCCCTGAGCTGCGCGTATCCGCCGATGACCGGCCGGCACCCGGCGCGGACGGGCCGGTCGCGCATAGCAAACCGCCCGCGCGACGCCGCAAGCGGCGAGCGCGCAAGGCGCGGTCAGGACGCAGCAAGCGCGCGCTCATCGGCCGGATTGCCTACTGGAGTCTGGTCGTTTGCCTGTGGCTCGGAATTGGCGGCGTTGGCGTCGTGGCCTGGGTCGGTGCGCATCTGCCGCCCATCCAGTCGCTGGAAATTCCAAAGCGGCCGCCCTCAATCCAGATCGTGGACGCGCAGGGACACGCACTCGCGCGTCGCGGCGACCTCGCCGGCGCGCCGATGCCCTTGAAGGAAATGCCGGCTTATGTGCCAAGAGCCTTTGTCGCCATCGAGGACCGGCGCTTCTACGAGCACTATGGCGTCGATCCTTTCGGGATCGGTCGCGCCGCCATCGCCAACATTCTGCATCGCGGCGTTGCCCAAGGCGGCTCGACAATTACACAGCAGCTCGCCAAGAATCTTTTTCTGACGCAAGAGCGCACGATCACGCGCAAGCTTCAGGAAGCCCTGCTGGCGCTCTGGCTCGAACGCAAATTTTCCAAGACGCAAATTCTCGAGATGTACCTCAACCGGGTCTATTTCGGTTCCGGCGCCTACGGCATCGAACAGGCCTCGCAGCGATATTTTGGAAAATCCGCAAAGCAAATCACTTTGGCCGAAGCTGCGCTGCTCGCGGGTCTGGTGAAATCACCGTCGCGGCTCGCACCGACGCGCAATTTCGACGGCGCCGAAAAGCGCGCCAAGGTCGTGCTCACAGCAATGGCCGAGCTCAAATTCATTAATCCCGGCACCGAGCGCATTGCTTTGTCGCATCCGCCGAGGATTGTCGCGCAGGCCAGCAATGGCGCAGTAAACTATGTGGCTGACTGGGTCATGGATGCACTCAACGACGCACTTGGCCATGTCGATGAGGACATCGTGGTATACACCACGATCGACGCGAGCCTGCAGTCGAACGCAGAAAAATCTCTTGAGGATGAGCTCGCGCAAAAGGGCGATAAAAATGGCGTTGCGCAAGGCGCAATGGTCGCCATGACGCCGGACGGTGCGGTGCGCGCCATGGTCGGCGGCCGCAGTTACGCAGATAGCCAGTTTAACCGCGCGGTCGCGGCCAAGCGCCAGCCCGGCTCTGCGTTCAAACCGTTCGTCTACCTTGCCGCACTTGAGCATGGCCTCACCCCCGACACGGTGCGCGAGGACAAGCCGATCAATGTCAAAGGCTGGCAGCCGGAAAATTACGGCCACGAATATTTCGGCCCGGTCACGCTGACCAAAGCCCTCGCGCTATCGCTCAACACGGTCTCGGTGCGATTGACGCTGGAAGTCACGCCTCTGGCGGTCGTGCGCACGGCGTACCGGCTCGGAATTGCATCGAAGCTCGAGCCCAACGCATCGATCGCGCTCGGCACCTCGGAAGTCTCAATGCTGGAGCTGGTGGGCGCTTATGCACCGTTTGCCAATGGAGGTTATGCGCTGATCCCGCACGTGATCGAGAAGATCACCGCCTCCAATGGCAAGGTCCTCTACAGCCGCAGTTCCCAGCAGCTCGGCCGCATCATCGAAGCACGCCACGTCGCGATGATGAACACGATGATGGCCGAGACACTGACCATCGGCACCGCACATAAGGCCGCTTTGCCTGGCTGGCCGGCGGCAGGAAAAACCGGCACGTCGCAGGATTTCCGCGACGCCTGGTTCATCGGCTACACCGCGCACCTCGTCACCGGCGTCTGGCTCGGCAATGACGACGGCACGCCAACCAAGCATGTCACCGGCGGCAGCCTGCCGGTCGAAATCTGGAGCCGCTTCATGCGCGGCGCGCACCAAGGCGTACCGGTTGCGAGCCTTCCGGGTTCCTCGGGCGGTGGCCTGTTCTCCGGATTGTTCAGCGGGCAATCGAGGCCGACACCGCCTGCACCTATACAGCCGGTCGCGGCGAATAATTCAGCCACAACCGGAAGCGGCGGCCTTGACGGCTGGCTGCTCAATAATCTGTTCGGGCGGCGCTGAATTCAGTGCTTGACGGCGCGGCTGCGGACACCGCGGGTCACCAGCCAAAGCACCAACGTCGTGCAACCCATCACCGCCACGCCAAGAACGAGTGGCCAGGCGCTTTTGCCCAGGAACCAGCCGACCGCCGCGCCGCACAGGGCCGCCGCGCTTTGCTGCACGAATCCGAACAGTGACGACGCGGCACCGGCACGTTCGGGAAATGGCGTCATCGCGCCGGCGATGCCTTGCGGCAGCACCATACCGAGACCGGCAAGATAAATGGCGACCGGCAAGACCAATGACAATGACGACGTCAGTCCAAGTGCAACCGCCGCGGCCATGCCAAGTCCGCCAATAGCACAGGCGCACCCGCCCGCGCCAAGCACGCCATCGAGCCCGAGCCTGACCACGATGCGCGCGGCCAGCGCCGAGCCACTCATGTAACCAATCGAGCCAAGCGCGAAGGCCACGCCGAAGTCGAACGGCGTCAACCCGTACAGATTTTGCAACACGAAGGCCGCGCCCGAAATCCACGCAAACAGGCCGGCATAGCTCGCCGCGGTAATGCCAAGATAGGCGAGATAGGCCGGATGACGCGCGACGACACGATAGGAACGGGCCATGGATGCTATCGATACCGGCTCGGCGGCGCGCGTGTTTAATGTTTCCGGCAGCAGCAACCAGACAATTCCCGCTCCCAGCAAACCGGCAAAAACCAGCGCAAAGAACACGGCCCGCCAGCCGAAACCGGTCTGCAGCAGACCGCCGGCAATCGGCGCGAGCACGGGCGCCAGCGCCATCACCGAGCCGATCAACGACAACTCGCGGCCCGCGCGGGCGCCTGAATAGATGTCGCGGACGATGGCACGTGTCAGCACAATTCCGCCCGAACCACCGAGAGCCTGAAGGGTGCGGGCAATAATCAGCATCTCAATCGATGTTGAAAGCGCGCAGGCCAGGCTCGCCACGCAATAAAGCGCCATGGCGGCCATCAAAACCGGCTTGCGCCCATGCCGATCAGATACCGGGCCATAAAAAATCTGGCCGACCGCGAAGCCGATCAGATAGGCGGAAATTGTAAATTGGACCTGCGCCGTTGAAGCGTGGAGTTGCCGCGCAATGTCCGGCAGCGACGGTAAATACATGTCGGTGGTGAGCGGACCAATCGCGCTCAATGCCGCAAGCAAAGCTGTGAGCGCGAAAGTGCCGGGACGCAGCATATGGATTCGTCTATCGTGTTACCGTGCCTACCGCGTCATGGCCGCGCATAGCCGTCCGAAAGGACGGCGTGCTTTCGCACGCCTATGTCGCGGCCATCTCGCTTAGGATTGCACCGCATTGCCCACCTAAGCGAGATGCCCGACACAAGGCCGGGCATGACAGATTACCTACATCAGTGATCGGCCTGAGGCCAGCCCGTATCGAGACCGTATCGATGCAGGTCGGCACCGTGCGCGTCGAGCCAGGCTTTGGCACGACCCATATCGGGGCAGATCCGCTCAACCAGTCGCCAGAACCGGCGCGAGTGATTCATCTCGATTAGATGAGCGACCTCATGCGCTGCGAGATAGTCGAGCACAAAGGGCGGCGCCAGGATCAATCGCCAAGAATAGGACAATACGCCGCTGGAAGAGCAGGACCCCCAGCGGCTTGATTGATCGCGCACCGATACCCGCCTGACTTCGACCCCGAGCGCTTGCGCAGCCTGCCGGCTTGCCGCCTCAAGATCGCGTTTGGCCTCGCGTTTGAGATAGTCCTGCACACGGCGCGGAAGATGTGGCACCTGCCCGGCGACACAAAGCAGCCGTTCGTGCGCTTGTATCTCGGTCCACACCGTACCACGTGCGCCGCGCCGGTGCTCGATGCGGTGCGCGACGCCGCGCAGCGGGAGCACGCCACCGTGGACGAAAGGCGCGCCATCCGGCAGGCGGCGTAACCGGGCTGCGATCCACGCGCCATGTTTCTGCGCAAACTCGCTGGCCTGCTTCACGCTGCCGCGCGGTGGCATCGTGAGCACCACCTCGCGGTTCGCGGCGTGAATGCGCAGTGTATACCGTCGCGCTTGCTGGTGGCGACGGACGCGCACCAGATAAACCTCACCGTCGAATTCGACCGTGATGGACGCCGGCTCGCTGGTCCGGCGAAAGAGCAAGACGCGCAGCGGTAGGGACATAGTCGACCCAGAATCAGAGCATGGCGGCAGTCTGGCATAACCGCACGCACAAACGCGAGATCGTTAGCGGGCGACAACCTTCAAGGAAGGGCGTGTGTTGCGGCTACCATTGCGCGACAGCACGAAATCCGCAATACGCGGGGCGATCTCAGCACGGAACCGCGAGCCGTTGAAGACGCCATAGTGTCCGACCGCAGGCTGCACATAGTGCACCTTGTGCTCATCGGGGATATTTACGCACAACGCGTGCGCGGCTTCGGTCTGACCGACGCTTGAAATATCGTCGTTCTCGCCTTCCACAGTCATCAGCGCGACGCGCCGGATAGCCGCGGGATCGATGGGTCGACCGCGGTGGGTCATTTGTCCCTTCGGCAGTGCGTGGCGAATGAACACGGTATCAACCGTCTGCAGATAGAACTCGGCGGCAAGATCCATCACCGCGAGATATTCGTCGTAGAATTCGCGGTGCTTCTGCGCGGAGTCGCCGTCGCCCTTGACCAGGTGCAGGAACAGATTGTGGTGTGCTTCGATGTGGCGGTCGAGGTTCATGCTCATGAACCCGTGCAACTGCAGGAAGCCCGGATAGACGTCGCGCATAACGCCAGGATGAGGAAACGGCACCTTGGTGATGACATGGTTCCGGAACCAGTTCACCCCGCGCCGCTCGGCAAGCTTGTTGACGTCATTGGGGTTGATACGCGTGTCGATCGGCCCGCCCATCAGCACCATGGAGCGCGGTACATCGGGATCGTTGTCCGCTTCCATCAGCGCGACGGCGGCCATCACCGGCACCGATGGCTGACACACGGCAATGACATGCACGTCGCCATCGAGCGCGTGCAGGATAGAGATGATGTAGTCGATATAGGTATCCAGATCGAAGCGCCCTTCGGCGTGCGGCACCATGCGTGCGTCGATCCATTCGGTCACGTAGACGTCGTGATTGGGCAGGAATGTTTCCACCGTCCCGCGCAACAATGTCGGATAGTGGCCCGACATCGGCGCGACGATCAGCAGTTTTGGTTGCGGGCGGCGCGGCGGACGCGTAAAGGCTCGCTCGAAATGCAGCAGGCGACAAAACGGACGCTGCCATATGCTCTTGATGGTGACAGGGATCTTCTCGGCGCCGACGGTGGTTGAATTGATCCCCCACTCCGGACGGTGATAGCGGCGCGTCGAGCGCTCGAACAATTCCATCGTGGCCGCCATGGACTTGCCATAGGCGGTGTGCGCGAGCGGATTGGCGGGATTTTTGAAGAACAGTTTTGTGGCGTCGGCAAAGGCGCGCGACGGATTGAGCGCGGCGTGCCCCATTTCGTAGAACCAGTACATGGGAGTCGCCAACAACGACCCGCCATCGCCGGAGAGCGTCGCTGCTCCGCCGAATTCACCTATCGCCATGGAATCAGACCCCGGCCCTCGCTGCAGTGCGGGAGACTGTCGTTTTTCTGTCATAGCGTCAACATAGCGATAAGTTGTTCGTGTCCGGTTTACAATGCGTCCGATTGCGATAAGCCACTACAATAACTAGTCTTTTTCGATTATTCCCCGGTCTGCAAGAGCGAGCCCTGCACCCGCGCGCTCTGTAAAAGTCTGAGGAAAGCCAATGATGCAGCCGCGAAAAGCACAATATTGAACGCAAATGCTTCCACCATCAGATCGGCTCGAAACACATGGTCGATCACCAACGCGCGCATGCCTTCGAACACATAAGTCGGCGGCAGGGCCCAGGCGACATATTGCAGCCACTCCGGCAAAACCGAGACTGGGTAGTAGACGCACGTCAGTGGCAGGAACAGAAACATGATGGTCCAGGCCATGCTTTCGGCGCCGAGACCGTTCCGCAGCAAAAGCCCGGCGACAAAAATGCCAACTGACCAACTCGTCAAAATGAGATTGACGAAGAAGGTCGCGAGCGCGATGCCGAGCGCCCACAAATTGAAGCCGAAGAACGCGATGGCAAGCAGCGATACCGGGACCATCCCGATCGACAAGCGTACGATGCTCATGATCATCAGCGAGAGCAGAAATTCCGCCGGCCGCAGTGGCGACATCATGATGTTGCCGAGGTTGCGCGCGTACATCTCTTCGAGAAATGAAATCGAAAAGCCGAGCTGCCCGCGGAACAGGATATCCCATAGCAGCACGGAGCCGATGAATACGCCGCCGGCGCGTGCAAAAAATCCCGCGTTCTGCGCAATGTAGACCTGCAGGAATCCCCACATCAGCATCTGCACCGTCGGCCAATAAATCAGGTCGAGAATGCGCGGCCACGAGGAACGCAGCAGGTACCAGTAACGCCGCACCATGGCGGCGACCCGATTACGCGAAAAGCCCACACCGGTGTCTGCGCCAATCATTGCGCGGCCTCCCGGTGCCGGCGTCCGCGCGCGACATCGAGGAACACCTCTTCCAGCGTTTCGCGGCCGTAACGCGCGAGCAGATGTGCCGGCGTGTCATCGTCCTCGATGCGCCCCGTCTTCATGATGATCACGCGCTCGCACAGGCGTTCGACTTCGCCCATGTTGTGAGAGGCGAGCAGCACCGTTGCGCCTTGTTCGGCGCGATAACGTTCGAGCCGCGAGCGAACCCAATCGGCCGTGTCGGGGTCGAGCGATGCGGTCGGCTCATCGAGCAGGAGCACTTCGGGTTTATTGAGCAGGGCCTTGGCGAGCGAGACCCGCGTCTTTTGCCCCGCCGAGAGCTTGCCTGTCGGCCGGTCAAGAAAATCAGTCAGATCGAGGTCGGCAGCAAGGCTGGCGATCCGTTCGTCGATGGCCGGTGCCGCGTAAAGCTGAGCAAAGACAGATAGATTCTGCCGGACCGTGAGGCGCATCGGCATGTCGACGTAAGGGCTTTCGAAATTCATCCGGTGCAGCACCCGGTAGCGATCGCGCGGCATATCGGCGCCCAGAACGGATACGGTGCCCGCGGTGGGTGTCACCAGGCCCATGATCATGGCGATGGTAGTGGTTTTGCCGGCGCCATTGCCGCCGAGCAGACCGGTCATCGAGCCAGGGGCCAGCCGAAACGAAATGCCATCGACCGCGGCCACGCCCTTGTAGCGCTTGACCAGATGATCGACGGCGATTGCGGAAGCGCTTTCTGCGTTCATTGAGCGAAAGATGTGACGCTCCGCCGCAGGAAGTGCAAGCCCCGCCAATTATCGCCTTGCACTGGCATTTTGCACGCAGGTCGCATGGCGCTAGGCTGCACGTATGGCTACGCCCAGCTTCGCCCAACACCATCCGCGCCGCAATGTGCGCCTTGATACGTTGGTGCGGCTGCGCTGGCTTGCCATCATCGGGCAGACCACCGCGGTGCTGGCCGTGTACTATGGCCTCGATTTCGAGCTGCCGATCTACGCGTGCCTTGCCGCGATCGCGCTGGCGGCCTGGCTCAATGTGGCATTGCGGCTGCGTTTCCATTTGACACAGCGGCTTGAGCCTGACCGGGCTGCGTGGCTGCTCGCCTTCGACATCGCGGAGCTGGCGGTCCTGCTGTTCCTGACCGGCGGACTGCAGAATCCTTTTGCCTTCATGTTCCTCGGCCCGGTGCTGTTGTCAGCCACTGCACTGCCGCCGCGCTTCACACTCACGCTCGGCGCGTTCGCGGTCGGCTGCGCGACTGTCCTGGTGTTCGTGCATTACCCGCTGCCGTGGGACAGCGACGATCCATTGCAATTGCCGCCGATCTATATGATGGGCGTCTGGCTTTGCATCCTGCTCGCGATCGGATTCATCGGGGTCTATGCCTGGCAGATCACCGAGGAATCGCGCCAGCTGTCCGACGCGCTGGCCGCGACCGAGCTGGTGCTGGCGCGCGAGCAGCACCTCTCCCAGCTTGACGGACTTGCAGCAGCGGCTGCTCACGAGCTGGGAACGCCGCTCTCCACAATCTCCGTAATTGCCCGAGAGCTCGAACGCGCCATCGCCCCGCAGGCGCCGCACGGCGATGACGTCCGCCTGTTGCGTGAACAGGCCACGCGCTGCCGCGATATTCTCGCCAAGCTGACGGAATTGTCCGCCGGCGGGGAGCCATTTGACCGCATGCCGTTGACCGCATTGATCGAGGAAGTGGTGGCGCCGCATCGCAATTTTGGTGTCGTGATCGCGGTCAATACGCCGGGCGAGCGCAGCACCGAACCGGTCGGCGCCCGCAACCCGGCTATCCTTTACGGGCTCGGAAATCTCCTTGAAAACGCAGTCGATTTCGCGGCTAACCAGGTCGCGGTCGATGTGCATTGGGACGAACTGACCGTCGACGTCGCCATCAGCGACGACGGGTCCGGGTTTGCGCCGGAAATTCTGGGGCGCATCGGCGAGCCCTATGTCACTAGCCGGCACCATCAACCCGATGATACCAGCGAGGAATCAAGCGGTTTGGGCCTCGGATTCTTCATTGCAAAGACCCTGCTCGAGCGGTCCGGCGCGACTCTTTCATTCCAAAACCGGCCGGCGCCGGAACGCGGCGCGATCGTCCGGCTCAGCTGGAGCCGCAGCGATTTCGAACGGCCGTTAACCCTCGTGGCGGCTTGAGCCGGACGCGGGTAATCACTATTTATTGCGGTGTGGTGATGCGCCAGGCCAAGTATCATGCGCCATGGCTCGCCGCGCAGGTGACAACGTGGACGCCTTAGCAAACGCAACCGCCAAGCCGGCGGCGAAAGAGAATATTCCCGCCGAACGATCTTTGTTGATCGTCGAAGACGACCATTCATTCCTGCAACGGCTCGCCAAGGCGCTCGAACAGCGTGGCTTCACGGTGACGACGGCCGAATCGGTCGCCGACGGTCTGCGACAGGTGGAAAAAGTGGCGCCTGCGTTCGCCGTGGTCGATATGCGGCTTGGCGACGGCAACGGGCTCGATGTGATATCCGCCCTCAAGCGCCGTCGCCCCGACGCGCGCGGCATCATCCTCACCGGCTATGGCAATATTGCCACCGCGGTCAACGCGGTGAAGCTAGGCGCTGTCGACTATCTGGCCAAGCCGGTCGATGCCGATGATGTCGTTGCGGCGTTACTCGCGCAAGACAACACCAGGATAGAGCCGCCGGAAAATCCGATGTCGGCCGATCGCGTGCGGTGGGAGCACATTCAGCGTATCTACGAAATGTGCGGCCGCAACGTTTCGGAAACGGCGCGCCGGCTCAATATGCATCGCCGGACCTTGCAGCGAATTCTGGCAAAACGCGCGCCGCGCTGACCATCCGCTCATTCCCGCGACCCAGCCTACGTTCACCCCACGTCGCCATAAGGCCCGGTTGGATCGGCGAGCGATTGCAATCGCATCGCGGCCGCACGCGCAAACAGCAGCATCATCGCCTTGCGTGTCGCGGCCGGCAATTTGTGCTCAGGCGCCTCGCACCTGAACTCCGCGCCAAACGCGTCGGCCACGATCAGCCCCGTATCGGGCGGGAAAATCTCGCACGGCACTTCGATCGTGGTGGCAAAGAACAGCCGGTCGCAATGAGCGCGATAGTCCTGCCATTTCTGGTCGGCGCGAAAATCGGCGATCGAGGATTTGATCTCGACGATCCAGAGCTCCCCGCTCGCATCGAGCCCGACGAGGTCAGCGCGGCGGCCCGACGGCAGCGGCAATTCGCTCACCACGCATCGCCCGTGCGCATGCAGCAGTCGCGCCGTCCCCCGCGCGATCGCCAGCGCGGTTTCCGACTGGCGGCCGTCGACAGGCAATTCGAGCGAAGGCGATATGAAGGCCATCAGCCGACCCTATGGTGCGATCTTGACCGGACTTCGGCGCGATCTGAAAAGGCTGTGAGTATTTGCCTGCAGCTGAGTTTCATGGCTAAGAAATAACGTTGTTTCGGTCCGGCGCAAAGCCGGTCATTTTCCACGCCTGTCCGAGAGTCATGATGTCCGTCGACTACGAGGTTGAATACGACAACCGCGCACGGGTGCCGGAACACCCGGACATTTTCGCGCGCTGGCAGCGCGAAGGGGCGGCCTATCGCTCGGTTGCGCGCAATGTGAGGCTCGCGATGACTTACGGCCCCTCGTTGCGGCAGACCGTCGACCTGTTTCCGGCCAAGGACGACGACAAGGCACCGTTTGCGATGTTCATTCACGGCGGCTGGTGGCGCTCGCTCGAGCCTTCGATGTTTTCCCAGCTGGCTGCCGGGCCGAATGCCCGCGGCATTTCGGTTGCCGTCGCGGGCTACGACCTCTGCCCGCATGTCTCGATCGCCGACATCATCGACCAGATGCGTGGCGCCTGCCTGATGCTGTGGCGCAAGCGCCGCCAGCGCATTTTCGTATATGGCCATTCGGCGGGCGGGCATCTGGCGGCCTGCCTGGTTGCAACGGACTGGAAGACATTCGGGCCCGACGTGCCAACCGATCTGGTGCCCGCGGCCTACGCTATTTCCGGCGTGTTCGATCTCCTGCCCCTGGTGCATGTATCGCAAAATCAGGACCTGCGGCTCGATGAATCCGAAGCACGGCGGGTGTCGCCGCTCCACTGGAACGTGGCGCCCGGACGCACACTTGACGCCGTCGTCGGCGCGCAGGAATCTGACGAATTCCTGCGGCAGAGCAAGGCCATCGCCGAAACCTGGCGGCAGCGCATGGCATTGACCCGTTACGAGGAAATCGCCGGGACGAATCATTTCACCGTCGTCGACCCGCTCACCGACCCAAACAGCGCGATGTCGGCGCGCGTTGCTGCCCTGGCGAATAGCGTGAATACGATCCCGCTTTAGCGGCGATAGAGTGAAATCATGAAAACCAGTAGCGGCGCGCGAAAGCAACCGTCAGCGCCACGCCGACGACAACGATCAGCACACGGATAACCTTGCGCGGGATAACGCGCGCCACATAGGCGCCGATCAACCCGCCGCCGATCGTGCCAACGGCGAGCGCCGAGGTTTGCGGCCACAACACGGCGCCTTGCGTTGCGAATACCACCGTCGCGGCTAGTCCGTTAAGGCTGGAGACGAAATTCTTTGTAACATTGGCGGCGCGATAGTCGCCTCCGGTTGCAAGCGAGAACACGCCGAGCATCAAGATCCCGACGCCGGCACCGAAATAGCCGCCGTAGAACGAGACCGGCAGCACCACCTTCAGGCTGGCAAAATTGAACGCGATGGCATGGCCGCGGCCTTCGGCGCGCGCGCGCAGCCAGCCGCCGATCCGCTCGGAATAGGCAAACAGCAGTGTCGCAAAACCGAGCAGCAGCGGTACAATTTGAGCGAACAATCGTTCCGGCGTGAGCACCAGCAGAGCCGCGCCAAGGCCCGCGCCTACGATCGAAGCGACGATCAGGCCGATGAAGGCGCGGTCGAAGGGCGGCAATTGCGAACGATCCGCCAGCGCCGCCAGCATTGTCGCCGGCATGACGGACGCGAGATTGCACACGGCCGCAAGCTGTGGCGAGACACCGGTTGCAATCAACGCCGGATAGATCACGACCGCCGCGCCGCCGACCATGGCCGCGATGATCCCGGCAACGACGCCGGTGGCGGCGAGAAAAACGGTGGTGAGAATGTCCATATTATTTCTGTCGTCCCGGCCGAGCGAAGCGAGGGCCGGGACCCATACTCCGCAGTATACCGATAGTACACGGCGTATGGGTCCCCGCCTTCGCGGGGACGACAAGAGCTAAAAGAACGCCTGGATGCCGGTCTGCGCGCGACCGAGGATCAACGCGTGGATGTCGTGGGTGCCCTCGTAGGTGTTGACCGTCTCGAGGTTCGAAAGCACCCGCATCACATGATATTCCTCGGAGATGCCGTTGCCGCCGTGCATGTCGCGCGCGAGCCGCGCAATGTCGAGTGCCTTGCCGCAATTGTTGCGCTTCATCAGCGAAATCGACGGTGGCGAGGCCTTGCCGGCTTCCAGCATGCGTCCTAGCCGCAATGAACCCTGCAGGCCGAGCGCAATCTCGGTCTGCATATCGGCGAGCTTCTTCTGCACCAGTTGATTGGCGGCGAGCGGCCGGCCGAACTGCTTGCGATCTAGCACGTACTGGCGCGCGCGGTGCCAGCAGAACTCAGCGGCACCCATGGCGCCCCAGGAAATGCCGAAGCGCGCGTTGTTGAGGCAACCGAACGGCCCGGCGAGGCCTTTTACGTTCGGCAACAAATTTTCTTCCGGCACCACGCAATTCTCCAGCACGATTTCGCCAGTGATCGATGTGCGTAGCGACAGCTTGCCTTCAATTTTCGGCGTCGAAAAACCCTTCGTGCCGCGCTCCACCAGAAAGCCGCGAATGACATTGTCGAGCTTGGCCCAGACCACCGCGACATGCGCGACGGGAGCATTGGAGATCCAGGTCTTGGCGCCGTTGAGCTGGTAGCCGCCGGACACTTTTTCCGCGCGGGTAACCATGGAGCCCGGATCGGAGCCGTGGTCCGGCTCGGTCAGGCCGAAGCAGCCGATGATCTCGCCGGTCGCTAGCTTTGGCAGATATTTTCGGCGCTGCGCCTCGGTGCCATAGACATAGATCGGATACATCACCAGCGACGACTGCACTGACATCGTCGAGCGGTAGCCGGAATCAACGCGCTCGAGTTCGCGTGCGATAAGACCATACGAAACGTAGCCGAGGCCGGCGCCGCCATATTCTTCCGGAATGGTCGGGCCAAGCAGGCCGAGCTTGCCCATCTCGGGCAACATGTTCGGATCGTGTTTTTCATCGCGGAAGGCTTCGGTGACGCGCGGCATCAGGTAGTCCTGCGCGAATCCGCGGGCCGTGGCGCGCACCATGCGCTCGTCTTCGGTGAGCTCCCCCTCTAGATCGAGCGGGTCTTCCCAGACGAACGCTGCATCCTTCAGCATTACCGGCGTGCCACCGCGTTTTTCGGCCGTTTGCGACATGTAGCCTCCTCGGAATTGATCAATCTATTATAGACCCTGAGACGACCCTGTCGCCAATGCTGCGCGCCTTGCCTTTAGCCGGTTAGCGCTGCAGGACGCTCGCACCGGGCGGGTCAAACATCGGACCTCTCCGCCGTCATTGCCGGGCTTGACCCGGAAATCTAGGAGACGTCTCAACAAGCAAAGCCGCGCGAAAGGTCATTCTGCGTTGCGTCTCATCGTGGATGCCTGGGTCAAGCCCGGGCATGACGCCGAGCTTGTTGCTCAGCCGCAAATCAGTGGCCCACAACCAGTGCCGGCAACCAGAGCGACAGCGCCGGCACGAAGGTGACCAGCATCAGAACGGCAAACAGCACGCCGTAAAACGGCCAGATGCCGCGCATAATCTCCTCAAGCTTCACGTTCCCAACGGCACAACCCACGAAAAGCGTCGAGCCGACCGGCGGGGTCAGCAGGCCGATGCCGAGGTTGAGCAACATGATCATGCCGAAGTGCACCGGATCGACGCCAAGCTTCATCACGACTGGCAACAAAATCGGCGTACAGATCAGGATCAGCGGCGCCATATCCATGAGACAGCCGAGCACCAAAAGCATGACATTGATGAGCATGAGGATGATGTATTTGTTGTCGGATAAAGTAAGAAAAAACGCCGTAATGTGTGCCGGCATCTGCATCAGCGCCATCACGTAGCCGAATGACGATGCCATCGCGATGAGGGTCATCACCATCGCCACCGTCTTGAGCGTACGGCGCACCAGCCCCGGCAGGTCGCGCCATCGGTAGTCGCGATAGATGAACATCGTGACGAAAAACGCCCAGATGCAGGCCATCGCGCCGGCTTCGATTGCCGTGAAGATGCCGAGCAGGATGCCACCGATGATGATGACGATCGTGATCAGTCCCCAGCTCGCATCGATGCTGATCTTGATCGCCTCGCGCACCGGCACCGCGTCGCCTTTCGGGTGGCCGTCGCGGTAGGCGATGAAGATGCACAAAGCGACCAGCGCGACCCCCAGCATCAGGCCCGGCACCACTCCGGCCATGAACAGGCTGATGATGGAAATGGTGCCGCCAGTCGCCAGCGAGTAGATCACTGCGTTGTGACTCGGCGGCACCATGATCGCCTGCACGGACGCGCTGATTGTCACGTTGGTGGCGAAGGCGCGCGGATAGCCGACCTTTTCCATTTGCGGGATCATGACCGAGCCGATCGCCGAAGTATCGGCAACCGAGGAGCCGGAGATCCCGCTCAGAAATGTCGTCGCCAGAATATTCACCGCAGAGAGGCCACCACGCACACGCACGAGTCCTACAATCACGTTTGCAAATCGTACCAGGCGGCGGGCCATGCCGCCTTCCGCCATGATTGCACCGGCGAGCACAAAGAACGGAATGGTGAGCATCGCAACCTTGCTCACGCCATCGGATATTTTAAGCATCACCGCTTCTGGCGGAATTCCGATCCACAGCGCGCCGACGAGCGCGCCGAGTTCAAGTGCATAAGAAATCGGCATGCCGATGGCGAAACAAAAAAACAGCGTGCCGAGTAATATGAGAAGATCCATGACGGTCTATTCCACGGGCAAGTGTGGATTGTGGCCGGCGTTGGCCGGGCGGCCGATCATCAAGTGCTCAATGATGAACAACAATGTCAGCGCACCACCGACAGGAATCGCTGAATAGACCAGGCCAACCGATAGAAACGGAAAATCCGCGATGGTGTTGTGCCACGTCGTCTGGCACAAGCGGATTCCATAAATCACCATGAACACCGCGATCGCCGCCATCAGGATTTCGACAAGCGCGGCGCAGGCGCGCTGACCATTTTCAGGCAACAAGTTGACGCCGACCGTAACAGCCATATGGATGCCGAGCCGGTAACAGGCCGCGGCGCCGAAGAACGTCAGCCAGATCGTGAGCAAGACTGCCGCCGGTTCAGGCCACGACGCCGCGCTGTTGAGAACGTAACGCGTGTAGACCCCCCAGGGGATCACCACCGAAATCAACACCAGCGCGGTGCCCGCGATCAGCACGCAAACAAAATAAAGCGCATCCATCGCCTTGCGGAGGGAGGCGCTTATTGCGTTCATCTCGCGAATTCCGCGATTGCGGCGTTCCGTTACTTGGTTTCCTGGATCCGCTTGACCGTCGCGGCGTATTTGGGGCCGTATTTATCCCATACGGGTTTGACCGCGTCCTGGAAGGCTTTCTTGTCGGCATCCGAGACCTGAATGATCTGGATGCCCGCCGCCTTGGCCTTGTCCATGGCCTGCTGCTCGTAGGCGACCCAGAGCTTGCGTTCTTCCTGTTGTGCTTCCTTGGCGAACTTCAGGAGGAGCGCCTGGTCTTCTTTCGACATCGCATCCCAGGCCTTCTTCGAGAACACCAGCATTTCCGGCACGATCAGATGCTCATCGATCGTGTAGAACTTGGCGACCTGGTAGTGGTTATCGAACACGAAGCTCGGCGGATTGTTCTCAGCGCCGTCCACCACGCCGGTCTGCAATGCACTGAAGACCTGATCGTACCCCATGGCGACGCCGTTGCCTCCCATGGCGTTGGCCATATCAACGAAGATCGGATTGCCGATGACGCGGATCTTGAGGCCCTTGAGATCGGCGACGGTTTTGATCGGCTTTTTCGTGTCGTAGAAATTGCGCGCACCGGCGTCCATCCAGCACAAGCCGATCAGCCCCTTGCCACTATTGGTCACCTTGTCGAGCAGTTCCTGGCCGATCGGGCCATCGATGACCTTCTGCATGTGCGCCGTGTTGCGAAACACGTAAGGCATATTGAATACGTTGAGATCATCAACGACCGGGCCAAGCGCGCCAACGCTGACGCGCGCGAAGGCGATGGCGCCAACCTGCGCCTGCTCTATCGCTTCCTTCTCGCCGCCAAGCTGCATTGCCGGATACATCTGGACGCCGACACGGCCATTCGTCGCCTGTTCGAGCTTTTTCCCGAGGTTCTCGACTGCGACAACAGTTGGATAACCGGCCGCATGAACGTCCGATGCCTTGAGCACCGTTTTTTGTTGCGCTGCGGCCGGCACGCTCACATACGCGACCGTCAGGAGCGTAGCGGCAAGGAACGCGGCAAAGTTCTTCATGTCGGCGGACCTCCCGATTTATGGTTATAGTATTGACCCTACTATAGCCGGGAAAACAAAAATGCATATCCTGATCACCGGCGCGGCCGGCGACGTTGGAACACGCCTGCGGACATTGCTCAAAGGTGTCTACCCGCGCATTCGCATCAGCGATATCCGGAAACCCGCAAATCTCGCCGCCGACGAAGAATTCATCGCTGCCGACCTTTCCGATTACAGCCAGGTTGAGAAGATCACTGCGGACATCGATGGCATTGTTCATCTGGGCGGCCATTCGGTCGAAGGCCCGTGGGATACGATCCACAAGGCCAATATCGTGGGCTGCTACAATCTGTTCGAGGCAGCCTATCGCGTTGGGGTAAAGCGCGTGGTGTTTGCCTCATCCAATCACGCGGTCGGCTTTTATCCGCGCGATCAGAAGATCGGGGTTAACGTCACGTTGCGGCCCGACAGTCGCTATGGCGTCAGCAAGGCGTTTGGTGAAGCGATCGGCGCGCTCTATGCCGACAAGCACGGCCTGCGCGTGACCTGCCTACGCATCGGTAATGTCAACGACGTGCCGCTCGACAAGCGCCGGCTCTCGATCTGGATAAAGCCGGAAGATCTCGCACAGCTTGTCCGCATCGGGCTTGAACACCGCGATATCCGCTTCGAGGTTTTTTACGGGACATCCGACAACGACGCGGGCTGGTGGGACAACAGCAACGCGCGGCGCTTCGGCTATCGCCCGCAATACCGCTCGCAGGATTTCCAGGCGCAAGCGCTGGCCGAACAGGCAAGGCTTCCTCCCGATCCGATCGGCGACCGGTTCCAGGGCGGCCCGTTCTGTTCGGCCGAATATGACGCCGATCGCAGATCGTGAGCGGCGGCGGGCCACGTCAAACAAAAACCCCGCCAGCGAGTGGCGGGGCTTTGCAAACCAGACGCGCCGGCGGTCAGATCGCCATCTTCAGATCTTTGGAGGCGCGGAAAGCGACTTTCTTGCTAGCCTTGATCTTGATCGCTTCGCCGGTCATCGGATTGCGGCCCATGCGCGCGGCGCGCTTGCGCACCAGCAGGATGCCGAGGCCGGAAATCTTCACCCGCTCGCCTTTCTTCAGGTGCTTGGTGATCATACCGATCAAGTTTTCCATCATTTCCAGGCCCTGCTTCTTGGTCAGCTGATGCTGTTCCGAGAGCGCGGCCGCCAGGTGCTTTGTGGTGACCGGCTTGGCGGCTTTTGGCTTGGATGAAGCAGCTACTACCATTTGACGATGCTCCTTGGGCGCGCACCATGCGCGAACCCTCTCAGCCCTAGGGGATTCTCTGATGGTCGCATAGCTGCGATGGGCTTTTTGCGCGGGCTTAACCACAGAAAGCTCAAGCCTGGCGCATCAAAACCGGCCGTGAGGAAACACGAACCGTTGCCGCTCCAGACCGTTTCGTCTATTCAGGACTTACGCGCGCCCGTAGCTCAGCTGGATAGAGCGTTGCCCTCCGAAGGCAAAGGTCGGACGTTCGAATTGTCTCGGGCGCGCCAGCTGTTGCAACACCACGCTTTCCGATATTTCCTAGATCATTCCGGCGAACCAAAGCCGGACTTTGCGGAACCGGCCGGGAGGACCTCCATGCCAATATCGCGCCGCGCGCTGATCGCCACGCTCGGCTTCGGCTCGGTAGCAACGATGCTGCCGCGCAAAGCCTTCGCCGCCTATCCGGAACGGCCGATCCATCTGATTGTGCCGTTCGCGCCCGGAGGCAATGCCGACATTGTCGGTCGCCTGGTCGGCGACCAGATCTCGAAGGCCGTCGGCCAGCCGGTGGTGGTGGAAAATCGCGGCGGCGCCGGCGGCAGCATCGGCGCGGAGGTGGTGGCGCGCGCGGCGCCCGACGGCTACATGTTGTTCGTTGGCTCGAACGGGCCGCTCACCGTCAATCCTTTCGTGCAGGCCAAGCTCGGCTACGATCCACTGAAGGATTTTGCGCCGATCGCACTGACCAGCTACGTCCCGCACGTGATCATCCTCAACAACGGCGTTGCGGCCAAAACGCTGCCGGAGTTGATTGCGCTGTCGAAGCAGCAGCCGATCAACATGGCCACCAGCGGCGTCGGCAGCGCCACCCATATGACGCTCGAGCGTTTCAAGGCCGCAACCGGCGCCAATATCACGCACGTGCCCTATAAGAGCGGCGGCGCGCTGATGCCTGATCTGATGGGCGGAAGCATCCAGGCGGCGATGACAGAGTTCTCAACCGCTCTGCCGCTGCACAAAGGCGGCAAGGCGCATATCGTTGCGGTCGCTTCCGCGCAACGCTCCAAGCTTGCGCCCGATATTCCCACTTTCATCGAAGGTGGCGCGAAAGGCTTCACCGCGCAGAGCTACATCGGAATTCTGGCGCCCGCCGGCACGCCCGCTCCGGTCCTCGCGCAATTGCAGAAAGCGATCGCCGGCGCACTGACCGGCGGGCCCGCCGCCGACAAGCTGCGCGACCTCGGCGCAGAAATCGCCACGCCGGAGCAGATGACATCCGACGGCTTCGCGAAATTCATCCAAGCCGACTACGAGAACATGCGCGAAGCGGCCAAACTTGCCGGGATCACGCCGAAATGAGCGGCGCTTTGCCGCAAGGCGCCTGTGATTGCCACTGCCACGTATTCGGTCCGGCCGCGCGCTTTCCCTATGCGGAGCCGCGCAGCTACACACCTGACGATGCGCCGCTCGATGCCTACCTCGCGTTGCTCGACCGCCTCGGTTTCGACCGTGGCGTTCTCGTGCAACCAAGTGCCTATGGCCGCGACAATCGCGCGATGCTCGACGCCCTCATGCGCGAACCGAAACGGTTACGCGGTGTCGCGGTCGGTGGCGCCGAACTTTCCGCGACGACGCTCAAGCAGTGGCACGCCGCCGGCGTGCGCGGATTGCGCGCCAACGAATTCCGCCGCGACGGCAAGCCTTATTATCAGAATGGCGTGAGCCTCGCCGAAGTCGAGCCGCTGCTGCCCGCGATCGCCGAGCTCGGTTGGCACCTGCAATTGTGGGTCGACGCGCGTGATCTGCCTGATCTGATGCCGCGGCTTGCGCGCGTGCCAGTGCCGGTGGTGATCGATCACATGGGCCGCATGGAATACCGCCATGGCACGAACCATCGCGGCTTCCAGGCCTTGTTGCGTGGAGTTGGCGACGGGAACCTGTGGTCGAAACTTTCGGGCACATACCGGCTGGGCGCCACGCCGCCGGATTACCTTGAGGCAAAGCCATTCCATGACGCCTTGGTCGACGCAAATCCGCGCAATCTGGTCTGGGGCACAGACTGGCCGCACCCGCGCCCGGAGGGGCCGGTCCCGGACGCAAAACGCCTGCGCGACGTGTTCCTTGACTGGACGACGCCCGTGAACCGGCAAGCGATCCTCGTCGACAACGCCGCGCGGCTTTATGGCTTCCCGCATGCCTGACGCAGCAGTCGGATCCGCGTCGTTTTATTCACCTTTGGTGGTCGCGGCCTAAATGTTTTTCGCCGGGTCCGGGAGGTCAGGCCGGCCAAGCGCGAGGCCGACGGCCGGATTTAATCCACGTCGACCTGCGCTGTCTCGACCGGCGCCGGCATGCGCCGCGGCTCCGGTACATAGTGTTTGCCCATGGTCACCATCGGCCGCGGCTTGAATACGATCGCGGTCAACCGGTCACATAACGCCTTGGGCGATGTTGGCTTGAGCAGGAACTCGTTGGCGCCGGCCTCCAGCGCCTCATTCACCTGGGTGCGTTGGGCGCGCGTTGTCATCATGATGATCGGCAAATTCGGTCGTGGAAATACGCCGGGCGAGCGTACGATCCGCAAGACTTCGATGCCATTGAGCACCGGCATGTCCCAGTCGAGCAGCATGACATCGGGATCCGACGTGCGGATTACCTCAAGCGCGGCAAGGCCGTCGGGGGCCTCAAGCACGGATTTGGCGCCAAGATTGGTCAACATCGTACGCGTGAGCCGGCGCATATAAGCGTTGTCGTCGACGACCAGGATATTGAGACCCTGAATCATCGTCTCGATTTGCTTGTTGGCCATGAAACCCGCGAGGACCGTTGCGTAAAAATTGCGCGCAATCTAGGTCGAAGTCTCTTTAGTTCTGTTGAGCCGATCGTTCAACTTTTCGCAATCGGGCTGGAAAGGCGCGAACGGCGCGCTTAAATCGATGCCGTCCGGCAAATTCAGAAAGAATTATCCATAGGGGCGTGAGGCAAGAGCGAGGCAAAAACCATGAAACTTCCCGGCCCCGATCACCCGATTTCCATCGCGCCCAGCGGCAAGCGCGTGCGCGTCAGCTTCGCCGGGCGCGTCATCGCCGACACCACGCGCGCACTCACACTGAGAGAAGCGAGCTACAGGCCGGTCTTATATATTCCGCGGGCCGATGCCGAGATAAGTCTACTAAAGGCCACCGAACACCACACGCATTGTCCTTACAAAGGCGATGCGAACTATTTCACGATTGAGGCCGGTGGCCGAAGTGCCGAGAACGCTGTCTGGTCCTACGAACAGCCATTTCCTGCGATGGCCGGGATCAAAAATTATCTGGCATTCTATCCGGATCGCGTAGACGCAATCGAGGAAATCTGACGCTGAAGATGAAGTCCGCTCATTCCCGCGCTTAGCCGTCCGAAGGACGGCTTGCTTCGCCCGCCTATGCGGGAATCCAGAGCCTCGCGAACCGCTAATGTTTCATCTCCTGGATCCCCGCTTTCGCGGAGACGAGCGGAATAAAGTTCTAGTGCAAGCGCGGGCCCTTGAGGAATTTTGCACGGTCCGACGAATTCACCCGCACGTCGAAGGTCACGCCATCACGATAGAGCGTCAGCGGCACTTCGGCGCCCGCCTGCCCTTGCGCCCAGACCTTGCGGTAGAAACCACCAAGCGTCGACACGCGCTCGCCTTTCACCGCCACCACCACGTCGCCGGTCTTGATCTCGGCGCGTAATGCCGGTCCCTTGGGCGCAATGCCGACCACCACAACCTTGTCCTCGATCTCGGTCGAATAAAGCCCGAGCCAGGGCCGCACCGGCCGGTTGACACGGCCGAACTTGCGCATGTCGTCGAGGATCGGCTTCAGCAAATCGATAGGCACGATCATATTGAGATGCTCGTTTTTGCCTTCGCGCGCCCGCTCAAGCTGAAGCGATCCGATGCCGGCCAATTGCCCGCTCGCGGCGATCAGCGCAGTGCCGCCCCAGTTGGGATGGGCCGGATACGTAAAGATGGCTTCGTCGAGAACGTATTCCCAATAGCCGGCGAATTCCTGCTTGGCCGCGATACGGCCGGCGAGCGAGCGGGTACGGCCGCCGGCGCCGCCGACGACGACGCGTTCGCCCACTTCGACAGTTTTGGACGATCCGATGGCAAGCGTCGGGAGATCGATCTTTCCGAGAGCCTGCACCAGGCCGAAACCGGTCTCTGAATCAAAGCCCAGAGCATGGCCCTGGACGACCCGGCCGTCGCCGAGATGCAGCCAGACCGTGTCGGCCTCGGTAATCAAATATCCGATGGTGAGCACAAGCCCGTCGTCAATCAACACACCATTGCCGGCGCGCTCGACCCCCAGCGTATCGGCGGTGAAGGCATCCGGCGGAACGATGGAATGCAGGCCGACCACCGAGGACAATGCGCGCTCCAGATCATAGGAATAGTCCTCGGCGCGCGGCTGCACCGCTTGCGGCACTTTCCATTCGACCACAGAGGCCATTGACACGCTCCCACTGAACTTTCCCTTATCATACGACGGATCATGTGGGCGAAAAGACAGTGCTCACATGTTAGTGTAATTCTACGCCATGATCCCGTTATCCATCCTCGATCTGTCGCCCGTTTCCGCCGGCTCCACTGCCGCGCAGGCGCTGCGGAATTCGCTCGACCTCGCCCGGTTGGCTGACGGCCTCGGCTTTACCCGGTATTGGGTGGCCGAGCACCACAATCTGCCTGCGATCGCAAGTTCGGCGCCCGACATTATGATCGGGCAGATCGCCTCGATCACCAAAAACATGCGCGTCGGCTCGGGTGGGATGATGCTGCCGAACCACGCGCCCCTGATGGTTGCCGAACGTTTCAAGGTGCTGGAAGCGCTCTTCCCCGGCCGCGTCGATCTGGGCCTTGGCCGCGCACCCGGTACTGATCCTGCGACCTCCTATGCGTTGCGCCGCCGGCAGGGCATCAGTGAGGAAGACGATTTCCTCGAGCGCTTCAATGAATTGATGCTGCTGGAATCGCGCGCATTTCCCGCTGGCCATCCATTCCACAATGTGCGTGCGATGCCATCGGATGTGCCCCTGCCGCCAATCTATCTGTTGGGTTCTTCGGACTACAGCGCACAGCTTGCAGGCCACATCGGCGCGGCATTTTCCTTCGCGCACCATTTCGCGACGTTCGACGCCGCAGAAGCGATGCGGCTTTACCGCGATAACTTCAAGCCCTCGCCGTCGCACGACAAGCCTTACGCGATCCTGGCGACGCATGTAGTTTGCGCCGACACCGATGAGGAAGCCGAGCGGTTAGCAGCGACCGTCGACCTGAACATCGTCCGCAGGGCCAAGGGTGAGTATCTCCCCCTCGCCTCGCCGGAAGACGCTTTGAGTTATGAATACACGCCGGTCGACCGGGCTCGCATTGCCCAGAACCGCACGCGGCTCTCTGTCGGCTCGCCGGCCACCGTGAAAGCCCGCCTCATGCCGTTGATGGAGGCCACCAAGGCCGACGAACTGATGGTGACGAGCATGCTGTTTGACCATGGCGCGCGGAGGCATTCATACGAGCTGTTGGCCAAGGCGTTTGCTTGATACTTCCTGTCGTCACCGGGCTTGTCCCGGTGACCCCGCTTAGGATGGCACTCAACCCTCCTAAGCGAGATGGCCGGGACATAGGCGTGCGAAAGCACGCCGTCCTTCCGACGGCTATACCCGGCCATGACGAAGCGATACATGGCATGCTAAAAGCCCGCCCGAGCTTTCGTTCAAATAATAATGGGAGGCATCGTTGGGTAAACAGTTCACCTTAAACACGACCGACAAGCATTCGCTTGGCGCCTACCGCGCCGATCCGGCGGGCACGCCAAAAGGCGGCATGGTGGTGGTGCAGGAAATTTTCGGCGTCAACCACCACATCCGCGCGGTATGCGACCGGCTCGCCGCGCTCGGCTACGTCGCGGTTGCGCCCGCAGTGTTCGACCGTTTCGTGCGCAATTTCGAGAGCGGGTACACGCCGGACGAAATCGCACATGCGCGCAGCTACCTCGGCAATCTCAACTGGGATCACATGATGGCCGATGTGGCGGCCGCGCAGGGCGATCTCAAGGGCACCGGCCCGCTCGGCATCGTCGGATTCTGCATGGGTGGTACCGCGGCGTTTCTCGCCGCCTGCCGTCTTCCGGGATTTTCCGCCGCGGTTGCCTTCTACGGCGGCATGATCGGCAAGTTCGCCGACGAAAAACCGAAATGCCCGATGCAGATGCATTTCGGCGAAAAGGACGATGGAATTCCGATGGATGTGGTGGCGAGCATCAAGGCGAAGCAGCCGCAGGCGGAGATCTACACCTATCCGGATGCGCCGCACGGTTTCTATTGCGATGAGCGCGCGAGCTACCGCAAGGAATCCGGCGATCTCGCATGGAAACGCACACAGGACTTCCTTGCGAAGCATATGAAGAAATAGCAATCGTAAGCGCAGCGCTCTAGACGTCATGGCCGGGCTTGTCCCGGCCATCCACGTTTTGGAACAATGCAGTGTTTCAAAGACGTGGATGCCCGGCACAAGGCCGGGCATGGCAACGAGAGAGGCCCCACTCCATCAACCTAAAACCACCGCTCCTTGACGAGGATGGTGTCGCCGGGGCGCACGGGATAATCGAGCGGCACTTGCGTGCGGAGCTGCTCGCCGCCAACCCTGCGTGTGAGCTCTACGGTTGTCTTGAAGGCGCGCGGTGCAAAGCCACCAGCAATGGCAATCGCGGTTTCCGCAGTCATGTCGACGACGTAAGGATACTGTCCCGGTGTCGTGACCTCGCCGAGGATAAAGAACGGCCGGTACGCCTCGACCTCGACGCTCACATGCGGTTCGCGCACATAGCCTTGCTTGAGCCGCGCGGTGATCGCGGCCGCCAGTTGCTGATTGGTGAGCCCGCGCGCCGTCACCGAGCCGATCAACGGCAGGTTGACCTTGCCGCCGGCATCGACGGCGTAGCTGTTGGTGATGCCGTCCTGTCCGAACACCACGATACGCAGTCTGTCGCCCGTATCGAGCGTGTAAGGCCGCTCGCTTGGCGCCGGCGTGACGACGGCGGCCGGTACGGCTGCGTAACCGTAAGGCGCGGCAACATAAGGCCCACCCACGGCAGGCGGCGGTGGTGGCGGAGCCGGAGCGACGTAAACCGGCGTAGCGGTTCTTGAATTGAGCAGGCCGCGATCGTCAGCCGACGCAGGCTGCAATTCAACCATTTGATTGGTTGGCTGCTCGTAGGCCTGCTGCGCGTAAGCGGGAGACGTTGAATATAGATGACGTGCTGAAGACGCCGGTGCGGCGGCGCGCGGGCTCGCCTGTTGCGCATATTGTTCGTGCACACAGCCCGAAAGCGCCATCGCGGCGCAAACCGCCAACAGAAGTCGGGCTCCCCGCATCCAGGCGTCCACTAAGCCGTGAGGAAAACGAGCCCGATTAAGGCTTTATATAGTTAACAAATTCTGAATTGCGGTCGCTTCTCCCTCTCCCCGCTTGCGGGGAGAGGGTCGGGTGAGGGGCTATTTCGGCAGTCTGAACAGAGGCGCACGGCCCCCATCAAAGGTTAAGGGCGTTGGTCAGGCCGGCGCGCCTTGCGTCAGCCTGGCGCCGGTCCCGATCGGGCACGACACGCCGGTACCACCCAGGCCACAATAGCCCATCGGGTTTTTCGCCAAATATTGCTGGTGGTAGTCCTCGGCGAAATAGAACTCGGGCGCATCGACGATCTCTGTGGTGATGGCGCCGTAGCGTTTCTTCTTGAGCTCCTGTTCATACATCGCCTTCGACGCCTCGGCCGCCTGCCGCTGCGCGGCATTAAATGTGTAGATGCCGGAGCGGTACTGGGTGCCGACGTCGTTGCCCTGACGCATGCCCTGGGTCGGATCGTGGCTTTCCCAGAAGGTCTTGAGCAGCGTGTCATAGGAAATCTTCTTGGGGTCATAAACCACCAGCACCACCTCGTTGTGGCCGGTGCGGCCCGAGCAGACTTCCTCGTAGGTCGGGTTGGGGGTCATTCCGCCCGCATAGCCGACCGCGGTGACATAGACGCGCTCGCCCAATTCCCAGAATTTGCGCTCGGCGCCCCAGAAACATCCGAGACCGAACATCGTCTTCTCCAAGCCTTCCGGATAAGGCCCTTTCAGCGCGTGATGATTTATGAAATGCGCGGCGGCGGTCCTGATCGGGCTCGCGCGGCCCGGCAACGCCTCGCCGGCCTTGGGCATGGCAACTTTCTTGAAGCCGAACATGCTGGTTTCTCCTGCAATTGCTGACCGCAATATATGTCACATGCAGGCTAACCGAAACGGGCCTGGCAATCACGTCTTGGCAAGCGGCTGCAACTAGCGGTTCACGCGCCCGCGATAAATCTTATTGGCGCTCGTTCGCGGTCAGGGCCGCGCGTAGCCGATCAGCGGCTTCTTCTTGCGGCCGAGGATAAGGAAAAGAATGCCTAAAAAACCTAGGACGGCCCAACTCGGCGCCGCCAAGATGCTCACCATCAGCGGGTCCCACAAATAGCCGCCGGCATAGGGCTGGATCATTGGCTGGAGCTTCGCCAGGCTGCCGGCGCTGAACAGCTCCCACAGCGCGCGCACGCTGGTGAAAAAGACGGTGTTGCCGGCGATCGACTTGGTGCCGTCATAGACACCCAGGATGAATCCGGCCGCCAGGAAGATCAGGCCAAAAAAGCGAAGTAGAAAACGAATCATGTCCAGCCGATCATAGCAATCGTTCGCGGGAGGCACCGATTAACCCGCGCCTCGTTTTCATACAACAGTACCGCTGGGTGTAATTCCGTCCTCTTCCCTTGTGTCGGTTGCATCCGCTAACCTTCACCCACCGGGCATTCCGGTCGCGTTCATGGAGTCACAATGCCCGCCAAGCCCCCCGCCGGCCGCAACCGGCCGACCTTTACCGACCAGGAAGCCCTGCAATTTCACAGCGTTGGCCGCCCGGGCAAACTGGAGGTGATCGCCACGAAACCGATGGCGACCCAGCGCGACCTTTCGCTCGCTTATTCGCCGGGCGTCGCGGTTCCCGTGCTGGCGATCGCCGAGGATCCAAGCCGGGCCTACGACTATACGGTGAAGGGCAATTTCGTCGCGGTCATCACCAATGGCACGGCGATCCTCGGCCTCGGCAATCGCGGCGCGCTGGCGGCAAAGCCCGTGATGGAAGGCAAAGCCGTCCTGTTCAAGCGCTTCGCAGACATCAACTCGATCGATCTGGAAGTCTCCACCGAAGATCCCGACCAGTTCATCAATTGTGTCCGCTATCTCGGCGCCGGTTGGGGCGGCATCAATCTCGAGGACATCAAGGCACCGGAGTGTTTCATCATTGAGCAGAGGCTGCGCGAGCTGCTCGACATCCCGGTTTTCCACGACGACCAGCACGGCACCGCCATCATCGCCGCCGCCGGCCTGTTGAACGCGCTCGACCTCACCGGGCGCGAGATCGCCACCACCAAGCTCGTGTGCAACGGCGCGGGCGCCGCCGGCATCGCATGCCTCGAGCTGCTCAAGGCGATCGGCTTCCGGCCGGAGAACCTGCTGCTCTGCGACACCAAGGGCGTCATCTATCAGGGCCGCAAGGACGGCATGAACCAGTGGAAGTCTGCCTACGCCATGAAGACGTCCAAGCGGACGCTCGCAGAGGCCTTCGAAGGCGCCGACGTGGCCTTCGGTCTCTCGGTCAAAGGCGCATTCACACCGGCGATGGTGAAGTCGATGGCGGCAAAGCCGATCATCTTTGCGATGGCCAATCCCGATGCGGAGATTTCGCCGGAGGAAGTCGCCGAAATTCGCGATGATGCCATCATGGCAACCGGACGCTCCGACTACCCGAACCAGATCAACAATGTGCTCGGCTTCCCTTACATCTTCCGCGGCGCTCTCGACGTGCGTGCCTCCGCCATCAACATGGAAATGAAGATCGCCGCGGCGCGCGCACTGGCCGACCTGGCACGGGAAGATGTGCCGGATGAAGTCGCGGCGGCCTACGGCGCGCGGCCAAAATTCGGACCCGACTACATCATCCCCGTCCCGTTCGATCCGCGCCTAATCTCGCAGGTGCCGCCGGCGGTGGCCAAAGCCGCCATGGATACCGCCGTCGCGCGCAAGCCGATCGTCGACATGGATGCTTACCGTCAACAGTTGAGCGCGCGCCGTGATCCAATCGCGGGAACCCTGGTGCAGGTATTCAACCGGTTGCGCCGCAACCCCAAGAGTGTCGTCTTCGCCGAAGGCGAAGAGGAACAGGTGATCCGCGCGGCGGCGAGCTTTGTCCATCAGGGGCTCGGCACAGCACTGCTCGTCGGACGCGAGGACCGCGTGCGGCAATCCGCGAAAGAGAGCGGCATCGAGCTCGGCGACGGCATCGAGATCGTCAATGCCCGGCTGTCAAACCGCAACGCCGCCTATATCAATTTCCTGTACGAGCGATTGCAGCGGCGCGGCTATCTGGTACGCGACTGCCAGCGGATGGTGAATCAGGACCGCAACCATTTCGCTGCCTGCATGGTAGCGCTCGGTGACGTCGACGCGATGGTGACCGGTGTGACCCGAAATTTTTCGGTAGCGCTCGAAGACGTCCGGCACGTGATCGATCCCAAGCCGGGCCACCGGGTGATTGGTGTGTCGCTCGTGGTCGCGCGCGGTCGGACCGTGCTCGTCGCTGACACTGCGGTGACGGAAATGCCGGAGGCGCATGAAATCGCCGATATCGCGATTGAGGCTGCCGGCGTCGCGCGCCGGCTTGGTTACGAGCCGCGGCTGGCGCTGCTCGCATTTTCCACCTTCGGCCATCCACCTGGCGAACGCTCGGCACGGGTGATTGAGGCGGTGAAGATTCTCGACAACAAGCGGGTCGATTTCGAGTACGACGGCGAAATGGCGGCCGACGTTGCGCTCAATCCGGAACTGGCGGCGGCCTACCCGTTCTGCCGGCTCTCCGGGCCGGCCAATGTGCTGGTCATGCCGGCGTTCCATTCGGCGTCGATATCAACCAAGATGCTGCAGGAACTGGGAGGCGCCACCGTTATCGGACCGCTACTGGTCGGTCTCGACCGCCCGGTGCAGATCGTGCAACTCGGCGCCAAGGACAACCAACTGGTCAACATGGCAGCGCTTGCCGCGTACAATGTCAGCGGGTAGATCACTGCCGACAGCCACATGGAGCCTACGGTGAGTAAGACCCTTTCCGGCGTGATCGCCGCCGTCGCCACACCGATCGAGGAAAACGGCGCACCCGATTTGAAACGTGCCGTCAACCTGGCGCGCTACCTGCTCGACAATGGCTGCGACGGCCTCAACGTGCTCGGCACCACCGGTGAAGCGACCTCATTCTCGCTCGATGAGCGAAAAGGTGTCATGGACGCCTACAAGGCGAATGGACTCCCGCTTCATCGCCTGATGGTCGGAACTGGCGCTGCCGCGATGTCCGATGCGGTCGCATTGACCCGTCACGCCGCCGAACTCGGATTTGGCGGCGCACTGGTGCTGCCGCCGTTTTATTACAAGGGCGTGCCCGATGACGGACTGGTTGCTTACATCGACACGCTGGTGAAGGCGACGCAATCGAAACCGATTCCGCTCTATCTTTATCATTTCCCGGCGATGTCAGGCCTGCCCTGGCATGTCACACTGATCGAGCGGTTGCTGGAATCGTATCCGACCCGCATTGTGGGGCTAAAGGACTCCTCCGGGGACATGGCTTTTGCGCGCGCCGCCGCAAAAGTATCGTCGGACTTTGCCGTCTTCCCTTCGACGGAAGCCTGCCTGATCGAGGCGCGAGCCGGCGATTTCGCCGGCTGCATCTCGGCGACCGCCAATCTCAACGCAGACCTCTGCGGACGGGCCTGGACGACGGGCGATACGGCCGCGCTCGACGCCGCAGTGAAGATCCGCAAGCTGTTCGACGGGAAACCTCTGGTTCCGGGCGTCAAAGCGTTGCTTGCGCATATTCATGGCGATGCCGGCCTGGCGCGGGTCAAACCGCCGCTCGCGCCATTCTCCGCCGCCGATCGCGCCTCCGTGGTCGCCGGTCACGATGCGGTACGGGCCAAGCGTGTCGCTTGAGCAACTTGCGGACGTTGACGCCCGCATTAGCCCTCACTATAAGCCTCAGCCTTGGTGGCAAATTCTTTCGCCGCCGTAACATCTTGTAAATCCTAGTCGCTTTCGCGGAATTTCGCGGGAAGCACCAAGTTTGATGAGAGACTGATGGCCAATACCAAGTCCGCCCGCAAAGCTACGCGTGTGATTGCGCGCCGCACCGAAGTGAACAAAGCGCGCCGTTCGCTGCTACGGAGTTCTGTGCGCAAAGTCGAGGAAGCGATCCAGAGCGGCGACCGCAAAGCCGCGATGGCGGCGTTCAAGGCAGCTGAGCCGGTCATCATGCGTGCTGCGCAGCGTGGTATCGTGCACAAGAACAATGCCAGCCGGAAAGTTTCGCGTCTCGCCCACCGCATTTCGAAGCTGGGCAAGTAGATAAGTACTCCGGCCAATGAGCCGTGGGTTAGTCCCGCTTCAAACTTGACGAAAAGTCGTCCGAACAGACCACGTGCACACCACCGTGGTTCACCGGCACCCGCGCTGTAGTTAAACCGTCATCGCCACGTCAGAGAAGTCTGGTCGCACGCGACATGCCTGGTGGAATCGCGCTGCGATCCGCAGCGCTGCTGTTGCCAACGGCATTTTCGGAATGGGAGCTACCCAAAAAATCGCTCAGATTTTTTTTTGCGACGATAAAGACTTAAGAGGAAAGCGACGCTGGGACCCCGAAAATGCATATGTGACAGGCATTTTTTGCGGCGCTTAAATTTTAAAATATTTTCTTCCCTATAGAGCCCTACGAGACGAATTCTGCGTCGAAATTCCGCGCGACTCCAACATGTTGGATAAAGTAGCGCCGTAGCGGCGTTGCCGTAACAACACACACTATGATTTCTGTTACCGCCGCAGTCGTAAAATTCATTGCGAGAGCACCTTGCTCGTGTATCTTGAAAACGCGCGCGGGAATTCTTCGCGCATGATCAGAAACAAGGTTCCGGGTCGCGCTCATCGCGGATGAGAACGGATTTGGTTTGCCGCTCGCGTCAAAATCAACCGCTTCGAAGCGCAGACACGGCCCGGGAGCAAGAACAAGACGAAGTCTAGTGGGCTCGGTGCGGACGTAATTTTCGGTAATGGAAGCACCGGGGGGACGCCGAAATCCGGCAAACAACAAACCGCAGGGCGAAAGCCCGCAAGTCATTCGAGGGGTGATGTTATGACAGGCGCAGGGACAGGGTCGGTGACCAACGCTAGTGGCATTGGATGGACGTCGTCCAGTGCGGAATTGCGCAGCGCATTTGCCCATATCGCCGGTCGATCAGCGCCACTCTTTTATATCGTCCATTCCAATCGCCATACGTCTCGTACGGCCTCCATTTTCACGATCGGGACCCGAGGCGCCACGCCGCCGCCGTTGAACTGAAGGCGCAACGCCCCCTCGACCTTCTGTCGATGTCGCTCCGCCAAACTTTCATCGCAGCGGCGGAATCCCTAACCCCGACGTCATCATCGAGTGAGTGCTGTTGCGTCCCGTATCCGGCGCGTTTGGCGGTACGCCGCCAAGCCGGGCAACCGAGTCCGTCCAACCAATTCATCGGATTGAGCAGAAGAAAATGTCAAACGCGGATCAGGAGAGCTGGTCACGGGTCAAGGAGCACCTGCGCACAGAAGTCGGTGACGACGTCTATTCAAGCTGGTTTGCCCGCATGGACCTGGAAGCAATCGAGGAAGGCGCCGTACGGCTGTCCGTGCCGACCCGCTTTCTCAAGAGCTGGATCCAATCACATTATGCCGAGCGCGTGCTGGCTTGCTGGCAGGCGCAGGAAAACACGGTCACGCGCGTCGAACTGATCGTACGCTCGGCGGTCCTGAAATCGGCTGTATTGCCAAAGGCCAAGCCGGACTTCGCAATTGAAAATGGCGGCCGTTATACGAATGGCCACACCAATGGCCGGCCGCTCTCCGTCGGCGATCCGAGCGTGCACGAGGCCCTCGGCGGGTCACCGCTCGATCCCCGCCTGACCTTCGATACATTTGTCGTTGGGCGCTCGAACACGTTGGCCCAGGCCGCGGCCAGACAGGTGGCAGGCGCCAAGCGCGGCGACCCCGTGATGTTCAACCCGCTTTATATTCATTCGGGCGTTGGTCTCGGCAAGACACACCTGCTGCAGGCAGTGACCTGGGCCGGAAACGCCGCGGGCGAGCGCAAAGTGCTCTACCTGACCGCCGAAAAGTTCATGTACGGTTTCGTCTCCGCCTTGCGTACGCAGACCGCGCTCGCTTTCAAGGAAGCATTACGCGGGATAGGCGTCCTGGTGATCGACGACTTGCAATTCCTGCAGGGCAAATCGACCCAGGCCGAGTTCTGCCACACCCTCAACGCACTGATCGATGCCGGCCGTCAGGTCGTGATTGCCTCCGACCGTCCTCCTTCGGACCTCGAAAGCCTGGACGACCGCGTGCGGTCGCGGCTCGCCGGCGGGCTGGTGGTCGAAATGGGCGCGCTCGGCGAGGAGCTGCGGTTTGAAATCCTCAAGGCGCGGGTGATGGCCGCGCGGGCGCACCATCAGGCCTTTGACGTCCCGCCCCCGGTGCTTGCCTATATCGCCAAGACGGTCACCCATAACGGCCGCGACCTGGAAGGCGCGCTTAACCGGCTGCTCGCCCACAACAAGCTCACCGGCCACGCCGTGACGCTGGAAATGGCCGAGCGCGAGGTGCGCGACCTGATCCGGCCGCAAGAGCCCAAGCGGGTCAAGATCGAGGACATCCAGCGCGTGGTCGCCCGCCAGTACAATGTCAGCCGCTCCGACCTCCTGTCATCGCGACGGACGGCGAATGTCGTGCGGCCTCGGCAGGTGGCGATGTATCTGGCAAAGACCCTGACCCTGCGATCGCTGCCGGAGATCGGCCGGCGCTTTGGCGGCCGCGATCACACCACCGTCCTGCACGCAGTGCGTAAGATCGAAGGCCTCGTCGGCAATGACATGGCGTTGGCCGAGGAAATCGAGATCCTCAAGCGGCAGTTGCAGGAATAGGCACCCGCTTACGCTATTCAATCGACAAAGGGGCCCCGTTCCACGCTTGGACGGGGCCTTTTGCTCCGCCGCCACCTTGTGGACGCCCTGGGGAAAGACGGCCGGCCCGGTTGCCTGCCCTTGCGCAATGCACGCTCTTTCGTCACCTTTGCTCCCCGGCTTCGCATCCCGCGAGCGCTGGCTTGTCGTTGCGCCTTGTTTCAAGATCCGTTTGCAAGGCGCCCGAGCGGGTTTCCCAATGAAAGTGACAGTCGAGCGTGCAGAGCTTTTGAAGTCGCTGGGCCACGTGCATCGAGTGGTCGAGCGGCGCAATACCATTCCGATTCTGGCCAATGTGTTGGTCAAAGCCGACAAGGGCAAGCTCAGCCTGAAGGCGACTGACCTTGATCTTGAAGTTACCGACTCGATCGCCGCCGAAGTATCGCCTGGCGGCTCGACCACGGTCCCGGCGCACATGTTCTACGAGATCGTGCGCAAGCTGCCCGAGGGCGCGCAGATCATCGTCGAGGGATCTGGTGACCGCGCAGTACTTTCGCTGCGTGCGGGGCGCTCGCGCTTTACCCTGCAAACGCTGCCGGAAAGCGACTTCCCCGATCTTGCCGCCGGCGATATGACCCATTCGTTCAAGGTCGCCGCCGCCGATTTCAAGCGGCTGATCGACAAGACCCAGTTCGCGATTTCGACTGAGGAGACGCGCTATTACCTCAACGGAATCTATCTGCACACCGCAGGCACCGCCAAGGCCGCCACATTGCGCGCCGTGGCGACTGACGGGCATCGCCTCGCGCAGGTCGAACTGCCGCTGCCGCAAGGCGCCGCCGGCATGCCCGGAATCATCGTGCCCCGCAAAACCGTGGGCGAGGTTCAGCGCCTGATCGAGACCGGCGAAGGCGAAGTCGCGATTGAAATGTCGTCCGGCAAGATCCGCTTTACGATCGGAAATGTGGTGCTCACTTCAAAGCTGATCGACGGCACCTTCCCCGATTACGCGCGGGTTATTCCGGCCAACAACGACAAAAGTCTGGTCGTCGACAAAAAGGATTTCGAGGCTGCCGTCGACCGCGTCTCGACCGTGTCGAGCGAACGCGGCCGTGCCGTCAAACTCTCGATCACCGGCGGACGGCTTGTGCTGTCGGTGACCAACCCTGATTCCGGAAGCGCGACCGAAGAGATCGAGGTCGAGTACGATGCCGAGCCGCTGGATATCGGATTTAACTCGCGTTACCTGCTCGACATCGCCGCGCAGATCGAAGGCGAAGTTGCCGTGCTCAAGCTCGCCGACCCCGGTTCGCCCACACTCATCCAGGACAAGGACGCCAAAGGCGCGCTCTACGTCCTGATGCCGATGCGGGTTTAGCGGCCCTCCTGTTTACGCAACGATCTCTCCGTCTTACCCTCTCCCCTTGTGGGAGAGGGTGGCGAGGGCCGCAAGGCCCGAGCCGGGTGAGGGGTCGGTGTCGCCAGGATTTCACCATCGTCCGATTGCGAAACGTAGCCGCAATTTCGCAAGAGCCATGCGTCGGATGCCTACGGACGCTGAGGCCGTCATGTGGCAACTTTTGTGGCACCGGCGCCTCGAGGGTTTCAAATTCCGCAGACAAGTCCCATTTCAAAATTACATTTTGGATTTCGTTTGTTTTGATTCAAAGATCGTCATTGAAGTCGACGGTGGCCAACATTTTGATTCGAAGCGCGACGAACAACGAGACGCGCATCTGCAGCGTGAAGGCTTTCGCGTTCTGCGCTATTGGAACAACGACATCCTTCAGCGATCAGCGTCAGTTCGTGAAGACATCTTCTCGCATATCGCTAATGGTCAAAGCTGACCCCTCACCCGGCGCGCTTTGCGCGCCATCCTCTCCCACAAAGGGAGAGGGTGCACTGCGGCCTGCCGCATGGCAGCACCCATGACCACCGCCTTTGTCCGACGCCTGACGCTCACCAATTTCCGCAGCTATCACGCCGCGCAAATTGTTCCCGATCGTGCCGCACCGGTGGTTCTCACCGGCGCAAATGGCGCCGGCAAAACCAATCTGATTGAGGCAATCTCGCTCCTCGCTCCCGGCCGCGGATTGCGGCGCGCGACCATGGAAGAGCTTGCCTTTTCGGAAGGTGACGGCGCCTGGGCCATATCAGCCGAAATCGAAGGCATGTTGGGCCTCGCAACGCTTGGCACCGGCATCGATCCGCCGGCAGGCGATGAATTGGCCCCAAGCCGTAAATGTCGCGTTGATCGCGAAAGCGTGGGTTCGGCTGCTGCCTTTGCGGACCACCTGCGGGTGATCTGGCTCACGCCGGCGATGGACCCGCTGTTCAGTGGCCCGGCATCGGAACGCCGGCGATTTCTTGACCGACTTGTTCTCGCGGTCGACGCACAACACTCAGGTCGCGTCGCCGCACTGGAGCGCAGCTTGCGTTCGCGCAACCGGCTTCTCGAAAATTCGCCGGGCGACACGCACTGGCTCGACGCAATTGAACACGAGACCGCCGAAGTAGCAGTGGCCGTCGCTGCGGCGCGCGCGGAAACCGTCAAACGCCTCGCGGCCGCGCTCCATGCATCGCGTGGGGAAGCGCCGGAATTTCCGCAAGCGGAAATCGCACTGGAAGGCTGGATGGAACAGCTTCTGCCCGATCACAGCGCGCTTGAAATCGAGGACCGGTATCGCGCACTCCTGAAAGACAACCGCGCGCGCGATGCCGCCGCCGGACGCACACTCGATGGGCCGCATTTGTCTGATCTTTCCGTCAGTCATGCGGGTAAGAATATCCCGGCCGCCGATGCCTCGACTGGCGAACAGAAGGCGCTGCTCATCCGCCTGGTGCTGGCGCATGTAAATTTGATCAAGCAAATGACGGGTTTTGCGCCGTTGTTGCTGCTCGACGAAGTGGTCGCGCATCTCGATCCCGCGCGACGCGCGTCCCTCTACGACGCGCTGACGTCGCTGGCGGCGCAGGTCTGGATGACCGGCGCCGACCCCGCCGCATTCGGCGATATCATGGGCCGCGCGCAGGTATTTATTGTTCGCGACGGCCGCGTAGAACCGGCTGAAGCGTAGTTCCCCTGAGGCCGCTCACATTTTGTTAATTCAAATACGATCAATTCTTCGAAAATAGGAACAATAGCCAGCGCATTGCTTTACCCACTGACTATTGGCGCAAACTCATAGCGACGAAAGATGGAAAAGGACGCAGCAGTTGCCAGGGTCACAAACGAGCTTTATCGCGCGTTTGACAAGACGCGTGCCGAACTCGATCGCATCGAGATACTGGCGGCTGGCCTTGCGGCGTTCAATGCGCCGATTCCCGACTACGAACCGACGTTCCATCATTTGCGTCGCCTGGACCCGAGCAAACACGAACTGCCGCCGGACTAGATTCGCCTGCGTCAGATTTCCCCAAGCAGTTCACGCCGTTGACGCTCAGAGGCATCGGAATAACGGCGGAGTGCATGCGCTTCGCTCAGCAGCCCGGTGACTTGCCGGCGCTCCAGCGAATTGACGACGGCGAGTGCCTCGGCTTCGTAGCGGTCAAAGGCAGCAACCGCTTCTTGCGCAGTCATCTGCGATAAAAGCATGTGGTCGCTGTGGTGCAATATATCGCGCAGCGACGCCGTAGCGCTGAGCTCGGCCGCATGAGCTTCCGCCACGATCACCATTCCGGCATAGCGCCCGTCCTCGTCGACCGCGATCACCTGGGTGGTTGAACCAAGCGGAAACGCCTCACGAAATGTCGGAATTGGCGATTCAACCGGCGTCGTGCGCACGTCAGCCCGCATCATTTGCGCGACCGTCAGATCACGGATCCAGCCGACGTCGGCTGCGCTGCGGATGGTTTCACCGCGCAGATGGAACCGCCAGGTGGCAAACGAATAACCGAAGAACTCGCGCGTCACCTGCATCGCTATGATCGCCGCTATAACCACAGCCGTGGTGAGCCACAGATCGCCGGTAGTTTCCAGCGCGATAAACGTCATGGTCAATGGGCCGCCGATCACGGAGACCGACAGCGCGCACATGCCGATGATGGCGTAGGAATTGGGGTCGATATGCAGACCGGGAAAGACAGCCCCAAGCCCTAATGCGAATAATTGACCACCGAGCGCGCCCAGCAGGAGCGAGGCGAAAAACAGGCCGCCGCGGAAACCGGAACCGAGCGATACCATGGACGCAAGTGACTTCAGCACAAAGATCAGTGCGATCGTGGCCAGCGGCAGCTTGAAGATGCCAGTCAGATGCAGCGCCCCGTGTCCGGAGGACATAACCTGCGGTGAGATCATGGCGAGCAGGCCCACCACGGCGCCGCCGATCATCGGACGCAATGCCGGCTTCACCCGCAAGCGGGTGAACAGCAATTCGCTTGCTGCCACACCGCGCATCAGGACAATGCCGAACACAGCGGCGAGCACACCAACAAATGCTGCGATCACCACGTCGTGGACCGCCAGATTCGACACCGCGCCGGTCTCGATGCCGAGGCGATCAGGCGTGAAGACTTGCGCGGTCAGATACCCCACAAGCGACGCCATGCCGACCGGCGCAAGCGAGGCGATCGAATAGCTGCCGATGATCAGTTCGAATCCGTAGAAAGCTCCGCCGAGCGGCGCGCCAAAGGCACCCGCGATCGCGGCCGCCGCTCCACAGCCGACCAGCACGCGCATGTCACTGCGCCGCAGGCGAAACGATCGTCCGATGGCCGAGGCGATGCCGCTGGCGAGTTGGGTATAGCCCGCTTCCAGCCCGACTGACGCTCCGATACCGCTCGACCACACGGTCTGCGCAGCGACGATCAGGCTGCCGCGCATGGACATGCGTCCGCCATGCAGCGCATTGGCCTCGATCGGGTCGACCTCGGTGCCACGCCGGCGCGTGATGTAGGCGCTGACGAGTCCGAACAGCAGTCCGCCGAGGCACGGCGGGATGAACGCACGGAGCGGATCGAGCGCAACCCGCCCGGACAGGCGCTCACCGGGATCGAGCCCGAAAAAAACCTGATGCATATATCCGACTGCCTCGCCCATCGCAGCAACCGATAGTCCGGCAATGGCCCCGATGATGACCGCCAGCACGATCACGCTCGATTCCCGTGCGCGAACGATGGCGCGCAGCCTGTGCGGGACTTCGAGTGGGCGGGTAAGCCAGTGCATGCTTGATGAATTCAGATCGGGCGCAAGGTGTCAGTGCCTTAAATGCCATGGCACGCTCATGTGCAAGCGATGGATTCAATGCGCGAAGAGCAGCTTCGATCGTCACTAATCTGGAGTGCTGCGAAAGACAGAAATTCGCGCGAGTCGGACTAAAAATGGGTCGAAAAAAGTGGGGATTTTTATACCCCCTCCCCTTTAAAAAACGCTGTTAGATCAACATATTAAGCCAACCGACTTTGCGCTGTACGGGACCCATTTTTCATGTCACACAAACCGCTCATTCCGACTTAATTTTCCGACCGTCTCGAGGGTGCCGCCAATGGCTGAACCGGCCCGCAAGAATCCATCCGACTATGGCGCCGAATTGATCAAGGTCCTCAAAGGCCTCGATGCCGTGCGCAAGCGGCCCGGCATGTATATCGGAGACACCGATGACGGGTCCGGCCTTCACCACATGGTCTACGAGGTGGTGGACAACGCCATTGACGAAGCGCTCGCTGGATTTGCCTCGGAAGTCGTAGTGACGCTCAATCCGGATGGATCGTGCACGGTGCGCGACAATGGCCGCGGCATCCCCACCGACATTCACAAAGGCGAAGGCGTATCGGCCGCCGAGGTCATCATGACCCAGCTGCACGCCGGCGGAAAATTCGACCAGAACGCCTACAAGGTTTCAGGCGGCCTGCATGGCGTCGGCGTCTCGGTGGTCAACGCCCTTTCGACCTGGCTCAAGCTGACGATCTGGCGCGACGGCAAGGAGCATTGCATGGAGTTCCGCGACGGCGTCGCTGTTGCTCCGCTCAAGAGCACCGGCAATGCCAAGGACAAGCGCGGCACGGAAGTGACCTTCCTGCCCTCCACGAAGACTTTCACGATGGTCGAATTTGACTTTGCCACGCTCGAGCATCGCTTGCGCGAGCTGGCATTCCTGAATTCCGGTGTCGTCATCATCCTCGCCGACCAGCGCCATGCGGTCGAAAAGCGCGAGGAGATGAAATACGAGGGCGGCGTGGAAGCCTTCGTGAAATTCCTCGATCGCAACAAGACCGCGCTCATACCAAGCCCGGTCATGATCAAGGCCGAACGCGAAGGCATCACGGTCGAATGCGCGCTGTGGTGGAATGACGGTTACCATGAAAGCGTGCTTTGCTTTACCAACAACATCCCGCAGCGTGATGGCGGCACGCATCTCGCCGGCTTCCGTGGCGCCCTCACACGCCAGATCACGCAATATGCCGAAACCGCCGGCACATCGCGCAAGGAAAAGGTCGCGCTCACCGGCGATGACTGCCGCGAGGGCCTGACGGCGGTGCTGTCCTGCAAGGTGCCGGATCCGAAATTCTCTTCGCAGACCAAGGACAAGCTGGTGTCCTCGGAAGTCCGCCCGGTCGTCGAAAATGTCATCAATCAGGCCTTGCAGGACTGGTTCGAAATCCATCCGCAGGAAGCCAGGGTAATCGTCGGCAAGGTTGTGGAAGCAGCCGCCGCGCGCGAAGCCGCGCGCAAGGCGCGCGAATTGACCCGCCGCAAGGGCGCGCTCGACGTATCGTCACTCCCCGGCAAGCTCGCCGATTGCCAGGAACGCGATCCTGCAAAATCCGAACTGTTCATCGTCGAGGGTGACAGCGCCGGCGGATCAGCCAAGCAAGGCCGTAACCGTGAATTCCAGGCCGTCTTGCCGCTGCGTGGCAAGATCCTGAATGTCGAGCGTGCGCGCTTCGACAAGATGCTGGGCAGCCAGGAGATTGGCACGCTGATCACGGCGCTCGGCACCGGCATTGGCCGCGACGAGTTCAATCCGGACAAGCTGCGCTACCACAAGATCATCATTATGACTGACGCAGACGTGGACGGCTCGCACATCCGGACGCTGCTGCTGACGTTCTTCTTCCGGCAGATGGAAGAGCTGATCAAGCGCGGCCATATATTCATCGCGCAACCCCCGCTCTACAAAGTCGCGCGTGGAAAATCCGAGCAGTATTTGAAGGACGAGCGCGCGCTGGAAGATTATCTGATCGTGACCGGCGTTGAAGAGGCCGTGCTGCGTCTCGCCTCCGGCGAAGAACGCGCCGGCGAGGACCTGCGCAAACTGGTCGAACAGGCGCGGTCGATCCGCAATCTGCTGAATGGACTGCACAGCCGGTACAATCGCCAGGTTGTCGAACAGGCGGCTATCCTCGGTGTGCTCAGTTCCGATATATTCGGTGATCCCAAGAAGGCCAAAGCAGCGGCGCCCTACATCGCCAAACGCCTCAATGCGCTCTCCGAAGAAACCGAACGCGGCTGGGAAGGTGAATTCAGCGAAGAGTCCGGCTTTACTTTCACCCGCACGCTGCGTGGCGTAAAGACCGTCGCCATCATCGATCACGCGCTGCTCGGCTCGGCAGACGCTCGCAAGCTCGACGAGTACGCGGCCTCGTTGCAGAAAACCTACGAAAAGCCCGGCTCATTGCGTCGCAAGGACGAGACCTGGGCGATCCATGGGCCGGTCGGCCTGTTCGAGGCCATTACCGGTGCGGGGCGCAAGGGCGTCACGATGCAGCGCTACAAAGGCCTGGGCGAAATGAACCCGGAGCAGCTCTGGGAAACCACGCTCGACACCAATGCGCGCTCGCTGCTGCAGGTGCGTATCAAGGAAGTGGACGAAGCCAACGTTTTGTTCGACCAGCTGATGGGCGATCTGGTCGAACCGCGTCGTCAATTCATCCAGGACAATGCGCTGGCGGCGAGCGTCGACGTCTGACGCGATCGAACCTCAGAACCCGTCGCAGACGTTCTCGACACCCCTGACCCAGCCGCCATGGCCGTCGGGCAGCGGCACGTCCCGCCAATAGCAGCTGGGCGTTACGTCGTAATAGCCATAGCAGCCACCCAACGCACAGCCGCGCTCCCAAACGGGGTTGCCGACGTAGCGCAGCCGTACAGTGCGCGAAGAGCTCCGACCGATGGGCGCTTCGCAATCGCCGCAATAGGGCAGTTGCTCGACAATGCGAATACGCGGAGCAGAATTGACAACGCGAGCGGCGTAGTCTCCACCTTGCGAAATCCGCACGGATCGATGCGCGGGATAAAGATCGGCCGCTTGGGCCAATCCCCCAAACAAGCCAAGGAGCGCAGAGGCCAGAACGACGAAAACGATGCGACGCATGGTGACTATCCTCCCGAATATCCCGTCCCGATCGTATCCGCAGAAACGCTGAGCCGTTGCCTGCGGAGGTAAAATGCTCATGACGTCAGCCGGGCGCCGATGCTCAGGCCGATAATCAGCGCGCCGAGGAACAACACAAGGAAAATGCCAAACAGCCATTGCGCTATAGTGGCCGAGGCCGCCTCAACGTCGGTAAATCCGAAAATACCGGCGACAATTGCGATCAGCAAGAAGACAAACGCCCATTTCAGCATTGGCACCTCCCAGGCAGGTCCGCCCAAATAATGAACGGAACTGCCGTCGAGTTCCATCACGATCGGCGGGACTCGGGAGCGCGCGTTCTCGGGTCGCGCGCCTGCCAGGCCCCCCTATCAACGCGGGCGAGAAAGTCGCCGACCACCCGGTTGAACAGCTCCGGCTCTTCGAGGTTCACCGCATGGCCGGTCTTCGGAAATACGGCTAGACCTGACGCGGCGATCGCATCCTTCATGAACAGGCCGGGCTCGATGCAACGCTCGTCCTCGTCGCCGACCACGATGAGCGCCGGCGTCGTCAGCCTTCGCATTTCGCCTTCAAAATCGTAGAGCGATGGACGCGCGCCCTGGAACCCGCGCGACATGTGCGCGGAGCCTTGCGCGTCGTGTTCCGATAGTTGCCTTGAAAACTCGGCAAAACCGCGCGGATCCTTCAACTCGAAGGGAATGCGGCTCGGGCTGCGGCCGTAGGTTTTTGCCACAGCGGCCGAGCCTTCGCGTTCGAATTGCACCGCGAGATCGCGTGAGCGCTTGTGGAAGTCCTCGGTGTACCATCGCTCGCTGCCGGAACCGGTACCGGCAAGCACCAGCGAGCGCACGCGTCCTGGATAGTTGAGCGCAACCTGCAACGCGGTGTAGCCGCCCATCGACAGTCCGATAACGTGCGCTTTGTCGATTTTCAGATGATCGAGCACCGCGACGGCATCGCGCATCACATGCAGATAGCTGTAGGTCGAGGGATCCGACGGCACATCGGAAGGCTTGTAGCCGCGCGCGGCATAGGCAATGCAGCGGTATCGTTTGCCGAATTCGCGCAGCTGTGGCTCCCAGCTGCGATGATCGCCTGCGAATTCGTGCACGAAGAGGATGGGCGTGCCCTGCCCGACCTCTTCGTAATAGAGCTTTACGTTGTCCAGTGTGGGTGCATAAGGCATCAGATTAGACTAACTCCGTAGCGTTCCTTGAACTTTCATCGCTATGCGCACGAGGTCGGCTATATTACGTGCGCCGATACGTTCCATCACCCAGGCACGGTGGTTCTCCACGGTCTTCGGGCTGATTTTGAGTTGCGACCCTATTTCCTTGTTCGACAAACCGGCCACGGCGAGCTCCATGACCTGGCGTTGCCGGGTCGAAAGCGTGTCGAACCGCGATCGTAACTGTTCCAGCTCGGCCGCATCGATCCCAGGCTGCTGATTTTTTTCTATCGCATTTTTGATGCTGGCGAGCAGCCGCGCCTCATCGAACGGCTTTTCAATGAAATCGAACGCTCCGACCTTGATGGCAGCGACAGCCATATCGACGTCGCCATGTCCGGTGATCAGGACAACCGGCGCAATCGAGCGACCGATCTTCAGACTTTGAATCAGATCTAGGCCCGACATGCCGGGCATTCGGACGTCCGAAACAATGCAATCAAATTGTTGCCCCTCCTCGATCGCTGAAAGAAATTTTTTCGCCGACGCAAAACAAGCTGTGTCAATGTTTTGCCGGGCGAAATAGAGGCGCAATGAGTCGAGCACCGCCTCATCGTCGTCAATGACCGCAATGCGAATGAGGGAACTCATGCCTTGGCCGTCTTTGCGATGGGTAGCGTAAAGTGGACGGCACCGCCCTGCGAGCCGTCGTCGATCCATAACTTGCCACCATGCGCCTCGACAATCGACCGGCACAGCGGCAACCCGATGCCGAGCCCTTCGGCCTTGCTGGAAGACAATGGCAGAAACGCACTTTCAAGTAGCGCGGGCGGAAAGCCCGGCCCGGTGTCGACAACACGAATTTCAATGAATTCGTCGTCGAATGTCTTCGCCCCGATCAGAACTGAACCACGTCTATTTCCGATCGCCTCGATTGCATTGCGCAGAAGATTGATCAGCACCTGCTCGACCTGAAGGAGGTCGACCATGATGCGCGGGAGGCCTGCGGCAATGTCGGTTCGGGTAGTCACGTGCGTGCGGTCGAGATCCGGCCGGCACAATTCGAGCGCCTCGTCCGCTATCTGCTCGAAGCGGCATGGCACGCGGTTGCTGCGGTCGAGCCGGACCAGAGCACGCAGACGGCGCACGACTTCTGCTGCACGCTCAACCTGAGCGACCGCCTTTCTCGCGGTTTCAGCAGCTGTCGTGACATCAACAGGCGTAGCGCTCATCGCATCGTTGACCAGGCGCGTATAAGTACCGGCCGCCATCAAGGGCTGATTGAGTTCATGCGCGACCGCCGCGGCGAGTTCACCCATGCTCCCGAGGCGCGCAAGACGCGAGTGCGATTCCTGCTGCAATCGCAATTGTGCTTCGGTCCGCCGGCGTTCTGTCACCAACTCACCGGCAACCAGGCCCGTCACCGCCAAGACGAGCATCAGCGCCTGGAAGGCCGTCACGTCGAATGTCCCGGCGGGAGAAAGCTGAATGCCGAGGATCAGCCCGAGTTGCGTGACCAGAATTCCGACACTGACCCCCTCCGAACCGGTGCGAACAGCAAGCCAAACAATCGGCAGGAAGAGAACATAAAACAACTGGAATTGCTGTTCTTGCGCCAGACCAAATACCAGCGCCAAGGCTACGCCGATTGCAACAAATTGGAGCGATGTTTCTGTCGTCATTGGCAGTATGCGGCGGCGCGTCAATGCAAATAATGCAAACGGTGCAATTACCGTGATGCCGATAACGTCACCCACCCAATAACGCAGCGTCGCCGCCGTGAAGTCAGCGGACGGCAGCAATCCCACGGCGATCGTCAGGCTTACATATCCAATTGCGACGAAAGCAGCACTTACAACCGCGACCATCATCAGCAGAACGAGATCGCGCATCGAGTCGAGTGTGGGCTCAAACCGCAGCTTTGGATGCAACAAAATCGCCAATGCGATCGAATAGCCGCCGCCGACCAGCACCGAAGCAAGGATCTCCACCTGCCAAGGCATGGCAAATTGCTGATTGAGATAATCTGCGAGCAACGGGCTGATGAGCAAAAACGGAATCATCCGGAGCCCAAACAGCAGAAGCAGCACAAAACTCAGGCCAGTGCCCGGATTCCAGGGCGTGATTCCGAGGTGCGCGTATGGCTCGATAAAGCTGATCCAGTCGAGCACCGCATAGGCCGCAAAATAAATAAGCCCGACGATCAATTTGTGCGCGTCGAAAACTCGCGGAAAGGCCATCGCTCGCGTTCGCTCCGCCTGCATCCTGATGGTCATCAATCTTAGACCTCTCCCGCGACGACACCCCGGATATTAATCCCTGGGGGAAAATACCCAAGTGCATTACCCCGGGCATTCATCCTGAATTGCGGGTGGGTTCGACAACCCTATGCTTCCCGCACGGCAATCTGAGTTGCCGCAAGCGGGCAGGTATCGTGCCGAACAGACTTCCATTGACAGCAAATCCACTCGCTCGCGCGGGAAGCATTCGTTTGCGAAGGCTCGGTAGCAATCGAACGTTGCGCAAATGGACGAACAGCCATGAGCCCGCGCGCGGACCGGCGGGACGGTCGGGCACACGGATCTCCATCAGTTCCGTTCTCGTCAACTGGGCCGGACTCGTGGCGCTTTGGGCGCTCCCCTACCTGACATTGCTCGATCACCTTCGTGTCGACGCAGCGCGCTCTGAACTTTTTCAGTGGTCGTTACTGGTCATCGGCGCGCTCGGGCTCGTCAGCGTCCTCTACACGGCGTGGCGAGAAACGCGCGATCCCGCGTGGCGCGCGCGGCATGGGTTGACGCTTCGCAAACACCCCTGCCGTCCGCACACCGGAAAAATCGCTTAGTCGAACTGCGCAGGATTGCGAATGATCAATTTCTTGAATGATCTCAGCGTCAACACGCAGCCGCAGTTCTGGATATCAGTCGTCCAGATTATCTGGATCAACGTCCTGCTGTCGGGCGACAACGCCATCGTGATTGCGCTCGCCTGCCGGAATTTGCCGCAAAAGCAACGCCTCACCGGAATGGTGCTCGGCACGGGAGTCGCGCTTTTGTTGCGTCTGATCTTTGCGACCATCGTCTCCACACTTATGCTGCTCCCCTACGTCAAGATCGCCGGTGGCGCGGCCCTTCTCTGGATTGCGGTCAAATTACTGTCGCCCAGCGAAGGAGCCGAAAATGGTGACTCCTCATCACAGAGTCTCTGGCGGGCGGTGAAACTTGTGGCCGTAGCCGACGTGGTCATGAGTCTTGACAATGTTATTGCGGTGGCCGCCGTGGCCGACGGAAGCCTCGCACTGCTCGTGTTCGGACTGGGCGTCAGCATTCCCGCCATTGTCGCGGGCGCGAACATTATCATGGCCATGCTCAACTATTTCCCGCTCATCATTTGGGCCGGGGTAGGTCTGCTGGGATGGATCGCGGGCGACGTGATCGCGAGCGACCCGATTATCGCCGACTACGCGGCGTCGTTGGGCACCGGCGCGCCCGCCAAGATCAAGCTCATCTTTGCGATCGCGGGCATGGCCGGTACTGTAGGCTTCTGCCTCATCGGCCGGGCACGACTGCGCGCGCCCCGGCTCGACTATTAACGGGTCAAAATAAATCCAGATACTCTTTCTGCTCCCAGGGGGTCGGCTCCGATTGCTCGCGCGATTCCTTCTGGAAGCGCTCGAGTTCGGCGGCCTTTATGTGCGTATAATAATCGATAAATGCTGCACCGAAGCCGGCACGGAAAGTTTCGTCGGCGCGTAGTGCGGTCAGCGCTTCGCCGAGATTTTTTGGCAACAGCGCGGCCACCGCTTCATAGGGCGTGTCGGCGGATGGGCCGGGATCGAGCCTGCGTGCGATACCATCGAGTCCCGAGTAGATCTGCGACGCGACATAGAGATAGGGATTGGCCGCGGGTTCGCCGACCCTGTTTTCCAGATGCGTCGCGGCATCACCCGGCTGGCCCAGAATACGCACCATGACGCCGCGATTGTCGCGCGCCCAGATGGCGCGGTCGGGCGCAAGCGAATAAGGCCGGTAACGCTTGTACCCATTGATGGTCGGCGTGGTGAAGGCCGCCGCAGCACGCGCGTGGCTCAGCAGCCCGCCGAGATAATATTTGCCGACCGTCGAAAGCACGTCACGGTGGTCAAACGCAAATGCGTTGCGCCTCGACTTCGATTCGATCAGCGACTGATGCAGATGCCATCCGCTCGACATCATGTTGGAGAGCGCCGGCCGGCACATGAAGCTCGCGAGGTAGCCGTGGCGCCGCGCAATCTGCTTCACCGCAGCGCGGAACAACACCATGGTATCGGCGCTTTCCAGGCCGGCCTGCGGGCGGAAAGTAAATTCGCACTGGCTGGGGCCGAGCTCGACCTCGACCGAACGCAACGGCAGGCCCAATTGTTCGATACCATGGCGGAGCAGCTCCACCGCCGGATCAAGCATGTCGAGGCGGGATTCCGTGAGATACTGGTGGCCTTGCGTCAGCAGGCTGATGTCGGGCGCTTCCGGCGGCCAGCTCGCGTCGGCGGGCGTCAGACGCGGATTCGTCAACTTGAACAGATGAAATTCCACTTCCAGGCCGGCAACGAAATCGAACCCGGCCTTGGCAAGCGTTGCGAGCGCGTCGCGGCAGCGCGCACGCGCGGAAAATGGCACCGGCTGGCCATTGGCGAAGTAAATATCACACAGTATCCAGCCGGTTTTGTTTGCCCAGGGCAGGATCCGAAACGTCGTCGGATCCGCGACCATGACGAAATCACCACCGCCTTGCATCTGCTCCATCGCGAAGCCGCCACCGGGCGTGAACACCGGATAGACGGTACGGTGCGCAGTGTCTTTCGCGAGCAAAGTTGTGGTCATGGTGACGCCGCTGCGCATCGCGCCTGACACCTCCGATGCCAGCAGTGCTTTGCCGCGCAGCACGCCGTGCTGGTCGGCAAAGGAGAAGCGCACCATTTCGAGTTTTTCTTTTTTGACGATTCGTTCGACTTGAGCGGCCGCCTTTGTCTGCGCGTCGCTCCACAGACCGTGGCGCTCGACGAAACCGATGGATTTGCGCGAACGCGAAGGCATTCGATTTAATGCCCGTTGGCCCAGCTCGCAGCCTTGCGTTTCACGGCCTCGGTCTTCTGCCAATAGCCCTGCCAGTCGTCGGCCGGGCCAATGCCGTCGATTGCCGCCGGACCCGTCATGCTCGCGGCACGAGCCGGATCGAGGACCATGATCGGCTTTTCGCCCCTGGTCGCCTGCTCGATCGCCTGGCGCAGCAGCTTTCGATAGGCGCTGATCGCCTTGTCGGATGTGCCGAGGTGCTCTTCGGTGCGGTCCTGGATCGCGCCCATCGACTCGCACGCCCACTGGTCGTGCACGTTGATGTCGGCGCCCATGCCGGTATAGGTGTCGTGTTCCTGCTCGTGCGGATCAAAGCCGTAGTCGTTGCTCTTGTTTTTGTTCGGGATGTAATCGGGCAATTGATAAAGCGCGAGGCGCTGACGCCGCATTTCGTCCTTGTCGACGGCGGCGCCGAACGAAGTAAAGATCGCGTACCAATAGTGTTTCGTATCGTCGATCGGCACGTGCCATTGCGTGATCGTCATCTCCCTACTCATCGGAATAACGAACGCGTTGGGAAACATCAGGTTGGTAACACGCACATGCATGCTTGCTTCGCTGATCTGACGCAATGTCAGCAGCCGGAATCCGTATTCGGTCGGCTCGACTTCGATGCGCGGGCGCGTCACCTCACGCATGATGCGTGACATTGGCATATCGGAATCGCGTGAGGTGTCACGAAAGAGCTTCCCGTAGCCCTGGCTCGGATCCTCGTCGTGGAAAAACCGGTGCAGAAAAGATGTGTGTACTGGATCGATGCCGACCTCGAGCGATTGCAGCCAGTTGCAGTCGATCATGCCCTTGAATGCAAACGTGTGGCTTGCGGGCGCTACAAAGCAGTCGAAATGCGGCAATGCCGGCGGCGTGCCCGGCCCAAGATAGGCAAAGAGGATGCCGCTCTTCTCCACCACCGGATAGGATTTTTGCTCTATTTGCGAGCAGAGATTGCTGTCGTCGGGTTCGGCCGGCGTCTCCAGGCATTTGCCGTTGACGTCGAATAGCCAGCCATGGAAGGCGCAACGCAGCCCGCCGTTTTCGAGGCGCCCGTAGGCGAGATCGGTGCCGCGATGCGGACAGCGGCGGCCGATCAGACCATAGCGGCCCTGCTCATCCTTGAAGATCACCAGGTCTTCGCCGAACAGCCGTACCGGCTTGACCGGCCGATTGCCGGAGAGCTCATCAACCAAAGCTGCCGGTTGCCAATAGCGCCTCATCAATCTTCCCGCCGGCGTGGCGGCTCCGGTTCGGGTGATGAGATCGTTCTGTTCCGCACTCAGCATCGGCAGCCTTCCCCATGTACGCAGGAGCTTGACTGTATACGAAATCCGCACCCGACCGAAAGCTTCCGGCGGCCGCGCGCGCAATGTAAAACGGCCGGCACCAGGCCGGCCGCATGGGCATTAAATCGCTGTGGAGGAATCTCAGTTCGGATGGCGCGCGGCCCAGCCCATGTCCATGCGCCGGCGCCACGCGGTCTGTCGCAGGCCCTGCAAGCGGTGCGCCGCGGTCTTGGCTTCCGCTCGGCTGGCCGCTGCACACGTGCGATATTCGAGATCGGCGACGCGCGACACCAGCGGCTGCTTGCGAAAGAGCCTTGCGAAAACGCCGGCACCGTCGTTCAGCTTTAGATCCGCCAGTGAATTGGCGACGTTGCCGGAATGCCCGAAGGCAACAACCCTGCCGGTCATCGTGTGGCGGACTTCGTAAACACCAGGGCCGATGGGCGCTTCAACATGTTCGCCGCTATATGCATCGGGAAATCGCTTCCAATTACTCCAAGTCTGAACCATGAAAATCCCTCAAAATCTCATTCAAAAACGCGCTGCAAGAACGCGACAACTAACCATTGGTTCCGCCAGGTCAACTGGCTCCTGTGGGGGGTGTTGATAAGCGGGCAATAACGGCTGCAATTTGACGTGGAGCAAGCTCCACGTATTTCCACTTACTGATGCGGTTAATTGCTTCGGTTAATGGCCCGGCAGGACCAGAACCTTCGGCTTTGCCGGGAGGTTTGTCTTGCTTACCACCAGCGATGGAATTTCAGCCACCTCAACGTCCCACTCCCGGCGAACACGCTGTAAAAACCGGTCAAGCGTGTAGGCGCTGAAATAGTGCATCGGGATCATCAGCGGCGCCTTGAGCGCGTGCAACACCTCGACCATGCCGTCAAGATCGAGCGTATAGGACCCGTCCACCGGCACAAGCACAATGTCGACACGGCCGATCTCATTGAGTTGCTGCTGCGTCAACGTGTGATGCAGATGGCCAAGGTGCGCGACGCACAGGTTGGCAATCTCGAAAATGAAAATTGAATTGCCGTGCCGCTCGGTGCCGCCGTCGAACGACCGGATATTGGTCGGAACGTTACGCACCCGCACATCCTTGTATTGTAGATCGATGCGTGCGGGCTTCTCGTCGTCGGCCCAGCCGTGCAGCACATATTTGATCGCTGGATCCGGCGACAAAGTATAGTGCGTCGAATGCGCATGATTCATCGTCGCAATGTCCGGCAATACGGGCGGCCTGACATAGTCGTTGTAGTCGGTGGCAATTCGAACGAGCTGCGGGCTCTCGATCAGGAAGGTTGAATGGCCGATATAACTGATGCGTAACTGATCGTGCTCAAGCGCAGCAAGACGCAGCGCTGCGGGCGCACGAGCGGTGATCGCGTGGCGATCAGGCCAGGACAGCTTTCCGTCATTTCGGGTTTGGCGGGCGCCGGCGCTGCGCCTTGCGCCACCGCCGGCCCTGCGATGCAATGACAAATGCCGCCGTCAGGAGTATTCAGCGCACAGTTGTGCATGACAATGACCCGCGCCAGTTAGGTGGGAAATCTGACACGGATTTAAAGCGCTCGCTACCGGCCTCACGCGCAAATGAAGAGCGGCGCCCGAGAGGCGCCGCCGATTATCGCCCGCATTGTGGTGGTGATCAGAACTGCTCGAAATAGCGGCGGTCGCGCATCGATACGATGATGCCCTTCGGGGTCACCACCAGCCAGCGGCCGTCCTGACGTTTGATCTGCTCCACCGGGCCAAGGCCCGGCAGTGGCGCGCCCGGAACCACCTGATAGACGTCGCCGTGACCCTGCACGTAAACGTAGCCGTCGCGCGTCTCGCGAATCGACCAGTCCGGAACGATCGCCAAGCGCGACGCTGGCGGTTTCGGCGGCTTGCGCGGGGCGCGGAGCCGGCAAAGGCGCGGATGCCGGCGGGGCGGCAGTCTGCGGCGGCGTGATCGAGCCGGTGATGGCCGCGGTCTCGCGGCTCAGACGATCGCTGAGTTTCGCAATCTGGCTGTGAGCCGCTTTGTTGGCAGCTTCCAGGCTCGCCTTCAGGTTTGTGATTTCCTTCGTGAGACGCGCAACGGATTGCTGCGTCGCCTTGTTCTCTTCGATCGCCGCGATGTTGACGGCCGGCGCTTTCGAGAGACGCGCCGGTTGCCGCAGCGCCGACCACGGCACCAAACGCCGCCGCGATCGCCACAGATGCGGCAAGCAGCGCATAGCGCTTGTGGCGTGGCCGCAAATGCAAGCGCGGGAAATTTATCAGCGCGCATGATGCCGCCAACGCCTCATCGGTCGGCGCGGAATGGCCGCTTCAGTGGGAGCGGCTGGGTGCGGCCGGCTCCTCCGCGGCGACAGGCTTGGCCGCGTTTCCACTTTGCGGGTGAGATTGACGGAGACTCGACCGCCGGCAATTCGGCGCTGGTCTGTGTCTTGCCGTCCGCATCGTCCGGAGTTCGCCGCCGCATCGCTGCCGGAAGTCTCGATTGCCTTGCGCTTGGCCATGGCTGGACGCCCTCGATTGGCTGTTCACCAATCGGTAACCACGTTCGGTTACCAATTGGTTACCAATCGCTTGCGGCAGCACGCAGCACGGTTCCAGTTTGATTGTGAGGGCCTTGCACGGCGTCCCTCCGTCGCACCGGGCGCCTACCGGTCAGCGTGAGACGCCCAGGCGACTGCTCTGGCGTCTCACGCAATTCTTTCCAACAGTCCAGAAACCGCCGGTCAGACCGGCAATCCGCATTCGTCGGCGCGCGCCTTGAGCGACACGGCCGGCCTTGCGCCGAGGTGCTGGATGACTTCCGCGGCCGCCAGCGCACCAAGCCGCGCGGCGCTGCGGTGATCCTTGCCGCGCGCCAGTCCAACCAGAAAACCCGCCGCAAACAAATCGCCGGCGCCGGTGGCGTCCGCCACCTGCTCGACTGGCTCCGCCGCCACTGTCTCGACGGCATCGCGCGACACCACCAGGCAACCTTTTTCGCTGCGTGTCACCACCGCAAGCTTCGCCTCGCTGCGCAACGCTTTCACCGCACTGTCGAAGTCGGCGGTCTCGTACAGGCTGTGCAGCTCGCGTTCGTTGGCAAATATTATGTCGACAACGCCTTTCCGGATGAGGTCGACAAATTCGGCGCGATAGCGATCGACACAAAATGCATCTGACAGCGTGAGCGCGACGCGACGGCCCGCCTTGTGCGCGATGCCTGCAGCCTTGACGAAGGCTTCTTTTGCCTGCGGTGGATCCCACAAATATCCTTCAAGATAGGTGACCGCGGCACTCGCAACCTGCGCCTCATCGATGTCACCGGGCTTCAGATCCTGCGCTGCGCCGAGATAAGTGTTCATGGTGCGCTCGCCATCCGGCGTCACCATGATGTAGCAACGCGCGGTCGATGGACCTTTCGAGGCGGGCGGCGTATCGAAGGCGACCTTGGCAGCGCGAATATCGTGCGCGAAGGCGCGTCCGAGTTCATCGTCCTTGACCTTGCCGACAAAGGCGGCCCGCGCGCCGAAGCTGGCGACGCCCACGATCGTGTTGGCCGCCGACCCACCCGAGCTCTCCATCGCGGGCCCCATTGCCGCGTAAATTGCCTGCGCACGCGCTTCGTCGATCAGCGCCATGGTGCCCTTATGCATGCCCTGCGCCACCAGAAAATCGTCGTCGGCACGCGCAATCACGTCGACAATGGCATTGCCGATGCCGAGCACGTCGTAGCGGAGAGCGGTCATAAGGGTTCCTCGTTGAAAGCGCGGGCAATATATCGATAAACAGGTGTGACGCAATGTACGCGCTCAGCCGTCATGCACCTTGTACCACCCGTGACGAAGCACAACGCGGGCGGAGGCCCATCCGCTCGCGCGGAAGAGGCTACGCTGAAGGTGCCACCACGTTTACCGGCCGCTCGCCTGTCGCCAATAGGACTTTAAGAGCGTGTCCTAGTGGGCGGGCGGAAGTCTCTTCAGCACTTCGAGACTCCACCAGAGAAAGTATCCGGCGATCAAAATGCCGAGCGCTATCTTCACGAGTTGGATGATAAGTTCGTCTTTGCTCATTTGGTCATATCCGCCGCTCGCCCCCGTGATTCGGACGCTCCTGCCTCTATAATGGAACGGCAGCGGCTTTGATATTGTCGCGCCCCTCCGTGCCAGGCCAAAGCTTAGGCGCGGCTGGGGTTGCGCTACAAACGCCATCATGCGATGTGGCCGCCGCGAGCCTAGGGAGTGAGGCAATGGCGTTCAAGGAGCGGGTATTTTCCGGCGTGCAGCCGACCGGCAATCTGCATCTCGGCAATTATCTCGGTGCAATCACCAAGTTCGTGGCGTTGCAGGATCGCTACGACTGCATCTATTGCGTGGTCGATCTTCACGCGATTACGGTCTGGCAGGATCCGAGCGAATTGCCGCGCGCCACGCGCGAGGTGACTGCCGCATTCCTTGCCTGCGGCATCGATCCCAGGAAGAACATCATCTTCAATCAGAGCCAGGTTGCCGAGCACGCCGAGCTGGCGTGGGTATTCAACTGCGTCGCGCGCGTCGGCTGGCTCAACCGCATGACCCAGTTCAAGGAAAAAGCCGGCAAGGACCGTGAAAATGCATCGGTGGGACTCTACGTTTATCCAAACCTGATGGCCGCCGATATTCTCGTATATCGCGCCACGCACGTGCCGGTCGGCGAAGACCAGAAGCAGCATCTCGAGCTGTCGCGCGACATTGCGCAGAAATTCAACAACGACTTCGCAACGTCAATCCATGCTCACGGCTACGGAGAGGCCTTCTTTCCGCAGCCCGAACCAATAATTCAGGGACCTGCTACGCGGGTAATGTCATTGCGCGACGGCTCGAAGAAAATGTCGAAATCGGAAGCTTCGGACTATTCGCGCATCAATCTCACTGACGATTCCGACGCCATCGCGCAAAAAATCCGCAAGGCCAAGACCGATCCGGAACCGTTGCCGAGTGAGGAAAAAGGCCTGACGCCGCGCCCCGAGGCCGACAACCTGGTCGGCATCTACGCGGCATTGCAAGGCGTGAGCAAAACTGAAGTCCTGGGCCAGTTTGGCGGCGGGCAATTCTCTACCTTCAAATCTGCCCTCGTTGATCTCGCGGTCGCCAAGCTAGGACCCATCGGTTCCGAGATGAAGAAGCTGGTGCAGGATCCGGTCTACATCGACTCCGTGCTGGCCGACGGTTCGCAGCGCGCACAAGCGATCGCTGCCGAAACCATGAAGGCGGTCAAGGATATCGTCGGCTTCGTGCGCCATTAGTTTGCAGCGCGGGACACCCGCCTTGTCTGATCGGCGGCCGCCATGCCACCATTGCCCGCTTGTGCGCGCATTTCCGCGCATATGATCAGACCGGAGCGTGGCGGCCATGAGCAGCAAGCGCCAAAGCTACGAGAAGGGGCACAAGCGCAAATACCTCGTGGTCATCGACGACACCGAGGAATGCGACCGCGCAATCTATTGGGCAGCCAAACGGGCCGGACGCACCAAGTCACAGATCGTAATGCTCCGCGTGATCGAGCCGGGCGATCGTAACCAGCAATGGCTCGGTGTTGCCGACCTTATGAAGGCGGAAGCGCAGGAGGCTGCAAACGCCACCCTCGACAAGTTCGCCGCGCGCGCGAAAAAAATTGCCCGCATTACACCTGACCGGGTGATCCGCGAAGGTGATACCGCCGAGGAGATCATCAAGCTGATCGATGAAGATGCCGACATTGGCATCCTGGTGCTGGCTGCCGGCACGGGCAAAGAGGGTCCGGGCCCCTTGGTAACCAACCTGGCCAAGACGGCGGGGACATTCCCGATTCCGGTCGCGGTCGTGCCGGGCCATCTGAGCGACGAGGATATCGACGCCAGTTCGTGAATTCTGCGCGGTTTTGCGGTGGTTGACCGCGCCGCGCGCAATCGCCATTTATGCGTTATAGTAGCAATGCCCTGCGGGCCTTGAACCCGCGCGAGGCAAGGAGATAGCGATGTTCATTCAGACCGAAGCCACGCCAAACCCGGCGACGCTGAAATTTCTTCCCGGCCGCGCCGTGCTCGAAAACGGTACGCTTGATATGCCTAGCCGGGAGACCGCGGCACAATCGCCACTCGCAACGCGGCTGTTCGATATCGACAACGTCGGCGGTGTATTCTTTGGATCCGATTTCATCGCGGTGACCAAGACTGACGGTGACTGGCAACAGATCAAGCCGGCAATCCTCGGCGCCATCATGGAACACTTTATGTCTGGCGCGCCCCTGGTCACCGATGATGCCGCAGTGTCTGACCCGGCGGCCGACGAGTTCTTCGACGCCAAGGATGCCGACACCGTTGCAACCATCAAGGACCTGATTGAGACGCGCGTCCGCCCGGCAGTCGCCGGCGACGGCGGAGACATTACTTTCCGTGGCTACAAGGAAGGCATTGTCTATCTCAACATGAAGGGCGCATGCTCGGGCTGTCCGTCATCGACCGCTACCCTCAAGCATGGCATCCAGAATCTGCTGCGCCACTTCGTGCCCGACGTCGTCGAAGTCCGGCCGATGTAATTCCGCTGTCGTCCCCGCACAGGCGGGGACCCATACTCCGCAGCTTATCGATAGTTGGTGGCTATGGGTCCCCGCCTGCGCGGGGACGCCAGGCATTCTCTTCACTCGTAACAACGCCATATTTGCGCTAGTTCAGTTGCAGGAATGAGCAAAAGATGCGCGTCCTGGCCATTGATACAGCGCTGGAAGCCTGCTCTGTCGCCGTGTTCGACACCGAGCGTGTTGATGCATGCGCGCATGAATCACTTCCAATGCAGCGCGGACATGCCGAAGCACTGATGCCGCTGGTCGCGCGCGTCCTCGCGCGCAGCAATCTCGATTTCCCCGCGCTTGACCGCTTGGCGGTCACCACCGGGCCCGGCAGTTTCACCGGCCTACGTGTTGGCATTGCCGCGGCGCGCGGAATAGCGCTCGCCGCCGGCAGGCCCGCGATCGGGCTGTCGACCCTGGCGGCGTTCGCAGCACCATTGATTGCCGCCGACGACTCGTTGCCTGTCGTAGTGGCGATCGATGCGCGACACGATCACGTTTATCTGCAAGTATTCGGGCCCGGCGGCCGCACGATAGTTGCACCCCGGATCGCGCCAATACGCGAAGCGTTGCGGGTTTCGACGTCCGGCGCGCCCCGCATCACCGGCAACGCGGCCAACATGCTGGCAAGGCTCTGGCCAGCTGGTGAGCGCGCGCCGACTTCGATTGATCAACACGGCGCGCCTGATATCAACTGGGTGGCACGCCTCGGCGCAGCCGCAACCGATACCGGAACTCCACCAAAGCCGTTTTACCTGCGCGCGCCCGACGCCCAACCGCAGGATGCTGTTCAGCTGGCCCGCCGATGATCGGCTTCATCAGCAGCTTTTTCACACGTAGCGAGCCGTTAGTGTCGGAGGCCGGCCCACGGGACGCAGCGACCATCGCAATGCTGCACGGCGCATCCTTCCGGCGCGGCTGGAGCGAACAGGAAGTCGAAGGCCTATTGCTCGACCGCCACGTCATTGCGCACCGCGCCCTCACCGGCACACGGCTCGCGGGCTTCATCATGTCGCGGCAGGTCGAGGACGAAGCCGAGATACTTTCCGTGGCGATCGCCAGCCGCCAGCGCGGCCGTGGACTTGCGCGCCGGCTGCTCGATCTTCATCTGCGTCGCCTCGCCGGTCTTGCCGCGCGTACGGTCTTTCTGGAAGTCGACGAGCACAATGTTCCGGCGCTCAGGCTTTACCAGCGCGCGGGTTTTCGCGAGGTCTCACGCCGCCCCAACTATTATCCGGGAGGGACCGGCAAGGCCACCGCAGCGCTGGTGCTGCGGCGGGATCTTGGCTGATGCAATGGACACATCCACGATATGATCAATATGATATCAATGACAGCAAGATTTCGACCGAACGGTCGCTAGAGACGACGCCGTGACCAACGCAAGCAAATCCACACTTGAACGCAAAAACATCGAGGCCCTGTGCGCGGCCAAGGGCATGCGCATGACCGAGCAGCGCCGTGTGATCGCGCGCGTGCTGGCGGGTTCCGACGACCATCCCGACGTCGAGGAGCTATACCGGCGCTGTGCCAAAGTCGACGATCGTATTTCGATCTCGACCGTGTATCGCACGATGCGCCTGTTCGAGGATGCAGGGATCATCGAGCGGCACGATTTCCGTGACGGTCGCGCACGCTACGAGACCAGCCCCGAAGCGCACCACGACCACCTCATCAACCTGCGCAGCGGCGAAGTCATCGAATTCCAGTCCGAGGAGATCGAGCGCTTGCAGGCCGAAGTCGCGCGCAAGCTCGGCTACAAGCTGGTTGACCACCGCCTTGAGCTCTATGCCGTGCCACTAAACGACGACAAGAAACGCTAGCGTATGATTGATTCACCCTGAACGGGTTGGACGCCCATGGCGCGCGCGCTTGTCATTGCGGCATTCTTTTTCACGATGACGCCACTGCTGATCTCGGTGCAGTGGCTGCTCGGCAAGCTCAATTTGCCCGGCTGGGGTTTCATCGCATCGAACTATTATCGTGTGCTTTGTTCGCTCTTGCGCATTCGCGTGCGTGTGAACGGAGAGCCTGTGCGCAACCGCGCGGTTTTTTTCGTCTCCAATCATGTTTCCTGGGCCGACATTCTCGTGATCGGATCAATTGCTCCGGTCGCCTTTGTCGCCAAACGCGAAGTCCGCGATTGGCCACTGGTCGGCATTACTGCGCAACTGCAGCGCACAGTGTTTGTCGATCGTACACGCCGGCATCAGACACCGGAGTCCGTAAGCCAGATTGTCAAACGGCTTGCCGGCGGAACCTCGGTGGTACTGTTTGCGGAAGGCACGTCGAGCGATGGAAACCGCGTCTTGCCATTCCGTTCGGCCCTGCTCGGTGCCGTCGAGGAAGCCGCAAGCAGTGGCGATAGCAGTATTCTTATCCAACCGATGTCGATCACCTATACCGCCCAGCACGGCATTCCGATGGGACGCCAGCGCCGGCCGATCGTAGCCTGGTATGGCGACCTGGACTTCATGCCGCACATCAAGGCGTTCATTGAACGTAGCGCGGTCGATGCCGCTGTCAGTTTTGGCGAACCGGTCTGTGTAAACAGCGCTACGGACCGCAAGGCCGTGACCAGGCAACTGGAAACCGCGGTTCGCCACCTTTTGGCGACTTCGCTGCGCGGGCGCCCCCTGGTCGCCGAGGCGGCGGAATAACCGGCGTTTATTTTTCCCGCGATTGCCGCTAAGACCACGCTTCGCCGTCGGCCCACGTCTTAAATTTGTTGTAAAATCAACTATATAGTCGGGCGGGACAAATCCTGACGCGGCCGCTAGATTGGACCTGCTTCGCACCAGAACGCATGAGCAAAGCCCGTAAAGTCCACGTCAGATCTTTCGGCTGCCAGATGAACGTCTACGATTCACATCGTATGGCGGACACGCTGCTGCCTGCCGGTTTCAGCGAAACCGCGAATCCCGAGGACGCTGACCTCGTCATCCTCAACACTTGCCACATCCGCGAAAAAGCCGCCGAGAAAGTCTATTCGGAAATTGGCCGGATACGCGAAATGAAGGAGGCCGCCGCACGCGAGGGCCGCAGCATGCTGATTGCTGTCGCCGGATGCGTCGCGCAGGCAGAAGGCAAAGAGATTGTCCGGCGCGCCGCTGCCGTCGATCTGGTGGTCGGCTCGCAAAATTATCACCGCCTGCCGGAGATGATCGCGCGCGCGCGAGCCGGTGAAAAGATCATCGACACGGAATTTCCGATTGAGGACAAATTCGACCTTCTGGCCACGCCCGGACGCGATGCAATTGCCAAACGCGGCATTGCGGCGTTTGTCACCGTGCAGGAAGGCTGCGACAAGTTCTGCACTTTCTGCGTGGTGCCCTATACGCGCGGCTCGGAAATTTCACGGCCGGTGGAGAAGATCGTCAGTGAAGTCGCGCGGTTGGCCGACGCCGGCGTGCGCGAGGTGACGCTGATCGGGCAGAACGTGAATGCCTATCACGGCGCCGGGCCAGATGGCGCCCCATCATCGCTCGGAAAGTTGCTGTATCGCCTTGCACAGGTCCCTGGCATCCTGCGACTTCGCTACACCACCAGTCATCCGCGCGACATGCACGATGACCTCATCGCGGCGCACGCCGATATACCGGCTGTGATGCCTTATGTGCATTTGCCGGTACAGTCTGGTTCTGATCGCATGCTGGCGGCGATGAACCGCAAGCATACGCGGCGGGACTATCTTGACGTGATTGCGCGCCTGCGGGCGGGACGTGCCGATCTGGCCTTCACGTCGGATTTCATCGTGGGATTCCCCGGCGAGACAGAAGCAGATTTCCGAGACACGCTCACCCTCATCGACGAAATCGGATTCGCCAGCGCCTATTCCTTCACGTACTCACCGCGTCCGGGTACGCCCGCCGCCGAGATGGACGGCCAGGTGGCCGAACAGGAAAAATCGGAGCGGCTGCAGCGACTGCAAGCCGTTATCACGCGCGATCAACGCAGTTTCCTTGCGGGATTTTCCGGCCGCACCCTCGACGTATTGCTGGAAAAGCCGGGCAGGCTGCCTGGCCAGCTCGTCGGCCGTTCCCCATATTTGCATGCGGTCCAGATCATGGCGGCGGCGAGCATGATCGGCTCAATTCATCGCGTGACGATTACGGAGATCGGCAGCAACAGTCTTTTCGGCACGCTCGCCGACAGGGCCCAGGCACCCACCCTCACCACAGCTGGAGCTTGATTCAACCTTGCGTACCACGGATCCCGTGATCCTGCCCGCTGCCGCTTCCGAGGAGACGGCAACCACGCAGACTGTGCTCGCTTTCGAGGACAACAAACTCGCCTCGATGCTGTTTGGCCAGTACGGACAGAACCTCGCGCTGATCGAACGCCGGCTTGGGGTGGTCGCGGAGCAACGCGGCAATCACGTCACCATTGAAGGATCGCGCGGTGCTTGCGAGCAGGCGCGTCGCGTTCTGGAAGGCCTTTATGAGCAGCTCAAGCGTGGCCACGACTTAAGCCAGGGAGATGTCGACGGCGCCATCCGCCAGGCAATCGCCCAAGGTTCGTTGTTCGACTATGACCCCGCCGCGCCGCGGCCGGCCTTCGAAGAGATCAACTTGCGCAAACGGCCGGTGCGCGCGCGCACGGCCGCGCAGGACGCCTATATCCGCGCGCTCAAACGCCATTCGCTTGTGTTTGGCACCGGGCCTGCGGGCACCGGCAAGACCTGGCTTGCCGTCGCACAAGCGGTGCAGATGTTTGAACGCAAGGAAGTCGATCGCATCATCCTGTCACGGCCAGCGGTCGAAGCTGGCGAGCGGCTTGGCTTCCTCCCGGGAGATATGCGCGAGAAAGTCGATCCTTATCTGCGCCCGATCTATGACGCGCTGTATGATCTGATGGATGCGCGCATTGTCGAGCGCGCCCTGCAGGCCGGCGAAATCGAGATCGCGCCGCTTGCCTTTATGCGCGGGCGCACGCTGTCCAATGCCGCCATCATCCTCGACGAGGCGCAGAACACGACCTCAATGCAGATGAAGATGTTTCTGACTCGGCTGGGCGAGAACAGCCGCATGATCGTCACCGGCGATCCAAGCCAGGTCGACCTGCCGCACGGTCAGACCTCCGGACTGGCGGAAGCGGTGAAATTGCTCGCGGGCATCGAGAACGTCGGCCACGTCGCATTCACGCATGAAGATGTGATCCGCCATGAATTGGTGGCCCGCATCGTCGAGGCCTATGACCGGGGCACTCTGGCGCGTGAGGGCAAGGGATGAGGCGGATGCCCAGGCGGCGCACATCCCCGCCGCAAATCGACATTCAAACCCGATCGCCGCTCTGGAATGCGCAGCCATTGGCCGAACAAACCGTGCGCGACGCGGTGACCGCGGCGGCTTCCGCACTCTCAACAGCGGACAGTGAAGTGAGTATCGTACTGGCGGACGATTCGGCGATGGCTGACCTCAATCGTGACTGGCGCGGAATCGACAAGCCGACCAACGTGCTGTCGTTCCCTGCGTCCGGCCACAAGGCCAGTGGAAGTTCACGGTTTCTTGGCGACATCGTCATTGCGTACGAGACGCTTGTTCGGGAGTGCGACGATGAACATCGGAAATTTCTGCATCACCTTGCCCATCTCACGGTGCATGGTTTTCTTCACCTCGTCGGCTACGATCACGAGACCGACGCGCAGGCCGAAGAAATGGAAGGGCTGGAAAGCAAGATCATGATGCGCATGAGCATGCCCGACCCTTATGTTGCGCGCGATCTTGGCAACGCCTGAGAACCATGCCTGACAGCGAACCACCAAGTTCTGGTCCACCCGGCGGCGTGCCTTTCGAGCCACGCAATTTGCCGGTGCCGGTGCCTTCGGTGGAGGAAGGCGCCGAAAATTGGTTCATGCGCGCGCTGCGCACACTGTTCGGCTGGAAGCCGAGCACGATGCGTTCGGACCTCACGGACGTCCTCGATGCCATGAGTCCCGGCGAATCCGGCTTTTCGCCGGAAGAGAGCCGGATGCTCAAGAACATCCTCGGCCTGCGCGAGCGCCGGGTCGGTGACGTCATGGTCCCTCGTGCCGACATCATCGCCGTTCAGCAGGATATCAAGCTCGGTGAGCTCGTGCGCGTATTCGAAGGCGCGGGCCATTCGCGACTCGTGGTGTATGACGATACGCTCGATGATCCGGTCGGCATGGTGCACATCCGTGACTTGATCGCCTTCATGACCGCGCGCGCGGCGGTCGACCCGGAAAAGAACGCCAGGCGCAAAAAGCCGTTGCCCGCCAATCTCGATCTGAAAGCCGTCAATCTCGGCATGCCTCTGTCGTCCACCAAGATCGTGCGCGAAATCCTGTTTGTGCCGCCATCCATGCGAGTCATCGATCTGCTGGCACGCATGCAGGCCACGCGAATTCATCTGTCGTTGGTGGTTGACGAATATGGCGGAACAGACGGGCTGGCATCGATCGAAGATATCGTCGAACAGATCGTGGGCGAGATTGCCGACGAGCACGACGAGGACGAAACGCCGGCGATTGCTCAGCAACCCGACGGTTCCTTCATCGCGGACGCGCGCGCCAAGATTGATGACGTTGTCGGCGTCGTGGGCAACGATTTCGACGTTGGCGAAGCCGCCGAAGAAGTGGATACAATCGGCGGTTATCTGGTGACGCGTGCGGGTCGTCTGCCGATCCGCGGCGAAATCGTTCCCGGCCCCGGTCTGTTCGAATTCGAAGTGCTCGACGCCGACCCGCGCCGCGTCAAGCGCGTCCGAATTACCCGGCTGAAGGAACGCCGTGATCGGCCACGCGAGCCACGCCGCCGTGGCGAGGGCGAAAGTTTATTGACCGGATCGACCGCAGCGTCTTCTCCGACTGACGATGCAAGCACCCGGGATCAAGATTCCTCCACAGGCGCCCGCCGACCGTGACGCTCGCCCGATTTTCTCACGCTGTTGTCCTCGCCTACGGTTGGCGTCGCGCACTCATCGCGCTCGCCGCCGGCGCGGCATCCGCACTGGCGATAGCGCCGTTTAATATCTGGCCGATCCTGTTCGTGACGTTTCCCGTGCTCGTTTGGCTTGTCGATGGTTCCGCTGCCGGCCGCTGGAGCGGAGCAACAAATGCTGCTTTGGCAGGCTGGTGTTTTGGCTTCGGCTATTTCACCGCTGGCCTCTACTGGATTGGCTACGCTTTTCTCGTCGACGCAAAGACGTTTGGCTGGCTCTTGCCCGTGGCGGTCGCCGGGCTGCCGGCCTATCTGGCGATTTACACCGCCTTAGGGCTGGCCGCCGCCCGGCTGATCTGGGTTCGCGGACCAGAACGGATCTTGTTACTGGCCGCCATGCTGACGATTGCGGAATGGCTACGCGGCCACCTTCTCAGCGGTTTTCCCTGGAACACATTTGGCTATGCGTTGACCGAACCGCTGGTGCTGGCGCAGAGCGTCTCGCTCGTCGGCATCTGGACTCTGACCTTTCTCTGCATCGCAGTCTGCGCCACGCCGGCCGTGCTCGCGGACGACAAAGCAGATACCCGGCATCCATACCTTCCCCTGTTTCTCGGTGCGGCAGTGCTCGCAGGTTTAGCCGGCTACGGCGCGGCGAGACTGTCGTCGCATCCGACGAGCTACGTGAATGGCGTCAAGCTCCGCATCATGCAGCCTAACCTGCCGCAGGATGACAAATTCAATTATTCGGCGAAGGCGCAGGTGATGGATCGCTACCTGCGCCTTTCTGATCGCGCGACCGGACCGCAGTCGAATGGCGTTCGCGACGTGACGCATTTGATCTGGCCGGAGGCGGCATTCCCGTTCTTCTTGACGCGCGAGCCGGACGCGCTCGCCCAGATCTCTGCGTTGCTGAAGCCATCGACCGAATTGATCACGGGCGCCGTACGTGCCGCATCGAACGCCAATGAGCGCAATCCTCATGCCTACAACTCAATCTACGTGATCGAGCCCGATGGCTCGATCCGCGCGGTCTATGACAAAGTCCATCTGGTTCCTTTCGGGGAATACCTGCCCTTCCAGAGGCTCCTGGAACGGCTGGGCCTCAAGCAACTCACCAAGGTCATCGGCGGTTTTCTGTCGGGTGACCGCCGGCGCGCTATCGACGTTTCCGGCGCGCCAAAAATGTTGCCGCTGATTTGTTACGAGGCGATCTTCCCCGACGCCGCGGTGCCGCGCGGCGAACGGCCCGGATGGCTGGTCAACGTCACCAATGACGGCTGGTTCGGTATCAGCACCGGCCCCTACCAACATTTCCAGCAGGCGCGTGTCCTTGCGATCGCGGAAGGCTTACCTCTGGTACGCGCGGCCAATACCGGAATATCGGCGGTCGTCGATCCGCTCGGCCGGATCATCGGCGCATTGCCGCTTGGCGTAGAAGGCGTGATCGACGCCCGTCTGCCGGCCGCTATCGAACCGACACCCTATTCAAGCTACGGCACCTACGTTTTCGTCCTCGCATTGATGCTGAGCTTGTTGATTGTCGGACGGCGCCGATTTCGCGCATAAATTGAAGCATTTAACAGGTTATTTCAGAAGTTGTTCCGCGCTGTGAGCATCGCGGTGCGGCGATCTAAATTTCCGAGCGAATTGCCATCCGGCGAAAACTGCTGAAATCTATCGCTTATTTCCCGATTACAGAGACTTCACGGATTGCATTGGCGCCTTCACTTGTGACAACTACGTTTCAATATGGGGGCATAGGAGAAATCTATGGCTAAGAAGGCACCGAATCCGATCGACAAGCACGTCGGTTCGCGCGTGCGCATGCGACGGATGATGCTGAGCATGAGTCAGGAAAAACTCGGCGATGCTCTTAGTCTGACCTTCCAGCAGGTCCAGAAATACGAGAAAGGCACAAACCGCATTGGTGCCAGCCGGTTGCAGCAGATCGCGCAAATTCTGCAGGTTCCGGTTTCATTTTTTTTCGAAGGCGCGCCGCATGCGATGGGGCATTCCGGCGGCATGAGCGAAGCGCCCTCGCCCGCATACGTGGCCGATTTCCTGGCTACGTCCGACGGGCTTTCGCTCACCAAGGCGTTCATGCGTATCAAGAGCAGCAAGCTGCGTCGCCGCATTGTTGATCTGGTCGAGCAAATTGCCGGTATGGACTGAATTCAGGGGCCAATCCCATCGTTAACGAGGCATCTGCCCACCGCTGCCCGCATCTTGACCTCGTTCGCCGCCGCTGCAAGAACCTGCCCGACATCACACGACGCGGCGGCGCGGCCGCGGCACGGGAGGAGTTGCAGCGGTGGCTCACACCAATTTTCTATTCACCAGCGAGTCAGTTTCCGAAGGTCACCCGGACAAGGTCTCCGACCAGATTTCCGATGCGATCCTTGACGCCTTTATCGAGAAGGACATCAAGCTCGGTATCGCCGACGACAGCCAGATCAACACCCGACTTGGCTGCGAGACCCTCTGCACAACCAATAAGATCGTGATTGCCGGCGAAGGGCGCGGACAGCTTTTCAAAACCATCAATGGCGTGTCGGTGGTCGACCGCGAGTTGATCACCGAGATCGCCCGCGGCGTAGTCAAGGACATCGGCTATGACCAGAACGGCTTCTCGTATCACGGCGCCGATGTCGAAGTGCTTCTGCATGGCCAGTCGCCAGACATTGCCATGGGCGTAAATGCCAAGAAGAAAAAAGGTGGCGAGGAAGAAGGCGCCGGCGACCAGGGCATGATGTTCGGTTTCGCCTGCACCGAGAGCGAGGTCTACGAAAAGAATTCGTTCATGCCGGCGCCGATTTATTTCGCGCACAAGATCCTGAAAGTCCTCTCCACCAAGCGTCACTCCAGGCAGTTGTTCGACCTGCAGCCGGACGCCAAGAGCCAGGTGACGGTACAATACGTCGACGGTAAGCCGGTCGGCTGCACCAAGGTCGTGGTATCTACGCAGCACAATGAAAAAAGCCGCAACGGCAAGAAGTACACGCCCGGCATGGTGAAGGATCTGATCGCCGACGCGGTCGAGTCTGCACTGCCGAAAGGCTGGATGCCGAAGAGGCCTTCCGACTTCCTGGTCAACCCGACCGGCAATTTCGTGGTCGGCGGTCCGGACGGCGATTGCGGCCTCACCGGCCGCAAGATCATCGTCGATACCTACGGCGGATACGCGCCGCACGGCGGGGGCGCTTTCTCCGGCAAGGACCCAACCAAAGTTGATCGGTCGGCCGCTTACGCCGCGCGCTATCTCGCCAAAAATGTTGTCGCAGCCGGTGTCGCCGAGCGCTGCACCATCCAGGTCGCCTACGCGATCGGGGTGGCTGACCCTATGTCGGTGCTGGTCGACACCCACGGCACCGGCAAGGTTGCCGAGAAAAAGCTCGAAAAAATTCTGCCCGAATTGTTCCGTCTTACGCCGACCAATATCCGGCGCACCCTCAAGCTCAACAAGCCGATCTACCGTCGTACTGCGGCCTATGGCCATTTCGGGCGCGCGCCCGACAAGGACGGCGGTTTTTCATGGGAAAAGACCGACCTGGCGGCCGCGATCAGAAGCGCGGTGAAGTAACCGGCGTTTTCTGTCTCTCTGCTTTCGCATTAAGCTGTCATGGCCGGGCTTGTCCCGGCCATCTCGTTAAGGAACGCAGGGCCGTGCCACACAATTCGGGATCACCGGGACACGGCGCTTCGCGCCGGCCCGGTGATGACACAGAGGCGAAGCGCGCCTTTTTCGGCCGTCGCAAGGGGCACCCGCTCAAGCCCCGGCAGGTGGCGTTGTTCGATACTTTATTGCCGCGATTGGCGCTTGATCTCGCCAAGCCGGTTTCGGCCGAACTGCGCACGCTGTTTGCACCAGCAGTCGACGACCTGCGGCTTGAAATTGGCTTCGGCGGCGCCGAGCATTTGATCGCCGGGGCAAGAGCAACCCCGCATGTCGGCTTCATCGGCACCGACGCGTTCGTCAACGCCATTGCCAAGGCCCTGGCCGCGATCGACCTGAACAAGCTGACGAACATCCGACTCTATTTTGGTGACGCGAGCGAATTGCTCGACTGGTTACCCGATGCTGCAATCTCGCGGGTCGACCTGCTCTATCCCGATCCTTGGCCAAAGCGGCGCCACTGGAAGCGTCGATTTATCCAGGATGAAAGCCTCAAGCGGCTGGCCCGCGTCCTGAGAAAGGGCGGCGAACTTCGTTTCGCGACAGACATCCCGGATTATATGGCCTTCGTGCTGGCGCGCGTGCTGCGTTCGCCGGATTTTGTCTGGACCGCGGAAAGCGCCGGCGATTGGCGGCTGCCTTGGCCGGAATTTTCCGGCACACGCTACGAAGCGAAGGCCAGGCGCGAGGGACGCACTCCGGCGTATTTCATATTTCGCCGCGTGTGATTACTCACCGGTGCCTTGGCGGACCTGCCAGAATCGCACAACACGCTGGGCGGTGGTTGCGGTCAGCCGGTCGAAATTTTCCAGCGCGGCATCGAGCGTCTGGGCCGACGGCTTGCTGCCGGGACGGGCGTTGAGGACCGCTTTCACGGTCGGCCAGCCGAACCCGATAGCGCGCGCAAGAATCAAAACCGGGTCGGCCCGCTCGCCATTCATCAAACGGTCCACCACTTCGACCGGTACCGCACACATTGTCGCCAAAGCAGCAATTGTCTCCTCGTATTTTCCAGCCTTGGCAAACTCGGCGATGTCGGCCTCTCCGAGCTTGCGCTCTTTGTGAAGCGTCCGCACGGCCGCAAGTGCCGCCGCGTAGTTGCGCGGCGCGGCTTTCGCAGCGACCTCATCAGTCACCTGCGCAAGAATGCGCCGGATTTCGGCCTGGGTCTCGGGCTTGGCTTTTGACAAGAGACGCCGCTGCACGACTTCGCTCGCCTGAATGAGAAGCTGGCGGAACAAGCGCGGCGGTATGTCGGTCCGCATGCCGACTTTCTCGGCGAGCACGCCATCTTGTTCCGCACGCTTGACCAGTTTGCCGAATGCATTGTCCGAGAGCTGCGCATGCCGGTTGTTCGCAATTGAGCGCGCGACCTCCTGATCGCCGCGCTCGACCAGAATGTCTGATAAAGCCTCACTGATCCCGAGGCGCGTCGACATTGCGAGCAGATGCGCCTGGCTTTTGGTCTCGGCGATGTGCATCAAGTCCGGATCGGCGAGCCGCGCTTGCTTGAGCACGGGGCCTGCGACTTCGATATTGTCGTTTTTAGCGAGCGCGCTGACGACGCCAGGTGGCGCGTTTGGAATGGGCGCGACCCGTCGTGCCAGCTCGGCAAGCGCCTTGGCCTCGATTTCCACGACGAGGCAGCCGATGACGTCATCAAACAGCGCAATGTGTTCGGCATTGAAACTCGGCGCGCAGTCGAGGAACAAGGTGGTGATGCGGCGCAACGTCTCCGCGCGCCTGTCGGCCGAGCCATGCAGCACGACATCTTCCAGCTCGGGAAGCAGCGACGCGGGTACGCTCATACGAAACCTGCAAAACCTGCAAAACGCTAGGAAATCGGCCGGGCCGGCGCTTTTACGCAAACTTAAGGGCAGATTCTGAAGGAAGGGTTAGTCGTTAACGCCGTTGCCGCTCTTGCAAGGCTTCGCAAAATCGCTATATTTCCAGCGTTACTAGACACCCTCATAACCGAACGGGTTTTGAGAGTGGGTCCTGCCGGGCCCGCTCTTTTTTGTTACCAAATGGCCGTAAGCGACACGTTGCACAGGAATGCGGCTTCAAGCGCCGCGCCGACCGAACCACGGATCATCACTGAGCCGGGGTTGCCCGCGCGCGTCGCAGCAGTGGCCGAACCGGTGATTGAGCAGCTCGGATACCGGCTGGTGCGCGTCAAGGTATCCGCCGCCGAAGGTTGCACGGTACAGATCATGGCCGAGCGTCCGGACGGCAGCATGACGGTGGAAGATTGCGAGATCGTATCGCGCGCACTCTCGCCGGTTCTCGACATGGCCGATCCGATTGATCGCGCCTATCGTTTGGAAATTTCCTCGCCCGGTCTTGATCGCCCGCTGGTCCGCAAATCTGATTTCGACCGCTTTGTTGGCCACCTGGTGAAAATTGAAATGGAAATTCCGGTGAATGGCCGCAAGCGTTTCCGCGGCGAAATCGCCGGATTAGACGGTGACGCAGCACGTATCCGCCGCGACGACGCGTCGGAGGGCGAAGCGGCCGAGGTGCTGCTCCCGATTGAAGAAATGAGTGAAGCAAAGCTGGTGCTCACCGACGATCTGGTGGCGCAAGCCTTGCGGCGTGAAAAGGCCGCGAAACGCGAAACACGCGAAGCGCGGAAAGAAGAACGACGAGTAGAAAGACAATCACGGCACCGGCCACAAAGGCCTGCCGCCAGAGGAGGAGAGTGAGCTATGGCTGTCAGCGCCAATCGGCTCGAGCTTTTGCAAATTGCCGACGCAGTCGCGCGTGAAAAGGCAATCGACCGCGGCATCGTCATCGCCGCAATGGAAGACGCCATCGCCAAAGCGGCGCGCTCGCGGTACGGCGCGGAGACCGACGTCCATGCCGAAATCGAGCCGAAAACGGGCGATCTGCGTCTCACGCGCCACATGCTGGTAACGGAGGCCATCGAAAACCCCTCCAATCAGATCACGCTCGAGGAGGCGCGCAAACGCCACCCGGCCGCCCAGGTTGGCGACACGATAGCGGACCCGTTGCCTCCGCTGGAATACGGCCGCATCGCCGCGCAGTCGGCAAAACAGGTGATCGTGCAGAAGGTGCGCGAGGCCGAGCGCGACCGGCAATACGCCGAATACAAGGATCGCATCGGCGATATCGTCAACGGCATCGTCAAGCGCGTTGAATACGGCAACGTCGTCGTCGATCTCGGCCGCGGCGAGGCGATCGTGCGCCGCGACGAACTGCTGCCGCGCGAAGTGTTCCGCAACGGTGACCGCATCCGCGCCTACATCTATGACGTGCGGCGCGAGCCCCGCGGGCCGCAGATTTTCCTGTCGCGCACGCATCCGCAGTTTACCGCGAAGCTATTCGCGCAGGAAGTGCCGGAAATTTATGACGGCATTGTCGAAGTGAAGGCGGTCGCCCGCGACCCCGGTTCGCGCGCCAAGATCGCAGTGATCTCGCGCGATTCGTCCGTTGATCCGGTTGGCGCCTGCGTCGGTATGCGCGGTTCACGCGTGCAGGCGGTGGTAAACGAATTGCAGGGCGAGAAGATCGACATCATTCCGTGGTCGCCCGACATCGCCACGTTCGTGGTGAATGCGCTGGCGCCGGCCGAAGTCGCAAAGGTCGTGCTCGACGAAGACAAGGAGCGCATCGAGGTCGTGGTGCCGGACCAGCAACTGTCGCTGGCCATCGGCCGCCGCGGCCAGAATGTGCGGCTCGCCTCCCAACTGACCGGCTGGGATATCGACATCCTGACTGAGCAGGAAGAATCCGAGCGCCGCCAGGCCGAATTCGAAAACCGCACGAAGATTTTCGTGGAAGCGCTCAATCTCGACGAAGTCGTCGGGCAGCTGCTTGCTTCGGAAGGCTTCGGCTCGATCGAGGAACTCGCCATGGTCGACGAGAAGGAAATTGCCAGCATCGAGGGCTTCGATGAGGACACCGCGCGCGAATTGCAGGAGCGCGCCAAGGAATATCTCGACAAGCAGGAGGCTGAACTCGACGCCAAGCGCGTCGAGTTGGGCGTTGACGATGCGCTCAAGGATGTTCCCGGCGTCACCACGAAGATGCTGGTCGCTTTTGGCGAGAACGGCGTGAAGACCGTCGAAGATCTCGCCGGCTGCGCGACGGACGACCTCACCGGGTGGACCGAGCGCAAGGATGGTGAATCGAAGCACGAGCCTGGCTTCCTCGATGGCTTCAATATTTCACGGGAAGACGCCGAGCACATGATCATGCAGGCGCGGTTGAAAGCAGGCTGGGTGACGGAAGCCGACCTGGCCCCGCCGCCGGCCGCGGAAGCGCCTGCGGATGAAGAAACAGAAGCGCAGGCGTAAGGATCAGGACAGCGACGATGCTTGCAATTGCGCAGGATAGCGAACTCGACCGCGGAGCGACCAGTGTCGCCCCGGGGACCGAGCGCACCTGCGCGCTGACCCGCGAGCTCAAACCGGTGGCGGAACTGATCCGCTTCGTGGTGGGCCCGGCCGGCGATGCCGTACCCGACGTCAAACGCAAGCTGCCCGGCCGCGGCATCTGGGTCACCGCAACCCGCCACGCAATCGAGGATGCAACGAAACGGAATATATTTGCCCGCGGCTTCAGGCAGGACGTCCGTGTTGCCTCCGATCTCGCCGCGCAAACCGAGCGGCTGATCGAACGTGCAGCGCTCGATGCCTTGGCCATGGCGGGCAAGGCCGGCGCGGTCGCCACCGGATTTTCCAAGGTGGAGGCGGCGTGCTGCGGCGACGACATCCAGGCGCTGATCCATGCTGCAGATGCGGGCGACGATGGCAAACGCAAGCTGGCCGCCGCCCTGCGCCGCAATAGTGCCGGAGAAACGCGCGGAATCGCTGTGATCGACGCATTTACCGGCGTCCAATTGGATTTGGCATTGAACCGCCCAAATGTGGTACATGCTGCCCTGCTTGCCGGGCCCGGGAGCGAGACTTTTCTCGCGCGCGTTGCGCGTTTGACGCGCTTTCGGACCGGAATTTCGCCCGACACGGTTAGCGCGCATGCGCCGACAGACGGCGCATAAGGACACAGTACGGAATGAGCGAAACGAAAAACCCTGGCGAAAAGAAACTCAGCGTTGGCAAGCTGACGCTGAAGCCGCGCACCGAAACGGGCGTGGTACGTCAGAGCTTTAGTCACGGCCGCAGCAAGCAGGTTGTGGTTGAGAAGGTCAAACGCCGCGCCGTCGGCGGGCCGGGCGAAGCCAAGGCCGAGCCGGCACCGGTCGTCGAGACGAAGAAGCCCGTACCGAGCAGGGCGCCGGCCGCGCCGGCCGCACGTGGTGCACCAACATCAACCGAAATAAAGCCAAAGCCGTCGGGCGTCGTGCTGCGTACCCTTACTGAGGAAGAGCGCAGCGCCCGTGCGCACGCACTCGCTGACTCTCGCGTGCGCGAAGCGGAAGAGCGCAAGATCGCTGAAGAAGAAGCGCGCCGCCGCGCCAGCCGCGAGTCGGTCGATCGCAGCGAACGGGAGGCCGCGGAAGCGCGCAAGCGTGACGAGGAAGAACGCCGCAAACACGACGAGGAAACCAAACGCAAGGCCGGCGAAGTCGCCAAGAAGCGTTTCGGTGGAGATGAAACGGCTCGACCAGGGCCCGGAGCACGACTGGCACTCGAGGCCGATGACGACGAGGCTCCCCGCCCGCGCCGGCCGGGCGCAGCACGTACGCCAGCCGCACCACGGCCCGCCCCGCGTGGTGGCGTTGAAAAGCAACGCGGCCGCCTCACCTTGGTAAATGCGCTAAGCGCCGATGAAGTGCGCGAGCGCTCTGTCGCTTCGTTCCGCCGTCGTACGCAACGGCTCAAGGGCATCACTTCCAACGAGCCGAAGGAAAAGTTGGTGCGCGAGGTGACGATCCCGGAAGCGATCACTATCCAGGACCTCGCCAACCGCATGTCGGAACGCGCGGTCGACGTCATTCGTCTGCTGATGAAGCAAGGGCAGATGGTGACGATCAACGACGTAATCGATGCCGACACGGCCCAACTGATCGCCGAGGAAATGGGCCACAGCGTGCGGCGCGTGGCCGAAGCCGACGTGGAAGAAGGCCTGTTCGATGTCGCCGACGATCCGGCGCAGCTTGCGCCACGCGCACCTGTCGTCACCGTGATGGGTCACGTCGACCACGGCAAGACGTCGCTGCTCGATGCCATTCGGTCTTCCGACGTGGCGGCGGGCGAAGCCGGCGGCATCACCCAGCATATCGGCGCCTATCAGGTGACGGCGCCATCCGGCGCCAAGATCACATTCATCGATACACCTGGCCATGCCGCCTTCACCGCCATGCGTGCGCGCGGCGCCAAAGTCACCGACATCGTCGTGCTGGTTGTCGCCGCTGACGATGGCGTGATGCCGCAGACCGTCGAAGCGATCCACCACGCCAAGGCGGCGAAGGTGCCGATCATTGTCGCCATCAACAAGATCGACAAGCCCGATGCCAAGCCGGACCGCGTGCGCACGGACCTGCTGCAGCACGAAATCCAGGTTGAATCGATGGGCGGCGAAGTGGTCGACGTCGAAGTGTCCGCCACCAAAAAGACGAACATCGACAAGCTGCTCGAGATGCTCGGCTTGCAGGCGGAAATCCTCGACCTTAAGGCCAACCCGAATCGTGCCGCGGAAGGCACCGTGATCGAGGCCAAACTCGATCGTGGCCGCGGTCCCGTCGCCACGGTGCTGATCCAGCGCGGAACGCTGCACGTTGGCGATCTGGTTGTGGCTGGCGCTGAGTGGGGCCGCGTGCGAGCGCTTGTCTCCGACACTGGCGCACCAATCGAAACCGCCGGGCCGTCAACGCCGGTCGAAGTCCTCGGCTTCTCCGGTACGCCGGATGCCGGCGACCGCGTGGCCGTGGTCGAAAACGAAGCGCGCGCCCGCGAAGTCACCGATTACCGCGCCCGCCAGAAACGCGAGAAAACAGCTGCGCGCGCGACCGGCATGCGCGGTTCGCTCGAGCAGATGATGGCGCAGGCCAAGACCTCAGGCCGCAAGGAATTCCCGTTGGTGATCAAGGCGGACGTGCAAGGCTCGCTGGAGGCCATTGTCGGCGCCCTCGACAAGCTCGGCACCGACGAAGTGGCCGCACGCGTCCTGCATGCGGGTGTCGGCGGTATTTCAGAATCCGATGTAACGCTGGCGGAAGCTTCCGGCGTGCCGATCATCGCCTTCAACGTGCGCGCCAACAAGGAAGCGCGCGAGGCAGCCGAGCGAGCCGGTATCGAGATTCGCTACTACAACATCATCTACGACCTCGTAGACGACGTTAAGAAAGCGATGTCGGGCCTGTTGCCGCCGACACTGCGCGAAACAATGCTCGGCAACGCGCAGATCCTTGAGATTTTCAATGTCTCCAAGGTCGGCAAGATCGCTGGTTGCAAGGTCACTGACGGCACCGTCGAGCGCGGCGCCAATGTCCGTCTGATCCGCGACAATGTCGTGATCCACGAGGGCAAGCTCAGCCAGCTCAAGCGCTTCAAGGATGACGTGCGCGAAGTCGGCGCCGGCATGGAATGCGGCATGGCCTTCGAGAACTACCAGGACATGCGGCAAGGCGACATGATCGAATGCTACCGGGTGGAGCAGATTCAACGCTCGCTGTGAGTCCAATTCTCACCGCGTAGGTTAGACGCATCACCCATTTCCCCGTCATGGCCGGGCTTGTCCCGGCCATCCACGACTGGCTTCCTTCACGAAGGAAGACGTGGATGCCCGGCACAAGGCCGGGCATGACAAACGAGAGTTCGAATCTTATGGCACGACATAAACAGCATCATCGCGATCGCGATACCGGTCCAGGCGGAGGCTCGCAGCGTCAATTGCGTGTCGGCGAATTGGTGCGCCACGCGTTGGCCGAAATGCTGACGCGCGGAGACGTGCATGATCCGGTCATTGAGAGTCACCTGGTCACCGTGCCGGAAGTGCGCATGACCGCCGATCTGCGGCTCGCCACCGTGTATGTCATGCCGCTCGGCGGCCGCGATGCCGACGAGGTCGTTGCTGCGTTCGAACGACACAAGAAATTCCTGCGGACCGAACTGGCGCATCGCGTCAACCTCAAATTCGCGCCGGATATCCGTTTCCGCGTCGACGAGCGCTTCGCAGAGGCTGAGCGCATCGACAAGCTGTTGCATTCGCCGGAAGTAAAGCGCGACCTGGAACATAAGGACGAAAAGTGAGCGACAACGAACTGGACATCCCCTCTTGGCCTCACGCTGAGGAGCCGCCCCACGGGTCCGCGCAGAGCGCGGCCCGAGGGGGGGCCCGGCGGCTTCGTCAGGCACGCAGCAAAAGCAAAAGAAGCGCGACAAACGCGACGTGCATGGCTGGATCGTGCTCGACAAACCGGTCGGCATGACGTCGACCCATGCGGTCAGTGTCGTAAAGCGTCTGTTCAGCGCTAAACGCGCAGGCCACGCCGGCACGCTCGATCCGCTTGCTTCGGGTGCGCTGCCGATCGCACTCGGCGAGGCAACCAAGACCGTTCCGTTCGTCATGGATGGCCGCAAGATTTATCGATTCACTGTGCGCTGGGGCGAGGAGCGCGACACCGACGACGCCGAAGGCCGCGTTATCGCAAGCAGCGATCAAAGGCCGTCGCCGGAAGCGATCCGCGCCCTGCTTCCGTCTCTCACCGGGACCATTCAGCAGGTGCCGCCCCGCTATTCGGCGATCAAAATCGAGGGCGAGCGGGCCTACGATCTTGCCCGCGATGGCGAGGAGGTGACGCTCGCTGCAAGGCCGGTGGAGATCGGCCGCCTGGAACTCGTTAATGTTCCCGATCCCGACCATGCGATGCTTGAGGCCGAATGCGGCAAAGGGACCTATGTGCGGTCATTGGCCCGCGATCTCGGCCGCACTTTGGGCTGTTTCGGCCATGTCAGCGCCCTGCGGCGCGCCGCGGTAGGGCCGTTCGGCGAAGAAACCATGATTTTGCTGGAACAATTGGAGGCTCTATGCCATAGAGCCGCGTCCGGCGAGGCGAGCCTCGCGGACGCTCTGATGCCCGTTGAAACCGCGCTGGACGACATCCCGGCGCTGGCTGTCAGCCGGGCAGATGCGGCAAGGCTGCAAAGAGGCCAGGCCGTTTTGTTGCGCGGACGGGACGCACCCAATTTCCGCGGCACAATCTACGTAACGGTATCGGGCGAGCTTTTGGCCCTGGCCGAACTGGATCGTGGCGAAATCGTCCCCAAGCGCGTGTTCAACCTCGCCGGCCTGATGGGCAGAGCCGGGCGTAAGAAAGGATGACCGATGTCGGTGACCGCCGGCCGCAAGGCCGAAGTAATAAAGACGTATGCCAAGAAGCCCGGAGATACCGGGTCGCCAGAAGTGCAAGTGGCGATTCTGTCCGAGCGCATTAACAATCTCACCGAGCATTTCAAATCGCACGTCAAGGACAATCATTCCCGTCGTGGGTTGCTCAAGATGGTGGGGCAGCGCCGCCAGCTCCTCGATTATCTGCGGCGCACAAATGAAGCGAGCTACAAGAATTTGATCGACAAGCTCGGCATTCGCCGATGATTTATTCCGCGCAGGGCGCATGTGCCCTGTGCGTTTCGTACAGCGAATGCGAATGACGCGTTCGCTCGACTACGCCGGCAGCGATAGGCGCGGCTGGCAATTTGGCAAGAGCCGATAAGGATCGCCTCTTGCGGCAAGGCAAGGTTCGAAACGCCATGGCAGGATCGCCAGACGCTGTTGCTCCCCGCACCGCGGTGATGCGCGACAGCTTCTCGCCGTCTTGCTCATGGCTTTCGGGGCTCGCCGAAAACCATGAAAGACTGAAGCAATGTTCGATAAGCATACCGTTGAGCTCGATTGGGGTGGGCGCAAGCTAACCCTCGAGACAGGCCGCGTAGCGCGCCAGGCCGACGGCGCCGTACTCGCCACCTACGGCGAGACCACCGTGCTCGCCGCCGTCGTGGCGGCAAAGCAGCCGAAGGAAGGAATCGATTTCCTTCCGCTCACCGTCAACTACACCGAAAAATATTACGCAGCCGGCCGCATTCCGGGCGGCTACTTCAAGCGCGAGCGTGGTCCGACCGAAAAGGACACGTTGACCTCGCGCCTGATCGACCGTCCGATCCGGCCGCTGTTCGCCGATGGCTGGCGCTGCGATACGCAGGTCACGGCCACCGTGCTGTCGCACGACATGGAGAACGATCCAGATATCGTCGCGATGGTCGCGGCCTCCGCTGCGCTCACGCTGTCGGGCGCTCCGTTCATGGGGCCGATCGGCGGCGCACGCGTCGGCTTCATCAACAATGAGTATGTGCTCAATCCAGCGCTCGACGAGATGCCGGAAAGCCAGCTCGACCTCGTGATCGCCGGCACGCAAGACGCGGTCATGATGGTGGAATCGGAAGCCAAGGAGCTATCCGAAGAGATCATGCTCGGCGCTGTGATGTTTGGCCACCGGCACTTCCAGCCGGTGATCGAAGCCATCATCAAGCTCGCCGAAAAAGCGGCAAAGGAGCCGCGCGAGCTGACCGTTCCCGATCACAAGGCATTGGAAAAGGAAATTCTCGGGCTCGCCGAGAAGGACTTGCGCACCGCATATTCGATCGTGAAGAAGCAGGACCGCCAGAACGCCGTCGCCGCCGTGAAGGAAAAGGTGATGGCACATTTCTTCCCGGAAGGCGCCGAGCCGACATATGAGAAGCTCGCGGTTGCCGGTGTGTTCAAGGAGCTCGAAGCCAAGATCGTTCGCTGGAACATCCTCGACACCAAGAAACGTATCGACGGCCGCGACCTCAGCACCGTGCGCCCGATTGTCGCCGAAGTCGGCGTGCTGCCGCGCACCCACGGCTCGGCGCTGTTTACCCGCGGTGAAACGCAGGCACTGGTCGTGGCAACGCTCGGCACCGCCGAAGACGAGCAGTTCATCGACGCGCTGCAGGGGACGTACAAGGAAACGTTCCTGCTGCACTACAACTTCCCGCCTTATTCGGTGGGCGAAACGGGCCGCATGGGCGCGCCAGGACGGCGCGAAATCGGCCACGGCAAGCTGGCGTGGCGCGCGATCCACCCGATGCTGCCCACGCCGGCCGAGTTCCCCTACACCATCCGCGTCGTCTCGGAGATCACCGAGTCGAACGGCTCCTCGTCGATGGCATCGGTGTGCGGCTCCTCGCTCGCGCTGATGGACGCCGGCGTGCCGCTCAAGCGGCCGACTGCCGGCATCGCCATGGGCCTCATCCTTGAGGACAAGCGCTACGCGGTTTTGTCCGACATCCTTGGCGACGAGGATCATCTCGGCGACATGGACTTCAAGGTGGCGGGCACCGAACAGGGCGTGACGTCACTGCAGATGGATATCAAGATCGCCGGCATCAACGAGGAGATCATGAAGGTTGCCCTCGCGCAGGCGAAGGACGGCCGCATGCACATCCTCGGCGAGATGGCAAAGGCACTCACAGCCGCCCGCGCCGAACTGGGCGAGCACGCCCCGCGCATCGAGATGTTCAAGATTCCGACCGACAAGATCCGCGAAGTGATCGGCACCGGGGGCAAGGTGATCCGCGAGATCGTCGAGAAGACCGGCGCCAAGATCAACATCGAGGACGACGGATCGGTGAAGGTTGCTTCCGCCGACGGCGAGTTGATCAAGGCCGCGATCAACTGGATCAAGTCGATCGCGTCCGATCCGGAAGTCGGCCACATCTACGAAGGCACCGTGGTGAAGGTGATGGACTTCGGCGCCTTCGTGAACTTCTTCGGCGCCAAGGATGGCCTCGTTCACATCAGCCAGCTCGCCGCGCACCGCGTCAACAAGGTCAACGACGTGGTGAAGGAAGGCGACAAGGTGAAGGTGAAGCTGCTCGGCGTAGACGAGCGCGGCAAGGTGCGCCTGTCCATGAAGGCGGTCGATCAGGCCACCGGCGAGGATCTCGAAGCCAAGCAAAAGGCGGAAGGCGGCGATCGCCAGCAGGCCGCCGGCGCGGAATAGGCATCGTTTTTCAATGTCGCGAGAGGGCGGTCACAGTGACCGCCCTTTTTATTTTTCGAGTTGGAATTTACAAGGGATTTAACTTCGCAAGATACCTTCTCGTTGTTATGCACTCGCCAAAGGTCTCAGCACTGTTGGATCGCTTTCCTGGCCCGATTTCGGTCGAGCGTACTCCAATACGGAAAGTCGGCGACATGGGAATCGCCGTCGTTCTTGTCGCCGCCGCCGCGCGCTACGTTTGGGTCAATCAATCGTTCCTGTCGGCCGTTGTTGGTATTCTCGTTTCGGGTTTCGCGATTGCAGTCGTACGACGCAAGGCGCGGTGGATACTTGAGGCCAAGGGCATCAGGACCGCCTATGGCTCTTTTCATCCGTGGAGTTCGATTGGAAATTTCCAAGCCTGGACGCCACGCTTCGGCTTGGCGTTGCTATCTTTCGATAGGGCCGATGTGTCTGAACTCATTCAAAATCAAAATAAATCGTTGGATTTTTCGGCGTGACGATGCCGAACTTATCGATCCGGGCGGACTGACGCGTCTCGAACTCGAGGACTTGGTCAATTCTTGGCACAAACTAGCCGCAGAATTCGACTGATATTTCCGATCCGTTCGCAAGTGGGCAGACTGCATGGTGCCGATACTAAAACTATCAAAATGAGCGGACGGCTGAGTGCCGTCCTTTTATTTTGCCTTGCGCCCGGACGCGGGCGACGCACTTGCCGCGCCAAGCGCTTTCGTGATGATTTCACCGAGTGCCTGGAAATCCTTTCGGCGCGGTGAAGTGTGCCGCCACACCAGCCCGATCGAGCGCGACGGCTCGGGCGCGGCAAAGCGCAGCAGCCTGACGCGCGCGTCGCGCACCTCGACGTCTGCCGCGACTTGCGGTAGCAGCGTCACGCCGTAGCTGTTCGCCACCATCTGCATGACGGTAGCGAGCGAGGTGGCGCCAAGCCCTGCGGCTGCGTCGCGCCGCGGAGCCGCACAGAACGCGAGTGCCTGGTCGCGCAGGCAATGGCCCTCCTCGAGAAGGATCAGCCGGCGCAGATCGACATCGGCAACATCGACGCGGCCACGCAGCGGATGCTCGTCGGCGGCCGGCACCGCCAGCAGAAACGGATCGTCGAACAGCCACAAGGTCTCGACGTCGGTGCCTTCCGCCGGCAGCGCCAGCATCACGCAGTCGAGCTCGCCGGCGGTCAATTCGTCGAGCAGCGTCTTCGTCTGCGTCTCGCGTACCTCCAGTCGCAGCCGCGGATACGCCGCTTGCAGCCGCGGCAATACGCGCGGCAACACATAGGGCGCCAGCGTCGGGATGATGCCGAGCTTGAGCGCTCCAGTGAGCACGTCGCGATGGCGTGCGAAATCGACCAGATCGCGCGTGGCGGCGAGAATACGTTCGGCGCGTTCGGCCACTTCCAGGCCCGTGTCGGTGAGCGCGATGTCGTTTGGCCGCCGCTCGACCAGTTCGGCGCCCATTTCGCGTTCGAGCTCACGCACCTGCATCGACAGCGCCGGCTGGGTCACCGCGCAATCCTTGGCCGCCTTGCCGAAATGCCTCAATCGCGCGAGCGATGACAAATAACGCAACTGGCGCAGCGTGATCATGCCGATAAGCTAGGCTTATCGGAAGGCTGATTCAATACGATTAGACCTGATGGACTTCAGTTCGTAAAAGCGCCGTACGCGCGCGCTACTTCTGCGCTCAAGCCGCGATTGGAGGAACAGATGGACGCAAAGACTGACGACAAGAACGTGGGCAAATGCCCGGTCATGCACACGAGGACCAACCGTGACTGGTGGCCAGAAACGCTGGACATCGAGGTTCTCCATCGAAATTCCTCTTTGTCCGATCCGATGGGCGATGACTTCGATTATGCCAAGGAGTTCAAAAAGCTCGACTTGAAGGCCGTTATCAAGGACCTGCGCGCCCTGATGACGAATTCTCAGGAGTGGTGGCCAGCCGACTTCGGCCATTACGGCGGCCTGATGATCCGAATGGCGTGGCACAGCGCGGGTACCTACCGCATCACTGACGGCCGCGGCGGCGCCGGCGCGGGGCAACAGCGCTTTGCACCGCTCAACTCTTGGCCGGACAACGCCAACCTCGACAAGGCGCGCCGCCTGCTGTGGCCAATCAAGGAGAAATACGGCCGGAAAATTTCCTGGGCCGACCTGATGGTCCTTGCCGGCAATGTTGCCCTCGAGTCGATGGGTTTCAAGACGTTCGGTTTTGCCGGCGGCCGCGCTGATGTCTGGGAGCCGGAAGAGCTCTTCTGGGGTCCCGAGGGCACTTGGCTTGGTGACGAGCGCTACAGCGGCGAACGCCAGCTGGCAGAGCCGCTCGGCGCCGTGCAGATGGGTCTCATTTACGTCAATCCCGAAGGCCCGAACGGCAATCCGGACCCGGTCGCCGCAGCCAAGGACATCCGTGAAACGTTTTTCCGCATGGCGATGAACGACGAGGAGACCGTCGCGCTGATTGCCGGTGGCCACAGTTTTGGCAAGACCCACGGTGCAGGCGATCCGTCGCTGATCGGTCCGGAGCCGGAAGGCGCCGCCCTCGAGGATCAGGGCCTCGGATGGAAGAGCAGGCACGGCACCGGCATCGGCGCCGACGCCATCACCGGCGGACCCGAAGTCACCTGGACGCAGACACCAACCAAGTGGAGCAATCTCTTCTTCAAAAACCTGTTCGAAAACGAATGGGAGCTGACGAAAAGCCCGGCCGGCGCGAAGCAGTGGACGGCGAAGGGCGCGGAAGCCTCCATCCCGGACGCTTTCGACAAGTCGAAGAAGCATATGCCGACCATGCTGACCACGGACCTGTCGCTGCGTTTCGATCCGGCCTACGAGAAGATCTCAAGGCGCTTCTACGAGCATCCGGACCAGTTTGCGGACGCGTTCGCGCGGGCGTGGTTCAAGCTCACGCACCGCGACATGGGTCCTCGCGCGCGCTATCTCGGCCCGCTCGTTCCGAAGGAAACGCTGATCTGGCAGGACCCGATCCCTTCGGTGAATCACAAGCTGATCGGGGACAAGGAGATCGCGGCACTCAAGACCAAGATCCTCGCGTCCGGGCTGTCGGTGTCACAGCTGGTCTCAACTGCCTGGGCATCGGCGTCGACATTTCGCGGCTCCGACAAGCGTGGCGGCGCCAATGGCGCGCGCATTCGCCTCAGCCCGCAGAAGGATTGGGAGGTCAACCAACCGGCGCAGCTCAAGACAGTTCTGCAGAAGCTCGAAGGGATCCAGCAGAAGTTCGGCAAGAAGGTTTCGCTTGCCGACCTCATCGTTCTCGGCGGATGTGCCGCGATCGAGAAAGCCGCGAAGAACGCCGGGTACAAGATAAAGGTGCCCTTCACGCCCGGGCGGATGGACGCCACGCAGGAGCAAACCGACGTCGAGTCCTTCGCACCGCTCGAGCCGCGAGCCGATGGCTTCCGCAACTACATCAGCGGCAAACGGCAGTTCATGACGCCCGAAGAGGCATTGGTCGATCGGGCCCAATTGCTGCGATTGACGGGGCCGGAGATGACAGTTCTCATTGGCGGACTGCGGGTCCTCGGCGCCAATACCGGCGGTTCCAAGCATGGCGTCTTTACCAGGAAGCCCGGCACGCTCACCAACGACTTCTTCGTCAACCTGCTCGACATGCGCACGCAGTGGCAGCCCGCCGGCTCTGACGGCATATATGAGAGCCGTGACCGCAAGACGAATGTGGCCAAGTGGACCGGCACCCGCGTCGATCTGATCTTCGGTTCGCACTCGCAGCTGCGAGCGTTTGCGGAAGTCTATGCCTGCGCCGACGCGAAGGAGAAATTTGTGAAAGACTTCGTGGCGGCATGGACCAAGGTGATGAACGCCGATCGCTTCGACCTGACCCAACCGAGGGCGGCGTAAGCTTCACCGCATCGGCGAAATGCGAAACGGCCGGGGATTTCTCCGGCCGTTTTTTCATGTGAGCACAGCACTGCTTGTGAGCCTCATCCTGAGGAGCCGCGCGAAGCACGGCGTCTCGAAGGATGAAGCGGGCACTTCGGCCTCATGGTTCGAGACGCGCGGCTCCGCCGCGCTCCTCACCATGAGGGAAAAAAGCCTTACTGGCCGGCGTCGCCGCCTTCCACCGAGCCGCCGGCGCTCTTGAGCGTTCCGGGCTGCGGCATGGCAATGACGTTGTAGCCTGAGTTGACGAAGTGAATTTCGCCGGTAACGCCGGTCGACAGATCGGACAATAGATAAAGCCCGGCGCCACCGAGTTCCTCCAGCGTCACGCCGCGGCCAAGTGGAGAATATTTCTGCTGGAAGGCGAACATGTAACGCGCATCGGTGATGCCGGCGCCAGCGAGTGTGCGGATGGGCCCGGCTGATATCGCGTTGACGCGTACTTTCTGCGGACCAAAATCGACCGCGAGATAGCGTACCGATGCCTCGAGCGCCGCTTTCGCGACACCCATGACGTTGTAGTTCGGCATCGCGCGCAATCCGCCGTTGTAGGTGAGCGTCACCATGGCGCCGCCATTCGGCATCAAGGCGGCCGCGCGCTTGGCAGCCTCCGTGAAGGCGTAGCAGGAGATCACCATCGTGCGGATGAAGTTCTCACGCGTGGAATTGGCGTAATGGCCCTTCAGCTCGTTCTTGTCGGAAAAAGCGACCGCATGCACGAGGAAGTCCATCGTGCCCCATTTCTTCTTGATCTCATCGAACACCGCATCGACCGAGGCGATGTCCTCGACGTCGCAGGGCATCACAAAGGTAGAGCCCGCCTGTTCCGCGAGCGGCTTCACACGCTTGGCAAGGGCATCGCCCTGATAGGAGAAGGCAAGCTGTGCGCCGTGCGAGGCAAGCGTCTTTGCAATTCCCCAGGCGATCGAGTGGTCATTGGCGACCCCCATCACCAGTCCGCGCTTTCCGTCCATCAGCCCCGGCATGTCCGACCTCTCCGTCGTCATGCCCGGCCTAGTGCCGGGCATCCACGTCTTGCTCTCTGCTCTTAAATACGTGGATGGCCGGGACAAGCCCGGCCATGACGGGGACTACTATTCTCGCGTAACAGTGTAATCAATCATGCATCAAGCCGCTTGAATACAACCGAGGCGTTGGTGCCGCCAAAACCAAACGAGTTCGACAACACGCAGCCGAGCTTCACATTGTCCTGACGCTCGCGCACGATCGGCATATCGGCAAAGGCGGGGTCGAGATTTTCGATATTGGCGCTTTCGCAAATGAAGCCGCTTTGCATCATCAACAGTGAATAGATCGCCTCCTGCACGCCGGTGGCACCAAGCGAATGTCCTGTGAGTGATTTGGTCGCCGAGATCGGCGGGCACTTCGCGCCAAACACCTCGCGGATCGCCTCGATTTCCTTGATGTCACCGATCGGCGTCGAGGTCGCGTGCGGATTGATGTAATCGACCGGCACTTTGACATTCTCGAGCGCCATGTTCATGCAGCGCACCGCGCCCTCGCCCGATGGTGCCACCATGTCGTAGCCGTCGGACGTGGCGCCGTAGCCGGCGACTTCTGCATAGATCTTGGCGCCGCGCGCCTTGGCATGTTCGAGCTCTTCCAGCACCAGCACGCCGGCGCCGCCGGCGATGACGAAGCCGTCGCGGTCCTTGTCGTAGGCCCGCGAGGCCTTCTGGGGGCTATCATTATATTTTGACGACATCGCGCCCATTGCATCAAACAGAACCGAGAGCGACCAATCCAGTTCCTCGCAGCCGCCGGCAAAGATCAGATCCTGCTTGCCCCATTGAATGAGTTCGGCGGCGTTGCCGATGCAATGATTGGACGTCGCGCAAGCCGAGGAAATCGAGTAATTCACGCCCTTGATCTTGAACCAGGTGGCGAGCGTCGCTGAAGCTGTCGACGACATCGCTTTTGGAACGGCGAACGGTCCAACCCGCTTCGGGCCTTTCGTGCGCGCGGTATCAGCCGCTTCGATCAGCGCGCGGCACGATGGTCCGCCCGAACCCATGATGATGCCGCTGCGCACATTGGAAATATCCGATTCCTCAACGCCGGAATCGCGGATGGCTTGCTCCATCGCCACGTGATTCCACGCGGCACCGCCGCCGAGGAAACGCATGGCGCGGCGGTCGACGACCTCTTCGGGATCGAGGCTCGGTGCGCCGTGCACCTGGCAGCGAAAGCCAAGTTCCGCGTATTTGTCGGCACGCACGATCCCGGATTTCCCCTCGCGGAGGCTCGCCAGCACTTCCTGCGTATTATTGCCGATGGATGAGACGATGCCCATTCCGGTGACGACGACACGTCGCATAGTCGTATTACCCTTAAAAACTCACAGCGGTTGATTGCTGATCAGGCCACAGATTGGCCGGTTGAGGCATTTCCGCAAGGCTCCCCGCCGGGCTCAAGCCCCGCTCGGCTGCAAAGCCTCGTCTTGCTTGAACAGACCGACCTTCAAATCGCTGGCGCGGTAAATGACATTGCCGTCTGTCGAGAGCCAGCCGTCGGCAACACCCAAGACCAGCTTCGAGCGCATGACCCGCTTGATATCGATGCCGTAGATCACTTTTTTGACGGTCGGCAGGACCTGGCCGGAAAATTTCAGTTCGCCCAGACCAAGCGCCCTGCCCTTGCCCGGAGCGCCAAGCCAGCCAAGAAAAAATCCGACCATTTGCCACAGCGCATCGAGGCCAAGGCATCCCGGCATCACCGGATCGCCCTTGAAGTGGCAAAGGAAAAACCAGAGATCCGGCTTCACATCGAGCTCGGCGCGGATCATCCCTTTGCCGTGCGCGCCACCTTCTTCGCTGATTTCGGAAATGCGGTCGAACATCAGCATTGGCGGAAGCGGCAATTGTGCGTTGCCGGGGCCGAAGAGTTCCCCGCGGCCACAGGCCAGCAAATCTTCGTATTCGAAGCTGTGCCGCCGGTTGTCCATCGACGTTGCGTCCCCTTGCAGGGGGCTTGGCTGAATTCCCATGCCCGAGTTGGTAACATACCAAGGCCAAGCGGCAAAGGTCGCGAACGCGCGCAACGCGTACAGATGTCCCGTCGAAAGCCCCTGAAAATACTATGTTACTCTTAGTTGCGAGCCAGTTGCATCAACTGGGTCAATTTCGTATATGTTGCAAATGAAACGGTTTTCCGCTGGCTTGCATTGCGAGCTGGCTGTTCAGGCGTAACCAGAATGAACCCGATCCGACAGACAGCATTGCCAAAGCTGAAAGCCACCGAGCACGCGTCGAACCGCTCGGCACTGACCGGGTGTCCGTGGCACGACGTCAAGGCAATGCTGCGCCAGGTTGGCCTGCGTCCGACCCGCCAGCGCATGGCGTTGGGCTGGATCCTTTTCGGTAAGGGCGATCGTCATCTCACCGCCGAAATGCTTTACGAAGAAGCAAGCCGCGCGAAGGTGCCCGTATCGCTTGCGACAATCTACAACACTCTTCATCAGTTTACGGAAGTCGGTCTTTTGCGGCAGGTCGCGGTCGACGGCTCAAAGGCCTATTTCGATACCAACGCCACGGCGCATCATCACTTCTTCATCGAGGGTGAGGATGAGGTGCTCGACATTCCGGGCGCGGAAGTTCTGATCGGCAAGACACCGACGCCGCCGGAAGGTTTTGAGATCGCGCGCGTCGACGTCGTCGTGCGGCTGCGCCGCAAAGCCTGATCTCACGATTATCAAGACTGTTGGCTCATTCGCTTGTGCGAATGATGTCGTCCGAATGTACTAATCCACCTTTTCGTTCGGATAGGCGCCCCACAGCCGCTCCTGACGGATATAGCCGTCGAAGCCCTTGCCGCTAAATTGGCACCAGCTGCCATTGCACGATTTCAGCGCGCCCAGCACGCCGGATTGTAGCCGGGCCGTGACCGGCGATTCGACGTCCGCATTTTCGTAAAGCGGAACCAGTTCTTCCTTCGATTTGGGCACCACCACCGCCATGCGCTTGCCCGACAACAGCGTGTGATAGACCCAGCCTTCCGCGCCTTCCCAGTCGCGAATGCGCCGCCAGTTCTCGAACTCCGCGGTGATCTCCACCGGCATACCGACATGGGTATAGACCCACCGGACCTCCTGATCCTTGTTGGGGCCGGAGCGGGCATTCACCCGGTCGGACTTGAGGCTGACGAATCGCGGAATCGGCAGGCCGCTGACGGACCCCGTCGCGGTGTCGCCGGCAGACCAGGCCGCGCCCCCCCACATCGCAGCGAAGCTGGCCACCAATGCGGCCCTGCAAAGTGCAGTCCGGAAGCTTTGTGTTGTCACTGCCATCTGGTAGGAAAAAGAATGAGTTTCGCCCCCAACGCGCGTGTGCGCAGTGTGGGCGAGCACGGTTAATGAGGGCTGAATTGGCGCTTCCCTGGGTGGTATCGGCGCCATTGCCGCGGTTGAGAGCAATGCCGAAAGCCAAGAAACCCGTCGTCATTGTCACGCGCAAGCTGCCCGACTCCGTCGAGCTGCGAATGCGGGAACTTTTCGACGCCCGCCTCAATCCCGACGACAAGCCGATGACGCAAAGCCAGCTCGCCGAAGCGGCGAAGGTCGCCGACGTCCTGGTGCCCACCGTCACTGACCGCATCGACGCCTCGGTCCTCAGCAAGTCCGGTGAGCAGCTCAAGCTGATCGCCAATTTCGGCAATGGCGTCGACAATATCGACGTCGCGACCGCCGTTCAGCGCGGCATTACCGTCACCAACACACCGGGCGTCCTCACCGAGGACACTGCGGACATGACCATGGCGCTGATCCTGACGGTGCCGCGTCGGCTGGTCGAAAGCTCGCAGGTCCTGACATCGGACAAGGATTGGACCGGCTGGTCGCCGACCTGGATGCTCGGGCACCGCATCTGGGGCAAGCGGCTCGGCATTATCGGGATGGGGCGCATCGGCCAGGCCGTCGCGCGGCGCGCGCGCGCTTTTGGTCTGCAGATTCACTATCACAATCGCCGGCGCGTGGCTCCCAAGATCGAAGAGGAACTCGACGCCACTTATTGGGAGAGCCTCGACCAGATGCTTGCCCGCATGGACATCGTGTCCGTCAATTGTCCGCACACGCCAGCGACCTATCACCTGCTCTCGGCCCGCCGCCTCAAGATGTTGCGACCCGAAGCGTTTGTCGTGAACACATCGCGCGGTGAAGTGATCGACGAAAATGCCCTCGCCCGGCTGATCGAGTTCAGGCGACATCGCCGGCGCAGGCCTCGACGTGTTTGAACACGAGCCGGCGGTCAATCCAAAGCTGGTCAAGCTGGCCCGCGCCGGAAAGGTCGTGCTGTTGCCGCACACCGGCTCGGCGACGATCGAAGGCCGTGTCGACATGGGTGAGAAGGTCATCATCAACATAAAGACCTTCATGGACGGCCATCGGCCGCCTGACCGGGTGCTACCTTCGATGTTGTGAAGCGTTGTCCTCATCCTGAGGAGCCGGAGCGCAGCGACGGCGTCTCGAAGGATGAGGCCTCATGGTTCGAGACGCATCGCGGAGCTTGTCATCGGCCGCGCTTCGCGCGGGCCCGTTCGCGACGCTCCTCACCATGAGGGTCAGCGGTGTCCGCTCAAGTCCCTGATCGTCGGATTGTTGCCGCTCAGCGGATTGTTCGGATCCCACGCATAACTCAGCGTCTCGAACCGCATCGAGCGGGCGTCGACCATCAGCAGGCGGCCGACAAGGCCTTCGCCGAAGCCGACGATTTCGCGGATGATCTCCAGCGACATCAGCGATCCGAGCACGCCCGGCAGCGCACCCAGAATGCCGGCTTCGGCACACGCCGGTACCATGCCTGCGGGTGGCGGCTCCGGAAAAAGACAGCGATAAGTCGGGTTGCGTGTTCCGTCGGCGCGCGTTTCGTGCGCGCGAATGGACGTGAGCGAACCATCGAAGGTGCCAACCGCGGCGGTGACAAGAGGTTTGCTCGCGAAGTAGCAGGCATCGGAGACGAGGTAGCGTGTCGCGAAATTGTCGGATCCGTCCGCGACGATGTCGTAGCGCGAAATCAGATCGAGCGCGTTGGCTGCCGTCAGCCGCACGTGATGCGTGTCGACATTCACATGCGGATTGAGGCCCTGCACCGCTTCGCTGGCGCGCACGACTTTTGGTTCGCCGATATCGCGCGTCGAAAAAATGACCTGGCGCTGCAAATTCGACAGCGACACCTCATCGTCATCGACCACGCCGATCGTACCGACGCCGGCCGCAGCCAGATAGAGCAGCACTGGCGCGCCGAGACCGCCAGCGCCAACGACCAGCACACGCGCAGCCTTCAGCTTCGCCTGGCCGGGGCCGCCAACCTCGCGCAGCACGATGTGACGGGCGTAGCGTTCGAGTTCTTGTGCATCGAGCATTGTGGTTAACCTAGCGCATGACCTCGAAAAGTGTAAATCGCTTTTGGAAAAAGGTCATGCGCGGGCAAAATGTTACGTGCGGTTGCGTCCCGGATGCCGTCATCCCCAAGGCGTCTGGAAGGCCGCCTTGCGCCTTCGCCTCCATCGGCTAAGGTGACCGCAAAACGACTGGGTGGCGTTAACGTGACACGTTTTTCTGGGCCAACGATGATGCTTGCTGTCTTGCTCGGCGCCATCCCGGCGCTGGCGCAGGAATCGCCTGGAATCATGCCCGGGCCAGTGCAGTCGGCTGAAAAATCAAAACCGGTCCACGTTGCCCCGAAAAAGGTCGTCACCAGGGTTGCCGCCAAATCCGCCGCGCCAATTGCGCCAGCACCGCGCATTGCTGCACCCGCGACCGTCGCCCCGAAATCCGCAGCGCTCGACGCCCAGCCGGCCAAAACAGAGCCCGCGCAGGAACCTCACGTAGAGATTTCCAACATCGAACGTCAGAAAATCCAATCGGCGCTGTCGTGGTCTGGCGATTACACCGGCTCTCTCGGCGGCGACGATCCGTTTTTGACCGCCATCAAGAATTACCAAAAACGTGCCAGGGCCAAGATCACCGGCATCCTCACGCCGGCGGAGCGCGCCAACTTGTTGGCAGCCGCAAAGGCGCACGAAGAAGAATATGGTTGGACGGTGGTTGTCGATCCGGCCACCGGTGTGCGCATTGGCCTGCCGATTAAAATGGTTCCTCAGGCACGCGACGCGGCGCACGGCACACGCTGGTCTTCGGCGCACGGAGAAGTGCAAGTTGAAACTTTCCGGATCAAGGAGCCCGATCTCAAGCTGTCGGCGCTCTTCGACCAACAGAAGAGAGAGCCCTCTACACGCAAGATCGAATACAGCGTACTGCGCGATGACAGTTTCTACATCAGCGGCATGCAGGGCTTGAAGAAGTTTTCCGTGCGCGCCCAGCTCCGCAACGGCGAGGTACGCGGCTTCACGATCCTCTTTGACCAGATGATGGAGACGATCGTCGCGCCGGTGACAGGTGCAATGGCAAGCGCATTCTCGCCGTTTCCGGAAGGCAGCGCACCGTTCGCAGCCACGGCAAAATCTGTCGAATACGGCAACGGGCTGGTCGTGAGCGCGCGCGGGCATATCGTGACCGATCGCAAGCTTGCATCCGGTTGCCAGGTGATTGTGGCGGCCGGCCTCGGCGATGCCGACCGGATCGCCGAAGACAAGGAAAATGGGCTCGCGCTGCTGCGGGTCTACGGTCCGCGCAAGCTCTCGCCGCTTGCGCTGGCGCCGGATGCTGCCAGAAAAGGCGACGTGACGCTGATTGGCATTCCCGATCCGAAAGAAGTAAACGGCGCCAAAAAACTGACCGAGATCAAGGCACGGCTGGCGGACGGCAACGCGATCGAATTGCGCCAACCGGTTCCGATGGCCGGGTTCTCCGGCGCCGCCGCGCTCGATCCGCAGGGACAGTTTCTTGGCATGATGCAGATGCGCGATTTCGTGCTTGCCAGTACCAAATCGAGTGCGCCGCCGGTGCGGCTCGTCACTGCGCCGACTATCCGCGAATTCCTTGCCGCACATAACGTTGCGCCCGCCAATCAAGGCGGTGACGCAAAGGCTTCGGTGGTCAGAATTATCTGCGTGCGGAAATAGTTATTTATTCTTCCACGCAGGTGGCCGTTTCTCGATAAAGGCCTTCATCCCTTCCTTCTGATCGTCCGTCGCGAACAGCGAATGGAAGATCCGCCGCTCGAAGCGCATGCCTTCGGCCAACGACGATTCGAACGCCGCATTCACAGACTCTTTCGCCGCGAGCACCGACAACAGCGACATATTCGCGATCACGTCGGCGACTTTCATCGCTTCATCCATGAGGCTGGCAGCCGGAACGACCCGCGCCACCAGTCCGGACTTTTCCGCTTCCGCCGCGTCCATCATCCGGCCGGTGAGGATCAAGTCCATCGCCTTGGCTTTGCCGACCGCACGGGCCAGCCGCTGGGTGCCGCCGATGCCGGGAATGACGCCGAGCTTGATCTCCGGCTGGCCGAATTTCGCGTTGTCCGCCGCAATCACGATATCACTTTGCATGGCGAGCTCGCAGCCGCCGCCAAGCGCGAAGCCGGCGACCGCCGCAACGACCGGCTTTCGCGCCTGCGCAACGGCGTTCCAGTTGGAGACGAAATCGCCGAGATAGGCCTCGACAAATGGCTTGTCCGCCATTTCCTTGATATCGGCACCCGCGGCGAAGGCCATTTCGCTGCCGGTGATCAGCAGGCAGCCGATGTTGTCATCCGCATCGAATGTCTCGACTGCGGTGGTGAGTTCGTCAATCAATGCCTTGTTGAGCGCGTTCAGCGTCTGCGGCCTGTTGAGGCGGATAATGCCGACGCGGCCTTTCGTTTCAACGATGATATTCCGGTAGGTCATGTCTTAATCCCCGGCTCAGTCCAGTTTTGCTCCGGAGCGCCGCACCACTTCGCCCCATTTGGTGGAATCAGCCTTGATGGTCGCCGCAAAGTCTTCCGGCGTCCCGCCGGCCGGCTCGTCGCCGATCTTTGCGAATTTTTCCTTGAATGACTCTGATTTGAGCGCCGTGTTGATCGCCGCATTGAGCTTGTCGACAATCGGCCGCGGCACGCCGGCCGGCGCGATCACGCCGGTCCAGGTTGGCGCCAGATATCCCGGTACTCCCGCCTCGGCAATCGTCGGCAGATCGGGAAATGCCGGCGAGCGGGTGGCGCCGCTGACGCCGAGAGCGCGCACCTTGCCGTCGCGCGCAAAGGGCGCGATCGATTGCAGGCTCTCAAACATGAGATCGACATGGCCGGCTATCAGATCGGTGATTGCGGGCGCGCCGCCACGGTAGGGCACGTGCACAATTTCCGTTCCAGTCATGTACTTGAACAATTCCCCGCCGACATGTCCTGGTGAGCCGTTGCTCGACGACGCATTGGTGAGCTTGCCGGGATTCTTCCTGGCATAGTCGATCAGCTCTTTCACCGAATGGACCGGCAGCTTCGGCGAAACGGCAAGCAGTAAATGGCCGCGCGCAACCAGCGCGATCGGCTGGAAATCTTTCTCAATGTTGTAGGGGAGTTTCGCCACCATGTGGCGGGTGATGGCCAGTGCGCCGATCGGACCCATGCCGATCGTGTAGCCATCCGGCGGCGATTTCGCGACCAGGTCGAGGCCGATGGTGAGCGCGCCGCCCGGCCGGTCATCGACGATGACCTGCTGGCCGAGTTCCTTCGTCAGTTCCGCGGCAAGAACACGCGCCACGGTATCGGTCGCGCTACCGGCCGCCTGCGGAACGATGAACCGGATGGGATGGTCGGGAAATTCAGCGGCCGCCGCCGCGGTCGGCACGGCGGCAAGCATGAATGCAATGAAGCCAAGCTTTCGCATGTGAATACCCCCGGGGCGTTCGGGTGTCAGCGTGGACTATTTCTGGCATGAGGGGCAATAGAAGGTCGAGCGCCCTACCTGCACGATGCGTTTGATCTTTCCTTTGCAATGGGGGCACGGTTGGCCTTCGCGGTCATAGACCTGAAAATTATGCTGGAAATCGCCGAGCGAACCATCGGCACGGCGGTGGTCGCGCAACGACGAGCCACCCGCCTCGATTGCATCTTTAAGTACAGCCTTGATGGCATTGACCAGTTTTTCGGCGCGTTCATTCGGGCTTCCGTTTCGGTCGGCGATCGTAGAGGCGAGTCGTTTTGGCGACAGGCGCGCACGAAAGAGCGCTTCGCAGACATAAATGTTGCCAAGGCCGGCTACGACACGTTGATCGCTGAGGGCTGCCTTCAGCGACGTCTTCTTGCCGGCGCAACCCTCGGCCAGCATCGCAGCGTTGAACTCATTTCCCAATGGTTCGGGCCCGAGCGCGCGCAGCAGTGGCTCTTGCTCGAGTTTGCTGCGCGGAACCAGCTTCATAGAACCGAAGCGGCGCGGGTCGTTAAACGTCACCGTCGCACCATTCGACATGTGAAAGACAATATGATCGTGCGCGGTGCTCTTGGAGCGCTCGTGATAATATTTGCCAGGCGCAACATCCTTGCCGACACGGAACGAGCCCGACATTCCAAGATGCATCAGCAGCACATCTCCGGATGAAAGATCGGCCAGCAGGTACTTTGCCCGGCGACCCAGCCCTTCCACCGTTTTGCCGCTGAGCCGCTGCGCAAAACCCTTGGGCAACGGCCAGCGCAGATCGCCGCGGCGGACCTCCACTTTCGCGAAGCGCGCACCTTCCATGGCGGGCGCCAGACCCCGGCGCACGGTCTCAACCTCAGGCAATTCGGGCATGGTTAATCTCGATAGGTCATTCCGGGACGCGAGTGAAACGAGCGGAGCCGGAATCCAGCAGCAAGCACAGAGCTTGCGTCTGGATTTCGGGTTCGCGCCTTCGGCGCACCCCGGGATGACGGGAATTGGATAGATAGCGCCCCCGGGGCCACCGCGCTATGGTCCTGCCCGCAAAGGATTATTGGCGATGGCCCGGGGCAGCGAACAGACCCATTTCGGCTATGACAGCGTGCCGCTTGCTGACAAGCAGCGGCGCGTCGACGACGTCTTCCATTCAGTTGCCCGCCGCTATGACCTGATGAACGACCTGATGTCAGTCGGCTTGCACCGGGCGTGGAAGGACGCGCTGGTGACGGCGGTGAACCCGCCGCGCTCGGAGCGCGAATTCGCGCTGCTTGATCTCGCCGGCGGAACCGGGGATGTCGCCTTTCGCGTCGCCGGGGCCGGCGGCACGGGAACGCGTGTGACCGTCTGTGACATCAATGCAGACATGCTCGAGGTCGGCCGCAAGCGCGCCGCTGAGCGGGGGCTCGACGGCATTGTCGACTTCGCGGAGGGAAATGCCGAAGACCTCTCCTGTCCGGACCGCAGCTTCGATTGCGTCACCATTGCATTCGGCATCCGCAATGTACCGCGTATTGAGCGCGCCCTCGCGGAAACCTATCGCGTGCTCAAGATTGGCGGCCGTTTCCTGTGCCTGGAATTTTCTTCAGTCGACATCCCGGGGCTCGATGCGCTGTACGAACTCTATTCCTTCCAGGTGATCCCGCGCGTCGGGGAGGCGGTGACCGGCGACCGCGACGCTTACCAATACCTCGTCGAGTTCGATCCGGAAGTTTCCCAAACCGAAAGCGTTTGCGCAGATGATCGAGGCTGCCGGATTTCGTCGGGTTTCGTTCACGCCCATGACCGGCGGCGTAGTCGCACTCCATTCGGGTTGGCGCTTGTGATCGCTGCCACGTCTCATCTGCTCCGTCTCACCCGCGCCGGATTCGTGTTCGCGCGCGAGGGCGTGTTTGCACTGGTTGATACCCGGCCTCTGCCCTGGCCGGCCAGGGCAGGCATCGCCATGGCGCGGCTTCTTGAACGGCCGGGCACAAGAAGCGGCGAAAGCCGGCTTGCCGCCGCCCTCAGCAAATTGGGACCGACTTACGTCAAGCTCGGCCAGTTCCTGGCGACACGGCCGGATGTTGTCGGCACGACAATCGCGCGCGATCTGGAAAGCCTTCAGGACAAAATGGCGCCCTTCCCGCAAGGCGCGGCGGAGGCCGCTGTCGCAGCTGCCCTCGGCAAACCGCTGTCCTCGGTTTATGCGAGCTTCGGTCCAGCGGTTGCCGCAGCCTCAATTGCGCAAGTCCACCGTGCGGAGATCGACTTCGACGGTGCGCGCAAGCCGGTCGCCGTCAAGGTTCTTCGTCCCGGCATCGAGCGCCGGTTCAAGTCCGATCTGGACGCTTTCTTTTTTGCCGCGTGCAAGGCGGAAGCTTTTTCGGCGGAAGCGCGTAGGCTGCGTTTAATTGAAGTTGTGTCGACACTTGCCCGCTCGGTCGCGATCGAAATGGATTTCCGGCTGGAAGCCGCCGCCGCTTCCGAAATGGCTGATAATACGCGCGAGGATGCCGACTTCCGCGTTCCCACCGTCGACTGGGATCGCACTGCCCGCGAGGTGCTCACGCTGGAATGGATCGATGGCGCCCGTTTGAGCGACCACGGCGCGCTTGAAGCGAAGGGCTTTGATCTGGCAGCGCTCGGCCGCAATGTGATCCAGAGTTTTCTGCGGCACGCGTTGCGCGACGGCTTCTTTCACGCCGATATGCATCCAGGCAACCTGTTCGTCGACGATGAGGCACGGCTGGTCGCGGTCGATTTTGGGATCATGGGGCGCTTGCGCCCGAAGGAGCGGCGCTTCCTCGCCGAAATCCTGCTGGGCTTTATTACCCGCGACTATTACCGGACGGCCCAGGTGCATTTCGATGCGGGTTATGTCCCGCGGCACCATTCGGTCGAAAGCTTCGCCCAGGCGATCCGCGCCATCGGCGAGCCGATTCACAACCGCTCGGCCGAAGATATCTCGATGGCCAAGCTCTTGATGTTGCTGTTCGAGGTCACCGGCTTGTTCGATATGCGCACGCGGCCGGAGCTTCTCCTGTTGCAAAAGACCATGGTGGTGGTGGAAGGCGTGGCGCGTTCCCTCGATCCCAAGCTCGACATGTGGACCACCGCCGATCCCGTCGTGCGCGAATGGATTGGGCGCAATCTCGGTCCCGTCGGCCGGCTTGAAGATGCCGTCGAAGGGGCCGGCGAGATTGGCCGCTTCCTTGGCGAGGTGCCGGGCTTGCTGACCCGCGCCGGTACTTTGCTCGATCAGGTCGACGGCATCACCCGCGACGGACTGGTGCTGTCGCCGGAGACGGTAGCGGCAATTGGCGCCGCGGAAGCGCGCCGCAACCGCTGGACCGCGGCGGGGCTATGGATGATCGCGTTGCTGCTGGCCGCGCTTGTCTGGATGCTTCGGTAAAAACGCTACGCGGCGTTCTCCAGAAGCTCTTCCAGTTTGTCGATGCTTTGGGTCCAGCCCGCTTCCATGCCGGCAAGCATCTGCCTGGCGATTGGGACGCGGCCGACTGCGTACGTGTGCAATGTCATCGTGGTTTTGCCATGCTGCTCCATGAGCGTGACGGTCGTTACGCCTTCGAGCAAGTGCTTGCCTTCATTGTCGATCGCGATATTGCTGAACACGAGCCGCTCGGGAGGGACGACCTCGCGGAATGTGCCTTTCATCGGATAGTCGTTTCCGTCTGGCCCGTGCATTACAATGCGAAGGCTGCCGCTGACGCGCACATCCAACTCGGGGACCCGGCTGCTGAATCCGCGCGGGCCGAACCACTGCGCCAACATTTTCGGATCGGTCCAGGCCTGCCACACCAATTCGCGCGGCGCGTCGAACACGCGGACAATCTCGACGGCTCCCTCGCCGAATTGATTCTCCGCCGATTTTGCGCTCGCGCCAGTCATGCGTCTTCTCCTTCATAGGCTCGCGTGAGCTGTGCAAGATCGAACTTCCTCATTTTCATGAACGTGCCCATAACGCGCGCCGATCTGGCTTTATCGGGGTCCGTCATCATTTTCGGCAAAGCAGACGGAAACACCTGCCAGGACAGGCCGAATTTGTCCTTCAGCCAGCCGCAGGGGCCTTCCTCACCGGCCTCGGTCAGCCGGCCCCAGAAGTAGTCGATCTCCTCCTGGGAATCGCAGGCCACCTGGAATGACACTGCTTCAGTGAATTTGTACTGCGGGCCGCCATTGAGCGCCGTGAAGCTCTGCCCATTAATCTCGAACTCCACGACCATGACCGAGCCGGCCTTCTTGCCTTGCACATCCTGCGCGTAGTGGCTGACGTGGCCGAGCTTGGAATTTTTGAAGACGGACACGTAGAATTTCGCCGCCTCCTCGGCTTGAGTGTCGAACCACAGACATGTCGACAGTTTCTTTGCGGAAATCTGCATCCCACGCTCCCACTGTTACTTTGCACGCGCCAGATAGCCCTCAAGCTGCTCCATGGTGCCGCCCCAGCCCTGGAGCATGCTTTGACGATTTGACTCGAAGGTCTTGCGCTCGTCTTCGCTCGCGTTGTGTGGTGTCCAGGTGACGGTGAATTTGGTCTTCCCGCCGGGCGCATCTTCGAACGAAAACGTCGAAAGCAGTTCCAGAGGCCAGTTCTCGTTTCCGGGATGGCGCGTGATGCCGCCTTTTTCGTCCGAAAACGAATTAATGAAGATCATACGCTCTTGCGGGACAATCTCGCGATACACGAACTTGCCCCACATGGTCTGACCGTTCGGGGCTTGCATGCCGTAGTGGTAGGTGCCGCCCCGCCGCAGGTCCATTTTTGCCGCCAGGACCTTGAAGCCCTTCGGACCCCACCACTGCTTCATGCGCTCTGGGTCGGTGAAGCACTTCCACAGCAGGTCGCGCGGCCCATCGAACACGCGCGACATCACGAATTCACCGGCCATTGTCTGTCCCCGAGCTGTACGTACGACTGCAATCACGTTTTTGGTTCAACGATGACCATCCAATTCACGCCGAACTTGTCAGTGGCCATGCCGAAGCGGGGCGAGAAGAATGTCTTGCCGAGTGGCATCATGACTTTTCCGCCCGCGGAGAGGCCGCTGAAAAGACGATCTGCGTCGCCCTCGTCTTTGGCATTGACGGAAAGCGCAAAGCCTTTGAATTCGGGATTTCCGGCGTTGTGGCCGTCGGACGCCATGACGCGTGTATCGCCGATCGTCAGCGAGGCGTGCATAACCTTGTTTTCGCTGCCGGGCTTGCACATCGACTGGTCGGGCCCTTCCTTGAATCTCATCAGCATGTCGACCTTGGCGCCGAGCGTTTTCTTGTAGAATTCGATCGCTTCCTCGCAGCGCCCATCAAAGAAAAGATACGATTGCACTTGCATAACTTGTCCTCCTTCGGGTTCCGGTCATTGACAAAAAGGTTGATATCAACATATTATGTCCTATGTCAACCCATCATGAGCCGCCGTTGGCCGTTACTCATCTGGTGCGCGACGCGTGCCTTTGCCTGCACGTCCAGCGAGCCGCGCGCGCGCTGGCTCGGCGTTTTGATGAGGTATTTCGCCCGCTCGGTCTCACGCATGGGCAGTTCTCGGTGCTGATGTCGCTGAACCGCCCCGAACCGCCGAGTATTGGCAGCGTCGCGGCATTGCTCGCCATGGACCGCACGACCCTCACCGCGGCCCTCAAGCCTCTTGAACGCCGGGAATTGGTGAAGGTTTCGGTCGACAAGGAAGATCGGCGCGGCCGGCGGCTGGCAATTACCGCCGCCGGACGCCGGCTGCTGGGCAAGGCAGTTCCGTTGTGGAAACAGGCGCACGCGGAAGCCGAACGGCTGATCCCTCGCGGCGGCGCCGACGATTTGCGCGCCGCGTTGCGTGCTTTGTCGTAGGTGATTCCGGCGCATTGGCATTACGCACGCCCTGCCGACGCCATCGCTGACACAAACTCATCGAGGCGCGCCATGGTTTGCACCAGCCCCTTGTCGGCGCCGTAATCCTTGATCACGCGGGCGCGCGCTTCGGCTGACGGGAATGTTCCATGCCAGGTGAGACACGTCTGACCATTGCCGAAATCTTCGAAAATAACGGTCGTGCTGAATTGCACTGGCTCAACATCGTCTCCGCCACCATGGTGATAAACAATGCGCTCAGGCGGAACGATCTCATCATAAGTGACGCGGTTCTGGTAATCGCGCCCGTCCGGTCCGTGCATGACGAAACGCCAGGCGCCGCCGGGGCGGAAATCGAAAGAATGCGTCGTCGTGGTGAATCCGTCCGGCCCCCACCACTGCGCCAGATGCTTCGGATCGGTGAAGGCCGAGAACACCAGATCGCGCGGCGCACTGAAAATGCGCATGCCGATGATCGAACTGGGATCCTTTTCAAGATCGATGCTACTTTTTACGGCCATGAGCTTTCTCCCGCTTGCTTTGTTTCTGCGTGGCTTGCAGCGTCCTCAGGTAGTCATCGAGGCGATCGAGCCGCTCCTCCCACAGCCGCCGGTATTCCTCGAGCCACTCGTCGGCTTCCTTGAGCGCCCGCGCGTCGATCCGGCACGGGCGCATCTGCGCATCGCGGGTGCGCGTAATCAGACCGGCGCGCTCCAGCACCTTGAGATGCTTGGAAACCGCCGGCAGACTCATCTCGAAGGGCTCGGCGAGCTTGAGCACTGATGTCTCGCCGAGTGCGAGGCGTGCGAGAATCGCGCGCCGGGTCGGATCGGCGAGCGCCGCGAAGGTGGAACTGAGGCGGTCGGCTGGCATCGAATTGAACCATCTAGTTAAATAACTGTCCGGTTAAATACAGAAGACGGGTCGGGCCGTCAAGCCGCGCAAAAATATTTGCCCGGCCGGCCATTTGATTGCAATGATTGCAAAGCAATCATGCCTATGCTAACCTCTTTCAATACAAGAGGTTTCCGTGGCTTCACTCACCGTCCGCCAGCTCGACGAGAGGCTGAAAAAGCTGCTGCGTCTGCGCGCGGCGCGCAGCGGACGTTCGGTCGAGGATGAGGTGCGCACCATCCTGCGCGACGCCGCCGAAGAGACCGGCCATGAAACGCACGACCTGATCGAGCCGCCCTCGCCGCGGACAGCGCCTGCCGCGCGAGCCACACGCTCTGCTTCCGTGCCCGCCGGCGCCAAACGCGTGCTGCTCATCATCGGCGGCGGCATCTCCGCCTACAAATCGCTCGACCTGATCCGCAGGCTCAAAGAGCGCGGCATCGCCGTGCGTTGTATCTTGACGAAAGCTGCCGAGCAGTTCGTCACGCCACTATCGGCGAGCGCGCTTGTCGGCGAGCGCGTCTTCACCGACCTGTTCGATCTCGCAGGTGAATTTGACGTCGGGCATATTCGTCTCGCGCGCGAAACCGATTTGATCGTGGTCGCACCAGCAACCGCAGACCTCATGGCAAAGATTGCCGGCGGTCATGCCGATGATCTCGCGACCGCCGTGCTATTGGCAACGACGGCGAAAATAGTTCTGGCGCCGGCCATGAACACGCGAATGTGGGCGAACACTTCCACGCAGCGCAATGTGGCACAGCTCATCGCTGACGGTGCCGCGCTCGTTGGTCCGAATGAAGGGGAAATGGCGGAGGCAAACGAACGCGGCCTGGGTCGCATGGCGGAACCATTGGAAATTGCAGCGGCCGTCGAAAAACTATTGACGGCCGGGACGGCGAGATCGCTGCAAGGTCAGCGCGTGCTTATTACGTCCGGCCCAACTCATGAACCGATCGACCCGGTGCGCTATATCGCCAATCGCTCATCCGGCAAGCAAGGTCACGCCATCGCGGCCGCGGCCGCCGCCGCTGGCGCGGATGTCACGCTGGTAAGCGGGCCTGTGAATGTGCCCGATCCGCCAAGGGTCAAAGTCATCAAGGTGGAAACCGCGAGGGAAATGCTGCAGGCCGTCGAGCGCGCGTTGCCGGCCGATGTCGCAATATTCGCCGCAGCTGTCGCCGACTGGCGTGTCGCAAATGCCGGTAAACAAAAGCTCAAGAAGCGGGCGGGCAATCCGACGCCGGAGCTGTCGCTCGTGGAGAACCCCGACATTCTCGCGACCATCGCAAAGCGAAAGGCCCAGCGGCCAAAATTGGTCATCGGCTTTGCCGCCGAAACCGAAAACGTAGCTGCAAATGCCAAGGCAAAGCTCGCCAGCAAAGGCTGCGACTGGATTCTGGCCAATGACGTTTCTCCGCAGTCAGGTGTGATGGGTGGCGACCGCAACACGATCACGCTGGTGCGTGCATCCGGCATCGAAGCCTGGCCGCCGCAAAGCAAGGACGAGGTGGCGAGCCAACTCGTCGCGCGAATTGCGGATGCGATCGACGGAGCCAAGATGTGAGCAACATCGACGTCCGGATCATGCGTCTCGCGCACGGCAAGGATTTGCCGTTGCCGTTCTATCAGAGCGCCCATGCCGCAGGTCTCGACCTGCTGGCAGCGGTGCCAGCCTCCGCGCCACTGACAATCGCACCGGGTGACCGCGCGCTCGTGCCAACTGGCGTTGCCATAGCGATTCCTGAAAATCATGAAGGCCAGGTCCGCCCGCGCTCAGGTCTCGCCGCACGTCACGGCCTCACCGTGCTCAATACACCCGGCACCATCGACGCCGACTACCGCGGAGAGATCCAGGTGCTGCTCATCAATCTCGGCACCGAACCTGTGACGGTCACCCGTGGCATGCGGATCGCCCAATTGATAATCGCTCCGGTTGTACGCGCACACATATTGGATGTTGCATCTCTCGATGAAACATTGCGCGGCAGCGGCGGTTTCGGCTCTACCGGAAGCTGAAAAAATGAGACCTGGATTCTCGCTGGACGGACAACGGACCGTAGCCTAATACCGCACGTATAGTTGCCGCCGTAACCGGTCCGCAAATGCCGTTGGTACCCCGCAAGGGTCTTCTCGCCATTGCCGCTGTGATCGATGTTGCCATCCATGCCAACAGCCGCCCCGTCTCGGCCAAGGCATTGGCGGCGCGCCATCGATTGCCGCCACGCCACCTCGAGCCGGTGCTGCAGGCGCTCGTTCGGGACGGCATTCTCAAAGGCATCCGCGGACCGCACGGCGGTTACGCGCTCGGCCGGGAGCGTGACCGCATTACCGCGGACGATATCTTGCGCGCCGCCATCACAGCCGATGACGCCGAAGACCTCGCTTTGCCCGACTCTTTGTTGCTCAACGAGGTGGTGCGCCCGGCACTGGTCGAGACAGAACGCACGTTTTCCAGCGCACTTGGCCGCATCAATATCGACGATATGATCAAACGCGCTGAAATTTTGAAATAGCGCCTGATTTTTCAATCACGTGGGCGAGCCGTTCACGGTCTGGACTTTTTCGGCGCGATTCCGCTTAGGGGTAAAGTCCAGCGATTCGCGGATCGGCGTGGCGGACGCCTCCCGCAATCCTGGGGCAAGCCTGAATGCCGGAGACAATCCGGACGGCGAACGAGAGGCTGCGTTCTCGTCCGTGGCGAGACGGATTCCTCGCCGCCTTCGTGGCCGCCAATCTTTCGATGATGCCCGACACGTCGGCTCGCGCCGACGTGCATTTCGGCACGACGACGGTTGACGCCGTCCATCGCGCCGTCGCGATGCTTCGCGGCCTGCAAATTAATGCGTTGACGCTGGTGCTTGCTTTCGTTGGTTTCGTTTTGCTTGCCAGCCTCTTTTTATTGCGGGCTCACCGCACTGCGAGCCATGCGCAAGCCAGCTCGCACGATGAGGCCGCCGCATTGCAGGCCGAGGCTGATCGCCTCAAGGCGTTGTTGCTCTCGGAACCGCAGGTTCTTGTGACCTGGGCCGCGGCCGCCGGGCAGCCGGAAATTCTGGGCGACGTCAGCTCAATCGCGCCCGGCGGCGTGCCCGGACGGATCCTCGCATTCGGCACATGGCTGGATCCCGCCGCCGCCCCCCGCATGGAAGCGGCGGTCGATGTCCTGCGCGGCGAAGGCCGCGGCTTTGTCATGACCCTGACCACCCGCGCTGGTCGTCCGGTCGAGGCGGAAGGTCGTGCGATCGGTGGCCGCGCCGTCCTGCGACTGCGCGACGTGAGCGGAATAGAGCAAGAATTGCTGGATCTTGCCGGCCGCCACGATCAATTGCTGAGCGATCTCGAAACCTTGCGGACAATGCTCGATTCGCTTCCGGCGCCGGTCTGGACCCGTGATGCCGCCGGGCATTTGATCTTCGTTAATTCGGCCTATGCCCGCGCAGTCGATGCCGAAAGTCCGGCGGACGCGGTAACGCGCGGATTGGAGTTGCTCGACCAACCGACCCGCGCGGAGCTGGCCCGCATGCTTGCCGCGGGCGAGACATATGCCGGGCGCTTGCCGGCGATTGCCGCGGGCACGCGCCGGGTCTTCGAGGTCGTTGACGCTCCGACCGCCGCCGGCAGCTCGGGCATTGCGATCGACCGTACCGAGGTCGAAACCATGCGCGCGGAAATCACGCGCATGAACGAGGCGCATCGTCGCGTGCTCGACCAGCTCGCAACCGGGGTGGCTGTGTTCAATGTCGACCGCAAACTGACATTTTATAACGCCGCGTTTCGTTCATTGTTCGAACTCGATGCCGGCTTCCTTGACCAGACGCCCACGGATGCCGCCCTGCTCGACACGTTGCGCGGTAAACGAAAGTTGCCGGAGGAGCAGGATTTTCGGCAATGGAAACAGCAACTGTACGAGGCCTATCGCGCGGTCGAACCAAAAGAGCATATGTGGCATTTGCCGGATGGCCGCGCGTTGCGCGTCGTCACAACGCCAAATCCGGAAGGCGGCGTCACCTACCTCTACGAGGACGTCACAGAGCGGCTGGACATGCACCGTCGCTACGATGCTCTCATCAAGGTGCAGAGCGAAACGCTCGATCATCTGGCGGAAGCAGTAGCGGTATTCGGCAGCGACGGCCGCGTGTGGCTGCACAATCCGGCCTTTCAGCGAATGTGGAAGTTGTCCCACGAGGCGCTGGAACAGCATCCGCATGTCGAAGCCGTCACTGCGTGGTGCCAGGCCCAACATGACGACAATACGGTATGGCGGAACTTGCGCGGCGCAGTTACCGCCATCGACAACCGTGAGCCGCTTGCCGCGCGCGTCGAACGGCGCGACGGCGCGGTCATCAATATCGCGACCATGCCGTTGCCCGACGGAGCGACACTGGTCACGTTCCAGGATGTGACCGACACGATCAACGTCGAGCGAGCGTTGCGCGAACGCAATGAAGCATTGGAAGCCGCCGATTTAATCAAGATCGATTTCGTGCATCACGTATCCTACGAGCTGCGCTCGCCGCTGACGAATATCATCGGCTTCGCGAACCTGCTGAGCGACCCGACATTCGGCCCCCTCACGCAAAAGCAGGCCGAATACCTTGGCTACATCACCGTATCGACCAATGCGCTGCTGGCGCTCATCAACAATATTCTCGACCTGGCCACGATCGATGCCGGAGCCATGACCTTGAACCTGAGCGAAGTCGACATTCGCGCCAGCATGGAAGCCGCGGCAGAGGGGGTACAGGATCGCCTTGTGAGAAATCGGATTGCGCTCGACATCCGCTCTCCGGCCAATATCGGCAGCTTTACAGCCGACGAACGCCGCCTGCGTCAGGTCCTGTTCAATCTGCTTTCCAACGCAGTCGGTTTTTCGCCGGCCGGAGAGACCGTAACGCTCAGTGCCGAGCGGCGGCCTCGGGCGGTGGTGTTTTCGGTCACTGACCATGGGCCCGGCATCCCGCCAGAAGCAAAGGACAAAATCTTCGAATGGTTCGAGACGGATTCCATGGGATCGCAGCACCGCGGCCCTGGTCTCGGACTTTCGCTGGTGCGCTCCTTTGTCGAGCTGCACGGTGGCAGGGTTGAGATCGATTCCGCCCCCGGCCAGGGCACCACGGTGACCTGCGTATTTCCGGCGGAGCAGGCGGCAAAACAGACGGCGGCCTGACGTCCGATGCTCACAAAAATTCGATTTGCCGAGGCGTCTACCTGCAGAGTAAACCTCTGACGCATCACGGGAGGTTGTCGCTTGCCCGGCCAAGATACGAAATCGCGAGCTGCCGCAGGTATTGCACCTGAAGCTCTGGTTTTCGACCTCGTCGAGTGGATCGCGCGCGAGCCCCGCTCTTATGCCGAGGTCATCGACGCCTGGCGTACCTCATGCCCACGCCTCACCGTGTGGGAAGATGCCGTCGACCGCGGTCTGGTGAAACGCGAAACCCTGTCTGGACGTGGCACGCAGGTGGTCGTGACCGCAACCGGCTGGCGATTCCTTCGCGATCAGGCCCGCAGCTCACGCTAGCCAATGTGAGCGTTCGCGGTGCTGGTGCGCGAACAGGCTCTCCACTAAGATTCGATCAAGACAAAAAATGCGGCTGTTGTCCGCTTCGGGGGATACGCATGAACAAGAAGCCGTTATTCGGCACGCGATCGATCTGGCGCACACTCGCCATTGCCGCCGTTGTTGCCGCCGCACTTTTTAATTTCGGTGCGGCGCATGCCGCCTGGCCTGAGCGCACAGTCACCATCATCGTGCCTTTTCCGGCCGGCGGACCCAACGACCTGCTCGGGCGGTTGCTGGCGGCAGAACTGGCCCCGAAACTCGGACAGAATGTCATTGTTGAAAATCGCGTGGGTGCGGTCGGCAATATCGGCCTTACCGCGGGCGCACGCGCGACACCCGATGGCTATACGCTCGTTGTTGTGACGGGCGTGGTCCTGATCAATCCGAGCGTCACAAAAGTCGCCTATGACCCGATCAAGGATTTCGCACCGATCGCCTATCTTGGCGCCGCACCCAACGCCATCATTACAAGGCCAGCGTCAGGCATAACCAGTGTCGCAGATCTGATTGCCAAGGCGAAGGCGAATCCCGGCAAGCTGACATACGCTTCACCGGGCTTGGGGAGCGTTTCGCAGCTCGCGGTCGAACTGCTCAAGCTTCGTGCCGAAATCGACATGACGCACGTGCCGTTCAACGGCGCCGCGCCATCGTTGCAAGCCGCACTGTCGGGTACGACCGATATCGCGTCCGTCAGCATTGCCGGTTTGATCAGTCACATCCGCTCCGGAACACTCAAGGCCCTGGCGCAGACGGGCGCCGAGCACTGGGTCGACATGCCGGACGTCCCGACCATGCAGGAAGCCGGTATTCCCAACGCGGTGGTGGAGACCTCGCAAATGTTTCTTGCTCCGGCTGGCACGCCGCCGGAGGTTATCAAGCGCCTCAGCGAGGAGACCCGGCTGATCCTGCAAAAACCCGAAGTCAAAGACAAAATGCTCACCGCCGGCTTCATGGTGAAATACGAAGGACCGGACGAACTGCGTGCGCGCATGATCCGCGAAATACCGATGTGGAAGGAAATCGTCGGGCGGGCCGGCCTCGCGAAAGATCACTGACGCGGCATGACGATGCGATTTTGGCGTGGGGCCGCGCGATCCGCCTATAAGGTCCTACCGCGCAACGGATGATTTGATGTTTCCCACCGGCTCCGGCAGTTACAGCTTCACGGTGGCTCTTGCCAATGAAGCGGCAACCTACCGGTTGGTGAGCGATGTCGCCGCGCTGATCGAAGCCGGCGACATGATTACATTGTCCGGCGACCTTGGCGCAGGAAAAACAACATTTGCGCGCGCGTTCATCCGTCACGTTGCGGGCGACCACACGATCGAGGTGCCGAGCCCGACATTCACGCTGACGCAGACCTACACGCTGCCGCGATTTTCACTGGTACACACGGATCTCTATCGGCTGTCGGGGCCAGGCGAACTCACAGAGCTTGGCTTTGGTGAAACTAGTGAAGGCGCCGTGACGTTGGTGGAGTGGCCGGATCGCGCGACCGGATTTCTGCCGCCGGACCGGCTTGACATCGCGTTGACTTTGGCACCGCAGCACGGGCCGAACGCGCGCAGCGCGCGTATCACCGGTTATGGGAGCTTCGCATCACGCGCCGAGCGCATCCTGACGATACGCCAATTCCTTGACCGTTCCGGATTCGGTCAGGCCGGACGACGCCGCATCCAGGGCGATGCCTCGACCCGCAGCTATGAGCGGCTCACCCGCGAGCGGGCAACTTATATTCTGATGAATTCGCCAAAGAGGCCCGACGGACCGCCCGTGCGCGACGGTAAGCCCTATAGCGCAATCGCACATTTGGCCGAGAGCGTCACCCCATTTGTGGCAATGGCCAATGCATTGCGCGGGCGCGGGCTTTCGGCGCCGGCAATTTTTGCTGCCGACCGTGAAGCGGGTCTATTGATCATCGAAGACCTCGGTGACGAACTGGTCGTTGAAGGTGATCCCCCGACGCCGAATGAACCGCGTTATGAAGCGGCAACCAACCTGCTCGCTGAACTGCACAGCGAAACTTTGCAAGAAGTGGTGCCGGTCGAGCCAGGCGTCGAATATCGAATTCCGCAATACGACATGGATGCCTTACTCATTGAAGTCGATTTGTTACTCGATTGGTATCTCCCGAAGCTCGAAGTCAGGATTTCCGAAGCCAAGTGCGACGCCTATCGGACACTGTGGGCTGAAGCGCTGCTGCCGGTAACCTTGGATGAGCAAACCTGGGTTCTGCGCGATTTTCATTCGCCCAACCTCCTTTGGTTGCCTGAGCGCGAAGGGACCGCGCGCGTTGGCCTGCTCGATTTCCAGGATGCGGTATTGGGGCCAGCGGCCTACGACGTCGCCTCGCTGTTGCAGGACGCTCGCGTGGACATGCCGGAAAACCTGGAGATCGCGTTGCTTTCGCGCTACACGCGCGCACGGCGTTCCGCCTATCCTGCGTTCGATGCGCCGAACTTCGCGCGTGCTTACGCCACGCTCGCCGCGCAGCGAGCGTCCAAAATCCTTGGCATCTTTGCCCGCCTCGAGCGCCGCGACGGCAAACCGCAATATTTGCGGCATTTGCCGCGGATATGGGGCTATTTGCAGCGTTCGCTTGCCCATCCGGCGCTCAAGCCGCTCGCGGCCTGGTATCGCGCAAATGTCCCGCCATTAAAGACGTGAACGTATGAGCGCATCGCCGACAAAATCCACACCGCGCCGCGCCATGGTGCTTGCCGCCGGCCTCGGCACCCGCATGCGCTCACTGACCGACAAAGCCCCGAAGCCGCTGGTGCCGGTTGCTGGCAAGGCGCTCATCGATCACGTGCTCGATCGCCTCGCCGATGCGGGAGTCGCGCGTGCAGTGGTCAATGTGCACTACATGGCCGAGCAGATCGAACAGCATCTCGCCTACCGTACACGCCCGCAGATCGTGATCTCCGACGAGCGCGGTCTGCTGCTCGGCACCGGCGGTGGCGTTGCGAGGGCTTTGCCCCAGTTGGGCCACGCACCTTTTTTCCATATCAATTCCGACACGATCTGGATCGATGGCGTACAGCCCAATCTCGCGCGCCTCGCCGAAGCCTTTGACTCCGACACGATGGACGCACTGCTTTTGCTCGCGCCGACGACCGGCAGCATCGGCTATGACGGACGCGGTGATTTCGCCATGGCGCCGGATGGCCGCTTGCGCAAGCGCAATGAACAGGAGGTAGCGCCTTTTGTCTTTGCCGGCGCCGCAATTCTCTCACCCGCGCTGTTCAAAGGCGTGCCATCGGGCGAGTTTTCACTGACGGTGTTGCTCGAACGCGCGGCCGAGGCCGGACGGCTACATGGCCTGCGGCTTGAGGGATTATGGATGCATGTCGGAACCCCGCAGGCCGTGGCCGCGGCGGAAGCCGCAATTCGCGCAAGCACTGGTTGATCGGTTGGCCGCTTTAGCGTGTATGATTCGCCCATGGCTGTCGCTCGTGCCAATGTCTTCAATATCCCTGCTTCCGCGCCGTTTCTGACGGTACTGATCAAGGCGTTGCGCGCCGGAATGCTTGTCCCCGGCTTTCCGGCTTCCAACGACCCATTGGAGCTCGCGCGCGCCACGCTCTACCTGCCGACAAGGCGCGCGTGTGCCCTCACCCGCGACATCTTTCTCGATCAACTCGATGGCGACGCCGCGATCCTGCCGCGCATCGTTCCACTTGGCGATATTGATGAAGATGAGCTGATCTTCGCGCTCGCGGCGAGCAGCGGCGCGGCGGAAGCGGCGCTCGACCTGCCGGAAGTCCTTTCAACTTTCGAGCGGCGGCTATTGCTCACCGAATTGATCGTCAAATGGGCCAATACCCCCAGCTTGCACGGTGCTGCCGGAACGCCTTTGGTCGCCAATACACCTGCCGCCGCCATCTCGCTCGCGGACGATCTCGCGCGGTTGATGGACGATATGACGACGCGCGGGGTCGGCTGGGAGAAGATCGACAAGCTCGTGCGTGACGACAGGCCCGATCTTGACGACTACTGGAAGCAGTCGTTGCGCTTGCTGCAGATCCTGCGCGAGCGCTGGCCGCAAATTATAAAGGAACGCGGCGCGATAGAGGCCATCGAGCGGCGCGACCGGCTCATCGACGCTGAAGCGGAACGGCTCGCTGGCAGCGACGCGCCGGTCATTGCCGCTGGCTCGACCGGCTCGATGCCGGCGACCGCCGCGCTGCTTACCGCAATCGCCAGGCATTCTTCCGGTGCGCTGGTGTTGCCCGGTCTCGACACAACACTCGATGAGCCATCCTGGCGCGCAATCTCGGGAGACGAGAAGCACCTGCCAGCGTTCGGCCACGCGCAATTTGCCATGCAAGCGCTCCTGACGCGCATCGGCATTGTGCGCAGCGATGTGCCCCGACTGGCTGAACCTACACCCCGCGATGCCTTCGTATCGGAAGCGCTCCGCCCGGCCGTATCAACAGAGCTGTGGCAGCCGGCGCGGACAAATCTTGCGGCAACAGCCGATTCCGCCATTGCCTCGATGACGGTGATCGAGGCCGCAAATGCCGAACAGGAGGCGCTGGCCGTGGCGGTCGTCCTGCGTGAGGCTGCTGAGACGGAGGGCAAGCGCGCCGCGCTGGTCACGCCGGACCGTGCGCTTGCGGCCCGTGTGCTCGCCGCACTCGAGCGCTGGAATATACCTGTCGACGATTCGGGTGGCGATTCGCTCGCCGACACGCCTGCCGGTTTGTTCGCGAGGCTGACGGCGGAAGTTGCTCTCGGCGGCCTTGCACCTGTGCCGTTGCTCGCCCTGCTCAAGCATCCTCTGTTGCGCCTCGGTGCGGAAGCAGGCGCCCAATTGCGCGCCGTGGCCGCGCTTGAGCGGGCGGTGCTGCGCGGGCCACGCCCAAAGACCGGCATCGCCGGACTGACGCATGCGCTAGCCGTCTATAGGATCGACCGCGGCAGTCTTCACCGCAATGATCCACGTCGATTGGTCAGCGAGGCCGATCTTTCAGCGGCCGAGGCCCTGGTGAAGGCACTCGGCCAAGTGCTGGCACCGCTGACTGCTGACGCGTCGCTCCCACTCGCTGCATTCGCCGCCCGACACCGCGACTGCGTGGCTGCGCTTGCGTCCGATCCTGTCGGAAACAATGCAGCGTTCGCCGCCAATGACGGCATGGCGCTCGGCCTTGCTTTCGACGAGATCGTGAATACACAGGCGGCGGCCGGACTCGCCGTGACGCCCAACGACTATCCGGAACTGTTTCACGCCGCAATCGCTTCTCGCGTCGTGCGCATGGGCGAGCGCAAGGGCGTCCGTATTCGCATCTTCGGACTGCTCGAATTGCGTTTGCAGTCGATCGACCGCATGGTGCTGGGCGGTCTCAACGAGGCAAGCTGGCCGCCGGACGTGCGCAGCGATCCGTGGCTGTCACGCCCGATGCGGCTCGAACTCGGACTCAATATGCCGGAACGCCGCGTGGGTCTCGCGGCCCACGATTTCGCGCAGGCACTCGGCGCAAAAGAGGTGGTCATCACCCGCGCGGCCAAGGCCGGCGGTGCACCGACGGTTGCCTCCCGATTTCTGCAACGCACTGCTGCGCTGGCGGGCGCGGAACGGTGGACGCAAGCGCGCAAGCGCGGCGAACGCTACCTCGCGCTGGCCGAAGCGCTCGATCAACCGCCCGCGAGGCCGCAGCCTGCGAGGCGGCCGGAGCCGTCGCCGCCGCTCGCGGCGCGCCCCGACAGACTCTCGGTGACCGATATCGAGAACTGGTTGCGCGATCCGTACACGATCTACGCCAAACATGTGCTCGACTTACACCCACTCGAGGCAGTCGATACCCCGCCCGGCGCCGCCGACCGCGGTAGCGTGATTCATGAAGCAATCGGCAACTTTACGAGGCAATTCGCGGCGGCGCTGCCGGCCGATCCGGAGCGGGAATTGATCGCCCTCGGCCGGAAAAGTTTCGCGCATCTGGATGACTATCCGGAAGCAAAGGCGTTCTGGTGGCCACGCTTCCTCCGCATTGCGCGCTGGTTCGCCAATTGGGAGCGCCAGGAACGGCGCCCGGGCGCCGAGGCGGTGTACGGCGAAATCCAGGGGCGGCTCGAGATTCCACTCGGTGTCCGCACGTTCACACTGTCGGCGCGCGCTGACCGCATCGAGCGCCGCGCGAACGGCACCCTCGCCATCCTGGACTATAAAACCGGTCAGCCGCCGACTTCACCTCAGGTGCAAAGCGGGTTGGCGCCTCAGCTCACGCTGGAAGCCGCGATCCTTCGCGGCGGCGGGTTTGCGCCGCACGTCGCGTCGGGCTCGGTTACAGAGCTTTGCTACGTCCGCCTGAAAGGTGGCGAGCCCGCGGGCGAGGCGAAGAGAATCGACTTCAAGGATAGGGGCACGCCGGATTCTTTCGCTGATCTCGCCAAAGCACGGCTTACGGCCATCGCGGCGAAATTCCTGGTCGACGGCGAACCCTATCGCTCTCTTGTTCATCCGATGTGGCGGAAGCACTACGGCGAATATGATCATCTCGCGCGCGTAAAGGAATGGGCCGCTTCTGGCGGCGAGAGCGAATACGATATTCCGGGGTCGCAATCATGAGCGCCGCCCGCGAAATCAGCCCTGCGGTGCTGGAGCGACAAATCGCCGCCGCCGACCCCGAGCGCTCAGTGTTCGTGTCTGCCAATGCCGGATCAGGCAAGACACACGTGCTCGCGCAGCGCGTCATCAACCTCCTGCTGCACGGCACTCCTCCGGAAAGGATTCTCTGTATTACCTTCACCAAGGCGGCTGCCGCCAATATGGCGACTCGCGTGTTCGACACACTCGCAGCGTGGACCGCACTCGACGATTCGGCACTCGACGGCAAGATCAAAGCGAGCACGGGCAAGCCGTCCGATGCGCGTCAGCGCGCCGCCGCACGGCGTCTGTTCGCGACGGCGCTGGAGACACCGGGCGGGCTTAAAGTGCAGACCATCCACGCCTTCTGCACACGGCTGCTGCATCAGTTCCCGTTCGAAGCTGACGTGGCCGCAAGCTTTGAGGTACTCGATGACGCGGCAACCTCACAACTTCTCAACGAGCTAACGCTCGAAGTAACGATGCAGGCGGCCGCCGAGCCGGAGGGCGCACTCGGCAAGGCGCTCGCGATCGCCATCACTGCCGCGGCCGACATCACCTTTAAGGAGGTGATCACCGAAGCAATCGGTATGCGCGATGTGATCAGCCAATGGGTTGCGCGCACGGGCAACGTGGCCGCGGCGATCGACGAACTCTCCCGCACGTTCGGTCTCGTGCCCAGCGATGCCCTGGAAATCATTGAAAATGAATACTTTTCAGCGTCCACGATTCTGGAGCCGGAATGGCCTGCGCTGATCGAGGCGCTCTCGGGCGGCTCAAAAACCGACAAAGATCGTGCAGCGGCGCTCGCCCACACCGCCCGGGCCACCGGCCGCGAGCGGGTGGAGTCCTATATCGATGTCTTCTGTACCGATGCGCGCAAGCGACGCGATAGCGTCGTCACCAGAGGCTTCGCCAAGGACAATCCTGAATGGGCTGAGCGCCTGCTCGCCGAGCAGGATCGCGTCTGCGCGCTGGTCGTGCGCGAATTCGCAGTGCGGGCGCGCGACCGAAGCGCTGCACTGCTGACGATTGCTCATGCGGTGATCGAGCGCTATCGCGCGGCCAAGGACCGGCGTGGACTGCTCGACTATGAAGACCTGATCGACAAGACACTGGCGCTGTTCCGCAACACCGCGGCGGCCTGGGTTCTCTACAAGCTCGACCTCGGCATCGACCACGTTCTCGTCGACGAAGCGCAGGATACCAGCCCCAGGCAGTGGGAGATCATCCGCACGCTGGTGACCGAATTCGTCAGTGGCGGCGCGCGCGAGAATATCAAACGCACAGTCTTCGCCGTCGGCGACGAGAAGCAGTCGATCTTTTCCTTCCAGGGCGCGTCGCCGCTCGCCTTCGCCGAAAATCGCCGGCACTTCGCCACCATGTTCCAGGAAGCGTTTGTGCAGGAGCGATTGGAACATTCGTTCCGCTCCGGCCCGGTGGTGCTCAATGCGGTCGACACGGTGTTCTCGCGCGAGGATGCCTATCGCGGATTGAGTCAGGACCAGTTCAAGACCGTGCATCAGGCCGTCTATGCGGATGCGCCTGGCGAAGTGGAAATCTGGGATCTGATCGCGCCCGATGAGAAAGACCCGAACAAGGAAGGCTGGGACGCACCATTCGACATCAGCAGCGAGACGAGCCCCGCGATCAAGCTCGCCGCCAGGATCGCACGCACGGTGAAGAATTGGTGCGCGCACGGCACGCGGCCGCGCGACGTGCTCGTTCTCGTGCGGCAGCGCGGACCTGCATTCGAGGCAGCGATCCGCGCGCTCAAGCGCGAAGGCATTCCAGTCGCCGGCGCCGACCGCCTGGTGCTGACCGAACATATCGCCGTGATGGATTTGCTCGCCTTGGGTGACGTTCTGCTGCTCCCCGACGACGACCTGGCGTTGGCGACGGTGCTCAAGAGCCCACTCTTCGGTCTGGATGACGAGCAACTTTACACACTCGCCTATAACCGCAAGGAACCATTGCGCGCGGCATTGCGCGAGAAGGCCGGTGACGACCCGATGTTCGCGAAAGCCTCCACGTTGCTGGACGAACTTTCCGGCAAGGCGCGCACGCATACGCCTTTCGCATTTTACGCTCACGTCCTCGGAGCCAACGGCGGTCGCAGGAATTTCCTTGCCCGTCTCGGCATCGAGGCCTCCGACCCGCTTGATGAATTCCTCAACCTCGCGCTCGATTATCAGCGGCGGGAGACACCCTCTCTGCAGGGCTTCCTCGATTGGGTCCGCGCCGCGCAGAGCGAAGTGAAGCGCGACATGGAGATGGAGCGCGACGAGGTCCGGGTGATGACCGTGCACGGCGCCAAGGGGCTGGAGGCGAAAAACGTCATCCTGATCGACGCCACGACAACGCGGCCCGCGGGCGCTCATCCGCCGCGCTTGCTCACCATGCCGATCGCCGGCGCGCATGACGAAGCCAAAGCGGTCATCTGGGCGGCCGCCAAAGACAAGGATGCGGGACCAATGTCCGCGGCACGCAACGCTGCGCTCGAGGCGGCTCGCGAGGAATACCGGCGCCTGCTCTATGTCGGCATGACGCGCGCCGCCGAGCGGCTGGTCGTTTGCGGCACCAAAGGCGTCAACAAAATTCCGAATGACTGTTGGCACAAGCTGGTGCTGGACGCGCTCAAACCCGAGTCGATCGAGAGTGAGGACGGCGACGCCGGCAAAGTGTGGCGCTTCAGCAAGAACAGCGGCGCCCTTAGCGAGAAGTCTGCCGAGACGCAATGCCCAGTGATTACCTTGCCGGACTGGCTGCGGACGCCGGCAAAGCCGGACCCTGCGCGACCGCGGGTGATCACGCCATCCGATTTTGGCGACGACGAGCCGCGTCGTGCGGCCGATCGCGGGGACCGCGATATGGCACTGCGGCGTGGCACTCTCACCCATCGCATCTTGCAACGGCTGCCGGACATCTCTCCCGATCAGCGGCAGCCAATAATGCAGCGCTACTTAAATCATTCCGCCAGTGATCTCAGCGCCGAAGATCGTGCGAAACTCGCTGAGCAAGTGACCCGGGTCCTCGACGATCCACGCTTCGCTGAGCTCTTTGCACCCGGCAGTCGCGCCGAGGTTTCCATTGTTGGACGGGTCGAAATCAATGGCGCGACGCGCGAGATCGCAGGGCGGGTCGATCGGCTCGTGGTTACAAAAGAGGCCGTTTTGATAGGTGATTTCAAGACAGGCCGCCCCGCCGCACAGTGGCGTGAGCGTTACATCCGGCAGCTTGCGGAATACCGCGCCGTGCTCAAAAAATTATACCCGGACAAGCCGGTCCGCGCCGGCCTGGTCTGGACGGAAGTCCCTGAACTCATGGAGCTTTCCGCCGCCGATATGGACGCCGCGTTAGCGCGGGTCACCTCCCCGTGAGAGCGCCTTGACGCTGCCGGACCGCATTCATAGCTTCCTGCCCTCGCAATTTTTCGGGAGCTGATTCTTCCCGCCCAAGAAACAAGAGGTAATGGTCATGGCCGTCGGCAAAGTGTCGGACGCTAGCTTCGAGTCGGATGTGTTGAAATCTGCCGAACCGGTCGTTGTCGACTTCTGGGCGGAATGGTGCGGCCCGTGCCGCATGATCGCGCCGGCATTGGAAGAGATCGCCGGTCAACTGGGCGACAAGGTCAAGATCGTCAAGCTCAATGTCGACGAAAACCCGAACACCGCCGCGAAATACGGCATCATGTCGATCCCGACCTTGATGATGTTCAAGAACGGCGAGATTGCTTCGCGCCAGGTCGGTGCTGCGCCCAAGCAGAAGCTGCATCAATGGATCAGCGGCGCGGTGTGATAGTCGACTATAAAGTATTTCATAAAGCGGCCGGCCGTTTCGCCGGCCGTTTTTATTTTATGTCGGCAGCGTGCCGTTTTCGTGCAGGGCCTCGCCCGCAAGATAAAGCGACCCCGTGATCAGAATACGCGGCGGCGGATCAAGATCGAGCTTGCGCGCAGCATCAAGCGCCTCGGCAATGTTGTCCCGGCTGGTCGCTGGCAACCCGATCGCGCGGGCCGCGTCGGCGACTGACTTCTGCCGTCAGGCCTTTTTCTGCTCCGGGTACCGGTACCGCAATCATGCGGCGGGCCAGTCCGGCGAAATTTCGCAGGAATCCCTCGCAGTCCTTGCTCGCCAGCATTCCAACGATCAACACCAATGGCCGCGACACACGCTCTTCCAGATCGGCGAGCGCAGCCGCAATCGCACGACCGCCATCGGGGTTGTGGCCTCCGTCGAGCCATAGCTCGCTGCCGGCGGGGACCAGTTGAACCAGCTGGCCATGTCCGAGCCGCTGGAGCCGCGCCGGCCATTCGGCCTTGGCGATGCCGGCGTCATAAGCTGCTGGTGGAAGCTTGAACTCCTTGATTGTGCGCAATGCCGCAATGGCCAATCCGGCGTTCTCGAATTGGTGCCGGCCATAGAGCCTAGGCGCCGGCAGATCGAGCAGGCCCGCTTCGTCCTGGTAGACGAGCCTTCCCCGTTCTTCGGTTGCCGTCCAATCCTCGCCGGCGACCTTAAGCGGTGCGCCGAGCCTGGCCGCCTGCCGCTCGATCACCGCCAATGCATCGCGATCCTGCGCGGCAACGATCGCCGGCGAGCCGCGCTTGAGAATGCCCGCCTTCTCGGCGGCTATTTTCTCAAGTGAATCGCCGAGAAAATCGACATGATCGATCGAAATGCGTGTGATGATCGTCGCCAGCGGATGATCGATCACATTTGTTGCGTCAAGCCGCCCGCCAAGACCGACTTCCAGCAAGACAACGTCCGCTGGGTTGCGCGCGAAAAGCAACATTCCGGTCGCGGTCGTGATCTCGAATACAGTAATGGGCGCGCCTGCGTTCGCGCGCTCGCATTCCTCCAGCGCTGTTGCGAGTACGTCGTCGGAAACGAGCTTCCCCTCTCCCGATGCCCCGATCCGGAAGCGTTCGTTGAAACGTACCAGATGCGGTGAGGTGTAGGTATGCACGCGCTTACCCGCAGCCTCCAGGGTCGCGCGCAGAAAAGCGATCGTCGACCCCTTGCCATTGGTTCCGGCAACATGGATCACCGGCGGCAATTTTTTTTCCGGGTGGTCGAGCGCAGTGAGCAGGCGCTGCACGCGATCGAGTGAAAGGTCGATGCGCTTGGGATGCAGCGACGTCAGCCGCGAAATGATGGAATCGATGGGAGCCATGGCATTCAACGCGTTACCTGCGCAGCAAGCTGCGTTCTCTCTCCGCTCGTCCCCGCGACCCACCTACGCTCGCCGTGCGAGCTTCGGCGGGTTTCAGTCCGCCGAAGCGCGGAGCGCGAAGGCGGAAAGCGGGGATCCAGGGCCATATAGCCGAGAGTTGATGCTTTCGTCCCCTGGATTCCCGCTTACGCGGTTATGAACGGCGGGACAACAGTTCACCTGACGAACGAAGATGAGGTGAGCTCAAGCGTGGGCGGGGACGGGGACGGGCAATTGCTGCTGCCCGGCCGGGAGTGGTGCGCGGGTCAACAGCCGGCACAATTCGGCAAGTGTTGCCCGCAATTTATGCCGGTGCACCACCATATCGACCATGCCGTGCTCCGCGAGATATTCGGCGCGCTGGAAGCCTTCCGGCAGCTTCTCGCGGATGGTCTGCTCAATCACCCGCGGGCCGGCAAAGCCGATCAATGCGCCGGGCTCAGCAATCTGCACGTCGCCGAGCATGGCATAGGAGGCCGTGACGCCGCCGGTGGTCGGATTCGTCAGGACAACAATGTAGGGCTTGCGCACCTCGCGCAACATTTGCACACCCACTGTCGTGCGCGGGAGTTGCATAAGCGACAGAATGCCCTCCTGCATGCGCGCGCCGCCGGAGGCCGCGAACATGATGAGCGGTGTTTGCCGCCGCGCGGCGGTCTCGAAGCCCGATATCACCGCCTCGCCCGCAGCCATGCCGAGCGAGCCGCCCATGAAATCGAAATCCTGGACGGCGATGGTGACCATCTGGCCTTCCAGGCGCCCAATGCCGAGCTTTACGGCGTCCTGCAATCCGGTTTTGGTGCGGGCGTCCTTCAGGCGATCGGCATAGCGGCGTTCGTCGCGAAACTTGAGCGGATCGAGCGGCACTTCGGGCAGAGCGATATCTTCAAATTCGCCGCCATCGAACATGGATTTCATCCGCTGCGGCGCGCTGATGCGCATGTGGTAGTTCGAGCTCGGGATGACGAACTGATTGGCCTCGACGTCCTTGTAAAAGACGAGCTGTCCGGTCTCTGGACACTTGATCCAGAGGTTTTCCGGCGTCTCGCGACGCAAGAAGCTGCAAATCTTCGGCCGGACGACGTTGGATATCCAATTCATGAATTCGTCTCTACATGACCGATTTGGCAAAATTATAACCGCTGGCCTGGCCAATTGTTCATACCGCTGCCACGCGGCGAGCGCTACGCACACCTTGCGCCAGCGCCGATACGAGGTCCGTTACCGCCTTCACGGTGCCGGCGCCGGCCTTGCCGTTCTTGTCAAGGCTCTGCCGGAGCGCATCCACGAGCGCCGAGCCGACGACCACCCCGTCGGCGGCTTCGGCGATGGCGCGCGCCTGCTCGGAGGAGCGCACGCCAAAGCCGACCGCCACAGGAAGCCTGGTGTGGCCCTTGATGCGCGTCACCGCTGTGGCGACTTTGCCGGCATCGGGCGCCGCGGTGCCGGTAACACCAGTAACGGAGACGTAATAGACAAAGCCGGAGGTGTTCGTGAGCACCGTCGGCAGGCGCTTGTCGTCGGTGGTCGGCGTCGCAAGTCGAATGAAATTGAGACCGGCCTTCAACGTTGGCAGACAGAGCTCTTCATCTTCCTCGGGCGGCAAATCGACAACAATGAGGCCATCGACCCCGGCCGCCTTGGCATCGGCGAGGAAGCGATCATTGCCATAGACGTAGATTGGATTGTAGTAACCCATCAGTACGATCGGCGTTTCGTCGTCGCCTTTGCGAAATTCGCGCACCAGCTCCAATGTTTTGGTCATGCGCTGGCCGGCCTTGAGCGCGCGCAAACCGGCGGCCTGAATAGCCGGCCCATCCGCCATCGGATCGGTAAACGGCATGCCAAGCTCGATGACGTCGGCACCGGCCTTCGGCAATGCCTTGGCGATAGCGAGCGAAGTGTCGTAATCGGGATCGCCCGCCATAGTGAAGGTCACCAACGCGGCGCGGCCGTCCCGCTTAAGAGCGGCGAAGCGACGTTCAATGCGCGTGCTCATGCGCAATCTCCAACGCCGTCATTTCGGGACGCGCCGAAGGCGCGGGCCCGGAATCCATAACCCCTGCTGCGGAGTATGGATTCCGGGTTCGCCGCTTTGCGGCGCCCCGGAATGACGGAGTGAGAGACTGCGGCACTCATCGCTACTTATTGCTTTCGAGAAACGCTTCCACACTGGCCAGATCCTTGTCGCCGCGGCCGGAAAGATTGACCACCATCAGATGGTCCTTTGGCTTGGCGGCGGCAATCTCCGGCACTCGTGCCAGGGCATGAGCCGATTCCAATGCCGGAATGATGCCTTCGAGCTTGCTGCACAGCTGAAAGGCCGCCACCGCCTCGTCGTCGGTTGCCGACAAAAACGTCACGCGGCCCATATCGTTGAGCCAGGCATGCTCGGGGCCGATGCCGGGATAATCAAGACCGGCGGAGATTGAATGCGCTTCTTCGATCTGGCCGTCGTCATCCATCAGCAAATATGTGCGGTTGCCGTGCAGCACGCCCGGCTTGCCGCCTGCAATCGAAGCCGCGTGCTTGCCGCTCTTGAGCCCGTGGCCCGCCGCCTCAACGCCGTAGATCTCGATCGCGCGCTCGTCGAGGAACGGATGAAACAGGCCCATGGCGTTGGAGCCGCCGCCGATGCAGGCAATCAGTGAATCCGGAAGCCGGCCTTCGGCGGTCCGCATCTGCTCGCGCGTCTCGCGGCCGATGATCGACTGGAAGTCGCGCACCATGGCCGGGTAAGGGTGCGGGCCGGCGACCGTGCCGATGCAGTAGAACGTATCGGTGACGTTGGTCACCCAATCACGCAGCGCTTCGTTCATGGCGTCCTTGAGCGTGCGCGCACCGGATTTAACCGGGCGTACCTCAGCGCCGAGAATTTTCATTCTCAAAACGTTCGGCTTCTGCCGCTCGACGTCAACGGCGCCCATATAGACGATGCAAGGCAGTCCGAATTTCGCGCAAAGCGTGGCGGTGGCGACGCCGTGCATGCCGGCGCCGGTTTCGGCGATGATGCGGGTCTTGCCCATGCGCAAGGCCAGCATGATCTGTCCAAGGACATTGTTCACCTTGTGCGCGCCGGTGTGATTGAGCTCTTCGCGCTTGAAATAGATTTTCGCGCCTCCCGCCGAAGGGCTGGAGGGCGCTTTCCTCACATGTTGCGTAAGCCGTTCGGCGAAATACAGCGGCGACGGCCGTCCAACATACGTGGCAAGGTGCCGGTCCATTTCCTTCTGGAAAGCGGGATCGCCCTTTGCCTCTCTGTACGCTTTATCGAGTTCGAGAATGAGCGGCATCAGTGTCTCGGCGACAAAGCGGCCGCCATAGATGCCGAAATGTCCGCGCTCGTCGGGACCGGTCCGGAATGAATTGGGTTGCTGCACGGACATCCGAAGCGCCCCTACTTGATCGATCGTACGATCGATGCCTCTCCGAGCTGGAGAGGTGGCGAGAAGATCTCAGCCTCCGCCACGCGCGCGGCACGGATGAACGCCCGGATCATGTCAGGATCTTTCTGGCCCGGCGCTCGCTCGACGCCGGATGACACGTCGACGCCGGGCGCCCGTGTAATGCGCAGCGCCTGGGCCACGTTGTTCGCATCGAGCCCGCCCGACAGCATGAATGGTATGCCGGGATCGATGCCGCTGAGCAGCGTCCAGTCGAACGGCTTGCCGAGCCCGCCTGGCCGGGTCGCATCCTGCGGCGCGCGCGCGTCAAAGATCAGCCGGTCGGCAACCTGCGCATATTCGCGGATCGGCGAGAGGTCGGCGCGCCCGGCGATCGGCAGCGCCTTCATGACCGGCAGGCCGAAACGGCTGCGCACCACGGCCACCCGCTCCGGTGTTTCCTTGCCGTGCAATTGCAGCATGTCTGGCTTCAGGGCGTCGACAATGCTGCCCAGGGTGTGATTGTTGGCGTTGACCGTGAGCGCGACCTTGCCGGCACGGCCACGCACGCGCTCCCCGAGCGTGCGCGCAAGCTCCAATCCGAGGTTGCGAGGGCTTGGCGCGAAGAACACAAAGCCCACCATGTCGGCACCGGAATCCAGCGCCGCATCAAGCGCTTGCTGGGTCATGAGGCCGCAGATTTTGATCGTCAGGGGCATTGTGGGCGCGTTCTACCGCCTTCTCCACCGCGCCGCAAAGCAGAACCGCCACCTGCGTTAAGGAATTGGCGGAGGGACGACTGGGTAGGAGCCGGGCTCCGGCAGTGGCGGCGGCGGTTCAGGCGCAAAGCGGCGGCGGATCGCTTCCAGCTCCTGGTGGAGAACACGGACGTCGGCATCGCGCTTGCGCGCGAGGCGGCGCCACTTGGCCTGGCCGATCCAGGCGGCAATGCCGCCCACCAGCACGCCAACGATCAGCACCACGAAGATGACGACGAACAAGGGCAGTGTCGCCGCATAAGCCGGGCTGGTCGAAGAAAATGGATCAAACGAGACGGTCACCGACTGTCGATTGGCCACGGCGAATACGACGATGACAACCGCCAGGGGAACGACTATCAGCGCTGAGATGATTTTGCGCACGGCGAGAACTCCCGGACTCGTGTCCCGGATGCGGTGCAGCACGAGTGGTGCACCGCTGATCGGGGACCAAAAAGCGCTCGGCGCGCGCCGCGCTATATCGCGCCAGGCTTGTTCAGGCGCTCGCGCATTTCCTTGCCGGTCTTGAAGAACGGCACCGACTTCTGGTCGACGGCAACATGGGCGCCGGTGCGCGGGTTGCGGCCGGTGCGGGCCGGCCGATGCTTGACCGAGAAGGCCCCGAAGCCGCGCAATTCGACGCGATCGCCCTTCGCCATCGCGCTCGTGATCTCACCCAGGATGGCATTGACGATATTCTCGACGTCGCGCTGATAGAGATGAGGGTTCTGCGAGGCAATATGTTGGACAAGCTCTGACTTGATCATTGACGCCGCCCTGCCCGGTCAACTGGAAATCAATTGGTCGAGGGAGGGTGCCAAAGCGCCAAGAGACCGTCAAGGTTGAGTCGCTCGACCGCTTGCACCGCACCCCATTCCTCGATGCGGTGCGCAATCGCTGTCAAGCCCACCGCCTCGAAGGTCCAGGCGGCCACATGCAGGAAGGAAAGCTCGCTGAACCGCGGTTGCAATGAATAATCGCGCACCGGTGTATTGGCCGGGACCTGCTTTTCCTTCGCCAGCCACGCCAATGCGGTCTTCTCATTGCCAAGGCCGTCGACCAGCTTGAGGCCCACTGCCTGGCGGCCGGTGAAGACGCGGCCGTCGGACACTTTTGCAAGCTGTCCGTCATCCATTTTGCGGCGGTCCTTCACCAGCCCTTTGAACCAGGCATAGGAGTTGACCACGATAGCCTCGATGGCTGCCCGCGCTTCCGGGCTGGTTGGCTCGAAGCCGTTCGGCGCAGCCTTCAGCGGCGAGGATTTCACCTCTTCGACCTTGATGCCGATGGTTTTGAGCGCATCGGTGAAGTTCGGATACTGGAACAACACGCCGATCGAACCGACCAGCGACGTCTCCTGTGCCACGATGTGCTCGGCCGACAGCGCGGCGATGTAAGCTCCGGATGCGGCGAGCCCGTCGACCACAACGACCATCGGTTTCTTGCTCTGCAATTCACGCAGCGAGTCGTAAAGCTGCTCGGAGCCGGCGGTGGTGCCGCCCGGGCTGTCGATATGCACGATCACCGCCCGCGCGCGCGAACGTCCAAGCCGCGCCAGCGCTTCAACGCGATCCTGATTGCCGCGGATCAAGCCCTGGATTTTGATGCGGGCAATATAGGCACCGGGCGGCATCAGGCGGCTGCCCGGCACAAACAGCAACGTTGCACCAATGATCGCCAACAGCGCGATCACCAGCGCGCTGACGCGCCAGAAGGTGAGCTTGCGCCGCATCCGGCGGCGATCGACGATGGCATCGGCATCGAGCGACATGGGTGCTCCTTCAATCGAATTGTAAGTGAATTCTACCCCTCGGCAAGGACCTTTGCGCGGGTCAAGTCGCCAATCTTGCCGCCAAGTCTCACAGCCAAGTCTTGTCGCAAAGGTTTGGCGAGGTCGTGTCAAAAAGAAACCCCGGGGAAGGCCCCGGGGTCCCGCGATCGATGCACAAAAAGCCGCTTATTCTTCGACCTTTTCCGTCTCGGCTTCCGGTTTGTCCCCGGCACGCTGCTTGAGCGCTGCGCCCAGGATATCGCCCAGCGACGCGCCTGAATCGGCGGTGCCGTATTGGGCAATTGCCTCCTTTTCCTCGGCGACTTCCAACGCCTTGATCGAGACGCCGACCTTGTGGGTCTTGCGGTCGAACTGGGTGACGCGCGCGTCAACCTTCTGGCCAACAGCAAATCGCTCGGGACGCTGCTCGCCACGCTCGCGCGCCAGGTCGGCTCGCTTGATGAAGGCAACGAGATCGGTGCCGACGATTTTGACGTCGATGCCGCTCTCTTTCACTTCCGTGACTTCGCAGGTGACCACCGATCCTTTTTTGAGATCGCCGGCCGATTCCATCGGATCGCCTGCGAGCTGCTTGACGCCGAGCGAAATGCGCTCCTTCTCGACGTCGACATCAAGGACCTGCGCCTTGACCATGTCGCCCTTCTTGTATTCCTCGATGACCTGCTCGCCGGCACGCTTCCAGTCGAGATCGGACAGGTGGACCATGCCGTCCACGTCGCCATCGAGACCAAGGAACAGGCCGAACTCGGTCTTGTTCTTGACTTCGCCTTCGACGGTGGAACCCGGCGGATGTTTCTCGACGAACACTTCCCACGGATTTCGCATGGTCTGCTTGAGACCAAGCGAGATGCGACGCTTGACCGGGTCGACTTCGAGGACCTGCACTTCGACTTCTTGCGAAGTCGAGACGATCTTGCCCGGATGCACGTTCTTCTTGGTCCATGACATTTCGGACACGTGGATCAGGCCCTCGATGCCGGGCTCGAGTTCCACAAAGGCGCCGTAGTCGGTGATATTGGTGACGCGGCCCTTGAAACGCGCGCCGACCGGATACTTGCCCTCGATGCCCTGCCACGGGTCGTCGAGCAGTTGCTTCATGCCGAGCGAGATACGGTGGGTCTCGTGATTGATCTTGATGATCTTGACCTTCACCTGCTGGCCGATATTGAGCACTTCGGTCGGATGATTGACGCGCCGCCATGCGATGTCGGTGACGTGCAGCAGCCCGTCGATGCCGCCGAGGTCGACGAACGCACCGTAATCGGTAATGTTTTTCACGACCCCGTCGATGACCTGGCCTTCTTCGAGATTCTGCACCAGCTCCTGGCGCTGTTCGGCGCGGGTCTCTTCCAGCACCGTGCGGCGGGAAACGACGATGTTGCCGCGGCGGCGATCCATCTTGAGAATCTGGAACTGCTGGTTCACGTTCATCAGCGGGGTGACATCGCGGATCGGGCGAATGTCGACCTGGCTGCGCGGCAGGAAGGCTACGGCGCCATCGAGATCGACGGTAAAGCCACCCTTGACCTGATTGAAGATGACGCCTTGCACCTTCTCCTGGGCATTGAAGGCTTTTTCCAGTTTGCCCCAGCTCTCCTCACGGCGCGCCTTGTCGCGCGACAGCACAGCTTCGCCGAGCGCGTTCTCGACCCGCTCGAGGTAGACCTCGACGTCATCGCCAACCTTGAGATCGGTCTGCCGTCCAGGCCCCGTGAACTCACGGAGCGCCACGCGTCCTTCGGTCTTGAGACCGACGTCGATGACGGCGAATTCCTTTTCGATGCCGACGACCTTGCCCTTGATGACGGAACCTTCCTGCAGGTTTCCGCCGCCGAAGGTTTCATCGAGCAGCTTGGCGAAGTCTTCACGCGAGGGTGCTGTAGCGGTGGCCATGGAGTCTCCTGTATGCGGCGCGCCGGCGGGTTTGAATGGCGTTCCGAACGCGCGGGCCGAAGGTCCCGCAGACCAACGGCGACCTCCGGAATCCCGGTGGCCGGCGCTAAATACCGTGCTTTCGGAACGATGGTTCGATCAGGCGCGCTTTACGCAGAGGCTCGAGCGGGGCTTTGTCCTCCAACACGAGGGGTGGTTAGCCACGCCCTCGGCCCGCTCGGGTAGCCTCGACGATGTCGATGGCGGCCCGGATGGCCGCGTCTATATCCAAATGCGTGGTATCGAGCAAGTGCGCACCGGGAGCTCGTTTCAGGGGCGCAATTGCGCGATTTTGGTCGCGTTCGTCCCGATTCCGGATATCGGCCAGCACCGCGGCCTCGTCGATGTTGCGGCCCTGCGTCCGGTATTCAGCGGCGCGCCGGCGGGCACGCACTTCCGGCGTTGCGGTCACGTAAATCTTAACGTCTGCATTGGGGCAAATGACGGTGCCGATGTCCCGGCCATCGAGGACGGCCCCCGGCGGCTTGGCCGCAAAGTCACGCTGGAAATCGAGCAATGCGGCGCGCACCGCCGGAATGGCGGACACAATCGAAGCGGCTTCACTGATGCTGTAGGCCTTGAGTGTGGCTTCGTCGAAGCGGGATGGATCGAGCGATTTCGCGGCAGCGGCGGCAGCTGCGGTATCGGCTGAACTTCGACCGCTATCAATCAGCGCCTTGGCAACAGCGCGGTAGATCAGGCCGGTATCGAGATGGCGCAATTGGTAATGACCGGCGAGCCGCTTGCCGAGCGTGCCTTTGCCCGACGCGGCAGGTCCGTCAATTGCGATAATCATGTCAGATCCACACCGATTGCGCGCATCAGTTCGACAAAGCCCGGAAAGCTTGTCGCGATGAACGCGCTATCGTCGATGCGCACCGGATTTTCCGTGGCGAGACCCATGACCAGCGCCGACATGGCGATGCGATGATCCATGTGTGTCTTGACCTCGCCTCCGCCGGCAGGCCGACCCTTCCCCTGCACGATCAGATCGTCGCCTTCGACCTCGACGGCAACGCCATTGGCACGCAACATCTCGACGGTCGCCGCGAGGCGGTCGGATTCCTTCACCCGCAATTCGTTCAGGCCGCGCATCCGCGTGATCCCTTCCGCGAAAGACGCGGCCACCGCCAGAATGGGATATTCGTCAATCATCGACGGAGCGCGTTCAGGCGGCACATCGACACCCTTGAGTGCCGATGTACGAATGCGCAGGTCTGCAACTTCCTCACCATCGTCGCGCTTTTCGAGCGCTTCGATATTGGCGCCCATCTCGCGCAACGTCGTCAACAAGCCGGTGCGCAGCGGATTTGTCATCACCGCATCGAGAATGAGTTCGGAGCTTGGCACGATCAGCGCAGCGACGAGAGGAAAAGCGGCCGACGATGGGTCGGCAGGTACCATAACATTGGCCGGTTCAAGCTCCGGTTGACCTTGCAAGACAATACGGCGGCCATGCTCGCCGTGAAGCTTGCTGATGATCTTCGCGCCGAAATGTCTCAGCAGCCGCTCCGTGTGGTCGCGCGTCGCTTCGGCTTCGATCACGGTTGTCTCGCCCGGCGCCGCGAGACCGGCCAGCAGCACCGCCGACTTGAGCTGCGCCGACGGCACCGGCGGTTCATAGACAATCGGAATTGGGTCGGCAGCGCCTTGCAGCGTGAGCGGTAGTCGTCCTTCATCGGCGACCTGGAAAACGCGCGCGCCCATTCTCAACAAAGGATCAAGCACACGTTGCATAGGCCGGCTGCGCAGCGAGTCGTCGCCACTGAATGTGACCGTGATCGGCGCGCCCGCGACTGCGCCGATGACCAGGCGGCAACCCGTGCCGGAATTGCCAAAATCGAGAACCCCGCCCGGCTGGGTAAAGCCGCCGACACCGACGCCATGAATGTGCCAGGTGCCATCGCCCGCGCGTTCAACGCGTGCGCCGAGCGCCCGCATGGCGTCGGCAGTGTGCAGGACATCTTCGCCTTCCAGCAGACCCCCGATGGTGGTCTCGCCGACGGTCAGAGCCCCCAGGATCAAGGCGCGATGGGAGATCGATTTATCGCCCGGAACGCGGGCCCGGCCCTGGACAGGGGTGCCCCGACGGGCGGTCAAAGGCGTTAAATCGGCAGGGTTCACCGGGTGGTATCCTTAAAATCTGCGCCGTCCTACCACGCAGCCGCGCGCGCCGTCATCCGGCCGCTTTTGGCCTTACCGGACGCGCTTGCGCTATTGACAGGGGCCTTGCAACTAGCCAAGTGAAACACCGATTTAAACGACCCTGTCCCCCCGAGGAACCTCGACTGTGGCGAAACCCGATCTTGGTACCAAGCGCGTCTGTCCCGATACCGGTCGCAAATTCTACGACCTGAACAAGACGCCCGTAGTTTCACCCTACACCGGCAAAGTTGTGCCGATCGCTGCGCCGGCGCCCGCTCGCTCGCGGCCCGAACCGGCAGCAGCGGCGCGGCCCGCTCCTGTCGCACCAACTGTCAGCGTCGAGCCGGAGACCGCGGACGCCGAATTCGTTTCACTCGAGGACGCCGAGGCCGAACAGCAAGGTAAGAAACCGGCTGCCGAGGGAGCCGCTGCAGCAGGCGAAGAGGAAGAAGTCGAGATTGGTGACGAGAGCCTCGACGATGCCGCCTTCATCGAAGAGCAGGAAGAAGGCGCACCCGATGTGACCGACATCATCGGCGAGTCGATCGAGAAGGAAGAGGAAACCTGACGCGCCGCTTTCCAGGGGCGGCAGTCGAATTCGCGAATTGGGGCCATAGCTCAGCTGGGAGAGCGCCTGCATGGCATGCAGGAGGTCGGCGGTTCGATCCCGCCTGGCTCCACCAACCTTCGCGAAAAGCGTACAACAGATTCTGAATGCGAAGGCCGCGAAGGTTGCCCGTCGTAGCCCGCAGGGCGAAGACGGGCTAAGTCTTCTCTATGCACTACGTCTATCTTCTCGAAAGCATCAATTTCCCCACCGAAACTTATATCGGCCTGACTGACGACTTACGGTCTCGTCTTAAAGCGCATAATGCGGGTCAGGCTATTCATACGAGAAAGTTCAAGCCGTGGCGGCTTCTGACGTACATCGCTTTTTCAAGCAAAGAAAAAGCCGTCGTATTTGAACGCTATCTCAAATCTTCGTCTGGTCGGGCCTTCGCGAAAAAACGGCTTCGCTAGTCGACAGTACTGACAAGTCACGTCACGGCATTGCATGATGGCTGCGAACGAGGAGAAAACCACATGCAAGGCAAGATCGCGCTGGAGGAACATTTCGCCATCGAACCCACACTCAGCGATTCACAGGTGTTCGGCGCGCATGTGTGGAAGGATCTCGGCCACCGGCTGCTCGACATCCAGGACACGCGGCTGCGTGAAATGGATAAGCATGGGATCGAAATGATGATCCTGTCGCTGAATGCACCTGCAGTACAGGCGATGCATGAAACCAAGCGTGCGATCGAGGTCGCCAAACAGGCCAACGATCACGTCGCCAATGAAGTACGCAAGCGACCCTCTCGGTTTGCCGCCTTTGCAGCGTTGCCGATGCAAGATCCCGACGCGGCGATCGCCGAACTCACGCGCTGTGTCAAGGAACTCGGGATGGTCGGCGCGTTGGTGAACGGTTTTTCGCAGATCGGCACGCCGGACAACGTCACTTATTACGATCTGCCGCAATACCGGCCGTTCTGGCGCGCGATCGAGGCGCTCGACGTGCCATTCTATCTGCACCCGCGCAATCCGCTGCCGAGCTGGACGAAATTCTACGAGGGCCACAATTGGATGCTCGGCCCGAACTGGGCCTTCCATGCGGAGACTTCAGTGCATGTCTTGCGGCTGATCGGCAGCGGTCTTTTCGACGAATGCCCGAAATTGAAAATGGTGCTCGGCCATATCGGCGAGGGCATTCCGATCTATCTCTGGCGTATCGACAATCGCAACGGATGGATGAAGGCGCCGCATAAATATCCGGCCAAGCATGGCGTAGGGCACTATTTTCGCGAGCACTTCCATCTCACCACGTCGGGCAATTTCCATATGCCGGCGCTCGCAAATGCCATGACGGAAATGGGCGTTGACCGCGTCTTGTTCTCTGTGGACTGGCCGTTCGAGAGCATCGAGGAAGGCGCAGAATCTTTCGACAAGGCTGAAATCAGTGAAACTGATCGCGCAAAAATCGGCCGCAGCAACGCCATCAAGCTGTTCAAGTTGCCATTGCGCTAACTCATCCGATAGCGCTGCACTGCGCTCTTTTCCCAAACCACACCGTTGCCGGGACGTGACGGAATGATTGCGTGGCCATCGGCAATCTCGAGCGGCTGTTCAACAAGCACGTTCGCCCAATCGACATATTCAAGGAAATGGCAGGTGGGCGTTGCGGCAAGCAAATGCGCACTCACTTCCGGAAAAAGATGCGACGACATTTGAACGCGCCGGCTAGCGGCAATCGCGGCCGCCTCTCGCCATCCTGTAACGCCGCCAATGCGCTCGAGATCAGGCATCACGTAATCCGCTGCCCCCTGGTCGAGCGCGACCGACATCGCCGCCGGCAACGAGAAATTCTCACCGATCTGAATTGGAACCTTGAGCTCGCGCGCAAGCCTTGCTGCACCGACGTAGTCGTCGTGGCGGATAGGCTCCTCCAGCCAAAAAATGTTCTCCGTGTCGAGCGAGCGACCTCGCAACAGCGCTTCCTCCACGCTGAGCGCCTGATTGTAATCGACCATCAGTGTTACGCCATCGCCGATACGCTTGCGCACTGCGTGCACCGCCGCGATATCTTCGCGCAACGTCGGATAACCGAGCCGCAACTTGACGGCGCGAAAGCCGGCGGCGAGCAGTTTGTCGGCTTCGCTCGCAAGCGCGCCGAGATCATTCGTCAATCCGAGGCCACAACTGTTGTATGCGGGAATCGCGCGCGGCCCGGCGCCGAGAAACGTGGCGAGTGGCACACCAGCCGCGACTGAAAGCGCGTCCCAGCAAGCGGTGTCGAAACCGGCCGTCGCCATGCGCACGATTCCCTGGACGCCGATCAAGGTGAAACGCCGCGCCAGTTTCGCCCAGAGTTCGGCCGGGGCGACCGCATCGCCTTTGACGACGCGCTCGACTTCGCCAAGCAGGCTCATGATCGCGGGCGCCGCCGCGCGCAGATAGCAGAACACATAAGTGCGGCCGGTAACCCCTTCTTCCGTCTCCAGATCGATCAGGAGCAAGGGTGCCTGACGGATCGCTGTAGCGCTGGTGCCAAGCACGAAATTCAATGGAACTTCGACCGGCGTAGCGCGGACAGCGCGCACGGTTAGGGATGGCATTGCGACCCCGGTTGTCATGAGGCCCTCTTCCAAACCCCACTATAGCGGCCGTGTCTGGCCAATTCCGCCCCGTTCTTGAACCTTTAACCTGCCCTGCCCATATTAGGGGCGACCGGACGGCGGTTGCCGCCCGGTTGGGGTGCCTGAAAGGGGCCCCGTCAAAGTCGCTTCAAGCGAGGGCTTTGAGACCAATGTCGCGAGTTCCGTCCCTGTCCAGCCCGTTCCTCCTGGGTTTCGACGAGATAGAGCGTGTGCTCGATCGCGTTGCCAAGGGAGCAGACGGCTACCCGCCCTACAATATCGAGCGGCTGCCGCGCGACGGGCAAAACCCGGAGCGGCTGCGTATTACTCTTGCCGTCGCCGGTTTCACCCGTGATCAGCTCGATGTGTGCATCGAGGAGAGCCAATTGGTGATCCGCGGTCGACAACAGGACGAAAAGACCCGCCAATATCTCCACCACGGCATTGCCGCGCGCCAGTTCCAGCGCACCTTTGTGCTGGCTGACGGAATGGAGGTGATGGGCGCAGACCTCAAGAATGGCTTGTTGTCGATCGATCTGGTTCGGCCACAACCGGAACGAATCGTGAAGACCATCGCGATTAACGAGCAGGAATGACGGAACTCGTGAAGCAGGACTCGACCGCGTCAAGCGTTTACTCAGAAAGGAGTCGAGGGCCATGACCAACGACAAACAGACTGAACCGAACACGACTCATCCTTTGATCACACAGGAGGCGCTGGCACAGCTCGGCGATGGTCGTCTGGCTTATGTCAAGACGATCCGCTCCGAAGATGTCGCCAACCTGTTCCCGCAGGCACCGAAAATCGAGCCCGGCATCAAGCTGTTCTCGCTCCATGCCGCCGACGGCACGCCGATCATGCTGACCGATACGCGTGAGGCAGCCGTCGCGAATGCATGGAGCCAGGAACTCGAAGCGGTCAGTGTTCACTGATTATTCGGGTCGTCCCCGCCAACGGGTCCGCGCAAGGCGGCCCGATGATAAACTCCGGCGGGGACCTGCACGAAAATTCTCAACTGCAAGATAGTTCTGGATTTCCGAATAGGCGTGCGAAGCGCGCCGTTCTTCGGACGGCTATGCGGGACAGAGCGGACAACGCGCGCTACGCGGCGGTACTTGCCGGCGGCATGGACAGCACGGCGTAGAGCGCATCCGCATCGCTCGATTCGCGCAGGCGGCGCGCGATCTCCGGATCGCGCAGCTGCCGCGCGACCCGCGCTAACGCCTTCAGGTGATCAGCTCCGGCGGCTTCCGGCGCCAGCAACAGAAAAACCAGATCGACAGGCTGATTGTCGAGTGCCTCGAAGTCGATCGGTTTGGGCAGCCGCGCAAACAGGCCAAACAGCCTGCTCAGCTTGGGCAGCTTGCCATGCGGGATCGCGACGCCGTTGCCGACAGCCGTCGAGCCGAGCTTCTCACGCTGAAGCAGGATTTCCAGAATTGCCTTTTCGTTCTGGCCGGTAAGATCGGCCGCGCGGGCGGCAAGTTCCTGGATCGCCTGCTTCTTACTGTTAACTTTGAGTGCCGGAATGACTGCATTCGGCGCGACGAGATCGGTAAGCGTCATGGACATGTCCAATGATCGGGGATGACGGCGCCGACGTTGCAATGGGGGTGTTGAAGGCGGCGGACCATAAGAGCGACCCGTCCCGCCGTCAATGGCCCCATTTAGTCTGCGACTGGCGGTTTTTCGCGATTTTTCGCCCCATTTAGCGGCCCCGGCGGGCCTGGTGGTCCTTCCGGCGGCGCTTGTATCGGCGCAACCGTTTTTCAATACGGATCGCGGCCTGTTCCGCACTTTCGTAGGCATCCGCAGCCATTCCTTCGGCTTCGAGCAATGCCCCGAATCGAGATGCAATACGCATTCAGTACGGAACCCAAAGCCGTCCTTGCCAACCGTTGCATGGCCCGAATAGCCGCCGCTGAAATATTTCGAGGCGGCCTCTTCGACCCGGTCGGTGATTTTTCGCTGTAGCGCCGCGCCGACACTGATATTTCGTCCCGAAACGCGTAAAGGCATATAATCGCCTCCCTACCGTCTCACGTGGGCGCGCGGCAGCGCCCTTAAACTCGTCCGGCTCTAAAGATTTCAGCTCAGAATTGTTCCCGGCGTCAATGCGTCAGTATGGCTGCCTTTAAGCATTGGCCGCCTGTTTCTCGCGGCGTCGTTGCACGGACGACGAAATCCGCATCGCCTCCCGGTACTTGGCAACCGTACGGCGTGCAATGTCGATCCCCGCTCCACGCAGTTTCTCCACGATCGTGTCATCGGACAGTACGTCCTGAGCGCTTTCGTCATCGATCAACTGACGAATGCGGTGCCGAACGGCTTCGGCAGAATGTGCCTCACCGCCGTCGGCCGCTGCAATCGAGGATGTGAAGAAATATTTGAGCTCGAAGATGCCGCGGCTGGTCGCCATGTATTTGTTGGCAGTCACGCGCGAGACCGTGGATTCATGCATGCCAATGGCGTCGGCGACCGTCTTTAGATTGAGAGGGCGGAGATGCTGCACGCCTTTGGCGAAGAAGCCGTCCTGCTGCCGCACGATTTCACTCGATACTTTCAGAATGGTCTTTGCGCGTTGATCGAGCGCGCGCACCAGCCAGGTCGCGGTTTGCAGACAGTCGGCGATATAGGCCTTTTCCTTGTCGTTGTGCGTACTCTTCGAAACCTGCGCATAATAGCGTTGATTGATGAGCACTTTTGGCAACGTGTCGGAATTAAGCTCGACCTGCCAGGTACCGTCCGGCGCCGCTCGCACATAAACATCGGGCACGATTGGCTGCACGACCGTGGAACCGAATGCAAGTCCAGGTTTGGGATTGAGATTGCGGATCTCACCGATCATGTCGGCGAGATCTTCATCGTTGACACCACAAATACGGCGCAGCGCGCCAAGGTCGCGCTTTGCCAGAAGATCGAGATGCTCGACCAAGGCCTGCATCGCCGGATCGAAACGGTTGCGTTCCTTCAGCTGGATGGTGAGGCACTCCGTGAGATTGCGCGCGCACACACCGAGCGGTTCGAATGTTTGCAGGACCGCGAGGACAAGCTCGACGTCGCTTCGCTGGGCACCAAGTTTGTCGGCGACGGCATCGAGATCACCACTGAGATAGCCAGCCTCGTCGACCATATCGATCAAATACTGGCCGATCATTCGGCCGGCCGGATTGGAGATCGCCAATGCGAGCTGTTCGGCAAGATGGTCGGCAAGTGTGATCTCGGCCGAAGCGTAGGCTTCCAGGTTGTGATCGCTGTCCTGGCCACCCGAACCGACGCCGGACCATTCCGAATAAGCTGGCGGTGGCATCTCGGTGGGTGCTGTTTTCTCACCACCGTCATCTGGAAACACGTTCTCCAACTCGGTTCCAAGGCCCTGCTCCATGGAGCTGCGGCTGGTCTCGAGGTCGTCACCGATCCAGTCCGGGGTGCTGGCGGTATCTTCGTCGCGCTCTACGGCCGGGGTGTCCGGTTCGGTACCCGCCGCGGGTGCCTCGTCCTCGCCGGCGCGATCAAGCAGCGGATTGCGCTCCAGTTCGCCTTCCACATACGCTGCCAAATCAAGACTGGAGAGCTGCAGCAGCTTGATGGCCTGCATCAGCTGCGGCGTCATCACCAGCGCTTGTGTCTGGCGAAACTCCAGTCTTTGTGACAGCGCCATAAGTATCCCGGCAGAATTGGTCCGATTCTTGCTTGTTTATAGCAGTCCGCCGATGGCAGCGATATGCAATATCGCCGCATCTCATTGCACAAATGTTGGGCGGATTAATCCTTAACCGGCGTCGCCTAAAGACGGAATTCTTCGCCCAGGTACAGGCGGCGCACGTCGGGATTGTTCACGATGTCGTCGGCCCGGCCTTCCATCAGAACTTCACCGGAATAGATAATATAGGCGCGGTCCGTGAGGCCCAGGGTCTCGCGTACGTTATGGTCGGTAATCAGTACTCCGATGCCGCGATTTGTCAGGTGCCGCACGAGCGCCTGGATGTCGCCAACAGCGATCGGATCAATGCCGGCGAATGGCTCATCGAGCAGCATGTAGCTCGGCCGCGTCGCCAACGCGCGCGCAATTTCAACTCGCCGCCGCTCGCCGCCCGATAACGCGATGCTTGGTGTCTTGCGCAACCGCGCAATATTGAATTCTTCGAGCAATGCATTGAGGTCAGCCTCGCGCCGGCGACGATCGGGTTCTACCACTTCGAGCACCGATCTTATGTTGTCCTCGACGCTCAGGCCACGAAAGATCGACGCCTCCTGCGGCAAATAGCCGATACCAAGTCGTGCGCGTTGGTACATCGGCAACACAGTGACATCGTAGCCATCGAGTTCGATGCGGCCGCGATCAGCGTTGATCAGGCCGGTGATCATGTAGAACACGGTCGTCTTGCCGGCGCCGTTTGGACCAAGCAACCCCACCGCCTCGCCGCGCCGCACATATAGTGTGACGCCCTTCACCACCATGCGGCCTCCGAAGCTTTTTTCAACGCCATGTGCCGCGAGGTAGGCATGACGTTGAGCCGGCCGCCCATCGCCATCGCGGCGTGGCCGTGCGGTCGTCTGGCTCTGCGCGTTGCCTTGCACCTGTTGAGCCGGCTGCGCGTTGATCGCGGCCGCCTGTTGCGCGCGCGCCTCCGGCGATAAAACGCGCCTGCTTTTGGCCGGTTGGCGGCGCCAAAACAGCGAGAGGATATTCACCGGCCTACCTCGCAGCGCATAAAATTGACTGCCCGAAAAACCGCGATCGTGCGGCGCGCGACACTAGCTGATTCCCGAGCGCACGGGCGGTCACGTACATGGCGAGTGTGTTGCAATTCAATTGAACGGCCGCACGGGCACGGGTCGCGGAGCCTGGACTCCGTTGCTACCCGGCTTCTCAGGTCCAGCACTCCCGGGCTGGAAAAGGCCCTGAACGCGGCCTTGGCCGCCTTTGTTCAATTCCACGCGCGAGACCCCGCTGGTGAGATCGACCACCAGTTTTTCGCCACGCAGCACGTTCTGGCCTTGCGTCATCACCACCGGGTTCCCGGTGAGAGTCACCGTATTTGACTTCATGTCGAATATGCCAAGCTCGCCGGTGGCAGTCTGCTCCTTTTGCGTCACGACGACGCCACCACGCGCTTCAAGACGCTTGATCCGTTGCTCTCCACCTGGACCGGGAGACGCTGCTTGCAAGGCCTTGCCTTTATCGGCGGCTTCGCCGTCCTGTTCGTAGAACACCACCAGCGATTTGCAACGCAAGCCCGTATCGCCCTGTTTGACGCGCACGTCGCCGCTGAAAGTCGCCTGCTTCTGTTTGTCCCGCACTTCCAGCGTGGCCGCCTCGATGTGCACCGGCTGGTCCCGATTTTGCGAAAATCCCTGCAGCGCATTCGGAGGGCCCTGTGGCGCGGTTTGCGCATGCAGGCTTGCGCCGGACGGGCCAAGCATCGCGGCGATGAGCAATGTCAAAAACGGTCTGCGCATCTGAATTATTGCGCTCCCGGATTTGCTTTGGCTGGCGGCGGGTTGAGCATCATGTCCATGACAACGCCGCCGTGGAAGCGAACAACTTCACCGGAGTTGATAATATCAAGCTGGTTGGCATTGAGCGTACCCTGCAGCATCTTCACCTCGACCGGATGTTCAGACACCACATTGCCTTTGCGGATATCGATCGTCGCTTCACTCAGACGAGCCCGATAACCTGATGTATTGAGCCTGATGTCACGATCGAGCCTCAGGGTTTCGCCTTTGGAGTCGTAGAACCCGGTGATTGCGGTCAGCTCCATCAGGCTTTTGTCCTGCATTTCCACTTTGGCGCGGATGTTACGCAACTCAACCATGTCCGGCCTTGTCATGTCCTGCGCCGCCGTGTCGGCTGTCAATTCGTATGCACGCGCGTCGCTTGTGAACCCAGAAAGATGCGGCTGTTCCATCGTGACCTTGGTACCGGACACCACCAGATTGTCGATATTGATCGGCAGCCTCGCGAGCATGCGCAATGGATTGAAATAGGTGACCAATGCAACAATAACGACCACCAGACCCACGCTCGCGGGAACGGCAATGCGCAGGATACGGACCAGACGGCTGTGCCTGCGGGCGGCCTTGAACGCGCGCTCACCGTCGCCGCGGCCCGTTGTCCAATAGGCATGCGCGGCGTTCTGGTCGGTCCTGGCTGTGATCACACGGCTCATGCCAAGCCTGGCATCCGTCTTCACCTTGGGAAAATCCCGGAAATCATCTCACGCCCCGCCACCCAACATGCGGCTCGAATATGGCTCCGACGCGGCAACAGACACCCCCGCTCGTTAACCAATAGCGGTCAGAATACAATAGCTTACGACGAATGAGAAAAAATATCCTCGGCCGCCCAACCCGCGAGATCGAGGCGTACCCGATCCGGCAGGAATTGAAAGCAGGCTGCCGCCAGGTCAGCGCGACCCTCGCGCGCGAGCATGACGTCAAGCTTCTCCTTCAACGCATGCAGATGAAGGACATCCGTCGCCGCGTACGACACTTGCGCGTCGGTGAGGTCGTTGGCGCCCCAGTCGGATAACTGCTGCTGTTTCGACAGATCAACGCCGAGAACCTCGCGCGCCAGATCCTTGAGGCCATGTTTGTCGGTGTACGTGCGCGCAAGGCGCGAGGCGATCTTTGTGCAGTAGACGGGCGCCGGCATCACTCCAAACGTCTTCGCCAGAATGCCCATGTCGAAGCGTGCGAAATGGAAAATCTTGAGGATCGACTTGTCCGCCAGCAACCGCTCGATTTTCGGCGCCTTGTGCTGGCCGGCGCCGATTTGCACAACGTCCGCCGAACCATCTCCCGGCGAAAGCTGCACGACGCACAGCCGGTCGCGGTTAGGGTCGAGACCCATGGCTTCTGTATCAATCGCTACCGCGCCCTTGTAGGCGTTGAGGTCGGGGAGGTCGCCGCGGTGCAGACGAATGGTCATTCAGGTTCTAAGGCTCGGAACGTTGGTGCCCAGGAGAGGACTCGAACCTCCACGGCTTTCACCGCTAGTACCTGAAACTAGTGCGTCTACCAATTCCGCCACCTGGGCTTGTCGGGACCAGATACGGAGCCGTTTCCGGCTTGTCAATGAAGGGGCTTCGGGCCCTGTACAGCCCATGGCCGATCCTGTATTTGCCGAGCCTCAAGGCATCCCTGCCCGCACAAGATCGAGAGCGGCATGACCGCACGCAGCCCTTACGATACCCTGGTCACCGTTTATGGCGGTTCGGGTTTCCTTGGCCGGCACGTGGTTCGCGCTTTGGCCAAGCGTGATTACCGCATCAGGGTTGCGGTGCGCCGCCCCGAGCTCGCCGGCTACCTGCAACCGCTTGGTCGTGTCGGTCAAATCCATGCGGTGCAGGCCAACCTCCGCCATGCATCTTCCGTGGAAGCTGCGGCGCACGACGCGCAAGTTGTTATCAATCTCGTCGGAATCCTGTTCGAACGCGGCCGCCAACGCTTCGATGCGGTGCATGCCTACGGCGCCGAGCAGGTCGCACTGGCAGCCAATGCGCATGGCGCGCACATGATCCAGGTGTCCGCGATCGGCGCGGACGAAAATTCCGCCAGCGCCTACGCACGCTCCAAAGCGAAAGCCGAACAGCTGGTGTTGGCTGCGCAACCGGCGGCAGTCATCATGCGGCCCTCCATCATGTTTGGACCCGAGGACGACTTTTTCAACCGCTTTGCCTCACTTGCATGCCTGTCGCCAGCCTTGCCGCTGATCGGTGGCGGCCTTGCGCGCTTTCAGCCGGCCTTTGTCGGAGACGTCGCAACTGCAATTGCGGACGCGGTGGACGGCAACGTGCGGCCAGCCACCATCTACGAACTGGGCGGACCGAACGTGCGGACGTTCAAGGAGCTCATGCAGTTTGTCCTGACGACGATCGAGCGCAAGCGCCTGCTGATTCCAATTCCGTTCTTCGTCGCAAGAATGCAGGCGATGTTTTTGCAGTATCTGCCAAAGCCGCTGCTGACGCCGGACCAGGTCGACCTGTTGCGTGCCGACAATATCGTCTCAGAATCGGCGGCGGCGGAAAAGCGCACGCTGCAAGGGCTCGGCATCGAGCCCGAGCCTATCGAGGCAATCGTCCCCTCTTATCTCTGGCGCTTCCGCAAGGCCGGTCAATTCCGCAGCCGCGCGGCGTAAGGTCTAGAGAACATAGAGCGCGACGAGGCCAGCGCCGCCCACAAGAATTCGCCACCATGCAAAGAGCGCGAAGGTGTGGCGCTGCACGTAGCGCAGGAACGTCTTCACGACGATCCATCCAAATATGAACGAAAAGACAAAACCGACGGCAGTCACCGTGATATTGCCGCCAAGAGCGAGCTCACCGCGGCTTTTGTAGACTTCGTATGCGAACGCGCCGACCATTGTCGGCATTGCCAGCCAGAATGAGAATTCCGCCGCCGACCGCCGATCGGCGCCGAACAGCATGGCGCCAACAATCGTCGCGCCCGCGCGCGACACGCCCGGGATCATCGAAATGCACTGAATGATGCCGATGCCCAGATACATCGGCAACGAGAACGCGTTTGCCTCGTGATAACGCGCCTGCAAGTTCAAGCGGTCGACCCAAAGGAGAACGAAACCGCCGATAATGAGCGACACGCAGACGACGCGAACGTCGAACAGGTAAGTCTTGATGATGTGATAAGCGAGCGCGCCGACGACCGCCGCCGGCAGAAAGGCAAGCAGGATGCCGATCACGAAACGCGCCGCGGCCCATTGCGTGAACATTTCTCTGGCGAGCGCCCAAAGTCTGCCGAAGTAAATGCTCAGCAGAGCCAGAATGGCGCCGAGCTGAATCAGAACGGCAAATGACTTACCGAATGCATCATCGCCCCAGCCGAACAAGTGCTCCATCAGCAGCAAGTGTCCGGTCGACGACACCGGCAAATATTCTGTCAGACCTTCGACGATCCCAAGAACCGCCGCCTTGATGAGGTCGATGTGTGCCACGGCTGGGCCAAGCATGGCCGTCTTGATGGCAACCAGATCCATGAATTTCTCCGGAGGAATTGCGGCGTGGCGCCTGGAACAATGCGGCCGAGCGCTTTTGGCGCAAAGGCGCGCGGGAGGCAACGAAAAAAACGCGAAAATTTGTGGCGGTTTGCGCCAGCGCCGCAGGTTTCTATAGTGCGAAAGCTGATTCCCACCGAGAGCGGCGTCGCCGCGTCATACCGGGTGCCCATGCTGACATTGTTTCATCACCCGCTGTGCCCGCATTCGCGCTACGTGCGGTTGATCCTCGGCGAGTACGGCATCGGTGTACGCCTCGTGGAAGAGCGGTTCTGGGAACGAAGGCAGGAGTTCCTGCAGGTCAATCCGGCTGGAGAATTACCAGTGTTGGTGACTGAGGGCGAGCCGCCGATACCGGGCGCCGCAATCGTCGCCGAATACATTGAAGAGACTCACACAAGCGAGAGCGGCGCTGATCGGCTGCTGCCGGAGCGACCTGGCCGCCGGGTTGAAGTGCGCAGATTGGCGAGCTGGTTCAACGATAAATTCTATACGGAAGTCAGCCGGCCATTGGTGACCGAGCGGGTCTTTAAACGCCATATGACGCAGGATCAGGGCGGCGGGCCACCGGATACCGAAGCCCTGCGCGCCGCCCGCCACAATATCCGCTATCATGTCGCTTATATTGGTTGGCTGGTGCGGACGCGCGATTGGCTCGCTGGTGACCGGCTGAGCCTCGCCGATCTTGCCGCCGCTGCGCATTTATCGGCTGCCGACTATTTAGGCGAAGTACCGTGGAACGAAGACGACGTGGCAAAGAACTGGTACGCCCGGGTAAAGTCACGCCCGTCGTTCCGGGCGATTCTCGCCGACACGATGGCCGGCCTGCCGCCATCGAAGAGCTACGCCGATCTCGACTTCTGACCGAACCAGCGGCAATCAAAACGGCGCTTGCCGAACGTGCGCGCGCGCATGGATTTGACGTCATTGGCGTTGCCAGACCCGACGCGCTGCCGGAATTAAAAACGCAACTCGACGATTTTCTCGCCGAGGGCGCGCACGGTGACATGGTTTGGCTTGCAACCACTGCGGAACGGCGCGCCTCCCCGTCGACGCTCTGGCCGGATGTGCGTTCGATCATCATGGTCGGATTGAATTACGGGCCCGACACCGACCCGCTGGCCGTTTTAAAGGCGCGCGACCGCGCGGCAATCTCTGTCTACGCCAAAGGCGACGACTATCACGAACTGATCAAAGCACGGCTCAAGTCGCTGGCGCGCTGGCTCACCGCGAATGCCGGTGGCGATATAAAAGTATTCGTCGACACCGCGGCAGTGATGGAAAAGCCGCTTGCGGCGCGCGCGGGGCTCGGTTGGCAGGGCAAGCACACAAATCTGGTTTCCCGTCAGTACGGATCCTGGCTTTTTCTCGGCGCGATTTTCACCACGCTCGATTTGCCGGAAGACCGGGCGGAGCCCGACAGCTGCGGCAGTTGCCGCGCCTGCCTCGACATTTGCCCGACCGCCGCATTTCCTGCGCCCTATCGGCTCGATGCGCGACGCTGCATCTCCTATCTCACCATCGAGCACAAAGGTCCGATTCCGCACGACCTGCGTGCCGCGATCGGCAACCGGATCTACGGCTGCGATGACTGCCTTGCCGTATGTCCGTGGAACAAGTTCGCAAGTCAGGGCCGCGAGGCGAAACTCGCCGCGCGTGACGCCTTACGCGCGCCGCGGCTCGCCGATTTGGCCGGCCTTAATGATGCGCAATTCCGGTCGCTTTTTTCCAAAACCTCGATCAAACGCACGGGACGCGATCGTTTTGTCCGCAACGTCCTGATCGCGATCGGCAACTCAGGCGACACGACGCTCGCGGTCGAAGCAGAAAAATTGTTGGCCGATGCATCGCCACTGGTGCGCGGAGCCGCGGTATGGGCGCTCTCGAATTTTTTGCCGCAGCAGCAATTCGCGGCTCTCGCCCATGCCCATCGGGATTTCGACTCAACGGTGCAAGATGAATGGACGACGGCACTCGGCGCTGCCCGCGCTTGAACATTTCCGAAAACCGGATTTCAGGGACCCCGTCTAGAATTCCTTCACCGCCGCGATCAATCGCTCGATGTCTTCCGTTCGCGACAGCCTGTGATCGCCATCCTTGATCAGCGTCAACACAACGTCGTCGCGCGAGAAGCGTGAGACCAATTCGACCGCGTGTTGCCACGGGACGTCCGGATCCTGAACGCCTTGCAAAATATGTACAGGACAACCGGTTTCGATCAGCCCGCCAAGCAACAGGTGCTTGCGACCGTCCTCGATCAGATCACGCGTAATGGGATAAGGCGCTTCACCGTCGGCTGAGGGCCGCATCCATGCGCCTTTCTCCTCGATCTCCCGCCTGGTTGCCCCGGAAAACTGCTTCCACATCAGCTCTTCGGTGAAATCGACCGCCGGCGCGATGAGCACCATGCCCGCGATCGGCGCGGTATCCTTGCGGCCGAACAGGGCTCGCGCCAGCAGCAAGGCGAGCCAGCCGCCCATCGATGAGCCGACGACGATCTGCGGGCCCTCGGCAAAGCGGGCGTAAACGCCAAGGCTTTCCTCCAGCCATCGCCCGATGGTGCCGTCCAGAAAGTCGCCTCCCAATTCGCCATGGCCGGAATAATCGAACCGTATGCAGGCTCGCGTACCGCGTTCGGCCCAGCGGTCGAGCGCCTCGGCTTTCGTCCCTTTCATGTCGGACTTGAAGCCGCCAAGCCAAAAAAGGCCCGGGCTCTTGCCCTCACGCGCACGGACGGCGATTGTCCGCTCCACCGGTGACGGTCCTATTGTGATGGTGGTCAGGCGAGCTTCGCTCATGAATGTTCGGGCCGACAATCCGGTGGAAGTGGCTTCTTCTCGCCGCAACGCGACCCAAAATGCAAGGGCCCCACGGTCATGATCCCGGTGGGCCCGGGAAGCACGCGCTCACTTGCAGGCGCAACCATTCTCCAGCTGGTGCCTGCACTCCACGACGATCCGGCCGGAAACGCCGCGGTCGATATTGCCCTCACCCTGCTGCAATCAGGTGCCCGTGCGCTCGTTGCCGGTGATGACGGCGCACTGGTCGGCAAACTATGTGCCTTCGGTGGCGAGTGGTTGCCAATGACGCATCATACGATCAATCCCCTGTGGATCTACCAGAATGCACGCCGCCTCGCACACCTGATAACCGACGAGCGTATCGATATTGTGCATGCGTAATCTGCCGCAGGTGCCTGGAGCACGCGCGCAGCCATCGCACGAATGCCTGTCTTCCTTGTAACTTCGTTTCCGGACCGGGTGCCGTCGCGGTCATGGGCCGGCGACTGGTTTCGACGTTCGCTTGCGCGTGGCGACCGCGTCATCGCACCGTCAAGTTACGTTTCGCGCGCAATAATCGAGCGCCACCAAACTCCCGGCCGAACGCATCAAGGTTATCCCGCGCGCCATTGATACAGCAGCTTTCGCTCCGGCGTCAGTCGGCACAGATCGTACCAATGCACTGCGTCGCGCCTGGGGCTTGTTGCCGGACATGCGCGTCATTCTGGTGCCCGGCCGCCTTGCTGCGTGGAACGGGCAACGCGAAATGATCGATGCAGCCCGCCTGTTGGCTGCCAGGAGCGAAGGCAATATCGTTTTCGTGTTTGCCGGCGACGATCGCAGCGAGCCGCGCTATGTGCGCACGCTGCGCCGTCAATCACGCGCGCACGGCATCGACACACTTTGCCGCTTCATCGGACAATGTCCGGATATGCCGGCTGCCTTTGCTGTGGCCGACGTCGTGGCCGTCCCTGCGATCGAGCCGCCTTTGTCGGGCCGTGTCGTTGCCGAGGCACAAGCGAGTGGCCGGCCTGTAGTAACGACAACGGTCGGGGTGCTTCCGGAATATGTGCTCGCTCCACCACGCATGCGCGATGAATTGCGAACCGGCTGGCTTGTGGCGCCGGGCAATATTGTGGATCTCGCCCGCGCAATCACAACCGCCCTCGCGCTTGATGCGACGTCGCACGAAGCCCTGGGCGCACGCACGCGGCAGTTTGCCGAATTTGCATTTTCCACGGAAAGCGTTGCCGCCGCCATTCGTGGCGTCTATACCTCTTTGTTGGTGCGGGACAGGTGAAATAGGCCTGAAAAGCTCCAATATTTCGAGGTCCTGAGATTATGTCGAGTTCGCCCGCGCCCGCAGGGGGGCCGGATATTCATTTGGACTGCCAGTCACGCACGCATGCTGTGCGCAACTCTATGGCCGTGTTGATTGCCGTACCGACCCTCGATGGTGGCGCTTCAGACGCGGGCGCGGTCGAGCTGGTGCGCATTCTTTGCGGAGCTGGCCATCGTGCTACCGTTGTGTCCCGCGCCGGACGGCTGGTCGCGGACATTTCCGCAGCGGGCGGCGAATTCATCCCACTCGATGTATCGAGCAACAACCCGATCGTGATGTTGCGCAGCGCGGCTACCCTCGCCCGGCTCGCGCGCGACCGCCGCTGCAATGTAATTCATGCCTTGGGCCGCGCCGGGGCATGGAGCGCTTTCTTTGCCGCTCGCGTGCGCGGTATTCCTTTTGTGACCAGCTGGTACAAGGGATTCCGCGAGCAGAATTTCCTGAAGCGTTGGTACAACAGCATCATGGCCCGTGGCGATCGCGTGATTGCCTCGAGCGAGCAGATAGCTCAACTGATCAACGACCGCTACGGAACTGCCTGGGAAAAGATCGCGGTTGTGCCGTGCGGCATCGATCTTGATCGCTTCAATCCAGAAAGCGTTACACGCGAGCGTATCGAAGCCATGCGTATCGCCTGGGGCGTCAAGCGCGATACAAAAGTCATTCTGATCACCGGACGAATTCTTCGCCGCAAGGGTCATCACGTCGTGGTCAAGGCGGTCCGGCGGCTCAAGGACCTTGGGCTGAAAGATTTTTTATGTGTCTTCGTCGGCGAGGACCGCGGCCGCACGCGCTACACCGGGGAATTGTGGGACCTGGTGTTGACGACCGGTACGATGGACGTGATCCGTATGGCCGCTCCGGTGCCCGACATGCCGGCGGCCTACGCCGCCGCTGCGGTGGTGGTGTCCGCGGCGGTACAGCCGGAGGGCGTTCAGCGTACAATCCTGGAAGCCCAGGCCATGGCGCGGCCGGTCATCGTGTCCGACGCCGGTGCAGGACGCGACGTTGTGCTGACTGCGCCGGCGGTCCCGGAGAGCCGGATTGCGGGATTTCGTTTCCCAACGGGCGACGATGCGGCGCTGGCCGCAACGTTATTGCGGCTTTTTTCAATGCCCGAGCAGAACCGCGCGACCATCGGCCGCCGTGGCCGGGACTGGGTGCTTGGACATTTCAACGGCGAGACTATCGCGGAGCAGACGCTGCGGCTTTATGGCGAATTGGCCGGCCTGGCTGCGCGCAGAGACCGGACCGCATTGCCTTCGCAAAGATAAAGCAAGGAAAAATAAGGGTAATTTGAACAAATTGACCGCGGATTCCGCTCCTGCAATCAACAATAATGACGGAACTGCGTTGACTTCTGCACCGTTTCTACCAATCTTTCGCTATTCTCGAGGTGCACCCCGGATCGCGCCAAGAGATCGTTGCAACAGCATGAGGAGACATTCGCCATTCGTCGTCCGATGAAGTCCGCGCTGCCCGTTCAGAAGGACGGCCCGCGCATTAACGAGGATATCCGCGTTCGCGAGGTCCAACTAATCGATGCCAGTGGGCACAACCATGGCCCAACACCAATCCAAACCGCGCTAGAGATGGCGCAGGCCGCAGGGCTCGACCTGGTCGAAATCGCCCCCAACTCGGCGCCACCCGTCTGCAAAATCCTGGATTACGGCAAGTACAAGTTCCAGGCGCAGAAGAAGGCGGCCGAAGCCCGCAAGAAACAGAAAGTCGTCGAGATCAAGGAGATCAAGCTCCGGCCGATGATCGACGACCACGATTATCAAGTGAAGATGCGCTCGATGCAGCGTTTCTTCGAAGAGGGCGACAAGGTCAAGATCACCTTGCGCTTCCGCGGCCGCGAGATGGCGCACCAGGAGCTTGGCTATAAATTGCTCCAGCGCGTGAAAGACGACACCGAGAAGATCTCGAAGGTCGAGTCGGAGCCGCGCTTCGAAGGCCGCCAGATGGTCATGCTGCTGGCGCCGCGCTGACGCCGCAAAGAATTCGCCGTCCGATCATAAACGCGCCGCTCGCGAATTGCGGGCGGCGCTTTGCATCCTCAGCGGCGTTCGGCTTCCCAGTGGCCCGCGCAGGTGCCGCTTGAACCAACGCCATGCCAGGTGCCGGTTCCGGAACGCGCCGACAATTGGCCGGTGCCATTGGCGCCCTTGTCGCCGAATTTGATGTTGACCTTGACGAGGCCGCTTGGCGCAACCGTGCCGCTAAGGTCTGTGGATGCATCGCCCTGGTAACTGACGTGGCCGTTGCTGATGTTCACGTTGTAACGGTAGCCGCGGTCGCAGCCGCCCTGCTCGGTCACAATCAGTACGCTCCAGTTGCCGTCATGCACCGCGGTCGCCCCTGCGCCGATCGACGTCAGGGGAATCAGGCACAGGCCAAGAATCAGACCAAAAACGGATTGGGCAATAACGTGCCGCATAACAACGAACCCCTTATTTAATGCGGATTTTCGATGATGGGCGCCCTTATAACGACCGGGCCATAGCCGGTCCGCGGGGCACCAGCGAAGGCCATAAGGTAGCCCGGTCACAAAAACAAGAGGTTAAAGCCCCACTGGCCGCGCGGTTGCATGGCGCGGCAGCCTCTGCCATAACGCCGCCTCTCGCCGACCGGCCAGTCAGGGCTGCCGTGGCGGCGATTTACGCTCAATTCCGAGCACCGCTCTAAGGCCCTCGTGCCTTGCGAGCATTTCTTGGCCGTTCGGGCTTGTCCCGCAACGCGCCGATGAGGAGAGCCAAATGCCCAAGTTGAAGACCAAGTCGGGCGCTAAAAAGCGCTTCAAGATCACCGCGCAGGGCAAGGTGAAATACCAACAGTCCGGCAAGCGCCACGGAATGATCAAGCGGACCACCAAGACAATTCGCGAGCATCGCGGCACCCGCGTGCTGTTCAAGTCCGACGGCGACAACATCAAGAAATACTTTCTGCCAAACGGCTGATCGGTATTTCTGGCCGCCGACAGGCGGCTGTCCCCCCGTCGAGAATTCGCACGAACTGCAAGGAGATTTCCCATGGCCCGCGTCAAACGTGGTGTCACATCGCACGCCAAGCACAAGAAGGTTTTCAAAGCCGCCAAGGGCTATTATGGCCGCCGCAAGAATACGATCCGCGTTGCCAAACAGGCCGTCGAAAAGGCCAACCAATACGCCTTCCGCGACCGCAAGCGGCGCAAGCGCACCTTCCGCGCGCTGTGGATCCAGCGTCTGAACGCCGCGGTGCGTCCGTTCGGCCTCAACTACAGCCGTTTCATTGCCGGGTTGGCGAAAGCCGGTGTAACCGTCGACCGCAAGGTGCTGTCCGATCTCGCCATCCGCGAGCCGGCGGCATTCCAGGCGATCGTCGAAAAGGCCAAGGCCGCGTTACCGGCGTAACGTATTGAGGTCGTCATGCCCGGCCTTGTGCCGGGCATCCACGACTACGTCGTGTATCGAAGACGTGGATGGCCGGGACGAGCCCGGCCATGACGAGGCACAGGATAGCCCTTGCCATGACCGAAATCGCGCAACTGGAAAAAGAACTGCTTGCCGCCGTCGCCTCCGCCAAGGACGAGGCGGCGCTGGAATCCGTGCGCGTCTCTGCGCTGGGCAAAAGCGGCTCGGTGTCGGCTCTGTTAAAAACCCTGGGTTCGATGACGCCGGACGAGCGCAAGACGCAGGGTCCCGTGATCAACGGGCTAAGAGATCGCGTTACGGCCGCCATCACAGCTGCAAAGGAATCACTCGGCACAGCTGCGCTCGATGCGCGGCTCAATACCGAGACGGTCGACGTCACCTTGCCGGTGTGTGAAGCGCCGGCCGAAGCCGGCCGCGTGCACCCGATAAGCCAGGTGACCGATGAACTCACTGCCATCTTCGCCGACATGGGATTTGCGGTCGCGGAAGGCCCGGACATCGAGACGGATGACTACAACTTCACAAAATTGAATTTCCCGGAAGGCCATCCGGCGCGGGAGATGCACGACACGTTTTACTTTCCGCCGAAGGCGGACGGCTCGCGCCTGCTGCTGCGAACGCACACCTCGCCGGTCCAGGTGCGCACCATGCTCAGCCAGAAACCGCCCATTCGCGTGATCTGTCCGGGCCGTACCTATCGCAGCGACTCCGACCAGACCCACACCCCGATGTTCCATCAGGTCGAGGGGCTGGTGATCGACAAAGGCTCGCACCTCGGTCACCTGAAATGGATTCTCGAGGAATTCTGCAAGGCATTCTTCGAAGTCGACAGCGTGAAGATGCGCTTTCGTCCGTCGTTCTTCCCGTTCACCGAGCCGTCACTCGAAGTGGACATTCAGTGCAAGCGCGACAAGGGCGAGATCCGGTTCGGCGAAGGCGAGGATTGGCTGGAGATCCTGGGTTGCGGGATGGTGCATCCCAACGTGTTGCGCAATTGCGGCCTCGACCCCGACGAATACCAGGGCTTTGCCTGGGGCATGGGGATCGACCGCATCGCCATGCTGAAATACGGCATGCACGATTTGCGCGCGTTCTTCGAAGCGGACGTGCGCTGGCTTGCGCACTACGGATTCAGACCGCTCGATTTCCCGACCTTGGCGGGGGGCCTGAGCCCATGACGGCCAATATGACGGTCAATATGACGGTCAAGATGGCTACCGCCGTGCATCGCGTATCCCCTCCCCCGCTTGCGGGGGAGGGTTAGGGAGGGGAACGCGGTCATGGTGGAATTGCGAAAGCAGCCGACGTGGCAAGTGACGCACACGATGCGCTCGCGTGCACGTTCGTTGCGACGCAATTCGACCGATGCTGAAAGAGTCATTTGGAACGCATTGCGCGCGCATCGCTTGCGCGGCGCGAGCTTTCGTCGGCAGACACCAATCGGTCCGTATATCGCGGATTTCGTCTGCCACGCATTGAAACTGATCGTCGAACTCGACGGTGGCCAGCATTTTGAAGCTGAACAGATGAGGCGTGACGCGCGACGCACCGCATTCCTTGAAGACAAGGGTTTCAGAGTTCTGCGGTTCAACAACTACGACGTCATGACTAATCGGAGCGGCGTATTTAAGTCTATTGCTGCCGCCGCTGCAGCATCCCCCTCCCCAACCCTCCCCCCGCAAGCGGGGGAGGGAGCAGGCCCACACGTCGGGCAAGGCTGCACTGCGCGTCCCCTCCCCCGCTTGCGGGGAGGGTTAGGGAGGGGGCCTGCCCAATGAAGTTCACTCTCCCCTGGTTGAAAGACCATCTCGACACCGACGCGGCTTTGCCCGAGATCGTCGACAAGCTCACCATGATCGGGCTCGAGGTGGAAAACGTCGAGGACAAGGCGGCGCAGCTCAAGCCGCTGGTCGTCGCGTCAGTCATCTCGGCCGAAAAACATCCGAATGCCGACCGCCTGCGAGTCTGCATGGTCGATATCGGCGACGGAAAGCCGATCCAGGTTGTCTGCGGCGCGCCCAACGCGCGCGCCGGCATGAAGGCCGTGTTCGCACCGCCCGGCACATACATTCCGGGGAAAAAAATCACGCTCGGCATTGGCAAAATCCGCGACGTCGAGAGCCGGGGCATGCTCATTTCCGGCGCGGAGATCGAGGTCTCCGACGACCATGACGGCATTATCGACCTGCCTGCCGATGCGCCGGTCGGCAAGCCTTATGCGGAATGGGCGGGCGTCAGCGATCCTGTGATCGAAATCAATCTCACGCCCAACCGGCCCGACTGCACCGGCGTGTCCGGCATCGCACGTGATCTCGGCGCGACTTCCATCGGGACCTACAAAAACAAATTACCAAAGCCGGTGAAGGGAACGTTCCCCTGCCCGGTCAAAGTCACGCTCGATTTCGGAAAAACGCCGTCGCTGTGCCCGGCCTTCGGACTGCGCCTTGTGCGTGGCGTGAAGAATGGCCCTTCGCCTGACTGGCTGCAAAAGAGACTTGCCGCGATCGGATTGCGGCCGATCAACGCGCTGGTCGATATCACCAACTACGTCACATTCGATCGCGGCCGGCCGTTACACGTGTTCGACGCCGCCAAGGTGCACGGCAATCTCACGGTACGGCGCGCGAAAAACGGCGAACAGGTGCTTGCGCTCGACGGCAAGACCTACACGCTCGACGAAGCCATGTGCGTGATCGCCGACGAGAAGGGTGTCGAGTCGCTGTCCGGCATCATGGGCGGCGAGGCAACCGGCTGTTCGGAGACGACGACGGATGTGTTGATCAAATCCGCGCTGTGGGACGAACTCAATATCGCGCAGACCGGCCGCAAGCTCGGCATCAATTCCGACGCGCGCTATCGTTTCGAGCGCGGTGTCGACCCGGCATTCATGCTTCCGGGCCTCGAGCTTGCGACACAGATGGTGCTCGATTTATGCGGTGGCGAAGCATCGGAAATCGTTGTCGCCGGTGACCCGACGCCCAAGGAAAAAGTCGTCGACTTCCCCATGAGTGATTTATCACGGCTCGCCGGCCTGAAGCTGCCGCTCGCCGATACGCGCCGCGTCCTGGATAAGCTCGGGTTTTTTGCCGTCGGCAAGGACGAGCGCATGAAGGTGGCGGTGCCCACCTGGCGTCCGGACGTGCACGGGCGCGCCGACATCGTCGAAGAAATCATGCGCATCGTCGGCGTGGGCCGCGTGCCGTCGACGCCGTTCCCGCGCGGCGAGCTCGCGCGCAAACCGGTACTCACCGCAATCCAGAACCGCACGCGCAAGGCCAAACGCGCGCTGGCCGCGCGCGGCCTGGTCGAGGCGGTCACCTGGTCATTCGTTTCGAAACGTGAGGCCGAATTGTTCGGCGGCGGCAGGCCAGAGCTCGCCCTTGCCAATCCGATCGCCGCCGAATTGTCGGATATGCGGCCCAGTCTCATTCCTGGCCTGGTCATGGCGGCGCAGCGCAACGCCGACCGCGGCTTTCCCGATACCGCGTTGTTCGAGGTCGGGCAGATCTTCAAAGGCGACAAACCGGAAGACCAGTCCACGGCTGCCAGCGGCCTGCGCCGCGCGCTCGCCAAATCCGACGGCATTGGCCGTCATTGGTCGCGCACGGCCGAGCCGGTCGATGCATTTGATGCAAAAGCCGATGCGTTTGCTGTTCTGTCCGCGGCCGGCGCGCCGATGCAGGCATTGCAGGTCGTACCCGGCGGCCTGGCCTGGTTTCACCCCGGCCGCAGCGGCACCATCCAGATCGGCCCGCAAAATATCCTTGGCCACTTTGGCGAATTGCATCCGCGCGTAATTTCGGGGCTGAAGGCCGAAGGTCCGCTGGTGGCCTTCGAGATCATATTGGAGAAAATTCCGGACCCGAAGGCAAAATCGACACGCGCCAAGCCATTGCTCGAACTGTCGCCATTTCAGCCGGTCGACCGGGATTTCGCGTTCGTGGTCGACCGTACGGTCAAAGCCGCGGACATTGTACGCGCCGCGCAGAATGTCGACAAAAAACTGATCACCAACGTGACCGTCTTCGACGTTTACGAAGGCAAGGGGATCGAAGCCGGCAAGAAGTCGATTGCCATTGCGGTCACGATCCAGCCGCGCGAAAAAACGATGACTGACGCCGAGATCGACGCACTGTCCGGCAAGATCGTCGCTGAAGTCACCAAGCGCACCGGCGGCGTGTTGAGGGCTTAAACTTTCCGCCGTCATGGCCGGGCATAGCCGTCCAAAGGACGGCGTGCTTTAGCACGCCTATGTCCCGGCCATCCCGATCAGGAACGCAGGGCTTCTGCCCGCCCAAGCGAGGTCACCGGGACAAGCCCGGTGACGACAAACATATTTACGCCGGCAACAAATCCGCAAATGCGAATCCGTCGCGCTCGACGGTTTCCCCGACTTTCACCGCGATCTTGCCCGAGAGCATGGGCCCTGCCGAAACGAAAGAATGGAATTCGCCGTTCTCGCCGCATGGGTCGGCTTCGGCGGGCAATGCAGCAAGCAAAGCACTGTCGAAGCGGCGACCAGCGAAAGAGACTGGCAGTTTACTTAGATCGACAGTTGACAGGCGCGCTTCAACACCCGCGTCGATCATGTCGCGCGCAAGTGCCGCGGTCGGCCGGCCCCACAACGGAAACACCGGCGTGATGCCGGTGCCGGCAAGTTGCCGCTCGCGATAGGCGCGCACGTCCTCCAGATACAGATCGCCGAAGACGATGTGCGTAATATCGGCTTGCTTTGCCTCTGCCATCGCGGCCGCCATTTTCTGCTCATAAAGCTCATTCGGACATGGAAATGGAATGTGCACGATCATTGCAGGCAACCCGGCAGCATCGAGTTGCTCGCGCAACAATTCCTCGCGCACGCCATGCATGCTGACGCGACCGAAAGTCTCGGTGACCGTGGTGAGGCCGCCAACGATTTCGTGGTCGCCGGTGCGTCGCGCTTCATGCAAGGCCCAGGCGCTGTCCTTGCCGCTCGACCATGCGATCAATGTTTTCGGCGACATCAGCATCAAGGCCCGACATGGTATCCAAATTGTTGCCTGGCGAAGCGGCAGGATGCCCGAGCGCAGCGAGTGCTGCAAATTATATGCCTAACAATCGGTAATTTCAGGGCGCGTTCGACGGAGCGGTGAACCAAATTGCAATGACTCCCCGCTAAATTCGCCGGCAAAGAAATAGGGCGCGAAGTATTCACAGCGCCCGGGGCAACGTCTTGTGCGCCAAGAAATGGCGCCGAGGGCCGGTGATGAGCTGGATGGTCGATGGGGTTGGGCGTTTTCTAGCCCACTATCTGGAAAAGCCGGTGCAAGGCTATGAGCCCTTCACACCGTCTGATCCCGAAGTTGTTGCGCGCGACCCTGCGAACCGGCGACGTGTTGCTGGTCGAAGGCAACAACCACATTTCCGGTGTCATCAAATATCTGACGCAGTCGACGTGGTCGCACGCCGCCCTTTATGTCGGTCCGATCGGCGACCGCGAAACCGCCGGCGGCGAGCCGCTGGTGCTGGTTGAAGCCAATATCGGGCAAGGCGTTGTCGCGGCACCGCTGTCGAAATACGCGCGCTTTCACACGCGTATTTGCCGCCCGACCCGGCTCGACGAAGAAGATCGCGCGCGGGTTTGCGCCTATGCAGCCGAGCGCATTGGTTTTGACTACGACCTCAAGAACGTCATCGACCTGTTGCGCTATCTGTTTCCGCTGCCAGTGCCGCAACGCTGGCGCCGCCGCATGATCGCGCTCGGCTCCGGCCATCCAACGCGAATTATATGCTCCGCGCTGATTGCGCAGGCGTTCGAAACCGTGCGCTATCCGATCCTGCCGAAAATCACGCGGCTCGAGAGCGAAGCGGCGCGCGAGGAGATTCTCGAAATCCGTCACTCCTCGTTGTACGCGCCGCGCGATTTCGACATTTCCCCCTATTTCGAGGTGGTGAAGCCGACCATCGTGCGCGGCTTCGACTACAAGGCGATGGCCTGGGCCGATCTGCCGGCGCCGGATGCCGACGAGATCGTTGCGCTGGTGCCAGCCGACGACGACCTCACTCCCGTCACACAACCGGCCAGTGCTTCGGACTTGCCCTGAGCCGCGGCTGGCACTACCTGTGCCGGCATGATCGACGGCGCCATGAAAGCCCTTTCGCAGATGTTCACGCCCGCCTTGCGGCATGTGCTGCTCAAGGCTGTCGGCCTAGCGCTGATCCTGATCGTCATCATCGGCATTCTCATGCAACGCCTGCTGGCCGCGTGGGCGGAGACCGGCGCCAATTGGGCTGAACAGGCAACCGGCGTTGCCCCGCACGCGGTCTGGTCCGCGCTCGCCTGGGTGCTCTCGATCATGGCGAGCCTCGGCATCATTACCGGCGCGCTGTTTTTGATGCCGGTTGTCACAGCTTTCGTGGGCAGTTTCTTTGTCGATGAAGTCGCCGACGCCGTCGAACTTGAGTACTTCCCCGCCGAACCGGCCGGGCGCGCTCTGCCGTTTTTACGGGCCTTGATCGAAGGTGTGAGCTTCGCGGCGCTGGCGCTGGTGGTCTACCTCTGCGCGTTGCCGTTCATTTTATTTGCGGGTCTCGGCGTGATCATTTTGTTTCTGGCGAATTCCTACCTGCTCGGCCGGGAATATTTCGAGCTGGCGGCCATGCGGTTTCGGCCGCCGCACGAGGCAAAGGCCCTGCGCAAAAGCAAAGCCGTTTATGTTTTTCTTGCGGGAATGTTCGTCGCGGTATTCGTGTCAATTCCCATTGTCAATCTCGCGACGCCAATTTTCGCCATGGCTTTCATGGTGCACATCCACAAGAAGCTGTCCGGCCCCCAACCTCAGCTGATCGAACCGCGCCAGTAACCGTCAGTTTTTCGAGCGCAGATCGATCACCCGCCTGGCCTTGCCGAGGGAACGCTCTACCATGCCGGGTTTTACCGTGCGAACGGTTGCCGTCACTCCCATCAATTCCTTGATGTGGTGAGCGAGGTCGCGATCGCAGATCGCAAATACGCCGCTCTCAGCGTCGGCTCGTGCCTCCACCACCACGGTGATCTCGTCGAGCCGCTCGGCGCGTCGCAGCTCGATCACAAAATGGGGCGCCAGCCGCTCGTCCTTGAGAATGATCTCCTCGATCTGGCTTGGAAACACATTGACGCCACGCACGATCATCATGTCATCGGATCGGCCTGCAACCTTTTCCATTCTGCGCATCGAGCGTGCGGTGCCCGGCAGCAGGCGCGAGAGGTCCCGGGTGCGGTAGCGCACGATCGGCATCGCTTCCTTGGTCAAGGTCGTAAAAACCAGCTCGCCAACTTCGCCATCCGGCAGCGCCTTGCCGGTCGCCGGATCGATCACCTCCGGATAAAAGTGATCTTCCCAAATGTGGGGCCCGTCCTTGCTCTCGATACATTCGCAAGACACGCCGGGTCCGATGATCTCGGAAAGCCCATAGTTATCGATGGCATGCAGATCGAACGCATCTTCGATCTCGCCGCGCATGGCATTGGTCCATGGTTCGGCGCCGCACATCGCGATCTTGAGCGAGGATTGGCGCGGGTCGACGCCCTGGGCGTGGAACTCATCGAGGATTGCGAGCAAATAGCTGGGCGTTACGAAAATGATGTCCGGCTTGAAATCCAGGATCAGCCGCACCTGACGCTCGGTCATGCCGCCCGACACCGGCACGACAGTCAGTCCCAGCCGCTCAGCACCGTAGTGAAAGCCTATGCCGCCGGTGAACAGGCCATAGCCGTAGGAGTTCTGCACCAGCATGCCCGCCTGGCAGCCTGCCGCGCGCATGGAACGCGCCATGACATCGGCCCAGGTATCAAGATCGCGCCGGCTATAGCCGACAACCGTCGCTTTGCCGGTGGTGCCAGATGAGGCATGCACACGCAGAATCTGTTCGCGCGGGATGGCGAACATTCCGAACGGGTAATGATTGCGCAAATGGTCCTTGGTTGTGAACGGAAATTTCTGCAGATCGTCGAGAGATCTGAAGTCATCCGGGTGAACGCCGGCCTTCTCGAAGCTCTTCCTATAATGTTCGACGTTTTTGTAGGCATGATTGAGCGTCACTTTCAGGCGCTGGAGCTGAAGCGCTGCAATCTCGTCGCGGGAGGCGATCTCGATTGCGTCGAAACCCTCACGGCGCGGCGTGAGATTGACGCCTTTGAGCTGCAATCGCGGCATAGATTCCCCCGACGGACATTTCCTCGCGCTAGATCTTTCGCTGAGCGGCATTCCAGTGTTTTTCGAGGTTTGCGATCAACGCCGGGCTGAAATGGCAATAGGCCTGTTCGCGGCAATATACGGCCATGTAGCGCCTGAAAGCATCAAGCGGCTCTTCGCTGACACGGAATGCGCGCCGATTGCCGGCAGCGCTCACCACGCCCGATGAGGTGAAATCATCGCACACCTTGCTAACGGCCTGCCCGACCTGATCGGGCGCCGCAATGACGTCGCAAATCATTCGGCCTTCGGCGCTATCGCACTCGAAACGGCGTCCCATCAGGATGGCCTGGCGCGCGGCACGGGCGCCCACAAAACGCGTCAGTCGCAGATTGGCGGCGCCCGGAATGATGCCTTCCTTGCGCGCAGGCAATGTCATGTAGGCGTCGCTTCCGGCGACGACATAGTCCATTGCCAGCAAATACTGGCACCCGCCCCCGATCGCGAAGACATCGACTTGCGCCACCCACGGCTTTTCCCGTGTCCCGCCGTATATTTCGTCGGCGCTGCGCGAGCCCAGCGCGAGACCGCGCATCATCTTGTTCACGATGCCCATATCGCGGCGGATGTACCAGAGATAAGGAATCTTGCCGCGATAGAGATGCGTCAGGTTTATGCCGGCGGAAAAGACGTTGCGACCCTTGTAACGGGGATGATCGACGACACCGCCACGCAGAACGCAGATCTCGCTCATCGGATCGAGAATGGCGATATCGGCCGCCGTCTCGGTATCGTCGAGCGTGTCATTGTCCTCCGCGTTCAGAAAGCGCGGGTTATGCACGGTCACGATGGCCGCTTTTCCGCGCCGCTCAACTCTCGCTGGGCCGAAATCAACAACGCCATCCCTGATGAAATCGGCGCCGCGTGCAATTGCTTCCATTTTCGGCAATAACATTGATTGGCAGAGGTGCATGCCGGCATCCGGCACGGCGAGCACTTGCGCCAGAAAAATGCCCTGGTCGATCTCGATGCCATCCTTTTCACCCTGCATTAACGTGCTTTCGGCATCGACCTGCTTGTGCGTCGGGGTCAGGCCCGGGACCAGTCTGCCGGCTTCATAAACCAGATCGTCGACACGCGAGAAGATGCCAAGGTTTTTCGTGAGCTTGCGATAGACGGTTGCGGCGTGACGCTCGAGGAATTCCTCGCGCAGACGGCGACAATCGGACAGGATCAGATCCGCCGCGTCTTGTTGTTCGGTCGACCGTTGCGGTTTTTTCGGAAGCTTGGCGAGCAGGTCCGTTCCACCACGCCAGAATTTCGTAGCGGCCGCAGCATCGCGCTTGAAGGCGCCGTTGACCCGCGCCTTCGCCTTGATCCACGCTGCGGCGGCCTTGGCAGGCAATCCGGCGCGATGAAGGCACTCCATCGAATCCCGCCGAATGAGCTCTCGCGCCTTTGCGACCGACGAACCTTCCATGACGCACTCCCTACGCCACGCCTACACGACAGTTTTTCCCGGCCACCGGCACAGGTCGCTGATGATGCATTTCTCGCAAAAAGGTTTGCGCGCGATGCAAGTGTAGCGCCCGTGCAGGATAAGCCAATGGTGGGCGTGACGCTTGTATTGCGCGGGTACCACCTGCTCCAGTTTCGTTTCGACGTCGAACGGTGTTTTTCCCGTGGCAAGTCCGGTGCGATTGCCGACACGGAATATATGGGTATCGACCGCGATTGTCGGCTCGCCGAAGGCGATATTGAGCACAACATTCGCGGTCTTGCGCCCGACACCGGGCAAAGCCTCCAACGCCTCGCGCGAGCGCGGCACCTGTCCTCCGTGTTCGGCGATGAGTTTTTGCGACAGCGCGACGACATTTTTGGCCTTGTTACGGAACAGACCGATGGTCTTGATCAGGTCGCGCACCCGGTCCTCACCGAGCGCGGCCATCTTTTCCGGCGTGTCGGCCAGCGCAAACAGCGCCGGTGTCGCCTTGTTGACGCCGGCGTCCGTCGCCTGCGCGGACAGCACCACCGCGACCAGCAGCGTGAAGGGATTAATGTGTTGCAGCTCGCCCTTGGGCTCGGGGTTTGCGGCCTTGAAGCGGCGGAACGCTTCCTCGATCTGCGCCGTTGTCCATTGCGGCAGGGCTCCCGCCGCCGCCTTGTTGTCGGCGGCCGCACGTTTGCGGGCCGGCTTTACCTTCGCGCGCGGCAGCTTGCGCGGTTTGTTCTTGCGGGTTTTCGCCGATGTCTTGCGGGCCATTTTTTTCGCCATGATTTCGGTATACTGAGCGCAATGACCGCGGACAACGCCGACGAACTCGAACCCACGATCTTTTCAGCGACGCTGACGCCTCACCGCTCGCTTGGCCACATCGGATTTCTGGTCCTGATGTTGCTGTTCGGCGGCGTCAGCTTCATTACCGGCATCCTCTTCCTTGTCATCGGCGCCTGGCCCGTGTTCGGTTTCTTTGGCCTCGACGTGCTGCTGTTATATTGGGCCTTTCGGCTCAACTATCGCCACGCCGACGCATACGAACAGGTGACCGTGACATCCTCCACATTGAAAGTTCGCAAAGTAAGCCATCTGGGGCGCGCCCGCGAATGCGTGCTGAACCCGCTGTGGGTCCGGCTCGACAAAGTCGAACTGGATGAATTCGGCATCGACCGGCTTTTTCTGGTGTCGCGCGGCCGGAAGCTGTCGATAGCGACGTTTCTGGGGCCCGATGAAAAGGCAAGCTTTGCGAAGGAACTCGGAAACGCGCTGAATGAAGCCCGGCGCGGGCCCACGCGAACCGTATTTGAATAGACAGAAATCGGGTGGTTTGGCTTTGCCAATCGCCCTAAATAGCGGTCATGAACATGACATTGGCAAAAACGGCTTTGACCGACCGCTTCACCGAGTTCGCACCGCTCTCAACCGCGGCAGCGGATTACGACATCGTCCGGCGAGCAATTGCCCACATCCGTGGCAACTGGCGCGCGCAGCCGGAAATCGATGTCATCGCGGACGCCGCCGGCGTGACCCCGACCGACCTGCATCATCTGTTCCGCCGCTGGTGCGGGCTGACACCGAAAGCATTCCTGCAGGCTTTGACGCTCAACAGCGCACGCGAATTGCTGCGCTCCTCGGTGAGCGTTCTGGACACTGCGTACGAGGTGGGCCTGTCCGGCCCGGGCCGCCTGCACGATCTGTTCGTGACCCACGAGGCGATGTCACCCGGCGAATGGAAAGCCGGCGGCGAAGGTCTCACCATTACTTACGGATTTCATCCCTGCCCTTTCGGCATGGCGCTGGTGATGACAACGCCGCGCGGGCTGGCAGGCCTTGCGCTCGCCGATGCGGGCAAGGAGCGCTCCGCACTTAAGGACATGCGCGCGCGCTGGCCAAAAGCGCGCTACGTGGAGGATTTCGCGGCGACCGCCGCGACAGCGCGGCGCATCTTCGACCCGTCGCTCTGGCGCAAAGACCAGCCGCTGCGCGTGGTGATGATCGGCACCGACTTCGAAGTGCGCGTGTGGGAAAAACTGCTCGACATTCCGATGGGCCATCTCACCACTTATTCCGAGCTCGCCGCGCGCGCCGGCTCGCCCAAGGCCGCACGCGCCGTTGGAGCGGCGGTCGGCAAGAACCCGATCTGTTTCGTGGTGCCGTGCCATCGCGTGATCGGCAAGAGCGGCGAGCTCACCGGCTACCATTGGGGCCTCACGCGCAAGCGCGCGATTCTCGGCTGGGAAGCCGGTATGGCAGCAGCCTGAGGCGTACAGCGCCGTCATGCCCGGCCTTGTGCCGGGCATCCACGACTTTCTTAAAGATACAAATGGAAAACAAGGCGTGGATGGCCGGGACAAGCCCGGCCATGACGAAAAAACGGATCACGCCGCCAAATCCAGTTTCGAGGCCACCGTCGAATCGGCGTTGAGCCGGTAGATCATCGGCACGCCGGTATCCAGATTTAGCTTCGTAATGGTTTCGGGCGTGTGCTTGTCGAGCACCATTACCAACGCGCGCAGGGAATTGCCGTGCGCTGACACCAGCACACGCTCGCCCCGCAGGACCCGCGGCAAAATTTCCCGGATGTAATAAGGCAGAACGCGCGCGGCGGTGTCGCGCAGCGATTCCCCGCCGGGCGGCGCGACATCGTAAGAGCGGCGCCAGATATGGACCTGCTCCTCGCCCCATTTCTTGCGCGCGTCGTCCTTGTTGAGACCTACGAGATCGCCGTAGTCGCGCTCGTTAAGCGCCTGGTCCTTGATCACCGGAATTGCGGTCTGGCCCAATTCACCGAGCATCAGGTCGAGCGTGCGCTGCGCGCGTTTGAGCGCGGACGTGAAAGCGACATCGAACTTGATTCCCTGCGCCTTCAACTTGCGGCCGGCGTCGCGCGCTTCGCTGACGCCCTTATCGGTCAGGTCGACGTCGCGCCAGCCGGTAAACAGATTTTTGAGATTCCAGTCGCTCTGGCCGTGACGCACGAGCACGAGAAGACGATCGGTCATTGGTACCCTCAGAAATCCTTCAATCCTAGAACGTCCGCCATCGAATAAAGTCCCGGCTTTTGCATGCGGCCCCAGGCCGCGGCATGCAGCGCGCCGCGCGCGAAGATCATGCGGTCTTCGGCCTTGTGTGTAAGCTCGATGCGCTCGGCAGGGCCGGCAAAGATCACGCTGTGCTCGCCGACCACGCTGCCGCCGCGCAAATTCGCAAATCCGATGTCGCCGGGATGGCGTGCGCCGGTGTTGCCGTCCCGGCCGCGCACCGAATTTCTGTCGAGGTCGATTCCGCGGCCTTCCGCCGCCGCGCGGCCAAGCATCAGTGCCGTGCCCGACGGCGCGTCGACTTTCTGATTGTGATGCATTTCCAGAATTTCAATATCGTATGAATTGTCGAGCGTCTTGGCCACGCGCTTCACGAGCGCCGCCAGCAAATTGACGCCAAGGCTCATATTGCCGGACTTCACGATGACCGCGCTCCTTGCGGCGTCCTTGATTTTAGCCTCGTCGGCAGCGTTCAGGCCCGTGGTGCCGATGATATGCACCTTGCCCGCCTTGGCCGCGAGCGCGGCAATGGCGACGGTGGCAACCGGCGCCGTGAAATCGATGATGCCGTCGGCCGTTGCAAGCAGCGCGGCAGCATCGCCCGTGAGCTTGATGCCGTTCTCCGGAAGGCCGGCGAGGACGCCGGCGTCCCAGCCAAGCAGCGGCGAACGCGCGTCCTCGAGGGCGCCCGCGAGCGCAAAATCCTTGCTGTCGGCAATCGCCTTGACCAGCGTGCGGCCCATCCGCCCGCCGGCGCCGGCGACCACGAGCCGCATCTCGGCCATGGCTCGAACTCCGGGTCCAACTCCTGAAACTTGGGCGTCGGTATAGCACCTGCAATAAACAAGGAAAGCGGCTGCCTTGCTCCTCATCCTGAGGAGGCGGCGAAGCCGCCGTCTCGAAGGATGAGGCTCCAATAGCGCCACCTCGTCCTTCGAGACGCGCCCTTCGGGCGCTCCTCAGGACGAGGTAGATCACGGCTGCGGACCGTCGTAGCCCTCCACGACAACGATATCGGCGGTGGCGTGCGGCAGGCGCAGCTTCATGTTCTGCTGATATTCCGGCGAATGGTAGCAGGCCAGCGCCGTGGCGTAGTCGGGGAATTCGATCACGACATTGCGCGAGCGTGCGCTGCCTTCCACGCAATCGAACTTGCCTGCGCGGATCACGTAACGGCCGCCTAATTTCTTGAAGATCGCCTGATTGCCCATGGCGTAGGGCTTGTAGCCCTCATCGCTCATTACTTCGACCCGGCCGATCCAGTAGCCCTTCGGCATTTCGCGTCCTTCGCTGCTATTTCGTCACTTGTTCGATTTCGGCGACAATCGCGTCGGCCGCCGTCTTTGGATCCCGCGCTTCAATGATGGGGCGGCCAACGACCAAGTAGTCGGCGCCGGCCTCGATCGCGCGTGTTGGTGTCATGATGCGCTTCTGGTCTCCAACGGCGCTGCCCGCCGGTCTGATGCCGGGGGTTACCAAAACCATTCCGGGCCCGGCAATGTCGCGCAAAGTCGCTGCTTCCTCGGCCGAACAAACCAGCCCATCGATCCCGGTATCGCGAGCCTGTGCCGCACGCGCGGCCGCCAGCTCCTTGACGTTCATCTCGTAGCCGGCGGCGGCAAGATCGGCATCGTCATAGGAAGTCAGCACGGTCACGGCGAGAATGCGCAGCCTGGATCCCTGCTTGCCTTCGACGGCAGCCTTCATGGTCTGCGGATACGCATGCACCGTAAGGAAAGTCGCGCCGAACTGCGCGACGCTCTCGACACCCTTGGCCACCGTGTTGCCGATGTCATGCAGCTTGAGATCGAGAAATACCTGCTTGCCGGCGGCAATCAGCCCGGCCGCGAACGGCAAGCCCCCGGCGAAAGCAAGCTGGTAGCCGATCTTGTAGAACCACACCGAATCGGCCAGCCGCGTCACCAGGGCTTCTGCCGCTGCCACCGACGGCACGTCGAGAGCCACGATCAATCTTTCGCGCGCATCCAACGACAACGCTTACCCTCCTCGTACCATCATCCGCGATATTTCTACCAAACGCTCGAGCTCGGTGCGAAACAGATTGGCGGTGCCGGCATCCGCAATGTTGTCCATGTCATCGAATGCGCTCTCTGCGCGCTGGATCGCCACCTGCTCGGGAATCACCAACGCCCCGCATCCAAGTTCGAGAATTTGGCGCAGCGCCATGAGCGAGCGCAGACCACCGGCGCGTCCGGGCGACGCCGACGCAATCGCGAATACGCGGCCCTTGAAGGCGGCATAAGTCGGATCGCCGCGCTCGCGCACGCGCGATACCCAGTCGATCGCATTCTTGAATCGGCGTTACCGATGCGCTGTATTCGGGACTGGCGATGAACACGCCTTGATGCGCCATGATCATCTGCTTGAGCTTGAAGGCATTGGCGGGCTGTCCGGCGCGCACGTCGAGATCCGCTTCATAAATTGGCAGCGGATAGTCGGCGAGCGAAATACGGGTGACGTCGACGTCGAGCAGCGTCAGTTCTTTGGCGGCCAAAGCCGCAAGCTTGACATTGTACGAGCCGGTACGGGTCGAGCCGGGCAGAACGAGGATTTTGGGGATCGGCATCAACGGCTCCGCTTACGCGGGCGATGACACCACACCATCAGCGGCCGCGATAGACCCACACGCGCGCAGGCGGCAGGTTCATCCAGATCAGCTCCGAGGCCTCCGCACGGATTGCCGGACAGTTCTTTCGGAATCGGCGGCAGCATTGCGTAAGTGAATTGCACGAACGGCGCGCCCTCCGCGAGCAGCGTCATCGCATCGGAAATCAGACGCAGCCGCGTGCGCAGCGGCTTAGTGACAAGCGGCAATCCGGAGACGACTGCGGCAGCGGGTTCGCGCACGTGAGATTTCGAGCAAACGCCGCAACCGGTAGGCATCGCCCTGCACGACGGTTGCCGCGGGATAGCGCGTGCGCAACAGCCGGCAGAAGTCCGGATTGAACTCGACAAGGACCAGCCGTGCCGGATCGACCCCGTGCCGCACAAGCGCCTCCGTCACTGGACCAGTGCCGGGGCCGAGTTCGATGACCGGGCCGGTTGAATTGGGGTCGACATACCGCGCCATGGCGCGGGCGAGCACCTTGCTCGATGGCATCACCGCGCCGGTCGAGATCGGCTTTTCCATCCACGTACGGATGAACTGCATCTCGTCATCGAGACGCAGGCTCTTTTTTTCAACTCGGGCAATTGAGGGTGATGGCATATTTGCGGGTCACGCCTTACACGCGGCGGGCCCCGCCGCAACATCCACGGGTATAGGGACCAGGGCGGGGGGTCAAGATGGATTACCCCGATTGGCTGCCCCGGCTTCCAAGTCCGTCAAGAAACTCTTTAACTCGACTAAAGAAACCGGCCGATTCGGGCTGCGTATCCTCCGAAGACAGTTTTTCGAATTCGGCCAGCAGTTCGCGCTGGCGCTTGGTGAGGTTTTGCGGCGTTTCCACCGCTACCTGAACGTACATATCGCCGGTTTGTTTCGCGCGCAGCACCGGCATGCCCTTGCCCGTCAGGCGGAAGCGCCGTCCGGTCTGCGTCCCGGCCGGGACTTTGACCCGGGCTTTGCTGCCGTCGATCGCCGGCACCTCGAATTCGCCCCCGAGCGCAGCACTGGCCATGGAGATCGGCACGCGACAGTGCAAATCGGCTCCGTCGCGCTGGAAAAACTCGTGCGGGGCAACTTCCAGAAAAATATAGAGGTCACCGGGCGGGCCACCGCGCAAACCGGCTTCGCCCTCGCCGGCCAGACGAATGCGGGTTCCGTCCTCGACGCCGGTCGGGATGTTGACCGACAGCGTGCGCTCGCGCGTGACGCGCCCGCCGCCACCACAAACTTTGCAAGGATCGTCGATGACCTGACCGCGGCCATGACAGGCCGGGCAGGTGCGCTCGAGCGTGAAAAATCCCTGCGCATGCCGGATTTTACCGGCGCCACCGCAGGTCGCGCACTGTTTCGGTTTGGTTCCGGCCTTCGCGCCGCTGCCCGAGCAGGCTTCACAGGTGACCGACGTTGGAATGCGTATCTGCGCCGTCTTGCCGGTAAATGCCTCGTCGAGGGTAATTTCCATGTTGTAGCGCAGGTCAGAGCCGCGCTCACGGCCAGTCCCGCGGCCACGCGCGGATCCCATGCCAAAAATGCCTTCAAAAATATCAGCAAAGGTAGAACCGAAATCGGCGCCGAAGCCATGTGCCCCACCGCCCATGCCGCCGTGCTCGAAGGCCGCGTGGCCAAAACGGTCGTAGGCGGCGCGCTTGTCGCCGTCCTTGAGCACGTCATAGGCCTCGTTGACTTCCTTGAAGCGGTGCTCGCACTCCTTGTCGCCCGGATTGCGATCCGGGTGATGCTGCATCGCAAGCTTGCGAAACGCCGCCTTGAGGTCGACCTCAGTGCAGGTGCGGGTAACGCCCAGGACCTCGTAGTAGTCGCGCTTGGACATCCAGATACCGCCCTAATTCACCGCGCCGGGACAGCCGTACTTGATTCGGCCACCCGAGGTCCCTGCAAAGATGCACCCCCGGACCTGGGTCCGGGGGTGGCAGCAATAGCGAATGACCTGCGCATGGCTTGCGCCCTGCAATCAGGCGGATTTCTTCTTGTCGTCGTCGACCTCGGTAAATTCCGCGTCGACCACGTCTTCCTTTTTCTCGGCTGATCCATCGCCATCGGCATCGGGGGCGCCAGGAGCTCCAGGAGCGCCTTCCTGTTGCTGCTTGTACATGGCCTCGCCCAGCTTCATCGACGCCTGAGCGAGCGTGTTGGTTTTGGCCTGGATCGCCGTTGCATCGTCGCCTTTCAGCGCTTCTTTCAGATCGGCAATCGCATTCTCGATCGCGGTACGCTCGGCATCGCCGACCTTCGAGCCATGCTCGGACAGCGCTTTCTCGGTGGAATGCACCAGCGCCTCGGCGTGGTTCTTGGCTTCAACAGCCGCTTTACGCTTCTTGTCCTCTTCGGCGTGTGCTTCCGCGTCCTTGACCATCTTTTCGATGTCGGATTCAGACAGGCCGCCCGAGGCCTGGATGCGGATCTGCTGCTCCTTGCCGGTGGCCTTATCCTTGGCCTGGACGTTGACAATACCGTTCGCATCGATGTCGAACGTGACTTCGATCTGCGGCACGCCGCGCGGCGCCGGCGGAATCCCGACCAGGTCGAACTGGCCGAGTATCTTGTTGTCGGCAGCCATCTCGCGCTCGCCCTGGAACACGCGGATGGTGACCGCGTTCTGATTATCCTCGGCGGTGGAGAAGACCTGCGATTTCTTGGTCGGGATGGTGGTGTTGCGGTCGATGATGCGCGTGAACACACCGCCCAGCGTCTCGATGCCAAGCGAGAGCGGAGTGACGTCGAGCAACAGCACGTCTTTGACATCGCCGGCGAGCACACCTGCCTGAATCGCGGCGCCGATGGCGACCACTTCATCCGGGTTGACGCCCTTGTGCGGCTCCTTGCCGAACAATTGCTTGACGACTTCTTGCACCTTCGGCATGCGCGTCATGCCGCCGACCAGCACGACCTCGTTAATCTGCGCGGCCGAGATGCCGGCATCCTTGATGGCCTGTTTGCAGGGCTGGATCGTCTTCTGGATGAGGTCGTCGACCAGCGCCTCGAACTTGGCGCGGGTGAGCTTCATGGTCAGATGCTTCGGACCGGCAGCGTCCGCCGTAATGAACGGCAGATTGATTTCGGTTTGCGTGGTGGATGACAGTTCGATTTTAGCCTTTTCAGCCAACTCCTTCAGCCGTTGCAGCGCGAGCTTGTCCTTGCGCAGATCGATGCCCTGCTCTTTCTGGAATTCGTCGGCGAGGTAGTTCACCAGCCGCATGTCGAAATCTTCGCCGCCCAGGAACGTATCACCGTTCGTGGACTTCACTTCGAACACGCCGTCGCCGATTTCGAGAATCGAGATATCGAAAGTCCCTCCGCCAAGGTCATAGACCGCGATGGTGCCGGTCTTCTGCTTGTCGAGGCCATACGCGAGCGCAGCCGCCGTCGGCTCGTTGATGATGCGCAGCACCTCGAGACCGGCGATCTTGCCGGCATCCTTGGTGGCCTGACGCTGTGCGTCGTTGAAATACGCCGGGACCGTGATAACGGCCTGTTCAACTTTCTGCCCGAGATGAGCTTCCGCCGTCTCCTTCATCTTCTGCAGGATGAAGGCGGAGATCTGCGATGGCGAATATTGCTTGCCGTCCTCCTCAACCCAGGCGTCGCCATTCGAGGCCTTGGAGATCTTGTAGGGGACGAGCTTCTTGTCCTTTTCGACCATCGGATCGTCGTAGCGGCGGCCGATCAGCCGCTTCACCGCGAAGATGGTCTTTTCCGGATTGGTGACCGCCTGGCGTTTGGCCGGCTGGCCGACGAGACGCTCGCCGTCGTCGGTGAAAGCGACGATCGAAGGCGTCGTGCGCATGCCTTCGGCGTTCTCGATGACTTTCGGCGTCTTGCCTTCCATGACGGCGACGCACGAATTGGTGGTGCCGAGGTCTATGCCGATGACCTTGCCCATGGTTTTTCCTCTCAATTGCGGCAGGCCGGTCGGGCCGCAACCCGAAGGTTTTTGGCGCCCGAGTGGGAATGTCAGCGGCTCATCCGCAGACCCCCGATCCAGCCCCCTGGATACGCGATTCGCCGCGATTTCACGGCTTATGGCTCATATAGGAGGGCCCCCTGAGGCCGCAAGACAGTCGGTCACGAAATCGCGAGGGAACGGCCTCGCCCCGCCTTGATGGTTATCGGGGCATTGCCGCTTTGGGTCTGGCCGGGTAGGCACATCCATCCCATTTCCCTCGAAAGGCCTTGGTGCTCATGCTCCGCCGACTGTTTGTTTACGTTCTTTTGGCCGGGGCCAGCCTGGCAAGCCTCGCCCTTGGCACTACGGGCACCATCGCCGAGCCGGTCTTCCCGCCCGGCCTCCGGGTCGGGATGGAGCCCCCGGTGGGCATGAGTCCGAGCGCGCGTTTTCCAGGGTTCGAGGACACGGGACACAACGCGGTCATCGCAATTCTGGATCTGCCATTGAGCGCTTACTACGAACTCGAAACCGCGGCATTCAACAAGATCCAGCGCGACCTTGAAGATGCGAAACGCGAGAGCTTCCCCTTCGAAAGCGGCATTGGGTTCTTGATCAGCGGCACCGGCCGCCAGAATGGTGTCGCGGTGCACCGCTGGTCGCTCCTGGCGCAGGCCGTCGGCGGATCCGTCCAAAATCTGACGGCGCTGATCAACGTGGAAGTGCCGGAAACCGCCCTATCGGTCTATTCGGACGCGATCATTCGCAAAGCCCTTGCAAGCGTCACATTCAGACCGGCACCGATCCAGGAGCAACTTGGGCTCCTGCCCTTCAAGCTCGGCGATCTGGCCGGCTTTCGCGTTGCTCAGATTTCGCCCGCCGGCGGCGTTATTCTCGCTGACGCAACGGCCGACAATAAGGGGCCACAGCCTTTCATGGTCATATCCGTCGAACGCGGAGGGCCTGACAGACCGGACGATCGCTCTCGCTTTGCCCGTGACTTGATGGCGACGGCGCCCGTGCGTGACCTCTCCCTGCAATCGGCCGAACCAATGCGGATCGGCGGCGCGCCGGGTCATGAGATCAGGGCGCAGGGCAAAGGGCCGGCGGGCGATCCTGTCTCCATGGTGCAATGGATTCGTTTCGGCGGCAGCGGCTATTTGCGTGTAATCGCAGTTAGTCCGACAGATAGATGGGATCAATCGTTCAGCCGCTTCCGAACCGTTCGCGATGGCATAGAGACGCGGTAAGCGAAAACGGTGCGCGGTTATTTGGAGCGGTCGCCGGGCTGCGGATTGTCATTGGCGGACGACGCTGGCTTAGGCGCCGCCTTGCTGACTGCCACCATTGCCGGTCGCAGCACGCGATCACCGATCATATAACCGGCCTGGATGACTTGCGCGACCTGGCCGGGCGGCAGATCTGAGGTCGGGATTTCATACATCGCCTGGTGCACGTTCGGATCAAACTTCTCACCCTCCGGCGAGAATTTCTTCACGCCATTCTTTTCCAGGCTTTTCAAAAGCTCGCGTTCGGTGAGTTCGACACCCTCGATCAGCGCCTTCACCTTGGCATCGGCAGCCTCACGCAGTTCGGGTCCGATCGCCGCCAGCGCCCGATGCATATTGTCGGCGACCGCCAACACGTCACGCGCAAAGCCGGCGATTCCATACATGCGCGCGTCAAGAACCTCGCGCTCGGTGCGCTTGCGCAGGTTTTCCATCTCAGCGAGCGTGCGCAGCAATTTGTCCTTGAATTCCGCGGCTTCGCGCTTGGCTTCCAGCACGGGATCGGCTGCTTGGGGCGCCGTGGCGTTGTCGGCGTCTGCAGACATGATCTCGGCCTCGCGGGCGGTCGGGTCCGTCATCGTGCTCAATCCATCCTCAGCAATATCCGGATGCCCGGGATATCAGGGCTCCGGCGTGAAAAATCAAGCGTTTAAGGCGTCAGAAGGCGGCTGACGACCCGCGCCGTATAGTCAACCATGGGAATGACGCGGGCATAATTGAGCCTTGTCGGCCCGATTACCCCGATCACCCCGACGATGCGGCCCTGGCTGTCACGGTAGGGCGCAACAATGGTTGACGAGCCGGAAAGCGAGAACAGCTTGTTCTCTGAGCCGATGAAGATCCGGACGCCATCGGCGCGCTCGGCCCGGCCCAGCAGATCGATCACACCACGCTTGGTTTCCAGCGCATCGAACAGCGAGCGCACGCGCTCCAGATCTTCGAGCGCATGCAGATCTTCCAGAAGATTGGCGTGACCACGCACGATGAGCTGACGGTCTTCGCTGTCGCCTCCCGACCAGCTGGCAAGGCCGGTCGCAATGACTTTCTGCGTGAGGTGATCGAGTTCAGCCTGACCTTCCGTAACCGTCCGTTCGATTTCGGCTCGCAAGTCCGCGAGCGTTTTGCCACGAATGCGCGAATTGAGGAAATTGGCCGCCTCGATGAGAGACGATGTCGGCAGCCCCGCGGGCACATTGAGCACGCGGTTTTCGACTTGTCCGTCCTCCGCAACGAGAACCGCCAAAGCGCGTTCCGGCTCGAGCCGCACGAACTCGACATGCTTGAGCCGAACATTGATCTTGGCGGTCAGCACGACGCCAGCCGAGCGCGTCAGGCCCGACAGCATTTGCGAGGCTTCGGTCAGCACGGCTTCGATCGATTTGACGGTATGCGAGCCGGCGATCTGGGCCTCAATCGACCGGCGGTCCTGCTCAGTCAGGTCGCCGATCTGCATCAATGCATCGACGAAGAACCGCAAACCGATTTCAGTCGGCAATCGCCCGGCCGAAGTGTGCGGGGCATAGATCAGGCCCAGTTGTTCCAGATCCGACATCACGTTGCGAATCGACGCCGGCGACAGCGAAATCGGCAATAGTCTCGACAGATTGCGCGAGCCGACCGGCTCGCCGGTGGTGAGGTAGCTCTCCACGATCTGGCGGAAGATCTCGCGCGAACGCTCGTTGAGAGCCGCCAGGCTCACCTGTGTCGCACCGATCGGGATGTCGTGGGAGGCCAAGGCCGAACTCCTGAAGTACCAGCCAACAATTGACCATTAGTGCGGTCTTGTTCAAGCCGGGCGTATGGTTAAGGTGTGCGCCCGATCGTAAAGGAGCAGCCCGATGCGGCCGAGCCGCCGACAAGTCGACGAATTGCGTGCCGTTTCGCTCGAACGCGGCGTGGTCAAATATGCCGAGGGCTCCTGCTTCGTGAAATTCGGCGATACCCATGTCCTGGTCACCGCGAGCCTCGAAGAGCGCCTACCGCCCTGGCTCAAGGGCCAGGGCCGTGGGTGGGTCACCGCCGAGTACGGGATGCTGCCACGCGCGACGTCGGAACGAACGCGGCGCGAGGCCAGCGCCGGCAAACAAGGTGGCCGCACCGTCGAGATCCAGCGCTTGATCGGGCGCAGCCTGCGCTCGGTGATCGATCTGCCCGCGCTCGGCGAGCGCCAGATCACGCTCGATTGCGACGTGATCCAGGCCGATGGCGGCACCCGCACGGCCTCGATCACCGGTGCATGGGTCGCGCTCGCAGATTGCCTGAGCTGGATGAAAGCGCGCGATATGATCAAGGCCGAAGTGCTGCGCGATCACATCGCCGCCGTTTCCTGCGGCGTGTGCAAAGGCACCGCGGTGCTCGACCTCGACTACGCCGAGGATTCGGAAGCCGACACCGATGCCAACTTCGTCATGACCGGCTCCGGCAACATTGTCGAAATCCAGGCCACCGCCGAAAAAACCCCCTTCAGCGAAGATCAGTTCACAACGCTGCTCGCGCTCGCGCGCAAAGGCATCGAGAAACTCGTGGGCTTGCAGAAGCTGGCGGTAGGATAAGCACGGGTATCGTCGCCTGAATCGTCATGCCCGCGCTTGTCGCGGGCATCCACGTCTTATAACGCTTGACGGAAGAAAGGCGTGGATGGCCGGGACAAGCCCGGCCATGACAGAAATGAGTAGACAACTCACCTCGCCCGTTGTGATCGCGACCCATAATCCGGGCAAGCTGAAAGAAATGCGCGAGTTGCTGGCGCCCTTCGGCATTGCCACGCAATCAGCCGGCGAGCTCGGCCTGCCCGAACCAAGCGAAACGGGAAAGACCTTCGCCGCCAATGCACGCATCAAGGCGGAAGCAGCCGCGCGCGCGAGCGGCAAGACGGCGTTCGCCGACGATTCGGGACTGGTTATCGATGCGCTCGGCGGCGAACCGGGCATTCATTCCGCGCGCTGGGCGGGGCCCGACAAGGATTTTCGCGCCGCCATGAATCGCATCCAAACGCTGCTGGTCGAGCGCGGAGCCAAGGCGCCCGAGCAACGTCGCGCGCATTTCATTGCCGCGCTGTGCATTGCCTGGCCGGATGGCCACATCGAGGAGTTCGAGGGCCGTGTCGATGGTGTCGCCGTGTGGCCGCCGCGTGGCGACAAAGGCTTCGGCTACGATCCGCTTTTTCGTCCCGATGGATTGGACCGTACGTTCGGCGAAATGGACGCGGAGGAAAAACATGGTCTACCGCCGAAGGGCAAAGGCCTGTCGCACCGCGCGCGCGCTTTCCTGAAGCTGGCGGACGCCTGTTTATCCAAGTCTTGAGCCTAACTCCATCTGTTCCCGGTCGTTACAATTTTAATCAACTCTCTTCCTCTTGCCGCCTTTGCGCTGGCTGCGAGCATGAGCGCGAACTATGATGCTTAACATGTCGTTAATATCGCCTTTTGCCGTCTACGTGCACTGGCCGTTCTGCCTGTCGAAATGCCCATACTGCGATTTCAACAGCCACGTGCGTCATGGCGGCGTCGACGAGGCGCGGTTCCTTCGCGCCTACGAGACCGAGATTGCGGCGACTGCCGCGCGCGCGCCGGGCCGCACGGTCTCGAGCATCTTCTTTGGCGGCGGCACACCGTCGCTGATGCAGCCTTCGTCGGTGCAGGCGATCCTCGATCGTATCGCCAAGCACTGGAGCGTCGCGCCGGACGTCGAAATCACGCTCGAGGCCAATCCCACCAGCGTGGAGGCGACGCGGTTTCCGCGGCTATCGCGCGGCCGGCGTCAACCGCGTTTCGCTGGGCGTGCAGGCGCTCGACGACGCCGCGTTGAAGGAGCTCGGGCGCCTGCACACGGCGCAGGAAGCCCTGGACGCGGTTGCGGTCGCCCGTTCGATCTTCGATCGCTACTCGTTCGATCTGATTTATGCCCGGCCGCGGCAGACGCTCGATGCCTGGGCGGCGGAGCTCAAGCGCGCGATCGCGGAGGCCGCAGAGCATCTCTCGCTTTATCAATTGACCATCGAACCGGACACGCCTTTCTTCGGCCTGCATAAGGCCGGCAAATTGATTGTGCCCGACGAGGATCTCGCGCGCGATCTCTATGACCTGACGCAATCGATCTGCTCCGCTGCCGGCCTGCCCGCCTACGAGATTTCCAACCACGCACGGCCCGGCGCGGAGTGCCGGCACAATCTTGTTTACTGGCGCGGCCACGACTATGCGGGCGTCGGACCTGGCGCGCATGGCCGTCTCACGATCGATGGCCGCCGGGTGGCGACAGCAACCGAGAAACGGCCGGAGGCTTGGCTCATGCGCGTGGAAGAAACCGGCACCGGCTTCACCGTCGACGAGAAGCTCACGTCAGGGCGAAGCGGCCGACGAATATCTCCTGATGGGGCTGCGATTGGCTGAAGGAATCGATACTAGCGCGCTATAGCGCACTGTCCGGCCGCAACCTCGATCCAAAACGGATTTCGATATTGCGCGGCGAAGGCGCAGTCGAAACGACCACCGACGGCCGCTTGCGCGTGACGAAGAGCGGCTTTCCCGCTTCTCGATGCCGTGGTGGCGGATCTCGCCGCCTGACCTCAGGTGCCCGGCGCGAATGTATGCGGAGCCGGGCTTATCACCTGGCCGCCCGCCGGCGCCACGCGCAACACCGCCAGTCCTCGTTCATTGGGACCCTCGGGGCGGAAGCGGAAGACGCCATCGATCCCCGCAAATCCTGAAGCGTTCGTCAGCGCCTGTTCGCTGAAACGTTGCGGCCCTTGTGTCTTCACCAGCGCCGCAACCAGTGCCACCGCGTCATAGGCAAGCGTCGCAGTACGCACCGGGTCCTGCCCGTAGCGAGCGCGATAGCGTGCCGAGAAATTGCGGAAGCCGGTGGATTCGGGCGCCGCATACCAGCCGCCATCGAGCGCCGGGGTCGAGAAGATGCGCGGGTCGTCCCATAGGCCCGTGCCGAGGAGTTGCACACGCTTGAGGTTGACGCCGCCGGTGGCGAGTGCCTGCACGACTTGCGGCACGGCATCGGCGCCGTCCGGAATAAAAATGCTGTCGACCTGGCTCGCCGCCTGGCTGACGCGACGGGCCGCCTCCGTCATTCTGTTTGCGTCGAGCGGATATTTTTCCAATACCACCACGCGACCGCCGCGACGCGCCACTTCCTGCTGGAAGGCCGCCTCCACGACCGTGCCGTAAGCATTGTCCGGCAGTAATGCCGCGAATGACCGCTTGCCGCGTGAAACGGCAAAATCGACAATCCGCCGTACGTCGGTTTCGGGCAGGAAGCTCAGCAGGTAGACGCCGCGCGCCGCCACGCTCGCATCGGTCGAGAAAGCAATGACCGGAATATTGCGCCCGCGCGCGACCTGACCGACGGCGCTCACCGACTGCGCGAACAGCGGGCCGATAATGATTTCCGCGCCCTCGTTGATCGCTTGCTGGGCGGCCGATTGGGCACCTTGCGGCGTGCCGCCGTCGTCTTTCACCAGCAACTGGATATTCGGACTCTTGAATTCCGCCAGCGCCATCTCGGCGGCATTCTTCATCGACTGCGCCGCGACGCCGGCGTTGCCTTGGGCGGACAGCGGCAGAACCAGACCGACACGAACCTGACCATCGCTCGCCTGCGCCGTTGGTGGCGGCTGGCTCGCCTGAGGTGTCGTGCCTCCGCCTCCGAACTGGGTCGTACATGCCGCAAGGAGCATTGCGGCTGTCGCGATAGACAGGGCTGTGCGCGTGCGAGCCCACACGTGCATCAATGCCCCCTCCTCACGCGACGTCACCGACATGGTCGCTCCCCACGCGACAGTTCTGTGTCAGTCGTAACCGGTATCGGCGATTTTGTCCCGCAAAAGTTAAGGTCCTGAATCGACGAAAATATTTGTTCCCGATGACGCGTCAATGGTGGGCGTCTAGAGTACCGGCCCATGACATCCGAAAACAAAATGCGGTCCCGACACTACGCCCCGTTCGGAACCGCGATTGCGGCGGACAAACCTGCGCCCGGCCTCTATCTGATCGCAACGCCGATCGGAAATTTGGGCGACGTCACCTTGCGTGCGCTCGAGCTGCTCGCCGGCGCCGATGTCATCGCCTGCGAAGATACCCGTGTCACCCGCAAGCTGACCGAGCGCTACGGCATTGCAACGCCGTTGACGCCCTACCACGAACACAACGCCGCACAGGCGCGCCCGAAATTATTGGCCCGGTTGGCTGATCGCCAGGCGGTCGCCCTGGTGTCGGACGCCGGCACGCCTTTGATATCGGATCCCGGCTACAAGCTGGTGCGAGCAGCGAGCGAAGCGGGACATCCAGTGACCGCTTCGCCAGGCCCGTCAGCCGTTCTCGCCGCGCTGTCGGTAGCGGCCTTGCCGACCGACCGTTTCTTCTTTGAGGGTTTCCTGCCGCCCAAACATGGCGCGCGTCAAAAACGCATTGCCGCGCTCGCGGCAATCCCGGCAACTCTGGTCTTGTTCGAGAGCGGATCGCGCATCGCAGCGACGCTGGCTGATCTTGCCGGCGGATTGGGACCGCGGGCGGCCGCGATCTGCCGTGAACTGACAAAATTGCACGAGGAGACAAAGCGCGGCGACCTGCCGACGCTAGCGCACGACTACGCCGAAGGCGGTGAGACCCGAGGTGAATTCGTGGTCGTGATCGCACCGCCCGAGACCAGCGAAGGCAATGTGGACGATCTCGACGATCTGCTTCGCGCGGCGCTCGCGCGCGTTTCGGTCAAGGAAGCAGTCGGCGAAGTGGCAACCGCCACTGGCCGTCCGCGGCGCGAGGTTTATCAGCGCGCGCTCACGCTCGCCAGGGATGCGGATCGTGACGCGGAATGACCGGCCATCGCATCTCGTAAGGCCGGCGCCGCGGCCCGAGCGGCAGGCGGCATTTCGGGTGGGTATTTCCGCCGAAAGCCGCGCCGCGGCTTTCCTGATCGCAAAGGGATTCCGCATTCTGGCACGGCGATGGCGAAGCCCGCTTGGCGAAATTGATATTATCGCGCGCCGCCGCAGCCTCCTCGTGTTTGCGGAGGTCAAAGCGCGCGCCAATCTTGATGAAGCCGCGGAATCGATCAATGAACGTCAGCGTCGGCGCATAGCAGCAGCTGCCGAAGTTTGGCTCGCCGCAAATGCAAATGAAAAAATCCGCGACGTCCGTTTCGACGCAATACTGGTGGTCGCCGGGAAAAATCCCGCGCCACATCCCGGCCGCGTTTGAAACCGCTAGAGGTCAGGCGCTCAGGCGCTCAAAGAAATGGTCAACCTGTGCCCGGATGCGGCTGGCGACGCCGCCAAGATCGTCCGCAACCGATTTCACCGCAGCCGCGCTTGAGCGCGTATCCTTCGTGGCGGTGCCCACGAGATTGACCTGATTGGCCGTCTCCACCGTTCGCTCCGCGGCGATCTCCACGCCGCGGGCGATTTCGCTTGTCGCCGCACCCTGCTGGGTCACGGCGGCGGCAATCGCGCTGCTGATGTTGCCGATTTCACGGATGGTATGTTCGATGCCGGTGATTGCGGCAATCGAACGCTGCGTCGCGCGCTGCATGCCGGCGATCTGTGCTCCGATCTCTTCGGTCGCGCGGCTGGTCTGGCCGGACAGTGCCTTCACCTCACCCGCAACCACGGCAAAGCCGCGCCCGGCCTCTCCGGCGCGCGCTGCTTCGATGGTGGCATTGAGCGCGAGCAGATTGGTCTGCTCCGCAATGTCGGTGATGAGCTTGACCACATCTCCGATGCGGGCCGCGGCCTCGTCCAGTTCCTTGACCGCGATGTTGGTCGACTCGACTTCGTTCACCGCCTTGGTGGCGATGGCGTTGGATTGCGCGACCTGGCGGTCGATCTCGTTGACTGACGCGGACAGTTCGTCTGCAGCCGACGCTATATCGCGCACATTTGACGACGCTTCCGAGGAGGCTTCCTCCGCGCGTTTTGTCTTGCTCGAGGCATTGTCAGCGGCTGCGCCGAGCTGGGTCGACGCGGCCAGCATTTCGTCTGAAATTCGCCCGAGTTCAGCGAGCGTTTTTTCGACTTCGGCGGAGAACTGCGATATTTCGTTCGACATCTGCTGCTGGCGCTTTGCCCTCAGATCGGCATTGCTGAGAACAGTGCGATTGAGGTCTTCGTTGTTGCGCATCGCATTCTGGAAGACCCCGATCGAGCGCGCGAGCGCGCCGATCTCATCGCTGCGATCGCTGAACGGGATGGAAATGGCAGAGTTGCCCGCCGCGACAGCTGCGGTCACGCTGGTGATTTCGGTGATTGGTTTTGTGACGCTGCGTGCGATGATCGCCACGCCGATGAGCGCCAGTATGACCGCGATGGCGGCGAGCACGGTCAGCAACAAGGCGGTATGGTCGATGCCCTCGTCGATCTGCGTGTAGATCTGGCTCGCCGTATCACTGTAGTGCTCGCTGAGTGTCGCCAGATCTTTGCTCAGTACAGACCGAATTTCGGCAGGCAGATTTTTGTCGGCCCATTCGCGCGCGGCCTTTGGACCGGATTTCTTGGCGATCGGGACCAGCGCGTACATGGAATCCTGATATCCATTGATGCGGACGGCAAAATTGCTGAATGCGAGCGCGTCGCTGTTGCGAACGCTACGCTGCCAATCGCCAATGACGCCGCTGATCTGATCGGTGACTTTGAGAAGGGCGTCGGCGTATTTGGCAGCTTCCGCAGCATCGGCTGACATATAGATGCCGCGCGATTCCATGACCGTCGCGTAGATCAGGCTGTTGATACGCTCGACGTTCCAGCTGCCGGCGTTGGCCGATTCAAATTCGTCCGTCAGCGACGCATGTTGACGGGCATTCGATACTGCAACCATGGACAGCGCGACGGTTGTCAGGGCCATCAAGGCGAAAATCGCGTATAGCCTCGCGGCAATCGAAAGCTTCGGCAGATTCACCCGTCTGGCCCCCCGGCCCGTGCAACTTCGGTCCCGAAGCGGCTATAGTGCGCATAAAATGTTAACGCTTTGTTCGCCCAAAGGTAGTCATGAGCCTCAAAATCGCGGTGCAAATGGATCCGATCCAGCGGATCAATATTAAAGGTGACTCGACCTTCGCCCTGCTGCTGGAAGCGCAAAAACGGGGTCACCAGCTTTCATATTATACGCCCGACCGGCTGGCGCTGCTCAACGGCCGCGTGTTTGCCCATATCGAATCCCTGAGCGTGCGCGACAAGGCCGGCGACCATTTCACGCTGGGCGAGCCGCGGCGCGTGGAGCTCACGGAATTTGACGTAGTGCTGCTGCGCCAGGATCCGCCTTTCGACCTCGCTTACGTGACAACGACCCACCTGCTTGAACGCATCCATCCCGGGACGCTGGTGGTCAACGACCCGGCGCACGTGCGCAACGCGCCGGAGAAGGTGTTCGTCACGGAATTTCCCGAGCTCATGCCGCCGACGCTGGTGTCGCGCGACCTGGCGGAGATCAAGGCGTTCCGCGCCGAGCACGGCGATATCGTGATGAAGCCGCTCTACGGCAAAGGCGGCGAGGCGGTGTTCAGGCTAGCGCGCGAGGATCTCAATTTCGGATCGCTTTATGATTTGTTCTCGGTGACCTTCCGCGAGCAATGGGTGATCCAGAAATTCCTGCCGAATATCAAATTCGGCGACAAGCGCATTATCCTGGTGGACGGCGATTACGCGGGGGCGGTCAACCGCGTGCCGGCGCCCGACGACCTGCGCTCCAACATGGTGCGCGGAGGCGCCCCGGCGGCAACCGATCTGACCAAACGCGAGGCGGAGATCTGCAAGCGCATCGGTCCCGCGTTACGCGAGCGCGGCCTGCTGTTCGTCGGCATCGATGTCATCGACGGCTACCTGACCGAGATCAACGTCACCTCGCCGACCGGCATCCGCGCCATCAAGAATCTCGGCGGGCCTGACGTGGCGGCATTGATCTGGGACAAGATCGAGCTGAAGCGGCGCGCATGATCACGCAACACAAGAGCTGGTTTTCGAACGCGCTCATCCCCAGGAAGATGCCATGAGTGTCGCGCTCACCATCGCCACCACCGACTATGACCACTTTCGCGACTTCCGTCTGGGTCTGGTGCGCGCGGAAGGCATTGATGCCAACTGGCTCACGCTCGGCCATCACGAAATATTCTCGCGTTTCACTTTCAACCGCGAGTGGGACGTGTCCGAATTATCTTTCGCCAAATTCGTGGCACAGGTGACGCGAAAGGATTCCGATATCATCGGTTTGCCGGTCTATGCCTCGCGGCTGTTTCGCTTTGCTTCATTTTATGTAAATCGCAAGGCCGGCATCAAAAGCGTCAAGGACCTCAAGAGCAAGCGAATCGGCGTGCCGGAATGGGCGCACACCGCGGCGGTCTATATGCGTGGCTGGTTGATGAACGAAGGCGGTATTGCGCTCTCGGACATCGAATGGATTCAGGCCGGCACTAACGAAGCCGGCCGCATCGAAAAGGTCGAAATTTCGCTGCCAAAGGGCGTTCAGCTCACCAGCATGCCGGAAAAAACGTTGAGCGGCATGATCGCGTCCGGCGAGCTGGATTGCGTCATCATTGCGCGGCCGCCGAATTCATTTCGCGAAAAGCATCCGGACGTCGTCCGTCTGTTCCCCGACTACGAAGCAATTGAACAGAAATACTACGAGCAGACGCGCGTCTATCCCATCATGCACGTCATTGCGCTGCGCAAAGCGATTCTCGAAGGTCAGCCCTGGATCGCGCGCAATCTTTATAATGCGTTCGAGGAATCCAGGCGTCGCAGCCTTGAGCGCATTCTCGACCCCGCCGTATCCCGTTATCCGGTGCCGTGGTTGACCAATTACGCTGCGCGCATGCAAGAGGTGTTCGGCGGCGACATGTTTCCCTATGGCATCGAGGCGAACCGTCCGACGCTCGAACTCTTTCTGCGCTACACCCACGAACAGGGCATTGCGCACCGGCTCGCCAGACCGGACGAGATTTTTCCCGCCGGCATCATGGCCTCGGTGAAGATCTGACTATTTTTCCGCGCGCTTTGCAGCTTCGGCGCGAATATCGGCATCCGTGATTTTGCCGAGGTCGATCGGCGTCTTCAGGTTGCCGGCCTTGACCAGCTCGTCCTGCATCCAGCTCAGCTTGTCGAGCGGCAGCTTGACGGACGGATCGATATCACCCTGCTTGAGCGTATCGTCATAGGCGTATGCGGGACGGGGATCGTCTGGCTTCGCGTGGATAGTTTCTTGCGTGAGCTTGATCGTTTCATCGCGATGGCTGACCGCAAATTTTATCGCATCCATTTCCGCGGCGATAAAACCAATCGCATCGTCGCGCCGTGAAGCAATAGTTTTTCCTGTGACGGTCAGACACAGGCGCACATAGTTCGGCAGCGCGTTGTGACCGGTGATCAACATCTTCACGTCCTTGGGCGCAACCGCCAAGAATTCGGCGGCGACGATGCCCGCATCGGCGACACCCGCGACCACCGCCTTGAAGCGGTCGAGGTCGCCGCCGAGATTGGCGAAGCGCACATCGGTGGCCGGAATTTTGTTCTGGTCCAGAATCGCATTGACCAGCAGATTGGGTAGCGAGCCGGGCGCGGCGACTGCGATGGTCTTGCCCTTGAGGTCTTCGATTTTGCCGATGCTCGATCGCACCATCAGGCCGTGCGGCACCCCCGGCCAATCGCAGCCGAGAATCTTGATGTCGGCGCCACGCGCGCCCGCCAGGATTGCAGCGCCCGGTGAAGATTCGATGCTGTCGAGTTCGCCGGCGAGCAAGGCCTTGTGAGCCGTGGCGCCGTTCTTCAGCGAAACAATTTCCACCTTGAGTCCATAGCGCGAGGCAAAGTCGCGTTGGCCGACCATCACCATGAAGCCGGCATCGCCCTTAGGCTCGATCACCCCGTGCTTCCACGGCTTAAGCTCCTGCCCGATCGCCTGTGGCCCGCACGCAGCCACAAGCAGAGCAATGGCGAGGCCTCGACGGACGGTCACCTGGGCGGTCCTCCACCTCTCTTGGATGCCATGATCTGCGGCCAAAAGCCCGAGAGCAATCACGCTATTGGCGAAGTTCGTTGACGCCAATGGCTTTTGATAGCGCCGGCACGGGCCACCGCCGTCGCCCCATTGCGACAGGCGTCTACCCCCGCTCAGTGCGTCTTGGGCCCGGTGCGGGCAGGAATCATAGAAATCGCAATCCCAACCAGCAAGATCCCCAGGGCACAGAAGATTGGCGCAGCTACAAGGAATCCCCACAAGCCACAAAGATTGCCCATTCCCGGACAGGCCAGCCCAATTCCGAAAAGCAAACCGAAAGTGCCCCCAATAGCGCCGCAAACGACCATGGCCAGGATAAATCCGATCACCGGCACCTGACGCGCGGGCTCAACACGTTTGCGGTGGCGGGCGAAAAGAACACACGCGGCCACGATTGCGGCAATGGGAGAGATCATCCCAAGACCCGAGAGCGGCATGATGAGCTCAGCCAACATCGCGACCATCAGGTTCTGATCCCTTTTGGCGACAAAAAAACCAATACCTCCCGTCAAGACCAGAGCGGCCGTTTTTACCACCAACCGTATTTAGTGTTGCCAACAGAGCTGCCGGTTCACCTTGCCGTCGGCCATGCCCTGCGATACTACTTATGCGAGTATCCGGTGAGGTTCGGTTGCATGGTCGAGCGGGTAGCGACGGTGGCGTTCGAGGGCATCGAGGCCCGGGCCGTCGACGTGCAGGTTCAGGTCGCGCCGGGATTGCCCGTTTTCAACATCGTGGGTCTGCCGGACAAGGCCGTGTCGGAAGCCAAAGAGCGCGTGCGGGCGGCGCTGGTTGCATCCGGCCTCGCGCTCCCCGCCCGCCGCATCACCGTCAATCTCGCGCCCGCCGATCTTCCTAAGGAAGGCAGCCACTATGACCTGCCGATCGCACTTGGCCTAATGGCTGCGATCGGCGCCATTCCACATGGCGCACTCAGCAGCTTTACGGTGCTGGGCGAGCTCGGCCTCGACGGATCGATCGCCGCAGTTGCCGGCGTGCTGCCGGCCGCGATCGGCGCCAACGGCCGTGGCCAGGGGTTGATCTGCCCTGGTCCGTGCGGGCCTGAGGCGGCATGGGCCAGTCCTGAAATCGAGGTGGTTGCCGCGCAATCGCTGATCCAGCTCGCCAATCATTTCAAAGGCACGCAAGTTCTCGCGCGGCCGCAGCCGAAAATCCGCGAGCGCAAAGACACGATCTTGCAGATATCAAGGGACAGGAAAGCGCCAAGCGCGCGCTCGAAGTTGCCGCCGCTGGCGGACACAATTTGCTGATGATCGGACCGCCCGGCTCCGGAAAATCGATGTTGGCGGCGCGGCTTGCAACAATTTTGCCGCCGCTCTCGCCCGCCGAATTGCTGGAAGTCTCCATGATTGCCTCCGTTGCCGGCGAAATCGAAGGCGGCGCGCTTACCAACCGGCGCCCGTTTCGTGCGCCGCATCACTCGGCGTCAATGCCGGCGTTGGTCGGCGGCGGCCTGCGCGCACGGCCGGGTGAAATCTCGCTGGCGCACAACGGCGTGCTGTTTCTCGACGAACTGCCGGAGTTCTCCGGCCAGGTGCTCGATTCCCTGCGCCAGCCGCTCGACACTTATCCAGCACGCTTCATGCTCATCGCCGCGATGAACCCGTGCCGCTGCGGACGCGCAAGCGATCCTGGCTTTATCTGCAAGCGTGGACAAAACATCCGCTGTGCCGCCGAGTATCAGGGCCGGCTGTCCGGGCCGCTGCTCGACCGCATCGACCTGCACATAGAAGTGCCTGCCGTCACCGCCGCCGATCTGATTTTACCGCCGCCGAGCGAAGGAAGCCGTGAAGTCGCCGCTCGCGTCGCGCGCGCGCGAGACATTCAAGCCGAGCGCTACGCGACGATGGACTCGGGCAACATACGCACCAATGCGCAGATCAATGGCCCCGCTCTGGAAGGTGCCGCGCGGGCCGACTCTGCGGGGCTCGCTTTGCTGCGCGATGCAGCCGAACTCGATGCGCCTGTCAGCGCGCGGCTATCATCGTGTCTTGCGGGTGGCGCGCACGTTGGCCGATTTAGACGCGGCGGACAGCGTCGGGCGCGTCCACCTTGCTGAAGCGCTGTCGTACCGCGCGCTCGCCGACGATGTGCGCAGGGCCGCGTGAGAGCGCCGGTGTCCTGCCGTTAACCCGGCATTTACCACGTTCGCGTGAGCACCGCGGACTCGGTTAATCAGGAATAAAATTGCAAGGTTCGCGGGGCCAAATGGCTGCCATCACGGCGCTGGTGCCATGCGACCCGAATTACGATCGACAGGCGGTTCGGCGAAAACATCGCCACGCGATCGGGCGGAACGCCCGGCCCGCGCGGCTTTCATTTCATTGGCGATTGTTGCCGCTGCCGCTGGCTTTCTTGCCGGTGCGCACCTGCAAGGTCCCGGCTTCGAATTGACCGGCGCTGCCATCGGCGCTGGTGTGCTGTTCGCCGCAGCGTGCGCCGCAATCGGATTCATGATGATGCGTCAGCGCGCGGCCGCAGCGGCCATGCGCCTTCTCGAATCGCGCAATGAGGAGCTATCGGACCGGAACTGGGAACTGCGTGAGGCGGAAGAACGAGCACGCAGTTTGCTGGCCGCGCAAGGCGATGTGATCGTACGCCGCAATAGTACCGGCCTCATTACATTTGCCAACGACGCCTATTGCGCGCTCGCCGGAAAACCACGCGAGGCACTGACCGGCAACACCATCGAGCTGCGCGTCCTCGAGCAAGGTGCGCCAATGGTACAGGCCGACGGCACGCGCATGCACGACCAGAAAATTTCCTGTCGTGATGGCGCGCGCTGGATCGCATGGCGCGAAGTCACGATACGCAGCGAAAACGGCACGGAGGTCCAAAGTGTCGGCCGCGACGTCACTGATCGTGTCGAGGCCGAACACGCGCTCGAGCACACGCGTAACCAGGCAGAAACCGCCAACCGCGCCAAATCGCGTTTCCTTGCGATGGTCAGTCACGAGATTCGCACACCGCTCAACGGCATGCTCGGCATGGCCGATCTGCTGCTCGACACGCCGTTGACGCCGGAGCAGCTCACTTACGCGAAAGCGGCAAAGACTTCGGGCGAAACACTGCTGTCGCTGATCGAGGAAATACTCGATTTCTCGAAGATCGAAGCCGGCAAGCTCGATCTGGAAGCGCGACCCTTTGCGTTGGCCTCCATGATCGAGGAAGCCGTCGAACTCATGGCGCCGCGCGCGCAGGCCAAGGGCATCGAGATTGCCTCGTTCTGCGATGAGCGCGTGCCAGCACAGGTCGTCGGTGATGCCGCCCGCTTGCGGCAGGTTGTCCTCAATCTCGTCGGCAATGCCATCAAGTTCACCGAAAAGGGCGGCGTTGCAGTCACCGTCGAGCCAGGCACCCACGCGAACGAAATTCTTTTTGAAGTACGCGACACCGGCATTGGACTGAATGCGCAAGATCTCGCGCGCATCTTCCTCGACTTCGAACAGGCCGATGGTTCTTCGACGCGCAAGTTCGGCGGCACTGGTCTGGGCCTTGCAATCTCGAAACGCATTGTCGAGCGCATGGATGGACACATTTCGGCAAAAAGCGATGCAGGCGCGGGTTCGACCTTTACGGTCAGCGTGCCATTGGTTCAGGCGCCTGACACACAGGAGACGACCTTCGCCGCGCCCGATCTCGGACAAACTGCAATGATGGTCGTCACCGCAGCGGAAATCGAGGCGTCCTTGCTGGCGCGGCAACTCGGCCGCTGGGGCGCAAAAACCTGTGCGGTGATCGACGAAAATATTGCAGCGGCCTTGCTGCCGGAACGTCCGTGGGATGCGCTGCTGGTCGACTATCCGCTCGCGTCGGCGATGATTACGAACTTCAATGTTGCCCGGCTTGGGGTACCGAAACGTATTGTGCTTATCCGGCCGACCGATCGGCATGAACTGCCGGCGCTGAAAGCGGCGGGCTTCACAGGCTATCTGATCAAGCCGGTGCGCGCCGCCTCGCTGGCGGCACGTCTGGCCGCCGAAGACGCTTTCGAACATTCCCCGGCGGAAATCGAAGTGGAGGCCGCGGTAGCGAATGCTGGTGCCGGCAACAAAGGACTTTCGATCCTTGTTGCGGAGGATAACGAGATCAACGCGCTGCTTGCGCGCGCGCTCCTCACGCGTCTTGGCCACCGCGCGACCATTGCGATCAATGGCGAAGCCGCGGTCGAAATCCTGGCTGGCGGCACGTGCGTCCGGCAGCCCCTACGATCTTGTTCTGATGGATGTGCAAATGCCGGACATGGACGGACTTGAGGCCGCGCGCCGCATCCGGGCCGCCGAAGCGCAAGCTGGCGACAAGCCCACCCGGATGCTTGCCCTGACCGCCAATGTTCAGACCGAAGACCGCGAGGCCGCGCTCGCCGCCGGCCTCGACGGCCTTCTCGTCAAACCGCTCGATCGCGAGCGGCTGCGCCAAGTGCTGGAGGCCGCCTCGGGGCCCGCGGCCAACCCGCTTGCAGCCTGACGGCCACTTCCCCACATTGTCATAATTCCGTGTCCGGCCCGTGGTGTAGGGGTGACCATCGATCGACCAATGATTCGCCGGCTGGAACCCCACCAATAGTCGATTGTACCTATCCCGCGCCAAAGAGGACTTGAACCCATGGCCAACCGCGCTGCCCTCCAGATGCCGCGCAGTCTGTTCGAGCGCTTTCGTCCGGCGCCGGCCGGGCCCGGCATACCCGGCCTGATCTCGTCGCTACAGGCCTACGGTGGTTTACAGGCGTGGGCCGCGCGCGTGCACCGGCCATCGCAGAGCCTTGGACGCATCGGCTCGCTGGAGGTGCGCCTGGCGCAAACCGCTGCCGAAGTGCGCCAGGCCCAAAGACTTCGCTATCGCGTTTTCTATCAGGAAGGGCCGGCTATCCCGAACCCTGGACGGCTTTTCGCGCGCCGCGACATCGATGGCTATGACGCGATTTGCGACCACCTGCTGGTGCTCGACCACGCCACGCGCGATCGCAGCGCCCTTAACCGCCCGGTCGTTGTGGGGACCTATCGGCTTTTGCGGCAACCGCTCGCCGAAGAGTATGGCGGTTTCTACACTGCCGGCGAATTCGACATCGGCGCCTTGATCGCGCACCACGCCAATCTGCAGTTCCTCGAGCTCGGCCGTTCCTGCGTGCTGGCACCCTATCGCAACAAGCGAACCGTCGAGCTGCTTTGGCACGGCATTCATGCCTACATCCTGCAGAACGGCTGCGGCGTCATGTTCGGCTGTGCCAGCCTCGATGGCACCGATCCCAGGCGCCTCGCGCTTCCGCTCTCGTTCCTCCATCACTATGCACGCGCCCCCGAGCCGTGGCGCGCACGCGCTTTGCCAGAGCGCTACGTCGAAATGAGCCGGATGTCGAAGGAAGCAATCAACCCGAAGGAGGCGTTGCGCGCGCTACCACCTTTGATCAAAGGCTACCTGCGCCTTGGCGCCTGTATCGGGGATGGCGCGGTGATCGATCGGGAATTTGGCACCACCGACGTACTGATCGTGTTGCCGGTGTCGGCGATCAAAAAGCGCTATCTCGAACACTTCGACCTGAGCCGCCGCGCGGCGTAACATTTCGTATCAATCCGTTTGTCATCGCCGGGCTTGTCCCGGCCATCCCGCTTATGGACGCGCTGTGCTCAACTAAGCGAGATGGCCGGGACAAGCCCGGCGATGACAGAAACAACCGAAGATATACTACGCCTCACAACCTTCTCAGGGAAACGTCCTCGACCAGGTGGCTTTCATCTTTTTTCAAAATGAGATCGGCACGCTGTCGGGTCGGCAGGATATTCTCGTGCAGGTTGACCAGATTAATGCGCGACCAGATCGATGCTGCCGTCTCTGTTGCTTCCTCATCCGACAAGTTCGAGTAGCGATGGAAGTATGATTTCGGATCGCGGAATGCCGTGCCGCGCAATGTCAGAAACCGATCCACATACCAGGACTTGAGCACATCTTCGTCGGCATCGAGGTAGACGGAGAAATCGAAAAAGTCTGAAACGAAGGGAATTGCCTTGCCGTCCTTCGGCAGGCGTCCCGTCTGCAGCACATTCAATCCTTCAACAATGAGAATGTCCGGCCGGTCAACCTCGACCCACTGGTTCGGGATGACGTCGTAGACGAGATGCGAATAGATTGGTGCACGGGCCGGACGGCGGCCGGCCTTCACGTCTGACAGAAACCGCAGCAGTGCCGGAAGATCGTAGCTTTCGGGGAAGCCCTTTTTCTCCATCAGGCTTTCGCGTTCGAGAATCGAATTCGGATAAAGAAAGCCGTCGGTGGTAATGAGATCGACCGTAGGCACGTTGGGCCAGCGCGCCAGCAATGCCTGCAGCACGCGCGCCGTGGTTGATTTGCCGACCGCAACCGAACCGGCGACCCCGATAATGTACGGCATCTTTACGTCGGTGGTGCCAAGGAAACGTTCCTGCGCGCGAAACAGGCGCTGCGTTGCCGCCACGTACATCGACAGCAACCGCGACAGCGGCAGGTAAATTTCTTCCACTTCCTTCATGTCAAGTCGGTCGTGCAGCGAACGGACCCGCGTGACCTCTTCGGAGGTCAACGTCATCGGCGTGTCCTCGCGCAAGGCTGCCCATTCCGCACGCGAAAATGTGCGGTAGGGCGAAAGATTTTCTTCAGTGCGCTGTTCCATCACGACATCCGGTCAACGCGCGCGCGATGCCTTTTCCTCGTGTCCGCTTTGCGCCGTGCGCTTTTCCAGCGCGGCCTCGACCTCGGCAAGCGTAACGCCACGCGCCTCGAGCAGCACCAGCAGATGATACAGAAGATCGCCGGCTTCCGCGATCAGCCGGCTCTTGTCTTCCTGTACCGCTGCAAGTCCGGTTTCGATCGCCTCTTCGCCCAGTTTCTTGGCGCAGTGAGCGACGCCTTTATCGATCAACGAGCTTGTATATAAGTCGGCCGCGCTCGCCTTGGCGCGCTCATGCACCCGCTTTTCCAGATCGGCAACAGTGAATCTGCTCATGGAAGCCCTTCCAGGCGGCTCAATAGCATTGTTGCGCCTAGGGATCGAGCCGCATCGGCAGCCCGGCTTTCGCCATGTATTCCTTGGCTTCACGCACGCTATGTTCGCCAAAGTGGAAGATCGAGGCCGCCAGTACCGCCGTGGCGTGGCCGTCGCGGATGCCCTCGACCAGGTGACCCAGCGTCCCGACGCCGCCCGAGGCAATGACCGGCACCGTTATGGCGTCGGCGATCGCGCGGGTGAGCGCGATGTCATAGCCTCTCCTGGTGCCGTCGCGGTCCATCGACGTGAGCAGTATTTCGCCGGCGCCAAGCGCGACAACCTCCCTGGCATAGTTGACCGCATCGAGCCCGGTCGGATTTCGCCCGCCATGCGTGAAAATTTCCCACCGATCCGCTTCTGCCGGGCGCGACACTTTTTTGGCGTCGATCGCGACAACGATGCATTGATCGCCGAATTTTTCCGCCGCCTCTTTCACAAAAGCGCGCCGGTCCACTGCGGCCGTGTTGATCGACACTTTGTCGGCGCCGCACTTCAATAATTTCCGGATATCGTCGACCGAGCGCACACCGCCGCCGACGGTAAGCGGCATGAAACAGGCTTCGGCCGTTCGCGTCACCACGTCGTAAATGGTGTCGCGGTTTTCGTGGCTCGCCGTGATATCGAGAAAACACAGCTCGTCCGCGCCCGCCGCGTCATAGGCAATCGCAGCCTCGACCGGATCGCCGGCGTCGCGCAAATTGACGAAATTGATGCCCTTGACCACACGGCCGTCTTTGACATCCAGGCACGGTATGACGCGGACTTTGAACATTATCCGGCTGTCCTCGCGGCGCGGATCAGCGTGAGCGCGTCCGCCGCATCCAGGCGGCCATCATAAAGCGCGCGGCCGGCAATGGCGCCGGCAAGTTTTTTCGCGCTTGGCTCCAGCAACGCTTTGATGTCGGCGATGGACGCCAGTCCGCCGGACGCGATCACCGGGATGGAAATCGCATCCGCCAATGCAATTGTTGCGTCAAGATTAAGGCCTTGCAGCATTCCGTCGCGCGCGATGTCGGTATAGACGATCGCCGCCACACCGACATCCTCGAAGCGGCGCGCAATTTCGAGAACCGATAATTCCGAGGTCGCCGCCCAGCCTTCGACCGCCACCTTGCCGTCGCGCGCATCGAGCCCGACCGCAATGCGTCCGGGGTAGTCACGCGCGGCCTGCTTGACGAAGGGCGGATCGCGGACAGCTGCAGTACCGATGATAACGCGGGTGACGCCTTTCTCCAGCCAGGCCTCGACGGTTGCGGTGTCGCGCACGCCGCCACCGAGTTGCACCGGAATGCTGATGGCTTCGAGAATGCGATCGACGGCCGCCGCGTTCACCGGTTTACCGGCAAAGGCCCCGTCGAGATCGACGATGTGCAGATATTCAAAGCCCTGCTGCTCAAAGGCGCGCGCCTGCGCGGCCGGATCGCGATGAAACACGGTCGCGCGCTTCATATCGCCCTGCTCGAGCCGCACGGCGAGACCTTCCTTGAGATCGATTGCCGGAAACAGGATCATTTATTGCTCCTGCCATTCCGGGACGGCGCGAAGCGGCGGATCCGGAATCCAGCTGCACACTCAGCGTCCGGTTCTGGATTCCGGGTTCGCGGGCTGCGCCCGCGCCCCGAAATGACGGCTGTTTTTATCACGGAGCCCATTTCAAAAAATTCGCGATCAGCTTGAGTCCAAGCCGCTGGCTTTTCTCCGGGTGGAATTGCGTGCCGACCATGTTGTCGCGTCCGACGATTGCGGTGAGTGGTCCGCCATAGTCCGCCTGCGCCACAAGATCTGACCGTTGTGCCGTTTTCAGCTCATACGAGTGCACGAAATAGGCGTTCAGCCCATCAGGCCCCAGCGGAATATCGTCCAGCAATGGATGCGTTTTCAGCATGCTGAGCGTGTTCCAGCCCATATGCGGGATCTTCAGATCCGGGTCGGATGGGGTGATACGATCGACTTCGCCGGCAATCCAGCCCAGTCCCGGCGTTACCTGATATTCGCGACCACGCTCGGCCATCAATTGCATGCCGACACAAATGCCGAAAAATGGCCTGCCGTTCTTGCGCACGCTCTGCTCAAGCGCATCGATCATGCCGGGTATATCGTCGAGCCCGCGACGGCAGTCGGCAAATGCGCCGACGCCCGGCAGCACGACACGGTCCGCGCGGACGACTGCGGCGGGATCATTGGTCACCACGATCGGTTGGTTGTGGCCAGCCTCCCGCGCGGCGCGTTCGAATGCTTTCGCTGCCGAGTGCAGATTGCCGGAACCATAGTCAACAATAGCAACGCTCATCGTTGACCTCCCGGCTCGGGAAACAGACCAATCACATCGGACGGCAATGGTGGTCCGCGACGCACCGGGGTCGAGTAGCCAGAATCGGGCGGTACCGGTGGAGAGGCCGGAGTTCCGGCAGCCGGCCTGGTCCAGTTTGCGAAAAACCGGTGCTCCGCCATTTCGGCATCTTCGCCCACCACAAAGCCAAGCGTGCTCCAGCGGCGGCGCGTTAATGTCCATCGCCAGATGCTGGGCGCCTCGAAGCCAACCAGCAAAGCGACGGCCAAGCCGCCCAACAATTGCACACTCGCAGGCACGCGCAAGAATGCGAAGGCAACACCAAGCAGCCCATAGCAAACGACATAAATGATGAACGCCAGCCACAACCGGTGCGCCAGCAACCACAGCGGCGCCAATAAAAACGCCCAGACATGAAAACCGTCGCGCACGAAAACAAAGCGCTCCGGAGCGCTCATTGTTTCGCCTTGTCGCGATGGCGGTGCGTGCACTGTAAAAGTGGGCATTTTTTTACTCTGCCAACGTCATCCTTCGTGGATCGCCCGGGATGACTGCCGCAAACATGTCACCCGCCCAGCGAACCTTTCGTTGAAGGCACTTCATCTTTGGCGCGCGGATCGATCGCAATCGCGGCCCGCAACGCCCGCGCCAGGCCCTTGAAGCAGGATTCAGCAATATGGTGGTCGTTCGTGCCATATAAAGTCTCGGCGTGCAGCGTAATGCCGGAATTTGTCACGAAGGCCTGGAACCATTCCTGCACCAGTTCAGTGTCGAACGTGCCGACCTTGTCGCGCACGAACTCGGCCTTGAAGACCAGGAACGGCCGCCCGGAAATATCGATCGCGACGCGCGTCAGCGCCTCATCCATCGGTACGTGCACGTCGGCATAGCGCGTGATGCCCTTCATATCGCCGAGCGCCTGCTTAACCGCCTGGCCGAGCGCGATACCCACGTCCTCCGTGGTGTGGTGGTGATCAATGTGCAGGTCGCCCTTGGCCTTGACCGCGATATCGATCTGCGAGTGTCGCGCCAGCAGGTCAAGCATGTGGTCGAGGAAGCCGATGCCGGTCGCGATCTGCGAGCGGCCGGCCCCATCGAGATCAACCTCGACCTCGACATCGGTTTCCTTGGTCTTGCGCTTGATGGCGCCCTTGCGCATGGCGAATATCCTTTATTCGCGCGCCTTTTATCAGGGGTTTGACGGATTCGCCACAGCCGTTGCGAACCGTTTGCAAATGCGCCGGGCCATGCCTAGATGACGCTGGTCTCGGGGTATTGAGCGTATGTCATCCAACGAAATTCCCTCCAGTCCTACCTGGCACGGCACCACCATCCTCACCGTCCGCAAGGGTGGCAGCGTGGTCATCGGCGGCGATGGCCAGGTCACGATTGGCCAGACCATCGTCAAATCCAACGCCAAGAAAGTGCGCCGCCTGGGCAAAGGCGACGTGATCGGCGGCTTTGCCGGTGCAACGGCTGACGCCTTCACGCTGTTCGAACGGCTGGAAGCCAAGCTGGAGCAGTATCCGGGACAACTGACCCGCGCCGCTGTCGAGCTTGCCAAGGACTGGCGGACCGACCGCTATCTGCGCCGTCTCGAGGCGATGATGATTGTTGCCGATGCGCAGGTATCTTTGGTGCTCACCGGCACCGGCGATGTGCTGGAGCCGGAAAACGGCGTCATGGGCATCGGCTCCGGCGGCAATTACGCACTCTCATCCGCCCGCGCGCTGCTCGACGGCCCGCTCGATGCCGAAGCAATCGTGCGTAAGTCGCTGGATATCGCCGCCGAAATTTGCGTGTTCACAAACCGCAACGTGACCATCGAGTCGCTGAAGGCATGACGACCGTCACCGCCTCGCCATCAGCCTGGCGCGCGGGATTACTTATCGTACTGGCAATCCTCGCATTGCAGGCGGCAATCCTGCTGGCAATGGGCCGTGTGCCCATCTGCACCTGTGGCAGCGTCAAATTCTGGCATGGTGTGGTCCAGAGCGCGGAAAACTCGCAGCACATTACCGATTGGTACACCTTCTCGCACGTCATCCACGGTTTCATCTTCTACTGCGTGCTGTGGCTTTTTGCGCCAGGCGCGCCGATAGGTTTGCGGTTGGCGCTGGCGACCGGCCTGGAGGCGTCGTGGGAAGTTCTCGAGAATACCAGCTTCATCATCGAACGCTATCGCGCCGCGACGATCTCGCTTCAGTACTACGGTGACAGCGTGGTCAACTCACTATCGGATACCGTGGCCATGATCATCGGATTTGTACTGGCGTGGCGGCTTCCTATATCGGTGGTCGTCGGGCTTGCCATATTGCTGGAGGTAGCTGTCGGCTACTGGATCCGAGACAATCTGACCTTAAACATTATCATGCTGGTTCACCCATTCGAAACGATTCGCGCCTGGCAGGCCAGCACCTGAGATGCAGACACGGAACTAAGACCAATGACCGACTTCTCCCCCCGCGAAATCGTATCCGAGCTTGATCGCTATATCGTCGGCCAGGGCGACGCGAAGCGCGCGGTCGCCATCGCGTTGCGCAATCGCTGGCGGCGTTTGCAGCTCGACGAAAAATTACGTGAGGAAGTGCTGCCGAAAAACATCCTGATGATCGGCCCGACCGGCGTCGGCAAGACCGAAATTTCCCGCCGGCTGGCCAGGCTCGCCGGCGCACCCTTTCTCAAGGTCGAGGCCACCAAATTTACCGAAGTCGGTTATGTCGGCCGCGATGTCGAACAGATCGTGCGCGACCTGGTCGAGATCGGAATTTCACTCGTCCGCGAACGGAAACGAAAAGACGTGCAGGCGCGCGCCGAACAGTCGGCGGAAGAGCGAGTCCTCAATGCGCTCGTCGGTCCCGGGTCGAGCCCCGCAACCCGCGAAAGCTTCCGAAAAAAGCTGCGCGATGGCGAGCTCAACGACAAGGAAATCGAAATTGAGGTGCAGGCGGGCGGCGGCGGCATGCCGATGTTCGAAATTCCGGGCATGCCGGGCGCCCAGATGGGCGCAATCAACATTGGCGATATATTCGGCAAGCTCGGTGGCGGCCGCACCAAGACGCGGCGCGTCACCGTGGAGGAATCGCATAAGATCCTGGTCAACGAGGAATCCGACAAGCTGCTCGACGATGAGCAACTGGTGCAGGAATCAATCAAGGCGGTGGAGCAAAACGGCATCGTCTTCCTCGACGAAATCGACAAGATTGCAGGACGCGAAGGCCTGCGCGGCGCCGACGTGTCGCGCGAAGGCGTGCAGCGTGATCTGCTGCCGTTGATCGAGGGCACCACCGTCAACACCAAGCATGGGCCGGTGAAGACCGACCACATTCTGTTTATTGCATCGGGCGCGTTTCACATTTCAAAGCCGTCCGACCTGCTGCCCGAGTTGCAGGGCCGTCTGCCGATTCGCGTCGAGCTCAAGGCGCTCACGCGCGACGATTTCCGCCGCATTTTGACCGAGCCGGAAGCATCGTTGATCAAGCAGTATATCGCCCTGATGGGCACTGAAGGCGTCACCCTCGAATTCAGCGAAGATGCGATCGACGCCATCGCAGACATCGCCGTCGCGGTGAACTCTTCGATCGAGAATATCGGCGCCCGGCGACTTCAGACGGTGATGGAGCGTGTACTCGATGAAGTTTCGTTCGCTGCGCCCGACCGTTCCGGCGAGACTGTCAAGATCGATGCTGCCTACGTGCAAAAGCACATCGGCGATCTTGCCAAAAACACGGACTTGAGCCGGTTTATTTTGTAGCCCGTCCGATTTCGACGCTATTTCTGCCCGCCGCCCTTCACTACGTCCGCCACTGGGTCGGTGACCGCCAGCGGATCGGAAGCCGGGAAGGTTTCTTCCAGCCCTTCCTCCAGATCACGCTCAAGCTCTTGCCGATCGGGTTTTTGGCGCTTGTCACCGGGCTTTGGCTTTTCGCGTTTCGATTTCTTCGACATATCCGATACTCCAGAACTGAAGCTGGCTAAGCTCGCTTATCGCGCCGAACCCGCACATAAAGCGCACCCTCCCCGCCGTGCGCGATATGCGCGTCCTCAAACCCGATCACCAGCGCGCGAAATTCCGGCAGCCCCAGCCAGTGCGGCACCTGTCGCTTCAGGACACCGCGTTCACCTTCAGCCGCGCGTGCGCCTTTTCCCGTGATAACCAGCACCAGCCGCGCGCCGCGCGAACTTGCCGTCCGCAAAAACCGCAATAACGTGGCGTGCGCTTCGCTTTGCGTAAGGCCGTGCAGGTCGAGCCGACCATCGATTTCGTCTTTGCCGCGGGCAACCCGCTGTTTCATGCGGCGGCCAAGTTTCGTCAATTGCGGCGCAAGCGGCGGCGGCGATTTCTTCGGCGGAAAAAGGGGTGCGGCGGGCGGCGATTTTGCGGGGATTTTTCGCGGCCCGGGCCGGCGTGATCGACTCTGCCGCATCGTTCAGGTCGGATGCGGGTAATTCCCGCAGTGGCGCAATCGATTTGGTAACGGTGGTCCACAGGACGCGCTCTTCCTGGGAAAGCACGCGACGCCGCTTGCCGTCGCCAGAAGTCATCTGATCAGGGCCGCGGCTTTGGCATCGGCGCCGAAACACTCCCCGTTGTTCCGATGGCCGAACGCGCCGCCGCGGTGACTGTCATCTGGGGGCGCGGCTTTGGCAACGGAACGTCCGTCGCCGTTGCTATTACGGTGCCGTTTACCGCAATGCTCTGTGGCACCAGCATAACGAATTTGCCGTATTGCTTGATACGGCCGGCGACGTGGCTGATCTCCTCGCCATGGCCAAAATAGATATCAGCGCGCGCCGCTCCAACGATCGCAGACCCTGTATCCTGCGCGAACAACAGTCGTTGAAATTTTGTCTCCGGCTTTTCGCTGTCGATCGGCAAAACCGCGTCTACCCAGATGGGCGTGCCGTAAACATGGATATGTTTGTCCACCGCCAGGGAACGCCCCGGCGTAAGCGCCACGCCTTGCGCGCCGACGCATTCATCTTGCGCTCCCAGAGGCGTTTCCTGAAAAAATACGAACGAGCGATTCTTGCGGCGCAATTCCTTGCCTTCGTCCGGATTGGACTCCATGAACTCGCGGATCTTGTCCATCGACATTTCTTCCTTGGACACGATGCCGCGATCGATCAGGAATTTACCGACCGGTGTATAGGGTTGGCCATTGCTGGCGACATAGTTGAGGCGCAACAACTTGCCGGTATCAAGTTTCACGCGTGTGGAGCCTTGAATCTGCGCGAAGAAAACGTCGACCGGATTCCTGACGTAGCAAATTTCCAGATCCTTGCCTGCAATCGCGCCATCCTCGATCTTCGTGCGATCGAGGTCGGAAAAGACCTTGCTCTGATGTTTGCGTACCGCTTCGGCCGGCGCGGCGTAAATCGGTATCGTGTATTCGTCGCTCGGAAACCGTGAGCCGTCGACCTCGGTTTCATAGTAGCCGGTAAAAAATCCCACTGGCTGTCCGCCCGGCATCACTCGTACCGGTTTGAAATTGTCCTCGAAGAAGGTGCGCGCATGCTCACGGTCGAGCGGGCCGGCCGCAACCGCGCGTTCACACACTTTGAAGAGAGCGCCAAGAAAGGGGCGCGCCGTCCGGACACCTTTGCCGGCGTTGATAATCGCGCCACAGCTTTTCAGAAACGTGCCGAAGGCTGCGGCGTGGTCGTCATCTTTCCAGCCATCGAGCGCGGCAAAGCTGAGCGCTTCGATCTGGGCGTTCCGTAGACTGAATGCGCCGGCCGCCAATGAGGGCGTGCTTACCGCCGCGACCAGGCACAATCCAAAACCAAATTTGAATTGGGAGCGGAGACGAGTCGCAGGCATGCGCTCATTGTCCCGCTTCAGTTGCGAGCAATTTCCAGTTCGGATCACGCGAAGTGACGTCGCGCGCAAAGGTCCAGACATCGGTAATATCTGTCACCTTCTCGGCATTGCCATCGATGACATTGCCATCCTTGTCGCGCGTCACCGAAACGAGCTTGGACTGGAAGCGAACAGTCACCTGCGCGTTGCGCCCGCGTAGTTCGGCCGCGGTGATATCGGCGTTGTCGATAGACACAAAGCGGCTCTCGACCGTCTCGCCGCGCTTTTCACGGTCGCTGATGGCGCTCTCGAAGCCGTCATAAACTTCGCGCGCCAGCAAATTTTTCAACGTGCGGCGGTCACCTTCAGCGTAGGCATTCACGATCATTTCGTAGGCCGCACGTGCGCCGGTCAGAAAATGTTGGCCATTGAAATTAGCGTCCGCGCCGGAAATTGAATCGAGGCCCATCGCGATGGCCGATCCGGCCTCGGCAATGCCCTTCCACCGTTCGGCAGCGTTTTCCGCCGGCTCGGCCGGTTTGGTCGCCACCGTCTCAGCGGTACGATTAGGCAACGCGACGACTTTTTCCGGTGCTGGTCGCACCGGTTCGCGCGCAGAAAAAGGATCGTAGGGCGGCCGCTCACGGCCCGTGCGCTGGCCCAATACGCTCCGCAGCCGCAGGAAGATGAACACGGCAAGCGCCAGGAAAATGATGGTATAGATATCGAACACGTCTCGCATGCTTTCGGCTACCGTGACGGCACATCGGCCGGATATAAGCGTCTCCAGCCTGTTGCTGGCTGGACGGCGGAGCGGCCGGCCTCATCACTCTCCGCAGATGGCCGCACCAAACCTAAAGGCCGTGCCTCGCACCAGCATTGCTGCGGAAAATCAACTCTCTCTCAGGCGGACCTTAGACGATCAGGGCGCTGAGGCCAACATCGCCCAAATAGAGAAACACCGATGAATGTGGCAAAATGGCTGCTGTTAATGTTACTGGCGCTGCCTTTTTTGGAACTGACCGCATTCTTTGCGGTGGCTGCGACAATCGGCTTTGGGTGGGCATTGGTCCTTGTGCTCGCCGGCTCGTTCACTGGTGCCTGGATTTTGCGCCACGCGACCGGCAGTCATATTGCTCGCATCCGTGCTGCAATGGGCGAAGGCGGCCTCCTGGCAATACAAGCGGACCGCGATGGCGGTCTCGTCTTATTTGCCGGGATTTTGCTGTTAATTCCGGGATTTATCACTGATGCCCTGGCGATAATCCTGCTGTCTGCTGCGCTCTGGCGAGCGGCGGCGCGCCGCCGGCGCCAAACGACGCTGTGGTCGATCTCACACCTGAACAGTGGCACCAGGTGCCGGACCCCACCTTGCCCGATCGGCGCAATGACGACCGGAAATGAAGACCGCAAACGCCTGCACCGACCTGGCATTGGTCGCGGACCCACAGAACGACGCCGTCCTTGTTCCCTCTTGGACCCTATGTTAGCCAACCGCCGCGCGACCGGGTGCGTGGTGCGAAGGAGTGTTTCATGACGACGACCAACGGCGGACCAGCACAAGATCAGCCGCAACTCACTGTGGTGGCTCAATACATCAAGGATTTTTCCTTCGAAAATCCGAATGCTCCGCAGTCGCTGACCAACCGCCAGGAGCAGCCGCAGATCGGGATTCAGATCAACGTCGGCGCCACACCGCTATCGGACACCGACATCGAAGTGGTGATCAAGCTCGAGGGCAAGGGCGAGACCGGCAACACCCTGCTCTTCCGCTTTGAACTGGAATTCGCGGGCGTGTTTCGCATTCGCAATGTCCCGCAGGAAAGTCTCAACCCACTCGTGCTGATCGAGTGCCCGCGGCTGCTTTTCCCGTTCGCCCGTGAAATTATCGCTACAGCAGTCCGCAACGGCGGGTTCCCGCCGCTGCTGCTCGACCCGGTCGATTTCGCCAGTCTATATCGGCAGAAAATGGGACAGATGCAGCAAGCATCTGCGCCGACGGCGCAGAGCTAGGCCGTCACACTTCGCGCGGCTGGTAATTCTGCCACAAGACATTCTCGCCAAGGCCCGCTACGAACTCGCGATGCGCCGCGATTTCGGCTTCACTCAACCGCGGCGGCAGTTGTTCAGGCCGCGTGCGCACAACAGACACGCCCTCAGGCCCATTCGCGCGGCGCGCGCCGCTTTCGGCCAGTCCGAGCTGCGCCTGGCGCGCGCCAATGAGCTCGACATAGACCTCGGCCAGGATTTCTGCATCGAGCAGCGCCCCATGTTTGGTGCGGCGCGAATTGTCGATACCATAGCGCGCGCACAGATCGTCGAGCCGGTTCGGCCCTGCGGGATGCTTGCGGCGCGCCAGCAGCAAAGTATCAATCAACCGCTCGCGCGCAATCAAAGCGCGCTCGGCACGCTTGAGTTCGGCGCACAGGAAGGTGTGATCGAACCCTGCGTTGTGAATTACCAGCGGGGCATCACCTATGAAAGCCAGAAACTCGTCGGCGATTTCGATAAAACGCTTGTGTCCCTTCAGAAAGTCGAAGGAAAGTCCGTGAATGGCGAATGCCTCCGCCGGCACGTCACGGTCGGGATTGAGATAAGCGTGGAAAGTAGCCCCGGTCGGGATACGGTTGAGCAACTCGATACATCCGACTTCAACGAGCCTGTGGCCCTGGCCGGGATCGAGGCCGGTGGTTTCGGTATCGAGGACAATTTCGCGCATATGGTTTTCCAGCAGAATCAACGGCGCCATTTCGGCATTGTAGCAACACGGGCAAGAATATCACGTACCTGCGCGCGCGCCGCCTCGAAGCCTTTTGATGTATCCACCACGAAATCTGCGCGCGCACGTTTTTCAGCATCCGGCAACTGTCGCGTGAGGATCGCCGCAAATTTCTGTTCGGTCATCCCGAGTCGCTCGAACGACCGCGAACGCTGAATATCGGGCGGCGCCGAAACGACGACGACCGCGTCACACCGCGTATCGCCGCCGGTTTCAAACAGAAGCGGGATATCAAGCACCGCGACCATGGCGCCGTTGCGTTCGGCCTCGGCAAGAAAACGATCGCGCGCCGCGGCCACCAACGGATGGACGATCAATTCCAGCCGCTTGGTCGTAGTCACATTGCCAAGGACTTGCCTGGCAAGCCTTGCGCGATCAACCTTACCGCCCGCCGTGGTACCCGGAAATGCCGCCTCGATGAGCGGCACGGCCTCGGCCTCATAAAGGTGATGCACAACGGCATCCGCATCGTGCACCGGCACGCCCTCCTCAGCGAACATTTTCGCCGTAGCGGATTTTCCCATACCGAGCGATCCGGTGAGACCAAGAACGAACATGTCATTTTACCTACGCATGCTCTTTACCGAAATCCGGTGTCCACTTTTCTGGATCATGCGCTAACCGTCGATGAACTTGTTCTGCCGAAAAAAGCCAAGCAACGGCAAAATTGGCAGACCAAGGATTGTGAAATAATCGCCTTCGATCCGTTCGAAGAGATGAATTCCAATTCCTTCGAGCTGGTAACCGCCGACGCTGCTCGTCGCGGCCGCACCGGCCAGGTCAAGATAGTTTTCGAGGAATGCATCAGAAAAATTACGCATGGTCAGCTTCGCTGTTTCGACACAGCCAAATAGTGTTGTGCCGTCACGTATCACAGCGAGCGCGGAATGCAGTTCGTGCGTGCGACCGCGCAGTGCACGGAGTTGCTCGGCGGCCCCGGCTCGATCGAGCGGTTTACTGAAGCGCCTGCTGCCGCGCGCCAGGGTCTGATCCGCGCCGAGGACCAGCCGCCCTGGCAGCAAGACTGCAATCGCAGCAGCCTTGGCGCGCGCGAGATGGCGCGCAACCGCTGCTGCATCGACGACACCGGATTTGGCCTCCTCAGCGCGCTCGTCGACCTGTGACGGCCTGATCTCGATGCGCAGGCCAGCCGCGGCAAGGATCTTTCCGCGAACCTCGCTACCCGACGCAAGTACCAGGGGTTGGGGATATAGCCAGAGCGTCATGGTCTTCCTCTACCACGTCGCGAGAGAGATTCAGCGAAAACCGGTTTCCGCATCTTGGAATTGCGGGCTAAAGCGCCGGATGGCGCCGCCGCTCGCTCAACAGCCGCATGACTGCTGCGGCGGTCTCCTCAATCGAGCGGCGCGTCACGTCGATCGTGGGCCAATTATGCTTGGCGCAGAGCCGGCGTGAAAATGAAACCTCCTCAGCCACCGCACTCTTGTCGATATATTGATCGTCATCGCGATGGGCTTTCAGACCCAGTAACCGGTTCTCACGGATCTGAACGATGCGTTCTGGACTCGCATAAAGCCCGACCACGAGTGGCCTGGTAAGATTTTCTACTGCCTCAGCGACCGTCACGCCGGGCACCAGCGGCACGTTTCCGGTCTTTACGCCTCGATTGGCAAGATAAATCGAGGTTGGCGTTTTCGAGGTTCGCGATACCCCCACCAGAACCACATCCGCATCTTCGAGACCCTCCACGTGCTGCCCGTCATCGTGCAGCATCGTGAAGTTCAGTGCATCGATTCGCTGAAAATATTCAGCATTCAGAACGTGCTGTGCGCCGGCACGATGAATGGTCTCGGCGCCAAGGTACGACTGGAACAGCCGCAAGACCGGGCCCAGCACCGACATGCAGGGCAGTCCCAGCTCCCGGCACTTTTTTTCCAGCAACTGGATGAGATCCTCTTCAAGCAAGGTGTAGAGCACCAGGCCCGGGGCCTCACCGATCTCTGCCAGGGCATTGTCGAGTTGCTTCCTGGAGCGCACCATCGGGTAGAGGTGCTCGACCGGCGACACATTCGCATATTGTGCTGCAGCCGCGCGCGCGACCGTGATCAGGGTTTCACCGGTTGCGTCGGATACCAAATGAAGATGAAAGTAACCAGTGTCAGGCATCAGCGTCTGTATAGCTGCCGTACAGAATGTGGATAGCACGGGAGGAGGCCATGGCCTGACCTCACAAGCAAGCCATCTTCGGCAATGTGTTCAATTTCCATCCACATCACTGCCTCAGGGATAAAATCCAAAGCCTAGAGCGCTTGCGGCGTTCCAATGTGAATACCCAATGGGGAAAAGACAGAAATAGCACTGCAAAACAGCATCCAATCCTGTGGATGGACCGGCGGCAGATTGAGCCCAATTCTGGACCAATCCTTCCCATCCAGTGGACAGAATGTTGACTGGCAGGCATGAGTCCAATCAACGCTCTAACAGACACAACAGATTCTTAAGTAGTGTTTTTATGGAAGAAGCCGGATTGGCAGGTGCCATGGGGAAAAAACTGCTTCGCGTACTTGCAGGCAGACATGAATCAGTACCACCCGTCTGGCTGATGCGTCAGGCAGGACGCTATCTGCCGGAATATCGGGTGTTGCGTGAGAAAGCCGGAGGTTTTCTTGATCTCTGCTTTAATTCCGAACTGGCGGCGGAGGTTACGTTGCAGCCAGTGCGGCGCTTTGGGTTTGATGCAGCGATTTTGTTTTCCGATATTCTGGTGGTTCCGCTTGCGCTTGGACGAAAAGTTGAATTTCTCAGCGGTGAAGGACCCAGGCTCGAGCCATTTGGTGGAGCTGAGGATCTGGCCAGATTACGCGATTCACTTGATCAGGATGTTGTAGCGCCGGTCTATGATACGGTCCGCCGGGTCAAAGCGACGCTGGATGATCGAGCGGCCTTGATCGGATTTTGTGGAGCGCCATGGACCGTCGCAACTTATATGGTTGCGGGTGCGGCAACTCCGGATCAAGCACCTGCCCGGCTATTGGCTTATCGGGACCCTGAAACCTTTGGCCGATTGATCGATCGGCTGGTGCAGGCTTCGATTGATTATTTGGTTGGTCAGTTGAAAGCGGGCGCTGAGGTTGTTCAGATTTTTGATACCTGGGCTGGTGTACTGGGACCGGAGCAATTCGAGCGGTGGTGCATTGCGCCAACGCAAAAAATTATTGAGGGCGTACGACGTCAGGCTGGCAATGCAAAAGTCATCGGATTCCCGCGTGGTGCGGGCGCAATGGCTTTGCCATATGTGGAAATGACGGGTGTCAGTGCCATTGGGATAGATTGGACCTTCGAGCGATCGATCGCTCGCGACGCTCTCCAGCCGCGGGTGCCGATCCAGGGCAACGTTGATCCGTTGGCGTTATTGGCTGGTGGCGCGGCGCTCGATCGCGAGATTGATGATGTCATGATGCAGCTCGCCGATGGCCCGCTGATCTTCAATCTTGGCCACGGCATTCTACCGGAAACCCCGATCGCGCACGTCGAACGCATGCTCAAGCGTGTGCGGGGATAACGGCGATGTATCTCTGGCTTAAGGCCCTCCACATCGTTGCTGTCGTCGCCTGGATGGCCGGGATGCTCTACTTGCCGCGGCTGTTCGTCTATCACGCGGTCGCCAAGCCCAGCTCCGAACTGTCTGAAACCTTCAAGACGATGGAGCGGCGGCTGCTCAATTTCATCATGGTGCCCGCGATGACGGTGACCTGGATCGCCGGTATTGTGCTGGTGCTGCAAGGCCAGTGGTTCGGCGCCGGGTGGTTTCACGCCAAATTTATCGCCGTGATCGCAATGACGATCCTCCATGGGTTTTTTGCACATTGGGTAAATGAATTCCGTTTTGACCGGAATCGGCATTCCCAGAGATTCTATCGCATTGTCAATGAGATACCGACCGTCTTGCTGATTGCGATCGTAATCTTTGCGACCGTCAAGCCGTTCTAGTCCGTACCTGACGCCCGGGCAGACGCCACCTCGCCTCTTGCGCGAAACGCTGGCTCAACTTATCTTGAATGCATCCCACCGAACGCAGGCGGATGCAGTCGCGTTCCGGCTCCCAGTGTTTGGGCCGGTCGCAGCATCGGGTTCCGGGCCCCTTTTCCCAACCTCCTCGTTGCCCCAGACCTGCGATCTCTCTCTCCTAAGTCACACGGCGTAAGTCCTTCCATATTCGAATCTTCGCCGGTGACGCTCCCAAGGACGTAAAGCCCCAATGCGGGAAATGAAACTCCAAGACCTCAAGTCCAAGACCCCTGCCGAACTTGTCGCTTTCGCTGAAGAACATCAGGTCGAAAACGCCAGCACCATGCGCAAGCAGGAGCTGATGTTCGCAATCCTCAAACAGCTCGCGACCCAGGAAGTCGATATTATCGGTGAAGGCGTCGTCGAAGTGCTTTCCGACGGCTTCGGGTTCCTACGCTCGCCTGAGTCGAACTATCTGTCGGGGCCCGACGATATCTATGTCTCGCCAAGCCAGATCCGCCGCTTCGGTCTGCGCACTGGTGACACCGTCGAAGGCCACATCCGTTCCCCGAAAGAAGGTGAGCGGTATTTTGCGCTGCTCAAGGTCAACACGATCAACTTTGAAGATCCCGAGAAAGCGCGCCACAAAGTCAACTTCGATAATTTGACGCCGCTCTATCCCGACGAGCGGCTCAAGATGGAATACGAGGATCCGACCAAAAAGGACCTCTCAGCCCGCGTCATCGATATCGTCGCACCCATCGGCAAAGGTCAGCGTGCACTGATCGTGTCGCCGCCGCGCACCGGTAAAACCGTGCTGCTGCAAAATATCGCCCATTCGATCACCGCGAATCATCCGGAAACTTATCTGATCGTGTTGCTCATCGACGAACGGCCGGAGGAAGTCACCGACATGCAGCGCTCGGTGAAGGGCGAGGTGATTTCCTCGACCTTCGACGAACCGGCGTCACGCCACGTGCAAGTCGCGGAAATGGTGATCGAAAAGGCCAAGCGCCTGGTCGAGCATCAGCGCGATGTCGTGATCTTGCTCGATTCGATTACCCGTCTCGGCCGCGCCTACAACACCGTCGTCCCTTCTTCGGGCAAGGTGTTGACCGGCGGCGTCGACGCCAATGCGCTGCAGCGCCCGAAGCGCTTCTTCGGCGCCGCGCGCAATATCGAGGAAGGCGGCTCGCTCACCATCATCGCGACCGCGTTGATCGATACCGGCAGCCGCATGGACGAGGTGATTTTCGAAGAGTTCAAAGGCACCGGCAATTCGGAGCTTATTCTCGACCGCAAGGTTGCCGACAAGCGAACCTTCCCGGCCATCGACATCACGCGCTCCGGCACGCGCAAGGAAGAGCTGCTCACCGAGCCGGCCGTGCTCAAGAAGATGTACGTCCTGCGCCGCATCCTCAATCCGATGGGCACCATGGACGCAATCGATTTCCTGCTCGACAAGCTGCGCAACACCAAGAACAACGCCGAGTTCTTCGAGAGCATGAACACATAGTTGTGTCGGCCGGGCCTGAGGCATTGCGCCCAGGTATGGTTTTCTTAACGAACTAAGGCCGGGCTTTCGCCCGGCCTTTTTGTAGGAGCAGTCCGTTAGCTCGCCTGACGCCGTCAGAGCGTATTCAGGAAATTGACGAGATCGGTTTTATCTTTGTGTGAAAGACCGATCGCGAAGCGTTGGTCGTAGAAGTCGACCACATCCCGCAGCGTGGCCGCCGAGCCGTTGTGGAAATAGGGCGCGCGCGATGCGAGCCCGCGCAGGATCGGCCCTTTGAACCGCCCGATGTCCTTGCATTTGCCACTGATCATGGCGCGGCCAGGGTCCGTGACTTTGTAGACTTTGCCGGCAAGCGGGCCATCCTTGAGCTGGCAAGTGATCGTAAACACTGGCAGCCCGGCAATATCGAGCACTGGCGGCTTTTTGTCGCCGGCGTCTGGTACGCCGATGTCCAGCGGCGCCTTGACCGAATGATGGCCGATGTTTGGCGAGTCATGGCAAGTACCGCAGAATCCGGGAATGCTCGAAATGTTGAGATCATCGTTGAGACCGGCGACGCCCGTGATGTTGATCCTGGTATTATTGAATATTTGCTCACCGCGCGCGACTGACCGGCGATGCTCACTCACCATGCCGCGCTCATGGTCGTCATGCCGCCAATCGTCGGTGATGTTGATATTTTTGAGCAGTTCTTCGCTTGCCATTGGCGTGCCGTGGTCACCATGCTCGTGGCGATCTCCGGCGTTGAGCCACGGCCGGTAAAGGTCAAAGATCTGCGAAGTAAACTGGACACCTTCCTGGGGGTTATTTCCAAGCGGATCGTTTATCCCAATGAAGAATGGTTGCGTTGAGAGCGCAGACGGGCCGCCTTTGGCATTGTCGTCGGTGAGGAATTTCGCCTTCTTGTCGAAAATCTGGGCAGTGAAAATGCCCTTTTGAAAGGCGACGATCTCGGCCAACTGCATATCTGTGGGTGAAGTAACTGCCTGCGCGTGGCCGAGGGTGGCATCGCGAGCCTGACTTTTAAGATCAGCGTCCAGGCCATTCGTCGGAGTGGACTCTCGGCCATCCCACATTACGGCACTCAGAAAACTTACATTTGTGCTCGGCAGTGGCCGCCGATACATCGATAAAATGCCGGGTGTCCCGATCGCAGGATTGTTGCTGCACTTATAGGGATTATCGATTTTCACAACCTCAAATTCCGCCCCGACGGCCGGAAGCGCGAGGCCAATACGGATCAAACCCTTGTCTATCAGCAATTTATAGGCTCGCCGCTTTGCGCGCAGCGTCGAGACGTCGTCGCTGGGGCACGTAGCGCCATCGACGAGTCGGAAGATCGGATCTTTGCCCGCGCTTCTGTCGAACCGTTCGGCGACGTCACCCGGCGTTATTGTCCAGCCGCTCTGGGGCTGATGGCAGGTAAAGCAGGTTCGACCATTCGTTCCCATGTCCTTGAAGAACGCGTTGTTCGAAGTGATGGTGGCGCCGTTGGGCTGGAATGACGCGATCGCACCCTTTGGATCGAGATCCACCCTGAAGCGATCAATGTTCCGCGGTGTTGGTTGAGCGCCGTGATCAGAGTCTCTATACCGACGCATCTTTTGCATGTGGTCGATCATGGCCGGCGCAAAATCCGGCATGCTCCTCGCCTCGGGCATTTTTTGCGCCATCGCATTTTGCGGTACACTGACAACAGTGCAGACAAAAGCGACACCGAGAGCGAAAAACTTTGAAGCGTTGATGATGTCAGATGCGATAAAAACCCTTGAGCACGAGTTCATGATGTTGTCCCTCCAGACAAGGCCGCAAGAGATTCAGCTCCGGCAATTTCAGTATGTGTGCAAATGAGCTTGCGGCGCGTCGCCTGAACGAATGGGGTCACCATGAATTTTGAATGACTGTTAATCGACCGTTCGATCGGATGATCAGCTGATCAACCGTTTAGTCGATGGATCAGGAAGTGCGCATTGCTGCGACGGTTTCAGCGATTTGGCCGGGCTCTGTTACCGGCAATGAGCACCGCTCTCCGACACAAACGAAGGCCGCACTGCTAGGCGCGACTTTCAATTTCCCGTGCGCAGGATGCGAAGGCGGCAAGTTGTCACTCGCTGCGCGCAGAACGATGCGATCGAGGTAAGGCAGCTTCAACGCCGATTGCGCCAAGCGCTCGGCCTGCGGTCCTGTTGTGACGATCTCGGCGGCGCGCAGGCGCAAGTCTAGTGCATTGAGCAATGCGACGTGGCCGAACAAGTTTCGTTCAGCCGCGGACAGGATACCCTCGATCAACCGATCGGCTTTTTCGCGCCAGCTGTCTTGTCCGGTCAGCACCGCAAGCCGCAGCAGATTTTGCGCGGCGACTGCGTTGGGATTAGGCGTGGCGTCATCGCTGGTCGAATGCGGTCGCAGCAACAGGTCGGAAGCATCGTCGGCGGAAAGGTAATAGCCGCCGGTGTCATGGTCAGCGTAGTGCGCGTCGAATGAATTTTGCCAGGACAGTGCGTGTTCCAGGAAGACACGCTCGCCCGTGGCTTCATAGAGAGCCAGTGCGGCGCGGATCATGGCGGCGAAGTCAGATGCAAGGCCCGGAAACAGAAGCTTGCCGTCGCGCCATGAATGACCAAGGCGGCTGGTCTGCCCATCCGTTCTCGCCATTGCCCGCGCAATGAAATCAAAGGCGTGGCGTGCCATTTCGATCCATGACGGCTCTTCAAGAATGATGCCGGCATTGACGAGCGCCGCAATCATCAGGCCATTCCAATCGGCTAGTATTTTGTCGTCGAGCCCGGGACGTACGCGACCGGTACGGGCGTCCAGCAGAATGGCGCGCAGGCTTGCCAGCCGCGCTTCATCCGCCTCGCTGCGCGGCACATTTTTGAGACGATTGAGGATATTGTGGCCTTCGAAATTGCCTTCGTCGGTCACATCATAATGTCGTGCGAAAAACTCGCCGGCGTCGGGGCCGATCAGTTCGACGATTTCATTTTTGGACCAGACATAGAACTTGCCTTCTTCGCCTTCCGAATCGGCGTCGAGCGAAGCGGCAAAGCCCCCCTCTTTCGTGGTCATCTCGCGCTTGAGCCATTCCACAGTTTCGCGCGCGCGGGTTGCGAAAAGCGCATTGCCGCTGCGCCGATATGCCAAGGCCAGCAGTTCCAGAAGCTGCGCGTTGTCGTACAGCATCTTCTCGAAATGCGGCACCAGCCAACGTTCGTCGACTGAATAGCGCGAGAAGCTGCCACCGAGATGATCATAAATTCCGCCTTCGCACATTCTGTCGAGCGAATGTTCGACTGTCTCGAAGAAACGGGTATCGCTCGTTCGAAGGCCCGCGCGCCATAGCATTTCAAGGATGACCGGCTGCGGAAACTTGGGCGCGCCGCGCAGGCCGCCATTGATCGGGTCGAACATATTGCCGAGTTGCATGGCGGCGGCGTCGAGCTCCTTAAGCCCGATTGTTACTTTGCCGGCGGGTCGCGCCTTTTCCGCAAGCCGAGAGAGCAGCGCTGTGCGATTTTGTTCAATCTGTTTTGGCTCTTCGCGGAACAGTCGCGCAACCTCTCGCAGGACGTCGACAAACGCTGGACGGCCAAACCGCGATTCCTTCGGGAAGTACGTGCCGCCCCAGACCGGTTCCGTCCGCGGGGTGAGAAACATGGTCAGCGGCCAGCCACCCTGCTCGCCCAGGATGTGGAGCGCATTCATGTAAATCTGATCGATGTCGGGCCGCTCTTCGCGATCAACTTTAATATTGATGAAAAGCTCGTTCATCACCTGGGCGGTCGCCGCGTCCTCGAAGGATTCATGCGCCATCACATGGCACCAGTGACAGGCGGCATAGCCCACCGAAAGCAGGATTGGCTTTTGCGTCCGTTTGGCCTCAGCGAGCGCATCGGGACCCCAGGTCCACCAGTCAACCGGGTTGTTTTTGTGCTGGAGCAGATATGGTGAAGTTGCCTGTGCCAGGCGATTTTCGTGTGCGCTGTTGGAACCGGACATCGGCGCAGGCTAGCGCGGATTTGACCATCGGACCAATGGGCTATGGTCTGCGATGCAACCGTCTCAGCTGGCCCAGAAAAAGATCGGCGAGCGTTGCCAAAGTCAGGGCGTGGAACAAAAGGATAAGAACACCGAGGCCGGCGCTAAATCCGACAGCGCCCGCGGGCGTTTTTGTTGGCTGACATCAGGCTGTCCCCCTCGGCCTCATGCCGGGCAATCCCTACGTCGTCGCGCCACTGTGTCGGCCATTCATGGCAATATCGCAAACGCGCGCGCCGCGAAACCGAGGCCCTTCCTTATCTTCGGCCATGTCACGACGATGAGGGCGCCCTTCGGCGGGATCTTGTCGAGATTCGCCATGACTTCGATTTGATAGTGGCCATGATGAAGAATGTAAGTTTCCGAAACCATCTTATCGGTGATGTCGGTATCCATCGCTTCATGACCGGTCGCGACTACGCCGCGCTGCTCGTAGAGAAACTTGATGGTCTCGAAATCCCAGGCCGGGAATGGTGCACGCTTGAATTGTTCCGGGTTGCTGTCCCAATCCTTGTACATGTCGGTGCGCAACGCAACGAATGACCCGCGCGGGATACGACCATGCTTTTTCTCCCAGGCGCGCAAATCGGCCACGGAGAAGGCATGATTTTCGTCTTTCGATAGATAGAGTGTGTCGTCGAGCACGATCAACGGCAGGATCATTTGTTTGAGTGGGATTTCGTCCATTGTGATGCCGTTTTCATCGAAATGCGCCGGCGGATCGACGTGCGTGCCGTACTGCCCCACCATCTCGTAGAACGTTGTGCGGAAGCCGTCGTCCTTGATTGTGTAGGGCTTGTGGGTTTTCGGGTCTTGCGCGGCAGAAAATTTGGCCTGCCCAAAGCCCGACCACACCGGCGTTTCCGGCCCGAAACCATGCGTCAAATCGACGAATTTCTTCGATGCGATGACGCGATAGGCGCGCGCGAGCTCGCTCTGCGCCTGGGCGGGTGTCGCTGAAGGGCCTGCAAGTACAATTGACAGAAGGACGAAAAGACGGAGCTTCAGTGTCATGGCGGCTCCTCGATAGATCCAGAACGCTCGATCATACCGTAAGTACCGCCCGTGATCACGCGCTGGGGCGTCGTCAGACGGGCCACCCTCCGAAACATAGAGCAAGACCGCGCGCACGCTACTAACCGCATGCATCACGTGATCCATACGCGTCTCAAGCGACGGAAGATGTTTTGTGGCGACGGGATCGTTCAGACCCTCGCCGCGGTTGTCGAATATCATCCGGCGCGTGAACAGCCCCAGCCTGGTCATGAGATGGCCGAAGCGGGATTTTCCCAATCTACTTCAAGATTGGAAATAAAGCCGGGAACGAAGACCAGATCGAGCGGGCCATTGCCGACGACCGGGTTGGCAATATCAATGTCGTCGCTTTTGGCGTGACACGGTTCTTGAGGTTTCACGACATCGCTCCGCCGTGTGGCAGCACGCCAGGCTGCGGGCCGTAGCGTCTGCAACAGGTGGATGAAGTCAAGACGATTTGCGCATCCCGCCAACCGGGCTTGACCCCTGCCCTGTCTCGGGGCTTCCGTGCAATCGATGTCTGGTTTGACGCGAGAAACTATTTTTGCGCTTTCGTCCGGGCGGCCGCCTGCGGCGATTGCTGTGGTACGCTTGAGTGGCACGCGCGCGGGCGCTGCGCTCAAGACTCTCATTGGCAAGGTGCCTGAACCGCGGAAAGCCGCACTGGCACAGGTTCGCGGTCCTGCTGGAGATGTTATCGACCAAGCGCTGGTGCTGTGGTTTCCGGCGCCTCACAGTGAGACCGGCGAAGATGTCGCCGAGCTTCAATTGCATGGCGGGCGCGCGGTGATTGCCGGAGTGCTGTCGGCGCTCTCGCACATTGAGGGATTGCGTCCGGCGGAGGCCGGAGAATTTACCCGCCGGGCTTTTGAAAATGGAAAGCTCGATCTCACCGCTGTAGAAGGCCTCGCCGACTTGGTGATGGCAGAGACGGAAGGCCAGCGTCGGCAGGCCTTTCGGCAGATGACGGGCGCTCTCGGCAACCTTGCAGAGAGATGGCGCTCGCAGCTGATACAGGCTTTGGCGCTGGTCGAAGCGCGCATCGATTTTTCCGACGAAACGGATGTGCCGGAGGAGCTCGTGACGCCAGCGTTGCAAATTGCGCGCACGCTGGAAGGCGAAATTGCTTCGAGCCTGGCGGACGGGAGACGCGGCGAAAGATTGCGCGAAGGCCTGGTAGTTGCCATTGCGGGTCCGCCGAATGCGGGCAAGTCAACTTTGCTCAATCGGATTGCGAAGCGCGAAGCGGCAATCGTTTCACCTTATGCTGGCACGACACGTGACGTGATCGAGGTACATCTCGATCTTGATGGCCTGCCGGTGACGGTGCTCGACACCGCAGGAATCCGCGAAACGGATGATCCGGTCGAACGTGAAGGGGTGACACGTGCGCGCACGCGTGCTGCCAGCGCCGATCTGGTCTTGTGGGTCGTCGACGCGGCCGGATCAGGGCGGCTTAGCCAAGCTGAATTGCGTCCATCTTCCCCGCCGACCTGGCTTATACTCAATAAAATCGATGCTCTTCAGCCAGATAGCCAAAGAAATGAATCATATAAGCAGTACATGGAAAAAAATGAACTAGGGTATCATATCAATAAACCGTTGAAAAATATGGTTAGCGAAAGGTTAACAGAAAGAAGTGAACCTGTATTCACTAAGAATGAACTCCTAATCAATATTTCTGCATTGACTGGTGAAGGCGTCGAGGAGTTATTGACGGGACTTGCCCGATACGCAACGGACTTCCTGGCTGGCGCGGAGTTAGGGTTAGTGACGCGGGAACGGCACCGCCGAGCGTTAGAGGACGCGCTAGCGGCCCTCCGGCGGGCGCGGGCTGGCGATCTGGCCGTCCGCGAGGATCTCCTGGCGGAAGAGCTGCGAACTGCTGCCCGGGCATTGGGCCGCCTCACCGGCCGCGTGGATGTCGAGGATATTCTGGATGTGATTTTCCGCGATTTCTGTATCGGGAAATAGCGCTACCTGACCTCTTCTTCCCGTCGGTGCGTGTACCCGGGCACCAATGATCGCGGAGCGGAACCACAGCCCAGGATCGTGCCTAAATCCTAGGCCCATGGGCCCAAAAGTGTTTCACGTGAAACAATTTTCGAAAATATCAATGCTTTTGACCCCTCCCCGGGCCTCCGCTACAAGGCGGAATCCGAGGGTTTTGATGTTTGCTCGATTCGACGTCGTTGTCATTGGCGGCGGCCACGCCGGCTGTGAAGCCGCGGCCGCGGCAGCGCGCATGGGCGCGCGGACCGCGCTGATCACCCACCAATTCCGCACGATTGGGGCAATGTCCTGCAATCCAGCCATTGGAGGCCTCGGAAAGGGCCATCTGGTGCGAGAAATCGATGCTTTGGACGGCCTTATGGGGCGAGTTGCCGACCTCGGGGGCATCCAGTTTCGGGTGCTCAACCGCAGAAAAGGCCCCGCTGTGCGCGGCCCTCGAGCCCAGGCTGACCGCAAGCTTTACGCGGCAGCGATGCAGGCCGCGATTCGCGAAACACCAAATCTCGAAGTGATCGAGGGCGAGGCCGACGATCTCGTGATCCGCGACGGATGCGTCTGTGGTGTCAAATTCGCCGACGGGCGCGAAATGTCTGCGGGCGCCGTTGTTCTGACAACGGGCACATTCCTGCGCGGCCTCATCCACATTGGTGAAAAAAAGATTCCCGCTGGCCGTGTTGGAGAAGCACCCGCGATCGGACTCTCGCGGACCCTGGAAAAAATTGGTTTCGAACTCGGGCGTCTGAAGACTGGAACGCCGCCGCGCCTTGATGGACGCACGATCGATTGGCCCGCGCTTGCGATGCAGCGTGGCGACGATCCGCCCGAGCCGTTTTCAACTCTCACGATGCGTATCGAAAATCCGCAGATCCAGTGTGGCATCACGCGCACCGTTGGAGCGACGCACAAGATCATTCGCGACAACGTCCATCGCTCGCCGATGTATTCCGGACAGATTGCGAGCCGTGGCCCGCGCTACTGTCCATCGATCGAAGACAAGATCGTGAAATTTGGCGAGCGCGACGGGCACCAAATTTTTCTTGAGCCGGAAGGCCTCGACGACCACACCGTCTATCCAAACGGAATTTCGACATCGCTTCCGGAAGACGTCCAGCACCAACTGGTCGCAACAATTCCGGGACTGGAGAACGCGCAATTTATTCGCCCAGGCTACGCGATCGAATACGACTTCGTCGATCCACGCGAACTCACGGCGACACTGCAAACGAAACGTTTGCGTGGACTGTTTTTGGCGGGACAGATCAACGGCACGACAGGCTATGAAGAGGCCGCGGCACAGGGACTTCTTGCTGGTCTTAATGCTGCAGCCCTTACAGGCGAGGGGAGCGAAATCATTCTCGATCGCGCGCAAGCCTATATCGGTGTGATGATCGACGACCTTGTTACGCGCGGCGTCAGCGAACCGTATCGCATGTTCACGTCACGCGCCGAATATCGTCTGCAGTTACGCGCCGACAATGCTGATCAACGCTTGACCGAAAAAGGAATTGAGATCGGATGCATTGGCACCGAGCGCGCACGAATGCACCGGGAAAAACTTTCTGCGTTGAGGGATGCGCGTGACTTCGCTAAAACTGTTTCGCTCACACCAAAAGAAGCGGAGCGGCACGGTTTATCTCTCAACAAAGATGGGCATCGTCGTACGGCATTCGAGTTGTTGTCCTATCCCTACGTGACAATTTCCGATCTCGCAAAAGTTTGGCCACGCTTTGGCGAGCTCGCACCGAAGATTGCCGAGCAGATTGAGATCGACGCGAAGTACGATGTCTATCTTTCGCGCCAGGCTGCCGATATCGCGGCCTATCGACGCGACGAGAGTTTTGAGTTGCCAGACGATTTCGACTACGCGGCATTGCCGGGCCTGTCGAACGAGATGAAACAGAAATTAAAGACGCATCGTCCGCGCACAATTGGACATGCGAGCCGTATCGACGGTGTCACTCCAGCTGCGCTCACGCTGCTGGTTGCCCATGTTCGGCGCGGCAAGAAAAATTCCGCGAAATCAGCGTGAGCAAAAGCAGGCAGGGCACTGCTGAACTGGAGTTGGACAAGGCGCGCGCTCTCGCGCTTTTTCCTGTTTCACGTGAAACAGAGACGCGGCTCGACCAGTTTGTCGAGGTTCTGTTGCGCTGGCAGAGCAAACTCAACCTCGTCGCGCCGTCGACGCTTCGCGAGCTGTGGACGCGTCACATCGTTGATTTGCTCCAGCTGCTGCCTTTGGCGCCAGAAGCTCGAACCTGGGTAGATTTCGGCTCCGGCGGCGGGTTTCCGGGGCTGGCCATCGCCTGCGCGCTTGCCGACAAACCTGGCACGATGGTGCATCTCATTGAGAGTAATGGGAAAAAAGCGGCCTTCCTGCGCGAAGCGGTGAGGGTGACGGGAGTGCCCGCGCAGATTTATCAGGAGCGGGCCGAGAAATTTGGGGAAATCTGTGCAGAACCGGTGCACGCCGTGACAGCCCGCGCTCTGGCCCCATTGAAAACGTTGTGCGATCAGGCGTTTCCTTTGGTGAGCAAAGGTGCAGTCGCCTTGTTCCCGAAGGGACAAGATGTAGATGCCGAATTGACCGATGCCGCTAAATATTGGAGACTTGAAGCCGTCAAAGTACCCAGCAAGACCAGTTCCGAAGGCTCCATCGTGGTGATCCGCAGTCTGAAGCTCCTTCGGGACGCTTAGAAGCCGGCGGCTACCAAAACCACCTAGGCCAGCCGACCAAACCCGTGGAATGCCGACGATGACCGACACCCCAATTCCCGATACGTCCGGTGACCCGCAGGTCGTCACGTTTAGCAAACTGGCTGCAAAGCCTGATGCGGTGCGCCCACGGGTACTGGGGATTGCAAATCAAAAGGGTGGGGTCGGCAAGACGACGACGGCGATCAATCTCGGTACCGCATTGGCCGCGATCGGCGAGCACGTGCTGATTGTCGATCTAGATCCGCAGGGCAATGCTTCAACTGGTCTTGGCATTGAACGTAAATCGCGCCGCACATCGACCTATGATGTGCTGACCGGCGCAGCGCAGATGCGCGACGCCGTTCTGCAAACCGCTGTACCGCAACTTTTCATTGCGCCTTCAACGCTCGATCTGTCCGGCCTCGAGCTTGAGATCGGTCAGCAACGCGATCGCGCATTCCGTCTGCGCAATGCGCTTCGCGCACTCAACAGCGGTACGCGCAATTATGACTTCACGTATGTGCTCGTCGATTGTCCGCCGTCGCTTAATCTGCTGACGGTTAATGCGATGGCGGCGGCAGATTCCATACTCGTCCCGCTGCAATGTGAATTCTTCGCGCTCGAAGGATTGTCGCAACTTCTGAAAACAGTTGAGCAGGTCAGGACAACGCTCAATCCGACGTTGTCGATCCATGGGATTGTGCTGACCATGTTCGACTCACGCAACAACCTGTCCAACCAGGTTGTGGCGGACGTACGTCAGTTCATGGGTAACAAAGTCTACGATACGATCATCCCGCGTAATGTTCGTATCTCGGAAGCGCCGTCTTACGGCAAGCCGGTGCTGGTCTATGATCTCAAATGTGTGGGCAGCGAAGCTTATCTGAGGCTCGCTACCGAAATCATCCAGCGGGAAAAGGCGTTGAAAGCTGGATAGCAGCGCAGCGGTTTATTTTCGCGCGGGCACACTCATTTTGACAACGACAAGCGGAAGCTGCGGAAAGGCATAGCGTGGCGCGGAGTTCAGGAGCAGCAATGGCGGAGCACTCGCGATTGGGACGCGGCTTGGCTGCGCTGATCGGCGACGTCGGCGACGAAACGTCTGTTGTCGACAGCGGACGTAAACCACGCCGCGCGCCGGTTGAAAGCCTGCAGCCCAATCCACGTAACCCGCGCCGTCTGTTTACCGATACCGAACTTGACGAACTTTCCAATTCCATTCGCGAGCGCGGCATCATTCAGCCAATCGTTGTGCGCGCCCTTCAGGGCGACAAGTTTGAGATTATTGCCGGCGAACGGCGATGGCGCGCGGCACAACGTGCTGGACTGCATGACGTGCCGATTGCGGTGGTGGAGGCCAACGACGCACAGGCGCTCGAATTTGCCATCATCGAGAACGTGCAGCGCGCCGATCTCAATCCGATCGAAGAGGCGAGTGGCTATCTCGCTTTGATGGACGATTTCAACCGGACACAAGATGAAGTGGCCCAGATCGTCGGAAAGAGCCGGCCGCACGTCGCTAATACAATCCGGTTGCTGAAACTATCCGAACCAGTCAAGCAGCTCGTGCGCTCTGGTAAAATTTCCGCGGGACACGCACGTCTGTTGCTCGGTCAGCCAAACGCCGAGCAAATTGCGCACGAGATCATCGACAAGGGCTTGAGCGTGCGCCAACTTGAAGTCGAAATGCGCAGGGATGGAGCCGCCCAGGCGCGCGATGTAAGGCGCGAGGCAAAGGGCCACACGAGCGGTACCAAAGACGCGGATACGCGCGCACTTGAAAAACGCCTGTCCGATGCGCTTGGACTTGAAGTGGGTGTCGATCACCGCGGCGACGGCGGCACCCTCCGGATCAAATATCGCAATCTCGATCAGCTCGATGCCGTGCTGAAAAAACTTGGCGGCTGATGGCGTTCTAATCGGGTGTGCTTGCGAGGCTCATGAGTTGTGCGCTTCCGACCGGACCCGGCGTCCAATCCTCACCTGGCAAGAGCGTAACCCGGACATTTTCGACCAGGCCGCGGGATAGGAAGGGATCGAAGTAGCGCATGCTGCGCTCATTCAGATCAAGAACCCGACCAGGTTTTAGCCGCCCGACATCATTGATTCTGACAATGACTTGTTTTTCGCCGCTTTCCACCAGAGCAAATGCGGGCTGGTAGAGCTTGCCGTAGCGAACGCCGCCGAATTGTTCACGCAAATCGGTTTGCACCGCCGCCGTCCATGCAGCCGGATCATAGAGCTCGCCAGAAGCGGTTTGAATGCCGCCTTCTTCAATTCCCTCACGGTACGGGTTGTAAGTTGAGATCGTCCCCAGGATCATCGCGTTGTTGAGCGCGGCATCGTTTTGTATCCGCGGCAAACCCAAAAAGGCCGCGAGTTTCAGTACAGAGCGATAGGAGGGTGAAAACTTCGACAGCATTTTGTTGCCGACGAACGACGTAAGGTCAATTCCGCCAAAGCGGGCGCCCATCGTCTCGATTCGCATTGCTGCAAAAATATCATCGTGAACCCGAGAAGCGATTGAAAGTGATGTAGGCTCGTTTTCCGCCATTGGCACGTTGAAGCGCGATAATACGTCAAACGTACCTGCGTCACACGTCTCAGCGCGATCCGCCGGGCTGGTGATTTTGACGTCCGGCGCTGTTTCGAAATTGGTTTCCGTGCGATCACTGACCGCCGCCAGTGATAATACGATGGTGCCGGACTCTGTATTCGTCTCGGCCGCTACCGCCGGCGAAGTTGCAAAGCGGCTCGCGACTGTGCCCCAGTCCATGCCCACCAGAAAGACAAATGCGAGAGCGAATGTCATTGCTGCCCGGCCGCGCTGGGCGGAGAGGCTTGTGGAATTTCCTTTACGCTTGGAATACGCCGCTGGCGGGGACATCAACACCGTTCGCTCAGGACTCACGTTCGGGACGTAAAGTCCTACCGAATGCTGATAAAACGCGCGTAAAATACGTTGCGAAAATATTCATAGAATTTGATGCAAATACCGGCGTGTTTTCCCGCCGCTCGTCTTCAAAAGGCTATGTCTGCGCGAACGGACTGTCTCTCGCCCGAAAAGACGAAAGATCGCCTTTCGGTGGTTTTTCGGGCACATTGTTAGCGCAGATTGTCGCGTAAGGCTTAGTGATATCTCTTGCGCTTGGTCTTGTGGTCGACCGAGTACTGTTGGGTTACTACATTCATCCTCACCCTGAGCGGTTCGCGGCCGAGAGCGCAAGCGCGCTGACGACAACAGCGCATCCAGACATTCTCATCGTATCCTCCAGGTAATTGCGCCGTACTGTCATCCGTACAGCGCTCAATTCCGCGCGCGTTTTCATTTTCAAAACATTGCAGTCGTCATAGGGGAGACATGCATAGGGCGGCCAATTTCGCGCGGCAATTTGCTTCGCGCAGCAAAGTGACCAATTGAGTAGCGCTAAACGTGCTGCGCGGCGCGTTGGCTTCGCTCCTCACGGACACGCGATATCCGCAGCTTGTCGTCCGGCATCCGCCGACGAGACTTGTGCCCAGCGCAGCCGAGTTCCCAACGAGTAATGCTACAACCATAGCGTGATACTAGGCTTTTTTTCTTTGCAGCCAGCGGCGTCTCGAAATACATTCGGATGTCCGTTTTATGAGTTATTTCGAATGCGCGCGCGCCGTGATGCCGCTTTACGCCTCCTCAAGACGATGCTGGTGGCATCAATCTTTTTTCCCGTGGCATTTTTTGTGTATGCCAGCTGGCTTAACTACCAGAACGCCTTTGCCCGCGCCGACGAACAGCTTGCGTCATCACTGAATATCCTTTCCGAACAGGCTTCCAAGGTTTTCCAGTCGGTTGATCTGACGTTCGCCGGCGTCGATGCGGTCCTCGGCGACCTCGATGACGATCAGATCAAAGCTTCGGCACAGACGCTTCATTTTCAGCTGACCAAGCTGGAGAAAGCGCTGGCCGCTGTTGATGGCATATTAGTCGTCGATAAAAGCGGGCACACACTTGTATCTTCGGCGGTATTTCCGATTCCGAGCGACGCCGGCGTCGCTGATCGCGACTACTATCTCGCCCAGGTGGATCGGGACGCGGGCACTTACGTCGGTCAGATATTGCAGCCACGCGTGAGGAAAGAACCATTTTTTGCTATCAGCCGCCGGCGTCCAGCGCGCAATGGCGAATTCAACGGCGTCATTATGGTTTCTGTCGTGCCGAAAGTGTTTTCAGATTTCTACAACGAACTTGGCCGCGACACCTCGGCAAGCTTTTCGCTCGCGCGAAGTGATGGTGCAATTCTCGCCCGTCACCCTGATCCACCGGGAGGCGTAACCCATTTTGGACCCAACAGCGGGTTCATGCTGAATATCACAAACACTCCCCAGGGCGGGATCGTCACCAGCAACAATTCGGTCGATGGAGTTCAGCGGCGCATTGCCTACCGCAAACTTGGATATTCGAATTTGTATGTTTCCGATGGATTGGAGACGCGAACAATACTGGCCAACTGGATGCGCTTGATGGCAAGCCACTTGATCTTCGGGGTCCCGGCCACAACCTTCCTCTTTATCCTTGTCTTGCTGACCAAGCGGCGGACGCAAGCTTTCTATGCGGAGGCCGAGCGGCGCGAAATGGCGGAGCAGGCGCTTCGGCAATCACAAAAGATGGAAGCCGTCGGCCAGCTGACGGGCGGCGTTGCACACGATTTCAACAACCTCCTGACAATCATTATAGGCAATCTCGGAATCGCAAAACGGGGCGTCGTGGAGGCGCGCGCCGAACGAGCTCTCAACAACGCGCTCGTGGGCGCCGAGCGCGCCGCGCAATTGACTCAACGGCTGCTTGCATTTTCGCGCCGCCAGCCGCTCAACCCGAGGGTGCTTGATGCCAACAAGCTCATTGTGTCGATTTCGGACCTTCTTGCCCGTACGCTTGGCGAAGACATCGAACTCGAGACGATTGGTGGCGCGGGGCTTTGGAGTGTCGAAGTCGACGCTTCGGAACTCGAATCGACCTTGCTTAATCTGGCACTGAATGCCCGAGACGCAATGCCGGAAGGCGGCAAACTAACGATCGAAACGAGTAATGCCTACCTTGATGAAGAGTACTGCCGTCAACACGACGGCGTTATTCGCGGACAATATGTTCTGATCGCCGTCACCGACAGCGGCGCAGGAATGTCCACCGAAACGATTGACCGTGCGTTTGAGCCGTTTTTCACGACGAAAGAGGCCGGCAAAGGCACCGGACTGGGCTTGAGCCAGGTCTACGGCTTCATGAAACAGTCCGATGGACATGTGAAAATTTACAGCGAGCCGGGCGAGGGGACCACTATCAAGCTCTACCTGCCGCGCCGCGAAGGTGATGAAGCAGCGATATCTGAGGAAGATAGCGAAGGCTCCGATCGCGGACGCGGCGAAACAATCCTGGTCGTTGAAGATGATGACGGCGTGCGCCAATACGCGGCTGAAATCCTGAGAGACCTGAACTACCAGGTCATCGAAGCAAAAAATTCGGCAACCGCCCTTCGTTTGCTCGACGCAGACAAGAAATTTGATTTGTTGCTGACCGATGTCGTTCTGCCCGGCAAGAATGGCCGCGAATTGGCGAACGAAGTCGAAAAGCGCCGTCCTGAGGCAAAGATCATATTCATGACCGGCTACTCAAGGAATGCGATCGTCCATCATGGGCGGTTGGATGCGGGGACAGAGCTCATCCCGAAGCCGCTCATTGAGCGCGTCATGGCGCGAAAAATCCGACAGGTTCTCGATAGCCGTCCGAGTGACAAATAGCGCGGAATTCCGATTCTCACTTCGTCGTTAGTGGGCGGCATCCGCGTTTTGCTTGAACAGAGCATCCAATGTGAAGGCGTTGGGACAATATTCGCGATAGTGTTCAGCTGCGGTACCTTCTTTTAGCTCGTGCTGGCAACGTTCCTTCTGGCCGCAAAAGACACACAGTCTCTGCAGATCGCGCATGACCTCGGGGCTCGTCTTGGCCAATTGCGCCGGATCGACATATAACTTGATCAGCAACTTCTCCAGCAAGTCGGCTGCGCCGGGACCTTTGGCAGCCAGCGCGCGCAATTCAGCGGCCGGAACGCCGATGTCAGCGGCAATCCGCACAACTTCCTCTGGGCTGCATTCTCCGAATTCGTCGTGCTTGCCGTGCAGGGATCGATATTTGTTGACCCAACCGGCAATGGCGCTCACCACGAAATCGACCGTGGGAAAGCTCGGCGGATGGATGTTGCCTTCGGGCATCGTACGCTCCATCGAAAATTTTATGCCCAAGTTATGTCGCACGGGCTGTCGTTGGCCGCGTTGCGCTAGATCAAATGCCCGTTTTCACGCGAATTGCGCGGTCATGGGGACCGCACGGCAGCGCGTTCGAAAGGAACCAAACTTGCAAATCCTGCGTTGATTTCGGGGTTCGTGAGGAGGCGAGGATGCGTTTTGTCCTGTTGATTATTCTTTTGTTGCTCGTGCTGGGCGCGTTGCCCACGTGGCCGTATAGCGCCGGGTGGGGCTACTATCCCTCAGGCGGGCTTGGCCTGATTCTGGTCATTCTCCTGATCCTGCTCCTGCTGGGTCGGATCTAGCGATCGTCGGACGTGCAGGGGATCACGCCGGCTATTCGGTCTCGGAAGTCGACGGCAGCTCCATCTTGTTGCGCAGTTCGTCGGTGCCCTTGATGGAATCGACAACCGTGCGATACGCCCGCGAAACTTTTGCGCCGAGTGTCTTCGACTGCGGCTTCCTGCGCTTTCGCTGTTTCGTCGAGACCCGGGATTTTTTTCTTCTCACCGGGCGGGATTTCTTCTTTCGTTTGCTGGCGGATTTTTTGCTCTTTCTGCGAGCCATCGGCGATCCCCCTAATTCATAAACTTTGGTGGCAAAAGCATATCGGGAAGCGGCGCAGCCCGAAAGGTGGGTCCGCCCCAATACGTCATATGAATTTCCTTTTCTCTGCTGGATTGAATCTGCTCTCAACTGCTAAGCAATGCGGCCGGCGCCAACAATCGGGGAGGACCAAAAGTGGCCGCATTACTACAAGGCGAGTTGCAGCCGACAATTTATCGTTTCAAGCTTGGGGGCTTCGAAATAGCCACCGTACTGGATGCCAAGGCAATCCGCGACGGATTGCATCCACATTATGGCGCCAATGCCTCCGTGGACGAAGTGCATGCTCTCGCCCGCGCCAACAACATCGATACCCAACGGTTTGAACACCCGAATATCCCGACACTGGTGAATACGGGCAAACAACTTGTGCTGTTCGACACCGGTAATGGTGCGCTGCCGCGCGAATACGAACCGCTCAGCAAGCGGCTGCCGCCGGGAAATACGGCCGCGAGGCTCGCGCAAGCGGGATACCGGCCGGAGGATATCGACGTCGTTGTCATGACTTACGGACACCCGGACCATATCGGTGGACTGACGGAAGGCGGCAAGCTGGTTTTCCCGAATGCACGCTACGTGTTCGGCGCTGCTGAGTTTGACTTCTGGAAGCGCGGCGAAAATGTACGCGAGGCGCGTAAATTTAATCGCGAACTCTTCGTCAAGATTTGCGTGCCCTTGGCTGATCGCTCGACATTCGCAAAGCCGGGTGACGAAGTGGTGCCCGGCATCACGGCAGTAGACGCCGCGGGGCATTCACCGGGCTTGATGGCATTTCATGTCGAAAGCGGCGGCAAACGTTTTATGATTACCGCCGATACTTTCACTCAATATGTGATGGCCGTACAGCGACCCGAGTGGCACTTTGAAATGGATGATGACAAAGATCGGGCGGTATCCACCCGCAAGCGTATGCTCGACATGATTGCAACCGACAAGCTGTTTATAGCGAGCTTTCACATGCCATTCCCTGGCATCGGCTATATAGAAAAGGCACCGAGCGGCTATCGTTGGGTGCCACACAGCTATCAGCTGAATTTGTAACGTTCGCCTGGCAAGGCTTAACCGCCGCCCCAGCGAAACGATGGGACGGTAACCGGCTTGGGCTTGGGTTTATTTTCGTCGCAACGGCCGATGCGATCCTCCACGGCCTGTGCGGTTTTGTTGTCGATGACGACGTAGTGGCAAAGCGTGCCATCGCGCAGGGCACGGGCGACGCGGGTGGTCCGCCCGTCGGTGCGGAGCTCGCCTTCCTGATCGCGCAAAGTCCCGATCATCATCACCGCGCCAAGAAACAGGCTCGCTCCAATCACAACGACAAAGAACGTCGCCACGATCGCCGCCCGCCAAAAGCTGGTTCGGGTTTCCTGTGATCGCCGTAAATCCCGGCGTGCTTCGGCGCCCTGTATTTTCCCGGCACCGCCCGCCATATCGGGGCTCGCGTTCATTTCAACGTGCTTAACGGAAAAGCATTGATCAGTTCTAAAGGCCTCGGTTCGGATTGGGTTCGTCCAGGTAATTCGAATTAAGCGGCAAGTGCAAAGTGACCGGTTTAGGCCTTCTTTCGTGCACTCACGGTCAGCGCGAGGAGGGTGCGGTGCGCTATTGCTTCCGCAATCGGCGCGTTGCGGCGCATGTCGAGCGACGCCTCCGCCAATTGCTCCATGGCATGCAGCAGGCGCTGCGGTGACCAGGCGCGCAACGCTTCGCCGACCTGACGTTCGCGGCTGAAATGCACAGGAGGCGCCGCGCGTTTCATGGCGAACTCAATCGAGTCTCCGCCGTCGATTGCCAGCGTCATCTTATGCAGGTTGGCAACCTGGCGGATGGCCGCTGAGATGATCGCCGCGGGGGACGAACCACTTGAGCGTGCTTTGCTGAATTCACTATCCACTTCGCCGGTCCGCCCCGCGAAGGCAGCATCGATCACGCCATCGAGTGCCATTTCGGAAGCGTCTGCTACGACCGCCATAACATCGTCGAGGTCAACGCTTTTCTGTCCACTGGCATAAAGAACGAGCTTTCTGATTTCATTGCGCGATGCGAGTTGATCGCCTCCGAGCAACCCGAGCAGCGCAGCGCGTGCATCCGGTGCGATGCTCAGGTTTTCCGCACGCAATTCTTCCTCAATGAGTTGGGCGAGCGTGCGCTCATTGTCAGCATAGCAGGGCAATGTGGCCGCAACTTTGGCCTTTTCACAAATGGTTCGTAGCGGCGCGCTTTTGCGGAGATCGCCTGCCTCGATGATCACACGACATTCGCTCGACGGTGAAGCAATTACGGTTTCCACCGCGGGCGCGATGTTGCGCGCGCCGGCCTTTACCAGCACTGCGCGGCGTCCGCCGAATAGTGGCACCGTGTGCGCTTCCTCCACGAGCCTTGCGGGGTTTCCCGCCAGTTCGTCGCCTTCGATACGCGCCAGGGTGAAGGGGTCATTGGGGTCGTCGACCGATGCGCGCACCAGCGCGTCGACTCGCTCGCGGACGAGCCCTGCATCGGGGCCAAATACCAGCATGATTGGCTGCGCGGGATTTGGCTTGGCAATGAAGCGATCGACGTCAGAAGCTTTAACGGCAGTCATGGAAATTTTTCTGGATCCTGACCATGAAACCGCGTGCAGCCTAGCTTCCTGCTACAAAATATGAGGCGAGACGCGAGCGGATATTGTCGGCGATCACTTTCGCCGCGCGGTTTTCCGCGTCACGCAGGCCGCGATCGCCGGCGAAGCGTTGCTGCTGTCCGGGAATGTTGTAGGACACGCGGGAGAAGGTCTGCCCGACCACAACTTTCTTTCCCGTCGCGAGCTCGGTCAACGTATAGGTGGCGTCGATTTCATAGTTCGCCACGTCCGGACGCGCGGTATTGATATCGATGATTACTTGATTTTGGCCAGCAGTGAGCTTCACATCCAGACGATGCGTCGGCGAGACACCGCCGCTGCCGCCGGTCAGGTCATAAATAAGGTCATTGCGCACACCGACGCTGACGCGATCGATTCGACTGCCCCTCGAAGTATCGATTGGCGCAACTTCGACTGCGCTGAACTGGCCGGAGAGTCCCGTAGTGCCAGCAGGCGTTGGCCGCTCGGCATAGAGCGGTTGAAAACAGCCTGCAGTGAGGCCGGCCAGCGCCAGAGCTGCAAAAAACCTGGCAAAGCGCGGAATTTCAGACCACGACATTGACGATCCTTTGCGGGACGACAATGACCTTTTTCGGGCTTTTGCCCTCAAGCGCCTTCTTTATAGCATCGAGGGCCAGAACGGCAGCCTCTATGTCCGATTTTTCGGCATCGCGGGCCACGGTCACGTCGGCGCGCTTTTTCCCGTTGATCTGAACGGGCAGCGTTACCGTATTTTCCACCAGCAATTCGGGCTCGACCTTCGGCCAGGCCTCGGTTGCAACCAGGGTCTGGTGCCCCAGTGCTGCCCAGCACTCCTCGGCCAAATGGGGCATCATTGGATGAAACAGCCGCACGAGAATATCGCCGGCCTCGCGTAAGGCCCACGCGAGGTCGTCCGCTGGTGCACTTTCGATTTCGCCGATGGCATCGCCGAGCGCATTTGAGAATTCGTAAATATGCGCGACGCAACGATTGAAACGAAGTTTATCGACGTCGTCGGACACATGGGCAAGCGCACGGTGGGCCGCCTTGCGCACTTTGAGCGCAAGCTCCCCGAAACTTGCCGGCCGCGATGCGGGCGCTTTCACGCCGGCGATCTCGCCCACCAACCGCCACAGCCGTTGCACAAAGCGCCATGCGCCCTGCACCCCTTCTTCGGTCCAGATGACATCGCGCTCGGGTGGAGAATCCGACAACATGAACCAGCGCGCGGTGTCTGCCCCGTAGGCGGCGATGATATCGTCGGGGTCGATGGTATTTTTCTTCGACTTGGACATTTTCTCGATTGAGCCGATCTCAATTTCCTCACCCGTACTTTTTAACGTTGCAATGCGTCGAGTGCTAACTTGCGCTGCGGGACGCTGCGCTTGTGTGTCTGCCGTTGGAATCTCTGTCGAGTAAGATTTTAAGGTAGCCTTCGGGTCTTTAGACAACATCGCGCGCAATGGCTGCGAGTGATCGGGCGAAGTATTGGAAGCAGATGGAAGAGTTGCAATATTTAGATCAACATCGGCCGGCTCGACCCAGTCGCCGGCCCGGGTGCGATAGGTCTCGTGCACCACCATGCCCTGCGTGAACAGGCCGGCGAACGGCTCGTCCATGCCGACGTGCCCGGTCTTGTGCATGGCGCGCGTGAAGAAACGGGAATAGAGCAGATGCAAAATCGCGTGTTCGATACCACCGATGTACTGATCGACCGGTAGCCATTCGTCCGCCATCTTGCGCTCAGTGGGCGCCGTCTTGATCCAAGGGTCGGTGAAACGCGCGAAGTACCAGGATGAATCGACAAAAGTATCCATGGTGTCGGTCTCCCGACGCGCCGGACCGGAGCACACCGGGCACTTCACGTTCTTCCATGTCGGATGACGGTCGAGCGGATTCCCCGGCTTGTCGAAGGAAACGTCTTCGGGCAGCGTGACCGGGAGGTCTTTCTCGGGCACCGGTACCACGCCGCACTTGGCGCAATGAATGACCGGGATTGGGCAGCCCCAATATCGTTGCCGCGATATGCCCCAGTCGCGCAGGCGATAGTTGACCCGGCGTTGTGCCACTGGACGGTTTCCGCGCGTTTCTTTCTCGAGACGCTTCGCCACTTCCTCTTTGGCTTCGTCGATAGTCATTCCATCAAGGAAGCGCGAATTGATCATGCGGCCATCGCCGTCATAGGCAACGTCGGTGATGACGAAGGTCTTGGCGTCCTGTCCTGGCGGGCAAACTACCGGCGTGTTGCCGAGGCCATATTTGTTGACGAAATCGAGGTCGCGCTGGTCGTGCGCGGGGCAACCAAAGATGGCGCCGGTGCCATAGTCCATCAGAATGAAATTGGCGACGTAAACCGGCAGCTTCCAGTTCGGATCGAACGGATGCACGGCCTTAATTCCGGTATCGAAACCCAATTTCTCAGCGGTGTCGATTTCTGCCTGCGCAGTGCCCATTTTTTTGCACTCTGCGATAAAGGCAGCGAGCTTGGGATTCTTGACCGCCGCGGCTTGCGCAAGCGGATGATCGGGCGATAGCGCCATAAATTTTGCGCCAAATAAAGTGTCCGGCCGCGTTGTGAAAATTTCCAGCTCGCTTTCTTTGTTCGGAGCCGTTGCGGGATCAAGCATGAAGCGGAGCAAAAGACCTTCCGAGCGGCCGATCCAGTTTTTCTGCATCAACCGAACTTTATCCGGCCAGCGGTCGAGGGTATCGAGTGCCTCAAGCAGATCTTCCGAGTAATTGCTGATTTTGAAGAACCACTGCGTCAATTCGCGTTGTTCGACTTCCGCGCCTGAACGCCAGCCGCGTCCGTCGATCACCTGCTCATTGGCGAGCACGGTCTGATCGACCGGATCCCAGTTCACCTTCGATTGCTTGCGTTCGACCAGACCCGCCTTGAGGAAGTCGAGAAACATCTTCTGCTGGTGCTTGTAATAAGCCGGGTCGCAGGTCGCGATCTCGCGCGCCCAGTCGAGCGAAAGCCCCATCGACTGGAGCTGCTTTTTCATTGCGGCGATGTTGTCGTAGGTCCACGCCTTCGGATGGATCTTGCGGTCGATGGCAGCGTTCTCGGCCGGCATCCCGAAGGCATCCCAACCCATCGGGTGCAATACAGCGTTGCCCATGGCGCGTTTGAAGCGTGCGACCACGTCGCCCATGGTGTAGTTGCGCACGTGGCCCATGTGGATGCGCCCCGATGGGTAGGGGAACATCTCGAGCACATAATATTTCGGCCGTGGATCGTCGTTTTGGGTCGCGAAAATGTTGCGCTCGGCCCAGATTTTCTGCCAGCGGGCCTCGGCCTCGCGGGCATTGTAGCGCTCGTTTTTGCTCGAATCGGCGGTCATTGGCGCGTCTTTTTATGGCGCGCGGAACAGACACGAAAGAGGCCGTAGGGTCAACCGCTGCAAGATAATTCGCCTGGAAAATCAGCAGGAACCAGCCGCCGCCCGCGTAAGTTAGCCCGCTGAAAACAGGAGGTGCGTGATGGTTCAGGCTCAACAAATCAAGGAACACAAGGAAGTTTGCGGCTCCGACGGCGCCCACGTCGGAACGGTGGATTGCACGAAAGATTCAAACAAGATCGTGCTGACCAAGAGCGATCCCAAGTCCGGTGGGCAGCATCACATTATCCCGCTCGATTGGGTCGACAAGATCGACGACAAGGTGCGGCTCAAGAAGTCGGCCAAAGAAGCCATGACACAATGGGAGACGGCCGCCTGATAACGGCGACTTGATCGTCGCACGCTACCTGGGCTCAAGCGTACGGCGGATCGCATCGAGCAGCGCGGTCGCGTCGTAGGGTTTTTCGATTACGGGCGCTTCTGGAAACCGTTTCGCATGCACGTCGTCAACGCGCATGCCGGTCAAAAAGACAAATGGTGTGCCTTTTCCGGCGAGCGCTTCCGCGACGCCGAGGCTGGTGCCTTCCGGACCACTAAGTTTGACGTCGAGTACGGCGATGTCGAATTTCGGTTCGCGTTGCAGCAAATCGAGTGCTTCAGCCGCGCTTGCTGCGCAAACGACCTGTGCTGCTCCCGCGCGTTCAAGTATTTGCTGGATGTCGAGTGCGATCAGGAACTCGTCGTCCAGCACCAGACAGCGCTTGCCGACTAACACTGATTGACCCTGCACCGTGCTTTGCCCTCCCGGCGTCAATGGAACTTTTTGTTTTCTTATGAATTGACGTGGGCGGCATTTAAAAAAGACACAGGCCTGGCGATTTTATTTGCGATTTATTCGCGAGTTTTTTCGGCTTCAGCTTACAAGCGTGCCGCTTTCGGACATTAAGACGAGGAATTGAGGTCCTGGCGGGGCTTGCATGATCGTTGGAAATAACCGGACAAACAATCACATAACGCCTTGCGAACAGTGCCCGCTGCGCAAGCGCTCGTGCCTGCGTGAATTCAATGCTGAAGAATTGAGCTTTGTGAAGGAATTCAAGATCGACGAGTTGCGCGTCGAAGCGGGCGCAAGTTTTTTGCGGGAAGGCATGCGCAGTGAGTATCTTTACACCGTGCTAAACGGCTGGGCATTTCGGTACAAGATGCTCGACGACGGCCGCCGGCAGATTCTCAACTACGCACTGCCAGCCGATATGGTCGGCCTGCAAGGCACCTTGATGCACGAGATGGAGCATTCGGTGGAGGCGCTCACTCCGCTGGTCCTGTGTGTATTTCCCCGCGCAAAATTGTGGGATCTCTATAGCCGCTTTCCGTCCCTGGCTTTCGACGTTACCTGGCTCGCCGCGCGCGAAGAGCAGCTCGTCGATGAGCATCTGGTCAGCCTCGGACGTCGCACCGCGCTCGAACGGACAGCCTATCTGTTGCTGCACCTGTTCGTGCGCGCCGAGGAGATCGGCCTCGTGAAAAATTCCGTCATCGAGTTTCCCTTCACGCAGCAGCATCTTGCCGATACGCTTGGCATGTCGTTGGTGCACACAAACAAGACGCTCAAGCGGCTGTTCGTCAGCAAGGCGATTCGCTGGAAAGATCGAATTTTCGAAATGGCCGATCGGGCAGCGCTTGCCGGCATCGCCGGAAGCGATGTCGTTCCGCATCGCCGGCGGCCCTTCATTTGATTTTGTCATGGCCGGCACTCGGGTCCGGCTTCGCTGGCCCGAGCACAGGCCTTGTGCCGGCCATCCCGCTTAGGTAGGCACTGTGCGCGCCTCATCGGAATCGCCGGGACAGGTCCGGCGATGACAGCAATGACTGCGGTCCAACCAGTGTCCGGTCTCCCACACGTTCGAAGCGAGATCTCCCGCGCTTGTCGCGATGCCAACCGCGATCCGGCCGGTGTGACGTTGATTGCCGTGTCAAAGACCTTCGGTGCGGAAGCCATTGAGCCGGTGATTGCTGCGGGCCAACGCATATTTGGGGAAAACCGCGTGCAAGAGGCGAAAGCCAAGTGGCCTCCGATTCAATCCAGGCACACTGACATCGAGTTGCATCTGATCGGTCCCCTCCAGTCGAACAAGGCGAAAGAGGCCGTGGCGCTGTTCGACGCCATTCATTCGGTCGATCGCGTCAGCCTGTGCGAGGCTCTGGCGAAAGAAATCGGCAAGCAAGGCCGCCAACCGGTTTTGTTCGTTGAGGTCAACACCGGGGCCGAACCGCAAAAAGCCGGCGTGTTGCCGCAGGATGCTGATGGATTTCTTGTGGCGTGTCGGGAAAAATATGGGCTGTCCATCTCGGGCCTTATGTGCATTCCGCCGCTCGATGAGGCGCCGGGGCCGCATTTTGCGCTCACGGCCAAGATCGCCGGACGCAATGGACTGAAGCTCCTGTCGATGGGCATGAGCGCCGATTTTGCGACGGCAATTGCGCTTGGCGCCACACACGTTCGTATCGGCAGCGCGATCTTCGGAGAGCGGGGCTGAGCCAAATCGGATTTGGCCGGCACTCTCGCTCGCGGAGTCCGGCCGCGAACGACATCTGCACTTGTGCACTTGCAGTCAGCACATGACCATTCTAAGCCATCTGGCGGCGGGCGGCATCAATCGGGTGGGGCGGCTCTTCTGATGGAGGCCGGTTTCGCCTGCGCTCGCCGGGCCCCAGCCGACCACAGCGCCAATAATCCGGAACGCCCACGATGCGCGGGACTATCCCTATTTCCGTCGAGCAGGGCGAGCGCGGGCTCACGCGTTGGGACGCGCTGGCGGTCTTGCTCACGCTTGGCGTGCTGGTTTTTGTCGCGGAAGCAAGCCGCCATCTGCTGCAACCACTCGCTGAATTGCAACTTGCGCCGTTGTCACTCGCGCCGGAAAACCTGCCCGAATATGCCGCACGCACCACGTTGCGCATGCTGCTGGCGCTGGTGCTGTCGCTTGTCTTCACGTTCACCTATGCGACATTCGCTGCCAAGAGCCGGCGCGCCGAAGTCCTGCTGGTGCCGCTGCTCGATATCCTCCAGTCGGTGCCGATCCTCGGCTTCATCTCGGTGACCGTCGTGTTCTTCATGTCGCTCGCGCCCGGTCGCGTGCTGGGCGCCGAATTCGCGGCCATATTCGCGATTTTCACCAGCCAGGCCTGGAATATGGCTTTCAGCTTCTATCAGTCGCTGCGGACGGTGCCGGTCGAACTCGACGAGGCTTCGCGCACCTTCCGGCTTTCACCCTGGATGTATTTCTGGCGGGTGGAAGCGCCATTCGCGATGCCACAGCTGATCTGGAACATGATGGTGTCGATGTCCGGCAGCTGGTTTTTCGTGGTTGCCTCCGAGGCGATCAGTGTCGGCAACACAACAGTCACGCTGCCGGGTATCGGCTCCTATATAGCCCTGGCGATCGAGCAAAAAGATCTCGCTGCCGTTGGCTGGGCCATCGGGGCGATGCTGGTCGTTATCCTGCTTTACGACCAGCTTCTGTTCAGGCCGCTGGTGGCCTGGGCAGACCGTTTTCGTTTCGAGCAGCAAATGGGCGTATCGCCGCCGCAGTCATGGGTGCTCGACGTGTTGCGCCGCTCGCACATCGTCGCGGGTTTGAGTGACCGGGTGTCGCGGTTGTGGCGGCGTACGTTCCAGTGGAGGTTTTTTCGTTTGCGTTCGGGGACCGCGTCGGGTTTTTCCGGCCAAGGCGGCCGCTGGGCCGACCGTCTGTGGGTCGGTTTCGTTGTGATCCTGGGGGGCCTCGCGTTGTGGCGCGTCGGAAGCTTCATCGCGACCAACATTTCACCGCCCGACGCGGCCAAAGCGTTTCTGGCTGGTTTGGCAACGCTGAGCCGCGTGATCATTCTCATCGCGATCGCCAGTGTGATCTGGGTTCCGATCGGAGTTTTTGTGGGAACGAGGCCGCGCCTCACGCAATTTGTTCAACCGGTTGCACAATTCCTCGCCGCGTTTCCGGCCAATGTTCTGTTTCCGGTCGCGGTCTCGGCGATCGTTGCGTTCAAGCTCAACCCTAATATCTGGCTCAGCCCGCTGATGATCCTCGGTACTCAATGGTACATCTTGTTCAATGTGATTGCGGGGGCGTCGTCGATCCCATCGGAGATGCGTGACATCGGCACCAACCTTCAGGTGCGGGGCGGGTTATGGTGGCGAAAGATAGCGCTGCCGGCCGTATTTCCTTATTACGTCACCGGTGCGATCACCGCCTCGGGCGGATCGTGGAACGCGAGCATCGTCGCCGAAGTCGCCTCATGGGGTGATACCAGGCTACAGGCCACCGGGCTTGGTGCTTATATTGCGCAAGCGACCGAGGCAGGTGACATGCCACGCATCGTGCTCGGCATCGCGGTGATGAGCCTTTTCGTGGTCACCATTAATCGCGCGTTCTGGCGGCCGCTCTATTGGTATGCCGAGCGGAAATTCCGGCTGGGATGACGGAGTAAGGCCCATGAGTGAAGCACTGCTGCAAATCAATTCGTGCTGCCAGGCATTTCCCAAGCCGGATGGCGAAAATCTGCTCGTCCTCAACGACATCAATTTGACGCTTGCGGAGGGCGAAATCGTCGGGTTGCTCGGCCGGTCCGGTTCGGGAAAGTCGACCCTGTTGCGGCTGATCTCCGGTTTGGCGCGGCCGACGTCGGGCAAACTCGTATATAGCGGCCAGCCCATCACCGGCCCGGCGCCCGGTATCGCGATGGTGTTCCAGACATTCGCGCTGTTTCCCTGGCTGACCGTTCTGGAGAACGTACAGCTTGGCCTGGAAGCGCTCGGCCTGCCAGAGGCTGAGATTCGCCAGCGCGCGCTCGCCGGCATCGATCTGATCGGCCTCGACGGCTACGAATCGGCCTATCCGCGCGAATTGTCGGGCGGCATGCGCCAGCGCGTCGGTTTTGCGCGCGCTCTCGTCGTGCACCCCAATATTCTGCTGATGGATGAGCCGTTTTCCGCACTCGACGTGCTGACTGCCGAAACGCTTCGTACGGATTTTCTCGATCTATGGACCGAAGGCAAGCTGCCAATAAAGGGCGTGATTCTCGTAACGCACAATATCGAGGAAGCGGTGTTGATGTGTGATCGCATTCTCGTGTTCTCGCGAAGCCCCGGTCACATCATCGAAGAGATCAAGGTCGATCTGCCACAGCCGCGCAATCGTCTCGAGTCTGATTTCCGCGATCTGGTCGAGCGCATCTACGTCGCCATGACAGCGCGGCCTGCTGCGGCAACGCCCCGCATCACGCCCGAACGTGTGGTCGGTATCGGCATCGACATGGTTTTGCCGCGCGTGTCTGCCAATGCGATGTCCGGTCTTATCGAAGCGGTTGCCGGTGCACCTTACGGCGGCAAAGCCGACCTTCCAGTCATCGCGAGCGCACTGCAAATGGAAGTGGACGATTTGTTTCCCATCGCTGAAGCCTTGCAGCTTTTGCGGTTTGCGGAAATCGAAGGCGGCGACATCAAACTCACGGATACGGGAATGCAGTTTGCTGGCGCGGGGGTCGATGATCGCAAGCGACTGTTCCAGCGCCAGGTGCTGGACCATGTTCCGCTCGCCATGCACATCCGGCGAGTTCTGCACGATCGCGTCAATCATTCGGCGCCCAGGAGCCGGTTCTTTAACGAGCTCGAAGACCATATGACGTCCGAGGCCGCTGAGCAGACGTTACGAGCGGTGATCGCATGGGCACGTTTCGCGGAGGCTTTTGCCTACGACGCTCGTACCAAAACGTTTAGCCTTGACAACCCGACGTGATCGATACGGCTCATCAGCCGTTACTCGACTACGATTCTGGTTCGCGGCCCGAGGCGGGCGAGAAGTCGGCGAAGCGTATTGAGTTCAAGCGCAACGCAGCCAGCCGTCGGCGCGAAACCTGGCCGTGCCGCATGGATGAACACCGCGCTGCCGCGGCCTGCCACACGCGGCCGGGTATTGTGATCGAGCTCGATGATGAAATCGTAGAGATCGTCCTTGCGTCTCAAGCGGTCGGCACTGGATTGCGGCCACACCTTGACCGGCCGGTTGTAGTGACGATCGGCAGGATCCTCACACCAGCCGTCGTCAGCGCCTATCCGTCGTGTCGGCAATGATGTTGGCGGACGCGGGTGCTTGTCTGCGCGCCACCACAGTCGCCTGAGTCGGAAGCTGCCGCGCGGCGTCCCGCCGTCGCCTTCGCGTTTGTTGGCCTTGATGCCGCCACGGCCGAGCGCCACCGGTATGACCAGCGCCCCGGCCGCGAGCCAGCCGCGCCGGGAATTACCCGGCTTGCGACGCACGGTGACGCGGGACAGCGAGTTTTTTCGCATAATTATTGGTGTTTCAGCGGCGCGCGGTTCTGACGTAAATGTCAATTCACGCTTGCTCTTTTAGCCTCTAATGCTCTACTTCGCGACCAAGACGGGGCGTTAGGGGCGATTTCTTAAGAGGTTTTTGTCCGATGGCCAATAAACGGACCATCCTGATTGTCGACGACGATTCCGAGCTGCGTGAGGCGCTGGTCGAGCAGTTAGCGCTGCACGAGGAGTTCGACCCAATTTCCGCCGACAGCGGCACCAAAGGCGTTCAGGCCGCCAAGAATGGCCAGATTGACCTGGTCATCATGGACGTCGGCCTGCCGGACGTGGACGGCCGCGAGGCGGTGCGCATTCTGCGCAAGAATGGCTTCAAGGCCCCGATCATCATGCTGACCGGCCACGATACCGATTCCGATACAATTCTCGGCCTCGAATCCGGCGCCAATGACTACATTACAAAGCCATTTCGTTTTGCCGTGCTGCTGGCGCGCATCCGCGCGCAACTTCGCCAGCATGAGGCGAGCGAAGACGCGGTATTCGCAATCGGCCCTTACACGTTTCGTCCAAGCTCAAAATTGCTGCTCAGTCCGAAGGGCAGCAAGGTGCGGCTCACAGAAAAGGAAACGGCCATTCTGCGTTTCCTGTACCGGGCCGGGCAGAAGCCGGTATCGCGCGAAACGCTGTTGCAGGAAGTGTGGGGCTACAATTCCGGTGTCACCACGCATACCCTCGAAACCCACATCTACCGCTTGCGGCAAAAGGTTGAAAAAGATGCCGCTGCACCGGCAATCCTGGTGACGGAAGCCGGCGGCTACAAGCTGGTGCCGTGAGAACCGTAAAAATAAACTCGTCATTCCGGGGCGCGCCACGCAAGTCGGCTGTAGCCGATTTGCGTGCTGTAAACTGCCGATCTCGGGTACACCCGAGATCGGTGTCGCGAACCCGGAATGACCAGGGATAAATACCGGCATGGGCCTCGAAGAAGATATCGCTTTCTTCGAGCAGGTGCCGCCACTGGCGGCGCTCGGAAAGCAAGCATTGCGAATTCTGGCCATTGGTGCCGAAACGCGTCATCTGCAAAGTGGTGCGGTGCTGTTCTATGCCGGTGAACTTGCCGAGGGCGGCTATGTCGTACAGGAAGGTTCGCTGCTGCTGGAGCCGGGCACGCTGTCGGAAGGCAAGGAAATTACTGTCGGCCCCGGCACGCTGGTAGGTGAATTGGCGCTGCTCACCAACACAGTGTGTCAGGCCACCGCGATTGCCAAAGAGCCCACAGTGGTTGTGCGGATCTCTCGCAATCTGTTCCGCAAAATGCTGGAAGGCTATCCCGCTGCGGCTGAAAAATTGCGCGACAGCATGACAGAACGCCTGCAGGCCTGGTCGAAGGACCTCGCAACCGTAAAGCGGGCCTTTGAGGCCGGTGACAAACAATAGCGCAAGGCGCGTTACGCAATCTACGGTTCGATTGTTGCCGTTACCGGCACGTGGTCGGAAGGTCGCGCGGCCCCGCGATAATCCTTGGCGATCTTTATTGCTGATACGCGCCCGGCGAGTGCGTCGGACGTCCAGACATGATCCAGTCTGCGGCCACGGTCGGCAGCGCGCCAGTTGTCCATCGCGCGGTAGCTCCACCATGTGTAGAGCTTTTCCGGCTCCGGTGTGAGCACGCGCATCGTATCGATCCACCCGCCAGCATTGCGCGCGGCGGTGAGCTTCTCGCACTCGACGGGCGTGTGCGAAACCACCTTGATCATCTGCCTGTGACTCCAGACGTCGTGCTCAAGCGGAGCCACATTGAGGTCGCCGACGAGAATAGCGCGCGTCTTCAGCTCCGGGCGCAAGCCGCGATGCGATCGCATTTCATCAAGAAAGTCGAGCTTGTGCTGGAATTTAGGATTGATGCCAGGATCCGGTTCGTCGCCGCCGGCGGGGACGTAAAAATTGTGCAGGGTAATTTGGTCCTTTAGTTTTGCCCGTTCCCCGAGCACGACCGATATATGCCGGCAATCGGTCTTGCCGCAAAAGCTTTGAATATCGATTTGCTCGAAAGGTATGCGTGAGAGCACTGCTACGCCATGATAGCCCTTCTGGCCATTGAGCGCCGCGTGGTCGTAGCCGAGCCGATTGAAGCGCTTCATAGGAAACGCGTCATCGGGACATTTTGTTTCCTGAAGGCACAGCACATCTGGCCGCGCGCTTTTCAAAAACCTCGCAACCAGGTCAATACGCAGGCGAACTGAATTGATGTTCCATGTGGTGATTTTCAGCGACATGAATCAGAACTTAGAACCTGGATCCTGAACTTTCCATTCGTCATGGCCGGGGTTGAGCCGGCCATCCACGTCTTAATTTTTAGAGTGCTTTAAAACGTGAATACCTGGCGCGTTGGCGAGCGAAGCGCGCCGGCCGGCCGCGCTATGGCCGGGGCATTTCGGGCGGCAACCATGCGTTTAGTTGTGATAGCGTGTGTAGTCGATCTTGAACAAGGCGGGATCGGGACGCTTGCTGGTATCGAGATTGTAGACTGCGATTGTCGTGTCGTAGCCCTGCGGGTCCGTCACGGTCCATTGCTTGAGCTGCATATCCTTGGCGCTGAACATGATCATGAGCCGACTGGTGCCGACGATGCCGTTCTTTTCCTCCACGACGACGGTAACGAATACATCGTCCGCATAGACCGAGACCAGATGAGTATCCTTTGTCAGGTCAACGTGGTCAGCAAGCAGGAAGCGCAATGGCGTTTGCGACAACGGGTAGACGTCCTGCGTCGCGAGACGGCGGTCACGCACAACGACCGATGAACCGTCTGCAATGAGTTCGATCGGGCTCGGGTCGTCATACTCAAAGCGAACCCGGCCTGGCTTCGAAATGAAGAAACCACCCTGTGTGCGGCTGCCGTCCGGTCCAACCTGGATGAAATTACCGGTCAGCGTCTGCACGCCGGACAGGTAGCTGTTGACGCGCTCGACGATGGCGCGCTGATCATTTGTGAGCACACCAGCGGTTGTTGCCCTTCCGAGTAGCGCTGCAAACGGATTGGAAATCGGATTTGGCGCCTGAGTTGCCGGCTGCGAAGCCTGTGCGCGCGCGCCGAGTGCCTGCGGTGGAACCGCTGGTTGCGCAGCGGGACGTGGCGCAGGCAGCGGAACCGTTTGGGCAAGCGCCGGGCCGCAGAGGCACGCATACAACGCGACAAAGCCCAGGTTACGGGTGATTTGCGTCTTTCTGTGTGCCGCCATCACGTTCTCCGCCTCGCGCCCTCACGTCGAATGGTAGGCCCTATATGGGCCGGCTGTGGCGATTTCGCGACCCAGCAAATTAGGCCTGATTCGGCTTAATTGCGAACAGGACGATTCTCAATAGCGGTCGTCGGCGGGGTTCTCGGGGACGAGGATTTCGCGCTTGCCGGCATGATTAGGCTGGCCAACGATGCCCTCTTCTTCCATCCGCTCCATGATGGTAGCGGCGCGGTTATAGCCGATTTGCAGGCGCCGCTGGATATAGGAGGTCGACGCTTTCCGGTCGCGTTTGACGATTGCGACGGCCTGCTGAAACAAGTCGCCACCTTCGGCCAGCCCCATGCCGGTCGCGTCGAAGACCGCCCCGTCTTCGCCGTCTTCATCGCCGCCGGCGGTCACTTCCTCCAGATACTCCGGCGCGCCTTGCGACTTCAGGTGGCGCACGACTTTCTCGACCTCGTCGTCGGAGACGAAAGGTCCGTGCACGCGGCTGATGCGCCCGCCGCCGGCCATATATAGCATGTCACCCTGACCGAGCAGTTGTTCCGCTCCCTGCTCACCGAGAATTGTGCGGCTATCGATCTTGGAAGTGACCTGAAACGAGATACGGGTCGGGAAATTCGCCTTGATCGTACCGGTGATCACATCCACCGACGGACGCTGGGTTGCGAGAATGACGTGAATTCCGGCTGCGCGCGCCATTTGCGCGAGACGCTGGATCGCGCCTTCGATGTCCTTGCCGGCGACCATCATCAGGTCGGCCATTTCGTCGACAATCACGACCAGGAACGGCAGCGGTTCAAGCTCGAGGTCTTCCTTCTCGTAGATTGCCTGGCCAGTCTCTTTATCGTAGCCGGTGTGCACCGTGCGGGTAAGCGTCTCGCCTTTCGCCTTCGCCTCGGCGACGCGCGCGTTGTAGCCCTCGATGTTGCGCACGCCGAGCTTCGACATTTTCTTGTAACGGCCTTCCATTTCGCGCACGGCCCATTTGAGAGCGACCACCGCCTTCTTTGGATCGGTCACGACCGGGGTGAGAAGATGCGGAATGCCGTCATAGACCGACAGCTCCAGCATTTTCGGATCGACCATGATCAGCCGGCACTGGTCCGGGCGCAGGCGATACACCAATGACAGGATCATGGTGTTGATGGCGACTGATTTGCCGGAGCCGGTGGTGCCCGCAATCAACAGATGCGGCATGCGCGACAGGTCGACAATGACCGAGTCACCGCCGATGGTCTTGCCGAGACACAGTGGCAGCTTCGCCGCGCTTTCATTGTAGTCGATGCCGGTGAGCAGCTCGCGCAGATAGACCTTTTCGCGCGTTGGATTGGGCAGTTCGATGCCGATGGCGTTGCGGCCCGAAACAACCGCGACGCGCGCCGACACCGCGCTCATCGAGCGTGCAATGTCGTCGGAAAGTCCGATGACGCGCGATGACTTGATGCCAGGCGCCGGTTCAAGCTCGTAAAGCGTGACGACCGGGCCGGGATGCGCATTGATGATTTCGCCGCGCACGCCGAAATCCTGCAACACGCTTTCGAGTGCCGCGGCATTGCCGTCGATGATATCGCGCGACAACGTCGTACGCTCGCTGGCGCGAGGCGCCGCCAGCAGGTTGAGCGAAGGCAAAGTGTAGCCGTTGCCGGAGCGGCGCACGGGCGCGCGCGGCGCAGCGCGCCGGCGCGGTGCCGGCGCGTCTTCTTCATCTTCACCTTCGAAATCGTCCTCGTAATCGGTCGCGCCGCCATCGAAGCGAGGCTCATGCCGCGGGCCGCGTGACGCTGCGGGGAGTGGAGTACGCGCGCGCACGTCACCGCGGATCATGCGCCCGATGCGCGCCTTCCAGCTCAGCAAAGCATGCACGATCATGCCGATCCATGCAGAGCCCTGATCGTCTTCGAATTCTTCCTCCTCAATCTCGTCCTCTTCCTCGACCCTGCGGGCGGCGCGCCTTTCGACGCGCTGTCCGCCGCGGGCGGCGGCAAGCACGGCCGCGGCCGCGGCAAGCCCGAACACAATGCATAGAACAAGGCGCGTCACGCCTGCGAGCGGCGCACCAAAAACCATTGCCGGCAAGCGCAGGAACGCGTCGCCCGCGACGCCACCGAGTCCGGTCGGCAATGGCCAGGAGCCGATGCGCGGTAACATCGATGCAAACGCTGCTGCCAGCAAGGTCGCGACGATCCAGAGCAGGCTACGCCATTTATCGCCGACCGGCCGGTGCCCCAGCAAACGCCAGCCGAGCAATGCCTCCGGCACCAGCAGCAGGATGGCAGAGAGGCCGAGCAATTGCATTGCAAGGTCGGAGAATATCGCGCCGGGGTAGCCGAGCAGATTGTGGATTGGCTTCTGGGTGGCGTGACTCAGTGACGGATCCTGCACAGACCACGTTGCAAGCGCGATGGCGCCAAGCAGTGCCAGCGTAATCAACGCGAGGCCGGCAAGCTCACTCAGGCGACGCCGCACAATGTCGCGGAAATGCTCCGAGAGGAAGGCGACGACATCGAGACTGCGATCGGTTGCCCGCATGCGGTTATATCCTTGGTCCTTAACCGAGCACGGCGACGAGGCGATGCAGCGCCTCGGCCGTGGCCGCTTTGTCCTGCACCATTGCGACGCGGATATAGTCCGCGCCGGGATTACTGCCGTCGGCCTGTTCGCGCGCGAGATAGCGCCCCGGCACAACCCGTACGCCCGCCTCGGCCCACAGCCGCTTGGTGACGATTTCACTGCCGCCTTGTTTCGACACGTCAAGCCACAGAAAAAATCCGCCGGCCGGGCGTCGATAGCCATAGCGGTCGTCGACAATCTGGTCGGCGAGATCGAATTTGGCGGAATAGAGTTCGCGGTTGTCCTCGACGTGCGCCTCGTCGCCGTAAGCGGCGATCGCCACGTGTTGTGCCGGCGTCGGCACTTGCGGCGCGGCGATATTGCGCAATTCGAGATAAGGGCCAAGAAAACGGTGGTCACCGGCGGCGAAGCCGACGCGCAAGCCTGGCAAGTTCGAGCGCTTGGACAGCGAATGGAAGACAACGACGTTGGCGAAATCCGCGCCTGACGCTTCCAGCATGCCGGGGGGCGCCTTGTTGCTATAGATTTCGCAGTAACATTCGTCAGCGAACACCAGGAAGCCAAAGCGGCGCGCAAGCCTTGCAAGCTTCTCCAAGTAGGCACGATCGGCGACCGCGCCCTGCGGATTTGATGGCGAGGCGATATAGAACGCCACCGTGCGCGCGAGCAGCGTATCGTCGAGCGCATCAAGATCGGGCAGGAAGCCGCTCTCGCGCGTCGCGGGCATGTAGATTGGCTCGCATTCGGCCGCGAGCGCGCCCGCGGCATAGGCCGCATAGAACGGATTTGGAATAAGCACCGCTGGTTTGCCGGCGCGTCGCGCGACCCAGCGCTTGGCGGCAATCGCCGCGAGAAACAATCCTTCGCGTGTGCCGTTGAGGACCAGCACTTCGCTTTCCGGATCGACGGGGCGCGCGAGTTTGTACCGGCGATTGAGCCAGGCCGCGACCGCGCGACGAAATGGTTCGATGCCTTTATTGGCGGGGTAGCGGCCGAAGTCTGCTAGGTGCGCTGCGAGTGTAGGGCCGACAAAAGACGGCACCGGGTGCTGCGGCTCGCCAACCGACAGATTGACGACGGGCTTCCCAGGCTCGATGCCTGCGATGAGTTCGGTCAGGCGCACGAAGGGCGAGCGGCCGTCGACCGCCGTTGCAGTTTGAGTGGCAGGCTCGCGCGTGGCGGTCATCATGGACATGCGTTGACGAGGCGGGAACATGCCGCCGCACAAGGGTTTCGACACAATAAAGAGGGCGAGGTTAAGACCCGATTAACCATCGAAAATCGGGCTTATCGGGCATCGCAAACACCAATAGCCGCGTCAAAATAAGAGAGGCCCCCGGTCCTTGCGAACCGGGGGCCTCGACGGAAGGGACAGTGCCGGGTTTCCGCCCCTACCGCTAGGGAGCTTCAGCTACTGAACGGTCTCGCCGTGCAGCGCGAGATCGAGGCCTTCGCGTTCCACTTCGTCGGAGACGCGCAAGCCGATGATCGCATCAAGCACCTTGAGGATGATCAGCGAGACGATCGCATCGTAGATGATCACGACCGCGATGCCTTGGACCTGGTTGATCATCTGGGCCGCGTTGCCTTCGATCAGTCCGGCGGTGCCGCCGTATTCGCTGATGGCGAATACGCCGGTGAGCAGTGCGCCGACGATACCGCCGACTCCATGCACGCCGAAGCAGTCGAGCGCGTCATCCTGACCGAGCATCCGCTTGAGGCCAGTCACGCCCCAGTAGCAGAGGATGCCGGCGGCGACGCCGATCGCCATTGAGCCGACAGGACCGACGAATCCCGACGCCGGAGTGATGGCGACGAGACCTGCGACCGCACCCGAGCAGATGCCGATGACGGTGGGCTTGCCGCGGGCAATCCACTCCACGAGCATCCACGTAAAGCCGGCAACTGCGGTTGCGATCTGGGTCACGGTCATCGCCATGCCCGCCTGCATACCGGCGGTGACGGCGGAGCCGGCGTTAAAGCCGAACCAGCCGACCCACAGCAGCGAGGCGCCGATGAAGGTGAGCACCATGTTGTGGCCAGGGCCAGCGTCCTTGCGCTTGCCGAGACAGATTGCGCACATCAGGCCGGCAACGCCCGCGTTGATATGCACCACCGTGCCGCCGGCGAAATCGAGCACCTTGAACCAGGCGTCCGAGTTGCCGTTGGACATGAAGCCGTCGGCGCCCCAGACCCAATGCGCGATCGGCGCATAGACCAGGACCGCCCACAGGCCGATGAACCACAGCATGGCGGAGAATTTCATGCGTTCGGCGAAGGCACCGGCGATCAGTGCCGGCGTGATGATGGCGAAGGTCATCTGGAAGCAGAGATAGACCGTTTCAGGAATCGTCACGGCCAAGCCGTTTGGCGTGCCGACACCCGTCGATATGTCACTCAGGATGCCTTGCAGGAATGCGCGACTGAAGCCGCCAAGGAACGGCCCTCCGGTTGTAAAGGACATACTGTACGTGAAACATGCGTAAAGGATCGTGACGAGACAAGTGACGGCAAAGCTCGTCATCACCGTGTCGCCGACGTTCTTCTTGCGCACCATACCACCGTAGAACAGGCCGAGGCCCGGCACGGTCATCATGAGCACGAGAGCGACCGAGGTCAGCATCCAGGCAGTGTCGCCCGAATTGGGCGTGCACTTTTCCAGGACGGCTTTCTTCGGATCCGGGTCGTTAGCGCAGGCCGGCGGCGGAGCCGCGGGCGCGGGCGGTGCAGCCGCAGGCGCCGCCGCGGCTGGAGCCTGCGCCTGAGCGAAGGAGGCGTCATATGTCGCCACGCTCAGGAAGAGGCCGAGTACAATCCCGAAGGCGAGAGCCAAGAGCCCCGCACGGGAGGATTTCTTCAACGTCATGGTCTTACTCCTGTCCGTATTGTTGCGGTGCGGATTACTAAAGCGCCGCGGCATCGGTCTCGCCGGTGCGGATTCGCACGGCGTTTTCCAGATTGAAGACGAAGATTTTTCCGTCGCCGATCTGACCGGTCTTGGCGGCGCCGGTGATGGCCCCGATGACCTTGTCGACTTGCTTGGTGTCCACTGCCACTTCGATTTTGATCTTCGGCAGGAAGCTCACCGCATACTCGGCGCCACGGTAGATTTCCGTGTGCCCTTTTTGACGCCCGTATCCTTTGACCTCGGTAACAGTCAGCCCTTGCACGCCGATGGAGGTCAGGGCGTCGCGGACCTCGTCGAGCTTGAAGGGTTTAATAATGGCCATGACGATTTTCATGGATTCGATCCCCGCTTGAGCCCGTTTTCTACCTTCACGCAGTGCGGGCGGGTTCACTGAGCCCGACCAACGAAGCTCGCTTCGCAGGCATGGCCGATGGGATAGAATCAAACGCTGTGCCAGTTGCCGGCGAAGGCGTTATCTGTGTGATTTAAATAAGGAAATTCGTTTTACGGGGGTTATCCCCCAATGCCGCCGTCGGCCTGCGCCCAAAGACGCGCCAAGACTCAAACGACGTGCTTAAAATTTAATCAGATGCCTACGGATTGGTGCGATCCGCGACGGCTAGTGACCGGCGCGGAAACCAATTGTTAATTACTGAAGGGCTTCGCCGTGCAGGCTGACGTCGAGACCTATGACTTCATCTTCGTGACGGACACGGAGCGGTACGAGCACGCTGATGGTCTTGAGGATGACGAAGGTCCCAGCCCCCGACCACACCAAAGTGACGACGATGCCGTAGAGCTGCGCCAATACCTGCTGTGGGTTGCCTTCGAGCAGCCCATGGACGCCGCCGGGCATTTCCGGGCTCGCCGATAGCGCGCCAACCGCAAAAACGCCGGCAAGCAGCGTGCCGGTCAGCCCGCCAATCCCGTGAACACCGAACACGTCGAGTAAATCGTCATAGCCCATCTTGAGCTTGAGCGACGTGCAGGCCCAGAAGCAGATTGCGCCGGCGGCAATGCCGATCAGTATGCCCTGCATCGGCATCACGAACCCCGATGCCGGCGTGATGGTGCCGAGGCCGGCGACCGCGCCCGAGATCATGCCGAGCACCGATGGCTTGCCGCGCGTCCACCATTCGAGCGCCATCCAGGTGAAGGCGCCGGCGCTGGCTGCGAGATGCGTTGACACGATCGCCATGGCTGCGCGCGAATTGGCACCGAGCGCGGAGCCGCCATTGAAGCCGAACCAGCCAACCCACAGCAGGCCGGTGCCAACCACCGCAAGCGTGAGATCATAAGGCGCCAGGTTTTCGCTGCCATAACCGCGACGTGCGCCGAGAACATAGGCCGCAACGAGGCCGGCGATGCCGGCGTTGAGATGCACGACCAGGCCACCGGCGAAATCGATGGTGCCGTAGCTGCCAAGGAATCCGCCGCCCCACACCCAATGCGCAATCGGCACATAAACCAGCAGCAGCCAGAACACGCAAAACAGCAGGAATGCCGAAAACCGCAGACGATCGGCAACCGAGCCGGCAACCAATGCGACGGTGATCACTGCGAAGGTCATCTGGTAGATCATAAACAGGCTTTCAGGGATCGTCCTTGCCAGCGGAGAAATTGCATCGAGCGTCACGCCGTTGAGAAAGATGCGTTCGAACGTTCCGATGAATGCGCCCTCGCCAGTGAAGGCGAGACTGTAGCCAACCAACGCCCACAGGATTGAAATCAGAAATGTTGCTGCGAGACTTTGCGCCATGGTCGCGAGCACGTTCTTCTTGCGCACCATGCCAGCATAAAATAACGCGAGCCCGGGAATTGTCATCATCAGCACGAGACCGGTCGCGCCGATCATCCACGCGGTGTCGGCAGCATCGATCTTTGACGCAACATTGGAAGTTTGTGCGAAACCCGGCGATGCGACTAGGGCCGCGATGCCGCTCAGAACGAGGCGCAATAATGCGCGTGTCATGTCATCCCCCTAATTTCAAATTATTTTTTTAGAGTGCGTCGACGTCGGTTTCGCCGGTGCGGATGCGCAGGGCCTGCTCGATCGGTGTGACGAAAATTTTTCCATCACCGATCTGCCCGGTGCGCGCAGCGGCAGTCAGCGCGTCCACAACCTGGTCGAGTTGCTCCGAGGCGATGGCGACCTCGACGCGTAATTTTGGAAGGAAGTTCACGACGTATTCGGCGCCACGATAGATTTCGGTGTGGCCCTTTTGCCGGCCGTAACCTTTGACCTCGGCGACAGTCATCCCGTGGATTCCGAGGCGCGTGAGGGCGTCGCGGACCTCGTCGAGTTTGAAAGGTTTGATGACGGCAATAACGAGCTTCATGACTTCCTTCCCGCGGCGTGTTTGCACTACGCCGATTTTGTTTTGCGCATGCCGCTGCAAGGAGACGGGGCCGACGCCGAGCCATGCGCAGAAAAATCCGCCCCGGCTTGGACCGGTGCGGGCTGATTTGCTTAAGCTAGCGACAGGGGGCCTAAAGTTTAAGCGGTAATCTTGCCAAGCCCACACGCAGCGCGCCGCATTAGAGGGCAAAATAGGTCAATAATACTGCCTTATTTGCGTTCTGCCGGAGTGGCGAGGCCGAGCTCTGCGATGATCTCGGGCAGCACTTTACGGGCTTCTCTAACCGTCATCCCGGGGCTGATCCGCGGGTCATAGAGTAAAGTCAGCAGTGCGCGGTCATAGACTGTGAGGTAGCCGACCATCCGCTTCTGGTTGAGCGTGGTCCAGGAATTATGTTGATCGTGGTTGGACAGCCCGAAGGCGTGCAGCAACTCGTGGTAGGCGCAGTCCAGGAAAACATCGTCACCCTTGTCGACGATAATAAATGAAACGGAGTGAACGATTTTTCCGTCGGCGGTTGATTTGACACTCGTCATGCATTGCGGGTCGGTGCGCGTGACAAACGTCCTGGCAATCTTGGCTCCGAAGGCCGCCTGCAACGCGGATTTAAAATCCTTCTCGTCGATGAGCCGCAACTCGATATCGGCCGGTTCTGCCGATGTCTCGCTCAGGTGCAGCCCGGGCACCGCACGTGCGTAGTCACCAATGATATGCGCCATCGCCGCACGGCGATCCACCGCGCCGCCGCCCGTGACGTGTGCGCTAATCGCGTGATCGAAACGGCGAATGCCGGTCGGCCGGGCGCCGATGCGCAAATCGGATCCGAATGCGAGCGCGAGAAATCCGCGCGAAAGTTCGCCTGCGGAGAATTGAGTGTATTGCGCAGGCGCTCCTTCAAATGCACCGGCCGGCGCCGGCTGCTGGCCCGAAGCAGCGAGCGCGACTGTCAGCATTGCGATGAGAAAAAAACAGGCCGCAAGCAACCGCTGCATTGCCGTTTCAGGTCTCCCGACGCTGGCGGACGAGGCCTTCCTGCGCCACAGAAGCGACCAATGTACCGTCACGAGTGAATATAAGTCCGCGCGCGAAGCCCCGCGAACCGTGTAGACTAGGCGAATCCTGCGCATAGAGCAGCCAGTCATCCGCACGAAATGGCCGGTGCAGCCATAGCGCGTGGTCGAGACTGGCGGCCATGAATTCCTTCTCGAACAGCGTGCGCCCGTGCGGCGCCAGCGCAGTATCCAGCAACATCATGTCGGAGGCATAGGCGAGCACGCATTGATGAATGGCGGGCAGATCGGGCAGCTTGCCGGTTGTGCGAATCCAGATGTTGAATTGCCCGCCGGGAATTTTCTTTCCGAGATAGCGCTCGAATTCGACCGGGCCGAAGTTCGATCGGCCGCTCGCGCTCGTAGTAGCGGCGAACGGGATCCGGCATCATCGGCAGCAACTTCTCGCGCATGTCGGCGTCACTCGGCAATTTTTCCGGCGGCGGCACGTCAGGCATCTTGGCCTGATGGTCGAGGCCAGGCTCATCGGTGTGGAATGACACTAGCATCGAGAAGATCGGATGCCCGTGCTGGCGCGCGGTGACGCTCCGCGTGGTGAAGCTCCTGCCGTCGCGCACGCGATCGACGTCATAAATAATCGGAACCTTGGGGTCGCCGGGCAACAGAAAGTAGGCGTGCAGGGAATGGGGCGGCCGGTTCTCGACGGTACGGACCGCCGCAACCAGGGCCTGTCCGATCACCTGGCCACCGAACACGCGTTGCCAGCCGACTTGCGGCGAGCGGCCGCGGAACAGGTTCTGTTCCAGCGGCTCGAGATCGAGAATATTGAGCAAATCCTGGACGGCGGACGTCATGACAGGGCCTGGGATGGGTCAAAGTACCTGCTCAACCTGCTATGATGCGGCAAGTTTTACAAGGAATACGCATGAATAAAGGCGATTCCGCACCTCAACGGGCGGACCTAGTTGTCGGCGGCGCTGGCTTTGCCGGCCTGGCGCTGGCGATTGCACTCCGCCAGGCGTTGGGCCAGACATTCAGCGTCACGGTTATCGATCCGGGCCTTGCGCACGCCACGTCGAAAGACCCGCGCGCCTCGGCGATTGCAGCCGCCGCCCGGCGCCTGTTTGAAGCGATCGAGGTTTGGGAAGCGGTGGCGGCCGACGCGCAGCCGATCCTGGACATGGTGGTCACTGATTCCAAGCTCGACGACGTGGTGCGCCCGACATTCCTTACCTTCGGCGGCGAGGTGGATGAGGGAGAACCGTTCGCTCACATGGTCGAGAACCGCCATCTGGTCGACGCGCTGGTAGCCAAGGCAAAGGAGCTCGACGTCGAATTGCGCGCGGGTTCGGTGACTGGCTTTGAAAATGTCGGCAATGCAAACAACGTTGCGCTCACCGGCGGCGAAACGATTTCCGCCCGTCTGCTGGTCGGTGCCGATGGCGCCAGGTCGCAAATCCGCGAACGCGCAGGCATAGCGACCCATGGCTGGAACTACGATCAGTCGGCTATCGTCACGACGGTTGCGCATGAACGCGATCACAGTGGCCGTGCCGAAGAGCATTTCCTGCCCGCCGGCCCCTTCGCAATTCTGCCGCTCACGGGAAAACGCTGTTCGATCGTGTGGACCGAAGACACCCGCGAGGCCGAGCGGATCATTGCGTTGCCGGACGACCAATTCCATGCCGAGCTGGAAAAACGCTTCGGATTGCAGCTCGGCGATATCACCGTTGCCGGTCCGCGCCGGGCATTTCCCCTGGGGCTGTTCACCGCTCGCCGGTTCATCGCCGACCGGCTCGCGCTGATCGGCGATGCTGCGCATATCATCCATCCGATTGCGGGGCAGGGGCTTAACATGGGCCTCCGTGATGTCGCGGCGTTGGCGGAAGCGATTGCCGATGCGGCGCGCCTGGGGCTCGATATCGGTGCCGCCGACGTGCTCGAACGATATCAGCGCTGGCGGCGCTTCGACACTATGACCATGGGTGTTGCGACCGACGGGTTGAACCGGCTGTTTTCCAATCACTCGGATGTGCTGCGGCTCGCGCGCAATATCGGCCTCGGCCTGGTCGAACGGATGCCTCCGCTCAAGCGCATGTTCATTCGTGAGGCTGCCGGCTTTACCGGCGAAGTGCCCAAGCTGCTGAAGGGCGAGGCGTTGTAGAACTTACCTGTCGTCCCGGGCGAGCGAAGCGAGACCCGGGACCTATACTCCGCGGCGTACCGATAGTGCACGGCGTATGGGTCCCCGCATTCGCGGGGACGACTGCTGCTATGACAGCGGCACGCTGCCGACGTGATCCTGAAACGCCTTGCGGCTGGAAATCTGCGCATACCAGCGGTCGAGGTTTGGCATCTGCGGCCGATCCGGCACCAGCTGCACGAAACGATAGCACATGATACCGACCGGAATATCTCCATAGGAGAAAGCGTCACCGGCGAGGAATTTTGTTTTCGCCAGCTGGGCATCCATCATCTGCATGGCGGCGGTAGTCTTCTCTTGCGACGTCTTGATCGCCGCCAGGTCGCGTTTTTCTGCAGGCGTGCGGATCAGGCCCCAGAATGCGGCGAAGATCGCCGGACCGACCACCGATAGCTGCCAATCCATCCACTGGCTTGCAAGCGCGCGTTGTTTTGGATCCTTCGGCTCGATCACGCCGCTCTTGTCGTGCTTGCCGGCTAGATAGCGCACGATCGAATTGGATTCCCACAACAGAAAACCGTCTTCTTCTTCGAGCGTCGGCACGAGGCCGTTGGGATTTATCGCCAGATAGGCGGGTTCCTTGTTCTTGCCGAATGGGCCGCCGACATCGATGCGTTCATGTTCGAGCTTGAGCTCCCCGATCGCCCACATTGCTTTTTGTACGTTGGACGAGGTCTTGCGGCCCCAGATCTTGATCATCGCGCTTCTCTCCTATTCACTTTTTCGACTCATCTTGTCATCGCCGGGCTCGTCCCGGCGATCTCGCTTAGGCGGGTAAAGCCGTGCGCTGTTTATCGGGATGGCCGGGACATAGGCGAGCAAAGCGACGCCGTTCTTTGGACGGCTATGTCCGGCCATGACGGGAAGTCACTCCAGCTTTCGTGCCTCTTCCGGCAGCATGATCGGAATGCCGTCGCGGATAGGATAAGCGAGCCTGGCCTTGCGCGAGATCAGCTCTTGTTTTGCGGCGTCATATTCCAACGGGCTCTTGGTGAGCGGGCATACGAGGATCTCCAGAAGCTTCGGATCCACGCTGCCGGCGGGCCGTTCGGTAGGCGGGACAGTGGACATCAAATTGCTCCGGTACTTACCCTGACATCATAATTCGTCATGGCCGGGCTTGTCACCGCAAGTCGGGTTTACCCGACTTGCGGCAAAGCTATCAAATTGCACAACTCGGGCAGGCCCGAGTTGTATTTGCCATCCCGATCAGAAAGGCACGACTATACCAAACGAACCGGGATGCCCGGCGCAAGGCCGGGCATGACAGGCAAGAGGTCTTACTGCAACTGTGGCTCGCCTTCGGTATTTTTCTTGGCGAGTTCGATCTCGGTGATGGCAATAAGGATTTCCGCGCGTGTTTTCAGGTCAGGTGCTTCAAGCAGCGCCTGCTTTTCAGCCGTGCCGTAAGGCGACATCATCGAAAGCGCGTTGACCAACGCTTCATTGGGGGCCTTTTCGATGCCTTCCCAGTCGGCCTTGAGGTCGTTGGCCTTGAGAAAATTGGTCAGCGCCGCGAGCAGCGCTGCACGGTCGACGGCATTCTCCCCTTTGCGCGCGGTGAAATCGTCCGCGAACGGCGCGTAGGTCACGCGGCATTGCCGGTACGGTGTCGCAACTTTGAGCTCCTCTTCGACGCGAAAGCGCGCGACACCGGTCAGCTCGAGCAAATAGCGCCCGTCGCCGCTTTCCGTGAGTTGCGTGATACGCCCGACACAGCCGATTTTGTAGAGCGGTGGCTTTTCGGCAGAGCCGCGTTGCGCGACATCGGGTTGAATCATGCCGATGAGCCGATGACCGTCGCGCAGCAAATCATCGACCATCGCAAGATAGCGCGGCTCGAAAATATTGAGCGGCATCTGGCCGCGCGGCAAGAGCAGCGCGCCCGGCAACGGAAAGACCGGGATGACTCCGGGCATCTCGATCGGCCCGCGATATTGAGCATTCATCGGCATCTTCGCTTCGCTTTTGCCTCGGTGCCGCTCCCGGGGGGCGAACCGCTAGGAGAACAATATTGAAGACAAACGTTTCCGGCCTTCCACGGTCGCAGGATCGGTGGCGCCCCATGCTTCGAAGAATTGCACGAGTTGCTTGCGCGCGCCGTCGTCATTCCACTTGCGGTCACGCCTGACGATGTCGATCAGGTGATTGACGGCGTCATCGCGTTTTCCTTTTGCATTGAGCGCGACAGCTAGATCGAAGCGCGCCTGGTGATCGAGAGGATTGGCGCGCACTTTTTCTTCGAGCTCCGCCAGCGGACCAATGGACTTGGCTTGCTCGGCGACATCGAGCGCGGCGCGCGCGGCGGCGACTGTTGCGTCGTTACGCTTTGCTTCGGGAACGAGTGCGAGTGTCTGCTTGGCTTGCTCGAGTGCGCCGGTTTCGACATAGCAGCGTGCAAGCCCCGCAAGGGCCGGCGCGTTGGTGCCGTCCTCGGCGAGCAGCTGCGTATAGAGTTCAGCGGCACCGGCGGCATTTCCTTCCGCCAGAGCCTGGTCGGCTGCCTTGAGCAAGTCTTTTTCTTCCGCGCCGACTGCGCCTTTGGTGATGCGTTCGAGGAACGCCGCCACCTGGCTCTCGGGCAGGGCACCCATAAAGCCGTCGACCGGTTGGCCGTTGGAAAAAGCAATTACCGCCGGGATCGACTGGATGCCCATCTGGCCCGGGATTGCCGGGTGTTCATCGATGTTCATCTTGGCAAGTTTCACCTTGCCCTTTGCAGCTTTCACCGCTTTTTCCAGAACAGGTGTGAGCTGTTTGCAGGGGCCGCACCAAGGCGCCCAGAAATCCACCAGCACCGGCTGGTGCTTCGATTCCTCGATGACATCTTTCATAAAGCCTTGTGTGGTCGTGTCCTTGACCACATCAGCCGCCGTCATTGCCCCGCCGTTCTGCAACATTTGTCGTCGTCCCTATCCGCCATCCATCAATGACCCGAAAATCTGGGCTCCATGCCGGATTAGATGGGTTATCCGGGAAGGTAACGCAATCATCAAGGCATGTTCGAGGCGCGGCCCGAAAGGCGCTCAATTCGCGGCATATGGCCGGTCGATTCGAGGAATTTTACCAAATCGTCACGCTTTATCGACGTCGTCATGGTGTTGGCAAGCGGATGAAAATTCAGCGTTTCGAACTCCATCATGGCGGCGTCGAGCACCACTGTCACGCGGCCGTCGGTGTCGTTAATGGCGCCGAACGGCGTGACCGAGCCCGGTTCGACCCCCAGGACCTCGCGCATCAAATCGGCTGAACCGAACGAGAATCGTCCGGTGGCACCAAGCCGCCGGTGCATGCCTTTCAGGTCGATCTCGGCGTCTTCAAGTGTAACCACCAGATAGATCGCGTATTTTTTGTCGCGGAGAAAAAGATTTTTGGTGTGCCCGCCTCGAATCTGGCCGCGTAAATTTCGCGACTGTTCAACCGTGAACAGCGGTGGGTGCTCGACCGTGGAATACTTGATGCCAAGGGCATCGAGCGCCACGAATAGTTGATCGGGCGTTTTTGACATCGCGCAATAACTTGGGCCGTTAGGGTGTTATTCTGATCAAAGAGGTAAAAGATGATACGCATTTTACTGATCGCGGGCGTTGCTATGGCCGTGATGCCGCTCAACGCCACGAGCGTAAAGGCTGCGGAGCGGCCATGGTGCGCGGTTATTTCTCTGGGAACAGGCTCGGTCTACGAAGACTGCCAATACTCTTCATTCGAGGCGTGCCGTCCTGTCGTGTTGGCCGGCAACCGCGGTTTCTGCAATCAAAATCCGCGCTATGTCGGACCGGCAACCGCCACCAGACGCGCTCACCACAAACGCAAGGTCCAATACGACTGACGGCTGGCGTTGAGGTGGCCGTTTTTGGGGACCGCTGCAAAGCCAGGAAGGCCCCGATATGCTGCGCATTGTACTGGTGACGGCCGTATTCGCCACATTTGCTGCGTTGGCTCGCCCGGGTCTGGTACGCGCTGATGAGGGTCCTTGGTGCGCGCTTCGCAATTTTGGTAGCGATCTCTCTGAAGATTGTCAGTTCCGCACAATTGAAGAGTGCCAGGTCACCGTGATTTCGGGGTTCCGGGGCTTCTGCAATCCAAATCCGCGCTGGCAGGCCGAGGTTGCGCCGCGCAAGCACCGCAAGGGTTAAACCCCCGGCCGGACGTCGTGGTTGCTTTTAGGGCAGCCTTTTGGCTATAGGAACGGCCTTGGCGGCCGATAGCGGTTTTCGGCCAATATCTAACGGATGCGGGTGTAGCTCAGGGGTAGAGCACGACCTTGCCAAGGTCGGGGTCGAGGGTTCGAATCCCTTCGCCCGCTCCAATACTCGTTTCAATTCACTTCAAGCTTTTTCGCATTGCGGCGTGCCGGCCGCCGTGTCGGCATGGCCATCGCATGTTGATCTGGGACAAAACCACATATGGTTGGCGTCAATAGCGTACAGTTTGCGCTGCGGAGTTGGGGTAATCACGAATGCGAGTAACACGCTATCGAGCCGCGATAGCCGTGGTCGCACTATCGCTGGGTGCGTGCGCAACGGCGACGTTCAAAGATCCGATCAATCTGCCGGTGGCATCCAACGCGGCGATCGTTCCGCCCTTGGCGCCGCCCGACGTGGGCGGCGACACAGTCGTGGCGGTGACATTTTCCGGCGGCGGCACACGCGCAGCGGCATTTGCCTATGGCGCAATGCGCGGCCTTGATCGCCTGCCGGCCAAAGGGCGGGGCACATATTTTGACCGCGTCATATTTATTTCAGGCGTATCGGGTGGGTCGGTCGCTGCCGCCTATTTTGGCCTGAAAGGACGAGCCGCACTCAGTGATTTTCGCGAGCGGTTTCTCCTGCGGAATGCCGAGGAAGCACTCAATACCAGAGTGAGCATCGCAAACGTGGCGAGAGGTTTGGGGGGCGGGGTCAACGATGCTTCACGCCTCGCAGGCTGGCTCGATCAAAACCTGTACGAGGGAGCGACCCTGGCCGATCTTTATCAACCGAGTAAGCCAATCATTTGGCTCAACGCGTCGGATCTCTACAATCGTACTCCATTCGTGTTTTCTCCGGTGACCTTTGAGGCCTTGTGCAGCGATCCGCGCAAGTATCCGATCTCGCAGGCGGTCGCGGCCTCGGCAGCCGTTCCCGTGGCTTTCGTTCCCATTGTCCTTGCAAGCTTTTCCGATTCCTGTAGCGCGCCACTGCCGCCGTGGGTCAATCGCGTGCTTGCCGACCGGAATGCCGGGGCTCAAGTGCGCGCGTTCGCGCAGGCGCTTAAACGCTATCGCGATCCGGAACAGATCCGCTTTGTGAAGCTGGCCGATGGCGGCATCACTGACAATTTTGGACTCTCCGGCATTACCATCGCTCGCGAAGCCGCTGGACAACCGTACTCGCCGCTGACTCGCGAACGGGCCGTGCAATTGCGACATCTCGTCTTCATTGTGGTGAACTCGGGATTGGGCCCGCGGGGAGAATGGGCGCAGACCGTGCAAGGTCCATCCGGAAGAGAAATGATCGGCGCGCTCACCGACACGGCCATCAATTCCGCGGTACGTGGCGGATACGATGCATTTCGGCTCACCGTCAAGGACTGGGAAGACGCGACGCGCAAGTGGCGATGCCGCCTGTCCAGGGCGGAGGCCGCAAAACTTGGCGCCAGGGGCGACTGGCGTTGCAGCAACATCAACTTTGACGTTGTCGAGATCTCGTTTGCGCAAATGGATCCGGCGCGGAATGCGATGCTAGAACAGGTGCCCACAAGTTTTAATTTGCCTGAGGCGGCAGTTGATCTGGTGGCTGAGGCAGGCACCGAAACGTTGCTCGCCCATCCGACCGTGCGGGCCGTCCTTGGCAAGGCCAATTGACGGTGGCGCGATCGCTCACTTTTTGTTTTGACCAGCCGATCTTCAAGATGGCGGCAATCGCCGTCGCGTCAAATGCTTCAAAGATGGATCAGGTGCTATGAATACAGATTTTACGACCCGGATCCGAAATCTTCAGGAGCAATATAGAGACCCGATCCTGACGGCCCTGACGGCCCTTCTCCTGGTGTTGTTGTTTGTTGTCGCTCCGCTCCAGGCAACCGGGCATATCGTTTTTCAAGCCTTCGGATTTTTGCTGGCGCTGGCGATGATCGCCTGCGCCCTCTTTATGTCAGGCAGCACAGCCGCATTTATCGCGATGTTGGTCGCGTTTGGAATGAACCTGACGGCGGCCTTACACCGGCTCCGCGATCCTTCCGCGTTCGATATTTATCTTGAAGTGGGAGCGTGGTTGATCCTGGCGGTCACGCTGGGCTGGGTGGTCGCGCGCCAGGTCTTTTCGGCGGGACGCGTGACGTACCACCGGATTATCGGCGCGATCCTTCTCTATTTTCTGATTTCGTTGATATTCGTGGCGCTGTTTGCATTGGTTGGCCAGATGATTCCGAAGGCGTTTTCCGGCATTGCAATCGATGATAACACGGCGCTTGCCAGCAACCTGATCTATTTCAGCTTCGTAACGCTGACCTCAACTGGCTATGGCGATTTGGTGCCCGTCCATCCCATCGCGCGCAGCCTTTGCAATCTGGAATCCATCATTGGCCAGCTTTACCCCGCAATCCTGCTCGCAAGGCTGGTCACGCTAGAGCTCGGAGACCGGAAACCAGATCGAAAACGAAAGCGGGACAAAACGCAATGATCGACATGGACCGTCTGCAAAGATCCTGGCTCTTTCTGACGATTGCAGGGATGGTCGCGATTGTTCTGGCTGCCGGCGTCTTCATTGTGCAAACAATGCCGCCCCGGACAGTCGTCATGGCAACGGGCGCGGAAGGCGGCGCCAACTACCAGATGGGCCTGCGTTATCGCGACATCCTCGCGCAATCTGGCGTCAGGTTGCGGCTGGTGCCGACGAGCGGCGGTCTGGAAAACCTGTCGCTGCTAAGTGACCAAAATCCGGGGTGGCGTCGGGTTTATTCAGGGCGGCACAACCACCGAAAAGGATTTGCCGGACGTGGAGTCACTCGGCACCGTATTTTACGAACCGCTGTGGTTTTTTTTCCGGGGCGAACTTGGTGACGATATCCGCGCGTTACGCGGCCAACGCTTGTCGATCGGCCCCGAAGGAAGTGGAACACGGGCGCTTGCGCTCGAACTTATAAAAAGGTTCAAGCTCGATCGCGTCGTTGGCGAATTATCCGGGATTTCCGCCGCAGGTCGCCGCCGACAAGCTGGTCACGGGCGACATCGACGCGGCGTTTATTATAACCGCTTGGGATTCGCCAGTAGTCCAGCAACTTATCGACGCCAAAGGTATTGCGCTCGCAAGCATTCCGCGCGCGGACGCCTACATCGCACATTATCCCTTCCTGAATAAGCTTGTGCTGCCTGCAGGCGTCAGCGATCTTTTGAACAATCGACCGCCGGTCGATATCGTGATGCTGGCGCCGAAGGCGAGTCTCGCCGTGCGCGCGGATCTGCATCCGGCCATCCAGCACTTGTTGCTGACGGCCGCCCAGCAGATTCATTCGCAGCCCGGAATTTTTCAGAAAGCCGGACAATTTCCGGCAGCCGAATTGATCGACCTTCCGCTCAGCGATGAAGCCCAGCGTTTCTACAAGCGAGGACTGCCATTCCTCCAAAAATATCTTCCGTTCTGGATTGCGACCCTGGTCGAACGGATGCTTGTCGTGCTCCTGCCCCTGGCGGCCGTCATATATCCAGTGTTCAGGTTCCTGCCGCAAATCTACGACTGGGCGATGCAGTCCAAAATCAGGCGTCTCTACGATGAGATGAGGGCGATCGAAAACGAGATGGGATCTAAAGCCAGGAAATGGATTCTGGCGCGATCGACGCAAAGTTGGAAGATCTAGGCCAACGCGCGAATCGCTTTCGCTGCCAACCGCATACGCAAGCATGGTGTACACGCTACGAAGCCATATCAATCTTGTCCGCGGCCGCCTAATATCGGGCGCCCACAAGAGCCCGCGTTGATTGAACCGCGATATCGCGCTGGATTCCGGCTGACTTTTTCAATCATAATATGATGTCGGGGCCAACGCCGACGCATAACAATCGGGGAACGGAAACATGACCAGGGCGGTGCTCGCTAATCATTTGAAACTTTCGGCCCTTGCTTTTGCATTGGCGGCGGTGCTCGCGGCGCCTAGCCCGCGGCCGCCGAAGACTATCCCTCGCGCACCATCTCGCTGGTCGTGGCGTTCCCCGCGGGTGGCGGCGTCGACACGGTCGGCCGTGTCATTGCGCAGAAGCTCACCGACGCGCTCGGTCAGCAGGTGATCGTCGTCAATCGTCCGGGCGCCGGTTCGGTCATCGGCACGCGCGACGTCGCAAGAGCGCAGCCCGACGGCTACACGCTGCTGCTGCTGGTGACCGGCGCCGGCCTCCCGGAAGATCCCGGCTACGACATGGGAAAGGATTTTGCACCGATCGGCCTGATTGCTTCGGTTCCGATCGTGATCATGTCCAATCCGTCGGTGCCGGCGAAATCGCTCGCTGAAGTGATCGCGCTCGCCAAGAAGGACGGCGACAAATTTACCGTCGGAACGCCGCCGGCGCCGACGCTGAATTATTTCGGCGCCGAGCAATTCAAGGCGATGACCGGCACCAAAATCACGATCGTCACCTATAAGGGAACTGGGCCGCTCACTAACGATCTTGTCGGCGGCCACGTGATGATCGCCTTCAATACGCTCCCGCCGGCGATCGGCAATATCCAGGCAGGTACGCTGCGCGCCATTGCCGTCGGCTCGCCGGCGCGCATGGCCGCGATTCCCAATGTTCCGACCATCGCCGAGGCCGGACTGCCGGGCCTCGAGATCGTGCAATATTACGGACTCGTTGCGCCCGCCGGCACGCCGCAGCCGGTTATCGACCGGCTGAACAAGGAGCTGCGCAAGATCGTTTCCTCGGACGACATGAAGAAGCGTCTGCTCGATGCCGGCGGCGATCCACTCGCCAGCACACCCGCCGAATATGCGCAGAACATCCAGCGAGAAGAAGGTAAATGGCAGGCGGTCATCAAGAAACTGGGGTTGGTGATCAAGAACTGAAATAGATCACGGCCCGCTCAATAGCCGGCAGCCAGGGAGCCACGCGTTCGCCTGTCGGCGGCGCCAACCAGCCCGTCCGCCGTTATTTCGATGGAATTTGCGGACGAGAAAGACGGGGTCGGCACAATTTTATGGCCTCGTGCCGCCAGCGCGTCGAGCACATCCGGCGCAAAACCCGGCTCAACATAAACTTCTTCTGGTTGCCATTGCTGATGCAGGCGAGGCGCGCTTACGGCGTCGCCGATTGGCATATGAAAATCGATCACATTCACAATGACCTGCAGGACCGTGCTGATGATCCGGCTGCCACCCGGCGAGCCGGTGATCAGGAACGGCTTGCCGTCTTTAAGAATGATGGTCGGCGTCATCGACGACAGCGGCCGCTTGCCTGGCCCCGGCAAGTTGGCGGAGTAGCCGACGAGTTCATATGCATTCGCAGTGCCGGGCTTGGCGGTAAAATCGTCGAGCTCATTGTTGAGCAGCACGCCGGTGCCATCGGCGACAAGGCCGAGACCATACGAGAAATTCAGCGTGTAGGTGTTCGAGACGGCGTTGCCATCATGGTCGATCACTGAAAAATGCGTCGTATTGCGGCCTTCGAAATCGTCAGGCTTGCCTGGACGGATGTCGGCCGATGGCGTCGCGCGCCCGCCGATCTCCGCGCGCAAGGAGGCGGCGTATGCCTTCGATAACAAGCCGGCAATCGGCATTTTTACGGCATCGGGGTCGCCCATGAAGGCTGCGCGGTCGGCATAAGCCCGTTTCATCGCTTCGATCATGTCGTGCAAGGACTGCTCGCGGCCGAGACTGGCGAGGTCGTAACCTTCAAGAATGTTGAGCATTTCGATCAGGTGCACGCCGCCGGATGATGGCGGAGGCGCGGAAACGACGTCATAGCCGCGATAGCGGCCACGCACGACCGCGCGCTCGATCGGACGATAATCTGCGAGGTCTTCTTTGGTCATGATGCCGCCGGCCCTCACGACGGCGGTTGCAATCCGATCGGCGGTGCGGCCTTGATAAAATGCGCGCGGACCGTCCTTCGCAATGGCTCGCAGCGTGTCGGCGAGATCGAACTGAAGCAGCCGTTCACCTTCGCCGACCGGCCGGTCACCATTGAAAAATATTGATTTCGTCGACGGCCAGCGCGCAAGGCGTTCGCGCGCCAGCGGCAGCGAGTCGGCAGTGTCGTCTTCGACCAGGAATCCGTTCTGCGCGAGATAGATCGCCGGCGCGATCAGATCGGCGAGCGTGAATTTTCCGGATCCATATTTTTCGTGCGCCATCACAAGTCCGGCGACGGTGCCAGGAATGCCGACGGAGAGCGCACTGTCGCGCGACTTTGCCGGATCCGGATTCCCCTGCGCGTCGAGAAACATCGTGCTGCTCGCCGCCGCGGGCGCAGTTTCGCGGTAGTCGATGGCGACATCGCGCTTATCTTTGGCGAGGTGGATCAGCATGAAACCGCCGCCGCCGATATTGCCCGCGCGCGGATAGGTCACCGCGAGCGCAAAGCCTGTTGCGACGGCGGCATCGACCGCATTGCCGCCACGGTCGAGAATTTCAATACCGATGCGGGCCGCACGTTGTTCCTGGGCAACTACGACTCCGTTGTGGGCTCGGACCGTTTGCGCCGGAGCAATGGTGGGCGCGCGCAAAACCGGCGCGACCTGTGCGGAGGCGAGGGCGGCGAAGGTGAAGGCAAGAAGCGTGAGAAAAATTCGAGCCATGAGTTTTATTCCGCTCGTCCCCGTGAAAGCGGGGATCCAGTTCCGCCTTGCCGAGATTCTCAGATTTTAGCTGGATTCCCGCTTGCGCAGGAATGAGCGTAACGAGAGGCTACCGTCAATTGAATCAGTCAGCGCGCCTGGCTGTGATAAACCGAATTCGGCCGCATATCGGTCGCCGATGCCACACGGTTCGACATATTGAAGAAGCCCGCGACGGCCGAAATATCCCAGATGTCGCGGTCAGGGAAGCCAACACGCCGCAGCCGCTCGCGGTCGCCTTCTTCAACACTCCAGGGTGACGCCGTCAGCTTGACCGCAAAATCGAGCATGGCGCGCTGGCGCTTGTTCAGCCGCGCGACACGGTAATTCATCACAAGGTGCTCGCCGAGCAGCGGATTGCCGGAATATTGCCGAACTGCCGCGCCATGCGCGGTCAGGCAATAGTAGCAGCGATTCTGGGACGATACGGCCACCGCGATCATTTCGCGCTCGAGCTTGGACAGACCGGATTCGCCGAGCATCAAGTCATTGTACATGGCCACGAATGTTTCGAGCTTTGCCATGTCGAAAGCATAGGCGGCGAGCACGTTCGGCACGAAACCAAGCTTGTCCTGGCATTTCCGGAAGTACGCCGCCATCGCCGGCGACAATTTCACCGGCTCCAGATTCAGCCCGATCACCGGCACATCGTCGGCCGCCGCCGGTGCCGGCTTGAGCGGGATCGGCTTTGTGGCCGTCTTGCCGAGCATCGGCTTGGCTGCGGAGGGTTTTGCCAGCGGTGCTTTTGAGGGCGCTGCCTTCCCGCCCTTGATCGCGTGCAGCATCGGCTTGGCTTTATTCGGCTTTGCGGCCGCCGCCTTGCCGGCTGCTTTGTCGGTTTTATTGGCCTTGGGCATTTCTCCGTCCCTTAATTCGCTGCTCACCCTGGGTCAGAGTACAGGGTTATGGGTCTGTGCGATACGAGCCGCTAGTCGAGCTTTCGCCTTTTGTATCAGACAGTTAACGGGCCTGAATGGGTCGCGTCGGGCCGGCTTGTCACCGGCGCGTCACCAAATGGTGTGTTGCTCTCGACGGCCCTGCGCAGAACGTGAAAACTCCGAATACGCCTCGACCGATTCTCTCTCGCGCATGATCCCGAAAAGTGACGATCGGCTTTCGGAAAAGGTCCTGCGCCAATGCTAAGCGCACGAGGTCCCATGCCCGCTGAGCGTCCCCGCAATGAGGAAGAAGGCGCCGCCCGCGCCCTGATCGAGCAGGCTGGCAAAGCGCTAAGCCGCCGCCGGCCGGAAATTCCTGCAAACTTCATCGCGCAGCTTTACGGCCGATCGGTGCCCGAGGATCTGGTGCGTTACGGCGCCGACGATCTCGCAGCGCTGGCCGAGCATGCGTACGAATGCCTTGCGGAACGGGAACCGGGCACGTCAAAGGTCCGCTGCGAAACGGTGCCGCTTACAGCCTCAGGTGAGCGCAAGTCGGTTTCGCTGATCGAAATCGTCAACGACGATATGCCGTTCCTGGTTGATTCCGTAATGGGAGAAATTGCGGAGCGCCGTCTCGATGTGCGTCTGGTCACGCATCCGATCTTCAGCGTGCGCCGTGACGGCACCAAGTTGACGGCACTCGAGGGCCCCGAGGCCGGAGGCAAACGCGAGAGTCTTATCAGCATTCATCTCGCACCGATTGCCGATGAGGCCGCGCGCACAGAACTCGTACGCGCATTGCAGGTCGTTCTCGGCGAGGTGCGCCTCGCGGTGCAGGACTGGCGTGCCATGCGCGACCGCGTCGGCAACATCGTGACCGAGCTGAAGACAAATCCGCCGCCGCTGCCCGTGGGCGAAATTGCCGAAGCGATCCAGTTCCTGCAGTGGCTGCTTGCCGACAATTTCACGTTCCTCGGCGTACGTGATTACGCCGTCGACGGGCAGGCCCTTGAGCCGGAGTTCGAAAGCGCGCTCGGTATTATGCGATCACGCGAGCTGCGCGTGCTCAGGCGCGGCACAGAGCTCCTCGAATTCACGCCGGAAATCATGGCGTTTTTGAAGGAGCCGCGGCCGCTGATTGTCGCCAAAGCCAATATCCATGCGCGCGTGCACCGCCGCGTCTACCTCGACTATATCGGCGTGAAGCGTTTCGATTTATCGGGCAACCTGGTCGGGGAACACCGCATCATCGGATTGTTCACTTCCACCGCCTATACGCGCACCGCGCATAGCATTCCGTATCTGCGGCGCAAGATCGCCGCTGTGGAGGAACGCGCCGGATTCGATCCGAGCACGCACTCCGGCAAGGCGCTGGCCAATGTGCTGGAACATTACCCGCGCGACGAGTTGTTCCAGATTGACGAGGACACGCTCTACAACTTTGCGCTTGCAATCCTTCAGCTCGACGAGCGGCCGCGCGTGCGCGTGCTGGCGCGGCGTGACCGCTTTGACCGCTTCGTGTCGGTGCTGGTGTTCGTGCCGCGCGAACGCTACGACAGTCACATTCGCGTAAAGATCGGCGCATATCTCACGCGTGCATTCATCGGACGGGTTTCGGCATTTTATCCGTATTTTCCCGATGAAGGTCCGCTGGTGCGCGTGCATTTCATTATCGGCCGCTCAGGAGGTGCGACGCCTGCAGTCGACCGCAGCGTGCTGGAGAACGAAGTTGAGGCAATCATCCGCACGTGGGGCGATGGCTTGAACCAGGCCCTGGCTCTGGCCAACTCCCCGGACAAGGCGCGCGCGCTGTTCATCCGGTACAGGGAGGCGTTTTCGGAAGGTTTCCGGGAGGCCTATGCACCCGCGGTCGCCGCCGGCGACATTCGCGTCATTGAAGGACTGTCCGAACAGCGGCCGTTGGGTGTCGACTTTCTCCATCGCCAGGAAGAAGACCAGCGGTCGGTCGGCCTGAAAGTATGGACCTTTGCGCGCCCATTGCCGCTCTCCGATCGCGTTCCGGTGCTGGAAAATATGGGTTTTCGCGTGGTGGATGAACGGACCTACCACATCGAGCCGGAAGGCAGCGCCGGGGTCTGGTTCCACGACATGCTGCTTGAGCGCGCGGATGGCGAAGTCATCGCGCTCGACGAGGGCAAGGCGCGGCTGGAAACCGCATTCCTAATGGTGATGCGGGGCGTGGCCGAGAACGATGGTTACAATGCGCTCACGCTGCACGGCGGCCTGGCCTGGCGGGACGTTGCCCTGATCCGCACGCTGTCGCGATTTTTGCGGCAGATTTGCGTGCCCTATTCGCAAGACTATATGTGGGCGACGCTCGTGAAGCATGCCGGCATTGCCGCCAATATCGTCGATCTGTTCCATGCCCGTTTCGATCCGCGCGCTGAGGCCGGCCGGAATGAAAAGCAGGGCGCGATCGTCGCGCAGATCGAGGAGAAATTGCAGGCGGTCGAAAGCCTGGACGAAGATCGTATCCTCCGTCGGTTCATCAACGCCGTACAATCGGCAATTCGCACGAATTACTATCAGACCCACAAAGACGGTCAGCCGAAGCCGCTGATTTCGATCAAGTTCGAAAGCCGCAAGCTGACCGACTTGCCGCTGCCGCGGCCACTCTATGAAATTTTTGTTTACTCGCCGCGCGTTGAAGGCGTGCATATGCGCTTCGGCAAAGTCGCGCGTGGCGGAATCCGGTGGTCCGACCGGCCGCAGGATTTCCGCACCGAGATTCTCGGATTGGTGAAGGCACAGCAGGTCAAGAATGCGGTGATCGTGCCGGTCGGCGCCAAAGGCGGCTTTGTACCGAAACTGATGCCGAAGGGTGCGACACGCGAGGTCGTGCAGGCCGAAGGTGTTGCAACCTACAAGCTTTTCATTTCGTCGCTGCTCGACATTACTGACAACTTCGCTCCGGACGGAGCAATCCTTCCGCCGGCGAATGTCGTCCGCCATGAAGGCAACGATCCGTATCTGGTGGTGGCCGCCGACAAAGGCACCGCGACGTTTTCCGACATCGCCAATTCGATTTCGATTGAGCACGATTATTGGCTCGGCGACGCCTTCGCGTCGGGCGGCTCTGCGGGTTACGACCACAAGGCCATGGGGATCACCGCGCGCGGCGCATGGGAGGCAGTAAAGCGTCATTTCCGGGAGATGGACGTCAATATCGGCACGACGCCATTCAATGTCGTTGGCGTTGGCGACATGTCGGGAGATGTTTTCGGCAACGGAATGTTGCGCGAGGATACAATCCGGCTGCTGGCTGCCTTCGATCATCGCGATATTTTCATCGATCCGGATCCCGATCCGAAAACGAGTTTTGCCGAGCGCAAGCGGATGTTCGCGCTGCCGCGTTCGAGCTGGCAGGACTACGACAAAGGACTGATTTCCAAAGGCGGCGGCGTCTATCCGCGCTCGTCGAAGGAAATCCGGCTGAGCGCCGAGGCCTGCAAGCTGTTCGGCGTCGCGGAAGCTGTGACGCCGCAGGAATTGATGAAGGCCATTCTCAAGGCGAAAGTCGATCTTCTGTTCTTTGGCGGCATCGGCACTTACATCCGTGCGTCAAATGAAGGCGATGAATTGGCCGGCGATCGGGCCAATGATTCAATTCGCATCACCGGCGCCGACCTCAATTGCAAGGTGATCGGCGAGGGCGCCAATCTCGGTATGACGCAGCGTGGACGGATCGAGGCGGCCCAGCACGGCATTCGGCTCAATACCGACGCCATCGACAATTCGGCAGGCGTCAATACCTCAGACGTCGAGGTCAACATCAAGATCGCGCTCAGCGGGCCCGTCCGCTCGGGCGCACTGGCGATCGATGGGCGCAATGCCTTGCTCGCTGAAATGACCGATGAGGTTGCGCGGCTGGTCTTGCGCAACAACTACCAGCAGACGTTGGCGCTTTCGATGGCACAGCGCCGCGGCCTTGAAGACCTAGGCTTCCAGCAGCGGCTGATGCAGACTCTGGAAGTACGTGGCGAGCTCGACCGCGGCGTGGAGTTCTTGCCGGACGAGATGGCGATTGCCGAACGGCGCAAGCGCAATGCCGGACTGACGCGACCCGAACTTGCGGTGCTGCTCGCTTATGCCAAGCTGTCGCTCTACAACGAATTGCTCGACAGCAAGATGCCGGACGATCCTTATCTCGGCCGCGAGCTGGGTCGTTATTTCCCGACCGAAATGTCGGAGCGCTATGCGGATGCGTTGCATACCCATCGGCTGCGACGCGAGATCATCGCGACACAACTGACGAATTCGATGATCAACCGTGGCGGCGCCACGTTGATCGTGCGGATCGCGGATCAGACGGGGGCGGCATCGCCGTCGATTGCGGCCGCCTTTGCGGCGGTGCGTAACAGCTACGATCTCATAGTCCTCAACAGCGAAATTGACGGGCTCGACAACAGAATCGCCGGCAAGGTGCAGCTCGAACTTTACACTTCCGTGCAGGATCTGCTGCTCGACCGGCTGGTCTGGTTCCTGCGCAATATCGACCTGACGCAGGGCCTCGAGAAAATCATCGGTCATTACCGCGACGGCATCATGCAGGTCGCTGCGGCGCTCGATAGTGCGCTGTCAAAAACCGCCTCTGCGGCCCGTGAGACGCGGGTTGCGGAGCTCGCCAGGGCGGGCGTTCCGGAAGCCCTGGCGCGCCAGATTGCAAGCCTGTCGGCGTTAAAAGCGGCGCCTGACATCGTCCTGGTTGCCGATCGCGCCGGCAAGCCCGTCAACGAGGTGACTGCAACCTATTTCGCGACCGAGGCGTTCTTCCAGCTGGACCAGGTTGCCAGTGCCGTGCCGACCATCGTTGTGTCGGACTACTTTGATCGGCTGGCGCTTGATCGGGCGCTCGACTCCATTGGCGACGCCGAGCGCCGGCTGACCGCTGCCATGGTCGGCAATGGCCACGCGGGTGCCGGTGCCGTGGAAGAATGGGTTCGCCCAAGGCAGGCGGAAGTCGAGCGTATCCGATCGGCAATCCATCAAATCGCCGGGTCGGGCCTTACATTGTCGAAACTGTCAGTCGCGGCGAGCCTGTTGGGCGATCTCGCCCGGCAATAATCTTGAATACTTGTCGTTCCATCTGGGCACTGCCGGGCTTGACCCGGCAATCCATGATGACGTGCACCAAACTCAGAATTTGTAGGGGTGTTCTTGCTGAGATTCATCATGGATGCCCGGGTCAAGCCCGGGCATGACGCCGAGTGTGTGGCGCCGACGATTTTTAATGCCTGAAGTGGCGCGTGCCGGTAAATACCATTGCAATATTGTGCTGGTCGGCCGCCTCGATCACCTTTGCATCGTTCACCGAGCCGCCGGGCTGAATCACCGCTGTCGCCCCCGCCTCGATCGCGACCAACAAGCCATCGGGGAAAGGGAAGAATGCATCGGATGCCACCACCGAGCCTTTGGTGAGCGGCGCCGGCAACTTCAGTTCGCGCGCCGCGTCTTCCGACTTGCGTGCTGCTATGCGCGCGGCATCGACGCGGCTCATCTGCCCGGCGCCGATGCCGACGGTCGCGCGGTCCTTGGCGTAAACGATGGTGTTCGACTTCACGTGCTTGGCAACACGGAAAGCAAAACGCAGATCGGCAAGCTCGGCTTTGCTCGGCGGGCGCTTCGTGACGGTCTTGAGCTGCATATCGTCCACCACCGCATTGTCGCGTGACTGCACCAGCAGTCCCCCAGCGACAGATTTTACGGTAAGACCCTTTGCGCGCGGATCGGGCAGGCCGCCGGTGATGATAAGCCGGAGATTCTTCTTCGCGGCTACGATCTTGATGGCGTCATCGGTTGCTTCCGGCGCGATGATCACCTCGGTAAATATCTCAGTGATCGCCTTCGCGGCCTCCGCGTCGAGTCTTTGATTGAGCGCCACAATGCCGCCGAAGGCCGACGTGGAATCGCATGCGAGGGCTTTGCGGTAGGCGTCAAGAAGGTTTGCGCCTTCAGCCACGCCACAAGGATTGGCGTGTTTCACGATCACGCAAGCGGCAGTACGCTTTGGATCGAACTCGGCCACGCATTCATAGGCGGCATCGGTGTCATTGATGTTGTTGTAGGACAGCTCCTTGCCCTGCAACTGGTGCGCCGACGCAACGCCGAAACGCTCACCGGGCGCCCGATAAAATGCGGCGCTCTGATGCGGGTTTTCGCCATAGCGCAAAGGCTGGATCAATTTTCCGCCAAAGGCGCGATAGTCCGGCGCGTCGTCATGGAGCGTTTCGGCGAACCAGTTTGAAATTGCCGCGTCATAAGCGGCGGTGCGTGCATAGGCTTTTGCCGCCAGCCGCTGGCGCAGCTCGAGCAACACCATGCCTTTGTGCCGCGCCATTTCGTCGAGCACTTTTTCGTAGTCTGTGGGCTCGACTACCACTGTCACGTCCGTGTGGTTCTTGGCGGCGGCACGAATCATTGCAGGGCCGCCGATATCGATGTTTTCGACGCAATCGTCGAATGCGGCGCCTTTCGCAGCAGTCGCCTCGAACGGATAGAGATTCACCACCAGCAGATCGATCGGCTTGATGTGGTGTTGCTCCATCGCGGAGGCATGCTCCTTGTTGCCGCGGATCGCCAGCAGCCCGCCGTGCACCTTCGGGTGCAGGGTCTTCACCCGGCCATCCATCATTTCGGGAAAGCCCGTGAGCTGCGAGACATCTACGACCTCTAGGCCGGCGTCCTTCAACGCCTTCGCCGTCCCGCCGGTAGACACGAGTTCGACACCGTAACCGGCAAGTTGTTTTGCAAAGTCGACCAGCCCGGCCTTGTCGGATACCGACAGCAAGGCTCGGGTGATGCGGCGCGGATGGCTGCTCATGATGCACGAGCTAGCATATCAAGCGGGCGGAAGTGTATTCGCGAATGCCGTCACCGGGCCGGGCATCCACAGCATCGATCCTAAAGCGGTAATTCCGGCTCATAAGCGCGGTCGGGACGTGCGCCAGGCGTCGCGGGCGGCGTATGACGGAAACTCCAGCGTACCGCTGCCTGGCGGGCTACCTGGCCATAGATCACGATTTGCGCCGTCCGGCGCGGTCCGTCGGTGCCCGCAAGGTATACGCTTTCCTCGATCTGGACGGCGTCCGCCAGCGTCGCAAAGGTCCACAGCTCGCGGTCGCTGAGCAGCAGGATCACGCCGCGTCCGTCGGCCAGCCGGCTCGCCTTGATGGCGGGATGCAAGTGAAACCGGATGGCGTATTCATCCTCGGTGCGCTCGGAAAATGTGCTGCCGGCCACCGGCGAAAAGCTGTCTTCGCCGTCGAGGGTGCGGCCGTCGGTGCCGAGGCGGATCGTCCGGGTATGAATGATACCGCAATCACTGGCGTAGCCGTCATGGGAGGCGCGCAACATCACGCCACCGGGCAGCGTTTCCCGTTCGACAGGCACATTGCGCGGGCCAGCGACAATTGCGATGCCACCCAGCAGCCGGCGCGCCGTGTTCGATTCCAGAAAACGGCAGGACGACCGCTCGTTGAGCGTCACTGTCGAATGTGCCGGTGTCGCCCGCGCGACCTGGCGCCAGTTTTCCTTGTTCACCGCGGGCAACCCGCAATTGATGACGAGCCGGTGGAGCTTCCACGACAATTCGAATGACAGGCAGCCGGCATGCGCTTCCTGACTCAAGACCACGGGCGGTGGCCGGCCGGTATCCATCAAGAGCGCGGTTTGACCTGCATCGATGTGTTGATAACCGGAATGGGGCGCATTCGATACCGGCGTGCCGCGCGCATCGTCGTAGGCGAGCACTGTGGCAAGCAAGTCGACCGGAGTCGGCCCCATGCCGTTGAATTGCGCGAAATTTCCGTCGCCGTGCCGGAAAAACCGCAACATCGGCATGATGCGGTCGATGGCATTGTTGAGTGCCTGCGGCGATTGCAGTTGCCGCGCGGAGAACAACTGACGCAAAGGCAACAAGTCAGCCAGCAGCTCAATCAGCGCACCGGGATTGCGGCTGACATGTCCGCCGTCAGGCAAGATCTGTTTGCGCAGTTCATCGATCAGGCGACGCACGCTTGTGCGAAGATGGCCGGACTGCCCCTGCATACAAAGCGTGGCATATGTGAGAGCGATCACCGCTTGCAGTCGCGGCAGGCCGTCCCGCGAATCGTTCAGGCTCCGCCGTAGATAGCGGACTTGACGCGACAGACTTCGGATGAAACGGCGATAAAACCGCGCGTCTGCGTCCTGCAAAACGAAGGGCGCCTGGCTGAGCCAGCAGATGATCCGGCGCGACAGAATATCGGTGCGCCAACCGGTTGCGTGCCAGCGGCCTTGCAGGCTGATCCAGTCGTCGATCAGCGAGCGCGCATTGGCACGCGTGATGGCGGAATCGGCGGCGCGCAGGTGGCGTAACCAGACGAATCCAAGCAACGTGGCCGCCCACTCTTCGGAAGGTGGCATCATTTCGAAAGGCGAGCGGCGGTCGCAAATTACGACTTTGCCGGCGAACGCAAACCGCCCGGCGTAGATTTCGCTGGCGCGCGTGGCGTCGGCCGTGCGCAGGTCCTGTGGAGCGATAACCAGGCGATCGGTCTTCGCCGCACCGAACTGCCAACGCAGCAGCGGATGCACCTTGAGACGACCAAGGAAGCTGCGTAATGCGCGGCGCCCGATGAGCACGGAGAGCCTGGCTCGCTCCGCGACCGAAACCCGCATCATCAAATAGCTCATCCCCTGTCGCGCGTTCCCGTTCAGACGCGCTGGCCACACGATAGCGAAGGGTCGGGGTAGGGCCAATATGCCAATCCTGACCGTAGATCAGGCCATTTTTCGGGTCAGCCGGGCAGCATAAAAGCCGTCTAGGCCGCTCCAGCGCGCATCCGAATCAGGGAGATGGAACGGTAACGTCCGCAAGTCGCCGTCCCCGGTCACGAACTCAGTCTGACCGAACACGTCCTGCGGCGAAATCGGGTTGCGTTCAACACGCGGGTCGCGGGCCAACAAGGCCGCAACCTGGCATTCGCCTTCTTCAGGCTCGAGCGAGCAGACGCAGTAGATACATGTGGCACCTGGCTTGAGCAAATCGATCGCCCGGTCGAGGAGCCGCTGTTGCATTGCGGTGAGCGCTGGAATATCGCCTTCGTTCTTGAGCCAGGGGATGTCCGGGTGGCGACGGATCGTGCCGGTGGAGGAACACGGCGCATCGAGCAGCACCGCATCGAATGGCCCTGCTTGCCATTCCATGGCGTCGGCGGCGACGGTCTCGGCCGTGAGAGAAAGCCGCGCAAGGTTTTCGCGCAGGCGATTGAGGCGCGCGGGCGACCGCTCAACTGCAGTCACAAGGGCGCCGGCGTGCGCGAGCTGCGCAGTTTTACCGCCGGGCGCCGCGCATAGGTCGGCGATCGACTTGCCCTGCACGTCGCCCAACAACCGTACCGGCAAAGCCGCGGCAGCGTCCTGCACCCACCAGGCCCCCTCTGAAAATCCCGGCAACAGAGAAATCGCGCCATGCGCCGATGTGCGCACGGTCCCGGTCGGCAGGACCCGGCCGCGCAGCCGCTCGGCCCATGATTCGGCATCGCCTTTCACGGTGAGATCGAGCGCGGGCTCGTGGCCGTTCGCCGCCGCGATTGCGCGCGCGATCTTCGGCCCATAAGTCCTGTTCCAGCGCTCGATCAGCCATGGCGGTGTATCGCGTGAGACATCGCCCGCTTGCGCAGACGGGGCCTGCGCAACGCGGCGGAGCACGGCATTGACGAGACCGGCATAACGCCCGGCACGGCGATCGGCTTGTGCAAGCCGCACCGACAGATCAACGGCGGCGTGATCGGGGACTTCAAGCCACAGAATTTGCGCGGCCCCAAGCAGCAAAATGATTTCGGCGCGCGGCGCGTCGGAGGGGAATCCTTTTTCAAGATATCCGCCGACGATATGACGCAAGGTGCCGAGCCGGCGCAGCACGGTGGCGACCAGCCGGCGCGTGAGCGCGCGGTCGCGGTCGGCCAGCCCGGGCAAGCCCGGATGTGCGTTTTTTCCGGAAAGCAGGTCATCGAGTGCAATGTGCCGCCGCAGAACGCCGTCGAGAATATCGGCGGCAATTCGTCGTGCGGCGAGGCCGGGAACTTCCGGCTGGGGGGAAGTGCGCGGACGCGCCATACCCGGATAGTTGCCCATAAATTGTGTCCAGGTCGCGAAGTCTCAGGAAATAATTTCAGCCGCACACAGCTTTGGGGGGACCGGATCACAGCACTGATTGCGCCGCTTAACAGCGCAACGGGGGATTGTACAGGCGGAGGCTGCGAAAAGCCGGGCGCTGCTAGTGCTCGACGATGACCGGCGTGCCGATGCTGACCAGGCGATAGAGTTCGCGGATATCGCTGTTGTACATGCGGATGCAACCATGGGAGACGAACCCGCCGATGGAAGCAGGCCGATTGGTCCCGTGGATGGCATATTCGCCGCCACGCAATGTCAGGGCAGCATCGCCCATCGGGTTGTTGGTGGCGCCGCCGGGAATCACTTCGGGCAAGCCCGGGTTTTCGCGGCGAATCATGTCCGGTGGCGACCAGGCCGGCCGGACGAACTTGCCTTCGACATGCGCATTGCCGGCCCACGTCATGCCGGCACGGCCGACGCCAACCGGAAAGCGCAATGCGCGGTCGCGGTCGATAACAAAGTACAGCCGGCGTTCACTGGTCTTCACCACAATCGTGCCGGGTGCGAAACCCGAAAAAGCGACTACATCGCGCGTAGCGGCACACGAAATATCCGGCACGGCAATCGTCAGCGCGACGCTCAGAACGAGCGCTAAACATCGCAGCGCCGGAATCATGATGCCTGGTTTCCGTGAAAATAACTCGCCGGCCCGATATTAGGGCGGTGTGGGGCAGGTTCGGAGGAAAGCTCGAAACAGCGTAAATTAAGAATAAGAAGCGGCCCCGTTAGGGTATCCGCGCCCATCGACGCCCGCGAGTGACCGTGCGTTTCAAGCGCGAGGCCGGCAAAGACCGTTTTTGCCGGCCTCAACGTCAAAGCGCCAGGACGCTCACGCCCCCGCTTTCGCGGCTTTCTTGTTCTGGCGGTTGTTGACCAGATCATCGACCACGGCCGGGTCGGCCAGCGTCGACGTATCGCCGAGATTGCCGAATTCGTCTTCGGCGATCTTACGCAGGATTCGCCGCATGATCTTGCCCGAGCGGGTCTTCGGCAGACCGGGCGCAAACTGGATCAAATCGGGCGATGCGATCGGTCCGATTTCCTTGCGCACCCAGCCGACAAGCTCCTTGCGCAGGTCTTCGGTGGGCTTTTCGCCGGCCATCAGGGTCACATAAGCGTAGATGCCCTGGCCCTTGATGTCGTGCGGATAACCGACGACCGCGGCTTCCGAGACTTTCGGATGTGCGACCAGCGCGCTTTCAACTTCGGCCGTGCCCAGCCGGTGGCCGGCGACGTTGATGACGTCGTCAACCCTGCCAGTGATCCAGTAATAGCCGTCTGCGTCACGGCGGCAGCCATCGCCGGTAAAGTATTTGCCGGGGTAGGTCTTGAAATAGGTGTCGACGAAACGCTGATGATCGCCGTAAACGGTGCGCATCTGTCCCGGCCAGGAATCGGAAATGCACAGGTTGCCGGAGGTCGCGCCGTTCTGCACTTTGCCTTCGGCGTCGACGATCTCCGGCTGCACACCGAAGAACGGCCGTGTTGCCGAACCGGGCTTGAGTCTGGTCGCGCCCGGCAGTGGCGTAATGAGTATCCCGCCGGTCTCAGTCTGCCACCAGGTATCGACGATCGGGCAGCGATCCTCGCCGACCACGTGATAATACCATTCCCACGCTTCCGGATTGATCGGCTCGCCGACGGTGCCGAGCAAGCGCAGCGATTTGCGCGACGTCTTCGTCACCGGATCATTGCCGCCTTGCATCAGGGCGCGGATCGCGGTCGGCGCGGTGTAGATGATATTCACTTTGTGCTTGTCGCAAACTTCCCAGAACCGCGACGAAGTCGGGTAGTTCGGCACGCCCTCGAACATCATCGAAATGGCGCCGTTCGAGAGCGGGCCATAGACGATGTAGCTATGGCCCGTCACCCAGCCGACGTCGGCCGTGCACCAGTAGATATCACCGTCATGATAATCGAAGACGTATTGATGGGTAATCGATACGTAGAGCAGGTACCCACCGGTCGTATGCAGCACACCTTTCGGCTTCCCGGTCGAGCCGGAGGTGTAGAGGATGAACAGCGGATCCTCCGCGCTCATCTCCTCGCACGGACAGTCGGCCGGCACCGTCTTGGCGATCTCGTCATAAAAAACGTCGCGGCCAGCTTTCATGTTGACGGCTGCATTGGTCCGCTTGACCACGATCACGGTTGCGACGCCGCCGACCTTGTCGCAGGCGGCGTCGACATTGGCTTTCAGCGGAATCTTGCGGCCGCCGCGAACGCCTTCGTCGGCCGTCACGACCACCGTCGATTTGCAATCCTCGATACGTCCGGCAATCGAGTCAGGCGAGAAGCCGCCGAATATCACCGAATGGACCGCGCCAATGCGGACGCAGGCGAGGATGGAAATTGCCGCTTCCGGAATCATCGGCATGTAGATGGTGACACGGTCACCCTTCTTGACGCCGCGCGCTTTCAGCACGTTGGCGAAACGGGAGGCCTCGGCGTGCAATTGTTTGTAGGTAAGTTTTTTGTCGTCTTTCGGATCGTCGCCTTCCCACAGGATGGCGGTTTGGTCACCGCGCTTGGCGAGGTGGCGATCGACGCAATTGTAGCAAGCGTTCAAGGTGCCATCTTCGAACCACTTGATCGAGACATTGTGCGGGTCGTAGGAGGTGTTCTTGATCTTACTGAACGGCTTGATCCAGTCGATGCGCTTAGCCTGCTCGGCCCAGAAGCCGTTCGGGTCCTTGATCGAACGCGTGTACATCTCCTGATACTTCGCGTCATCGGCATAGGCGCGTTTGCGCCAGTCAGCCGGAACGTCATAGATTTTTTCGTCGGACATTGGCTTCCTCCCGTCCCCGCCTTGACCCCGCGGGTGACTTCATTTGCCGGCCATTATGCGACGGCGCCTTGATTTGCGACAAGGCGAATGCCTTGCCACTTTGGTCGTGGATTGTTCCGCTTTTACCGGCAGTTAGCCGCCAAACCAGCCCAGGATCGCGCCCATAATGACCAGCACCCCAAGCCAGTGGCCGGTGTCGGTTGCGGTCAGCGTGAGCTTGCGGAACGCGTAGGCGTTATTGACCGCAACCGTGGTCAGGACAAATCCGAGCCAGCACATGAAGCCGGAGAATACGCCGGCGACGATCGTAAAGATGCCGACATGGAACATGATGCCTGACAACGCCGATGCCATCACCAGCTCGGCAATAAAGGACAGGACGAAAGGTGTGACTTTGGTGGCTGTAGACTTGCCGGCGTTGTCCGCCTTGCACTGCTCGATGGTCTTGCCCTGCGCCTCGATCCACTTCCGCCCGAGCGCGCCGTAATAGACCGCGCCGAAAAACCAGGCCGCGATTGCGGAGAGGATGATCGGCAAGGCATGCAAATTCTGTAATTGCGCCATATGTCACCTCTTCGACGTCATGCCCGCGCTTGTCGCGGGCATCCACGACTTTCTTTAGATTTCAATTATCGAAGACGTGGATGGCCGGGACAAGCCTGGCCATGACAATCTCAAAGCCCGCCCATTTTACACACGATCTTCCACTCATCAGTGCTGACCGGTTGCACCGACAGCCGCGTATTATTGATCAATACCATCGACTTCAGCTTCGGCTCGGTCTTGATCGCGTCGATCGATACCGGCTTCGGCATGGGTTCAAGCGCTTTGACGTCGACCACGACCCACGGCTCGCCGGCCTTGGCGGTCGGATCGGGATGGGCCTCGCGGATGATTTCGATGATGCCGACGATCTCCTTGCCGACATTGGAATGATAGAAAAACGCGCGGTCGCCTTTCTTCATTTTCATCAAGTTCAGCTTGGCCTGGTGGTTGCGCACGCCCGACCAGGCTTCACCCTTGGCGCCTTTCGCGGCCTGCTGATCCCACGACCAGCTGCCGGGTTCGGATTTCATCAGCCAATACGCCATCGTTTGCTCCAAGCTTAGCGCTTCTCATCACCGGGCTAGTCCCGGTGATCCCGATTATCAACGCACTGCGTCCCTGATCGGGATGGCCGGGTCAAGCCCGGCCATGACAGATTGGGTGTCATGCTTCCGATTTGAGCGGGCGTGTCAGCAGCAATTCAATCGCTTCATCGACGCCCATTTTCCCCGACAGCATCGCGGCGACGGCGCTCGAAATGGGCATTTCGACATTCTTGTCACGTGCCATCTCAAGCAGCACCGGCGCGGTAAAGACACCTTCCGCCAGTTTGCCATGCGTGGCAGTGCCCGGGTTTTCGCCTTTACCCAATGCGACGCCGCACGAAAAGTTGCGCGACTGCGGCGTCGAACATGTCAGAATGAGATCGCCGAGACCCGATAGCCCCATCATGGTTTCCGTCTTGGCGCCGCACGCCTTGCCGAAACGCACCAGCTCGGCAAAGCCGCGCGTGGTCAGTGCCGCCGATGCGCTGGCGCCGAGTCCCCTGCCGGTGACGACGCCGGCGGCGATGGCGAGCACATTCTTGATTGCCCCGCCGATTTCGACCCCGCGAACGTCATTCGAATGATAGGGGCGGAAGTTGCCTGCATTGAGAGCGTGCGCCAGGCCGGCTGCGGTTGATGCATCGGTTGCCGCGACCGTAACGGCCGTCGGCATTCCGCGCGCCACATCGGCGGCAAAACTCGGCCCCGATAAAATCGCCGGCGTCGCCTTTGGTGCGCACTCGGCGATGATCTCCGTCATGAACTTGTGAGTGCCGTGTTCGATGCCCTTGGCGCAGGCGATCAGCGGTGTCCGTGCGGCGATCGTTGGTGCCAGCAATTTTGCCACCGATCGCACAGCTTGGGCCGGCACGACAAGAAGTATGGCCTCGCTTGCGGCCGCCTCAGCGATATTGCGTGTGACTTTGATTGCGTTGTCGATCCGCACGCCGGGCAGAAATTTGCTCTCGCGTTTGTGTTCCAGGTTGGCGGCGTTGTCCGGCTCGTGTTCCCACAACGTGACTTGTCGCCCGGCGCGCGCGCAGGTCAGCGCCAGGGCCGTTCCCCAGGCACCACCACCAAGCACCGCGATTCGCTGGATTGTCATGCTGCCTGACCCGCCACCTGGCTTACTTATACGCCGCCGTCCGCCGCCGTGCGCCCTCGGCGGCGGCAATTTCATCGAGCGGCCAGCGTGCGCGCGGTGCTACATCAAGTAAATCCGTGAGACCCAACACGAGCCGCTCGCAACCGGCCCATGCGATCATGGCGCCGTTATCCGTGCACAATTCGAGCGGCGGCGCGACCAGCGTGGTGCCAACCTCAAAGGCAAGGCGATTGAGCACCTTGCGGATGGCCAGGTTGGCGGCCACGCCGCCGGCGGCGACGAGCGCGCGCGGGGATCCAAAGCGCGCGCGGAATAACGTAAGGCCCGCGCGCAATCGGTCAAACACGACGTCGACGATGGCCTGCTGGAAGCCGGCACACAGATCGGCGACATCCTGATCGCTGAGCGGCGCGATCTTTTCCGCTTCCAGACGCAGCGCTGTCTTGAGACCGGACAGCGAAAAATCGGCTTCCTTGCGACCGTGCATCGGCCGGGGCAATGCAAAACGCGCCGGATCGCCACGCATGGCTTCCTTCTCGACCTGCGGCCCGCCTGGATAGCCGAGGCCGAGCAGCTTTGCAGTCTTGTCGAACGCCTCGCCGATCGCGTCATCTTGTGTGGTGCCAAGACGCACGTAATCTCCGACGCCACGCACCGCCAGGATCTGGGTATGGCCGCCAGACGCGAGGAAAAGGCAGTAAGGGAACGGGACGTTATCGGTCAGCCGGGCGGTCAGCGCATGGGCCTCGAGATGATTGACGGCGATCAGCGGCTTTTTGCTGACCAGCGCGATCGCCTTGGCCGTAGTGAGTCCAACAATGACACCGCCGATCAGTCCAGGGCCGGCCGCTGCGGCGACGCCATCGATTGACTCGAAGTCGCAACCTGCCTGCGTCATGGCATTGGCAATGACAAAATCGAGCGCTTCCACGTGCGCGCGCGCCGCGATTTCCGGGACCACACCGCCGAATACAGCATGCTCGCTGACCTGCGAAAGAACGACATCGGACAGAATTTTGCCCCGGCCATCCTCGAACCGCTCGACCACTGCCGCCGCGGTTTCATCGCAGGTCGTCTCGATGCCGAGGATGATCATGGTTCCCCATTTGCCCTTGCGACCTTTGCGCCTGGCCGGGCGAGGTGACGGCAACCCAAATAATAGCTAGTCCTGACGAAAGAGCGATCCAGGAGCCGACCCCGGTTCCGCCTAGCATCGTGAGGTCATATGGCGCAATCTACAGCCTCGTTGCGCATCGGCACACGCGGAAGCCCGCTGGCCCTGGTGCAGGCGATGACCGTGCGGTCGCGGCTGGCAGCCGACGCCGGGGTACAGGAAGACACGATCGAGCTCGTCGTCATTCGCACCACCGGCGACATCATCCAGGATCGGACGCTGGCGGAAGAGGGTGGCAAAGGCCTTTTCACCAAGGAGATTGAAGAGGCATTGCTCGATCAGCGCGTGGATCTCGCTGTGCATTCGGCAAAGGACATGCCGACCATCTTGCCCGAGGGCTTGCTGCTGGCCGCCTGCCTTGAACGCGAGGACCCGCGCGATGTCTTCATCAGCCGCAAGGCGCACACATTGGCCGAATTGCCGCGCGGCGCGAGTCTCGGGACCACATCGCCGCGCCGGCAGGCAATCGCCAAGCGTATACGGCCTGATCTCAACATCGTGCCCTTGCGTGGCAACGTCGAGACGCGGCTGCGCAAGCTCGATAATGGCGATGTCGACGCCACGTTGCTCGCGCTCGCGGGCCTGAGGCGTCTGGATCTGGCAAAGCACGCCACCAACATCATGAGCGTGGAGGAGTTTCTGCCGGCGGCTGCGCAAGGCGCCATCGGCATCGAAGCGCGCGCCGACGATTCACGCATGCGCGATATTCTCGCGCGGGTCGATCACGCCGATACTTCGACTGCGGTCACCTGCGAACGCGCATTTCTCGGCGCGCTCGATGGTTCGTGCAAGACGCCGATTGCAGGCCACGCGACGATCTCCGGCAATGCGGTGCAGTTTCGCGGGTTGATCGCGCGGCCGGATGGCACCGCCGCGCACGACATCAGCGGAACGGGCCATCGCAAAGATGCGGCAACCCTTGGCGCCGACGCCGGACGCGAGCTCAAGCACCGTGCCGGCCCCGGCTTCTTTGAGTAGGCAACGGTTATGCGCGTCGTTGTTACTCGTCCCGAACCAGATGCCAAGCGCACCGCGACGGCTTTGCGCGCGCATGGGCATGAGGTGTTGGTCGCACCACTCATGACTGTGCAGAGCGTGGCGGCTGACCTGTCGGGACACTGGGACGCGGTCATCATTACCAGCGCGAACGCGCCGGTTGCGATTGCCGATAACACCGCGAAGAGCGCGCTGATCAAGTTGCCGTTGTTTGCCGTCGGTCAACGCAGCGCCGCGGCGGCGCAAGAAGCCGGCTTTACGAATGTCACATCAGCTGGTGGCGGCGTGCGCGACTTGGTGAGCACTCTGAGTGCCCAGTGTCCCGATGCCAAGGCCCCGTTGCTCTACATTGCCGGTGAAGATCGCGCGGCTGATCTGGTCGGCGAGTTGGTGGCGCACGGTATCGCTGCTGAGATGCGCATCGTCTATCGCGCGGCGACCGCGCCGTTTCCGTCAGCGCTGATCGAAGCTCTCAAAGCCGGCGAAGTCGACGCCGTTTTACATTTTTCGCGGCGCAGCGCGGAAAATTATATTGCGAGCGCCAGGCAGGCTGGTATTGCCGGGCCGGCGCTGGCGGTGCGCCACCTCTGCCTGTCGGCGCAGGCCGCTGAGCCGCTGGCCGGTGCCGGCCACGTAACGATCGCCGCACGCCCCGACGAGGCCGCGTTGATCGAGCTTTTGCAGGCGCCGACCGCTTGATAATTGGCGCGCTCGCGCCATTTGCGTTATTTGCTGCTTGCGGGGTTGAGCCGATTCGCCCAGGAAAAGTACATGTCCGATAAGCGCACAACACCGGATCCTACCGAAGGTGCTCGCCGCCGCAAGCGCCCGGCGCCCACTATCGACCTGACGGCAACCGAAGTGCCGGAGGCCAATGGCGCCGAGCCGCCGGAAGCCGCCGCCGATGAGCCGCCAGGCGCTCCACCGGAATCACCAGCAGTCCATGGCGAAGGTCATTCGGGCCACGATCCCGAACCCGGCTTGCGCGAAGGTTCAATGCGGCCCGCTCTACCCGTTTGGCAAATATTCATGGCAGGACTTGCGGGCGCAGCGATCATGACGGCCATGCTGCTTGGCATTTGGTTTTCCGGACTGGTGCCTTCGCGCGAAGCCGGCACGGCGATTGCCGATCCGTCATCGGTCGCCGCGCTCAACCAGCGCCTGGCAAAAATTGAATTGTCGATCGCAAAACTTCCCGCCAACGACCAAGTCAACTCGGAACGGTTATCGGCCGCCGATAACGCGTTAAAGTCACTTGGCATAGCGCTCACCGCAATCAACAAACGCAGCGATGAGGTCGCCGCCAATGCGGCCGAGGCGCGGGCGCATGCGGACGCGTCGGAAAAAACCCTGACAGAGTTGCGCAACAGCGTGACGGATCTCACGAGGAATTCTTCGGCCGGCCTGTCGCCCTCCGATGTCGATACCGTGCAAAAACGCCTCGCCGCGCTTGAACAGGTGACCAAGAGTGCGCCGACGGACCGCGGCGCGAGGCTGGCGCTCAGCGCCGCGACGTTGCGCGACACAGTAGTGAGTGGTGCGCCCTTCAGTGTCGAACTCGACGAAGTGAAATCGCTGGGTGCAAGCGAAAAAGCCCTGGCACCGCTGATGCCGTTTGCGGCAACCGGCATTCCGCCGGCACCAGCGCTCGCTCAGGAATTGCGCGCGTTAATTCCGGCAATGCAGAAAGTGACGGGCGCGCAGGCGCCATCCGGTGGTTTCCTCGAACGCCTGGAGGCCAATGCCGGCAAGCTCGTGCGGATTCGGCCGCTCGATGCGCCGGCCGGCGACGATGCCTCCGCCGTTCTGGCGCGCATGGAAATTGAAACGACGCGCGTTGACATTCCGGCCGCCCTTGCCGATCTCGAACACCTCGATCCCGCCGTGCGTGCGCCGGCGCAAGCATGGATCGCGAAGGCAAAGGCGAGGCAGACCGTGCTGGCCGCCGCGCGTCAACTTGCCGCCGATGCCGCGCATGCGCTCGGCAAACGGTGAGGGCAGGATGATCCGGATCGTCCTGTTCCTTGTTTCGGTGACGCTCATAGCCGCTGGTTTTGCGTGGGTGGCCGACCGTCCCGGCGAAATCGCCATCAGTTGGATGGGCTACAGGACCGAAACTTCGGTGCTTGTGGCGGCCTTTGTTATCGTCGCATTGGTGGTTGCGGCGATGCTGGTGTGGTGGCTGGTGCACGCGATCATTCGCTCACCGGAGCAGGTGTCGCTCTTCTTTCGCCACCGCCGCGCTATCAAGGGCTATCTCGCTATCAGCCGTGGCCTGATTGCGATTGGTGCCGGCGATCTGCGCGTCGCGCGGAAATTTGCCGGCGAAGCGGCACGTCTGTCGCCCGGCGATCCGCTCGCACTGCTGCTGACAGCGCAATCGGCGCAAATGGCGGGCGACCGCGGCGCTGCGGAGCGTGCCTTCCGCGAGATGACGGCGCGCGACGATACGCGGCTGCTCGGGCTGCGCGGTCTTTATATCGAGGCGCATCGGCGCAACGATGCCGATGCCGCGCGGTTGGCGGCCGAGGAAGCGGCAAAGATACGGCCTGCCGCGGCCTGGGCCGGAGAGGCCGTGCTCGATTATCGGTGCACGGCGTCCGACTGGGCGGGCGCTATTGACGCGCTTGATGCGATGAAGTCGGCGATCGACAAGGCCGACTATCGGCGCAAGCGTGCGGTTCTGCTCACGGCCCGTGCGCAGGCGCTTGAGAACATCGATCGCGACGCCGCGCGCGCGCTGGTGCTCGATGCCGTCAAGCTCGCGCCTGATCTGGTGCCGGCCGCGGCTCTGGCCGGAAGACGGCTTGCTGAATCCGGCGAGCCCCGCAAGGCACGCAAAATTCTTGAAGCCGCCTGGACGATCAACCCGCACCCTGACATCGCGGAGAGTTACGCCAACCTCCGATTGGGGGATAGCGCGCGCGAGCGCCTGGCGCGCATGCAAAAGCTTGCCGAAAAGGTCCCCGGCCAGCTCGAGGGCGCACTGGCGGTGGCGCGCGCCGCGCTCGATGCGCGCGAATTCGCGACCGCGCGCGCGGCGCTGGCGCCCCATCTCTCGGCGCCGACGCGCCGCGTGGCCGCCTTGATGGCAGATATCGAGGAGGCCGAGCACGGCGATGAAGGCCGTGTGCGCGAATGGATGGGACGCGCGATGCGCGCGTCCGGCGACCCGGTCTGGACCGCCGATGGCGTGGTGTCGGATCGCTGGTTGCCTGTGTCCCCGAACGGGCGACTCGATGGATTTGAATGGAAACTACCGCTCGCCGAAATCGGCGTGAGCCGGCCGATCATCGAGGCTGCGCCGCCCGCCATGGAACCGGCGACGATTGCCTTGCCGGAAGCGAAGCCTGAGCCGCCGGCCGAAACGCCGCCGCGCAGGGCCGCAAAATCCGAAACCGAGTCCCGGATGCCATCAAAGCCATCTGCGAAGGCAAGGCCGGTCGAGCCGGTGATCCCCCTGGTGCACGCGCCGGACGATCCGGGGCTCGATCCAGGCCTCGACCGCGATCCGGTGCCTGAGGCCTCGACGCCGCCTGCCGGTGACGCTTGGCAGCGGCTGCGGCAGTTGTTCCGTTAAGGAGCGGGCAATGCCGAGGGCGTATTGCTTGCCAATCATGGCTTGCGCCGATATCTGTGGCGCTCCTTCAGCCGGCGTAGCTCAGCGGTAGAGCATCCGCTTCGTAAGCGGGTGGTCGGGGGTTCAAATCCCTCCGCCGGCACCAGCCCCCCAGAATTGGAATCTTCCGCCGCCCGGCGGCTGGTTTTTCGTCAACGCTTTGAAATAATGGAACTATTTGCTACGGGTCGGCGCACGGGCGGGTCGACACCGGTCATGGGACCAATGATATTCCCTGTCATTTTCCCCCGCTCGTGGGATAGTAAGATAATTCCACCAGATCAGTCACTTCGTTCTGTAGAGTAGCCCTATGGCCAGACCTGCTGTCATTCTCGTCGGCGCGGACAAGGGAGGCGTCGGCAAGACCACCGTCGCCCGCACCCTGGTTGACTATTTTGGCGCGCATCAGACACCGACCCGCGCCTTCGATACCGAGTCGCCGCGCGGGACGCTCAAGCGCTTTCATCCCGAGCTGACTGAGGTTGTCGACGTCACCTCGGTCTCCGACCAGATGAAGATCTTCGACACGCTGGGCAGCGTCGAGGCCAAGGTGACAGTGATCGACGTGCGCGCCGGCTTGCTCTCGTCGACCTTGCAGGCGCTCAGCGAAATCGGTTTTCTCGAATTGGCCAAGAAGGGCCAGATCACCTTCGCGGTGTTTCATATCCTCGGCCCCTCGATTGCTTCGCTCGAGGAGATCGCGGAAACCGCTCGTACTGTTGGCGATGCCAACTATTTTCTGGTCAAGAACTTCATCAACAACACGACATTCTTTGAGTGGGATCCCGCCACCTACAATTCGTATTTCAAGAAGATCAAGGGTGCCGAGGAAATCACAATCCCGAAGCTCAACGAAATGGCTTACGAACAGGTGGAAGTCGCCAGCGTTCCATTCGTGTCATTTGTCGGCAACAAGGGCCCCAAGGGCGAGGCTGCCAACTATTCGTTTGTTCTGCGCGGTTATGTCCGGCACTGGCTTGGCAATGTCTGGGGTGAGTTTGATCGCGTGAAGCTGGTCGACATGGTTTCGCCGAAGATGGAAGGCAACGTCCGTCAGGTTGCTGGCTAATCCTCCATCCCAGTTACGCCGGTTGAGCGGGCGGCGTCCGGTCAGGTGATGTCATTCCGCAATTCCATCACCATTGTTGCATCGCCGCGCCCACGCGTCGGAAAAACGCTGCTAGCGCGGCTGCTCACCGATTTTCATTCGCAGGAAGGCCGTTCGGTTGCAGCGTTCGATCTCAACTCCGGCGAGCACACGCTGGCGCAGTTTCTGCCCGAGCGTGTCGTCACGGCGAACATTCGCGACATTAACGGACAGATGGCGTTATTCGATCGGCTGGTTGCGGATGATGACGCCACCAAAATCATCGATCTAGGCCACGACTCGTTTAAGTCATTTTTCGCGGTCGCTCATCAAATCGGTTTTGTCGAGGAAGCGCGCCGGCGTTCAGTTGCGATTGCGATTCTGTTCGTCGTGACGCCCGATCAGACTTCGGTCGAGGCCTATCGAAGCCTGCGCGTCCGTTTTGCTCAGGCAACGCTGGCGCCCGTGCACAATGAATTGCTGGGGCCCGCGCAACATCGCGACAAATACATGCCTGCCGGTGGCGGAGCCGTGCTGGTGCATTTGCCGGTGCTGGCGCCTGGCTTGCGCAGATACATCGACACGCCGCCATTCTCATTCGCAAATTCGAATATGGGGAATGCGGTCGGTATTCCGCTCGATAGTCATATCGAATTGCAACGCTGGCTACGGAGAATTTATCTCGAGTTCCGGGAACTCGATTTGCGCATATTGCTGGCCGATCTTCAGTCTTCGATCCGCATTCAGTCGCAATCGACATAAAATTGCGGTGCTTTCCGGGGACCGGGTCTTAAAGAGCCGAAACCATCTTTTTCGAAAATAAGGGAACGGACGCCAGTCTGACGCGTTGCCCCCGCCGGAATCCCGCGCAGTTCGCGGCAACGTAGGAGGCGTGCTATGTGGATTACGTTATTTTCCATTGTTATCGGCATCGCCCTCGGCCTGGCCATGGGGGCGATCGTCATGGAATCCAATGAAAAGCCACCTCGCCAATACGTGCGCCGTTCGGCGCGGGGTTTCCGGGTTGTTCGAAACTCCTAGTTTTTAATCGTCATCCAACACGTGTAAATGGGCGGCTACCGGGCCGCCCATTTGTTGTGAATGGCCACGCGTTTTTCCGGAACTCTGCGCTAGTCTGCGGGGATGCCGAGGCCCCTGTTGCTGTCGAGACGATTTGCGCCGCTGTTCTGGTGCCAGTTTTTTGCCGCATTCAACGACAATTTTCTCAAGACCGCACTGGTCTTTGCCATCCTATTCCACTCGGACGTCCGCAACGCCGAAGCCCTGATTACCCTGGCGAGCGCAGTCTTCATCGCGCCGTATTTCTTTTTGTCCGCGCTCGGCGGCGAAATTGCTGATCGCTACGACAAGGCGCGTGTCGCACAATGGCTGAAATTTCTCGAAATCTTCATCGCAGCGCTTGCAGTATGGGGCTACGCGTGGTCGTCACTCCCGTCTTTGTTTGTCTCGCTGTTCGGTTTCGGCGTCCTTGCGGCATTATTCGGGCCGATCAAATATGGCATCCTGCCGGACCACCTCAAACGCGGAGACTTGCCCGCCGGCAACGCGCTGGTGGAAGGTGCGACCTTCGTCGCCATCTTGCTCGGCACGATCATTGGCGGACAGGCTGCGCGCGGCGAGGGTGCCGCCGCAACGTTTGCCGCCTTGATCATGGGTTTCGCGCTGGCCTGCTGGGTTGCCGCACTTTTGATTCCGGCGACCGGCGAGGGCGCGCCACATCTCAGGATCGCCAGTAACATCGCCGCTTCGACCGTCGAGATGTTGCGCTACCTGCGCGCGGATGCGCGGCTGTGGTGGGGCGCGATGGTAACAAGCTGGTTCTGGCTCGTCGGCATCGTGGTGCTGTCCTTGCTGCCGCCACTCATCAAGACGCAACTCGGCGGCAACGAAGATACATTGACCGTTTATCTCGCGGTCTTCTCGATTGCCGTCGGTGTGGGCTCTGGCCTTGCGGCAGTCATTGCGCGCGGGCGCATTGTTCTCAAGACGACGCTGATGGGCGCGATCCTGCTCGGGGGCTTTGCACTCGATCTCGGTATTGCGGCATATGCGATTGCACCACCACAAACATTACATGGACCGGGCGTGGTGTTGTCATCGAGACTTGGTCTGCGCGCGGCGATGGACCTCTGCGGCCTCGCGATCGCGGGCGGCCTGTTCATCGTGCCGACGTTTGCCGCCCTGCAAGCCTGGAGCGATGCCGATCATCGCGCCCGTACAATCGCCGCGGTCAATGTGCTCAACGCAGCATTCATGACCGGCGCCACAATCGCCGTGGCGATTATACAGAAATTTGGCGTGACGGTACCCACGCTATTTGCACTGATCGGATTCGCCACGCTCGGCGTGGCGTTCGCGATCTGGAAAACAATGCCGAAGGCTACCTAAGCGTCGTCCCCGCGAAAGCGGGGACCCATACCCCGTGCCCTATCGATGTACTGCGGAGTATGGGTCCCGGCCCTCGCTGACGCTCGGCCGGGACGATGACAATTATTGTTTCCGCATCTGTAGGACCCGATCGACCATCTCGCCGGCAACGCCGAGATAGTTCGCAGGATCGACGAGTTTTTCCAGTTTTTTGCGATCGGCGTGCTTGCTGATTTCCTTGTCCTCAGCGAGCAAGTCGATAAGCGGGCGCCCCGTTTTCACAACCTCGCGGCAGATATCATAGACGAGATCGTGCGCCTTGTTGCGGCCGAGCTCGGCACCGAGCCCCATCATCACGGCTTCGGACATGATCAGCCCTTTGGTGATGTCGAGGTTCTCGCGCATCTTCTTTTCGTTCACCTGCAGGCCTTCGACCAGGAAACGACTCTGAGCGAGTGCGCCGGCCGAGAGCATGAAGATTTCCGGTAGTGCGATCCACTCTATCTCCCATGGGCCGGTGGCCCGCTCATGGTCCTCGACCTGGGCCTCCAGCAACGCGGCGACGAGCTGGCGCACCATCGCGGTCTGCGCGGTGATGTAGACCGACGAAATCGGATTGCGCTTCTGCGGCATTGTTGACGAGGAGCCGCGGCCGGAATGAAACGGCTCGTAGACTTCCTCCACTTCCGTCTGCATAAGTAATTTCACGTCGAACGCAATCTTGCCGCAGCTTCCGGTGACGAGGCCGAGAAAACAGCCGACCTCGGCAATACAATCGCGCACGGTGTGCCAGGATATTGCCGGCTGGCCGAGCTTGAGCTCCTTGACCAGTTCTTCCTGCACTTTCAGACCATCCTTGCCGAGCGATGACAGCGTGCCGGCCGCGCCGCCAAATTCGCCCACCAGCACGCGCGGCTTGAGTTCTTTCAGGCGCTGCTTGTGACGTTCGAATGCCGCCAGCATGGTGGCCATCTTGTAGCCGAACGTAATCGGCACGGCCTGCTGAAGATTGCTCCGCCCGGCCATGGGCGTGTCGCGGTATTTTTTTGCGAGCGAGGCCAGCGCATCCGAAATGGCGTCGATCTCTTTTTCGACGATGTCGAGCGCCTCGCGGATTTGCATGACCGTGGCGGTGTCGGTGATGTCCTGTGTCGTGGCGCCCCAATGCGACCATTCGCCGAGGCCGTCCTTGCACAACTTCACAAGTTGCTGGACGACGGGCAGCACCGGATAGCCGATCCTTTCGGTGGCTTCCTTGAGTTTCGCCATGTCAATTTTGTCGGCCGAGCAATGGCGGACAATTTCGGCAGCTGCGTCCTTCGGAATAATGCCGAGCCGGGCCTGTGCGCGGGCGAGTGCAGCTTCAAAGTCGAGGTATTTCTGCACGCGGTTTTCATCCGAGAATACAGTCCGCATTGCCGGCGTGGTGAAAATGTCGCGGAACACCGCGGAATCAAGGATCGTCGAGGGCATCCGGTCTCTCCTGTGGCGCGCACGTTAGCGTTTCTCGCACGCCGATCAACACGCAAACGGCGATGCACCCGTTGCTTCGAAAGCCGTTTCAGTCCCAAATGGCGAGAGTTTATTTGCCAATCGGAGGCCCGTCATGACCGTGATGACCAAGCCGCAGCAGAGCTTTCGGCTCGAGCCTGTGCACCCGAAGCCGGAGGAGGCGCACACAATGCCCTATGCCCCGGCCGTGCACATCGTCGGGGCCTGCGACCTGATGTTCCTGTCGGGTGCGACGCCGTCGCCGCTCTACCACAAGCATCCGCATGTCGATGCCGAGCACGTGCATCCACATTCGATCGAAGAACAGACCGATCGGGCGATGCTGGCGATAAAGTCGATCCTCGATCACGTCGGCGCCAGCTGGCGCGACGTTGTAAAAGTGACAAAGTATCTCACCGACTTCCGCGAAGCCGACGCGATGCACAAGACGATGCATAAATATTTTGGCGACTGGCGGCCAGCCAGCACCACGGTGTGCATCAATTCACTGTCGTCGCCCGGCGCTCGCATTGAGCTCGACATGATCGTGGCGCTGCCGAAGAAAGTGTAGCGCCGTCACCCTGAGGTGTGAGCCCGGCGCTGCCGGGCGAGCCTCGAAGGGCGACGGCGCGACCGCATCCTTCGAGGCTCGCTCGCTCTGCTCGCTCGCACCTCAGGATGACGGTCGAAAAAAAGGCTCGTTGCGGTGACAACCCTCCCACCACACCTTGCGCGCATCGTCGATGCCGAATATCCGCGTTTCTCGGACGCGGAAATGGCACGCCGGCGCACGGCCGTCGAAACACTGCTGGCCGGGGCGGATTGCGATCACCTGGTTTTCTGTGGTGCCAATCGCTTCGGTTCGTCGGTACAGTGGCTCACGCAGTGGCCGGTGACGGCCGAGGCCGTGGGCGTTCTGACACCCGGCGCGCATGATGCGCTGTTCGTGCAGTACGTTAATCACGCGCCGCAGGCGCAAATCCTGGCTGACAAGGCCGAGGTCGCCTGGGGCGGCGAATCATCGATTGTGGCCGCTATCGATGTTCTGACGAAGCGCGGCGCGCGCGAAAACCGCGTGGCGACACTTGGGCCTGTCACTGCGGATCAATACGCGGCGCTTTCCGCGAAGTTCGGCAAGCTGAAAAGCCTCAATCGTGACTACGTGCGATTACGGCAGGTGAAATCCGCCGAAGAGCTCGATTGGCTGCGCATCGGTGCCTATTTCAGCGATCTTGGCATGGCGGCGTTACGCGATGGACTTGAAGCCGGTTTGAACGAGCGGGAGCTCGGCGATCTGGTTGAGCGCGCTTACGTCGCGCTGGGCGCAATCAATGTCATTCACTATATCGGCGTGACGTCGATGAGCGCGCCGGATCTCGGCGTGCCGCGCCAGTTTCCGCGCATGCGGCGAGTGCAGTCGGGCGATGCTGTGGTGGCGGAAATCACCGCCGCGTTCTGGGACCATCCGGGTCAGGTGCTGCGCAGTTTCGCGCTGGGCGAGCCAAGCAAGCTCTACCGCGACCTGCATGCGGCAGCCGACGCGGCCTTCGATGCAATTGCATCGGTGCTCAAGGCTGGCGCGACGCCTGCGCAGGTCATCGAGGCCTCGGGGGTTATTGAGGAGGCTGGCTTCACCATCATCGACGATCTGTTGCATGGCTATGGCGGCGGCTATCTCCCGCCCATTCTCGGTTGCAAGAGCCGCCCGGCGGGCACGGTCCCGCAGGAGCCATTTCGCGCCGGACAGACCGTTGTCGTCCAGCCAAACGTTGTGACGCATGACGGCAAGGCCGGTGTGCAGACGGGCGAGATGGTTTTGATCACCGCCACTGGCGTCGAGCGGTTTCACTCGATCCCGCGCGGCTTCGCAGTTCTCTGATGATGCCACGCACTTACTTTCCCTCTCCCCTTGTGGGAGAGGGTGCCCGAGCGGGGGCGAAGCCGAGCGAGGGCGGGTGAGGGGGATCCAATCTTATTAAGGCACAGCCCCCTCACCCGGCTCGCCTTCGCTATCGCTCCGGCTCGCCACCCTCTCCCACAAGGGGAGAGGGAAAAAGAGATTGCATCTCGACTAGGCGCTAGCCCAACTGTTCCTTCATCCAGTCGGCGCTTTGCGAGCGCCAGCGGTAGGCGCGGTTGGTGGCAATGTGATTGCCGTCCTCGATCATCATTAGTTCGACTGGTCCCTTCGCCTCCCGTGCGAGATGCTCGGCGTCCTTGGCGGGGACGATGCGATCGAGCCGTCCGTTCACGATGAACAGCGGGCAGGTAATGTTTTGCGCCACGCCTTCCAGTGACAGGGTCTGCGCGTTCTTTCGCGCTTCGTCCTGCGTCTGGCAGTGGCTGCGCACGCGGAATGCCGTACGCGTCAACTCGGGCAGGTTGTCCCAGCTGGCGCCCCAGTTGAACGGTCCACCCAGCGCGATACAGGCCTTGATACGCTTATCAAATGCCGCGGCACGCGGCGCGTAATAGCCGCCGAGGCTGACGCCCCACATGCCGACGCGCTTGGAGTCGAGCTCAGTCCGTTTTTCCACGAAATCGATCACGGCCTTCACCGGCACCTCGTAATCGCCGCGAATGGGAAAATCATATTGTGCTTCGCCCTGGCCGGGACCTTCGAAGATCAGCGTGGCAACACCGCGCGCCAGAAACGGTGCTTCGTAGGCATCACCTTCCTCCTTGGTCGAATCGAGGCCGACCGCCATAACCACGACCGGCGGTTTATCGACGCCTGCCGGCTTGCGGAGGATTCCGGCCAGCGTCTTGCCCTGGTAGGGGATCTCGACGCGTTCGCCCGACGGCCGCAAGTGGGGAAGCGCGGCCTGCCGGCATTCGATCTGCTTCTTGTGCGCGGCCTTCATCTGCGCCTGATCATGCACGAACAGGAACGAAGCGAAGTGGTAGTAGACACCGGCGCGCTGCAGGCATTCGCCTGCGGTGAGAAAACGCTTCTTTGCAAGGGCCTCACGCCCGAGCTGCTCGTGGTGCGCGGCGCGCGCGGACCAGGCACTGCACCAATCGTCGTATGAAGTTATCGAGCCGGTGACCTCCTCGAAGTCGGTCAGCACCACGCCATTGGCAACGAAGCGTGGGCCCCAATGCGCGATCGCGGCCGTCAGTAAAGAGTCGGAAGACATGGATATTGTCCTTCATTCGTCATTCCGGGGCGCGGGCGTCAGCCCGCGAACCCGGAATCCAGAAGCCGATTATCTTGTATCTGGATTCCGGGTCCGGCGCTGCGCGCCGTCCCGGAATGACAAGAGTGGAAATGCATCAATTCGCCTTTTCGTCGCGGCGATACCAGGGCATGAAGCGTTTTGTTGCCCACTGCACCAGCACTTCAAAGCCGACGCCGAAGGCGGCGAGCAGCAGCACGCCGACGAAGGCCTCGTTGTGGTGATATGAGCGTGAATTGTAGAGGATGTAATAGCCGAGCCCGCCGATCGAGAGGAAGAATTCCGCCACCACCGCGCCAATCAGCGCACGGCCGGCTGCCAGCCGGAAGCCAGCGAGCAAATACGGCATCGATGCGGGCAGCACGATGTCGGTGAGCATGCGCAGCCGGCCGGACCTGAACGAGTGGGCAACCTCCAGATATTCACGCGGCACCGAGCGCGCGCCATCGGCCACGTTCATGGTGATGGCGAATATCGCGGCGAAGATGATGGTGGCGATGCGTGCCGCGCCAGAATACCCGAACCACAGCGAAAACAACGGCAACGCAACAATCATCGGCATTGCATTAAAGCCATTGATGTAAACACGGATCATCCGGTCGATGACATTGCTACGTCCCATCAGCAGCCCGATTGCGGTGCCGATAACAATCGTGATTGCCAATCCCTCCGCCACGGCGGTGAGCGTGGCGCCAAGCGCCTCCAGAAACGCCGGATCGGTGATCACGCGCGGAATGGCGAGCACCACGGTGCTTGGCTTTGCCACATAGGCGGGGGCGAGGGTGCGGACCACGAATTCCCAGATCAGCAGGATGGCCATTCCCGTGATCAACCGTGGCAACAGGACACCGTGCGTCACAGGGGACGCCTTGGGTTCGGCGGGCGCGGGGGCGGCGATGGCGGCCTGACTCATCGTCATTGCCTCCAGTGCGCAAAGTGTTGCTCGATTTTCAGCCCGAGCCGCGTCAATCCGACGCCGATGATGCCGATGACAAGGATGGAGGCGAACACGCCGGCGGTGTCGAAATCCTGCGATGCGCCCATGATCAACTGGCCGAGGCCGGTTGAAGACAGGAAGAATTCCGCGGCGATCATTCCGACCAGCGCACGGCCGATCGCCTGACGCACGCCTGTCATCATGTAGGGCAAGGTGTAAGGCAGCATCACCTCACGCCAGAGTGACCATTCGCTCGAGCGAAACGATTTTGCCACCTCGATCAGTTCGGGCTTGATGCTGCGCGCGCCTTCCACCGTGTTGTAGAGCACCGGGAAAACCGTGAAGAGAAAGACGACCAGCACTTTCGGTGCAAAGCCGAACCCCATCATCGACAGGATAAAGGGGATCAATGCCACCATCGGCGTGGCATAGAGGATCATAATGTAGGGCTCGATACCTATGCGCAGTAGGCGCACGCGCGCAAGCAACAGCCCGAGCGGCGCGCCGACCAGGATCGCCAGCACGAAGCCGGTCAGGAAAAGCCTGGCCGAGTTGAGCAGCTGGGTGAGAAATTCACCGCGCGTGGTGAGTTGCCAGAGCCGGAACAGCGTCTCGGAGAATGGCACCATGAAGGCTGCGCTGGTCGAACGCCCGGCGATTTCCCAGGCGGCAATACCGACGAAAATGCTGATCCAGAGCGGCGCGTGGCGGCGGATATAGGCTATGGGCACTGTCTCTCACTCACCCGACAGTCACCGTCCGCGAAAGCGGATGTTCCAGTAACCCCGCGCTGCCATTCGAGCGAGCGCGGGGAGTACTGGAGCCCCGCCTTCGCGGTGATGACGCTGCGCGTCACTTCACCATCGCGTTGGCGTCTTTCCACACTGTGCCGTCGACAAAGGCGTCATACGTCACCGGCTCCTTGTCGGGCTTGATCGATCCGATCTTCTTCATCAGTGCTGCGACCGCTTCGATCTTCTTGCGCGGCAGACCATCGTCCTGCGCGGCCCAGAAGTTGATACCGAGAAACGCCTTGAGCGCGGCTTTGTTGACCTCTTTGTTATGTCCGGTCACGGCGGCAATCTCGGCCACAGTATCGGCGTTCTTCGGGTCCTGCATGAATTGCGCGGCCTCGACCATTCCGGCAACAGTGCGCACAATGGCATCGCGGTTTTTTTCAAGGTTGTCCTTGCGTACGACCATGATGAGATAGTGGCTGGTCGGATTGGTATTCTTCATAGCCAGCAGGATGTTGAGCTTCTTGCCCTGATGCTCGATCTCGGCAAGGTCGTCGAGATGCAGTACGGCGAAATGCAGACGGCCGGCGAGCATCGCCGGCCCCGGGCTGGAGCCGAGCGCGATCTGCTTCACCTCTTCGAGCTTGACCTCCTTGCAGCCGGCGGCGAGCATTGAGCGCAGGGCGATCGAGCGCGCACCGTTGATTGAATCCACGCCGACGTCCTGGCCCGCCATGTCCTTGCAGGTCTTGCCTTCATCGGTCGTGCCGATCACCCAATCCGGATTTGGCATGCCGTAGACGGCAACCAGCGGAACGCCGGCATTGGAGACCTGGTTGATGACGGGAGGTGTCGGCGACCACGCCATGTCGACGTCGCCGGCGACCACGGCGCGCGCCGCGGCGGTGCCGTTGTCGAAAGGCTTGATTTCGACATTTGCGCCGTTCTTTTTGAAGAACCCCTGTTTTTCTGCGACGTAGGCGATCATCACGGAAAAAATCGGCGGAATGCCCGGCGTTGCCACAACAATCTTCTTGCCCTGGGCCGATGCCGGAGCGCTCGCCAGCAGCGTTGCCAGCAGCACCCCGCTGGCTGCCAGTGCGATAGTCCTGCGGATCATGGAATCCTCCCTGTCGGTTTCATTGTTTTCTTTTTCAGCGTTTTAGCGTTCGAGTTGAAATTCGGCTTCGCGTGCCTCCCGCATCAGTGTGCCCCAGACGCGTTCGCGCAGTTCAGAAAAGCGCGGCTCCCGCAGTGTCTCGCGCGTGCGCGGCTGTGGAAGATCGATCGTAATCGTTTCGTGGATACTCGAAGGCCGGCCTTTGAGTACGATGACCCGGTGACCAAGCAATACCGCCTCCTCGATCGAGTGCGTAACGAAGATCATTGCGGTTGGCCGCTGCTCCCAGATGCGCAGCAATTCAAACTGAAGGATTTCGCGTGTTTGCGCGTCGACGGCCGCGAAGGGCTCGTCCATCAGCAGGACGTTTGGCTCGACCGCGAGCGCGCGCGCAAGACCGCAGCGCTGCTGCATGCCGCCGGACATTTGATATGGAAACGCATTCTCGAAACCGCTCAGTCCGACCAGCTTGATAAATTCCGGAACCCTGCGCTCGATTTCCGCCTTCGATGCGCCGGCCATCCGCAGGCCATAGGCGACATTCTCGAATACCGTCTTCCAGGGAAACAGGCCGAAGTGTTGGAACACCATGGCGACGCCGGCAATCGGTTCGGTCACGCGTTCGGCGCCGACCCTGATCTCGCCGGCGTCGTGCGGCAACAAGCCGTCGATGCATCGCAGGAGCGTGGTCTTGCCGCAGCCCGAAGGCCCGACGATTGCGACGATCTCGCGTTCACCGACGTCGAAATCGATGTTGCGGAAGACTTCGAGCGTGCCGTAGTGCTTGCCAAGGCCGCGCACGCGAATGCGTGCCTCAGTGTTTGCGGCCTGTAAAGCGGGGCGGATGGCGGGTGTTACTGACGTTTGACTTGTCACTCTGCTGCCTGTTTTGAGGGTTTGCTGTTGACCTTGACCCAATAATCTTCGGCCTGCTTCGAGCGCTGGAGCGCGCTGAGGTTTTCGAAGCCCGGCGCCATTGACGCATCGGTGCCCGCCAGAATCTGGTGATGTTCGATGTTGAGTGTGCGCAACCAGCGCTGCTGGCCCATCGTAATGGCGACGAAGTAGCCGATCTCGACCAGCTCGGGTTCGCTGAAGTGCTTGTGCAGGCGGTTCCACAGTTCGTCGGTCGCGGGCAGGTCCCAGGTAATGGCCTCCGCGTAGGCGAGCGCCGCCTTCTGCCGCTCATCATAACGTGACGAGCTCTCGAAATTGATCAGGTCGGAGTAGTCATCTTCCTTGAGACCCGAGTTTGCAGCCTTGATCGAACGCTGGTTGCCGCAGAATTCACACAGCACCGACCGCGAAACATAGATCCGGCAAAGCTCCTTAATCTTGTGATCGGCGACGCCGTTCTTGAATACGTCGCGCCATGTATTGGCGAATGACCAGAAGGTTGCCGGCACATGCGCTCGAACAGCCTGGCTTTCCGGGCGTGGCGTTCCCTCGCGCGCGCAGCGCTCAAATTCGGCGATCATCGCAGGATCCTTGATTGTCGAAGGATCAACATAACTAATGCGAGGTTTCGACATCGGCGAATTCTCCCGGGAGAAAAAACATTGGCGCACCGACTTCGATGCGACCTTGTTGGTCCTGGCGACAGGTAGGGCATGTTGCCGCAACACTGCCGCATGAGCAACGCTGGCCACTGTATTTCGGTAACCCTGCCTTAGTCTTGACGATCTCCCAACGCGTCGGCGCCGGTGCCGTATCGTGGGCCAGAACCCAATATTTGCTGGCACTTTTACAGGCCCGCGCGGGCATTACGCTTAACCGCCGATTACTGGCGCATCAAGCATTCGCACCAGTATTGTTAATTTCCTGCAAGGTTACTCTAAAGTTTATCGCCGATCGGATACGCGTCGTAAACGCTACGAATTCATGGGCTCTTCAGCATAGGCACAATTGCGACAGTGATTTTAGTAATTCAATACTGCCTCGCCCCTAGTGTTCGTTTGAACAGACCGCGGAAGCATTCGGTCGCGTCAAACGGGGCTCATTGTCGTGCGTTCCAGTACCATTGTCATGATCGGGTTTGCCGTCGTCTTCGGCTTGCTCGCTGTGTTCATCGCCCAGGTCTGGCTCAACAACCAGGCGAGCATGCAGGCGAGGAACGCACCGAAGCCGACGCAGGTGGCGTCGCAAACGGTCGTCGTCGCCAAGCAGCCGCTGCGCTTCGGCACCGAGCTCAATGCGTCCATGTTGCACGAAGTGCCGTGGCCGTCTGACGCGCTGCCGGCGGGTGCCTTCGCAAAAATCAATGACGTCATGTCAGGCGGCCGCCGCGTTGTTCTGGCCGCGATCGAAGCCAACGAGCCGGTGCTCGCACTCAAGATTACCGGCGCGGGTCAGCGCGCGACACTCTCCGCGCTCGTCAAGCCGGGCATGAAGGCCGTAACGATCCGCGTCAACGATGTTGAAGGCGTCGGCGGCTTCGTGCTGCCGGGCGATCATGTCGACGTTGTGCTGACGCGTCAGCTGGAAAAGGGATCGGCCACGACGCAAGTCGTGCTTCAGAACACGCGCGTGCTCGCGGTTGACCAGACGGCCGATGATCGCGCAGCCAAGGCGACCGTCGCGAAGTCGGTGACTTTGGAGGTCGATACCGTCGAAGCTCAGAAATTGTGGCTTGCGTCTTCCGTCGGCAGCCTCTCGTTGCTGCTGCGTAAAGCCGGCGAAACCGCCGAGACAAAGACGCGCAAGGTCACGCTCAACGATTTGGGGACCAATGAACCGGTCGGCGACAAGGCCGCCACCACGACTGTGGTGGTGACACGCGCGTCGGCCAAACAGGACTACACCGTGCCGGTCGAGGGACATGATGGGGCCTCGGCAGACGCGGAGCGGAGGCGAGCCGCCTGGTGACGCCAGGCTTGGGATCATTAAAGGGGTGGGGAGTGTGTCGTGAAAAATCACAATGAAATCGGCGGCGGCTTCAGCTGGCGCGTTGAGGACAGGGCCACCAAGCGTGGCAATTGGCTGCGCGATCTTGCGATCGCTCTGGTCATCGCGCTGGTTGCATCGATCCTGGGAATGATCGGTGATGCCTATGCGCAGGCGCCGTCGAAGCTGATCCAGATCAGCGGCAACAATCGCACGGCCATGGTGCTCGTTCCGATCGGCAAGTCGCAGGACGTCCATACCGATACGAGTTTCGTCGACATCACGGTTGGCGACCCGGAAGTCGCCGATGTCAATCCGCTGACCGACCACGCATTGTCGATCCTCGGTAAGAAGATCGGCACGACCCGCGTGTCGGTTTATGCGGAAGGGAAGAAGCTTGTCGGCATCTTCGACGTCGAAGTGTCTTATGACATTACGCGGCTCAGCAATGAGCTGATCCGACGCTTCCCGGGATCGCGAATCCAGGCCTCGAGCGTCAACGGGCGCATCATGCTGTCGGGTGAAGTCACGGACGCTGCCACTCTCGACAAGGCGGTAACGATCGCCCGGCAATTCGGACCCGATATCATCAACACCGTTTCGGTGATGTCGCCGCAGCAGGTGTTGCTGGAAGTACGTTTCATCGAGATTTCACGCACGGCCGGCCGCGAATTTGGCGTGCAGTGGAACCGCTTCGGCAACAACAGCATCGTCAATATCGGTAACCGCGTATCGGCAAACAATCTGCCGCTGACGGCAGCCACGATTGCGGGCGAAACGGCGGCGGGTGTTATCTCGAACGCCTCGCCGTACGGCTTTCTTGTTGGCCGCATCGCGTCGGGCGGAGTGACAGCCGACGTAATGATTAACGCGCTTGAAGAGAAAGGCATCGCCCGCAGCCTGGCGGAGCCGAACCTGGTTGCGTTGTCAGGTGATACCGCGAGCTTCCTCGCCGGTGGCGAATATCCGATCCCGGTTTCAGGATCGTTTGGCCAGGTCACGGTCGACTACAAGAAATACGGCGTCGGCCTCGCGTTCACACCGACGGTGCTCGGCCGCGGCATGATCAACCTGAAGATCGAGCCGGAAGTGAGCCAGATCGACACGACCCATACCGTATCGGTGAGCAACGGCGTCTCGGTGCCTGCGCTGATCGTGCGTCGTGCATCCACCACCGTCGAACTGACCGATGGGCAGAGCTTCGTGATCGGCGGCTTGCTGCAAAACGACAACAAGAACTCGATCGAGCAACTGCCATGGCTCGGTAGCGTGCCGGTGCTGGGCGCATTGTTCTCCAGCAAGTCCTATCAGAAGAACGAAACCGATCTCGCCATCATCGTTACGCCGCACCTCGTGCGTCCGGCGCGGCCCGGCGATGTCATCAAGGCGCCAACCGACGACACCTTGCCGCCGAACGATACCGACTTCTTCCTGCTCGGAAAGATGGAAATCACGCGGGAAGAGGCGCGCAAGCTTACGCCTGTTACGGCGCGTATTGCGGTCGCCGGCGATCGTCCGTTCACCGGTCACATGCTCGACATGCCGAAGGGGGAATCCAATGCGGCCGTTCAGTAAGATCATGCGCACTGTCGCGCTTGCCGGCTTGTTTGCCGTTCTCGGCGGCTGCTCGGAATATCTCGATCGCCGCGACTCTGTTGCGCTTTCGGGTGGCAATGCGGTTGCGACCAACATCGTGACACATACGGTCGATCCTTGGCCGCCCGCCAGTGCCAACCGCAACCTCGCGTTCAACGGCCAGAAGATGGAAACGGCCGTCGAGCGCTATCGCACCAATCGGGTCATTCCGCCCCGCGGAATTGGCACGTCCGGCAGCTATACGGACAACGGTGGCGGTGGCCAGAACAGCGCTGGACCGGTCGCACCTTCTGTAATGGCGCCGGCTGCGGCGGTGAAATAAAGCTCGGGCAACTGCACTATGCGCATTGGACGTAACTCCAGCACGAACCGGACCCGCGTGGCGGTGCTCACCGCCGACGCGGAGTTCGATCGTTCAGTCCGTGCAACATTTGGCGCATCATCCGCGATCGAGCTCGCCATGATGTCGGGCTGTCTCGCCGAGCAAGGCGATACGTTCGACATCGCAGATGCCACCGTTGTCGTGATCGACCTCGACGCCGGCCGTGCCGACGAAATGGCCGCGCTCGCGCGGCTGATGGCGCGAGTCGGCACTTGGCCGCCGGTGATCGCGGTCACGCAAGCCTTCGATGAAAACGTCGCGCGCACTTTGCTGCAGATGCGGATCGCGGATTTCCTCGTGAAGCCGGTCCAACCGATCGACCTCGTTCGCGCCTGTGCGCGCGTGGCCAAAGGTCCCGGTGGAGCAGCCGAGCCGACCGAGGCCAAGATCTACACATTCCTCCCGGCCGTCGGCGGCGCCGGCGTGACAACGCTTGCCGTGCAGAGCGCCATGATTTTGCTCAACAGCGGCGGTCCGCGCGCGCGACCGTCGACGTGCCTCGTCGACCTCGACTTTCAACACGGTTCGGTCGCCGACTATCTCGATCTGGAGCCGCGCCTCAATCTCGCGGAGATCGAACCGCGCCCGGATCGGCTCGACCGGCAATTGCTGGAAGTCATGCTCTCGTATCACGCTTCGGGCCTCGCCGTTGTTGCCGCGCCCAACCGGCCGGCGGAAATGCGGTCGTTCGATCCCGACGTGGTGACTCGCCTGCTGGATCTCGTCTCGAGCAATTTCGAATATGTCGTTTTCGATATGCCGCGCACCTGGTTCTCATGGACCGACAGTGTGCTGCTCGGCTCAAACAAGCTTTTCATCGTCAGCGAAACCACGGTGCCGGGACTTCGTCACGCGAAACAACTCGTGGCGGCAATCAATGAGCGCCTGGGCGAGGGACCAAACCCGCGAGTCATCGTCAATCGCTTCAGCCAGCGCATGTTCGATTCCGGTCTGCGCCGCGGTGATCTCGCGCACACGCTGGGCGAAGCGTTCCTGAGCGCCATTCCCAATGACTACGCACTTGTCCGCGAGGCGATCGATCGCGGCGTGCCGCTCGATGAGGTCAAGCCCGGAAACAAGATTACGACTGAGCTCAAGAAACTGGTGCTGGACGGGCCGGCGGCCAAGACAGCGGCCGATGGCCAACCCATGGCGCTGATGAAGAAACTCAAGCTCTCCGTGGTGGGTGGCTGAGATGGCCGGCCGTTTTACAGTCCGACGTGCTGCCGCGCCCGAACTGGCGTTGCCCGAGGAACCGACGCCCACCGCGCTTGAAGGCGTGACGTGGACGGTGTTCCCCGAGATGGGCGAGCAGCCGGCAGCGGCTGCCCAGCAATCCGAAAGTCCGTTGCTCAGTGACAAGCTGCTCGACGCCAAAGTGCGCCTGCACCGCCGGCTGATCGAGGAGATCAATCTTTCCGCGCTCGACAAAGTGCCGGAAGAAGAGCTGCGCAAGCACGTGCAGCAGCTGGTCGCGCAATATGTCCTGGTCGAGCGCCTTCCGCTCAATACGCAGGAACTTGCGGACTTCGTCTCGGAAATTCTCGATGAGATGACGGGTCTTGGCCCGCTTGAGCCATTGCTCAAGGATCCGAGCATCAACGATATCCTGATCAACGGCCATGAATGCGTCTACGTGGAACGCCATGGCGTGCTTGAGCCCCTGTCTGTGCGTTTCAAGGACGAACAGCATCTCCTGCGCATCGTCAACAAGATCGTCTCCGCGGTCGGCCGCCGGGTCGATGAATCCCATCCGCTGTGCGACGCGCGCCTGCAGGACGGTTCGCGCGTGAACGTAGCGGTACGGCCGATCGGCGTCGATGGGCCGCTGGTCTCCATTCGTAAATTCTCCAAGAAGCCGTTCAATCTCACGAAGCTGGTTGAGGTCGGGGCGCTGCGACCGCCGATGGCCGAAGTGCTGGCCGCCGCTGTGAAAGCCCGCGTCACCACGATTATTTCCGGCGGCACCGGTTCCGGCAAAACGACGATGCTCAATGCGCTCTCGGCGTTCATTTCCGAAAAGGAGCGCTTGCTCACGATCGAAGACGCCGCCGAATTGCAGTTGCAGCAGCCGCATGTCGGTCGCATGGAGACCCGCCCGCCGAATATCGAGGGCAAGGGCGAAATTCGTCAGCGCGAACTGGTGAAGAACGCCCTGCGTATGCGGCCTGACCGCATCATCCTTGGCGAGTGCCGCGGCGAAGAAGCTTTCGACATGTTGCAGGCGATGAATACCGGCCACGAAGGTTCGATGGCGACAATTCACGCCAATACGCCGCGCGATGCGATTTCACGTCTCGAGCAGATGATCGGCATGGCGGGCCTTCCGATGACGGTCGCTTCGATCCGCAGCCAGATCGCCAACGCAATTCAGCTGATCGTGCAGCTTCAGCGTCAATCAGATGGCAAGCGCAAAGTCACCTCAATTGCCGAAGTGACCGGTCTGGAGGGCGACATCATTCAAATGCAGGAAATCTTCAAATATGTCCGCACCGGCACCGCGCCTGACGGCACCGTGCAGGGCCATTACCAGGCCACAGGCGTGCGTCCGCGCTTCCTCTCGCACCTCGCCAACCAGGGGATCAAGATTCCCGGCAACTATTTCGATCCCTCGCAGCCGCTCTGACCGGCCATGTTCGATTTCAATTCAATCTATCTGTTTTATGCGCTGATCGGCCTTTCGGCGGCGATGTTTGCCGAAGGCATCTATCTGCTCGTTTACAACAACGCATCCTATCGCAAAAACATCAATCGCCGTCTCAAGGTGATGGACAACAAGACCGATCGCGAAAGCGTGCTCGTCCAGCTGCGCCGCGAGCGTGGTCTGACCAGCGGCGGCGACTATCGATTGCCGCTCGTCAATCTCAACCAGCTCATGCTGCAATCCGGGTTGACCATCGGCCTGGGCCGGCTGGTGCTGTTCATAGTGATCGGCGTGGTTGCGGTCTTCATGGCGGTGCTGACCCTCAAAGGCAACATGGCCTACGCGGTGATTGCCGCGCTGGTTTGCGGCATCGTGCTGCCGCCGCTCGTTCTGAGGATCTTGCGCGGCCGCCGGCAGAAAAAATTCAGCTCCCAGTTCCCCGACGGTATCGACATCATTGTGCGGTCCTTGCGGGCCGGCCATCCAGTTCCGATCGCCATCACCATGGTGGGGCGCGAAATGATGGACCCGATCGGCACCGAGTTCGGCATTGTCTCCGACGAACTGACATACGGCTCCGATCTGGAGACCGCGATGCGCAATCTGTATTTCCGCGTTGGCACCGATGACTTGCCTCTGTTTGTAACCGCAGTGGCTATTCAACGCTCGACCGGCGGTAACCTCGGCGAAATTCTCGAAAATCTTTCATCGGTGATCCGCCAACGCTTCAAGATGCGTCGCAAGATTCGCGCGCTGGCCGCGGAAGGCCGCGCATCGGCACTCATCCTCTCGTCACTGCCGCTGGGGATGTTCGCCGTCATCCAGTTTCTGGTGCCGAATTTCTATGGCGCCGTTTGGGACCAGGATATGACGAAGATCGGTCTCGCGCTCGCCGGATGCTGGATGGGTGTCGGCAACTTCATCATGTACCGCATGGTCAACTTCAGGATCTGACCATGGACAGCATCGCCTCAGTGTTCGGCAACGCATTCCGCGACAGCAGCACCATGCTGATGGCGCTGCTGGTATTCCTCGCGGCCGGAACACTGGCGTTCTCGCTGATGGCGGCGGTGCGTGTGCGCGGCGCGGTCAAGAAGCGTACGTCGCGTATCATGAACGATTCGGAGCGCGGTGGCAGCGCCCGTTCGTTGCAGAATTCCAGCGCGAAGACCGTCAGCAAGCTGATTGAATATACGACCAAGCACTACGGCGAGGCCAACGGCGAGAACATGAAGGTGCTTCGGCGGCGCCTGATTCAAGCCGGCATCTACGATCCGCGCGCAGTGGCCTTCTTCTTTATTGCGCGTACTGCGTTCGCGATTGGCCTCGCCATTGCTGTTTTCATATTCCTGCCGATACTGCGGCCGACCACAACAAGCTCGTTTCTCTGGATGCTGGTCATGGCGGGCGGTGTCGCCGGCTATGTCGGCCCCAGCGTCTACATCGACAAGCGAATTTCCGCGCGCAAGCTTGAGCATCGCTCCGGCTTTCCGGATTTCATGGATCTGCTCGTCGTATGCGCCGACTCAGGCTTGTCGATGGAGGCATCGCTTGAGCGGGTGGGGCGCGAGTTGGGCCAGACTTATCCTTCACTCTCCGCCAATATTCATTTGACGAATCTTGAAATCCGCGCGGGCCGTCCGCTCAAGGAAGCGCTCGAGCATTTCGCTGACCGGCTCGCGCTCGAAGAGTCGCGCGCCTTTGCGACCCTGATCAACCAGTCAATTGACCTTGGCTCAAGCATCACGGACGCAATGCGCGTCTACAGCGACGACATGCGCCACAAGCGGCTCTCGACCGCCGAGGAAAAAGCCTACGCCCTGCCGGCCAAGCTGGCGGTGCCAATGATGGTCTGTATCTTCCCAGTTCTCTTTGTCGTTATTCTGCTTCCGGTTATCGTCAAGCTGCACGTCGGCGGCTACTTCTGACGATGCGCTTGCAGCCCTAAACACCCCCGATATGAGGCCTGAGGCGCCAGAAACGTGGCACGGGCCGACAGGGTGAAGATTTTCTTAACCATCCTCCCCTAGCCTGACGGCGTCCCGATACCGGGCGCTTCCGCAAGGCTTTGACATGGCTATTGGAATTGCCCGAGTTTCATTCATCGCCATCACGGGCCTGTGGTTGGCGGGTTGCAGCACCTCCAGTAATTTTTCCGAGTTCCTGAAATCGAAAACGGGAACCGCGACCGCGTCCGCGCCGCAGGCGACGGATGCCCAGGCGTCTGCCGACACATCCCCACCGCAACAGGTTGTCGAAACGTCGGCGCCGCCACCGGCCGTTGAATCCACCGGTTCAGTGCCGCCGCCATTGGGTGTTCCGGCGGTCGCCGAGCCGGGTCTGCTCGGTAGTGATCCGTACGATGAATTGAGCCTCGGCAAAAAACACTATCGCGCAAATGATTTCGGGCTTGCCGAAAAACATTTCCGTGTCGCGGTCGAAAGGCATCCGCGCGATGCGGAGGCCTGGCTCGGTCTTGCTGCCTCTTATGATCGCCTGCGTCGCTTTGATCTGGCCGATCGCGCGTATGCACAGGCGATCGGAATCGTCGGCCCGACGGTTACGATTCTCAATAACCAGGGTTACTCCTACATGCTGCGCGGCGACTACAAGCGCGCGCATGCCACGCTTGCCGTCGCCCTCCGAAAAGATCCGACCAACAAATACGTGCAGAACAATATCCGTCTCCTGGAGGAGAGCTATCGCAAAGGCAAGGCTGTCGAATAGGGCAGGCCGGGGCCTTAGCGCTCAATTCCGCCTGCTGATTGGTGGTGGCGGAAATCGCTGGATGTGCGAATATTATCAAATAAAGGGTGTTGATTAAGGTGAGTGACCTGTCCGGCGGCTGCCGGGACGGGGGACAAATTACAATCGTTTGTCGATTTCCCGCGATAAGGGAAACATGAGAACAAACAGGGAGGGACCGACGATGTCGGCACGAAACAGCAAATTTGGAATGTCGCGCCGCTCGCTATTGAAAGCCGGCGCGGCGATTAGCGTGCTTTCTGCGCCGCGCGTCTTCGCGCAATCTACCGAACCGCTCAGGATCGGCTTTCTCACGGTCCTTACCGGCCCGCTGGCGGCTGGCGGCAAACAGCAGGAAGAGGGGGCTGCGCTATTCCTCAAGGAGCGAAATGGAATGATCGGCGGCCGCAAGGTTGAGCTGATTACACAGGATACCGGAGGCAATCCGGCGCTTGCCAAAACGAAACTCCAGGAACTGGTCGAACGCCACAAAGTCGCAGTATCAATCGGGCCGCTGGCGACCAACGAAGCCATTGCGATGGATGGCTATGTTCGCGACACCAAGGTGCCGCTGATCACCACCACCTCGGCTGCCACGGTCGATCTGAAAAGCCACGCAGTGAATCCTTGGGTGCTGCATGCGTTCGGTACGGCACCGCAGGTTACCTATCCGTTGGGCGACTATGCGGCCAAGACACTCGGCTTCAAGAAAATCACGATGGTTGCCGAGGATTTCACCTATGGCCACGAAGGCGCGGGTGGCTTCCAGCTCGGCTTCGAAGGGGCCGGTGGCAAGATCGTGCAGAAGCTTTGGCCGCCGCTCAACGCACCGGAATACGGGCCATATCTGGCGCAGATCAAGAACGACGTCCAGGCGATCTATATGGGCTTCGCGGGAAGCAATCCGTTGCGCTTCCTGAAGCAGTTCAGCGAATTCGGGTTGCACGGAAAAATTGCTGTGCTCGGCAACACCACCAGCACCGATGAGGGAATCCTCAAGGTGATGGGCGAAGAAGGCGTCGGCGTGATTACCGGCGGCTGGTACGCTGCCGGGCTCGACACGCCTGACAACAAGAAATTCGTTGCCGGCATTAACGACGTCTACAAGCACGATCCCGGTTTTTATACCGCCGGTCCTTACACGGCGCTCCTCATCATCGAAGAGGCATTGAAAACCACCGGCGGAAAAACCGACGATGCGCCGGCCTTCCTTAAGGCGATGCACGATGTCCGCCTGGCGCATGGCCCAATTGGCCCCGTTCGGCTCGACGAGTACGGCACGCCGATCCTCGACATTCACATTCGCAAGGTGGCGCGCGTGAACGGCAAGCTTACCAACACGATCATCAGGACGTACCCGCAGGTGAGCCAGTTCTGGACATTCGATCCGAAGAAATTCGTCGAGCAGCCGGTTTTCTCGCGCGACTACCCGCCGAGTAAATTTCTTGAATAGCGGATCGGCTCAGAACTTTACTCTGAGGCGGCCGGACGCGCGCATATGATGATCGTATGACGATCCGGCGTCCCGTTACAGTTGTCACCGGCGCCTCCGCCGGGATCGGCGTGGCGCTCGCGCGTGTATTCGCGCGCCATGGCCACGAACTGGCGCTGGTCGCGCGGCGAGAAGAGCGATTGCATGCGCTCGCTGACGAGATTGCGACGAGCGGCGCGCGACGGCCGATCGTCATCGTCGTCGATCTGTTGAAACCCGGTGCGGCACGGCAGATCGGTGATGCTTTGACCGGGCAGGGCGCCGAGCCGCAGTTTGTCGTCAACAACGCGGGATTTGGTCTCGTCGGCCTCGCTGCTTCGCTCGACCGCGACGCGCAGCTCCAGATGGTCGAGCTCAATGTGCGGGCGCTGACCGAATTGTCGCTTGCCTTTATCGACAGCCTCGCTCGTAACAGCGGTGGTTTGCTCAATGTCGGCTCGATGGCCGGTTTTCTGCCTGGTCCGGGGATGGCGGTCTACTACGCCACCAAGGCCTACGTGCTGTCGTTTTCCGAAGCGCTGCATAGCGAGCTCAGGCCGCGTGGAATAAAGGTTGCCGTATTGTGCCCGGGCCCGGTGCCGACCGAGTTTGCAGCGCGGGCAGGGGTGAAAGGCGCCACGCTGGCGCCCAGCATATTGACCCGGTCCGCGGAGGATGTTGCGGAGGCGGGGTATCGCGGCTTGATGCGTGGACACCGGACGATTGTGCCGGGCGTGCTTAACAAATTGGTTACGGTGCTGGTACGCCTGATCCCGCGCCGCATCATCCTGGCAGTCGTGGATTCCCAGCAGGCCCGGCGCAGGTCCGCGCAACAGACATAGCGGCATCCCGCCGATCATATTTGCAAACGCCGTTGGAGCGGTTACTAGTCACCGTCGCGTTTGCCGTGTGACGAATTGCGAATTTGAAATATGCTGAAACCAGTCCTTCTCATTCTGCACCAGGAGCATTCCTCGCCCGGCCGAGTCGGCCAGACGCTGGCGAAGCTTGGCTATCCACTCGATATCCGGCGTCCGCGATTTGGCGATCCGCTGCCGGATACGATGGACGACCACGCAGCCGCCGCGATTTTTGGCGGCCCGCAAAGTGCCAACGACAACGAAGAATTTGTGCACCGTGAAATCGACTGGATCGGCGTGCCGCTGCGCGACAAAAAACCATATCTCGGTATTTGCCTCGGCGCACAGATGATGGCGCGGCATCTCGGCGCCCGCGTCTTCCCGCATCCGAAGGGCCATGCCGAAGTTGGCTACTATCCGATCCGTCCGACCGATGCAGGACGTAACGTGTGCGCCGATTGGCCGGATCATGTCTATCAATGGCATCGCGAGGGTTTCGATTTGCCGTCGGGCGGTGAACTGCTCGCCGAAGGCGACGCGTTCTCGATTCAGGCGTTTCGGTATGGCACCGGCTATGCGTTGCAATTTCATCCGGAAGTTACGCACGCTATGATGTATCGGTGGCTTGTTCGCGGTGCGCATCGGATGGAACTGCCTGGCGCCAAGCAACGCCACGAGCACATCGCCGATCGTGCTGTCCACGATCTGGCGTCACGCAATTGGTTGGACGCGTTTATCGACCATTGGATCGGCCGTACACCGGCCAAACAAACAGCCTAGGCCGCCTCCTGATTTGCGCTTGCGCGCGGGCGCCATTGACAAATCGTCGTTCAGCCTGATCGTTGCGTCGGGTTCTGGGGATCGATGACCACGCAGGGATGTGCGGATGCTCGACTCGGACGATCATAGCCCGTCCGCTACGCGGCCCACGCCATCCGCATTGAGCTCGATTTTGCGGGCATCGGATGGGATTCTCGAACTTCTGCCAATAGCGACTTTTATCTGCGACGCGAAAGGTACGATTCTACAGTACAATCGTCATGCCGTAGCCGTTTGGGGCGGCGCACCGGAGCCCGGACAAACGCATGATCAGTTCAGGGAAAGCGCGCGCTTTTTCGAATTGGACGGGACGCCTGTCGCACGATCGATGGTGTCCGAGGTCCTGTCGGGCGGCCCGCCGGTGCGCGACGTCGAGCGTATCGTCGAGCACGCCGATGGCACACGCCTGATCGTGTCGGTCAATATCGATCCGCTGCGCAACGCGAAGGGCGAGCTTGTCGGTGCGGTGAATTGTTTTCTCGACATTACCGAACGCAAGCGCATGGACGTCGCGCTCGAGCGCTCGCGGTTACTGGCCCGCGAGCAGGAGCAGCGGCTGGCCGCAACCTACGAGCATGCTTCGATTGGAATCTCGGAAATTGCCCCCGACGGCCAGTTTCTGCGTGTCAATGAAGCGATTTGCGCGATCACCGGCTACAGCCGCGAAGAGCTTCTGGCATCCAGATTGTTTCGTTACACCCATCCTGATGATGCGGATCCCGATCGTGAGGGATTTCGCAAACAGGTCGGCGGCGAGCTCGATTTCTATTCGGTCGAAAAACGCTTCATCCGCAAGGGTGGGCGCGTTATCTGGCTCTCGGTGCGCTCTTCGCCCGTGCGCGATGCCGGCAACCGGCTGCTTTACGTTGTTCGGGTGGTGCAGGACATCAGCGAACGCAAGGCAGCCGAGCAGCGGCAGAAATTGTTGATGGATGAATTGAACCACCGCGTGAAAAACACGCTGGCCACCGTGCAATCATTGGCCTCGCAGACCGCGCGAAGCGCGCATACGCCGGCGGCCTTCCGGGAGGGGTTTGAAGGGCGTTTGATCGCGCTGTCCAAGGCGCACGACCAGCTGACGATCCACCACTGGGAAAGCGCGGATCTTCGCGAACTCCTTTCGGGAAGTCTGGCGCCGTATGCGGGGGTCGACCGCGTTGTCCTGCGCGGCGAAGATGTCGTGCTGCGGCCGCGCGCGGTCCTGACCCTGGCGATGGCGGTGCATGAGCTCACAACCAATGCTGCAAAATATGGGGCGTTATCGGTGCCCGGCGGCCGCGTCGAAATTCAATGGCGTCCGGTGCGCGCTGCCAATGACCATCTAATGCTGAGCATTGACTGGCAGGAGCAGGGCGGTCCTTCGGTCGCCGAGCCCACGCAGCGCGGGTTCGGCTCCAAGCTGATTGAAGGCAGCATCGCCGCCGAGCTCGGTGGAAGCGCTCGTATCGCTTTCGCGCCGGAAGGATTGCGCTGCGAGATCCTCATCCCGATCGAGATCGCCGCCATCGATAGCCGGACGAAATCAGGCGAGGACTGGTCAATATAAAAAATAAAGAGCCCGTCTTCGCCTGCGGGCTACGACGCGGCAGCCTTCGCTCGCTTCGCCCCAAAGGTGTGGATGGCTTGCCGAGCCGTAGCTCGCGAAGCGAGCGAAGGCTGGTGGAGCCGAGGGGATTTGAACCCCTGACCTCCTCATTGCGAACGAGGCGCTCTCCCAACTGAGCTACGGCCCCGCCAATTGGCAACAACAATAGTCGTTGCGCTAAAATAGCGGCGAGTGGGCGCCATTTAGGACCAGGTGTTTGCCCTGTCAAGGATGCGGGGGCACGGCCCGCAGTCGGCTTGTTCGGGGCCACTCGACCCGCTACTTTGCGCCCGGATTACGAACAGGCAGACACTCATGCGCGCGTTACTCGATATCATTCTTTTGATACTGCAGATTTATATCTGGCTCCTGATCGCCGCGGCTGTGCTGTCCTGGTTGATCGCCTTCAACGTGGTCAACACCCGCAACCAGGTGGTGGCGATGGTCGCCGATTTTCTTTATCGCATTACCGAACCCGTGTTGCGTCCAATCCGTTCGTTGTTGCCGAACCTCGGCGGAATTGACGTCTCTCCGGTCATCCTGATTTTGATCATCCTGTTTCTCGAAAACGTTATCATCCGGTACATCTACCCCAACGTGTTCTGACGGATGGCGGCCGTCCCTTGGTCGCTGACGCCCCGACGGTGTTGCGTTGGCCGTGCGGCTGACGCCGAAAGGTGGCCGTGATGCAATCGACGGCATTGATGTACTTGCAGATGGGCGAGCTGTGTTGGCGGCGCGGGTACGCGCGCTGCCCGCCGACGGCGAGGCCAACGAGGCCCTTATCCGCTTGATTGCAAAGGTTATGGGCGTCCCTGTACGCGATGTTACGATTGTGCAGGCGCCACGGCCCGCCTCAAGCGGCTCGCCATTTCGGGCCACGGCCCAACCGTGATCGCGGCGCTGGAGAAATTTTCCACGACACGGTAGTCATGGCCGGGCTTGTCCCGGCCATCTCGCTTAGGATGGCATAGTCGTACCAGGTAAATCGGGATCGCCGGGACGAGCCCGGCGATGAAAGCAGCAGATGACCGCACGTATTATCGACGGCAAGACCATCTCGGCGGACCTGCGTGGCAAGGTGACGGATTCCGTCCATCGCCTGCGTCGCGATCGCGGTATCGTGCCCGGCCTCGCCGTTGTTCTGATCGGCGAGAACCCCGCAAGCGAGGTCTACGTCCGCAACAAATCCAAGGCCGTGGCGGAATCCGGCATGCAGGCATTCGACCGCAAACTTCCCGCCACCACTAGCGAAGCCGAACTGATCAACCTCATCGCGGCGCTCAATGGCGACGAACAAGTCAACGGCATCCTCGTGCAGCTGCCGCTACCAAAGCAAATCGATGCACACAAAATTATCGCGGCCATCGATCCCGCCAAGGATGTGGACGGTTTCCATCCGCTCAATGTCGGGCGCCTCGCCAGCGGTTTGCCGGCCCTTGTTCCCTGCACGCCGATGGGGTGCGTGCGGTTAGCCAAGACCGTGCATTCAACGTTGGCTGGTCTTGAAGCTGTGGTGATTGGTCGGTCCAACATCGTCGGCAAACCGGTCGCGCAATTGTTGCTGGCCGAAAACGCGACGGTGACGATTGCCCATTCCAAGACGAGCGATCTTGAAGATGTATGCCGGCGCGCCGATTTGCTCGTCGCCGCTCTCGGGCGGCCGGAAATGGTTCGCGGCGACTGGATCAAACCGGGCGCGACCGTGATCGACGTCGGCATCAACCGCGTGCCGGGTGATGGCGGCAAGTCGCGCATCGTGGGTGACGTCAATTTTGTCGAAGCCTCGAAATGCGCGGGCGCGATTACGCCGGTTCCCGGCGGCGTCGGCCCGATGACGATCGCGTGCTTGCTGCTGAATACGCTGCGCGCCGCGTGCGCGCAGAAGGGCCTGCCGGCGCCGAATATCTGATTACGCCTGCCAGGCGTGTGCGACTTTGTCGAGTGTCTTGCTGCCAAAGCGTTCCGAAGAACGCGCGACCGCGCGGCCGCCAAGCGCGCGATAGAATTCCATCGCCGGTTCGTTGTCGGAGAGCGCCCACACGACCAGGCTCTTCAGGCCGCTCTGGTTTAGATCCTTGCGCGCGGCGGAGAACAGGCGGCGCCCGAAGCCCAGGCCCTGGAATTCGGGACGCAGATAAATTTCGTAGATCTCGCCGTCATAAAACAGGCTGCGCGCGCGGTTACGCCCATAATTGGCATAGCCGGCGATGCGATCGCCGAATTGAAGGATTGTAATGCGGCTGCCCTTGCGGATGGCCGAATCCCACCAGTCCGGACCGCGGCGATTGATCAGCTTGTCGAGCTCGTTGCCCGGGATGATGCCCTGATAGGCCGCGCGCCATGCCTCATCATGCGTCTCGGCGACGTCCAGTGCGTCTGCCGACTTTGCGCGACGAATCTCTATGAGGGTCGTGCTCATTGCGCGATAGAAGCAACGAACTTTGCGGCCTTCAAGCCCTATCGTAAATGATGGGTTAACGGTGTGGATTACTGGTCACACGTCTGCAAAAATCCAGCCGCGATGGCGGAAAACGATGGTCGAAACATCATGCACTGATGCAGACTGACGTCTGGTTCCGAGGTTGCGCCGGTCGACATTCGGCCGGGCGGCGACGCGTGTCGACGCTGATTCGCCAACCTGATTCGAATCAACTGGCGGGCAAAACGAAGATCAGGGATAGGCGTCCCGGTATCAGACCGGTTCGGCTTCCTTCATGCGGTCGGCTTTTTTGCGGTCGTTCTCGTCGAGCAACTTCTTGCGCAGGCGGATCGACTTCGGCGTCACCTCAACCAGCTCGTCATCCTCGATATAGGCGAGCGCCTTTTCCAGCGTCATGCGGATGGGCGGCGTGAGGCGCACAGCCTCGTCCTTGGAGGTGGTCCGAATGTTGGTGAGCTTCTTGCCCTTGAGCACGTTGACGATGAGATCGTTGCCGCGCGTGTGCTCGCCCACGATCATGCCGTTGTAAACTTTCCAGCCAGGCTCGATCATCATCGGACCGCGGTCTTCCAAATTCCAGAGCGCATAAGCGACCGCGTCGCCCTTGTCGTTGGAAATCAGCACGCCATTGCGCCGGCCCTGGATCGGTCCCTTGTAGGGTGCGTAAGCGTGAAACAGGCGGTTCATGATCGCGGTGCCACGTGTGTCGGTGAGCAATTCGCCCTGGTAACCGATAAGGCCACGCGTCGGCGCATGAAAGACCAGCCGCAGGCGTCCGCCGCCGGACGGCCTCATCTCCATCATGTCGGCTTTGCGCTCCGCCATTTTCTGCACGACGATGCCGGAATGCTCCTCGTCGAGGTCGATGACAACTTCCTCGATCGGCTCCAGCGTTTCGCCGGTAACGGGGTCTTCTTTCAGCAGGACCTTCGGGCGCGACACCGACAGCTCGAAGCCCTCGCGTCGCATGGTCTCGATCAGGATGCCGAGCTGCAATTCGCCGCGTCCGGCGACTTCCATGGAATCCTTCTCCTCGGATTCGCGCACGCGCAGCGCCACGTTGCCCTCGGCTTCGCGCAACAGGCGGTCGCGGATCATGCGGCCGGTCACCTTGTCGCCTTCGGTACCGGCGAGCGGGGAATCGTTGACGCGGAAAATCATGGCCAGTGTGGGCGGATCGATCGGCTGGGCCGGCAGCGGCGTTTCCACCGACGGATCGCAGATGGTCATGGCAACAGTTGCTTCCGGCAGCCCGGCGATAGCGACGATATCGCCCGCATCGGCTTCGTCCACCGGCACGCGCTCCAGCCCGCGGAACGCCAGCACCTTGGTGATGCGGCCGGTCTCGATCAGCTTGCCGTCGTGATCGAGAACCTTCACAGGCAAATTGGGTTTTGCAGATCCCGACGTGATGCGGCCGGTGACGATGCGGCCAAGATACGGATTGGCTTCCAGAATGGTCCCGAGCAGCCGGAAGGGTCCACCTTCGACCACCGGCGGCTTGACGTGACTGAGAATGAGATCAAACAGCGGCTTCATGCCGTCGTCATGTGATCCCTCGAAGCTGGTCGCCATCCAGCCCTGTTTGGCCGAGCCGTAGAGAATCGGGAAGTCGAGTTGCTCGTCAGTCGCATCGAGTGCGGCAAACAGATCGAACACCTCATTGACCACCTGGGTGGCGCGCGCGTCGCCGCGGTCGACCTTGTTGATGACCACGATGGGCTTGAGGCCCATCTTCAGAGCCTTCGACACCACGAATTTGGTCTGCGGCAGCGGGCCCTCGGCGGCGTCGACAAGCACCAGTGCACCATCGACCATGTTGAGAATGCGTTCGACCTCGCCGCCGAAATCGGCGTGGCCAGGCGTATCGACAATGTTGATGCGGGTGCCGTTCCAGACAATCGAGGCGGCCTTGGCCAGAATCGTAATGCCACGCTCGCGCTCGAGGTCATTGGAATCCATGGCGCGCTCGACCACGCGCTGGTTCTCGCGATACGCCCCGGATTGCTGCAGCAAGCGGTCGACCAGGGTCGTTTTGCCATGGTCGACATGCGCGATAATGGCGACGTTGCGAAGATCCATCGGAGTTCCTGAAACCAAGCGCGGGCCCGGCATAGGATTTCAGAATGAAATCCGTTCTCTAAAAAGTGACAGGATTGCCGGGAGGCAATCCTGTTGGGCCCGCGACTCTGTTGCGGCGCAATATAGTCACGCGCTGCCGAGATGCAACCGTTACGGCGAACACGGTTAAGCCGGGACACCGGTGTAAGGGTATTAAGCCCCTGCCGGCCGGCTCCAGGGGCCAAAGCGCACGCCTTTTGGCAAAGCCTCCTGCAACATCATCATTTCAGCGATCGTTTCGCTGGTGACAAATCCCACCAGCTTGCCGCCTGCATCGGTAACGCCGACAGCCTGCGCTGATTTCTGCTGCAACAATTTGAATGCCTGCTCCAGCGTCGCCCGATGACTGATGGTCGGCATCTCCGCCACCATGGCGTCGGCAACGCGCACGTCCGGTCCGCGCGTCTTGATGCTGCGGATGAGATCGGCACGGCCGAGCACGCCGACAGGCTTGCCGGCACCGTCGACGACCGGAAATTCGCCCTGGCTTGTTTGAAGCAGCGTCTGCACCGCCTCGTCGATATGCGCCTCCGGCGACAGCGTCGCGAACTGCGTCATCATGGCGTAACTTACCGGTACGCCGCGCGACGCCGCGCGCAGCGCCACCATATGAGACTCCGACGAAGCGGCGAGGTAGACGAATATGGCAATGAAAATCAGGATCGGATTTGCCATCAAGCCGATAAAGCCGAGGGCGAACGCCACGAACTGCCCGATCATGGCCGCGATTTCGGTGGCGCGCACATAACCCAAGCGACTCGCCAGCAAGGCCCGTAACACCCGTCCGCCGTCCATCGGGAAAGCGGGAATCATGTTGAACAATGCAAGGAACAGGTTCACGGCGGCCAGCCGGTCAACCAGCGGAATTTTCAGATTGTCGACAGCCGCGGCCGCGCTGGCCTGCAAATTTGCGTCGAAGACGTAGACCAACACTGCCGCGATCGCGACGTTGACCAGGGGCCCGGCGATGGCGATGAGGAATTCTTCCCACGGCGCTTCCGGGATGCGTTCGAGCTGCGCCACGCCCCCAATCGGCAAAAGGGTCACGTAGGGCGTCGGCACGCCAAAGGCGCGCGCGGTGAAAATGTGGCCGAACTCGTGCAGCAGCACGCAGAGGAACAGCAGCACCATAAACGCGAGGCTATCCCAGGCCGTCGCGGCGCCTCCGGAGGCGTAGCTGGCGGCGAAGATCCAGGCGAGAAACAACAGAAAGGTGAGGTGGATGCGGACAACGGTGCCCGCCACCTTGCCGATATTCAGTGACCAGGACATGGACGCCTCTTGGATGCCTCGTATGGCCGGGATCGACCGTTAAAAGGTAGTATCGGCGCGAACCCTTTGCGAGGGTGGTGCGTTCGTTTCGACGAGGTGTCACATGGCGCAGAAACTGACTGAAGATGCCCGTAAATCCGCGCTGACCCGCCTCAATGGCTGGTCGGATGCAACGGGCCGGGATGCCATTACAAAAAAGTTCGTATTCAAGGACTTCAACCAGGCTTTCGGCTTTATGACCCGCGCCGCGTTGGTCGCGGAAAAAATGGACCATCACCCGGAATGGTTCAACGTCTACAAGACAGTCGAGGTTACACTGTCGACTCATGATGCCGGCGGATTGACAGAGCTTGACGTGAAGCTTGCCGAGGCAATGGACAAGATGGCTGCTGCCTGATGGGGGAATCCGTCTGCAAGGCCAGGCCTTGCGGACGCCACTATCGCCAACCACATGACCGGCTATGACATTCGCGCAATCCGCATTCTGGCAAGTCGGCGACGACGAAAACGCCTTTCGCCATCGCTTCTGGCGCAAGACGCGCCGGGTGGCTGCGTCCATTCCTTTCGCGGAGGATTTGCTGGCCGCCTATTACTGCGCCTTCGACCGCAACACGCCCTTGCCTGTGAAGACGTCATTGATCGGCGCGCTCGCTTATTTCGTGTTGCCGCTCGATGCGATTCCCGACGTGCTGCCGGTGCTCGGCTTCACTGATGATGCAGCTGTTCTGGCAACCACAATCAAACTGGTGGCGAGCCATATCCGGCCGGAACATCGCGCGGTGGCGAAAGCCAAATTGGCCGAATTCGCGTAGAGCCTACGGCCGCAAGATCACCTTGCCCATCACCTGTCGTGCCGCGATCGCTTTGAGCGCAGTCGGCGCTTCCGCCAACGGATAAACCGCATGCACGTGCGACGACAATTTTCCTTCCTTGCACCACGCCAGTAGTTGTTCGGTATTGGCGCGATGACCGGCGGGCTCGCGTTCGATCCATGAGCCCCAGAAGACGCCGAGCACATCGCAGCCTTTGAGCAGTACGAGATTGAGCGGCAGCTTCGGAATCTCGCCGGCGGCAAAGCCGACCACGAGATATCGTCCGCGCCATGCGATCGAGCGCAACGCGGGTTCGGCGTAGGCGCCACCGACCGGGTCGTAAATTACATCGGCGCCACGGCCTTGCGTGACACGGCGCAACGCATCCTTGAGATCTTCGCTGTCGTAGTTGATTCCGTCGTCGGCGCCGTGGTCGCGTGCGAAGCCGATTTTCTCTTCCGAAGAAGCGCAGGCAATCACCCGCGCGCCCATGATCTTTCCAAGTTCGATTGCGGCAAGCCCTGTGCCACCGGACGCGCCGAGCACGGCGAGCGTTTCACCAGATCTCAGATTGGCGCGATCCTTCAAGGCGTGCAGTGTCGTGCCGTAAGTGACGCAGAGGCCAGCAGCACGGTCCGCATCGAGGTCGTCCGGAATTTTAATCAATTTGGTAGCGTCGATCGCTATGCGTTCTCGTGCAGCGCCAAAACCAGAACACGCAACGACGCGGTCACCGACCGAGAACTGAGTGACGTCCGTCCCAAGGCTCTCGACTGTGCCGGCGAACTCCGCAGCCGGTGAGAACGGGAGAGGCGGCTTGGTCTGATACTTGTTGGCGATGATCAACGTGTCGAAAAAATTCAGCGCGGCGGCTTCGATGTGCACCACCGCCTCGCCCGCTCCGGGAACCGGGTCTGGAATATCGGCCAGTGTCAGGTCGTCGGGCGTGCCAAAACGGGTACAGAGCAGGGCTTTCATGTCATTCCGTGGGATATTGTGCGGCGCGAATGGCCAAAGTGTCGCGGGTTTTAGCACGTCAGCGCCGTCCGTCAGCCCCCTGCAGGAGAAAGCCGCCTTCACATTGCCGACATTCGCATCTAGTGGCCTAATATCCTGCGATTCTGTCTGGGGACGGCTCAGCGACCGTCATTATCGTCACCGGTAGGGCCCGATGAACATCACCGCTTTATACCGTGCGTCCATTGCCCTTTTGGGTCTCTGCGCATTCATCGACCTAGCGTCGGCGCAGCAGAAGAAAACCGCCAATCCCGCGGACCAGGCCGTCCTGCTCGGTCAATTCGGCGATTGGGGTGCCTACCGGGCGACACCTGGTGGCAAGAAAGTCTGCTTCGCGCTTGCTAAGCCGACCTCGAGCGCGAGTGAACCGGCCGGGCGAAATCGCGACCCCTCTTACGCCTTTGTATCCACGCGGCCCGCGGAGAAAGTCAGGAACGAGGTGTCGGTGATTGTTGGCTATCCGCAGAAGCCTAAGCACGACGCGACGGCCATCATCGGTTCGAGCACCTATTCGATGTACACCCAGAATGACGGCGCCTGGATCAAGAACGCGGCAGAAGAAGCGCAAATGGTGGAAACCATGCGCAAAGGAGCCGACCTCGTGGTTAAAGCCGAATCCGCCCGCGGCACCAAGACCACCGACACCTTTTCGCTCAAGGGTATTGCCCAGGCTCTCGACAAGGTCGCGGAGGAGTGCAAGTGATCCGCCAGGGTCCTCACCGGGCCGTCGCGTAGTGGCGGGCCCCGGTGATCTTGCATAGATAGACTGAGCCCTTCCAATCCGTAAGATTTTAAGGTCCAAGTCGGATATATCCGACTTGGACTGACTAGCCCGGTGATGACAGCGGTTAGCTGCTTGCAATGACATTAACCTCGCAAAGTACTGCTTTCGTCGAGAAGACGCCGCTCGAGCGCTATGTTGCGCCCGAAAAGCCGTCGTTGATCGGGCTGACCCGCGCGCAGTTGGCCGACGCGTTGGGCGAGGTCGGCGTCCCCGAGCCGCAGCGCAAGATGCGCTTGCAACAGCTTTGGCACTGGATCTATTTCCGCGGGTTCATGTCGTTCGACGATATGACAAGCGTGTCGAAGGAACTGCGCGCGGCACTTGCCGCGCGTTTCACGCTGGCGCGACCGGAGATCGTGGCCGAGCAGGTCTCTATTGATGGCACGCGCAAATGGCTGCTGCGGCTGCCCGGCGAAGTGCAGGGGGAGCGCCCGCACGAGGTCGAGTGCGTCTACATCCCCGACACTGAACGCGGAACCTTGTGTGTGTCGAGCCAGGTCGGTTGCACCCTCACATGCACATTTTGCCACACCGGCACACAGCGCCTCGTCAGAAATCTGACGGCGGGAGAGATTGTCGGCCAGGTGATCGCGGCGCGCGATCGCCTCGGTGATTGGCCTGGCGGAGTGCGGCCGACCGACGGGGTGGTGCCGAGCGGTGACCGTTGCATCACCAATATCGTGATGATGGGCATGGGCGAGCCGCTCTACAATTTCGAAGCGGTGCGCGACGCCCTGCTGATCGTGGCCGATGGCGAAGGCATCGGGATATCCAAGCGGCGCATTACGCTGTCGACATCGGGCGTGGTCCCCAATATTCAGCGCGCTGGCGCCGAGATCGGCTGCATGCTGGCGGTATCGTTGCACGCGGTGCGTGACGAGCTTCGCAACGAGCTGGTGCCGCTCAATCGCAAGTATCCGATCGCTGAACTGCTGGACGCCTGCCGCAACTATCCCGGCGTTTCCAACGCCAAGCGCATTACGTTCGAATATGTGATGCTCAAGGGCGTGAACGATTTGATCGACGAAGCCAAGGCCCTGGTACGGCTGCTCAAAGGCATTCCGGCCAAGATTAATCTCATTCCGTTCAATCCCTGGCCGGGCAGCAAATATGAGTGCTCGGACTGGGAGCAGATCGAGAAGTTCTCACAGGTCATTTTCGATGCGGGCTACGCCTCCCCGGTACGCACGCCGCGCGGGCGCGATATTCTGGCCGCCTGCGGTCAGCTCAAGAGCGCAACCGAAAAACTTTCAGCACGTGAGCGCCTGGCGTTGCGTGCCATGGTGATGGTGGAGTGACGGAGCTAAGTTTTCTTCAAGGACGCTATTAATGTCTCTCCTCGGCCGGATCATTGTCATCTTCATCGCGCTCATGGTCGCCATCATGGTGGCCGGCATTACGCTTGCAATTGGGATCGTTTCGCCGGATTGGACCGGCATGGACTCCGACCCCTTCGAGCGCGTCAGTTTTTTTATTATTTCATTCTTTGCCACCAGCTTTGCCGGTGCAGTCGCGATGTTGCCGGCACTGGTGGTTATTGTGGTGGCGGAAGCGGCGCGCATGCGCAGCTTTCTCTATTACGGCGTCGGCGGTGCGCTCGTCGGGCTGGCATCCTATTTCGGCTCCGATGTTTCGGAACGGCTTGAAAACACCACCGACGTGGTGCCCGTCGGCCACTCGTTGCAGCTGGCGGCCGCGGCAGGGATCATTGGCGGGCTTGCCTATTGGCTGATCGCGGGGCGCAATGCAGGCCGCTGGCGCGATCCGCGTACGCCGCTGGCCTGACCGGGCAGGCAATCGCCTTTCCATTTTGCGGCGCGTCGGCTAGACGGACCCCGCATGAACCGCACCGGATTGCTGATCGCGCTTGCCATCGCCACTGTCGCCGGCGTGGTCTTTGGCATCTATCCCGAACTCGACCTGCGCGTGGCGCGTTATTTCCATGGGTTCGAGGATGCCGGCCACAACACGTTCGCTTTCCGGATTTATCCGCCGGTGTTGCGGGCGCGCGACATCGGCCTGTGGGTCGGCACCGTGCTGATTGCGCCGGCGGTCGCCTCGCTTGTGATCAAGCTGATTTTGCCGCGGCGCAGATTATTGATGTCTGGCCGTGCGATCGTCTTCCTCATGGCCACGATGATCCTTGCGCCCGGCCTGCTGGTCAACGTCGTGCTCAAGGACCACTGGGGCCGGTCACGGCCGATCGATGTGACGCAGTTCGGTGGCAATGAGCATTTCGTCGCCTGGTGGGATCCACGCGGCGATTGCCCCGCGAACTGCGCGTTTGTCTCCGGCGACGTGGCCGGCGCTTTCTGGACCATTGCACCGGCGGCGTTGGCTCCGCCGCAATGGCGCGCCCTGGCATATGGCGCGGCAATCGCGCTTGGCGCCGGCATGGCCGTGATCCGCGTGATGGCCGGCGCACATTTCCCGTCGGATGTCATTTTCGCCGGAGTGTTCACGTTTTTGATCATATGGATAACTTACGCCCTGATCTATCGCTGGCCGCGGACGCGATTGTCGGACGATGAGGTCGAGCGGGCGATCGAGCGTTTCGCGCTGCCGGGTTACGATTTCATCGTGGGGCTGTTCGGCCGGCGGCAGAAGTCGAATTGATCGCTCTGGCGTTCACCAGGACGCACTTTGCGCGGTTTGCCTTTGGCCCTATAGTCCGCCGCGATTTTTTCAATGCGGCGACCATCCAATGTCCGACGGCAAGTCAGGTAAAAAAGTAAAGAAAGTTGTGCTTGCCTACTCGGGCGGGCTCGACACCTCGATCATCCTGAAGTGGCTGCAAACCACCTATGGATGCGAGGTTGTCACGTTTACCGCCGATCTCGGCCAGGGTGAGGAGCTCGAACCGGCGCGGCAGAAGGCGCTGCTGCTCGGTATCAAGAAAGAAAACATTTTCGTCGAGGATCTGCGCGAAGAATTCGTGCGTGATTACGTGTTTCCGATGTTCCGCGCGAATGCGGTTTACGAAGGCCAGTATTTGCTTGGCACGTCAATCGCGCGGCCGCTGATCGCCAGGAAGCAGATCGAGATCGCCGAGAAAGTCGGCGCCGATGCCGTGGCGCATGGCGCCACCGGCAAGGGCAACGATCAGGTTCGATTTGAGCTGACGTACTATGCGCTCAAGCCCGACGTGACAGTGATCGCGCCGTGGCGCGAATGGAACCTGACCTCGCGCAGCAAGCTCATCGAATTTGCCGAAAAGCATCAGATCCCGATCGCCAAGGACAAGCGCGGCGAAGCACCGTTTTCGGTCGACGCCAATCTTTTGCACGCCTCCTCGGAAGGCAAGGTGCTGGAAGACCCGAGCCAGGAAGTGCCCGACTACGTATTCTCGCGCACGATCGATCCGGAGAAGGCGCCGGACACGGCGACCTACATTACTGTCGACTTCGAGCGCGGCGATGCCGTGGCGATTGACGGCAAGAAACTCACGCCGGCGACGCTGCTGAAGAAACTCAACGATCTGGGGCACGACAATGGTATTGGCCGGCTCGATCTGGTTGAGAACCGCTTCGTCGGCATGAAGTCACGCGGCATGTATGAAACGCCGGGCGGCACGATATTGCTTGCCGCGCATCGCGGCATCGAGTCGATCACGCTCGACCGTGGCGCGGCTCACCTGAAAGACGAGCTCATGCCGAAATATGCGGAGCTCGTCTATTACGGTTTCTGGTTCGCACCAGAGCGCGAAATGTTGCAGGCCGCGATCGACAAGAGCCAGGAATTCGTTACGGGCCGTGTGAAACTCAAGCTCTACAAAGGCAACGCCACCGTCGTCGGGCGCGAAAGCAAGTATTCGCTGTACGATCAAGACTTGGTGACCTTCGAGGAAGGCGCTGTGGCCTACGACCACCGCGATGCCGAAGGCTTTATCAAGCTCAACGCGCTACGCTTGCGTACGCTCGGCCAGCGGCGGCGCAAGCTCAAGCTCGATTGAACGGCGGCGCGATCGTCCCGCTGAAGTAAAGGCAAATGATGGCCATACGCACAGCGAGCCTCTGCCTGCTTCTGGCCTTTATCTCCGGTCTTGCTGCCTGTTCTTCCAGCAGCAAGGAGGCCGAGGAAAATCCGAATGTATTCCCCTCCAAATACAAGGACGAGATCCTGAACACCCTGACCACCTTGCTTGATGATCCGACCAACGTACGCGACGCTTACATCAGCGATCCTGTCCTGCGGCCGGTCGGGAAAGACGAGCGCTATATCGTCTGTGTGCGATCCAATTCGCGTGATGCCGCCAGGCAGTATACGGGCGGCAAAGATCAAATCGGATATTTCTACAGCGGCCATCTCAATCAGCTGATCGACGCTACGAAGGAGCAATGCGGCAACGCGGCCTATAAGCCGTTTCCCGAACTGGAAAAGCTTTGCCAGGCCAGGAAATGCACCTAGCGGTGCGTTCGTTCAGGGCTTAGTGGCTGATTTCGCGCGAGGTCGTTTCGGGTTCGACGTCGATTTTCGCCGATTTCATCTCCGGAACCAGTGGCAATCCCCGCCGCTGCTTGTCGGCGATCTCAGCGGCCACTTTCTGCATTTGTACGAACCGGACCGGCGTGATCGGATGATCGGTGGCGATACGTAAATTGTCCGGACTTTCCAATGACAATGCACGCCAGATTTCCTCCGCGCCGGCCAGGTCATAACCGGCACGAGCCGCATAATAGGCTCCGACATAGTCGGCCTCGCGCTCAAATGCGACGTTGAAAGCCCGTGCACCTGCTTGCGTGAATGCCTTGTTGAATGCGCCTCCGGTGTTGATGCCGGCGAGCACGAGACCGAGGTCGATTGCGGTCCCGCCAGCCCATCCTAAGACCGCATTTGCCCGCTGCTTGCTCAGGTGACCGAGATTGGCATGTGCGAGCTCGTGACCGATAACGAGCGCCAGCTGCGCATCGTTGCGCGCGAGCCGCAATATACTGGAATGGATGACGATCCGGTCGTCGGTCGTGAAAGCGTTTACATCGGTATTCATCTTGAGCTCGATCGGAATGGCGCAGGCTTTCACCGGAACAACCTTATGGGCTTCGTCGGCACCGTCGCGCCGCACGAGGACCTGAATTGGCTGTTCACCATTCTTGCGCACAAATGCGCTGATCCATCGGGCTGTGCCCGAACGCGGGACCGGTTCATTGTTGAACGTCAGGAGATGATCACCTGGCTTGATGCCGGCGACAGCGGCCGGCGAAGTCTCCGCGACCGAGAGTACGGTTGCCTGCGTCCAACTGACGAAGAGTGCCTCGTGCGAGAATGAGCGAAATTTCCGCGGCAGGCTTGTCACTGTGCCGGCATTCAGGCCGATCTGGGCCCATGCCCACCTTTTGCAGTCATTACGATTGGCAACGCGGATGCGAAAGGCGACGTTGTCGAGGCGACCGAGCCGCGCAAAGTAATCGCGGATCTGGTCGATCTGTTGGTTGTGCCGTTCGGTTTCGATCTCCGCGGACGGCAGTGGCGGCAGTTTCGAGATTGGCCCGCAGGCCGCACATAGCAAACCGCTTGCGACTAAAAACGTCTTCCCGCGCAAACGCACATCAACAAACCCCGCGAACGGGGCCGACACTGCATGAGCAACGTCATCGCTTCAAGTAAAAGTTGTATGTCGTTTAAAGACAACCCTTGTCGGATGGGCCCAACTCCGCCCGTCCGCGATCCAGCCAATGACGTGTTTGAATTGTTAGAGCTGCCGGTCGACAAGCGTTTTTTTCAATTGGGCAATCTCCTTTGCCGGATTGAGCCCCTTCGGGCACGCTTTCGAGCAGTTCAGGATCGTATGGCAGCGATAGAGACGGAATGGATCCTCAAGATTGTCGAGACGCTTGCCGGTGGCTTCGTCACGGCTGTCCTGCACCCAGCGGTTGGCCTGCAACAACGCGGCTGGACCAAGATAGCGGTCCGAATTCCACCAATAGCTGGGGCATGACGTCGAGCAGCACGCGCACAAAATACACTCGTACATGCCGTCAAGTTTGGCGCGGTCCGTGTGGCTCTGCTTCCATTCTTTTTCGGGTGTCGCCGTCACCGTCTGCAACCACGGCTCGATCGATGCGTATTGCGCGTAAAAATTCTTCAGGTCCGGCACCAGGTCTTTCACCACCGGCTGGTGCGGAAGCGGATAGATCTTCACCGGAGCATGCGTGTCGTCAATTGCCTTGGTGCAGGCGAGCGTGTTGGTGCCGTCAATGTTCATTGCGCAGGAGCCGCATACGCCTTCGCGGCAGGAGCGGCGGAAGGTGAGCGTCGGATCAATGTTGTTCTTGATCCAGATCAGCGCGTCGAGCATCATTGGCCCGCAGTCGTCGCGGTCGACGTAGTACGTGTCGACACTTGGATTTTGTCCGTCATCCGGGTTCCAGCGATAGATGCGGAATTCGCTCACATGAGTTGCATGGGCGGTGCGCGGCCATTTCTTGCCCTCGGTGATTCTGGAATTCTTTGGCAGCGTGAATTCGACCATGGCGGGTTTCCGTCAGTAAACGCGGGCTTTCGGTTCGATGTAGGCGACATCGTTGGTGAGCGTATAGGCGTGTACCGGGCGATAATCGAGCTTCACATTGCCCTTTTCGTCGAGCCACGACAGCGTATGCTTCATCCAGTTCTTGTCATCGCGCTGCGGATAGTCCTCGCGCGCATGCGCGCCGCGGCTCTCGGTTCGATTTTTGGCGGAATCCATGGTCACCACGGCTTGCGCGAGCAGGTTATCGAGTTCCAACGTCTCGATCAGATCTGAATTCCAGATTAGCGAACGGTCGCTAACATGCACATCGCTCATGCCGGCATGGACTTCATGGATGCGCTTGTGGCCCTGTTCCAGCACCTCGCCGGTCCGGAACACCGCACAATCCTCCTGCATCACCCTCTGCATATTGAGGCGCAGTTGCGCGGTCCGGGTGCCACCAGATGCGTTACGGAACCGATCAAGCCGCGACAGCGCGAGGTCAGCTGAATCCTTTGGCAGCGCGGGCTGGCTGTCGCCCGGCGTGAGCAACTCGGCACAGCGATGGGCAGCGGCACGCCCGAATACAACGAGATCGATCAATGAATTGGAGCCGAGCCGGTTGGCGCCGTGCACCGACACGCAAGCTGCTTCGCCCAGCGCCATCAGGCCCGGAATAACCGAATCGTCGGTGCCGTTTTTCTTTGTCAGCGCTTCCCCATGATAATTCGTGGCAATACCGCCCATATTGTAATGCACGGTCGGCAGCACCGGGATCGGCTCGCGCGTTACGTCGACGTCGGCGAATATGCGCGCGGTTTCGCTGATGCCGGGCAGCCGTTCGTGCAGCACCGCGGGGTCGAGATGATCGAGGTGCAGGAAAAGGTGATCCTTTTCCTTGCCTACGCCGCGGCCTTCCCGAATTTCCATGGTCATCGCGCGTGAGACCACGTCGCGCGATGCGAGATCCTTGGCCGACGGCGCGTAGCGCTCCATGAAACGCTCGCCTTCGGAATTGACCAGATAACCGCCTTCGCCGCGTGAGCCTTCGGTGATCAGGCACCCGGCCGGATAGATGCCGGTCGGGTGGAACTGCACGAATTCCATATCCTGCAGCGGCAGCCCGGCCCGCAGCACCATTGCATTGCCGTCGCCTGTGCAGATGTGCGCCGATGTGCAGGAGAAATAAGTGCGCCCGTAGCCACCCGTCGCAAGAATGGTCATGTTGGCGGAAAAACGATGGATCGAGCCGTCGTCCATGTTGAGCGCGACGACGCCGCGACAGCGGCCTTCGTCCATGATCAGATCGATCGCGAAATACTCAACATAGAACTCGGCGGCATGGCGCAACGCCTGCCCGTACATCGTGTGCAGCATGGCATGGCCCGTGCGGTCGGCGGCGGCGCAGGTGCGTTGCGCGGTGCCTTTACCGAAATGCGTTGTCATCCCGCCAAACGGGCGCTGATAGATCTTTCCGTCTTCCTCGCGGCGCGAGAACGGCAGCCCCCAATGTTCAAGTTCGTAAACTGCGGCCGGTGCATTGCGGCAGAGATATTCGATCGCGTCCTGGTCGCCGAGCCAGTCGGCGCCCTTGACGGTGTCATACATATGCCAGCGCCAGTCATCTTCACCCATATTTCCGAGCGCCGCGGCGATGCCGCCCTGCGCAGCGACCGTGTGCGAGCGCGTCGGAAAAACCTTGGTGATACATGCCGTACGTAGTCCGGCCTCGCTGCACCCGACGACCGCACGCAGGCCCGAGCCACCGGCGCCGACAACGACAACGTCGTAACTATGATCCTCGATTGGGTAGGCCTTGCCGTTCGCAGCAGGCGCGCCGTTTGATTTTCCATTCGTCGCCATGGATCAGACTCCAAACGAGAGTTTCAGGATGGCGAAGACCGATGCGAAGCTAACGGCGAAAACGAAGAATGTATTCGCCATCAGGCTGAGCAGTTTCAATTTCTCCTCGTGCACATAGTCGAGGATGATTTCCTGCATGCCGATCCACATGTGATAAGCCGTATTGATAATGAAGAGCAGCATGATGATGGCGACGATCGGCGAACCCAGGATCTGCACGACTGCCGCGTGACTATGTCCGAGTAACGCAGTGATAATTAGCAAGAGTCCGACCGTCAGTGGAATTCCTGCGACGGACGTGACGCGTTGATGCCAGAAATGGCCCGTTCCGGACCGGGCTGCGCCCAACCCTCGCACTCGCCGCATGGGCGTACGCATCGGCTGCCCATCTCTCATCGTGGTCCTCCCATGACGAGGTAGCCAACGACCCAAAGAATGAGCGTGAGCGTGATCGAGCCGATCAACGTCGCAAGTGTCAGCAGTTCTCGCTCTGCCGGTTCGAACCCGTGGATCGTGTCCCAAATCAGGTGTCGAATTCCCCCGAGCATGTGATGGATCAGAGCCCACGTGTAGCCGAAGAGCACGATCTGACCGATCAGACTGCCCATGAACCATTCGAAATTAGCGTAAGCGTTTGGTCCGCTTGCTGCGGCGATCAGCCACCAGGCGAGGAGCAACATCCCGAAATAAAGCAAGGCGCCGGTGATGCGATGGACGACCGACATCATCATCGTCAGCATCGGCCTGTAGATTTGCAGATGCGGAGAGAGCGGCCGCGCGCGCGTTGGTCCTGTCGACGTTCCCGCCTCAAGTTCGGCCATCATCAGCCTCCAGAGAAAACGTTGGTCGCATCGACGACTTCGGTTGGATCCGAACCAATGACCGCCGCTGCGATAATGCACCATCTTGTGAAGCAGTCGCCCGGCAATAACGCGAGCGCTTGATGAAGCGCCTGGTCCCGATTTTTTTCCTTGACCCGGCACGGCAACTCATTACTTCATCAATTACGAAGCTTGAGCCTAAAAATACCACGTTACAATATGCAGTTTGCGTAGCCTGCCTTCGTATAATAAGAAGGTAGCCCCATGCGGTTCGATTTCACCGACCTCAACCTGTTCCGCCATATCGTGGAGGCGGGAAGCATAACGCATGGCGCGGCACGCTCGAATTTGGCGCTCGCGGCCGCCTCGACCCGTATCCGCAAAATGGAAATGGCTTTCGGCACCGCCCTTCTGGTGCGGGGCCGTGCCGGCGTAACGCCGACGCCGGCGGGCCGAACCCTGCTGCAGCACGCCCGCGGCATCCTGGCTCAAACGGAGCGGCTGCAGGAGGATCTCACACCCTATGCACGCGGGTTGGCCGGTCAGGTCCGCGTGCTTTCCAACACGAATGCTTTGACCGAGTTTCTCCCTGAATCGCTGAGTTCATTCCTGACGGCCTATCCGGATATCAGCGTGGACCTCGAGGAGCGCCTGAGCGACGAGATCGTTGGGTTGATTGCCGAAGGCAATGCCGACATCGGCATCGTTGCCGGCACGGTCGACTACGGCGGCCTCAACACGTTTCCGTTTCGTAGCGACCGTTTCGTCCTCGTGGTTGCGAAGAATCATCCACTCGCCAGCCGCTCACGTATCGCGTTTTCTGAAGTGCTCGACTACGACATGGTGGGTCTCGATCGCGCCAGCGCGATCCAGCGCTTCCTCGCAGACAAGGCCAACCGCATCGGCCGCCCTTTGCGTTTGCGCGTGCAGCTGCGCAGTTTCGACGCCATTTGCCGGCTGGTTGAATGCAATGTCGGTGTCGGCATCGTCCCGGAGACCACCGTACAACGCACGCAGCGCACAATGGCAATCAGCGCTGTGCGCCTGACGGACTCCTGGGCACTCCGCGAACTGACCATCTGTGTGCGAGACGTCGAGACAATGCCGCCATACGCGCGGCAGCTCGTGGACCATCTCCGGGCGAGTACGTAAACCCTAGCGGGGCAACAATACCCAGTAGTCGAAATCGAGGATGACGGCCGGGTCGAAATCATCGCCGCTTTTGAGCGGATAATCGGCGCAGGGACGATCCTTGGTCGCAATCGTGCGCAAGCGCAGCGCCCCGACGTCTTCGCGGCCGGGCAATTCGGCCCTTCCGACGACTTCCGACCATGCAAATACCGTGCAGCCGGCGAACAGCGGCGCGACATGGCGTCCGCCGTTGATCGCCGCCACATGAAAGGCATTTCCAAAACCATTAAATGTCAGCGCACGGGCAAGCGAAATAGCGTGACCACCATAAATCAGCCGTCGGCCGAAACGCCCCTTGTTCTCGGCAAACTGGTTGAAGTGAACGCGCGCGGTATTTTGATAGAGCCGCGTTGCAATCTGATGCTCGGCCTCCTCGACGGTCACGCCGTCGAGGTGATCGATTTTTTCGCCGACCTTATAGTCTCCGAAGCGATGCGGGCTTCCGGCCAACACGGAATCATAGGCGGCCGGGTTGATATGCGGGCAACCGGTGCCAAGTTGTGCTGATTCCACGCTCTTGGGCAGTCCGGGCACTTTTTCGTCAGGAGCGGGCGCTGCGTCGTCGCGTTTGCGCACCATCACCCATCGGACGTAATCGAGAACGGCGTCGCCCGTTTCATCAAAGCCCTGCGATCGCACGTAAACGATGCCGGTCTTTTTGGTGGAATTCTCCTTGAGCCCGATGACTTCGGAGACCGCGTTCAGCGTGACGCCGGGGTAGACCGCCTTGAGAAACCGGCAATCCGCATAGCCGAGATTGGCAACCGCATTGAACGAGATGTCCGACACCGTCTTCCCGAATACGATATGGAACACCAGCAGATCGTCGAGTGGAGAGCGCGGGTAGCCAATTTTCTGTGCGAAGGTATCGGACGATTGCACTGCAAAACGGGCGCCAAACAGCCCGTTGTAGAGCGTCACATCGCCCGTGGTCACGGTGCGCGGCGTGGCGTGACGGATCTGCTGACCGAGGCGGAAATCCTCGAAGAAATTTCCAGGGTTGGCCTTGGACATCATTCGACCACGTTGTCATGTGCGGGCTCGCCCCGCCCATCTATCATACACATCTCACAGCCTTACCATGCAAGTGTCTGAAATTTCACGACTATCTCTTGTGGCCGGCCTGCCGTTCAGGTCCCCAAGCGCGCTCCGGCGCGATGTAACCGCCGGGTTGTGACGGGCGAAATAGTAAGAATAGCGGACCTGGCCTTGCCATAGCGACCGCCTACCGGGATTGCATGACCGCCCGAATGCTTCAACCGAACGTGATGGAGCCTTATCAGGACCGGGCGTTGCTTCCGCCGCCGTTTCCGGGCATGGCGATGCGCAACCTTCAATCCCGGCGCCTGATGATTACGGCCGAATCGCAAATCCGAAGCGCCGACGATCTGCGCCGCTCAGCCCAGATGGCGGCGGCGCAGGCCGGCGACAGCGCCGCGTATGAGGCGCTGTTGCGCGATTGCGTGCCGCTGATCAAGGCTGTCGCCGGCCGGCAGGGCGTTCCGCCCGACCGCAACGACGACGTGGTGCAGGATGTGCTGCTGACAATCCATCGCGCCCGCCAGACCTACGATCCGGCCCGCTCCTTCACCGCCTGGCTACGTGTTATTGCCGAGCGGCGCGCGATTGACCTCTTGCGTCAGGTGCGCCGCCATAGCGCGCGCGAATTCCACGTACCGCTCGCCTTCGAGGGTTATCCTGACGATGACGCCGACCCGACGCGCGGCGTCGAGCATGCCGAAGCCGCCGGCCGCGTGAATGAAGCGCTGGCGACATTGCCGCCGCGCCAACGCGAGGCGGTGGAAGCGCTGTTACTCAAAGAGCAATCGCTGGCCGAGGCCGCCGCCGCCACGCGCCGCACCAAGGGCGCGCTGAAAGTTAACCTCCACCGCGCGCTCAAGGCATTACGCGGCAAGCTCGAGCGAACCGAGTGACGATGGCATGATTTCTTCCCCCCATGACCCTCTGATTCGCGGCCTCGCCGCCGACTTGAAGCCGGTGCGTCGCTTGCGGCGGCCGACGCTGCGCTCGCTCGCGTGGCTCGGCGTGGTTGCCGCAATCGCACTCGGCCTCGCCGTCTTTGCCGACTTGCACGCCATGTGGGGACGCATCACCGCCGCGCCCGACATGTGGCTTGCCGTCGTAGGCTCGACGGCGACCGCCGTTCTCGCCGCCATTGCAGCCTTCGAGCTAAGTTTGCCTGACTCGCCACGCATATGGGCCTGGCTGCCACTGCCGGGCGCACTGCTTTGGGTAGCCGCCAGCGGCTTTGGCTGCCTGCGTGCCTGGTTCGTACCGGGTACCCATTCCGCGGAACTTGGGGAGGCTCGCGACTGTTTTCTCTTCATCATCGCTCTGTCGCTGCCGCTGTCGACACTGCTGTTCCTGATGCTGCGCCGGGCCTGCCCGCTTCAGCCGGGATTGACCGCAGCGGTCGGCGGTCTCGCGGCAGCGGCTGCCGCGGCGACATTGCTCAACTTTTTCCATCCCTATGATGCGGCCGCGACCGATCTCACCGTGCATGCGATCGCCGTAGCGCTGATCGTCGCGGTCAATCGTGCCGTCTCCAGCCGGATCTTCGCTGCAAGCACTTTCGCACCGATCGGAGTAACCACGGGCCGGGTCCGCCCGAATTAGGAGCTGATGGCACGATAGCGCCATCGAATATCCTCAAGAGGAGCAAGCAATGATCCGTTCCCGTACTGTGCTGTCCCTTGCCGCCGCGACATTGGGCTTCGCGCTCGCGTTTGCGCCCGGCGCTTTCGCCGACGACATGAAGAAAGACGGAATGACCAAGTCCGACAACATGAAAAAGGAAGACGGCATGAAAAAGGACACGATGTCGAAGGACAGCATGTCCAAGGATTCGATGAAAAAGGACACCATGTCGAAGGACAATATGTCCAAAGACAATATGAAGAAGTAGGACCCGGTTGACGAGGCCGGGTCCGTGCTTCCGCGGGCCCGGCCGCACCGTAGATACCCGGGAAGGCAGCTACGATGACCGCTGAAACGATAACGATGGCGAGCACGGGCGCAACCATCCACCCGCGTTGGGTGCGCGTTTGCCATTGGGTCAACGCCCTGGCGATCCTGGTGATGATCGGGTCCGGCTGGCAGATTTACGATGCTTCGCCGCTTTTCCGCTTTGAATTTCCAAAGTCAATTGCTTTGGGGAACTGGCTCGGTGGCGCGCTGCTCTGGCATTTTGCCGCGATGTGGGGGCTGATGATAAATGGCATCGTCTATGTCACGCTGGGGCTTGCCACCGGGCGCTTCCGCCGCAAACTGCTGCCGATCTATCCGTCGCAGGTATTCGCCGATGCCAAGGCAGCGCTCACTTTCAAGCTCGCGCACGACGATCTCTCGCATTACAACGCCGTGCAGAAGCTGCTTTATACCGGCGTGATCCTGTGCGGCGTGCTCATCGTGCTGTCGGGCCTCGCTATCTGGAAACCGGTGCAGTTCCAGGAATTGACGGCGCTGTTCGGCGGGTACGACGCGGCCCGCTACGTGCATTTCTTCGCCATGAGCGTGATCGTCGGATTTATCGTGGTGCACGTGACGCTGGCGCTGCTCGTGCCGAAAAGCCTGCGCGCCATGATCGCCGGAAGGTAAAACTAAAATGCGTCAACGGAAAATCATCTCCGGCGTCGACCCCAAGCTGCTTATCAAGGATGCCGCCAGGTTGATGCCTGACGCCAGCCGGCGCGGCTTCCTGCGCGGCGCCGCCAGCCTTGGTGCGCTCGCCTTTCTGACCGGCTGTGACATCATCGATGGCGATAGCGCCGAAGGCGTGCTGCGCAAGGTTTCCGCCTTCAATGACGGCGCGCAAGCTGCTCTGTTCAGCCGCACAAAGCTCGCGCCTGAATTTCCAGAGAGTGCCATCACCCGGCCATTCCCGTTCAACGCCTATTACGACGAAGACGAGGCCCCGGAGGTCGACGGTAAGTCGTACAAGCTCGAGGTGGCGGGGCTGGTCGACAACAAGAAATCCTGGACACTCGACGAGCTGCACGCGCTGCCCGAGGTGTCGCAGATCACACGCCACGTCTGCGTGGAAGGGTGGAGCGCAATCGGTTCGTGGCAGGGGACGCCGCTTGCGGAATTCCTCAAGCGCATCGGTGCCGATACCCGCGCCAAGTACGTCTGGTTCAAGTGTGCCGAGGGCTATACCAACACGATCGATATGCCGACCGCGATGCACCCGCAGACACAGATGTCGTTCAAGTTCGATCACAAGGTGTTGCCGCGCGCCTACGGATTCCCGATGAAGATCCGTATTCCCACCAAATTGGGCTTCAAGAACCCGAAATACGTGGTGGCGATGGAAGTCACCAATACCGACAAGGGCGGCTATTGGGAAAACCAGGGCTACAACTGGTTCGGCGGACTTTAGCCTCTCTCGTCTTGCCAACGTCGCGACGGCTCGTTAGCACTCCGTCATGCCCGGGCTTGTCCCGGGCATCCACGCCTTTGAGCGCTGCCCAAAGGCAGACGTGGGTGGCCGGGACAAGGTTTACACTCGGGCCGGCCGAAGGCCGGACCCGGGTGCCGGCCATGACGAGTTCTAGTTCTTGCGAGGCGTACATGGCGACCCACAATCTCCTTCTTCTGCCCGGCGACGGCATCGGCCCCGAAGTCATGGCCGAGGTGAAGCGTATTATCGAGTTTTTCAACAAAAAGGGGCCCGACAAGTTCGCCACCGAAGAAGCGCTGGTTGGCGGTAGTTGTTATGACGCGCACGGCGTGGCTATTACCGACGCCACCATGGAAAAGGCCAAGGCCGCGGACGCCATCATCTTTGGCGCTGTGGGCGGACCGAAATGGGACAAGGTCCCTTATGACGTGCGCCCCGAAGCGGGACTGCTGCGCCTGCGCAAGGATCTCGATCTTTACGCCAACGTGCGCCCTGCCATTGTTTATCCGGCGCTCGCCGATTCATCCTCGCTCAAGCGCGAAGTTGTCGAAGGCCTCGACATCATCATCCTGCGTGAACTGACCGGCGGCGTCTATTTTGGCGAACCGAAGACCATTACCGATCTCGGCAACGGCCAGAAACGCGCCGTCGATACCCAGGTCTACGATACCTATGAGATCGAGCGCATCGATCGCGTTGCCTTCGAGCTCGCACGCAAGCGGCGTAACAAGGTTACGTCCATGGAAAAACGTAACGTCATGAAGACGGGCGTGCTGTGGAACGAAGTAACGACGGCGCTGCACGCACGCGAGTTCAAGGACGTGCAACTCGAGCACATGCTGGCCGATGCCGGCGGCATGCAGCTGGTGCGCTGGCCCAAGCAATTCGACGTCATCGTGACCGACAATTTGTTTGGCGATGTTCTCTCCGATATTGCCGCGACGCTGACAGGCTCGCTCGGCATGCTTCCATCTGCATCGCTCGGCGAGGTGGATGCCAAGACGCGCAAGCGCAAAGCACTCTATGAGCCGGTTCACGGTTCGGCGCCCGATATCGCGGGCAAGGGTATTGCGAATCCGATCGCCATGATCGCGTCGTTCGGAATGGCGCTGCGCTATTCGTTCAATCTCGGCAAACAGGCCGACTGGATCGATCAGGCGATTTCAGCGGCGCTCGCCAAGGGGCTGCGTACCGCCGACATCAAGTCGGAAGGCACCAAAGTGGTGACGACGTCGGAAATGGGAACGGCCATTCTGGCTGAACTGGAAAAGCTCGCGGCCTGATTTTCTTGTCGTCGCCAGGCTTTGCCGTCGGAAGCACGGCATGCTTTCGCGCGCCAATGTCCCGGCCATCCGTGCCTTGATTATTGCTCTAAATTTGTGGATGTCCGGGACAAGCCCGGGCATGACGGCGACAAATCTGCGAGCGCCGCGGTGCTAGTATCCCAACCAGGGTTGTTCTTCCCCGGCAAAGTCCATGGTCCCGGAAGTGCGGTCTCATTGGTACCAAATACCGTGTTGTCGAGGACGCCCGCGGCGCGGTGATTGGGCAACACCGCATAATCGTGGTCGCCCCGTTCGCCCGGGAATGTTTCAGTGCCGGGGTCGAGATAGGAGCGCTTCTGGATGATGATGCGCGTCCGCGTCCGCCCATCTTCATCACGACTGACCTGGACCGTATGATCGCGGTTCATTGACGACCTTCTTTTTTTTCGCGTGGCCGTCCTGGGCGAATGCCGGTGCGGCTATCAAGGCCAATCGGCAAGCGCGATCGCGACGGCGGGGACTTTCACAACCATATTCGGTCCTCGATGACTTTCAATGTTGCAACGCAATGTACAGGGTTTCGTTCTGGCGCGACAGGCCTAATCACAAGGAATTGCGATGGGTGAATAGCCGTCTGTTACCGCACTTCGACTTGTAGGAGGGGCGATAAGGCGCAAGAATTGGCTGTCGGCTCGGACTGCATTTGGGGAAATCTGATCGATCTAACAAAATATCCCGGGGGGAAAAAATGGACGGGAAAGCTCAAGGCATCAGTGAAGACTGGCTGTCGTTAATCATTGGTCTGGTTGTGTTCGTCCTTGCGCTAGGCTTGGCCGTAGGCTCGGACATTCTCGGTTGGGCGGTCACTACCAGTGTATGGACGGACCGGGCAAGGTGTTGGCGCCTGTTTCGAAAGCTTATGCGGGCTTGGGCGGAGTTGGCTCGCTAATTGCTACTTACATCGGATTGTTGGTGATCATGACGGCCGGGGCAGCGGCCTTAAAGGCCAATATCGGTCGCTTCATCCTCGGCTTCACCGTGGTGTTCTGGCTGAGTTACATCTGCTGGATCATCGGCAGCTATGCCAACTTTGCCGTGAACACCCCGGCTGACATGCAGAAATTCGGCGTCAGCTGGTCGCTGCGCCTGACCGCCGAAGGCGGCTTCGTCGTCGCGCTGATCGCCGGTTTGATCATCGGCAATTTCCTGCCCGGTTTGGCCGCATGGATGAAGGAGGCGATCCGGCCCGAATTGTACATCAAGATCGCCATCGTCATTCTCGGCGGCTTCCTGGGCATCGTCTCGGCCGAGAAACTGGGCCTGGCGAGCCAGCTGATGTTCCTCGGTCTCGCTTCGATCATCGTCGCCTACCTGATCTTCTGGTCGGTCGTTTATTATGTGGCGCGGGTCTGGTTCGGATTTAGCCGCGAATGGGCGGCGCCGCTGGCGTCAGGTATTTCCGTCTGCGGCGTGTCGGCGGCAATCGCCACCGGCGGCGCCATCCGTGCCCGGCCGATGATTCCGATCATGGTATCGTCGCTGGTGGTGATTTTTGCGGTGATCGAACTCCTGATCCTGCCCTTCATTGCGGGATATTTTCTCGACCAGCAGCCGATGGCGGCAGGCGCGTGGATGGCGCTATCCGTCAAGACCGATGGAGCAGCGGTGGCGAGCGGCGCCATCACTGAAGGTCTCATCCTCGCCAAGGCTGCCGCGGCGGGCATCAAATATCAGCCAGGCTGGATTCTTGGCACGGCTGCGACGGTGAAGGTCTTCATCGATATCTTTATTGGTGTTTGGGCCTTTGTGCTGGCGTGGGTATGGACCAAACATATCGACGTGCGCAAAGGCGATACGGTTAGGGCCGCCGAGATCTGGCAGCGTTTCCCGAAATTCGTCATCGGCTACGTCGTGACATTCCTTATCGTTCTGCTGGTGGCGCTCACGGCGTCGCCTCCCATGGTGGCGAAGGTCAAGGCGGCGATGGGTGAGGCCAACACGTTCCGTGGTATATTCTTCGTGCTGACATTCTTCACCATCGGCGTCATGAGCAACTTCCGTAAACTCTGGGAAGAGGGCATTGGCCGGTTGGCCGCGGTTTATCTGCTCTGCCTGTTCGGATTTGTGATCTGGGTAGGACTGGTGATCTCGTTGCTGTTCTTTGCCGGCGTTAAACCGCCACTCGTGAGTTAAGGGGAATAGTCATGGCACAGGATCAACCCAAGCTTCGCCGATGAAATGCAGAAGATGGCCTATGAGCCGCTTCTGCCGGTCGAAAAGAAACTGATCGTCTGGAGTCTGTCGCTCGGTATCGTGCTGCTCGTTGCACTGGTGCTGATCAGCCGGATGTTCGTTCACATCTAGCGCGACTGGTTCCATCTGATCGGCTACTGGACCGTCGATGAAAAATGCCAGTCGCCGGTCAGCGCTTGTCGCTCTGACCGGAATAGCGGATTGTGCGGGCGAGGTCTTTGCTGCGGCTCAGCGTCCGATACGCCGCGGCTCGGGCCGATTTGCGAGTGCTTTCCAGAGCAAGTGGTACTTCGGCGTGGCCGCCGAGTATCGGGTCGCGCTGACCGCAATAGCTGCGGTTAAGTTCGGCTCGCGCAAATAGCGCACCGACCTTCGGGCTCACTTCCGGCAGCGAGCAGTGTCAATCGATCGAGTGCACACGCCAGCGTGTCCTGTCGCGATCAACTCGCTCCCGCCCTGGCAGAACCAGCCGGAGAGTTGCAGGCGCGGATCGCGTAAGCACGTACGAAACCAAGGCAACTGCGTTGAGGGCCTGCGGAGGTTGCAAACGAAACGATCGCCAGGGGCCCAAATTTGCTCGCCACCGGGTCATCGATAAGCTTGATCTCGATCGGCCCGAGCGCGGGCGCGCTGCCGATGAGCTCCGTTTCTGGATCGGCGAAGCGCACGGATCTCGCTTCCTGGCCGATATATTTCGACCTGCAGATATGGCGTTGTGCTGTCGGGATCGCCCAGCGAGAGGATGTCCTTGCGGCCATGGCCTTCGGCGTGTCGTCGAATGGTGTAGGTGGCCGGCACATCCGCGGCCTCCGGAATTGACAGTGCGAAGGCCGGGAAAGGACGCTCGATCTCGATCCATTCGGGGCGATGGATCGGTTCAACAGAATTCATGGGGTTGGTTGCGAAACCCGTGCCGCGCCTATGGACAGCACCGCAATAGCCCCCAGATATGCGAGGAAGCGCACACAGACTGGATGGCAGTTCTTCACGCCAGGAGCGCAGGGCCGGATGCATGGGTTTGACTGCGGCAGGTCGCCGTTGTGCTGACGACTGTTCTCGCCTAGAAGCGCTGCCATTCGGTTGCCCAATACCGGCATTCGGGTGGTAATTTATTCCGGAGCGTTAACAATGGGTTACAAGGTCGCCGTGGTGGGTGCTACCGGCAATGTCGGGCGTGAGATGCTCGATATTCTCGCCGAGCGAAATTTCCCCGCCGACGAGGTTGTCGCCGTTGCATCGCGCAAAAGCCAGGGCGTGGAATGCTCGTTCGGCGACAAGACGCTCAAGGTGAAGGCGCTCGACCATTTTGATTTTTCCGACGTCGATATCTGCCTGATGTCGGCCGGCGGCGCCGTGTCAAAGGAATGGTCGCCCAGGATCGCCGCACAAGGTGCGGTGGTCATCGACAACTCTTCTGCCTGGCGCATGGATCCTGACGTGCCGCTGGTTGTTCCCGGAAGTGAATGCGGACGCAGTCGCTGGCTTCAAAAAGAAAAATATTATTGCCAATCCGAACTGCTCGACAGCCCAGCTTGTTGTTGCGCTCAAGCCGCTGCATGACAAGGTAAGGATCAAGCGCGTTGTCGTCGCGACCTACCAATCGGTCTCGGGCGCCGGCAAGGACGCGATGGACGAGCTGTTCTCGCAGAGCAAAGCCGTGTTCACGCTCGCTGAGGTGGAAACAAAGAAGTTTTCCAAACGGATCGCGTTCAACGTGATCCCGCATATCGATGTGTTCATGGAGGATGGTTACACCAAGGAAGAATGGAAGATGATGATGGAGACCAAGAAGATTCTTGATCCCCGCATCAAGCTCACCGCCACCTGCGTTCGCGTGCCGGTGTTTGTCGGCCATTCGGAAGCCGTCAATATCGAATTTGAGGGGCCAATTTCGGCGGATGAAGCACGCGAAATCCTGCGCAATGCGCCGGGATGTCTGGTGATCGACAAGCATGAGGACGGCGGGTATGTGACGCCGTATGAATGCGTAGGCGAGGACGCGACCTACATCAGCCGCATCCGCGAGGATGCGACTATCGATAACGGCCTGCAGATGTGGGTCGTTTCGGACAATCTGCGCAAGGGCGCGGCGCTTAACGCAATCCAGATTGCCGAATGCCTGATCAATCGCAAGCTCATTCAGGCGAAGCGCCGGGCGGCATAGCCGCTGTGCGGACAATTCTTTTCAGACATAACGGGGATCGCTAGGACGCCCGCATCGGGCTTTCGTGCGTCTTAATCTGTTGCGCCAGCTCCTGGAAGTCTGCCAGCGCAGAATGGCGTTCGTTGTAAAAGCGCACGAGACGCTGCGCCGTGGCGGTCTGCAGGCGATCGAAACTGTGGCGTGCGGTCTCGATGGATTGAGGAGAATAACGGAAAGCCTTGCGGCGCAGGATACAAATTTGTTTCGCGGTAGGCCATGACAGGCCGGCGGCCTTTGCCAGAATCAGCGCGAAGTCACTTTCGTTGCGGGCGTCGTTCATCACACTTTCGACGAGCCTTACCGGCGCCCCGCAAAGCGCGGAGAGGGCCGCAACGGTTTCTTCAAATTTTCCCTTGGCGGCAAGCTCCTGCATGACCGGGTCTACCGGCACGCCCGAGCGTCGCACGATATCGAACTGCGCGGCCGCTTCGCGGTAGTCGCGTTTTTCTTTCGGATGTGAGGTCGAATCTTGCCCTGTGATATCAGTCAAGACCCGATGCACTTCGTAAACGGCATTGGGATTACTGGCGGCGAGCTTTTCGAACACGACCTCAGAGGCCTTCGCAATCAGCGCGTTGAAATGCTCGCGCGGAATGTCCTTGCGCATGGAAACGCAGATCGCGAGCACCTCGTCGTTGATGGAGCGGTCGACCAGCTTGACGTAACCCGCATCTGAAATGCGCGCGCCTTCGTTCCGTGTCACGGAAAGGACCACGTCACGGTTGCCATGGGTGACCAGCACGTCGCTGACTTTTTCGCTGAGCGACGAGCGCTTTGAAATGGCAAGCAGCCGGTCCTGACTGTTATCGCTGGCGATGGCCAACAAATCCTCGTCGGACAATCTATTCGATTGCCTCAGGATCGGACCCGCAACCTCGATCGATTCATCGTGCGCGAGCATCCGTACGGTCTTCGGCGGGGCATTATCCGATGGCGCCAGCCGATTTGCGAGTTCGACTCTGGCCTTCGTTTCGATTTTATCGGCGATGCGGGAGATGACGCCGTCGAACAGGTCGACATGTTCGTCGGAATAATTGTCAGCGCCCGCCAGGAACAGGTCGGTGACCCGGCGAAGTATTTCAGCCTGTTTGTCAGCCGATCCGGACGCGAAACTGCCTTCAATCTCGGCGATGATTGATCGCTCTTGCATGACAGTTTCGGACCGTTCCGTAATGTGGGTGCCTGCCACTTTTAGCGATCGGTCATTACCAGCAAGTTAGGCGAAAACGGCACATTGTCGGTAACCTTCGCTCACGTCGACGCACAAAATCCGCACGCGAATTCCCCAAAAGACGGTTAAGGCGCGGTAAGCGCGCACGATAGCGAAAATCAAAAGCGCGGCTGCGCGAATATCCGCGTGTAGTCCTCCGCGGCGACTTGTCTGAACGTGTCGGCCGCGGGGTCACGCACCGAAAGCTGGCCAGTGGCGACGCCGAAATACGCGCCGTGCAAAGTGACCTGGCCGCTCTCGATGAGTTTACGCAATCGGGGGAAAGTCATCAGGTTGTCGAGACTGTTGACGACGTTCGCCTGTTCGAGGCTCGCTTGGTAGTCCGCCGGTGAGATCGTGCCGCGCGGCCCGACTCTTTCCGCGGCGGGGGCCATGAGTTTCATCCAGTTGCCGATAAAATCGCCGGGTGAAAGCGGCTCCGCATCCTCAGCAAAAGCCTTTACGCCGCCGCATTGCGCGTGGCCGAGCACGACGATGTGCCTGACCTTGAGCGCGGCGACGCCGAATTCGAGCGCCGCGGATACACCGTGTGCCTGCCCGTCCGGTGCATAGGGGGGCACGATATTCGCCACGTTGCGAACAACAAAAAGTTCGCCGGGGCGGGCATCGAAAATGACCTCCGGCGAGACCCGTGAATCGCAGCACCCGATCACCATGATCTGTGGCGATTGCCCGCTTTCCGCAAGGCTGCGATAGCGATCCTGCTCGTGGCGTAGCCGCCCGATCAGAAAGGCACGATATCCGTCTAGCAATTGTTGGGGGAATGTCATGATCTGCCGCTCAGGAAATATTGTCGCTTGCGCCCACACAATCACGAGCAGATCGATTTTGGCAACCCGCACGCGTGTCGCGGTGGTATGCACCTCTTTCGGACGTTAGGCTCGGCAGTGGAGAAGGAGATCGCCCCTATGACCATCCGTCCGCGCCGTAGCGTGCTCTATATGCCGGGTTCCAATGCGCGTGCACTGGACAAGGCGAAAACACTGCCGGCGGATAGCCTGATCCTCGACCTCGAGGATTCGGTTGCGCCTGAATTGAAGGAAGCGGCACGTCGGCAGGTGGTCGAGGCGGTCAAGGCGGGCGGCTTTGGGGTACGCGAGGTATTCATCCGCGTGAACGGCGTCGATACTCCCTGGCATGCCGACGATCTTTCCGCCGCGGCCCACGCTGCACCTGACGGCATTTTGGTGCCGAAAATATCAAGCGCAGATGCGCTCGAAATGATTGGCCGCCGCCTGCTCGATATGGGAACCAATCACAAAACGCGGGTGTGGGCTATGATTGAGACACCACTCGCGATCTTCAACATTCTATCGATTGCCGCGGCGGCGCGCGATTCAGAGACGCGGCTTTCGGGCTTCGTCATGGGCACCAACGACCTCGCCAAGGATACGCGCGCGCGGCTCGTGCCGGGACGCGCCCCGATGCTGGCATGGCTGTCGATGTGCGTCGCCGCCGCGCGCATTCATGGCATCGATATTCTCGACGGTGTCTACAACGATATCGGTAACGCAGAGGGATTCATCAAGGAATGCTCGCAAGGCGTCGAGCTTGGATTTGACGGCAAGACGCTGATTCATCCCAATCAGATCGCGCCCTGTAATAAGGCGTTTTCACCCTCGACAGCCGAGATCGAGCAGGCCCGCAAGATGATTGCGGCTTTCGACCTGCCGGAAAACAAAGGCAAGGGCGTTGTGTCGATCGATGGCCGCATGGTCGAACGGCTGCACGCCGACATGGCGCGACGGACTGTCGCGATCGCGGAGGCGATTACTGAACGCAGTTAGGCCCACGGCCGCGCGGCTTCGGCCTTCTGCTCGTAGTTTTGAATTTTGGCTTGCTTCTGTTTGGTCAGCCCGATGTCGTCGAGGCCATTGAGCAGGCAGTGCTTGCGGTGGGCATCGATCTCGAACTTGACCACGCCGCCGTCGGGTCCGCGGATTTCCTGCTTCTCAAGATCGATGCTCAGCGTCGCGTTGGCGCCGCGCTCGGCATCGTCAAACAGTTTTTCGAGATCCTCGGGCGACACCCGGATCGGCAGCACGCCATTCTTGAAGCAGTTGTTGTAGAAGATGTCGCCAAAGGAAGTTGAGATCACGCAGCGGATGCCGAAATCCATCAGCGCCCAGGGCGCGTGTTCGCGTGAGGAGCCGCAGCCGAAATTGTCGCCCGCAACAAGAATTTTGGATTTGCGATAGGCCGGCTTGTTGAGCACGAAGTCCGGGTTTTCGCTGCCGTCGTCCTTGTAGCGCATCTCCGAGAACAGTCCCTTGCCGAGCCCGGTGCGCTTGATCGTCTTCAGATATTGTTTCGGGATCACCATGTCGGTGTCGACATTGATGATGCGCATGGGCGCTGCGACGCCTTCGAGGGTGGTGAATTTTTCCATAACTTGTGTGCTCCGGCGCACTGGCTTTCCGGGCCCTTTCATAAGGCGTCCGGCAAGCCGGTCAATAGCTGGACCGTCGTGCCAGCTATGCGCGTCAAAATTCGCTATTCCGCGGCCTGTCCTTGCTTATTTCGATCGAATTTCGTCTCCCGTTTGACCTCGCAAATCTGAACGCTGTAGGCGGCATAATAGATGTCGCGCGCCTTGCGCTGGGCTTCGCGGTGTTCCGGGTTCATGCGCCAGGCGCGCTGGGCTTCCTCAGATTCAAACTCAACAATCGTGCAGCGCTCGCCGTCATCCGCAAAGAAGCCTTTGTGCGAGATGTAGCCCGGCATGGCGGCCGCGAGCTCAACCATGCGATCGACCAGCGCGACGTAATCCTCGCGCACGTCGGGCATAAGACGGGAACGGAAGACGGTAACGATCATGGCGAATCTCCTGAGGCGCAATGCTGGCGTAATAGGTCACATTTCGCCAATTCCGATTTTGAATAGCCGCCATCGACTTTCGAGATCAGTCATCCCGCGCCGGCTTCGATCGCTTCGATATCGTCATCAGACAGACCAAAATGGTGGCCAATCTCGTGGACCAGCACGTGGGTGACGATCTCACCTAAAGTGTCTTCGTGCTCGGCCCAATAGTCGAGGATCGGTCGACGGTAGAGCCAGATCATATTGGGCATCAATTCCGGCGTTGTCTCCGACTGGAATGGCAAGCCGACACCCTGAAACAGTCCGAGCAGATCAAACCCGCTCTCGAGGTTCATCGAGTTCGACAACCTCGTCATCGGGGAAATCCTCGACACGGATGACGAGGCCTTCGCACAGCTTGCGGAAATGATCGGGCAGGCGGCCATAGGCCTCTGCGGCCAGCGCTTCAACCTCAGCCAACGACGGCGCCGCCGCTTCTCGCCAATCATGGAATTGGGCTGCCATGACAATGTTGTAGGCGAGGTCGCCTTGGCAACCAAGCGGTTGACGGAGCCGCCCTAGATGCGCGACGGTTGGCCGTAGCAGTGCGAGGTGCGGATTTTCGATGACGCGGTTGGCAATCGGTCTGACGTTTGGCTCCCTGATTTGCCTGGCGGCTGTTGGGTCCGCGGCGGCGGTCCGAGCGGATGCGTCGCGGTGTGGCAATCAACTGCCAGGCGCGGATCATTCCGCATGCGAAGAGCCCGGCATTGGTCTCGCGCCGTTGACTCGTGAATTTTCCGCACAGAAAAAGCGCCCGCGCGTGACCATCCATCCGCGGCGGGTCTATCCTGGACCGTACGCCAAGCGGCAGTGCTATTCATGGCTGGTGACCGAGTACCGTGTCAGCGGCACGGTGGTCACGCCACAGATGCGTTGCTGGTGGGAATAGAGAACGACTGATTGTTGCGGTCGAAAAAAAGGCCCGCAGCACGCAGGCCTTTTTCGTCGCTGGGAATGCGCCGCGCTATTTCCACTCGCGCACGTCGACGAAGTGGCCGGCGATCGCCGCCGCCGCCGCCATCGCCGGCGACACCAGATGGGTCCGTCCCTTGTAGCCCTGGCGGCCTTCGAAATTCCGGTTGGACGTCGAGGCGCAACGCTCGCCCGGCGCAAGCTTGTCCGGATTCATGGCAAGGCACATTGAGCATCCCGGCTCGCGCCATTCGAAACCCGCCGCCTTGAAAATCTTGTCGAGGCCTTCGGCTTCCGCCTGCTCCTTCACAAGTCCGGAGCCCGGCACGATCATGGCATTGATGTTTGCATTGACGTGCTTGCCATCAACCACGCGCGCAACCTCGCGCAAGTCTTCGATGCGCGCATTGGTGCAGGAGCCGATAAACACGCGATCGAGCTTGATGTCAGTGATTTTTTCGCCGCCCTTCAAGCCCATGTAGCCGAGCGAGCGTTCGGCAGCGATGCGTTTTTTCTCGTCGGAAATTTCCGACAGCAGCGGCACACGGCCAGTGACCGTGATGACCTGCTCGGGGCTGGTGCCCCAGGTCACCAATGGCGGCAGCTTGGCCGCATCAAGCTTGATCTCGCGGTCGAAGTGCGCGCCGTCATCGGAATGCATGGTTTCCCAATAGCGCATTGCGTCATCCCATGCTTTGCCCTTGGGTGCTTTCGGCTTGTCCTTAAGATAGGCGTAGGCCTTGTCATCGGGCGCGATGAAGCCCGCCTTGGCGCCACCTTCAACCGACATGTTGCAGATGGTCATGCGCCCTTCCATCGAGATCGACCGAATGGCTTCACCGGCATATTCCAGCGCATAGCCGGTGCCGCCGGCGGTGCCGATCTCGCCGATGATCGCGAGGATGATGTCTTTCGCGGTTACGCCGGCCGGCAACTTGCCGTCGACGACCGCGCGCATGTTCATCGACTTCTTCTGGATCAATGTCTGCGTCGCCAGCACGTGCTCCACCTCGGAGGTGCCGATACCGTAGGCGAGGGCCCCGAATGCGCCATGCGTGGCCGTGTGGCTGTCGCCGCAAACGATCGTCGTACCTGGAAGCGTGAAGCCCTGCTCGGGCCCGATGATGTGGACGATGCCCTGGCGCTTGTCGAACTCGTTGAAATATTCAATGCCGAAATCCTTGGCATTCTTCGCCAGCGCGGCAATTTGTTCGGCGCTTTCGGGATCGGGATTGGGTTTGGTGCGATCGGTGGTCGGTACGTTGTGATCGACCACGGCGAGCGTCTTGCCTGGGGCGTGCACTTTGCGGCCGGCTGTGCGCAGACCTTCGAAGGCCTGTGGAGACGTGACCTCATGTACCAGATGACGGTCGATATAAATCAGGCAGGTGCCATCAGGCTGCTCGTCAACCAGATGATCGTCCCAGATCTTGTCGTACAGAGTGCGTGGTTTCATGACTCGATTGCCTAGCTCAGAGTGAAAGGAGAAGTGGTTCGCAAACGGCTGGCATTAGGACCGACCTTGGCCGGGCTGGTCAAAGTCCCGCCTGCACCGCCGTCAGCCGGCCGAAAAATCGCCAAGGCAGACGCGCGTGATCGGCGAGGACAATCCGCTGAGCTTTGGAAACCATGACGAGTTATATAGCCAATCGAGCCAGCTTCGACAACGAAGCCACTGAGCACGAAAAAGGGGCCGGCAAGCGGCCCCTTCACGTTTTGCGCGCGCTCGCGACTATTCTTGCGCGGCGGCCTCGGCGCCCTCAGGCCCTGTGGCGCCCTGAGCCTCGGAAATGCGAGCCTTCTTCCCGCGCAATCCGCGCAGGTAATAAAGCTTGGCGCGGCGCACCTTGCCGCGGCGTACGACCTTGATGGACTCGATCATCGGCGAATAGAGCGGAAAAACGCGCTCGACGCCTTCGCCGTACGAAATCTTGCGGACCGTGAAGTTCTCGTTCAGGCCGCCGCCGGAACGGCCGATGCAGACGCCCTCGTAGGCCTGCACGCGGGCCTTGTCGCCTTCGACAACTTTCACGTTGACCAGAACAGTGTCGCCAGGCTGGAAGTCCGGAATTTCCTTGCCGGCCGAAAGCCTTTCGACCTGCTCTTTTTCGAGTTGTTGAATGATATTCATTTTTAATTCTCCGTCGGCAGCGCCAGCAACCGGCGCGCGGTCTTGATCTGGTCTGAATGGGTTGGCGAGCTTGTATTACAAAGATTTCCCCTTGTCACCCGTTGGATTGCGGGCCTTTTTCAGGCTTTTTTGCGGTCCGATAGGCCGCCCACAGGTCGGGGCGGCGTTCGGCCGTTAGCCGCTCGGCCTCTGCGTGGCGCCAGGCCTTAACCTTGCTGTGGTCGCCGGATAACAGCACCTCGGGGATCGGCTCCCCCTCGAACACCGGCGGGCGCGTATATTGCGGGTATTCGAGGAGCCCATCGGCAAAGCTTTCTTCCGCCGCCGAGGCCTCCTTGCCCATGACGCCAGGCAACAGCCGCACGCAGGCGTCCAGCACCGCCAGCGCCGGGATTTCACCGCCCGAGAGCACATAGTCGCCCAGAGAAATTTCTTCTAGGCGGCGCGCCTTGATCAAGCGCTCATCCACGCCTTCGAAGCGGGCACATATGATGACCACGCCCAGAAGACGAGCAAGCTCCGCAACCCGGCCTTGGGTCAGCGGTTTTCCGCGCGGGCTCATCAAGAGGCGCGGGCGCGTGTCATGCGGTACGGCATCAAGCGCGCGCGCGAGGACATCCGCCTTCATGACCATGCCAGGGCCGCCGCCCGCCGGCGTATCATCGACCGTGCGGTGCTTGTCGGTCGCGTGCGCGCGGATATCGATCGTATCGAGCGACCAGATACCCGACGTATGCGCCTTGCCGGCGAGGCTGTGCGCCAGCGGACCTGGAAACATGTCCGGAAATATTGTCAGTACGCTGGCGCGCCACATTATTAGCCTCCGTTCGTCCCCGCGAAAGCGGGGACCCAGGAGCAATAATATCCGGCGCATGAATTGTCGCTCTGGATTCCCGATTGCGCGGGAATGAGCGGAATTGTGTTGGCGCGCCACATGCTCAATCGTCCCGCACTTCGATTTCCGCCGGGCGCACGACCACAATCTGCTTTGCCGCGATATCGATCTTCGGCACAGTTGTCTCGTTGAACGGAAGCATCAATGGCTCTCCGCTGCCGATTGGCACGATCTCGATAATATCCCCGGCGCCAAAATTATGCAGTGCATGCACGGTGCCGACCTGTGTGCCGTCCGGAGTCACGGCGTCAAGTCCGATCAGGTCGGCGTGATAGAAGGTGTCGAGCTCGTCGATCTTCGGCAATCGCGCGCGTGGAACGTAGAGCTCGAGATTTCGCAATTTCTCCGCCGCGTCGCGATCATCGACGCCGGCAATCCGCGCCACGAAGTGGTCCTTCGCTGGCCGCATCGCCTCGATCTCAAAACGTCGCGTGCCGTCTTGCGTTTCCAGCGGACCGTAATTCGCGACCGCCGTCGGATTCTCGGTGAATGACCACAGCTTCACCTCGCCGCGGATACCGTGCGCGGCACCAATGCGGGCGACGCAGACTTTGTCGCGTGAGGCGTCAGACCTCATGGTGAGGAGCGTCGCGTCGCGACGCGTCTCGAACCATGAGGTCGAAAAGGTGTCCGGCGGCGCGATAGCCCGGAAATACGCTGAAGGTCTCCCGCCATAAGGGCCTCTTACTTGGCGTGCGACCATCCCTTGATGCGTCGCTCAGCGAATGTCGCGTCCTTCGAGACGGCCGGCTGCCGCCGGCCTCCTCAGGACGAGGCTATCATGGTCAGCTCGCCGCCGGCGCTTCGGCCGGTTTTTCCGCAGGCTTTTCCGCAGCTGCCGCTGCTGGTTTGGCTCCGCCTGCGGTGGCGGGCGCCGCACCGGCGGCCTTCGCGGCTTCTTCGTCCTTGGCTTTGCGCTCTTTGCGCGGGACGGCCTTTTCCGGATTGTTGCGCTTCGGGCGTTTCATGATGCCGGCGGCGTCAAGAAAGCGCATGACGCGGTCGGACGGCTGCGCGCCCTTCTTCATCCAGGCCTGTACCTTTTCGAGATCGAGTTTGAGCCGCTCGGTCTTTTCCTTCGGCAGCAGCGGATTGAAGTAGCCGAGCCGCTCGATGAAGCGGCCATCGCGCGGCGCGCGGTTGTCGGCGACGACAATGTGATAGACCGGCCGTTTCTTGGTACCGGCGCGGGCCAGGCGGATAACGAGAGACATTTAGCTTTCCTTTCGTTGGCTCTATTGAAACCCCCCCCCCCGGGGGGGCGGGGAGGGGGGGAACGGGGAAAAAAAAAAAAGAAAAGGGGGGGGGGGGGTTCGGGCCCGCGCCTTCGGCGCGTCCCGGACTGACGAGTGAGAGGGACGTTTTCACTTCTTTTTCCCCAGACCGGGCGGCAGGCCATCCGGCAATCCAGGAAACTTTCCACCCAGGTTCGGTAACGTGCCCGGCAAGCCAGGCAGACCTCGGCATATTCGGCGGCAGCCCGGGCGCATTTGGCGGTAATTGTCCGCCCGGCATTTTTTTTGCCATCTCAGCCATCTGCTCAGGCGACGGCATGCCGGACCCAAATCCCATGGCTTGTGCGAGGCCGGCCAAAGGCCCGCGCTTGGCCCCGCCCATTGCCTTCATCATGTCGGACATGCCGCGATGCATCTTCAGCAGCTTGTTGATGGCTTCCGGCGAGGTACCGGAGCCGGACGCGATGCGCTTTTTGCGGCTCGCTTTGAGAATATCCGGGTTGCGGCGTTCTTTCGGCGTCATGGAATCAATGATGGCGATTTGCCGCTTGATGACGTTCTCGTCGAGATTGGCGGTGGCGAACTGGTTCTTCATCTTGGCGATGCCGGGCAGCATCCCCATCAGCCCGCCAAGGCCCCCCATCGCTTGCATCTGTGTGAGTTGCTCGCGCAGATCAGCGAGATCGAATGCGCCCTTGCGCATTTTTTCGGCCGCGCGCATGGCCTTTTCGGCATCGATATTGGCCGCCGCTTTTTCAACCAACGCGACGATGTCACCCATGCCGAGGATGCGGCCGGCGATGCGCGATGGATCGAACTCTTCAAGCGCGTCGATTTTTTCGCCGGTGCCGATCAGCTTGATCGGTTTGCCGGTGACCGCGCGCATCGAGAGTGCGGCGCCGCCGCGCCCGTCGCCGTCGACACGCGTGAGCACGATGCCGGACAAGCCGACGCGTTCGTCGAACGAACGAGCGAGATTGATCGCATCCTGGCCGGTGAGCAAATCGGCGACGAGAAGCACTTCGTGCGGATTGGCGGCCTGCTTGACTTGCGCCGCCTCGTTCATCATTTCCTCGTTGAGGGTGGTGCGTCCGGCCGTGTCGAGCAGCACCACGTCATAGCCGCCAAGCTTTGCTGCTTCGATCGCGCGGCGTGCGATCTGCGGTGGCATCTGGCCCTGCACCACTGGCAGCGTGTCGATTTGTGCGTCACGGCCGAGCACCGCGAGTTGCTCCATCGCCGCCGGCCTGCGCACGTCAAGCGAGGCCATCAGCACCTTGCGGCGCTGACGTTCCGTGAGGCGCCTGGCGAGTTTGGCCGTGGTGGTGGTTTTTCCGGAACCTTGCAGGCCGACCATCATGATGGCGATCGGCGGCGCGGCGTTGAGATCGATGCCTTGATTGCCGCCTTGCCCATCGCCGCCGAGCGTGGCGACCAGCTGATCATGCACGATCTTCACGACCATCTGTCCGGGCGTGACCGATTTCATCACCTCGATGCCGACGGCCTGCTTCTTCACGCCGTCGGTGAAGGCGCGCGCCACATCGAGCGCGACATCGGCTTCCAGCAGTGCCCGGCGAACCTCACGCAATGCGGCATCGACGTCGGCTTCGCTGAGCGCGCCGCGGCGGGTGAGGCGATCGAGGATGCCGCCAAGTTTCTCCGACAGACTGTCGAACATACCTTTTCTTTCTTCACCTCTCCCGTAGGGAGAGGTCGACCGCGTGGAGCGCGGGCGGGTGAGGGGCTACGTCCCTCGTCGTCACTTACCCCTCACCCGATCCTCAGGCTTCGCCTTCGGATCGACCTCTCCCCGACGGGGGAGGTGAAGAGGGGCCACCTCATCGATCGAGACGCCCGCTGCGCGGGATCCTCAGGATGAGGCGTCTGCAAAACAATTTTACGCCCGAGGGCGCATTGCGCTGTCGGGCGGTGGCCTCCGGCCTCTCATTGGACCGGGCGGCAAAGCTGAATTTCCACGTCTCTATCGAAAGCGGGCGGAACCTAGGGTTGCCGCACCATCAAGTCAAGATGCGGCCTATTTAGGGCGCCAATTCATAGCTAACGGTCACCGCCGCCGTTAATGTCTGCTCGCCCGGAGAAATCGGGACAGCGCCGGCGCGCATGGCCTGCATCGGACGAGGTGGTGTCGCCGAACCCTCCTCCGAAATCGCGACAACGTGACCGAGCCGGGCCCCTGCGGCTTTGGCATAAAGCTCGGCCTTGCGGCGCGCATCTGCAATGGCATCGTCGCGCGCGCGATCGAGTAATTTCGACTGCTCGGAGACGATAAATTCGATTCCCGACATTTCATTGGCTCCAGCGGAAATCGCGCTGTCGAGGATTGCGGCCAGACTTCCGATATCGCGGATTCTGACCGTGACCTGATTGGTAGCCTGAAAGCCGGTCAGGCGGGCGGTGCCGCTCTTGTTCGGGTCGTATTGCGGCTGCAGCGAGAGCCGCGACGTCTGGATGTCGCGTTCGGCAATGTTGTTGCTCTTTATTGCAGCGAGTACCGCGGTCATCTGCTTTGCATTCGCATCGCTGGCCCCGCGCGCGGTCTTGTCCTGGCTGCTGACCCCGATACGGATCATGGCGGCGTCAGGGGCCACCGCAACGGACGCTTCGCCTGTAACGGTCACCAGCTTCTCCAGCGCGAGCGCGGGGAAAGGTGCAAGCGATGCAATGAAAACGAACAGTACGATCAATAAGCGCGGCATGATTGTCACTTCACTGGCACAAACACGTTGACCACCAGTTTGCCCGGGTCGGTTTTCACCGGGTCTGTGGCATATTCCTCGATGAACAGATCCTTTGCTTCGAGCTGTTTGTCGTCGAGATAATTGGTGATGGCTTCGTAGGTCGTGTCCATTGCATCATAGGAGCCTCGGTGCACGAATTTAAGGGCCTTGCCGGCCGGGGCCGGGCCTACCGCGATGTCGCCTTTCGGCGGATCTTTCGGACCTTGCGCGACCGGCAGCGCGGCCTCGAAAGAGAAACCGGAATCGTCGGTCTGTGTGTAAATGGTCATTGCCGGGCCCGACGGTTGAAGGGCCTGCTTGTCGAGATATTCGTGCAGCGATTTGAATGCATCGACGAGCGTGTCGAAGGCGCTATCCCATTTGCTGTAGCCCTTGAGATAAATGATCGTTCGTTCCGGCAGGGTGACCGGCTCACCAAAAGCATCGCCTGGCTGCAAGGGCGACGGGGAAGCCGACCCCGACTTCGGCGGCGCCGGTGGCGGCATCGGATCGCTTGGTTTTGGCGCGGGACTCTGCGCGGCAGCTGCGTTGAGTGCCAACGCAAATGCCACGGCAATAGCGCCCGCAGCAAGCCTGAAAGGCGACATCACGGTTCTCCGTCGGTTGCGGCGGTCCGGCAATTCGCCAGCATAATTACGCATTCTAGCATGGCCTCTGGTCAATCCGCGTTTATTCGCCATATAAACCGGGCGAAACCCGGGCAAAGCAGATTATGGGCGCGCTCGCCAATCAGTCCTTTGTGAAGATGAACGGCATCGGCAACGAGATCGTTGTTGTCGATCTGCGCGCCGGCGGCGCCAGGATCGAGGCTGCGGAGGCGCGCGCGGCCGCCGGCCCGGACGGCGCGCCTTATGATCAGCTGATGGCCCTATATCAGCCACGCACAGCCGGTACCGACGCATTCGTCCGAATTTTCAACAATGACGGCTCCGAGGCTGGTGCCTGCGGAAACGGCATGCGTTGCGTTGCCGACCTTGTTTCCAAGGAGAGCGGCAAGAGCGACCTCACGTTTGAAACCACCGCCGGCATTCTCAATTGCTGGAAGGGGCCCGACGGTCAATTCACCGTCGACATGGGCCCGCCGCAATTTAGGTGGAACGAGATCCCGCTGGCGGAAGAATTCCGCGACACGCGCGCTATCGAATTACAGATCGGACCGATCGACAACCCGGTCCTGCATTCGCCGTCGGTGCTGAGCATGGGCAATCCACATGCGATCTTCTGGGTCGATGACGTGAACGCGCATGATCTCGCGCGGTTGGGGCCGCTCCTGGAAAATCATCCGATTTTTCCCGAGCGCGCCAACATCACGCTGGCACAGATTGTCTCGCGCGATCACATCATCATCCGCACGTGGGAGCGCGGCGCTGGATTGACCAAAGCCTGCGGCTCGGCCGCTTGCGCGGCCGCAGTTGCGGCGGCCCGGCTCAGGCGCACCCATCGTAAGGTGAAGGTGACGTTGCCCGGTGGTGAGCTGATGATCGATTGGCGCGAGGCCGACGATCATGTCTTGATGACTGGCCCGGTGGAGTTCGAGTTCAAGGGCCACTTCGATCCGGCTCTGTTTGCCAAGGCCGGCGCGTCATGAGCATCGACGTCGTCACTTTCGGCTGCCGCCTGAATGCCTATGAATCGGAAGTAATCCGGCGCGAGGCGGCCGCGGCCGGCCTCGACGATACGGTGGTGATGAATACCTGCGCAGTCACGGCCGAGGCAGTACGTCAGGCGAAGCAGGCCATCCGCCGGGTGCGGCGCGAGAAGCCCGGCGCGCGCATCATTGTTACAGGCTGTGCCGCGCAAACCGCGGCAAAAACGTTTGCTGACATGACGGAAGTCGACCGCGTCATTGGCAATGAAGAAAAATTCAGCACCGAGGTCTGGTCGGCCGCCGACAAGATCGCCGTATCGGATATCATGGCGGTGAAATCGATGCGGCCGCATGCGATTGACCACATTGAGGGTCACACACGCGCTTTCGTGCAGGTGCAGAACGGTTGCGATCATCGTTGCACGTTCTGCATTATTCCATTCGGCCGTGGCAATTCGCGCTCCCTGCCACCTGACGACGTGCTCGCGCAGGTCCAGCGCCTGGTGGCAAACAGTTACCGCGAAATCATCCTCACCGGTGTCGATATCACCAGCTATGGTGCCGACCTGCCCGGTTCGCCGCGCCTCGGCGCCTTGGTCAAGCACATACTCAAGAACGTTCCAGACTTGGCGCGGCTGCGGCTATCATCAATTGATTCTGTTGAGGCTGACACGGATCTGTTGGACGTATTGGCGGCAAAGTCGCGGCTGATGCCGCACCTCCATCTATCGTTGCAGGCGGGCGACGATCTCATACTCAAGCGCATGAAGCGCCGGCACTTGCGCGCGGACGCGATCGTGTTCTGCGAACAGGTGCGGCGGCTGCGGCCCGACGTCGTTTTCGGCGCCGATATCATCGCCGGCTTCCCGACCGAGAGCGAGGAGATGTTTTCCCGTTCGCTTGATCTCGTCGATGAATGTGGGCTGACGCAACTCCATGTCTTTCCGTTTTCGCCGCGGCCCGACACGCCGGCGGCGCGCATGCCGCAGATCGACCGTTCGACGGTCAAGGATCGCGCCCGCCGCTTGCGCGAAAAAGGCGAAGCCGCCTTGCGCCGGCATCTCGATCTTGAGGTCGGCGCGCGCCGCCGTGTGCTCGCCGAGGCGCGCGGGCTAGCGCGCACCGAACAATTCATTCCGGTGCGGCTGGCAGCGCCGGTCAGGCCTGGTGTCATTCTCGATGTGTTAATGACGGGGCATGATGGCCGGCAGTTATTGGCGGTCTGACGCACAGGTTTAAATAGGGGGGGACAATCAATGGCCTACCGCGATCATCTGATCACGAGCATGGACCAGCTCCAGGTTCTTTACGGCGAGAAGATGGGCGCCTCGGTCGTCAAGGAAATCGACCACATCAACGGCGCCTATCGCAAGCTGATCGAGGCGGCGCCATTTGTTGCAATAGCGACCAGCGGGCCGGAAGGCCTCGACTGCTCTCCCAAGGGCGATCCAGCCGGCTTCGTGCGCATCCTCGACGACAAGACGCTCGCGATACCGGATCGGCCCGGCAACAACCGCATCGATGGCTTCCGCAATATCGTTCGCGATCCGCGCATCGGGCTGCTCTTTCTCATCCCCGGCATCGGCGAAACCTTGCGCGTCAATGGCCGCGCCTCGATCTCGATCGATCCGGAGCTGATGCAAGGCTTCTCGATCAACGGCAAGCTGCCGCGCTGCGTGCTGATTGTGCATGTCGAGAGTGCTTACTTCCATTGCTCAAAGGCGATCGTGCGCTCGAAACTATGGGACGAAGCGACCAAGATCGACCGCAAGAGCCTGCCATCGACCGGCACAATTATTGCCGAGTTGAGCCAGGGAAAGCTCGGCGGCGAGAAATATGATCGTGAAGCGCCGGAGCGGATAAAGGCGCAGCTTTATTGATCGCGGCGGCTGACGAAACGTTGGCTTTGAGCGGGTAGGTGCGTTTCCCCTCCAGCCAATACACGGCTGCGGCAAAGGCGAAATAAAGTCCAAGCGCGGTGAAGGCGAGCGACGCGTCCGAGACTGGTGGCGGGCCAAAGAACACATAAGCCTGCGCGGCGACAGCCACCACGCCGAGGACAAGCATGCCATAACGACCGATAGTATCCTTGGCTTCGGTCGTGTTGAGATAGAGCGCGATCCCTCCGAAAAGAAGCGCGATCTCGAGGGTGAAAGCGGTGGCGGGATAATTCCACAATCCGAGTCCGATCTTGTAGGAATCGTCATAGAGCGCCAGATCGGGCCGGTGCACCACCAGATCGAGAATCCAGTGAGAGAATACGGCCGCTCCGACAATCGCCGCGGCAGTCCATTTTTGCGCGGGCGCAATGACTCGATAGACGATGGCTGCACCGGCCGACCACAGTGCCGCGCTTGGCAAACTGTGTGTGTAGGGCATGTAATAAAGATCGAGCGGATTGGTCGCTGTGAATCCGGGAACAATGCGGACTTTTTCAATTCCGAGCAGCACCAGTATCGACCACACGATGTCGACGAGCTGAACGGCGAGGAACAGAACCCATAAAGGTATTGCCGGCTTCGCGGCTTTGCACGCAAAGCTGGGTCCATAATGACCGATGAACATGATCTGCTCCGCCAATTGTTGGGTATGACCCCTGAACTCCGGCAGTCGCGGTAAGTTCCGAAGGGTTACTCGTTGGTCGGCTGCCAGCCGCATGCAGCGAGCTTCTCGCGCATGTGGTCGGGCACTGGCGCAGTGACCGTGACAGCCGGCTTGTTCTTGGAAATCGGCACGGTCACTTCGCGCGAATGGAGATGTAATGGCGGACCGCCGGCGCGTGGCGCGCCGCCATATATATTATCGCCCACAACGGGCCAGCCCATCTCGGCACAATGGACGCGCAATTGATGGGTGCGCCCGGTCAATGGCTCGAGCGCAAGCCAGGTGATCCCTTGCCCCCGGCCCATCACCTTCCATGTGCTTGCCGAGGGCAGGCCATTTTTGTCGGCCTTCATCCACCAGCCGCGCGTCTCGTCGCGCTTGGCGAGGGGAATGTCGATACGGCCTGCGTCCGTCTCCGGCCCGCCTTCGACCAAAGCCCAGTAGCATTTGCCGATTTTGCCTTGCTTGAACAGCTTGCCAAGCAGCGCGAGCGCCTTGCGGTGGCGGCCGAGCACCAGGCAGCCGGTCGTATCGCGATCGAGCCGATGCGCCAGCGCGGGCGGGCGCGGCAGGCCAAAACGCAGTGCGTCGAAATAGTCCTCAAATGCGTCGCCGCCCTTGGGCCCGCGATGCACTGGCAAGCCAGCCGGTTTGTCGACGACCAGCATCAGGCCATCGCGGTAAAGCAGGCGGGCCAGCGTCTCTTCCGGTGTCATGCTGAAACCGCTATCACGGGCCCGGCATGAACGACAGCACACAGGGCGGAAGCTGGTGGAAGCGCCTGAGCGGCGGGCTTGGGCGCACGTCATCGTCGCTCGGCGGCGCGATTTCCGGCCTTGTGTCCAAGCGCAAGCTCGATGCCGAAACGGTGGAAGAGCTGGAAAGCGAACTGATCCGCGCCGATCTTGGCCCTGAATTTGCCGCGCGCATCGCCGCGGTCCTTGGCCAAGGACGTTTTGAAAAAGCGATCGCGTCAGACGAGGTGAAGGCGATTTTGGCAGGCGAAATCGAGAAGGTGCTTGCGCCGGTCGCCCGGCCGTTAGAGGTATCGGCGCGGCCGTTCGTCATTCTTGTTGCCGGCGTCAACGGCTCCGGGAAGACCACGACCATCGGCAAGCTTGCCGCACGGTTTCGCGCCGAAGGCAAAAGTGTGATGCTGGTGGCCGGCGACACGTTTCGCGCCGCTGCGATCGATCAACTGAAGATTTGGGGTGAACGCACCGGCGCCAACGTGATGGCGAGCGAAGCCGGAGCCGACGCAGCTGGCCTTGCATTTGACGCGGTGACGGCCGCCAAAGCGCAAGGGGTGGAGGTCGTCCTGGTCGATACTGCCGGACGCCTGCAAAACCGCAGTGAGCTTATGAATGAACTGGAAAAAATGGTACGTGTCATACGCAAGGTCGAGGCGAGCGCGCCACACGCAGTGCTATTGGTGCTCGATGCGACGGTCGGGCAGAATGCGCTCAGCCAGGTGGAGATTTTCAGCAAGATCGCGGGCGTTACCGGGTTGGCGATGACGAAACTCGACGGCACCGCGCGCGGCGGTATCCTGGTCGCTATCGCTGCTAAATTCGGTTTGCCAGTCCACTTCATTGGAGTGGGGGAAGGCGTAGACGATCTGGCGCCATTCACTGCGCGCGACTTTGCGCGTGCGATAGTCGGGCTAAATGAATAATGATCGTCGTGCCGGGCATCGTCTTTAGTTACTGCGATGATCGAAGGCGTGGATGGCCGGGACAAGCCCGGCCATGACAATGGGAAAACGATGGCGAAGAAAAAACAACTGGATCCTTTTCTCAAGCTGGCGCTCGATATCGGTCCGCTGATCTTGTTTTTTGCCGCCAATGCGAAGTTCGGCATTTACGCCGCCACCGGCGCCTTCATGGCGGCAGTGCTGGTCGCACTCGCGGTTTCATACGTTCTGACGAACCATGTCGCGGTCATGCCGCTCGTCACGGCTGCAATCGTGCTGGTATTTGGCGGGCTAACACTGATATTGCACGATGATCTATTCATCAAGCTCAAGCCGACCATCATCTACGTCTTGTTCGGCGGCACGTTGCTGGGCGGGCTCGCGTTCGGCAAGCCGCTGCTCGGCATGGTGTTCGATTCCGTGTTTCACCTGCGGGAAGAAGGCTGGCGCAAGCTGACCTGGCGGTGGGCGCTATTCTTTTTCGCGCTCGCAATATTGAATGAGATTGTGTGGCGCACGCAGACGACGGATTTCTGGGTCAGCTTCAAGCTGTTCGGCGTCGTGCCGCTGACGTTTCTGTTCGCCGCGCTGCAGGTCCCGCTGCTAACCAAGTACGGCATCGACAGGAAAAACTAGCGCGGGAAATGGATTTCGACCGCACCTGGAAATCGATCGCGGCTGGTCTCTGCGGCAGTGCCGCGCATACCTTGCTTATGGCGTTGAAATCCTGGGCCGGAATACTGCCGAGCTTTCAGCCCTACGAAGATCTACAGGCTTTGCTGACAACCGTGATCGGCAATTCGGTGAACCCCCTGATTCCGTGGGCGCTGTCGTATTTCAATGGATCGGTGGTGCTTGGATTCCTGTTCGGCCGTTCCTATCAAATCCTGCCTGGCCGCACCGGAGTTATAAAGGGACTGTTTTTTGGTTTCGCCGTCTGGCTGGCGATGGGCCTGGTTTTCTTTCCTGCAATCGGGAAAGGCTGGTTTGCGGCGCAAACGGGGCTTGGATTCGCGCCGACGTTCTTCACGCTGGTGATGGTGCTGACCTACAGCATGACGCTCGGCGTCGCATATTCAATATTCACGTCGAAGAAGCGCGGGCACTCACCCTAGTGCGCCGCGGCCTTCGCAATTTCCGGATCGAGCGTGCGGGCAAGATTTTCGGCCGTGACAGGTCCAACCAGCTTGTATGCGATGCGGCCGTCGCGACCGATCAGGTACGTCTCGGGGACGCCGTAGACACCCCAGTCGATCGAGGTGCGGCCCGACGCGTCGCGTCCGTTCGCGATAAAGGGGTTCCCGAACCGGTTGAGAAACCGCCGCGCGTCTTCCGGCGAATCCTTGTAATTGATGCCCACGAGCTGAATGCGTCTATCCTTCGATAGTTGTTCCAGGAACGGCACTTCGTCGCGGCAAGGCACACACCAGGACGCCCATACATTCACCAATGTGACCGCACCCTGAAACGTTGCGTTGCTCACACCGGGGATCGGCTTGCCATCCCGCTCGAGGCCGGGCAGCGGCGGCAAATCGGTTATTGGCGCCGGATGGCCGATAAGCGCCGATGGTAAAACCGACGGATCGCCGGTGCCGAGGCGGTAGAGGAACAGCGCCGCCAGCGCGATAAAGGCCAGGAGCGGCAGCAGGATAAAGACGTTGCGGCGCTTTTTGTCGGGTTCGCCGCTCGATACAGAGCTCATTGTCCGGCTCCGCGTTGCGAGCGCCGGTTGATGCCGCGCTCCTCAAGGTCGCCAAGAATGCGCCGTTGCATCGAATAGTCGAGCAAGACCCACGCCAGCAGCGCAGCGACCACAAACATTGTCACCGCGTAGGCGGCGATGATGAAATCGGCGTGTGGTCCAAGGTTCATACGTTATTCCTTTTGCGCATGATCTTGTCCGACCTTGCTTCGCCCGCCGAAGCGGGCTTCGTGAAGGCGGGAAACCGGCATCCAACTCTTCGGGCTCATGCGCCAGCCTGTGCCAATTCCTGCGCCTGCATCAGCCGCATGGCGCGCACGCGTCGCCGCAATATTTCGTTGCGCATCGCAGCGAGGTGGAGCGCCACGAACAGCAGCGTAAATGCAATCGCCATGATCAGCAGCGGCGTCAGCAATGCAGGATCGATGGTTGGCCCGCCCATCCGGAATACCGATGCCGGCTGATGCAATGTGTTCCACCAGTCGACCGAGAATTTGATGATCGGCAGGTTGACCGCACCGACCAGCGAAAGAATCGCAGCAGCGCGTGCGCCGCGGCCGGGGTCCTCCGCCGTCCAGTAGAGCGCAAGCACGCCGAAATAAAGAAGCAGAAGCACCAGCATCGATGTCAGGCGTGCGTCCCAAACCCAATAGGTGCCCCAGGTTGGCCGGCCCCAGAGAGAACCTGTAATGAGACATATAAATGTAAAAGCTGCGCCGATCGGGGCAGCCGCCTTGCCGGCGACATCGGCCAGCGGATGCCGCCAGACAAGCGTGCCGAGTGCTGCGACTGTCATCAGTCCCCAGCCGAACATGCCGAGCCAAGCCGCAGGCACGTGCAGGAACATGATCTTCACGGTAGCGCCCTGCTGATAGTCGTCCGGCGCATTTATCGCGCGATATAGGCCGATCGCGAAGAGGATGAGCGTTATTGCCGCGAGCCAAGGCAGCACGCGATTGACGAGATTCAAAAAACGCGTCGGGTTGGCGAGATCAATTATGGCCATCGGCGGTCTCTTATCACGTCATTCCAGTCCATGGCGAAGCGCAGCGGCTGCGGCTATCGGCCCTACCACGAAGCTCATCAAGCTTAGTGCACAAAGGATGGTGAAAGGTGGGCCGAACGGCGTAGGTCCGACAATTGCGGCATTGGCTGCCGAAACGCCGAAAATCAGCACGGGTACCGTCAATGGCAAGACCAATACGGCCAACAGCAATCCACCACGCCGCAGCGCGACCGAAAGTGCGGCGCCAACAAGCCCGATGAAAGTGAGTGCTGGCGTGCCGGCGAGCAAGGTCAGTGCAAGCCAGCCCATTGCCTGCAATTCGACATTGAGCATCAACCCGAGCACCGGTGCAATCAGGACCAGCGGCAATCCGGTCGTCAGCCAATGCGCAATCGCTTTAGTCGCCACGGAAAACTCAAGCGGCAAAGACCCCATCATCAGGAGATCGAGCGAGCCGTCTTCATGGTCGGTCGCGAATAGTCGATCGAGCGCCAGCAAGCTCGCCAGTAACGCGCCGAGCCAGAGAATCGCCGGCCCGATGCGCGCGAGCAGCGCCAGATCCGGGCCGATGGCGAACGGCATCATGACGACGACGATCAGGAAAAACAGCGCGCCCATGAGCGCGCCGCCGCCAGCACGGGTCGCCAGCCGCATATCGCGGACAAGGAGCGTCAAAAGCGCGCTCATGCGGTCCCCAATTTGAGTTCACGCGCGCGTTCGAGTCCGATCGGTCCATGCGCAGCTGCGACAATCATGCCGCCACCGGCAAGATGATCGCGCATAAGTTCGGCTAGCCGCTTCTGCGATGGCGTATCAAGTGCTGACGTCGGCTCGTCCAGCAGCCAGATCGACCGAGGCACGGCAACAAGCCGGGCGATCGAAAGCCGGCGGCGCTGTCCGGCGGACAAATAAGCAGCGGGCAGGTCGGCAAGGACGGAAAGCTCCACCGCATCGAGCGCTGGCCCGACGGCGTCGCGTCCGACGTCGAAAAACTCGGTCCAGAACTGCAGGTTTTCACCGACAGTCAGCGATGGCTTCAGGGCGTCCTGGTGGCCAAGGTAGTGCGCTTGCTCGGCGACAGGTAAGTCGGGCTCGCCGCCGTCGAGCGTCAGGCATCCCGCGGCCATTCGCACAAGGCCGGCGATCACGCGCAACAGGGAGGACTTGCCGGCGCCGTTTCGGCCGGTGACAACAATCGCCTCTCCGGCGCCCAGGCTGAAATTCAAGCCTTGAAACACGGTGCGCCCGCCGCGGTTGCAGGCCAGCTGATCAGCTCTGAGTTGCATCATGCCCGCTGCGGCCCGTCGTGGGCCGGGCAGGCGGCAGAGCAGAACACAAAAAACCTCGATTTTCTCAGCATTTCTGGTGATGTTCCCCGGTCAATATGGCGTCTGGCGAGAAAAGACCTTATAAGCCCCGACTTGCGACGTTACGTTATTCGAATTCGGACGCAAGTCTCGCCAGCGAGAAAAACATCGCCTTGCCAATAACTTAGTCCGAACTAGCGCCGGTACTCCGGTCGGGAATGGAAACAGCCGACATGACTTCGCTCGACAGTTTTAGATGCTGCAAGACCCTGCAGGTTGGCAGCAAGACCTACGCCTATTTCAGTCTGCCCACCGCCGAGCGAAACGGCCTCAAAGGCATTTCGCGGCTGCCCTTTTCAATGAAGGTGCTGCTGGAGAACCTGCTCCGTAATGAAGACGGGCGCACGGTGACCAAGGACGACATCAAGGCGGTCGCCGAATGGCTCAAGACAAAAACCTCCGAACATGAATTCGCATTTCGACCCGCGCGCGTGCTGATGCAGGACTTCACCGGCGTTCCGGCGGTCGTCGATCTCGCCGCCATGCGCGATGCCATGAAACAACTCGGTGGCGATCCCAAGAAAATCAATCCGCAGGTGCCGGTCGATCTGGTCATCGATCATTCGGTGGCGGTGACGTTCTTCGGCAACAACCAGGCCTTCAAGAAGAACGTCGACGAGGAGTACCGGCAGAATCAGGAACGCTACAAGTTCCTGAAATGGGCACAGCGCTCGTTCGATAATTTCAGCGTAGTGCCGCCCGGCACCGGCATCTGCCATCAAGTCAATCTTGAATATCTGTCGCGTGTGATCTGGAACCGCAAGGACAAGGTGAAGGTCGACGGCAAGGCCGCCACCATGGAAGTCGCCTATCCGGATACTGTTGTCGGAACTGACTCGCACACAACGATGGTAAATGGTCTTTCTGTGCTCGGCTGGGGCGTCGGCGGCATTGAGGCGGAGGCCGCCATGCTTGGCCAGCCGCTGTCCATGGTGCTGCCCGAGGTGATCGGCTTCAAGTTTTCGGGCAAGCTGAAGGAAGGCGTCACCGCAACCGATCTCGTGCTCACTGTCACCGAGATGCTGCGCAAGCGCGGCGTGGTTGGAAAATTCGTCGAATTCTTTGGCCCCGGTCTCGCACATCTCACAATTGCGGACCGTGCCACGCTCGGCAACATGTCGCCGGAATATGGTGCGACCTGTGGTTTCTCGCCGATTGACGACGACACGATTCGCTACATGAAGGACACCGGCCGCTCGCCCGAACTGGTGGCGCTGGTTGCTGCCTATGCCAAGGCGCAGGGCATGTACCGCGTAAAGACCACGCTTGACCCGATGTTCACCGACATTCTGAAGCTGGAATTGAGCTCGGTCGAGCCCTCGCTAGCGGGCCCAAAGCGTCCACAGGACCGTATCGCGCTGAAGGAAGTAAAATCCGGTTTTGCGACCTCGCTGGACAAGGAATTTGGCAAGAGTTCCGAGGCGAAGAAGCGCGTAAAAGTGTCCGGCAAGAACTACGATCTCGGGCATGGCGACGTCGTGATTGCCGCGATCACGTCGTGTACAAACACATCCAATCCCAATGTGATGATCGGCGCTGGCCTGCTCGCGCGCAAGGCCGCCGCGAAAGGCCTGTCCGTCAAGCCATGGGTAAAGACATCGCTTGCACCTGGCTCGCAAGTTGTTGGCGAATATCTCGACAAGTCCGGCCTGCAAAAGGACCTCGACAAGCTCGGGTTCAATCTGGTCGGTTTCGGTTGCACGACCTGTATCGGCAATTCCGGTCCGCTGCCACCGGAGAATTCCAAGGCAATCAACGACAATGATCTGGTTGCCGCTGCGGTGTTGTCCGGCAATCGCAATTTCGAAGGCCGCGTCAATGCCGACGTGCGCGCCAACTATCTTGCTTCGCCGCCGCTCGTTGTCTCCTACGCTCTTGCGGGCTCGATGAATATCGACATCGCGAAAGAGCCCCTCGGTGTCGATCAGAAAGGCAAGAAAGTATTTCTGAAGGACATCTGGCCGTCGAACAAGGAAATCGGCGAATTCGTCGCCAAGAACATCACCAAGCAGATCTTCACCAAGAAATATGCCGATGTGTTCAAGGGCGACGCCAACTGGCGCAAGATCAGCGTCAAAGGCGGCATGACCTACGACTGGGACAAGAAATCAACCTACGTGCAGAACCCGCCGTATTTCGTCGGAATGGGCCGCCACCCGAAACCGCTCGAGGATATCGTCGACGCGCGCGTGCTGGCCTTGTTGCTCGACTCGATCACCACCGACCACATTTCTCCGGCCGGATCGATCAAGGTTGACTCGCCCGCTGGCAAATACCTGGTCGGACACAAGGTAAAGCCTGCCGACTTCAACCAATACGGCACGCGCCGCGGCAATCATGAAGTGATGATGCGCGGCACGTTCGCCAATATCCGCATCAAGAACCAGATGGTGCCAGGCGTCGAAGGCGGCGTCACCGTGCACTATCCGTCGAAGCAGCGCATGCCGATTTACGACGCGGCCATGAAGTACAAGGCCGACCATGTGCCTCTCGTTGTGTTCGCCGGCAAAGAATATGGCAGCGGCTCTTCGCGCGACTGGGCGGCAAAAGGTTCTGTGCTGCTCGGCGTGCGGGCTGTGATCTGTCAATCGTTTGAACGCATCCACCGATCGAACCTGGTCGGCATGGGCGTGATGCCGCTGGTGTTCGAGGAAGGCACATCCTGGCAGTCGCTGGGCATGAAGGGGGATGAACAGGTTACAATTCGTGGCCTGCATGGCGAGCTCAAGCCAGGTCAGCGGCTGATCGCCGAAATTGTGTCGGGTAACGGCACGCTCAAGCGGGTGCCGCTGATCTGCCGTATCGATACCCTCGATGAACTCGACTACTTCAAGAATGGCGGAATCCTGCAATACGTCCTGCGGCAATTGGCGGGTTGACCGGTAATTTCGCTTACGGATAGCAATGGGCTGAGTGGGCCGCTCACCGCGAAGTGAGTGGCGGGTGATCGACGGAGCGCCTATTAAAGTCAGTGCGAGGCAGGGGATTGCGGTAACGATATGAAATATCGCCACATCGCCTTTGCAGCCGCCATCGTTTCCACCTCTATGGTCGCGTCGGCTTGGGCACCAGCATCGGCCGGACCGCGCGCCGTTATAGAACTTTTCACCAGTCAGGGCTGCTCATCGTGTCCGGCCGCCGACAAGGTTCTCGGCGAGCTATCGCGCGATCCCTCGTTGGTCACCATGAGTCTGCCGGTCGACTACTGGGATTACCTCGGGTGGAAAGATACGCTGGCCATTCACGGCCATAGCACCCGGCAGCGCGCCTACGCCGAGGCGCGGGGCGATCGCGAGGTTTACACGCCGCAGGTTGTCGTCAATGGCGTCGTGCACGTGCTCGGCAGCGACAAGGCCGCGATCGAAAAAGCCATTGCGCAGACCCGGCGGGACGCAGCTACGCTCGCCCTGCCGGTGAGCATGAGCGTTGCCGACGGAAAAGTGATGGTGAACGTGCCTGCCGCGAGCAATGGACACAGCAGCGGAGAAGTATGGCTTTGTCCGGTGTCCAGCACAGTTTCGGTCGACATCGGTCGCGGCGAGAACCACGGGCAGAAGCTGACTTATCACAACGTCGTGCGCCGCTGGGTGAAACTCGGAGATTGGAGTGGCAAGGCTGAAAGCTTCAGTGTGCCGCTGAAAGAAATTCCAAAGGGCGATTACGCGCTTAAAGATATTGACCGGCTCGACGTCGTCGTGCAGAGCGGCGTTGCGTCCAGGCCTGGCCTGATGCTGGGTACGGCAACTGCTGCTTGCTGCGGCGCCACGACGAACTGAACACCCTCTTCGTTTCCAAATCGAAAAAAATCGGGCCGGCTATAAGCCGGCCCGAAGGCATTTAGGGGATTGAACCGTACGCGGAACTCAACTGGCCCGGCCGATCGAGCCCCGGGGGGCTGGGGGGCTGAGGAATCCGGAGCTCATACCGGACCGGGCCTTGAGGCAACGGTGCTTTTATCCCAGCGCAGCGTGACGGGCGGTTGACCGAAATTGGGCGTTATTGTGGGAGCTTTTAACGAGTTCGTGATCGTCGAAGTGCGCTTTCTGCACGTTTTCAAGCCACTGGGTGCACGAAGGAAGTTCTTGCCGTACGGCGCGCCCGGCGCGATCATTCCAAGCAAGCACAAAGGAGGCGCCGCATGACGTTCGGTTCCGGCGAAATCGACCCCAGCCAGTCCCACGGGGGCGGTACCCCGGTGCGTAGCCCATCCGCCCCCGCAAATCAGGTGACCTTCAGCCGCCGCGAGCTCAATCGCATCCTTGATCTTTATGGCCGCAAGGTCGCCGCCGGCGAATGGCGCGATTATGCTATCGACTTTCTGAAAGACCGGGCGGTTTTCTCGGTCTTCCGCCGGACCTCCGAAGTGCCGCTCTACCGCATCGAGAAGAACCCGAAACTCGCGCGCCGTCAGGGCGCGTACAGCGTCATTTCGGCAACCGGATTGATCGTGCGCCGCGGTCACGAACTCGACCGCGTCCTTCGCTCGATCGACGTGTCGCTGGCGTTGGTGGCGAACTAGAATATCGGCGCTCTTTCCGATTGCGACCGCGCGCGCCGTTTCATACGTCCGCGATTGGCAACTCGTCGACCTTGTGGCCGTGCTGATCCACGATGGTGACGAACCAGCCGTTCCAGTTCCAGGCCGGCATAACCGCGCCGTGTTTGAGGTCGCGAGCGAGCGCCAACGCATCCTCGCGAGCTGCGGCGTTGCCGGACAAATCGATGCCTTTGTGATTGTTTAAGACTTGCTTGCCGTTTGTCAGATGGAAAAAGTAACGCGGCATGACGGATAATCCTCACTTTTGTGAGAGTATAATGCGTAAGCAACGCCAGTGCAGCGATATTCTTTACGGTTAAAGTGGCCCGGGTTCTTTAGTGCCGCCCGGCCCGAGCGACCGCTGCATCAGCACGCTGTCGAGCCAGCGACCGTGTTTGAAACCGACGTTCTCCAAAATGCCGACGTGGCGGAATTCAAGAGCCTGATGCAGCCCGATCGACGCCGCCTGCCTGGAAGAGTCACCGATTACTGCGATCATCTGGCGGAATCCGCATGCGGCGCAGGCCTCGATCAAGGCCGCGAGCAACGCGCGGCCAGTCCCGCGCCGGTGATGATCATGAGCGATATAGACTGAGTTCTCGACGGTGAGGCGGTACGCAGGCCGCGTCCGGTACGGACCGGCATAGGCATAGCCGGCGAGCATCCCGCCGTCTTCTGCGATCAGGTAAGGAAAGGCCTTGGCGTGAAGGTCATTCATCCGGCGAGCGATCTCGGCTTCATCCGGGGGCGTAAGTTCGAACGATGCCGTGCCATGTTCAACGGCATGGGCGTAGATTTGGGTGATTGCCGGAATATCGGCAGCGCGGGCAGGGCGGATGGCGACAGTCATGGTGATTTCGTCATGCCCGGCAATGACCTCGAAACGAAAGCGCCCCGGCTACAGGCCGGGGCGCGCATTGCAGACCTGTCCAGCTGTGTCTAGCGGCGATCGCCCATAAAGCGCAGCAGGAACAGGAACAGGTTAATGAAGTCGAGATAGAGCGTCAGCGCGCCCATCACGGCTTTGCGGCCGGCGATGGTGCCGTCATCGTTGACGCTGTACATCTCCTTGATCCGCTGGGTATCCCATGCAGTCAACCCGGCAAAGATCAGAACGCCGATCGCCGAAATCGCAAATTCGAGACCGGAGCTCTTGAGGAAGATGTTCACGATCATCGCCAGGATCAGCCCGAACAGGCCCATGATCAGGAACGAACCGATCGGCGAGAGATCGCGCTGCGTGGTGTAGCCATAGAGGCTCAACGCGCCGAACGACGCCGCCGAAATGAAGAAGGTGCGAGCAATCGACGCGTGAGTATAGGTGAGAAGCACCGACGACAGCATGAGTCCGAGGAGCCCCGCGTAGACCATGAACAGCATCAGCGCTGTGCTTGGCTGCAGGCTGTTGATCCGGAAGCTCATGAAGAACACAAGCCCGAGCGTTCCAAGGAACAGCACGATCGTTATCGGTCCACCATATATTGCCTGCCCGAATGGGGTCAGACCGGTCAGGCGGCCAGTCGCATCTGTGACAGCCGCTGCGTTGAAGGTAAGCCAGGCGACGACGCCGGTCAGAGCGACGCCGGCGGCCATATAGTTGTAGACGCGAAGCATGTAGGCACGCAGGCCCACATCAATCGCGGTCGCTCGCGCGGCGCCGAAGCCGCGGGCAGCTACGTTACGGTCGTAATCCGACATCGAAGTTTCCTCTCTCATGTCCCGGCTTTTGGCCGGCCACGTTACGCGCGCCGGCACGGTGCCGTCGCGCTCGTGACGGGAATTTAATGGTTGCCAAGGCTTCGCGCCAGCCTTGGCGCCAGATAGGGCGCAATCATGACATTCCACTATTGCAGTTCGTTAATGTCCGGCATCCCAATTATAGACCAAAAGGCCGGCGAGCACCCGCCGGGAGCCTGACGCGGCGGAATGTCGCAAAAACTACAGATTTCTCAGCACCGGGGCGGGTTTTTGGCCAAGCGCCGTATAGGTGCCCGCAAGCCCGAGAGCGACGGTTACCGTCACGGCGCCGAGCGCCGCGCCCAGTGCAGGCCACGGCAGCCAGGTAAACGGCAGGTGCATAAGTTGGACGACAATTAGCCAGCTGGTGAGCGAGCCTGCGATCACGCCGAACAGAGCCGTGGCGCCGCCGATCAGCAAATATTCGATGCAATAGGCCGTGAGCAGGCGCAGACGCGTGGCACCGAGGGTCTTGAGAATGACCGCATCGTAGACCCGGTACCGGTGGCCGGCAGCCAATGCACCGCCGAGGACCAGCGCCGCCGCGATCAGCGTAATGGCGCTCGCACCGCGGATCGCGAGCAAAAGATTTGCAATGATGTTGCCGACCGCCTCCAGCGCGTCTTTCACGCGGACACTCGTGACCATCGGAAAGTTCTCAGCCACCGCACGGATAAGGATCCCTTCCTGTGTTGCCGTGCTGCCGCCGGGGTAGGTCAAGGTCGCAAGGTGGGTCTGCGGCGCCCCGCGAAACGCGTTCGGCGAAAACACCATGACGAAATTGATGCCGAGCGTTTCCCAGTCGACCGCACGCATGTTCGCAATTGTCGCCGTGATGTTGCGACCGAGGACATTGACGGTGACGGGGTCGCCAAGCTTGAGGCCGAGACCGTCCGCGATGCGCTTCTCGAACGAGACCAGCGGCGGTCCATCGTAATCGGGTGGCCACCATCGACCTTCAACCAGGTGCGAGCCGGCAGGGATCTGATTTGAATAAGTAAGGCCTCGGTCACTCTGCAACACCCATGCCGCCTCCTCCTTTGGCTTGATGTTCTCCGCCGGCGTACCGCCCGCAGAAATGATGCGGCCGCGAAGCATCGGCACTTCTTCCAGCTTTGCGGCGGGCGCCCGAGCGCTGACGAAATTGCCGAAGCTTTCAGCCTGATTGGCGGGGATATCGAGAAAATAGAACGATGGCGCTTTTGCCGGCAGTTCGTTGGAAAACTGCCGGCTCAAATTTTCGTCGATCTCGATCACGGTAACCAGCAGCGTGATACCCAGGCCGAGTGAGAGCACGATGGTCGGCGTCAGCGCGCTCGGCCGGTGGATATTTGCGATGGCCATGCGCAGGCCGGTCGCGCGCATGCGCGGCGCGCTTCTCGCGATTAACATCAACAATGACGCTACGAGGCGCAGCAAGAGAAACACGCCGGCGGCGGTCACGACATAAATGATTGCGACACGACGGTCGTAGGCAAGGAGCACGGCGATTGCGGCCAAAAGGCTTACGGCGATGGCGGTGAATGCAACGTAACGCTTGCGCGGCCGGCGCGGCCGGGATGCGACCATGTCGCGGAACAGCTCCGCCACAGGCACGTCATGCGCGCGGCCAAGCGGCCAGAGAGCAAAGACCAGCGCGGTCAGTATCCCGTAAATCAATGCCAATATTAATTCGGCCGGATGCAATGTCGGTGCGATCGGCAATGGAATGATGGCGCCAAATGTCCACGAAATCAGAAATGGCAAAACCGCGCCGATCGCGACTCCAACCGCCCCGCCGAACAGTGCCAGCAACAGAACCTGTGCAAGATAGATGGTGAAGATACGACGACCGCTGGCGCCGAGTGCTTTCATGGTGGCGATCGTTTCGCGCCGCCGGTCAAGGTGGCTTTTCACGCCGTTGCCGACGCCGACACCACCGACCAGCAATGCGGTCAGCCCGACGATCGTGAGGAATTGGGTAAAACGTTCGACGTTGCGTTCAAGCTGCGGCGAAGCATTGCTGCGGCTTCGGATGTCCCAGCCGGCTTCCGGCAATTGCGTGCGCGCTTGCGCGCTGACCGCTTTGGCCGCCGCGTCAGATGCGTCGTTGTTCGGCAGGCGCAAACGGTAATGCCAGCGCACCAGGCTGCCGGGTTGCAGCAATCCGGTGGCGCGCAAGGCGTCCTGGCTCACCAGGAGGCGCGGCCCAAAGCCGATGCCACCGGCCAATTTGTCCGGTTCGCTCGTCAATGCGGCCCGGATCTCGATATTGGCGTTGCCTACTGTAATCCGGGCGCCCGGCTTGAGTTGAAGCCGCGCCATCAACGTCGGATCCGCAACCGCGCCGAAAAAGCCGTCGCGCTGCGTCAGGTCATTGGCGAGCGAACCTGGCGGGTCAAGCAAGGCTTCACCAAACAATGGGTAGGCGCCATCGACCGCCTTCATTTCAACCAAAGTTGCCTGACCGTCGGACGTGCGCGCCATCGCGCGCATGGTGGCGGCACTCGATATCTGTCCTCGCGCTTGCAGAAATTCGCGTTCGGCTGGCGCGGCTTCGCGCTGTATCAATGTGAACGCGAGATCTCCGCCGAGGATGACGCGGCCCTCGCGCGCCAGCCCGTCCGCAAGGCTTGCCGCCAGAGAGCTGACGCTGGCGATGGCCATGCTGCCAAGCGCGATGCAGGCGATAAACACATAAAAACCATGCAGGCCGCCGCGAAGTTCGCGTATCGCAAACCGCAGCGGTAGCCAGCGTTTAACCGGTGCGATTGTTGTTGCATCGATCATGATCGGTCTAACCCGTCGATGCGCCCTGAGCGCAACCGCACGACACGGCCACAACGCGCAGCCAATGCGGAATCATGCGTCACCAGCACCAGCGTCGTGCCGCGACTGGCTTGGCCGGCAAACAGCAAATCGATGATCTGCTTGCCAGTATCCTCGTCAAGATTTCCGGTTGGCTCGTCGGCGACCACGATCGCAGGATTGGGCGCCAGTGCACGCGCGACCGCGACACGTTGCTGCTCGCCGCCTGAAAGCTCGGCCGGGTAGTGGTAAAGCCGCTCGCCTAAACCGACGGCCACAAGTTCGTCACGCGCACGCGTCTGCGCCCCGGCTACGCCAGCCAACTCGAGCGGGACAGCCACATTTTCCAGCGCGGTCATTGTCGGGATCAGATGGAACGATTGGAAGACGATGCCCACATGGCGTCCGCGAAAGCGTGCCAGCGTGTCCTCGTCGAGGACGCTGAGGTTTTCACCCGCCACCGTGACCGTTCCGGTATCGGCGCGCTCAAGCCCGGCCATGACCATCAAAAGCGTCGATTTTCCCGAGCCGGACGGGCCGACCAGGCCAATCGCCTCGCCGCTCCCTATATGCAGGTCGATATCTTTGAGGATATGAACACGGGCCGCACCCTGCCCGAGCGAGAGATTTACACCGGCAAGCGCAATCGCCGGCCCCGCCTGGGATTTATTCGTCATGGGACCTCATTCTTCACAACCCCGCTCATATGGGAGGAACCCCGTCCGGGTCCAGCGCCTTGCAGCCTGGCTGCTGGCCGTATTGGTGTGCGCGCTGGTGAGTGTAAATGGTGGGCAGGCGGCTGATCGCCCGGTTAAAATCGTGGTGCTCGGTGATTCCCTGAGTGCCGGATTTGGCCTGCCGGCGGAGGCTGCGTTTCCGTCGCGATTGGCCGAGGCGCTGAAATCTTCAGCCGTCTCTATCACAAATGCCGGCGTGTCCGGCGACACCACATCCGCGGGGCTCGAGCGTCTCGACTGGTCGGTGCCGGAAGGTACCGACGCGGTCATCCTGGAGCTCGGCGCAAATGACGCCTTGCGCGGTCTCGATCCGAAATTGACCAAGGCCGCGCTCGACACGATTCTGCGTAAACTTGAGGATCGTCATATCGTCGTCTTGCTCGCCGGCATGCGGGCGCCTCGGAATATGGGCCCTGACTATACGCGCGAATTCGACGCAATCTATCCGGCGCTTGCCTCGACTTACCCCGTCGTCTTTTATCCATTCTTCCTTGACGGAGTGGCAGCCGACCCCAAATCAAATCAAGGCGACGGCATGCATCCGAACTCCGCCGGCGTGGATGTGATCGTGGCGCATATTCTGCCGCAAGTTGAAGAGCTGATTGTTCGATCTCGCGCCGTGCGCGGGAAATAAAATATGAGCTACCTATGCCGCGTATCTTCACCGGTGTCGAAATCCCGTCCGATGTCGGACAGGCGCTTGGCATGCTGCGCGGCGGATTGCCGGGAGCGCGCTGGATTGATCCGCAAAACTATCACCTGACACTGCGTTTCATCGGCGATGTTGACGACGTGACCGCCCACGAAGTTGCGTCCATGCTTGGGCGCGTGAAACGCGGGCCTTTCGAGCTCTATTTGGAGGGCCTGACTTCATTTGGCGGACGCAAGCCACGGGCGGTGGTCGCAACTGTAGCCCCTGCCCAGGCCTTGCTGGACGCGCAGGCGGAGCAGGAGAGGCTGATGCAGCGGATCGGCCTGGAACCGGAGGGCCGCAAGTTCACGCCTCACGTGACGCTTGCGCGCCTGCGCGAGTCGTCCAGTCGTGATGTGGCGGACTATCTCGCGGCCCGCGGCTATTTCCGCACATCGCCGTTTCGAGTCTCCGCGTTTCGTGCTGTTTTCCTCGCGCGCCTCGGTCGGCGGCGGCCCATATGTGGTCGAAGCGAGCTACTCGCTCAGCGCATAGAATCTTCAGGCCGGGTTGAACAGCCGCGATTGCACATCGAGGATTGCAGCCGCGACGCTGTGTCCGTCAACAACGGCCTCGCGCATCAGCGATAGCGGCGTCGAACGGGGCTGATCGACTTCGCCCACCACGCTGCCGAAATCAAACTTGAGGTCGGCCTCGAACTTGCGGGCGAGCTGTTGCATGCGTTGGTTGTCGGCAAGGCAGTTCATTTGCAGCAACTTGATGCCGCGGTTGCGCGCACTCAGGAGGGTACGTTCAAGCAGCACGGTGCCGACGCCATGGCTCTGCCACGGCTGCTCGATGCTGAAGGCGGCTTCGCCCTCGCGCGCGAACACCGGGCCAAAGGGGCGAAGCTCTGCGGCGCCGCGCAAAACACCGTCGACGAAGAAGCCGTGAACCACCACGCCGAGCTCGTGGGCTGATGCCGCATGGCGGGTGATGAACTCGTCAGAGACGGCACCGGAAAAACGCCTGTTCCGGCTCTCGCGATCAAGGCGCAGAAGGTGGTCGCGATAGGCGTCCGTTTCGCCGATCCACAATTTGCGGACCATGCCGCCATCGGGCAAAGGTTCGTCCATATCGGTTCTCCTCAATGTCACGTCGCCTGCCTGGTCACGGTTCCTGCCCTGGCGGCACCGGGACACCCCGAATCGCGGCATCACACTTATATGGTGCATTGCAGCAAAAAAACGACCCAGAGGTTCTTCCGGAAGCCCTCGCTTGCAGAAAATGCATAGCTACCAATGTCTTACCGCAGCTTTTGTGCGCAACATGCTTAACGGGTGCGACGGCGCCGATTTACAGACGGCCTAGTTCACCCTAGGTCTCGCAGTGCGCCCGCCATCCGCCCGTCCATGCCCCGATGTCCGAAACCTTCAGCACCCGCTACGCGGCGTTGGTCGCCGCCGGAAAAATCGAAGCGGATCCCGGCCAGGCCACTTTGGCTCGGCAATTGAGCGCGCTTGAACGGCGGCTCGATCAGCACCGGTTGGCACGCAAATCGTCCTCGCTCGGCTGGCTGTTTGGCAAACGCGAGCAGGCCGGCGCGACTCTCAAGGGCCTTTACGTCTACGGCGAGGTCGGCCGCGGCAAAACCATGCTGATGGACCTGTTCTTCGAAACCAGTGCCGTCATCCGCAAGCGCCGGGTGCATTTTCACGAGTTCATGGCGGACGTGCATGAACGCGTTCACGTCTTTCGGCAGGAGATCAAGAACGGTGAAGCCAACGAGCATGATCCGATTCAGCGCACCGCGGCCGCCATCGCGGAGGAAAGCTGGCTCCTCTGCTTCGACGAATTCCACATAACCGACATTGCCGATGCCATGATTCTTGGCCGTCTGTTCACCCGCCTATTTGAACTCGGGGTCGTCGTTGTCGCGACGTCGAATTTGCCGCCGGGTGAACTATACAAGGACGGACTCAATCGCGCGCTGTTTTTGCCGTTCATCGCGTTGCTGGAGCGCCAATGCGTCGTGGTGCAACTGGAGGCGCGCGTCGATTTCCGTCTGGAGAAACTCACGGGGGTGCCGACATGGTACGTACCCGCTGACGAGAAAGCCGACGCCGCGCTTGATGAAGCATGGCGGCGTCTGGCCGGCGGACATGCAGGCGCCCCACATGAGCTGATGGTCAAAGGTCATGGCGTCCATGTGCCGAAGACGGCAATGGGAGTGGCGTGTTTTTCATTTGCCGACCTGTGCGCGCAGCCATTGGCGGCCGCTGACTATCTCAAGATTGCGCACGAATTTCACACGATCATTCTCGACCATGTCCCCGTCATGGATTACGCGCAGCGCAACGAAGCGAAGCGCTTCATCATTCTGATCGACACGCTCTATGATCACGCCGTGAAATTGCTTGCTTCTGCAGCGGCGCAGCCGGAGGGGCTCTATGTGGCGACCGTAGGCTACGAGGCCAATGAGTTCAAACGTACGGCGTCGCGCCTGATCGAAATGCGTTCGCAGGCCTATCTCGGCCTTCCGCATGGGCCGCGGCAGGGCCCAGTCGTCGATACCGAGAAAATCGTCGAGACTTGAGCGCCCGGCGATAATTACGCGCTGGACCAGATCAGCAGTACCAGCGCAATGGCCATCAGGGCTGCCGCAAGCCAGCCCAGCAATATCAGCCATTTTGGCAACGCAATGCGTCGCCTTTGTCTCTTGCTTGCAACCACCACCATCGTTGCAAACATGATCGGCACCGCGACGATGCCGTTGATCACCGCGGTCCAGAACAGCATGGCAATCGGGTCAATATTGGTGGCAAGCAATGCCGAGCCGCCAAGCGTGGCGGCGGCGACGATGGCGTAAAAGCCAATCGCGCGGTTTGCCGGAAGCTCGAGGCTACCGGGCAACTTGAACACTTCGGCAACCGCATAAGCGGCAGAGCCCGCGAGCACCGGCACCGCCAGCAGACCGGTACCGATGATGCCAGCCGCGAAAAGCGTGAAAGTCAGTGGCCCGCCGATCGGACGCAACGCCTCGGCCGCCTGTGCCGCGGTGTCGATGTGTGTGACCCCATGCGAGTGAAGTGTCGCTGCCGTGGTCACGATAATGAAGAAGGCGATCGCGTTGGAAAAGAACATCCCGATCCAGGTGTCGGTTGCGATGGCTCTGAAAGAGTTCTTCTTCAGCGCACGGTCGCCGGCATACATGCGCCGATGACTTAGTCTGGATTCCTCGGCCTCCTGCGAGGCCTGCCAGAAAAACAGATAGGGGCTGATGGTGGTGCCAAACACGGCTACGACCATCAGCAGCACTTCGCGATCAAAACTGAATGTCGGGACGATCGTCGCCTGCACGACCTCGCCCCAGGGGATGCGGATGCTGAATGCCGTCGCGACGTAGAACAGCAGAACCAGAGTGAGCAATTTCAGATAGCCCGCATAGCGGTGATAGGGGATGAAGACTTCTGCGGCCAGGCAGGCAATTCCAAACAGGACGGCGAAAGTGACTGCGGATCCGCCGGCGACCAAACGGAGGGCTTCGCCCATGGCAGCAAGATCGGCGGCGATGTTGATGGTGTTGGCCACCAGCAGCGATGCCACCAGCGGGTAAAGCACCGCTGCCGGCAGAACCCGCGCGATGTTATTGGCGAGCCCACGCCGCGTATCCCAGCCAATGCAGGCGCTGATAATCTGGATTGCTGCCATGAACGGCAGTGTCAGGAATACCGTCCAGAGCAGCGAGAATCCGAATTGCGCGCCGGCCTGCGAATAGGTGGCAATGCCGCTTGGGTCATCGTCGGCGGCGCCGGTGATCAGACCGGGCCCGAGCGCCCGCCAGAGACCGCGAAAGGAAATTCGGCTGTTGCTCATCGCCGGCAAATCCCGAAGTGCTACGAGATATACAGCAGCGAGGCAGACACTGAGTCGCCTCTGGACTCAAGGCCTCGCGTCTGCTGGTATAATGTATACAAGGTGAAAAGGGGGCATGCATGTTCGTCTGCTTGCGCGCCTTGTCGGGTCAAACCTAACCGGTTAACCAGCACTCCGCCGCACCCCGCGGCAGCACCAATTCGAGAGTTTTTCCATCATGGCGCGTAACAAGATTGCGTTGATCGGCGCCGGCCAGATCGGCGGCACGCTGGCCCATCTTATTGGGCTCAAGAAACTCGGCGACGTCGTGATGTTCGACGTCATGGAGGGCATCCCGCAAGGCAAGGCCCTCGATATCGCCCAGTCCTCGCCGGTCAATGATTTCGACGCCAAATTCACTGGCACCAATTCATACGACGCAATCGAAGGCGCCGATGTTTGCATCGTCACCGCCGGCGTGCCGCGCAAGCCGGGCATGAGCCGGGACGACCTGCTCGACATCAACCTCAAGGTGATGGGCCAGGTCGGAGCCGGTATCAAGAAATATGCCCCCGACGCATTCATCATCTGTATCACCAATCCGCTCGACGCGATGGTGTGGGCGTTGCAGAAGAGCTGTGGACTTCCGCAGCAGAAAGTTGTCGGCATGGCCGGCGTGCTGAACTCCGCGCGCTTCCGCTATTTCCTCGCCGACGAATTCCACGTTTCGGTGGAAGACGTCACCGCGTTCGTTCTCGGTGGTCACGGTGACACCATGGTGCCGCTCACGCGCTATTCGGCGGTGGCCGGCATTCCGGTGCCGGATCTGGTGAAGATGGGCTGGACTACGCAGGCGCGCATCGATGAAATCGTGAAACGTACGGCGAATGGCGGCGCTGAAATCGTCAACCTGCTCAAGACAGGATCGGCTTTCTACGCGCCGGCAGCGTCCGCAATTGCAATGGCGGAAAGTTATCTGCTCGACAAAAAACGCGTGCTGCCCTGCGCGGCTTGGCTCAACGGTGAGTACGGCCAGAAAGATATTTACGTCGGCGTGCCGGTGGTGATCGGAGCCAAGGGCGTCGAACGGATTGTTGAAGTCGATCTCAACGGCAGCGAACGTGCGGCCTTCGAGAAATCCGCTGCTTCAGTGCAGGGCCTGATCGAGGCCTGCAAGAAGATCGCGCCTAATCTGGCCTAGCTTTCGGTGACATCGCCCGCGAAAGCAGGCGATCCAGTAACCACCGAGTTCGAGGCGGGACGTGAATCAGGGAGTACTGGATGCCCCGCTTCCGAGGGGCATGACAGCCAGAAAGTCTGGACGGCGACGATGAACATTCATGAGTATCAGGCAAAAGCAGTCCTGCGCGAATTCGGCGTGCCGGTGCCGCGCGGCGTGCCGGCCTTCAATGTCGATGAAGCGGTGAAGGGCGCGCAGGAACTGGGCGGCCCGGTCTGGGTAGTGAAAGCCCAGATCCACGCCGGCGGCCGCGGCAAAGCCGGCGGCGTCAAGGTGGTGAAATCCATCGACGACGTGAAGAAGGAATCCACGCGGATTCTCGGCTCGACCTTGGTCACGCACCAGACGGGTCCGCACGGCAAAAAGGTCAACCGGCTCTATATCGAAGAAGGCTCGGCGATCGATCGCGAGTTCTATCTGTCGGCCCTGATCGATCGTGAAACGTCGCGCGTCGCCTTCGTTGTTTCCACCGAAGGCGGCATGGACATCGAGGAAGTCGCGCACAAGACGCCGGAAAAAATCCTGACCTTCTCGGTCGATCCGGCCACCGGCATCATGCCGCATCATGGCCGCCGCGTTGCTCAGGCTCTCAAGTTGACGGGCGATCTCGCCAAGCAGATCGAAACGATCCTGCCCAAGCTTTATGCCGCGTTCACGACCAAGGACATGAGCCTGCTCGAGATCAATCCGCTGGTCGTGACCAAGGACAACAAGATCATCTGTCTCGATGCCAAGGTCGGCTTCGATGGCAACGCGCTCTACCGTCACCCCGACATCGTGGCGCTGCGCGACTTGACTGAAGAAGACGAGAAGGAGGTCGAGGCCTCCAAATTTGATCTCAATTACATCGCGCTCGACGGCTCGATCGGCTGCATGGTCAACGGCGCCGGGCTTGCGATGGCGAGCATGGACATCATCAAGCTCTATGGCATGACGCCTGCGAACTTCCTCGATGTCGGCGGCAGCGCCACGAAGGAAAAGGTGGCGGCCGCGTTCAAGATCATCACCTCGGATCCGAACGTGAAAGGGATCCTGGTCAATATTTTCGGCGGCATCATGAAATGCGATGTGATTGCCGAAGGCGTTGTTGCCGCGGTGAAGGAAGTCGGCTTGAAAGTTCCGCTGGTAGTTCGTCTCGAAGGCACCAACGTCGAACTTGGCAAGAAGATCATCGCCGAATCCAAGCTCAACGTCACGTCAGGCGACGACCTCGACGACGCCGCGCAGAAGATCGTCAAAGCGGTTAAAGGCGCGTGATGTCTCGGTCGTGCAATTTTGCTCCGTCATGCCCGGCCTTGTGCCGGGCATCCACGCATTCCTTTAACTCCCACGCCGAAGGGCGTGGATGGCCGGGACAAGCCCGGCCATGACGCATGCGGAAAGGTGAGCGTCTGATGTCCGTCCTCATCGACAAGAATACAAAGGTCATCTGCCAGGGCTTCACCGGCAAGAACGGCACCTTCCATTCGCAGACGGCGATCGCCTACGGCACCAAGATGGTAGGCGGCACGTCGCCGGGCAAAGGCGGCTCGACGCATCTCGATCTGCCGGTGTTTGATACCGTCTCCGAGGCGAAGGAAAAAACCGGCTGCGATGCGAGCGTGATCTACGTTCCACCGGCCGGCGCGGGCGACGCAATCTGCGAAGCGATCCAGGCCGAGATTCCGTTGATCGTCTGCATCACCGAAGGCATCCCGGTGATGGATATGGTCAAGGTCAAGCGCTCACTCTCAGGCTCGAAGTCGCGGCTGATCGGCCCGAACTGTCCGGGAGTGATGACGGCGGGCGAATGCAAGATCGGCATCATGCCGGGCAATATCTTCAAGCCGGGCAAGGTCGGTATTGTCTCGCGCTCAGGCACCTTGACTTATGAGGCCGTGTTCCAGACCAGCCGCGAAAATCTCGGTCAGACGACCGCGGTCGGCATCGGCGGCGATCCGGTCAAAGGCACTGAGTTCATTGCAGTGCTGGAGATGTTCCTTGCGGATCCCAAGACCGAGTCGATCGTCATGATCGGTGAGATCGGCGGCTCGGCCGAAGAGGACGCGGCGCAATTCCTGAAGGACGAGGCCAAGCGTGGCCGCAAGAAGCCGATGGTCGGATTTATTGCGGGCCGTACCGCGCCGCCAGGCCGGCGCATGGGCCACGCGGGTGCAATCATCTCCGGTGGCAAAGGGGATGCTGAGTCCAAAATTGCGGCAATGGAAATCTGCGGGAATTAAGGTATCACCGTCCCCGGCCCGAATCGGGAAGACCTTGGTGGAAGTGCTGAAATCCTGATTCAGTGCTTGGCCTTTCGTAGACTTACAGTCGTCATAAATAGAGTTAAAAGAACGCAACCGGCTGGTCGCGGGCCTTTCGGGCTGTCGGCGACCCGTAAAGCGTGGATTTTTCAAGCCGCGCAAGGATTTAGACCGCCATGTCCCGCCAGGACGCCAACGCCATCTTCGCCCACACCTCTTTCCTCTACGGCGGCAACGCCGCCTACATTGAAGACCTCTACGCCAAATACGAGACCGACCCTGCGGCGGTTGACGCCGAGTGGCGGGCGTTTTTCCAGAGCCTGAAGGACGAAAAATCGGACGTCGTCAAAAGCGCGCGTGGCGCTTCCTGGAAGACGCCGAACTGGCCCGTGCGCCCGAACGGCGATCTGGTGGCCGCGCTCGACGGCCAATGGGCGGAGACCGAAAAGAAAATCAGCGGAAAGATTTCCGCGGCCGCGCAGGCCAAAGGTGTCGAGCTTTCCTCCACCGACGTCATGCAGGCGACGCGCAATTCGATCCACGCGCTGATGCTGATCCGCGCCTACCGCATCCGCGGCCACTTCCATGCCAAGCTCGATCCGCTCGCGCTCGAGCCGGAGAAAAACGAAGAAGAGCTCGATCCCCGTTCCTATGGGTTCGCGGAATCCGATCTCGAGCGCAGGATTTTTCTCGACAAGGTGCTCGGCCTCGAATTCGCATCGATGCGCGAGATCGTCGCCATCCTGCGCCGCACATATTGCCAGACGCTTGGCGTCGAGTTCATGCACATTTCCAATGCCGCGCAGAAAAGCTGGATCCAGGAACGCATCGAGGGACGCGACAAGGAGATCACTTTCACGCGCGAAGGCAAACGCGCGATCCTCAACAAATTGGTCGAGTCAGAAGGGTTCGAGAATTTCTGCGATGTGAAATTCACGGGTACCAAGCGATTCGGCCTTGATGGGGCCGAATCCCTGATCCCGGCGCTTGAGCAGATCATCAAGCGCGGCGGCAATCTCGGTGTACAGGAAATCTGCATCGGTATGCCGCATCGCGGCAGGTTGAACGTGCTCACGCAGGTGATGGGCAAGCCGCACCGCGCGCTGTTCCATGAATTCAAGGGTGGTTCCGCGACGCCCGACGAAATCGAAGGCTCCGGCGACGTGAAGTATCATCTGGGCGCCTCATCGGACCGCGAGTTCGATAACAACAATGTGCATCTCTCGCTGACGCCAAATCCATCGCATCTGGAAATCGTCGATCCGGTCACGCTCGGCAAGGTGCGCGCGAAACAGGATCAACACCATGCGAAGCCGGACGAGCGCACGATGGTGCTCCCGTTGCTGATGCACGGCGATGCCGCCTTCGCCGGCCAGGGCGTGGTGGCGGAATGTTTCGGCCTGTCGGGACTGAAAGGCTACCGCACTGGCGGCAGCATCCATTTCATCGTCAACAATCAGATTGGCTTCACGACTTACCCGCGCTACTCGCGCTCGTCGCCTTATCCGTCCGACGTTGCCAAGATGATCGAGGCATTGATCTTCCATGTGAACGGCGATGATCCGGAAGCAGTGGTGTTCGCAGCGAAAGTCGCGACCGAGTACCGCATGAAATTCCAGCAGCCAGTCGTCATCGACATGTTCTGCTACCGGCGCTTCGGCCACAATGAAGGCGATGAGCCTTCGTTCACCCAGCCGCTGATGTACAAGAAGATCCGCGCGCATCCGAGCGTGCTGGAAATCTACAGCAAGAAATTGATCGGTGAAGGTGTCGTCACCGAGGGCGAGGTTGCCAAGATGCGCGGCGACTGGCGCGCGCGGCTCGACGCCGAATTCGAGGCGGCGCAAGGCTATAAGCCAAACAAGGCCGACTGGCTCGACGGCCGCTGGGCCGGGCTGAAGGCGGCGCGTGAGCTCGAGGATCCACGCCGTGGCAACACCGGAATTGCAATAGAAGCGCTGCGTGCGATCGGCAAGAAGATCACGGTGATTCCGCCGGATTTCCAGGTTCACAAAACCATTCAACGTTTCCTCGACAATCGCGCAAAAGCGATCGAGACAGGCGAGGGGATCGATTGGGCCACGGCTGAGGCGCTCGGATTTTGTTCGCTGTTGCAGGAAGGCCATCCGGTGCGTCTTTCGGGTCAGGACAGCGAACGCGGTACCTTCTCGCAACGTCACTCGGTGTTGTTCGACCAGAACACCGAGGAGCGTCACACGCCTTTCAACCATCTCGGTGAGGGGCAGGCGCGCTTCGAAGTGCTCAATTCAAGCCTGTCGGAAGAGGCGGTGCTTGGCTTCGAATATGGCTATTCCACCGCGGAACCCAATGCGCTGACCTTGTGGGAAGCGCAATTCGGCGATTTCGCCAACGGCGCGCAGGTCGTGTTTGACCAGTTCATTTCATCGGGCGAACGCAAATGGCTGCGTATGTCGGGCCTCGTCTGTCTGCTGCCGCACGGTTATGAGGGGCAGGGACCCGAGCATTCGTCCGCCCGCCTTGAACGGTTTCTGCAGATGTGCGCCGAAGACAACATGCAAGTAGCCAACTTGACGACGCCGGCGAATTACTTCCATGCCTTGCGCCGCCAGTTGAAGCGCGAGATCCGCAAGCCGCTGATCCTGATGACGCCGAAATCGCTGCTGCGCCATAAGCGTGCGGTATCGCGGCTCGACGAAATGGCCACCGGCACATCATTCCACCGGCTTTTGTGGGACGACGCGCAACTGCTGCCAAATGAGAAGATCAAACTTGTTCCCGACAACAAAATACGACGCGTCGTTATGTGCTCGGGCAAGGTCTACTATGATCTCTATGATGAGCGCGAAAAGCGCGGCATCGACGACATCTATTTGCTCCGCATCGAGCAGCTCTATCCGTTCCCGACCAAGGCGTTGATCACCGAGCTTTCCCGCTTCAAGCAGGCAGAGATGGTTTGGTGCCAGGAAGAACCGCGCAACATGGGTGCCTGGTTCTTCGTGGACGTATTCCTGCAATGGATCCTCAACCAGATCACCGCGAAGCACCGCACCATGCGTTATGCCGGGCGGCCGGCCGCTGCCTCGACCGCGGTCGGGCAGATGTCGAAACATCTGGCGCAGCTCAAGCAATTCCTCGACGAGGCGCTTGGATAAATTCGACGGACTGTCATGGCCGGGCTTGTCCCGGCCATCCCGACCGGGGACGCACGGCTGCGGCCCCCTAAGCGAGATGCCCGGCACAAGGCCGGGCATGGCAAATGAGAGGCAAGAGAGACACCATGGCTGACATCCGCGTGCCCACCCTCGGCAAGTCCGTCACCGAAGCAACCGTCGGCAAATGGTTCAAGCGTCCGGGCGAGGCGGTGGCGGTGGACGAGCCGCTCGTCGAGCTTGAGACCGACAAGGTCACGCTCGAAGTGCCAGCGCCGGCCGCAGGCGTTCTCTCCGACATTGCGGTGAAAGATGGCGACACCGTCGCCGTCGGTGCGCTGCTCGGACAGATCAAGGAAGGCGCCGGCGCTGCACCCAAGGCCGCGCTTTCGCCCGCAGCGCAAAAGGCAGCCGAGCAGCCAAGGCCCGCGCCCGCCACGCCGGCCAGGTCGACCGAGATGCCGATGCCGCCATCGGTCCGCAAGATGGCTGCGGAAAGCGGCGTCGACCCATCGAAGGTGGCCGGTAGCGGCATGCACGGGCAAGTCACCAAGGGCGATATGATCGCGGCGATCGAACGCGCGGCAGCCGCCCCGACGCCGGTTGCTGCGCCGGTGCAGATGCGCGCGCCGTCGCCCGCTGACGACGCGGCGCGCGAAGAACGCGTGCACATGACGCGGCTGCGCCAGACCATCGCGCGCCGCCTGAAGGACGCACAGAACACAGCCGCTATGCTCACGACCTTCAACGAGGTCGACATGAGCGCGGTGATGCAGATGCGCAATCAGTACAAGGATCTGTTCGAGAAGAAGCACGGCGTGAAGCTGGGCTTCATGGGCTTCTTTGTGCGCGCCTGCATCCAGGCGCTGAAGGAAATTCCCGCGGTCAACGCCGAGATCGACGGCACGGATATCGTCTACAAGAATTACTATCATATCGGCATCGCGGTCGGCACCGAGAAGGGTCTCGTGGTGCCGGTGGTGCGCGACGCTCAATTGCTGTCGCTCGCGGAGATTGAAAAGACGATCTCCGATTTCGGCCGGCGTGCGCGTGACGGCGCGCTCAAGATCGAGGAGATGCAGGGTGGCACCTTCACCATCACCAATGGCGGCGTCTACGGCTCGTTGATGTCGACGCCGATCCTCAATGCGCCGCAGTCGGGCATACTCGGCATGCATAAGATCCAGGAGCGCCCGGTGGTCGTCGCCGGCAAGATCGAAGCGCGCCCGATGATGTACCTGGCGCTCTCCTACGACCATCGCATCGTCGACGGCCGCGAGGCGGTCACCTTCCTCGTGCGCGTCAAGGAAGGCCTGGAGGATCCAGCGCGCGTCGTACTGGACCTATAAGTTTCCACCGTCATGCCCGGCCTTGTGCCGGGCAACCACGTCTTACTTTCTAGAAGACGTGGATGGCCGGGACGGGCCCGGCCATGACGATTTAGAGTTCGGAGTTCGTTAATGACCTACGACCTCATTGTCATTGGCACTGGCCCGGGCGGGTATGTCTGTGCCATCCGCGCGGCACAGCTCGGCCTGAAAACCGCGGTGGTGGAAAAAAAGGTCACCTTTGGCGGCACCTGCCTGAATATCGGCTGCATACCGTCGAAGGCACTGCTGCACGCGTCCGAACTGTTCGAGGAGGCGGGCCACTTATTCAGCAAGATGGGCATTGGCGTTTCCGCGCCTAAGCTCGACCTCAAGGCCATGATGGCGTTCAAGGACGAAGGCGTCGACGGCAACGTCAAGGGCGTCGAGTTCCTGCTCAAGAAAAACAAGGTCGATGCATTTCACGGCGCCGGACGGATTGCCGCGCCCGGCAAGGTCGAGGTGAAAGGCGCCGATGGGAAGACGCAGACACTGGGAGCCAAGTCCATTGTCATTGCCACCGGCTCAGACGTGGCGCGCCTGAAGGGGATCGAGATCGACGAGAAGCGCATCGTTTCATCCACGGGCGCCCTGTCACTACCCGAGGTTCCAAAGCAATTGCTTGTCGTCGGCGCCGGCGTGATCGGCCTTGAACTGGGCTCGGTCTGGCGCAGGCTTGGCGCTCAGGTGACGGTTGTTGAATTTCTTGATGGTGTCTTGCTCGGGATGGACGCCGAAGTTCGGCGTCAAGCCCAGCGTCTGTTCGAAAAGCAGGGCATGACGTTCAAATTGTCGTCGAAGGTGACGGCGGTCGATTCATCCGGGAAGCGTTTGAAAGCGAGCGTCGAGCCGGCGAAAGGCGGTGCGGCAGAGATGATCGAGGCCGACGTCGTGCTCGTTGCGATCGGCCGCGTGCCCTACACGGACGGTCTTGGCCTCAAGGAGACCGGGGTGAAGCTCGACGAGCGCGGCCGCGTTGTCGTCGATCATTATTATGCGACCAGCGTGCCCGGTATATGGGCCATTGGCGATGTGATCGCCGGTCCGATGCTGGCGCACAAGGCCGAGGATGAGGGCGTGGCCGTTGCCGAAATTCTGGTCGGAGAGGCGGGTCATGTAAATTACGATGCCATTCCGAACGTGGTTTATACCTATCCGGAGATCGCAACCGTCGGCAAATCCGAGGACGAACTGAAGACTGCCGGTGTCAGCTACAATGTCGGCAAGTTTCCCTTCACCGCCAACGGGCGCGCCAAGGTGAACCTGACCACCGACGGTTTCGTGAAGATTCTGGCAGACGCAAAAACCGATCGTGTCCTCGGCGTGCAACTGATCTGTGCCGACGCCGGCAACATGATCGCCGAAGCTGCCATCGCCATGGAGTTCGGGGCGTCGGCCGAGGACATTGCCCGCACCTGTCACGCTCACCCGACATTGTCCGAGGCGGTCAAGGAAGCGGCCATGGCGGTAGCAAAGCGTGCGATTCATATATGAGTCATCCCGGCACGGGTTTTCTTCACCTCTCCCATAGGGAGAGGTCGGCGCACGAAGTGCGCCGGGTGAGGGGTTAAAAGCATCGCGAGTCATGCGCCCCCTCACTCCGGCCCTCTCCCCACAGGGGAGAGGGGGCACGCCGTGCATGCCGCGCCGCCTTGATCGGATTCAAAGCGCAAAGCGGGATCACCGGGACTTGCGCTTGCGCGCGGCCAGGTGATGACAAATGATGGTTTCAACACATCGATCGGTTTTCGCAGGGGGAAATTTTATGGCCAAGGGCCACAAGGACAAAGTTGCCGTTATCACCGGTGCCGCCAATGGCATCGGGCAGGCATTCGCCAAGCGTCTCGCCGAGGATGGCGTCGATATCGCGATCATCGACCTCGTCGACGGCGCCGCGACTGTGAAGCTGGTCGAGACCGCCGGCCGGAAAGCCATCTACGTCAAATGCGACGTTGCATCGGAAGAATCTGTCGCCGCAATGGCCAAGCAGGTCCTCGCTAAATTCAGTCACGTCGACATCGTTGTTAATTGCGCTGGAATCTTCCCGCAAAAGAATTTCCCCGAGATGACCTTCGCCGACTGGCGCAAGGTGCTGTCGACGAATCTCGATAGCACCTTCCTCGTGAGCGCTGCCTTTGTGCCGGGCATGCGCGCACGCAAATGGGGCCGCGTGGTCAACATGGCATCGAGCACGCTCGGCTCGGTGGTCACGGGCTTTGCGCACTACGTCGCGAGCAAAGGCGGTATCGTCGGCTTCACGCGCGCGCTTGCCAGCGATCTCGCCGGCGACGGCATTACCGTGAACGCGATCGCGCCGGGGCTCACCCGTTCGCCGGGCACGCTGGTGCGTTCGCCTCGACCGGGATTCAAAACGATGGACGATGAATTCAATGCGGTTGCGCAAATGCAGGCGATCAAACGCGTGGAAGTGCCGGACGATCTGGTTGGCGCCGTGTCTTTTCTCACAAGCGATGACGCTGCATTTATTACCGGCCAGACACTGAATGTGGATGGCGGACGCGTACGGTCTTAGCGAAACGGCCTCTGTTTTCGAGCAATTTCGCCTTATTTGCGATGGGGCGGGGAAGTACTATTTTTAGCACATGAGCCGCCAATTTCTTCGCCCCCTGTGGGTCATCCTCGCATTGCTGTTTCTGCTCGAAGCCTGGCTTTGGGATCATCTTGAGCCCGTTATCGCGCGCATCGTGAATCTCATTCCCTGGGGCAGGGTGAAGGTCAAACTGGCCGCTCTGATTGAACGTTTGCCGCCTTATGCGGCGCTTGTGGTGTTCGTTGTGCCGCTTCTCGTTGTCTTGCTGCCGCTGAAATTCTTCGAGGTCTACGTCATCGCGACGCAGGGCTGGCTGGGTGTCATCGTTGCACTGCTGTTCGCAAAATTCCTTGGTGTCGGGGTGACCGCATTCGTGTTCGATGTCACGCGCAGCAAGCTGCTGCAGATCGGGTGGTTCCATCGCATGTACGACTGGTTCATCTGGCTGCGCGAATGGTCGCACGAGATGACCGAGCCTATTCGCCAGCGGATCCGTCGCCTGGCGTGGCTTTTGAAACCGCAGCGTGCCGGGCGCTTCGTGCGTCTCTTCATGCGGCTGCGCCGCCGCGCCTATCGCGGTGGTGACCTCTAGCCTTCTCGTAAGCGGTAATTCGACTGCGTCACCCAAGATGCAATGCGTGCGGCGCCCACAGGCCGAGAGCCATGAAGCCAAGCCCAAAGACACCAAGCAGGCCGGACAACCATCCAAGCGCGGCTATGCCTGTGATGACTTCAGCGGAAGCCAACACGATGCCGATCTGGAACGCGGCCGAGGCGAACTCGTACTGGTGGTAGCGCGCCAGCGCGTGCTCGCGCTTTTCCTCGGCTTCCTTCGCGCGTTCAGCGAGTTGCTTGCGCCCCTCTTTAGTTTCCGGCTCGTCATTGTAGCGCGCCACGGTCTTCTTCCAGCCGTCGATCGATTTAAGCAATCTCGCTTTGGCGTCTGCGTCCGTTGTGCGGTCAACCTCGATCTGCATTTGTTCGGCAGCTGTTGTCAGCACCGTCATACGGACAGTCTTGGCCTGGAAGAACGACCATAGGTCGCTCGCTGCGACATTATAAGTGATGGCGGATGTCTGTGAGCTCTTGCCCAGCGTTTCAGAGAACGCGAGAAACAGCGCCAGCACTGCGATCAACAACGCAATTTTCTTGTTTGAATGCGCCGCGTGTTCGGCGTGCTCGGCGTGTTCGAGATTCTCGTGTGCGCTCACTACCCTCTAGCCCCCTCCGGCTGCTGTCGCGCAACGATGATCGGAAAGGCTGTTGAGTGCAAGAGGGTAGGCTAAGCGCGTGGATGCGCGCTCGCATAAACTTCGAGCAATCGCTCGGAATCGACGGCCGTATAGATCTGCGTGGTTGAAAGCGAAGCGTGCCCGAGCAGCTCCTGGATCGAGCGTAGATCACCGCCGCGCGCCAACAGATGGGTCGCAAAGGAGTGACGCAGCGCATGCGGCGTTGCACTGTCGGGAAGTCCGAGTGCGCCGCGTAATCGCGCCATGGCCAGCTGTATGACGCGGGGTGACAGGCCACCCCCGCGTGCGCCGATGAATAACGGGCCATCAGGCGCAAGCTTTGCGGGGCAAAGCGCAATGTAGTCGGTGATCAACTTGGCGACTTGCGGAAGCAGCGGCACCATGCGCGTCTTGTTGCCTTTACCGAGGACGGTGAGGGCGTCCGCATTGCCGGCATAATCTTTGCGCTTCAGGCCGAGCGCTTCCGAAATGCGAAGCCCCGAACCGTAGAGCAAAGCGAGCACCGCTGCGTCGCGCGTAATGATCCACTTCTCGCGTGTCTCACCTTCGCGCAATCCGCCGTCGGTCATCTGCACGGCGGCGGAAGCCGCCAATGGTTTAGGCAAGGTCCTGGGCAATTTCGGGGTACTCACGGCCGTGAGTGCCGCAACTTTGCCCTTGCCGTTGCGCTCCAGAAAACGCGCAAACGAGCGGCAGCCGGCGAGTGTGCGCATCAAGGATCGGTTGCCGGCCCCATCGCTGCGTCGCGCCGCCATGAAGGCGCGCACGTCAGCCGGCGCCAGCCGTGCCAGTTGCTTGAGGGTCGGCGCGCCACCGAGATGGTCGGCGAGAAAACTGACGAATTGCGACACATCACGGTGGTAGGCATCTAGTGTCTTTGCCGACATGCGTCGCTCAGCGCCCAGGTAGCCGAGCCAGCGGGCAATTTCGGCCGCGACATCGGGACTTGTGGCGAGCTCGCTCATGCCGGAAAGAGTGGCACCCCTTTCTTCACCCTTCCTTAAAGCGGTGGAATCGGCCAGACCAAGCGCATGAATTCCCGGGTTGTCGATATCCTTGTTCCAGTCGCGCTGGACCAGACCTATTCCTATCGCGTGCCGGCCGGCCTCGACGTCGCTCCCGGCGACGTGGTGACCGTGCCGTTGGGCGCGCGCGGCGAAACCACCGGCGTGGTCTGGGCCGACAACCCAAATCCCGATCCGCGCTTGCACAATCGAATGAAGGACGTGGTCGGCAAGCACGACGTGCCGCCGCTGAAACCCGAGATCCGCCAGTTCGTCGATTGGGTTTCGAGCTATACGCTGGCCTCGCGCGGCATGGTGCTGCGCATGGCCCTCCGCATGGGCGAACATCTCGGCCCGGCGCGCGAGCGCGTCGGCGTCAGGCTCGCCGGGCCGCCACCCGTGCGCATGACGGCCGCGCGCGCACGCGCGCTCGGGCTGTTTGTCGATGGGCTGGTGCGCTCGAAAGGCGAGGCGGCCCAGGAAGCGGGCGTCAGCGCTGGCGTGATCGACGGATTGATCGATGAAGGCACGCTGGAGACGGTCGTGCTGCCGCCCGACCCGGTCGTGTCGCAACCCGGTCCCGATTTCCGTAAACCAGAATTCTCGTTGGCACAGCTCGCGGCCGCCGACACATTGCGCACGACCGTCACGCAAGGCGGCTACACGGTCACGTTGCTGGACGGCGTTACCGGCTCCGGCAAAACGGAAGTCTATTTCGAGGCCGTAGCCGAAAACATCAGGCGGAAGCGGCAGACCCTGATCCTGATGCCGGAAATCGCGCTTACGGCGCAATTTCTCGACCGCTTTTCCGGCCGTTTCGGGACCCGGCCGGCGGAGTGGCACTCGCAGTTGTCACCGCGCAAACGTGCGCGCACATGGGCGGCGATCGCGGCGAACGAGGTGCCGGTGATCGTCGGCGCGCGATCGGCGCTGTTCCTGCCCTATGCCGACCTCGGTCTTATCGTTGTCGACGAAGAACATGACCCTGCCTACAAGCAGGAAGACGGTGCGCACTACCACGCTCGCGACATGGCCGTGGTGCGCGGATCGATCGCGAAAATTCCGGTGGTGCTTGCGTCCGCGACGCCTTCCGTTGAGTCGGAAGTCAACGCGCGCCGCGGGCGTTATCGGCATGTGCATCTGCCGGAGCGCTTCGGTGGCGCGCATTTGCCGTCGGTCGAACCGATCGATATGCGCCGCGAGGGGCCACCGCGCGGCCGCTTCATCTCGCCGCGGCTTGCCGAGGCGGTTGCGGTGTCGCTCACTCGCGGTGAGCAGGCGCTGCTGTTTCTCAATCGCCGCGGCTATGCGCCTCTCACTTTGTGCAGGGCCTGCGGGTTCCGGCTGCAATGTCCGAATTGTGATGCCTGGCTGGTTGACCACCGGTTCAAGCGCCGGCTGGTGTGCCATCACTGTGGATTTAACATGCCGCCGCCGACTGAATGTCCGAATTGCCACGCGACCGAAAGCTTTGCGGCCGTTGGCCCGGGTGTGGAGCGCCTCGAACAGGAGGCGGCCGAACTGTTTCCGCAAGCCCGGACCCTTGTGCTGTCGAGCGATTTGGTGGAGTTGGTCGAGCGTCTGCGGCAAGAGCTCGACGACGTAGCGGCGGGACGCTTCGATCTCATCATCGGCACACAGCTTGTTGCCAAAGGCCATCATTTCCCCAAACTGAATTTGGTCGGCATCGTCGATGCCGATCTCAGCCTGGGCAATGGCGATCCACGCGCGGCAGAACGCACATTCCAGCTGCTGCACCAGGTTGTCGGCCGCGCTGGCCGCGAGGAGGGACGCGGCTTCGGTTATTTGCAGACGCACCAGCCCGAACACCCTGTGATACGGGCGCTGATCTCGGGCGATCGCGAGGCCTTCTATAGCAACGAGATCGAGCAGCGCGAACGCACCGGTTATCCGCCGTTCGGGCGGCTCGCGAGTCTCGTCGTGACCGCAAACGAGCGGCACGCCGCGGAAGCTTACGGCCGTACGCTCGCCGGCGCCGCGCCGAAGGATGAGCAGGTTCGCGTTCTCGGCCCCGCCGAAGCGCCGATCGCGGTCGTGCGCGGCCGTCATCGTTTCCGGCTGTTGGTGAAGTCGCCGCGCGCCTTCGATCTTTCGGCCTATTTACGTGAATGGCTTGGCCATGCACCCAAACCGCGCGGCAACGTGCGCCTCGAGGTGGACGTCGATCCGCAGAGCTTTTTTTAGCAGCAAAGACCGGCCACATAGCCGCCTACCGCGAGGCGCCGCTCGTTACTTGGAGCAGCGCCACCAATCCTTTCAAGAGATCCGTCGGCGATGGTGGACATCCACGGATATGCAGATCGACCGGGATGACGTCCTTCACGCCGCCTTCAACCGCATAGCTGCCGGCAAAAATTCCGCCGTTGGCTGCGCATGCGCCCACGGCAATCACCCATTTCGGATCGGGCGTGGCATTGTACGTGCGCTTGAGTGCTTCGCGCATGCTCTTCGTTACCGGACCGGTGACCATCAGCAGGTCGGCATGTCGCGGCGACGCAACAAAGCGAAGGCCAAGACGTTCCAGGTCGTAGAATGCGTTGTTGAGCGCGTGGATTTCGAGCTCGCAGCCATTACATGAGCCGGCGTCGATCTGGCGAATGGAGAGCGAACGGCCCAGCCTGGCGCGCGCGAGGCGGTCAACTTTCTTCGCAAGCTCGGCGAGTCCCGCTTCATCGGGTGCGGGTGCCGGCTCGGTGAGCGGCCCCTGCGTAAGATTTTCGATCAGTGTCTTGCGCATTTAAAGGTCGTGTCCGGAATACGAGCAGTTGAACGATTTGTTGCAGAGCGGGAAGTCGGCAACGATATTGCCCTCGATTGCGGTTTCCAGCAGCGGCCACTGGAACCATGAGGCATCGCGCAAATGACAGCGTACCACACGGCCTTTGCCATCGAGGCGCAGCCACACCAGCACGTCGCCGCGAAATGCCTCAGTTATACCCAAACCTTCGCAAGCCTTGCCCTTGCTCAATGGTGTTTTGAGAGCGCCCTTCGGCAAGGCGCCCAGAATCTGCGCGATCAGCGACAAACTCTGTTCGATCTCGCGGATACGAATCCAAACCCGTGCATTGACGTCGCCGGCATCGAGGACGGGCACGTCGAAGGAAAGTTCATCATAGGGCGCGTAGCCGAAAGCTCGACGCGCATCAAAGCCGCGACCTGAAGCACGGCCGACAAAGCCGCCGGCGCCGAATTGTCGCACATATTCCGCCTTCACAATGCCCGTGGTTACGGTGCGATCCTGCAATGACGCCGTATTGTCGTACAGTTCGATCAAGCGCGGAAAAACGCGGCGCACTTCGGCGAATAGGGCCTCGACCTGTACAATTCCCTCCGCCGTAATATCGCATGCGACCCCGCCCGGCACGATGACATCCATCATCAACCGGTGCCCGAAAGAAGCCCCGGCCGCGCGCAACGTGCGCTCGCGCAGGATTCCGCATTGGGCATGCATGAGAGAAAACGACGCATCGTTGCAGATCGCGCCGACATCGCCGAAATGATTGGCCAACCGCTCAAGCTCGGCCATCAGTGCGCGCAAATAGATCGCGCGCGGCGGCGCCTTTACTTGCAAGGCCGCCTCCGCGGCCTGGGCGAAAGCGAAAGCATAAGCAACCGTGCTGTCGCCGGACGTCCGCGCGGCAAGTTTTGCAGCATCTTCAAGCGTCGCGCCGTCCATCAAAGACTCGATGCCCTTGTGCACCCAGCCGAGGCGCTGCTCGAGCCGCACCACATGCTCGCCATTGGCGGTGAAGCGGAAATGACCTGGCTCGATGATGCCGGCGTGGACCGGTCCGACCGCGATCTGATGCAGGCCGTCGCCTTCGACGGGCAGGAATTCATAGGCTTCCGGCTTCTTCGCTGGCCGGTCCTTGCCAAGTGGTTGCGCCACGTCCCAGAAGCCGAGGTCGAGCCACGTCCGTGTGTCGGGCGAGCCGGTTGCCTGCAACCCGAACAGATCGTGGATGGCGCGTTCGAACCTGATTGCGGGCGGATGGCGCGCCGCGACGCTCGGATATTTTCCTGCCTTGCAGGTGTAGCTGAGCACGACGATCTGACCTGCCGTCTCATCCAGCAAGGCCATCTGCACCTGCGGGATGTCGCCCCAGAGGCCGAGCAGCGTACATTTGCCGCTGGCAAGGGCCTCGATCGCCTGCTGCCAGCCCTCGTCCGCGACATCGGCGCGCGGCCAGGGCCGATGACTCTCGTGCGTCTTGCGGTGCGTGAACCTGCCGAGCAAGGTCATGGCGCTATCCCAATAACCTTGCGACGTTTTCGAAACCGGTGACCAGCGCTGGCGGCAGGTAAATTCCGGCAGTGAACACCAGCGCGAGATGCGCAAACATCGGCACGTAGGACGCTTCTGCCGGTGCGGCGGGCCCGCGTGGCTCGCCGAAGGCAATAGAATTGAGCCGAAGGAACAGGCCGCCTAACGCCAGCAGGATTGCCATCACGAGTAATGTCGCCAGCCAAGGCTCGCGAGCAAAAGTCGAACTCACGACCAGAAATTCGCTCATGAAGATGCCGAGTGGCGGCAGGCCCGCGATCGCCACCACGCCGAGTACAAGGCCCCAGCCGAGTACCGGATGCGTCACCGTCAGGCCGCCCATATCGGCGATCTTTTGTGTGCCTTTAACCTGCGCGATATGCCCGACCGCAAAGAAGATTGCGGACTTGGTCAGCGAATGCATTGTCATGTGCAGGAGGGCGGCGAAATTCGCGAGCGCGCCGCCCATGCCGAAGGCGAACACGATGATGCCCATGTGCTCGATCGAGGAATAGGCGAACATGCGCTTGATGTCGCGTCGCCGGTAAAGCATGAAGGCAGCGAATAGCGCGGAAATTAGCCCCAGTGTCACCATCAGCGGTCCCGGCGCGATCGCGTCAGGATTGAGTGCAAGCAGCATCTTGAATCGCAGCAGTGCATACAGTGCGACATTCAAGAGCAGGCCAGAGAGCACGGCCGAGATCGGCGTTGGACCTTCAGCGTGCGCGTCGGGCAGCCAGGCATGCAGGGGCGCAAGGCCGACCTTAGTGCCATAGCCGAGCAAAAGGAACACGAAGGCGACGTTGAGCAGCGCCGGGTCAAACTGCGACGCGCGCGTGATCAATATCGTCCACACCATGGCGTCGAGGCCTTCACCAATGATCGGCCGTGCCGCCATGTAAACCAGGATGGTGCCGAAGAGTGCGAGCGCAATGCCAACGCTGCCGAGGATGAAATATTTCCAAGCTGCTTCCAGTGCTTCGTGCGTCCGATAGATGCCGACCATCAGCACGGTAGTCAGCGTGGCAAGTTCAATCGCGACCCACATGAGGCCGATATTGTTCGCCACCAGCGCGAGGTTCATGCCGAACATCATCACCTGATACATCGCGTGATAAAAGCGCACGAAGGTCGGCGTCAGCCGACCGATGTCGATCTCGTGGCCTATGTAGCTCGCGCTGAACACACTAGTTGTGAAGGCGACGAACGTGGTGAGTACGATGAAGACTTTGTTGAGGTCGTCCACCAGCAGATACGGTCCGGATGTCGGTTGGATCAGGAACAGCGAGCAAGCGGTGAGAAACGTCGCAAGCGCCGCCACAACGTTGATCCGTGCGGTCATCCGGTAGCCGGGAAGGATCGCCAGCAATGCCGCCGCAGCCGCCGGGATAAGCAAGACGCCTGTGAGCGCGTCGATCATTGCCGTTCTCCGCGGAAACGATCGAGCGCACGTATGTCCACCGTGTCGAAACGCTCGCGGATGCGGAACAGGAAGATGCCGACCACAATGAAGGCGATCAGCACCGAGAAAGCGACGCTGATCTCGACTACCAGCGGCATGCCCTTGGCCCCGGTCGCGGCAAGCACCAGCCCATTTTCCAGAGACATGAAGCCGACGACCTGGCTGACGGCGTTGCGCCGTGTGACCATCACCAAGAGCCCGATCAAGACGACCGAAAGCGCGAAGGCCAGATCCTCGCGCGCCAGCGGATCGGCGCCCGGCGTTACTCGCAGCATAATGACCATTGATAGCGCCACGAGCGCGATCCCGCCGAGCATCGTCAGCCCGACGCCGACCACCGTCTCGATTTCGCGATGAATGCCTAGGCGCACGATGATCCGGTGCAATGCGACCGGAATGATGATCGCCTTAAAGCCGAGCGCGATGGCCGCGGTGACATAAAGATGCGGCGCATGCTGGATGAAGGCCTGCCACGCCACCGACAGGGCCAGGACAGCCGCGTGGAGCGCGTAGATATTGAGTAGCGCATAGAGGCGGTCCTGATACAGCATCAGGAAGCTCACCAGCACCAGCGATCCAGCGAGTAGATGCGCGATGTCAAATTCAAGACCGTGCATCAAAAGCTCCTCGATACGAACCGTAGCAGCGTGGCCAGCAACGCCAGCATCAAGGCCGCACCGAGAAACTCGGGCACCCGGAAAACGCGCATTTTCGCAATGGATGTTTCGAACACGGCCAGCAGCAATCCGCCGACCGTGAGCTTACCGATATAGGCGGCCGCGCCGATGAGTAGATCGCGCGGCCCGGCATCCGGCGAAGCTGTGCCCCAGGGCGCGAACAGGCATCCGATCAGCGAGACAAACAGCAGCAGTTTCAGGAAGGCCGACAGTTCAATCAGTGCCAGATGGCGGCCGGAATATTCCAGCACCATCGCCTCGTGCACCATGGTCAGCTCCAGATGCGTCGCCGGATTGTCGACCGGAATGCGGGCATTCTCGGAAATCGCCACCATGATCAGGGCGATCAGACCGAGGCCGAGCGAAACACGCAGGCCCACTTCTGGCGAACCCATGAATGCAGCCATTGTCGACAGCTGCGTCGATCCAGCGATCAGCGCGAGCGCAAAGACGATCATCAGCATCGCCGGTTCGGCCAGCGAGGCAATCATCACCTCGCGGCTCGACCCGATACCGCCGAAGGACGTACCGACGTCCAGTCCGGCAAGCGCGAGAAAGAACCGCGCACTGCCCAGAAGCGCGATGATGGCAATCAAATCAGCCGACCAGGAGAACATCAGGCCGCTGCGGAACGTTGGTATCAGCGATGCCGCAACCCAGGTACCGGCGACCACAATGTAAGGAATGATACGGAAGAGCCAGGATGCGTTGTCCGCCAACACGACCTCCTTGCGCAGCAGGCGCGCGAGATCGAGATAAGGTTGCAGCAAGGGCGGTCCTTGCCGTCGGAGCAGCCTGGCCTTCACCTTGCGCACAAATCCAGTGAGCAGCGGTGAAAGAAGGAGTACCAGCAGCATCTCCGCCCCCTGCAAGACGAGATCGTGGATCATGGCGATATCGCCAGCACGAGGAGCAGGATGACCAGCGCTGCAAAGACGAGGGTCAGATAACGGCGGATAGTGAGGAATTGCAGGACATTAAGCCGCTCCGCAGCATACGCCACGAGATCGGAAATCGGTGCATAGAGCCACTCCCAGATGGGGTCGTGGATTTTGACGGTCAGGCGCGCCGGCGCGGTGGATCCCGGCGGTGGCATCTCGCCGATTTCCCGCGCGCGAAATACGGTGGCGCCAAAGACACGTCGGATCGGTTGGGCAAAACTCGACGCAGTGTATTGCGTTGATGTCCGCGGATCGGGATAGCCGCAATCCCAGGCCGGACCGCGGCGCAATTTGTCTGACGCCAGCCGGTGGATTGCAAACGCGGCAAGCGAGCCGGACAGAACGATAAAGACGAAGACCAGCAGGCCATTATAAGAACTGCGGCTTTCGGCAACCGGTACGATAGAAAGCCACTGCACGCCCGCCTGATGCGGCATGCTGACACCGAGAAGCGCCTGCATGACGGGCTTCAGGGCATCGATGAAGAACCCCGGCACTATGCCGGTGACCAGGCAGAGCGCTGCGAGGACATACATTGCCGCCAATGAATTGTTGTCAGTTTCCTTTGCACGGCTGGCGGCCATTGCGCGCGGCCGGCCGAGGAACGTGATTCCGAAAGCGCGCACGAAGCAGGCCGCCGCGAGCGCGGCTGACAATGCCAACAGCGCACCAACCGTCGGAACCAGCAATTTCAGGCCCCACGAGGGCAATTGCGGGCTAAGCAGGATGGCCTGGAACGTGAGCCATTCGGATACGAAACCGTTGAGCGGCGGCAGCGCCGAAATTGCCACGCTGCCGACGAGAAATACGAACGCCGTTTGCGGCATGCGGTGGATGAGGCCGCCGAGATGTTCCATGTCCCGCGCACCGGTGGCGTTGAGCACGGCGCCGGCTCCAAAGAACAACAGGCTCTTGAACAGCGAGTGATTGAAGACGTGAAACAATCCGGCGGTCAGCGCCAATGCCGATGCCAAAGCAAGCCCCTCGGCCTTGAACGCCAGCGCCAGCCCGAGTGCGGCAAAGATGATGCCGATGTTTTCGATGGTGCTGTAGGCGAGGACGCGTTTGAGATCGCTCTGCATCAAGGCGTAGAGCACGCCCATCACCGCGGTGACGCCACCGACGGTGAGAACAAGAATGCTCCACCACCAGTCAGGTTCGCCGATGAGATCGAAAACGATGCGAATGAAGCCATAGACGGCAACCTTGGTCATGACACCGCTCATCAACGCGGACACGTGGCTGGGTGCCGCCGGGTGTGCGAGCGGCAGCCATGCGTGCAGTGGGACCACACCGGCCTTCGAGCCGGCGCCGACAAGGGCAAGAATAAGCACCAAGGCTGCCAGTCGGGAGCTAAGGTGCGAGGCGCGGATTGCGTCGAAGACGTAGTTGCCATCACTGCCCGCAAGCAGGCCGAAAGCAAGCAGCAACGCGAGCGTGCCGAAGCTTGCCATTAACAGATAGACGTATCCTGCCCGCACGTTTTCGCGGTCCTCGTGATGGGAGACCACCAGCGCCCAGGACGTGAGTGACATGAATTCCCATGCCACCAGAAAACTGAAGGCGTCGTCAGATAGCAGGACCAGATTCATTCCGGCGAGATACGCAGGGTAGAACGGCAGAATTCGCTCGGGTGTTTCTTCATGGCGGCCGTAGCCGAGTGCGAAAAGGCTTGCGGCCGCGCCGCCAAGATTGACGACGATCATGAAGAAAGATGTGAGCGCGTCCATTCTGAAATGCGCGCCCAGCCAGGGCAGACCGAGCGGCAGGACCACGCTGGCGGCATCCGTTGCGGACAGGCTGATGACCCCCATCACGGCTAGTGCCAGCGTGGCTATCAGGCTTGCGCCATAGATGACGTTACTGGCGCGCCGCGAAGCGGATGCGATGATTGCGATCGGCGCTAGTGCCAAGAGTGCCGCCACACTATAGAGGGCGAATACAACCGTCATGGCGGCGCGCTCTTTATACGTACCCCGCGACCGCCGCCGGTACTGCTGGCGCCGTCGCCGATCAATTCGATCCCGCCCGCAGCAAGCGCGTCGACCAGCTTCATCAATGAATCGACATTGCCGCGAACCACACCATCCGACGCTTCCATGCGCTGGATCGTGGGCAGTGACAGCCCACACCTCTGCGCCATTTGGCGTTGGTCGATGCCCAGGAGCGCCCGGGCGGCTCGCAGCTGCCCCGAAGTGATCATGCGAATTCGCATGGCTCTAGCGGCTTAAAACGTTATATGTAATGTTTTATATAGCTATTATGATGTGTCAAGCATCATAATTTGGCAATATTACGCGGCGCTACTTATTCCGGCATCTCGTCATGCCGCACGTTGGGCTGCAACAGAACGCAGGCGGCAGCGGCGAAAATCATCGCGAATCCGATGATGTCGGGGACGGTCAGGCGTTCGCCGAGCACAATGGTGGATGCGGTCACGCCGATCACCGGCACCAGCAGCGAACCGAGCGAGGCTGTGACGGTCGGCAGGCGGCCGACGATCGACCACCATAGGAAGTGCGCAAGCCCGACGCCGAACAGCCCGACGAAGAGCACCGCCAGGATCGTCTCATTCCGGAGCGGCCAGAGATGCGGGTGGCCCTCAAACATGATCGTGCCGGCAGTGATGAAAACCAGGCCGAACAACAGTTGCCACGCTGCATTCGCCAGCGGCTCCATCGTGACCTTGGCCCACTTGATGTAGACGGTCGCGAACGTCCAGCTGAACGCGCAGCCGAGAGAATAGAAGACGAACGGCGGAAACCCGGTGGAAAACAGGGGCCACAAAAGGACCGTCAATCCGAAAACACACAACCCGAACGCGAACCAGCCGATCGCGTTTAGTCGTTCACCGAGTACAAAACGGCTCAGCACCGTCGTCCAGATCGGCATAGAATAAGTGATGATTATGGCGCGCGAGGTCGCTCCGCTCAGTTGGGCAAAGCCCGAGAGGATTTGGAAGCCGGCGACATTGAAGAAGCCGGCGATCATAACGTGGATGTATTCGCCGCGCGGCACCCTCATATTGTGGCCGGTAAAAATCGCGGCCCCGAACAGGGTCGCGGCGCCGATTGCGGAGCCGGCGACGCGCAGGCTCCAAGGGCTCACTTCCCGCAAGGCATAGGCCGCGGCAATCCAGTTGAAGCCCCAGGCAAAGGCAAGCAGGACCACCAGCAGCTTGGCCGTGGCGGCGGCGTCGCCTTGCGATATCGGCTTTGGCATGACCTTGGGGTCCCGGCGGGGATCGAATGGCGCGTCTGCTTGCGACCAAGTCCGCTATAGCGGGCGCTTCCTTACATTGCGAGGTATCCTTGCGATGCAGTTTTGTAGACGGACCCGCCCGTGGCGGTAAATGCGTGCACCCATCATGCGACGAACGGCCCCGTGTGTTGCGCCGTCATCTTCACTGTGTTAGCTAGCCCTCGATTTCAGGGGGGTTTCCGCAGGCTTCTGTGACGTCCCCAGAGATCGGAATTCCATCTTGGATTCCAATGGTTTGCGCCGCCTCCCGCGACGGCGTCCGGCTTGTGAATGAAGTCATAGCAACGAGCGTCCCAGTGGCAGGCGAAGGTCCGATCATCTCCGGTATGGCTGGCCGTTACGCCGGCGCGCTGTTCGACCTTGCCCTCGACAACAAGGCTGTCGACGCCGTCAAGAATGACCTCGACCAGTTCGACGCACTGGTTTCCGGCAGTGCCGATCTCAATCGCCTGATCCGCAGCCCGGCCTTCGATGCCGACGAGCAGCTCAAGGCGCTGTCGGCAATCCTCGCCAAGGCGGGCATCACCGGCCTCGCCGCGAATTTTCTCAGGGTTATCACGACCAACCGGCGGCTGTTCGCAGTGCGCGACATGATCCGCCATTATCGCGCGCTCGTCGCCCGTCACAAGGGTGAGGTCATCGCACAGGTGACAGTCGCCGAGAAACTCAATGACAAAAATCTCGACGCGCTCAAGAGCGCGCTCAAGTCGGTGACCGGCGGCAAGGACATCGACCTCGACGTCAAGATCGAGCCGGCCATCATCGGCGGGCTGATCGTCAAGGTCGGCAGCCGCATGGTCGACAGTTCACTCCGCACCAAACTCAATTCGATCAAGCTTGCGATGAAAGAGGCCCGCTGATGGATATCCGCGCCGCAGAAATTTCCGCCATCCTGAAAGAGCAGATCAAGAACTTCGGCCAGGAAGCCGAAGTTTCGGAGGTCGGCCAGGTGCTCTCCGTCGGCGACGGTATCGCCCGCGTCTATGGCCTCGACAATGTGCAGGCCGGCGAGATGGTCGAGTTCGAGAACGGCATCCGCGGCATGGCGCTCAATCTCGAAACGGACAATGTCGGCATCGTCATTTTCGGCGCCGACCGAGAAATCAAGGAAGGCCAGACCGTCAAGCGCACCGGCGCCATCGTCGACGTGCCGGTCGGCAAGGGTCTGCTCGGCCGGGTCGTCGACGCGCTCGGAAACCCGATTGACGGCAAGGGTCCGATCAAGGCCGACAAGCGCGCGCGCGTCGACGTGAAGGCGCCCGGCATCATCCCGCGAAAATCCGTGCATGAGCCGATGGCGACCGGCCTGAAGGCGATCGACTCCCTGATTCCGATCGGCCGCGGCCAGCGCGAGCTGATCATCGGCGACCGTCAGACCGGCAAGACCGCAATCGCACTCGACACCATTCTCAACCAGAAGCCGCTGAATGCGCAGCCGGACGAGAAGATCAAGCTCTACTGCGTATACGTTGCTATCGGGCAGAAGCGGTCCACGGTCGCGCAATTCGTGAAGGTGCTCGAGGAGCAGGGCGCACTCGATTATTCGATCATTATTGCGGCTACTGCTTCCGACCCGGCCCCGATGCAGTACCTCGCGCCGTTTTCCGGTTGCACCATGGGCGAATATTTCCGCGACAACGGAATGCATGCCGTCATCATCTATGACGATCTGTCCAAGCAGGCCGTTGCCTATCGCCAGATGTCGCTGCTGCTGCGCCGCCCGCCGGGCCGCGAAGCCTATCCCGGCGACGTGTTCTACCTGCATTCGCGCCTGCTCGAGCGCGCCGCCAAGATGAATGACGAAAACAAGGCGGGTTCGCTGACGGCTCTGCCGGTGATCGAGACGCAGGCCAACGACGTGTCCGCGTATATTCCGACCAACGTGATTTCGATAACCGACGGCCAGATCTTCCTCGAGACCGACCTGTTCTACCAGGGCATTCGCCCCGCGGTGAACGTCGGCCTCTCGGTGTCGCGCGTCGGCTCGGCCGCCCAGACCAAGGCCATGAAAAAGGTTGCCGGCCGCATCAAGGGTGAGCTGGCGCAATACCGTGAAATGGCGGCTTTTGCGCAGTTCGGCTCCGACCTTGATGCGACCACCCAACGCCTGCTCAACCGCGGCGCGCGGCTGACCGAGCTTCTCAAGCAGCCGCAATTTTCGCCGCTGAAGATGGAAGAGCAGGTCTGCGTGATCTATGCCGGCGTCAACGGCTACCTCGATCCACTCGACGTTGCGCGCGTGCGCGCGTTCGAAAGCGGGCTGCTCAGCCTGATCCGCACCAAGCACGCCGATCTGCTCGACAGCATTCGCAAGAGCGGTGATCTGTCGGATGCCGATGCGGCCAAGCTCAAGGTGTGGTCGACGGCTACGCGAAGACGTTCACTTGATGATCCCCGAACGCACCCCGCTTCCTTTTACCCTCCCCCCTGTGGGGAGGGTCGGCGCGCGGCAGCGCGCCGGGCTGGGGGTCTGCGCCGTTATTCCCGTTAATTACCTCCACCCCCGACCCCTCCCCACAAGGGGGAGGGGAGCACGCTTTGCTCGACGGAAAGACTGATGGCCAGCCTCAAGGACATGCGCGTTCGCATCGCCGCGACCAAGGCGACGCAGAAAATCACCAAGGCCATGCAGATGGTTGCGGCGTCGAAGCTGCGTCGCGCGCAAAGCGCTGCCGAAGCCGCGCGCCCTTACGCCGAACGCATGGGCAAGGTGCTGGGCTCGATCGCGGCGGCGGTGGCGGGCAGCAATTCCGCGCCGCGGCTGCTTGCCGGTACCGGCGCCGACAAGGTGCATTTGCTGGTGGTTTGCACTGCCGAACGTGGCCTGTGCGGGCCTTTCAATTCGTCGATCGTGCGGCTGGCGCGCGAGAAGGCCAATGCCCTGATGAATGAGGGTAAAGAGGTCAAAATTCTGTGCGTCGGACGCAAAGGGCAGGATCAATTGCGCCGCGTCTACAGCAAGCAAATCATCGAGACGATTGAGTTGCGCGGCGTGCGCACCATCGGTTTCGAGCAGGCCGATATGATCGCCAAAAAAATCGTCACGCTGTTTAACGAAGGCGCATTCGATGTCTGCACGCTGTTCTTCTCGCGCTTCAGGTCGGTGATCGCACAAATTCCGACCGCGCAGCAGATCATTCCGCCGGTGTTCGAAAAGGCCGCCGAGGCGGGTCCCGCTGCTGCCTACGAATATGAGCCGGAAGAGGAAGAAATCCTCGCCGAGTTGCTGCCGCGCAATCTGTCCGTACAGGTATTTCGCGCGCTTCTGGAAAATGCTGCCTCCGAGCAAGGCGCCCGCATGAGCGCCATGGACAATGCCACCCGCAACGCGGGCGAAATGATCCGCAAGCAGACACTCACCTACAACCGCACCCGTCAGGCGATGATCACCAAGGAGCTGATCGAGATCATCTCCGGCGCCGAGGCGCTTTAATTCTGTAACGAGGACGATATGGCGACACCCAACGCAGTCGGAAAAATCACGCAAGTCATCGGCGCAGTCGTCGACGTGCAGTTCGAAACGCATCTGCCGGCAATTCTGAACGCGCTCGAGACGACGAATGGCGGCAACCGCCTGGTGCTCGAAGTTGCCCAGCATCTCGGCGAAGTCGACGGTGCGCACCATCGCGATGGATTCATCCGAGGGCCTGGTGCGCGGTCAGGACGTCACCGACACCGGCCAGCCAATTGAAGTGCCGGTCGGTCCGGAATTGCTTGGCCGGATCATCAACGTGATCGGCGAGCCGGTTGATGAAGCGGGCCCGGTCAAGGCCAAGAAAAAACGCGCGATCCACCAGGAAGCGCCGACCTACACCGACCAGTCGACCGAGGCGCAGATCCTGATCACCGGCATCAAGGTCGTCGATCTGCTCGCGCCTTACGCAAAGGGCGGCAAGATCGGGCTGTTCGGCGGCGCCGGCGTCGGCAAGACCGTGCTGATCATGGAGCTGATCAATAACGTCGCCAAGGCGCACGGCGGCTATTCGGTATTCGCCGGTGTTGGCGAGCGCACGCGCGAAGGCAACGACCTCTATCACGAGATGATCGAATCCGGCGTCAACAAGGACCCCAAGAAGGGCTCGGTCGATGGTTCGAAATGTGCGCTCGTGTACGGCCAGATGAACGAACCGCCGGGCGCGCGCGCCCGCGTCGGCCTCTCCGGTCTCACTGTCGCCGAATATTTCCGCGACCAGGGCCAGGACGTGCTCTTCTTTGTCGACAACATCTTCCGCTTCACGCAAGCGGGTTCGGAAGTGTCGGCGCTGCTCGGCCGTATCCCATCGGCGGTGGGTTATCAGCCAACGCTCGCAACCGACATGGGCGCGCTGCAGGAGCGCATCACAACGACCACCAAAGGCTCGATTACCTCGGTGCAGGCGATCTACGTGCCCGCCGACGACTTGACCGACCCCGCGCCGGCGACCTCGTTCGCGCATCTTGACGCCACCACCGTGCTGTCGCGCGATATCGCCGCCAAGGGCATCTATCCGGCGGTGGATCCGCTGGACTCCACCTCGCGCATGCTGTCGCCGCTGATCGTGGGCGAAGAACATTACGCGGTGGCCCGGCAGGTCCAGCAGATCCTGCAGCGCTATAAAGCGCTGCAAGACATCATCGCGATCCTTGGCATGGACGAATTGTCGGAAGACGACAAAACGGCCGTGGCGCGCGCCCGCAAAATCGAGCGCTTCCTTTCGCAGCCCTTCCACGTGGCCGAAGTGTTCACCGGTTCGCCCGGAAAACTCGTCGACCTTGCCGACACCATCAAAGGGTTTCAAAGGCCTGTGCGAAGGCAAGTACGATAACCTGCCGGAAGCGGCCTTCTATATGGTCGGCACCATCGAAGAGGCG